>NZ_QKXH01000009.1 GCF_003254745.1 Flavobacterium aquariorum | reverse complement strand
CGACTTCGGTCGGGAGAAGAAACTTTCTAATACTTTTTATGTTCTTTATCTCAGTATGTTAAGATATTATGTGATTGATGATTATCAAAAAAGATAAACATCATTACAATGATTGCCCAAAGCAATTGTAACGACTTAAGGTGGTTATTGCGGCGGGGCTCACCTCTTCCCATCCCGAACAGAGTAGTTAAGCCCGCCTGCGCAGATGGTACTGCAGTTATGTGGGAGAGTATGTCGCTGCCTTTTTTTATAAAACCCTTCATCTAAAGATGAGGGGTTTTTGTTTTACAATAGGTTTAAAAAAACAGATTTTATAAAAACTGAAAATCTGGAACTATGCGTAATTACGGATCAAGTCCAAAACCTGTGGGAGCGTAAAAATTAAGCATAAATATTTGTTAGTCTAAAGAGGAAATATTCTATATTTCTAACACCTCTAAATTGTGATCTAAAAGCTTTTATTTTTGCATTAAAAGATTCTTCGGATGCATTGGTACTTCTATTATCAAAATAGTTTAAGATTGATTGGTAATTGAAAGTTATGGTATTGAGTAGAATATTATAGTTTTTAAACCTTGACTCATTCACGTTTCTATACTAATGCGCCAGTTTAGACATGGCAATATACTATTGTAAATACCTCTAAGCTGTTGATTTAGATTATATACTGTCATTATATCAGAGTATAAGTCAAAGATCAACTGCCCCCTTTCTTTTTGGCTATAAGTCCTTTTTGGGCTAGATTTATAAAGTATATATCTTCTTATGGCCAATAGCTGTTTTAGAGAATCCCATTGGATAAAAGCTGCAAGATGTATGTTTTGTTTTCTGATCTTGCTTTTATTAATAATTGATTTTCAAAATCCATAGCTTCCCATCGATGTTTGTTTCTCATCTCTGGTAAAGCTTCCAAGGTTAACTTTGTATCAAAGGTTATATTAGCTGTTTTGTAATTTATTTATTGATTAAGATGTTGATTAATTGTTTTTATATTTTAGAAGTATAAAAAATGCCTTATTTTTACATTATAATAATTTAAAAGTAAATAGAATGGATTGGATAATCGCCAAAGAATTTGAAGATATAACCTATAAAAAATGCAATGGTGTTGCCAGAATTGCATTTAACAGACCCAATGTACGCAACGCTTTTAGACCCAAAACAACATCTGAATTATATCAAGCATTTTATGATGCGCAAGAAGACACGTCCATAGGTGTGGTTTTGCTTTCTGCCGAAGGGCCTTCTTCTAAGGATGGTGTGTATTCTTTTTGTAGCGGTGGAGATCAAAATGCCCGTGGTCATCAAGGTTATGTGGGGGATGATGGACAACATCGTTTGAATATTCTTGAAGTACAGCGCTTAATCCGTTTTATGCCAAAAGTGGTTATCGCGGTAGTCCCAGGTTGGGCTGTCGGTGGAGGACATAGTTTGCACGTAGTTTGTGATATGACTTTAGCTAGTAAAGAGCACGCTATTTTTAAACAAACCGATGCCGATGTAACTAGTTTCGATGGTGGATATGGATCTGCTTATCTTGCCAAAATGGTTGGGCAGAAAAAAGCAAGAGAAATTTTCTTTTTGGGACGAAATTATTCTGCTCAAGAAGCGATGGATATGGGTATGGTAAATGCCGTTATTCCTCATGCTGAATTGGAAGATACTGCTTATCAGTGGGCTCAAGAAATACTTGCAAAATCACCTATGGCTATCAAAATGCTAAAGTTTGCGATGAATCTTACCGATGATGGCATGGTGGGACAACAAGTATTTGCTGGAGAAGCAACAAGATTGGCCTATATGACTGAAGAGGCAAAAGAGGGAAGAAATGCATTCCTTGAAAAGCGCAAACCAAATTTTGAGAAAAAATGGTTACCTTAAAAAAAAGAATTTAAAATGTTTAAAAGTTTAAGGGTTTCAAGTTTTGCGATTTGAAACCTTAAATTTTATATTTATTCAAAAAAAAAGATATGGAAGACTTCATGAACGAAACTATTGATACTACTCAACTTCCTAAATTTGAAGATGTAGTATTTTCTATTTTGCATCCTAATTATTGGAAAGTGACTTTGATAAGTTTGGCGGTATTTTTTTTGGTTTTGGCAATAGGAGTGGGACTTGTATTTTATTTTAATGAAGATCTTTATCCTTTCATTTATCAACTGAGTATTGTTTTTGCAGTTTTGTTACTATTAGTGTTTTACTTTTCGTGGATAAGTTTCAAGAAAAAAGGTTTTGCTTTTAGAACCCATGATGTGTTATTTAGACATGGAATAATTGCCACAAATACGCTTGTAATTCCTTATAATAGAGTACAACATGTTGCTTTACATGAAGGGTTTGTTTCTAGGTTCTTTGGCTTGGCAAAAATTCAAATCTTCACAGCAGGTGGAAATTCCAGTGATATTGAAATTCCAGGAATTGCTAAAGAGGAAGCCGAAAACATCAAGCAACTTTTGATGGGTAAAATTCAAAAACAATTGTAATGGGATCCGATTTTAATCAGCCACAACGACAATCCATCGTTGGAATTTTAGTAATGTTTGTTTATTCACTTCAAGGATATGCAAAAGCATTATGGCCTATTTTGGTGATTTGGATTTTTAAATTTGATCAAATCAATAAATTCTATTTATTGATAGGTATAATTGTCGTTTTTACTATAGTTGGAATCGTTTCTTATTTGAGATATTTGAATTTTACCTTTTACATAGATCATAAAAATGGGGAGTTTATTATAACCGAAGGGATTTTTAACAAAACCAAAACAACTATACAGCTTTATAAAATCCAACAAGTAAATATCAATCAGTCGCTAATTCAAAGGTTGGTGGGTGTTTATGAATTGGCTGTCGATACTGCGGGTTCTAATAAAAAGGAAGGAGATATCAGAGCTATTTCTCATGAATTGGCATTGGACTTAAAAGTTCGTCTATTAGAGAATGAAAATAAAAAAAATGTAAATAATGACGATTCAATTAGCACTTCAGATGAAATTTCAATTGAGAAAACTATTGATTCTGAGGCACCTTTTATAAAAATCAGTTTTTTGAGTTTATTGAAAATTGGAATTACTTCCAATTATGTAAAGAGCTTTTTCGTTTTACTGGCTTTTTTTATCACGCTTTTTGATCACATTAAGCAAATAACGGGGAGAGATATTTTACACGATGAAAATATCGAAGATTATGTCGATAAAAGCCAAATTGCCACTACATTTTTGATGTTATTTGTCATTTTCTTTTTGGCAGTTATTATAATTAATTTGGTTAAAACGATTTTCACCTATTTTGATTATAAAATTGCCAGACAAAAAGGTTCTCTATTGCTTTCTTATGGATTGTTGAATGCAAAAAGCACTATTATAAAGCCAGAAAAGGTTCAAATAACAAGTATTACCCAGAATTATTTTCAAAAGAAGATGAATGTGTTGCATCTTAAAATTAAACAAGCTACTGGTGGAGAAAAAGAAGACCACAAACTCGCTATCGAAATTCCCGGTTGTGACAAACTGGAAAAAGATTCGATTTTGAAATTATTATTTCAAAAGATTCCCGAAAAAGGAGTGATGCTAAAACCTAATTTTAGAAAATTGGGATTTTCTGTTTTTCTGACTATTGGATTGCCACTGTTAGGTTTTTATTTTGTTAGGGATTTGATAATTGAAGAATTGCCAACGATTGATTATTTTGTGCTGTTATTTGTTCTTTTCATTGGAATAATTCAGTTTTTTGCATTCAAAAACACCCGTCTCTATATTAATGATGATTTTTTAATCCTGCAAAGTGGTGCTTGGGATGTTACAAATAAAATTATTTTACCCAGTAAAATTCAAGCGATTACAACTTCTCAACTATTTTGGCATAAAAATATCAATATTGGATCATTAACTTTGCATACTGCTGGAGGGAATATTAGTTTTCAATTGGGTAATTTTACAGCTATAAAACAATACGTCAATCTTTGGTTGTACGAAATGGAAACTTCCGATAGCAATTGGATGTAGCCCCTAGCTTCCGAAGGGAAAAAGATTGTAGATTACAGAATTATAAATTATGAGAATTTGTTTAAACTCTTAAACAAATTAAACTTTTAACAAACTAAACAACGCAATGAAACATTGGATTGAAGCAGCAAGATTAAGAACATTACCATTATCAGTTTCTGGAATTATAGTTGGAAGTATGTATGCTTTGGCGAACCCTACCGAGAATGTACTCACACCGACAGAAGTTTTCAATTGGAAAATATTTGCTTTTGCTTTATTGACAACTTTAGGGTTGCAGGTGCTTTCAAATTTTGCCAATGATTATGGCGATGGTGTAAAAGGAACGGATAATGAAGATAGAGTAGGGCCAAAACGCGCTATCCAAAGCGGTGTGATAACGCCACAAGCAATGAAAAAAGCATTGGTGATTACTTCGATATTAACTTTAGCTTCTGCAATATTCTTGATTTACGTCGCTTTTGGAGAGACAAATCTTGTGTATTCCTTGTTTTATTTGGTGTTAGGGATTTTGGCCATAGCATCCGCGATTCGCTATACAGTAGGTACTTCAGCATACGGATATCGCGGATATGGAGATGTTTTTGTCTTTGTTTTTTTTGGATTAGTAAGTACTTTGGGCGTTAATTTCTTGTATTCAAAACAATTGGATTGGGTGCTTATTTTGCCGGCTATCGCAATTGGATTATTAAGTGTTGGCGTTTTGAATTTAAACAATATGCGTGACCAAGCATCTGATGCCAAATCAGGAAAGAATACTATGGTTGTAAAAATGGGTGCCGAAAAAGCAAAAAAATATCACTATTTCCTAATTGTTTCCGCTATGATTTCGGTCGTTGCGTTTGCTATATTGAGTAATTTTCGTTTTGATCAATATTTGTTTTTATTAGCCTATATCCCGTTGACAAAACATTTAATCACAGTTTCCAAAAACCAGGACCCTAAATTATTGGATCCAGAATTAAAGAAAGTAGCATTGAGTACCTTTTTGCTCTCTATATTGCTATCTTTATGTATGATTTCGTTGATTTCGGACATCATAGTAAATGTTTTCTTGGGAGGAAGATAATGACAATATCAATTTCACTGGCAATAGCAATATCAAAAAACAATGTAAATAGTGTTTTTAACTTTTTTCAATTTTAAACTTATAATAAAATGAAAATAACATTCTACGGTCACAGTTCTTTAGGGATAGAAGTCAGTGGCAAACACATTCTGGTTGACCCTTATATTTCGGCCAATCCAAAAGCAGCTCATATTGATATTAATACTCTCAAGGCCGATTTTATTCTTTTGACGCATGCGCACGGTGATCACGTTGTCGATGTAGAATCTATCGCCAAAAGAACGGGAGCTGTAATCATTTCCAATTATGAAATTGCGACCTACTATGGAGCGAAGGGCTTTCAATCGCATCCTATGAATCACGGTGGAAGTTGGAATTTCGATTTCGGAAAATTAAAATACGTAAGCGCCATTCACTCGAGTTCTTTTCCTGACGGAAGTTACGGTGGGAATCCTGGCGGTTTTGTAATTGAGGGCGAACACAAAAACATTTACATTGCTGGCGATACTGCCCTTACTATGGATATGAAACTCATTCCGATGCGAACCAAACTCGATTTAGCGATTTTACCTATCGGTGATAATTTTACCATGGATGTGGACGATGCCATAATTGCTTCCGATTTTGTGGAATGTGATAAGATTTTGGGCATGCACTACGACACATTTGGGTACATCGAAATCAACCACGAGGAAGCCATCAAGAAGTTTTTTGACAAAGGAAAAGATTTGATGTTGCTTGAAATTGGCAGTTTTATCGAACTGTAATTTGGAGCTTTTTCCTGCTATCCGCTTGTATCTTTATTGAAGCGAAAAAAAAATCGCTTCAATAAAGGATACCGCTTCTATCAGGGCTAGGGTACACCGTTTTTAATATCTTTTCTTTTAAAGAAAGACCAATATTTCCATAATGAAAAAAAAACACTTCCTATTATTTATTGCGCTTCAATTCACCATAAATATTTTTTCACAACAGGATGGTTATTGGGATAAAAACCGTTCGACTACTAAGGAAATCAATATTTCCGCTAGAGACCGAATCGTCATAAAAACCGAAGATTTACCGCTTGGAACTACCGAAATCGTATATAGAATCACCCTTTTGGACGAAAATCAGCAACTGGCCAGCAGTTTGGTTTCTGTTTTAAAATCAATTCCCGATCCTACAGGAATTAGTCAAGGTTCTGCTGGAGCTGTTTTTGTGTTGTCAAAAATATCTGGTGACGATAAATGTGCATATGCTATTTTTTCTAATGATAAATTAGCTTTAGAATACAAAGATTCAGGAAAAACGCTGGAATCGTGTTTGGCACAGGACGAACCTGTTAGTAAAGATGCCAAACGTCTTTCTGTTGATAAATCAACTTGCCTTAATGGAAGTGCTCTATGGTTTGGTTTTGAAAGTAAAAATTGGATTATGAAGCAAAAAATCGTTTTGGAAGTTGTGCCTTGGGTGGACAAAAAATTAAGCCGAGGATGGAGCGTTGATAACAGAAAGACTATTATTGACCAATGCAAAACTTCTAATTTGGCTCAAAAAATGACCAATTCGGATAATTTTTGTGTTTGCGTATTGGATAAAATCCAAGACAAGTACAAATTTCAAGAGTTTCAAAAATTGTTGGCAATTGAGCGTTCCAAAGTTTTTAAAGATGCCGGCGATACCTGTTTCGGTGAAACAAGCACTTCTACCGCTGTTTATTCCGATTTACGTAAAGAAGCATCGCTTTTAATAAAAAAAGGCAAATTTGGGGATGCAATTGATAAATTAGGGGTAATTATAAATGATGGTAAAGCTACAGCATTGGATTATAGTGCAATCGGGAGCTGCTATCTTTTGACCAAGCAATACGGAAAAGGATTAAAATACTTGAAAGACGGAGAAAAACTTGACAATACGGAGCTTTTGGTTCAATTGAATTTAGCTCATGCGTATCTATTGAACGACAATTACAAAGAAGCCAAAAAAATCTACAAAAAATACCAAAATCAAAATGTTACCGATAGTTTGAGTTGGGTTCAAAAAACAGAACAGGATTTCAAGGCTTTCCAAAAAGCAGGGATTCAGAATGAGGATTTTGAGAGAGTGTTAAAATTATGGAAAGATTAGTTAAAAATCTAATAATCCAAAAGTCCAATAATCTATAAATCTAAAATATGTTTGCTTCATACCACAAATACATCCTCAATTTTAAACGCCCATCCGGAACTTCTCGTGGAGTGATGACCGAAAAAGAAACCTGGTTTATTGTTTTGGAGCAATACGGTAAAAAGGGAATAGGAGAGTGTGGTATTTTGAGAGGATTGAGTATTGACGACCGTCCCGGTTATGAAGAAAAATTGCAATGGGCGTGTGCTAATATTCATCTTGGTAAAGATCAACTTTGGGAAGCCTTATTAGAGTTTCCATCTATACAGTTTGGAGTCGAAATGGCGTTCCAGTCCTTGGCTAGTGAAAATCCTTTTTTACTCTTTCCGTCAGACTTCACAAAAGGGATAAAATCAATCCCAATAAATGGTCTGGTTTGGATGGGAGAAGAGGCTTTTATGAAGCAACAAATCGAGGAGAAATTAGCCGATGGATTTCGATGCATAAAACTCAAAATTGGAGCTATAGATTTTGATAAAGAATTGCAATTATTGCGTTATATTAGGCAACATTTCACCCCGGAACAAGTTGAAATAAGAGTCGATGCTAATGGTGCTTTTGATTTAAATAAAGCTTTATATAAATTGATGCAATTATCTGAATTTGTATTGCATAGCATTGAGCAGCCTATTCAAAAAAACAATACTGACAGTATGGCAGAGCTGTGTAAAACGACTCCTTTTCCTATTGCATTGGATGAAGAGTTAATAGGAGTGTTTACTGCTACTGAAAAAGAAGAGTTACTCCTTAAAATCAAGCCGCAATACATCATTTTGAAGCCTAGTTTTGTTGGTGGATTTCGTGGTACTCAAGAGTGGATTTCTTTGGCCGAAAAGCACAATATTGGATGGTGGATAACCTCTGCTTTGGAAAGTAATATTGGATTGAATGCTATCGCTCAATGGACATTTACATTGAATAATTTAATGCCACAAGGATTAGGAACGGGGGCATTATATACCAATAATTTTGATTGCCCACTACAGGTTTCAGAAGGGCAATTGTGGTATAGTAGCGAGTTAAATTGGGATTTGGATATCGATACATTTTAATTGAAGAACGAAGAATTACTTAAGTTCTGACACAGTTGTTTTATTACAATTGTTTCGCAAATACATTAAAAATATAAAAAAGGCTCAAAACGTATCACAGTTTTGAGCCTTTTTGGATGATATCTAAAAATTGTTTATTAGTAAGGTAGAACTCTTTTGTTTTTTGTTTCTTCCAAAAGTTCAGCTACTGCTAAATAAAAAGCACTGCTACCACAAATTATACCAATTGCACCAGCAACAGGAGCTAAAGGTTCAATTCCGGTAAATTTTTCTATAGCCAAAACGAAAAACAAAATGGTTAAAGATAAAAAGACAAATTGCTGTACTTTGCTGCCGCCCCAAGTTCCCCACCACATAAAAGCAGTAAAAATCCCCCAAAGAGTTAAATAGCAGCCGAAAAATGGAGTAGGAGTTGTTCCAGCCATTTCAAATCCTGTATTTGGTAAAAGCCAAATTCCGACCAAAGAAATCCAGAAAAAACCATAGGAAGTAAAAGCAGTCCCTGCAAATGTTTTCCCGTTTTTGTATGATAATATTCCGGCTATTATTTGTGCCAGCCCGCCATAAAAAATACCCATCGATATGATAACGGCGCTTACTGGGAAAAAGCCCAAATTGTGGATGTTTAATAAAATTGTGGTCATTCCAAAGCCTAAAAGGCCTAAAGGAGCTGGATTAGCTGGTTTGTTCTCCATTTTAGTTTTTTAATTGTTAGTAAAGTTTAAAAATAACGTTATAGTTCGTTATCAATTGATACGAAAATGACATTTTATGATATGAAATGCTCACTTATTAGGATAATGAATTATTAAGCGTCTAAATCCAAACCAAAAGTGGTTCTCAATAATTCAATATTAGGATTGATTTCTAAAAGTCTGTTGTAACGGTCTTGGTCTGTAAAACTTCTTCTTATTTCGATGCTTTCATTTACATTCACTTCGATGGTAATATCATGATTGTGTAAATGACCGCGCAAATGGCCTAAAAGACCAATCATTTCTTTCTCAAAATCTAGTTTTGATCCTTCGTTTGGTAGTTCAAAAGTGATGCTGGTACCGTCTAATTTTGGATCATTGATCAATAATAAGGATTCCATTATTTTGTATCCTTTTTCACCTAAACGCTGAGCATATTTGGTCCATTGCAAAAGCATTTCGGTCTCTGTAAAAGCTTCAGAAGGTAAATTGGTGTTGTCTTCCTTTATAAATCCTTTTAGACTTTCTTCTAATGATTTCTTGGCTCGAATACTGGAAAGTGATAAAGCTGAAAACTTAACTTCGTTGTTCGAGGGTGTTGAAACTGCAGGATTTGGAATCTGAGGTTTTTCTTCAGCAACTGCAATTGGCTTTACAGTTTCAGTCTTTTCAATGTCATCGGAATCGGTATTTCCATTGCCATTTTTTTCTTTTTTAACAGCTTCAACTATAGAGTAATCTGCAACTTTTCTAAAATAAGTAGGCGAAATTATAAATTGCTCAACTTTTTTTTTTCTCCATCATAAGTGATAGAGGCAAGTTGCATCAAGCAAAGTTCGACAAGAAGTCGTTGATTTTGACTAGCTTTGTATTTTAAATCGCAATCATTGGCAATATCTATTCCTTTCAACAAAAAGTCCTGGCTACATTTTTGAGCCTGAATTCCGTACATCTTTTGAGCTTGTTCTCCAACCTCAAGTAGTACAAGTGTTGCGGGTGTTTTGCTTACCAATAAATCTCTGAAATGTGTGGCTAATCCTGAAACAAAATGATGACTGTCAAATCCTTTGGACAGAATATCATTAAATGCTATCAATAAGTCTGGTATTTTGTTTTCCAGAATTAAATCGGTAACGTTAATATAGGTTTCGTAATCTAAAACGTTTAAATTTTCGGTAACCGCTTGACGAGTAAGATTATTTCCGCAAAAAGAAACTACTCTGTCAAAAATTGACAAAGCGTCACGCATAGCGCCATCTGCTTTTTGGGCTATGATATGGAGTGCATCATCCTCAAAAGCTACACCTTGGCTGGTTGCAACATCAGCAAGATGTTCTTTTGCATCTTTTACGGTGATTCTTTTAAAGTCAAATATCTGACAACGAGATAAAATCGTTGGGATAATTTTATGTTTTTCGGTTGTAGCCAATATAAAAATGGCGTGTTTTGGTGGTTCTTCCAATGTTTTCAAAAAAGCATTAAAAGCAGCCGAAGACAACATATGGACCTCGTCAATAATATACACTTTGTATTGCCCGGTTTGTGGAGGAATACGAACTTGATCAATCAAATTTCGGATATCATCAACAGAATTGTTGGAAGCGGCGTCCAATTCGAAGACATTGAAAGCAAAATCTTCGTTGGGATCATCATAGCCGGGCTGATTTATTTTTCGAGCCAAAATACGGGCGCAAGTTGTTTTTCCGACACCACGAGGTCCCGTGAATAAAAGAGCTGAAGCTAAATGGTTGTTCTCTATGGCATTGAGTAATGTATTGGTAATCGCTTTTTGTCCCACCACATCTTTAAATGTTTGGGGACGATATTTACGTGCCGATACTACAAATTGTTCCATAGGTTTTTTTATTCGAAAGCAAATATAGGACTTGATAAATCAAAAAGCAAGAATCAAAATTTTAATTTTTTAAGCTTATAGTTTTCTTGTCAAAAAAACGTTCAGGTTCAATTTTCGAACTACATTTGTGTATTTCACTTACATTTTTAATTATTATAACGAGTATTTAGGCTTTTCAAAGACAATAAGAACATTTTATTAACATTCTTTATAATTTTACTTCTATATGATTACTAATAGGTCGGTTACAATTGTTGGAGGAGGATTGGCTGGGCTGACAGCAGCAATACATTTGTCTAAAATTGGTTTACAAGTTATTGTTATTGAAAAAAATGAATATCCAAAACATAAAGTTTGTGGTGAGTACATTTCAAATGAAGTTTTGCCTTATCTGAATTGGCTTTCGCTGAATATTTCAGAATTAAATCCTACTCATATCTCAAAATTAGATTTTTCAACCCCAAATGGAAAATTAATCAATTGTGATTTACCACTTGGTGGATTTGGTGTCAGTAGGTTTACATTGGATGCGTTTTTATGTAAAAAAGCTATCGAAAATGGGTGTGAAATTGTTCAGGACAATGTAGATGATATCGTTTATGAAAACGACGTTTTTACTGTTTCGACTTTAAAAAATAGAGTCATATCCTGCGAAATTGTTATAGGAGCCTTTGGAAAACGGTCTAATATTGATCAGAAATTAAAAAGAGGATTTATTCAGGAAAAATCACATTGGTTAGCTGTGAAAGCCCATTATTCAGGTGAGTTCCTAAATGATTTAGTGGGGCTTCATAATTTTGAAGGTGGGTATTGCGGTGTTTCAAAAGTCGAAAATAATGTTATTAATATTTGTTATTTAGCAAGTTATGAGTCATTCAAAAAATACAAAAGCATCGAGGAGTTTCAGAGTCAAATTGTAAGCAAGAATCCTCATTTGAAACAGATTTTGGACACTAGTAAAATGCTTTTTGAGACTCCATTGACAATCAGTCAAGTGTCATTTGATAAAAAAGCAAGCGTAGAAAATCATATTTTGATGATTGGGGATACTGCGGGTTTAATCCATCCTTTATGTGGTAATGGTATGGCGATGGCGATTCATAGTGCCAAAATTGCTTCTGAGTTGATTGGTGATTTTTATACAGGCAAGATAAAATCGCGAGAGGAATTAGAGAAAAAGTACATTGCAGAATGGAATGCTAATTTCAAAAAGAGATTGAGAATTGGTCGTGTTTTGGCTTTTATACTGCAAAAACGAAAAGTCTCTGCTTTTTTCATGAAAATAATGATTGAATTCCCGTCTTTAATGCCATTTATAATAAAACAGACTCACGGGAAAACAATTGATGTTAAATGATTTGAATAAAAGCAATAGCAATATATATATTCTAAAAATAATTGTGTAAAAATATTCTTGAAAGGATACTTTGTATTTAGCGGATAAGATTTTAAATAAAAAAATGATCTCTGTTATAAATGAAAAAGCAAGGTGTGTGGCTTTCTAATATCATTCCCCAAATTGATAAATCTGAATATTTTAGTTTTTTGCGAAAATGCAAATGAGGTTTATTTCATATTCTCAATATTGCACAAATACGAAGTACCGAAATCATTTTCAAACATTGTGGACGCTGCCTATGAATAATGCTATTCATAAATGGTAAATGTGGTGGTCGTGTAAAATCGTAACAATCAAAAAAAACAAAATAAAATGAAAACATCAATTTATTTGCTATTAGTGTCGGGTATGTGCTATGCGCAAACTACTACAGTGCATTTCTTTTACGGAACATCAGAAATAGCAGGAAGTGAAATGACGTTCAATATACGTGGAACGGAATCTACATATATTGGCGGAGGATTTAGCGGAGCATTAAATCAGAAAAAATCTGATGGTACCATCGCATACGGACATATAAGCGAATCGGAGATGCAATATGCTACCAAATCATTAAATGAGGAATGGTGCTCAATCTATGGTGTAGGTGGTGCTGGATTCATTAGAAAAGTGTTAATCAAATACAAAGCAGGATTGTCTGTTTACAACAAAAAAATAACATTCGACAATGGTCAGATAATATACAATAAAATTGACAAAGTATTGTATAAACCTCTTGTTGGTGTTGGAGCAATGTATGAAATTAATAAAGATTTCGGTGTTGAAATAGGTGTCGACACTTTTAATAAATTCACTGGAGGATTTGCGGTATTATTTTAGGAAAAAACGCATAAAAATTTGCTTTAAAAACAACATTTAATAAAGAAATCAATTCCAATTCGGTATTTTACAAGAATTTTGATATGTTTAAAATTAAGCTCGTACTATAACCGAAATAATAAAGATACAACGAGAAGTATCTATTTCACAGAATTATAGTTTTTAATGATTTTTTTGTTTACCCGAAATTTTTTTTCATATCTTACAGGCGATTAGAGAGCTTAGGGCAAAAAAGCAATAGAATTTAATTTTGAAATAATTAAAAATTAATGCTTGTAAATACACAACAGCGTACCAATAATCCTGAAATAATGGATGATTTTACTTTGGAAGGCAATGCTTTGAAATTAGCATTGGATAAAATAGCGCAAATAAACCAACTTTTAGGAGGGAACCGATTGACTTTGAAAGGTGTTGCGAAATTGTTAAAAAATGAATCCAATTTAAGCCCGGTCACAATTGTAGATGTTGGTTGTGGTAATGGGGATATGTTGCGGAAATTGGCTGATTTTGGTTTTCAGAATAATTTAAATTTGGAATTGATCGGTGTGGACGCAAATCCATTTACGGTAAATTACGCAATCGATTTGTCCAAGAATTACCCCAATATTAAATACCGGTGTGAGGATGTTTTTAATCAATCTTTTAATGAATTGAAGTTTGATATATTGCTTTGCACATTGACTTTACATCATTTTGATAATAATGAAATCGTAGAATTATTAACGTTATTCAATCGAAATTCAAAACTCGGTTTTGTTGTAAATGATTTACATCGCCATTCAGTTGCGTATAGATTATTTCAAGGACTTTGTTTTGTTTTTCGAATGAATAAAATGTCGCGGGAAGATGGTTTGACTTCTATATTGAGAGGTTTTAAAAGGGAGGAGTTAATTGCTTTTTCGGAAAATTTGAGATTTAAAAAATACAGTATACAATGGAAATGGGCTTTTCGCTACCAATGGATTGTAGAGAAATAAGATTATGTTGATTTTTGAAAGTTTAAAATATACCCCAAAAGAAAATAAATGAGTGTAAAAATAAAATGTGTTGCGAAGCAATTGCCAAAGTTTTCAAGAACTACAGAGGAGATTCTTCCTTTTTTGGATATTTGGTTAGAAGGTCAAGAAGAGCGTTTTATTCGAAAAGTTAAAAAAATTTTTGAAGGTGCCGGAGTAGATAAGCGGTATTCGATAATGGATCCGTTGGCGGTTTTTGAAAACACCTCATTTGAAGATAAAAATGATATTTATATTAGGGAAGTGATTGATCTGGGTGAAAAAGTCTTAAATAAAGCATTGAAAAAAGCACAATGGCTCCCTGATGATTTGGATTATATCATAACTGTTAGTTGTACTGGAATAATGATTCCTTCCTTGGATGCTTATTTGATTAACAGTTTAAAATTAAGACAAGATATAGTGAGATTGCCGGTGACCGAAATGGGATGTGCAGCAGGAATTTCAGGAATTATTTATGCGAAAAATTTTCTTCAGGCTAATCCAGGTAAAAAAGCGGCGGTTATTGCGATAGAAAGTCCCACAGCTACGTTTCAATTAAATGATTTTTCGATGCCAAACATTGTAAGCGCTGCAATTTTTGGTGATGGAGCGGCCTGTGTTTTGCTTTCGTCAGTGGAAGAAGAGGAAGGACCAGAGATTTTGGCAGAAGAAATGTATCATTTTTTTGATAATATTCACATGATGGGATTTAAGCTTACCAATTCAGGATTGCAAATGGTTTTGGATATTGATGTTCCTGAAACAATAAGTTCTCATTTTGGAGATATTATTCATCCTTTTCTGAAAAAGAATAATTTGGAAATATCAGATATTGATCATTTGATTTTTCATCCGGGAGGAAAAAAAATCGTTCAAATTGTGGAGGATCTCTTTTTTGACCATGGAAAAAATATTGACGATACCAAAGCTGTTCTGAAGCTTTACGGTAATATGTCAAGCGCAACCGTGTTGTATGTTTTGGAGCGATTTATGGATAAAAATCCAGAAAAAGGCTCTCAGGGCTTGATGTTGAGTTTTGGTCCCGGATTTTCGGCTCAAAAAGTGTTGTTGCGGTTTTAGAACATGAGATTTTGAGTTATGTGCATTTTAAGTAAAATCAATGGAAAAAAAAGATATAATTTCAAAATTGCCCTATTCCAAACCGTTTTTGTTTGTGGATGAAATAGTAAGAATTGATGAAGATGGAGTGGAGGGTGAATATACTTTTGATGAAAATCTTGATTTTTACAAAGGTCATTTTAAAGAAAATCCAGTTACTCCTGGAGTAATTTTAACGGAGGTCATGGCTCAGATTGGGGTGGTTTGTTTGGGAATATTTTTATTAAATGAAAAAATAAGTTCAATATCAGTAATTGCTTTAACATCAGTTAGTATTGATTTTTTAAAACCTGTTTTTCCAAATGAAAAAGTAACTGTAATTTCTCAAAAAATCTATTTTAGATTTGGAAAGTTAAAATGCAAGGTCAATATGCAAAATGTAAAAGGAGAAATAGTTTGCAGTGGAATAATTGCAGGTATGATAGTTTGAAATTGTAATTAAAAATGAAAAAGCGAGTTGTTATAACAGGTCTTGGCGTAGCTGCTCCAAATGGGGTGGGGCTTGATGTATTTCAGCATGCTATAAAAAATGGAATTTCGGGAATAAGACATTTTGAGGAATTGGAAAGATTGAAATTTTCTTGCCAAATTGCCGGGATGCCTGATGTCTCAACGGAATTGGCATTGCAATATTTAACAGAGCTGGAACTTAAAAATTTTAATGCGACAGGAATTTTATATGGTATTATTGCAGGGATTGATGCTTGGAATGATGCTTATCTGTCAATTGAAAAAACGGATGTACCTGATTGGGACAGCGGAATTATTTTTGGGGCAGGAACTTCAGGACTTGATAAGCTCCGTGAAAGCATTTATAAAATTGACGATTTTAAAGTCAGAAATTTAGGGAGCACCACTGTGATTCAAACAATGAATAGCGGAATAAGTGCTTATTTAGCGGGAAAATTAGGCTTGGGTAATCAGGTTACTACCAATTCCTCAGCATGTACGACGGGAACTGAAAGTATTATTATGGCATATGAACGCATAAAGTCGGGTTTGGCCAAGCGGATTCTTGCAGGAAGCACTAGTGATTCCGGGCCTTACATTTGGGGTGGATTTGATGCTATGAGAGTTTGTACATATAAGCATAACGATTCGCCGGAAACAGGTTCGAGACCAATGTCGGAAAGTGCTTCAGGATTTGTGCCTGCTAGTGGTGCTGGTGCTTTGGTTTTGGAAGATTTAGAAACAGCTTTGGCAAGAGGTGCTAGAATATATGCAGAAGTATTAGGGGGAGATTTAAATTCTGGAGGGCAAAGAGGGACTGGTACACTAACAGCGCCAAATCCTGTGGCTGTTCAAAGATGTATTCAGAATGCAATGAAGAATGCAGGAACTTTGGCTGAAGATGTTGATTTAATTAATGGTCACCTTACGGCTACTAGTAAGGATGGTTTGGAAATTTCAAATTGGAGCATGGCTTTAGGTAGAGGAGGAGTGGATTTTCCTTATGTTAATTCATTGAAATCAACCGTGGGACATTGTTTATCAGCTGCAGGGAGTATAGAAAGCGTGGCCAGTATTTTGCAATTGCACCAAGGTTTTATTTTTCCAAATCGCAATTGTGAAGATTTGCACCCAGAAATTACTGAAATCATTGATTCGTCAAGAATTCCATTGCAACTGATTGAAAAAGATTTAAATATTGTCATTAAAGCGAGTTTTGGATTTGGAGATGTAAATGGATGTGTTGTTTTTAAAAAATATTTATCTTAGTAAATGATAAGTTTTGGTAATTGGTTTAATAAAATATAAACTTTATGAGTAGAGAAGCGACAATAGAACAGTTAAAGAATATAGTAAAGCCTTATATTCAAAATCAGGAAGCATTTGATTCTCTTACGGAAGAAACTGATTTTGTGAATGATTTGAGAATCAATTCTGCAAATTTGGTTGATGTGATATTAGATATTGAAGAAAAATTCGATATTATAATTGATAATGAATCGATGGAGAAAATGGTCAATGTAAAATCAGCTATAGGAGTTATTGAGGCCGAATTATTAAAACAATGATTGGTAATGATATAGTTGATCTTGATTTAGCCCGAAAAGAAAGCAATTGGAAGCGGAAAGGATTTTTGGATAAAATTTTTTCTAAGCATGAGCAATACTTAATTCTTAATAATTCTAATCCAGAGCTCATGGTTTGGAATTTATGGAGTAGAAAAGAAGCTGCTTATAAGATTTACAATCGTGAAACAGGTACAAGCGGTTATTTTCCATGGCGATTGCAATGTCATTATGATGATGAAATTTCTGGAACGGTCTCTATTGACGGGTTTGTCTTTTATACCCAAACCTATATCACTGATTTTTATATTTATTCAATTGCTGTTTCCAAAATGGATTTTTTCAGTAAAATAAAGCCTTTGGATTCTTTAGAAAACATAAAAAAAGAAAATGGAATCCCTTATATTTTGGATACTTTTTCAAATGCAATTACTCCGGTCTCCATAACACATCACGGACATTTTCAAAGGGTAATTGCATTAGACCAGTAGCTTGAAAATTTATTTGATTCCTAATCTGTTCTTTAATTTTAAAAACAGCAATGCGATAGTGTAAGCCTCTTCGGAAGGAGATTTTCGGTAGCTTTTCGGTAATTTAAAAATTTCTGATAATTCATCAAGTGAAAACTGTTTATCGTTAACATCTATCAGTTTACGATACATTACATCAATGTCTAAAGCTTCATTTTTTAGTCTACCACAATCTAGCCTCATTAAAGCACTATTAATCATATCGACATCAAAATCCACATGATGTCCAATTAAAACGGCATTTCCAATATAATCGATGAAAGCATGAATCGCCTCTGGTTCGCTCAGTTTTTTCATTTTACTTTCCAGTATAAATTCATTTGATAAACCATTATCATGAAAATATTTATATTGCAGTAAAATAGACTCAAAGCTATCACCTATATGAATTTTGTTGTTTACTATGGCAAAGGAACCGATGGACAAAATAACATCCTTATCAGGATTCAGTCCAGAAGTTTCAGTAGAAAATACAACATATCGTTTTGATTTATGCTCAAACTTAGCAAGATAAGTTTTCCAAAAATCAGGGTATTCTTTGTTTATGTTTTTTAGCCAATCTAGCATTATTATGAAAATTGTGTTAGTTTGAAATTACTTTTAATTAATTCTTCCAGTTCTTTCATTGGGGCTAAGGCGTTCTTTAGTTTTTCTTTGTCTAATTTTGTTAGTTCACTTAGGTTTATATATTGTCCTGAATTTTCATTTTTCAAACCTTCACTTACTCTAAATTTTGATAAAGTCAAAAATGCTTCAGCGCAATTTAAGTAAATATCTGAATTTTTGGCGTCAATAATTGCTAATTGTTTGAAACGCTGGTAGGTATTATTTAATCCTTTGATGTTGAAATGCAAGGCAAATAATCTGGCTCCGTCAATTAAAGGCATCAGAGCTCTTGTTTTTATGTCAAATTTATCTTTGTTGGGTTCGTCTTCTTCCAGCACAAATTTCTTAAAAAAGGTGAGTGGGGAATTTTTTCTTAATGCGTCGTTGCCTAGGAAGTCAAAAAATAATGTATTGTGATCCAAGTCTTTCAAGATGACATTTTCTATGGCCTCAAATATCTTTTTTTCTCCAAAAACGAGTTCCAAATCAAAGAAAATACTACTAAGGTCATTGCTGTTTTCACCTGGAGTATTCATCCAACTGTCATATTGTTTAGTCCAGTCTGTCAGTGATTTACACCAAAGCATATTGCTTGCCATATGACCATTTGGACATAATTCGTAGCCAACTTTTTCAAGTATTGCAGTAGCTTTTTTTCCTAATTTTAAGAAATAATCTCTTACGTCTCTATATTTATCAGGCATCACGTCTTCAAATATCAATAAACTGTCCTGATCGGTTAGTAATAATTGCTCTTTTCTCCCTTGACTTCCAATACTTAACCATGCGAATCGTGCAGGAGGGGATCCTAAATCTAGAATAGATAATTCTACAGCACGTTTTAATATAGCTGAGTTTATTTCGCTGGCTATATTGTTTATGTTAGAAAGTGGTATATTTTTATGAATTGAATTCTGAATTAATTCAGTCAATCTTTCTCTTAAATGTTTTAGATCCTTGGCATTGGATGATCTTTTGATTTCCTTGATTAAAACACCTGGATTATTGGCTTGGGCGATAATTAGGTCATGTTCAGAAATTACTCCTTTCACAGTGGATTTATCTGTTCCGTCCGAAGTCACACACAAATGGGTTACATTGTTTTTTAACATCAAAAGTTGTGCTTCTGCCAAAGAGACATTTTCTACTACAGTTACAACAGGAGCAGACATGATTGCTTTCATGGTAACGGTTAGAGGAAACTGTCCTGTTGCAATTTTGGAACACATATCCGTATGGGTAACTATTCCAATGGGTAATTGATTGTCACAAATAACGACACTGGTAGAACTGTTTTCGGTCATTCGCAGGGCAACATCTTTTGCAATGTCATTAATAGTTGCGGTAAGCGGTAATCTATTATAGGTCAATGACTGAAAATATTGCATTTCAGACTTTTGGTCAATATAAAAGACATTATCATTGGCCAATTTGCCTCTTAAATTTTCTTTTTCTTTTGGATTCCAAGTATTAGTAGCGAAACTTTCTAAAAGAAAATTCAATACATCTGGATTATTGGCTACAAAAGGTCTAAAAGTGACAATTGGTATAGCATAAATAATACTTTCTTCACGGGCTTTGGCCGTCATCATGTAATTATTTTTAGCAAAAAAGGGTCTTAAACCCAAGATATCACCTGCATGACACTTATTCAATAAAGTTTCTTCGGCATCAGCGATAACGGATAAATGAATTACACCAGAGGCAACAACATAGAAACAATCATGCAGTTTGTCATTTATTTGGAATAAAGTTTCATTTTTTTCCAGATTCAAAACCCGAATACTTGTAGCAATGGCTGATAGTTCTTGAAAAGTCAAGTTGTCGAATGGAGGGTATTCTTTCAAAAAGTCAGCGATATTTTCCGCAATTGTATTCATAGTCTTGTTGTAAAGTAATGCTTGTAAAAATAATAAAAATAGACATCAAAAGTAAGGCTATAAAAACTAATTTTGATAAATTATGGTATAGTTAAATTTTTCATAAAATACTATGTGTTAGAATGATATTGAATACAATTATTTAATTTTAATGCTAAATAAATAAATAAACTATGAAAATTTTAAACATCTCATTACTAGTATTGTTCTCGTTTTTTGCGATTTCATTTGCAAATGCCCAAGAGAAACCAAAGAGTCCGCCAGAAAAAGCGACTGGAATGATAAATGGAGCTACAATTCAAATTAATTATGGAAGCCCTTCGGTAAGAGGACGAAAAATTTGGGGAGAATTGGTTCCTTTTAATGAAGTTTGGCGTGCTGGAGCTAATGAAGCTACAACTTTTGAAACAGATAAAGATATAACCATTGAAGGTTTAAGATTACCGGCGGGAAAGTATGCCTTTTTTATAATTCCTAATCAAAGCGAAAGTGTCATTATTTTTAATAAAGAAGCTAAACAATGGGGCGCATATAAATACAACGATAAACTCGATCAACTTCGTGTAAAAGTAAAACCTCAAATGGCTGATTCATCTACAGAAAAATTAACATATATTATAAATGCAACTGATGTAGAATTAGTTTGGGATAAATGGATTATTGGTTTCAGCGTAAAATAATTGTTGACATAAATCCGAATAGGTAGAATTATAAATGCAACTGATGTAGAATTAGTTTGGGATAAATGGATTATTGGTTTTAGCGTAAAATAATTGTTGACATAATTTTTATAAATCATCGCCAAAATAATGGCGATGATTTTTTTTGCGCTAAGTTTTTTATACTAGTCACAGAATAGGTAGATGGATGTTTTTTTGTGAAGTTATAAATATGGTAGAATACTAAGGATTTGGTGTTTTTAAAATATTCTATTTTACATAATATAAATTATAGTTCAAAAATGCATATTGAATAATTAATTTGAAATTGAGTTTTAATGCTAATTTTTAATATACCGTAACGAACAATAAAGTCTTACTGCTTGTTACGGTATGAAATAATAATTATTCTTTTTAATGCTTAATCATAAACAATTAAATTACAGAGTTTGCAATGTCAATACTTTCAAATTCATTGATTCTTGTAACTTTTTTGGATGATTTATAAGTGCTATAGCCATAATACGCTACAACAGACAAACAGATTAATGGCAAAATAAATGAAAAATTTACCTCTGGTATAAATCCTAAAATCCTAACATCTGAAAATCCTGAGCCACCCCAATCTAAAATGCTTCCTTGCATAACAGGCATTAATGCACCGCCAACAATAGCCATTACCAAACCGGCAGAACCAATTTTTGCTTCGTCACCCATGTCTTTTAATGCAATTCCGTAAATGGTTGGAAACATAATGGACATAAAAATAGAAATGCAAACCAAAGAAATTAAACCAGCCATCCCTTGTAATAGAATTGCTCCCATAGCACATAATACTCCGCAAATACCAAAAACCATTAATATTTTGGAAGGATTTATGCTTTTCATTAATCCAGTTCCAATCCATCGTCCGATTAAAAATAAAATCATAGCTGTTATGTTGTAATATGTAGCTGTTAATTCCAATCCGAAAGTCTTATTGATGTTGTCCACGTATTGAAAAATAAATGTCCAGCACATAATTTGTGCACCTACATAAAATGCTTGCGCTACAACACCATTTTTGTAATTTTTATTAGCAAATAACTTTTTGAATGATTCTGATATTGACATTTTGTCTTCGTGTGCAGTTTTTGGCATTTTGGTTAGAATAATAACAACTAGGATTATTAATACAAAAACACCCAATCCAATATATGGAATACTGATAACCCCCAAATCATTTTCACGAATAGCGGCCAACTCATTTGAACTTAAAGCTTTGAAAGCAGCAGGTGTATAATCATCTGATTTAATTTCTTTGATGACCAAGAATTGAGCCATTACCAATCCGGTGATTGCTCCGATTGGGTTAAATGCCTGGGCTAAATTCAAACGTTGTGTGGCTGTTTCTTTATTCCCCAAGAATAAAATCAATGGATTTGAAGTGGTTTCCAAAAAAGCCAAGCCACAAGTAATTACCCAAAGCGATACCAGAAAGAATGTATAACTTTGATAATGCGCTGCTGGATAGAATAAAAAAGCACCTGTAGCATACAATATCAGGCCAAGTATTATTCCAGATTTATAACTGAATTTTCTAACGAATAAAGCTGCTGGCAAAGCCATGAAGAAATACCCGAAATAAAAAGCAAATTGCACCAAAGATGCTTGCGTATTAGAAAGTTCCGGCATCACTTTCTTGAAAGTAGAAACCATTGGTGTTGTTAAATCATTTGCAATTCCCCAAAGGGCAAATAATATGGTTATTATTATAAATTGAAAAACAAATTCTTTACTAACTACAGGGATTTTTTTGGATAGGTTCATTGTTTTGTTTGTTTAGTTAATTGAAAATATATTTGATTCTTCAAAAACAGAATCGGTTTGTTCAAATCCGCATAAAAATTCCTCTATTTCAGATTGCGAAATTACAGGGTTTGCGCCTTCACTTTGAGCAACAATAGATCCAATTGCACTGGCGAAATTAATAGCATATTGTGGGTCTTTTTCGTTAAGGAGCATGATGATTAGGGATGCCAAAAAAGAATCTCCAGAGCCTACGGTATCCACAACATTTACTTTGAAACCTGAATTGTGATAAAATTTATTTTTATAATACAATACTGCTCCATGCGAACCCAAAGTAACACAGACGGTATTAGTGTTTGTTTTCTCTGCAATGAATTTAATATTTTGCTCTAAAGACTTTTTATTTGAATTCAAATCCTCGCAAATTTCATTTAATTCATCATCGTTAAACTTCAAGAAATCAGCCTCATTCAATAAATCCAAAACGTTTGTTTTGGTGTAATGGGGATTTCTTAAATTCACATCAAATATTTTATATTTTGCTACCGCCAAAAGTTCTTTTAGTGTGTCTCTGGAAACAGAATCTCTAGAAGATAAGCTTCCGTAAACAAAGAAATCGGCGTCTTTAACGATTGCTAAATTCTTGGCGGAGGTTTCAATTTTATCCCAGGCAGCTGGATAATTAATGTCGTAAGAAGCATTTCCTTTTTCATTCAAAATCACATTTACAATTCCTGTTGGATATGTATCATTAATTTGTACCGACTCTGTGTTTATTCCTTTGTCTTTCAAATAATCAATTAGTATTTTTCCGCTTTCATCATTTCCCACACCGCTGATCATAGCAATATCTGCTCCTAATGAACTTAATCGTGATGCTACATTTAGTGGCGCTCCCCCAATTTTTTTGTGTTCCAAGAAAACATCAAAAAGAATTTCTCCAAAACTGACACCTTTTAATTTCTTTTCCATTTTTTTAAATTTTATGTGTAAAACAATATTTTTAGATAGTTACTTTAATTCGGCTTAATGATTTGTTATACCATTTGTCCACCATTTCTTTCATGAATAAAAGACTTCCTTTGGCTAGATCTTCTGAGTTGTATTTGGAAGGTCTCCATAACGAAGTTGGGCCAACTAATGCTGAAATCTGTGATGAAAAATTTTCAAGCACCAATGGTCCTTGATAGTTAATAGTTGCCAATGCTTTGAAGAAATCATCCCAATGTACATTTCCTTCGCCTGTCATTCCCCGGTCGCTTTCGGTGATGTGGACATGTTTTAGATGATTCCCGGCACGAATAATAGGATCGTAAAAATTTCTTTCTTCGATATTCATATGAAATGTATCAAGGTGGAGTCCTATATTGGGCTGGTCAAGATGTTCAATCATATCCAAAACTTCGTCTGCAGACGTAAATACGTAGCTTTCGTAGCGATTGATAGGCTCTGGAGCAATTGTAACATTGCGTTGTTTGGCATAATGGGCGACATCCTCAAAAACTTGCAGCAGAATTACTTTTTCGTCTGGCGTGCAAGGATTTCCTGTAAATGTTCCAATAGCGGAATGCAATACTCCTCCTAAAAAATCGCCATCCATTTCGGCTACCTTGTCAAGAGCTGATTTAATGATAGTTATTGCTTGTTCAGGATGAAAAGGGATATGACAATCTGTTGGCAAGTTCAAGGTACAGCGTCCTAGAATGCCATTTTTATCAAGTTGTTTTTTTGTTTTTTTTGGATTAAAATCCAATGAAGCGGGTAAAATAATTTCAAGCATATCAAAACCATATTCAGCAGTTTTTTCTATAGCATAACGTCCGCCTTCCGTACTCCAGTTAGGAATAAAAGATAAAATTGTTGTTCCAAAAATTGGCATAATTATTTAGTTTTAAATTAGTTATTATTGAAGGGAAAA
The DNA here is from genome assembly GCF_003254745.1 of Flavobacterium aquariorum. Taxonomy (GTDB): domain Bacteria; phylum Bacteroidota; class Bacteroidia; order Flavobacteriales; family Flavobacteriaceae; genus Flavobacterium; species Flavobacterium aquariorum. Next base: position 147,963 of record NZ_QKXH01000009.1, on the reverse strand, counting down.
GTTATTCTTTTTAAAACAACCACCATTCTGTTTTAACTCCTACATATGTTCCCCAGCTCTTTTGATTCACTTGTAAATAAGGCGAATAATTGTGGTCGCGAGCGTAATCGTTGTAGTGAGCAAGCGTACAAACCAAGCGAATATGCGGACGACTCCAAGGATCTTTTTTGCCTAAGGGAACAATTGTTGGTGCAAATGAAAATTTCCACATTTTGGCTTCTGGGTTATCACCGTCTTTTCGAACAGCATAATGTACTTCTTCAATCAAATGCAGCCACTTGGTCACATAAAAGAAGCTTCTAAATCCTACCACAAAATCAGTTTTCTGGTTGTACAATTGATTTCCGTTTAAATATTCATCGGTGTTTGTACTTGATGAACCTCCTTTACTTTTGGTAAAAACACCATATCCATTGAGGCTGAATTTTGGAGTAAGATTTAATAGAAAATGTTCTACTGTTGTAAAGGAATACGCGTTGGTATATTTTCCTTCTGTATCTGGTGCTCCATAAGTAGCCCAAGTAAAAGTGTTTCCATTGTCACCACCGTTAGCAATTCCTGCTCCATAACGAACCGAAAACTGATTGAACGAACCAGTTAATTTAGTTTTGAATGAATTGTTGTATTTCGCTCCAATCACCCATCCGTTATCGGCAGGATATACTTTAGAAGCACTTTTGGAATTGGCTGAAACATAATGGAATTCACCCAAAAGTTTCAAAACACTATTGTTTTTCAAGTTAATGCTGTGCTCCCCTATCCAAACCATACGCTGACGAATGGCGGGATTGGTCGCGCCGGCAACGGTAACTTCATAATTATAAGGATAAACATTTGTAGAATCGGCTGAGGCAGGCATCAACATTGTTAATTCGGTGTTTTTGAAGCTAACGCCAAATCCCTGAGCAGAATGGTCATCAAAATAAAAATAATCACTGATGTGAATGTCATCATATCGACGAAAGCGGGAACCAACCCAAGCAGACCATCTGCTTCCCATGATATTTCTGGCTTCAACAAAAGCTTCAGGAAGAATAAAGGTTAGTCCGCCATTGGAGCGGGAACTTACATTACCAACAAATTGTCCGTTGGCTGCATACATTCCTAAACGCATTTGAAAAGTTACATTGGTACTGTCTTTTCCAATAAGTTTTGGAGTGAAATGTACTGCAGGTAAAATATCTACATAATCCGTTTGCTCCATACGGCCTCCTAAAGAACCTTGTCCGGAAAGGTTTAGTGGTTTCCACATATTTCCTTCTCCGTTTGGTGACAAGCCTACACCCATACGGCCAGTTGTTCCTAATGAAAAATTAGTGTTTGTTATGACGACTTGTGAATAAGTACATATTGAGGTTGTTAAAATGAGAAGCAAAAGAAGGGAGGTTTTCATGCACTTTTTTTTAAATATTAGATTTCATTTTTGGAATTATTTTTTGAATAATTAATAAACGTCAATATGACTATTTATTTTTCAAATGTAAAAATAAATTTAATATAACAATAAAAAATGATTAAATATTCTGAAATATAAGTAAAAATTAGTCTTAAATAATAGTAATATAATAAAATTACTTACAATTATTTGTTTTGTAGTTAATGTTTATATGACGTTTAATTGTAAAATATTTCAATTTAACAGTAAAATTATAATGATAAATAAATCATTACTTTTGTACTGATGAATGTTTAAGTAAAAGGGTTAATTGTTCTATAAAGTGTTTATTAATTATATCTAGTTCTCTTCATGATGCCTAAAATAATCCCCAACATATCTGTAGACTGCGTGGTTTTTGGATTTGATGCCAATACAAAATCATTGAATGTATTGTTATTAGATCGTTATCTAGAATCCGAAGAAAATCATGAAGTTTTAGTCAATGACTATGTGTTAACCGGATATCATACACTGGAAAATGAGACTATTGATGATACGGCAACGCGGGTTTTACGGGAACTTACGGGATTGGATAATTTGTACAAAAAGCAATTTAAGGTTTTTGGGGATCCCAACCGTTTGATGAATGAGAAAGATGTTATTTGGGCAAAAAGTGAAAATTTCAATGAGCGAACTATCACTATTGCTTATTATTTTTTAGTAAAAACACATGAGGTTGATATAGAAAACAATCAACATAAGCCAAAATGGTTTCCTGTAAATGATTTACCTGAATTGGGATTTGACCATAAAACGATTATCAATGAAGCATATACCGATTTGAAAGCTAAATCATTATATCAGCCTATCATTTTTGAGCTTTTACCTGATAAGTTCACTATTAAAGAGTTACAAGATGTATATGAATGCATATTGGGCGTTGAAATCGATAATCGAAATTTTAGAAGGAAATTGCTAACTAAAAAATATCTAATTGAGCTAGACGAAAAGCAAGTGGGTGTTTCCAAAAAGCCTTCGCAACTTTTTATGTTTAGTAAAGATGTTTACCAAAAAATATACAAGGAAAGCTATCTGATAAGTATTTAGTGATTTACTGTTTGGAATGTTTTATTTAAAAGAAAGCTTCCCTCCTTTTATCTGGTATGAATTGTTTTATAAAACCATTTTTATCAACTCATCTTCAAGTCTGTCAAAGTTTTCTTCATTTTTGTCAACTACAAATGGTCTTAATTTATTGCTTTCTTCAGCTGTTTCGAAAATCATTTTAAAAACTATCTTAGTTTTGTCGTTGGATATTTCTTCAAATGTGACAAGAACTTTAAAAAGCGGTTTTGAATGGCGTTTCCAAAAAATCAGATTGGGTTCGTCAATTTTTATAAATTCAACTTCATTGTGATAATTTCCTTTGTCTGGGCCGTGCATAATAAAGCTCCATTTTCCCCCGGGGCGTAAGTCAAATTCGTTGAAAGTGTTTGTGAATCCTTTCGGGCCCCACCAGTTTTTTAGATGGTTTGGATCGGTCCAAGCTTTAAAAGCAAGATTTATTGATGCGTTTACAATTCGGGTCGTTACAATTTCGTAGTCAGGAGTTGTTGAGAAAATTTCGGGTTCCATTGTTCTATTATTTTAGTGTTTGAAATGGGATTCTATTAATTTTCAAACAGAAAGATAGTAAAAAAAAGCAAAGTTCCATTCATTGGTATGCCTATTATGGACATTAATATGATATTTCAATATGTTATCTTTGCAAAAGATAAAAAGATTATGACAAAAGGAAAATACATTCAGCTGATATTAATTTTAGGTTCCATGACGGCGCTTGGACCGTTTTCAATTGATATGTATTTACCCAGTTTTTCGGGGATTGCCAAAGATCTTCATACTAGTGTAACTTTGGTTTCAGAATCGTTATCCAGCTATTTTATCGGGATTTCTTTTGGGCAATTATTATATGGGCCGTTACTGGATCGTTTCGGTCGAAAAAAGCCATTGTTTATTGGACTTCTAGTTTATATTCTGGCTTCTTTTGGATGTGCCGTAGTGTCCGACATTCATGTTTTTATAGGACTTCGGTTTGTTCAGGCTGTTGGGAGTTGTGCCGCTACCGTGGCTTCGGTTGCAATGGTTCGGGACTTGTTTCCAGTAAAGGAAATTCCCAATGTTTTGTCCAAATTAATGCTGGTTCTAGGGCTTTCGCCAATGTTGGCACCCACCATTGGGAGTTATGTAACCACTTATTACGGTTGGCATCCCATATTTTATATACTAATGTGTTTGGGAGGTTTTGTGCTTATTGCTTCACAATTGGGTTTGCCTGATACACACAAACCAGATCACACTATTTCATTGAAACCGAAACCAATTATCAGCAATTTTGTGGCGATTATCAAAGTACCACAGTTTTACACCTATGCTTTGACAGGGTCGATTGCATTCTCTGGATTGTTCACTTATGTTGCCGCTTCCCCGATTTTGTTTATGGATATTTTAAAAGTAGATGCCACGGTTTATGGTTGGATTTTTGCTTTTATGTCGGTAAGTTTTATTGGCTCAAGTCAATTGAATTCCTTATTATTAAGACGATTTTCTAGCGAACAGATGATTTTTGGTGCTTTGGTTGCCCAAATCGCAATAAGTGTGACTTTCTTGATTTTGGCAATAAATGGTGATTTAGGATTGTACGGTACTATTGCAATGTTGTTTCTGTTTTTGGCTTGTTTGGGTATTTCCAACCCAAATACAGCGGGATTGACCCTTGCTCCTTTTGCCAAAAATACCGGAAGTGCCTCGGCATTGATGGGAGCTACCCAATTGGGAATTGGTGCTTTATCTTCTTTTGCGGTGGGTATTTTTGTTAAAGATTCTATGGTACCGATGGTTGCTATTATGACTTGTACCACGATTATCGCCTTTATCATTTTGAATATTGGTAAAAGAAAAATAAAGAAAACTGTTATGAATTCTGGTGATGAGGAGATTATGATGGGACATTAATTTTCACCAGTTATTGATTCACTTTATGGGCACGGATTACTTCGTCAGTTCGCTTTCGGTCGTGTGTAAATCCGAGCTATTAGATTTTTTTTAAAAATCCTGCCAGTCAGATCCTTGTGTGTTGACTGGCAGGTTTTTTTCAACTAAATCAGAAAATGAGTGTCGAATTTCATAAAAATAAGAGCAATCATTGTACATTAGCAATCAGTTTATATCGAATAATTTTAAGAAACACAAATTATGAAACACTTTAAAAGCATCTTTTTATTTTTATGCATGACCCACTTTTTCTGTGCCAATGCCCAAGACAATGCGCCTATTAAAGAATTTACTTTTGGTGGAAATACTGATAAAAAATCAGGTACACTCATAAATAAAGCTGTTGCGTATACTAATGCCATCGGATACGGATTTGATTTACAATCCGATAAAAATGTAACATTTGGGGAAAAATCAATATCGGCTAAGAGTCCGTTCTATTTTTCGATGAAGCTTCCAGAAGGGAATTATAGTGTGGAGGTCGTTTTGGACGGGAACAACAGCGGAATTACAACTGTAAAGGCAGAGTCCAGAAGATTGATGTTGCGAGAAATTAAAACTGCTGCAAAAGAAACTAAAACAACACGTTTTGTGGTCAATGTCAGAAATCCGAAATTTGATGTGAACAGTACCATTAAACTTAAACCTGCTGAACTTAAGGGGCTGAATTGGGATGATAAATTAACCTTGGAGTTTTTGGGGACATCAATTGTTCAAAGCATCAAAATTTATCCTATTTCAAAAATTAAAACAATTTATGTAGCTGGAGATTCTACCGTTATGGAACATGATTCGGAGCCTTGGGCATCTTGGACTCAGTTTTTTCCAAATTATTTGACGACAGATGTAGTGATAGCCAATTATGCTTGTTCAGGTTTGACGCTCCGTTCTTTTACATCCGGATATCGATTAGATAAAATTTTATACTTGATGGAACCAGGTGATTATCTTTTTATTGAGTTTGGCCACAATGACGAAAAAGCAACAGGAGACGGGAAAGAAGCTTCGGGAGTGTATACCGCATTACTAAAGGATCTTATTACAAAAACTAGAAATAAAGGAGGTTCTCCAATATTGATAACTCCAATACAAAGACGTTATTTTAATCCTAATGGGACTTTAAAGCCTACTCACGGCGAGTTTCCAGATGCAATGCGAAAAGTGGCTCAAGAGATGCAGGTTCCTTTGATAGATCTTACTAAAATGACAACTTCTTTGTACCAAAGCTGGGGTAATGAACTTTCAAAAAAAGCCTTCGTTTATTATCCTGACAACACATTCCCTGGACAAATAGGTGCTTTGGTTGATAATACCCACTTTAATAATTTTGGTGCCAATGAAGTGGCTAGATGTATAGTACAGAATATTAAAAATACAGGTTTGGATCTTTTTAAAAATATAAAACCTACAGTTCCTCATTATATTTTTAAAAACCCAAGCAAACCAAGTGATTGGACTGTTCCGATGAGTGCTCGAATTGAAGTTACCAAACCTGATGGGGAATAAAAACTTAGATTTCTAAGCATATTGCAATGCCTCAAAATTATCTTATATAAAAAAATAAAGCTACTATAACAAGTAGCTTTATTTTTTTACGGATTGCAAATCCGCGATATCGGATTATGACTTGCACCACGATTATTGCTTTTGTAATACCTTTTCAACAACAAAAATTAAGCGCTTTCATCAAACATAATTTCGTCTGAACTGCCTATTTTATATAAAGGTTTCTCAATAAGTAATGTAAAATAGAAAGTGGATCCCTCTCCTTCGATACTTTCGACCCATATTTCACCGCCATTTTTTTCCAAAAAGCCTTTTACCAATAACAATCCAATACCCGCTCCTTTATTTTGTTTTCTTGTTTCAGAAAGTGTTTTCATTTGCGGTGTGAAAAGTTTTTCCATTATTTCTTTAGACATTCCAATTCCGGTATCTTTAACCTGGACAATAATTTTATCTTCTGTGCTTTTAGCCGAAATCTTTATTGAACCACCTTTTTCGGTATGTTTTATTGCATTTGAAACGATATTCTGAATGATGGAAATTAACATTTTACTGTCGGCAAAGACAGAAGTGTTTTCTTCAATTTCGTGATGGAGATTTATAGTGTTTATAGAAGCCGTTTCATTTAAACTATCAAAAACTTTATCAACGTATTCCGTTAGTTTTAATTTTGTTGGAGAGAAGGTGTCTGATGCGTATTTTATTCTTGCCCATTCCACTAAATAGTCCAACATTTCCAATTCATCAGTTGCGGATTTATGAAGCAAGTCAAGCATTTCCTGAACAGTATCAGGATTCATTTTACGGAAATTTTCTTTTAGATATTTTGCAGTACCTATAATGGCAGACAAAGGACTTCTCAAATCGTGTGAAAGGATGGCCATAACACTCTCTTTGTGAGTATTTAGATCTTCCAGTTCTCTGACATAATTTTTTATGGCATCCTCTGATTGTTTCCTATCAGTCAAATCCCTTAAAACCTTAACATAGCCTAGCATTTCTCCGTTTAGACCAATGAGAGGAAAAACCAATCCATAAGCATAAAAAAGGCTCTTGTCTTTGGCAATGTGCCATCTGTTATCGGTTGCTCTGCCTTCTTTTAAAGCAGTTTCAATTTCTTTTTTAGGAATACCATTTTTTAAATCTTCCTCTGTAAAAATTAAGTCAAAAGATTCACCAATAACTTCATCTGTTTCATACCCAAATATTTTTGCAGAGCCAGAACTCCAGCTGTTTATGATGAAATCATTATCTAATGTAAAAATGGAATAGTCTTGTAAACTGTCGATTATTTGGCTATAAAACTCAGCGGTTGGAATGTATTTATTTTTAAGAATCTTTGTGAAGTTTTGTTTGATTTCCATTGGATTTATTTTAATCATTATGATGAAATGGTAGGTATTAGGCAAACCACCATTAATCATAATGCTACTTTATTACTGCTGATTTTCGGCTAAATTAAGCCTTATCTTCGGATTTGTAACGACATCTGATAAAAACTATTTTCAAATTAAGGCTATTGTTTAAATCTCATGTAATTGCAGGAGGTTTCAGTTCTTAGTATTGAAAAACAACAGTATAATCTTGATCGTGGATTTACTTTATGGACACGGATTACAAATCCGCTATTGGATTACATCTTTTGCATATAGACTGATTTACCATTTACCATTACATCATACTGACCCGTTTTTTCATTAATAGTTGTTCGGACATATTTTCCTTTAAAAACAACAACTGCACCATAGATTTTTCCGTTTTTGACTGATTCAAAATCAAATATTAGTCTTTTGTTATCTGGGCTAATACTTAGTTTGTAACTGCTAAATTCTGCGTTTTTGGCAAATTCTAGTGTAGTGTCAATTATTTTATCGTCTACATAAAAATTGACGACTTTTTCGCTTAAGCTAATATCTGGATAATATTCATTCGCTTTTTTAAGCAATTCATATTGTGCCGGAGTTGCATTCTCAATTTTAGATGTAATATTTTGTGAAAATGATGCTACCGAAAACATAAGACCTAATATTAAAATGTACTTTTTCATAATGTTGATTTTTTATTTGTTACTAGATAGGTTTAAAACAGTAAGCAATTTACGAATATTTTTTATAAAAAACTGTAAAACAGATTGTTGTGTTGTTGATTCAGATAGCTAAACCTGAAAATGGTATCGCAAGAACTATAAATGGTATTGCTAAAAGTATGAATGGTATCGCAAGAACTATAAATGGTATTGCTAAAAGTATGAATGGTATCGCAAGAACTATAAATGGTATTGCCAAAAGTATAAATGGTATCGCAAGAACTATAAATGGTATTGCTAAAAGTATAAATGGTATCGCAAGAACTATAAATGGTATCGCAAGAACTATAAATGGTATTGCTAAAAGTATAAATGGTATTGCTATTACTGTAAATGGTGGTGACTATTTATGAAACAGGATAGGCATTTGTGGTTTTGCCTATCCTGCTTTGCTTTTGGATGTTATATTTTATTAGAGAATTTTAATCCTTTTACTTGAGCGAATTGTGGGGATGTTGCTCCGTAGATTGATTTTATGTATTTTTTTACATCGGCGACAACGTCCAGTAATCCTGTTTCTTCTTTGTAGAACAAGGTGTTGCGAGCGATTCGTGAGTTGCTTATGGCGGTATATGCTGTTGCAACGGCATTGTTTTTGGCAGTCAGGTCGGTTTGTTTTGCGGTTAGGGCGGCCACTTTTAAATCGGTTTCGTTTGGGGCATAACTGGTTTCCGATTGCACCACTGAAATTAATCCCGCCCAGTGCTGTATTTGCTGATCAAAGGATTGCTGACTTGTAGAAATAGTTTTGGGAGCTTCTGCATTCGGGTCGGTTAGTGTTTCGATTTTTTTTGATTTATTAGATCCTTGCAATTTTTGATTAAATCCTTTTGCATCCTCTACTTTTTTGGCTGTGGCATCGGTGATTTGCAATGCATTTACCACTCTTGTTGCCAGTGGTTTTAAATTACTAAAGGCCTCTGCCCTTTCGTTTGTTTTATTATTGAAAGCGGTGTTTTTGGTTACTACATCTCCTAAACTTGCCTGGCTTGCTGTAGCGAGTGCTGTAAGCTGAGGCAGTTTTAATGCGTTTTTGCTTGGATTGTAACTTGCTCCGTAAGCCGTAACGAAAGCGATTAAACTCTGAAGGTTTGCCACGTTCTTTGCGTGACCTGATTCGCTCACTGATTTTTTATTTGTAGTGGTGTTCGCGCTTGTTAAGTCGCTCACGGAAATTGTCTTTTTAGCGGAGTTCGCGCTTGTTAAGTCGCTCACTGAAATTGTCTTTTTAGCGGAGTTCGCGCTTGTTAAGTCTGATGTTGTTGTCATTTTTGAAAGTTTAAATTGGTTAATTAATCTTTCAAAAATAAAATTATAAAACTTAACTTACGCTATTTTTATTACAAAAAATAAAATATTTTGTAATAAAAATTTGCTTTTTTGTGATAAATAAGATTTTGTATTGGCACGAGCGGGACGCTCGCGCTAGCGGGGGGATTTACTTTGTGGGCACGGATTGCAAATCCGCGCTATCGGGGTTGAAATTTCATTTACAAAGCCCAGTTAAAAAGTCCTATAAAAAGCAAACCTGTCAAACAAACTAGCACAATTGATGAAAAAATAGATGACAAAATTAAGATATAACTTGTGCTTCTTTTTGTTGTCACAGAGTAAAATTTATATAGATGCAACTCAGAATTAATTAACCAAATAAGCGACAATATTAAGCAAAGCCAATCGATTGGAATACCATAATAGTAAAGTAAGGAAGTGAAATTTGTTATATTAAAGGGTAGAATGAAATTCAAGAGAGTCATGAAAATTGATAAAATTGTATAGAGGGCAATAAAGCTACCAAACAAATAACATTGCATGTAAAAAATATTCTCTAAATTACTTTTCGTAATTATAATTTTTTTCTTCAGTAGAATTATATATGAAAATAATAAAGGAGGCCAAATCGAAATAATTATAGCTTTGGTAATACGATTAGAAGAGAAATTAAACTCGAATTCAGTAATGTTCGTAGAATTACCACTGAATATGCCTCCAATTATAAATCCAATATATTCTAGTAAAATAGCATGAAATATTAACAGGCAAATGGAAAAAATAACCCAAAATGTTATTGGAGAAGTATAGGCATCATACTTATCATCTGTACGTTTATCAATTTCTTGTGACAAGACCGTAATCATTTTTTTAGGACGTCTAATAATGCAATAAAGAGTTTTTGGTGCTAATAAAATAAGACTTGCTAGCCAAAAAATCAATGCCTCTAACTCTGTTACTAATGATAGCCAATTCATAAGCAGTTGTTGTTTTTAATTTTTAGTATGTTCTATAAATTGACTGATGTCATTGAACTAAATTAAGCCCATTATTTGGATTTACTTTGCGGGCACGGATTGCAAATCAGCGCTATGGGGGTTACTATAGTCCACTTTTTTTTCCAAATATTGGTTGAAGTTTTTCCCAAATTTGTTGTTCAATAATTTCAACTACAAATCTTTCAATAACTTCGTTTTTATCTAATGATTTCACTTTAAATATATCGATGACTATTTCATAATTGAAGTTTTCATCCCATTTTGATAAATGTAAACTGTAAACTCTATTTTTTAAAACTCCTAAATGATTTTTAATTCTGGTTACAAAATCTGTTGTTGAGCTCCCAACATATAACACATTTGATTTTTCGCCATTAAATCTTGAGACATTTACGCGGTCAACATTTTTGACTTTCAGTTTGTTTTCTTTTGAAAATCTGAGAAATTTTTCAATAAGAACTTTAGCTGTGTTTTTATCTTTAACTCGAATTATATATATAATCGGAATTTCACTTTTCTCTAATTCATTGCTATGGGACTTTAAAGTCGGGCTATTTCTAAAGTTACTAGAGTGAAAGACAATTTGTTTATGATGCTGAAGATTTGACTTTGCCAGTTTATCTTGTAATAAAATGGAAAAATTCACTGAATTTTCGAGTATTTCTTTAGTGTCGATTTTCATGCAATTTCAAGATTACGTTGTGGTAATCAGCGTGTTTACTTTGTGGGCACGGATTGTAAATCCGCGCTATTGGGTTTCATTTATTTTATTATTTCACCTATACTTAAATTATCATCTATAGTCAAACTAAATAATACTTGTCCGTTCATATCTACATTTTTATAATTTCCATCTCCATCAAATTCAACAAATTCTAAAGCGTTACCAGTCCAATATACTTGATTTTCAGAACTAGCATGAATACTAATTTCATTAGAAAATTCTCCGTTACGGTTAATTATTTGCGGATTCCAATTTGTTCGAACATCTAGTTTTTCTGCAACAAATTTTGAAGCTTCTATTGCACATTCCATAAAATCAATTTTACCGTAAGTATTATGCATAATTGTAATTCTATTTCGTAAAAATCTAAACGTTGCATTGGGACTTCTTTCAAACATTGTTGAGACGCTTATTGAACATTGTCTTGCTTGCCTTCTTAATTGTCCATGCTTAATAGAATCGCCTAAGTCATGAATTATTTCATACGCCCTATTTTCTTTGGCTAACTGATTTGGGTCAGCTTGTAAAACATTCTCAGGCATGTGTTTAATTGCTAAAGTCAGTCCATTTGCAGAAGTTATAAAATCATTTATATTAGGATTCATTGACACAATTGTTGAGAATTTTATATTTAGTTCTTCCCATGGTTTTATTATTTCAGTAATAAATTTTATTGCCTCTTCTTTCATAGTTTTTCGATTAAGGATTAAAAATACCTATTTTAATTATAACTTTTAATTATTTCTCTAGTTGGAATAAAGGTGTTTTCAACTTGTTTCATAGTAAAAACTATTTTGGAACTAAGCCTCCCCTTTCGTTCTCTTCTCTGGTCTGATAATCATCCGTAACGATTGGTCTTTTGAAAAATAAGCAATCATCCAATGGTAAAAAGTATTTAATCTATTGCGGTAGGTTATCAAGGATATTAGGTGAACGAATAACCAAATCATCCAAGCGAAAAAGCCTTTGAAATGCATTTTTGGTTTTGGTAAATCGACAACGGCTTTGTTTTTTCCAATGATCGCCATTGAGCCTTTGTCATTGTATTTGAAGGGTTTTAATGGTTTGTTTTGAACCATTCGTTTGAAGTTTTCGGCGAGGTTTAATCCTTGTTGGATTGCCACTTGCGCCACTTGTGGGTGACCTCCCGGGAAATCGACATCATTGAGTTGGATGCAGGTATCACCAATGGCATAGATATTTTCGGTAGCGTTTACTTTGTTAAAAGCATCGGTTGCCATTCGTTTGCCACGACCGTAGCTTTCTGTCGGGATTCCTTCAAATTCTCTTGCAGAAACTCCTGCCGCCCAAATTAAGTTTTTGGTTTGAATGGTTTTTCCATCGGCAAAGAAAACGGTATCGTCTTTGTAATCCACGACACGAGTGTTTAGTTTTACGACTACTCCAAGTTGCGTCACTGCTTCGAGCGTATCCGCTTGCGACTCCAAGCTCATAGGCGATAACAGTGCATCTCCCCCATCGACCAAATATATATTACTGGCGGAGGTTTGTAATTCGGGGTATTCTTTGAGTAAAATGTTTTTTCGCATCTCGGCAAACATTCCGGAAACTTCCACTCCTGTTGGGCCTCCTCCAACTACGACAATGGTCAAATGCTTTCTGCGTTCGTGTATGTCTTTGCAAATGGCAGCTTTTTCCAGGTTTTTCAATAAGGCATTGCGCATTTCGATGGCATCATTGAGGGTTTTCATCGGGATGGCATTTTTCTTGACATTTTCCATTCCGAAATAACTGGTTTCGGCTCCTGTTGCAAAAACCAAGTGGTCGTAATGCAATTCGCCATTATTGAGGATTATTTTGTTTTCGGCAGGAATTACTTTTTGTAATTCGCCCAAACGAAACTGAAGGTTCTTTTTGCCTGCAAAAAACTTTCGGAAAGGATAACTGATGCTTGAAGGTTCCAAAAAGCCTGTGGCAACCTGATAGATGAGTGGCGGAAAGAAATTATAATTGTTTTTGTCAACAAGGGTTACTTCAATTCCTTTGTGGTTGGTGAGTTCTTTGGCTAAATTAATGCCGGCGAAACCTCCACCTATTATTACTATTTGCATATTGACTTTTATTAGTGATTAGCTGTTAGTAATTAGTGATTAGCTGTTAGTAATTAGTGATTAGTCAGCAGGAGATAAAACTATAAAAAAGCTAATCACTAATTACTAGTCACTAATAACTTACTATGACTATAAAAGTACAATTTATATTAGGAGGAAAAACTTATAAGTAATTAGTTTTTGAATTTTTTAACAGGCTTTTCCGCAATTTCAGTTTTGTTTTGCAACAAATAATTGGCCAACAATTTTTCGATCAATTCATCTTTGGTCAGATGATGAAAAATGGTTTTTATTTTTGTTTTTAATTCGGCATCCACGTCGTGATTCGGTTTGGTTTTGAAGATTTGCTTCGCCCATAAAAGCGTGTTGTTCTCTTCAATACTCGCAACAGATGGTTTTTTGTATTTGGTAAACTGGATTCCCAATTCTCTTTCGAAATCGGCAATTTCAGCTACTTCTTCAGGTTGCAAAACGGTCAAAGAAAGTCCTTTGGCCCCTGCCCTAGCCGTTCTTCCGCTACGGTGAACGTATACTTCATAGACATCCGGCAAGTGATAATTGACTACATAAGAGATTTCTTTTACGTCAATTCCCCTAGCGGCCAAATCGGTAGCCACCAAAATATTGATGTGTCCCTCACGAAATTGCTCCATGATTCGGTCACGGATTCCCTGTGACAAACTTCCGTGTAATGCTCCTGATGAAAATCTGTTGATTGCCAAGTTTTTTGCCAGTTTGTTAACAGCAGCTTTGGTTTTACAAAAGATAATACCGCGTTCGCCATCTTTGGAATTCAGGAAATGCATTAAAACATCCAGTTTTTCTATAGGATCTACCACAATATAGTTGTGGTCAATACCTTGATTACCGACAGTTTCCATACTGGCGCTTATCGTCACTACGTTTTTGTTTAGGTAATTCTGGATTAACTGCTTAATCGTTCCAGGCATAGTCGCCGAAAACAAAAAGGTTCTGTATGTTTTGGGTAATTCGGTTATGATTTCGTCCAAAGCTTCTTTAAGAATAGATACCATTTCATCGGCTTCGTCGAGAACCAGAAATTTGGTTTCTTTTAGGCTTATGGCTTTTCGTTGCAACAAATCGATCAAACGACCAGGTGTTGCCACGACGATATGCGTTGGAGTTTTTAATCTTTCAATTTGCGGTTTAATTGGGATTCCACCACAAACGGCTGCTATTGAAACTTCAGGAAGATACTTGGCATAACTTTCCAGATTATTGAAAATTTGTTGTCCCAATTCTCTTGTAGGCACCAGGATTACGGCTTGAACAGCAGCAACATTCGTGTCTATCAATTGTAATAAAGGTAATCCAAAAGCAGCGGTTTTTCCCGTTCCTGTTTTGGCAAGCCCCACAATATCGGTAGTGTTTGCTAACAATAACGGAATGGTTTTTTGCTGAATTTCGGTTGGGGTTACAATTCCCATTTCGGTAATCGCTTTTAGTGTACCTTTTGAAACTCCTAAATCTGAGAATTGTGTTGACATACTTTTTGTTTTTTTTATTGTAAAATGCTCTTGAATAGCAGAATGTTGTTTTAGCCCGGATGGCAGTGAAAATCCTTATGAGCCGGGGTTCGGCTTATAAGATTGCAACGGACAGCCGGAATAGCTCCTGAAAATTATTTATATAAATCAAAATAGAGACACATTGCTTGCGTCTCTACGTTGAAATTTGATGTTTTATTAATCGAGTTCGTTCATGACTTTTTCACGGTATTTTTTACCGATTAACAAGGTCATTTTAAGTTTATAATCGTCCATCAGCCATTCTCTGTAGTTCTTGCTACATTGACTAAGGCATTTTGAAAAACGTTTTACGCGGTATTCGATATCGGCTTCCAATTCTTTTGAAAGTGCTTTGGCTTCCTGTAATTCTTCGGTATTGTCCACACACATGGCGGCGTGTTGGTCAATTGATTTTTCTAAAACTACTTTGGATCTTAAGTTCTGAGCTATAGCGAGTTTGTGTTCTTCATCTACATCAAAAGTTACATCGGCAGTTTTGCTGAATTTGGCACGCAATTCTGGTGGCATCGAATATTTGAAATGCGTCTCAATTTCGCTGTCATCTCTTAAATTCTCTAAGTAAAACTCAGGAGATTTAAAGATATGCTGCCAGTTCACGGGATCGCTCCAGAGTCCGAAACGGGCGGCATTATTTCCTAAATCGATTACATTGAATTCGTCTTTACCAGGTAATTTTCGGGAACCACGACCTATCATTTGGAAATATAATGTTAGCGATTTGGTTGCTCTGTTCAAAATAATGGTTTCAACGGTAGGTTCATCAAAACCTGTTGTAAGAATCCCTACTGAAGTTAGAATCGCATCCGGCGTGTGCTTGAACCAATGCAGAATTTCTTTTCGTTCTTCGTTGCTGCTGGTGTTATCCAAGTGGCGAATACCGTAGCCTGCTTCCCTGAAAGTCTCATAAACATATAAAGATGTGTTGATTCCGTTGTTGAAAATCAAGGTTTTTTTGCCTAAAGATTTTTCGGTATACGCATGCAATAATTTTTCTTGCATGGCCATATTGGTATACAAATCATCGGAAGATTTCACGGTATAATCTCCGTTGATACCTACCTTTAAGGATGTCAATCCAACATCATAACTATAGGTAACGGCTTTTGCCAAAAAACCGTTTTCTATTAATGAGCTAATGGTGTCTCCCACGATTAGTTCATCATAGCTTTGGTGCATTGGTAATTTTATGTTTGAACTCAAAGGAGTAGCAGTTACTCCAAGGATGAATGCATTTTTGAAAGATTTCAATAATTTTCGGAAGGAATTGTAATGCGCCTCATCGATAATAACTAAACCAATATTGTCTAAATGTAGTTTTTCGTCATTGATACGGTTTTTCAAAGTCTCGACCATTGCCACAAAACAAGAGTAATCATTTTGGTCTGGAAGTTCTTTTACTTTACTATTGATGATTTTGTTTTTTACGTCAAAACCTTTTAACATTTTTGAAGTTTGCTTACACAACTCGATACGGTGCGTTAGCACTACCACTTTTTTGTTGTGTTGTGACAAATAACGGCGAACGATCTCAGAAAAAATAACTGTTTTTCCTCCACCAGTAGGCAATTGGTATAATAAATGATGTTGTGCAGGGGCATTGTCTATACGCTCAAATATGGCGTCAATGTCTCCTTGTTGGTAAGCGTAAAGTTCTTTTTTGGCTTCGATTTCAATTTCTAAACTCTCTTGATGCATTGTATATTTTTCGATTTTTGCAAAAATACGCCTAAAAAACAGTTATTCGGCCAATTTTTTTTAAAAATATATAGGACGGATTAATTAAAATCGATTACAAATGGGGTTCTTAGTCTTCCAAAAGTTCAATATTTGTTTTGAAATCAGTGGTATTCATCCATTTTTGATTTGATGCTTCTTCGCAAATGGCAATTAGTCGGTTTTTAAATTCACTGATAATTCCATTTGAAATAATGAATTTCAAGGCTTGTTCGAATGAATTGAACATGCTTTTGTAGAATAATTCCTGTTTTACTAGGTTCTCTGCAGAGAAAGTCTGGGCGATTTCAATGTTATAGAGCATTACATCGGCAATAACAAAGGGATCTACGCCCAATAAAATAAAATGCTTGATGTATTTTTGAGCTACCGAGCGTCTCATTTTTGGTTTTTTTCTTTTGCCTTTGGTTTGCAACGGAAAATATTCATGAGAGATTTTGAGTTTGCATTCCTGTAACAAGGTTTCCTCTTTTGGATTGAAAACAAAATTGTAATACACTTTTACGGGAGGGAATTTTTCATACAATTCAAGAATTTGCTCTTCTAATTGTTCTTTAGTAAGTTCATTCAAATATTTTTTTAAATCTCGCTTGCTCATTTTCAAAGTTTAAGAATACAAAAGTAATTTAGTTTTCTAATGAATACATCAATAATGATTGATATTGACTAATTTTGCCGCTTATAATTGCAAAAACAACTACTAATGCTTAAAATTTTCAAGGTTACTGCCATTTTAGAAGGTATCTCTTATTTGGTTCTATTTTCGAATATGCTCTTTATTAAAATAAATAATCCCGAACTTTATCATACGATATTGCGTCCATTGGGAATGACACATGGTGTGCTATTTATCGGTTACGTTTTATTGGCTTTTTTATTAAAAAAGGCACAAAATTGGAATTTTAAAGTCTTTGGTGTCATACTGGTTGCTTCATTAGTTCCATTTGGTACCTTTTATATAGAAAAAAAATACTTGTAAAATTATGGACAAACTCATTCAATTCATTTTTGAATTCCTCTACCCTATTTTTAGACATTGGGGAATGAGCAGAACTGCATCTACTTATTTGAGTTTGTTTTTCAATACTATTTTGCTTTGTTTTTTGGCTTACGGGTTATATGTGGTATTCCGTTTTATATTGGTTACCATAATGGCCATTGTCGCCCAAAGAACCAGAACTAGATTTGACGATTTATTGGTAAGCAATAAAACAGCTAAGTATATTGCTTATTTGGTTCCTTTGTTTTTTGTCTACAAATCGGTTCCGGTAATTCTAGATAAATTTGAATATTGGGAAAGTATTTTCGGAAAAACCGTGGGTGTCTATATTGTTTTACTGATTTTATGGATTATCCGAACCGTTTTTAATTCGCTGCGCGATTATTTGAAATTGATTCCAAGATATAGTGACAAACCGATTGACAGTTTCATTCAGGTTATAATGATTGTACTATGGATGTTTGGGATTGCATTAATTATTTCTAAACTGTTTGACATTGACCAAAAGGAATTGTTGACTATCTTGGGGGCCGTATCGGCCGTGATTATCTTAATCTTTAGAGATACCATTTTGGGTTTTGTGGCAAGTGTCCAAGTGGCAATAAATGACATGGTGCGTATTGGTGACTGGATTACGATGGATCGTTATGGTGCCGATGGAGATGTGATAGAAATTAACTTGGCAACGGTAAAAGTTCGAAATTTTGACAATACCACCACTACGATTCCGACCTATAGTTTGAGTTCCGACTCTTTTCAAAACTGGCGAGGAATGCTAAATTCTGATGGAAGACGTATCAAGCGACACATTATTATCAAAGCCAATAGTATTCGCTTTCTGGAAGATCAGGAGCTTGTTGATTTAAAGAAAATAAATCTTTTGAGCGCCTATATTGATGCGCGAAAAACTGAGATAGACAACTATAATAGTGGGCATGAAATTGATAAAAGCCTGGCTATAAATGGTCGTAACTTGACTAATTTAGGTTTATTTCGAAAATATATCACTCAATATCTTCATCAATATCCTGGATTAAATAAAGATATGTTGATGCTTTGTCGTCAATTGCAGCCTACTCCCTACGGCATACCTCTAGAAATATATGCCTTTTCAAAAGATAAACGTTTTGAAAATTACGAATATATTCAATCGGATATTTTTGACCACATTATTGCTTCGGTTTCTTACTTTGATTTGGAAATTTTTGTAATGCCTTCTGAAAATGTTGTCAAGCCTTAAGTAGGCAAAAAGGATATTGATAAAGCAATGATAATTCTTAATCGATTTGCAATCTCAGCAACTTAGAATCTTAGTTTCTTTTTACCGAAACTAACCTATCCTGTCTTTTACATACTCAATTTCCGTTTTACCGTGCGCTTTTGGTTTTCCATCTTCGCCTAAATTTACCATTGTAGTGCTATCTATAGTAATGATTGTTTCGCGTGTCATCATATTTCGGGCTTCACATATTAACTCAATCGAACTGCGTCCAAATTTTACAACGTCAATTCCAATTTCGATTATATCACCTTGTCGTGCAGAACTTCTAAAATTGATTTCAGACATGTGTTTTGTAACAATTCTGGAGTTTTCCAATTGAATAATGGTGTATAAAGCCAATTCTTCGTCAATCCAAGCCAATAATTTTCCGCCAAATAATGTTCCGTTGGGGTTTAAATCTTCGGGTTTTACCCATTTTCTAGTATGAAATCGCATATTTTTTTATTTAATAATGCTAAAATAAGACATTGCTAACAGTAATTTTTATATTTTTAAAGAAAAAACGATGAATCAGAGAGATAAATTAATCAGAGAAATTCGAGGAGAATCATTGGGAAACGTGAGTAATCAATCGTCTTCAGAAGAATTATTTCAAAATGAAGTACTTAGGCCGATTTTGAAATTGCAGAACGATTTGTTTATTGCCTCTTTTTTAAATTACATCAGCAAATACAAAAGAGATTTTTACTCCAAATCGGTTGAAAATAAACTATCTATTATTGAAAATGCGATTCAAAAAGACATTAAGTTTCGTAATGCCTTAAAAGGAATGATTATCGCATTGTTTACGACTGATGAATATGCACTATATATTCAGAATTCTTCCAGTCTGAACAAAAGGATGATGAATTTATTGATCGAAAGATTGAAAAGTCAAGTTCAGTTGTTTGATAAGGAGAACTAATTAACCCGTTAGTGTTATTTTAACGCAATGAAATGAATTGTTGATCTTATTGAATATTTTTAATAGGATTTTTATTGTGTAAAAAATCATATAATTCTTTTATATCTCAATTTTCTAAAAAAGCACCTTCTTAAAACTTTGCATTTTTTCTTGCTTCTTACAGCTTGTGGTCGTGTATTTTTTATATTATTTACAAAAACGTATTGTTAATTGTGAATTATTAATTTATTCTATTTAATTAACGTATTTATAGTGAATATGTTTGTTTTTTATTTATTATTGTAATGCATTGATAATTGCATTATTGATAATTATTAAATAATATTTTTAATATTTCGCAAATGGAAAGACGAGAGGCACTAAAAAAGCTAGCTTATTTGATGGGAGGAGCAATTTCTGCTACCACAATGGGTGTATTATTTGAAAGTTTTACTGTATTTGATCCCGAACAGAATACGTATTCTTTTACGGCTACCGATGAAGAAATTTTGGCTGAATTTTCGGAAATTATTTTACCAACTACCGAAAATTCTCCCGGAGCAAAAGCTGCCGGCGTTGGAGCTTTCATTCCATTAGTTATGAAAGATTGTTATCCTCCAAAATTGCAAGAAGTCTTTAAAAATGGATTTGAAGATATGTTAGCCAAATGCAAAGCTAAATTCAACAAAGAATTCTTGAGTCTCAATAGTGAAGAAAAGAATCAGCTTATGAATGAATTAAAGCAACAAGCTATCGATAGTAATAAAGAACCTTCTTTCTTTATGATTGCTAGAGATTTAACCATATTAGGTTATTTTTCTTCAGAAATTGGTTGTACAATGGCCAGAGAATATTTGCCTATACCAGGAAAATATGACGGTAGTGCAGAATACAAACCCGGTCAGAAAGCTTGGGCAACATAATGGGAAAGTACTTGCAACTAAATTTTATTAATTACTAAAAAGAGACTCGTGAATATAAATACAGATTTAAAGAAGCAAAATACTTATGACGCAATTGTTATAGGTTCAGGAATAAGTGGTGGATGGGCAGCCAAAGAATTAACGGAAAAAGGATTAAAAGTCCTGATGTTGGAACGTGGTATGAACATCGAGCACATTAAAGATTATGATTCGGCTATGAAAGCGCCCTGGGAAATACCCTATGCCGGAAAAATGACCGAAGAGCAAAAGCGAACGCATCCAGTGCAAACCAGAGATTACCCATATAGCCAGGCTAATGAAAAGTGGTGGGTAAACGACTTAGAATGCCCATATACTGAGGATAAACGTTTTGACTGGTACAGAGGTTTTCATGTTGGAGGCAAGTCTCTAATGTGGGGTCGTCAAAGTTACCGTTTAAGTGACCACAATTTTGAAGATAATGCCAAGGACGGTCATGGTAATGACTGGCCAATTCGATATAAAGATATTGCCCCGTGGTATGATTATGCAGAAAAATTCGCTGGAATAAGCGGCCAAAATGAAAATTGGCCTTTGCTCCCAGACGGTCAATTTTTGCCACCAATGGATATGAATTGCGTCGAAAAATCTGTAAAAGAACGTATTGAGAAGCATTACAATAAATCCAGAATTATGACAATTGGACGAACTGCAAATCTTACTCAACCCCATTTAGGGAGAGGCAGTTGTCAATATAGAAATTTATGCAGTAGAGGCTGTCCATTTGGAGCCTATTTCAGTACACAGTCTTCGACTTTACCGGCCGCTATGGCCACTAAAAGATTAACAGTCCGTCCCTACTCGATTGTTAATCATATAATTTATGACAAAGACACCAAGAAAGCCAAAGGAGTAATGGTTATTGATGCCCAGACGAATGAAACTATGGAGTTTTATGCAAAAATTGTTTTTGTAAATGGATCGACTTTGGGATCAACCTTTATTTTATTGAATTCAACTTCCGAAGCTCACCCGAATGGTTTGGGTAATGGTAGCGGACATTTGGGACATAATCTAATGGATCATCACTTCAGATGTGGTGCTGAAGGAAGCGCTGAAGGTTTTGAAGACAAATATACTTATGGACGAAGAGCGAATGGTATCTATATTCCAAGGTACCAAAACTTTAATAATGACAAACGCGATTATTTGCGTGGTTTTGGATATCAAGGTGGTGCCAGTAGAGGTAATTGGCATAAAGAAGTTGCCGAATTAGCCTTTGGTGGTGATTTCAA
The DNA here is from genome assembly GCF_003254745.1 of Flavobacterium aquariorum. Lineage (GTDB taxonomy): Bacteria > Bacteroidota > Bacteroidia > Flavobacteriales > Flavobacteriaceae > Flavobacterium > Flavobacterium aquariorum. The sequence goes on along the minus strand of NZ_QKXH01000009.1, from coordinate 126,227 downwards.
AGAAACAATGTCAAGACCAGCTGACTCATGGACAATGGGATTAGGAGGTTTTGGGGAAATGCTTCCTTACTATGAAAATAAAGTGTATATCGATCATTCTAAAAAAGATAAATGGGGACAACCCGTACTGGCAATTGACTGTGAATACAAAGAGAATGAAGCGAAAATGCGTGAGGATATGATGTATGATGCTGCTGAAATGCTGGAAGCTGCAGGTATGAAAAATGTAAAAACCTATGATAATGGTTGTTTTCCTGGAATGGCTATTCACGAAATGGGGACTGCCCGTATGGGGAATGATCCTAAAGAATCAGTATTAAACAAATGGAATCAAATGCACGAAGTGAGTAATGTATTTGTTACCGATGGTTCTTGTATGCCTTCTATTGCTTGTCAAAATCCGTCATTAACATTCATGGCTCTGACTGCCAGAGCTTGTGATTATGCTGTAAAAGAATTAAAGAAAAAAAATATCTAGATTAGGATTATTCAATTATGAGAAAATTAAAAATGGGAATGATTGGCGGTGGCAAAAATGCTTTTATCGGAGCAGTTCACCGCATTGCCGCCAACATGGATGGTTTAATCGAATTGCATTGTGGAGCATTTAGTTCCAATCCTGAGTTATCTCTTGAATCTGGTAAAGAATTAGGTTTGGCAGAAGATAAATGTTATGAATCTTATGTTCAAATGATTGAAACAGAAGTAAAATTACCTCCAAATGAGAGAATGGATTTTGTTTCGATAGTTACTCCAAATCATGCCCACTTTGCTCCTGCTATGTTAGCATTGGAAAATGGTTTTCATGTTGTTTTGGACAAGCCAATGACTTTGACTTTGGCGGAAGCTAAATTATTAGAACAAAAAGTTAAAGAAACGGGGCTTTATTTATGCTTGACACATACTTACGCTGGATATCCGATGGTAAAACAAGCTCGTAGTATGGTAGCTGATAATGATTTTGGGGCCATTCGAAAAATTATAGTAGAATATCCTCAAGGCTGGTTGAGTACTCAATTTGAAACTGGTGGAAACAAACAAGCGGTTTGGAGAACAGATCCATCAAAAAGTGGAATTAGTGGTTGTATGGGAGACATTGGAACTCATGCGGCACATTTAGCAGAATACATTTCAGGATTAAAAATCACACAACTTTGTGCTGATATTAATACTGTCGTTGCCAACAGAAGATTGGATGATGACGGAAACGTATTGCTTAAATTTGACAATGGAGCCAATGGAATTTTGGTTGCCAGTCAAATTGCGGCTGGTGAAGAAAATAGTTTGAAAATTAAAGTGTATGGTGAAAAGGGAGGCTTAGAATGGCATCAAATGGAACCAAACACTTTGACTGTAAAATGGCTAGACTCCCCTACTCAATTGTATCGTACCGGAAACGGATATTTATCACAGATAGCTGCTTTTAATACTCGAATTCCAAGTGGACATCCAGAAGGATATTTGGAAGCGTTTGGGAATTTATACAAAAACTTTGCGTTGACTTTACAGTCTAAATTAGAAGGCAAAGAACCAACAGCAAGTATGCTTGATTTTCCGACAGCAAAAGACGGTGTTCGAGGAATGGCTTTTATAGAAAATGTAATCGCTTCGGGAAAATCAACTCAAAAATGGACTGAATTTAAAATTTAAATCGAATCAAATGACCACAATGCAAGGACCTGCGGTTTTTTTAGCGCAATTTATATCTGATGAAGCTCCTTTTAATTCTTTGGAAGGAATTTGCCAATGGGCAGCCAATCTGAATTTTAAAGGGATTCAAATACCAACTCTTGATTCTCGTTTTATTGATTTGAAAAAAGCGGCTGAAAGCAAAACTTATGCTGATGAACTTACAGGGATTGTTGGTTCCTATGGATTAAAAATATCTGAACTTTCAACTCATTTGCAAGGTCAATTGGTTGCCGTTCATCCCGCCTATGATGATTTTTTTGATGGATTTGCTCCACAGGCTTTGCGAGGAAATCCAAAAGCAAGACAAGAATGGGCGGTGCAACAATTGCATTATGCAGCAAAAGCTTCTCAAAATTTAGGTCTTAATGCGCATGCTACTTTCAGTGGTTCGTTATTGTGGCAATATTTTCATCCTTGGCCTCAACGCCCACCTGGTTTAATTGAAGATGGATTCAAAGAATTGGCTAATCGCTGGTTGCCAATCCTAAATGAATTTGATAAAAATGGTGTGGATGTTTGCTACGAAATCCATCCAGGTGAAGATTTATTTGATGGTGAAACTTACGAAATGTTTCTCAAAGCGGTAAATAATCATCAACGCGCTTGTATATTATATGATCCTTCACATTTTGTTCTTCAACAATTGGATTACATTCAATATATCGATTTTTATCATGAACGTATAAAAGCTTTTCACGTGAAAGATGCTGAGTTTAACCCGACTGGAAAACAAGGGACTTTTGGAGGCTATCAAAGTTGGGTAAATCGTGCAGGACGTTATCGCTCCCCTGGTGATGGTCAAATTGATTTTAAAACCATTTTCAGCAAATTAGCACAATATGATTATAAAGGTTGGGCAGTGATGGAATGGGAATGCTGTTTGAAAAATCAAGAAGATGGAGCGCGTGAGGGAGCCGAATTTATAAAAAAACACATTATCAAAGTGACTGATAAAGCTTTTGATGATTTTGCAGCGGTCGAAACCAACACACAGCTTAATAGAAAAAATTTAGGGATATAAATTGTTTAATTATTACAATATGAAAATTAAAATTTTAGTAGCAATAATTGCTTTGGGAGGTTTAAGTTCTTTTTCTGAATATGAATCAATTCCAACGAAATATGGTGGTAAAGACCAGGCGCAACCTTCCGAAGGAGAGGCAATAATGAAGAAGCTAGATTGTGCTACCTGTCACAAAATAGACAAAAAAGTAATTGGCCCCTCTTTTTTGGATATTTCCAAAAAATACCCAATGAATGATAAAAACATCAATTATTTAGCCGATAAAATTATCAAAGGTGGTTCTGGAGTTTGGGGCGCTATACCTATGGCTGCTCATACTGCATTAAAAAAAGACGACGCTAAAAAAATTGCTAAATATATTCTTTCATTGAATAAATAAATTGAAACCTACTTATGGATCAAGACTTCAATCAAAAAAAAGAACCAGAATCAATTGTTCGCAGGGATTTTCTAAAAAAAGGGGCACTAGCTACAGCTGCATTTATGATTATTCCAAGGCATGTTATGGGCAGAGGCTTCGTGGCTCCCAGTGACAGATTATTAATTGCCAGTATTGGTGTTGGTGGAAAAGGAAGGTCAGATGTAGCTTCTTTTGATAAAAGTGGCCTCGCTAATGTAGCCTATTTGTGTGATGTTGATACGAGAAGAGCTGCTGATAGTGTAAAAGCCTTTCCGAAAGCCAAATTTTACAAGGATTGGAGAGAAATGTTTGATAAAGAGCATAAAAACTTTGATGCTGTTTCAGTTTCTACACCCGATCATAATCACGCTATTCAAGCCTTTTCGGCTATGCAGTTAGGCAAACATGTATATGTGCAGAAACCAATGGCTCATGATATTTACGAGGCACATATGATGACTCAAGCGGCTGCTCGTTATAAAGTAGTAACGCAAATGGGAAATCAAGGTTCGTCCAACGACGGTACTCGAATCCTAAAAGAATGGTACGATGCAGATTTAATTGGAGATGTACATACAGTTTATGCCTGGACTGATAGACCTGTTTGGCCACAAGGAATTCCTTGGTCAACAGTAAAAACAGAAATTCCTAAAGAATTGGATTGGGATTTATGGTTAGGAACTGCTCCTAATAAAAATTATGTCGACAAATTAGTGCCATTTAACTGGCGCGGTTGGTGGGATTATGGAACTGGTGCGTTGGGCGATATGGGATGCCATTTAATGGAAGCACCATTCTCAGTATTAAATCTAAAATATGCCAAAGACGTTCAGTGCAGTGTAGGTTCCGTTTATGTGGATGAATTCAAAAGAGGTTATTTTCCAGAAAGCTGCCCTCCTTCCAGCCATGTGATGTTAACATTTCCTAAGACAGATAAAACGAAAGGAGATGTCCAAATACATTGGATGGATGGTGGTATTCAACCAGAACGCCCAGAAGAATTAGGAGCAAACGAAATCTTTGGTGATGGTGGAAATGGAACTTTGTTCATTGGAACCAAAGGAAAAATGATTTGTGACACTTATAGTGAAAATCCAAGATTATTGCCTTTAAGTCGCAATGAAAATCTAAAGATAACTGAGAAGTATCCTCGAGTAAAAGATGGCGCCAGTGGTCATCAAAAACAATGGATAGAAGGCTGTATTGCTGGTTATGGCAAAAAAGAATTAAGTTCACCTTTTGAAATTGCCGGCCCTTTAACAGAAGCTTTATTAATGGCCAATCTTGCTGTAAGAGGTTATGATTTACACAAAGAAGTATTAGGCGAAGATGTTTATCCGGGCCGTTCGGTTAAACTACTTTGGGATAATGATGCAAAGAAAGTAACTAATATCGATGATGTGAATCAATTTGTTAAACGTAATTATAGAGAAGGTTGGAAAAACCTAAGTTTTTAAAATAATAAAATTAAATAGTAAACCCATGAAAAAAATAATAACAACAGTATTAGTCTTTACTTTATTTCAAACTCTACAAGCTCAAAAAGGATTTAAACCTATTTTTGACGGAAAAACAACGACAGGTTGGCATACTTACGGGAAAACTACGGCTAGTGCCGGATGGAAAGTTGAAGATGGTGTTTTGCATTTTGATCCAGAGGCAGCCAAAAATGGTCAAGGAGGAGATTTAGTAACTGATGCTGAATATGAAAATTTTCATTTAAAAGTAGATTGGAAAGTGGCACCGAATGCCAATAGTGGGATTATATTTTATATTAATGAAAACCCTGCAAAATATAAAAATACTTATGAAACTGGTTTAGAAATGCAAGTTTTGGATAATGACGGTCATCCCGATGGGAAAATAACCAAGCATCGTGCCGGAGATTTATATGATTTAATTCAAAGTAAATCAGAACCAGTTAAACCGGTTGGTGAATGGAATACAGCCGAAATTGTTTGTAAAAATGGAAAGTTGACTTACGTTTTAAACGGAGTTATTGTTGTTGAAACAACTCTTTGGGATGACAACTTTAAAGCATTGGTTGCAGGGAGCAAATTTGCAGCTTGGCCAGGTTTTGGAACGTTTAAAAAAGGAAAAATTGCTTTGCAGGATCACGGCAACAATGTGTGGTATCGTAACATCATGATTAAAGAATGGAATACGATGGAAACTACAACTGGCTGTAAATAATAGCTCTAAAACAAACTTAACCAAAAATCAACCTCTTTTTATGAATACAACTATCCGCATTAAATTATCTGTAATGATGTTTCTGGAATTTTTTATCTGGGGGGCATGGTTTGTCACTCTTGGTACTTTTTTAGGAAACAATTTAAAAGCTTCTGGTTCAGAAACGGCAGCTGTTTTTTCCACTCAATCATGGGGGGCTATTATTGCTCCATTTATTATTGGTTTGATTGCAGATCGTTATTTTAATGCAGAGAAAATCTTAGGTATTTTGCATTTAGCGGGTGCCTTTTTAATGTATCAGATGTATCAATCGGAAGATGTTGGGGCATTTTATATCTATGTATTGAGTTATATGGTTTTGTATATGCCGACATTGGCATTGGTAAATTCAGTGGCTTTCAACCAAATGAAAGATCCAGAAAAAGAGTTTGCCAATATTAGAGTTTGGGGAACTATAGGTTGGATTTTAGCAGGATTGTCTATTAGTTTCTTGTTTCATTGGGATTCCGTAGAAGCTGTTACTAATGGATTACTTAAAAACACATTTCTTTTGGCCGGAATTGCAGCTTTGGTTTTAGGTTTGTTAAGTTTTACGTTGCCTAAAACACCACCGAAAGTTAGTGAGGGGAAAATTAAAATTGCCGATATTATTGGTCTTGATGCTTTAAAACTTTTAAAAGATAAAAATTTCTTAATATTTTTTATTTCATCTATTCTAATTTGTATTCCGTTGGCTTTTTATTATCAAAATGCACATCCTTTTTTGACAGCTGCCGGAGTTGAAAACCCAACAGGGAAAATGGCAATAGGTCAAATATCCGAAGCTTTATTTTTACTATTCATTCCGGTATTCTTTGCGCGATTTGGATTTAAGAAAACAATTCTGGTGGGAATGCTCGCTTGGGCTGTTCGCTACGTTTTATTTGCATATGGCAACGGCGGTGATTTGAGTTTTATGCTTATTACCGGTATAGCTTTGCATGGAATTTGTTATGATTTTTTCTTTGTTTCAGGGCAAATTTATACGAATTCAAAAGCAGGAGAAAAATACAAAAGCGCTGCCCAAGGATTGATAACATTGGCTACTTATGGTATTGGGATGTTAATTGGGTTTGCGGTTGCAGGCTGGATTACGGATAATTACAAAACGGTTGAAGGAGCAATTAATTGGCAAATGGTATGGATAATTCCTGCCGGAATTGCTTTTGCAGTATTCTTAATTTTTGCTCTTTTATTTCAGGATAAAAACAAATTAGTCGAAGAAGTTTAAATATTTTAAATACAAAAAAATGAGTGCAACTTTTGATAGAAGAACCGCTATAAAAGGCATTCTTGCAGGAACTGTGACGTTAGGGATTCCAACAGGATTATCGGCTTTGGCAATACCGAAAGAAGAATTAAATTTAGAATCTAATATGTTGAAAGGAAGAATTAACCATTCAGTGGCTCGTTGGTGCTTCAGTGATTTTGATATTGAAACGCTTTGTTTGGAAGCTAAAAAAATTGGAATTACCGGTATTGATTTGGTTGGCCCAAAGGATTGGCCAATACTTAAAAAATACAATCTTGTTTCCACTATGTGTAATGGGGCCGAATTAAATTTAGTGGATGGTTTCAATGATTCAAAATTTCATGAACAATTGATTAAAAATTATACGGAAATGATTCCTTTAGTGGCTGAAGCGGGTTATAAAAACTTGATATGTTTTAGCGGAAGCAGAAGAGGAAAAACTGATGAAGAAGGCTGGAATAATTGTGTACTTGGGTTGCAAAAGTTAATTCCATTGGCCGAAAAACATAAAGTTACCTTGGTTATGGAGCTATTAAACAGTAAGATTGATCACAAAGATTATCAATGTGATAAAACCTATTGGGGAGTAGAATTAGTAAAACGAATCAATTCGGAAAATTTTAAATTGCTGTATGATATTTACCATATGCAAATTGATGAAGGTGACGTAATTCGAACTATAAAAGAAAGCCACAACTACATAGCCCACTATCATACTGCCGGAGTTCCGGGACGAAATGAAATTGACGAAACCCAAGAACTCAATTACAGCGCTATAATGAAAGCCATTGCTGACAGTGGCTTTACAGGTTTTGTAGGACAAGAGTTCATTCCTAAACAAAAAGATAAAATAGCCTCTTTGAAAAAGGCAATTGCGATTTGTGATATTTAATTTTTAATCTAATAAAAAGTAAAAACAATGATAAAGAGAAGAGATTTTATAATTAACAGCGGTTTGGCTTTGGGTGCATTGGCGATTGCTCCTTCCCTAGCTTTTTCAATAAAACCAAAAAATATTGGTCTTCAATTGTATACTTTGAGAGAAGCATTTTCTAAAGACGTAAAAGGCGTTTTAGAAAATGTGGCTAAGTCTGGGTATAAAGAAGTGGAAACGTATGGATTTTCAGCTGAAAAAGGATTTTTTGGTACTTCTCCAAAAGATTTCAAAAAGATACTGACTGATAGTGGACTAAAAGCGACAAGTGGTCATTATGATTTTAAATCATTTATAAAAGACAATAATAACGATTTTTTGAAAGCCTCTATTGAGTGTGCCAATGTACTAGGAAGTGAATATGTGGTTGTTCCTTGGTTAGAAGAAAGTTTAAGAAGTAAGCTAGACGATTACAAACAAATTGCACAAAAAGTAAACGAAGCGGCGGTTTTATGTAAACAATCTGGATTGAAGTTGGCTTACCATAACCATGATTTTGAGTTCAAGAAGTATGGTGATCAATGTGGTTATGATATTTTATTGAAAGAAACAGATAAAAAGTTAGTTGATTTTGAATTGGATCTGTATTGGGCAGTTCGCTCAGGAAATGATCCTTTGCAATTATTTAAAGCTAATCCTGGACGATTTACGATGTGGCATGTAAAAGATATGGATAAATCCAAAGTGGAATGGAATACAGAAATTGGGGAAGGAAGCATCAACTTTAAATCCATTTTCGCAGAAGCTAAGCTTTCCGGAATGCAGCACTTTTTTGTAGAACAAGAAACTAATTATTCTCCCAATCCAACTGATTCCATTAAAACTAGTTGGGATTATGTATCTAAAAATTTAATTTAAACTTATTTAGCTATTTCACTATTAAATTAATTTTAATAGCGAGTAAAAAAGTTCTTTAATAGAAAAAGACCAGCAATTGCTGGTCTTTTTCTATTAAAGAAGTAATGGTATTTAATTAGCATTCTTAGAAAAAACATAGAAATCCTTGTTTATTTCTACTTTTTCAATTTTAGAAGAATTTGTAAAATCACTCCAATCTGTCTTTGGGGTCAAAGTAACTTCCGTTCCGTTTAGAGCAACTTTTACTGGCATGTCAAAACCGGTGACAATATTTGTCCAACGGTATTTCAAAGTGTTGTTTTGATAAGTATATTCTAATGTTGGAATTCTAATGTCTCTCAAATATTGATTGAAGAATGGGTTTAAATCCATACCAACCTGTTGACTTAAATAATCTTCAATTTGTTTAGTAGTTACCGTCTGATGGTAAAAAGTACTGTTCAAACCTCTCAAAATACTTCTCCATTTTTCATCATTATTTACGATTTGGCGTAATGTATGCAACATGTTGGATCCTTTGTAATACATATCGCTCGAACCTTCATTGTTTACATCATAATGACCAATGATTGGAGTGTCATTTTGAATATTTTTTCGAATGCCTCTTTCGTATTCAAAACCTGCGTCTTTTCCATAATAGTACTCGACAAAAAGACTTTCGGAATAATTGGTAAAACTTTCGTGAATCCACATATCGGCAATGTCTTTGTAAGTAATATTGTTCGCAAACCATTCGTGTCCTGATTCGTGTACAATAATAAAATCAAATTTTAATCCCCAACCCGTTCCGCTCAAATCGCGTCCCAAATAACCATTTTGATAACCATTCCCGTAAGTTACGCTACTTTGATGCTCCATTCCTAAATACGGAACCTCTACTAGTTTGTAGCTGTCTTCATAGAAAGGATAAGGCCCGAACCAATATTCAAAAGCTTTCAGCATTCTCGGGACTTCTTTGAATTGCTCTTTTGCTTTTGCCAAATTATCTTTTAAGACATAGTAAGTACAATCTAAATCACCTTTTTCACCTTTGTATTTCTCTGAAAAAGTAACATAATCACCAATGTTGATATTTACCCCATAATTATTGATCGGATTTTTCACAACCCAAGTATACGTTTTGGTACCATCCTTTAGTGTTTTTACATTTTGCAAACGACCATTGGAAACATCGGTTAGTCCTCCCGGGACATTTACGCTGATTTTCATTCCCTCTACCTCATCATACATATGGTCTTTGTTAGGCCACCAAACGCTGGCTCCCAATCCTTGACAGGACGAGGCGATGAAATCTTTTCCATTTTTGTCTTTTTTCCAGGTTAATCCGCCATCCCATGGCGGTCTAACGGCTACTTTTGGTTTGCCGTGATAGAATATTTTTATTTCTTTTGTGGCACCAACATTTTGAGCAGAAGCCAATGTTATGAAAAAGGCGTTACCTTCTCTTTTATATTTTAATGTTACGCCATCTTGAGTAACCTTGGTGATTTCCATTGGATTTTGCAAGTCAATTTGCATTACATTATAAGGCTGTAATACTTTATATTGAATAACGTTAGACCCAGTAATTGTGCTATCTACAGGATTCACTTTTACATCCAAATCATAATGTTTTACATCCCACCAAACCCTTTCTCTGGTGATATTACCTCTTAATGAATCTTGTCTGGTAAAAACAGCATCCGATTTGCCAAGCAGTCCTTGCGCTTGGATTCCATTAGAGATTAAAAACACAATCAATAACGGTTTTAGATATTTTTTCATGGATTTGATAATTTTCCTCCAAAACTACATACTTTTTTTGATTTTTTATGATCAAAATAAAACCCAATAGCAATTAAATTGCTATTGGGTTTCTTGGAGTATTATGTTTACTTTAAAACTTTAAAATCTATTTTTTAGTTTTTACATGAGGCATATAATTGAAAAATATTTTTTATTTCTGACGGCTTTTTAAAACATCAACTACATCATTCAACTGAAACCCTTTTGCTTGCAGTAGAATCAAATAATGAAATAGTAAATCGGCGCTTTCGCTCAAGAACAAATCATTGTTGTCATCTTTGGCTTCAATTACCACTTCTACCGCTTCCTCCCCTACTTTTTGGGCAATTTTGTTGATTCCCAATTTGAATAAAGAAGCCACATAACTTTTTTCGGAATCAGCATTTTCTCTACGGGTTTTGATGGTATTTTCCAGATTCGAAATAAAACCATATTCCTGCTTGTTTTCGGTTGCCCAGCAGGTATCTGTCCCTTTGTGGCATGTTGGTCCCACAGGTATTGCCTGAATCAATAACGTATCATTGTCACAGTCGTTTTTGATATCAACCAAATTCAGGAAGTTACCACTCTCCTCGCCTTTCGTCCAAAGCCTTTGTTTGGAACGGCTGTAGAAAGTTACTTTTTTTGTATCCAAAGTTTTTTGATAGGCCTCGGCATTCATGTAACCCAACATCAAAACATTTTTGGTTTCGCTATCCTGAATTATCGCCGGAATCAATCCGTGTGCGCTTTTTGAAAAATCTATGTTCATAATTGTAGTCTAAAGTTGTAAAGTCGAATGTCTTAATGAAAAACTAAATGCGAACTTCTATATTATTGTTTTTTAATTCTTTTTTCAATGCTTTGATTTCTATTTCCTTAAAATGAAATACGCTTGCGGCCAAAGCAGCATCAGCTTTGCCATCAATAAAGGTATCTACAAAATGTTGCATATTGCCAGCTCCGCCTGAAGCTATTATTGGAATATTAACCAATTGAGACAATTTTGCCAAAGCTTCATTGGCAAAACCGTTTTTGGTACCATCGTGATTCATTGAGGTAAAAAGGATTTCTCCCGCACCTCTCTCTTCCACTTCTTTAGCCCAGTCAAACAATTTGATTTCGGTAGGTACTTTTCCGCCTACTAAATGCACAATCCATTCTTCATCAATTTGTTTGGCATCTATGGCGACAACTACACATTGGCTTCCGAATTTTTGTGCCAAATCATTAATTAACTGAGGATTTTTTACTGCCGATGAATTAATGGAAACCTTATCTGCACCATTTTGAAGCAAAACTTCCACATCTTCAACTGCCGAAATTCCACCACCCACAGTAAACGGAATATTAATTGTTGCCGCTACTTTTCGAACTAAATCAATCAAAGTTCTTCTTCTCTCTTCGGTTGCCGAAATATCTAGAAAAACCAATTCATCAGCACCTTCATCCGAATAGATTTTGGCCAATTCCACAGGATCACCGGCATCGCGCAAATCTACGAAATTAACGCCTTTTACGGTTCTTCCGTTTTTAATGTCGAGACAGGGTATTATTCTTTTTGTTAGCATTTTTTTGTTTTTTTATTCGAATACTGGACGTAAAAACGTTCGTTCGTAGCTCAATATACATCTTGTCTCTTCGGCAATTTTAAAAGCCTCGATACATTCTTGATCTTCCAAAATTAGTTTTCTGTAATTTTCATATTCTGCTAAACTAGAAAACGAAAACATTGCATAAGCTATGTTATTTGCTCCTTCAGATGGTAAAAAATAACCATGATGTTGCCCTCCAAAACGGTTGACTAATTTAATCCATCGTTTACCGTAATCTTCAAAAACATCTAGCTGAAAAGGGTCTATTGTGTATCTCAAATAACAAGTTACCATATTTTATTATTTACTAATTATATATTTTTCCAATTGTTTCAATGAAATCCTTCCTTCGTAAATGGCTTTTCCAATGATTGTTCCTTCACAACCTAATTCCGCCAGTTTAGGTAATTCATCAAATGTAGAAATTCCTCCAGAGGCTATCAATTTTATGCCATTGGCTTCCGCTAAAATCTTAGCATACAAATCAAAACTTGGTCCTTCCAACATTCCGTCTTTGGCAATATCAGTACAAATTACATACTGAATTCCTTTGTTTTGGTAATCTTGAATAAATGGTACCAAATCTTCATCAGAATCTTCCAACCAACCAGAAACAGCCACTTTTTCATCATTTGCATCCGCTCCCAAAATAATTTTATCCGAACCATATTCTGCAATCCATTTTTCGAAAATAGTTCTGTTTTTTACAGCGATACTTCCACCCGTGATTTGATTGGCTCCTGATTCAAAAGCTATTTTTAAATCGGAATCCGCTTTAAGGCCACCACCAAAATCAATTTTTAATTTGGTTTGTGTGGCAATTTGTTCCAATATTTTATAATTAATAATCTTGCTTGATTTAGCTCCATCCAAATCAACCAAATGTAAATATTCGATTCCGTGGGCTTCGAATGATTTGGCTACTTCAAGCGGGTTTTCGTTGTATATGATTTTCGTATTGTAATCGCCTTTGGATAAACGAACACATTTTCCTTCTATAATGTCTATTGCGGGTATTATTCTCATTGAGATTTTGGATTTTTGATTAACAATTTTTGATTTTAGATATTGTCATTGATATTTATAACTTCAAAAAGTTACCCAGTATTCGTTCGCCTACATCACCGCTTTTTTCGGGGTGAAATTGTGTTCCGTAGAAATTATCATTTTCCAACGCGGATGAATATTCCAGCTCATAATTGGTTGTAGAAATCGTTTCAGCACAAAGGGGAGCATAAAAACTATGAACCAGATACATGTATTCGTTCTCGGCAATTCCTTTGAACAAATCCGATTTTAGGTTGTAAATATTGTTCCAACCCATTTGTGGCACTTTTACTTTTGAAGAAAATTTAATCACATCTACATCAAAAATTCCCAAACCTTCCGTATTTCCTTCCTCAGAAGAATTACACATCAACTGCATTCCTAGACAAATTCCGAAAACGGGTTGTTTGAGCGTTGGAATTAAAGCATCTAGACCGCTTTGCTTAAGCATTTTCATTGCGTAACTCGCCTCGCCTACTCCAGGAAAAATTACTTTATCGGCAGACTTTATTTCTTCTGGATTATTACTCAAAACGGCTTTGAATCCCAATCTTTCGATGGCAAACATGATACTTTGAATATTTCCTGCTCCATAATTTATGATTACTATTTTCATTTTCTTAATTAGTATAATGGGCTATCATTTTATTTACCAATCCTTCATCATTGAAAAACATAACTTCGATAGCCATTTTATTCATAATAGATTTGTAATATAAAGCCACTGAATTAACACCAAATGTAACTTCTATTAGCTCAAAATGTAAATCAGGAAACTTAATCAAGGCTTTATTCCAATACTCTTTGACGGATTGTTTTCCGGAAAGAGAACCACTTTCTATTCCTCCGGCCAATTTTATCATTGGTGTGGTAATTTCAATGTCTTCTGAATAATGTTTCATTATGTTTTCTAAATCATGAGAATTCCATGATTCAATCCACTCTTTAGCAAATTTTTGAGCATCCATAATTGGTAATATTAAAGCATTCCTTTAGTTGATGGCAAAATCATCTTTTCTGTATCACGTTTTACGGCTACTTTTATCGCTTTTGCAAAAGCTTTAAAGATGGCTTCAATTTTGTGATGCTCGTTGGTTCCTTCCGCTTTGATGTTGATATTGGCTTTGGCTCCGTCAGAAAATGATTTAAAGAAATGATAAAACATCTCTGTTGGCATTTTACCTACCATTTCACGCTTGAATTCGGTTTCCCAAACCAGCCAGTTTCTACCTCCGAAATCAATCGCAACCTGAGATAGGCAGTCGTCCATTGGCAAACAAAAACCATAACGCTCGATACCTAGTTTGTTCCCTAATGCTTTGGCGAAAACTTCCCCAAGCGCAATGGCGGTATCTTCTATAGTATGGTGCTCATCCACTTCAAGGTCTCCTTTTACCAAAATGTCCAAGTCCATTTGACCGTGGCGCGCAATTTGGTCAAGCATGTGATCAAAAAACGCGATTCCGGTTTCAATTTTGCTTTTTCCCGTTCCGTCCAAGTTCAGGTTGATGTAAATATCAGTTTCATTAGTCTTTCTTGTAATCGAAGCCGAACGCGCTTCGAGTTTCAAAAACTCATAAATGGTTTTCCAATCGGTAGATTGCAATACGATTACTTCGTCTAATTCTTCTTTCTTACTTGAAACTTCAGCTACTCCTAAATCATCTTCTGATTTCATAAAAATTGCTTTAGCCCCTAGATTTTTGGCTAATTCAACATCGGTCAAACGATCGCCCAGAACGAATGAGTTAGCCAAATCATATTCAGGATTATTAATGTACTTGGTTAACATTCCTGTTCTTGGCTTGCGGGTTGGTGCATTATCTTCCGGGAAAGAACGGTCCACGAAAATATCATCAAAAAGAACGCCTTCATTTTCAAAAGCTCTCAAGATGAAGTTTTGGGTTGGCCAAAAAGTATCTTCCGGAAAACTGTCGGTTCCCAATCCGTCCTGATTGGTAACCATAACCAATTCGTAATCCATTTCTTTGGCAATTTTTGCCAAATATTGAAATGCTTTTGGATAAAATTCCAATTTTTCCAGGCTGTCTAACTGATAATTTTCAGGTTCTAAAACAATGGTTCCGTCACGATCTATAAAAAGTACTTTCTTCATTTTCTTAAGCTATTAATGCTTCTATTAATTTTTTATTTTCTTCTTCCGTTCCAATAGTCAAACGCAAACAGTTCTCACATAAAGGCTGTGTCGTTCTATTGCGGATTACAATTCCTTTGGCAATCAAATCATTGTATCTTTTGTTGGCGTCATCCACTTTGATTAAAATAAAATTTGCCTCAGTTGGATAGATTTTTTCCACGTATTTTATATCAAGTAAAACTTTAAGTAACTCATCTCTTTGCTTTATTATTGTAACGATTTCAGATTGTATGGCATTGGTATTGTTCAATCTTTCTAAAGCCCTTTTTTGGGTTAATTCATTTACATTATATGGTGGTTTTATTTTGTTTAAAACCGCGATTATTTCTGATGAAGCATAACAAATTCCCAAACGAATTCCTGCCAAACCATAGGCTTTTGAAAGTGTCTGTGTGATAATCAAATTAGGGTATTGGTCAATTTTTTTCAACCAGCTTTCTTTTTCTGAAAAATCAATATATGCTTCGTCAATAACAATCAAACCATTAAAGTGCTCCAATAAAGTCGTAACGCTTTCTTCTGAAAAAGAATTCCCGGTTGGGTTATTGGGCGAACACAAAAAGATCATTTTGGTGTTATCATCTATTGCCTTAAAGATTTTTTCAATTTGAGGTTGAAAATCGGTTGAAAGCAATACTTCTCTATTTTCCACCGCATTGATATTAGCCAAAACACCGTACATTCCGTAAGTAGGTGGCAAAGTAATCACATTGTCCTTTTTTGGCTCGCAAAATGCTCTGAAAATCAAATCCAGCACCTCGTCACTACCGTTTCCCAACAGCATTTGGTTCGGATTTACTTTGTTTTGTTTTGCAAGGATATTTTTTACCGAAGCTTGTTGCGGGTCAGGATAACGATTCACGCCACTATTGTATGGATTTTCATTGGCATCCAAAAAAACCATATCAGCAGTGTCAAAATCCTCAAATTCATCTCTCGCAGACGAATATGGTTTTAAGACCTTAACGTTGTCACGAACTAAACTATCTAAATTAAAACTATTTATCATTTTCAAGGGCTTTTAAGCGTAAAGTAACTGCATTTTTGTGGGCTTGTAATCCCTCGGCTTCTGCCATAATTTCAATCGCAGAACCAATATTTTGTATTCCTTTTTCGGAAATTTTCTGAAAAGTCATCGATTTGGTGAAACTATCCAAATTTACTCCACTATAATTTTTGGCATAACCGTTCGTAGGCAAGGTATGATTGGTTCCAGAAGCATAATCTCCTGCGCTTTCCGGAGTGTAGTTTCCAATAAAGACAGAGCCCGCATTAGCAATATTGTCTATATAAAAAGTTTCATCTTTGGTACAAATAATAAAATGCTCTGGTCCATATTCATTGATTAATTCTAAAGCGATGGTGTCATTTTCAACAAAAATCAATTTTGAATTTGCAATGGCTTTTTCTGCAATGGTTTTTCTTGGAAGAACTTCCATTTGCGATTGCACTTCTTTTGCTACGGCATCAATCAATTGCTTAGAAGTCGAAACCAAAATCACTTGACTGTCTGTTCCATGTTCAGCTTGGGACAGTAAATCGGAAGCTACGAAAGCGGGAACGGCAGTATCATCGGCAACAATCAACAACTCAGATGGACCTGCAGGCATGTCGATGGCAACACCAAATTGGGTAGCCAATTGTTTGGCAACGGTCACAAATTGGTTTCCGGGACCAAATATTTTATACACTTTTGGAATAGTAACAGTTCCAAAAGTCATTCCTGCAATGGCTTGAATTCCGCCAACTTTCAGAATTTTGGTCACGCCACATAGATAAGCGGCATACAAAATGGCTGGATTGATATTTCCATTTTTATCAGGAGGAGAACATAAGACGATTTCGCTGCAGCCTGCAAGATTAGCGGGTACCGCAAGCATCAATACCGTTGAAAATAAAGGAGCGGTCCCTCCTGGGATGTATAAACCAATTTTTTGGATTGGTCTTTTCTCCTGCCAACAGTTTACACCTTCTATGGTTTCCACTATGATGCGGTTTGTTTTTTGTGCAGCGTGGAATTTTTCAATATTTGATTTTGCCAATTGAATGGCTTCTTTTAATTCTTTCGAAATAGTTGCGATTGCAGTTGCTATTTCGGTTTGTGAAACTTCTAAATCAGGTACTGAAACCCCATCAAATAGAGATGTATATTTTGCAACAGCAAAATCACCTTTTGATTGTACTTCCTTGAAAATCCCTTTTACAGTTGCTTCAATATCATCAACTGTTTTAGTTGGTCTTTCTAAAATTGCTGACCAAGTTTCTGGTTTTGGATTGTATATTTTGTTCATTTTTTGTATGCTTTAAGCTTTAAGCTATATGCTATAAGCTAATTAACTTGTGTTTTAGAAGGCTTAGAGCTTATTGCCTAAAGCCTAAAGCTTGTTACAGTACCATTTTTTCGATTGGGCAAACTAAAATTCCTTCAGCACCAACGTCTTTCAATTTATCAATTACTTCCCAAAAGGTGTCTTTATCGATTACCGAGTGAACGCTACTCCATCCTTCTTGTGCCAAAGGCAAAACGGTTAAGCTTCGCAATACAGGAAGGATCTTTCCAACTGCATCAATTTTGTCATTTGGAATGTTCATCAAAATGTATTTTGATTTTCTTGCTCTTAATACTGATTCGATTCTGAATTTTAGGGTGTCTATTATTTTTTGAGATTCAGGGCTTACTTTTGGAGAAACCGCTAATACAGCTTCACTTTTGAAAATAACTTCAACTTCCTTTAAATTATTTTTGAACAAAGTACTTCCGCTGGATACAATATCTACAATGGCATCAGCCAAACCTATATTTGGGGCAATTTCTACCGAACCGGATATTTGGTGAATATCAACAGTTATTCCTTTAGAACTAAAAAAATCAATTACAGTGTTGGGATAAGAAGTTGCTATTCGCATCCCTTCTAAATCTTTTACTGATTGATAATTAAATGTTTTAGGTACTGCTACAGATACTTTGCATTTTGAAAATCCTAATTTTTGAATTACTTCAATATTTTTTCCTTTTTCAACCAATAAATTATCTCCAACAATAGCAATGTCTACTACTCCATCAATTAAATATTGAGGGATATCTGAATTTCGTAAATACAAAACCTCTAAAGGAAAATTCGAAGCCTCTGCTTTTAATTGATCTATTCCATTATCTATTGAGATGCCTGCATCTTTTAGGATTTGGATGCTTTCTTCGTTTAAACGTCCTGATTTTTGAATTGCAATTTTAAGTGTACTCATTTTTAGTTTTTTAGTTTGTAGTTTAAATTAATGTTTGAGTACAAAGAATAGGTAATAAAAAACCCGTTTGATGTACTCAAACGGGTTTAGATTATTGTGATTTACACGCATACCATTAACACATCGCTTGAGGGCAATTATGAGAATGATGATGATGTAATTGAATTGATAACATAACTTTATAAAATTAGATAACTCTTTGTTTCTTTTGCAAATATAGAGGAAAAATTAATTGCAATCCAATTTTTATTTTAACGTTTCAATAATTATTTGTTAAATTAAAAAGTAAGGATTCAATGGGTTTGTTAAATTACCACAAAACGAATTGATCTTGAGTGATATTTTTAATTTTAAATACAAAACACCTATCGATGCTGTTTTTTATGCATTATCAATAGGTGTTTAACCAACTTTAAATAATTATCAATAATTTTCTAATTTAAAACTGCTTCCAAAGAAGGTCCAGCAGCGACCAAACGTTTTCCTTCTTCAGTATCCGTATATTGCTCGAAATTTTTAATGTAACGCTCTGATAAATCTTTTGCTTTACTTTCCCATTCGTCGGCATTTTTATAAGTATCTCTTGGATCAAGGATTCCTTCGCTAACATTTGTTAAAGCCGTTGGGATAGTTAAGTTCAAGTATGGAACTGTTTTTGTATCTGCAGAATCGATTTCACCACTAATGATGGCATCAATTATAGCTCTGGTGTTTTTTAGCGAAATTCTTTTCCCTGTTCCGTTCCAACCTGTGTTTACCAAGTATGCTTTTGCTCCGTGCTCTTTCATTTTTCCAATTAATGTTTTAGAATACATTGTTGGATGTAATGTTAAGAAAGCTTCACCAAATGCTGGAGAGAAAGAAGGTTCTGGAGAAGTAATTCCTCTTTCAGTCCCTGCCAATTTGGAAGTATATCCACATAAGAAGTGGTATTGAGCTTGATCTTCATCTAAGATAGAAACAGGAGGCAATACTCCAAAGGCATCAGCAGAAAGATAAATTATTTTGCTTGCGTGCCCTGCTTTAGAAGGCAATACAATTTTGTTAATATGATAAATTGGATAAGACACTCTTGAGTTCTCAGTGATTGAGTGATCATAGTAGTCAATTTCTCCGTACTCATCAACGATTACATTTTCTAATAATGCATCTCTTTTGATAGCTCTCCAGATGTCTGGTTCGTTTTCTTCGGATAAATCAATTACTTTAGCATAACAACCTCCTTCATAGTTAAATACTCCATTGTTATCCCATCCGTGCTCATCATCACCAATTAAATATCTTTTTGGATCGGCAGAAAGGGTGGTTTTTCCTGTTCCTGAAAGTCCGAAGAATACGGCAACATCTCCTTTTTCGCCAACGTTGGCAGAACAGTGCATTGAAGCCATTCCTTTTAACGGTAAATAGTAGTTCATTATGGAAAACATGCCTTTTTTCATTTCGCCTCCATACCAAGTTCCTCCAATAATTTGAATTTTTTCAGTAAGGTTGAATACAACGAAATTTTCAGAGTTTAATCCTTGCTCTCTCCAGTTTGGGTTTACCGTTTTTGAACCGTTCATTACTATGAAATCAGGCTGTCCAAAGTTTTCCAACTCATAATTTGAAGGTCTGATAAACATATTGGTAACAAAATGAGCTTGCCAAGCGACTTCCATTACGAAACGAACCTTAAGTCTTGTGTCTGGATTTGTCCCGCAAAAAGCATCGACTACATATAATTTTGGAGATGTTGAAAGTTGTTTTAGAACTAGTCCTTTCAATTCATCATAAATTCCCTGAGTTGTAGGAAAATTCACTTTATCATCCCAATAGATAGTGTCTTTTGAAACGGAGTCTTTAACAATGTATCTGTCTTTAGGAGAACGACCCGTAAAAACTCCTGTTTTTACTGCAACCGCACCTGTATCAGTTAAAGCACCTTTTTCATATCCTTTTCTTTTATTGGAAACTTCTGCTTTGAATAATTCTTCATAAGAAGGGTTGTATACAACTTCATGGTATCCTGTGATTCCTAAATTGTGTAATTCCTGAATAATTTTGATGTTTTTCATGTTTCTTTATTTATGTAATTTGATGTGTTAATTTCTTTATCAAAAGTACTCCAGCTAACAAAGAAAAAAACTGATTTTTATCATGTTTGTCAAAAAAATATGCGCAAACGTTTTCGTTTTTGTCTTGTTTTACAAGGAGTTAGAAAGTATTCTTTAAAGTTACACTAAGTTTTGGTAACAATTTGATACTTAGTGTTAAAGTAAGTCAAAACTGATTTTTGTCATATTTAAATAACAAAATTATTAATTTATTTACATCATTATTCACAACTAAAATATAATATTATGTTTGAATGGTTTAAAGTATTATTTACTCCCACCGAAACACCAGAAATGACACAATCTCTAATAGTCTTATTTATGGCTATTAGTGTTGGATTTTTTGCAGGAAAACTTAAAATTGGTAATGTGTCGCTTGGGGTGTCCGCGGTAATGTTTGTGGGCTTATTTTTAGGTCATTTGGGGTTTAGTATGGATGCTGAACTCATTCAGTTCGTGCGGGAATTTGGTTTAATTCTGTTTGTTTACGGTATTGGGATCCAGGTAGGGCCAACTTTCTTTTCTTCTTTCAAAAAAGAAGGCCTGATTTTTAATGCTTTGGGAGTTGGAACCGTTTTTTTGGGTGGAATTATTGCCTATTTAATTCATTTATTAGCCAATGTAAAAATTGAAAATGCTGTTGGATTAATGTCAGGTTCGGTTACGAATACTCCAGGTTTAGGGGCTGCCAAATCGACTTTGATTGAAATCCAAAAACAATTGAACCTTCCTTCTGATCACTTTTCAGATCCAGCCATTGCTTATGCTATAACTTATCCTATTGGGGTTTTTGGGATTATCATGATTATAATATTAGCCAAAAACTTTTTGAAAATTGATTTGTCGAATGAAGTTATTTTACTCAATGTAAAAAATAAAGATTCAGAAAATAAAATAGTTCGTCAAAAATGCAGAGTTACGCAGCCCAATGTAGTAGGAAAAACAATCCGTCAAATATTCAAAGAATTTCATATTGAGAATGTAATTATTTCAAGGCAAAAACAAAGCGGAACCAAGGTGGTTTTTTCTCCTTCATTAGATTCTATAATAAAAGATAAGGACGTTTTGATGGTAGTAGCTAAACAAAAAGATATTAATAAATTTATTGATATTGTCGGAAAAGTATCAACGGATTTATTCATTGAGTCTGAAGATGATGTTACAACCAAAATCCTTAGTGTAACTAAAAAAACGGCGACTCATAAAACATTGGCACAACTGGATTTATACAATCAATTTGGTTTAAAAGTTACTCGCGTAGTTCGTTCCGGATTAGAAATTTTAGCACAGCCTACACTGGAACTTTATTATGGGGATACTTTATTGGTAGTAGGTAGTAAAGAAGCAATTCAGGAAGCTGAGAATATTATCGGAAATTCTAAAAAAATACTTTTGGAGCCTGATTTTCTTTCTCTTTTCGGAGGGTTGATTTTTGGTGTTATTATTGGGTCAATTCCAATAATGATTCCTTCTCTGCCTGTTCCGTTAAAATTAGGATTGGCTGCTGGTCCTCTTTTGGCCGCATTATTTATCAGTAGATATGGCGGAGTTGGTGTAATTCATTCGTATATCAATAACGGTGCAATTCATTTTATGAAAGATTTCGGAATTTGTTTATTCTTCGCAGCGGTTGGGATTAAAGCCGGTCATGGTTTCTATGATAATTTTATAGCAAATGATGGATGGATGTGGATTTATTATGGTTGCTACATTACTTTTATACCATTAACGATATTGGTACTTATAAGCCGATTTGTATTTAAACTTAATTTTTATCAAATGGTGGGTATTATGAGTGGCTCCTATACCGATCCTGCTGCATTGGCTTTTAGTACCAAATATTTAGATTCTGATATACCTAACCAATCGTACGCTACAGTTTATCCGTTAGTAACCATCAGTAGAATATTGGTGGCACAGCTTCTTATTTTGCTGTTTGCGAGTTGATCATTAATTTATTTTCCAAAACAAAAAGGATGTCTAATTGCAGACATCCTTTTTGTTTTTTAATTTATAGTTTCTTCATTAATACTCTAAAAGTGCTTTTAATTCGGTTTCAAATCGACCTTTCGGTAAATATTGATCTTCCAATGCCTTTGTAAATGGAATAGGAGAATCCAAACTCGCCACACGTTTTACAGGTGCATCTAAGTATTCGAAACAATTTTCCATAATCAAGGCCGAAATATCGCTAGCAACGCCACCAAACATAGAATCTTCTTGATAAATAATCACTTTTCCTGTCTTTTTAACCGAGGTATAAATCGCTTCGGTATCCAAAGGTTGAAGTGTTCTTAAATCCAATACATCGGCTTTTATTTCAGGATTTTTGCCTAATGTGTCCAAAGCCCAGTGTACTGCGGCTCCAAAAGAAATAATGGTAATATCATTTCCTTCTTTTAGCAAAGCGGCTTTTCCTAATGGAATAGTATAGTAGTTTGTAGGCACCTCTTGTGATAAACTTCTGTATAATTGTTTGTGTTCGAAGAAAAGCACAGGATTAGGATCATTGATTGAAGCATTCAGCAAACCTTTGACATCATAAGGAAAGGCTGGATATACGACTTTTAGACCAGGAGTTTTTGTAAACCAGGCTTCATTGGTTTGGGAATGAAAAGGTCCCGCCTGAGTTCCGCCTCCACAAGGCATACGAACCACGACATCGGCTTTCTCTAACCACCGGTAATGTGATTTGGCCAATAAATTAACTATTGGATTAAATCCAGTGGATACAAAATCGGCAAATTGCATTTCGACAATCGCTTTATATCCATTAATTGATAATCCCATCGCTGTTGAAACTACTGCGCTTTCGCAAATGGGTGTATTTCGAACACGGTCTTTGCCAAATTGCGCCACAAAACCATCTGTTATTTTGAAAGCTCCGCCATATTCGGCAATATCCTGTCCCATGATAACCGATTTTTCATGACGCTCCATAGATTGACGTAAACTGCTGGAAATGGCGTCTATAAAGCGAATATTCTCTACTTCTGCATTCGGAAGAAATTCTTCATGAATATAGGGTTGGTAAACATCATTTAATTCTCCTTCGTAAGTGGGAACTATTTCTGGTTCGGCATTAGCCATAGCCCAACTTTCGTCAATATCTTTTTTGATTTCGTGTTGTATTTCATCATCATGCTCTTTGGTAAGGATATTGTTTTGGTATAAATAGCTTCTGTAATTGTCCACAGGGTCTTTTGCAGCCCATAAATCCATTAATTCCTGGGGAACATATTTAGTGCCACTCGCCTCTTCATGACCTCGCATTCTGAATGTTTTGAATTCCAATAAAATTGGACGTGGATTCTCAGCAATCGATGCTTTTAATTCTGTTAATAGATTAAATACTTCCAAAATATTATTCCCGTCAACGATGTGACTTTCGATTCCGTATCCGATTCCTTTATCGGCAAGGTTTTCGCAACGATATTGTTCATTGGTAGGAGTCGATAAACCGTAACCGTTATTTTCAATTATAAAAAGAACTGGCAAATCCCAAACCGCTGCGATATTCAAGGCTTCATGAAAATCGCCTTCACTGGTGGCGCCTTCTCCGGTAAAAACAGCCGTTACTTTTCCGTTTTTCTGTAATTTATTGGCCAATGCTATTCCGTCGGCAACGCCCAGTTGAGGTCCCAGATGCGAAATCATTCCGATAATTTTATAAAGCTGTGTTCCAAAGTGAAAACTTCGGTCTCTACCTTTGGTAAAACCATTGGCTTTGCCTTGCCATTGTGAAAATAAACGATGTAAGGGAATGTCCCTTCCTGTAAATACACCCAAGTTTCGGTGCATCGGTAGAATGTATTCATCGGTGTCCAAAACAGCGGTAATACCTACTGAAATGGCTTCTTGTCCTATGCCAGAGAACCATTTAGACACTTTCCCTTGTCGAATAAGGATTAACATTTTTTCCTCAACCAATCTCGGTTTCAGAATTCTTTTATATAGATCTAATAAGGTATCGTTAGATAGGTTTTTTTTATCAAAATTCATTTTTAGTCGTATTTGGTGAATATCTCAAAGATAAAAAAATATAACAGTTTAACTGAAAAATGTTATATTATTTTAAAATGTCAATAATTTTTAAAATAACTTATCTATTTTATTTTTTATCTTTGTACTTACGAAGTTTTAAAACTTCTAAAGTATTAAATACAGACATAATATGCAAAACATTCCTAGTGTTGACTTGCGTGATTTCCTTTCGGACGACCCGAAACGTAAACAAAAATTTGTAAATGAAATCGGAAGTGCATTCGAAGATATTGGCTTCGTAGCGCTCAAAGGGCATTTTTTAAACGATCAATTAGTTGATGAATTGTATGGCGAAATCAGGAATTTCTTTTCCTTGCCATTAGAAACAAAACACAGCTATGAGATTCCTGGAATTGGCGGACAAAGAGGTTATGTTTCTTTTGGAAAAGAACATGCCAAAGGACGTAAAGAAGGGGATTTGAAAGAGTTTTGGCATTTTGGACAGTATGTGGACGAAGATTCCAAATATGCTTCGGAATATCCAGATAATGTTGAGGTAAAAGAATTGCCACGTTTTAATGTTGTAGGTAAAGAAGCTTACCAAATGCTTGAAAAAACAGGTGTTTATGTATTGAGAGCTTTGGCATTGCATCTTGGATTGGATGAATTTTATTTTGACGAATACGCCAAAGACGGAAATTCAATCCTAAGACCAATTCACTACCCTCCTATTACATCCGAACCTGAGAATGCTATTAGAGCAGCAGCTCATGGAGACATCAACTTGATTACTTTGTTGATGGGAGCTCAAGGAAAAGGATTACAAGTTCAAAACCATAATGGTGATTGGATTGATGCTGTTGCTGAGCCAGACGAATTGGTAATTAATGTGGGTGATATGTTATCGCGTCATACCAATAATAAACTAAAATCTACGATTCATCAAGTGGTTAATCCACCAAGAGAATTATGGGGAACATCGCGTTATTCTATTCCGTTTTTTATGCACCCAGTAAGTGATATGAAATTAAACTGTTTAGAAAACTGTATCGATGCCGAAAATCCTAAGAAATTCGAGGATATTACTGCGGGAGACTATTTATACGAACGCCTAGTTGATTTAGGTTTAATTAAGAAATAAAATTCCAAAAAGCTGAAGAGCCAAATTCCAATGATACACTTTTGGAATTTGGCTTTTGATTTTTTATAATTTGAAAAATATGGATTTACAAGACCAATTGAAGAATCTTTTTCCGGATCACGAAATGGCTCCCGAGGAGGCAATAGAAAAAGAAGCGCATGAATTATATGTTCAAAAAGAACCTATGATTTGCAAATTCGAAAAGAGAAAAGGAAAAGCGACCACTATAATTGAGGGATACGAAGGAACCGACGAGGATTTTAAAATTCTGGCCAAAGAAATCAAAACCAAACTGAGTGTTGGTGGGACTTTCAAAGACGATTCTATTATCATTCAAGGTGATTATCGCGATAAAATAATGACTATCTTAAAAGATAAAGGGTTTAAGGTAAAACGTGTTGGAGGATAGGAAAAGTTTAGAAGTGTTAAAAAGTTTAGAAGCAGATTTAAACTTTATAAACATCTAAGCCTTCTAAATATCAAAACATCTAAACTTCCTAAACTTTTAACCCCTCTAAACTCATAAATAAATGGCTATTCAACAATCCGAATTAATACTCAATCCTGACGGGAGTGTGTATCACCTTAATTTGAAACCCGAACATATTGCTCACGATATTATTTTTGTGGGTGACCAAGATCGAGTGGCAAAAATCACCAAATATTTTGATTCTATTGAATTTTCTATCCAAAAAAGAGAATTCAAAACTCAAACTGGTATATACAAGGGTAAACGCTTAACGGTGATGTCTACAGGAATTGGGCCTGATAACATTGATATTGTCATCAACGAATTGGATGCGCTTGTCAATATTGACTTAGAAACCAGAAAACCAAAAGAAAAGCTAACCTCATTAAACATTATCCGAATAGGAACTTCCGGTTCTTTGCACGCCGATATTCCTGTGGATAGCTTTGTGATGGCTCAATTTGGCTTGGGACTTGATAATATGCTTCGCTCCTATTTGGTCGATACTGTTTCTAATATTGAAATGGAAAATGCATTTATTGAACACACCAATTGGGACTTGCGTAAAGGAAAACCTGTTGTTATTCCTTGTTCTTCGGTATTGGAAAAAAGAATTGAAAGCGATAGAATGCACAAAGGAATCACGGCAACCGCAGGCGGTTTTTATGGACCTCAAGGACGTGTTTTGCGTTTAAAGATTCAAGATTCAAGTTTAAATTCCAAAATGGATAATTTCCTTTTTGAGGGCACAAGAATTACCAATCTCGAGATGGAAACTTCAGCCATTTATGGGCTTTCCGCTCTTTTAGGGCATCATGCATTGTCATTAAATGCTATTATTGCTAATCGTGCCAACGGAACTTTTAGTGCTGATCCATACAAAGCCGTTGATGAATTGATTGAGTATACATTGCAGAAATTAGCAGAGAATTAAAACCTAGATTTGCACGAAAATATTCTGATATGGATTTGTGAAAATTAGTGTAATTCGTTTCTATTATTTGCTTTGCCACAAACTTCCTCATTCTTTTTTTTAAAACTATATTTGCATTTCGAAAAATGAACCAATGAAAATAATTCTTACCGGCGCAACTGGAGTTTTGGGATCGCATATTATGTATGACATTCTAGAGCTTTTTATCAAACAAAGCAATAACGGAAAACTTTTTATTATTGCCAGAAACAAAGGAAAATTCAGTGCTTTAGACCGTGTTAATGAACTTTTGACCAGTGATTACACTCCTTCTATTTTACTGAAAACTGGTTTAGAAAAACTTCATGAGTATATAGAAATTATAGATTCGGATTTGGCTAATCTCCAAGATACTTTTTCTGAAAAGATAAAAGGAGCTTACTTTATTCACTCCGCAGGTTATGTTAATCTATCCACGGACGAGAATCTAAAAGAGAAAATTTTTGACGAAAATGCCAAAATAACCAAATCGCTATTCAAGACTTTTCATCCTTTTATCAAGAAATTCATTTACATAGGAACAGCATTTTCATCCGGAATACGTGGCGGACTGATTGACAATGATTTTCATAATCTGGATTTCACACCAAAGCATCGCAATGCGTATGAGGATGCTAAATTTCATTCGGAGAATTACATTGCTAAAGAATGCAAAAAGTTGGGATTGCCTTTTCAAATTTTGAGACCAAGCGTTATTGGAGGTAAAATGCTGGGTACCGAAAGCCCTTATTTTATTCCGAAATACATGGTTTTTTATCTTTTGGCAAAGTTCTTTCATTTTACTTCACAGCGAAAAGGTGAGCAGGAGAACGTTCGGTTCATCATCAACGAAGAGACAGGACTGAACATTATTCCAGTTGATTATGTAGCCAGAGTGATTGTAAACGCTTTTGAGCGAGACGACATCGAGCAATTGAATATTGTAAACGACAAAAGTTTTAATATCGTAAAGGGTTTACAATTGATTATGAAAGAAGTGGGTTATACGAATTTTACTTTGATTAAAAATCCGCTCGATTTCAAATACAAAAACACCATCGAAAAACTTTATTATGAAAGCATTGGTAAGCATTTGAAGCCTTATTTTATTACCAATCCCAATGAATACGATACCACTTTACTGAATTCAATTCTTGAGATTCCAAAACTGGACAATGAGGCGTTTACCAATATGATTCGCTATGCTATATCCAATGATTTCAAGGATATTAATGTGTAATTAAAGTTGCTGAGTTGCTAAGCTCTCTAAGATTCTCAGAAACATAGTGACTTTGAAAAAAACTTAGTGACTTAGTATCTCAGAATCTAAGTAACTTTAAAAAAAAAAAGTACTTTTACAAAAAGCAATCCAAGTCCCTACTTTTGGGTATTATGATACAACTTAACAAAACGAATTTTCATTTAGTAAAGTCCAAGTTTCAGTTGAAAAAACCTTGGGATAGTTTTGTTATCTTTCTTTTGAGTATTCTTATTACAATCCCTTTATTTATAGTACTTCACCAAAATTTAATTGATCCACATTGGTATTTTAATTTGGATCGAATACTGCTTTTTATTCTTGTCTTGGTAACTGTTCACCTTGCTTTATACTCTTTAAGGACCATAATTATTATTTGTTTGGCACTCTATTTTTTGGCACTCATTTATGGTAGTTTATTTGGGAATTTTAGTTTCAATTCCGTTTTTGACGATTACAATTCGATGCTTTACACTATGAATAACAATCCTTTTCCCCAGGATATTATTATCGCCAAATTACTGCCGTTTCCCAATAAGGATGAGATCTTAAAGGCAATCGAATATGAGAATCCGAAGGTGAGAAACTTTGCCATTATGGCAACAACAAAGCATTTTAAGAAAATTCGGGGCTATTCTGATTACAGAAACTTAATCCAGTGTTTTGCCGTTTTTAAAGAAATCAATAGCCGTTGGAATTATGTAAATGATCCCAAAAACGGAGATTATATTGCCACAGCGCATGAATCGTTACTTTATTTTTCGGGAGACTGCGATGATCATTCTATTTTGATGGCCGCTGCTATTAGATCTATCGGCGGCACACCAAGGCTTATTCACACCAAAGGTCATATCTATCCCGAAATTTTAATTGGAAACAGGAGTGACCTTGAAAAAGTAAATTATTTGATCAAAAACGTATTGTTTTCACAAGAAAGTCATCATAAACAGCTCAATTATCATATTGATGAACGCAATCAAGTGTGGTTAAATCTCGATTATACGGCAAAATATCCTGGAGGTCCCTTTCTTTCCGAAGAAATATTGGGGGCCTTGACATTGGAATAAAATAAAAATATTTTGGGAGTGTCCCCGTTGAGAAAAGGGGCTTACTAATCAAATCGCTTATACAGCCCCTTTTCTCAACGGGGTCGGGCTATCCGCGCTACTTCGGTAGCTAGCTCTTATCCCTCACTCGAAATCAAGATATTTAGTGTAATTATGATGTTTTGTTTTTAATTGAAATTACAGCCAGTCAATCTTCTCTAAGTTATGCTGTATTAAATACAAATTCGTCTGACTGAAATGTTTATTTCCAAACCATTTTCCCTGATTGGCACTCATGGGCGAAGGATGTCCTGATTCTAAAACCAAATGCTTTGTCCGATCAATTTTTGCTCCTTTTTTTTGGGCAAAACTTCCCCATAACATAAAAACTACATGTTCTTTTTGATCAGATATCTTTTGAATAACCGCATCTGTAAAAAGATTCCATTTGAGATGTTTATGACTGTTTGGATTATCTTTCCTTACAGTTAACGATGCGTTGAGTAATAAAACGCCTTGTTTTGCCCAAGATTCTAAATTTCCTGAAGTGGGCATAAAAATAGAATCGAGATCAGTTGTTAATTCTCTATAAATATTGCGCAGCGAAGGCGGAATTCTTATAGAATCACTTACGGAAAAGCACAAACCATTGGCTTCGCCATCACCATGATATGGATCTTGTCCGATAATAACCACTTTTACATTTTCAAATGAACACATATTAAATGCTGAAAAAATCAATTCTTTTGGCGGAAAACAAACCGCATTTTGATATTCCTGTTCAATAGTATTCATCAATTCATAGAAATACGGTTTCTCTATCTCGTCTGATAAAATAGTTTGCCATGAAGGAATTAAGTTGAGGTTCATATTCAAAAGTTATTTTGCAAAGATACATGAAGATTTGAAAGAGATTCGCAAAAGGACCGAAACAAAAGCTAAAAATAAAATCCAATCTTCTTGATTTTATCTCTTATAATCTCTGCAAAATAAGGCTATGTTTCTTTCTTAAATAACCTTATTTTTGTAACGTAAAATCAAATTATTAAATGATCTCCATTACCGAAAAAACGTTACAAGATTTACAATTTCCTACGGTTCTCGAAACGATTTCCGAAATTTGTAATACCGACATAGGAAAACAAAAAGCCTTGGAAATAACTCCTTTTAGAGACAAAGAGTCTTTGATGGCTGCATTGTTGCAAACTTCAGAGTATGTTTCCTCTTTCCAGAATAACAATGCGATTCCGAATCACGGTTTTGATGCCATTACATATGAAATAAAATTTCTCGCCATCGAAGACAGTTTTCTGGAAGTAGGTGGTTTTAGAAAAATTGCCACAATATCAGAAACGACGAATGTTCTTTTGACTTTTTTAAATAAATTCAATGATTATTACCCGAATCTTTGCGCCAAAGGTTCAGGGATTCAACTAACCAAAGAGATTATTACGCTTGTAGATGCTGTGGTGGACAAATACGGAGAGATAAAAGACAATGCTTCTCCCCGATTATTGGAAATTCGTCGTGAAATGAATTTAGTCCGAGGAAAAGTCAATCAAAGTTTTGGTTCGGCTTTGACTCAATACAACAGCTTGGGGTATTTGGATGATATCAAAGAGAGTTTTGTGCAAAACCGTCGTGTTTTGGCTGTATTAGCCATGTACAGACGAAAAGTGAAAGGTTCTATTTTGGGAAGTTCCAAAACAGGAAGTATTGCTTACATAGAACCCGAAAATACTCTTAAATATTCTCGCGAACTAAGTAATTTGGAATATGAAGAAAAAGAGGAAATTACAAGAATTCTAAAGCAGCTATCAAATGGAGTTCGTCCATTTTTGCCTCTGCTGATTCAATATCAGGATTTCCTGAGCGATATCGATGTGATTGCTGCCAAAGCTAAATACGCCAATAGAATCAACGGAATTTTACCAACTATTACCGAGGAACGTCGTCTTTATTTCAGAGAGGCCTATCATCCTATTTTGTATTTGAATAACAAACAGAAAAAAGAAGTTACGTATCCGCAAACAATAGAATTAAGTCAGGAAAATAGAATAATCGTTATTTCTGGTCCTAATGCCGGAGGTAAAACGATCTCGATGAAAACCGTTGGCTTATTGCAATTGATGCTGCAGTCGGGTATGTTGATTCCTGTTCATGAACGCAGTGAAACCTTTCTGTTTGATAGAATATTGACAGATATTGGGGATAATCAATCTATTGAAAATCACCTAAGTACTTATAGTTATCGATTGAAGAACATGAACTACTTTTTGAAAAAGTGTAACAAGAAAACCATGTTCTTGATTGATGAA
Organism: Flavobacterium aquariorum; assembly: GCF_003254745.1. Classification (GTDB taxonomy): domain Bacteria; phylum Bacteroidota; class Bacteroidia; order Flavobacteriales; family Flavobacteriaceae; genus Flavobacterium; species Flavobacterium aquariorum. Next base: position 94,767 of record NZ_QKXH01000009.1, on the reverse strand, counting down.
TTTGGTACGGGTTCCGATCCGGAATTGGGAGGTGCTTTGGCAGAAATCTTCTTGGAAGAGTTTTATCATCGTGAAGCATTCGGATTGATCACCACGCATTATTCGAACTTAAAAATTCTGGCTAATGAATTGCCTTATGCAACCAATGCCAACATGCTATTTGACGAAAAATCTTTAGAACCGATGTATAAATTGGTCTTGGGACAAGCGGGAAGCTCTTTTACTTTTGAAGTGGCCTTGAAAAATGGAATCCCTTTTAGCTTAATCAATCGTGCCAAAAAGAAAATTGAAATAGGAAAAGTTCGTTTTGATAAAACGATAGCCAATTTGCAAAAGGAACGCTCGAAATTGGAAAAAACGTCCACAAACCTCAAAGAGGAAGAAACTCGAGCGCGTGAAGAGAGCAAAAAAATGGAAAATATCAATGTCAAAATCAAGCAAAAATTGGAAAGCTATCAAGAATTGTACGATAGCAATCAAAAGACAATTTACATTGGTCAAAAAATAGAAGATATCGCCGAGAAATATTTCAATAATAAAAACAAAAAAGACCTGATTGGAGAGTTTTTGAAAATCATCGAAATTGAAAATTCCAAACGCAAAAAAGCCACTCCGAAAGAGGCTAAAGCAATTATTCAGAAGAAAAAGGAAATTATTGAGGAAGTTACAGTTGTTGTGGAAGAAATCCGAAAGGAAAAGAAAGAAAAGAAATTAAAACCTGTAATTGAGAAGCCAAAACCTATTCTAAAAGTTGGTGACAGAGTTCGAATGCTGGATGGAAAATCAGTGGGAAGCATTGATAAGATTGAGAAAAACAAAGCTGTGGTTAACTATGGCTTGTTTACTTCTAAAGTAAGTTTGGATGATTTGGAATTTGTGGAAGCGGGTAAGAAGTAATATTTAGTTAGTGTATTTAGTATTTATTCTAGGAATTATTTAAAAACAAATAAATTATGGAACAAATAAAATGGTTTGACAGAAAATTTAATTTTGAAACTGAGCAAAATATTTTTCCATCAATTATTGAACGTCTTTCTGGCACACCTATAAGACTTGAGGAAAAGCTCAAATCAATACCGTCTACAATTTTGGAAGACAGAATTAATAATACATGGTCAATCAAAGAGAATGTTGGGCATTTAATTGATCTTGAGCCTTTATGGACAGGAAGACTTGAAGATGTAATAAACAATCAGTTAGAATTGCGCATTGCAGACTTGCTAAATATAAAAACAGATTTAGCAAACCATAATGATACACCTATTGAAAATCTTCTTAGTAGTTTTAGAGAGATAAGACAACATACAGTTTCATTGCTCAAAAGTATTGATGAAGAAACGGTTTTCAAATCCTCGCTTCACCCAAGACTAAAAATTCCAATGCGAACAATGGATATTTTTTTATTTGTAGCAGAACATGATGACCATCATTTGGCAAGAATAACAGAAATAGTAAAAATTATAAATAAAAAAGTGTAGGTTTCTGAAGAACAAATAAATGCAAAACCTCCCTCCCAATAAAAAAATAATTCTCTTTGATGGCGTTTGTAATCTCTGCAATTCGGCAGTGCAATTCGTTATTAAACACGATAAAAAAGATACTTTCCGATTTGTGGCACTACAATCAGAATTGGGGCAAGAAATCCTTGCCTATATTGGAATTGATGCCAAAAATATTGACAGCATTGTTTTGTATGAACCAGGAATCGCCTACTATTACAAGTCTGATGCTGCTTTGCAAATTGCTAGGAGTTTGGGTGGAATATTTTCGTTTGGAACTGCTTTAAAAGTTATTCCGACTGGAATAAGAAACTACCTATACGACTACATTGCCAAGAATAGATACGATTGGTATGGTAAAAAGGAAAGTTGCATGATTCCAACTCCTGAATTGAAAATAAAATTTTTAGAATAATTCTGGTTTTATGATAAATGTCATCTCTTAACACGTATTGATATCATAAATTTGACACATCTTAATATTTAATTTTTATAAGAGGTTTGTCACTTTATTCATAGTGAAAGCGATACGTTTATAATGGTAGTTGTTTTCGGATTGGTAATTATTGGTTTAAATTGAAGCTGTGATAAAGATGATGAATTCTGATAAAATGAAATGATTAGTTTTTTTTGTCTAAAAAAAAGAGGATGCCTTTCTGTGGACATCCTCTTTTGCATTTTTATAGAAAATAGTATTATCTAATCAATTTTCTGTATTTCAATCGTTTTGGAGTTAAATCACCACCTAAACGTTTCTTTTTATTTTCCTCATAATCAGAGAATCCCCCTTCAAAATAATACACTTCAGAATTTCCTTCAAATGCTAGTATATGAGTACAAATTCTGTCTAAGAACCATCTGTCATGAGAAATCACTACTGCGCAACCTGCGAAATTTTCCAAACCTTCTTCGAGTGCACGAAGCGTATTTACGTCCAAATCATTCGTAGGCTCATCCAGTAACAATACGTTTCCTTCTTCTTTCAAAGTCATGGCAAGATGCAAACGGTTTCTTTCACCACCCGAAAGCATGGATACTTTCTTGTTTTGTTCGCCTCCACCAAAATTAAAACGCGATAAATAGGCTCTTGAATTTACTTGTTTTCCGCCCATCATAATAAGTTCCTGTCCATCGGCAAAATTTTCCCAAATGGATTTATTCGGATCAATATTCGAATGTGCTTGATCTACATAAGCAATTTTTACAGTGTCACCAATCAGAAATTCTCCACTATCTGGTTTTTCTTCTCCCATAATCATTTTGAAAATGGTAGATTTACCAGCACCATTTGGCCCAATAATTCCAACAATTCCAGCTTGTGGCAAAGTAAAATTCAAATTATCATATAATAATTTGTCTCCAAAAGCTTTAGCTACATTTTTGGCTTCAATAACATTAGTTCCTAAACGAGGTCCATTTGGAATATAGATTTCCAAGTTTTCATCCAATTGTTTTTGGTCTTCGTTCAAGAGTTTATCGTAATTCTGTAAACGTGCTTTCTGTTTGGTTTGACGGCCTTTTGCGCCTTGACGAACCCATTCTAACTCACGCTCTAAAGTTTTTCTGCGTTTAGAAGCCACTTTTTCTTCCTGTGCCATACGGTTTGATTTTTGGTCTAACCATGAGGAGTAGTTTCCTTTCCAAGGAATACCTTCGCCTCTATCCAATTCCAAAATCCAACCTGCAACGTTATCCAAGAAATACCTGTCGTGTGTTACTGCAATTACAGTTCCTGAATATTGTGCTAAGTGTTGTTCTAACCAAAGTACACTTTCAGCATCCAAGTGATTCGTAGGCTCATCCAGAAGCAAAACGTCTGGTTGCTGTAATAACAAACGGCATAAAGCCACACGACGACGTTCTCCTCCTGAAAGGTTTTTAATTGGTGTATCTCCCTCTGGTGTGCGCAAAGCATCCATCGCGATTTCTAATTTCGTATCAATTTCCCAGGCTCCCAATGCATCAATTTTGTCTTGTAATGCAGCTTGACGATCCATTAATTTATCCATTTTATCCGGATCTTCATAGTTTTCCGGGAGACCAAACAAATCATTGATTTGGTTGTATTCTTCCAAAACTGCCATTGTTTCGGCGGCACCTTCACGAACAATTTCGATCACGGTTTTTGAATCATCAAGAATAGGATCTTGCTCTAAATATCCAACAGTGTAACCTGGTTGAAAAACAACATCCCCCTGATAGTTTTTATCAACTCCTGCAATAATTTTTAAAAGAGAAGATTTTCCAGAACCATTTAAACCTAAAATACCTATTTTGGCTCCGTAAAAGAAACTTAAATAGATATTTTTAAGCACTGGTTTATCTGCTCCTTGATACGTTTTACTCAATTTTTGCATTGAGAAAATTACTTTCTTATCGTCTGACATATTTAAATGTTTTAATTTATTATGTGATTAATTATTGGTTTTGAATGCAAATTAAACCCTTCCTTTAAGAGAACTAAATACCCAAGCATTAGCTAAAAAACCAAATCCTACAGCTGCAAATCCCCAGCCTGCCACATCGTCGTATCGAAAAGCTCCTAATCCTATCAATAATAATCCCATGACTATCATTATAAAGGTCGCCCATCCAAGAATAGTGTTTTTATTCATTCCTATAATTGTATTATTTGTTTTTAGAGAGCTGCAAATATCGATATTTTTCAGCACATTTTTTAATTAAAATAATTATTCCTGATACAAAATTACGGCACTTCTGCTTGGGATTCTTACAGATTGATTTTTAATGATTTCAATACCGTTTTGATTGATTATTTCGCCATTGCAAACTATTTTCCATGTTCCGTCAAGTGGCTGTTGTGCTTCTTTTTCATCTCCATTAAAATAAACTCTGATATTCTTCCATTTATCCCCATTAGCATAATTTTTCAATGTATACGCTACTAATAAAGGAGAATCAATTTCCAAGAATTCCAAATGTTCTTGAATCATCTTTTCAGATGTCATTTTAAAGGCTGGATGATTATTTCTTAGTGCAATTAGATTTTTATAATATTGAACCAACTCTTTGTTTTCGTGTTTCCAGTTCCAATTGATTTTATTGATGCTGTCAGGTGATTTATAGGAGTTCTCCACTCCCATTTTGGTACGTTTCATTTCTTCTCCCATGTGCAAAAAAGGAATGCTTTGTGAAGTCAAAACAATGGTATTAGCCAGTTTATCCATTTGAATCAATTCCTTTTCAGTTGCTTTTGGATTAGCTATTTTTAGTTTATCATACAAAGTGTTGTTGTCGTGACAGGAAACATATCCAATAACTTTTGTCGGACTGTCAGCATAAGGAAATTGACCATAACTTCTTTTAGAATCATATTTTATTTGCGGATGATTTGTAGAAGCTACAATTCCAAATTGAATTACTTCTTTATAATTTGGATTTCCGCTTGCAAAACCTTTTTCAGTAACATTAGACCAGTGCCCTTTTACACCATCTCTTATGTCATCTGAGAAAACCGCAATATCATTTAACTTTTTAACATTGTTTTTTAAGGCTCTCTTTTCTATTGGTAGAGGGGAATCTCCTGCTGTCCATCCTTCACCGTATAGAAAAATACTCGGGTTGATTTCTTTTAATGTTGCCGAAATAGCATTCATTGTTTCAATATCATGCACAGCCATTAAATCAAATCTAAATCCATCAATATGATATTCTTTTACCCAATATTTGAGGGATTCCAACATGAATTGTCGAGCCATGATTCGGTCGGAGGCAAATTCATTTCCACAAGCTGTAGCATCCGAGCGTTTTCCATCAGGCCAACTTCTGTAATAATAACCAGGAACCAATTGGTCAAAAATATCGGTAGAACTGGTGTGATTGTAAACCACATCCATTACCAGTCGAATTTTAGCTTCGTGCAATGCCAAAACCATTTGTTTGTATTCCTTCATGCGAACTAAACCATCAAAAGGGTTTGTTGAATACGATCCTTCTAAAGAGTTGTAATTCTGTGGATCATATCCCCAATTGTATTGGTTTTTATCTAATGAAGTCTCGTCAATAGATTTGTAATCAAATACTGGAAGCAAATGCAAATGGGTAATTCCTAACTCTTTTAAATGGTCTAATCCTGTTGCTTCTCCAAAAGTGTTTTTAGTGTTTTTCTCCGCAATGCCAAGAAATTTCCCTTTGTTTCTTACTCCTGATGACGGGTCGATAGAAAAATCACGGACATGAGCTTCATATAGTATAATGTCCGAAACAGATTTTAAAGGAGGCTGCTTGTCGGTTTTCCAGTTCGAAGGATTCGTTTGTTTTGGATCGAATATTAAACCTCTATTTCCGTTGACACCAACTCCTTTTGCATAAGGATCGGGCATTTCTTTGGACCAATTTTCATTACTTTTTACCTGAAAAGTATAATAAGTATTGTGATAATTACCATCTAAAACAATTTGCCAAACTCCGGTTTTTGGGTCGTAATCTAGACTTTTAGTTGCTGTGGCTTCACCCCCATTGCCTTGTTTGTAAAAATTGATTTTGGTTTCTTCAACATTGGGACTCCATAATTTAATCGTGGTTTTGTTACTAGTGTAATTTACGCCTAAATCATCTTTCAAATAAACGGGATAAGCATCGAAAGAAGCATATTGAATGGTGTTTATTTTTGAATTTTGTGACATGGCTAAATTTGCTGTGAGAAGTAAACCAATTATGAAATGGAATTTTTTAGCGGAACCAAACATAGTATAATTGTTTTTAATTAAATATTTTATAAAGCATTTCTCTTAACAAATCAGCCTGTGACAAACTGTTGGCACCAACTCCTTTACTTTTTACATCGGTATCTCGTAATGAAGCTACAATCTGACTCACTTTTCTCATCGGATAATTTTTGACCGCAACATCATAATCTTTTAAAAAAAATGGATTCACACCCAAAGCGGAGGCCACATTTTTAGGATTTTTATCTTTTAAACCATGGTATTTCAATAATTGTACGAAAAAACCAAATACCAAACCGGTTGTCATTACTATTGGATTGTCTTTTGGATTTTGTGCAAAATTATCGGCAATTTTATAGGCTTTCAGTTGGTCGCGTTCGCCAATGGCTTTTCGTAATTCAAAGACATTATAGTCTTTACTGAACCCAATATTTTCTTCTATGTCTTTGGCTGAAATAGTAGTTCCTGCAGGCAATATGATTTGCAGTTTTTCCAGTTCATTATTGATTTTACTCAAATCGGTTCCTAGAAACTCGACCAATATAGCGGAAGCTTTGGGTTCAATAGTGTATTTTTTTCCTGCTAATACACGTTTAATCCAATCCCCGACCTGATTTTCATATAGTTTTTTACTTTCATAAACGATCCCATTTTTGGACAAAAGTTTAGTGACTTTTTTTCGTTTATCTAAGGTCTTGTATTTGTAACAAAACACCAAAACGGTTGAAGGCATTGGGTTTTCTGCATAACTTTCAATTTTGTCGATTGTTCTGGATAATTCTTGGGCTTCTTTGACAATGACTACCTGGCGGTCAGCCATCATTGGATATCGTTTAGCTGTCGAAACAATATCTTCAACAGTGACATCTCTGCCATATAAAACAGTTTGATTGAAACCTTTTTCCTCGTCGGATAAAATATTTGCTTCAATATATTCTGATAATTTGTCAATGTAATAAGGCTCTTCTCCCATCAAAAAATAAATGGGTTTGATGTTTCCTGCCTTTATATCATTTACAATCTTTACAACTTCGTCCATTTTTAATTTAGATTTCAAATTTTAGATTTTAGATTTCAAAAACTAAAACCTTAAAACTTATTTAATACTTTTGCTTCATGCAAAAACTCAATTTTCCTTCCTATACTTTTCGTTTCAAAAATAGCGAAAATAAAGTATCAATTTTTGATGCAATCAGGAAAAAATTCATCATTCTTACACCCGAAGAATGGGTTCGTCAACATGTTATACATTTTTTATTGGACGAAAAAAAATATCCAATATCCCTTATTAATGTAGAAAAAGTGTTAATGGTCAATGGTTTGCGTAAGCGCTATGATGTTGTGGTTTTCAATCCAAATGGCACTATTTTAATATTAATCGAATGCAAAGCACCAGAAGTTAAAATTGCACAAGCGACTTTTGATCAAATTGCGAGATATAATATGACTTTGGAAGCTGAATTTTTGATGGTAACCAACGGACTTAATCATTATTTTTGTCTAATGGATTTCGAAAATGAGAAATACGAATTTTTAAAAGAACTTCCAGATTATGTTTTGACAAAAAAGAATATGGAGAACAAAATATAGAAAAAGATTTTTGAGTATTAATTTCGAATTCATAAAACATAAATAAACTTCCTTGGAAAAAATAGCCGTAGTAATTCTTAATTGGAATGGAGTAAAACTTTTAGAACAGTTTTTGCCTTCTGTAATTCAATATTCTCCCGAAGCAACTGTGTATGTTGCCGATAATGCCTCAACAGATGAATCCATAGCATTTGTAAAGAAAAATTATCCCACAATTAAAATAGTTCAAAACAAAACCAATCAAGGGTTTGCGGGCGGGTATAACGAGGCTCTGCAACATATTGATGCGGAAATTTATGCTCTAGTAAATTCTGATATTGAAGTTACGGAGAATTGGTTGAAACCTATTTTGGAAACTTTTGAAACGGAACCCGAAACCGCAATCATTCAACCTAAAATATTAGATTTTAAAAAGAAAGACTATTTTGAGTATGCTGGAGCTGCTGGTGGATTTATTGATCAATTTGGTTATCCCTTTTGTCGTGGCCGTATTTTTGATAATCTGGAAAAAGACAACGGACAGTATAATGATGATACGGAAATATTTTGGGCTTCTGGTGCCTGTTTTTTTATTCGATCTTCTATTTATAAGGAACTGAAAGGTTTTGATGAAGATTTTTTTGCCCATCAGGAAGAAATTGATTTATGTTGGCGAACCATCAATAAAGGGTATAAAATAAAGTATTGCTCAGAATCAATAGTTTATCATGTTGGAGGAGCTACTTTGCAACAAGCTAATCCACAAAAAACGTTTCTAAATTTTAGAAATTCATTATTAATGTTAACCAAGAATTTACCACAAAATACTCTTTTTCAGGTTCTTATAATTCGAATGTTGTTGGATGGAATTGCTGGCATGAAATTCATCATAGGAGGTCAATTCTCTCATTGTTGGGCTATTATACGAGCACATTTTTCTTTTTATGGATTATTTTTAAAGAATTATAAAAAAAGAGAAAAAAATCAGATCGAAATATACTTTAAAACAAAAAGCATCGTTTATGGTTATTATGTTAAAAATGGCACAGTTTTTGGTGATGTTATTTAACAATAATTTACATTTAAAATTAACATTTAAAAACTAACTTTGTAATTCACGTTTAATTAAAATTTGCATTCTATGAAAAAATTAATGATCACTCTATCAGCATTGGCTCTTTTGACATCATGTGTGTCTAAAAAAGAATATGCAGCTTTGGAAGCTAAGAATAAAGAAACACAAGATTTGCTAAATACTTGTACAGTAAAACTAAATTCTTGCCTAGAAGAAAAAGCAGGTCTTAAAGCGACTGTAGATGGATTGAGAGAAACTAATCAACATTTGATAAGCACTTCAAAAGATATGACAATTCTATCTACTAAAGGTGCAGAAAATATTGAAAAAGCTTTGGAATCTATTAAAGAAAAAGATTTGAAAATTACCAGAATGCAAGATGCTTTAACCAAAAAAGACAGCGTCACCCTTGCAGTTGTTACCAGTTTGAAATCAGTTGTTGGAATGAATGATCAAGACATCGAAATCAATGTTGATAAAGGCGTGGTATTTATCTCTATCTCTGATAAAATGTTATTCAAAAGCGGTAGTTATGAAGTAAGCGATAAAGCTAAAGGAGTTTTGTCTAAAGTTGCTAAAGTGGTTAATGACAAACCAGATTTTGAATGTATGGTTGAAGGTCATACCGATACTGATGTACTTAAAGGGAATTCTTGCTTAATCGATAACTGGGATTTAAGTGTAAAACGTTCTACAGCTATTATCCGTATTCTATCTAATGATCTAGGCGTAAAACCAGAACAATTAATCGCAGCAGGTAGAAGTTCATACGTTCCTTTGGTACCTAATGATTCTGCGGAAAACAAATCTAAAAACAGAAGAACTCGTATCTATGTAATGCCAAAAATAGATCAATTCTATGATATGGTTGAAAAAGAAATGAAAAAACCAACTGCAGCAGCACCAGTTCAAAAATAAATCATTTTAAAAATTAAAGATACGCCTCGAATAATTTCGAGGCGTTTTTTTATGTCTTTATTTTTGTGAAATCTGTTTTTAAAATTGAAATTAATCCAATTTTTGAGTTAAAAATTAAGCACAAAAAAAGCAGAACTAAAGTCCTGCTTTTATGTATCCCTAATTTTTTCTTTAACAACCAATTAAATATAAATTAAGAACTACATGCTATAAATGGCTCTAAATGAGTTTTTTTCTTAAATATTTCACTAAATAAGGCTTTTATTCTAAATTATCCAATTAATTTATAAAAAAATTAATATTTTTTTAAAGAATATCAAGACTTCCCTTACTTCACATATATACAACTGACTCCTCTTCATATAAATAAATTATTTTTAACAAATCTGGTTTCTTTCTAAATTATTATTGGAGAAGTTTTTCTGGCACAGACATATAGTTAAATGGTAGCATATCTCCCATTTTCTCTTCTGAAATTTTTCCGGAAAAAATAATATTTTCTATATTAGAATTATTTCCATATCTATCAATAGTAAAAGAACTAGTTTCAAAAATAACATTTGATTCCTCCTTTTGATGAAACAGAATGTCGTAAGAAGCAATAAATTTGGTACTTTTATTTTTTTCAGACTGTTTTATCACTTCTACTTTAATAAAATCTTCTTCTTTGTATATTTTAAAACAATTATTTGAGCTCATTGGCTGTTCATTATTGGATAATAAAAACTGCTTTTTACTCCAAATATTATTTGCCATATTACTAAAAAAATGAATTTGAGAACCTTGATATGCTTTTTCTCTATGTATTAAAATTTCACTTGTATTATTTATTTCTTCAAAACGACTTAACCCTTTATAAAAACTTAAAACAGCATCATCAGCATAGACACTTAATTTACTAAATGTAACTTCAAAACTCTCTAATTCATAGTATATTTTATATCCTAAAGAAGGACTAATAATGATTAAGGGCTTGTCAGAAAAAGCTTTTAAAACAAAATTTTTCTTATCGTATTTAAAGTATATATCTTCTTCATTTTCGATTAGTGCAACCTTACCATTAGGAGTTTGCCCCAAAAACTGTTCTCTAAATATTTTTAGTTTTTGTTTTCTTGAAAATTGATCCTTTCTACTTACTACTACTTCTTTTAGAGTGTTTTCTGAAGGACTTAATTTTATATTTAGATCCTTATTTACATCAAAACCTGTGAAATATTGTGTTTGAAATCCCATAAAACTTATTACTAAAATAGTATTTGCTTTAGGAACATAATTTAAAGAAAAAAATCCATTTTCATCGGAAACCGTAGAAATTGTAGTACCCTTATAATAGATATTTACGCCTGATAATGGTATTTTATCTTTATCAAAAACCTTTCCTTTAATGTTTTGAGAAAAGGAACTTAAAGTCATAACCAAATAAAAAAGTACATATAAATTTTTCATATTGCAAAATTAAAGTTATTTAAACTGCTAGCTAATTAACAATATTTTTATCAATAATCAAATTTTTTGTGAAATTTTAATTACAAAATATCCAAACTTCCCTTACCTTCTCTAATCACAATAGGCTCATCTCCAGATAAATCGATAATTGTTGATCCAATATTGTCACCATAACCTCCATCGATGACTAGGTCCACCAAATTTTGCCATTTTTCAAAAATAAGCTCTGGGTCAGTTGTATATTCGATTACTTCATCTTCATCTCGAATGGATGTTGAAACGATTGGATTTCCAAGTTGACGCACTATTTCCAATGCGATTGAATTATCGGGAACACGGATACCAACGGTTGTTTTCTTCTTGAATTCCTTAGGCAAACTATTATTGCCCGGAAGAATAAAAGTATAAGGACCCGGTAATGCTCTTTTAAGTATTTTAAAAGTCGAAGTATCTATTTGCTTTACATAATCGGATAAATTGCTCAAATCGTGGCAAATAAACGAGAAATTGGCTTTTTCTAACTTTACTCCTTTTATTTTAGCAATTTTTTCAAGAGCTCGTGAATTAGTGATATCACAACCCAATCCATAAACGGTATCTGTAGGGTAAATTACTAAACCACCTTCTTTTAAAACCTTAACGACTTTTGCAATTGCTGATTCGTTGGGTTTGTCTTCGTATATTTTTATAATTTGAGCCATGTTTTTTTTTTAAAGTTTAAATGTTAAAAGGTTTAAAGCTATACTGTGCGAAACTTGAAACCTTAAACTTGAAACATTTCTTAACCTATTATATCCAATTTTGCAAAACGCAATAACAATTTTTTTAAGCCACCTACTTCAAACTTGATTTCTGCTTTTTTATCGGCGCCAACACCTTCAAGGTTGATGACTTGCCCTTTTCCAAAGCGTTCATGCATAACCACATTTCCTGGAACTAGTGTATTGTCAAATAAATTTGCGCTTCCAGCTGAAGGATTACTTCCTGATACCGGTTTCAGTTTCCGAATATTAATATCTGATTTAGGCTCGTTATCAGCAACGTGTTTTGGTGGCGTACTTCCTATCGGTTTGGCCAGACGTAATTTGGATTTATCCACATCTCCAAAAATATCACCGTCAATCATAGGTTTGAAACGGTAATTGCTTTCGGCTGGTGTAAGATATTCCAAATATTGGCCATCAATTTCTTCAATAAAACGCGAAGGTTCACTGTCGGTCAATTTTCCCCAACGATAACGCGATTGAGCATACGTTAAATACGCTTGATGTTCCGCACGGGTTAAAGCTACATAAAATAATCGACGTTCTTCTTCGAGTTCGCTTCGTGTACTCATACTCATGGCACTTGGAAACAAATCTTCCTCCATTCCTACCACAAATACATGCGGAAACTCCAGTCCTTTGGCCAAATGGATTGTCATTAAAGCCACACGGTCTTCATCGCTGGTATCTTTGTCCAAGTCAGTTGCGAGTGCTACATCTTCCATAAATTCAGATAATGCGCCACGAGCTCCATCAACCTCTTTTTGTCCTTCGATAAAATCCTTAACTCCATTCAGCAATTGTTCAATATTTTCAATTCGAGCCATTCCTTCAGGAGTAGCGTCTTTTTTTAATTCTTGAATCAGGCCAGTTTTTTTGGCTACATGTTCTACAACATAAAATGCATCGTGATTCTCATTAATCACCTGAAAACTCTGAATCATCGTAACAAAATCCAACAGTTTCTGCTTTGTTCCCGAATTCAGTTTCAAGTCAATTCGCTCAATATTTTGCATTACTTCAAAAATAGAGCGTTTGTAATGATTAGCCGCAATTGTAAGCTTCTCGATAGTTGTATTTCCAATTCCTCGAGCAGGATAATTGATCACGCGCACCAAAGCTTCTTCATCTTTAGGATTGATAACCAATCTTAAATAACACAGCGCATCTTTAACCTCTTTTCGTTGATAAAAAGATAAACCTCCATAAATACGATACGGAATATCTCTTTTTCGCAACGCATCTTCCATGGCCTTGGATTGCGCGTTTGTACGATACAAAATTGCAAAAGCACCATTGTGCAACTGATGGTTCATTTTTTGTTCCCAAATGGTAGCAGCAACAAATCGCCCTTCTTCATTATCGGTAATACTGCGGTGTACTTTTATTTTAGGACCAAATTCATTGGCCGTCCAGACCACTTTGTCCAGTTTTACTTTGTTTTTATCAATAATGGTATTGGCTGCTTCAACGATATTTTTGGTCGAACGATAATTCTGTTCCAGCCTAAAGGTTTTTACTCCTTCATAATCTTTCTGGAAGTTCAAAATGTTATTGATGTTCGCACCACGGAAAGCATAAATACTTTGTGCATCATCCCCTACTACGCAAATATTCTGAAATTTATCCGACAAAGCGCGAACAATCAAATACTGCGAATGGTTGGTGTCTTGGTACTCATCTACCAAGAGGTAGCGAAAACGGTTCTGGTATTTTGCCAAAACTTCTGGAAAACGAGTTAGTAATTCATTAGTTTTCAATAATAAATCATCAAAATCCATCGCTCCTGACTTGAAGCATCGATCTACATAATTCTGATAAATCTCCCCCATTCTAGGCTTTTTACTCATCGCATCGGCTTCTTGCAAATCGGGATCATTAAAATAAGCTTTTACGGTAATAAGGCTGTTTTTAAAATTAGAAATTCGACTCAGAACTTGTTTCGGTTTGTACACATCACGATCCAACTGCATTTCCTTGATAATTCCTGATATAGCGCGCAAAGAATCCTGCGAATCATAAATCGTAAAATTAGAAGGATAACCCAAATGCTCCGCTTCCGAACGCAAAATTCGGGCAAAAACAGAGTGAAAAGTTCCCATCCACAGATTTTTGGCTTCACTGGCACCAACAATATCCGAGATACGTTTCTTCATTTCCCTCGCTGCCTTATTGGTAAAAGTAAGGGATAAAATATTAAATGGATCAACACCTTGGTGCATCAAATAAGCAATCCTGATCGTTAGTACACGAGTTTTTCCAGAGCCTGCACCCGCAATAATTATCATAGGACCATCCTTTTGCAATACAGGTTCGCGTTGTGCCTCGTTAAGTTGTTCTATATATTTTTGCATCGAAAAAATTCAGTTTAATGCAAAAATAAGAATTTAAGAATGAATAAACGAGTCTTAACAGAATTCAGATTATAGAATTTAGAAAGCAGTTTTTGGGCTATAGTTTTCAAATATTAAAATCTAAATTTAGTATTCTGCAATCTAAACTCTGCAATCTAAAATAATTTGGGCGTGACCACAATAGAAAAAGGGGCTGTCTAATATTGGTCTCTATTCGCCCCTTTCTCTATTGCGGTCGGGCTATCCGGGCTACTTTGGTAGCTTCCTTCTATCCCTCACGCGAGATTCTGCAAAACAAGATGACCCGTTTTTAAAAGTAAATAATATATTTAAAACCCTAATTGTCAATATTAGGTACTATTAATTTGTGATGCATATCTCGTTTTATGTAAAATTCCAAAAGCATATTATATTCTTGATATAAATTCTTCAATTCCGTGTATACTTGTCGATTTTTAACATCCAGTTTATAATCTGAAAATTTAAATTTTCAATCGAATTGTGCTTATTGTAATATTTAAAGTAAGGTAAAAATCGTTGAATTTAATTACAAAATAAAAGAGTTTTCGGTAAAATTATTTGTGTTTGTAACCCCTAACATAATCGATAACAAAGTTTTTCGGATAGATTTTATCTTTTTCACTCCCCGTTTCTGTGGGAATTTCATAAATGCCTAGCATAAATTGCATTGGATAATTAGGTGACTGTTTAATCTCCCTGATTTTTTGGTTATCAATATAAAAAATCACTTTTTCAGGAGTCCATTCAGCCGAATAAATATGAAATTGAGTGACATCAATATCAAAATCATCTTCATAAAAGGCTTCTTTTAAATTTGGATCATTGAATTTATGAATGCCATAGCCAATTTTTGCTTTGCTTTCCTGCACATTACAACCTTTAACTTCAAAAATGCAAATCTCTGCTGATTTATCTGGGCTGTCTTCAAATCCTATCATCCACAGCGCCACAACATTCGAATGGGTATCTAATGATTTGGCTCTAATTTCAAAAAAACCATATTGAGGCAAATAGGTTTTGGATGTGTTTTGCTTTTCTCTTACCACACAATTGGGATTAAATTTGTGCTGTCCAATGCCGCTTCCAACTTCTCCAGAAAAAACACCTGTTTGAATCGAAGAACACTTCACTTCTCCATTAAATTCAGGGCACCAAGGCTTTTGTTTTTTGGTAATTTGTAAAATCAAATTGCCGTTATTGATTTCATATTGTGGCCGGGACATTTTCTTCGAACTCCATTGCGGTAAATAGAAGGGTAACCAATTTTCGGTATCGATTGTATCTTTTTCAAATTCCTCATTGAATTCCAAAATAAAATTTTCTTTTATTTTAGGATTTGCTGGAAAGTCATTTTTTGAAAACTGTAGTTTCATGTTTTATTAGAAGATTTAGTTTTTATTTGAAAGATAAAAATAGAAGTTATCTAGCTATTAATATCAATTTGGATACAATTCCTTAATATGGGCAATCGATTTTTGTGCCAATTGTCCCAATACTGCGATATCAATATCTTCTAGTTTTTGTATGTACAAGCAAGTTTTACTGGTTTTATGTTTTCCTAATTTGGATAGCAATGCTTCTTTCTCGGCAAAAGTAGAAGCGAGATATACCGTTATGGCATTTTTCCGTGAAGCAAGACCTACAAGTGACGCATTCCCCTCATGTCCGCTATCGTATTTATAATTATACATTCCGAAACCAACAATAGCAGTTCCCCACATTTTGGGTTCAAAGCTTGACAGTTTGCCTAGCAGATCAATTATTTTTGAACAGTCTTCGCGCCTTTTTGCATTGCTTATGGAGGCTAAAAAAGCGGCGACACTATTTTCTGTTTCAGTTGTTTTATTTTTTGCCATGCAGTAATCTTAGAATTTGTACAGTTATTTAGGGTTAGATATTTTAAAGATAAAAAAAAGCTGCGACTTTTTTAAATCGCAGCTTTTAGTTTTTATATGCAGTAGCTTTTTTTTATGCACTATGCGACTAATTACATGTTGGTAGTAGTAAAAGTGCGAAGTAAATAGTTGATATTGAATGATTACTATATGCTCATTGGGAGTGTCTATTTTTAGATGCTTTTTTTAAGGAATAAAAAGAAAACAGTCACTATCAAAATTAGAAAAGTAAATTTCAAGAATAATAACATTCTTTCCGAAATTAGTTCTAATTCTGATTCATCGTCATGGTATTGACTATTTGTGAGTTTTAACCTATCATTATTGCTATATACTTTGACTTTCCCTTTAATTAATTTGGATGATGTTTTTTTCTTTTGTTTTTGCTCTACTATTGAATATTGATTTTGAGTATATCCGAATTTATTGTCTTTCTGATCTGTAAATTCTCTTGCTTGATTCGTATCAATTTCAGGAATTATATTTTTCATGATTACCTTATGTTATAAATAATTGTATGGCAGTATTCAAACTTGTATTACTGACTTTTAATTTTAAAATGTATATTAGTTTGAGTGCAAGTTTAATGCCAAATATTTATGATATTGGATTTTGGCTAAATATTTAGATTAAAATTAACAACTATTTGTTTTGTAACTATTTAATTTTTAACACATTAAATATGTGTGGATTTTTTAAAAGATTTAGAAATTGCTTACTATTTAGTATGTAAATTTCAAAAAGCGGATTTTCGATAACTATAATTTTTTTAAAACCTTAGGAGAGAAACAAAAAAAGCCATGACATTTTTAGATCATAGCTTTTAGTTTTTTATGTTTTGTAGCTTTTTTATAAAACCATTATATTTAGATCATTGGTTTCACTAGCAAAAATTATATTTTATTAAATTTAAATTTCTGTCCCCCAACAGCAGCCTCGTACATAAGCCCTCCTTTTTGCATGGTGAACACCATAACACCGTTAGCATATTTTGCATTTCCCGAAGCGCCAGCTTTTGCGGCTACAGCTGATACTTGAGCTGCAAACTCAAATTTACTTTGTTTAAAACGTTCCATTGCCGATTGTGACTCAAAAAATATTACCTCACGATATGCTTGCCCCCCAGCCTGAAAACCAATGCTCAATTGCGATAATTTTGCCATTCCTATCAAATGATTATTTTCATATACAGCCCCGTTACCAGCTGCTCCTCCAACTCCGACGCCACCTTTTCCGACATTTGGAAAGATGACATAACCATAAGCATTGTCAAAAATTGATTTCATAAGATGATCAGTTTTAATGAACTCAGCTTTTGACGTATTACAGTCAGCTATAATTTTATCCTTTTTGGCGTCTGATTGACCAAATATTGATGTTGTGCTTATTGCACAAACCATCAGCATTATCCAAATAACATTTAATTTTTTCATAGTATAAGTATATTAAATTGTTTGTAAAATTTCTTGTATCAAAGTTAATACAAATTTCTTGTATGAGTACAAAATCAATCTGATTATCAATGGTATAAGTGTTTTTTTTTATACAGTTAGGAGATAAAAATGTCCCTTGGGCCAACTCGCGGTTTAATATAATTGTCCGCTAAATATTATTAATACACACTATTTATTTGTAAATTAGCAAATACTATCGTTACAATTATTAACTAAATAATTTACTATTATGAAAAATTTAGGCCTATTCTGTTTGTTATTGACTTGCATTGGACTCCAAAGCTGTAAAAAGAAAGAAATTGAAACTGCCAAAGCTGGTGCCGAAAAGCCGATAAGTGTTGCGTGCTACAAAGCGTTGTATGAAAATGACACTATTGAATTAAAAATCAACACTTTTAAAGATGATAAAATTACTGGAGATATGGTAATGAAAATTATGGATAGACCAGTAAAAACTGGAAAAATTGTCGGTGGGTTTCATGGAGACACCTTATTTGTAGACTACACATTTTTTCAGGGAACTTATGATAAAAAAATATACAAAAACCCAATGGCAATGCTAAAAAAGGGTAGCGAACTCATTCTGGGCAGTGGGAAAATAGAAACCTATTTGGGACGCTCTTATTTTGCCAAAGACACACCAATAGATTTTGAAAAAGTGAAATATAAATTTACAACTGTTGAATGTGTTGATAAATGATTACCATTGGAGGTTAATCTAAACACGAATTTTACTAGTTTTCTCTAATCGATGCAGTTATCGCGGTATTGTAATGATTCCACAAAGGAATTCATGGAAATACGTAAAATTCGTGTTTGTTATTTAAATTTTGTCAAAAGAACTAAAATACATATACCAATTCCATTCCCAGTTTTTACCCTTATCTTCCGAAAATGCCTGGCTCCAAATAGGATTCTCTTTGTCTCTAACGTCCCAACGAAATACAACGACTATTTCCTTTCCATTAAAAGTGTCTTTAGTAAAAAAATGAGCAATGTTGTTTTCAAACGAACCCATAACCCCAGGTTGTAATACTCCTTCATTAGAGTCAGCCCAATAAATAGTCCAAAGTTTTGTTTTTGGATTAAAAAGCCTCAACGACATCCCTTCAAAAGGTTCACCATCAAATGTTGCAAGATAATTGTCAATATTTCCAATGCCATTCAATATGCTATACATTTCCTGAGTAGATTCAAACTCAATCCATTCTTTGCAATTGTCCAAACGTGATTTTAGTTTTCGGTTCTTCAGTTTCCATTTACCCTGATAAAAATCAAAATCATGTTTGGATGAAGTTGGAGAAGCTGTAATTTCCAGATTTCTACTTTTGTTAAACTTTACTTTCGGGACTTGTATTCTGTCTTTGCTTGGTATCATTCTAGTGCTTTATTTGCGAGTAACTTTTGAGAAATGTCATTTTTTAATGATTGCTAAAATATAAAAAAAACTAATTAAATTTATGAATAATTATTCATAAATTAACAGAATACCTAATATTTTTCTAAATTCGTAATACCGCGTAAAGGATAGAAGCTAGCCACCGAATTAGAACGGATAGCCTGACCGCCACTAGGAAAAAGGGCGCATAAATGGTATTATTGGCAGCCCTTTTTTCTAGTGGTGGTTACGCCCACATAACAAAGGGTATTATTTGAAAAAGACATCGTAGGCAAAACGAAGTAGTGTACCAACCACAACTACCAAAAAGAAGATTCGGATGAATTTGTTTCCCCGATTGATGGCGAGTTTGGCACCTATCAAACCTCCTATTGCATTGCTGGCCGCCATGGGTAGGGCGATGGCCCAAATGATTTTGCCTTTAAGCATAAATAAACAAATGGAACCAAAATTAGTAGCGAGATTGACCATTTTAGCATTGGCAGAGGCATGTAAGAAGTCAAATCCCATTATGGCGATGAAGGCAACAACCAGAAAGCTTCCCGTGCCTGGGCCTATGAATCCATCGTAAAATCCCACTATAAAACTGATTCCCACGGCATTCAGAATTTGAGTTCTGGCAGAAATGTCTCTGACTTGATGCTGCCCGAAATTTTTCTTGGCATACGTGTAAATCGCTAATAGTGAAAGCACTATAAGTAATAAAGGTTTCATGAAATCATTGCTCACATAAGTTAATAATGTAGATCCCAAAAAGGCGGCAGGAAAAGCTAGCAGCATCATAATAATTAGGATTCTCCAATTAATAGTGACTCTTTTCATATATTGATAAGCGGCAAATGATGTACCGCTAAATGCAGGAATTTTCAAAGACCCTATCACGGTCGAAACGGGAAGATTAGGTAAAAGTATAAGTCCCACCGGTGTTTGGATAAGGCCACCCCCACCTACAATGGCATCTATAAATCCTGCAAAAAAGGCGGCTAAACAAAGTAATACGATGATGTAGGTTTCCATTTGGGCTTATGCTATTTTGGTTTTGAATCTTGAATGGCAAAAATACCAATCCACTTCATATTATTGCGAAAAAATAGTCATTGATTTAGTTTCAAAAACATTATTTTTGCTTTTTTTAAAACGAAAACAAATGGATTTATCAAAATTGCTTGAACTGCTGAGTTATACTTTGCCTGCTATTATCACAGGGATGGTTGCCTATTATTTTTTTAATTTGCATACCAAAAATGAGGAAGGAAGACGTCGTTATTTATTGATGAAAGAGGGACAAAAAAATTCTATGCCCCTGCGTTTGCAGGCTTATGAGCGTATGACTTTGTTTTTGGAACGCATTAGTCTTTCTAATTTATTGACTAGAATTTCTCCGATTTCGACGGAAAAAAATGATTATGCCAATTTTGTTATTGCTCAAATCGAACAAGAATTTGAACACAATTTAGCGCAACAAATATACATGACGGATGAGTGTTGGACAATTATCACCACTGCCAAGAATGCTACGATTCAGATGATTCGCAAAGCAGCTATGAGTCCTGTAGTGAATAACGCCGATCAATTAAGGGAAGCTTTATTGAATGATTTATTGGAAAAACAAACGCCAAGCAATGCTGCTCTGGGATATATCAAAAAGGAAGTGAGCCAGATGTGGTAGTTTTTTAGTTACTAAGATTCTGAGAGGGTAAGTTTCTAATTTTTTTTCTCAAATTCTTAGCAACTTGGAATCTTAGGATCTTTTTTATCACCTTATTTCACTCATTATTTCGCTTTTATTTTGAGCATATTTGAAGCCAAGTCGCCACCATTTTTTCATTTTCTTTCGATTAAAAATGAGTGCATTATTGGTTAACTTGGTTGGGGTGTAATATAAATTGAGTTTTACATTATGGTTTATAGCAGAGAGTTTTCCAATCGACACATCGTGTTTTCCCAACTGATCTAAGGAAAATAAAAACAAATCAATCATTAATGAAAACGGGTTCTTTCCCAAAGTGGTTTTGGTCAATGTGATTTCGGTTTCCAAGATAATAACGTCAATTTCGGTGGCACCGCGATGAATGGCTTCACGAATGGGTACCAAACTGGAAAATCCCCCATCTCCGTATTCACAGCCCTCTTTTTTGACCAAACTCATGAATGGAATGTAATTGCTCGATATCCAAATCCATTCGCAAAATTCATTGTACGTGCAGCTTTTAATCGATTTGTATTCGGCTTCGTTTTTGGAAATATTTGTAACGGTTACAATAACATCTGTTGGTAATGATTTCAGGTAGTCAAATTCAGAAACGGTCAGATTGGTTTTGATGAATTTTTGAAGATTTCTGCTTTCACCAAAAGTTCGTTTTCCTCTCAAAAATTGCCGAACAACGTTGAAATGGTTAATCGTTACGTAACTTATTCTGTTTTTCTTTTTAACAATAAACGGATTGATATCAAATATCTGATCCATGCCGACGCTCGTAAAAATCGAATGGAGTTTCTCAATATCCCCTAAAGCCAAGTGCGGAATAAGTAAACTTCCGGTAGACGTTCCTAAAAATAAATCGTAAGTACGACCTTTATTTTGCAATAAATACTGAGCTACGCCACCTGCAAATGCGCCTTTACTGCCTCCTCCTGAAATTACTAATGCTCGCATATTTAAAAAGTTTCTAAGATGCTGAGAGACTAAGACTCTAAGTTTTTTGAAAAAATATTAGAGTCTTAGAAACTTAGAATCTATTCTTTAAGTAATCTATCCAATTGAAATTGTTCCTTTTCGTTTAAATTTGGTAATATGGCTTGGAAAGAAGCCCTGATTTCGGGATTTTTTAATAAAACCCTAATGTTTTCTCTTCCAAATTTAGAAAATTGCCACATATGATGCGTCGTGGCGTTGACTAAATTCTTTAAAACAGTCTCGTTAATTACATTAAAGTTAATCAGATATTCCAAGGCATTTTGTCTAGTTGTGGCTTCATAATTGGTAGAAGAGTAACTAACCAATTCCTGAAGATACGTTTCTTTGTTGCCTGAATATTCGGATGTTGAAATTGCCAACGACAACCATAGTATATGCAGATTGAAATCATTGAATCCTACCCAATCTGTGGTCTTTAATAAATATTCCGATCTTTTATTTTCAAAGCTATTCCATAAATAATACAGTGCAAATTCTTGGGTTTGGTAGGATTTGTCATCCAGCAATGTTTCGTAATCTGCTCTGAAGTCTTCGGGTATTTTCTGGAGCGTGCCGGCAACCGCTTGACGAACTTGGGTGTTTTGGGTTTGCAACGCCAATCGCAGTAGCTGTTTTTTATCTTCGAATTTCTCTTTCATCAGTTGGCCAACAATCGATGCTTTTACGGTAAAATACACATCCGATTGCAGTGTTTTTTCGAAAAAAACATATTTCTCTGCCAATGGTTTGTTTCTGAGTTTGGCAACTTCAAGCTGTACTTGCATTGCTTTATTTTTGGCTAATAATTCGTTGGCTATTTCGCTATTAAATGCTGATGATTCTAACCACACTTTACTGAAATTTTTCAAATCATAATTAGATACTTTTTTGATTTCTTCGAAGAAATTTTGCGTCGTTACATTTTGATAGGCATATTTCTTTAGGTAATTCTTCACGGCTTTTTTGAAAGCTTTCTCTCCAATTCCTTCCCTTAAAACGTGTAACGCCCAAGCTCCTTTTTGGTAGAAAGACAATGAACTGGATTTGGCATTCAACACCGGAATGGTATCCGTTTTAGAAGCCTGTTTGAGTTGCATGGACGATTCGTATAATTTGGAATAAAAGTAATCTTCCCCATAAATTTCTTTTTCAGCCAGTAAAGCGTAATAAGTCGCAAAACCTTCCTGAAGCCAATGATCTTTTCCGCTTTGGGCTGTGATTAAATCACCAAACCATTGGTGAGCGAGTTCGTGGGCATTGACATTGGTATAACTTCGGTCTTCAAAACCAATGTTGTCAACCACATATCGGGTTGTAAATAATGTAGTACTGGTATTTTCCATTCCGGCATACAAAAACTCAGAAACAGGAATTTGGCGGTAGATTTTCCAAGGGTACTTCACTCCTATTTCTTTTTCCAAATAATCAAATATTTCCTTGGAATACCGATAGGTTGGCTCTTGCTTTACAACATCTTTTGGATTTATGTACATTTCCAAAGGAATTCCCGATTTAGCTTTTTGTGTGTTTTTATAAAATTTTCCAATAGCAAGTACCAGTAAATAAGAACTCATTGGTTTTTTCATTTGGTAACTCCAATGGGTTATGTTTTTATCTTCTATTTTGTTTTTTAAAACACCATTGGATAACACTTCATATTTGGAATCAAAAACAATATCCATATTGAAAATCACTTTTTCATTGACATCATCAAAACTCGGGAACCAATGACTGGTATATTTTCCTTGTCCTTGTGTCCAAATTTCTAAATTGTCTGTATTTTCAGAACCTACAAAATACAAGGTTTGTTTGGGTTTGGCTTCGTATGAAAACTGAACTGAATTTTTACCTTTTTGGAATGGATAAATCAAAAGCAATTCTTTTCCATTGGTGGTAAATGGAATCTTTTTGCCTTTCAGTTCCACATCGGTAAAGGTCATATTCTGCGCATCGATTTTAATAGTATCAATGGGTTTTAATATTTCAAACGTATAGGTTACATCGCCATTAATGCTTTTATTGTTTGGATTAATGGTGATATGACCATTAACGGTTTTGAAATCAACCGATTTGGTTTGTTGTGCGAAAGCAAATGTGGATAGAAACAGAAAAAAATACTTCATTAAAATTGAATTTGTCGCTAAGTTATCCAAAGTTACAAAGGTTTAACCAACAAATCGTACTAAATTTGTATCTCAAACCCGAATAAATTAATACAAAACCATTGAAAAAGAAAGCCCTATTTAATTGGAGCAGCGGCAAAGATTCTGCGTTGGCACTGTACAAAATTCTGCAAAATGATGAATACGAAATTAGCTGTTTGTTAACCAGTGTTAATCAGCAATTTCAGCGTATTTCAATGCACGGTGTTCGGGTAGAATTATTAGAACAACAAGCCCAAAGCATTGGATTACCACTCGAAATTATGCAAATTCCCGAAATGCCAACAATGGAAGTGTACGAAGCAGTTATGCAAACTACACTCTTCGAATTAAAGGAACAAGGAGTTACTCACTCTATTTTTGGAGATATTTTTCTGGAAGACTTGAGAAAATATAGAGAAGATAAATTGGCCGAAATAGGTTTTGAAGGAGTTTTTCCACTTTGGAAAATTCCCACACTCGATTTGATTCAGGAATTCATAGCATTAGGTTTCAAGACGATTGTGGTTTGTGTTAACGAACGATTTTTGGACAAAAGTTTTGTGGGACGCGTCATTGATCAGAATTTTATCAATGATTTACCAGAAAATGTGGATGTATGTGGCGAAAACGGAGAATTCCATACCTTTACTTTTGATGGACCAATTTTCAGTAAACCAATTGAGTTCGAAATTGGTGAAGTGGTCTATCGTAAATATGAAAAACCAAAAGAGGAAGATTCGTCGGATACTGCATGTGATACTTCAGCTTCGGATGCTTTTGATTATGGATTTTGGTATTGTGATTTGCTGGTAAAATAAGTATATAAAAAAGCTCCGTAATTTAAGTAATACGGAGCTTTTAGATTTATTTTAAATAAATGTCTTAGTCTAGTTTTGGCAAATTGTAGTTATCGAAAAGACTTTTTTCAGCCATAAGTGCTTCAATTTCATTTGATTTTCTAGGTGCTTCGCCAGATAAATTTACAGGAGTATTATCTGTTACCAAAATATCATCTTCGATTCGTACCGCAATTCCCCACCATTTTTTACCACAATCGCTTCCGCTTGGAATATAAATTCCTGGTTCAACAGTTAATACCATATCTTTCTCGAATGTGTTGTACATTCCAGGATCGTGTACATCCAGCCCTATATGATGCGAAGTTCCGTGAGGGAAGTATTTTCTGGAATCTTCAGCCTTATTAATGATTCCTAATTTCATTAAACCATTGGTGATAATATCACGGGCTGCTTTATCTGGAGCTTCAAAGCTATTTCCAATTTTTACTGTTGCAATGCCCGCTTCTTGGGCTTCATAAACTAAATCGTAAATTATTTTTTGCTCAGCAGAAAATTTACCGTTGGCAGGAATTGTACGAGTAACATCGGCAGTATAGCCATGATATTCAGCTCCTAAGTCCATTAAAACCAAATCATTTTCAACCTTCATTTTACTGTTCTCGATATAGTGTAAAACACAACCATTGTTTCCGGCTCCAACGATGGAAGGATAGCCTTCATACTCACTGCCATATTTTTTGTAAACAAATTCGTGAATCCCTTGAATCTCTGTTTCAGACATTCCAGGATGCATTGCTTTCATGGTTTCGCGTTGCCCCATCGCCGAAATCCGAACGGCCTTGGTCAATAAAACCATCTCTTCTTTGGACTTAACCTCACGTAAACTTGCCATATAAGTATTGATCGCTTTAGTGTCCATATTCGCTTTTTTAGCTGCAATAGTTTTGGTTGTATTGATTTCATTAGAAATATTAGAATCGGTTTTAGTTTCTGTTTTTGTATTGTAGCCAATTTGAGCTTTAAATGAACCGACTAATTTGTACAAATCTGCGTCTTCTTTCTTGGAGTCGCGATAATCGTCTTTGAAATCTGTAAAAAACACATTGCTGAAACTATAAAAATCAATACCAGAGTTTAAAAATTCCTTTCCGTTAAGAGCATTCTCAAAACCCAAACTTTTTTTGGCTCCATCAACACCCAAACGTACGCCTGTCCACTGTTCTGCTCTTGGGTTTTTTTCTTGAACGTAAAGCAGTTCGTTATATGTTTTACCATCTTTATTTGTTTGATTATCCGAAAAAATCACTAAAACGCAATTAGGTTCTTTATACCCTGTCAAATAATAAAAATTAGGATCCTGATGATATATAAAATCGACATCATTTGCTCTATTTCGAACAGCATTTCCAAAAAATACCGCTACACTATTCTTTGGCATTTTTTTACGTAAAGCCTCTCTTCGCTCCTTGTGAAACTGCGCCGATAAATAATCAGTAGGATTGCCATTCTGAGCTATTGTCGTACAAATCATAGCTAGAACGAGAATAATAGAAAGTTTGAATTTCATTTTGTTTTGGTTTAAGGATTCGATTTTGATTAATTGGAAGTAAATATAAATATTTTTTGCAGTCGGCGTATATTTTTTCTTCTGGTGATTTCTGCAAAAGAAAAAGAGAACAATAAAGCAGTACACTTTAGAGTTCTCTTTTCCAAAAATTGCAATAATTGAAATTAACCAAACATCAAATTATTAACAATACGGGTAAACAATCCAAATCAATTTACCTTTTCGTAATCTAGTCCAGGACCATCACAGTTTCTCCAGGTACTGGACAAAGTAGCAGACGCTGAAAAATAAAGTTCTTCTTTTAGATTCCCATAACAGCTTCCTATGAGTTCGCTTTCTTTGGGATATGTTAATTCTAAATATAACACATCAGAATTATTTTGTGTAGTATATGTTCCCGAAACTGTTGTTTTGACATTGTTTCGGGTTCTGGATTTTGTAAATGTTCCGTCATTGTTGAACGAATAGGATTCTTGCCAATCCATTGCAGTTCCTATGGTTACTGAATTAATCATAGAACCCGACATTTTTACTAATGTCCATTTTCCATGATAATCAGATATAGTTGTAATTTCTTCTTTGTCTTTTGAACAAGAAGAAAAAACAGAAAGGAAAATAACAATAATAGCAAGGCTTTTCATCCGTAAGTTATAGAGTTACTTATTAAGATGCCTCAAATTGCAAAAGGTTGCGTCAAATTATAATTATTTTTTTAAAAGATGAATTTATCTTTCTTCATACATTTTCAATAACTGTGTTACTGTATTCCAATTACGGATTGTTGCCGTTACATTCAGTTTTTTCTCGATGTATTTTTGGTCAAACCTTGTTTTCCCTGCTCCTACAGCATATTTAATAAAAATTCTGCTTTCGTCAATGCTGGCTTCGTCCGGTTTGAATTGACTGATTTTTAAATCATTGATATTGTCACTTCTCAAGGTTGTCGAAACAAAAGCCACATATAGTTTTTTAGAGTCAACGTCTTTTTCTTTCAGAAATGGATTGTTTTTTAGGCTTTTTTCTAAATCGGATTTTCCAATGACAACGATAGGAACTTCATGCCCAAAAGCCTTGAAAATTTCCTGTTTGATTTTGAAACCAACTGAAGCCGCATTTTCCTCCTCGGTATCTACAAAAACATTTCCCGATTGGATATACGTTTGCACGTTTTGAAAACCAATGGCTTCTAAAGTTGTTTTCAAAGCATCCATTTTTATCATATTGTGACCGGAAACATTGATACCACGAAGAAGTGCGAGATGAGTTGTCATTTTTTTTAGTTTTTTATTTCTGCAAAAGTACTGTGTTTATTGGCTATGGATGAGAGTTTATTATATTTTTACTTTTACGACCACTTTTTTTACTTTCGAAATTTGACCTGCTTTTACGCATGGTCTATGAAGATCCTCCGGAAAAAACAGAGTAAACATTCCTTCCTCCACTCTAATCATTGAAGTTTCGCCATTATAGAATGTATAATCTTTTTCTAAGTTTTCTTCAACAACAACCTGATTAGTTAAAGGGGCGAACCCCATAAGTTCGACACCTTGAATAACGTATTGGATATCAATATATTTGTGATGCCCTTCTAAAACACAATCTTTCTCTTCCTTAGTGTCATATTCTTGAACGATTGCAAAAATATCGTCATTGTCAATTTGGTGTTTTCCTGATTCTATTGTGGTCAAGTCAGTCTCAGTAATAAATTCAAATCCCTTAGCCAATCTTTTGGTAAGTTTGCTGTATAGTCTGTAATTTTCAATTTTATCGATAACCATTTTATGTTTTTTTATTTGATTCAAAGGTATTGTGAATTATAAGAATTTCCTAAACATTCCCATTTCCAAATTTCCAAACAAAAAACTATCTTCGCTTTTTAAAAAAGAGAAAAGAAATAGAATAAAGAGAATAGACTCGAAAAATCTAAGTTCTAGAATCTGCAATCTGAAATCTGCAATCTAAAAAAATGTCCAATAACCTCCTAGAAACTCCCATAGAATTCCTCAAAGGCGTTGGCCCCAATCGGGGGGCGTTATTGCGTAAGGAATTGGGGATTTTTAAATACGGAGATTTGGTCAATTTTTTTCCAAATCGTTACATTGATCGAACTCGTTATTATAAGATAAATGAGCTGCAAAACAATATTGCCGAAGTACAGATTATTGGCAAAATCATTAATATTAAAACTGTTGAATTTGGTCGCAATCAAAAACGACTGGTAGCCACATTTGTAGATGATACGGGACAAATGGATCTCAACTGGTTTCAAGGACACAAATGGATTAAAGAGAGTTTAAAGCTTAACGAAGTCATCGTAATTTTTGGAAAATGTACTCAATACGGAAGCCAATACAGTATGGCGCATCCAGAAATAGAATTGTTGAGCGAACACGAAAAAAGTTTGCGTTCCGCAATGCAGCCCGTTTATCCTTCCACCGAAACATTGGCCAATCGCGGTATAACCAATCGCGTCGTGAACAAAATGATGCAGCAATTGTTTCTCGAAACACAGGCATTATTTAGTGAAACTTTGCCTTCTTATTTGACTAGCGAACTTAAACTTATCCCAAAAAATGCAGCTTTATTCAACATACATTTTCCTAAAAGTGCCGAAATTTTGGCGAAAGCCCAATTCCGATTAAAGTTTGAAGAATTGTTCTTCATTCAATTGCAATTGATAACTAAGAATTTGATTCGGAAACATAAAATCAAAGGACATCCGTTCACGACAGTGGGAGAATTTTTTAATGAATTTTATAAAAATCATTTGCCATTTGAACTGACAAATGCTCAAAAAAGGGTAATCAAGGAAATAAGAACCGATATGGGAAGCAACGCCCAAATGAACCGATTACTGCAAGGAGATGTGGGTTCCGGGAAAACCATAGTGGCCTTTATGAGTATGCTTTTGGCTTTGGATAATGGTTTTCAGGCCTGTTTGATGGCGCCAACAGAGATTTTGGCCAACCAGCATTTTATCGGGTTGTCGGAATTAGCAGCTTCATTAAACATCAATATTAAAATACTAACTGGTTCGACCAAAATAGCCGCCCGCAGAATCATACACGAAGAACTGGAAAACGGCACTTTGCAAATACTCATCGGTACTCACGCCTTGTTGGAAGACAAAGTAAAATTCCAAAATTTAGGCCTCGCGGTTATTGACGAGCAACACCGTTTTGGAGTCGAACAGCGTTCTAAATTGTGGAAAAAAAATACGGTTCCACCTCATATTTTGGTGATGACGGCCACTCCTATTCCAAGAACGCTCGCGATGAGTTTGTACGGTGATTTGGATATTTCGGTTATTGACGAGTTGCCTCCGGGTAGAAAACCCATTCAGACTGTACATCGTTTTGACTCGAATCGACTAAAAGTTTGGAAATTCATTCGGGACGAAATTGCGTTGGGTCGCCAAATTTATATTGTTTATCCGCTAATTCAGGAGTCTGAGAAAATGGATTACAAAGATTTAATGGACGGTTATGAAAGTATTTCTCGTGATTTTCCACTGCCGCAATATTCGGTTTCGATCCTTCACGGAAAAATGAAACCTGCAGACAAAGATGAAGAAATGAAACGCTTTGCTGAAGGTAAAACAAATATTATGGTAGCCACAACCGTAATTGAAGTAGGTGTAAATGTTCCCAATGCAAGCGTAATGATTATCGAAAGTGCAGAGCGTTTTGGACTGTCACAGCTCCATCAGTTACGAGGTCGCGTGGGACGTGGAGCTGATCAAAGCTATTGCATTTTGATGACTTCTTTCAAATTGTCAAGTGACAGTAAAACCCGCATGGAAACAATGGTAAGTACGAATGACGGTTTCGAAATAGCCGAAGTCGATTTGAAACTTCGTGGTCCCGGCGATTTGATGGGAACGCAACAAAGTGGTGTACTGAACCTTCAAATTGCTGATATTGTCCGGGACAGAGATATTTTAATGTTGGCACGAAATTATGCCATCAAAATCTTGAAGGATGATGCGCCTATGCAAAAACCGGAAAACGCTATCCTAAAAGCAGTTTTTATCGAATTGACAAAAAAGAAAAATATTTGGAATTACATTAGTTAAGTTACTAAGCTTCTGAGATGCTAAGATTCTAAGTTTTTTTGGATGACTGAAAAAAAAACAAAAATCTTTCCCTTTAGCCTTGATTACTTCACTTTACATTTATTTTTATAGGAGTTCAGTGAACTTCGTTTGTAGTGAAAATTATTATGTACCGGGGTTCGGCATATAATATTGTAACGGAAAGCGGGTTCTATACTTACTAAAAACACCACATCTTTCTGCTCCAAAATTATAATTTAACACCTATCTCAAACTTGTATTCGGCTAATTATTTATTAAGGATAAAAGTGGATTATTTGAATCTCAAAAACGTAAATTAACAAAGACATAGAATCTTAGCATCTCAGTAGCTCAGAAACTCTCCATTCCAATTAAACCTTTCTATTTTTTTACTGTCCAACTCTTTAAGTCAAATAGCGGTTTTGGCTTAATTTTAATATTTGTATGTACAAACGTTAAATAAAAATTAACAATTCAATTTTTCACAATTCTAAAACCTAAATTTGTCTTTTCCTTTTCAAAGGATATGTTAAACTTCTTTTACATTTATAAAATGAAAATAAAAAATCTTGTTTATGCCTTATTGTTAATAGGGTTTGTTGGATTTATAGCCTACAGAATTTCTTCCAATAATGCCAAAAATAGCGGTCCAAAGGACAAAGATGATAAAGATAAACCAATGACTGTGACAGGCATTGTAGTTCATCCTAAAACTTTCGATAATAACTTATCACTTTCGGGTTCTATCGAAGCCAACGAACAAATTGAAATTCGTTCTGAAGTTTCAGGAATCGTTGAGGGGATTTATTTTCAAGAAGGAAGTAATGTGACAAAAGGGCAACTTTTGTTCAAAGTTAATGATATTGAATTAAGAGCTCAATTGGCTCAGGCCAATACCAAAGAAGGTTTGGCTGCCGAAAATGAAAGAAGGGCTAAATTATTGCTACAAAAAGAAGCAATCAGTCAGGAAGAGTATGATATTGCAAGAGCCGATCATAAATCTACTCAAGCACAAAGTCAGTTAATCAAAGCTCAAATTGCAAAAACATCAGTTCGCGCTCCTTTTTCTGGGAAAATTGGACTTCGTTCTATCTCACCTGGAATCTATATTACACCAACAGTTTTGGTTGCGAAATTAGTAAACAGCAGTAAATTGAAAATCACTTTTTCGATTCCAGAGAAATATGCTTCTCAAGTTAAGACAAACACACCTTTGAGTTTTACGGTTGAAGGTTCCGATGAAAAATTTACGGCGACAGTCTATGCTATTGAGCCAGAAGTAGCCGTTACCACACGAACTCTTCAGGTAAGAGCGATTACAGAAAACAGTCAGGGAAAATTATTGCCGGGTACTTTTGCAAATGTTGCATTGCCTTTGAGCATTATAAAAAATGCGATTGTCGTTCCTACAGAAGCGATTATTCCAGTTCAAAACGGTAAAAAAGTATTCATAGCCAAAAACGGTTTAGCCAAAGAACTTATGGTAGAGACAGCTACCAGAACTGATGCTTCTATCTTGGTGCTTTCCGGTTTGAAAGCTGGAGATACTTTATTAACGAGTGGTGTTATGTCCTTAAAAGATGAAGCTCCTGTTAAAGTAATCATTAAATAAAATTCCTAATTTGTTAGATTTTAGTATTTACTCTAAAATCTAAAATCTGCATTCTAAAATCTAAAATCTCTATGAGTTTATCCACTTTAAGCATAAAAAGACCTGTAATGACCATCGTTATGAACTTAACGATTATTTTGTTTGGTATTATAGGTTACACTTATCTGGGAGTTAGAGAATTTCCATCGATAGATCCTGCCCAAGTTTCGATTCGAACGAATTATACTGGAGCAAATTCGGATATTATTGAATCCCAAATTACCGAACCTTTAGAAAAAGCAATCAATTCCATCGATGGTATTCGAAATGTAACTTCATCAAGTGCTCAGGGAAGCAGCACAATTACTGTCGAATTTAATTTGGACAAAAATCTAGAGGAAGCAGCAAATGATGTTCGTGATAAAGTATCACAGGCAATTCGAAATTTACCGCAAGATATTGATGCTCCTCCAGTTGTTTCAAAGGCTGATGCGAATGGAGATGCTATTATTTCGATGACCGTTCAAAGTGATACTCGAAGTGCACTCGAACTTAGTGATTATGCCGAAAATGTAATAGGGCAACGACTCGAAACTATTCCAGGGGTTAGTGGAGTTCAAATCTGGGGGCAAAAAAGATATGCGATGCGATTGTGGATTAATCCAGAAAAATTAGCTTCTTACGGTTGTACTGTTGCTGAAGTTCGCGATGCCTTGAATAGCCAAAATGTAGAATTACCTTCTGGAAAAATTACGGGTGACAATACCGAATTGACGGTAAAAACAGTAGGAAATCTTTCAAAACCAGAACAGTTCAATAACATTATCATACGATCTGTGGGTGAAAAAATAGTTCGTTTTAGCGATGTAGGTACCGCCGAATTAGGGCCGGAAAATGTTGAAACTAAAATGACACAATCAGGCACTCCCCTAGTTGGTGTGGCTATTGTTCCGCTTCCAGGAGCTAATTATTTGGATATTGCAAGTGCATTCTACAAAGAATTTGAGCGCTTAAAAAAGGATTTGCCAAGTGATATCAAATTAAATATTGCTATTGACAATACGGTTTTTGTGAAAAAATCAGTTATTGAAGTAGCCGAAACGTTAGGAATATCAATCGTATTGGTGATTTTAATTATCTTTTTGTTTTTTAGGGATTGGGCAATTGCTTTTAGACCTTTAATCGATATTCCTGTTTCCTTAATTGCAACATTCTTCATTATGTGGCTTTTTGGATTTTCGATAAATGTATTGACTTTACTCGCCATTGTACTTGCTACGGGACTAGTTGTAGATGATGGTATTGTAGTCACCGAGAATATTTTCAAAAAAGTAGAAGAAGGAATGTCGCCTATAGAAGCCGCAATAAAAGGGTCCAATGAGATTTTCTTTGCTGTAATTTCGATATCAATCACTTTGGCGGCAGTATTTTTACCTGTTATTTTCTTGGAAGGTTTTGTCGGACGATTGTTTCGAGAGTTTGGTGTCGTCATTGGAGCTGCAGTATTGATTTCAGCTTTTGTGTCTTTAACATTAACCCCAATGCTAAATGCTTATTTGATGAAAGGTGGTGAGCAAAAGAAATCAAAGTTCTATATTCGAACTGAGCCATATTTTCAAAAATTAAACAGCACTTATGCCAATGCGCTGGAACGGTTTATGAAAAGAAAATGGTTAAGTTTCCCAATTCTTATAGTGTGTTTTGGATTGATATATTTATTTTTTAATATTCTAAAAAAAGAGACGGCTCCTTATGATGACCGAAGTGGTTTCGTAATGCGTATGACAACTCCCGAAGGTTCTTCTTATGATTATACGGATCGTTTTATGCAGGAAGTTTCCAAATTGGTAGATGATTCTATTCCAGAAAAGAAAGTGAGTCTTGTGATTACTTCCCCAGGTTTTAACTCTTCTTCTGTTAATAGTGGTTTTATACGAGTTTCATTGGTTGAACCCGATCAAAGAAAGATGTCCCAAAAGGAAATTGCAGATAAATTAACGAAATTGACTAGCCAGTATTCGGAGGCCAAAACATCAGTAATTGAACAGCCTACTATCGCGGTAAACAGACGTGGTGGATTACCTGTTCAGTACATTATTCAAGCTCCCAATTTTGAAAAACTTAGAGAAAAGATTCCTTTGTTTATGGATGAAGCTGCAAAAAGTGATGTCTTCTCTGTAACAGATGTGAATTTGAAATTCAACAAACCCGAAATCAACGTTTCAATAGACAGGGCAAAAGCCGAAAGTTTAGGAATTTCAGTTAAAGATGTTGCTCAAACATTACAGCTTTCTTTGAGTGGTCAGCGTTTTGGTTATTTTATAAGAAACGGAAAACAATACCAAGTAATCGGTCAGTTTGAACGACAAGATCGTTCCAAACCATTGGACTTAACATCAATGTATGTCAAAAACAACAAAGGAGAATTGATCCAAATGGATAATGTGGTCAAGATTGAAGAACAAAGCAATCCTCCTCAATTGTACCATAATAATAGATATATGTCTGCTACGGTTTCTGCGGGTCTAGCTCCAGGCAAAAGTCTAAGTGATGGAATTGATGCAATGAACGAGATTAAAGCCAAAGTTCTTGATGATTCGTTTACCACTGATTTAGGTGGAGAATCTAGAGATTTCGTCGAAAGTAGTTCGAATACTTCTTTCGCTTTTGGATTGGCTTTATTGTTGATTTTCCTAATATTAGCGGCTCAATTTGAAAGTTTTGTGGATCCTTTTATCATTATTTTGACAGTGCCTATGGCTGTTGCAGGAGCCTTATTTTCACTTTGGCTGTTTAATCAAACCTGGAATATCTTTAGCCAGATTGGAACTATCATGTTGATTGGATTGGTAACCAAGAACGGAATTTTGATAGTTGAATTTGCCAATCAATTGCGAGAGCAAGGGAAACCAAAATTAGAAGCAATTTTGGAAGCTTCAGAGTCAAGGTTGCGCCCTATCTTGATGACCAGTTTGGCTATTTCTTTGGGAGCTTTGCCTATCGCATTATCACTTGGTGCAGCAGCTACGAGTAGAATTGGAATGGGTGTTGTTATCGTTGGAGGTACTATCTTTTCTTTGATTCTTACTTTATTTGTAATTCCTGCATTGTATTTAATGTGGTCTAAAGCAAGAAAGCACTATCCGGAATTCGATCATATCGATGAATATGAAAACGAAATAAAAAAATAATAAAAGACTCTAAGTTACTAAGTCTCTAATTTGCGAAGATTTAGGAAGTTTTTTTTAAATATATATACGCAAAAGAGAATATTAACAAACGAGTGTTTAGAAAAAAATAAACTTAACTTAGAATCTTTGTCACTTAGTGACTTAGCTTCTACCTTTAAAAAAATAATATGAATACCAAACTGTTTTTTAAAAGTCTCCTGCTGTTTTTCTTTTGCTTTGCAATAGGAAATGCACAAGAATTGCTTACTCTGGAAAATGCCGTTAAAATTGCATTGGAAAATAATTATGAAATAAAAATTGCCGACAATAATTTAAAAATTGATAAAACGAATGTAGCTATTGGAAATGCAGGAATGTTGCCTTCTCTAAGTGCAGTGGCTACAGATAATAATAGTATTTTGAATACTTCTCAAACCCGATCAGACGGTACTACGGTTGAGTTGAAAAATGCCAAAAACAATAATTTGAATTATGGTGTTGCTTTGGATTGGACTATTTTTGATGGTATGAAAATGTTTGCCAAATACGATCAATTGAAGGAATTGCAAAATATGAGTGAGGCACAAAGGAAAATGACTATAATTAATAAAGTAAGCAGCGTTAATTCGGTTTATTATGATTTGATACAGGAACAACAAAAGTTATCCGATTTAGATTCTACAATTATCATTTCCCAAAAAAGACTTGAGTTCACCAAAAACAGATACACTATCGGGAAAAATTCCAAATTGGATGTGTTGAATGCACAAGTGGATTTGAATACAGATCTTGGCAATTTATTAAAAGAAAAACAAACTTATGCCAATGCCAAAACGCTTTTGAATCAGCTATTGGCGAGAGATTTGAATACTGATTTTAAAGTTACTGAAGGAATCAATGTAGATCGAAAATTGAAACTTGTTGATCTGATAACATTGGCAGAAAAGCAAAATCCTGAGTTAGAGATGCAAATTATCAATAAAAAAGTAATTGAACTAGAATTGAGGCAAATCAAAGGGGAACGCTATCCAACGGTTAAATTGAATTCAGGTTATAATTTCAATGATACAAAATCAAGCCTTGGTTTTACAACTCAATCCTCAGCTCATGGTTTGAATTATGGCTTTTCGGCTTCTTTGAATTTGTTTGATGGCGATGCTCAAAACAGAAATGAAAAAATCGCTCAAATGCAAGTTGACAATACTCAATTGGTAATTGATCAACAATTGAATCTATTGCGTAGTAATTTGACAGTTGCATTTCAGGTATATTTGACCAATTTAGATTTGATTGATTTAGAAGCCAATAATACCGCAATTTCTAAGCAAAACCTTGAAATTACTGCCGAAAAGTTTAAAATTGGAACCATTACTTCTGTTGAGTTTAGAGCGGCCCAATTGAATTTTATCAATTCAAGAATTCGTTTGAGCAGTGCGCAGTTCCAAGCAAAATTATCTGAAATTACATTAAGGGAATTAGCAGGTAATCTTAATTTTTAATTATTTTTATACCAAAAAGTAAGAATGGTTTCATACAATCCTAAAATTTGGTTCGCTTATATCTTTCGTTTTCATAGATCGGATACGATTAGACAATTATTTCCAATATTATTTTTAATTATAATTTATTCAGGTGTGGTCGCATACTTGGAGATTGATTATTTCAAATTGGAGGAAACCAGTCATGTCAAAAATCTTTTTGTAATTCATACTACATTAGGTTTTGTTATTTCCTTATTATTGGCATACAGAATCAATTCTGCCTATGATCGTTGGTGGGAAGGACGTAAATTATGGGGAGCTTTGGTTAATAACAGTCGAAATCTCGCTATCAAACTTTCAGTTATATTAAAGGATGAAAGGGATTTGGCTTATTTCAGGAAACTAATTCCAAGCTATGCATCGATGTTAAACAAGCATTTGAAAGATGAAGAAACAAGTATGCAATTGTTTGAGCATGTTGACTTAGAGATTGATCATCACAAACATAGACCGAATCAAATCGCTAAGATGTTGTTCCAAAAAATAAACGATTTGTATTTTGCCAATAAAATTTCTGGTGATCAATTGATTGTTTTAAATAATGAAATTCAGTCTTTTACCGATATTTGTGGCGCTTGTGAACGAATAAAAAACACCCCAATCCCCTATTCGTACAGTACTTTTATAAAAAAAATAATCTTCATTTTTATTTTAACATTGCCTTTTCCTCATGCTTTTACATTAGGATATTATGTAATTCCCGTAGTATCTTTTGTTTTTTATGTATTGGCGAGTATTGAATTAATTTCAGAAGAAATTGAAGAGCCTTTTGGTTACGATGATAACGACTTACCTACTACAAAAATAGCCGAAAACATTAAAAAGCACATTGAGGAACTTTTATAAAAAGAGTATCAAAAATTGTTACAATTGAATTGATTTTTGCAGCTCACTAACTTTGACCCTCACGAAACATTGATTATATTTGCACCCGAGACCGTAGGCCGAACGGACGAAGTAATCTTAAAAAAACGAAACATGAATCGCTATGATTCCAAAATATAAATTGGAATTTTGAATGTGATACCATTTTCTAATTAAAAACATATAATAATTTCGCATGAAAATATCTTACAACTGGTTAAAACAATTTATAAAAATTGATTGGAAATCGGATGAAACAGCTGCATTACTTACTGATTTAGGACTTGAAGTTGAAATCGTTGAGAAATACCAATCGGTAAAAGGCGGATTAGAAGGAATAGTTGTAGGACATGTTCTTACTTGTGTGCCTCATCCTGATGCTGATCGCTTAAAAATCACGACTGTTGATTTGGGTGATGGTGTTCCTTTGCAAATTGTCTGTGGTGCCAGTAATGTAGATGCAGGTCAAAAAGTCCCAGTAGCTACTATTGGAACCGTTTTATTTGATAAAGAAGGAAATTCTTTTACCATTAAAAAGGGAAAAATCAGAGGGCAGGAAAGTCATGGAATGATTTGTGCAGAGGATGAATTGGGTCTTGGCGAAAGTCATGACGGAATCATGATACTTGATGATTCTATTCCAGCAGGAACATTGGCGTCAAAAGTTTTTAAAATAGAAAATGACGAAGTTTATGAGATTGGCTTAACGCCAAATCGTGCCGATGCGATGAGTCACTTAGGTACTGCACGTGACTTAAGAGCAGGATTGATTCAAACGGGAATTAATGTAGAATTAATCACACCATCAGTAAGTAATTTTAGAGTTGATAAAAGAACTTTAAAAATTGATGTTGATGTTAAGGATATTCATCTTGCACCAAGATATTGTGGTGTTACTATTTCTGGTATCTCAGTAAAAGAATCTCCGGAATGGTTAAAAAACAGATTGAAAGCTATTGGAATCAATCCAAAAAATAATATTGTGGATGTTACCAATTATGTATTGCATGATTTGGGACAACCCTTGCATGCTTTTGATGCTGCGAAAATTAAAGGAAAGATTGTTGTTCAAACACTTCCCGCTGGTACAAAATTCGTTACTCTGGACGATGTTGAAAGAACTTTGCATGAAGAAGATTTAATGATTTGTGACGAAAAAGGACCGTTGTGCATTGCTGGAGTTTTTGGAGGAAAGAAATCAGGAGTGACTGAAACAACCAATTCTATTTTCTTAGAAAGTGCTTATTTTAATCCAGTTAGTATCCGTAAATCTGCCAAAAGGCATCAATTGAATACCGATGCTTCTTTTAGATTTGAAAGAGGAATTGATCCAACAATTACAGAATATGCTTTGAAAAGAGCAGCTTTATTGATACAAGAAGTGGCAGGTGGAGAAATTACCTCTGACATTGTAGATATTTATCAAAAGAAAATTGAAGACTTTACAGTATTTCTAAATTTCAAAAATGTTGCACGCATTATTGGGCAAGAATTACCAAAAGATAATATTAAACAAATTTTAGCTTCTTTGGAAATTAAAATAAACAGTGTTTCGGATGCTGGTTTGGGATTGGTTATTCCTGCTTATCGTGTGGATGTACAAAGAGAAATTGATGTGATCGAGGAAATTTTAAGGGTTTATGGTTACAACAATATTGTATTCTCTAAAAAATTAAATGCAACAGTTTCGAATTCTCCAAGAAATGAGGATTACAAAGTGCAAAATACAGTAGCAAATCAATTGAATTCCCAAGGTTTTCATGAAATGATGGCCAATTCATTGACTACAGCTTCTTATATACAACTTTCAGAAATGCTTAAAGAGGAACACAATGTTACGATGTTAAATCCGTTAAGCAGTGATTTGGCAACAATGCGTCAGTCTTTATTATTTTCAGGATTGGAAGCTATATCGTACAACATTAACCGTAAAAATTCCGATTTAAAATTATTTGAATTTGGAAAATCATACCATAAATTTTTATCGGGTTACGAAGAAATTAAGCATTTAACTTTATTTCAAACAGGCAATAGAAACCAAGAAAATTGGACAAATGCTCCAAAAGTTTCAGATTTCTTTTTATTCAAAGGATATGTTGAAGCTATACTTTCAAGATTAGGAATTGCTAACGCAAAAAGTGTTGCAGTTACCTCGGATGTATTTTCAGAAGGAATTGCTTTAGGTTTGGGAAATGATGTTTTGGTTGAATTCGGTGTAGTTAAGAAATCAGTTTTGAAACATTTTGGAATCAAACAAGAAGTTTTCTATGCTGACTTCAATTGGGCTAACGTTTTAAAAGTAATGTCGAGCAAAATAAAATATACTGAAATTCCAAAATATCCGGAAGTCCGTCGAGATTTGGCCCTATTGGTTGATCAAAATGTCACTTATGACGCTATTTATGCTATTGCCAGACAAACAGAAAAATCATTATTGAAAAATGTCAATTTGTTTGATGTATATGAAGGACAAAATTTACCTGAAGGTAAAAAATCGTATGCATTGAGTTTTACAATTCAAGATACTGCCAAAACACTTGAAGATGCTCAAATAGATAAAATCATGAATAAACTGATAAAGAATTTTGAAACAGAGCTTGGAGCAAGTTTGAGATAAATCCTTTATAATAAATGTAAAATCCCAATACTAATTTTTATAGTATTGGGATTTTTTTTAAGTTCTGATAATCAGTCAGAACTCAGCAATAAACTAATTAACATCAAACAAATAATTATTGTTTAGGTAAAACAACTGTGTCGATTACATGAATTACTCCGTTAGATTGATTTACGTCGGCAATTGTCACTTTAGCTTTAGTTCCATTTTCATCGGTAATATATAAATCTTTTCCTTGCATCCAGGCCGTTAATGTTCCGCCACTCACTGTTTTCAACATTGCCTTACCATTTCCTTCTTTAATTGCATTTGCTATATCAGCAGCATTCATTCTTCCAGCAACTACATGGTAAGTTAAAATGGTTTGCAATGTTTTTAAACTTTCTGGTTTAAGCAAGTTCTCAACAGTTCCTTTTGGCAATTTGTCAAACGCGGCATTTGTTGGGGCAAAAACGGTGAATGGTCCAGTACTTTGTAAAGTTTCAACTAGGCCAGCTGCTTTTACAGCGGCAACTAATGTGGTGTGATCTTTTGAGTTTACTGCATTTTCAATAATATTTTTGGTAGGATACATGGCGGCTCCTCCAACCATAACACTTTTTTGCGCATAAGAGGTTACTCCTAACATTAATCCAAAAAATGCAATCGATAAAAATTTTCTAGTTTTCATAAAAATCTATTTTTAAAAGTTATATAAAGACATTTACGCAAACAGATTGTTTTTGGTTTTATAAAAATGATTTTTTTTTAAATTTTATTTCTTAAGAATATGAAAAAACGTTCTTTTTTGTTGATTTTTAATCCATTATGCTAATTTTAATAGAATAAAAAAAGGCAATAGATTTTAAAAACCAATTGCCTTTTTTTTAATGACACAGACCTGTGCAAGTATTTATTACAAGTTTTTTATAACAAACTCACTTCTTCTGTTTAATTCGTGTTGTTCTTCATCACAAGAATTATCAGGAATACATTTTACAATCGGAACTGATTCTCCATAACCTTTGGAAAGAATTCTATTTTTAGGAATTCCTTGTTCCAAAATATAATCTCGTGTTGCATCGGCTCTTTTTTGTGAAAGATCAGCATTGAATTTTGCATTTCCGCGATTGTCGGTGTGTGAACCAATTTCAATAACCATATCTGGATATTTGTTCATCAATTCAACAACACGATTCAATATTCTTTTTGATTCTTTTCGAATATACCACATGTTATAATCAAAATAGATTGGATCTGTCTTGATAATTAATCGGTCTTTATCCTTTACAACATCTTTTTCGGCAGCAACAATAGCAGCCGCTTTTTCTTTTTTCTTGGCGGCAGCGATTTCTTTATTTTTTTTGTCAGCAGCTATTTTTTCTTTTTTCAATTGTTGAGCGGCTTCCAAGTCTGCCAATCTTTTGGATTCAAGAGCAATTGCTTCGTCTTTTTTCTTTTGTTTGAGTGCATTGACATCGGCGATTTTCTTTTCTTTAAGAGCACTAGCTTCAGCGATTTTCTTTTCCTGAAGAGCAATTGCATCAGCTTTCTTTTTTTGTTCAAGTGCAACTAATTCAGCAGCTTTTAGTTGCTGAGCCACAATTAAATCGGCCGCTATTTTTTTCTCCAAAGCTACTTGTTCTTCCTTTTTGATAATTTCGATAGATCGAATTTCCATAGAACCATCATTCGATTTATTTCTTTCCTCCGAAATATGGAACGATTTAGAATTCTCTGTATAATTTTCTTTGGTAGCCAATAATGAATAATTAGTGTCACATGCAATTGTAAAACTAAATTTACCATCTGATCCAGTTGTCGCTTTTTCAAGCTCTTGATTGGCAGAGTTTTTTAAGATTACAAAAGCATTTTCCAATACAAGATGCGAATCGACATCAGTTATTACACCGGCAATATATTGTTTGCAATCTTCGATGAGCAATTCTGTGGTTTCTTTTAAAGAATAAATATCATCTTTCCCTTTTCCTCCTGGTCTATCAGAAGAAAAATAACCCTCCTTTGTGTCAGAATCTATATAATAGGCAAAATCATCATAACCCGAGTTCACAGGAAGCCCCACATTCAAAGCTTTAGAATAGGAATTATCTTGAATGTCTGAAACAAAAATATCCAAAGCACCATAGCCTTCATGGCCATTTGAAGAAAAATATAATTTATTGTCTTTGGAAACAAATGGGAATTGCTCTCTTTTGGGAGTGTTTATTTTTTCTCCCAAATTCATTGGTTTGCCATAAATAGAGCCCGCTATTGAAACACTAAAAATATCAAAAGAGCCTAATGTTCCCGGCATGTCAGATGCAAAATAGAGTGTCTTTTCATCCACACTCAAAGCGGGATGCTCTACCGAATAATCAGGGCCATTGAATGGCAATGACACAATATTAGTCCATTTATCTTTCACAAACTCAGCTCTGAAAATTTGAATGTTCGATATTTTGTCCGTATTCTTTCCTCTCCTGCCGTTGTTTGAATTGTTTCGGGTAAAATACATGAATTTGCCATCCTTTGTAAAAACAGCATTCGATTCGTGCATTGGCGATTTCAAATCTTTTGAAAAATAAGCCACAATGGAATCATTTGCATTTACATTTTTTAATGGAATGCTAACTAAATTGAGATAGGATTCATTATTCCATTTATAGGTTTTATCGAATAAATTAGGTTTCTTTTTTACAGCTGCAAAAACTAAGTTATCTCCAAAAATTACAGCGCCAAACTCTGAATTCACAGTATTTATTGCTAAATTTTGAATATCAAATCGTTGTCCAATAGCGCTGACATTTTTCAGGGTTTTGATATCCTTTTCCAATTTTTCGATGGCTACATTATTATTTGAAGCTAAATAAAACTTTCGCATGATGTCATTTGCTTCATTATATTTTCCTTTGGCTTTCAATGTTTGGACATAACGAAAATAATAGTCTTCATTAAGTTCTTTGCCTTTACTTTTGAGTAATAGAGAATATAGTTCTTGGGCTTTATCATAATTATTGGTAAAATAATAACAATCCCCTAAATTCTGGATTACTTCTTCAGTTTGGATTTTGTCGCTAATTTTTTCATACAAAGGAATTGCGGCACTATAGTAGGTTTTAGTAAACAAAAGGTTTGCTCGTTGCAAATCCTGTTGTTGAGCTTGTATGAATTGGATTGAAAATACGATGAGGATTATATATATTCTTTTCATGTTTACTTTTTTAGAAAAATCTTGGTGATTTGTCATACCCTTTGCCTAATAAATCCAAGTTATACAATAGTACAATTTCATGTGAACCTGAACTGAATTGGCTTAGATTTGAAGTCACATAGTCATAGGAATAACCAACTCTTAGATTTGGAGTGACATTGATATTCATCAATAAACTTGCGGAATCCCCAAATCGATAAGCAGCTCCAAGTTCGAATTTTTCATTATACAATACATTAGCCGTTAAATCCACAGAAACCGGGGCACCTTTTAC
This sequence comes from Flavobacterium aquariorum, assembly GCF_003254745.1. Taxonomy (GTDB): domain Bacteria; phylum Bacteroidota; class Bacteroidia; order Flavobacteriales; family Flavobacteriaceae; genus Flavobacterium; species Flavobacterium aquariorum. Next base: position 51,175 of record NZ_QKXH01000009.1, on the reverse strand, counting down.
AAATATTGCCATAACAGCAGGTTTGAATTTAAAAGCCTCATTAATATCAAAAACATATCCTCCGGTTAAATAAGTATGAATTTCTCGAGGACCAAAGGAATTAATATCAGGTCTGGATTTTATGTGTTCTGCCGAAAGTAAGTTTGGTGCAGAAAGTCCAATATAATAATTGTCCGTAAAATAATAGGCTCCTACTCCAATATTAGGTACAGTTTCATTTATATTTTCAGCAAATGCTTTGTCTGTGGAGATATCACCGCTATTTAATTGAAATCCATTAAAGTTGGTACTTATTGATGAAAAACCAGCTTTTACACCAAATGAAAGTTTTTGCTTTTCATTCAATTGAAGAACATAGGCAAAATCAGCAAAGAAATTTGTTTCCTTTTTGGCTCCATCACCAATATTGTCTGAAACCAAAGAGAAACCACCTTCTATCTTTTCATTTATAGGTGTGTGGGCAAATAAGGTTAGGGTTTTTGGCGCTCCTTCGATTCCAGCCCATTGGTAACGATACAAACTTCCTAAATTTAAGATTGCTGGAGTTGCCGTTGCATAAGCAGGATTTACAACACTCATATTGTTCATGTATTGCGTGAAATGAGGATCTTGCTGAGCGGTTGCCTTTAGTATAGAAAGGAAAAAAAACACAAAAAGTATTATTTTTTTCATTAGAATAAATTTAATAGGTAAGAAATGAATTATCGGTTCAAATAAAGTTGGCCTTGTTTTGGAGGCAAATTGTCTTTATTATAATGGATAATATAAAAGTAGACTCCTGCAGGTGCGTCACCATCTATAAAGCTTGAATTAGAATTTTTTCCGTTCCAATCCGGTTTGTTTATGTCGCCTTTGAATAACACATTTCCGTATCTATTAAAAATTTCTAACGTATAATTCGGAAAAGAAAATTCGATATCTACAATTTGAAAAGTATCATTTACGCCATCACCATTTGGTGAAAATCCATCAGGGATCTTCAATTTGTCAGGAGTTAAAGAGCATTTAGTTAATGAAACGGTTACCGACAATGCACTAGAATAACATTGAGTTGTTGCATCGTAATCAAAACCATAATAAGTTGCTCCTTCTGAAAGCAAATCAGTATTAGGAATTATTGTTCCATTTGTTATAGCGTCATACCAAGCTAAATTTGTTGATGCAATGGTATTATTTGATAAATTTTGGATACTAGGTTTGTCAATTCCGCAAAATTCTTCTCCATTAGCCTTTAAATCGGGTCTTTGAACAGTATTTATCAGCACACTTATTGGGGTTGATATTGATTCACAACCCGTGCTTGCATTCATTTCTTTAACGTAATAATTTCCTGTTACCAAAAGTTTATTTGATGCTAAAGGAGTTGTACTTGTTGGAGTATCATACCATTTGTATTGGTTTCCGTTAGGAGCTAAATTTGCTACTGTTGCTAAATTAGTTTCGCAAAATTTTTGATTGCTTGCGGTTGGGCTATCTGGGATAGCATTAATGGCAAAACTTTTGGAAACAGTATTGATTGTTATTGAACAGCCATTTCCAGTATTGGTTAAATCGGTTATGACCAAAGTATTGTTTCCTGTGTTTAAAAGAGTACCGGCAGGAATTAAAAAAAGTGTTTTTCCTTCGCTTACCGCTAGAGGAATTGTTTGCGAACCTATTGCATTTGCTCCAGATACAGCATAACTCAAAGTGATATTCGATAAGGTTCCCAATCCCGTTATATCAACATTTACGGCTTGACCTAAACAACCGTCTTTTACGGTTACAACCATATTTGCAATATCAGGTAATCCGTTTACAATAAATACTTTTGATAAGGTTGATGTGTTCGTACAATTGGTTAATACATTGGTAATATTAGTTATTACTATAGTTGTATTTCCTGAATTCGGAATTAAATTGGAGGCTATACTAAAAGTGGCTAACCCAGAATTAATACTTAAAGTTGCGGGAATTGCAGTTGCTATATTACTTCCTGATAAGTTATAAAGAATATTGTAATTTCCATCTGTAAGATTGGAATTTCCAGAGAAATTTACATTTGCTGAATAACCTTGGCAAATTGGAGCAATTGTTAATGTTGCACTATTTATTTGCGGAGTTGTATTAATTTGTACAATAATAGATTTTATGCTTGATTCGCAACCAGTCAACACATTTACCTCTTTTACAAAATAATTCCCGGAGACTAAAGGTTTGGAACTAATTAAAGGTACGGAGCTTGTTGCTGAATCAAACCATTGATATTGGCTTCCTTGCGGAATTAAATTAGCAACTGTTGCATTATCTGAAGTACAAAAAATCTGGTCATTTGCAACAGGGATTGCTGGAATCGAATTTACTGTAAAATCCGTTTTATTATTTATTGCCAAAGTACAACCAGTTACGGCATTGGTTAAATTAGTTATGGTGAAAGAGGTCAGTCCAACATTTGGTATGTCAGTTGTGGGAATGACAAAATTGGTTTCACCGGCTACAACTGTCAAAGTAATACTTTGAGAACTACTAATATTCACTCCAGAAAGATTGTAATTAATAGAAATTGAAGTCAAAGTTCCTAAACCCGATAATTTGACGTTTGTCGCTTGACCTTGACATATGTCTTTAATTGTTGCTGTCAGATTTGTTGCATCAGGCAATGGATTTACAGTAAAGGATTTGTTAAGTGTAGATGTATTGGTACAGCCAGTAATAGAATTGGTAATTTTGGTAATGGTAATTGTACTTGTACCTGCATTTGGAATCAAAGCTTTTGGAATGGTAAAAGTGCCTAATCCTCCAGTAATATTGATAACAGTACTTATTGCAGTTGCAGTATTATTGCCGCTTATATTGTAAACAATGTCATAATTTCCATCGGTAAGATTTGATGTTCCCGAAAAATCAACTAATGCGTCAAAGGCTGGACAAACCGGAACAATAGTAAGTGTAACGTTATTGATTTGAGGTGTTGTATTAATGATTACATCAATAGATTTTAAGCTAGATTCACATCCTGTTGTTAAATTCACTTCTTTTACAAAATAATCGTCAGTAATCAAAGGTGTTGTAGTAGTCAAAGGAACTGTACTTACAGCTGAATCAAACCATTGGTATTGGTTTCCTTGGGGATTTAAATTTACTACTGTTGCATTATCAGCAGTACAAAATGATTGAATATCATTTGTTACAGGTATAGCAGGAATCGAATTTACTGTAAAATCAGTTTTATTATTAATCGACAAAGTACAACCAGTTACTGTATTGGTTAAATTTGTTATGGTAAAAGAGGTTAAACCAATATTTGGAATATCAGTTGCAGGAATTACAAAACTAGTTTCCCCGGCAACAACTGTTAATGGAATATTTTTGGTACCTACTGAATTTACTCCAAAAAGATTGTAATTTATTGTTATATCAGTCAAAGTTCCTAAACCTGATAATTTTATGCTTGCATCTTGTCCTTGACATAAATTTTTAATAGTTGCAACTAAATTACTAGCATTAGGTAACGGATTTATTGTAAACGATTTGTTTAATGTGGATGTATTAGTACAACCAGTAGTAGTATTCGTAATTTTCGTAATTGTAATTGTATTTGTACCTGCATTTGGAATTAAAGCTTTTGGAATGATAAAAGTAGATAATCCTCCTACTACATTAAGACTGGCAGGTATTCCGTTGAGAGAATTACTACCACTCAAATTGTAAATAATATCATAATTTCCATCAGTAAGATTTGATGTCCCTGAAAAATTAACTGAAGCATCAAAGGTTTGACAAACTGGAACAATAGTAAGTGTAGCATTATTGATTTTAGGAATTGGATGTATATGTAAAACGTCTTCAATTGTACCAATAATATTGTTGCAAATACCCAGACTAGTTGCATCTTTTATATTAATAATGTTAACGGTATAATTATTAACTTGTTGAAAATATGCTGACAGAATTGGAAAAGTCAATACACCGCCTGAAAAATTTTGTGTAGTTTGTATTGGTGTAGCTACTCCCGAAATAGTATAGGTAACGACATAAGAACCATTTGTGATAGCTTGAGCTCCTTGGGTTAAAACTGCACTATAGGACGCAGTTGGTATTTCATTTTCACATATGTCAGGGTTTACCACTAACGTTGCCCCAGTAAAATCAAGTTGCTTTTCTATAGTTATATCTACAAATGATGATTTATCAGAACAAACCAAATAATTTGATAGTACAGTATAAGTAAATCTATAAACACCAGGTCCTCTAGTATTGTAAATATTTTGAATATTAATATTAGAATCTGTAGCACTAGTTATTTCTCCTAGTCCAGCATCTGTCCATACTCCACCTATATCTTCCCCGGATAATTGTCCAAATAAGTCAAAATTCGTGTAGGTGCCTAATACATCAGAACATAATTGCAAATTTGTTGGAGTTCCTGATTCTGGGCCTCTGAATATTGAAACATTTACGGTAGACGAAACAGATGAATTACAAGTCGATCCTAATGGAGATGAAACTGTATAAGTATAAGGATATGTATTTCCTGAAGGAGGAGCAGCAGTATTAAGTGTATTGCCTGACAAACCACCTGAACCAGAGTCATCATTCCAAGTACCATTTGTTTGTGGTGAAGGTGTTGGGACACCTTTAAAAAGCATAAATAAATTCAAACTTTGATTGTTGCAAACAGAAAAATCAGGTCCAGCAATTCCAGAATATCCTCCAATAGTCACAGTTATAACAGCTGAATCTGTACAGCCTAACCCGTCTGAAACAGTATAGGTATAATTATAAATACCACTTTTCTTGATTTGCTGTGCATTTAAAATACCAGTTGTTGTATTTAATCCTAAAGATTTATCATCATCAGACCAAGTTCCTCCAAGTGTATGTGGACCTAATTGAGCATTTAAATCTACAGAAATACTTGATGAATTTGCAATGTCGCAAACATTTAAAGTATTATTATCACTTCCTGCGATTCCTGCACATTGAGCATTAACATCAATAGAACAGAAAAAGAGAATCAAAAATGTAAAAAAAGAATAAAATGTAAAACAAGTAGGTAAACGTAGTTTTGGAACCATAAAAATTATTTGATTTTACCAAAAATAAGCATTTTCATATAACTTAACATACTTTTAACTTTTTATTTAATATAAACGATCAAAATAGTTTTGATTTTTAATAATTATAAGTTTGAATGGTTTTTAAAATAAAAGAAGCCCCCGTAATTAAGGGGCTTTTTATTATTAAATATCAAGAAATTATTTTTCCTCTGATTTTCTCAAAACTTAGTTTTTTATAAATTTAATGCTAGAACTGCCTTTGTCTGATTTTATTTTTAAAAAATAATTACCCGTTCTTAAATTTGAAACATCAATTTTTGAGGAATCTTTTATATTAGGAAGTGCAATCACCAATTGTCCTAAAATATCATAAACTGCAATAGATTGTACTTCAATCTCCTTTGTTTCCAAAATATTTAAAACTTCACTAGCAGGATTTGGATACACTTTGAAATAATTAGAAAACTCAAAATCTTGAGTTCCCAAAGATGTTCCAAATTTAGATGTCGCTTTATTGGTCAATACAGGAAAGTTATAATCAAAGTAGATGTTTGCTTCATTATCAAATGAATCTCCTACTACCAAAGTTGGCTTCGTTTTGATTTTAAAAGCAATATAGCCATCATTATTGGCGTCGTCAAAAGGGAGGTTAACATTTTCGAAAATAAACTCCACTTTATTGCCCTCAGAAATTTTAGTAATATAGGAATGGCTGGCATCTGTCGGAACCAATGTCGAGATATCAAACTTTGTCAAGTCAATCATATCTTTTACAACAATATTCTGTACAGCATAATTTCCAGTATTTTCAAAACGAATTAAATAATGTACATATTCACCAATCAAACCTGAAGTAATAACATCACCTTCTAAACACGTTTTGTCATTTGGATCTAAAGAACCTACAACTGTATGATTCAAAACAAACATATTGTCAATTGGGTATTCATCAGAATCAACTGAGTTTACTGTTGCTGTATAATGCAAAACAGTGCCACTATTTACTGCTGGAGTTTCCATCGGACTATTTACATTTAACGTAAAGGTAATTTCACGAGTTTCAAATGGCTTTAAATCGGAGAAATTCCAAGATAAACTATTTGTGTTTTGACTAGAAACTATAGGATTCGAAACCACTACATCCAAAACAGCATCATCAAAAGCCAAATTTACAGTTCCTGATTGAGCTACATTTCCTTTGTTTTTGTAAACTAGTTTATACTTTGAATCAAAACCAGGTCTAGCCACTTCCATTGGAATTAAAGTAATTTCTAAATCTTTATGTGAAGCACTTGGTGTTAAACAAAATTCTTGAATAAAAGGACTTGCATCAGTTGGGAAATTAACATTTACTGAGGTTGGCGAAATTGTAAAATAGTCAGCATTTTCTAAAATTGGAGTAACGGTATAAGTTCCTTCCTTAACTTTAATAGAATAATTACCAGATTCATTAGTAATTACTGTTCCTGTTTCCGTTCCATCTGAAATAGTAAACTTTATATGTGAGGCTGGCAAATCTGAAGCATCACATCCATTTTTATTGCTATCCATTCTATTGTTTCCTTGAATAGTATAATTTGCGCCTCCTTCATCAAAAGAACAATATCCTCCGACAATACAGTTCTCGTAATTATAGCTGGTAATTTTTTGAGAAATTGATTCTAATTCCTCTTCATCTCCACAAATGTATTTTAGTTTTGGACAATTGGAAAAATTACTGCAATCTGCTTTATAATAGTCTTGTAGTTCAGTTTCTAAATATTCTAAATCTTCTCTACTGCCATTTTTCAGGTTTATAGATTCTAAATTCGGACAACTAGACACATTAATCCCTTTGAGTTTATTAGAATTGCTTAAGTCAAGAGTATTTATTGAAGTAAAACCTAGCCATAAAACCTCAAGATTTGGCAATTGAGAAAGATCAATTGCTTCAATTGGATTTTTCCCACCATCAATATCGGTCAATTTAGGGGAGCTTGAAAAATCTATTGTAGCAATGTTATTTTCAAAAAAACTGATAATTTCAAGATCGAATAGTCCTGTTAGGTCAATTGTAGTTATTTTATTTTGAAATAAAATTAAAAACCAGAGTTGTGACAAACTATTTAAATCTAGACTTGTCAATAAGTTATTAGAACAATCTAATTCTCTTAAATATAGATTTTCTTTTACATCTAAACTAGTTAATTTGTTATTATTACATTCAATTATTGATAAGCCATTTAATCCAGAAATATTGAGACTTGAAAGAGTATTTTGACTACAAAATAAACCACTAAGTTGGGATAATCCAACTAAATCTAAGTTTGAAATACTATTTTTACTACAATCTAATGATTCGAGTTGATTTTGTCCAAGGACATTTAATTCGGTTAGTATATTATTGCTACAATTTATATCAGTCAGGTTATTAAGTCCTATTAAATTTAAACTAGGTAATTGATTAAAAGAACAGTTTAAGGTTTGAAGGAAGTTTAAACCTGTTAAGTTCAAACTGGTTAATTGGTTATTCCCACAATCTAAAATCTTAAGATTTAAAAAAGGGTTAATATTTAAAGTAGTAATTTGATTATTTTCACACCCTAAATATTGAAGGTTCGTAGAAGTATTAAAATCTATTGAAGCAAGTTTATTATTACCACAATAAAAATGGGTGAGCATATTTAGGTTAGTAATATTTAACGAGGTAAGTTGATTATTCCTGCAAAATAGATTTTGAATAGTATTTACATTACTTACATCTAATGTTGTAAGTTGATTGTCATCACAAAACAAATAAATAAGATTCTTTAAACCTTTCAAATCTAAAAAAGTAAGCTTGTTGCCTGGGCAATATAAATGATACAGGTTGCTAAAATTTAAGATTCCTGTTAGATCATCAATACTTGAAGATTCAATACTTAAAAAATAAACAGATAGCGCTTCAGTAACTTCTATTTCATTATTATTATTAATATCAATTTTTATGCTATTTCCATTTATATCCTTTGCAATCGTATTGCTATAATCCGATTCCAATAACTTTGCCTTGAAAATAGCATCAGGAAAGTTTATAATTTGGGCATTCAAACTATTAAGAAACCAAAAAGCCAATAACAAAAAGTAGATTTTTTTCATAAGTAAATATTTAGAAAAGCAAATATATGCTTTTGAATTTGTTTGGTGCTTTTTCTTATTAAAATAATCAAAAAAAGAGCAAAAAAAAGCCCCGCAATTTGCGGGGCTTCCTATTATTCTAAAAATCTAAGAATTATTTTTTCTCTGATTTTTCCATTTTAGCTTTTAATGCAGCTAATACATCATTGTTATCTCCTAAAGTTGCAGCTGGTGCGTTTGTAGTAGATGCAGATGAAGTGTTTTCAGTTGCAGCTTTCACGTTTTTCTCTTCTTCTTCACGGAAGATAGCAGTGTGAGATGCAACTACTCTTTTGAATTCTTTGTTGAATTCAATTACTTTGAAATCAGCAGTATCACCTTTTTTCAATTTCTTACCGTCTTCTTTTTCAAGGTGACGAGTAGGAATGAAAGCAACGATATCATCTCCAAATTCTACAGTAGCTCCTTTGTCAACGATTTCAGAAATTTCACCTGTGTGGATAGTTCCAACTGCGAAAGAATCTTCGTATTGATCCCAAGGATTAGCAGTAGTTTGTTTGTGACCTAAAGATAATTTACGTCCGTCAACATCTAATTCTAATACTACTACATCTAATTTTTCACCAACATTTACAAATTCAGATGGGTGTTTGATTTTCTTAGTCCAAGATAAGTCAGAGATGTAAATTAATCCATCAATTCCTTCTTCCAATTCTACGAAAATTCCAAAGTTTGTAAAGTTTCTAACGATACCTGTATGTTTAGAACCTACTGGGTATTTAGAAGTAATGTCAGTCCAAGGATCTTGAGTTAATTGTTTGATACCTAATGACATTTTACGGTCATCTCTATCTAATGTTAAGATAACAGCCTCAACAACATCTCCAACTTTTACGAAATCTTGAGCAGAACGTAAATGAGTTGACCATGACATTTCAGAAACGTGGATTAAACCTTCAACACCTTCTGCAACTTCGATAAATGCACCGTAATCAGCGATTACAACTACTTTACCGTTTACTTTGTCACCAATTTTCAAATCAGCATTCAAAGCATCCCATGGGTGAGCGTTTAATTGTTTCAAACCTAATTGAATTCTTGTTTTCTCATCATCGAAATCAAGGATTACAACGTTTAATTTTTGGTCTAATTCAAGAACTTCACTTGGGTGGTTGATTCTACTCCAAGAAAGGTCAGTAATGTGAATTAATCCATCAACACCACCTAAGTCAATGAAGACACCATAAGAAGTAATGTTTTTAACAACACCTTCTAATACTTGTCCTTTTTGTAATTGACCGATGATTTCTTTTTTCTGTACTTCAATATCCGCTTCAATAAGCGCTTTGTGAGAAACAACAACATTTTTGAATTCGTGGTTGATTTTTACCACTTTGAATTCCATCATTTTGTTTACATATACATCGTAGTCTCTAATTGGTTTAACGTCAATTTGAGATCCTGGTAAGAAAGCTTCAATTCCGAAAACGTCAACGATCATACCTCCTTTAGTTCTGCATTTTACAAAACCATTAACGATTTCTCCTGTTTCGTTAGCTGAAATAACTCTATCCCAAGATTTGATAGTACGTGCTTTTCTGTGAGACAATACCAATTGACCTGTTTTATCCTCACGGATGTCAATTAATACTTCTACTTTGTCACCTACTTTTAAAGCTGGGTTGTAACGGAATTCGTTTAATGAAATAACACCTTCCGATTTTGCGTTGATATCAACGATAACGTCTCTATCTGTGATTCTTACAACTACTCCTTCAACAACTTCTTCTTGGTCAGTTGCAATAAAAGTTTTTGATACTAGTTCTTCGAATTCCAATAAGTTTTTCTCATCTACTGCATCGATACCTTCTTCGAAGTTATGCCAGTTAAAATTTGCTAAAAACTCTTCTTGTGATTTTAATTGTTCAGACATGCTGATAAAAAATTTGTATTCTGTTTTTCTTGAGTTTCTCAAAGCGATAGAAAAAACAGAAGTTGTTTTACTTAAATTGTTGATACCTAAAGGAAACTCCTATCCACCAAAAGGTGTGCAAAAGTAATTCATTTATTTAATATGGCAAAATATTTAAAGCGAGATATTTAGAACTAAACCAAAAAGAAGTATAAAAAGGCCTAGGAGCGAATAATTGGGCATTTTTAAAGGCATGGTTCCCGCTATTCGTTACAATCTCCTGTGCCGAACCCCTGTACAGGAGGATTTTCACTGCTATCGGGGCTAGTTGGGTCACATTGTGATTTGTCAGGAACAAAAAATCCCAACAGGTTTCAAAAACGAGTTAGGATTGATCTTGTGTTTTTCAATAAATCTACTAATGATTCACGTTCTCCACTTCATTAGGATTATGCTCATGTTTGAACAAAATAGCAAATGCAATGGCGATAACCAGCGAATAAATAGCAAAAGCCAACCAAATGCTGTGCCAATCCTTCATCATAATTACATTTTGTAATAAGCCATCAGTAGTAATAGAATTCCCTTGGTTTTTTACAAAATCCAACATCTTTGGATTCGCAATATCGGTTTGCAAAAAAGAAGCTAATTCTGTTGTGTTATTAAACGATTTTGTGAAAAAACGATCAATAGCCCAACCCGAAGTAAAACTACCTAATATTGCTCCTACTCCATTAGTCATCATCATAAACATTCCTTGAGCCGAAGAACGGTTTTTGGCATCGGTATGTGTTTCCACAAATAAAGATCCAGAAATATTAAAGAAATCAAAAGCCATACCATAAACAATACAGGATAAAATAATCATCCATAATCCTTGGATAGGGTCTCCAAATGCAAATAAACCAAAACGCAATACCCATGCAAACATACTAATAAGCATAACTTGTTTTATGCCAAATCGTTTTAAGAAAAATGGAATGGCCAATATAAACAAAGTCTCTGAAATTTGAGAAATCGACATAATAATAGTAGAATATTTCACCACAAACGAATCCGCATATTTTGGAAAATGTTTGAATTCATCCAAAAAAACATCTCCATAAGCATTAGTCAGCTGTAAAGCGCCTCCCAAAAACATAGAGAAAATAAAAAACAAAGCCATTTTATAATTAGCAAATAATTTGAAGGACTCCAATCCTAAAATCTCCATCAATGAAGCATTTTCTTTTGTTAATCGTTGAGGCTTACATTTAGGCAAAGTAAATGAATAGATACCTAATGCAATAGCAGCAATTCCAGCAATATAAAATTGATAAGCAGTTGCTTTATTTCCTGTTAAATTGGTAATCCACATGGCTACTATAAATCCAATAGTACCAAAAACACGAATTGGTGGAAAGCTCTTAACCACATCCAAACCATTTATTTTTAAAGCATTATACGAAATAGAGTTACTCAAAGCAATAGTTGGCATATAGAAACACATTGCCAAAAGCATGATGTAAATAAAAGTCGTTGGAGTAGTAACTTCGGGCAAGTAAAATAAAACAAAGCCATATAAAATATGAAGTCCTCCGTATAATTTTTCAGCATTAATCCATCTATCGGCAATAATACCTGCAAGTGTTGGCATAAAAAGCGAAGCAATTCCCATTGTTCCAAAGACCAAACCAAATTGTGTTCCTTCCCAGTTTTTGGTACCAAACCAATAATTTGCTATTGTAATTAACCACGCTCCCCAAACAAAAAATTGAAGAAAGCTCATTAATATCAATCTATTTTTAATTCCCATAAGATGAAGTATGTTTTAATGTTTGTTAGAATTTTGAGGCGCGTAAATCTACTATTAAAATTGAGATTACCAAAAAAATTATAAAGTATTAATTACCTCATTAGCCAATTCCAAAACAACATCAAATTGTTCCTTACGATTCAAATAAGAATTATCCACTTCAATTGCATCATCAGCCATTACTAAAGGAGAATCATCTCTGTGAGTATCAACATAATCACGGTCTACCACATTTTTCAAAACCTCTTCGTAGGAAACTGAATCTCCTTTGGCTTGTAATTCATCAAAACGTCTTTGTGCACGGGTATCTGCTCCAGCTGTCATGAATATTTTAAGTTCAGCATTTGGAAAAACAACTGTTCCTATATCTCTACCGTCCATTACAACTCCTTTTTCTTTGCCCATTTCCTGTTGTTGTTCAACCAATTTAGAACGTACTTCCGAAATAGCGGCTATTGTGCTGACAAAATTGGAAACTTCCAAAGTTCGGATCTCCGTCTCAACATTGACATCGTTCAAGTACATTTCGGCAAAACCCAATTCAGGGTTAAATTTAAAACTCAATTTTATAGAAGGTAAGCTTTTTACCAATTTCTCTTTATCCAAAAAATCAGCTCCGATATAATTGTTTTGCATAGCAAATAAAGTCACAGCACGATACATAGCTCCTGTATCTACATAAACATATCCCAAATGTTTGGCAAGTTGTTTGGCCAAAGTACTTTTTCCAGTGGATGAAAATCCGTCTATTGCTATGGTAATTTTTTTCAATTTTCTAAAATTAATTATTTGTGTTGTTTTATATCATTTTATAAAACAAACATTATTCTTAGTAGTTACTCTTTTAATAGTAAATGCTAAGAATAATGTTTGTTTTAGAATTGTCTATTATTTTTTCTATTCTACTAAAATAAGTTTCATTAACCATTGGACAGCCATAACTTGTGCATATACGTTTATCTTGTTCTTCATAAGGAACTGCCCAAAATTTGTGCAAAACTATATTTCTGCGAAAAGCATTACTGTTTGTTTCATCTAATCCATATAATTTATATGCTTTGCCAAATTGCCCATTGTAATGCTTTCCTATCGAATATTTCCCCAATGATGTACTAAGAGAATTAGCTACATTGCTAAATTTTAGTTTTCCTGGAATTCCAGTTTCTGACCCTGAACCATGGGCAACTAATCCTTCATCAATAATTTTATTATTTTTCAAATCATAAATAAAAAAACGATTTTTACCTGATTGTATTTCCATATCAATAAAAAAAGCAACTTCTTTATTGAATTTAGGATTATCATTAATGATTTTTCTTACTTCTTCTACTTGAGTATTGAGTTTTTCTTCAGTTGAATTGTCATCAGAATTTATACTAAAGCTTGAAAGAAATAGCGGAATAAAAATTAAAAGTATTTTTCTCATCACTTTAACTTATTTATAAATTAGACTTTTTACCATTACTATCAGCATCAATGTCTATGCCATTTGTTTATAAATCACTCACTAAAATTAACTGTCAGCCCAAACAAACTTGTATTTCCCGCCAGAGTATATTTCGAATAAGAATAATTGAATTTTAATTTATTTAGTTTTAATCCAAATCCCAAGGAAAGACCAGAAAAATTCCGCTGGTCTTGGATTTGCAATTCAGTGGATCTTCGGAAATTATATCCTAATCTAAGGTTAAAAGCCTTTTTAGGAAAAAGTTCAACTCCCAAAATCATATGCCGCAACGCATTGTTGAAAAAAGATATGTTTTCTTCTGTGATGCTGCCATCAATTGAAGTTTCTGAGCGAACAGGATTTGAAAAAGCCAAATTCCATTGTTGCAAATTTTCGAGTGTAAAGTGCCAGCGTATGGGAACATGTTCCAATTCCTGCGAAACTCCAGCGATTATTTCAAAGGGTAATTTTTCTCTGGTACCATCATAAGTAGTAAATTGGGTTCCAAAATTCATTAAGGTCAATGCCCAATTCACATCATTTTTTTCGTCGATATATACCATTCCTAAATCTACGGCAGCTCCAAAGGAATTGTAGCTTTCTAACGTAGATTCAATAAGTTTGGCATTGGCTCCCAAATGAATATCAGTATAAGGAATATTATAGGCATATCCCAGAGAAAGAGCAATTTCATTTCCCGTAAATTCTGACGTAGGCAAACCGCTTTCGTCATAACCTTCAAATTTTCCGTAATTGATATAATTTATACCGGCTTGAAATGTTTGCAAATGCTGGTCGTAGGTATACGCATATGAAGCCGTACCATAAGTAACTTCTTTATAGTAATTACCATAATTCACTGCCAAATGATTGTTCATTTCTTCATTTATTGTTGCAGGATTAAACAAGGCTTCATTAACATCTTCATCATAAATTGTAATTGTCTTTCCTCCCAGAGCAGCTTGCCTTGGAGATGTAACCAAGGTTAAAAACTCATAAGTATACTTCCCTCCTATTTGACCGTATGATACCATAGATATAGAAAATAAATAGAATAACAAAAGTTTTTGGGACATACTTTAAAAGCTGTTTCTAATATTTAAAACGCAGTTGCGAAGATAAAATTATAAAACTATAAAATACTTAATTAAGCTTTAAAAATAAATTCCAAATTCCAATTGCATGAATTGGAGTTTGGAATTTTATGGACCATCAAAAATGATTCCTTTCAGAATTGAAATTTTATTTTTTGTTATTTTAATTCTTTTGCATTTTTGACTTTCTCTTTAGTAATTGCAATATCTAGAACTTCACTCATCTCTTTCACGTAATGAAATGTAAGACCTTCTAAATATTCAGCTTTGATTTCATCAATATCACTTTTGTTTTCGTGACATAAGATGATTTCCTTAATATTAGCTCTTTTGGCTGCCAATATTTTTTCTTTTATACCACCAACAGGCAATACTTTTCCTCTCAAAGTGATTTCTCCTGTCATTGCTAAGTTTTTCTTCACTCGTTTTTGGGTAAGTAACGAAACTAACGATGTCAGCATAGCAATACCTGCACTTGGGCCATCTTTTGGAGTGGCTCCTTCTGGGACGTGTAAATGAATGTTATATTTAGAAAGTATTTCTGGGTTCAATCCCATTAATTCGGCATTCGCTTTAATGTATTCTAAAGCAATAGTAGCCGATTCTTTCATTACAGTACCTAAGTTACCAGTAATAGTCATTGTTCCTTTTCCTGGAGAAAGTAATGATTCTATAAAAAGAATGTCGCCACCAACACTTGTCCAAGCTAAACCTGTAACGACACCGGCTACTTCATTATTTTCATATTTATCTCTTTCCAACCTTGGAACGCCCAAAACTTTTACAATATCTTCGTCAGTGATTTTTTTGTTGTACTCCTCCTCCATCGCAACCGATTTGGCTGCGTTACGAACGATTTGCGCAATTTTGTTTTCCAATCCACGAACACCCGACTCGCGAGTGTAGCCTTCTACAATTTTTTCTAATTGCTTTTTGCCAATGCTCAAATCTTTGGTTTTTAGTCCGTGAGCTGCCAATTGTTTTGGAAATAAATGTTTTTTTGCTATTTCCACTTTTTCTTCGGTAGTGTAACCTGACATTTTTATGATTTCCATTCTATCCACCAAAGCAGGTTGAATAGCGGCCATATTATTGGAAGTAGCAATAAACATTACTTTTGATAAATCATACCCCATTTCAAGGAAATTATCATAGAATGAACTGTTTTGTTCTGGATCCAAAACCTCTAATAATGCCGAAGAAGGATCTCCGTTATGACTAGAAGACAGTTTGTCGATTTCGTCCAAAACAAATACAGGATTAGATGTTCCGGCTTTCTTTAAACTTTGGATGATTCTTCCAGGCATTGCACCAATGTAAGTTTTTCTATGTCCACGAATTTCTGCCTCGTCTCGCAATCCTCCTAATGATATACGTACATATTCCCTGCCCAATGCCTCAGCAACAGATCTACCGATTGATGTTTTACCAACTCCTGGAGGTCCAGCCAAACATATTATCGGGGACTTCATATCGTTTCTTAATTTAAGGACTGCCAAATGTTCAATCATTCTTTTTTTGACATCTTCCAATCCAAAATGGTCTTTGTCTAATACTTTTTGGGCATGCTTCAAATCAAAATTATCTTTAGAATATTCTCCCCATGGCAATTCTAAAAATAATTCCAAATAATTTCTTTGAATTCCAAAATCAGGAGCCTGCGGATTCATTCTGCGCATTTTTGACAATTCTTTTTCGAAATGTTTTTGAGTTTTTTCGTCCCATTTTTTGGTTTTGGCTTTCAGACTCATTTCGTCCATTTCTTCCTCTTGTGAAACACCTCCCAGTTCTTCTTGGATAGTTTTCATTTGCTGATGCAAGAAATATTCTCTTTGCTGTTGATCTAGGTCAAAACGAACTTTTGATTGAATATCGTTTTTTAATTCTAGTTTTTGCAACTCAACATTCATGAAACGAAGCGTTTCCAAGGCACGTTCTTTTAATCCGTTTATCGATAGTAAGTCTTGTTTTTCTTTTACCGATAAATTCATATTGGAGGAAACAAAATTGATCAAAAACGAAGGGCTTCCTATGTTTTTAATGGCAAATGTTGCTTCTGAAGGAATATTAGGGCTTTCATTGACAATCTTAACTGCCAATTCTTTTACCGAATCAATTATTGCATTGAACTCAGAATCTTTTTTGGTTGGCCTTTTTTCAGGAACCTCCTTGATGCCAGCTGTAAGGTAAGGCTCTTCCGAAATTACTTTTGTAATTTCAAAACGCTTTTTTCCTTGAAGGATGACTGTAACGTTTCCGTCAGGCATCTTTAATACCCTTAAAATTCGGGCTACAGTTCCTATTTTATGAATATCCGCAAAGGTTGGGTCTTCATCTTCTTCATTGATTTGTGCTACTACACCTATTACTTTTCCGGCGGCATTGGCATCATTTATCAATTTGATTGATTTATCTCTTCCAGCTGAAATAGGAATAACTACTCCAGGAAATAAAACCGTATTGCGTAAAGGTAAAATGGGTAAAGAATCGGGTAATTCTTCGTTGTTCATTTCTTCCTCATCTTCTGGAGTCAATAATGGAATTAATTCGGCTTCAGAATCAAATTCTTGAAGTGACAGATTGTCAATAGTAAGTATTTTATGATTTGACATAGTAGTATTTAAGTCTTTTTGTCATTAATTTTTTAAATCGGAACGCAAATATAAGGTATCGCAACAATATTTTAGGCCAATAGTGATGAATAAATACAGTATAATATTGCGGTGTAAAGTAAGGCAATCATTATGCCAAAATTAAATTGACTTTGAATTTTTATCCGTTTATGTAGTCAATTTTTCATTGAAGCCTTTTTTCCCTTCAAGATAAAAATGGAAAAAAAATGAACTATTTTTATAAAACTGTAACAAACCAAAAAAAATCATGTCTTTACTACAAATCATAACTATTTAATTGAATCTGAACAATCAAAATATCGAGGAATTAATTTCGCTTTGCAAAGAGAACAATCAGAAAGCACAATTCGAGATTTATAATCGCTATTGCAAGGCGATGTATAATGTGGCCTATCGAATTGTGAAAGACGAGCACTTTGCCGAAGATGTCATGCAAGAAGGTTTTTTGAAAGCATTTACCAAAATAAATGATTTCAAACAAGAAGTAGCCTTTGGAGCTTGGCTGAAGCGGATAATAGTGAATTATAGCATTGATTTTTACAAAAAGAATAATCCATTTAAAACAGAAGATTTTGAAAAAACACTTTACAAACTAGAAGAACCAGAAAATGATTGGGAGGAAAAATTAGATTTTAATGATTTAAAAGTTAAACAGGTTTTGGACACCATTCAGTCCTTGAAATACAATTACAGCATGATTCTTACCTTATTTTATATTGAAGGTTATGATCAAGAAGAGATAAGCGAAATTCTTAAAATTAGTTATGCCAATTGTCGAACTACATTAAGCAGAGCTAAAGAAAGTTTAAGAAAAAAATTAAATGAGATATGAAAATGAAAAATGAAAATGAAAAATTAGATCAATTATTTGAAACTCTAGAAAATCAATGGGATGTTCATGAAATGGATAGCCAACATGAAAAGCGATTTTCTGAAAAATTGGCTCTTAAAAAACGAAAAAAGAATTTTGGACTTATCTATGCGATAGCTGCGTCTGTGGTTGTTATGCTTGGGATTACATTGTTTTATACTAATAGCAATGGAAGTCCAAGAGAACTGAAATTTGCCTCTAAAGAAACCAAACAAACAGATTCAATTTTTACCGTTTTGATTGAACATCAATTAGAACAAATTAAAGCTAAAAAATCACCTGAGAATGAAAAAATCGTGAATGATGCATTGCAACAAATGAAATCGCTGGATAGCGATTATGAAAAAATCAAGCATGAATTGGAAGTTAACGGTGAAAGTAAACCTATTATTTATGCGATGATCAGTAATCTGCAAACCCGAATTTCATTTTTACAAAATGTTTTGCAACACATTGAAGAAACTGAAAAAATTAAAAAATTAAACGATGAAAAAACAATTTAACATACTACTATTACCTCTTTTATTAATCCCTTTTTTAGGATTTTCTAATGATGATTTTAATTATACAAAACAAAAAGTCATCAATAAAGCCTATATCGTGAACAGCGATGCCGGAATAAATATTGAGAATTCCTATGGAAGTATTTTTGTTACCACCTGGAATGAGGATAAAATTGAAATTGAAGTTCTTATTAAAGTCAGTGGTGATAATGAAAAATGGGTAAACGAAAAATTAGCCGGAATTGATGTTGATTTTGTAGCGTTAAAAAGTATGGTTAGTGCCAAAACTGTTTTTGGAAACATGAGCAAAAAAACCAATGGAAGAAATAATAATTTTGAAATCAACTACACTATAAAGATTCCTAAAAACGGGACTGTAAAATTGAATAACAAATACGGAAATATCGGTACTTCAGATCTTTTTTCTATAACTGACATAAATTGTAAATACGGAAAAATTAATTTGGGAAAATTAAACGGTAACAGTAATACGATAGAAATTGGTTATTGTTCAAATTCTACTATAGAATATCTAAAAATTGGTGCGATAACCTCTAAATATTCTGGGTTGAAAATGAATGAAGTAGCCAAACTTGATTTACTTTCAGATTATTCTGATATTGAGATTAATGAAGGAAATGATATAAAATACATCAGTAAATACGGAAGTGTAAAAATTAAAAAAATCAATTCATTGGACGGGAATGGAAATTATCTGACGATTGACCTTGGTTCTGTATCAAATCAATTGAAGTTAAACACAAAATATAGTAATATCTCGATTGATGCTATTCAGCCCAAAGCTAATAATATAAACATTGTGGCTGGTTATACAGGTGTTGATGTTGGTTTCCATCCTAATTATGTTTTTGATTTCGATGTATCGGTAAGATATGGCGATTTTAAATATGACAATGAATTGAGTGTTAATTCAAGAGAAGAAACTAATTACACTAAAAGAGTCAGCGGATTTTATAAGAAAAAAGGTGAAAATAAGATTTTAATTACTTCCGATTATGGTAATGTAAAATTGTATAAAAGAGAAGTTCAGTAAAAGTTTCAATCATACATCAAGTTCAAAATCATGTTTAATTATAATTTTTAATCTATGAAAAAATCGGTTTTATTAGTTGTTTTTAGTGCGCTGTTTTTTACAACAATTGCGAATGCACAGTGGTCAAAAATTAAAGGAAATGGAAAAGTAGTTACTGAGAAAAGAACTACTTCAGGGTATGATGAAATAATTCTTTCCGGCTCTTTTGATGTGATTTTGGTTTCGGGAACCGAAGGTACAATAACCATTGAAGGGGAGGAAAATATAATTCCTCACATCAAAGTTGAAGTTGTCGCAAATGTCTTGAAAATTTCCAACGAGAAAAATATTCAAATTGACACAAAGAAAAAGCTGGTAGTGACGGTGCCATTTGAACAAATAAATTCTGTCGCTCTTTCAGGGTCTGGCGATGTTATAGCCAAAAACACTATAGTAAGCCCTACTTTTAAAGCTAAACTATCTGGTTCTGGTAATTTGACTTTAGATGTTAAAACAACTGATTTTGAATCTAATTTAAGTGGTTCTGGAGATGTTGTTGTAACGGGTATTTCAGATAATTTTGTTTCCAAAACTTCGGGTTCAGGTGATGTTGACGCTATTAATTTGACAACAAAAAATGCGAACGTTACAATTTCAGGTTCCGGAGATATGAAAGTAAATTGTAGCGAGAGTTTAATTGCCAGAGTTTCGGGCTCAGGTGATATTGAATACAAAGGAGATCCTAAAACAAAAGACACCAAAGTGAGTGGCTCTGGTGATATTTCAAAAGTATAATAACAGCTTATAAAAAATACCGCAGATTCATAGATTTTATATAATCTATGAATCTGCGGTATTTTTATGTTTTTTGTCCAAAAGGCTTTTGAAAACCAAATTCGTTTCGGAAATTATTTGATCTCTTTCTTTGGAACCCTATTCAAAAGTAAAACACCAATTATAAAAAACACTGCCAAAAATACAATTGCAAGTCTTGGACTTCCGGTAATTTGATCAATTGCACCATACACGCACATCCCGATTACAATCCCAATTTTTTCGGTAACATCATAAAAACTAAAAAAGGAAGCAGTATCCTCTGTTTCTGGCAAAAGTTTAGAATAAGTTGAACGGGATAATGCCTGAATTCCTCCCATCACAAGCCCTACCAAAGCTGCCATGATATAAAACTGATTGGGAGTTACTATAAAATAAGCTGCAGAACAAAGTATGACCCAAAAACAGTTAATCACAATAAGGGTTGGTATATTTCCAAATTTAGCAGATGCTTTTGAGGTCATAATAGCACCAATTACGGCAATAATCTGTATTAATAATATACATATAATTAATCCTGTTTGACTTTGGCTTGCTGATTCCCAAGCAATTTCTTGAGAACCAAAATAGGTAGCAATAAGCATTACGGTTTGAACAGCCATGCTGTAAACAAAAAAGCTGAGTAAATATCTTTTTAACGGCATGTTGGCTTCCAATAATCCCCAGACTTTCTTAAGTTCTTTGAATCCATTAAAAACAACCGCTTTGGTCACTTTTCGGTCTGCATTTTTATTTCCTTTTGGCAAAAAATAATAGGAATATTGGCTGAATAGAATCCACCAAACGCCAACCATTACAAAGGAATATTTCATTGCTTTCATTGCGGCTTCGCCTTTAGTAGCTCCAGTTATTCCAAAAGTATCGGGCATCATTACCATAGCAAGATTTAATACTAATAAAATAACACTCCCAATGTATCCAAGAGAATATCCTTTGGCACTAACAGCATCTTGTTGTTCAGTGAAAGCGATATCTGGTAAATAAGAATTATAAAATACTAAGCTTCCCCAGAAACCAATTAATCCAAAAAAGTAAAAAAACAGTCCAAGATAAATATTATCTAGGCTAAACCAATTCAAACCAATACAAGAAAGAGCTCCGGTATAGCAGAAGAACTTCATGAAAGATTTTTTATTCCCGACATAATCGGCTATTCCTGATAATAAAGGTGAAAATAGGGCAACCATCAAAAACGCTGCAGCAGTAACAAAACTAATCAATGCTGAGTTTTTCAAATTCATTCCGAAAACGGCTATATAATGATCTCTGTCTGAAAATAAGGATTCATAAAAGATTGGAAATATGGCCGAAGAAATTACCAATGGATATACTGAATTTGCCCAATCGTAAAATGCCCATGCATTCAATAACTTTTTGCTTCCTTTTGCTAATTCTGCCATGTTTGTTTTTTTATTTGCGAATTTATTTATTTTTCAGTCGGAATAACAATAAATAGCGCTTTTTCATATATTAAATTTTTAATAATAAATTATTACTATTATTGGGCTCAATATGATTTATAAAAAAAGCTATTCTTAAAAAGAATAGCTTAAATAGTTCTAAAAATGCAATTATTTCAAATGCCAATTATTTATAAGAAGCATTAACTTTTGCAGCTGTTGCTCTTGCTTCTGGAATCAATGCCTTTAAATTTGCAATTCTAGTAATGTCAGAAGGGTGTGTGCTTAAGAATTCTGGTGGTGCTTGACCGCCGGATTGTGTTGTCATTCTTTGCCAAAAAACAATCGCTTCATCTGGATTGTAACCGGCAATTGCCATCAAAGTAAGTCCAATTTTGTCGGCTTCACTTTCATGATTTCGACTAAATGGAAGCATTACTCCTACTTCAGAACCTAAACCATAGTATTGCTGCCACATTTTTTGTTTTTCAGCACTTTGCTGACCAGTAGCAACAGCTACCCCGACCGCACCTAATTGTTGCAATTGCGATGCACTCATTCTTTGTGCACCATGATTTGCTAATGCATGTGAAACCTCATGTCCCAAAACAGTTGCCAAACCAGCCTCATCTTTAGTTATAGGTAAAATTCCCGAATAAACGACGATTTTTCCTCCTGGCATACACCATGCGTTAACTTCTTTATTGTCAATTAATTTGTATTCCCACTGGTATCCATTCAGATATCCGGTTTGACCCAGATAGGCTAAATATTTTTCAGCAGCTGTTTTAATTCTTGATCCAACGATTTCTACTCTTTTGGCATCAGCTGTTCCTGAAATTATTTTATTTTCCTTCAAAAAAGTTCCATATTGTTGAAATGAAGAAGGAAATAATTCACTGTTGGAAACAAAATTAAGTTCATTTTTCCCTGTTATAGGATTAGTAGCACAAGAATAAAGTAAGCCTATTACAGCTACACCTATTAATAAATATTTTTTCATGATTGTATCTTTAAATATCTATGCAAAAATGCAACTTTTATTAGTTTTATATTTTATATAATTAAATCCAAAACTATCAACTTTCCTATCACTATTAAAAATTATAAATCTAGGATATTTTAAAAATCAATACACTAAGTGGAGGAAGCAATAAAGCGGTAGAATATTCTTTACCATCATAAGGATTGGTTTCAATACTTATTTTTTTTGTGTTTTTTACCCCACTTCCGCCAAAATCAGAATCATCACTGTTGAATAGTTCTGTAAGTTTTCCTTTTTTGTGTATACCTATTCGGTAATTCTCACGCACTACTTGGGTAAAATTTAGAACAACTATTAAATCGTCTTCGGGATTATTTCCTTTTCTAATAAATGACATTACCGCATTTTCATGATCTGAATAATTAATCCATTCAAAACCTTCTGGGCTAAACTGTTTTTCATACAAAGCAGGCTCTTTTTTATACAATTCGTTAAGCTTTGTAATAACTAATTTTATACCATTATGAAATGGATATTGCAACAGATGCCAATCTAAACTATTCTCAAAATTCCATTCACTGCTTTGACCAAATTCTGCTCCCATAAATAATAATTTGGTACCCGGGTGTGTAAACATGTAACCATACAGTAGACGTAAATTTGCAAATTTTTGCCATTCATCGCCAGGCATTCTTCCTAGAATAGATTTTTTTCCATAAACTACTTCGTCGTGAGACAGTGGCAGCATGAAATTCTCAGTATAGGTATATGTCATAGAAAATGTCAAATCATTTTGATGGTATTTTCTGTACACGGTTTCTTTTTGAAAATATTCTAAAGTATCATGCATCCAACCCATCATCCATTTCATTCCAAATCCTAAACCTCCAACAAATGTGGGTCTGGAAACCATCGGAAAGGAAGTACTTTCTTCGGCAATGGTTTGAACTCCTTCATAATTTCCATAAACGGCTTCATTAAAATCTTTTAAAAAGCTAATGGTATCCAAGTTTTCTCTTCCGCCATAAATATTAGGTTCCCATTCGCCATCTTTTCTTGAATAATCCAAATACAACATTGAAGCCACAGCATCTACTCTGAGTCCGTCAATGTGATAATGTTGTAACCAAAACAATGCATTACTGATTAAAAAAGAGCGAATTTCATTTCGTCCATAATTAAAGACTAAACTTTTCCAATCGGGATGATATCCTTTTCTACGATCAGGATGTTCAAATAAATTAGAACCATCAAAAAAGCCCAAACCATGCGCATCATCCGGAAAATGAGATGGAACCCAATCCAGAATTACACCAATACCTGCTTGATGCAATTTATCGACAAGAACCATAAAATCCTGAGGTTCTCCAAAACGGGAGGTTGGTGCAAAATAACCCACTAATTGATAACCCCAGGATGGATCATATGGATATTCCATTACTGGCATAAACTCTACATGCGTAAATCCTGTTTCTTTCACATATTTTACCAATTCTTCGGCAAATTCCAAATAAGTCAAGAATCGATTTTCGTCCCCATGTCTTTTCCATGAACCTAAATGAACTTCGTAAACCGAATAGGGTTTATTCAAATCATTATGCTCTTTGCGGGTCTGCATCCATTTTTTGTCTTTCCATTTGTAATCAAGCCCCCAAATAACAGATGCTGTATGTGGTGGTTTTTCGCAATAAAAAGCAAATGGATCGGCTTTTTCAGTAATTATTCCTCCATTATTGGATTGGATTTTATATTTATAAGTAGTTCCTTGTTCTATTCCAGGAATGAAACCTTCCCAAATTCCAGATGAATCCCAGCGTACTTGTAGTGCATGCTCTCCCTGAATCCAGTAATTGAAATCTCCAATAACAGAAACCGTTCTTGCCGTTGGTGCCCATACAGCAAAATAAACTCCTTTTACTCCATCAACTTCGATAAGATGCGCGCCTAATTTTTCGTAAAGTCTGTAATGTTTACCTGCCTTGAATAAATCAATGTCAAAATCTGTAAAAAGCGAATAGGTTTGTACTTTGTTCATTTTTGTGTTTTTATTTTTTTGTTGAAATTGAAATCAACTTATTTCTATTAAAAATTCATTATACTGGCAATTCCCCTCAAAGGAATTACGGACCATCGAGGTCTTGAATTTAATTCATAACCCAATTCATAGATAGCTTTTTCCAAAAGACAATAACGCAATAAAAAGTCTATTTCTTTTTGATATCCAATATTTAGATTACCGGCTTGAGCAACTTCTGTATAGGTGTTAAGAAAGACCCCTACAAAATATTTGTATAAAATTTCACTTGCCTGGAAAAGCTCATCTTGTTTGTACGGATATTTATCATTGCTGTTAAAAATAGTAGCATAAATTGCGTAGTGAAAGGAACGAAACATACCTGCAACATCTTTTAGCGGTGGTTGTTTTACTTTTCGATCCCGAATAGTGCTTTCAGGTTCTCCTTCAAAATCAAGGATATAAAAATCATCACCATTTACTAAAACTTGACCCAAATGGTAATCCCCGTGAATTCGAATGCGCTCTGATTTCATTTGGGTCCAGTCAAAGTCAAGAAAAACTTTTCGAATTTCTTTTTTATGATCCAAAAATTTATTGGCTAACTCTAATTCTAAGCCATCCAATTTATGTAAATTGTTCTCTAAAATATTCAAACGATTTTGAAACTGATATGTCAATCTGTTTTTTAACCATACGGAATAATCTCCATTATAAGTAAGTGGTGTAAATGCTGTTTCATGTATATCGCTGCCCAACGCAATGTGCATTTCGGCAGTTCTGGTAGCCAAAGTCTGAATTTTTAGAAAAACACTTAATCCGGCCCAATCAATAATTTCGTGGGGAACGTCATTTAATTTTAATCGCTTAAATAATTCTATTTCAGGAAGTTTACCTATGGAAATTTTTTTGGTGTTTAAATTTTCAAAAATTCGATCTACTTCTTCGAGCATATATTTCCAGGCATCACCTTGATTAGGGACTAATTCTTGCATTAATCCGAGAGTAATATTTCCTTCAGATGAAACAATACTTATACTTCCTGTATAAGCCGGTGAATGTTTAAAATTCATTCTTTCGGTAAGGAAACGGCTAATTTCATAATCCGGATTCATACTGATATAAATTCTTCTGAAAATTTTCAGCACCAAATTATCATTATAAACGATCGACGTGTTACTTTGTTCCACTCCCATAAAATGAGAAGAAATATATTCTTTGGAATGCATTTTTTTTCCTTTGTGAAAGGTCACTTTTGATGCTTCATCCTTTTTGGAATGGATGATTTTTTCAAAAAGTAATTTTCTGAAATCCTCCTGATGCAAAGCATCAACAAGATAGCCTTCTTGCTCATTCATGACTACTGGCGCAATAATGGTATTGGTGTCTAAATCTTCTTCCGACATGAAAGCCAATGGCATAAAATAATGTTGATAAAAGGCTTCTTTAAAATTAACTTCTAATAAAACGCCGTAATAAGTATTGTCATTTGAAGTGATTTTAAAAGAATGTACAACTTCAATATACTTTAAGGTACTGGCTTTACCACCATACCATCTTTTATTGATAATGTAATTTTCTAAAATATCGGAGGCAAAAATTTTAATAAAACTTTCATCTTCAAAAGCATTTTCCCAATCGGTGTGAAATACGAGCGGGTTTTTATATTCGGCTTCGTTAATTTTATCAACCATTATTTCTGAATTTTAAATAAATGAAAAGGCAATTCGGGAGGAAGTTCTACATAATTCCATTCATTGTTCCAAGAATAAGAATTTCCGGTAATCAAATCGGTAATTTGAAGGTTTTGGCTTCCAATTCTGTCAATTGGTAGTTTAACCATTGCTTTACCAGTATGAAATGCGTCTAAACTTACAATCATTAGTGTTTCATTCTGTTTATCATCATCAAACTTATAATAAGCGATAACTTGATCATTATTAGTCTCACAAAAAACAATATTATTGGTTTGCTGCAACGAAATTTGTTCTTTTCGAATGGCATTGATTCTCGTAATTAAGGTCGTGAGTTTGTTTTGGATAGTCCAGTCCCATTTATAATATTGGTATTTTTCGGAATCGAGATATTCTTCTTTTCCCGGAGCCATTGGAGTACTGATCATATATTCAAAAACTGGACCGTAAATTCCAACATTTGAACTTAATGTTGCTGCCAAAAAGTATTTTTGCAAATGCACGGATTCATTTCCATTTTGCAGAGCAAAAGGATTAATGTCTGGTGTATTGGGCCAAAAATTAGGTCTGTAAAACTCTTTTTGTTCGGTTTGAGTTAATTCTTCTACATATTCAGTCAATTCTTTTTTGGAATTTCTCCATGTAAAATAAGTGTAGGATTGGCTGAAACCTTGTTTTGCCAATTCGTTCATGATTTTCGGACGTGTAAAAGCTTCCGCTAAAAACAAAACATCGGGATGCTTCTTTTTGATCTCGGCAATTAACCAACCCCAGAAATAAAAGGGCTTTGTGTGAGGATTATCTACTCTATAGATTTTGATATTACATTCTTCAATCCAAAATAATGCAACATCTAAAAGTTCTTTCCAAAGATTTTTCCAGTCGGAGCTTTCAAAATAAATAGGTTGAATATCTTGGTATTTTTTTGGAGGATTTTCTGCGTATTGAACCGTTCCGTCTGGTCTCCATTTGAACCATTGCGGAAAATCTTTTACATAAGGATGATCGGGAGCAGCTTGCAAGGCATAATCCATGGCTACTTCGATTCCTAACTCTTGAGCTTTTTTTACTAATTCTTTAAAATCTTCAATCGTTCCTAATTCTGGATGGGTAGATTTGTGCCCACCGTGATGAGAACCAATTCCCCAAGGGGATCCAACATCCCCATCTTGGGCATTTGTTGCATTGTTTTTGCCTTTTCTATTCACTTCGCCAATGGGATGAATTGGTGGGAAATAAAGTGTGTCAAATCCCATTTCGGCAACTCTGGGGAGCAATTTTTCGCAATCTTTAAATGTACCATGTTTTCCTTCTTCTGATGATGCCGAACGTGGGAAGAATTCATACCAAGTACTGAATAGTGCTTTTTTGCGATCTACATATACTTGTAAATCCATTGATTTGTTTTCTAAAAAACGAACTGGATATTTTTTTAAAATCTTAGTTAGCTCTTCCGATTTTGTTTCTCGTACAGCATTATCATATTCTGATTCTGTTGTGAAATAATGAATTAATCGATTGAGATATTCATTTTCGGAAGCATCAACATTATTAATAATGGCTCGCACATATTCTGCACCTTCCAGTAATTCAGATTTTACATATTGATTGTCATTAATTTTTCGCTCTGTACCGTGTTGCCAATTCAATGCGTAATCCACCCATCCTTCAACAAAATAAGTGTACTTTCCTTGCTTTTCAACATGGAATTCAGCAAACCATTCGTCATTTTGTCCCGGTGTCATACGAACTTCCTGCCAATTTTTTTCAGATTCGTGTTTGAATTTTACACAAGACTGAATAACATCATGTCCATCTGAAAAAACATCAGCGCTGACAACTATTTTTTGACCAACAATTCTTTTTATTGCAAAGCTGCCACAGTTCAGTTGTGGTAAAATATTTTCTATAATTATACGAGTTTGATTTTGCATGGTTTTAGTTAAATTGAACATGTAATTTAGTAAATATTGAATATTTATCGAAACTAATTTTAAAAAATGCAGATATTCTATTAATTAGATTTCTTAAACTTTGTTTATTGTGAATAATAAATCAAATTGCATTAATTAGTAGTTTTCTTTTAGATTAAAATTGAATTAAAAAACAGTATTACTTGTAATTACTAATTACACCAAATCGAAAGTGCAATAAATTGTACTGACTATTTGGTGTATTGAGTTACTTGTAATAAATATTTAAGAAGAATTTTCTAAGCTGAAATTATTTTACCGTAAAATTATTTGGAATTATCGCACCTTTTCTAATCACGACGATCCCTTCTTTTACACAATACAAATCATTTGTGGTATCAGCCAAGTGTTTGCCTCCTTTTACATATACATCGTTTCCAATCCTACAATTTTTATCCACAATAGCATTGTCGATAAAGCATCTTTCCCCAATCCCAATTAATGGTATTCCGTTTTTGTTATCTTCATTAATATCATCGATGTTTTGGTACAAATCATTACCCATAACATAACAGTGTTGAATCACGGTTCCCTCTCCTATTCGTGATCTGTTCCCAATAACAGATTTGGTAATTGCTTTGGCGTGAATAATACAGCCCTCAGAAATTAATGATCGTTCCACCATTGTCTTATGGAACTTGGAAGGTGATAATAAACGAGGCCTGGTATAAATTTTATTATCGTTATCAAATAAATTGAATTGGGGAACATCATCCGTTAAACCAATATTGGCTTCAAAAAAAGAGTCAATATTACCAATATCAGTCCAATAACCTTCATACTGATAACTCAATAATTTTTTATTCCCAACGGCTTGTGGTATGATTTCTTTCCCAAAATCTTTTGTGTCGGGATTAGCCATTAATTCGATTAATAGCTTTCTGTTGAAAATATAGATACCCATTGAGGCCAAATAGTGCTTTCCTTGGCTTTTCATTTCGTCACTTACCTCTGATTGCCAATCGGGTAATAATTCCTTGGCGGGCTTTTCAATAAAGCAATCAATACAACTTTCTGAATTTGTTTTCAATATTCCAAATTCAGGAGCATCTTTGTCATTTACGGGCAAAGTAGCAATAGTAATATCTGCCTGAGCATCGATATGAGCCTCAAGCATTGCATTAAAATCCATTTGATACAACTGATCCCCCGAAAGAATTAAAGCATAATCAAACTCATGGTTTAAAAAGTGTGGCATACATTGTCTTACGGCATCAGCAGTTCCTTGAAACCAAGTCGGGTTATCTGGTGTTTGCTCTGCAGCCAAAATATCCACAAATGACTGACTGAAAATACTAAAATTATAAGTGTTCTTAATATGGGCATTCAAAGAAGCTGAATTGAATTGTGTTAATACAAACATTTTATAAATATCAGAATTCATACAATTTGAAATTGGGATGTCAACCAATCTATATTTTCCTCCAATCGGAACTGCCGGTTTAGATCTCTTGGCTGTTAATGGGAATAGTCTTGAGCCTTGACCACCTCCTAAAATAATAGCGATAACTTTTTTTCTTTTAGCTTTCATATGTCTTTGCAATAATTAAATTATATAATTCTATATATTCTTGGCTTACATTCTTCCAAGAATGGTCAATAGTCATTCCTTTTATTCTTATTTGGTTTATATTTTCTTTATTTTTATACAAATCCAATGCTCTTTTCATGGAATCGCAAACATCTTCTACCGAAGCTTGATCATGGCAAATTCCATTTCCGTTATCTTCAAAATCAACAATGGTGTCTTTTAAACCTCCAGTTCTTCTTACTATCGGTATTGTGCCATATCGCAACGCATACATCTGATTTAATCCGCATGGTTCTACTCGTGATGGTATTAAAATAAAATCGGAACTGGCATAAGTTTTGTGTGCCAACTCTTCATTATAACCAATGTAGGCATTGTAGTTTCCACTATAAATAGAAAGCAATTGCTTAAGTTGATTTTCTATTTCAACGTCTCCATACCCTAAAATTAAAATATTGATTTCTTCTTTAAAAATTGTCAACGCTGTTGATACAATCTTCGGCAGTAAATCGGCTCCTTTTTCATTATATAATCTACCAATAAAACTGAAAAGCGGTTTTGCCGGATTCATATTGAAAACCGTACACAACTGTTCTTTATTTTTTAGCTTTCCGTCATCAATTGTTTCTGCTGAATAATTTATTTCGAGCATTGGATCTTTTTCGGGATCCCAAACATCGGTGTCAATTCCATTTAGAATACCTTTTGACTTATGTCGAACCCTTTGAAATAATGTTTCAAGACCATTATCCGAATGATTGATTTCATTGAGATAACTTGGTGAAACAGTTGTGACTTGATCCGCACATTTTATTGCTGTTGCCAAAGAATTGATACAATTTCCCCATTCTAATTCTTTTATGTTAATCAAATCAAATTCAGGTAAATAATATAATTTGTTAAATGTAAATATTCCTTGATACAATCCATTGTGGATTGTAATGAGTGTTGGTATATTTTTTAGTTTATCATATTTTGGGCAATATTTTTTCATAAAAGGGATTAACCCCGTATGATGATCGTGACAATGGATAATATCCGGAATAGAACTCCTTCCTGTAATCCAGTCTAATGCTGCGATTTGAAATGATAAAAAACGTTCAATATCATCTCTGTAATTATAAATATTGGGGCGGTCAAAAAGCTCTGGTATTTCTATTAAATAGAGTTCAAAACCTAATTTATTTGACGTTTCTTTCAATACGCTAAAAGGAAAATTAAAGTTACCTAATTTTAATTTCCCCCAATGAACACATTCGAAATCATTTTCTGATCGAAATGTTGTTTGATAACATGGAATAACTACACGAACCTTATTTTCTTCACTGTTTTGATATTTGGGCAGTGATCCAATTACATCGGCTAAACCACCCACTTTTGCTACCGGGTAACATTCTGCTCCAATGTGAAATATTTCCATGAATTACCTTTTATTTTTGTTTAATGATGATGTATCCAGCTATCTTAATTCCTTACAAAATTTAAAAATTTAATACTTTTATAGTATGAAATTAAATTATATTAACATTAAATTTATAGTAATTTTATGTTTTTTAAATTTAGTTAAAAAAAATTAATTTTTATAGATATTTTACAATTTTATCAAAATGACAAAAAACACGACAAATCATACTAAGCCTTTGAAAATTCCAAAAATTATAATTCTATCGAGTAAATTTATTGCTTTTTTGTCTACTAAGTGGGTTACGATTTATGCATCTAAATTGTTTACGACTCCAATAAAACATAAAGTTCCAAAACGAGAAATTGAAATGGATCAAAAGAGCGTCCAGCAAATGATTATCGTTCCTTCCATAAATAGAAAAGTAAATGTCTATGAGTATGGAAAAAGCAATAAAAAAGTGCTATTAGTTCATGGATGGTCTGGTAGAGGAACCCAATTATGTAAAATTGCTGATGAAATGATCAGATTAGGATATTCGACTGTTAGTTTTGATGCGCCTGCACATGGCAAATCTCCTGGTAATTCTACTATCATGGTTGATTTTATTGCTTCAGTTATCGAAATAGACAAACAATTCGGACCTTTTGAAATCGCTATTGGTCATTCTTTGGGCGGAATGACAGTTATGAATGCCATAAAAGAAGGACTTAATGTGAAAAAAGCCGTAATTATTGGTAGTGGAGATATTGTACAGGATATCACAGATGATTTTATTGCCAAATTAGGATTGAAACCTGAAATAAGCAAGTTATTGTGTAAGCGTTTTGAAAACAAATACGGTGGAATCATGGACGATTACAGTGCCTACAAAGCAGCTGAAAAAACTTTAATTCCGACACTAGTAATTCACGATGAAAATGATCCTGAAGTACCTGTAAAGGCAGGAATTCATATACATCAGCATCTCAAAAACGGAGAATTAATGTTGACCAAGAGGTTAGGCCACAGAAAGATACTTGCGGATCATCAAGTAATCGAAAAAATAACTAATTTTATTGAAAAATAAGCGCCATGAAAACGCCATTAACAACAAGTTTGCATAAGTAAACGCCAATAAATAAAAGGCGACCCGAGCGGTAGCAAACTGGCGAAGCACAAGATATATCACAACTAAAAAATAAATTTCACATATATGAATTATCCTTTTGTAAAATCAGAAAAAGAATGGGAAGAAGAATTAGGCAGTGAGCGTTATAGAATTCTTCGCCAAAAAGGAACAGAATATCCACATACAGGCAAATACAATTTGCATTTTGAAAATGGAGTTTATTGCTGTGGAGGCTGTGGGACTCCCCTATTTGAAAGCAATTCTAAGTTTGACGCGCATTGTGGCTGGCCATCATTTGATGAATCAATTCCTGGAAAAGTAGAATATATTGTCGATAATACGCACGGTATGAAGCGAACTGAAATTGTTTGCGCCAATTGTGGTGGACATCTTGGCCATGTTTTTGAAGATGGTCCAACAAAAACTGGTCAGCGATATTGTGTTAATTCGTTATCTGTAGATTTTAAAGAAAAATAAACGTTTTGTTTTTTTAAATGCAATCAAACAAAAAATGCTTTACAGAATTGTAAAGCATTTTTTGTTTAATCTAGAATGTTTTAAAAAGCTACATTCCATCTTGGCAATTTACCATTTTCATCTAGGAAGTTTTGCAAAACTTGTCCTTCAACACTAGTTGGAATCGATTTTGCCGTATCATTATAAGTTTCAAACCAAAAAACTTCTAATGTATCGATATTTTCTTTTTTCATTTGAGCAGGCCAAGAATACTTTCTTCCTGTTTTTGCAAATTGATGACCATTTACAATCTTATCGTGTAAACCACCATTTTTGCTTTTCAATGTTCCGTCATTCTGAACTGTTCCTGTAGAACCAACCATAATTAATTCTTTGTCAGCATAAACAACAAAAACACCGCTTCCTGCTTCTGAAGCGTTACAAACAGCTTCTAAATTATCTTCCTGTGTAAACGTAAAATTCCCTTTTACTGTAAACTTTTCTAATTCTTTGTACATATTTTTATTTTTTTAAGTAACTAAGATTCTAAGAATCTGAGTTGCTAAGTTTTTATTTATATTCCAGACATTTTAAAAATGTAAAAAAGTCTCAACAAAATATTGAGACTTTTATGGAATTTATTATTTAAATAATTGGAGATTATCCAAGTACTTCTTTTACTTTCTTTCCGATTTCGGCTGGAGAGTCAACAACGTGAATTCCGTTTTCTCTCATAATCTGTTTTTTAGCTTCAGCTGTATCGTCAGAACCACCAACAATTGCACCTGCATGTCCCATGGTACGTCCTGCTGGAGCTGTAACTCCTGCGATGAAACCTACAACTGGTTTACGGTTACCGTCAGCTTTAATCCATTTAGCAGCATCAGCTTCTAATTGACCACCAATTTCACCAATCATTACGATACATTCTGTTTCTGGATCGTTCATCAATAATTCTACAGCTTCTTTAGTGGTTGTTCCAATAATTGGATCTCCACCAATACCGATAGCAGTGGTAATTCCTAATCCTTGCTTTACAACTTGGTCAGCAGCTTCATAAGTTAAAGTTCCTGATTTTGATACAATACCAACAGTTCCCTTTTTGAAAACAAAACCTGGCATAATACCAACTTTAGCTTCTCCTGGAGTAATAACACCTGGACAGTTTGGACCAATTAATCTTGCATTTCTTTCTTTAACATAGCTATTTGCTTTAATCATATCTGCAACTGGAATTCCTTCAGTAATAGCGATGATTACTTTTATTCCAGCATCCGCAGCTTCCATAATTGCATCTGCTGCAAAAGCAGGTGGTACAAAAATAATAGTTGTATCGGCTCCCGCTTGCTCAACAGCATCTTTTACTGTGTTAAAAACCGGAAGGTCCAAATGTGTAGTTCCCCCTTTTCCAGGTGTAACACCACCAACAACATTTGTACCGTATTCAATCATTTGAGAAGCATGGAATGTTCCTTCGCTGCCCGTAAATCCCTGAACAATTATTTTTGAATCTTTATTAACTAAAACACTCATGATATATTTTTTATGTAGTTTTTAAAATTGTGACGCAAAAGTAAGTCTTTTGTAATTATTTTATACTTTTTTTAAAATAAAAATAATTACATCACTTGACTCATTTGATATCCTCTGTATAATTTATTGTCTTTTATTTCCCATATAACCATCATATGAGCCAAAAACATTTCTTCCCTTGGGTTTTCTATTGTTTTTGCATAATGATCAAAGCGAACAGAAACCATATTGCCTTCTTCGACAATATGACTAATTCTAGCTTTGGTACGAACATAAGCCCTACTTATTTCATTAGTCATGCTTAATATTTCTTCATAATTCCTTTGAATAAATCCTTTGCTGCTATTCCAATCCAAAATACAGTCGGGATGCAAATACTCTTTCATTATCTCGGGGCTAATGAAGGCATCTGATTTATAAAAACTTTTTACAATTTCTTTAGCAGACATATTATTTTAGTTTTTTTAAAATTTCGGGTATTTTTTTAATATTTGCTAATTGCTTCAATTTTTCTCTTGATTCTTCAATTGGAGTACCAAAATAACTTTTACCTCCATCTACTGATTTTGTAACACCTGTTTGTCCAAGTATTACTGCATTTGCTCCAATAGTGATGCCACTTGTTGTTCCCACCTGCCCCCAAATGGTAACTTCATCTTCTATAATTACACAACCTGCAATACCTGTTTGGGAAGCGATTAAACATTTTTTTCCAATTACGGTATCGTGACCAACGTGCACCTGATTGTCAATTTTGGTACCTTCTCCAATAGTGGTATCACCGGTTACTCCTTTGTCAATCGTACAAAGTGCCCCAATGCCAACATTGTCTTTTACTACAACTCTGCCTCCCGAAATTAATTGGTCAAAGCCATCGGGTCTTTTTTTATAATAAAAAGCATCGGCTCCTAGAACAGTACCGGAATGGATAATAACATTATTCCCAATTATTGTATGGTCATAAATGGCAACATTAGCATGTATCAAACAATTTTCTCCAATAACGACGTTATTTCCAATGAAAGAATTTGGCTGAATCATAGTTCCTTTTCCGATTTTTGCGGAAGCGGAAATAGAAACATTTGCCTGTACAAAAGGCATAAAGTGTTTTGTAAGTACATTAAAATCTCTAAAAGGATCATCTGAAATCAACAAAGCTTTTCCTTCTGGGCAATCCACTTTTTTGTTGATTAAAACAATTGTAGCTGCTGATTGTAAAGCTTTATCGTAATATTTTGGGTGATCTACAAAAACGATATCCCCAGATTCTACAACGTGAATTTCATTCATGCCATAAACTGGAAACAAAGCATCGCCGACAAATTCGCATTGAAGTAAATTTGCAATATCTTGTAGAGAATAAACTTTTGGAAATTTCATATTTTATAATTAGGAAATTTGTCAATTAGTGAATTTGTCAATTTAGAAAATGTGTCAATTGGAAATACTATTTCAATTATCTAATTGACACATTGACAGATTATCTAATTAAAAATTACTCTTTTACACGTTCCATATAAGAACCAGAAGTAGTATCAATTTTAATTTTGTCACCTTCATTAATGAATAAAGGAACGTTTACGGTTGCACCAGTTTCAACAGTAGCAGATTTTGTCGCATTTGTAGCTGTATTTCCTTTAACGCCCGGTTCTGCGTAAGTAACTTCAAGAACAACAGATGCCGGCATATCAACAGAAAGAGGTAAATCAGTTTCAGTATTGATACTTACCATTACACTTTCTCCTTCTTTCAATAAATCTGGTGAATCCAAGATGTTTTTATTTAATGAAATTTGTTCGAACGTTTCAACATTCATAAAATGAAACAAATCCCCTTCTGGGTATAAAAACTGAAATTTGTGGTTTTCAACTCTTACTTCATCTATTTTATGTCCAGCAGAGAAAGTATTATCCAATACTTTTCCATTGGTTAAACTTCTTAATTTTGTTCTTACAAATGCAGGTCCTTTTCCTGGTTTCACATGTAAAAATTCAATGATTTTATAAATATCATTGTTGTATTTGATGCACAATCCGTTTTTAATATCTGATGTAGATGCCATTGTTGTTTTGTTTTATTTATTATTTTGTTTAACCGCTCAATCCTTATATTTGCTTTTCATCTAAACGATTAAACAAATAAACGATTGAACTTTCATTTAGTAATTCCCTGAATATCCTTTCATTACACCTCTTGATGAGTTTCGAATAAAGTCAATGACTTCATCGCGCTCAGGTGTAGCTTCCATTTCTCCTTCTATTATGTCCAGAGCTTGTGTTACATTATAGTTTTTTTGGTATAAAATTCTGTAAATTTCCTGAATTTCTCTGATTTTTTCGGATGTAAACCCACGTCTTCTTAATCCCACGGAATTTATTCCCACATAGGATAGAGGCTCTTTTGCCGCTTTAGTATATGGCGGAACATCTTTTCTTAGTAAAGAACCTCCTGATACCATGGCATGGTCACCAACACTGATAAACTGATGTACAGCAGATAGTCCACCAATAACAGCATAATTTCCAATCGTTACGTGTCCTCCTAAAAGAACCCCATTTACAATAATAGCGTTGTTTCCAACATGGCAATCGTGAGCAATATGGGCTGTTGCCATGATTAGGCAATTATTCCCAATTACAGTTTGACCTGAAGCTATAGTTCCCCTATTGATAGTTACACATTCTCTTATTGTACAATTATCTCCAATAATTGCGAGAGAATCTTCTCCTCCAAATTTTAAATCCTGAGGGACTGCAGCAATTACTGCTCCTGGAAAAATATTGCAATTTTTACCAATTCTTGCTCCCTCCATTATTGTAACATTAGAACCTATCCAAGTTCCATCACCAATAACAACATTGTTATGGATGGTTGTAAAAGGCTCGATTACAACATTTTTGGCGATTTTTGCACCTGGATGAACGTATGCTAACGGTTGATTCATATGTTTTGTTTAATCGTTAAACTGTTTAATCGATTAATTGCGTCTGCAATTAACCAAATCAACAAAAAATTATTGTTTTCTTGCAATTTGTGCCATTAGCTCCGCTTGGGCAACCAATCGCCCATTTGAATATGCATTGGCTTGCATGTGACAAATTCCTCTTCGTATTGGGGTAATCAAATCACATTTGAATATAAGTGTATCTCCCGGCAAAACTTTTTGCTTGAATTTTACATTGTCAATTTTCATGAAAAATGTCAAATAATTTTCAGGATCCGGAACAGTGCTTAAAACTAATATTCCTCCTGTTTGTGCCATTGCTTCAACAATCAAAACTCCAGGCATTACAGGTGCATTAGGAAAATGTCCAACGAAGAAACTTTCGTTCATTGTAACATTTTTCATTCCCACAACATGACTATCCGACATTTCAATGATTCTGTCAATCAATAAAAATGGAGGTCTATGAGGCAACATAGCCATAATTTTATGGATATCCATTAATGGCTCTTGGTTTAAGTCATAGGTCGGAACATAATTTCTTTGTTCGCTTTTGATGATTTTTGCCATTTTTTTTGCAAACTGAGTATTTACATAATGCCCAGGTTTGTTTGCAATGATTTTTCCTTGAATTTTGGTTCCTATTAGGGCTAAATCACCAATTACGTCAAGTAATTTGTGTCTTGCTGCCTCATTTGGATAATGTAAAGTCAGATTGTCCAAAATTCCGTTCGGCTTTACCGTAATTTCATCTTTACCAAAGGCTTTCTTCAGGCTTTCCATTGTAGATTCAGAAATATCTTTGTCTACATATACGATCGCATTGTTTAAATCTCCTCCTTTAATCAAGCCATTTTCTAATAGGGCTTCCAATTCATGTAAGAAGCTAAAAGTTCTTGCATTGGAAATTTCCGTTTTGAAATCACCTATAGTTTTTAGAGTGGCATTTTGAGTGCCTAATATTTTTGTTCCAAAATCAACCATTGTAGTAACACTATAATGATCACTTGGCATAACCATGATTTCACTTCCAGAAGCTTCGTCAGTAAAAGAGATCACTTCTTTTACAACATAAACGTTTCGGTTTAATTCTTGCTCAATAATTCCAGCTTCCTCAATAGCTTCCATGAAAAATTTAGAAGAACCATCCATAATTGGCAGTTCAGATGCATCCAACTCAATAATAACGTTATCCAAGTCACAACCCATTAAAGCTGCCAAAACATGTTCTGGAGTTTGAATTTTGACACCTAATTTTTCTAAATTAGTACCACGTTGCGTATTGACTACATAATTTGCATCAGCTTCAATAACAGGGTGACCTTCAAGATCGACACGAACAAATGTAAAGCCATTATTTACTGGAGCAGGTTTAAAAGTCATTTTAACTTCTTTTCCAGTATGTAATCCAACTCCCGTTAGCGAAATTTCTGTTTTGATGGTCTTCTGTTTAACCATTGTTTCCATTTTTTTGGTTTAATATTTGTTTTTTTAACTCTTCTATTTCTTTTACCAATTTTGGTAAATTCTTAAAATGTACATATGATTTACTGTAATCAGAATATCCAAAAGTTGGGCTTCCCTGAAGTATTTCATTATCTTTTATATTTCGTCCTACTCCCGATTGAGCCTGAATACGAACATTATTTCCAACAGTCAAATGGCCCACAATACCTACTTGTCCCCCTATCATGCAGTTCTCCCCTATTTTGGTAGAACCTGCAATTCCAGATTGGGCTGCAATAACCGTATTACGTCCAATTTCAACGTTGTGCGCAATTTGAATCTGATTGTCCAATTTTACACCTGCTCTGATAATAGTTGATCCTAATGTGGCTCTGTCAATAGTCGAATTGGCACCAATATCCACATGGTCTTCTATAATTACAT
Source organism: Flavobacterium aquariorum (assembly GCF_003254745.1). Taxonomy (GTDB): domain Bacteria; phylum Bacteroidota; class Bacteroidia; order Flavobacteriales; family Flavobacteriaceae; genus Flavobacterium; species Flavobacterium aquariorum. The sequence goes on along the minus strand of NZ_QKXH01000009.1, from coordinate 11,985 downwards.
TTCCAATTTGAGGTATTTTATTGTATGTACCATCCTCATTTGGTGCATAACCAAAACCATCTGCACCAATAATTGTACCGGAATGAATCGTACAATTATTTCCAATTACTGTTTCGGAATAAATTTTAGCCCCAGCAAAAATAACCACATTATTTCCAATAGTTACATTATCACCGATAAAACTTCCTGGGTATATTTTGACGTTATCACCTATTATAACATTGTCACCTATATAGCTAAAACTTCCTAAATATAAATTTTCCCCATACTTTGCGCTATCTGAAATAAAAGAAGGAGTTTCAATACCGTTTTTATTCAGCTTCACCTGATTGTAAAATTCCAATAATTTGGAAAATGATTTGTAGGCATCAGCAACTTTTATAAGAGTTGTGGTTATAGGGAATTCAGGAACAAAAGATTCGTTGACAATTGTTATGGACGCTTTTGTGGTGTATATGTAATTGTTGTATTTTGGGTTGGATAGAAAAGTAAGCGACCCTTCAACCCCTTCCTCAATTTTAGATAAACGGGAAACCTCAATGTTGGGATCCCCAACAATTTCTCCCTCCAAAATACCCGCTATTTGTTCAGCTTTAAATTTCATCTTATTGAATTGTATTTTTAAAAAAATATAAGATGGAACGTGCTAATGTAAGTTCTCACAATATTTAATAAAAATAGATTGGCTAGTTTTTGCGACAAAAATATAAAAAATAGGTTTTAAATGTTAATTTTAAATCAGTTGTTTTGGAAAACAAATGTAATACTTAGTGACTAACTTAGATAACGATTTCAAATTCAGCTGGTCTGAAGCTTCTACAACATCCTCAATTGTCTTGTCTTTGTTTAGAATTCGGATGGGTTCGGCAATTTTACTGTAGGCCTGGCTTTTTATTTTTCCTTTGAAAATGAAATAATTGGATTCGGCCAACGAAATTTTGTTTTGAATGGAAAATCGTTCCTTTTGTAACTGTAATTCTTCCAGTGGAACCTTGTCATTGGTTAACTTGATTTTGAAAAGATCCCTATTGATAATCATTTTACTCAATGAAGACAGTATAAAATCATCTTGGTTTTCCCAGGCTTTTAAAGCACTGATGATGTCAAAATCATCCAGCTTGGTAAATAATTTCACTGTTTTTGGATCAAAAGTCTCCATTTTCACTTTTTTTTGCATAAAAAACAACAATGGTTCGCTGCAAGGCAAAACAATACCTCTTTCGGTCAATTCTTTGGCACGTTTTAAGACTTTGGTCAAAGTTAATTCGGCTGCCAAACTTGTTTTATGCAAATATACCTGCCAATACATCAATCGTCTTGACATTAGGAATTTTTCGACCGAGTAGATTCCTTTTTCTTCAATAACCAAAACATCATCCACCACATTCATCATTTGTATCAATCGTTCAGAATTGACATTTCCTTCCGAAACTCCCGAATAAAAGCTGTCTCGTTTTAAATAATCCATTCGATCCATATCCAGCTGGCTTGAAATTAGCTGCAACATAAACTTACGATGGTATTCTCCCTTAAAAACTTTAATGGCAAGATTCAATTGACCTTGAAATTCAATATTGAGTTCATTCATTAACAGTAATGAGATTTCCTCATGATGTACATCTTCCACTATACTACTTTCCATTGCGTGCGAAAAAGGACCATGCCCAACATCGTGTAATAATATGGCAATATATAATGCATTTTCTTCTTCAGGGCTAATGTTTACCTCTTTGAAACGCAATACGTCGACTACTTTTTGCATTAAATGCATACATCCTAAAGCGTGATGAAAGCGGGTATGATTGGCACCTGGATATACCAAATAGGACAAACCCATTTGCGAAATACGTCTCAGTCTTTGAAAATAAGGGTGCTGAACTAAATCGTAGATTAAGGCATTAGGGATAGTAATAAACCCATAAATGGGATCATTGAATATTTTTAATTTATTTATTTGAGACACTATCGGTTCGTTTTAGGATAGCAAATATACTTAAAATAGTATTTGTATCTAAATTGCTGAATTCTGTCCCAAAAACTTCCCAATTTCTTGAAAAGTTTTGTGGTTCATGTGACGCTGTTTACGAACAATTTTACACAAGATTTGAAGAAGGCAACACTAAAATTTTAATGCTTTAAAAAGAGCATCAGGTTCTAAAGATAACAATTTAACTATCTGAAAAAACAAAAATTCAATTCTAAAGAAAGAGGCAATCATTTAGGTTGCCTCTTTTATTTTTAAGTTTCTTTATAGTGACAATGGAGGAATTTGAACCAGTAAATTAATATTAAATGCTTATTTATTTTTTAAAATCATCTGGAATAAGTTTCGAAAATTGTCCTGTTAAAGCTACTGGAATTAAGCCATTTTCGTTTAAAATGTTTCGTGTATTTACGCCCTTAAGCTTTTAAAAGATCAGCTATCCCGTCCTATTTTATAGTTTCTAAATTATCCAAGTCCGATAACCTATAAAATTTCAGGTTATTCAGTTTCATGTATTTGCATAAAAACTCTAAAGTTTCAATTCTTGTCTGATAATTGCCGGTCAATTTTTTAACTGGTTTATGACTGCATAAAATCAATATTTTATTCTTTTTCTTGGCATCATCCAATAATTCCAAAAGATAAGGAATGCTAAAATGAATATGACTATCGTCAATATCAAAAGCATAAAGAAATTTAGAATTTCTAAAATAACAACCCTCCTTTTCAGGAACATCTTGGCAAAAAGCTCTTCCTCGGATCACTTTATATTTGGGTGTCAATGCTTTATCAATCGCATCAGATCGTTCACCATAGGGATAGGCAAACGACGTAACATTAAAAGAAAATCTTTTCATGGAAGCCATCATAGGGTCTATTTCCTGCTTCACATACTCGTTAATCCCATGTGCCGCTACAAATTTTACGGCATTGTAATGGTGGTATCCGTGGCCTGCAATTTCGTGACCTTCCTTTTGTAATTCAAGTAGTTTTTTGATTTGAGGTGCACCAATAGAATCAATTCTGCAGACACAAAAAGTAGCTTTCCAATTGTATTTTTTCAAGACTTTATCGGCATAAAACCATTCATCTACATAAGCATCATCAAAAGAAATAACCACTCCCGCTTGATAAGGCTTTAGTTTTTCTGCTTTCTTTTCGCAAGAAATGAATGCTAAAAAGAAGAAAACTAATAAAATTTTAAATAAAGATAATTTCATTGATTACTTTGTTTAATTAAAGAGTAGAATCGACATTCAAATTTAATCTTTTTTACTTCTTTATTTTTACGTATTCACTTCTAATGGCCTGCTTAGTCATTTTATAAAATTAAAAGTCTAATCGAGGATATTTATCATAATCTATTCCCTTGGACTTGTTTCGAGCGAAAACTACTTTGTAAAAAAGAATATTTTTAGTAATTTTAGTTGTTTAATGTTTTGATTTTCAAGCAATAATTGGGTTTTTATTTTTCAAAACTTCATTTTTTCTTCATTTACTCAGGTTACTTTTGAACACAATCAGTATCAATCAAATTATTATAAAATGATAGCTTCTACCCTATTGATTTTCAATACTAGATTGGCAAAAAAAAAGTTTTTGCCCTTCAATAAAGAAAATAGAAAGCTATGTGTTCAATTTATAATTGGTGCTTTCTTTATTGGACTGGGAATTTGGTTTATAAAGCACGAAACGCCAGAAATAATTCAAATAAAAAATGCCGTAAGCAATGCTACTTTGCTTTGGGTTGTTGTGGGTCTATTTATAACGATAGTATATTTTGTTTTACAAGGATTGCTGTATGTTGCTTCATTTGCTGCAATAAATGCCAAAATAGAACTAAAAGACGCAGTTATACTTTTCTTAAAACGAAATTTCATTAGTGTTTTTCTGCCTGCCGGAGGATTTTCGTCTTTGCTTTTTTTCAATAATGCCATCAAAAAAAAAGGAAACTCAGAGCTTCAAATTCATTTGGCATCAGGCCTTTATGCTTTTATTGGCATACTTTCTGTAGTTCTCGTTGCAATTCCTGTTTTTATTTATACTTTTTTAAAAGCAACTATTGGTGCAAGTGATTGGTATGCGTTACTATCAATTATTGTGTTTATAATAGTATTGATTTCAATATATCGTTCTCTGATTGCAAAAGGATATATGTATACATTATTGACCAAATGGCTTCCCAAAACCGAAATCTTTTTAAATGATATAGAGAATCAAATAATTGACAAAAGGAAATTTTTTATAGCGGTTCTTTATTCAGTATCAATTGAGATTGTTGGGATTGCCCATTTGTATGTAGCCATGATAGCGTTGCATTTTGAACCTTCACTTCTAATCGCTTCTATCGGTTATATTATTTCAATGATCTTTTTAATTATATCTCCTTTTATGCGCGGTCTCGGTGCTGTTGAAGCCTCCATGAGTTATATTTTAATCCGTTATGGTTTTGGTAATGTGGACGCCATAGCAATCGCTTTTCTGTATCGAATTTTCGAGTTCTGGACACCTTTGTTTGCAGGGATACTGATTTTTGCATCCAAAATAAACAAGGTATTAATGCGCATCATTCCGGCATTCCTTTTATTGGGTTTGGGTATCATCAACATAATTTCGGTTTTAACTCCGGCAATAAACAATCGTTTAGTATATCTGAAAAATTATTTGCCACTGGAAGCCATTCACGCTTCGAATTATCTGGTTTTTACATCGGGGTTATTTTTGTTGGTCACGGCCTCTTTTATGCTCAAGGGATTGCGTATGGCCTGGTGGTTTGCATTGGCATTGTCTATAGTTTCTTTCGTTGGGAATTTAACCAAAGCGATCGATTATGAAGAGGCTATTATTGCCTTTGTGGTAATCCTAATTTTGATCGCAACCCGAAAAGAATATTACGTTAAGACCAATCCAAAACTTAGTTTATTGGGATTAGAAACTTCCATTCTAAGCATAATTGCTGTACTGGTTTATGGAACTATTGGATTTTATTTTTTAGATAAAAAACACTTCGACATTAATTTTAGCCTATTGCAATCCATCAGATACACATTACAGAATTATTTTTTGGTAGGCAGTTCCAATCTGGTTCCGTTAGATAGTTTTGCCAATCATTTTCTAATGTCTATAAAAATCAGCGGTTTTTTGTCCCTTGGGTTTTTAATCTACACATTGACAAACCCATACGTTATAAAAAATGCAATTACTGATGAAGAAAAAAAATTGGCAAATGAATTAATTAAAAAGTATGGAAATTCTAGTCTGGATTATTTTAAAACTTATTTTGATAAGCTACTTTTTATTTCCCAAAACAAAAATGCTTTTATATCGTACAGATTAGCCGGAAATTATGCTGTTGTACTCGAAAATCCTGTGGCAAAAAACGAGCAGGAAATGAAAAGTTGTATTGTTGAATTTGACCATTTTTGTTACGAATGCGGATTAAAAAGTATCTATTACAGAATATCAGAGAAAGACTTAAGCCTGTATCAAGCATTGCATAAAAAACACTTTTTTCTTGGTCAGGAAGGGATAGTGAATTTATCCGAATTCAGCCTGGAAGGGAACAGTAAAAAATCGTTGCGAAATGCTATGAATAAAATTGTAGAAAACGGATTTAAAACAATGATATATCAACCACCCATAAAAGATGGGATTTTACAAAAACTGGAAGCAGTCAGTGATGAATGGCTAAAAGAAACAAAGAGAACCGAAATTATTTTCTCTCAAGGCTTATTTAATATTGAAGAATTAAAACACCAAACCATAATAACGGTTGAAAACAAGGAAGAAAAAATAATTGCCTTTCTGAATATTATTCCAGACAGCGTGAACGGAGAGGCAACGTATGATCTTATTCGTAAAACAGCCGATGCACCAAATGGTGTAATGGATTTCATTTTGATAGCCCTCTTTAATTATTTGAAATCTCAAAATTACAGCACAATTAATTTAGGATTGGTTCCAATGAGTGGTATTGATAATCCAAAAACCATTCAGGATAAATCAATGAAATATGCTTATGAAAAAGTAAAATCGTTTTCGCATTACAAAGGATTGCGAAATTTTAAAGAGAAATTTTCACCCGCTTGGCACAATCAATACGTGATTTTTTCAGACGATTACGATTTGATACAAGTGCCTAGAATTTTGTCTAAAGTTATTAAACCATAATGCGTTGGTATTTGCAATTAGTTTTAAAAACACACCAAATGAAAAATCTTATTATAGCCCTTATAATCGCATTTGCTCTAAATACTAAAGCATTGGCAAATGATGTTGTCAATTATGGCTCATTTGGAAATGTAGCGATATACAAACCAACGGGCACACCAAAAGCATTTGTACTTTTTATTTCGGGTGATGGTGGCTGGAATCAAGGGGTTGTTGACATAGCAAAAAATATTGCAAATCAAGGTGCAATGGTTGCGGGTGTAAACATCCTTTCTTACTATAGAAACACCAAAAAACTGAACGTAAAATGTTATTATCCAGCAAGTGATTTTGAAAACTTGAGTTTAGAAATCCAAAAAAGATATCATTTTCCTAATTATTTCAAACCTATTTTGGTTGGCTATTCTTCTGGAGCAACATTAGTTTATGGTGCATTGGCACAAGCGCCCGCCAACACTTTCAAAGGAGCGGTTGTAATGGGTTTTTGTCCTGATATTAAATTAGACAAAACCTTATGCAACGGAACGGCATTAACAACAAAAGTTTTAAAACCCGGGAAGTCTTTTTATCTGAATCCCAGCGAAAAACTAACAGCACCATTTATTGTTCTTCAAGGGCTTAAAGACCTCGATTGCCCCTTTGCGGATGCGATAAAATATGGGAAAGAAGTGAATGCAGAACAATTAATTGGGCTGCCCAAAGTCGGTCACGGTTTTTCGGTAACAAAAAATTGGTTGCCACAATTTAGTACAGCTTATACAAAAATTCAAAATACCCCCACTTATGCAGAAAGGAAAACAATAGAAAATAAAGGAAATCAACCAAAAAATTTTCAAACTTATCAAACAGACTTGCCGCTGACAATAATCCATTCAGATACAAAAGAAAGTTTGCCGCTTGCTTTTATGATTTCTGGTGATGGTGGATGGACCAGTTTTGACCAAGAACTAGGAGAGCAATTTTCAAAAAACGGAATTCCGGTAATTGGGTTAGATGCACAAAGTTATTTTTGGAATGCTAAAACACCGCAAAAAAGCGCTTTGGATATTTCAAATGCAATCAATCATTATATGAAGCAATGGAATAAGAAGTCATTTATTTTGGTGGGTTATTCCTTTGGGGCTTCAGTAATTCCATTCATAGCCAATAATTTTCCAGACGAATTAAAAGAAAAAATAAAAGGAGTGTATAGTTTATCCCCCGACGAAACTGCTGATTTTGAAATTCATCTTTTGGATATGATAAGTGTGCATTCCATTGAAAAATATAATGTTATCGCTGAAATCAGTAGAATTAAATCGCTGAATCCCGTTTGTTTTTTTGGAAATGAGGAAAGTGAAACTGTTCGTAAAAAGTTTGAAGCAGCAGAATCAAAAGTAATAGTATTGCCAGGGAACCATCATTTTGACAATGGTTTTGGTGCTATTGTTGAGAATGTATTAAGAGTATATAATTCAATTAAGTAGCTCCTATTATTTCATTATGGCAGGAAATAGAAAGAAAATGCCATGTTATACAAAGTCGGGGGACTTTATGGGGCGTGGTGCTAAGACACAGAATAAACCAGTAGAAAATAATTCCGTTAGCTTTTTTATAAAATTGAAATTACTACTCTTTGTGGGCAAAGAATGCACCCGAGTCCCGACAATTATCGGGACAAACTGACGAAATAATTCTGCGCTATCGGGTAATTTATTTATTAGCCCCGCGTTGGAAACGCTTTGTTTCTTTTGCACAAGTAAGTAGGTACTCGTTGCAAACGAGCACCAGAGGGTGTGTTATTACTGTGTTCCCCATCCGCATTTTAATAGTTAGTCTGGTGTGAATTATATAACTTTTTGCTAAAATTACATACATCTTAGTCTAGTCTCCTTTGTACCTTTAGTATTGGATTAAAACTATTTTATAATCAAAAAAAATAAAGTCATGGCAGAAATTAAAATTGAGAAAAAAAAACCGGTATGGCCGTGGATTGCTGCAGGGCTGATAATCGCAGCACTTTTATACTTCATCCTTTTGAGTAATACCGAAACTCAAAGTGAAAGTAACGTAGAAATCGAAAACAGTACAAGTGTACGTTAGAAAGTGACAGCTAAACAGCAGGATAATTGTGTTATTTCACCTATTAAGGAAATACAATCTATATTTTCCCGCAGCTGTACGCAGCAGAAAATGAATATATAATAGTAAAAAAGAAATTATGGAAAATAAAGACAGAAATTTATACAAATTGGATGAGCTTTCGGATTATAAGATTGCTTCAAATTATTCTGATGTAAGAGGATGGAAAATAGTGGACGCTGATAACCGGACTATAGGCAAAATTGATAATCTGTGGGTTAATAAAGACATGCAGCGCGTTGTCTATCTGGATGTAAATGTAGATAAAGCATTGATAGAGGACAGCAGTAATGAGGTGCATGATGCTATAGCGAACGACAATGGAAAGGAGTTCATCTATAAAGACGGAAACAGCCATATTATCATACCCATCGGATCTGTTAGCATAAATAAAGACACGAAGATTGTCATGGCTAACAGTATAGGATATCATACTTTTAAAAACACGAACCGATTTAACAGTCAGCAGAATTTTGATAGAAATTATGAGCGAAGTGTAATGAAATCCTACTACCCCGAAAATGATTCCAGTCATAATGAGGACAGTGATGATGACAGCTTTTACAAACGCAGAGAGTTTGACAATCACTAGTGTCACTCATAATAGAGATCTCATAGAATAAGATATCGTTTAGATATGTAAAAAAAAGTTTCTTAGTAAGATAACAGATTTGTACACGAACGAAGTGAACTTAATCTATAATCTTTACCAAGCAATATGCTATAAAGTTAACACACAAAAAAAAGCTGCAAGAAAATAATTCCTGTAGCTTTTTTTATGAAATTGAAATGACTAGTCTTTGTGGGCACGGATTACTTCGTCAGTTCACTTCGTTCGTGTGTAAATCCGCTGTCGTGTGCTATCAGGTTTTATTTCTTTCCTTTTTCTAATAAATCATTAGGATTGATAACGGGCAGGATAAAATCACTTAAAACAGTTCCTTGGAAGCGCGTCATTAAAATCCCTCTCGATGTTGAATAGGTTATAGAAGCCAATGCATTCCCTAAAGCTGGGTGAACAGTAATGATTTCGTCTTTTTCGACAGTAGTGAGTTCTTCTATATTATCCACATAAAAAACATAAACAAAACTGAAATTGCCAACTGCTTCTTCAATAGTATCTCCATTGCTCTTAGTCTCGACATTGACTGAAAAATCAGCTCTTGCCAATTTGTCTTCAAGATTAAATCCCAATTCGAAATCAACATTGAAAATATGGCCTTCTACTTTTTTATTTTCAAAATCAAAAGGGCTGTTGATTTGCCCTTTAATGATTTTGAAATCTACAATTTCTATTTTTTCCGGATGTAAAATATTAGCTGACATTGGCTAATGGTGTTTTTGATTTGGTCTTAGATTTTTTCCACACATGGGTAAAGGATACATCTTTGGTGGTAACATGTGCATTCTTGTAAACAGTAATATGTCTTTTACCCCCTATCGAAGAAGACACAGGCTTTCTATGCGGTACAGTAATAATGGTATCACCCAATTCTGCTTCTAATTTTGCAAGTGAACGCAAAGTGAAATTGTGTTCGCCTACTAACCATTTATTCACTTCTGAAGGTCTTTTTTCCAATTTTTCAGCCAGATCCTTTTGGCTAAATCCTTTTTCTTTTAATAGCTGATTTACGCGTACCACAATGTCAGCGTATAACTTAGCGAAGATTTTTGTTTCTTCGGGTGTTTCTGCTAAAATTCTTTGGGCTACTTTGCTTCTCATAATTTTGGATTTTTAGAGGATGATTTCATCTGAACCATCATAATTAGTAAGTTTTCTATTTTTTTTATCTACGATAATTGTACCGTCACGAATAGCTTCGAGAATTCGTTTAGCAAATTCGCATGCATCTCTCCAAATTAAGTGTAGTGAACTTTTTTGATTTGTTTTGTCATCTTTGATACCTCCGTTAAAAAGTATAACGATATTGTTTGTAATTTTTAAGGCGTATAATCGTAACGGAAAATTTGGATAGTGATAGGTAATTTCATCGAGTACCACTTTACCTTGAACAGGCAATCCTTTTACTTCGTTTTCATTTCTGTTAAACAATTCATTAATTGCACCATGATCCTCTCCGATTGCGTATACTACAAATGATAATAATTCCTGATTGGCTTGTTTGTATTCTGGTAAAGCATCATACTTCTCAAAAAACAAATCAGTCTCATTGGTTTGAAGATCATCGTATCTCACGGTGTAAAAAGTACACTTTGCACCTTCATCATCCCATATTTCTAGAGCAAATATATTCACTTTACTAGTTGTTTGCAAACAAAAATACACTTTTAAGTGTATTTTATGACTATTTATATACTTTTTTTGTTTTCTCAAATATAGGAATATAATTCATTTCCTATCAATTTTTTTTGTTTTTTGATTACGAAATGCCTGTTGGTCACTGCTCCACATACTAGAAAAAGTAATCACCCACTCTGAAAGGCTTTCTATCACTACTGGAATCAATAAAGAATATATTAAAAACCAACCTTTACGGTTTTCCGTAACATACCTGAATTAAAAGAAGTTAGTTTTGAAAAATAAATATAATACTAATATTTTTTATCAGTGTTTTCGGTATTAATTTATATATTTGGAAAAACAACAGATGCTACAAAATAGTGATAATCTACCCCATTATGGTTGTATAATCGCTACTTTACAGCGATTATATACTAGTTAGCAGTAATGCACCCGCAGAATCAAAGAAACATCAAAAATATTCAGAATGAGCAAATCAAAAATGAAAATTTATTTGGATGAAACAGTTAAAGACTCAGAACTTTTTAAATCTAAATTAGAATTTGAGATTTGCAAACCTGAAATTTTTAAATATGGAATTATGGTTGAAGAAATTCCACCACATATTATTGATTCAGATTTTGATTACCTACAGTCTAAAATTCCTGCTTACGAACTATTGCATTCTGATTTCATAAATGTAGAAGCAAATAAAATCGAGAATTTATCAGTTGATGATAGGAAGAAAAAAACAATCTCTGAAATTATAGGAGTCGCTTTTGGAATAAAATATACTGTAGAACTATTAAATACAAATCCAAATAAATTTAAAAAAATAGGAATTCCTACTAATGGAAAATATTTGGACTATTCTTTAATTGTTGATAATTTAGAATACGAATTAGAAACTAAGGGAACTGTAAGTGCATACTACAATAGTTTTAAAAAAGATATTATAGAAAAGAAAAATAGTGCATCATTAAAAGATGTTTATTTACGTTTTGGTACAATTGCAATGATTAACAATCCAGGAGACCTTAAAAATTCGCAATGCGTAGTAGTTGATGATCCACCTGATGATAACAATAAATCTGGCGAGGATAGTTCTTATGAAACACAATTATTAAATTATGCAATGTTTCTTAGCTACATCTTGGACTCAAAATATTATAATAAGTTTATCAAACCATTAAAAAATAAAAGATTCAGACGAGTAAAAATAAATCAAAATAAGTTTTTTACAAGATTCGAATTTAATGGAAAAGTCTATCTTGGTGAATGTTTTGATTATAGGTTGATTAGAGAAGATTTAGACACTTTAAGACTAAATAATTTAGATGATGTCTTGTCCTGAAATAGCTATACACAATTCACGAGTGTATGGAATACAAGGAACAGGACGTTTATGCTGTCCGCGATCGTAAGCAAAGTCATTATGACCAAAGGTTGATTTTAAAAGTGGTAAAGG
>NZ_QKXH01000008.1 GCF_003254745.1 Flavobacterium aquariorum | reverse complement strand
GCAATTATAACGACTTAAGGTGGTTATTGCGGCGGGGCTCACCTCTTCCCATCCCGAACAGAGTAGTTAAGCCCGCCTGCGCAGATGGTACTGCAGTTATGTGGGAGAGTATGTCGCTGCCTTTTTTTATAAAGCCCTTCATCTAACGATGAGGGGTTTTTTATACCAAAATCTAATTAAAGATTGGGTACCTTAGCTCAGATGGTAGAGCAATGGACTGAAAATCCATGTGTCCCTGGTTCGATCCCTGGAGGTACCACTTTAATGCTCGGATGGTGAAATTGGTAGACACGCTGGACTTAAAATCCAGTGAACAGCAATGTTCGTGCGGGTTCAAGTCCCGCTCTGAGTACAAAAAAACTTCATTTGCTTACGCAAATGAAGTTTTTTTATTTTAGCCTGTATCACAAGGAAAACGGGATCGGGTGCAAAAGTTGGGAATTAAGCAAAAAGATTGCGTATTCTGAATAAGAAGAACTATGCGTAATTGTCTCAATTGTATGTATAATTGTCTCAATTGTATGTATAATTATCTCAAAATGAAACACATCGTTTTCGTAATGTTAAAATAGCATCTGCATCGGAAAATGCAGTTGTGCTTTGAACAAAATTATGATACTACTTTAGCAATAGAAATTATTACTAATTTAAAAGGACAGTATTATGAAAACGATTTTAAAACTTGGACTGGTGGTATTGGTGGCGATGACCACAATGAGTACCTATGCAATTGGCGGTGATTTTTTACTTAACGTAAAAAAAGGAACCGGGAAAGAAATTAGTTTTTCAGTAAATGAAATCCAAAAAGCCAATGTAACGATCTACGATAAATCCCATAATGTAATCTATTCTGAGACTGCCACCGGCAAAGGGGGTATTTTGAAAACCTACAGCCTTGAGGAGTTTCCTGACGGGGTTTATTTCCTGGAGGTGGAAACCGATCTGAAAAAAGTGACGCACGAGATTGTGATCAGCAATGAGGTTTCTACGCTATCGAGAAAATCAGTGGCCGAAGTGTACAAAGGGGATCTGAAAATGAAAAACCAAAATGTGGCCGCGGTGAATTAATTAGGTTATTTTATAAAAAAAACAGTGCTTACTTCGAAACAAAAAAACAGCTCCTCTTTGGGGCTGTTTTTTGTTTATGGGATAATAGATACTGTTTTGAAAAAGTGAATGCATAAGGGATGGGAATGGCATCTCCAGATTTAGAAAAACAAGGCTTTTGCCATAGTTTTTGTTAATCGGGAATACAATGGATAGCCCGATACGTAGGGACATGCCATAAAATAAATCGAGATTTTAACTAGAGTTTTTGTGGGATTAAAAGTTTACCATCATTATATTTTAGCTTCTAGTTTTCTATGTAAGTAATCAGAATAGTATCCGGACAAGATTAAGGCTATTACTGTGGTTAATCCAAAAAAGGGATTAATATTAATCAGAGAATCTTCAGAACTGACTACTACAAATGAACCATATCCGAGATATCCGTATATTGATGATAAAAGGGCGAACATGGAGGCCAAGATAGATACACCTCTAATTCTAAAACGAAACGTGGCCCATAATAATATTATGATGAACAGATATTGATCATTTTGATGATCATAGGCAATTAGCAAACAAACCAATACTGTTGCTAATCCTAATAAAATAGCTTCTAAAAGGGATGTTGAAATAATTTTTATGTGATGACGGTAGAACCAGGATATTAGAAAAGGAGTTATAAGTATAGTGCCAATTAAATCACCTTTCCACAGAGTTGTCCAATTGGAAATAAAGTGGTTTGGTACACTTAGTCCCCAAAACGAAATAGCTGAAACGCATAACAGAGAACATATGCCACAATATAGAACGCTGATGGCTAAAAATAATATAACTGAAGAACCTGATTTTAAGGGATATTCACTTTTGTTTATTAAATTTATTAAGTAAGTACTAATTATTACTGCGATTGCTACGCCTGTAGCTACCGATGTTGAAGCGAGTATGGTTTCGAGCAATGCTTTGTCCAGCATTTTGCAAACATCCCAAAACGAAAACATGTTTGCGATAAATGATCCAATCCAAACTCCAACTATTGCTTTTCGTCCTATAATTAACATAGCTGCAAGTGCAAATCCTACGTCGGGGAAAATTGGAGATAGATTGTCTGGGGAAATGGTTATTCTAAAGCTCAAAAATGCAAGTACATTGAAGACAAATGCAACTAAAATAATTTTAAATAAAGGGGGTTTTAAAAAGAAAGGCGTGTAATAATCGTTTGAATTTAACTTATACATAATGAATGTTTTATTTTATTGAAATTCAGAAAACTAATAGAACAAATTTAATGTTTAATTTTTAATTGTATTTTCATTACGTACCTAAATAATTGATTTTTATATCTTAATTTTTATAAAATGCACTATCCGTTTTTTGTAATAAGTATCCCTAAATTTGTCTAGGTGCACATATATGAATTAACCCAAAAAAAATAGAGACTGTATAAAACAGTCTCTATCATATTTTTATATAGAAAATGGATTTACATTGTAATAGGAAATTCAATTCCGTTTTGGATATAAGTGCCTTTATTGTCACAATCTCCATTGCCATAATTAATTGTTCCGTTTAAAATAGTACTTTCTACTTTCAGTTTTCCTTTGGATACATAGTCACACGAGAAATTTTTAACTAAAGGCTCTAAAACAGTTAAAGTTATTTTGGTACCATTCTGTTTAATAACAGTATGAGCTCCTTCTGTCATTTCGTATGTATTGTCAGTTAAGGTAAGGGTGTCAACGCCAGCAGTTTGTTTTATTGTGTAAGAGCCGGAGTTTAGATATACATCGCCTTTAGCGTCTGTGAAAACTCCATCAGTAACTGTTCTTGTCCATTGTGGTAGAGTTGTAGTCGTGTTTTTGTATACAATTTTTCCCTCTACTTTATTACCATTTACATAATAGTTTACTCTTTCAACGGTCATGGTGCTGCCTGTTTCAGTAATGTAGTTAGAAAAAGTGATTTTCAATTTTCCTTTTCTGGTGATGTTGTTTGTAGTACATCCGGTTCCAAAATCCACATAGAATGTTTTAGGAAAAGTCGTCGCTATCGGGTCCATTGTCACAGTTGCGCAAGAACTGGTTAGAGATTTTCCTGTTTTTTTAGCAGTTAATTTGTCAAATGATACTTGAGTTCCGGTTTGAATATCCAATTCGTTTACTGCATCAATAGAAGCTGATGCTACTACTGGACTATTGTCTGTAGCAGTCAAAGAGTCTTCTTTGGTACATGAAATAAATAGAAAACAAGTAAGGGTAAATGCTACTGATAAATAAAAGTTTTTCTTCATAAAAAATAATAATTTTTAGGTTAGGTTTATTTAATTTGGGTAAGCAAATTTATTATTTTATGCGAAGTATCAATCGTTGTGACTGTTAAATATTAAAATAAATGTTAATATTTTGTTTTTTTGTAGTAAAAACAATCAGTTAATGGGATTTAAAATGACTGGAAACATTTGGTAGTTCAGCCAAATCAAGTTCCAGTTCAGTGGTGCCATCATCTACAAATGCGCCTACAGTAAAGGAACTATATGTATAAAAATTAAGTTCGGCCAATTGTTTGTCTACTTTTACTAACTTTAAAGGTGGATCACCAAATGTATTATGCAAAGCAAATAATACCAGATCGCCATTTTTTAATGGATTGTTTTTGGGATTTGTAGAAACTATCTGGAGGTTTATTTTATACAATCCTTTGGTTTCTTCAATAACAGTTGCTTTCAATTCTCGTTCATTATTTATGGGGTTCGATTTCCATTGTCCTTTTTGAGGGTCATCATTATGAGTAATTAGGCCTTTATGCAGTTTCATTTTGGCTTCATCTATCATTTTATCCAAATGTAATTCTATGTTTTCCTTTCCTTTTTTGGCTTCACTAGAATTGATTAATTTTCCAGCAACAGTTTTAATGCTGGAATTAGACATTGTAGGTGTGTTTACCTTGTCAATTAATGCTTTGGTCAATTGTTCTTTTTCATGAACCAAACTTTGAAACTCGATAATCTTTTTATCTTTTTGTTTATTCTCTTCTTTTGCTTCAAGCAGTTTTTCCTTTGTAATTTCCAATTCTCTGCGGACCAAATTGTCGTCGGTATACTTGTATTTATTTGATAAAACTAATCTCATATAATTGTATCCGATGAACAAACCTAAAAAGCCGAAATAGAAAAGGATGCCAATTGTATAGATATTCAATAATTGGCCGTTATATTTTGCAGCTATCCTTATATATTCTGCAAAGGAAATGATATATCCAGGAATCTCTTTTAAATTGATCAAAATAAGACCGACAATTATTTTAGTTAACCAGTCTGAGATTCCGATTAAGCCATTGTTGAGTGCATAATCTTTTCCTGTTTTATTGCCTCGCCTAGGCATTCCAAATAAGGTGCCCAGAAAAAAAGAACTTATAAAAGCTGAAATTCCAAGTGTTAAACCTATAAAAAGAATTTTACCACTCATTTCTGTAATCGTGATGGGAAAGCCAATAACGGGAATCATTCCCAAAAAAAAACCCATGTATAATGTGAGTAAAACTGAAGTTTCAGCTTCTTTTCCTGTATTTTTTTCTTTCTCTAATTCCGTGTCGTTATTTGTCATAAGCGTAGGTTTTAATTAGGTTCTAAATCAAATCAGTTTAAATTGGTTTGCAGAGCTTCTATTTTTAATAAAGGAATGAACTCATTTCTCAAAAAGGAGAGATGTTTTTAAAGAAAGCAACGAAGACTGTTAAATTCTAAAAAGCGAAATAAATGATTCGTTTATCTCTTTAAATCTTAAAATTAAGCAAAAAAACAACAAAAAAGAACTTTAGGTGCTTATTTTAAGGGGATTAACTCAGTTGTTTGTCAAAATAGACACTAAAACACAATGATTTTTGACAATAAAAAAACCTGCAAACTTAAGCTTGCAGGTTTGTTTCTCTTTTTTTGAAAAGGAAATAAAATTATTTGATCAAATCGAAACTTCTTTTGACAAAAGCAGTCAAAGCTTCTCCTTTTAATAAGTTTTGTGATAATTTGGCCAAATCTAAAGCTTGTTTTACTAAGCTTTCTTGAGCTGATTTGTCTTTGTTGTTTAAAATGCTGGTAGCCAAATCAGAATTGGTATTAACAACCAAATTGTACATTTCTGGCATATTTCCCATTCCGAACATTCCGCCACCACCAGTTTGACTCATTTCTTTCATTCTACGCATGAATTCTGGTTGCGTGATGATAAATGGAGCTGCTTCGCTGTCTAAAGCTTCAAGTTGCACAGTGTAGGTTTGTTTTGGGACGATAGTTTCAAGAACAGTTTTTAGGCTTTCTTTTTCTTCGTCAGATAATTTGGAAATAGCTGCGTCTTCTTTCTTGATTAGATTATCAATATGATCTGAATCGACACGAACAAAATGCAATCCGCTGTTATCGCCTTCAATTTTTTGAATTAAATGCGAGATGATTGGAGAGTCCAAAAGCAATACTTCGTATCCTTTGTCTTTCGCGATTTCGATATAAGAGTGTTGTGCTTCTTTATTTCCCGCATATAAAACAACCAGTTTTCCGTCTTTATCTGTTTGCTTTTCTTTTATTTTCTCTTTTAATTCTTCAAGAGTAAAATAAGTGTCGTCAACAGTTGGGTACAATACAAAGGCTCCCGCTTTTTCGTAGAATTTATCCTCTGAAAGCATTCCGTATTCCAAAACGATTTTGATATCATTCCATTTTTTTTCGAAATCTTCTCTGTTTTCATTGAACAAAGATTTCAATTTATCGGCAACTTTACGGGTGATATAGTTGGATATTTTCTTAACCGCGCCATCAGCCTGTAATCCTGAACGAGAAACATTTAAAGGAATATCTGGAGAATCAACAACACCACGAAGCATCATCAAGAATTCAGGTACAATTCCTTCTACATTATCTGTCACGTATACTTGATTTTGGTACAATTGGATTTTGTCTTTCTGAATTTGAAGATCACCGCTTAATTTTGGGAAATATAGAATACCTGTTAAATTGAAAGGATAATCTACATTCAAATGAATATGGAATAGTGGTTCCTCAAATTGCATTGGATACATTTCATGATAGAAATCTTTGTAATCAGCATCCGATAATTCTGTTGGTTGTTTTGTCCAAGCTGGGTTTGGATTATTAACAATGTTGTCAACTTCAATTGTTTCCGGCTTGTAATCTTCTGGAGCATCTTCCGGTTTAGGAAGTGTCTGGGTTTTTGTTCCAAATTTAATTGGAATAGGCATGAACTTATTATATTTACTCAACAAGCCTGAAATTTTAAATTCTTCCAAAAACTCTAGCGAGTCATCGGCGATGTGTAAAATAATTTCAGTACCTCTAGAAGTTTTGTCAGCTGGCTCAAGAGTAAACTCAGGGCTTCCGTCACAGGTCCAGTGCGCTGCTGGTTCGTCTTTGTATGATTTGGTAATGATTTCCACTTTTTCCGCAACCATAAAAGCAGAATAGAAACCAAGTCCAAAATGACCAATAATTCCTGAATCTTTGGCAGAATCTTTGTATTTGTCCAAGAATTCCTCAGCACCAGAAAAAGCTACCTGATTGATGTATTTTTCAACTTCATCGGCAGTCATTCCCAATCCTTGGTCAATGATGTGGAGTTTTTTACCTTCTTTGTCAATTTTAATTTCAATAATCGGAGAACCATATTCAACCTTGGCTTCACCAATACTGGTAAGGTGTTTTAGTTTTAAAGTTGCATCGGTTCCGTTTGAAATCAATTCACGCAAGAAAATTTCGTGATCACTATAAAGAAACTTCTTGATTAAGGGAAAGATGTTTTCAACCGAAACATTAATTTTACCTGTTGTCATATTTTATATTTATTAATGGTTTTACAATCGGTTAAAGTAACTTTCAAATAGAGTACCAATTGTTCTGGGAGTGACAAATTGTCGTAAGTAAATTATATAAATAAAAAAATAAATTTTAATAAATTTCATATGTATCTTTGTACTTACATTAATTTAAAATTGAAAAAAATGAGAAAAATTCTTTTAATATGTACAATGGCCATTTTGGTTTTTGCATGTAAATCTGCGTCTACTGCCGCTGCTGCACCGGAGCCAGTTTCTAACGCTCCTATGACAAAATTAGACAGGACTTCTCAGGTAGCGATAAAAGGAAATTGGCAAATTACGAATGTTAGTTATCCAGGGTCTGATTATATTAAAGTAAATTCTTTTAATCTTGCTGATTCAAAATGTTTTGTAGGAAGTACTTGGAAATTTATTTCAAACAATAATAAAGGGAATATGACTTTGAACAGCCCTAGTTGTACTGCTTTTACATCTGATATCACGTGGTATGTGAATAAAGAAGGGCAGTTTGTTCTAAAGATTTTAGACGAAGGATTGAAGTCTAAAAAAGTAAAAACCGGTTTTGTTTTAGGAGTTCGAAACCAAACAGAAACTTCATTTGAATTGATTGATAAAATAAATGTAGGTAACAAACCTACTGATGTTGTTTACCAATTTCAAAAAGTTAACTAATTTATAATATATAAAATAAGATGAAAAAAATAACGATTTTAGGATTAAGTAGTTTATTGGTGTTGAGTTTTCTTTTTACGGGTTGTGATTCTGTAAAGAATGCTAATAACACACAAAAAGGAGCAGGAATAGGTGCAGTTGCGGGTGGAGTTCTTGGAGCAATTATCGGTAACAATACTAAGCTTGGAACTGCTGCTGGTGCTGCCATCGGTGCTGCTGTAGGAGGAGGAACCGGAGCTTTGATTGGTAATAGTATGGATAAGCAAGCTAGAGAAATAGACCAAGCCTTGCCTGGAGCTGATGTTGAAAGAGTTGGGGAAGGAATTCGTCTGGTTTTGAATGAAAATGCAGTTCGTTTTGATGTGAATAAATCTACTTTGACCGCTCAAGCCAAAGCGAACTTAGACAAATTAGTGCCTGTGTTTAATTCTTATGCAGATACTAATATTGAAATTTTTGGTTATACGGACAATACTGGGAAACCAGAGTATAACTTGACACTTTCTCAAAAAAGAGCCGAATCGGTAAAAATGTATTTAATCTCAAAAGGATTGGTGGCTAGCCGTTTCAAAACTTCTGGTCATGGAATTGCAGATCCAATTGCATCAAATGACACTAAAGAAGGCCAGAGCCAAAACCGTCGTGTGGAATTTGCCATTACTGCAAATGAAAAAATGATTGAAGATGCCAAAAGTAAACAATAGAGATTAATCTCATGATGTTTAAAAAAACTGCTTTATTATGAAGCAGTTTTTTTTTGGATATAAATCAATTATAAACGAATATTATATACTCCTAGAATTTACCGTAATAAAACATTCTTTTTTTCTTTATTTAACAGTAAATTCTAAGAGTATATAGTGTATTCTTTTTGCTAAAGAAACTATATTTGTTCTCTCAAATTTTAATGTTATAGAATGCTTCAAATTCAAAATATTTCATTCGGATATACCGAAAAAATCATTATTCAGAATGTGGATTTCACAGTTGCTAAAGGACAGAATATAGCTATTCTTGGAGAAAGTGGTTGTGGAAAAAGTACCCTTTTAAAACTTATTTATGGTATGTATGACCTAAATGAAGGGCACATTTTTTATAATGAAACGGAGATTCGTGGACCTAAATATAATTTGATTCCAGGAATGCCATTTATGAAATATTTGGCGCAAGATTTTGATTTGATGCCTTATGAAACGGTAGCCGAAAATGTAGGTAAGTTTCTTTCCAATGGTTTTTTGCCCTTAAAAAAACTGCGTATTCAAGAATTACTGGAAATGGTTGAAATGACCGAATTTGCCAATGTGAAAGCCAAATTATTGAGTGGAGGACAACAGCAACGTGTAGCATTGGCTAGAGTTTTGGCTTTGGAACCAGAAGTATTGTTACTGGATGAACCTTTTAGCCACATCGATAATTTTAGAAAAAATGCTTTGCGCAGAAACCTGTTCGCCTATCTGAAGAAAAAAGGAATTACCTGTTTTATTGCAACCCACGACAGTGTTGATGCACTTTCTTTCTCTGATGAAACAATAGTTTTGCATCAAGGGAGAATTATGGAAAAAGGGCCTTCGGCAGATGTCTATAATTATCCGTTGAATAAATATGTAGCGTCACTTTTTGGCGAAGTAAATGAACTGAAATTGTCACAATTAATGCCAATAGAAGGAGAAGATGAAATTATATTATTATATCCACATCAGTTAAAAGTAGATGCAAACGGATCTATGAAAGCAGTTGTAAAGCAATCTTTTTTTAAAGGTAGCCGCTATTTGATAAAGGCTGCTTTTGATAGAAAAGCCATTTTTTTTGAACATGAAACTGCTCTAGAATACAATCAAGAAGTTACCTTGAAAATTATCTAATCGCAAGATTCAAAATTACTGTTAGATTTAAAATAGTTAGACAAAACTACAGATATCTAAAAAAAGACTATATTGTGTTCTTGTTTTTTAAAAGATATTTAAATTTGCAACCTTGATTTTAATAAAATACTAAAATATGTACCATTCAAAAATAACGGGATTGGGATATTATGTCCCAGATAATGTAGTGACTAATGATGATTTGTCTAAAATCATTGACACAAATGATGAATGGATTCAAGAAAGAACAGGAATTCAGGAAAGAAGACATATCATTCGCGGAGAAGATACAACAACTTCAATGGGTGTAAAAGCTGCAAAAATTGCTATGGAGCGTTCGGGTGTTGCTGCAGAAGATATTGATTTTGTTGTTTTTGCAACATTAAGTCCGGATTACTATTTTCCAGGACCAGGGGTTTTGGTGCAACGTGATTTAGGATTGAGAACCGTTGGAGCGTTAGATGTACGTAATCAATGTTCTGGATTTGTTTATGCTATTTCGGTTGCCGATCAATATATCAAAACGGGGATGTATAAAAATATTCTTGTAATAGGATCTGAGGTTCATTCTACGGGATTGGATATGACAACACGCGGAAGAGGAGTTTCTGTAATTTTTGGAGATGGAGCAGGAGCCGCTGTTTTGAGCAGGGAAGAAGATTTGTCTAAAGGAATTCTATCAACTCATCTACATTCTGAAGGAATTCATGCCGAAGAATTGGCTTTGACAGCTCCGGGAATGGGTGCACGTTGGGTAACTGATATTATCGCTGACAATGATCCTAACGACGAAAGTTATTTTCCTTATATGAATGGGCAATTTGTATTTAAAAATGCAGTAGTTCGTTTTGCCGAGGTAATAAACGAAGGTTTGGAAGCTAATAATTTGCAGGTCTCAGATATAGATATGTTGATTCCGCATCAAGCCAATCTAAGAATTTCACAGTTTATACAAAAGAAATTTGGATTGAATGACGATCAAGTGCATAATAATATCCAAAAGTATGGAAACACAACTGCGGCTTCTATTCCAATTGCCTTGACCGAAGCTTGGGAACAAGGAAAAATAAAATCAGGCGATACGGTGGTTTTAGCTGCTTTTGGGAGTGGATTTACTTGGGCAAGTGCTATTATTAAATGGTAATATATTTTGTTGTTGGTTCTGGAAATTGATAATTGAAGTATCGAAATAAGTTCTCAATAGCAGTCTTTTTAAACATAAGAAACCCCAGAGTTGGCATTCTCTGGGGTTTCTTCTTTTTGCAACCTAATTATTAAAACTAATCTTTAAAACCCGCCACTTCCTTGGGTTTCATTTTTATCTCTTTCTTTTCTTTGAATTGCTTTGTTTTTTCCAGTTCCAAAACGATAATTAAATCCGACATAAGCAGTTTGACTTTCCCAATGGAATTCACCAGTTTGTATTTTGGGTTTTGTGGCATCAAATGCAAAATGCATACTGTCAAATAAGTCAGTTACTCTGGCAGTTATTGTTCCGCTACCTTTAAGTACCGTTAGACTCGAACCTAAATCAACTCTCCACATCGGTTTTCTTAGGAATTGCAATCCTAAATCTTCACCGCGGTACATTCCTGTCAATTGAAAGCGCAAATTTTTATTGGCTTTGAATGTGTTGCTTATACGAGAGTTAAAAGTAGTAACATCTACTTCTATATAATCCATTTCAACGTAACCTTTTGTTTTTTTGTTATATACATCAAAACTAATGTTTGCAGTATACCATTTTGTAAAATCTAGATTTCCAGAAAGTTCTACTCCAAAAGCGTTGTTATCTCCCACATTGGCATAAGATAAAATTTGTCTTTCAGAATCGTTTGGATTCTCATAAATGGTTCTTGAAATCTCGTCATTGATTTGACGGTAAAACACTCCTGATGTTATAGAACCTATTTTGGTTTTTCGGGTATAATTTAATTCAACCGAGTTGGTGAATTGCGGAGACAATTCTGGATTACCTTCCGAGTCTATCAAAGGAGTACTCCATTCACGTATTGGATTTACTTGGTCAATACTCGGTCTGTCCACACGTTTTGAAACACTAAAATTAAAGGAATCATTTTCATTTGGGGCATAATTTAAAAAACCGGATGGATACACCGTGAATAAATTATCATTAAAAGTACCATCGGCTTCATTTACTTTTTTGAATAAAGCATCGGCGTTGTATTTTTCAAAACGAGCTCCAACTTGTGCATTCCATTTTTTCCACTGTTTTGAGATAGTGGTATAGGCAGAGTAAATATTTCTTTCGTAATTGAAATTTGAATTATAAGCACCATCCAAAAGGAAGTTGTTTTTGGTGTTTTCAATTCGGGTTTCTAATCCTGCTTCTAGTTTGATGGTTTCCGTCAAAGGATTCGTGTAATCTAAATTTAGTAAAACATTTTCTCCTTTGTTGGTGATATCATTGGTTTTAGGAGTGTTGAATACACTATTTTCTGTATTATCGTTATTGCTGTAATTGCCTTCAAATTCAAGTGTATGTCCTTCTTTCTTGAATTTTTTCTTGTAATCTAAATTATAGGTTTGCGTGTAATTGTCGTTTTTAGTGTCCAATAATTGATTGATACTTGGTTCAGTAGGGGCTGAAAAATCTACATTTACTTGAGATTTTCCATTTTCATCACTGATGTTTTGAGTTGTATAGACAGAAATGGTGTTGTAGTCATTCAAATAAAAGTCGAGCCCTACTTTGGCTAAGTGCGCTGTGTTCTCGTTCGAAAAATCAAATTTTTGAGTATTCTCAATAGCTCCATTGTCATCAAATGTTTCTACTTGTCCATGATTGTGATGTTTACCAGTAGTTAAACCATAATTGGCATACATATTCACTTTCCCATTACGGTAATTCATGTCAAAAGAGGAATTCGATTTTGGAGTTTCTCCAATGGTTACGCCAGTGTTGACGCTTCCATTAAAACCTATTTTGGCATTTTTGTTTAAAACAATATTGATAATTCCACTCATTCCTTCGGGATTGTATTTGGCCGATGGGTTGGTAATTAATTCAATTTGTTTGATGGAAGTGGATGGGATTTGTTGCAATAATTGAGCAGGATCTACCGTACTAGGTTTGCCATCTACAAAAACGCGAACATTGGAGTTTCCTCTAAGGCTTACGGCATTAGTTTGAGGATCGACGCTTACAGAGGGAATATTATTCATGATTTCGGCAGCAGTTGCTCCTGCACTCAATAGATCTTTACCCACATTGATAATTTTTCGATCTGTTTTTTGTTCAATTAAAGAATGTTCTTTGACGATATCAACCGATTGGAGTTCTGTAGCTTCTTCCTCCAAAAGAATTTCTATAGTAGAGCTTTTTTTTGCCGAACTCAATTCAAAAGTGGTGGAATATTTTTTGTAACCAATGAATTCTACTTCTAAAGTGAACTTTTTCAGCTCTAAGTTTTTTATCGAAAAAGAGCCATTTTCGTCAGCGACAATTCCAGTAATAACTTTTCCGGCATCTTTTATTACTATTGAAGCAAATTGTACAGGCTGGTTTGTTTCTTTGTTTGTTACTTTTCCCGAAATAACACCGGGGTTTTCGGCTTGTGCAATTCCTATAAAACTCAATAGGAAAAGTGTGAATAATTTAAATTTCATAATTTGTTTTTTGATTGATTATTTTGATTGATGATTGCAAGTAAGACTGTTTTGTCTTCTTTTTGTAACACGATTTCAGAAAAAAATTGAATGATTTTTAGAAAGAATATTGGGAAACTTTGATTTTTAGCAGTTTGTATTCGAATTTTTTTTTATATATTTTTTTGTTTTAAGTGTTTTAAAACGTCCTTTTTTAGTTTTTAAGGGAAGTATTATATATTAATTTGAGCATGTAGAGTGTCAATATTCCTATTGAATGGATGCTATATTTTATGACACTTCTTTTTTATAAAGACTCCCAAATAGAATGTTAATTTTCACTTTCTATATTTGGCGAATAAGCCTTATATTTGCACACTTAAAAAAATCAAGTATACATGTCATTATCCAATATTCTTACCCCATCTATAGAGAAAGCCATTCAAACTTTGTTTGATGTAACCATTGATAAAATAGAGTTTCAAGCGACCAGAAAAGAGTTTGAAGGCGATATTACTATGGTTATTTTTCCATTGCTTAAGGTGGTGAAAAGTAATCCTGTTGAATTGGGAAATAAAATTGGAAATTATCTTGTTGAAAATGTTTCGGAAGTAGCACGTTTTAATGTGGTTTCTGGATTTTTGAATATAGTAATTGCAGATTCTTATTATTTGAATTTCTTTAACGGAATCAGAAGTGCCAAAAAATTCGGATTTGTAACGCCTTCGGCAAATGACAAGGCGGTGATGGTAGAGTATTCTTCTCCAAACACCAACAAACCGTTGCACTTAGGACACGTTCGTAATAATTTATTAGGTTATTCGGTAGCCGAAATTATCAAAGCTTCGGGCAAAAAAGTATACAAAACACAAATCATCAACGATAGAGGAATCCATATTTGTAAATCCATGTTGGCTTGGCAAAAATTTGGAAATGGAGAAACTCCAGAATCTACTGGATTGAAAGGCGATAAATTGGTTGGTAACTATTATGTAGCTTTTGATAAAGCGTACAAAACAGAAATTACTGAATTAATGGAGGCCGGTAAAACAGAGGAAGAAGCAAAAAAAGCAGCCCCAATTATTCTTGAAGCTCAACAAATGCTTTTGGATTGGGAGAATGGAAAACCGGAAGTAATTGCACTTTGGAAAAGCATGAACCAATGGGTTTATGATGGTTTTGCTACTACTTATAAAAATCTAGGAGTAAATTTCGACAGTTATTACTACGAAAGCAATACCTATTTATTGGGTAAAGATGTTGTTCAAATTGGTTTAGAAAAAGGGATTTTTGAAAAAGATCCGGACGGTTCAGTTTGGATTGATTTGACAGATGAAGGTTTGGATCGTAAGATTGTATTACGTTCAGACGGGACTGCGGTTTATATGACTCAAGATATTGGAACTGCAATTCAACGTGTAAAAGATATGCCAGATGTTGGCGGAATGGTTTACACAGTTGGGAACGAACAAGATTATCACTTTAAAGTATTGTTCTTGATTCTGAAAAAATTAGGATTTGACTGGGCTTCTAATCTTTTTCACTTATCGTACGGAATGGTTGATTTACCTTCTGGAAAAATGAAAAGCCGTGAGGGAACTGTAGTAGATGCTGATGATTTGATGCAAGAGATGACCGATACAGCTCAAAAAATTGCCGAAGATTTAGGTAAATTAGATTCTTATTCGGTTGAAGAAAAATCAAAATTATACAATACGATAGGTCTTGGAGCGCTTAAATATTATATTTTGAAAGTAGATCCAAAAAAACGAATCCTTTTTAATCCGGAAGAATCGGTAGATTTTGCTGGAAACACTGGACCTTTCATTCAATATACATACGCCAGAATTCAATCAATTATTCGCAAAGCTGATTTTGATTTTGCAGTCAATGCAGGAATTGAAGAACTTCACGAAAAAGAAAAAGAATTGGTAAAACAACTTGAATTGTTTCCAGAAGTGATTCAGAATGCGGCTCACAATCACAGCCCTGCTTTGATTGCTAACTATACATACGATTTGGTTCGTGAATACAATTCTTTTTATCAAGCCGTTTCTATACTTGGTGAAACTGATTTGAACAAAAAGATATTCAGAGTGCAATTGTCCAAAAAAGTGGCAGATGTCATTGCTGATTCCTTTAGTTTATTAGGGATAAATGTACCGGAGAGAATGTAATTTTTACAAATAAAATTTAAGGAGAGGCTGTCTATATTTTTAGACAGCCTCTTTTTTATTTGTTAGGGACGGGGGAATTTTGGTTTAATTGAGAATCATTGCAATTTTAATTCATTGCTAATTCATTGTTTGTTTTAACAATTTGGCCTGTTGAACTAATTTGTATATTTTGAGTTTGATTATCTTTTTTAAGTTTCAAATGGTATGTTTTTTTTAATATTGCTCCTTTTTGTTGAGAATATTCAAACTTACTTTTTGTAATTGTCCATTCAGGATACCACATAAAGACAAAACGCATTATTTCTCTTGGTAATTCTGCATTTGCATATTTTTCATTAACCCGTACTAGTACTCCGTGTTGATTGTAAGTTGCCACCAAGAAGCCTTTTTCATTTTCTAAAGTCACTAAATACTCGTCGAAATTTCTGCACTCTTCATTATCTACATTGTACAAAATGAATTCGTTTTGAGTGTTTCTGATAACTGCATCAGGATTGTTGTCTGGAATGTATTTTGAAACATTTTTAGTGTATGAAACTAATACTTCTGGTAATACTTCCATTTTTAAAGTTTCTGCTTTTTTATCAGCTGTTTTTTGGTCTTGTGAATACGTCGCAGAAAAGAAGCTAAAGCAAAGGGCAAAGGTGATAATTGTTCTCATGATCTTGTATTTTTTTATATTGTTTTTTTAATGATTTTTATGTTTTTATTTTATAGTATAAAAGTACATTTATTTTTGAAATAGCAAAAATATTTTTTTATTAATTTTTTAAAAAAAACAAATAATTTTTGCAAATACAATAATTTTATGTGTTTATTTTAATTTTTGATTAAATTATTCTTTATTTTTTAACATTAAGACGTTATTTAAAAAGCTTCTTTTAGCAAACTGTAAAATAAACGAAAACGTTTGATAGAAATTAATGCTAAAAGCGTAAAATCCGACTTAATTATCAATCAGAAGACATGAAAAACTAGTCTTAAATTGTATAAAAGATGACATCTCAAAATATATCTTTTTATATGCTGCTTTTGCAGTAATTTTGAATTCCTTAAATTCTGCTTTTCATCACAAATTAAATTTTATCAGATACTGCCTAAAACAAAAAATCCGTCCCATTTTATTAAACGGGACGGATTTTTTTATGTGCTGTCTCTATGTCTGTTTATCAATTTGAAATAATCAGATAATTGATTTCTACTGGTTTTAGAATTTTATCTTCACTGACACAATCTACCAAAAAGCGTAATTCCTCCAGTTCTTTTCTGTTTAGCAGAATAATAAAATTAGACTGTAAAGTTGGAATCGGAATCTTCTTTTCATAAATTGAATTTTTATATTCCCTTTCCCAATAATCAATATCTATTTGGTCCAAATAATTGGCAAAACTCGTCATTTCGATGCTACTCAAATCAAAGGTCAAATTATTAAACAGCAATTGATACATGTCTCTATGTTGGCAACACAACAGAATTCCATTAGAGGTTCGGTTTAATACTTTTAGATTGCACATAAGCGTAATTCTTAATTATTTTATGAGTAAAGAAATATGATTTTTGCTGGTTCCATTAGTCAATTTTCAATTGAAAAAAGACATTGAATGTTATCGTAGCATTATTTAATTAAAAATAATTTTAGCAAAAATAATATTTTTATTTAGAATAAATAAAAATAAAATATTTGTTTGTAAAAAAGGAATTGACGGCAAATAATATGTATAATCATTTTTAGTTCGTTTTACTGTTTTTGGAGAAAGGAGGCTAGATTTATAGGGCCTCTTTTTATTGTTTTGAATTTTATTTTAAAACAATTGCTTTTTTATTTCTAATACTATTTAAACTTCAATATCAAATCATTAAATTTGCGCCTTAATTAAAGAGAAATAAAATTATGTTCGATAATTTAAGCGATAAACTAGACAAAGCCTTTCATATATTAAAAGGACACGGAAAAATCACAGAAGTAAACGTAGCCGAAACTTTGAAAGAAGTGCGTCGTGCTTTACTTGATGCCGATGTCAATTTTAAAATTGCCAAAGATTTTACAACCAAAGTAAAAGAGAAAGCAATAGGTCAAGATGTATTAACGACATTGCAACCTGGACAATTATTGGTGAAATTAGTCAAAGATGAGCTTACTGAATTGATGGGTGGAGATGTTGCGGGAATCAATCTTTCGGGCACGCCATCTGTTATATTAATGTCAGGATTGCAAGGATCTGGTAAAACTACTTTTTCTGGAAAATTGGCTAATTATCTTCAAACAAAAAAGAATAAGAAAGTGCTTTTGGTTGCCTGTGATATTTATCGTCCGGCGGCTATTCAGCAATTGTATGTTGTAGGAGATTCTATTGCTGTTGAAGTATATTCTGAGCCAGAAAATAAAAATCCAGTTGAAATTGCTCAAAATGCAATTAAGCATGCAAAAGCGAATGGATTTAATGTGGTAATTGTCGATACTGCTGGTCGTTTGGCTGTCGATAAAGAAATGATGGATGAAATTGCCAAAGTGCATAAAGCCATCCAACCACAAGAAACTTTATTTGTTGTGGATGCCATGACAGGTCAGGATGCCGTGAATACAGCAAAAGCGTTCAACGATATCTTGAATTTTGATGGGGTTATTTTAACCAAATTGGACGGGGATACTCGTGGTGGAGCTGCAATTTCTATTAAATCGGTAGTGAACAAACCAATTAAGTTTGTGGGTACTGGTGAGAAAATGGATGCGATTGATGTTTTCTATCCAAATCGTATGGCAGAACGTATCCTTGGTATGGGGGATGTTGTGTCGTTGGTGGAAAGAGCGCAAGAGCAATATGACGAAGATGAAGCTAGAAAAATCCAAAAGAAAATTGCTAAAAACGAATTTGGTTTTGATGATTTCTTGTCTCAAATTCAGCAAGTTAAAAAAATGGGTAATATGAAAGACTTGGTTGGAATGATACCAGGTGCTTCAAAAGCGATGAAAGATATCGAAATTGAAGACGATGCTTTCAAACATATTGAAGCGATTATTCATTCAATGACTCCTGTTGAAAGAAGTAAACCTGCAATAATTGATGTAAAAAGAAAAGCTAGAATTGCCAAAGGATCTGGGACAAAAGTTGAGCAAGTGAATCAATTGATGAAACAGTTTGAACAAATGAGCAAAATGATGAAGATGATGCAAGGCCCAGGAGGAAAAAACCTGATGAAGATGATGGGCGGAATGAAAGGGATGCCAGGCGGAATGCCGAGATAAAATAGAATGTTTAAGGTTTAAAGTTTCAAATAGATTGAAAATTTAGACCTTAAATTTTTTAAATTAAACAGATAATAATTATATAATTTGAGTTTCGCCTTTTAAACTTGAAACTTTAAACCTCAAACATTTAACTTTTTAAAAAATGCAAATACTAGACGGAAAAAAAACATCGCAGGATATTAAAAATGAAATTGCTGCTAAAGTAAAAACAATGAAAGACAATGGGGAAAAAGTACCTCATTTGGCTGCTGTAATTGTTGGAACTGATGGAGCAAGTTTAACTTATGTGGGAAGCAAAGTACGTTCTTGTGAACAGATTGGCTTCGAATCAACATTAGTAAGTTTACCTGCTGATATTACCGAGGAAGCATTACTTGCGAAGATTAAAGAATTAAACGAAGATGATAATTTGGATGGTTATATTGTTCAATTGCCATTGCCAAAACATATCGACGAACAAAAAATACTTATGGCTATTGATCCTGAAAAAGATGTGGATGGTTTCCATCCTGCTAATTTTGGAAAAATGGCTTTGGATATGGAAACATTTTTGCCTGCAACTCCATTTGGAATAATGGAATTGTTAGAGAGATATAAAGTAGAAACTGCAGGTAAACACACCGTAGTTATTGGACGTAGTCATATTGTGGGAAGACCAATGAGTATCTTGATGAGTCGCAAAGGTTATCCTGGGGATTCTACAGTGACACTTACTCACAGTAGAACTAAAAATATTGAAGAATACACGAAAAGTGCAGATATTATCATTACGGCTCTTGGTGTTCCAAATTACTTGAAAGCCCATATGGTGAAAGATGGAGTTGTAGTAATTGATGTAGGTATTACAAGAGTGGAAGACGCTTCACATCCAAAAGGATATGTAATCACAGGTGATGTTGATTTTGATGGAGTTAGCAAGAAATCTTCTTTCATCACTCCAGTTCCAGGAGGAGTAGGACCAATGACTATTGCAATGTTGTTGAAAAATACACTTTTAGCAAGAGAAATCAGAAGTAGAAAATAAAAGCATTATCATAAAATTTAAAAAGCCGTTTCATTTAATTGAAACGGCTTTTTAGTATTTAATAATCGCCTCTTTTCTTAAATCGAGGGTCGTCTCTTTTGATGAATTCGGTTCTTCTTTTTTGAGGTTCCGCTTTTGGTAAGCTGGCTTCTTCGGTTTTACTGGAAGGTTCAATTAGTGCATTGAGTTCTTTGATTTCGTAATCGGTTAAATCACGGTAGCGACCGACAGGAACGTCCAGAGAAATATTGATGATTCGGATGCGTTTTAGGGCAGTAACTTCGTAGCCTAAATATTCACACATTCTACGGATTTGACGATTCAATCCTTGAGTCAGAATGATCTTGAAAATGTATTTACTGATTTGTTCTACTTTACATTTGCGTGTAACCGTATCTAGAATTGGCACGCCATTTCCCATTCGTTCTATAAAACGGTCGGTTATGGGTTTGTTTACCGTTACGGTATATTCTTTTTCGTGGTTGTTTCTGGCGCGCAATATTTTGTTGACAATATCACCATCGTTGGTCATAAAAATTAAGCCTTCACTGGCTTTGTCCAAACGGCCAATTGGGAAAATACGTTTTGGATAATTGATGTAATCCACAATGTTATTATGAACCTCCAGATTGGTGGTGCATTCTATTCCTACAGGCTTGTAGAACGCAAGATAAACGGGTTTTTCATTTTTCTCACGGATTAGTTTTCCATCTATGCGCACTTCGTCATCCGGTGAAACTTTTGTCCCGAGTTCTGGTACCACTCCATTGATGGTTACCCGGCCTTCTTCAATAATTTTATCGGCCTCGCGACGGGAACAATAGCCTGTTTCTCCTATGAATTTATTGAGGCGTTTTAGATTTTCTTCCATACTGCAAAAATAGTCTTTTTTTAGATTGTTGGGTAGTTAGATTATTAGATTGTTGGCTTGTTGATTTCGGTTATTTCTATAATCTGAGAATTCGATCAAAAAACACACACACTTGCAACTTAAATATTAATTCAGAAATCTAATAATCGAACAATTTATTTTTCAAATAAAAAACGATATATTTCTTGGTACAAATCATCATCGTGCATGGAATGTCCTAAATCTTTGGTTGTGATGAAACGACCTTTTTTCCAGCCGCTTGCAATTTTTTGGCCTTCTTCATATGAGACTACAGTATCGGCGGTGTCATGGGCAATAATCCCTTCAATTTTGATATGTTTGGCAAATGCGCCACCAGAAAAATCTTCTAGTTTGAAATTAAAATTTTCCAAGTAGCGTTTTTCCAAAAGTGTGAACATTTTTCGATTTATGCTCAACATTTTGATATAATTGTCTATCAATGTTTTCAAATCGGACGGAGCACCTAGGATCACCATTTTTTCAATGCTGGTTTCTGGATGTATATATTGATGATAGATACAGGCCGCGCCACCTATGGAATGACCAATGATAATGCTTGGGTTGTATTTTTCGACAGCTTTATTGATAAACTCTGCATAACGTGGTACGTTGAATTCCTTACCACTGCTTTGTCCGTGGGCGGGAGCGTCTATAGCGATGATGGTGCTTCCGGATTTTTGTAGATAGGGCAGGGTTTTCTCCCAACGGGCCGAATTGCTTTCCCAGCCATGAACTAAAAGGATTCTGGTGTTATTTCCTTCCCAGGTATAGGTTTGAAACTGGTGTTCGTTGTGCCAGAAGGTTTCTTTGATTGTATTTTGCAGAATTTCTGGGATTTGTTCATTGGATATTTTTCCAATTCTGGGATTCGTAAAAAGTGCATAGGATAGTTGCAATGCTTTTTTTGGTTGAACCAAACTGAGTAGGTTGATGTAAAGACCAACGGATTTGACAGTTAGAAATCGGATGCTTTTTTTTAGGTTCAAAATATGGGGGTATAAAAAAAAGTCCCGATTAGATCGGGACTCAGATTTTTTAGAATTTAGAAAATAATTGTTCCATTTTCTCTCTTTCTTCTTCAGCCAGAACACTGTCGACTAAGATTCTTCCAGAGTGCTCATCGATTAAGATTTTCTTTCTAGAAGCAATTTCTACTTGTGTTTGTGGCGGAATCGTGAAGAATGATCCTGCTGATGCACCTCTTTCGATAGAAACAACTGCTAGTCCGTTACGAACACTACTTCTGATTCTTTTGTACGCTACCAATAAACGTTCTTCAATTAATGCTTCATATTCTGCCGATTTCTCAGTCAAGAAGATTTCTTCTTTTTGAGTTTCAGCCATTATAGACTCCAATTCTGATTTTTTATGTTTCAAGTGAGATGATTTAGATTCCAATCTCTCTTTTGAAGAAGAAATCACTTCTTTTTTATGCTCAATAGAAGCTTTCATTTCTTTGATTTGCTTTTCGGCCAATTGAATTTCTAATTCTTGAAATTCGATTTCTTTAGTCAAAGAGTTGAATTCGCGGTTATTACGAACGCTTTCTTGTTGTTTAGTGTATTTTTTGACAGCTTCTTTGTG
This sequence comes from Flavobacterium aquariorum, assembly GCF_003254745.1. Classification (GTDB taxonomy): domain Bacteria; phylum Bacteroidota; class Bacteroidia; order Flavobacteriales; family Flavobacteriaceae; genus Flavobacterium; species Flavobacterium aquariorum. The sequence goes on along the minus strand of NZ_QKXH01000008.1, from coordinate 253,655 downwards.
TTCGTCAATTGCATTCTTTTTTTCCTTGATAAGGTTTTCGATAACTTCTAATTCCCCTTTCAATTTCTCTGAACGAGTGCTTAAACCTGCAACTTCATCTTCTAAATCCTCAACCTCTAAAGGAAGTTCTCCTCTAACGTTTCTGATTTCGTCAATTCTAGAGTCAATTAGTTGTAAATCGTAAATTGCTCTTAACTTGTCCTCAACACTTAATTCTTTCGTATTCGCCATATTCTATAAGTACTTAACTGGATTTGTATTTTCTTCCGATAAAATGATTGCAAAATTAAGGATTTTTTTTCTAAGATAATCAACAATATACTCTTTTGTATAGCGTTCACTTTCAAAATGTCCAATATCGGCCAATAAAAGTTGATTTTCGGCTTCGTAATACTGATGATATTTCAAATCAGCAGTCAAAAATACATCAGCACCGGCTTGAATGGCATTTTTTATGGCAAAACTTCCTGATCCGCCCAAGACTGCCACTTTTTTTATTTTTTTTCCTGTAAAGGCTGAATGACGAATTCCGTTGGCTCCCATTTTATCTTTTGCATACTGAAGAAAATCCTTTTCGTCCATAGCTTCTTCCAGTTCACCAATCATTCCCAGGCCAATATGATTAAAGGTGTTTTTCATATTGTAGATTTCAGTGGCGACTTCTTCGTAAATATGGTTTTCTCTTAATGCTTTTATGATTTTTGCTTCTAGATGCTTGGCATAAACAACTTCGATTTTAACCTCGGTTCCTCTGGATAGCACGCCTCTTTCACCAATGGTTGGTTCGCTTTTTTCATTACCTTGGTATGTGAAAGTTCCCTCTGAGTTGAAACTGCATTTGTCATAATTTCCAATACTTCCTGCTCCAGCTTCAAACAAAGCATTTCGAACTTTTTCGGCATTGTCTCTAATAGTATAAGTAACTAATTTTCGGATGTGATTTTGTTTTGGGATTAAGATTTGAGTGTTTATCAGTTCTAAAGTATCACAAAATATTTTGTTTACACCTTCTGGGTGGTTGTCCAATGCGGTATGGACAGCATAAATGGCAATATCATTTTTTATAGCTTTGAGAATAGCTCGTTCTACATAATTTTTTCCGGTTATTTTCTTTATGCCATTGAATAAAATAGGATGAAAACAAACAATCAGATTACATTTTTTGGCAACGGCTTCGTCAATTACATTTTCTAAAGCATCATGACAAACTAGAATGCCCGTTGCCTCAGTATTTTCATTTCCTATTATTAAGCCTACATTGTCAAAATCTTCAGCATAAGCCAATGGGGCCATTTCTTCAAGAACAGAAAGAATTTCTTTTATTGTAATCATTTTTTTTAATCTTTTCGGGGTATTTATTAATCTGTATTTTATAAATTAATAACGTCAATTATTTGAAATTAATTTGTAGAAGTTATTATTAGTTTGTTTTTAATAATTTCCGCTCAAAGATAAAATATTATATTTTCGAAAAATCAATTTCTTTCGAAAAATATTGCTCCTATTTGTTATTTTTTATGATGTTTTTTCTAAAGCTAAATTTGCTTTGTTATAAGATAATTTAGAGTTTTATAGATGGAAAAACTTACTGTATGAGAAGTAATTTAAAGCGTATTAATAAGTCTGCAAAACTTGTTTGTAAGGATCAGTTGGCTACAAAAAATTCTTCTAATCATAACAATATTGTTATGATTAGAAGAATGCATTAGTAAACGGCTTTAGCTTTTAAGTCTTTATATTCGGCTGTCATATCCAAAGCATTGTATACACTCAAAAGACTTTGTGAAATCTCTTTGTCTTTCGGGTCAATTTCAACTGCTTTTTTGAGATAAGGAATTACTCCTTTATAAATTTCTTCTTTTTTTATTTTTAAAACATTGTATTTCTTCATGTCTTTTGCAGAAGCTCCTAATTTGTCCATGTCGTCATTTATTGTTTTTAGTCCTTCGAGTTTTAAAACGGATAAATTAATGTAAGCTTTGATGTATTGTGGGTCAATGGAAATTGCTTTCAAGTAAAAAGTTTCGGCTTCGCTAGGGTTATTTGCTTTTGCGCTTAGTACTCCTAGATTGAAAACTAAATTCACATCATTTGGATTCTTTTCCAAAATAGCAGCTACCATTTTTTTGTACAAATCATAGTCTTTTGATTCCAGATACAAATCCGCTTCTGTTAGTGCCAAAGAATAGTCTTCAGGATTTTTTTTCCGTGCATCCGAAATTGCTTTTTTTGCCTTTTCTGTTTCCCCGTTTTGAACATAAATCAGGGCAATGTTTTTATAAATTTCGCCTCTTTTTGATAATCCTTTTTCGGTTCTTGGTTTTTCATGAGTGCCAGCTTTAACAAAAATGTCTCTTTCATTAGCAGTTGGGAAGCTATCTTCAACTTGAGTAGTTTTATTTGTTGCATAATAATAAGTGCCAATTCCAGAATAGTTAATTGTTTTAAGCGTTTCGTAATGTTTAAGTGCGGAAGCAAAATCTTTTCCACTTACAAAGGCTGATGCTGCATAATATAAGTTTATTGTGTCTTTCTTGTCCAGTAAATAAGCTTCGTATAGTTTATTACCACATTCGATAAATTTATCAGCTTTAGAATCTTTTATGGCACTATTCACTAATCTTCCTTTAATGCTCTTAAAAGAAAGCTGTACCTGACTGGAGTATTTGATTTTTCCCGATTCGGATTCGGCTTTGATTAATTCTTGGAAAGCTTTTGCAGCCAAAGCTAAATTTTTTCCCTCTTCAATATTTTTATCGGCTAATCCTAAGTAAGAACTTCCTTGGACAAAATAAAACAAGGTTTTGTCTTCATCATTCGAATTATAAATTTGATATTCGATACTTTTAAGAATAATAACAGCATCTTGAAGATTTCCATTATTCATTTCTTTTTCAGCTGCTTTTATTTTATCTTTTTGAGCTTGAATAGTTCCTGCAAACAATAACAATGTAATACCAATAATGTAGTTTTTTTTCATGTTGAGAAGATTGTAGGTTAAACAAATTTGAGATTTTATTGCATTTTTAATTTTGATTATGTTTATATTTTTAGCGAAATTAACATGTAATTGTTTGATTTTTAACAAAAATACAATTAAAATTTAATTTCGGATTCTTTTTTAGGAAAAAAAGATTGTTGTAAAATCGATTTGGTAATTAGCTAAAAAAAGGTATGTTAATTTGTAGTTATCTTAATCTCGGGTGTCATTTTTTATTAAAAACTGACATGGTAAAAAGCGATTCTTCTAAGTACCTTAAATAGTGTTTTAAAATTTTTATAAATAAGTATGGCTTTTATTTTTTTTGAAAATCTACTTCGAATGGCTTTCCAATTGGTTTGAGCATTTTAGACTTGTAATTACTTTCTGCATTATCATAAATGTTTTACTTTCGTAAAATGAATTTACTGCGAAAAATATTGTTTCCATTTGCCATTTTGTATGGCTTTATTACCAGTATTCGGAATTTACTTTTCGATACAGGGATTTTAAAGTCCTATTCTTTTGATTTACCTGTTATTGCAGTAGGAAATCTAAGCGTGGGTGGAACGGGAAAGACTCCTCAAATAGAATATTTGATTCGGTTACTTTCCGATAAATATAAAGTGGCAACTTTAAGTAGAGGTTATAAAAGACAATCAGAAGGATTTGTTTTAGCTAACTCAACTTCGGATGCATTAGAATTAGGTGATGAGCCATTTCAGTTTTATCAAAAATTCAAAAACATTCAGGTAGCTGTAGATGCCAATCGGAAGAATGGAATTGTACAATTGCTTTCCAATTCAGATTCTCCAGAAATTATATTGTTAGATGATGCTTTTCAGCACCGAAAGGTAAAAGCTGGATTTTATATTATGCTTACTGCTTATGGAGATTTATACTGTAATGATCTTATGTTGCCAACCGGAAATTTAAGAGAGAGTAGAAGCGGCGTACAAAGAGCCAATATCGTCATTGTTACTAAATGTCCTTCAAACCTTTCTTTGGAAGACCGAAAAAACATAAAAAAACATTTGGATCTTTCTCCAGATCAAAGTTTGTTCTTTACCTTTATAGAGTATGAAGATGTGGTTTATTCGGAAGAAAAAACGGTAAAAGTTAGCGAAGTGAGAAGTATGGACAAAATACTTTTGGCTGGAATAGCAAAACCCGAATCGTTTTTTGCCCATTTAAAGAAAGGTGATGACGAATGCCTGACTTTTCCTGATCACCATCATTTTAGCGAGAGCGAATTACAGGAAATTAAGAAAAAAGCAGGGGATAAGATTATTGTAACAACCGAAAAAGATTATGTACGTTTGAAAGGAAGTGTTTTAAGTGAACAGCTTTATTTTTTGCCAATTAAAAGTTCGTTTCTTTCAGATGGAGATAATTTTGATAAAAATATTTTGAACTATGTGGGACAAAGTGCAAGAAACCGTTAGTTATATAAAAAATAAAATAAATTTCAGCCCTGAATTTGGAGTGATTTTAGGATCCGGATTGGGTGGATTTACTGATGACATTATAATTGAGTATACATTGCCTTACCAGGAGATTCCAAATTTCCCTATTTCAACAGTTGAAGGACATAAAGGAGCATTGGTTTTTGGGACTATTGGCAGTAAAAAAATTGTTGCCATGCAAGGGCGTTTTCATTTTTACGAAGGATATTCCATGAAAGAAGTGACTTTTCCAGTTCGTGTGATGAAGTATTTAGGAGTTGAAAAGTTAATAGTTTCCAATGCTTCTGGTGGTGTAAATCCCCGCTACAAAGTTGGTTCTATCGTGATTATAAAAGATCATATCAATTTTATGCCGGAACATCCTTTGCGAGGAAAAAACGATGAACGTTTTGGGCCAAGGTTTGTGAATATGAGCCAGCCATATTCTGTCGAAATGATTTGTAAGGCCAAAGAAATTGCACAAGAGCTAAGTATTGAAGTACACGATGGAGTTTATTTAGGGTTACAAGGACCAACTTTTGAAACCCTATCCGAATATAGAATGGTTAAGATTCTGGGTGCCGATTGTGTGGGGATGTCAACGGTTCCAGAGGTAATTGTGGCACGTCATATGGACTTGGAAACGTTTGGTGTTTCTATTATCACTGATATAGGAGATGAAGCAAGCATACTGACTATTTCACATGATGAGGTTTTAGAAGCGGCCAAAAAAGCGGAGCCCCAATTGCGTAGATTGATTAAGGAATTGATTGTAAGAGGTTAAGAATTGATTATATTTAGGGCAATGATAGAGTAAAAATCTTCGGCTACAAATGGTTTTGTGATTACATCTGTCATGCCAAAAGAAAGTAGCATCTCCCTGTTCTCATTTAATGAAATGGCTGTAAGGGCAAGTATAGGAGTTTTGGTGTCAAATTCTCTAATTTGTTGTGTTGCGATTGTGCCGTTGATTCCCAACAAATGAACATCCATTAAGACCATATCGAATGCTTTGCTTTTTAGCATTTGAATGGCCTCTTCACCATTGTCTAAAATAGTGCATTTCATCGCTTTATTTGTCAACATTTTTTTCGTAATCATTTGGTTGATTTTGTTGTCTTCAACCACCAGTATTTTTTTGTCTTTAAAGATTTCCGGATTGTAATTTTTGATTACAGCTTTATTTAGCAAAGGTTTGCTGTCTACTTTGAAATTCAATTCAAAGGAGAAAGTAGATCCTTCTCCAACAACGCTTTTCAGCCTTATTCGACCGCCTAAGATACGAACCAGTTTTTTTACAATGGTTAATCCCAATCCGGTACCTCCAAATTTTCTATTGATCTCTACAGATCCTTGTGAGAAACTTTCAAAGACAGTCTTTAATTTGTCTTCGGGAATTCCAATGCCTGTATCAATAATTTGGAAAAAGATAGTAGCATTTTCATTTTGATAATTTCTTAACCGGGCAAAAACATTGACTGTTCCATTATTGGTAAATTTCAATGCATTATTGATCAAATTCATGAAAATTTGAGACAGTTTTGTGGGGTCACCTATTAGGTTTTCCGGTATGGCAGAATCTATTTTGAGAATAAACTTATTGTTGTTTACAGTGGCAATTTCTTTGAGCGAGTTTTGGATATCCCCCAATAATTGTTTGAGATTAAAATTAATATATTCTATTTCTAATTTATTGGATTCAATTTTATTTATTTCTAAGATATCATTGATAAAGTTGGTTAAGTAGTTGCCTGAAAATTTTAATGAAGACAAATAATGCATCTGTGATTTTTTTGGATGTTCTTCCAATAACAGGTGTGTAATCCCGTTGATGGCATTCAATGGCGTTCGGAGCTCGTGACTTACTGTAGATAGAAATTCAGATCTTGCTTTGGAAGCCTCTTCGGCTTTGTTCTTGGCTGCAATCAATTCATTGTTTTTTTCTTTCAATAATGAATTGGTTTGATTGCGAATGATGTTATTTTTGTAAAGAGATAAACTCAAAAGTGATAAAATTGAAATAATTGCAATGGCTAAAATACTGATGAGTTTGGAAAATTTATCGGCTTTTTCCTTTTCTTTGTTTTCTTTTTCAATTAATAATTCTTCTTTTTTTCGTTGAGATTCTTTAAAGGTTTCATAGTCGTTTGTTCCTAGTTTTTCTTCATTTGCAAGTACTATGCTTTCCTTTAGATTCAAATGTTTTTTTAAATAGGTATAGGCAGTAGATTTGTCCAGTAATTTGTCATAAACCATACTTAAGGCTAACCAAATATTAGACTTTTGATTTAGGTTTTTAGTTTCTTTATTTAATTCTAAAGCTCGGTTGAAGTAATTCAAGGCCAGATTGTACCTATTGTTTGCAGCTTCAATCGTTCCCATCTGATAAAAGGCTTCGGCTTTTGAATTTGTTAAATCAGGACTGTCTGGTTTTGCAATAATGTCGTTAAAAAGGATTGAGGCCAATGCGGTGTCGCCCCTTAATTTTGAAAGTACTCCTTTTTGTAGTCTGATTAGATCCGCTTTATCCTTTATTTTTAATTTTTTTTGAATTTCTTCGGTTTTTAGAATAGAGCTTTCGGCAAGGATGTAGTTTTTTCTCTCTACACAGGACAAGCTTATATAGTAATAGGCAAGTGCGATTTTATCATTGGGCTTTTTGGAAATACTGTTAAATAATACAATACTTTTGCTTAATAATTCGATAGCATCATTATGGAGGTTTAGATCAAAATATATTTTACCTAAGTTGAATGTTTGAGCAGCTTGTGCTTCAATATTTTTGTTTTTTTTACAATAATCGATTGATCTTTGAGTGTATAATAAAGCCTCTTTATATTTATTGTTTTTAATATTCTCGCTTGCCAATTTGGAGTAATAAGTGACGCTGTCAACTTTATTCTCTATTTGAGAATAGAGCAGTGAATGAAAAAAAACAGTAAATAATAAAAAGTGTTTCATGTTTGATGGAAATTTTTATTATTATTTAACAACAAAATCAAATCAATGATTCTAGAGGAATACCCAATTTCATTATCATACCAACCTACTACTTTTACCATTTTATCGATTACAGATGTAAGTTGTGAATCAAATATACATGAATTTTTATTACCAATTACATCTACAGAGACAATAGGGTCATCTGTATATTCTAAAATCCCTTTCAAATTGGTTTGTGATGCTAACTTAAAAGCGTTGTTTATCTCTTGAATGGTTACCCTTTGTTTTACATTAAAAGTAATATCAGTCAAAGAGCCATCGGGTACGGGTACTCGAATTCCACAGCCGCCCATTTTGCCATCCAGAGATGTGAAAATTTTAGTCAATGCTTTTGCCGCACCAGTTGTTGTTGGGACAATAGATTGACTTGCACCTCTCGCCCTACGCAAATCTTTATGGGGTTGATCGTGTAAACTTTGGTCGGTAGTGAACGAGTGTATGGTAGTGATATAGGCTTGTTCAATCCCGCAAAGTTCTTCAATCACTTTGATCATTGGAGCTGCATTATTAGTGGTGCAACTGGCATTGGATATAATGATTTCTGTCCCGTCAAGAATGGATTCATTAACTCCTAGGACCACAGTTTTTATATTGTCCACTTCAGAGGGGGCTGAAAGAATTACTCTTTTGGCACCTGCCAAAACATGGGCATTTATCTCTTCAAAAGTTTTGTATTTACCGGTAGACTCTACAACAAAATCAATATTAATGCTTTTCCAGTCCAGGTTTGGGATACTTTTTTCGTGAAAAAACAAAAAGTGTTTCCCATCAACCACAATTCCTTTTTCATCATGGTTTACTGCAACGGGTAAAACACCGTGAATGCTGTCGTATTTTACTAAATGAGCCATTGTTTTTTTATCTGCAATGTCATTTATGGCAACTACTTCTATGGTGGGATGGTTTAAAAGCAAACGAAATAAATTTCGCCCAATTCTTCCAAATCCATTAATCGCGATTCTTGTTTTCAAGCCTTTTGTTTATTTGTTTAATCGTTAAACCGTTTATTTGTTTAATTGCGATGTCGATTAAACAAATAAACGATTAAACTTTTTTATAAAATATGTTTTTGTGCTTTGTAAGAAGATCGAACCAATGGTCCACTTTCTACATGGCGGAAACCTAGCTCCAAACCGTATTTTTCATATTTTTCGAATTGATCCGGTGTTATGAATTCTTTTACAGGAAGGTGTTTTTTACTAGGTTGTAAATATTGACCAATAGTAACAATGTCAACATTGGCTGCTCGCAAATCACGCATGGTTTGAAAAACTTCTTCTTCCTGTTCACCAAGACCCAGCATAATTCCAGACTTAGTTCTGTTAATTCCTTTTTCTTTTAGGTATCTCAAAACTTCAAGACTTCGGTCATATTTGGCCTGTATTCGTACTTCGCGAGTCAGTCTTCGAACAGTTTCCACGTTATGTGAAACTACTTCTGGATTGGCTTCTACTATACGGTCAATGTTTCTTTCAATTCCTTGAAAATCAGGAATTAGAGTTTCTAAAGTTGTGTTTGGATTCATTCTGCGAATTGCTTTAACGGTTTCAATCCATATGATTGAACCACCATCCTTCAAATCGTCTCTGTCAACACTGGTAATTACAGCATGTTTTATGTTCATTATTTTTATGGAACGAGCCACTTTCTCAGGTTCATCCCAATCTACAGTTTCTGGCCTTCCAGTTTTTACACCACAAAAACCACAAGAACGCGTACATACATTTCCTAAAATCATAAATGTTGCTGTTCCTTCTCCCCAGCATTCCCCCATATTAGGGCAGCTTCCAGAAGTACAAATCGTATTGAGGCTATATTTATCTACCAAACCACGAAGTTCAGTGTATTTTTGTCCTATTGGGAGTTTTACCTTCAACCATTTTGGCTTTCCAACAGGCAATGTGTTATCTAAAACAGTTTCCATATTTCAATTTTCAGAGTACAAAGATAATGAATGTTGTTTTAGAATTAGAGTTCTCAATTTGCGAATTTTGATAAAACTTGTTTGGTTATCAAGTCAACTTTTAGATTTTTAAATTAAAAATGTTCTTGTAGATAGATTTAATTTAAGGGATTATAGTGTTAAATTTTGGATATTAAAATAAAAATGGAATTCTGTAGTTTTTAAAGTTGTAGTATATTTGTACTTTAAAACAAATAAATTAAAAGATGAATACAAAACCATTATTATTAGGAGCTTTTTCAATATTGTTTGGGTTATCTGCGGCCCAAGCACAAATTAATTTTGGAGAAAGAGCATTGGGTGCTGTTCAAAAGGGAATGACAGGATTTACTTTTACCGACGCAGATGCGGCCGCATTGTCAAAACCAGCTGTTGATAAAATGGATGCCGAAAATAAAGTGGCTGGACCAACAGATCCTTACGCTATCCGTTTGGCTAAAGTTTTTGGAAAATATACAAAAGGGGAGTTTTATACCTTGAATTATAAAGTGTATCTTACCAAAGATGTCAATGCATTTGCGACAGCAGATGGCAGTGTGCGTGTTTTTTCGGGATTGATGGATGTAATGGATGATAACGAATTAATAGCGGTAATTGGTCATGAAATTGGTCACGTTAATAATCATGATTCCAGAGATGCCATGAAAGCTTTGTATCAAAAAGAAGCTTTAATTGATGCAGCAGCTTCGCAATCTACAAAAGTAGCGGCTGTTACCGATAGTCAATTGGCTAAAATTGGTAGTGCAATGATTGATAGTAAATACAGTCGTAAACAGGAATCTGAAGCTGATTTATTTGCGTATGATTTTATGAAGAAAAATGGCTATGATGTAAATGCTGAGGAATCTGCTTTTAGAATATTGGCAAAAATGAGCGAAGGTGCTCAAGGTTCATTTATAGACCAAATGATGAGCTCACATCCTGATTCCAGTTTAAGAGCGGATGAAGCCAAGGCTAGAGCTGAAAAGGACGGTTTGTACAAACCTTATGTAAAAAAACCTGTTGTGACGACTCCTGTGAAGAAAGCAACAACAACCAAAAAGAAGACTACTAAAAAGAAAAAATAAATTTTATAGGGTCTGTAAAAAAGAGAAAGCCGAATTTTAAAGTTCGGCTTTCTCTTTTTATAATACACCAAATTAATTTGGTTGAATAGTGATCGGTAAATTATAGGAAGTTCGAACCGCCTTGCCTTCAAACATGCCTGGCGACCATTTTGTTCTTAAAGATTTTAATACACGTATCGCTTCAGCTCCAAGACCATAACCTGGGTCTTTTAAAATTTTTATATCTGTCATGCTTCCGTCTTTTTCAATAACAAAAGAAACACTCACTCGGATTGCATTTTCACTGTCTATTTCGGGTTTTTCAAAATTATTACCAACATAAGTATAGAATTTTTTGATTCCGCCCGGAAATTCTGGCATTTTATCAACCATATTGCTTGTTAGAATCGTGTTCTCAGTAATGCTGGGGCTGCTTGAGACAGCTGTGCCGGTTGAAGGGGTTGTCCCTACTCCTGAACCAGCTACTCCCGATGTGTTATCGCTAGGATTGGTTTTTAGATCGATGTTGGATGCAATATCTTTTGGGGTTGCTGCATCAGGATGAACGATTTGTGGATTTATTAGTTGTAAATCGGTATTGATGTTCTGCTTGATTGGTTTTTTAATTTCAGGCATAGGTTCTTCAACTTTTGCTTGAGGCGGTACGTAAGGAGTAAAATCCACAACTACAACTGGAGGTAAGTCTGGCACTAATGATGGAATCCGATGTTCTGGATTTAGATAATTGTAAACCATTGGTATACTAATGACCGCAGTCAAAAGTGATACTCCCATAAAGAGTGCAAAAAAGGATGTCTTTGTGTTTTCTTGGCGTAAATGATACGCACCGTATTCTTTGTTTCTGTTTTCGAATACAAGGTTAATCCAGCTAGTTTCGAAGATGTTTGATTTAGACATAATTCATGGATTTAATGGTTAAGTAATAATTAAATCATAAGCTAAAGTGGTTTTAGTTTCTAACGCAAATAACAGGAATTTTAGTATATATGGATGTGATTATTTTTTAATAAAATTGTTAAATAAGTATTCTTATAGGTAAATATATAAATATTTAATGAATATAACTATGATTATTTAACAAATTAAGCTCTATTAATGCAGATTACTTTTGAAGGTTCTAGTATAATAGTGTACTATGTTTTCCGGAGTGTTGTTTAATAAGATCTTTTGATGAAATTATCGTCTGTTTTTGATAATTTCAGAAAGTAATTTTTTGGCACGAAGCAATTTGATCTTTACATTACTTAATGGCTCGTCTATTTTATTGGCGATTTCCTGGTAACTCATTTCCTGGAAATAACGTAGCTGAATCACTTCCTGATAATGGGGTTTCAATTCTTTGATGAATTGTAATAATTGTGAAAGATTTTGTTCTGTAATTAAAACGTCTTCTGCCGATGGGGTTGTATCGGCAACATTGTAAGCCGTTTGGTCTTGCTCGTCTGTTATTTCGATAAAAAGGCTTGATTTTTTTTTGCGGATTAAATCGATATGTACATTCTTGGCAATAGAAATCAACCAGGTATTGAATTGAAATTCCGAATTGTATGTGGCTATTTTATCAAATGCTTTGGAGAATGTCTCAATGGTAATGTCTTCTGCGATGGTTTCGTTTTCAGTGCGTTTTAGCATAAAACCATAGACCTCATTCCAATAGTAATCCAATAGAAAGGTAAAGGCAACTTGATTTCCTTTTTTCGCTTTTTCTATTTGTTTGCTTATTTCCAATTCGCAGGTTTTGAGAAGATATTGGTTATAAAGATATTAATTTGAGTGAATATAAGTATAATTTCTATAATTGGATACCAATACATCACATCTTTTTCTTTTAATTTTCCAGCTGCAAATCCAGTAACAATCCAAGTAATTAAATATCGAGACCCAATAAGGCTTAATACTAATATCCATTGAAACTGAAAAGCTAGTAATACTATCGGTAATAACAGAAACAACAATTGTGAACTAAAGAAAAGTCCTAATTGTATTTTGTCAAATGTTTTGTAATATTTGGCAGTGGCAACATGTCTCCTTTTTTGAGTAAACCAATCTTTAAAAGTGGTTTTTGGAGCTGAATATGTGAAGCTTTCTGAAGAATAAGCAATTGTTGTATTGTCTGAATCTGCTGCTTGATTGATGAATAAATCGTCATCTCCAGATCGAACTTGGATATGATCGATAAAACCGTTTACATTGAAAAATTCTTCTTTTTTATACGCTAAATTACGGCCTACACCCATATAAGGTTTGCCCATTTTCGCCCATGAAAAATATTGGGTGGCAGTAAGCAAAGTTTCGTATCGGATTATCTTATTCAAAAAAGAATTAGCTATTTTTTCATAACCTCCATAGCCTAAAACGATGGTTCTTTGTTTTGTAAATTGGGAACTCATAGCTGTTATCCAATCTTTGGAAGTGGGATAGCAATCGGCATCAGTAAATAACAGATATTCTTTTTTTGCGGCTTTAATACCCAGCGTTAAAGCATATTTTTTGTTTCCCCAAAAAGCTTCGTTATTTTTTACTTTAACCAAACGAATGTTAGGGTACTGTTTTTCAAATTCTTCAAAAATATCCAAAGTGTTATCTCTCGAAGCATCATCTATCAAGACAATTTCAAAATCTGGATAATTTTGTTCAGCCAATAAAGGAATGTATTTAATAACATTTTCTTCTTCGTTTTTGGCACAAACAATTACAGAAATTGGAATGTTTTTAGGTTCAATTTCCTGCGCTTTTGCAAAAGAAAATTTTGCAAAAACTACTAGATAATAAAAAAGTTGAATGACAACTATTGCAATAAAAAAATATAAAGTAAAGGTTAGCATCATTTGTATTTTTTGGCTTTTAAAAACGATTGCAAATGTAATTAGCAATTGTCAATTATCAATGTAAAATCAGTAATTACTTTCTATTTTTAGCCATTTCTTTTGCTACAGCCATGGATTGAGGGTTTTCTGTTTTTTCTAATTCGGAAATAATATTCGAATAATTTTTGTCATCTCGGTTTTGCGACATTTTGGTTTGCGCTTGAATTTCTTCTATTTTGATTTCAAAAGATATAATTCCTCGGGTCTGCATCATCGTTTTCTTTGATAATTCTGCCACTCGAACCGGACATTTGGAATTTTGTTCATACTTGTCCACAAGTTTGGTCAGCGTATCAATTACGGCATCTCCTTCAATGATTTTTATCTTTCCATATATATGAACTGCCGAGTAATTCCAAGTGGGAACATTTTCGTGATCGTACCAAGATGAAGAAATATAGGAGTGAGGCCCTGTAAATACAGCCAGAACTTGATTGTCCGATTCAAATGCTGTCCATTGCGGGTTCTCTTTTGAGATGTGTCCCATTAAAACTTCTTCTCCTTCTTTGTTGATTTCAAGTTCCAACGGAATATGAGTTGCCCATAATTTTCCATTGGTTTGATTGATTAGAATGCCAAAAGCATTTGCTTTGAGAAAGGTTCTGATGGCTTCTTTATCTTCGTTTTTGTATAGATCAGGAATGTACATTTTTATGATTTTAAAGTGATTTTTGAAAACAAACAGCGTCTAGACGACCAATATATTTACCGTAGTTTGGTATTTTTATATAGTTTGCTTTCAAATAAAATGAACAAGCTTCTTCGTTTTTCACCCTTGTTTCCAAAACTAATTCTTCATACTCCAGCTCTTTTGCTTTTGTTTCCAAAAAAGATAAAATCGATTGTCCAATATTTTTTCTTGGATATTTGGCAAACATTCGTTTTACTTCGCCTCTTTTTTCAGAGAGAGGTCTAATTGCTCCACATCCCACAATTTCAGTATTTAATTCGGCTATCACAAATACATATTTAGGATTGTTACAGTCCCAATCAGTAAATGAGTTTTTACCGTCACTTCCAAATCGTTCATAAAGATTTTGCGATAATTCCTCTGTTATAGAAGAAGCACTAGAATCATTTGGATTTGAAATTTTTATTTCTAGCATTTTTTAGAATCTATATTATATTCACTTCAGCCTCAATGTGAATGCCAAATGTATTGAAAACAGTGTCTTGGACAGTTTTGGAAACATCCAAAATTTCCTGTCCAGTTGCGCCTCCATAATTTACGAGAACAAGTGCTTGATTTTTATGAATTCCGGCATCTCCAAAACGTTTTCCTTTTAAACCGGCTTGTTCAATCAGCCAGCCAGCAGGAATTTTGACTTCCGTTTCTGAAATATCAAAGAATCGCATTTCTGGAAAATTTTGATGGATTTTCTCAAAATCAGACTTTAAAAGGATTGGGTTTTTGAAAAAACTGCCACTGTTTCCTAATTCGGCAGGGTCCGGTAATTTGCTTTTGCGAATGGCAATCACTGCATTACTCACGTCTTTTAAACCGGGAGTTGTGATGTTATTTTTGGCTAATTCGGCGGTGATGTCACCGTAGGAAGTGTTTATTTTATGGTTTTGTTTCGTTAGTTTGAAAACAACAGAGGTTATAATGTATTGGTCTTTTACTTCGTTTTTAAAAATACTTTCTCGGTATCCAAAATTACATTCTTCTTTGTTGAAGGTTCTCATTTCTAGACTTTCGATATTTATCGCGTCGCAGGAAACAAAAGTGTCCTTGATTTCAGTACCATAAGCGCCGATGTTTTGTACTGGCGTTGTGCCAACATTGCCTGGAATGAGCGACATATTTTCGAGTCCGCCAAAGTTTTGGTCTATCGCCCAAAGCACAAATTGATGCCAATTTTCGCCCGCCTGACTTTCTACCCAAACATAATCGGCATCTTCTTTCAGTATTTTTTTTCCTTTTAAATCAATATGGATTACGAGGGCTTCGATATTTTTTGTCAAAAGCATATTGCTTCCTCCTCCAAGAACGAATTTCTTTTGGTTTTTGTTTTGTTCCAAAATGCTTTTCAATTCGGAGACACTGTGAACGGCAACAAATTGTTCGGCTTTGGCTTCAATGCCAAATGTATTGTAGTTTTTTAAAGAAAAATTATTTAAAATCTCCATAAAGAATTGAAATTAAGTGGTGTTTTGGCTTTATTCTGAATATAGAGCTCTATCGATAAAATTATTGAAAGGTTTTAACGCCAACATTTTTTCGGCCATGATGGATACGAAATCTTTTTGGGTAACCAATTTGGTATCGAAAGACTGAGTGGCAGTAAAGCTTTTCAGTTTCAGGAATTCAATGGCAGGATCTTCTTTATCGTAGCCTTTTGGTGGGTTTTTCAAAGTCGAAGTTTCGTCCCTATTCAGATTTTGATAAATAGATTTAAATTTTTTGTCATTTAAAATTTCCTGTAAATCATCATAGAAAAAGTGAATTTCTTTTCTGATTTTTTGAAGCTGGTCGGGCTGTGGGCAATACAATCCGCCGCCTACAAAGCATTTTCCATTTTCTATATGAAGATAATATCCGGAGGCTTCTGCATTTTTGGCCCCTGCGGATATCCAAACGCCTAAATTAGTTTTGTAGGGAGATTTGTCTTTGGCAAACCGAATATCCCGATTGATTCTAAACGTACAGTTTTTGACTTCCAACATTTCCAATGAAGGGTCAAGTGGTTTAAGCGTGTCGAGAAAAGAAGCCACCAATTGATGATAATCTTTCTTTACGGCTTCATAGCGTTTTTTGTTTTCAAGAAACCAATCACGATTGTTGTTGGCTTTTAAATCTTCGAGGAATTGTAAGGTATCTTTTGAGAGCATAGGCCAGATTATTGCAATTGGGTCTTTAAATCTTCTTCACTTACGAATCCTGATTTTTGCCATTTTATTACTTTATTTTCATATAATACTAAAGTAGGAAGTTCGCTGATTTTTAATTCCTGCATAATGGTTTTATTCTCGTCAGCATTCAATCGGATGATAACTACTTTGTCTCCCATTTCTTTTTGCATTTTTAGTATATAAGGCTCCATTTTTTTGCAAGGAGCACACCAAGGGGCATAAAAATTCACTAACACTTTCTTGTCTGATTTTAATAATTCGGCATATTCCTGAGGGCAAACACCAATGATTTTAGTGTCGGGTTTTGCCAATCCTGCAGCTTCCCATTTGAGCATTCCGCCGTCAAGATTGTAGATGGTTGTAAAACCCAATTCGGCTAATTTTTGGGATGCTTTGATGCTTCTTCCTCCACTTTTGCAATATACAAAAACGGGTTTTGTTTTGTCGTATTTGTCTGTTCTTAAAACAAAACTATCACTAAGCCAGTTTACATTGTCTGAGTTTTCAATATGTCCCGTTGCATATTCCTCGGGTGTGCGAACATCTAGGATTTGTGCATTTGGTGTTGTTTTTATTTTCTCTGAATATGTTGCAACATCAACGGTTTTTACAGCTGGTGAGGTTTGTGCGTTGCAGGAAAATACCAGAAAACAGATAACGAATAAATATAGGTGATTAATTTTCATCGGGGTGTAAGTATTAATATTTGTGTAAAATTAAGCATTTTTTGCTTTTTTGAATCTTTAAGTAATCTTAAATAAAAGTTACAAATTGAAAATAGTATAACTCTGAAGCGTCGATTTTACGATTGCTTCCGTGCGTTCGGGATGTGTGTCTGATATAAAAAGTTGTCCAAAGGTATCGTTGTTGACCATTTCGATGATTTTAGATACTCGATTTTCGTCTAATTTATCGAAGATATCGTCAAAAAGTAGAATAGGTTTTACACCACTTTGTTTTTTTAGGAATTCAAATTGTGCAAGTTTTAAGGCAATCAAAAATGATTTTTGCTGTCCTTGTGAACCAAATTTCTTGATTGGATAATTGTCGATTTCAAAAGAGAGGTCATCTTTATGGATACCCATGCTGGTGTATTGTAAGATTCGGTCTTTGTTGATGCTTTGCTGTAAGAGCGTCAATAAATCATTTTCGAATAAATGACTTTCATAAATTAGCTGAACGGATTCTTGCGAGCCGGTAATATTGTGATGATGAAAGTTGAAAATGGGAATGAACTCGGCGATGAACGCTTTTCTTTTTTCGAAAATGGATTGGCCAAATTCGGTTAGCTGTTCATTATATATAGATAAGGTATCATTATCATAAATATGGTTCAGTGCAAAATACTTTAATAAGGCATTGCGTTGGCTCATTACCTTTTGATATTGGATGAGTTGTTGCAGATAGTGTGGATCCAATTGAGATATCACGCTGTCCATAAATTTTCTTCGGGTTTCGCTTCCTTCCACAATTAAATCTCTGTCCGCTGGGGAAATAATAACCAAAGGGATGAAACCGATGTGGTCTGAGAATTTATCGTATGCTTTTCCGTTGCGTTTCAGTATTTTTTTTTGGCCTTTTTTGAGACTGCAGACAATTTGCTCGGTTCTTTCGTTTTTTTCGAATTCGGCGTCAATTACAAAAAACTCTTCGCCGTGTTTGATGTTTTGAACGGCAAGCGGATTGAAATAACTTTTTCCATACGACAAATGATAAATGGCATCCAATACATTGGTTTTTCCGATGCCGTTTTTGCCCACAAAACAATTGATTTTGCTGTCAAATTCGAAATTGGCTTCGGAAAAGTTTTTGTAATTGAATAAGGATATTTTTTTTAAATACATCTGAAGTTCTTGCTGGAATTGTTGACTTTGGAGCCTTTTTTTGGACGGTTTCTAAGAGGGTGCAAATTATTGAAAAATATCGATATAAAAGATGGGAAATTGTGTTTTCATTTTTTTACTACGTCCGTTCGCTCGCGTGAGGGATAGAAGCTAGCTACCGAAGTAGCGCGGATAGCCCGACAGTAGCTAGGAAAAAGGGCCCTGACGACAAAGTGAATAGCCCTTTTTTCTAGCTGGTGGCACGCCCTGATTATTCGGATATTAGGGGGTGTTTTTTCAGTGAAAATAAGGGATTAAAAATATTTTTCTAAATTTTAATATAAAATTCATTTTTTTTACGTGCATTAGAATAAAAATTTTATTTTTGCCGTTCACTAAATTAAATTTTAAATGGCTACTTACAGTAAAAGAGGATATAAAACACCAAAAGAAAAGGAAGTAAAAGACGATGCAGTTGAAAATGTATTGATTGACGAAAAAGACAGTGCTACGGCTGAGGTTTTTTCGAAATTAGACGAAACAGCTTCTAAAACAGAAGACTGGGTTGCTAAGAATCAAAAAATTATAATTGGGGTTGTAGGTGCTATTACATTGGTAACTGTTGGATATTTTGCTTATCAAAAATTTATCGCTAATCCTAAAGAAGATGATGCTGCTAACGAAATGTTTGTTGCGCAATCTAACTTTGAGAAAGCGACTAACGGTGTTGCAAGTGATTCATTGTACAAATTGGCATTGAATGGATCTGAAGGTAAATTTGGATTTGTAAAAATCGCTGATGAATATTCTGGAACAGCTGCTGGAAACTTGGCTAACTATTATGCTGGAATCGCTTACTTGAATACAGGTAAATATGATGAAGCTATTAATTATCTAGGTAAATTTAGTTCAAGTGATTTAATGTTGAGCGCTTTGGCAAAAGGAGCTATCGGAGATGCTTACTCTCAAAAAAATCAACCAAAAGAAGCTTTGGAGAACTATATTAAAGCGGTTGAAGCCAGTAAAAATGACTTCACTACTCCACGTTTCTTGATGAAAGCTGGTAAAGTTGCTTTGGCTTTAGGAAATAAAGCAGATGCTTTGAAATATTTTACAGATATTAAAGAAAATTATGAAAACGCTCCTGAAGCTGCTACAGTGGATGGTTTGATAGGTTTGTCACAAGAGTAAAAAATGATTTAGGATTGTTGGTTTATGGTTTCAAAGTTCTATCTTTATTATCTGAAATCTGAATTCTAAAATCTAAATTCTAAAATAGAAATGGCTACCGTAAATAAAAATTTATCGGATTACGATAAAAACACAGTCCCAAACGCGAAAGACTTTCGCTTTGGGATTGTTGTTTCAGAATGGAATGATACTATCACAGAAGGGCTTTATAATGGAGCGCTTGCTGCTTTATTAGAAAATGAAGTACCTCCTCATCACATTATCCGTTGGAATGTTCCCGGGAGTTTTGAGTTGATATATGGTTCAAAAAAAATGTTACAAACTCAAAATGTGGATGCTGTAATTGCCATTGGATGTGTGATTCAAGGGCAAACAAAACACTTTGATTTTGTATGCGAGGGAGTAACCCAAGGAATTAAAGATTTGAATGTTCAAACGGATATTCCGGTTATTTTTTGTGTATTGACAGATGATAATATACAACAATCGATTGACAGAAGTGGTGGTATTCATGGAAACAAAGGTACTGAAGCGGCTATAGCGGCCATAAAAATGGCTTATATTCGTCAACAAGCTTCTTTGACGCATCCAATTGATAATCAACATTTGTTGTCTTCCGGTGCTTTGCGAATTGAAAATTTGCCTTTGCAAATAGAAGAATAACAAATAGTTTTAAAATTTTAAAAAACCTATATCGTTCATGGAATGGTATAGGTTTTTTTTATGCTTTTTTTATGATTGATGGAATTTGACTGAATCTTCTTAATTTGTTATATTTGATGTTGAACGTTTTAATGCAGGAAATGAAAGTTTCGATTTTAAATAGATATTCGCTGGTTTTTTTGTTGTTTGTATTTGGATTCAGTCATGCACAAGGAACTATTGATGAAAACTTGAAAAAGGAGTTGGATGGGATTTACAAATCTGACCAAATTCTTAGAGAATATATCGATTCTGAAACTACCGATAGTAGAAAATTACAGATACTTAATGAAACAGGTTATTCAAAAGACGATTTAGCAAATGGTAAGGTGTATATGATAATGAATAATCGTGATTCCATTAATCTTATAAGGATTGAGGAAATTATCGCAAAATATGGTTATCCGGGTAAAACATTGGTTGGAGAACCTACAAATGAAGCAGCTTGGTTTGTGATTCAGCACAGCAAAAAAATAGCTGATTATTTCCCCTTGATTCAGGAAGCCGGAGCAAGCAATGAAATACCCTTTACCAAAGTTGCCATGATGCACGACAGAATGTTGATGCAAGAAGGAAAGGAACAGCTTTACGGGACTCAAGGGGCCGGTATGTATATTTTGAATCCGACATCGGGCAAGAAACAATTTTGGCATTATATTTGGCCAATCCAAAACGCAGAATCCGTAAATGAAATGAGGAAGGAAGCTGGTTTTACCACTACTGTAGAAGAGAACGCAAAAAGAATGGGAATAGTTTATAAACGATACTCCCTTGAAGAAATAAAGCAATTAACCATAAAAGAATAATAGTATTGCTATTGGTTTTAAAAGGGTTAGCTTTCGATTTAAATTTGCTTTTTTTTATGACTGCCAAAGAGGTAAAACCCAACAGAAATTCCTTAAATTTGTCCTCCTTTGATTTTTAAAAATAGTCCCCATAAATTAAAATAAGTTATTTAATGTCGAGTATAATTCAACTGCTTCCTGATCATGTTGCCAACCAAATTGCCGCTGGAGAAGTGGTGCAAAGACCTGCTTCAGTAGTAAAAGAACTATTGGAAAATGCGGTAGATGCAAAAGCAACAGACATTAAGTTGATTATTAAAGATGCCGGAAAGTCTTTGGTACAAGTTATTGATAATGGTTCGGGAATGAATGTTACAGATGCACGTATGTGTTTTGAACGTCATGCTACTTCCAAGATTCGCCAGGCCGAAGATTTATTTTCATTACATACCAAAGGATTTCGAGGAGAAGCTTTGGCTTCTATTGCGGCGATTGCCCATATGGAAATGAAAACCAAATTGGAGCAGGAAGAATTAGGAACTCACATCGTTATTGAAGGGAGTAAATTCATGTCCCAAGATGTGGCAGTTTTACCTAAAGGAACTTCATTTGCTGTCAAAAACTTATTTTTTAATATTCCAGCGAGACGTAATTTCCTGAAATCGGATACGGTTGAATATCGCCATATAATTGATGAATTTCAGCGAGTGGCTTTGGCACATCCCAAAATTCATTTTACGTTTTACCACAATGGTAGCGATATGTACAATTTGCCTCCATCTAGTTTAAGACAGCGAATTGTAAATTTTTTTGGTGGAAAAACCAATGAAAAATTAGTTCCTGTTGTTGAAGATACGGAGATGATGAATATTCAGGGTTTTGTAAGCAAACCTGAATTTGCTAAAAAAAATAGGGGGGAGCAGTTTTTCTTTGTTAATGACCGTTTCATAAAAAGCCCCTATTTGCACCATGCTGTTATGGCTGCTTATGAAGGGATTTTGAAAGATGGTTCCCAGCCCAGTTATTACTTGTATTTAACGGTGCCACCAAATACCATCGATATCAATATACATCCCACAAAAACTGAAATCAAGTTTGATAACGAAAGTGCGATGTATGCTATTCTAAGAGCTTCGATAAAACACAGTTTGGGACAGTTTAATGTGGCTCCCGTTTTGGATTTTGAAAGAGATGCCAATTTGGACACACCTTATCATTACAAAAACCTAGATGCAGAAGTGCCAACTATCCAAATAGACACAAATTTTAATCCTTTTGCAGAAGATAAACCCAATAAGCTTTTTTCAACGTATAAAAAAGTAGAACCAACAGCCAGTTGGGAGAGTTTGTATGTAGGAGTGAAACATGATACGGCAGTTGTTTCTGGGGGTAACGAATTTGCTTCAAGCAACAATGAATATACTTTTGAGAATAACGAATTTACCTTTGAAAATGAAGAGGTAACTTCATCTTTATTCGATGATGAGGAAGTGGAGCAAACGGTTCATAAAACCTATCAAATTCATAAAAAATACATAGTTTCTCCTATAAAATCCGGAATGGTAATTGTGGATCAAAGCAGAGCGCATCAACGTGTGCTGTATGAACAATTTCTAGTGAACATGACAGTTCAGCATGCCTCAAGTCAGCAATTGTTGTTTCCTATTAATTTGTTTTACTCAGCGACCGAAATGGAACTTATTGCAGAGCTTCAGCAGTCATTAGTAAATACGGGCTTTGTTTTTGAGGAGTCAAATCCCGATCATATCGTGATTTCGGGTATTCCGGTTAATATTACGGAGAGCGAAGTTGCTGCGGTTTTAGATCAGTTATTAAGTGATTTGCATAACGGAATTCCGGAGAATAGTTTCAGTCAGAATGATACTATTGCCAAATCGATGGCCAAAAGTTTGGCTGTCAAAACGGGTGCTTATTTGACTGAAAAAGAACAGGAAAATTTAGTAAATGGACTTTTCGCCTGCAAAGACCCGAATGTTTCCCCATTTCAAAAACCTACTTTCATCACCATGCGTGTGGAAGACTTAGATAAAAAATTTGCATTATGATGAATATTACACCTACAGTAAAACAGTTGTTAATTATAAATATATTGTTTTATATAGGCTCAATGATTGTTGGTGAGCCTGCCTATAAATTACTTTCAATGTATTTTTTCGAGAGTCCCGATTTTCATTTTTGGCAAATTTTCACGCATATGTTCATGCATGCACCATTGCCTAATATTATGCATATTGCTTTCAATATGTTTGCTTTGTATTCTTTTGGCTCTGCATTAGAACACTTTTGGGGTGGTAAAAAGTTTGTGTTTTTTTATATTTCCTGCGGTTTAGGAGCGGCTTTATTACACACTGCTGTGAATTATTATTTTTTTGAAAATGGGATTAATCTCCTGATAGAGAATGGGTATCAAAAGGTTGAAATATTAAAAATATTAAGCGAGGGAAAATTCGATACTAAATGGCAGGAGTTATTAACTCCTTCCGATTTTCAAGCATTTATGGGAGCTTATTTAGGAAATGTTGTAGGAGCTTCCGGAGCTATTTACGGCTTATTAGTGGCTTTTGCTTTTATGTTTCCTAATGCTGAATTGGCCTTAATGTTTATTCCAATTCCAATCAAAGCAAAGTATTTTGTTCCAGGATTGTTATTAATTGATTTATATTTGGGTGTTTCTGGAGGCTCCTTGTTTGGTGGATCGAGTGGAATTGCCCATTTTGCACACCTTGGAGGTGCATTGGTTGGTTATTTGATGATGTGGTATTGGAAGAAAAATCAGTTCGATAGCCATCGTTGGAATTAATGCCTTAAATTCTTAAAAGACAAATTGATAACCCATAACTGATTCTATCAAATATGAACATCTTAGACGATTTGAAAATGCAATATAAATTAGGTGGTATCGCCTTAAAGATGATCTATTGGAATATAGGTTGCTTTTTGGTATCCCTAGTTTTTTTCTATCAATTTAAGATTGGGGCTTTTGACTTTCCCAATTGGATCGCTTTGTCATCAGAACCTACTGTTTTTGTATTGAAACCATGGACTTTTCTATCGTATGCTTTTTTTCATGATGGATTTTTTCATTTGCTTTTTAATATGATGGTACTGAATTTTGCGAGTTACTTATTTTTGACTTTTTTTTCCTCAAAACAGTATTTGGGACTGTATGTTTTAAGCGCCATTTTTTCTGGATTGATTTTTGTTCTAGGGTTTAATCTATTGCATTACAGTGGATCTATAATTGGTGCATCGGCGGCTATCATGGCTATTTTAGTTGCGGTAACGACTTATAGCCCTTTGATGAATGTAAGATTGTTACTTGTTGGGAATGTGAAATTATGGCATATTACAGCAGTAATTATTATTTTGGATTTAATGCAATTCCGATTGGAGAATTCGGGTGGACATATTTCTCATTTGGCAGGCGCTTTTTTTGGTTTTTCATATATTAAATTGCTTCAAAGCGGAATTGATTTGAGTAAAATAGTTAGTGCCATTTTAGATTTCTTTACTAATTTATTTAAAAAACAGCAGACACCTTTCAAAAAAGTGCATAAAAATTATAGAAAACCAATCGAAAAACCGATTTCAAAAATAGTCGTAAAAGATAAAAAACAACAGCAGATAGACGAGATTTTGGACAAAATTAGTAAGTCTGGTTATGAAAGTTTGAGCCAAGAAGAAAAAGAATTCTTGTTTCAAGCCGGAAAATAGCCTATTTTTATCTAAATATTGAAGTGTAAATCGTGAACTTTTGATCTTAAAGTTTAAAACGCAGTAAAAATGAAGAACCTTTCATGGTTTAATAAAGGAATGTTTTTTTTGAATTTAGTACTTATTGTGCTAACATTCATCGCCTATTTACTACCATTTTTGGCGCCAAAATTTTTTCCTCTTTTATCGGTTTTTACTCTATTCATGCCTTTGTTTTTTTTAGCGAATGGATTGTTCTTCTTGTATTGGGGAATTCAATTTAAAAAACGCATGATTTTATCAGGCCTTGTCCTTTTGGTTGGGATTACTTTTTTTAATAAGTTTTATAAATTTTCTGCCAAAGAATTTGAGGAAAGCGATAAAGATTTTACGGTTATGAGTTATAACGTAAGATTGTTTAATGTTTTTAAATGGTTGGATCGTGACGATATTCCAGATGTGATTTTAGAATTTATCAATAATGAAAATCCAGACATATTATGCATCCAAGAGTTTTCAAATTCTGCGAATATTGATCTAAAAGTATATCCCTATAAATTTGTTTTGATGGAGGGAAAACAAATTAAAACGGGCCAGGCAATATTTTCTAAATTCCCTATCATTGAGCATGGAAATATTGTATTTCCAAAGTCAAATAACAATGTGGTTTATGCAGATATTAAAAAGGGAAAAGACATTATACGAGTTTATAATATGCATTTGCAGTCCATAAAAATTTCGCCGGATGTCAACGAAATTTCCGAAAATATAGATGCAATTGACCAACAAAAATCCAAGTTTCTTTTTATACGAATCAGTAAAGCGTTTACGCAACAACAAGAGCAGGCGGCTATCTTTAAAGAGCACGAAAAGAACTGCAAATACCCAATTATTATCTGTGGCGATATGAATAACAGCGCTTTTTCATACGTGTATAGAAATATAAAAGGAAAATTGAAAGATAGTTTTGAAGAAGCTGGAGTAGGTTTTGGTGCTACTTATAAGTTTAAGTATTATCCAGCCCGAATAGATTATATTTTTGCCGACGAAACTATGGAAGTCAAACAATTTGAAAGCTTTCCCGAATTTCAAAACTCAGATCACTATCCCATTATGGCAAAGTTATCTATGAAATAGTTTTAATTTTCTTTTAGAAAAATTATAAACCCTTCCTAAATATATTTTAATTTAGGAAGGGTTTGTAGTTTTAAACTAATTGTAGAGTATTGAGTTTTATTTGATAAGAACTTGATTTTTTAAATAATCCATGGCAAATTTCCCCTCATTAAATAATAAATCAAGAACGCTTAGATTGTTCAAAAACCCGAATTTGTCATCGAATACTTGAGTGTAGGACTCAAAAACAGAATGATCTTTTTTTCCGTTTACCAAATATCGAAAATCGCTCGTTTGATTGTTGTTTATTTCGTGGAAATATTCAATAGTGGTGTCAAATTCTAATTTCATTCGCAAACACTTGCATGTTATTTCTAATGCTTCAAAATTGAGATCCATCAAAAATGTATACTTCTTTTGAAATATAGGAAGCAAATCATCTTCAAAATACTCAAAAAAAGGAGAACTTCTGTAAGCAGCTTCCAGCGATTTGAAATGCTGTTTTTGCCAATCAAACTCGGGTTCTATTTTAATATCTTTTGTCTTTTGATGTGCTAAATTAGAATGCTTTATTGGGATGTTTAATAACTGAATACCATTTGGACTATAAATGTAAGTTCTGTTGCGATTGGTTTGTTTTTGAAAATTATCCTCCATTTCAAATGTAATACTGTCCGATTGAGCCATAGCAACAAAATGGCTTACCGACGGAAAATAGGAGGGGTGTATTAAAATATTCATTGCTTTTAAGGTTTTGAAATTAGGAGTTTAGAAGGCTTAGTGATGTAATCTAAAGCTCCTAAATAATATATACTTCTAAACTACTTTCTTTTCTTTTCTTTTTTTCCAAAAATACTCACCAACGAAGAAGGCTGCTAGAGCGATTAAGAAGTAAATCAAATAAGATTTGGGTTCCCCATTATTTACAAAAGAGAAAACTCGATTCCATCTTACTTTCTGAATTCCTTTTCCATCTTTATCCCAACTGAACCAAATGAACACTGGTTTGCCAACTACGTGATCAAAAGGAACATATCCCCAAAATCTTGCGTCTAAAGAGTTTTGACGATTATCTCCCATCATCCAATAATAATCTTGTTTAAAAGTATAACTGTTAGCTGATTTTCCGTTTATTATAATTTTATCACCGTCAATCTGCAATGTGTTTTTTTCGTATTCCTGAATGATGCGTTTGTAAAATGGAAGTGTTGTTTTGTCTAATTTAATTATCACTCCTTTTTTAGGAATATAAATAGGTCCAAAATTGTCTATGTTCCATCCTAAAGAATGAATGTGAGGAAATACATCGCCATCTTCTCCTTTTGGGAGTAAATACTTTTTGACACTTTTAACTACCGGATTGTTAGCTATTCTGACTGCTTCGTTATCGGTTAAAGTTAATACATATTCGCCATTATTGGTCAATCCAAAATTTCCATTCGCATCCTTCAAACCATCTCTAGCGCCATACATGTTTACTAGCGAGTTTTGATCCATACTTGTCCCTTGAGTATTTACAAAAAAGTTATATTGGAGTTTTGCACTTTCTGGTAATTTGCTTAGTTTCCCATTGATGTAAACGTCTCCTTCACGAATCTCCAAAGAATCTCCAGGTATAGCAACACAGCGTTTTACTAAATTTGTTTTTTTATCAATCGGTTTGTAATAATTTCTTGCAGGTTTAAAATTATCCATATCCAATAAAGTATCCGCGGGCTGATTAAACACTACAATTTCATTGCGTGCAATCGTTTCAATAGCTGGGAACCTAAAATAGGGTAATTGGAACTTGTTCAAAAGCGAAGTTTCTTTTTTTGTAATATCATCATTGAACAGGTATGATTTAATGCCTAAAAACGGGATTGAATCATGCACCATAGGCAACGCAATTGCCGTCATAGGAGCTCTTGCCCCGAAATTTAATTTACTTACAAATAAAAAATCACCAATGTATAATGTCTTTTCTAATGAAGAAGACGGAATCGTAAATGGCTGTATAATGTAGGTGTGAACCAAAGTAGCAACAATAACAGCAAAAAGTAGAGAACTAACTGTATCGGATGTTTTATTCTCGGGCTTTAATTTTCGCTCTGCTTTGTAATTTAATTTTTGTGTGTAACTCAGGTAATAAATGTAAAAACCTAAAGTGACAATGACCAAAAAGGTATCTAACCTCGAATTCTTTCCGAAGCTTCTTATTGTTTCGACCCAAATTACGGGAAACATGATAAGATTGATGATTGGAATAAATAGTAGAACAGTCCACCAAGTAGGTCTGCCAATGATTTTCATCAAAATGATTGCATTGTAAACTGGAATTAAAGCCTCCCAGCGTTTTCTGCCTGCAATTTCATATAGTTTCCATGTTCCTAAAAAATGGACTATTTGTATGAACAGAAAAAAAAGAAACCATTGGTATATTGACATACTAGCCTTATTTTATAATTCTTTTTTCGCTTTTCTTTTTTTCCAGAAATACTCACCAACAAAAAAAGCAGCTAGGGCAATCAGGAAGTATTTAAAATAAGATTGAGGTTGTCCTTCACCGCTAACAGTTGTGAATACCCTGTCCCAACGAACTTTCCAATTACTTTTAGGGCCATTAATTCCATCGATACTCATCCAGATAAAAATTGGCTTTCCTACTATATGATTTTCGGGAACGTAACCCCAGTAACGACTGTCTTCAGAGTTATGTCGGTTGTCTCCCATCATCCAATAATAATTTTGGTCAAAAGTGTATGTTGTGGCTACTTTACCGTTAATTCTAATCTCATTACCGTTTACTTTCAAATCCTTTTTTTCGTAATCGGTTATGATGGTTTTGTAGAAAGGCAAAGTTTCTAGGTTTAAGGCAATAGTTTTTCCTTTTTGTGGGATATAAATTGGACCAAAATTATCTCGGTTCCATTTGTTGATGTGTGGGAAAATACCATCTTCAACATTTTTGGAAATAATTCGGTTTACAGCAGTGATTCCTGGAACATGCTTTAGTCTTTCGGCTCCAGCAGCAGTCAAGGCGCTGATGAATAAAGTGTCTCTTGTTTGTTGGTTTAAGAAACCGGCTCCATCAGTGATGTCCATGTCTTTGAAAAGATATTCAAAGTCAATAGGTGTTTTACCATCCAAAACTACATTGTAGGAGAACTGTGGTTTAGCTCGTTCCGGTAAAATTAATTCTTTTCCGTTGATGTAAACTAATCCGTCTTTTATGGATAAGCTATCACCAGGGACACCAACACAACGTTTTACATAATTCGATTTTTTGTCAATTGGCTTGTCTACTCTTAATCCAGATCGGTCCCTGAATTTGTATACGGTATCTGCTGGCCAGTTGAAAACAACAATATCGGTACGGTTGATGGTTTGAAAACCTGGAAGCCTAAAATATGGCAATTGAGGCCAAGTCAAATAAGATTTTCTTTTGGTTAATGGAATAGTATCATGTACCATTGGCATGGCTACAGTTGTCATTGGAACTCTCGCTCCATAATTCATTTTACTCACAAACAAAAAGTCACCAACCAACAAGGATTTCTCTAATGAAGAAGTAGGAATAGTATAAGGCTGGATAAAATAGGTGTGAACAATAGTAGCCACAATCACTGCAAAAAGTAATGAGCTAATCGTATCAGCTGCTTTATGGTCAGGGCTTAAATTTCTATCCGCTTCGTAATTTAAAGTTTGGGTATAATTGAGATAATAAATGTAAAATCCTAAGGTTCCAATAACAAGTACTGTATCTAAAAAGGATTTTTTACCAAAACTGCGAATAGTTTCTACCCAAATAACAGGAAACATAATCAGGTTAATGATTGGAATAAAAAGTAAAAGTGTCCACCAAGTTGGTCGACCGATTATTTTCATTAAAACAATTGCATTGTAAACTGGAATTGCTGCTTCCCAACGTTTTCTTCCTGCGCTTTCATATATTTTCCAAGTTCCTAAGAAATGAATAACCTGAACGGCCAAAAAGAATACAAACCAGAGATATAGTGTCATAATTTTAGATTTTAAGCTTTAGATTTTTAGATCAAATTTCTATTAGAAGTTTGGGGTTTTATTATTTGGAACTTGATTCTTTTCTATTTAGTATTTAAATTCAATACATCTTTCATTGTATAAACACCTTGTTTTCCAGCAAGCCATTCGGCAGCTATTACGGCGCCCAATGCAAAACCTTCACGATTGTGTGCTGTGTGTTTTATTTCGATGGAATCCACCTCAGAATTGTAGGTTACAGTATGAGTCCCTGGAACTGTTCCCACTCTTACTGCCTCTATATGAATCTCGTTTTCTTTTGGGGCATCATCTAATGTCCAATTTGTATAATTACTGTTTTCAATAATGCCTTTGGCTAATGAAATAGCAGTTCCGCTTGGTGCATCTAGTTTTTGATCATGATGAATTTCTTCCATTTCTACTTTGTAATGATCAAATTGGGACATGATTTTGGCTAAATATTCATTGAATTCAAAAAATAAATTCACCCCAAGACTAAAGTTGGAGCTAGAGATAAATCCTCCATTTTTTTCTTTGCAAAGAGCAATCATTTCATCATAATGTTCTAACCATCCTGTTGTTCCTGAAACTACTGGGACATTGGCATGAAAGCAACTAGAAATATTGCTTACTGCAGCTGAAGGTACGCTGAAATCGATAGCAACATCTGCAGAGGAAAGCCCCTCATAGGTGTTAAATTCGTCTTTTTTCAAAACAATTTCATGTCCTCTTTCTAAAGCAAATCTTTCAATTACATGACCCATTTTTCCGTATCCTAAAAGCGCAATTTTCATTTGTGTATATTTTTGATTTTTAAAAAGAAACGAAGATTGTTCGAATCTAAAAACGATAATTAAGTGTTAGTCCTAAATTTGATTTTAATGTTACAGGATCTGGAGTTATTTCTGGTTGAAAAGATAAACTCTGATTCACATTAAATTGTATTAAGGCTGCGTCAACGTTGGCATCTATAATGTTTAATACATAAAAGCCAATTACAAAAAGTCCTGATAACGAA
Organism: Flavobacterium aquariorum; assembly: GCF_003254745.1. Taxonomy (GTDB): domain Bacteria; phylum Bacteroidota; class Bacteroidia; order Flavobacteriales; family Flavobacteriaceae; genus Flavobacterium; species Flavobacterium aquariorum. The sequence continues at coordinate 223,126 of NZ_QKXH01000008.1, read as the reverse complement.
GCGTTTCTTTGGTAAAACTCTTGAGCCGATATTAACTGCTTGTCAGAGAGATAGTCGTAATTAGGGTCTGGATTACCTGCTAAACGACTTTTGTAGGCATCTCTATATTCGTTGTATTTTTTTTTATTGTCAACATATAGATACAAACTGGTCCCCATAGCTCCATAAACTAAAGGAATTTTCCAGTATTTTTTATTATATGCTTGGCCTAAACCAGGTAAAATAGCCGAATAGAAAGCGGCTTTTGCAGGTGTCAAAGGGTCTATCTCTATTGATTTTAAAGTGTCTTTTGGCTTTAAAACAGCTTCGGTTTTTGCTTGTGCAAAAACCGAAGCGTTTCCTAAAAGAAAAAGCAATAGCCCTATGGATATGATTTTATTCACTACCCTTCTATTAATTTTATAATTCTGTTGAAGTCTTCTTCAGAATGAAAAGGAATCGTGATTTTTCCTTTTCCATTGCCAGCAACTTTTACATCTATTTTTGTTCCGAAATACTTGTTGAAAGTACTCACATCTTCATCATTAATTTCAAAAGAAGAAGTTTTTGTTGGAATAGCTGGTTTTGGTTTTAAACTTTCGTGATAATTTTTCACCAAAGTTTCGGTCTCCCTTACTGACAGATTTTGACTTACTATTTTTTGATAAATATTGGTCTGAACATCATGATCTTCAATGTTGATGATAGCACGACCGTGACCCATACTTATAAAACCATCACGGATTCCGGTTTGAATAATTGGGTCTAATTTTAAAAGTCTCAAGTAGTTGGCAATAGTAGAACGTTTTTTACCAACCCTTTCACTCATTTGCTCTTGCGTTAATTGGATTTCATCAATCAAACGTTGGTACGAAAGCGCAATCTCTATTGGATCCAAATCATGACGTTGGATGTTCTCAACCAATGCCATTACTAAAGACTCATTGTCATTTGCAATACGGATGTAGGCAGGTATTGTTGTAAGCCCAATTAATGTGGAAGCGCGTAAACGACGTTCCCCAGAAATTAACTGGTATTTATTGAAGTCTAATTTACGGACAGTAATTGGCTGAATAACGCCTAATTCCTTGATGGAAGTGGCTAATTCGCGCAATGATTCCTCATTAAAATTGCTTCGGGGCTGAAAAGGATTTATTTCTATAGCATCAATTTCAAGCTCTATAATATTCCCTACTACTTTATCTGCATTTTTATCTTCTACCGATTGAATATCGTTCTCAGGATCTTTTAATAATGCAGATAAACCTCTACCTAAGGCTTGTTTTTTTATTGCTTTTGACATACAACTATTTACTATTTTTCTTTATAATTTCTTGAGCTAAGTGAATATAATTAACAGCTCCTTTGCTGGTAGCATCATAGTTAATAATGCTTTCTCCAAAACTAGGTGCTTCGCTCAATTTTACATTTCTTTGTATTACAGTTTCAAAGACCATATCGTTAAAATGTTTTTGAACTTCTTCAACTACTTGGTTAGATAAACGCAATCTGGAATCAAACATGGTCAATAATAAACCTTCAATGTCCAAATCTGGATTGTGGATTTTTTGAATGCTTTTTATGGTATTTAATAATTTACCCAAACCTTCTAGTGCAAAATACTCGCACTGAATTGGAATTACCACAGAATCTGCTGCAGTCAAAGCATTCAAGGTCAAAAGTCCAAGAGATGGAGCGCAATCAATTAAGATATAGTCATATTTATCTTTTACGCTTTCCAATGCTTTTTTAAGCATGTATTCTCTATTTTCTTTGTCAACCAGTTCAATTTCAATCGCAACAAGATCTATATGTGCAGGAATTACATCTACATTTGGGGAGGAACATTTTATGATGGCCTCTGAAGGGGTGTGACTATGTTCGAGAATTTGGTAGGTTCCAATTTCAACGGTTTCTACATCAATACCTAAACCTGAAGTAGCATTCGCCTGAGGATCAGCGTCTATTAGTAATACTTTTTTTTCTAAAACACCCAACGAAGCAGCTAGGTTAATAGAAGTAGTTGTCTTTCCAACTCCACCTTTCTGATTCGCAATCGCTATGATTTTGCCCATTTATTTTCTAAATTTTGAACGGTAAAAATACAATTATTTATGGGTTTTGAAAATCTATTTTGTTAACAAAAACAAATAGTTTTCACAGTTCCCAATTTATCTTATCAATACTGTCTATTCTTTGCTTTTTTGGTTACTATTATATCTGAAAAAAGAGAACTGTATAAATAGTTCTCTTTCTTTTGATTTATTATTTAGTTTTTATTCGTAATTATTTTCAAGTGCGATTGATGATAGTCCTTGAATATTGCAAGTTGTTAACTTCTTTTCTTCGCTTTAATCATCATTTCTAATTGATCCCAAAGTTCTTCAGGAATTGCTTCCAATAAATTGAATTGTCCCGCGCCTTTCAGCCATTCACCTCCATCAATGACAACTACTTCGCCATTGACATAGGCAGAAAAGTCAGAAACTAAATAAGCGGCTAAATTGGCCAATTCTTGGTGGTCACCAACCCTTTTTAACGGCACTTTTTTGGCCATATCAAATTTCTCTGCGAGGTCACCAGGCAATAGTCTATCCCAGGCTCCCTTGGTAGGAAACGGTCCGGGAGCAATTGCGTTGGTACGAATACCATATTTTGCCCATTCTACGGCAAGGCTTCTTGTCATAGCCAGAACTCCTGCTTTTGCAGTAGCACTTGGAACTACATAGGCCGAACCAGTCCAAGCATAAGTAGTGACAATGTTCAAGACAGTTGATGAAGTTTGTTTGGTGTCTATCCAATGTTTTCCAAAGGCTAGAGTACAGTTTTTTGTTCCTTTTAAAACAATATCAATAACAGTGTCAAAGGCGTTGGCTGATAAACGTTCAGTTGGTGAAATGAAATTTCCCGCGGCATTATTTAATAGCACATCAACTTTTCCAAAAGCTTTCAATACTGCCTGAAGCATGTTTTCGACTTCTTCATAATGGCGAACGTCGCATTGTAACGGCAAACAAGTGCCTCCTGTTTCGGTTTCCAATTCTTGAGCAGTGCTTTTTAGTTTTTCCAAATCTCTCGAAGTAATGGCTACTTGTGCCCCTAATTCCAAGAAATATTTGGTCATTGCTTTCCCTAAGCCACTTCCGCCTCCTGTAACTACTATTACTTTGCCTTTTAAAGCATCGTCTCTCAACATTTTATCGGTATAACTCATAATTTATTTTTTTTTGTATCGTAAATGTAGTAAAATAAAATAGTATGCATGCATAATTTTTTTTAAGTATTTAAGTTTCTAAGTTCCTAAGAAAAGAAAATATATACGCTAAAAAAAACGTAGACCCTTAGAAACTATATTACTGTCAATCTTCTTGCGGCTTCTTCTAAAGTTTGATTGTCTTTGGCAAAACAAAACCGGATTAATTTTAAATCTTTTCCATTTTCATAAAAAGTAGATATGGGAATTGCTGCGACGCCATATTCAGTAATTAATCGTTTGCAAAAATCGACATCATTTTCTTTTGAAATATTGGCATAAGATGCAACTTGAAAATAGGTTCCTTCACAGGGCATTAATTTAAATCTGCTGTTTTTTAATAAGGTTCTAAAATAATCTCTTTTCTTTTGATAAAGCGAGTTTATTTCGTTTATGTTCACTAAATCCAGATATTCCGAAACGGCTATTTGACAAATACTGTTGACGCTGAAGACCAGAAATTGGTGCACTTTTTTGATTTCTTTAATCAAATAATCGGGTGCTACAAGATAGCCTATTTTCCAGCCTGTTACATGAAAAGATTTGCCAAAAGAGGAAATCGTAATGCAGCGATCAATTAATTTGGGTCGAGTGTGGGTTGAAATGTGTTTTTGTTCAAAAGTAATGTATTCGTAAACTTCATCAGAAAGCAATAATGCATTAGGGTATTTTTCTAAAAGTAATTCTAATTTTTCAAAATCTGATTCATTTAAAATTTTACCTGTAGGGTTGTGGGGATTATTGATGATAATCATTTTGGTTTTCTCTGAAAATGTGCTGGCAATAGCATTCCAGTTGGGAGTATAATCATCATTGAGTGATACCCGCATTGGTTTTGCCTGACTTAACAAAATTGGGGCTTCGTAACAATCGTAACTTGGGTCGAGAATAATTACTTCATCGTTTGGTTTTAGCAAAGCCAATAAAGAGGTGAATATGGCTTGGGTTGCACCAGCTGTAATGAGTATTTGGGTTTCGGGAAGGATGTTGCGATTGTAAGATGATTTTACCAATGTTGCAATTTTTGTCAACAATGGAGGGTAACCAGACATAGGCGTGTATTGGTGAACGTCTTCATGTGCCAATCGAGAAACAATTTCAGTTAATCTTTCGTCAACTGGAAAGTTGGGAAAACCTTGTGAAAGATTGATTGCGTTATGTTCTGCCGCCATTTTGGACATTACCGTAAAAATACTGGTCGTTACATTTGGAAGTTTGCTCATGTAATAAATTAATTTATTTAGGAGTATAAAAGTAGTTTTTTTAAGCTGATTTTTTCTTTTTTGAAGGAATGATGTTCGGAATAAAATCAATGGTTTAATGTGTAACAAATGTTCCTGCGAGCTGCGTGAGGGGTAGGAGCAGTCCGCCGGAGCGGAGCGGATGACCCGACAGCATAAAAAATTGGGACTACTCATCAGTATGATAAGTAGTCCCAATTTTTTTATGGTGGCACGCCCAAAAGAGCTTTGTTAATTACATCTTATGGATGATGAAAATGGTGGGGCGTTTGTGTAAATCGACAGTTTTATTTACCATACTGAAATTTTCTTTGTTTTTAATTATTGAAATTTTGAAAACTAATTTAGCTTTTCCAAATCCTTTTTAAATTTCTCGACGTAAGGGCCAAAGCGATCGTCTTTGTCAATTTGAGTTAGGTTAATCCACTCATTGAATTTTTTTAAGTTATTCTGACTGTAGAATGCACATAAAATATTAAATGCGTTTTCAGATTTATAAGTTTTGTCGGTTATATCCTTTTCTATTTTATAATAGGTTTTTAGTGCATCGGGGAGCTGGTTGTTATGTACTTGTGAATAAAGTAATTCTTTGTAAGCATAAGCATCGTCCGGCGTTTGTTTAATTGCTTCTTTCAGGATATTAATTGCATTTTGAGGTTGTTTTAAACAATTATATGAAAAAGCAATCTCAGTTTTAAGTCCTTTGTAATTTGGGTCGATCTTTTTTACTTTTTCTAAATATGTCAATCCTTTAGCGCATTCGTTCCAGATGTTATAAGTAGAGCCCCATATGAATAACCTATTGGTTGAGTTTTCGTCTTCTTGATATGCTTTGAGCCAATCGGGAGTTTTTGAAATATCGAATTCGGCAAAATAAGATTCAGGAATGATTGCTACTAATGATTTGTTTGGTTGTAATCTGATTTTCATGGAGCGTCCTGCTTCATTTTTACTGATAAGAAATTTTTCATTGCTGTTTATTTTGAGTGAACCAGCAAAATCGAGAGTTAAACCTGCTTGACTGTCCATGTATACAAAACCATAGCTGTAGGAACCGAATGAGTCAGATGAAAAGACAACCCATTTATTTTCGCAATCAATAGGTTTTGAATTGAAATTTAATTTGTCTTGAGCTACACAACAAATGCTTATAAAAAAGCTTATAATTAAAATGAAGGTTTTCATAATTACTGCTGGTCTTAAAAAGAAGGCTTAGTTGTAAATTTATTTTTAAAATTAAGAAAATTGTATCATACCGTTTCCGGTTGACTAATTGTTTTTTCAAAAAAAAATAAACCTATTGCTTTATAAATTTATATGTAGTGGAAAACCCTCCTATTTTAAGTTTGTATAAATAGATGGTGCAATAAATCTAATTGCTTACATTTTATGAATGATGAAAATAGTGGGTCGTTTGTGTAAATCGACAGTTTCTTTTTTCCAAGCAGAAATTTTCTTTGTTTTGATGTATTCTGTTGGTAAAGTAATATCGGCAGCGATACATAAATATGTGTCGGGATGTAATGTCTGGATTAAATCTTCGAGCAGTTTATTGTTGCGATACGGTGTTTCGATGAAAATCTGAGACTGATTTTTTTCAAAAGATATGCGTTCTAAACTCTTGAAACTGGCTCTTTTTTCGTCTTTTTCAATGGGTAGATAACCATGGAAAGTAAAACTTTGACCGTTCATTCCGGATGCCATCATCGCTAATAATATGGAGGATGGGCCAACAAGTGGAACAACCTGAATTCCTTTGTCATGGGCTAGTTTTACAATTACAGCGCCAGGATCGGCTACACCTGGACATCCTGCTTCGCTCATAAGTCCCATGTCTTTACCTTCCAAAAGAGGTTTGATAAACTCTTGGTGGTCTTTGGCTTCGGTGTATTTGTTGAGGACAAAAAGCTTTAGCTCTGATTGCTTTTTGTCAGGATTGGTCAGTTTTATTGATTTTCGAGCTGTTTTGTCGTTCTCAACCACATAGTGATCAATTAAATCAACGCATCTTTTTATGGTTTGTGGTAATACGTCCATCGGGTCGCAATCGCCCATAGTAGTTGGAATTAAGTATAGTTTACCAAAAAGAGGTGCTGATTTCATAGATGTGACTTTCTGTTATTAGAAATACAATTTTGTAGTCTTCTAATAATGGTTTTGGGCTAATGTATTTGCCATTGTGGGCAAAGTTATAAAAACTTATTTAGTTTTTAGGAGTGTTTGGTAATCAGTCTTTGGGCAATTACTTCGCAAGCTTCATCGAGCATTTCATAGACCATGTCAAAACCATTTGCCACACCATAGTATGGATCTGGGACGTCTACATTTTCATTTGGGAAGATAGCGTCTAAAATAAGTTGGACTTTTTGTTTTTGGGTTTCGTTTTGAGCAAGGTGAATCACATCATTGTAATTGTGATTGTCCATTACAAAAATATAGTCAAAAGCATCGAAATCGGATTGTTGAAATTGTCTTCCTTGTTGATTGGCAATGTTTAAACCGTTTTTTTTGGCGGTGGCTATAGAACGATCGTCTGGAGCACGGCCAATATGCCAAGAACCTGTCCCTGCAGAATCTACAAGGAATTTATCACTGGGAAGTTTGGAGGCTAAAATACCTTCTGCCAATGGAGAACGGCAGATATTACCCAAACAAACCATTAAAATCTTGATTGGCATATTGCTTTTTATAGCGTTAATTTTGAATTAATGTCATCGACATACTTCTTGAATTGTTTATCGGTTGCCACTAAATTATCAACTGTTTTACAGGCATGCAATACAGTAGCGTGGTCACGATCACCAATTTGAGAACCAATATTTGCTAAAGAAGCTTTGGTGAATTTTTTGGCAAAAAACATTGCCAGCTGTCTCGCTTGTACAACGTGCCTTTTTCTGGTTTTGGATTGTAGTGTTTCTAAATCCAATTGGAAATAATCGGAAACAATTTTTTGAATGTAATCGATTGAAATTTCTCTCTTTACATTTTTTACAAATTTTTCTACGACACTTTTGGCAAGTTCGATGGTTACTTCTTTTTTGTTGAAAGAAGATTGTGCAATCAATGAAATGATGGCGCCTTCTAGCTCACGAACATTCGATTTGATGTTACGGGCCACATATTCAATAATATCATCTGGCATTTCAACACCGTCACGATATAGGATGTTTTTTAGGATAGAAATTCTCGTTTCGTAATCCGGTTGGTGTAACTCGGCGGATAATCCCCATTTAAAACGGGATAATAAACGTTGCTCAATGTCTTGCATATCAACAGGAGCCTTGTCTGAAGTCAAGATAACCTGTTTTCCGTTTTGGTGTAAGTAATTGAAAATATGGAAAAATACATCTTGTGTTCCTGATTTACCGGAAAGGAATTGAACATCGTCAATGATTAAAACATCGATTAACTGATAGAAATGAATGAAATCGTTTCTGTTGTTTTTCTTTACAGAATCAATATATTGTTGGGTGAAAATTTCAGCAGAAATGTATAAAACTGTTTTTTCTGGATATTTGTCTTTGATTTCAACACCGATAGCGTGGGCTAAGTGTGTTTTTCCCAATCCAACACCACCAAAAATTAATAAAGGGTTGAAAGATGTTCCACCTGGTTTATTGGCAACTGCCATACCTGCAGAACGGGCTAATCTATTAGAATCTCCTTCCAGAAAGTTGTCAAAACTATAATTTGGATTCAGTTGGGACTCGATTTTTAAATTACGAATACCAGGAATAACAAATGGGTTTTTTAATTCTGGATTTAAGTTTTTAAAAGGAGCATCGACTTCTTGGGCTTTCATTGGAGCTCTGTTGGCACTTGGCAACTGTTCCGTAAACGGTTGTTTGTTACCATAAGTGTTTTCCATTTTGATTTTATAGAGTAACTTTGCATTTTTTCCAAGTTCTTTGGTTAGGGCCACCTTTAATAATTTTACATAGTGTTCTTCTAACCATTCGTAGAAAAATTTACTTGGTACTTGAATATATAATGCATTATCGGTAAGTTCAACTGATTTAATTGGTTCGAACCAAGTTTTATAGGCTTGATCTTGAATGTTGTCCTTTATGAAGGACAAACAGTTTTCCCATACTGATTGTGCAGTCTTGTTCATATATCTAGTTAAATTTTTTTATTTGGGTACTTATTATCTTGCAAAAAGAATGTGAAATTGATTCTTTTTTCGGGATAACAAATATGTGAACAATTATCTGTAAAAAAAAATATTTTAGGTTATAATTTTTGAAAATATTGTTGTAAGGAGCTTTTTAAAATTTAAAATTTTAATTCATAATTAATGAAAGATCATCAAATTCAAGTTCGTGTTCGTTATTCAGAAACAGACCAAATGGGGGTTGTTTATCACGGAAATTACATACCCTATTTTGAGATAGGAAGAGTCGAATGGCTTAGAAACAAAGGGATTTCATATAAAAGCATGGAGGAAAGTGGTATTGGGCTTCCTATTGTGAATATGAACATCAATTATAAAAAATCGGCAGTTTATGATGAGTTATTGACTGTGCATACCGTTTTTAAAAGTCAGACGTCCGTGAAGATAGAATTTGATTGTGCAATTTACAACGAAGCCAAAGAGTTATTAACAACAGCCCAATTTATGTTGGTTTTTGTGTCCTTAAAAACGGGTAGACCAACAGCTCCGCCAGATTACATTTTGGAACTACTAAAAACTTTTGAATAATCATCGAAATGAGTTCTTTTAAATGAGAATTTATAGTTTTTTTATGTCAATTTCAAACAAAGAGTTAAAAGTGTCGAATACCATTTCGGCATTTTTTTTTCTGGTTTTTACTACAATCTTTCCAATTGGTAAATTTGTTTCTTCATTTACTTCCATTTCTTGAGAAGCAATATCCAGTTTTTTTTCTTTGATCACTCGCATCACTTTGTTCATGTTTTTATAATCAAATGAAATTTGAAAAGGAATGTCAATCGTTTTTTCGATAATTTCACAGGATTCCAATGTGATTTGTGCCGAAGTTTTATAGGCCGAAATTAATCCGCCCACTCCTAATTTTATTCCGCCATAAATTCGAACTACGACTATAAGTACATTTGTAAGTCCGAAAGATTGTATTTGACCATAAATAGGAGCTCCCGCCGTATTGCTTGGTTCTCCATCATCATTGGCTCTGTATTGAATGGTTTCAGTTCCTATTTGATAAGCGTAGCAGTAATGAACTGCGTGTGGATGTCGCTTTTTTAAGATTTCTATAATGGGTTTTACTTCTTCCTCTGACTCTATCGGAAAAGCATAGCCGAAGAATTTGCTGCTTTTTTCCTTGAACAGGGATTCTTCAGAGGGAAATGCAATAGTATTGTAGGTGTCTTTCATTTTCAATATCAAATATCAATGGCAAAATTCAATTTCAATGTCAATGTCAAAACTCAATATTAATTTCAATTTTAAAATATAAGTATTGGCTTTTTTAATTTTTTTTATTGTTATTGCAATTGCCATTGATTTTTGCCATTATCATTGCTATTGCCATTGTATTATTTTTTTATCAAACAAATCAACTACATCTTCTTCACCTACCTGTAAATTCCAAACAGGAAGCCCAAGTGCTAATGCAGCATCGGTATTTTCTTTTTTGTCATCAATGAATAAAGTATGTTTGGCCTGTAATCCGTTTTGATCAAGTACGAAGTTGTAAACTTCAGGACTGGGTTTTCTCATGCCAATCTCAAACGAAAAATATATTTTTTCAAAACATTGGTAGAAGGAGCTGTAAAATGATGTCCCTGCCTTTTGTTCGAAAGTGTCAATATGAATGGCATCGGTATTGCTCAATAAGAATAATCGGTACTTTTGCGAAAGCATTTGAAGGAATTCCAATCGATACAACGGGAAGTCCAGTAAGATCGCATTCCAAGCTTTTGAAATGTCTTCGATTGAAGAATTGTGTGTGTGTTTTTGAATTCCGTTCAAGAAATCTTCTCCCGAAATAGCGCCTAATTCAAACTGTATGTTCAATTGGTCTAAATCTTCATTCCATTGCGAAATGCCAAGATTTTTTAAACCATCTACAGTGGCTTGTTTATCTAAATTGATAAACACATCTCCAAAATCAAAAATAATAGCATCAATCATGGTTTCTGATTATTAAAAATTCATCGGTGTCAATTGTGTGTTTTTCGGAATTTGTTTTTGGTATAAAAGGCGCTTTGATTCCTTTTTCCAAAAATGTTTTTCCTATAAAAACTCTAGCTTCATCCCAAAGATTCTCATCGATAAAGGTCTGTAAGGTTTGGAGCCCACCTTCAATTATAACCGATTGAATGTTGTGTTTGTAAAGCGAATCAACGATTTGTTGGGCTATATTTTGTTTAAAATCAATTACTTCAAAGGTAGTGTTTTCTTTGGAAATAGTGTTTTTGGAATTGCTAAAGACAATTGTCTTGGTTTGATTGTCAAAAACAGCATTCTCTTCCGGAATACGATTATTTTGGTCCAATATTATTCGGACGGGATTGTTTCCGTACCAATCTCTAGCATTCAGTTTGGGGTTGTCGTCAATAACGGTTTGTGTTCCTACCAAAATGGCCTGTTCCTCGGTTCTCCATTTGTGAACTAATTGTCTGGAATAGGCATTGGTAATCCAAACTGGTTTTTTCTCCAATTTTTCAAGAGGGGCAATAAATCCATCTTGACTTTGGGCCCACTTCAATATAATATAAGGTCTTTTATTTTGATGAAAAGTAAAAAAGCGTTTATTGAGTTCGTTACATTCGTCTTCGAGTATTCCAACGGTGACATGAACACCCGCTTCTATTAGTTTTTTGATGCCATTACCGGCGACTTTGATATTTGGATCTACAGTGCCAATAACGACATTTGGGATTTTATTTTTAATAATCAGGTCACAGCACGGAGGTGTTTTGCCAAAATGACTGCACGGCTCCAAACTCACGTAGATAGTTGCTTTTTTTAGCAACGATTTATCCTGTACCGAATTTACTGCATTGACTTCGGCATGGGGCCCGCCTGCTTTTTTGTGCCAACCTTCGCCTATGATTTTATCTTCATAAACAATGACGCTTCCTACCATAGGATTGGGATAAGTTGTTCCCAGTCCGTTTTTGGCTAGGGCTATGCAACGGCTTATATATTTTTCATGTATTTTCACTTTGCAAAAATACTAATTTTGGAATTAGGATTTAGTTTTGAATCTTAGGATGTTTTCCCATTTACAATCTCTATTTTTGTGTACTGAATTAATAATAGAACATTTTTATGGACAATTGGATTATTAGAAAAATACAAAAAGAAGACAATCAAGCGGTTGCTCAATTGATAAGAGATGTTTTTGACGAATTGAATATCCCGAAAGTAGGAACGGCTTATGAAGATCCATATCTTGATTTGATGTTTGAAGAATACAATAAGCCAAGATCTGTTTATTATGTTGTGGAAACCGAAGGTCGTATCGTTGGCGGAGCAGGAGTGGCACCATTGGCAAATGAAGCAGAGGTTTATTGTGAATTACAAAAAATGTATTTTCTTCCAGAAACCCGCGGAAAAGGAATTGGTAGCCAAATGATGGAAAAATGTTTGCAAAGTGCCCGTGAATTTGGTTTCGAAAAATGTTATTTGGAAACAATGCCTTTTATGCTGGATGCCCAAAAGTTGTATAAAAAAGTAGGTTTCGAAAATATTTGTTCTCCAATGGGAAGTACAGGTCATACAAGCTGTCCGGTTTGGATGCTTAAAGATTTGACAGTCTAATATCGAAAGGGAACTGAAAAAAATAAAGATGAAAATAAAAGAATACAGAAATCAATTTATTCAAGCGCTTACTTCGATGTATGGAGAAGGCGAAGCAGAAAGTTTTTTCTATTTGATATTGGAAGAAAAGCAGCAACTGAAAAGAATTGATTTGGCTTTACATCCCGATTTGGAAATTTCGGAGGAAGAAATTTCAGTTTGGAATTCGATTTTGGAACAATTGAAGTTGGAAATTCCGATTCAGTATTTGTTAGGGAAAACGAGTTTTTATGGATTGGATTTTGAAGTCAATTCAGCTGTTTTGATTCCGAGGCCGGAGACGGAGGAATTGGTGGATTGGATTGTTTCTAATGTTCTAAAAAACGGTCGGTCTAAGAGTATAAAAATTCTCGACATTGGGACGGGGAGTGGATGTATTGCTGTTTCATTGGCAAAGAATCTCCCAAATGCAGAAGTTTTTGCAATTGATGTTTCTGAAAAAGCGTTGGCAACTGCCCAAAAGAATGCCGAGCGTAATGAAGTGGAAGTTACTTTTATATCTCAAAACATTCTTGAAACACTAGATTTAGGCCAAGAGTTTGATATCATCGTTTCGAATCCGCCTTATGTACGAAATCTCGAAAAAGAGGAAATCAAGAAAAATGTTTTGGCCAATGAACCTCATTTGGCTCTTTTTGTGGAAGATAATGATGCCTTAATTTTTTACAGAAAAATAGCCGAATTAGCTCAAAAAAATCTATCTGATTCAGGGCAATTATATTTTGAAATCAATCAATATTTGGGTCAGGAAATGGTTGATTTACTTGAAAAAATGAATTTCAAAAATATAGAACTTCGCAAGGATATTTACGAGAACGACAGGATGACGAGGGCAGAATTCAGGTAGCAGAAGGCAGAAAGCAGAAGGCAGAAAGCAGAATTCAGAAGACAGATTGCAGGTTTCAGATAGCTGAAAAGGTAGATACCAGTTTTTTTTTAATCAATTAAACTTATCAGGATTAGCCATCATATAATTCAATAGTTTTCCAACTTCAAGACTCTTTGAAGTTAAGCCATCAAAAGTTTCTTGATTAATATATTCACAGGCAAGAGAATATTCCAGCCAAGATTGGGTTTCTGAATTTTCGGCATCGCTATCTGTGAGTTTGGATATAAAATGATTCACATATCTTCTTTTTCTAGTGGCTTCAGCAATATTTACCGAAACGCTTCTCGAAGAACGCCTAATTTGATCTGTTAATGAGTATTTCTCTTCGGTTGGAAAACCTTTTGAAATATTGAAAATTGACATTCCTAATTCAAATGATTTTTTATAAGCCAATAAATCTTGAAATCTCATATTGTTATTTGAGGTTAGTTATTTAGCAATTCTGTAATCTCAATTCTGTCTTTTGGAACCTGCTATCTATTTTCTGCGTTCTTTAATCTGCCACCTGCCATCTTAATTCTGCCATCTTAATTCTGCAATCTCAAATCTGCAATCTGCAATCTGAATTCTGCCACCTGCCATCTTAATTCTGCCATCTTAATTCTGCTATCTGCCATCTGCAACCTATTCATAACGTAACGCCTCAATAGGATCCAAATTAGCCGATTTTATGGCAGGATACAAACCAGAAACGAGTGCCACGATAAAGCTTACAACAAATGCCGCCATCATTGCTCCCCACGGAATTACAAAAACAAAGTTCATCGCTGTCGAAAGCCCAAACCCGATTAATATTCCAAAAATAATTCCGACAAAACCTCCTATTTGTCCAATCAGAAGTGTTTCTATAAAAAACTGAAAGGCAATGGTTGTTTTTTTTGCACCCAAAGCTTTTCTAACACCGATTTCACGGGTACGCTCGGTTACCGAAACAATCATAATATTCATCAAGGCAATAGAGGATCCCAGGATGGTGATAATCCCGATGAGCCACGATGCTAGTCCAAGATATTTGGTGATGCTTAGGATTCTGTTAATCAAATCATCGCTTCGAACTATGGCAAAATTATTGTCTTTTATTGGGCTTAGTTTTCGGACTCTGCGCATAGTGCTGTTGGCGTTGTCAATCGCTTGGTCCAATAATTCTTTTTTGCCAACCATAACGCTCAAAGTATAGTTGATATTGGGAGCCGTGAATAAGGAACGAGCGACTTGGATAGGAATCAAAATCCTTAAATCCTGACTATTCCCAAAGGTGGAGCCTTTTTCTTTTAGCATTCCAATCACTTTAAATTTGGCTCCTCTTATCGAAAGTGTTTTACCAATAGGGTTTACGTCTTTCAGAATTCCTTTTTTAAAATCAGAGCCCACCACGCAAGTATAGGTATTGTTGGAAATGTCAAAATTGGTGAAATTTCGTCCAAAATCAGTTTCGAGTCCCGAGTTGGTCAAAAAATGCTCATCAACACCCAAAACATTTATTTCGGGATCCGTTTTCAGGGCTTCGTATCTTACTTCGGCAGTCGATGTCGCGGTAAAAGACAGAGACGTTTCGGTCAATGGGTAATTGTACTTATTCTTGAAAGCAACAGCCTCAGGATACGAAATGATAGGATTTATGATTTCACGTTCCCCGCCACCGCGTCTTCGAGAGGTATTTTCGTATTGATTAATGTTGAAAGTATTGGCTCCCATCGAAGCAAAATCGGAGGATAAAGTATTCTCCAATGCCGCCACAACGGTCAGAATTCCAACTAAGGCAGTTATACCAATGGCAATAATCATTACCGTCAAAATGGTTCGCAACAATTGAGTTCGGATGGAACCAAAAGCGATTCGGATATTTTCTTTGAATAATTTTAGCATCATAGTCGTTTGACACTAAAATACAATTTTTGTTACAAATACAATTTGAGAAATTAGCATAAATAGTTGTAAGGAGCTATTTCCAGCTGTACACTATATCTGTTGTCCCGAAACCCGGGACAACAGGATGCCGTTTCCATCTGGGCTAGGGCATTTCGTTATTGATGAACATTAAGTTAAACCACAAAAGTTCGATAAAATAAAAATCACCATATAAGTAATATAAGAGCATATAAGGTATTGTTTTTTAGATTCTGGTTATATTATATGAACTTATATGTCTTATATGGTTAAAATTGAAGATGGTTCAGTTTAGAGTTCAACCAAATTAAATCACAAATTTTTCAAACGGAATTATTTTAAAAGTAAGATATTTGCAGTGAGAATTAGGAATTTTAAATTACGAATTACGAGTTACGAATTATGGTTTTGAGTAAATCGCTTTTTTTGAAGTTTAAAATCCGTAATTCGTAATTTAAAATTCATAATTGATGAAACCTAGTATTCCAAAAGGAACCAGAGATTTTTCACCTGCTGAGGTGGCAAAAAGACAATACATTATCCAAATCATAAAAAGCAATTTCGAGAAATTTGGATTCCAACCTATAGAAACTCCTTCATTCGAAAACTCCGAAACCTTAATGGGGAAATACGGAGAAGAAGGCGACCGATTAATTTTTAAGATATTAAACTCGGGGGATTTTTTGGCAAAAGCCAATGAAACGCACCTAGAAGCCAAAGACAGTACGAGATTAACATCCAGTATTTCGGAGAAGGCATTGCGTTATGACTTGACTGTTCCATTTGCGCGTTACGTGGTGCAACACCAAAACGAAATTGAATTCCCGTTCAAAAGATACCAAATCCAACCTGTTTGGCGTGCCGACCGTCCTCAAAAAGGGCGTTTCAGAGAATTTTTTCAATGTGATGCCGATGTGGTGGGATCTAAATCTTTATGGCAAGAAGTAGAGTTGGTGCAATTGTACGATTCTGTTTTTACTGCTCTAGGATTGGAAGGCGTTACCATCAAAATCAATAACCGAAAAATACTTTCTGGAATTGCCGAAGTGATTGGTGCATCGGATAAATTGATTGACTTTACAGTAGCCTTAGATAAACTTGATAAAATAGGTGAGGATGGCGTAAAGAAAGAAATGATTGAAAAAGGAATTGCCGAAGAAGCGATTGCCAAAGTACAGCCGTTATTCAATTTCACGGGAAGCATCTCTGAGAAAATAGAGAAACTGTCTGTTTTACTTTCTGCATCAGCCGAAGGAATGAAAGGGGTAGAAGAGTTGCGTTTCATTTGCGATAATGTTATCAATTTAGGATTGTCAACGGCTAGTTTGGATCTTGATGTAACATTGGCAAGAGGATTGAATTATTATACAGGAGCTATTTTTGAAGTGGCTGCTCCAAAAACGGTTGCTATGGGTTCCATCGGTGGTGGTGGTCGTTATGATGATTTGACCGGTATTTTTGGATTGAAAAATATGAGTGGAGTAGGAATCTCTTTTGGCCTTGACCGAATCTATTTGGTGGTCGAAGAGTTAGGATTGTTCCCGGAAGCGGTAACATCTACTTCCAAAGCTTTGTTTATCAACTATGGTGAGAAAGAAGCTTTTTATTCAATGAAAGCCATCAAAGAATTGCGTGCTTCAGGAATCAAAGTAGAATTATATCCTGATAATGCCAAAGTAGCCAAACAATTCCAACACGCCGATAAACGATTTATTCCTTATGCGGTAATCGTGGGCGAAGAAGAAATGAATGATAATCAGTATAGTTTAAAAGACTTGGTTTCTGGAGAACAGAAAAAAGTAAGCTTAGAAGAGCTGAAAGTAATTTTAAAATAAAGAAAATTAAATACTGAAACAAGCGATTGTTGAATAGGTAATGCTATTCGCAATCGCTTTTTTGTTGCTTATGTTTCCAATGCTTAAGAAGGAAACAGTTAAACGTAGAATCTGTATTAAACTTTATTTCACAGAGAAACGCGAAGATTTGCAAAGTTTCACGAAGTTTTTTACTTAATCAGAAGAATCTTATTTCCTCTCTGCCTTCTGTCTTCTGCCTTCTGCTTTCTGCCTTCTGCCTTCTGCCTTCTGCCTTCTGCGAACTTTATTTCAACAGGTCTTTGTATATTTTATTCTCCAGCTTCAATGCATTTAGTTCTTCCTGCACTGCTTTCAATTCTGTTTCCAAAGCAATTTCTCTGGGAGTTGCAAAAGGAATTGGCAATCGCGAAGCCAGATCGGCAAGGAGATTACGGTTTATAGCCACCGATATTTTCCACAGAATACCAAATTGAAGCGACTCCTGCGCCATATATCGAGTAGTTGTACTATCGGCAACATTCAATTCTCGGGCTACTGCAGCTCTGTTCACGCCATATTTAGCAAAATACTGAGTTAAAAACCGACCAATGTGCGGATAAGAAACGGAACCCTGAGTTTTATATTTTTTTGCTATTGTTTTCATAAATATATGTTTGTATTCATTTCAAAAATAGCAATTAAATTATTATTTGTTAGGATTTTCCTTATTTTTTAATTACACAGCCTTTCTAAATCTTTGCTTTTGATGAGCTAAAGGCAGGATAACGTAGCTTAATGCTACGTCAACGTGTCTTTATGCTACGCTAACGTAGCTTTATGCTAAGTAAGCATGTCTTTATGCTACGTTAACGTAGCTTAAAGCTAAGTCAATGTGTCTTTATGCTACGACAACGTAGTTTTATGCTAAGTGAGCGTGTCTTTATGCTACGCTAACGTAGCTTAAGGCTAAGTCAACGTGTCTTTATGCTACGATAAGGTGTCTTTATGACAAGTAAACCTAGCTTTATGACAAGTTATCGTAGTTTAATGCTAAGGCTACCTATCTTTATGACAAGTCAGCGTAGCTTTATGCTAAGGAGGCTTAATAAAAATGAAAGTATAGCTAGTGGATGGAGAGGCATTGATGCCACATTTTTGGCAGCCCATTTTATTTTTTGTGCTAATTACGGGAAACCGTATAGCATAGTAAAAATGGTTTTGTAGGTTTGATACTTACACTAACTGACGAAATGAACTTTGGCCAATCATTTCAAAAAGGGTGTATGTACGAAGGTTTGTTTCGTATTTACACAAGTTAGCAACAATTATCTAAAAAATATGGTAACACAAGAAGAATTATTACAGAACGGAATTAAACCTTGGAATTTAATCCAACCAAGATATAAAAATCCTGATTTGCTATTAGGGAATGGATTTAGCTTACAATTTTCAACAAATTTTTCTTACGGTTCTTTATTTGATATTTTTTTAAATAATTGTGATGAAACTCATAAAACTTTATTTTCTCAATTTGGCACAACAAATTTTGAATTGATACAAAAGTATTTAACTTATGCTAGAATAGTAAACTCTATTTTAGGCTTACCTACACATAGTATAGATTCCGCAATTGATCAATTAAAAAACGGATTAATTCAAACAATAGAATTAGTACATCCAAGAGTTCAGGATATTGATTTTAATCAATTAAATAATATTGCTTTACAATTAGCAGATTTTGGAGATATTTTTACTACGAATTATGATTTGTACCTATATCATATAATTATGAAATCTAAGGACATATCTGTAACAAAAAAAGGGTTTGTTCCATACCAAGATTATTTTTGGGGTACAGAAGCCCCAAAGGGTTTTAAACAATTTATGTCTTATCAAGGTTATAACTATAAAAATATCTATTATTTACATGGTTCGTTATTTATTTTTAGAGAAGCATTAATGGATATTAAATTGCTAAAGGAAAATGAAACAACTGAATTAATCACTAAAATATCTGAACAAATTAGAGAAAATAAATTCCCTACATTTGTTTCAGAAGGTTCAGGAGCCGATAAAATTAATAGCATTAACGAAAGTAATTATTTGTTTTTCTGTTTGAGCAAATTAAAACAATCGAAAAACACAATAATTATTTTTGGCAATATGTTAGGAGATTTTGATAGTCATATTTTAAAATCTTTAAAAATAATCCCGAAAGATATTGTTTATTGCATATATACAGGCCATAGAACTATAGCTGAATTGAATGCGGAAAGATATAATTTTCTTTCAAAATTTAATGATTATCCAAAGCAGATAGAATTTGTAGATTCAAAAACTGTCTTCCAATTATAACTGTTGCTAACAGGTACTACAACGGATTTGGGTAATAAGCTTAATGGAAAGTTGCTTTTGTATTTGGGATGATTTGCTTCGCCTGTTCACTGTCGCTCGAGTGGCAAATCGGAAAATAGGGCTTAATTTAATCCCAAACCCGCTGTCGTACCAGAAGAAGGTTAGTGGCTAGCTCCCCGCAGAATAAAACGACAATATTTTAATATAACTTTTAAAAAATATTTTTATTATGGAAGAAACTTTGCTAGACAGAGAAGGAAATGCAATTGCCTATTTAGATTTCGCAGACGAAAAGACAATTTACTTATGGGACGGAACTCCTGTAGCATATTTAGAAAATGAAAATCGTCTGTACAGTTTTAACGGCAAGCACATTGGATGGTATGAAGATGGTGTAATTTGGGATTTATCCGGAAAAAAAGCAGGATTTAATAAAAAAACAGTTCCCGTATTTGCTAAATTTGAACCTTTTAAATCGTTTAAGAAATTCAAACCTTTTAAATCTTTTACTGAATTTGCAAAAATGAAACCTTTAAAATCTTCTAATTTAAGTAATGAGAACCTAATGGCATATCTAAAAAAAGGGGAGAAATAAAAAGATTTAAAATATAATTATGAATTCATCATATTATCAAAATCAAGTTATTAAAATCGAAAAAGATATTGCTGACTTACAGAAAAAAATTGCTGACGAAAACAAAAAGGAAAATGATCGAGTTAAACAAATTGACACTGTTAACAGATCAATAAATAAAAATACAACTCCTTCAACTTTGCAAAGTAAACAAAGGCAAATTCAAGGTTATCAAAATGATATTTATAACTTTAAAAAGAAAATTGCAGACTACCAAAAGCAAATTGCTAGTAAATCAGTTGAATTAGGCCGAAAAAAACAAGACTTAAGAAAAGCCGAAGAAAACGAGCAAAAAAAAAACCAAAAAGAACAACTAGATTTTCAGAAAAAACTCCAACAGGATATTCAAATTCAAAAAAGACAGTTAGAATTTTTAGTTAACCAAAATTATTCTTCCAAAATTGAGATTACAGAAAGTGTAGATAATAATAAGGAGTTCGACTTTTTTATTTCTCACGCCTCTGAAGATAAGGATGAAATAGTCCGAGATTTAGCTGATGGCTTAAAAGAAAATGGTTTTGAAGTTTGGTATGATGAATTTGAATTGAAAATTGGAGATAGTTTAAGAAAGAAAATTGATAATGGTCTTTCAAAATCTAGATTTGGGATAGTTATAATTTCTCCTTCATTTGTAAAGAAAAATTGGACAGAATACGAATTAAACGGAATGGTTGCAAGAGAAATGAACGGGCATAAAGTTATTCTACCTATTTGGCATAAAATTTCAAAAGACGAGGTTTTGAAATTTAGTCCAACATTAGCGGATAAAATGGCTCTAAATACTTCAATTCATACAATCCAAGATATTATAAACTCATTAAAAGAACTATAAAGTCAGCCACTAACACAAGCTACAAGCAATTTGGGGATTAGGCTTAATTTGAAATTGGTTTTGTATTTGGAAGATTTTGCAAATCCGAATAATGGATTTAATTTAGTCTTAAACCGTTAGCTATTATGCTTAAAAAAATAATAAAGTATTATGAACTTACGCTTATTTTTTCTGTTAATTATTCTTGAATCACTTTTTGTGGTTGTTGGAGGTTTTGGGCTTATTTTATTTTTCTTTCTTTATTTTGGTTCGGGTGCTGGAGCAAGTTCTGATAAAGCTATATTGACTGAGAATGTGGTGTTCATAATTCTACCTTTATTGCCATTGCTTTTTGGAATTTTTAAATACAAAACTTTAACAGAAAAATTAAAAGCCAAAAGTTATTTATACTCTGGTTTGCTAGTGACAATTGTTAGCGGAATATATTTTGGACTGGATATGTAAAAAAAGAAACTTAAATGAAAAACACGCAGCTAAGTAATTTAAAACTTGTATTATCAGGACTTTTGATTGTCAACGTACCTGTGTTAATTGTTATTTTTTCTTCAATTTATTTTCTATCAGAATTTACAAAGTTTAATTTCACAGAACTTGTAATAATTAGTTGCTCTATTGGATGGATTTTTTGGGAGTTTGCTTCTAGATATTGGATAAAATGGTCTCTCTCAAGGGCTGTAGAAAAAGAACGTTTACTAAAGATTGGAATATCTAGTCTTGTTCTTTGGAAAAGTGACATAAAGAAAATTGAAAAAATACATTCAAAACTTAAAGAGGAAACAAAATACGGCAGTTAACAGCTGTTTCGAGTTGTTTATCTTTAAGGTATATTTAATAAGGCAACCAAATACGGTTGCCTTTTTTTATGGAATAAACTTAGCTTGGCTTAACATCCAGTTGTAAATTTGATCTTCTCTGAAATAGCTTTCAACGCTGCCGTGATTTCCTCCTTTAACAACGGTAAAAGTAAGATTAGCATCGGGTTTGCAAGTCTGTATGGCTTTGACCATTTTTCTGGATTCCGATAATGGAACTATATAATCTTTGTTTCCGTGAATAACCCACAAAGGAACTGTTGCCAGGTTGCAGGCATCTTTTGTGTTTCCGCCTCCGCAAATAGCAACTGCTGCGGTGATTTTGTCGGGATATTTGCCCGCAAAATCAAAAGTTCCGTATCCGCCTAAACTCATTCCGCACACATAAACCCTCGATAAATCGGTGTTGTAATTGTTTTGGACATATTCCAAAAGCTTTAAGAGCTTGTCTGGATTCCAAGCACCGTGAGCTACTTGTGGCGCAATAACTATTGCTGGAATTTCTTTTCCTCTTTCGATCGCTCGAATTACGCCGTAACGTTTTACCCGGTCCAAATTGGTCCCGGAGAGGCTTTTTCCATGAAGAAATAAAATGATTGGCGCTTTTTTGTCCAACACTTCCTGACTGGGCAGATTGATCCAGAAAGGGTAGTCGGTTTGGTCTGTGATGGCTTTTAGCTGTGCTTGTGCAGTAGGAATGGCACAAAGCGTAAGTAGGTAAAGTAAAATGTAAAATCGCATGAATTGGGGTAATGTTTTGAAATGGGTCCGCAAAATACCTTTTATAATTAAAGGAGGCAACTTTTTTTAGCCTAATGTCATTAAGTTAAGGATTAAATGATAAAATGATAAAATGATTTCTGATTTTTGATTAACGATTTTTGATTTCAGATGTAACAAAACCTCGTGAAATCTAAAATCTTATTATTTAGTTTCATCAAATCCGGAATCAAAAATCGTTACCCGAGTCTGAAAGCCGAACAGGCGAAGCAAATCTTCCTGCTCCAGCATTTTATAATCGAATGCAGATTGCATGAACGCTAGAAAGTCTCTTGCCTTAAATCATTAATGATAAATCATTTATTTGGTTTTAAAAAGTGAAATAGTGTGAATAATACAAGTCTTAGTGTGAATTGTATAATATTTATGCAGTATTGTAGAACCACCTTTGTTGTATGAAATTATTTAATTCCTAAAACAAAATACAATGAAAGCTAAAATTTTACTATTCACTTTTGCAATACTGTGTGTTGCATTAATTACCGGCTGCGAAAATGATGATTTTAAAGAAGTCGTTGGCGTATGTCCGATAGTGGAATCAACAACCCCCCTGAGTAATGCACTAGATGTTCCATTAGGACAAATCATTACTGCAACATTCAACGAGGAAATGGATCCAAGTTCGATCACTTCAACATCATTTACGGTAGTTGGAGCTGCACCCATAGCGGGAACGGTTACTTATACAGGTAATACTGCCTCATTTACGCCAACACTTCCGCTAGCGGAGAACACCACTTATACAGCAAGGATTGCCACAAAAGCAAAAGACTTAATGGGTAATTTTTTGCAGGTTGAGCATGTATGGGCATTTTCAACAGGGACACTTTTGAGACCTATAGTGATTACAACAGATCCTATTAATAATGCGATTGCTGTGCCATTTAATAAAACAATTTCGGCAACATTCAATATGGCTATGGATCCATCGACATTAAACGCGACAACGTTTAAAGTAAATCAAGGAGTTAACGTTGTGGCGGGAGCAATAACCTATACAGGGACAACAGTATCTTTTGTTCCAACAAATCCTTTATTAGCCAATAAAATCTATACCGTAACGATAACCACTGGTGCTAAAAATTCACTGAATACTGCAATGGTCGCAGATTATGTATGGAATTTTACAACGGATATTATACCAACTGTAACCGCAACGGATCCTATTAATAATGCTATTGATGTTGCCTTGAATCAAACGGTAACCGCTAATTTTAGTACGATAATGGATGCCTCTACAATCAATGGGACGACATTTACTTTGAAACAGGGGACAACAACAATTCCAGGAACGGTTTCTTATTCAGGTACTACAGCTTCTTTTAACCCAACAAATTCTTTGGTAATAGGGAAAGTTTATACAGCAACAATTACGAATGGAGCCAAAAATGTAGTAGGAACTCCACTGGCTAGTGACTATGTTTGGAATTTTACGACTATACTGGCACCTCCTGCGGCAATAGTTGTGGATCTTGGTACTGCTGCTATGTTTGGAGCTTTTGGTGGAAATGCCGGAATGACAAACGAAGGATTAAACACAGTAATTAATAATGGAAGTATAGGGACAACTGCCGCTTCATCAATGGTTACAGGATTTCATGATGGGGTTGCCATTTATACCGAAACGGGTCTCAATGTTGGAAATGTTACAGGTGATATATTTACTGCACCTCCAGCTCCGGGAACAGCCACTTCATTTGCAATTGCACAAAAAGCATTGCTTGATGCAAATGCGGCGTATTTAAGTATTTCCCCAGCTTCAAAACCAGGTGGTTCAGACCCAAATGCGGGTGAGTTAGGTGGATTAACATTAGCTCCTGGTGTTTACAAATCGGCAAGCGGTACTTTTAAAATCAGCAACGGAAATCTGACGCTTGATGCACAAGGTGACCCAAATGCTACTTGGATTTTTCAAACGGCAGCAGGTCTGACAGTTGGAATCGCAGGTCCTACGGGAGCTAAAAGTGTAATAATGAAAAACGGCGGATTAGCTAATAATGTGTTTTGGTATGTAGGTAGTGCTGCAACTATTAACGGTGCAGGTGGCGGAACTATGGTTGGAACTATTATTGCTAACTCGGGTGTTACTTTTTCTACTTCCGGAAATGCAGCCCAAACAGTACTCAACGGAAGAGCAATATCCTTAGTTTCTTCTGTGACCATGGTAAATACAACCATTAATGTCCCATAAATAGCATAGCTAAATAGTGTATCCCGTTTTCGGACGGGATTTTTCTCAATAAAATAATAATATCTAAATAGACAAAAAATGAAAACTAAAATTAGTTTTAAAACGGAATCATATACAACGTGGATTTCAGAGAACTTTCTCTTAAACACCCTTTTCTTATTGACTTTGTTGTGCTTAAGTGCTCAAACAAAGCTACAGGCGCAAGAGGTTAATTACACAAAACCTACTTGGTACTTTGGTGTAGCAGCTGCAACCAATTATAGTTTTTACCGTGGTTCGACACATCAGCTTAATTCGAGTTTGACTCCTCCGGTTACTTTTCATAATGGAGAAGGAGCAGGGCTTTATTTGGCACCAGTTATTGAATATTATAAACCGAATACAATATTGGGATTTATGTTTCAGGCAGGATATGACAGCAGAAAAGGTTCCTTTGATCAGAAAACGACTTCTTGTAATTGCCCCGCAGATTTATCTACGGAATTAAGTTATATTACGGTAGAGCCAAGCATTCGTATTGCGCCTTTTAAATCTAATTTTTATATATATGGAGGTCCACGTTTGGCTTTCAATGTGGATAAATCATTTAAATATCAGTTAGGTATTAATCCGGCATATCCTAATCAAGAAGCATCACCTGAGGTAAGAGGTGATTTTGACAATGTTGACGAAACGCTTATTTCTATGCAAGTTGGAGCGGGGTTTGATATTCCGTTATCTTCACAAAAACATAAAACACAATTTCTTTTGTCTCCTTTTGTGAATTTTCAACCTTATTTTGGACAACATCCCCGCTCAACAGAGACTTGGAGTTTAAGCACACTTAGAGTTGGTATGGCCCTTAAATTTGGACAGGGAAGTAAAGCAGAAACTGCAGAAGTGGAAGCATCTCAAGTTCAGTTTTCGGTATATGCGCCTAAGAATATTCCGGGAGAACGTAACGTAAGAGAGGTATTCCCTTTACGTAACTATGTATTTTATGATCTTGAATCAAATAAAATACCAAGTCGTTACAAGTTATTACAAAAAGAGAATGTAAAAGACTTCAATGAAGATCAGATAGGAGGAGTTACGGCTTCTGTGAATCCATCGGGACGTTCTGTACGACAAATGACGGTTTATTATAATGTAATCAATATTCTTGGGAACCGAATGGTGAAAAATCCATCAACAACTATTACACTTGTTGGTTCTTCAGAAAAAGGATCGGAAGATGGTGTCGTGATGGCTGAATCTATAAAAACATATTTAGTTAATGTATTTGAAATAAAAGGGTCAAGAATAACTACTAGAGGACAGTTAAAACCCAATATTCCATCTGAACAACCTGGAGGAACAAAAGAATTGGAATTACTTCGCGAGGGCGATCGCAGAGTTTCCATCGAAAGTAATTCACCTGAATTATTGATGGAATTTCAAAGCGGTCCAGACGCTCCATTAAAACCATTAGAGTTTGTCACGGTTCAAGAAGCGCCTATAGACAGTTATGTTACCATTGATGCAACTGGCGCAGGACAAGCGTATTCGTCATGGTCTTTGGAAACTATTGATCCAGACGGACAGATGAAAACTTTTGGTCCTTATACTCAAGAAAAAGTAAGTATTCCTGGCAAAAGCATCATGGGAACTCGTGCTGAGGGGGATTATAAAGTAAAAATGATCGGGAAAACCAAAAGTGGCAAAATTGAAGAAAAAGTAACGACTACTCACATGGTGCTTTGGACACCGTCTAAAACAGAAGAAGGTCTTAGATATAGCATAATTTTTGAATTTAATAAATCAAAAGCAATTGCGATGTATGAGAAATATTTGAGAGAGGTTGTTACGCCTAAAATACCTAAAAACGGTGTTGTCATTATTCATGGTCACACGGACATCATTGGTGAAGAGTCTTATAATTTGAATTTATCTTTGGACAGAGCCAATGAAGTAAAAGGTATTATGGAAAACGCATTATCGAATTCAGGTAGAAGAGATGTTAAATTCGAAGTACATGGTTTTGGAGAAGACGAGAGTACGTCTCCTTTTGAAAATAAACTTCCGGAAGAACGTTTTTATAACCGTACGGTGATAATTGATATTATTCCTGCTGCAAAATAAAAAAATAAATTTGGTTGGTGATACTCTTTAAGAGTTTAAAAAGACAGGGATTTAAGTTCCTGTCTTTTTTTGTTTAAAATGCTCGGTTCGGCCCGAAAAACAGCCGTGACAGCAAAATTTTTATTCCTCCTTCTCTAAATTCCCAACTTCATTAATCTGGTCAAGGATATTTGTTTGATTTGGGGAAATGTAATTTTTTACTTCGCCGGCATTTTCTTTCTTGAAAAGAAGGTCCAGCGCATTATACAGTCTTAATAAAACCTCTCGATCGGATGCCTCAATTTCTAAAGCGGTATTAAAATTAAAAACATAATTATTCGAATTGCGAACTTCTACTTTTATCGTTTTTGACGTGATTTTAAATTTGACTATATCCATATTGTTCCATTGCTCTTTTTAGGTATTTGATGTTTTCTTATCAAGTTCCGTTTTCTATTATTTTGTTTGCCGAAAATACTATTTTTGATTTGATGAAAGCACAAATCATCGGAGAATTGTATTAAGGATGTTGAAATTCTTTTCCTGCATTCAATGAATGGTGCCCAAAAAGTAGTATTGTTTAGATCGAAGAGCTCTGCCAGATTAGAAAATTAATGACATTAGTGAAAAACTCGATTTTATTTATATCTTTTTAGTTTAATTTTCACATCTCAATTTATGAAATTCCTCACTCTAGATCCTTCATATGAGCGATTTAGAGTCTATATTTATGAAATACAATTGCAATAAAAAACCCTTAAACAATTGATGTTTAAGGGTTTGTTTTCTGTAGCGAAGACGGGAGTTGAACCCGTGACCTCAGGGTTATGAATCCTGCGCTCTAACCAACTGAGCTACCTCGCCATATTTGGGATATATCCTATCCCTGAATGCGGGTGCAAATATAAAACAATAATTAGAGTTTGCAAGCGAAAAACAACAAAAAAAAATTTTTTTTGAAAACGCTTTTTTTTTGAAGTAATAATCTATATATTTCCAAATTATTAGACAAAACTAGATAAAATTCATGGACTTAAAAGTGCGTTACGAAATCGAATTCCCCATAAATTCTTCTCCTCAATTGTTGTACCAATACATTTCGACCCCTTCGGGCTTGTCCGAATGGTTTGCTGATAATGTAAATTCTCGCGGTGAGTTTTTTACTTTTATCTGGAATGATTCCCAAGAGAAAGCAAGGTTGGCTTCCAAAAAATCAGGAGAGAAAGTGAAATTTAAATGGGTTGACGACAACAATAAGGATACAGAATATTTTTTTGAGTTGAATATCTTGGTTGATGAATTAACTAAAGATGTGTCTTTAATGGTGGTTGACTTTGCTCGAAAAGATGAGATTGAAGAGGCAACTCAGTTGTGGGAAAATCAAATTTCAGACCTAAAACATGTTATAGGTTCAGTGTAGTAGAATTGTATATTATAACTTATATTTGTCACGCTTTATAGCGTGACTTTTTTTTGAAAAATAGTATGATAAATTTTAATGGTGCAATAGTGTCTGAGGATACAAATATATTAGTACAGAATAGAGGGTTTTTATATGGTGATGCAGTTTTTGAGACTGTGAAAATTGTAAATGGAAAAATTCTGTTTTTAGAAGATCATTACTTCAGGTTGATGTCTTCGATGCGTGTGGTCCGAATGGAAATTCCAATGAATTTCACGATGGAATACCTAGAAGAGCAAATCCTTGCTTTGGTTAAAAATAACAATATAGCATCTTCTTCCAGAGCGAGAATTACTGTTTATAGAAATAATGGAGGGTATTATTTACCGCAAAACAATACTGTTTCTTTTTTGATACAAGCTAGTACGCTTGAAAACAAGACATATTTTCTAAGTGAAGGTGAATATGAAGTAGATCTATACAAGGATTTTTACGTCACTAAGCAATTATTATCCTCAATTAAAACGACAAACCGTTTAATAAACGTGACTGGAAGTATTTACGCTAATGAAAATGGGCTGGATAATTGTATTCTATTAAATGACACAAAAAATGTTGTTGAGGTGCTACAGGGCAATATTTTTATGCTAAAAGGGAATAAGTTAATCACTCCCCCAGTTTCCGAAGGTTGTTTGAATGGAGTTATGAGAAAACAAATTTTGGAATTGGCTAAAAAAATAAATGGGATTGAAGTTGTTGAGGAAATTATTTCGCCGTTTGATCTTCAAAAAGCGGATGAGTTGTTTGTGACAAATGTTATTAAAGGTGTGCAGCCAATTACAAAATATAGAAAAAAAGAATTTTCTATCGAAGTTTCTAAAACTTTAGTTGCAAAACTGAATGAATATTTAAGCTTAGTTTAGGTAAGGATTTTCGGGAGCGTTGGACCAAATTAGATATTCACCTCCCAATTCTATGATTTGTTCTTTCCAGAAATGAGCAGTTGATTTTCCGATTATTTTATTCTCGTAATTATTTCTGGTAATAATCCAAGAATTGGCTTCCATTTCTTTTTCAAGTTGGTGTTCTTCCCATCCGGTGTATCCCAAAAAGAAGCGTATGTTTTCTTTTTTTATTTTCCCTTTATTGATGAGGTCTTTAGTCGATTCAAAATCACCACCCCAATAGATTCCACTTGATATCTCTATACTGTTGGGTATTAAGTCAGGGATGTTGTGAATGAAATAAAGATTATCCTGTTCAACTGGTCCACCGTTGTAAATCTTGAAATTGGCATTTATTTCGGGAATCAAATCATTGATGGTATATTTCAAAGGTTTGTTCATAATAAATCCTACTGAGCCATCTTCATTATGATCTGCCAAGAGGATTACTGATCGATTAAATGATAAGTCTCCAATTATTGATGGTTCGGCAATAAGTAAATATCCTTTATTTAATTTTTCTGAAATCATAAGGCTATATTTTTAATTAAATTTAAGAAAAATTAAATTCATTAACCAAATTTTTTCGATTTTAATCGTTTAAAAGCAAAAAAAAACCTTCCAATCGGAAGGTTTAATTATATAAGATAAACTATGATTAGTTTACTGCTCCCTCTAAATCAGCTCCAGCTTTGAATTTCACAACATTTTTTGCTGCGATTTGAATAGTTTTACCAGTTTGAGGATTTCTTCCGTCTCTTGCAGCTCTTGAAGATACTGACCATGATCCGAATCCAACTAAAGATACTTTACCACCTTTTTTCAAAGTTCCGCCCACATTTCCTAAAAATGATTCCAATGCCAATTTTGCAGCTGCTTTTGTAATTCCTGCGTCAGCAGCGATAGCGTCGATTAATTCTGATTTGTTCATAATAATTTGATGTTAATTGTTGGTTAAAATAATTGTTAATTAGAACAAAATTAACAGGAAATACGGTCTTTGCAAGTGTTTTATACATTTTTAGTGTATTTTGTTAATAACTTACAATCTTTGTTCATAAAGTAAGCTAAAATTCTGAAAAAAATAGCACTTAACTCCTGTTTTTATTAGCATTAATAGGCTCTTGCACTTTCTGAAAAAGTGATACCATTTAATAATTCTGTAGCGGTCATTTTCTTTTTTCCCGGAAATTGAAGGGATATTATTTGAATATAGCCTTCTTTTACAGCAACTTTCATCTCTTTTTTGGTGCAAATTAAACTGCCAATAGTATGGTTGTGTTCTTCTATAATGGTTTTGGCTTCATAGATTTTTACATTCCATTCTTCGCCTTTGTCGCCAAAAAAACACCAAGCGGCTGGGTATGGACTTAAGCCTCGAATCAAATTGTAAATTTCTGTAATCGATTTTGACCAATCAATTTTGCAATTTTCTTTATTTAGTTTGTATGCCGTTTTGATATCTGAAGAATCACTCTGAGTTGTAGTTGTTGCATTTCCACTTTCAATTACTTTCAAAGTGTCTATTACAGTATCACATCCTAAATGCATTAACCTATCGTGTAATTGTCCGGCATTTTCGGTGTCGTGGATTGCTGTTTCTGCGCTTAAAATCATCTCTCCGGTGTCGATTTTGTCATCGATGAAAAAAGTAGTAACCCCGGTTTTGGTTTCCCCATTGATAATTGCCCAGTTAATTGGTGCTGCTCCTCTATAATTAGGAAGCAAGGAAGCGTGTAGGTTGAATGTTCCTAGTGATGGCATTTCCCATACTGCTTTTGGCAACATTCTAAAAGCAACTACGATTTGTAGATTAGCGTTTAGCGATCTTAATTCTTCAAGAAAGTTCTCATCTTTTAAGTTTGTAGGCTGCAATAAGTTTAAATTATTTTCCAGTGCATATTCCTTTACCGCCGAGTATTTTAGTTTTTGCCCTCTTCCTGCAGGTTTGTCAGCGGCCGTGATTACACCAACCACTTCATAATTGTTTTTAAGTATGGTATCAAGAATGCCAACGGCAAATTCAGGAGTTCCCATAAATATAATTCTTAATTTTTCCATTAGGCTTTTAAAGTGTATTTATTATTTTTTTGAATTATTAAAAAATCGTCTTCCAGTAATTGTTGTAATACAAAGATAACATCGTCTGAAGTATTTTTTGTCTTCTCTTGAATTTCTCTTGAATTTAAATCTTCACTTTGTAATAAAGTCATAATTTTTTTTGAAAGAGCATTGTAATCTTTTTTAGGTTTGGTCAGTGTTATACAGTAGGAACAAATACCACAATTGGAAGTAGCTTTTTCTCCAAAATAGTCCAAAATCAGTTTGCTCTTGCAAACATTCCTTTTCTTTACATAATTCAGTACCGATTGCAGTTGTTCTTTTTTTAGTTCGTTTTGTCTTGCTAAATATTTAGAAACTTTATTGATTGTTCTTTCGTCTTCCCGAATTTCATTGAAAATTAAAGTTGCATCATTGTTTTTCGAATGATACGCTATAATTTCTTTATCTTTTAGTTTGTGCAATACTGCTAGTACTTCGGCTTCGGAATGATGGGATTTCTTGGCAATCATTGGTAAATTGAAAGAGGTCTGCATTTCATAGACTCCAGGATAAGTTCGTAGAATAGTCAAAATGATTTCTTCGTCATTGGGATTTAAACTGGTATAACGAATGACTTCTTTGGATGGAATTAAAAATTGCAATGTGATTTTTTCCGAAAATTCCTGAGACAAAGTCAGAACGCCCTGTCCGTCCAAAAAGCGCATTGCATTGAATGTTTTTTGTGTTGGGAATCCGTATTTTAAACAAAAATGATGCAAATTAAAAGAGAATTCCTCGTTTATCCCTTCTCCATAGGCTATGCGGAAATAATTGCAGAGTTTCACATACATGGTGTTCAAAAAAGCTTTGTCGGGCAAAACGTTTATGAATTGATTTTCGGTTTGGATAATATCCGTTGGACTGGTCAATAAAACGGCATATGCTTTTTCGCCGTTTCTTCCGGCACGTCCTGCTTCCTGATAGTAATTCTCAATATTTTCCGGTAACTGAATATGAATAACGGTTTTAACGTTAGGCTTATCAATTCCCATTCCAAAAGCATTTGTGGCAACAATAACCTGCGCTTTTTCTTCCATCCAAAGTTGCATGTTTTTGTCTTTTTCTCTAGAGGTAAGGCCTCCATGGTAATAGGTGGCTTTAAATCCTAATGTTTGTAATTGAGCCGAAATGTCCAAACACGCTTTTCGGTTTCGAACATATATTATGGAAGGCTGAGGATTTTTTTTAAGAATTTGTTGTATTCGAAAAAGTTTGTCTTCCACTTCAAAAACCATGTAGGCAATATTCTTTCTGGCAAAAGATTTCTCGAACTGTTGAGGATTGTGCATTCCCAGTTCAGTAATGATATCCTCTTTTACTCTGGGAGTCGCAGTAGCGGTCAAAGCCAAAAATGGAACTTTTGGAAAATAGGTTTTCAATGCCGAAATCTTCAAATAGGCAGGGCGAAAATCGTGTCCCCATTGCGAAACACAATGTGCTTCGTCAATTGTTATCAAGTTTATGGGAAGATTTTTTATACGTTCCAAAATCCAATCCGATTGCAAACGCTCCGGAGATACGTACAGAAATTTATAATTTCCAAACTGGCAATTGTCCAGCAAGTCAATCATTTCTTCAGACCGTATGCCTCCTGTCAAAGCAATGGCCTTTATACCACGGTTTTGTAAATTGGCAACTTGATCTTTCATCAAAGCAACCAGCGGAGAAATAACCAAGCAGATTCCTTCATTCATCATACCTGGTACCTGAAAGCAAATCGATTTTCCGCCACCCGTTGGCATTAAAGCAAAAGTATCTTCACCACTCAAAACAGAATCAATAATTTCTTTTTGTAGCGATCTAAAGGTAGTATGTTGCCAATATTTTTGAAGAATTGCTAATGCTTCTGGCATTATTTTTAGTTTAGATTTTTAATAATTTACAATCTTGATTTTCAATAAATTGCTAAATTTTATCTAATATAAAAAGAATTCTGTTATCTACACTATCTTTTGGCACTTCAATTAGATTATATCCATAATCTGTGTAAGTTTTAGTAAGGTGTTTGTAGATGGTTTTTGCTTGCTCGAAGTTTTCATAGCGCTCACTGTCGCTTTCGTAAATTTCTTCCCAAGGCGGAAGCATGAAAATTTTGGTATACATATTTTCACGGCAAGCATTATCAAAATGCTCAGGATAATCATCACCAATGTAGTCTAGGTAAGCTACAACATCAGGAATTCCACGGTCAATAAATACCCATTTGTGAGGTTCATTTTGAGCATTGTTAAATTGCTTTATTCGGCCATCAAGCAACATTTGGCTAAACAATAAAGGATCCTCAAGAAACAGTTGTTCAATACCTCTTTTTTGGGCTTCAAGTGTAACTTCACGAGAAATTTCAGGATAACAGCAATAACCTTTCGTTTCCAGACTTTTAATAATAGAACTTTTCCCAGTACCAGGACCACCAATGATAACAATAATTTCTTTCTGCACTTTCTGTAATTAAGCGGCAAAAATACTCAAACTTATTGGAAATTAAAAAGTTTATTGATTGCTAATTATAGAAGAAAGTAAAGAAGCGAAAGATGTGGCTTTTTTAGGAAAAATGGTTCCTGCTGTCCGCTATATTTCATCCCCTTGAAAAACCGTGATGAGATGCCGTTTCCATCAGGGCTAAAGGAGCTGCATAGTGTGTTTTTGTAAACATAATTTTGATTGAAATTTATCTCAAAATAAAGGAAAAATATTAGAATGGCACTTCTTATTTTGAAAATCTTAAAACGATACTTATAATTCCTAAATCTAAAATCTAAAATCTAAAATCTAAAACGTATATTTGCCTTTATTTTTAATTTAAGAATGGACAACGATAAAGAAAAAGAGACTGCAGAGTTTTATGAAAGACTGAAGGCTGAGTTAGATCTAAGTAATTCTTGGCCTGCAGAATATTTGTTTAAATTTATAGTTCCCACAACCGAGGAAAATATCCTGAAAGTAGAAGATGCATTCAATTGCATGGGGGCAGTAATCAAAACAACAAAATCCAGAACAGGGAAATTTACCAGTATTTCGGTGGATTTGATGGTTAAGGATTCGCAAGAAATAATTGACAAGTACCAAGAATTATCCACAATAGAAGGTATAGTTTCCTTATAATTATGATCGAAAAATATAAAAAAGAAAACGCGAACGATGTTGTTTTCAATTTGGAATACAATTCCGAAAGAGAGCATTTAATCATTCCGGAATATGGTCGTCATTTGCAAAAATTGATCGAACAGGCTACTATTATTAAAGATGATGCAGAGCGAAACAAAGCAGCAAAATATATCATTCAGGTAATGGGAAGTTTGAATCCTCACTTGAGAGACGTACCCGATTTTCAGCACAAACTTTGGGATCAGCTTTTTATAATGTCTGATTTTAAGTTAGTAGCCGATTCACCTTATCCAATTCCGTCAAGGGAAGTGTTGCAACTCAAACCCGATGTTTTAAAATACCCTCAAAACTACCCAAAATACAGGTATTATGGTAATAACATCAAATACATGATTGATGTTGCCAACAAATGGGAAGAAGGAGAAATGAAAAGCGCATTGGTCAAAGTAATTGCCAATCATATGAAAAAGTCCTATTTAAGTTGGAATAAAGATACCGTAAAAGATGACGTGATTTTTGAGCATCTTTATGAATTATCAGACGGGAAACTTAATTTGCTGCAAAGTTCAGAGGAATTATTAAACACTACCGATTTACTAAGAACCAATAAAAGGGTTTCTAATAAAATTGGTCCAGCTGGACAACCAAAAATTCAAAGCAACAAGAATAATAAAACGGGGAAACCAAAACCGTTTCAGAAAAATAAATAAAAAAAAGTTACTAAGAGACTAAGAAACTAAGCTGAAAAGTTTAAAAGACTTAGAATCTCAGTTTCTCAGAATCTTAGAATCTAAAAATAAATACATGGAAGTTTTCAAAATAGAAGGAGGAGTTCATCTAAAAGGGGAAGTAATACCGCAAGGAGCGAAAAACGAAGCATTGCAAATTTTGTGTGCTGTACTTTTAACGCCGGAAAAAATAACAATCAACAATATTCCAGATATTATCGATATTAACAAATTGATAAAACTTTTAGGGAATTTGGGAGTTAAAGTTGAGAAACTAGGACATGGTTCTTATACTTTTCAATCCGATGAGGTAAATGTTGAATATCTAGAAACTGAGGCTTTCAAGAAAGAAGGAGGATCTCTTCGTGGTTCTATTATGATTGTTGGACCACTTTTGGCACGTTTTGGAAAAGGTTATATCCCGAAACCAGGTGGTGACAAAATTGGACGCCGTAGATTGGATACTCACTTTGAAGGATTCATCAATTTAGGTGCCAAGTTCAGATACAACAGAGAAGATCATTTTTATGGAGTGGAAGCTCCAGACGGACTTGTCGGTGCCGATATGTTATTGGATGAAGCATCTGTAACAGGAACTGCCAATATTGTTATGGCTGCTGTTTTGGCCAAAGGAAAAACAACTGTCTATAATGCTGCCTGTGAGCCTTATTTGCAACAACTTTGCAAAATGTTGAACTCTATGGGAGCTAAGATTACCGGAGTAGGATCGAATTTGTTGACTATCGAAGGAGTTGAAAAACTGGGCGGCTGTACTCACAGAATTTTACCGGATATGATTGAAATAGGTTCTTGGATTGGTCTTGCGGCTATGACAAGAAGCGAAATTACAATCAAAGATGTAAGCTGGGAGAATCTAGGAGTGATTCCAAATGTATTCAGAAAATTAGGAATTACATTGGAAAAACGCGGAGATGATATTTATATCCCGGAACACAAAGATGGTTACGAAGTAAAAACTGATATTGACGGTTCCATCCTTACCATTGCCGATGCACCTTGGCCAGGATTTACACCCGATTTGTTGAGTATTGTATTGGTAGTGGCTACACAAGCCAAAGGTGATGTTTTGATTCACCAAAAAATGTTTGAAAGCCGTTTGTTTTTTGTCGACAAATTGATTGATATGGGAGCCAAAATCATGCTGTGTGACCCACATAGAGCGGTAGTAATAGGTCATGATTTTAAATCTGTTCTAAAAGCAACAACAATGTCCTCTCCTGATATTCGTGCGGGAATCTCATTATTGATTGCGGCATTATCTGCCAAAGGGACCAGCACAATCCAAAATATTGAGCAAATTGATAGAGGATATGAGCGCATAGATGAGCGTTTAAGAGCCATAGGAGCAAAAATAGTCCGAGAAAAACAATAAGAAAATAACAATTTTAAAAACGCTTAAATAAATTTAATTTTCACTCGAAAATAATTTCTTTAAGCGTTTTTTAGCACAAAAAAGTGAAATATGTCTAATGAGGAGAAGGCCATAAAGGCGACCTATTTTAGTATAATCGGGAACACTTCCCTCGCTCTTATAAAAGGGTTGGCTGGCTTTTTCGGGAATTCATATGCCTTAGTTGCTGATGCGATAGAATCTACAACAGATATTTTTGCTTCTCTTTTGGTCTTATTTGGGATAAAATATTCCAATAGACCGGCAGATGACAATCATCCCTATGGGCACGGTAGAGCCGAGCCATTGATTACCTTTTTGGTAGTTGGTTTTTTGATTACATCGGCTACTATTATAGGCTATGAGAGTATTATAAATATTCAAACTCCCCACGAATTGCCAAAATCTTGGACTCTTTATGTACTTGGCGCCATCATTCTTTGGAAAGAGTATTCGTTTCGATTGGTGATGAAAAGAAGTAAAGAAACCAATAGTTCTTCTCTCAAAGCCGATGCTTGGCATCACAGAAGCGATGCTTTAACTTCGGTTGCCGCATTTATTGGAATTTCGATTGCATTGTTTATGGGAAAAGGATATGAAGCAGCCGATGATTGGGCTGCCTTGTTTGCCTCGGTTTTCATTTTGTATAATAGTTACCTGATTTTTAGACCAGCACTTGGTGAAATCATGGATGAACATTTGTATGATGATTTGGTTGAGGAAATCAGAGAAGTTTCTCATCAAGTGGATGGAATTATCGATACCGAAAAGTGTTTTATCAGAAAAGCGGGAATGAAGTATCATGTTGATCTTCATGCTAGAGTAAAAGGTTCAATTACGGTAAAAGAAGGACACGATTTGTCACATTTATTGAAAGACACACTGCGGGAAAAGATACCGGAATTGGGTCATGTCTTGATTCATATTGAGCCAGATTAGAAAATGATTGTAAAAAAGTAAAACCAATACGATTTAAAAAGTATTGGTTTTTTTTATTGCTGTAGTTTGGACTAATTTTATTGGTTTGCATTTTCTCGCGTGAGGGATTAAAGTGGAGCTCTTTTTTTGAATTGCACCGCCTTTAAAGGCGGTGCAATTCAAAAAAAAGCGGGAACGTAAAGCCCGACCCGTAGTTTTACGAAGGGTAACGCCCATATGAACTAAGCGATTTTAATCTAATTCAAAAATTTAATTCCAACAATTACACCGTCTTTTTGAAATCCATTTTGATAGGAACGAACATAATCCAATCTGAACATTTTGAATTTTCCAAAACCGAGGTTGTCCAAACCTACGCTGTATTCGGCATAAGGGTTTCTATTTGGTATCGACAGCAAATGATAGCCTAAAACCAAGTTTGATTTTAGTAGATTCAACAACGGAATTTTATTCATGATATAGCCTTTGTCGTTGTGTTCTGTGTGCAGTTCAAAATAACTATCATTGGTGCTGTTGGTGTAATAAGGCATCAAATTAAATACATTCAAATAACTTTCGGAGAACCCAATATAGGTTTGATTTCCATTGAAATGTTTGTAGTCCACAAATGAAATTTGATCGGCGTTAAAGAATTTGCCTCCTTTGGCATTCAACGATAAAATTCCTTTGTTTCCTAGTTTTGCATCATATTCAATCTTGGCTTTTAGATGGTCAAATTCATAATTTTTTTCGCTCCCGGCGAATCCTTTTTCATAACCTAATGTAAGTATCGGATAATTGCCGTTTGAAAAATTATATTTTCCGTCTGGACGTGTGATGTAATTTTGATCAAAATTAATTCTGGCTTCCAATTTGGCTTTTATCAAATTGTATTTCTCGAATGCAGGAGTTGTATAGTCTTTCGGTGCCCAAGGATTATTGGAAGTGTAATTTTTTTCTTTTGGGAAAAAGGTTTGGTCTGTGGTATTTGATAATGGTTTGTTTTCAAGATAATCGACCTTAGCTTTCATGAAAATCCCATTAGTTACTTCTCGTTGATATAAAAATGAGATAAAATTATTTTCATAAATCTTCATGAAGTTTTCTTCAAAAAACAAAGTAGTAACTGAGTTTAATAGTTCTTTTATAGGCTTTTCTTCATTGAACTGGGCTACACGATTTCCGCCTGAAATTTGAATTTCACTTTTGTTCGTATTATTGAATTTATGGATAAAGTTTCCCGTTGACCTAAATTTGTCTTCGGAGAAACCATAATCAAAATCAGCTCCAAATCGAGTGTATTTCCCGTTTTCACGATCGTTTTTTGTGTAGAACAATCCAGTAGCAATTTTCCATCCTTGAACCGTGTTGAAATTAATACCTGTTAGTATTCCTGCATAGTTTGCAGACCATTTTTGAAAGGAATTTTTATAAGTATAGCCAGTAATTGGATCTAAAAGGTGGAATTTATTATTCTTTTTGTCAATAGAATCGAGGTATACCTGTGATTTCTTTTTGGTCTGCAAAATATCTTTCTTGGTGTAATCGGTACTTTCTTCAATAGTTAAAGGGATTGGACGAATAGTATTCCAATACTCATCTCCTTTCTTGTTTGCATTTTCTTCAAAAGTCAGTACTTCTTTTGTGAAGGTTTTTTTTGTGAATGTTGGATCAAATTCAAAATTAGAAAAGACATAAGTAAATTTTCCCGAAACGTTAATACTTAATATTCCAAAGATGAAATCGATGGTTTGAGTATTTTTTACCCAAATTTTGGATTCTGAATTGTAACTGAAGTTCTGTTTTAAAGTCAATAAGTTCAATGCGGGATTTTGCATTTGTTCACCTTTAATGTTAACATCAACTGCATATATTGCCCAACTGTCATCTACAATATAAATGTAGCCTTCCATGACGGGTTCGGATTCTCTTTTTGGAGTGACTTTTATTTTATTGATTTGTTGGTTGTTTTCGTTGTAAAAAGAACCTTCCAATTTGTATTTATAATAGTTAAAAGCATTGTCTGCAATTGGGGAAACAACATTTACATCAAATGGCAAATAATTATCATAAAAATCAAAATTGGCCGATGCAGCATTGTTAAAACTGAAACCACTATCGTTGCCACTTACTTTGGATGCAATGATGGTCTCTTTCATTTTGTCCGGTTTCTGAAAAGTGATTTTAGAAACGGTTTCCGATAAATAGAGTATACCGCTGCGAGTAGAATCCAGAACTTCATCAAACATGTCTAATTTCTTTCCTAGAATCTTTTTCGGCGCATCTTTAATTCGGAAAATACCTCTAGAATAAAAATCGGCCTTGTATTTAGCTGTTTTTTCAATGTTTACTTTTTTATTGGCAATGGCATTTTTTATTATTTGATTCGCAGGATTGTCTTTAGGATTGATGACAACTTCGTTTAAAGTAAAACTTTCCTCGGTTAATTTTACATCCAAATTATAAGGAAAAGAGGTGATGTCTAAAGCTAGTTTTTGAGTTTTGAATCCTAAAAATTGAAATACAATTGTGTGTTTTCCTGGCTTTTTTGTGCTTAATTCATAAGATCCTTGCTCGTTGGAAGTGGTTCCATTATAGGTGTTGTCTTCATAAATGGTAACTGATGGCAAAGGATTTCCTTTTTCATCGGTTATTTTGCCTTTAATTTGGGCAAAACTAAAAAGGCCATTAACTAAAAAAAAGAACAAAAAAGCATTTTTCATAAATTGTATTTTTAATGTTGGACGCTTTTTTGTAAGATTGTTACATGTAAATAGAGGGGCTTTATTGTAAAGATTTGTTAAAAAAACATTATAAAAATGACTGAATTGCCAAATCATAACTTTTTAAACCAAAACCAAGAATTACACCTTTTGCATTTCCTGAAATATAGGATTGATGTCTGAAACTTTCACGAGAATAAGTATTTGAAATATGGACTTCGATTACTGGAGTTGTTACAGCTTTGATAGCATCACCAATTCCTATGGAAGTATGTGTATAAGCTCCAGCATTAAGTATGATACCATCATAATTAAAGCCTAATTCCTGTATTTTACCAATTAATTCTCCTTCGATATTGCTTTGGTAGTAGATCAATTCTATTTGGGGAAACTTATTTTTTAAAAGTTCGAAATAATCTTCGAAAGTTTGGGTTCCATAAACTTCAGGTTCTCTTTTTCCTAGTAAATTTAAATTTGGACCATTAAGGATGGCTATTTTCATGAATTTTGTTTTTGTAAAAATAAATAATCCCTATAGATTAAAGATGCACTTTTTATCAAAAAAACATTGTTTTTTAAAATTAAACGGATTACAGTATTTTTGTTAAGAAAAAGTCTCTTTTTTAATTATCTTGGGTCATTTGTTCTTTTTGTTTTGCTGTAAAGTGCTCTTGTTTAATTTCTTGTGTTTTTTATGAATTTCAATTAACAAGATTTTTTGATTTTTCCTTAACATTAAATTAGGATTTATTTTATAATTATTGGTTGGTATTTCGTACATTTACTTTCGTATTAACAAACAAAACAAAAAAAATGAAAAAAATTATCTTATTATTAGTGGCAGTTTTTGCTTTTAGTTTTGCAAATGCTCAAGAATCGGGAATGACTAAGGCTACTTTTTCAAAAGGAGATATGTGGCTTGAAGGCGGAATTACTTTGACAACTGGAGACAGTAGTGACGATTATTTTGCGTTAACACCTAAATTTGGTTATTTTTTGGATGAAAAATGGGCTGTAGGTGCTGATTTTAATATCTCATCAGTGTCTTATTTGCCTAACAGTAATAATCTTGACAAATCAAATTCATATGGAATTGGAGTATTTGCAAGATATTATTTCTTGAATCTAGGGAATTTCAAGGCATTTGGAGAAGCCGGATTAGGTTACAACCATACAAAATTAGAGTACATGAATGGTACTACTAATATGAATAATGGGATTAAAGCCAATATTGATTTGGGAATAAATTATTTTTTCACTCCAAAATGGGCTGCAACATTTACATTAGCTGAAATTTTAAGCTATAATAATGCAAACCCTCAAAATGGTTCAAGTACTAGTGACTTAGTGATTAATGTGAATTTATTCAACAATGTCTTTGCTCAGCCCAAATTTGGACTGTTATACAAATGGTAGTTTGAGTATTCCAATTTATCAAAGCCTCTCAGTTCGGGAGGTTTTTTTATATTATTTTTTTTATCTAGTAATTGACTCAATTTTAAAAAGATGAGGTTTTTAAATTATGTAGGCATTAATTAACTTTTATTACTATAATCATTATTAATTTTTTATTTCATTGCAGTAAAATACAATATTGTTGATTGTCAAAAGGTTAGTTTGGTTGTTAAAATAAATATGAAAAATACTGTTATTTTTTTATTAAAGAGAAAATAATAATAATAATATATTTGCCAAAATAACTATCATAATTTAAAAAAAATGAAAAAAATTCTTTTATCAGCAATTGCTGTTTTAGCGTTTGGATTTACAAATGCACAAGGTGTTAAATTTGGAGTAAAAGCTGCATTGAATGTTGCTACTCTTACTGGAGATGTTGAAGATGCATCTTCATTAGTTGGTTTTCAAGTTGGTGGTTTTGCTGAAATTAAAGTTTCTG
Organism: Flavobacterium aquariorum; assembly: GCF_003254745.1. GTDB lineage: Bacteria > Bacteroidota > Bacteroidia > Flavobacteriales > Flavobacteriaceae > Flavobacterium > Flavobacterium aquariorum. The sequence continues at coordinate 181,378 of NZ_QKXH01000008.1, read as the reverse complement.
AAAAATTTGCTGTTCAACCGGAGTTAATGTTTTCTACTCAAGGGGCGTCATTTGATGGATTTGATTCAAAATTGAATTATTTGAACATTCCTGTTATGGCTAAATTTTATGTAGCTAAATCTTTTAGTTTAGAGGCGGGTCCACAAATCGGATTTTTATTGTCAGCAAAAGAGGATGGAGAAGATTTTAAAGATTTTGCGAGTTCAACTGATTTTGGTCTTAATTTAGGAGCAGGATACGATTTTACTGAAAATTTATCTGCTGGATTAAGATACAATATTGGTTTGTCTAATGTGTCTGATTTTCCAGGTGATAGTTCTTCTATTAAAAACGGAGTTTTCTCAGTTTCTTTAGCATATAAATTCTAATATTCTTATTAGGAATTAAAATTAAGCCTCTCAAGTCGGGAGGCTTTTTTATGCGCCAAAAATTCTTTACTTTGTCATCATGAATTGGGAATCGTATCTAAAGAGTTATCAGTCCTATCTTAAGATTGAAAGAGGTTTATCAAAAAATACCATTGATAATTATTCTTTTGATATTGAGCGCTTGTGTTTGTTTTTAAGTCAAAATTCAATTCAGGTTTCTCCAATAGCGATTGATGAGGAAACGGTGCAACAATTTATTTATGCTATTTCCAAAGAAGTAAATCCCAGATCTCAGGCCAGAATAATTTCGGGTCTCAAAAGCTTTTTTTCTTATTTAATTTTTGAAGATTTTAGAAATGACAATCCTTTGGAATTGATTGAATCCCCAAGAACAGGGCGGAAATTGCCCGATACTTTGGCAGTTGAGGAAATTGATGCTATTATCTCGGCAATTGATTTGAGCTCAAATGAAGGGGAACGCAATAGGGCTTTGCTGGAAACTTTATACGGTTGCGGACTTCGGGTTTCCGAATTGGTTGCCTTAAAAATATCCGATTTGTTTTTTGAGGAAGGATTTATCAAAATTACCGGAAAAGGCAATAAACAGCGTTTTGTCCCAGTTGGGGATTTGACCCAAAAATACATTGGAATTTATAGAAATGAAATGCGCGTTCATTTGAATATTCAAAAAGGTTTTGAAGACACTTTATTTTTGAACCGTAGAGGGCGACAATTGACGCGGGCTATGATTTTTACTATTATCAAGGACTTGGCAGTAAAAATAAATCTGAATAAAAAAATAAGTCCGCATACTTTCAGGCATTCTTTTGCCACGCATTTGTTGGAAAATGGTGCCGATTTGCGTTCGATTCAATTGATGCTTGGTCACGAATCCATTACTACTACAGAAATTTATGTTCATTTGGATAGAAAATTTTTAACAGAAGTAATGAACGCTTATCATCCTAGGAAGTAATTTTTATATTAAATATAATATTTATGTTAATATCTGTTTTGGATTCGATATTTTTGTTGGTACATCAATGAAGTATCATAAGTTATGATTTTTACAGCCAATAAAAACCCAGAAGACTTAAATAAATTATACGAAAGTTTAATTAAGCAGCTCCCGAATATTATTTTTCAGATAAGGGTGAATTCGCAAAAACAGATTGCTGTCGATTTTTTGAGTAAACCCATTGAGTTTTTAAACGAATTTTCCATAAATGAATTTCTGGAAGACTCATACAAATTATCGAATTATAAAATTTATGAACCGGATTTAAAGTTTTTTTTGGATTCTTACGAAAAGGCTATTACAAGCAACGAAAAATGGGAAATTGATTTCAGACTGCTAATGCCAGAAAGTGGCTATAAATGGATTCGTATTGATGCCACACCCAAGAAAAATGATAATGATGAGGTGGTTTTTTACGGGTTGATTTCAGACGTAACGGTTGTAAAAGAACAGGAAATCCGATTAAAGGTAGCCGATGAGAGGTATCATTTTGCTGTACAAGCATCGGATAGGGGAGTTTGGGATTGGGATTTGATTACCAATAAAGTCTATTATTCCTCAGAGTCAATGAAAATTTTGGAACTGACAGAATCAGATTTAGTTGCTGCTCCCGAAGAATGGGACGAAAGAGTACATCCAGACGACAGAGAAGAATATTATGGAAACATAGATCTGCATTTTAATAATAAAATCCCATTTTATGAAACCTGTCACCGCGTTCTCTGCAATGGGAAATACAAATGGATTTTGGATAGGGGAAAAGTCATAGAAAGAGATGACGATGACAAGCCATTGCGAATCGTAGGTACACATACCGACATATCTGCGCAAAAAGAAAAAGAAATTGAACTGGCCAAAATGCTCGAAATTGTAAATATGCAAAATAATAAACTGCTAAATTTTGCACATATAGTTTCCCATAATTTACGAACTCATAGCGGGAATATAAAATCATTATTGGATTTGCATCAAGAAGGGCTTCTTTCGAATAAAGATGCATTTAGTAATATTCAGATCGTTTCGGACGAATTGTTTTCCACAATCGAAAATTTAAATGATTTGGTGAGTATTTATACCGAAAAGGAAAGTAATATGCAAACTTTAAAGGTTAGCGGCTTCATTGATAAAGTTTTGGATGTTTTGCAGGAAGCAATCAAGCTTAAAGGTATTCAAGTTTTGAATTATGTCCCCAATACAGTCGATGTTTTTTGTGTACCATCTTACTTGGAAAGTATAATGCTAAACTTGATTACCAATGCCATTAAATATTCGGATCCTACTAAAGATCAGTCAAAAATCATTTTTACAACCGATGTCAATGATGATTTTGTTGTTCTGAATGTAAAAGACAATGGATTGGGGATTGATATCGAAAAGCATAAAGATGCGATTTTTGGATTGTATAAAACATTCCACAGGAACAACGACGCGAGGGGAGTTGGGTTATATCTTACCAAAAATCAAATTGAAAATATGGGAGGTAAAATCGAAGTCGAAAGCACGATAAGTTTTGGAACAACTTTTAAAATTTATTTCAAAAAAGGATAAAAAATAAGTAGCGAAACAATAGGTTTCGGCGACCAACATTGTTAATGCTGTTGGCTATATCTCATCTCGTCTTGTCTAAAAAGGCGAGATGAGATGGGATTCCACTTGCAATAGGGCTAAAGAGCCGACATAGTCTATTTTTGGAAAAACGTTCCAAATATCCAACTGTGAAAAGGTATCTAAAATAAAAAAATCCAAATTCCAATTATTGATAAATTGGGATTTGGATTTTTTGTTATTTAACTCTATTTTGCTTTAAATAGACAGTAGTTTTATTTTGCGATATTTACCGCTCTGGTTTCTCTGATTACAGTAACTTTAACTTGACCAGGATAAGTCATTTCAGTTTGTATTTTTTGGGAAATTTCAAACGATAAATTGGCCGCATTTTCATCAGAAACTTTTTCGCTTTCTACGATTACGCGGAGTTCTCTACCGGCCTGGATTGCATAAGCATTTTTAACTCCATTAAATCCGTAAGCCACTTCTTCAAGATCTTTTAGACGTTGAATATAAGAATCCAAAACTTGTCTTCTTGCGCCCGGTCTTGCACCCGAAATAGCATCACAAACCTGAATAATAGGAGATAGTAATGATTTCATTTCGATCTCGTCGTGGTGAGCTCCAATGGCGTTACAAACTTCTTCTTTTTCACCATATTTTTCAGCCCATTGCATACCTAATAATGCATGTGGTAAATCACTTTCCGCATCTGGTACTTTACCAATATCGTGAAGTAATCCCGCTCTTTTGGCAAGTTTAACATTCAACCCTAATTCGGCTGCCATGATTCCACAAAGTTTGGAAACCTCACGGGAGTGTTGTAATAAGTTTTGTCCGTAAGAAGAACGATATTTCATTCTACCCACTACTTTTATTAACTCTGGATGTAAACCGTGGATTCCTAAATCTATCACGGTACGTTTACCTACTTCGATAATCTCGTCATCGATTTGTTTAGTTGTTTTGGCAACAACTTCTTCAATACGTGCTGGGTGAATACGTCCGTCGGTAACTAATTTGTGTAGTGCCAAACGGGCAATTTCTCTACGCACGGGGTCAAAACAAGAAAGGATAATCGCCTCCGGTGTATCGTCAACGATAATTTCAACTCCGGTTGCTGCTTCAAGCGCCCTGATGTTTCTACCTTCACGTCCAATGATTCTGCCTTTTACATCATCCGATTCGATGTTGAAAACAGATACGCAGTTTTCTACAGCTTCTTCGGTACCAACTCTTTGGATAGTGTTGATGATGATTTTTTTGGCTTCCTGTTGAGCTGTTAATTTAGCCTCTTCGATAGTGTCTTGAATATGAGACATTGCTTTGCTCTTGGCTTCACCTTTAAGGCCTTCGATAAGTTGTTCTTTGGCTTCTTCAGCAGATAGTCCAGAAATAACTTCTAATTGTTGCAATTGACTTTTGTGCAGTCTATCAACTTCTAGTTGTTTTTTCTCTAAGTTTTCAATTTTAGACTCGTATTCTGCAGTTTTCGCTTCAAAATCATCATTTACTTTTTTAGCTTTTGATAATTCATTTGAAATTTGAGATTCTTTGTCACGCACTCTTTTTTCTACTTCAGCAACTTTTTTGTCTCTGGCTAGAATTACTTGTTCATGCTCCGATTTTAATTCAATGAATTTTTCTTTTGCTTGAAGAATTTTATCTTTTTTGATGTTTTCGGCTTCAAGATTAGCGTCTTTTAGTATTGAGGCTGCTTCTTTTTTTGCACTTTTAATCAAATTAGAGATATTGCTTTTTTCGATGATTTTGGCAATGCCAAATCCTAATGCAATACCTGTAATTCCTGAAATAATTATTGTTATGATGTCCATGTTTGTTAAAAATTTATATATAAAAAAAGCCTACATTAGAAGTTGTATAAACTCGAAAAGACAAGTTTTGAGCTAACTCACTGTTCAAGTTTCCTCGCCGAAGCGTGGCATGCTTTAGTAGTGATGATTTGCTCATTCTAAATTGTTAGTGTTGAGTTTACCAATATGAACTAATGTAGGCAGTATCTTAGTCTTTGTAAAGAACGTTTAATTTTCGAGATATTCGTCCAAAAGCAAATTGATTTTGTTTAATCTTTCAATGGTTTCTTCTCCATTTATAGCATTATCAATCTGTTTTTGTTCTGCTTGAGATGCAAATTGTAAGGCACACATCGCCAATACATCTTGTTTGTCCCGTACAGCATAATTTTCTTCAAACTGCTTAATCATTGCATCAATTTTTTTTGAAGCACTTCTAAGTCCTTCTTCCTGAGCGAAATCTACCGTTAAAGGGTAAACTCTGTCAGCAATTGATATTTTAATTTTAAGCTTTTCGTCCATATTTTTTACTAATCTGATAGCTGGGCTATACAGTAATCAATTTCACGAATTATTGAATTTATTTTAAGCTTTGTATCTCTTTTGTTATCGTCACTGCCTAATAATGCATTGGCTATTTTGAGTGTTTCTAATTGTGTTTTTAGGGCTTCAATCTCTTTGGATTGATTTTGTATTAACACTGCAGCGTTTTTTAACTCTAATTGTAATTCTTGATTATTTTTTTCTAAACTTTTTATTTTAAAAAAAAGTTTTCCAATCTTATTTTCAAGAGTATCAATTATTTCTGCAATCACACTCATTATAATTCCTATTCATTACTTAATCTTACAAAGTTAGTATTCCTTTTTATTATTGCAATATTTTATCGATTTTTTTACGTTAAAATAATCAATTATTTAATAATCAGTTTATTGTATTTTGGTTTTGTTTTGTCTTGTGGGTATTAGTTGCTTTTTTTATCTTAGCAAAAATGTATTCCATGAAATTTTCTTTTTTTTTGCTAGTATTCACTACGACACTTTTTGCTCAAGCAGATTATCCTAAAAATTATTTTTGTCCTCCACTTGATATTCCGCTGCAATTATCCGGAAATTTTGGTGAATTGAGACCGAATCACTTTCATGCGGGTTTTGATTTGAAAACGCTTCAAAAAGAAGGCTTAAACGTCTATGCTGTTGCTGATGGATATGTTTCCAGAATCAAGATTTCGACTTTTGGAAACGGAAAGACAATTTATATCGATCATCCCAACGGTTTTACTTCAGTGTATGGACATTTGCAAAAAGCAACTGATTCTATTGAAAGTTTCATAAAGAAAACGCATTATAAAGAAAAGTCTTTTGAAATAGAAATGTATTTTAAACCCAATGAAATGCCTGTCAAAAAAGGGCAGTTAATTGCTGTTTCAGGGAATACTGGTGCTTCCGAGGGACCACATTTGCATTTTGAATTTCGAGACACTAAAACAGAGAAAATCATTAACCCAATGTTTTTTGGCTTTGATGCTTTGATGAAAGACACTAAAAAACCAATAGTCTCCAATTTGTATGCTTATCCATTAGATTCAAAAACAACGGTAAATCATTCACAAAGGCCTATTCCAATTAATTTGTCCCTGCAGAAGGACGGAACTTATCTGGCAGATAGAGTTATTGCCAATGGGAAAATTGGTTTTGGTATTATAGCTTATGATTATGATGATGTGTCTTTCAACAAAAATGGAGTTTTTGATGTGAATTTGTCCTGCAATGGAAAATCTATTTTTGGTTATCAATTTAACACCTATTCTTTTGATGAAATGAGATATGTAAATGCTTTGATTGATTATTCGCTTTATAAAAAATCGAGCCAAAGAATCCAAAAACTGTTTATGAATCCGCCTTATAATTTGAGCATCATAAAAACCGACGAAACAAATGGAATTATTACAGTGCTCCCTAATTTGACTTCTGTCTGTAGTTTGAATGTTTCTGATTATTATGGAAATAAAACCGCAATTTCGATTCCAGTAGAATATGACTTACTTTCAACCATAATCGAAAAAGAAGCTATTGTTGCAAATTATGTTGTAAAAGCATCAAAGGATTGCTTTTTTGAAAAAGATAAATGTTCTGTTTTCTTTCCGGCTGGCACATTTTATAATGACTTTAATTTGAATTTTGATGTAAAAAATAATGTTTTGACGGTACATGATGATACTGTTCCTGCACACACAAATTTTACAATTACTATGGAAAGCGATAGTTATCCAACGGATCTAAAAGATAAGGTATTTATTGGTCGAATAGAAGGAGGAAGGGTAAGTTATAATACGACTCGCGAAAAAAACAATGTTTATGAGACCAGGGTGAAAACTTTAGGACAGTATAAATTGGCTTTAGATACTATTGCGCCCGTAATTAGAATTGCAAAATCTATTGAAGGAAAAAGATTGGACAATCAAAAACGACTTCAGGTGAGTATATCCGATAGTTTATCAGGGATCAAATCCTATAACGGTTACCTAAATGGAAAATGGATTTTGATGGAATATGATAATAAAACAGGACTATTGACTCATGATTTTAGTGATGGAATTGTTGTTGATGGGGACAATGAATTAAAAGTTGTTGTAGTTGATAGTGTAGGGAATTCTTCTATCTTTGAAACTCATTTTCAAAGAAATCAAAAACAGTAAAAACAAAATCTATTGAATATTTTTAAATCCCTTTGTTGTTTTATTCTTTTTTGGATGGGAATGAATTCATTTGCTCAAACGGCTTTTGTAAAAGGTGTCGTTTTGGATGAAAAGAATCTGCCTGTTGAAGGCGTGAATGTATCTTGTCCTAATAATAATACCCAGACAAATGAAAAGGGATTTTATCAAATCGCGATTCCTTCCAATCAAAAAATCACAATAGAATTCACTCATATTTCTTTAAAAAAAGCCAGTTTAAAAGTTTCTTTAAAGCCAAATGAAGTTTATGTGTTTAATATGCATATGAACGATCAACAGGAACAAATGGGTGAGGTCATCATCAACAGCAATAATAAGAAAACAGTTCAAGGGATTGTTACTTTTGAAGCCAAAGACATTCGTTTTATTCCTGGGGCCAATGCAGGTATTGAAAGTGTTTTGAAAACATTACCTGGAGTCAATTCGAATAATGAACTCAGTACCCAATATTCGGTTCGTGGAGGAAATTATGACGAAAATTTGGTTTATGTTAATGAAGTCGAAGTGTATCGTCCCTTTTTGATTCGATCTGGGCAGCAGGAAGGATTGAGTTTTGTTAATACTGATTTAGTTCAAAATATTGAATTTTCGGCAGGAGGTTTTCAGGCAAAGTACGGTGATAAAATGTCTTCCGTTTTGGATATTACCTATAGGAATCCGACGCAATTCGGCGCTATCTTGGAAATGAGTTTTTTAGGAGGAAGTCTTGCTGTTGATGCAGTTTCTAAAGATAAAAAATGGTCAGCAATTACGGGAATAAGATATAGAAATAACAGTCTTCTTGTCAATAGTCAAGAAACTCAAACGAATTATACTCCTACTTTTGCTGATATTCAAACTAATATCAATTATCAGGCTTCTGCTAAATGGCAATGGAGTTTTCTAGGGAATATTTCTCAAAATAAATATTTGTACCAACCCCTAACTCGCCAAACCAATTTTGGTACTGCAGATGCCCCAATGGCTCTGGCCGTTTATTATGAAGGCAAAGAGAAAGATAAATATGATACTTATTTTGGGGCTTTAAAAAGCACTTATCAAGTTAGTGATAGTTTTAGCCTAAAATTTATTGGATCTGTATTTCATACGATAGAGCAAGAATATTTTGATATTTACGCTCAATATCGTCTAGGGGAAGTGGATACTAATATAGGATCCGATACTTATGGTGATATTGCTTTTTCAAGAGGAATTGGTTCCCAACTCAATCACGCCCGAAATGATTTGGATGCTTTAATTGCCAATTTGGAAGTAAAAGGCTTTAAAAACTGGAAACAAAATCAAATCGAATGGGGAGTTAAATATACCCGAGAGTCCATTCGCGACCGCGTTTCAGAATGGGAAGCAATTGATTCTGCAGGGTTTTCGATAAGACCTCCAATTGTTTTGCCAAAAAATGATGAGCCTTATCAGCCTTATTCGGGACTGTTGATTCCGTATCAATATGTATATGCAACTAATTTTACGAATATTGACAGGTTTTCAGTTTATGGACAATGGGGGCGGAAAGATATTTTGGGAACAAACGAGATTTGGTATAATTTGGGTGTGCGAATGCAGAGTTGGGAAGTTTCAGGAGATAATTTAGCAGGAATCCTTCAAACTATTTTTAGTCCAAGAGCACAATTTGCGATAAAACCAGATTGGGAAAAAGATATGCTTTTCAGATTTACAGCAGGTATCTTTAGTCAACCTCCATTTTATCGGGAACTGCGTGATTATGATGGAGTAGTGCAACCCGATACGAAAGCCCAGAAATCCATAAATTTTGTTTTGGGTAATGATTATAGTTTCAAAATGTGGGAGCGTCCATTTAAATTGGTTACCGAAGCCTATTATAAAAAGATGACGGATGTAAATCCTTATACGGTTGATAATGTAAGGATACGCTATGCTGCGGATAATAATGCAGTTGCCTATGCACAAGGACTTGACCTTAGGCTTAACGGAGAATTTGTTCCTGGAACGGATTCTTGGATTAGTTTTGGATATTTAAAAACAGAAGAGAATATTGATAATAAAGGATATATTGCCAGACCAACGGATCAGCGACTTAAATTTGGACTTTTGTTCCAAGATTATATGCCAAAGATTCCAAGTTTAAAATTGTATCTTAATATGGTTTACAATACTGGATTACCTGGTGGTTCGCCTGCTTATGCAGATCCATATTTGTACCAAAACAGATTGAATGATTATCGCCGGGTTGATGTTGGGTTTTCGAAAGTCTTTATTGATCAAAAAGTAGGGATGTCTAGTAAGAAATTTTTCAAGAACTTTAAAGAGTTATCTTTAGGCTTTGAAATTTTCAATCTTTTTGATAATCAAAATGCCATTACCAATACTTGGGTTCGTGATGTATATACCAAAGCAGAATATGCGATTCCAAACTATATGACCACCCGAGTTTTTAATTTGAAGTTAAATATGAGATTGTAGCCTGTTTCTTTGGATTATCAGAATTAATAAATCTGTTGTATATTTCCTTTCCATTTTTAAAAATGATTACATTTGAGTTTATTTTTTAATATTAAAATTATTATGAGAACATCACATTTTGTCTATATTGGGATTTCGCTTTTGCTTTTAGCAAGCTGTAAAGAAGAAATTGAAAAGCCGAAAGTGACTTACGATGCTTCGAAGGTTGGGAGAGAGCTCACTAAAACCGATTCTACCCAAATAAAAATTGCCGATTTACCAATTCAAATGCAAGGAACAGATTATTTAATTCATCCAGTAGGTGACTTGAGTGTTTATGAAAAAGGTACCAAAAACAGATATGGTTCATCGAGTGTAAATGATTTGACTTTTACTATATCAAATGCATCCGAATATGAAATAACGGGATTTTTGCAGAACCTTAAATTTCAAAAAATAGGTTCAGATTCTATAAAAGCATTAACTGATAAACCTGTTTTGATTCAAACTGCAACTTACTTGAAAACAGTTTCTGATAAAATCAACAAGCAAATTATGGTGTATTCTATGATGGATATGGATACCAATAACGACGGAAAACTCGATGTAAGTGATATCACAACATTGTATTTAAGTAAAATTAGCGGGGACAAATTAACCAAAGTTTCTCCTGATTTACAGGAATTGATTGATTGGAATTTAATCGAATCCCAGAACCGCCTGTATTTTAGAACTGTAGAGGATACCAACAAAAATGGAAAATTTGACAGTAAAGATGTCGTGCATTATAATTACATCGATTTGGCGAATAAAGACTGGAAAGTAGAGAGCTATAATCCAATATAAAAACCTAAATCAAAATATCGCTTTCCAAATCAGACTTTTCTATTTCAAAATCAAACCCCAGTTGTTTTACTAATTGAATCACTAGATTTTTATACCAATTCTCGGACTTGGGATGAATGTATATTTTTTCAATCAATTGAGTGATGTCCACATTTATTTTTAGACCATCATTTAGTTTGATCGTATTTTCGGTCACGTCGGTAATGATTCGAACCTCGCGTTCGTATTGAAAACTTTTTCGTTTGAATAAAAAAGGGAAAAATAAATCATCAAACGGAATGTATTCTTTTTTGTAATCTATATAATTGACTTCGCCAATATATTGCTTGTAATTTTTTTCTGGAATCAAGGCGTCCTGAAGCCTTTTTACTGTAGATTGTATTGCTAATCCTTCACTGTTTTGGGTGAAAATTTGCCACATGGCAAACGATTCGTATTCATTGATGTGCCAGCTGCTTATTGCCACTTTTTCCCGATGTGTTTTGTAGTATTTTAAAAAGTCAGGATTGTTTATCGAAAGTTTTTTGATTTCTTCAAACGTAGGTTCGCTAAAAGTACCTTCGTATTGATCTTCAAATTTATCTGAGCGAGACATGAATAATTTATGCGAAAGCAATAAGTCCAAAAACTTCGACAAGTCCAGATACTTCCATACGATGGTATCTGAATCTTGTGGAAGTTTTATGTTGGGATTGTTGAGGTACATAATTTAAGGTTATGTTTTGTTTAGAAGGTTTAGAAAGTTTAGGTTCTATGCTAACCTTTTAAACTTTCTAAACCTTCTAAACTTTTTGAATTATTCAAATGACTGCATCGTTACCAATTTGTTATAAGTACCATCCAAAGCTATAAGTTCTTCATGTTTTCCTTGCTCCACTATTTTTCCTTTTTTCATAACCACAATAACATCTGCCTTTTGTATGGTTGAAAGACGATGTGCAATTACAATAGAAGTTCTGTTTTGCATCATATTTTCTAGAGCCACTTGTACAAATTTTTCACTTTCCGTGTCCAAAGCGGATGTAGCTTCATCCAGAATCATGATTGGAGGGTTTTTCAACACAGCACGGGCAATAGATAAACGTTGTTTTTGACCTCCAGAAAGTTTGTTTCCACTGTCGCCAATATTGGTGTAAATTCCTTTTGGTAGGTCTTTTACAAATTCGTAGGCGTTTGCTATTTTTAGTGCTTCGATGATTTCCTCGTCGGTTGCATCAAGTTTTCCTAAGGATATATTTGCTTTTATGGTGTCATTAAATAGAATGCTGTCTTGTGTCACCAATCCCATTAATCCACGAAGTGATTGTAAATTCAAATCTTTTATCTCAATACCGTCGATAGCTATACGTCCTTCGTTTACATCGTAAAAACGGGTTAGCAAATTGGCAATAGTACTTTTTCCGCTTCCTGATTGCCCAACAAGAGCAACAGTTTGTCCTTTTTTTACGGTAAGTGAAAAATGCTTTAATACATTTTCATCTTCGTATTTAAAGTTGATGTTTTGAATCTCAATTTCAGAATCAAAAGATGTTTTTTCTACAGCGTCAATTTTACTGGTGATTGGATTTTCTTGATCCAAGATTTCCAAAACACGCTCTGCGGCTGCATTCCCTCTTTTGATGGCATAGGATGCTTTCGAAATAGATTTTGCAGGAGTCAGGATGTTGTAAGCCAATCCCATATAAGCGATGAAAGAAGCGCCATTCAATGTTTTGTCAATCAAAACCATATGCCCACCATACCAAAGTAAAATGGCAATAACCATAATTCCCATGAACTCGCTTGCTGGAGAAGCTAGGTTTTGACGATTACCAATACTATTTGATAAAAGAAAAAAACGTTGAGTTGATTCTTGAAAAACACGGTTGAAGTAATTTTCGGAATTATATCCTTTTACGACTTTCAATCCACCCATTGTTTCTTCAATAGTTGATAAAAAGATTCCCTGTTCTTCTTGTGCTCGAGTTGATTTCTTTTTTAATTGTTTTCCAATAAGGGAAATAACATAACCTGAAATTGGAATAAAAATAAATACAAATAGAGTTAATTGGGTACTGATGGTAACCATTGTTATTAATGTAAAAACAATAGTCAGAGGCTCTTTTACTATAAGTTCCAAAATAGACAAGAAGGAAGTTTGAACTTCATTGACATCGCCCGAAATTCTAGAGATGACATCTCCTTTTCTTTTCTCAGAATAGAAAGCCAGAGGTAATTCAATCGTCTTTTTGTACATCGCATTTCGCATGTCTCTCAAAATTCCATTTCGTAAAAAAGTGATAAAAAACATTGCGAGATAATCACACAAATTTTTTAATAAAAAAATTGATATGATTATAGTGACCATTATAGTTAAAGTACGCCCTACGCCAAATGTATCGGTTGTGTGAGTAATGTAATAACTTAAATAATCCTCACCATATTTTTTGAGTTCCCATATTCCTTTATAAACTGGCATTACCGTATTTCTTTTGGTTTGATCGAATAATACTTGCATCATCGGAATCAACGATACAAAAGAAAGGGTGCTAAAAAGGGCGTATAGAACATTAAAAAAAATGTTCATATAAGCATATTTTTTATATGGAATTACAAAAGGGAATATTCTTTTAAAGTTGTTCATTAGCTCAAATGCATTGCAGTAATTATGTTTTTAATCTTTTCGTTCAACACTTCTTCTACTTTAGTAAAATTAGCAACGCTGTCTAGTTCGGTTTTTACGCTGATGTAAAACTTAATTTTAGGCTCAGTTCCACTTGGTCTGGCACAAATTTTAGAACCATCTTCCGTATAATAAATCAATACATCAGATTTGGGCATGTCTATAGTTTCTTCTTCATTAGTGAATAAGTTTTTGGCTATAGACGATTTGTAGTCTTCTACCATTACCACTCTTTGGCCATTGATTTCTTTCAATGGATTTTCACGCAATGAAATCATCATCTGATTAATTTCTGCCAATCCTTCCATCCCTTTTTTGGTAAGTGAAACCAAATGCTCTTTGTAGAAACCAAAATCTACATAATGTTGCAATAAAGTATTATAAACAGAGCTTCCTTTGGCTTTGGCCTGCGCCGCAACTTCGCAAATCAACAAAGTAGCAGCAACAGCATCTTTATCACGAACAGCATCGCCAACCATGTATCCAAAACTTTCTTCTCCACCTCCAATAAATTGCAACTCTGGAAAATCTTTAATCATTTTTGCAATCCATTTGAAGCCTGTCAATCCTACTTTGCATTCTACACCATAAGCAGTTGCCAATTCCATAATCATTGGAGTAGAAACGATGGTAGAACCCACAAATTGCTTTCCGTTTATCTTGCCTGCTTTTTTCCATTGTTCCAATAGGAAAGCGGTCATCAAAATCATAGTTTGGTTTCCGTTCAATAAAATCATTTTGCCTTCATTATTTCGAACGGCAACTCCCAAACGATCACAATCCGGGTCAGTACCCACAACAATATCGGCATTCAATTTATCTGCCAAGGCAAGTGCCATTGTCAATGCTTCCGGCTCTTCTGGATTTGGTGATTTTACAGTTGGGAAATTCCCGTCCGGTTTGGCTTGTTCAGGAACGATGTTCACATTCGTGTAACCCGCTTTTTCCAAAGTAGCAGGAACAGACATAATTGAGGTTCCGTGCAAAGAAGTAAATACAATGTTCAAGTTGTCTTTGGCTTCTTTTGGAGTGTTGAAACTTGCATTTTCAACAGACGATTTCACAAAAGCTTCGTCAATTTCTGTGTCAATATATTTTATCAAACTTTCATCTGCCGAAAATTTGATTTCATTGTAATTTAAATTTTCAATAACATCGATAATGGCTCCATCTTGCGGAGGAACAATTTGTCCACCATCTTCCCAATACACTTTGTAACCATTGTATTCAGGTGGATTATGTGATGCAGTTAGTACAATACCACATTGGCAACCTAAATATTTAAGCGCAAAAGACAATTCCGGCGTAGGTCTCAAGTCCGAAAACAAATAAACCTGAATTCCATTTGCAGAAAAAACATCAGCAACCACTTTGGCCAAAGATTGACTATTATGACGACAATCATAAGCAATTACAACCTTCAAAGCTTGTCCAGGGAAAACAGTATGCAAATAATTAGAAAGTCCCTGAGTGTTTTTTCCAAGCGTATATTTGTTGATACGGTTGTTTCCAACTCCCATTACGCCACGCATACCACCAGTTCCAAATTCCAAATTTTTATAAAAACTCTCCTCCAGTTCTTTTGGTGAGGTAGTCATTAATTCCTTAATGGCCACATGTGTTTCATTGTCGAATGTTGGTGTCAACCATTCGTTTACTGCGTCTAAAATGTTTTGAGGTATATGCATTTTATATTTAGTTTAAGTTGTTAGTCTTTTTTATGAAAGTCTCAATGTTATTTTTATTAGGAGCTATTTACTTCGTCAGTTCGCTTCGCTCGTGTCCTGCTATCCGGTACAAATAAAATTCACTGAACTCCTATGAAAATAAAAGTTAGTGAGGTAATCTTCTTCTCTTAAATCTTTTTTCCTAAGAACTGTCAGAGCTTCCTCCGGTCACTCTGCCTGTTTAGGGGAAAATAGATTTATTCAAAAAAAGGATTTACGCTACTATCAGGGCTAAACCTGCAAAGCGAGAAATTCAGTTCATATAACTTATTTTAATTTTATATTTAGTTCAGCAAATTGCTTTTATAAAAAAAAATTAAAAATTCACTTCAGTCGAGACCTTGTAACGTTCTTCATTGTTTTTTGTTCTCAAAATAATTTCGCCAAGAAATCCTGCCAAAAATAATTGTGTTCCCAAAACCATTGTAGTCAATGCAATGAAAAACCAAGGATTGCTAGTAACTAAGTTATATTTCATTCCCATATACATATGATATAGTTTTGAAACTCCAATATATCCCGCTAATAGAAAACCAAGAATAAACATAAAGGAACCAATTGCTCCAAATAAATGCATCGGTCTTTTTCCAAATCGGGAAAGAAACCAAATCGTTATTAAATCCAAGAAACCATTGATGAAACGTTCCATTCCAAATTTGGTTTCACCATATTTTCTCGCTTGATGCTGTACTATTTTTTCACCAATTTTTCCAAAACCGGCATTTTTTGCCAAAACCGGAATGTATCGGTGCATTTCGCCAGATACCTCAATGTTTTTGACTACTACATTTTTGTAGGCTTTCAGTCCACAGTTAAAATCATTCAACTCAACTCCGGAAGTTTTTCTGGCAGCCCAATTGAATAGTTTTGATGGTAGATTCTTGGCTACAACAGAGTCGTAACGTTTCTTTTTCCATCCCGAAACCAAATCGTATTTTTCTTTAGTAATCATTTCGTATAAACCAGGAATCTCGTCTGGACTGTCTTGCAAATCGGCATCCATCGTGATAATCACATCGCCTTTTGCTTTGGCAAAACCTGCATGCAATGCTTGGGATTTTCCGAAATTTTTCATAAACCGGATCCCTTTTACATTTGGATTCTCAGCGGCGAATCCAGATATAATATTCCAGGATTCATCTGTGCTTCCATCATCCAAGAAAATGATTTCATAACTATAGTTGTTAGATTTCATTATCGAAATGATCCAAGTGTACAATTCTTGTAGGGATTCCTCTTCATTAAGAAGCGGTATGAGTATTGATAAATTCATTAATTAGATGCTTTGGGTTTTTCCGTTTTTTAATACTGCGCCCACAATTAGGGAGTAAATCAATCCAAAGAAAGAATACATGGCTAATGTTACAGGTAAAACAATAAAAGGATTCATGAATTTTTTCACCATTGAAAGTCCCATTTCAATTTGTTCACTTGTCATGTTTGGGTTTTTTGCCAACATGCCTTCTTTGGTAATGGCTATCATTTCATCGATAAATTCAGGGAAAATGAAATTGAAAATAATATTAAAAACAGCATAAATAAGTGCGGCGATAAAAGTTATGGAAATTCCTGTTTTGAGACTTTCACTAAGTGATATAAAGCCGTTGTTGATGTTTTTCTTGTAATTTGTACAACCTATATATATAAATAAAATAGGCAATAACATGTAGTTGGAAATATTTACAATTGTTCCGACACTCGTGTTGATTAATGATTTCATGCCAACTAGGTACATAATTACGAATTCTAAAACCATTATGACACCGAATAAAACACCATACAAAACACCAGATTTTGCTGGTGATACATTATTTTCCATAGATACTGTTTTTATTAATCTACAAATATAGCAATTCCCAATATAATGGCGTGTAAAAAATGATTTTTACGACCATATAAAAAAAGTTACACAAAGGTTTGTATATTGAAAAATAAGTGTAAATTTGCAGACTCAAAATAATATTGTAAAACAAAAAGTTATAGCGAGTTTATACCTTTTCTGTTAGAAGAAAAGCTTCAAGACAAGTTATAATTAACAAATAAAAAAGATTCAAGATGAAAAAAGGTGTACACCCAGAAAATTACAGATTAGTTGCTTTTAAAGACATGTCAAATGAAGATGTTTTTATCACTAAATCTACTGCTGATACTAGAGAAACGATTATTGTTGATGGTGTTGAATATCCAGTTGTAAAAATGGAGATTTCTAGAACTTCTCACCCTTTTTACACAGGTAAATCTAAACTTATCGATACTGCAGGACGTATTGATAAATTCAAAACTAAATACGCTAAACACGTTAAATAATTTTAACTGGTTTTCAAATACATTAAAAGCCTCGCAAATTGCGAGGCTTTTTTTATGACAATTTGTTTCATATTCTTTTCGTATGGGATTCCTTACTTCGGTAAACATTTAAAAATAGTTGTAACTTTGCGGTGATAACCAAATCACATTTTAACAATTTACAATTTAATTTATGAACTACATACTTTTTGACGGTCCGGCTCGAAATGCTTTGTTGCCCTTCACTTTTACCCGTCCTGTTGCCGATATTCTTGTTGGTATTATGACGATTCGTCAAAAATGGGAGGCATATTTGGGATCTACGACTACAACCGTAACTGAGGAATATTTGTCTGAGAAATTTCCTATGGTAGAGTTGGAGGAAAATGTAATGATTAATGCCTCTTTTTTGCCAAATGCCATTTTGGTAGAGATGGTTGGTAATCTTAGACCCAATCAAGCTATTTTCAAAGGGGATGATGTTATAGCTTTTTTTACGAATGATGAACAGGAATCGGTAGATTTTGATACTTATGAGATTCTGGAATATAATGATGATTGCATCACTATCGAAAATACTTGGGATATTTTTTCCAAGAATGATACAGCCATCCGTGAAGATTTTGAGTTTTTGACAGCTGATAGGAAATCAAAGCCAGTACCAAAAAGTGTAAATGTAATTGCACCAGAAAATATTTTTATTGAAGAAGGAGCTAAATTAGAGTTTGTTACCTTGAATGCTTCGACTGGTCCTATATATATAGGTAAAGATTCTGAAATAATGGAAGGGTCTATCATTCGCGGGCCTTTTGCTTTATGTGAAAATGCGCAAGTAAAAATGGGAGCCAAGGTTTATGGCGCAACAACAGTAGGACCATATTCAAGAATTGGTGGTGAGGTTAAAAACTCTGTGCTTTTTGCTTATTCCAATAAGGGGCATGACGGATTTCTTGGAGATTCAGTCTTAGGGGAATGGTGTAATATTGGAGCTGACAGTAATAACTCTAATTTGAAAAATAATTACGAAGAAGTAAAATTATGGAGTTATGAAACCGAAAGTTTTGCTAAAACAGGTCTTCAGTTTTGTGGGTTGATGATGGGGGATCATAGTAAATGTGGTATCAATACCATGTTTAATACAGGGACTGTGGTTGGAGTGAGTGCTAATATTTTTGGAAGTGGTTTTCCACGCAATTTTGTGCCAAGTTTTTCTTGGGGAGGAGCAGCGGGATTTACGACTTATGTGACCAAAAAAGCTTTTGAAACTGCAAGGTTGGTAATGAGTCGCAGAAATGTAGAGTTTGATGAAAAAGAAGCAGCTATCTTGGAACATATTTTTGAGGAATCAAAAAAATGGAGAAAAGATTAAAATAATGAGATAATGAAAATGAATTGCTTCGTAAAGGTTTTTTGCTTTTGCGGAGCTTTTTTGCTTAAAAATGGATTTTTGGATGTAACGAAAATTATCTAATTATCTAATTGGCACATTCTTTAATTAAATCTATCTTTGCACCTTCTAAAAAAGTTGGAAACTAAACACTTCTAAACTTTGATAAACCTTTTAAACTTTATAATGATTACAATTAACGATATTTCGGTTCAATTTGGAGGCACAACTCTTTTTAGTGATGTTTCTTTTGCGATAAATGAAAATGATAAAATTGCCCTTATGGGTAAAAATGGTGCTGGTAAATCAACACTTTTAAAGATTATTGCTGGGCAAGGCAAACCATCCACTGGAAATGTTTCTGTGCCAAAAGAAGCTGTTGTTGCTTATTTGCCACAGCATTTGTTAACTACAGATGGTGCTACGGTGATGGAAGAGGCTTCAAAAGCTTTTGGTGAAATCTTTAATATGAAATCCGAAATAGATGAAATTAATGAGCAATTAACTATCCGTACCGATTATGAAAGTGATGGGTACATGAAATTAATCGAAAGAGTTTCTGATTTAAGCGAAAAATATTATGCCATTGAAGAGGTGAATTATGAAGCTGAAGTCGAGAAAATTCTAATTGGTCTTGGTTTTGTTCGTGAAGATTTTACCCGTCAAACTTCCGAGTTTTCAGGAGGTTGGAGAATGCGAATTGAATTGGCTAAAATACTTTTGCAAAAACCCGATTTAATATTATTGGATGAGCCTACCAATCACATGGATATTGAAAGTATTCAATGGTTGGAAGATTTCTTGATTAATTCAGCTAAAGCGGTTGTGGTTATTTCGCACGATAGAGCTTTTGTAGATAACATTACAAATCGTACTATTGAGGTTACAATGGGGCGTATTTATGATTATAAAGCCAAGTATACCCATTATTTGGAGTTGAGAAAAGATCGCCGTATACATCAGCAAAAAGCATATGATGAGCAACAAAAAATGATTGCTGATAACAGAGCTTTTATCGATCGTTTCAAAGGGACATTTTCTAAAACTGATGCAGTTCAGTCTAGAGTAAAAATGTTGGAAAAGTTAGTTATTGTACAGGTTGACGAAGTTGACACCTCTGCATTGCGATTGAAATTTCCTCCAGCTGCCCGTTCAGGACAATATCCAGTGATTGTAAAAGATATGTCTAAATCCTATGGAGATCATGTGGTTTTCAAAGATGCAAATGTTGTAATTGAGAGAGGTCAGAAGGTTGCTTTTGTAGGGAAAAATGGAGAAGGAAAATCAACAATGATCAAAGCTATAATGAAGGAGTTTGCACCAGACAGCGGTTCTGTAGAAATTGGACATAATTCTCAGATAGGCTATTTTGCTCAAAATCAAGCGGCCTTATTGGATGAAAATGCAACTATTTTTGAAACTATAGATGATATTGCTGTTGGTGATGTAAGAACACAAATAAAGAATATTCTTGGAGCTTTTATGTTTCATGGTGATGATATTACCAAAAAAGTTAAGGTTCTTTCTGGAGGGGAAAAAACACGTTTGGCAATGATTAAATTATTGCTTGAGCCAGTTAATTTATTGATTCTGGATGAGCCTTCGAATCACTTGGATATGAAAACCAAAGATATTATCAAAGATGCTTTGCGCGATTTTGACGGAACTTTAATTTTGGTTTCTCACGATCGTGATTTTCTTGATGGATTGGCAACAAAAGTTTTTGAATTTGGTAATAAGCGTGTTGTAGAACATTTTGAAGATATTACCGGTTTCTTGGCTCACAAGAAAATGGACAGCATGAAAGAAATTGAAAAATAGATTTTGAATTTCTTTTGAGAACAAAAAGCAGGAGTTTAGTTTCTCTTGCTTTTTTTAATGAATAATCTAAAAACGAACGCTTTTTATATGCGTATTCCAGGTGGAAGCAATTCTTTGTATATTGGATTCTTTTTAAAGAAAGTAACAATTTTGGGAAGAATGGGTACTACTTTTAATTTTTTTTCAACAGCAGTTTCCATGATGTTCTTTAGGAAATTCGAAATGAGCTCTTCGTCACTGTAATTTTCAGGAACATTAATCTTGGTTAAGAATATTTTTTTCTCCTGAAAGGAATATTCAACAGAAACCATTCCGGTTTCTACTTTTGTTTCAAATTGTCGGGCAAAAGCATTGTCTTTAATCTCTAATTTTATTATAGTTTCCATTTCTCGGTTTTAGTGATGCAAAATGATGAGTTATTGTTTGTTTAAGTAGTATATAAAGCGTTATAATTATATTTTATATAAATTTTATCTTTCAAATTACGATCATTAAATTAGTGTCGAAGTAACTTTTGGATACCGAATTTACTATATAAAGCACAAAGGTAATGATTTGATAATCAGCTACAAATGTTTTTGTGATTAACTTGTAAAACTGAATTTTTAAAAAACAGGTATTGGTTTGTGTAAATAGTTTTTTTGATTTAGTTTTAAATTTGAAAAATATGTTCAAGTGGTCTGTAAATGGGAATAAAATATTTAATTTTAAAAAGTGATATGATAAATAATTGTATCTATTAATGCTAAAATAGTTATGAATAAAATTTCAGTTTATTTTATGCCAGGTTTGGCAGCTAGTGTTGCTATTTTTGAAAGAATTAAACTCCCTGAGTCAGAATTTGAAATGTTTTTTTTGGAATGGGAAATGCCATTAGAAAAGGAATCTTTGCAAGATTATGCAAAACGGATGACAGAAAAGATTAAACATGAAAACCCAGTTTTGATAGGTGTTTCTTTCGGCGGTATTTTGGTTCAGGAAATGTCTCGTTTTATTTCAGTGCGCAAAGTTATAATTATTTCCAGTGTAAAGAGTAATTTAGAATTTCCTAAAAGGATGCTTATTGCAAAAAGCACAAAAGCCTATAAATTAATTCCAATAAGTTTAGTTCAAAATATTGAAAGTTTGGCTAAGTTTTCTTTTGGCAAAAAAGTAAATGAAAGGCTTAAATTATATGAAAAATTCCTTTCGGTACGAGATAAGCGGTATCTAGATTGGGCTATTGAGAAAGTTATTACGTGGGACAGGTCTGTTGCTGATCAAAATGTAATACATATCCATGGTGATGCTGATGATGTTTTTCCAATTAAAAATATTACTAATTGTATAGTTGTTAAAGGAGGAACTCACATCATGATTTTAATGAAGTGCAAATGGTTAAATACGAATTTGCCTAAAATTATTCTGGATCAATACAATGACGTTGAAGAATTATAGTAAAGCGATATTAAATGAAGTGGAAAAAGATGATTAATTAGTGGTGAAGCTTTTTTTACTGGTTAAGGCTTTCATGAGATTTTCATTAATGTCTTTACTGAAGTAATTGTAACTGGTAATGATAGCTTCTTTGATTGGAGTTTTTATTTTTGTTTTGTTTTCAAAGTGCTTAATGTTAACTACATATTTGTTTTCGTCAACAAAAATTGAAGTTGGAAAGCCTAAAGTATGCTTAATGGTTGCAACAATATGGGTATCTTTTGAATAATATTCATTGGCGTAGCATACTTTAATATTGTCGCTAAATTTATAAGCGATATTTTTTAAATCATTTTTTTTGTCCCAAAACACTACGATAAATTGCATGTCATTACGATGTTCTTTGGCTAATATGTTTAAAGCGGGAATTTCTCCTTTCGGGATTACGCACCAAGAAGCGTAAGTGATGATGAAAATAGGTTTGGAGATTCTGTTTATTTTTACGTTTTTTTCTTTGTAAACTTTCAAACTGAAATCATCAAATTTTGTTCCGATGAGTTTGGTTTTTACTAAGGTGTCAAAAAGATTTTTACCTTCCTCAATGTTTCTTTTTTCGTAAGCACTATTGCTTGCTCTTTTATAAGGATTTAGGTTTTCTTTTATAGCGTCAGTTAGGTATGTAATTGTGTCTTGGCTATAGGAAGCCGTAAAGAATAAAGACACAATTAGTGTAAGTAAAAATCTGCGCATAAATCAGTAGGTATTAAACGGTTGACTAAAATATCTTCTTTGTATTTAATAACACAAAAATAACGTTGAACAGCATATTAATCCGATGTAATACTTACGATGTAAAAAAAGTCATCCTAAAACATGGATGACTTTTATAATGTAATGAGAATAAGTGTTTTAAACTTGATGTTTATATTTTTTTCATCTGCTCTTTCATCATTGTAATCTGATCTTTAAGCATGTTTTGCTTGTCCAATTTTTTTGCTTCGTTCAATAAAGAAGTAGCTTCCAATTTTCTTCTGCGGGTCATTGCAACACCGGCTAAGTTTAATTTGGCAACTGCCAAATCCATGTCCATTGATAATCCTAGTTCGATTGCTTTTTTAAAATATTTTTCAGCTTGGTTGATATTCGTTTGGGAAAGCATGATTCCGTGTAGGTAATTGAAATATCCTTGTTGCTTTCTAACCAAAGCTGTTTCGGGATTTTTGATGTAAGCTAACCATTTTTTGGCTCCTTCAAAGTCTTGTTTTCTTAGTTTTAAGAAAGCAAGTAGAATAAGTTCGTTTTTGAAATATAAAAAAACCGGAATTCCAGACAATATAATAAGGAAAATTCCGTTTCCAATATTGCTTTCTGTAAATTGCCAAATGCTAGTGATTATAATAAGTCCAGCGAGAATAAGTTTGATATTTTTATGAAACATAATATGTAAAGATTTGTGGTTACAAAGATAGTAAAAGGATTTAAAAATATTTTTTAAAAACTACTTGCCAGAAAAAAAAGTCTTTGTATATTTGCACTCGGTTTTAGAATAATGGTTATTCAAAAATAAATAGATACTTAATTAAGATTTTTAAACATACAAAGCAATGAGCAAAAGAACGTTTCAACCATCGAAAAGAAAAAGAAGAAATAAACACGGATTTATGGATAGAATGGCTTCTGCTAATGGAAGAAAAGTTCTAGCGCGTAGAAGAGCTAAAGGAAGACATAAGTTGACTGTTTCTAGCGAACCAAGACACAAAAAATAATGTTTGTATAAACATCTATAAGGCGTTACTTTTTTTAGTATCGCCTTTTTTTATACCCAAGCGGTACTGCTGTATTAAGTTTGAAATTTGAGTTTTTCTAACAAATTTTAAATTTTAAGTGATAAAAAAAACAACTACAACACATAATAAAATGCCAAAAGATACATCTATAAAATCAGTTTTAATAATAGGTTCAGGTCCGATAGTTATTGGTCAAGCATGTGAATTTGATTATGCAGGTTCACAGTCAGCCCGTTCCATTCGTGAAGAAGGAATTGAAGTAATCTTAATCAATTCCAATCCTGCCACAATTATGACCGACCCATCTATGGCGGATCATGTTTATTTGAAGCCATTAACGACGAAGTCTATTATTGAGATCCTTAAAGCACACCCTCAGATTGATGCGGTACTTCCAACAATGGGAGGGCAGACTGCTTTGAATTTATGTTTGGAAGCTGACGAGAAAGGGATTTGGCAAGATTTTGGAGTTCGAATGATTGGTGTAGATGTAAATGCCATCAATATTACTGAAGACAGAGAGCAATTCAAACAATTGCTTCAAAAAATAAATGTTCCTACTGCACCGGCAAAAACAGCTACTTCTTTTCTGGAAGGAAAAGAAATTGCACAGGAATTTGGTTTTCCATTAGTAATACGTCCTTCTTTCACTCTTGGAGGAACTGGAGCAGCATTTGTGCATACTAAAGAAGAATTTGACGAAAAGCTAACTTACGGATTAGAAATGTCACCAATTCATGAAGTTTTGATTGATAAAGCTCTGATAGGATGGAAAGAATACGAATTGGAGTTATTGAGAGATAAAAACGATAATGTTGTAATTATCTGTTCTATCGAAAATATGGATCCAATGGGAATTCATACTGGAGATTCAATTACGGTAGCTCCAGCGATGACTTTGTCCGATACAACATTCCAAAAATTACGTGATTATGCAATCTTGATGATGCGCAGCATCGGAAATTTTGCGGGAGGATGTAATGTACAGTTCGCAGTTTCGCCAGATGAAAAAGAAGATATCGTTGCGATTGAGATCAATCCTCGTGTGTCTCGTTCATCTGCTTTGGCTTCAAAAGCAACAGGTTACCCAATTGCAAAAATTGCTTCTAAACTGGCTTTAGGATACAACCTTGACGAATTACAAAATCAAATTACAAAATCTACTTCAGCTTTATTTGAACCAACATTGGATTATGTGATTGTGAAAATACCACGTTGGAACTTTGATAAATTTGAAGGAGCTGACAGAACTTTAGGGCTTCAAATGAAATCAGTAGGTGAGGTAATGGGAATTGGACGTTCGTTCCAAGAAGCGTTACATAAAGCTACCCAATCATTGGAAATCAAAAGAAATGGTTTGGGAGCTGACGGAAAAGGTTATACAAACTACGAGCAGATTATCGAGAAACTGACTTTTGCAAGCTGGGATCGTGTTTTCGTGATTTATGATGCTATTGCAATGGGAATTCCATTGAGCCGTATTCATGAAATCACTAAAATTGATATGTGGTTCTTGAAACAATATGAAGAACTTTATGTTTTAGAAAAAGAAATTTCTAACTATACGGTTCAATCTTTACCCAAAGAATTATTGCTTGAAGCGAAACAAAAAGGGTTTGCAGACAGACAGATTGCGCACATGATGGGAGCTAAGGAGAGTGAAGTGCATTCTTTGCGTATGACAATGAATATTAACCGTGTATTTAAACTGGTTGATACTTGTGCAGCAGAGTTTCAGGCAAAAACGCCTTATTATTACTCTACTTTTGAGGCTGAAATTGAAAAAGCTAGCGGAGAACGTTATGTGGACAATGAAAGCATTGTTACCGATAAAAAGAAAATAGTTGTTTTAGGTTCGGGACCAAACCGAATTGGACAGGGAATCGAGTTTGATTACTCTTGTGTGCACGGGGTTCTTGCCGCTAAAGAATGCGGTTATGAGACCATCATGATCAACTGTAATCCAGAAACTGTTTCAACTGATTTTGACACAGCCGATAAATTGTATTTCGAACCTGTATTCTGGGAGCATATTTACGATATTATCCAACACGAAAAACCAGAAGGTGTTATCGTGCAGTTAGGTGGGCAAACTGCCTTGAAATTGGCTGAAAAATTATCTAAATACGGCGTAAAAATTATAGGAACAAGTTTCGATGCTTTGGATTTAGCCGAAGACAGGGGGCGTTTCTCTGACTTGCTTAGAGAATTAAAAATTCCTTTCCCGCAATTTGGAATTGCAGAAACTGCTGATGAAGCTTCTGCTTTGGCAGATACTTTGGACTTCCCGTTATTGATCCGTCCTTCTTATGTATTAGGTGGTCAGGGAATGAAAATCGTGATCAACAAAAAAGAATTGGAAGAGCACGTTATCAACTTACTAAAACAGATTCCAGGTAATAAATTGCTTTTAGATCATTATTTGGCAGGAGCAATCGAAGCTGAAGCGGATGCGATTTGTGATGCTGACGGAAATGTGTATATCATAGGAATTATGGAGCATATCGAACCTTGTGGTGTTCACTCGGGAGATAGTAATGCTACTTTGCCACCGTTTAACTTGGGTGAATTTGTGATGCAGCAAATCAAAGATCATACTTTTAAAATTGCTAAAGCTTTAAAAACTGTTGGTTTGATTAACATTCAGTTTGCGATAAAAGACGATACTGTTTATATTATTGAAGCAAACCCTAGAGCTTCTCGTACGGTTCCGTTTATTGCAAAAGCTTACGGAGAGCCTTATGTAAACTACGCTACCAAAGTAATGTTGGGACATAATAAAGTAACTGACTTTACTTTTAATCCACAATTGAAAGGATACGCTATTAAACAGCCGGTTTTCTCTTTCAGCAAATTCCAAAATGTGAACAAAGCATTAGGACCAGAAATGAAATCAACAGGAGAAAGTATCTTGTTTATTGACGACTTGAAAGACGATCAATTCTACGAATTATACTCGAGAAGAAAAATGTATTTGAGTAAATAAAATCTCAAATCCTGATAATAAAAAAAGCTCCAATTATGGAGCTTTTTTTATGTTTTAGTGACGATATGTTATTTATATTTTGAAAAAATATCAGAATCTAAAGCTGTCCAAAAACAGCATTTTTGGCCACTTGCTTTTAGAGCGCTGTTTGCCCACGTATTGCAAGTATGAAATAAACTATAGCTTCCATTTGCTTCATAGAATGCATCTGTTTTTCCGTAATTTGCATCAGTTTTTATGTTTAAGAAATTACCAGAGGCGTCCTTCTGAAAACTTTCGTCAATATATTTTATTAAGCGGTCGTATTGTTCTTTGCTGATCATCATTTTTTTGCAATCATCACCTTCAGTTATTTTTTTGTAATAGGTGGCATGAATTGCAGTTGTACTCAAACCGGTCGCAGCTTTAAATGCAACCGAAGCTTTTAAGTCTGACCATTCGGGAGTTTCCAGATAAAAACCTTTGTCACCCCAGCCCATAGCCAAATATTTATAAGTTGAATCTGCATCTTTTGTGTTTTGGAATTGAACTTGTTTGCTCCAATCAATCTGATCATTTTTTGTAGGCATTACAATATCAGTATGTACGCCATTGGTCAAAATGTAAACTTCAACTTCTGGTTTTGTGTCTAGTTCGTGATTTACTGTAATTTTAGAAAGGGAAAATACAGCTATTATGTATAGAAATATAAATCCAAAGAACGCTAAAAATATTTTGAGAGTAATTTTTAATGCTTTTTTCAATGATGTCGTTTTTTTTTTTAAATCTGATCTTATTGTCAAAACACAAAAATAAATAAATTAACATCTTATCAAAATAAAATGTGATAAATTATTAAGTATAATCTTTCGTGCAGTGTTGTGAAAAAACTTAAAATAGGATTTAGCTTTTTGGAACCATTCAAATAGAATTTTTTAGTGGAATCAGTATTTAAAATCAATTGTTGTCTTTAACTTTCACGCATAAAATCAAATGCTCCCTTGCGAAGTTGTATTCCGTATTCGAGATACGCTTTCATACAGGCAAGGAAATTTGCCCAGCCTTCTGTGTTTCCTAGAACCCATCTCAGGTTGGCTTCATTGTATGGTTTTCCGTCTTCGGTCACTTTTACTACCGTGCTTTTGTCGGGTTGTTCTTCTAATATAATTTTCACTACGATTTCTTTGTCCCAAACATATGAAATAGAACGATTGATTTCAATCTGAATGTCTTTTACAGGAACTTCAATCGGGAATTCGGGAAATTTCCAAACCAATTCTTTTCCAGTTTCCATTCGTCCGTTGCTTTCCGAAATGAAATAGTTTGTCATTTTTTCTGGATTTACAATTCCTTCAAAAACTTCTTCAATCGGTTTTTGTATTTGTATCGTTGCTTTGGCTATCAGTTTCATAATTTGAATTTGAATAGTACTAAATTAGAAAAAAAAGCGATTGTTTTTGCATTATTGATTATTGCGCAGAAGTGAAATTTTTAATTCTAGGCAATATTTTCAAGTCCGCCTGGAAAAGGTCTATAGGCGTAGTTATGTAAGACTTCTTCAATAGCCATTTTTAAGGCTTCATTGATGGGAAGTAAAGTAATTCCAAGTCTCTGATCAATTTGTGTTAAGCGCATATAATAGTCTGAAAAAATAGGAACATACAATCCTTTGCTAATAGCTTCTTCGGTATTGTTGTAGTTTTCCGGTTGATTCTCTTTTATGATTTTACAGGTATTTAATCGTAGCTCACCATATTTATCTCTACTGGCGGCATAGCCAAAAAGTCTGCAAATTAATCCACGGTATTTATAGTCTGTGCATCTGCCATTTTTGTTGTTTGTAGTTGAAAGCGATTGGTATAAATGACAAAAAGTGCTGGTTTTGGTATTGAGTTCTTCTAAAATAGACTCGGCTTTTCCATTTAAAAATAAGTAAAAGGCCCATGGTAAAAATTCTAAAGGCGAAGCATCTATATTTGGTTTTGAACAGCACTGACCACAACCTGTAAGACAATGTAAATTTGTTTGGGATTTGAAATTAGTTATTTCATTCTCTAGGCGGTCAAATAATTCTTCAACCAATTGAACTTTATGTTCTATAGACATTGTTTTTTGGCTAATGTACGCTATTAAATACCGTTACGAGGGTAATCTGGTTTTACTTACTATTTTGTTGGATTATTTTGTTTCTGAAAAAAAATACTGTTTTGAAAACGGGTTCGTATGAAGTATGGAAATGGCATCCCACGCTTTTGGGCGTGGATATATTGGACAGCCTTCCCGATAGCTATCGGGATTGTGGTCATGCACAAAGTCTGATGAATTCTTTTTAATTTTTAATCACTTTGAATGTTTTCTGTGTGTTTTCATAAACGGCAACTACAGTATAAATTCCACTGGCTAAATGGTGGCCAATATTTATTTTTTGATTGGTATAAAAATCATTGCTGGAAAAACAAACCATACCTTTCATGTCAATTATTTTGAGAAAAAGTGGTTCGGTAGTTTTGTTTTTAATTTGGAATGTGGCTTCGTTTGTGAAAGGATTTGGATAAAAAACATCCGAGCTGTTTTCTAAGATTTCATCATTTATTCCAAGATTACTTTCGTCCACTACATCAATATAATTAAAATTAAATTTCGATTTATAGAAAATCTTGATGTAATTTTCTCCTTGTGGCAAGTTGATTCCAGAAACTATTTTATCGGTGTAGGTTTGCAGTCCGCCGGTGGCTTCAAAAGTTTCATCAGTTTTTGCAATGACGCCATTCACGCTGATGTCAAATTTACCCTGAATTAAGGATGCTACTCGAAAAGTCATTTTATAAGAACTGCTTTTAGCTACATTTATCATATATTCTCCCCAATCTCCCTCATCTGTAAAACAAACATTTTGGCTTGTACCTCCATCGGTGGTGTTTTGCAAACCAGTTCCTCTACGGCGGTAATGCTTGTTGGCTGTAATTCTGCCTGGCACATTCATTTTTTTGGAAGTATACGGGACATTTAGATAAGCTGTTCCTATCGGTCGAATTTCGCCACTATTGGCAGCAAGCAATTGCCCTTCGAGCATATCCGTCCAATCCGAAGGAACTCTACAGGTAAACCAAGAATAGCGATAAATGTCAGGGTCATTTTCAAAAGAGGTCACAATCTCTTTCATGAAATTGGTTTTCTCTGTTGCCGATTGTATAACTCTATTGGCAAATTCGGTTACCCAAATCGGGATGTTGTATTTCTTTAGTCCATCACTAACTCCAATTACCGAATTAGATGTAGCATCATAAGTATGAAAAGCGATATAGTCTACTTTGCAATTTGGACAAAGACGAAAGAATTCATCGTGCCAAGCAATGGGACTTTGGTAACCTCCATAGTTAGAAGGACCATTGTAGGCTGGGGAGGCACTTACTATTTCCAAGCCTTTTGCTGCGGCAATTTTTTCAATATTTGGCCAGGCATCAACTGCTTCTTGAGGTGTTAATCGTGAGCCGTCATTAAAGTTAGGTTCATTAAAAGCCAATAAATATTTGGCTCCGGGTTTTATGGTTGCAATAAAAGCATCGGGATTGTTGACTTTTCCCCAAGCCATCGGTACAAATTCTACTCCCAAACTCTCATAGCTGGCATTTACAGCAGATTCGGGTTCGGCGGACCAATTATACCACCAAGAAATTCCTGATTTTAAGGTATTCAAATCTGAAATGGAATGATTTCCATATGCAACTCCTCTTTTGGGACTAACTTGTGCAAAAATGCAGCTGTAAAACAAGGAGCTAATCCATATAATGATAAAGGTTATTATTTTAAACATAAAAGGGTTTTTTATTTGATTCAAATAATGAATTTCAAATATAGTATAACACTGCATCAATTCACATTTGAAAAATCCCATCAAAAACCCATCAAAATCATTCTTGTTTAAAATGTGGGGTTAAAAAAAATAGATTTTTTGTCTTAAAATAAGAATAATGATAGTTTCTGTTAGTGTTAATGTTTTTAATGTAAAAAACTGAAAATCAGATGATTTATTTTTAAATTTTAAATAAACCTATTAGTTTTTTAATTAAATTTACGTACCCTTTCTTGAGATAGCTTAATCTAAATATTTTGATACTTTAAATATTTAAGCTATGAAAAAAAACCTATTGATTGTTTGTTGTTTTTTCCTAATGGTGAGTTGTAAAAAAGAAGAATCCAAAGAAATGGATAAGGCTGTTGCGGCTGATGATACAGTTGTCAAACCTACTGAATTTGCCGATTCTAAATATGCTGAAATGGGAAAGAAAACACTAGCTGCCATGGAAAAAGGCGATATGGACAGCTGGATGGAAATGTATGCAGATAGTGCAGTTTACGTATGGAATAGCGGGGACAGTTTGGTAGGGAAATCAGCAATAGCATCTTATTGGAAGCAAAGAAGAGCCAATGTAATTGAAACCATTAAATTCAGTGATGCCATATTTTTACCTATTATGGTAAATAAACCGCAAAGTGTGGAGGCCAAAGGGGTTTGGTTACTTGCTTGGTACAAAACAACTGCTAAGTATAGAAAAGGAAAAGAAATGACTCAGTGGATACATACAGATTATCATTTTGATTCACATGATAAAGTGGATCGAGTTATTCAATATATAGATAAAGCTGCTGTAAATGCGGCTCTTCCAAAGTAAAATTTAATTGTTAATTGGTTGATGAAAATAAAAAACGATACTTACCTGTCGTTTTTTATTTTTTTTTGCCTATAAATAAGTTTTGTTTGATATGAATTTTGTTCGGTAATTTAACAAATGGGTGGCTTTAAACGCATTTCTATGCCTTAAAACTAAAAACATTTCTTTACTTTTGTGGCAACCAATATTTGACCTATGTACAAGACTTTTATACGTCCTATTCTTTTCTGTTTTGATCCTGAAAAAGTCCATCACTTTACTTTTTCATTAATTAGAATAGTCTCAAAAATTCCAGGAGTCCCATCGCTTTTCAGATTTTTATACCAAGTAAATGACAAAAGATTAGAAACGGAAGTTTTTGGTTTAAAGTTTAAAAACCCTGTAGGTCTAGCAGCTGGTTTTGACAAAAATGCTGTTTTGTATAAGGAACTGTCTAATTTTGGCTTTGGTTTTATAGAAATTGGAACTCTTACACCAAAAGGTCAGCCAGGAAATGATAAAAAAAGAATATTTCGTTTAGTGGAAGATTCGGCAATAATCAACAGAATGGG
Organism: Flavobacterium aquariorum; assembly: GCF_003254745.1. Classification (GTDB taxonomy): domain Bacteria; phylum Bacteroidota; class Bacteroidia; order Flavobacteriales; family Flavobacteriaceae; genus Flavobacterium; species Flavobacterium aquariorum. The sequence goes on along the minus strand of NZ_QKXH01000008.1, from coordinate 149,354 downwards.
CTTTAATAATGAAGGGGTTCTAGAAGCAGTGGAACGTTTAAAGAAAAACAATGGTGTTCTTATTGGTGGAAATATCGGGAAAAATAAAGTGACCCTAAACGAAGATGCTACCTCGGATTATGAGATTTGTTTTGACGCTTTATACGATTATGTGGATTATTTTGTAGTCAATGTGAGCTCTCCAAACACGCCAAATCTTAGGGCATTGCAAGAAAAAGAGCCACTTACTCAATTACTTCAGACTTTACAGAATAAGAACTTGGCCAAGCCAAAGCAAACCCGAGGCGGAGCCGAATCGAGCGGAGCTAAACCGATACTACTAAAGATAGCTCCGGATCTTACCGACGAGCAATTACTCGATATTATTGATATTGTAAAAGAAACTAAGATTGCAGGGGTGATTGCAACCAATACTACGATTTCCCGAAGTGGATTGCGTTCTTGCAATCAAACGGAAACTGGAGGATTGTCCGGAAAACCATTGACCTCACGATCTACTGAAGTGATTCGTTTTCTGTCTCAGAAAAGCAATAAGGCATTTCCAATTATTGGAGTTGGAGGAATACACTCTGCAGAGGATGCCTTAGAGAAATTAGAAGCAGGTGCCAGTCTAATTCAATTATATACCGGCTTTATCTATGAAGGGCCTGCCTTGGTAAAGAAAATAAATAAAGCAATTTTGTCAAAAAAATAGTAGGATAGCAGTTTTTCTTTCTTTGTAACTCAAAACCTTTTTATATATTTGAAGGTTATGAAGCCAATAAAAATTATCGAGTGTCCACGAGATGCTATGCAAGGCATAAAAGCTTTTATTCCTACCGAAAGAAAGGTGGCTTATATACAGTCTTTATTGCGTGTAGGTTTTGATACCATTGATTTTGGAAGTTTTGTTTCGGCGAAAGCCATACCTCAAATGCAAGATACTGCTGAAGTTTTAGCACAACTTGATTTATCCAAAACAACAAGTAAATTATTGGCAATTATTGCCAATGTTCAAGGAGCAACTCTGGCATCCCAACATGATGCCATCCAGTATTTAGGATTTCCCTTTTCGATTTCCGAGAATTTTCAAATGCGAAATACGCATAAAACGATAGCAGAATCCTTGGTGACATTAGATGAGATTTTAAACCTTGCTGATAAGACTAATAAAGAAACTGTAGCTTATCTTTCGATGGGTTTTGGAAATCCATACGGAGATCCTTGGAGTGTCGAAATTGTAGCACAATGGACCGAGAAATTAGCTGCAATGGGAGTGAAAATTTTATCCCTTTCTGATACTGTTGGGAGTTCTACACCCGAAGTAATTGATTACTTGTTTTCTAATTTGATTCCTCAATATCCTCAAATTGAATTTGGCGCCCATCTTCATACAACACCAGATAAATGGCTTGAGAAAATTGATGCTGCCTATAAGGGAGGCTGTCGCCGTTTTGATGGTGCAATTCAAGGTTTTGGAGGATGTCCAATGGCTACAGATAAATTGACAGGAAATATGCCTACTGAGAAATTACTCTCTTATTTTACGGTTCAAAAAGAAAACACCAATTGCAGTCCGATGAGTTTTGAAAGTGCTTATAATGAGGCTTCTAAATTATTTGGTGAATTTCATTGAAAATAGTCCTGCAATAAAAAGAGGTAAATTTAAATAAATTCAAATTTTTGTCGTTATTTTAATTTTGTTTAGTTAACCATTAAAAGTTAGGCTATATTTAAATTGGTAATGATATGAGAAACGGGTTTTGCAATAGAGTTATTTTAGTAATTGTATTAGTATTATGTACTTTTTCATGTAGTAGTGATCTTGATTTTAATCAAGCCGAAGATTTTACTGCACAGCCAGTGTTCACTACTAATCTTTCCTATTTCGAAGTGAAAGCTCCAGATTTTATTATAGATGGTACAGAGCAACCTTTTTTTTCTTATGTAGCTAATGTTGATTTTTTGAATACTTCTTTTGTGGAGGAGGACTTGGTAAGAACCGAGTTGTATTTCAGAATTAAAAATACAATAGCGAGAGCTTATGATTATAATGTCAATTTTTTGGATGACAACAATACACCTATTTATACTATAACAATGAATGTACCTGCCTACGGCGGTAAAGAAGTGTTAGTGGAAAAAACTGAAACTTTTACCGCTGCAAATGTGGATATTTTAAAGAGAACAACCAAAATGGTTTTTTCAATTGCAATGTTTCCAGGGCCGCCATTAACAGCTAACAGTCCAGGCAGAGTAGAGTTGAGTTCAAGTATAACTGCTTATTTTGATGTAAAATGAGAAAAATCACAATCCTTTTATGTCTGACAGTTTCTTTTTATTGCTTTTCCCAAAATAAAGAAGTTCTATATAATTTCACTCCTCAACCCCAAAGTTTATTGATTAATCCCGGAGCGGATGTAAAATATAAATGGTTTGTGGGAGTCCCATTATTATCTGGAATATCGGCAAATATGGGTTCAACAGGATTTGATGCCTATAGTTTATTCGCCAATGATGGGGTTGATTTTTCAGACAAAGTGAGAAGTGTGATAGCCTCAACCAGTAGAAACGATTATGTTACCGCCAATCAGCAATTGGAAATATTTACTGCCGGTTTCAGGGTAGGGGCAGAAGAAAGCAAGTCGTATGTTTCTTTTGGAATGTATCAAGAATTTGATTCATTTATATACATCCCAAAAGATTTAGCCATTTTGTCTTTGTATGGTAATAAAGATTATATAGGTAAGTCTTTTGATTTGGGAGATTTGAGTGCAAAAGCGGAAGTGCTCTCTGTCTTTCATGTGGGGTTTAATAAACAGCTTAATGAGAAACTCATACTTGGAATTCGAGGAAAAATTTATTCGAGTATTTTTAATGCGACTTCAACCCATAATTCAGGATATTTTTATACAGCACAAGGTTCCAATTTAATTTATAATCAAGTCATTAAATCCAATTTACAGCTTAATACTTCAGGCGCAGCCAAGTATTTGGATGAAAATTATGAAGGTGATTTAGCAACTGATTTAAAGGAAGATATTCCTAAAAAAGCTTTTATGGGTGGAAATCTTGGTTTAGGAGTAGATCTAGGGCTTACTTATTATCCTGAAAAAAACATCCAGATAACTGCAAGTTTAGTCGATATTGGGTTTGTAAATCACACGAAAGACGTTGTCGATTATACATTTAAAGGTGATTATGCTTTTAAGGGAGTTCTTACCAATTTTAATCAAGATGGAACAGTTGATAATGCCTATCAGGATTTCAAAGATGCCATTCCTTTTGATACGATCTATAGTAAGTTCAAGACTCAACGGCCTTTAAAATTTTATTCTTCATTCCAATATTCATTTGAAGAAGAAAGACAAACAGAATGCAATTGTGAAACTGATGAAGATTCTTGGTATCGAAGTGCGGTTGGAGCACAGTTTTTTGCAATGTCAACACCAAGGACTCCGATGCTTGCCTTAACCGCATATTACAGAAGAAGGCTGCTTCAAGGATTGCAAATGAAAGCGACATACACTATCGATTCATATTCCTATACAAATATTGGCTTGGGATTGACAACCAAGATTGGGGTAGTTAATTTTTATGCAATGGCTGATAATCTTCTCGCTTACAGGGATGTTTCGAAGGCAAATGCACTCACATTTCAAATAGGGTTTAACATAATCTCTGGGGGAAGCAGCAAATAAAATATTTTAATTTCATGAAATTGATTTATCTTTTCTTCTTCTGAAAAACTTATAAATTTCTATCCAAAGTACAGAAACGAACCCAATTACAACACTAAATCCGATTTGTAAAAGCGTAATACTTTCAAACTGGAAAAATGTTCTGAAAGCGGGTGTGATTAATAGTGAACCAGTTATCAACAGCGTTATTCCAATAATAAGTATAACCAAATTATTTTTGTATTTTAATGTGGTCAAGACCGAATAATAAAAAGACCGATTGGCAAGTGTTAAAAAGATATTAGCTGATATCAATGTTAAGAAAACCATAGTTCGAGTGAGATCTTCTGAGAACTCATTTTTTGTGCTGTATTGGTAAATAAACAAAAGACCAAGTGTGATGACAAGTCCTTGTATAATACTAATTGTAATTTCTTTTAGATTGAAAAATGTATTGGTAAAAGGGCGCGGATTTTGTTTCATCAGGTTGGGCTCCATAGGTTCATTTTCGTAAATTATGGAGCAGGTGGGTCCCATAATTATTTCTAAGAAAATAATATGAACGGGTGAAAAAATATTGGGGTATATCCATCCTAAAACCAGTGGAATAAACACAATCATAATAATAGGAATGTGAATGGATATAATGTATTGAATGGCTTTTTTTAGATTGATGTATATTTTTCGACCCATCGCTATAGCCTCTGTCATTTTGGAGAAATCGTCATCGATCAAAATTAAATTCGCTGCTTGTTTGGCAATCTCGGTTCCTTTTTTTCCCATGGCAATACCAATATGAGCCGATTTTAATGCCGGACCGTCATTTACGCCATCGCCTGTCATGGCTACAATTTGGTTGTTGTCTTTTAAAGCTTTTATGATTTTTAATTTAGCTTCGGGAAACATTCTTGTAAAAATAGTAGTTTCCATGACCTTCTCTTTCAAAGTAGCGTCATCCATCATCATAAGTTCGTCCCCGTTTAAGATTTTTCCAGAGTTTTTAAAACCAATTTGATTAGCAATGGTTGCCGTTGTCAAGGCATTGTCTCCTGTGACTATTTTTACTTGAATTCCTGCTTTGTAAAAAGTTCCAAAGACTTCTTTTATATTGGCTTTCGGAGGGTCATAAAAAGCAATAAGTCCTTTGAAATCAAATAAAAATTCTTGTTGTGTTTTTGGATAGTCAGTTCCAGAAAAATGAGTTACGCCAACTCCTAAAACTCGATACCCTTTTTCAGACATAGATTGGACTGCATTTAGAATTTGATTGGTTTGTTTTTCGGATAATTTTGAACAGGCGATTAGGGCTTCGGGAGCACCTTTGGCTGCTATGATTCGGTCTCCGTTTGTGTTTTCAAAAAGATGGGTCATCATTGGCGGTTTTCCGCTTAAAGGATATTCGTGAACCATTTTGTAATGAGGACGTTCATCTTCGATTCCCATTTTTGCGTAAGCATCGTGCAAAGCAATTTCCATTGCATCAAAAGGAATCGGTTCACTGGCCCACATGGAAAGACTTAGCAATTCCTGCTCCTCTGTATTTAATTGGGTTTTATTTTTCTCATTGCCATTGTTATTGTAATTGTCATTGCCATTGAAAGAATCTGTTTCCAATAAATACCATTGCGCCAGACTCATTCTGTTTTCGGTTATAGTTCCTGTTTTGTCTGTGCATATCACGGTTGCGCTGCCAAGCGTTTCCACGGTTTTGGTTTGTTTGACAATGATTCCTCTTTTCATTAATCGCCAAGCGCCCAAAGCCATGAATGTGGCAAATGCTACTGGAATTTCTTCGGGTATGATGCTCATTGCCAGGGTTAATGCTTTTAGTAAACTGTCTAAAATAATTTTTGAATTGTAGTAATTGATTCCCCAAACCAGAAGGAATGCCCCTAGGCCGATAAGAGACATTTTGGTAACAAAATTTCCAATTTGAATTTGCAAAGGTGTTTTCTCTTCTGCAATGTCATCCAAACTTTTTCCTATTTTTCCTAATTCTGTTTGGATTCCTATTGCGATTACTTTGCAGATCGCCAATCCGGAAGCGACAATCGTTCCCTGGAATACTTGATTATTTTCACTTTTTTCGCTTTTAAAAACCGCTAATGATTCTCCCGTAATTATAGATTCGTTTGCCGAAAAATCGTTCGATTGAATGATAACTCCATCTGCAGGAATAAAGGTGCCTTCTTCGCACTGGATGCAATCCCCTAAAACAATTTCTTCGGAAGGTATTTCTATAAGCTCACCATCTCGGATGACTTTGCTTTTGGGTTGCGTTAATTTATGCAGGGCTTCTATGGCATTCCGACTCTTGGATTCTTGGTAAAGTGAAATGGTGGAAACCAATAAAATTGCTACGGTCATAAAAATTCCATTACCAAAATCAGCAGTTATAAAATAAATACTGGTAGCAGTTAATAATAATAAAAACATGGGTTCTTTAACCATTTCTATTATGGAAGAAAGTAAGTTGTTTTTCTTTTGGTGTTCTATAGAATTTAAGCCATTTTTGATTCTGGATTGTTCAACTTCAGTTTTGTTTAATCCTGAAATAGAGCCGTTTGTTGCTGACATAATTGAAAGGTATGGTTATAAATAAAATAAGACGTTAACTTAATTTTACCATGCAATTTAAAAATAAAACGGAGGACTTAAGTGTTTTTTAGCTTAAGATTGTCTATATTTGCACGCAATTCAACTACAAATTGCAACATGAAAGCACATATCTCTAAGATTGTCGGTGAGGGTTTAACCTACGATGACGTATTATTAGTTCCCAATTACTCAAATGTTCTTCCACGCGAAGTGAGTATCAAATCCAAATTTTCAAGAAATATTACACTTAATGTTCCTATTGTATCAGCTGCTATGGATACAGTTACCGAAAGTGCTATGGCAATCGCTATGGCTCAAGAGGGAGGAATAGGTGTTTTGCATAAAAACATGACGATCGAACAACAAGCAGCCAAAGTACGTAAAGTAAAACGTGCAGAGTCTGGAATGATTATCGATCCTGTTACTTTATTAATGTCTTCTACAGTTGCGGATGCCAAAAGCGCCATGAGAGAATATGGTATTGGTGGTATTCCAATCGTTGATGAAAACAAAATCCTAAAAGGAATTGTTACCAATAGAGATTTACGTTTTGAAAAAAACGGTTCAAGACCTATTGTTGAGGTTATGACAAGTCAAAATTTGGTAACCGTTGCCGAAGGAACTTCACTAGAACAAGCTGAGGTAGTATTACAAGGTCACAAAATTGAAAAATTACCTGTAGTAAATGGTAAAAATGAGTTAGTTGGTTTAATCACATTTAGAGATATCACTAAATTAACCCAAAAACCAAACGCCAATAAAGATAAATTTGGACGTTTGAGAGTAGCAGCCGCTTTGGGTGTTACTGCCGATGCGGTTGAAAGAGCAACTGCTTTGGTAAATGCAGGAGTAGATGCCGTAATTATCGATACAGCTCACGGACATACAAAAGGTGTGGTTGATGTATTGAAAGCCGTGAAAGCTAAATTCCCAGAACTTGATGTAATCGTTGGTAATATTGCTACTCCGGAAGCTGCCCTATATTTAGTTGAAAATGGTGCCGATGGTGTGAAAGTTGGAATAGGACCTGGTTCTATTTGTACAACCAGAATCGTTGCAGGTGTTGGTTTTCCTCAATTTTCTGCTGTGCTTGAAGTAGCCGCTGCTATAAAAGGAACAGGAGTTCCTGTAATTGCAGATGGTGGAATTCGTTACACAGGAGATATTCCTAAAGCGATTGCTGCAGGTGCAGATTGTGTAATGCTAGGTTCATTATTGGCCGGTACAATGGAATCTCCAGGTGAGACCATTATTTTTGAAGGAAGAAAATTCAAATCATACAGAGGAATGGGTTCTGTTGAGGCTATGCAAGAAGGTTCAAAAGACCGTTATTTCCAAGACGTGGAAGACGATGTTAAGAAACTTGTTCCAGAAGGAATCGTTGGACGTGTACCTTACAAAGGGGAGTTGAACGAAAGTATGCAACAATTCATTGGTGGTCTTCGTGCCGGTATGGGATATTGTGGTTCAAAAGACATTGCTACTTTACAGGAAACTGGTCGTTTTGTTCGTATTACTGCCAGCGGTATCAACGAAAGTCACCCACACAATGTAACTATTACAAAAGAAGCTCCGAATTATTCGAGATAATATAGTCCAAAGGCGAAAGTCTAAAAGACAAAAGGTGCAGGATTCAGTTCTTGCACCTTTTTTGTTTGGGCGTGACCCTCCGTAAAAACTTCGGGTCGGGCTTTCCGTTCCCGCTTTTTTTTATCCCTTAAAAAAAGGGATAAAAAAAGAGCTCCACTACAATCCCTCACGCGGTAGAACGTTGAACCTATAAATCAATTATTTTTTTAAGATTCCTTTGTCTACACTTTCGTTGATCAAATTTTCTGCATAGTTCCAAATGGTTGTCGAACCTTCTTTAATTACCTTTTTCTTATCGTAAACTGTTTGATGCGGTACATTATATTCTGCCCACGTTCCTCCATTGTTGGATGTGTTTTGCAACAATGGCTCAAACCGGTCCATCGATTTTGCAAATTTTGCTTCATCAGTTATGCCATCCTCAAATTCTGTCCAAATTGCAATAAATTCTTCAGCTTGTTCTATTGGTAAAAGTCCAAAAATTCGTTTTGCGGCAATAAGCTCTTCGTCAGTATTTATGTGGCTTTTTGTAGTGTCGTAAAGAAAAACATCACCAGCATCGATTTCTACGATGTCGTGGATCAAAACCATTTTCAAAACTTTAAGAACGTCAATAGGCTTATCCGAATGTTCTGCCAATACAATTGTCATCATTGCTAAATGCCAACTATGTTCTGCGTCATTTTCACATCTGTCGCTGTTGAATAATTTAGTTTTGCGTTGAATGTATTTCAACTTGTCAATCTCTTTTATGAAACTTACTTGTTTTAATAAATTGTCGGTTTGCATTGCTTTATAAATTTTAAAAGATTTTTATTGTTACTGAGATGTTCGTAATAATTAATGCCAACGACTGTCTGTGAAAAAAAACTCCGTTTCGTCTCGCTCGTGTCTATTGCAAATTTATGATTATTTACCCATAGTAATCGAGGGTAAATAAAGTAGATTGTTTAATGATCCTGTAAGTTTTTTTAAATTTTGCATACATAAAATAGTATTAATGGATGAGGCCTCAGATTGTCATAATGAATATTAGTGCTCTAATACTGACTTCAATATTTATGTTTATAAGAAAAATTATACGTTAAATTGTTGTTAATTATTTTAATGTAAGAATAGTTCTAATAATAATTTATCTAAATTCAATTATTATTAACCAATAACTATAAATTTTATGTCAAAATTGATTACGTCCATCGCGCCAGCCACAGTGCTGACTGCTTTCACAACAGCCGTTAATTCGGCATTAACTCCGTTGAATCCTTTTAAAATTAATCTGACCGATGAGCAAAAGAAAGGCACGCGTTCTATGGCGGAAGGTAGAGAAGGTTATGCTCGTTTGATTTCCAGAATTGCCAACCAATTCCCGAATTCATTGAGCCGTGCCGATGTTCCCTCAGAGCTTTCGAATGTATTGGACTATTACAATAATCTGGAGGCCAGTAGAATGGCTTTGTTGCAAGCTATGGAAACTATTGAAGAAGTTCAGTTAGCTGCCGCTACCGATGTGATGACTTTGGTAGACCGTTATGCTGTAAACCTGCAAGTATCCAGAGGTAACGAGGGTAACCTTGACCTTGCCATGGGCGAAGTTGACCAATGGAACAAGCGTTATGCCAATAAAAAGGAAGAAACTGTAAAACCTCCAACAGAGGAACAGTTGAACTAATTGTTAAATCACAATTTACATTTCCAAAGCCGGGCTGCCTAAAAAGCAGCCTGGCTTTTTTTATCGAGAGGTGCGCCATACTATTATTATGGCGCGCCTCTGGATTTGGTAGGCGGTACCTTCATTTTGCATAGGCGTGCCTACAAAATTGATAGGCTCGCCTATGGTTTTGGTAGGTGTCGCCTTCGATTTTTATAGGCGCGCCTATCTATTTTAAAGGTGTCGCCTTTGTTTTTTATAGGCGCGCGTCTGGATTGTTTAGGCGCGCCATAGTTTTAGTATGGCGTGCCTATGGTTTTGATAGGCGCGCCTTTGATTTTGGTAGGCTTGCCTATAGTTTTAGTATGAGCGCCTATGATTTAGGTAGGCTTGCCTATAGTTTTGATAGGCTCGCCTATGTTTTAGGTAGGCGTGCCTATAGTTTTGATAGGCGTTGTGATGTTTGTAAGTGACTGGTTATTATATAAATAGATGTGCTTTTGTAAAAAAGTAGGACTACCAATGAAATTTTTTAACATCCCAACAATCCACAAACTTGTCATTTCGACGGAGGAGAAATCTCAGCAATACTATTCGACAAACTAATTCATTTTTTTACTTGAATTGCGGAGCCACTTGTGGAGATTTCTCCTCCGTCGAAATGACAATATTGGGTGTAAATGTTGCGTGATATCTAGCCATCAGCTGACTACTTTAATGTCATTTATATTGCTTAAAAAAAAATAGCCCCGCTAGCACGAGCGGGACGCTCGTGCTAGCAGGGGGGTATCTTTACGTCATATTGCCTAAATCTGTTGTAGTAGCTCAGCCGTAGTTACCATGTTTCAGCACATGGACATTCTTCTATAAAATCCTTTTTGTAAAAATTAAAAAGTTTAAAAGTAGAAATTAGAGTTTCATCATAATTGAAATTTAGTAGACTCTTTAAAATACTTACGTTATTTTCTCCTGTTTTATCAGATTTTGTATGAACGATATCATTTCGCAAGTTTCTAAGATTGTAAATATGCGCATTTGTTGGAGTTTGATGTGCAAAAAAATTCTTATTGAGCGCGATTGGTAAAACTTTGGTTAATTTATCCATGAAGGAAATTGAGACTTGAATTTGTTTTTTATCGTAAATCTCAGTTTTTCTATCATTGACAATTTTATATTCAAAATCTTCAGGAATAATATCATTTACAAAACATTCGATTGCCGTGAACAAGCAAATGATGCACGAGCTAGCGGTTCCTTGATAATCGTAGGCGTAAGAATTGCTCACTTCATTTGGTGTACTTAATTCAGATAGGTTTTCAACAAGTTTTTTACGATAATCTTTTCGATGAATATTTAATGTGTAAGCAAAATTAAAATTTACAAGTGAAAAGTCTGGAACAGGAATCATACAGTGTTTACCATTGTCATTGTATATAAAACTAAAAAGCTTATCTCCTGTTTCTGTAGTTAAAACTGCAAAATTATTTTTTGAATTTTTCTTTAAGAAAGATTGGTCGACTTTGTCTAAATCAATGTCTGTAAAATTTGAACTTGGTAATTCAGTATTTTGAAGAAAATCATGGAAAAGAAATTTACGCTTAATATGTTTCATAATGATTACTTATTATTTCTGGTGAAGATCAATCGTGATTTGTAATTACGACTAACATTTTGCGGCTTTATGAAGTTAGGGATTTGTAAGCCCGAAACTTTCGATTAAACACTGAAAATTAAAAGTACAAAACAAACTTTAAATTAAGTCCTAAAACCCCAATTTCTTAAAACCGTTGTTAGTTGGTGGAATTATGATAATGATTCACAATATTCTTTATTAACAACTTTATCTCTCATATTTATTTTACTATTGAAGTTTCGAGAAATATTTTTAACAATGTCAATATAATTATCTGTTTCCGAATCTTTTTTGTGATAGAAAGGCTTTATTGATGAACAATTTTTATGTTCGAAAAGAGTATTTAATAAAGTTCTATCTGAAATGCCACACGAATGTCCGAAGATAAAAATTTGATAGTCTCCACTATTTACAAATTCCAACAATCGTTTGTAATTGTCAGTTTCTAAATACTTGATTGATTTAATATTTTCAAGATAAGTGTTGTTGTTTAAATTTTCAATTGATTTGTAGTCTTCATCAATTTCATCTCCAAAGCCAAATATGACATTATTCCGATCGTATTTGTCAGTTGTTCCGTGTATATGAATAAAATGTTTTTTCAAATTCTTATTTGAATCGAATGATTCAAATTCTGTGTGGTTTACATAAATTTTTTCACTAAAAGTGTAATTGAAATTTAGAAATAATATTTCTTCAGGCATTAATTCAAAATAGTTTATAGCGCTATCGGAAATAAGTAATTCCCTGGTTTCTTTTATTGTTGCATTAGTACCAATTCTTGAAATTATTTTTTGATTGTAGTCGCTCAGTTCAGGCATTGTAATTAAATCTTCTTTTAAGGCTTTTAAGTCTTTTTGTATTTTTTGAAATTCAATTTCTGCTTTTTTGTTGATTGAAGTTTCTGTAAAATCCTTTAGTTTAAACTGAGAATAGATTTTGTATCCTATGTTAGCTTTCAGTCTAACATCATCTATATTGTTGCCAAAATCTGTAAGGAATTTTTCTTCAACTTCGTTTAAATATATTTCAAGTAATTTTTGTATTTGATTAAAATCCTTATTTAATTCAGTTATTTTGTATGTAGAGTTTTCTTTTTTGAAGGATTCTTTTAATAAGTTATAATATTCATTCTCAATATCAACCCAATTTTGTTCCGTATGTTTTTTTGTAAGAATTTCTAAAAATTTATTCTTAAATATGAGGTTAATATTTTGAGATTTTAAATTAGTTAATAAAGCTTCAAAATTTGTTGCATCAATCCGAGTTTCTTTACCCCAAGGGCCATGAATTTCATCTACTCTAATTTCTTCAGTTTCAAATTTAATTCCTTTGCTTGTAATATTATGAGACGCCGCATTTTGCAATTGTGTAACTATATTTACCCAATAATGATTTATGAAATCATTATAGCTGGTTTTCATTTTGTGAGCTAAATCAAATCCATTGCCTATTAGTATAATTCTATTCATCCTTTTTCTTCTATGATTCGTGAAATGCTTGCAGATAAATCGTTTATAGGTCTGACGATGTCCGATTTATCACTCCTAAATTGGGTTGCTATGTCTGGCAAACATCAGAGTTTATTTATTTTCAAATGTATAAAAAATGAATTATAAATTTTTAATAGTTTTTACTTTGCAATAAAACAAAAGCATTGAAAATAAGTTTTTTTAAATATTTCTTAAGAATAATAAACGTGTTCTCTAGCCCCGATTGCAGTGGAAATCCCATCTCGTTTTTTAACGAGATGGATTGAAACGGAAAGCGGGAGTGAAGCTGTTATGAAAAACTATCGTTCTGCTCCTAAAAGCGAAACACCAGTCTTTCGACCAGTGTTTTTATGAGATAAGGGAAAGTCTAATCGTGGGCCAAATCTGCCAATAGTTTTTTGTTGCCAACAATCCACAAAATATCATCTTTTTCCAGAATGACATTAGACTCTGGATTTAGCGCTCGGTTTCCTCTTTTTTCGATACCTACAATCAGTCCTTGTGTTTTTTCACGCAGTTTGGATTCTTTGATGCTTTTTCCAATAAAGGTGTGGTTTTTCAATTCGATTTGGCGCAAAACAATATCGGGTTCTACGGTTTCCGGAGAAACGTCCATTTCATGCTGGTCCAGGTATTTTTTAAATTGCTGTACTTGTGCGTCGGTTCCAATAACACAAATTTCATCACCTGGAAAAATACGTTCGTTTCTACTTGGGATGTGTATGGTTATGTCACCCCGTTTTATCGAAACAATATTAATTCCTAAATTTTCCCTCATTTGAAGGTTTTTCAAAGATTTTCCAGCTATATTGGATTCTGCCGCAATGTCAAATATTGCCATGTGGCCGTCCCAGGGAGTTAAATCACTGCGGCTTCTTTTGGCTCTGTCTATTTCCCGATCGTTCAAATTGGCAAGAAAATGATTTTCAATTTTATGATATTGAATGTGGAGTTTTCTTTGAAAAATTAAATAAATTACCACTGCAATTATAAATGCAATCAAGGCAGTTTTTGGGGAGAAGAAAATATTCAGCAATAAACCAATGAAGAAAATGGACAGCACAATGCGTATAAAAAACAACATCGTCAACGGTCCGCGGGATTTTCGGTCCAGCATCAATTGTTCAACTTCATTGGTGGCAACTCTTCGAAAAGCGAGCGCCCACAAAAATGGAGCGACTATACCCAATGTGATTAATGCTCCCATTGTATTTCCCAAATGATAATCTTCAACTAGAGGCAATATAAAACGGGATGAAAGCAAAATGACAGCAAGGATGATTACGACAAGCACAATCACCTGAATTAAAAAAGCGTTTATAACCGTTTGCCATAAACTAACCGTTTTTATAGCTTGCGTACTGGCCGAATAGCGTTCGATTCTTTTGGTCCATTTTCGGGGTAAGTTATGCGCCAAATATTCTGAAAAAGGAAGCGAATATTTAATCATAAACGGAGTCGTAAATACCGTTACGGCTGAAACTGCGACAACTATTGGATACAAAAAAGCATTGGTTGCTTTCAAGGTTACTCCCAAAGTCGCAATGATGAATGAGAATTCCCCAATTTGGGATAAACTCATTCCGGTTCGTATTGAATCTTTAAGTGGCTGTCCTGATAATATGGCACCAACTGTAGAGCTGATGGATTGACCAAAAATAACGACTAAAGAAAGAATAAGTACAGGAATGGCATGTTGGTACAAAGCATCGGGATTGATTAACATACCCACAGACACAAAGAATACGGCTCCAAACAAGTCTTTTACAGGTTTTACCAAATGTTCAATATGCTCAGCTTGTGTGGTTTCGGCAATTATGGATCCCATTATAAAAGCGCCAAGTGCTGGTGAAAATCCTGCATTTGCGGCAAGGACAACCATCATCAGACACAGTGCAAGCGAGATGATGAGTAGCATTTCGTCGGTGAGTAAATGTTTGGTTTTTTTGAGTACTGTTGGAATGATAAAAATTCCTCCCAGAAACCAAAGCACCAGAAAGAAAAGCAGTTTTAATACCGACATTAAAAGATCTCCTCCAGAAAACTGATTGCTGACGGCAATCGTGGACAATAAAACCATCATTAATATGGCAAGTATGTCCTGAACGATTAAAGAGCCAATGACAATTCCTGCAAACTTCTGCGTTTTAACGCCCAATTCATCAAATGATTTTAAAATAATTGTGGTCGAAGATATGGAGAGAATTACGCCCAAAAAGATGCTGTCCATTTTGGGCCATGCCAACCATTGGCCCACGGCATACCCTAAAATACACATACTCACAATTTGTATTCCTGCAGTGATAGAAGCAGTTCCACCAACTTTCATTAATTTCTTGAAGCTAAATTCCAGTCCCAGACTAAACAATAAAAAGATAACTCCAATTTCGGCCCAAACTTCTACACTTTTCATTTCTTTGACAGAAGGAAAAAAATCAAAATGGTTACCCGCCAAAAAACCGGCAATCAAATAGCCCAATACTAAAGGTTGCTTGAGTTTTCTAAATATTAGAACAGCAACAGTGGCAGTTATTAAGATAAGTCCTAAATCACTGATCAAAGGGTTTAAATGGCTTGTGGTTTCTGATACTTCTGAAAATTGATCCATAAATTGGTATTGCGGTTTATTATTGAAATAGTTTTTAGGTAAAAACCATTTATGGCTAATTTACAAAAAAAGAAAATTCTTTATGCTTTGGTTTTTTCGTTATTTAATTTTAATCATAAAAAAAGCTACCTTAAAAAAGATAGCTTTTGATTAATATAGTTTGGTATTTGTTAAATCCCCAAGAAATTGCTTGGTGTGATTTGCATTAATTCGGCCTTAATAGCTTCCGAAACATCAAGCGTTGCAATAAAACCGTGAATGGCTTTTTTGTCGATAGCTTCGTTAGTTCTGGTCAATCCTTTCAAAGCTTCGTATGGATTTGGATAAGCTTCACGTCTTAAAATAGTTTGAATTGCTTCGGCTACAACGGCCCAGTTTTTCTCTAAATCTTCGTGAAACTTTGATTCGTTCAACAATAATTTGTTCAAACCTTTCAAGGTAGCTTCAAAAGCGATTAAAGTATGACCTACAGGAACGCCAATATTTCTCAAAACGGTGCTGTCTGTTAAATCACGTTGCAATCTTGAAACCGGTAATTTAGCTGATAGATGTTCGAAAATAGCATTGGCAATTCCTAAGTTTCCTTCAGAATTTTCAAAATCAATCGGGTTTACTTTGTGTGGCATTGCCGATGATCCAATCTCTCCCGCTTTAATTTTTTGTTTGAAATATTCCATTGAAACATACGTCCAAATGTCTCGATCCAAATCAATAATAATGGTGTTGATTCTTTTTAAAGCATCAAAAAAGGCTGCAAAATGGTCGTAATGCTCAATTTGTGTTGTTGGGAACGAATGGTGTAATCCCAAGTTTTCTTGAACAAATTTGGTTCCGAACTGTTTCCAGTCAATTTGCGGATAAGCCACATGATGTGCATTATAATTTCCAGTAGCTCCGCCAAATTTGGCTGCAAACGGTATGTTGAACAACAAACGCATTTGCTCTTCCAGACGCTCCACAAAAACAGCTATTTCTTTGCCCAAACGAGTAGGTGAAGCCGGCTGTCCATGTGTACGTGCAAGCATTGGAATGTCCTTCCACTCTTGGCTTAATTCTTTTAATTTGGATGTCAACGTAATTAACGATGGCATATAAACTTTTTCAAAAGCATCTTTTGTAGAAAGCGGAATTGCCGTGTTATTGATGTCTTGAGAAGTTAATCCAAAGTGGATGAATTCTTTGTATTCTGATAAACCCAGTTTTTCAAAAGCGTCTTTGATAAAGTACTCAACAGCTTTTACGTCGTGGTTGGTTACTTTTTCAGTTTCTTTTATCCAAAGTGCATCTTCAGTAGAGAAATTTTTATAAATATCACGTAAACTATCGAAAAGATTAGGGTTTACGTTTTTTAGTTGTGGTAAAGGGACTTCGCATAAAGCAATGAAATATTCGATTTCAATTAATACGCGGTATTTGATTAAAGCTTCCTCTGAAAAAAAAGGAGCTAGTGATAATGTCTTATTTCTATAACGACCGTCGATTGGTGATATAGCATTCAATTCGTTTAGAGTAGTCATTTTTTGTTGTTTTTTCGAAAGGCACAAATATAAAGAGAATTTGGGGATTAGGGAGTACGAAATTTAAGGTTTGGCAAAGAATTTAGTTATAAAAAACATAACCTTTCAATGAAATTAAAAGATTCCAAAATTAAGTCGTCGTTTTATTTCAAATTTAATCTAAAATAAAGTTATATTTGTTTAATAAATATGTAATATATATGAACAATATAAAAAATACTTTCAGTATTAAGGATCTTGAAAATCTTTCAGGTATAAAAGCGCATACAATCCGAATTTGGGAAAAACGATATAATGTTTTACAGCCTATGCGAACGGATACTAATATACGATTGTATTCATTGTCAAGTCTCCAAAAATTATTGAATATCACTTTGTTGCATGATTATGGATATAAAATTTCTAAAATTTCAACCTTTACCGATGAAAAAATAAGCGAAATGATTCGTGATGTTATTTCGAATAAAAATGTTAAAAATCATGCTGTTAACGCTTTTAAGATGGCTATGATGAATTTTGACCAAGAACTTTTTTCTAATACTTATAATTGGTTGCAAGAAGAAAAATCTTTTAAGGAAATCTTTCATCAAGTTTTTATTCCATTGATGGAGGAGATTGGTCTGTTATGGCAAAGTGATACGATTACTCCGGCGCACGAGCATTTTATCAGTTGTTTGATATTGAAGAAAATATTGGTGAATATTGAAAAAGTGGAAGCCACTATGTCAATAAGCAGTAACAAAGTTTATGTATTGTCACTTCCTCTCAATGAAATCCATGAATTAGGATTGATGTATTTGCATTATGAAATTGTTTCTAAGGGATATAAAGTTGTTTATTTGGGTGAGAGTATGCCAATAGCTAATTTGAAAGATTTGAAGAAACATTACAATTTAATTGTTTTTCTATCTTATTTTACGATACAGCCCGATCGTGATTCTGTCAATGATTATGTGAATTCTATGGGTAAAGAACTCTTGGGTGATGGTTCTCAAATTTGGTTGATTGGTAAAATGACTCAGTACATCGACCAGGCTTTAATTCCTGTCGATGTAAAAGTTTTTAATTCTATTTCAGATTTAGTAGAAAAGATTTGATTTTTTGTTTAATGTTTTTGTATATTTGCTAAACAAATGAAAAAATCAATCTCAATAATAGGTTCTGGATTTTCGGCAATGGCTGCAGCATGCTATTTGGCAAAAAGTGGTCATAAAGTGTCGGTTTATGAAAAAAATGCTTCAATAGGAGGGAGGGCTCGCCAATTGAAAGCTGAAGGTTTTACTTTTGATATGGGGCCCAGTTGGTATTGGATGCCCGATGTTTTTGAACGGTTTTTTGCTGATTTTGGCAAAAAAACAACTGATTATTATGAGCTGATAAAACTCTCCCCAGCATACCGAGTTTATTACGACATTGATGATTTTATTGCAATTGCAGATAATTTACCTCAGATAATAGCTGATTTTGAAGCTATCGAAAAAGGAAGTGGTCAAGTTCTAAAAGAATTTATGCGCGAAGCTAAAGCCAATTATGATATTGCCATAAAAGAATTAGTGTATCGTCCGGGTGTTTCTCCTTTGGAATTGGTAACGGTTGAAACCGCTAAGAAAATTGGTCAGTTTTTTAGTAACATAAGTAAAGATATTAGAAAGAAATTCAAAAATGAGCGACTCATTCATATCTTGGAATTTCCCGTTTTGTTTCTTGGCGCAAAACCATCCGATACGCCTTCGTTTTATAGTTTTATGAATTACGCTGACTTTGGATTAGGAACTTGGCACCCGAAAACAGGCATGTTTGATGTAGTTCGGGCTATGGAAAGCTTAGCCAGAGAACTTGGTGTAACTTTTGTAACCAATGCCAATATTGAAAAAATAAATGTTGAAAGTAAAGTTGCCCGTTCGATTACAGTCAATGGAAAAACGATTCCATCCAATATTATTTTAAGCGGTGCCGATTACCATCATACCGAAACTTTGTTGGACAAAGAACACAGGGCTTATTCTGAAAAGTATTGGGACAGCCGGATTTTTGCTCCATCATCATTGTTGTTTTATGTGGGATTCAATAAAAAAATAAAAAATATTTCGCATCATGCTTTGTTTTTTGATGTTGATTTTGAGCAGCATGCCGCAGCTATTTATGACGACCCAAAATGGCCAAAAGAACCATTGTTTTATGCCAATTTCCCGTCATTAACGGATAAGACGGCGGCTCCCGAAGGAATGGAATCCGCTTTTTTCCTGGTCCCATTAGCTCCCGGAATTGAAGATACCGAAGCCTTGCGGAATGAATATTTCGATAAAATAATAGAGCGTTTTGAAATTTTAACTCAACAAACGGTAAAAAAGAATATTATATTCAAACAATCTTTTTGCAAAAACGATTTTGTTTCGGATTACAATTCGTACAAAGGGAATGCTTACGGAATGGCAAATACGCTTTTGCAAACCGCTTTTTTGAGACCAAAACTCAAAAGCCCCAAAGTGAAAAACTTGTATTTTACGGGGCAATTAACCGTTCCAGGGCCTGGAGTTCCTCCCGCATTAATTTCTGGGAAATTAGTATCGGAGTTAATAGATAAACAACTTTTAAATCAATAGATATGAAGAAATTATTTGATGATGTATCCTTCAAGTGCAGTAAATTAGTCACCAAAAATTACAGTACTTCGTTTTCTATGGCGGTTTATATGTTGGCACCCAGCATTCGAGATGCCATATACAGTGTCTACGGATTTGTGCGTTTTGCCGATGAAATTGTGGATTCTTTTCACGGTTATGACAAAGAGAATCTAATCAATGATTTTGAAGCCGAGTATTACAAAGCCATGAGAGCCGGCATCAGTTTGAATCCGATTTTAAATTCATTTCAGCACACGGTTAAGGAGTATAACATATCAGATGATATGATACAATCCTTTCTTAAAAGCATGAAACTCGATTTAATCAAATCCGATTATCACAGCAAAGAGGAATACAACGAATACATTTATGGCTCTGCCGATGTAGTGGGATTGATGTGTCTCAAAGTTTTCGTCAAAGGCGATGATGCAAAATACAATCAGCTGAAAGACCAAGCCATGAGATTGGGCTCTGCTTTCCAAAAAGTAAATTTCCTTCGTGATTTAAAAGATGATAATTTGCTATTGAATCGTAATTATTTTCCGGGAGTCGATTTAAAATCTTTCGATGAAAATTCAAAAAAAGCAATCATAGCAGAAATTGAAGAAGATTTTAGAGTCGCTTATCAAGGAATCATAAAATTGCCTTTGGAAGCCAAATTTGGTGTTTACACAGCTTATGTTTATTACAAAAAACTGCTCAAAAAACTAGAGCACACCCCTTGTAATGAAATTGGAAATACAAGAATCAGGGTTTCCAATTATTCCAAAGCAGGATTGTTAGCGCAATCGTTCGTATCTTACAAGCTGAAATTGGTGTAAAATTAGTGATTAGTGAAAAGTTGTTAGTGAATAGGCTTATAAGGATTTTTACTGCAATCGGGACTAGCAGCTAGTATTTAATTTTTTTGCTTTTATTGAATCCAAAAAGATTTAACAGTAATTACTAAAAGCTATTCACTAGTCACTCAAATAATTTAATTTAATAAAGAGAATATGATTTCCTTTTTGATTTTTTTAGGTGTTTTTTTATTCATGGAATGTGTTACATGGCTGACTCATAAGTATATTATGCACGGGCTCATGTGGTATTTTCATGCCGATCATCATCAGCCAAAATACGAGCATACTTTTGAACGAAATGATATATTCTTTCTGATTTTTGCAACACCCAGTATTGTGCTTTTTTATTTTGGAGTGCAGGGCGGAATGAATTATTTATTTTTTATCGCTCTAGGCATAACCGCTTATGGTTTTTGCTATTTTATGATTCATGACGTATTGATTCACCAACGTTTTAAGTGGTTCAAAAACACTAAAAACAAATATTTAGTTGGTTTGCGTAAGGCCCACAAAGTACATCATAAGCATCTAGGGAAACAGGATGGTGAATGTTTTGGAATGTTGTTTGTGCCTTTTAAATATTATAAAATCTAATATGTCATTATATCTTTTTTTGAATATTGCTTCGTTCTTAATTCCGTTTCTGTATAGTTTCGAAAAGAGAATGAGATATTGTAAACGTTGGAAAGTCATTTTCCCTTCGTTGATTATAACGGCATTATTTTTTATTATTTGGGATATTATTTTTACCCAAATGGGAGTTTGGAGCTTTAATCCAAGATACCATTCCGGAATAGAATTTTTTGGTTTGCCGATAGAAGAATGGCTTTTTTTTATTTGTATCCCTTACGCCAGTATATTTATTCATTTCTCTTTTCAGTATTTCTTGCCCAATCTGGCTTTGAGCGATACTGTCGTAAAAAAGATTTATTGGTTTTTGATGATTCTTATTGTTCCAGTTGCAGTGTTTAATTATGATAGATGGTACACTTTTGTAAATCTTAGTTTGTTTGTAATTGTTTTAACAATAGCTGTTTTTAAGTTTTCTACAATTTTAAAAACTTATTTCATTACTTTTTTAATCATTTTGATTCCGTTTTTACTAGTAAATGGAATTCTTACGGGTAGTTTTATAGAAGAACCGGTTGTTTTTTATAATGATAACGAGAATTTGGGAATTCGATTGGGAACAATTCCTGTTGAAGATGTTGGTTATGCTTTTACAATGTTGTTGATGAGTTTAGTTTTGATGAAAATAATTGATAGAAAAAATGAAAGTATATAAAAAAGAAAGTGTCCAACATATTAATGCAACTTTGGATGAATGCTGGGCTTTTTTCTCGAGTCCAGAAAATTTGCAAAAAATAACTCCAATGTCTATGGGATTTCAAATCACCGATTTTGATAACCAATCGATGTATGCTGGGCAAATTATTCAATACAAAATTTCGCCCCTTTTGGGACTAAAATTAAATTGGGTAACAGAAATTACCAAAGTAAAAGACAAAGCTTATTTTATAGACGAACAACGTTTTGGACCCTATAGTTTTTGGCACCACAAGCATTTTTTTGAGGCAACTTCTAATGGAACCAAAATGACCGATGTTGTACATTATGCATTGCCTTTGGGTTTTTTGGGGCGAATCATGAATGCTCTAATCGTCAAAAACAAACTGAAAGAGATCTTTGATTACCGTTTTGTAAAAGTTGATCAACTTTTTAATAATGAAGCTTCTAAGTTACCAAGATTTTGAGCTACTAAGACTGTAGAAAAGGAAAACAATATTTTTGAAACAAGGATTAATTACAAGGTTACAGAATCTTAGCATCTCGTTACTTAGATTCTTAGAAACTTAAAAAAAAATGACAAAACAAGAAGTATCTATTTTTTGGTTCCGACGCGATTTACGTCTTGAAGATAATGTGGCGTTGTATAATGCTTTGCAATCCGACCAGCCTGTCATTCCTTTGTTTATTTTCGATACTGATATTTTGAATAGTTTGCCAAAAAACGATGCCCGTGTTGGTTTTATACACGAATCACTCAGTAAAATAAATATAAAATTGAATGCGATAGGTAGTTCGATTTTAATAAAAAAAGGAGCAACAACTGAAGTATGGGGATCTCTTTTTCAAGAGTTTACTATTTCGAAAGTTTTCTTCAATAAAGATTATGAACCCTATGCTATTAATAGAGATTTAGCCATTTCAGCATTGGCAAAAGCGAATAATACGCTTTGTTTTTCTTTCAAAGATCAGGTCATTTTTGAAGAAAAAGAAATCACCAAGTCCGATGGATTACCCTATACTATTTATACACCATACAAAAATAAATGGTTGGAAAAATACAAATCCATCGCGCCGCTCGTAGAATACGATACCGAAAGTTATTTCTCTAATTTCCAGAAAAATAATTTTGATTTTCCCACTTTGCAACAAATAGGTTTCGAGGAAAGTAACATAAAAGTACAGCCACATAATCTCACACAAATAAGCAATTACCATGAAACCAGAGATTTCCCTGCTATAGACAGTACTTCGTATTTGTCACCTCATTTGCGTTTTGGAACAGTTAGTATCCGTAAATTAGTCAATTGGGCAGTTCGCAAAAATGATGTTTTTTTGAGTGAATTGATATGGAGAGAATTTTTTATGCAAATTCTGTTTAGCTTCCCGAAAGTAGTCACTCACAATTTCAAATCGGCTTATGATGGAATTCAGTGGCGCAACAATGAAGAAGATTTCAAGCGTTGGTGTACTGGAACTACAGGTTACCCTATGGTAGATGCCGGAATGCGTCAGCTCAATGCAACAGGCTATATGCACAATAGGGTACGCATGGTTGTGGCTAGTTTTTTATGCAAACATTTACTGATCAATTGGCAATGGGGTGAAGCTTATTTTGCCGAAAAACTATTGGATTATGATTTGTCGGCCAATGTTGGAAACTGGCAATGGGCGGCAGGAACGGGATGTGATGCGGCGCCTTATTTCAGGGTTTTTAATCCGGATATTCAACTCAAAAAATTTGATGAAAAAGCAATTTATATTCGCAAATGGATTCCCGAATTTGATTTTGGTTATGGTCAGCCAATGATTGAACATGCTTTTGCCAGAGACCGCGCCGTTGCTACTTATAAAGCAGGGATTTTGAAGTGATTACCTAATCAACCTATGAAGCATTCCATTAAAAATAAACCCGTGAAAAGGCAAAACAGAATACCAATATAATTTGCCCCAAATACCTTCGGGTTTAAAAGTAGCTGATTGGTACAAAGTGTTGTTGATGATTTTGAATTCGAGCCAGGCTTCGCCAGGTAGTTTCATTTCGGCATAGAGAATGAGTTTGCCTTCGTCTTTGTTGGCATATAAAACCCGCCAAAAGTCTAACGCATCACCGGCGTGGATGTCGTGTTTGTTGGTGCGGCCTCTTCGTGAGCCTACACCTCCAAAAAGTTTATCAATAAATCCGCGTAAATTCCATAACCAGTCACCGTAATACCAGCCGGTTTCACCACCAATGGACCAAATTTGGTTAACGGTAAATTCACGGTTTTGGATTTCCATTTTTCTTCGGTCGATAAAGCAGTCTTTCTTGGGGACTTTGAGATAATCACTTACGTTACCCACAAATTGCCCACTAATCATGGCGTCTTTCCAACTCGAAGCAATAGCATCATTGTCAATTTTGACTAAGGCTTTAGATAATGCCAGATCATAAGGCATAGGCGTAATATTCAGAATTGAATTGATGCTGTTGTCCCGGCAAATGACTTCGACTTTCATACTGCTCACCAATGCCGATGCTAATTTATAAGAGGTCGAGGTTACAAAGTACAGCCAGTATGACGATAATTTGGGTGTCATTACCGGCACGGTGTAAATGTATCTTTTGAGGTGAATTGCTTTCGCAAATCCCAAAAGCATTTCTTTGTAAGTAAGAATGTCCGGGCCACCAATGTCGAAACTTTGGTTGTATGTTGATGGATTTAAAAGTGATTTTGTCAAAAATTCCAAAACATCACCAATAGCGATGGGCTGGCATTTGGTATTTAGCCATTTTGGAGTAACCATTATAGGTAACTTTTGAACTAAATCCCGAATGATTTCAAAGGATGCACTACCGGAACCCACTATAATTCCAGCTCTCAATGTGGTCGTAGCAAAGTTTCCTGTATTCAAAACTTCTTCAACCGCTTTTCGTGATGAAAGATGCTTGGAAAGTGATTGGTCATTGACAATTCCACTTAAATAAATGACTTGTTTGACATTCGTCAGATTGATTCGCTCAACAAAATTTAAAGCCGAAATTCGCTCCAATTCATCATAATTACTAGCCGAACCCGACATGGAATGGATTAAATAATAAGCGGCATCTATGTTTTTGGGGATATTTTCTAAAGTTTCTTTTTTTAAGAAATCAACTTCGATGATTTTTACCTTTTTTTCAAATTCAATTGGACAAAAAAAACGCTGTTTGTCCCGGACACAACAAATAACGTCATGGCCTTGTTCGATCAAAATCGGTAAAAGCCTCTTGCCTACATATCCTGTTGCGCCTGTTAAAAGAATTTTCATGGTTTATCGATTTTAATTTATTTGGAACTTAGCGTTTAATAATATCTTATAAAAAATGAGCCACGAATTTTACGAATTAGGAGCAAAACTCGTGGCGGATATTCTTCTTCTTGCTGATTCCGTTTATATGACTGTCAGAAATTGGTCTACGAGCGGATTATCAGAAAATAAATTTGGTATGTAGTATAGAAGGTTATGTTGTTTTTGTTCTATAATTTAGCTCAATTTGTTCGAAACGAGACTTATAAATTCTTTTCTGGTTTTGTCTTTTTCGAATGCGCCTGTAAAAGAAGAAGTTGTTGTTACCGAATTTTGTTTTTGAATTCCACGCATTTGCATGCACATGTGTTGTGCTTCGATAACAACGGCTACACCTAGCGGATTCAATGCTTCTTGTATGCAATTTTTGATTTGGTCGGTCAATCGCTCTTGCACTTGCATTCTTCTGGCAAAAGCATCGACAATTCTGGGGATTTTACTTAATCCAACAATCTTTCCGTTGGGGATGTAAGCAACATGTGCTTTGCCAAAAAAGGGTAGCATGTGGTGTTCGCACATTGAATATACTTCTATATCTTTGACTACAATCATTTGCTTGTGGTCTTCAGAAAACAATGCCGATTTTAATATTTTTAACGGATCTAATTCATAGCCGTGTGTTAAATATTGCATCGCTTTTGCTACTCTTTCGGGTGTTTTTTCGAGTCCTTCTCTTGTTACATCCTCGCCTAAATCACCAATAATTTTTTTGTAGTTTTGGGCTAGTAGTTCTGTTGTTTCGGTGTCGTATTGTTCGATTTTCTCGTAACTTCTCATTTCTTTTATCATTTTTTTTGCTTTTTTATTAAATTTTAAAACTTACGATTCCATAATCCATTTCAAAAACTTGTCCCGAAATGGATTTGGCATTTTCTGAGATTAGGTAATTCGCCATTTCGGCCACTTCATTGGGTTTTAAATAACTTTTCATTGGGTGGCGCTCCATCATGTTTTCTTTCATGCGATCGTTTCTAAGGATATTTGCCGAAAGCGAAGTTTCGGTAATGGTTGGAGCGATGGCATTTACACGAACCACCGAAGCCAATTCGGCACCAAGGGATTTTACCAATCCTTCGATTCCTGCTTTTGCGGTAGCGATACTGGCGTGAAAAGGCATTCCCAATTTAGCTGCAACAGTGCTGAATAATACAATCGAAGGATTGTTCCCTTTTTTAAGGGCAGGCAAATATTTTTGAATCGCTTTTACAGCACCAATTACATTGATTTCAAAATCATTTCTAAAATCGTCTAGATTCAAACTCAAAATGGGTTTTAGGGTAATTGAACCTGGACAATAAATGAGAACATCTACGGCTTCAATTTCGGGTAGATCATCTTCAATAATAGAAAGGGGATAATGTATTAAGTTGGGATGCGTTATGTCAGGAGCGGTCCGACTGATGTTGTACACTTTGTTATTTTCCAATTGCTGCAATAGGATCGCGCTTCCAATTCCTTTGCTTCCACCTATGATTACTATGTTTCGCATATTTTTTTTAAAATTATCTTTTTGATATTTTATTACCATTAATTTGCCTTTGTCTTGAACATTTGAAGCGGCCTTCAAGGAAGTTTCTTAATTTCTCGTGTTTTGTTTTTCGGCCTTGCACGCGTTCGCGCCACATTTTGAAACTGGAAGGCTTCATTTCGGTACGCATGAGGTTGATTACTTCTTGTTCTTTTAATCCAAATTGTATATGAATTGCATCAAAAGTGGTTCGGTCTTCCCAGGCCATTTCTATAATCCGGTCGATTTCTACTGGAGTTAAATTAGTTTTAGAGTTCATATAAATCGATATTATTGATGTTGTGAATTTTTAGTCACTATCTCCAACATCAGCCATAGTGTGTAGTTTTAAAATTCTATTGTTTTCTTCTTTTACAAGAGGATTTTTTTTCATGTTCCACAAAAAATCGCTCGCGTGTTTTCTAGTTCTTTCTATATTAATTATTGGTTTTGGATAATCAACTCCTAAATCAAAATTGCTAAATTTTTGGTCCAAAAAAGTCATTTTAGAAGGATTGTGAATAAATGGGATAGGCAGATTTTGTAGCTCAGGAACCCATTTTTTTATAAACTCTCCATTAGGATCGTGTTCTAAACTATTTTTTAAGGGATTGTAAATGCGTAGCATATTGATTCCGGTTTCTCCGGCTTGCATTTGCAATTGTGGAAAATGAATGCCAGGTTCAAAATCCAGAAACATTCGGGATAAATGTTGGGTTGCTTCCTGCCATGGTTGCCAAAGATTATGGGTAAAAAAAGAAACTACCATAGCTCGCATCCTAAAATTCAAATAGCCTGTTTCGTTCAGGCAACGCATACAAGCGTCTATTATTGGGAATCCTGTTTGTCCCGCTTGCCAAGCTTGTATATAAGAATCGTTTATTTTCTTTTTTAAAGTATGATATCCTTTGTTGACACTTTCAAATTCCATGATTTCTTCCATTTCAAATTTTTGTATGAAATGGGCCTGCCATGTTAATCTGGAGACAAAAGAGTCAATTTGTTTTTTGTCAGTACTGATGAATCGAAAATTGGCAGCTTTTTGTAAAACCTGTCTTGAGGATAAATTTCCCCAAGCAATATAAGGCGATAAACGGCTGCAGCTTTTTCTGGCTAATAAAGGTTTTGAAATATTGCGGTTGTAGTCCAAATACCGATTTGCAAAAAAGCTTTCTAAATATTTATTGGCCATAGTACTTCCTCCTTTTTGGAAATTATCATTTGGGATGGTTTCCAATGGAACAGTTTCGAAACTGTTTTCTAAAAATTGAATGTTGTCAAGGTCTAAGAAATTTTTCGGTGTCGCTTCGAAGGAAAATTGTTTGGAATTCATGTAATCTTCCCAAAGACTTATCCAATTTTTTCTGTTTTCTAATCCTCTAAAAATGCCATTATTGATATTTTCTTTCCATTGGATGACATTGTTTTTGCAAAAGCGTTTAAAGGACTTGTCTCTTTCGTAAGTGATTTTGATGCCGGTCTCCTGATGAGAAAATACAGTGTCTATTTTGTAAATTTCTTGTATCGAATTAATAACTGAAATCACTTCGCCAGAAACGCTTAGGATTTTTGTATTGAAAGGGACAAGTTGTTGGTTGATGTCCTGAATAGATTGCTTGATAAAGTTCCAATGTCTCTCGCTATAATGGCCATCATTTTGTAATGAATTTTCAAAAACATATAACAACAAAGTTGGTTTATTAGTCTGAATGGCATTGAAAAGAGCTTCGTTGTCTTGCAAACGAAGATCTCTTTTGAACCAGACGATATTGATATGATTTTTATTAGTATTCATTTTTCCTAATGGCTTTTATTTCTTCTGCATTTTTCACTGCAATATTTTACGTCATTCCAAACAGCTGCCCATTTTTTTCGCCAATTAAAGGGACGTTTGCACAACAAACATATTTTTGATGGCAACTGTGATTTTTTCAAATTGCTATTCGTATTTTTTATATTGATTCACCATAATATTGGCTTTCAAATCAAATAACAAATTGTAGAGTCCAAAAAAGGTCCGGTTCATATAGATAAAATGTTTGGATCCTCGATTACCATTCATTTTTTTTAAGTTGGTGTCTTTCGAAAATCGTTCTCCCAGTTGTGCAATATTTCCAAAGAATTCAGCATCCGAAAAATCAAATGTTTCTCCTTGAAACGGCTGAGTAAAAAGGGATAATAAATCATAAAACATTTGGGTGAAATAGACAATTTCTTCTGTAGAATCATCAGTTCTTAGAATTTCCAATTCAAAAAGTTTGGCATTGAATAATTTTGGATTGTCGAGTATTTTTGGATTAACCAATTCAAAATACGGAATGTAAAAAGCGTTCGGAATTTTTTTCATACAGCCAAAATCCAAAGCTACCAATTGATTGTCATCGTTAACCAAAAAATTACCGGGATGCGGGTCGGCATGTACTTTTCTCAAAATATGAATTTGATACATATAAAAATCCCATAATGCTTGTCCCAGTTGGTTGCCCAATGCTTGATTTTCGTTTTTGGCAGTAAATTCAGAAAGATGAATTCCTGTCATCCAATCCATAGTAATGATTTTCTCAGAAGAGAACTCGGGATAATATTCGGGGAAAACTAAATGCTCAATTTTTTTGCAAGCGGCAACCACTTCTTGACTTTGTTCAAGTTCCAATAGATAATTGGTTTCTTCAATCAATTTATCTTCGACTTCCTTGAAATATTTATCGGAGTCTTTTCCTTGCAGATTAAACATTCGGATCGCAATGGGTTTTACCAAGGCCAAATCCGAAGAAATACTGTTGGCAACGCCTGGGTATTGAATTTTTACTGCCAGTTTTTTACCGTTTTTCATGGCAATATGTACTTGACCAATACTAGCAGCATTAACCGAATTAGCATTGAATTCGTCAAAAATTTCATAGGGCGTTTTTCCTAAGTTGCTCTTAAAGGTTTTTAAAACCAATGGAGCCGAAAGTGGCGGCACCGAAAACTGCGACAACGAAAATTTCTCCACGTACGCTTGTGGTAAGAAACTTTTATCCATGCTCAGCATTTGAGCCACTTTGAGCGCGCTCCCTTTTAAACTTTTCAGGCCATCATAAATATCTTCGGCATTATTTTCGTTGAGTTTGTCACGAGTCAAATCAGAATTGACCATTTTTTCTCCATAATACTTCAAATAGTTCACACCTACTTTGGCGCCGGTTTGTACAAGTTTTGAAGCTCTTTCGATTTTGGAAGTTGGTATGTAGTCTATCGTTTTCATTATTTGTTGTTTATTTTTTCTTTGAAAATGAATTTTCCAAAATCAATCAAGCTCTCTATTGGTGTAACGTCTATTAATTCGAAGGAAACTTTTACGGATTTTTCGATGTAGATATCCGTTTTCTCAAACGAAGGTGATGCATCTTCCATCCAAAATTTCAAGGTTAACAGAAATTGAATCCAAAATGATTCGGCTAATACTTTTTCTTGATATTGCTGTAACTTTTCAATTTTAATTCTAAAATCATCAGTAATTATTTCGGAGATATAATCTTTGAATTTATTTCTAAACTCGGATAAGATCATTAGGTTTTTCAATTGATTTTGATGCTGCTTCAAAGTCATCACTACGTAACTTCTATTGGCGGTAATTAATTCGAAGAAAGTAAAGTAAAAACTTAAGAGTTTAGTTTTCATATCGTAACTTTCGTAATTATCATCTTTCTGTAATAGTTCGATTGTTTTGTCAAAAAAGATGTTGAATATTTCTTTTTCGATACTTTCCAGCGTACCGAAAAAAGTATAAAATTCGGATTCTGTGAAACCATTCACTTTGGAAAAATGAAATACGGACTTCGGTTTTTCATTATGTTCCAAAGTATAGTTCATATACATTGACACAATAAGGTCTTTGGATAATGTTATTTTTTTAGTTGCCATGTTTTTAAGTTTTATTTGTGTATAAAGGTAATAATGTTTAACTTATTATTAATAATGCTAAACAAAACATTAACTTATATTTGTATAGTTTTAATTGATTGCCCCTAAATTATAAAGTAATGAAGCAAAATGTTTTAATAACGGGAGGTACCGGATTTATTGGTAAGAAATTAACCAAAATATTGTTGGAAAGAGGCTATTCTGTTTCAATACTTACCCGAAATAGTAAACCAAATACAGAGGGAGTAACTTATTATATTTGGGATGTATCTAGTCAGAATATTGAGGAGGCTGCAGTACTCAAGGCAGATTATATCATTCATTTGGCAGGAGAGAATATCGCCGAGCAAAAATGGACTGCCAAGAGAAAAGCTGAAATCAGAGAGAGTAGAACACAATCGGCCCAATTGATTTATAACGTTTTGAAAAAGCACAATAAAAGGATTGAAGCCTTTGTTTCGGCTTCAGGAATAGGTTTTTATGGCGCGATTAATGGAGAAGGCATATGTACCGAAAACACTTTGCCTGCCAATGACTTTATTGGAACGACTTGTCAAGAATGGGAAAAATCAGCTGATTTGATGGCAGGTTTAGGTATTCGAACCGTAAAAATTCGAACCGGCTTAGTTTTGGGTAAAGATGAAGGCATATTAAAAAAACTTACTCCAATTTTTAAACGGGGCTTGGGTAGTGCTTTGGGATCCGGGAAACAATATATGCCCTGGATTCATATACAGGATTTATGCATGATGTATATTGAAGCTATTGAAAACGAAAAAATGACAGGGGCTTACAACGCTACTATCAATGACAGCACTACCAACTTAACTTTTTCTAAAGAATTGGCAAATTCTTTTGGCTATTCGATTTGGTTACCAAATGTTCCGGCCTTTTTAATTCGATTGGCAATGGGGGAAATGGCTTCAATTGTTTTGTCAGGAAGAAGAGTATCTTCGGATAAAGTAAAAAGTTTAGGGTTTCGATTTCAATTTAAAAATCTTACAAAGGCATTGAAAGACTGTTTGAAATAGATTTTTAGGAATGTATCTTTTTGAAAGCCAATCACTAAATAACTGCTCACTTAGTTTAGAACACAATCGATTTGAGTATTCACATTTTTGGAAATTTTAGCAATGACCATGCTCGGAATTTGGATGTTAAAGTCGTCTGTGTTTAATGTGAAATAAGAGGTTATATGAATGCCATTAACCACTTTTTTTATCTTGGCATTTACAGAAATCATTCTGGATTGTCCGTGGATTGTTAATTTTCCTTTTATTATAAAATCTTTCTCTACATCAGTTACAATTTTTAAGTCAAATTTTTCGATAAGTCCTTTAAAAGTTGCTTTGGGATAACGATCACTTTCCATGTAATTACTATTAAAATGCTCTCTCATTAAATCTCTTTTGAATTGGAAATTTTTTATGACAGCAGTAAAGCTTATTTGACTTTTCTCAGGAATTAAAATACAATTCACTATATCGTTTTTGGCCTCAACTGCTTCAAATAAAGGCACAGATGCTTCAAAATAAATGCTGCATTTTGAAGTGCTTAATTTTTTTTGGGCAAATATGGGATGTAAGACAAAAAACAAAGCTAATAGAGTAATTTTTTTCATAATTCTTTCTATTAAAGGTGTATTTTAAAGTTACGCTTTTTTTTGTGACAATACTCTTAAAATTACGCCAAAAAAGGAGCCAATATCAAAAGAATCGATTTTTTGATATTGGCTCCTTTAAGTAGTTTTTCAGTAGGTATTAGGATCTTTGAGAAGAAAATTAATCCAAATTGATTTGAATATTGTATTTTTTTAGTCCCTCTAATGTTTCTTTTGAGGTATAATTGAATACTTCTTCGTGTAAGTCACGTTCTTTTTTTAGTGCGATTTGTTTCAATGAGTTGCAAAAACGTTTTACATCTTCAAAATTCGACAGTATTAAACCTGGAACTGCCACACTATTGCCTTCATTATCTTTGGCAACCATAGTGAAATAGGAAGAATTGCAATGTTTTTTATAACCAGTCTGAATATTCTCGGCTTCTACCCGAATTCCCACAATCATTGAACTTTTTCCCACATAATTAACAGAGGCTTTCATCGTTACGAGTTCTCCCACTTCGATAGGTTTCAAGAAATTGACAGTATCTACCGAGGCTGTAACACAATAATTTCCGGAAAATTTTGATCCACAGGCAAAGGCTATTTGATCCAGAAGGGATAATATATAACCACCGTGAATTTTTCCGCTAAAATTGGTATGTGAGGGCAACATTAATACCGAAATGCTGACATGGGATGAAGCAACTGTTTTGTATATTTTCTCCATAGGTTTAGTTTTGGTTAAAAGGGGATTTTTCTTTTTGTATTGTTTTTATAAAATATCTGGTTTCTCCCCACCAGAAAAAGGTTCTGTATTTTTCTATATAAGTAAGTTTGACATATTGCCCCTGTAAAGTCTTCATTTGTTCAATCACTTCTTTGTCACTATCCAAAACTGAAAACTTGAAAATTTGGGCTCCAGAAATTCCCTGGCTCAATTCGCCTTCCCATGTTTTTATGACAATGCCTTTATGGCTCAATCGAATTAATTCACCAGATCGAATTCCTTCGCTAACAGGAACGTAATAGATGAACGCAAAATAGCTTAGAAAACCAACCGTAATTACGATTGTAATAAAGGCAAGGACTTTTTTCATTTTGTCTTAATTTAAAAGTGAATTTTCATCGGCTTCAGCTCTTTTCAAAATATTGTCCGGAAGAGCTTTTTTAGCTTTAGCTCCCATTTTTTTTAGCTTTTCAACGCTGGTGATGAGGTTTCCTTTTCCATCCACCAATTTGTTCATGGCACCTTGGTATTCTACTTTGCTTTCGTCTATTTTTTTTCCAATTTTTATTAAATCGGCAACAAAACCTTCAAATTTATCATACAATGCACCAGCTTGTCTCGCAATTTCAAAAGCATTTTCTTGCTGTTTTTGGTTGGCCCACATACTGTCAATGGTGCGTAAAGTAGCCAACAAAGTAGATGGTGTAACAATTACGATGTTTTTTTCGAATGCTTTGTTGTATAAGGTTGTGTCTTCGTTAAGGGCTATAGCAAATGCAGGTTCCATAGGAATAAATAACAAAACAAAATCTGGGCTTTCTATTTGATACAGATCCTGATAATTTTTATTTCCTAATTGTTCTACGTGAAGTTTTATCGAATTGACATGTTCTTTTAAATAACGGGTTTTTGTTGCTTCGTCATCATCTTCGTTGATATATTTTTCATAGGCAGTCAACGAAACTTTAGAATCGACAACCATCTTTTTTCCGTCGGGCAAATTGATGACAACGTCTGGAAATACACGATTTCCATCTTCGGTGATATGGCTTTGTTGTACTTCGTATTCGCGTCCTTTTTCCAATCCCGATTTTTCAAGTACACGTTCCAGTACTAGTTCGCCCCAGTTTCCTTGCATTTTGCTGTCACCTTTCAAGGCTTTGGTCAAGTTGATGGTTTCCTTGCTCATTTGAATATTCATTTCACGTAAACCCAATATTTGTTGGCGTAAAGCGGCATGATAATCAATGCTTTCTTTATGCGTGTCTTCGACTTTCTTTTCGAAAAGCTGAATTTTATCTTGCAGCGGAGACAAGATATTTTTCATATTTTCCTTGTTTTGCTCGGTAAACTTATTTGATTTTTCTTCCAATATTTTATTGGCAAGATTCTCAAATTCTTTAGTGAATTTTTCCTGAAGTTTCTCGACTTCCTCTTTTTGTTCCTTGTTGCGTTGCCAAAGATTTTCAAAATCAACTTCTTTTTTGGAAAGTTGGATGGCCAGACTGTCTTTCTCGTTTCGAATGTTTTCTTTTTCGGAATTTGATAATTCCAGTTGTTTTTCAAAAGCGGTTTTATCTAATAGAAATTGTTCTTTTTGCTGGTTGAATTGTGAATTCAGTGCGATTAATTTCTCTTCTAGACTTACTTTTTCCGACTGGAATCGTGCCGAAAAAATGAGTTTACCAATAAAGATACCGATTGCAAGGGCAATAATAAAAACCAATAATAAAGGAAGAGTTGTTAACATAGAATTTCATTTTAAAAAAGTAAAAGTACGCATTAATACGTAGTACTTAATTTTAAAAAATGAAATTTCACGAATTATTCTAAATCTAATGCTAAACGAACAATTTTATTTTTTTTAAATCGAAACGCAACCTTTTTATTGGAAAGTCATCTTTACTATATAACCAATTAAAATATAATATGAAGAATTTAATTTCAATCTTGTTTGTCGCCTTAAGCTTTTATTCGTGTAATGATCTATCCGATGATAATGCACAAAATTGCGGCAGTATTACCAATGTAGTTTATGAGAGTTTTAGTTATTGCGGGGTTTTGAAAGAAAACCCAAAACAATATTCTTTTGTGATTTTAAACTCAAACGAAGAGGTGCAAAAAATATTTACAACTTGTCAAACTGTCGATGTTGCGCTACCAGATTTTACTCAGAAAAGGATATTAGGAATTTATGCTGGCCCAAAACCAACAAGCGGATATGCTATAAAAATTCAAGCGGTGGTTGAAGATGATTGCCAAATAGTTGTTGAGTATTTTGAAAAAGAACCAACAAAGGATGAGGTTGTAACTACTGCTATAACTTACCCGGCAGATTATGTGATACTTCCAAAATCTAACAAACCTATTTTATTTAAGAAAGCAAATCAAATTAATGATTATGTAGTTATGGGAACTTATTTTGGTAACTGTACTGGGAATGATTGTCAACAATTTTTTAGAATGGAAAATGCGAAAGTTCTTCATTATCTAAAAGTAGGTTATGGTTCATATGATTTTAATCATTATAGTTATAAAGCGTTAGGTTTTAAAGATGATTTTGCAGCTTTTCTTTTGAAAATCCCAACTGAAATTAAAGATTTGAAAGGGAAAACAAAAACATTTGGTTCACCTGATTCCCACGATCAAGGTGGTGTTTATTTTGAATGGAGTCAAGCTGGTACTGTGACTAAAATATATTTAGATACCGATAATTCAACAGACCAAACGCAAAATATTATTCTCTTTAAGAAAGTTATTCAAGATAAAATAGCGGAATTAAAAACTAAATCATAAAAAAAATCCACTAAACGTAAATGATGATTTTCGGATAATGAATCGGAATTGAAGATGAAAACCAGTATCAATATTTAATACTTGCAAAATGGGAAAATTAATTTTTATAATTTTTATTGGACTTACTTTTTGTTCGTGTGCCAATGATGATGCTGGTTTTGATTCAAATTCCAAAAAGAAAATAGTGGAGAGTTGGGCATGGAAAATTTTTATTTTTACAGATGAAGGAGAATTTACGCCTGTTGAGACAGCCAAAAATAAAATTGATAATACTACAAAAGTAAGCCCTATTTTTGTAGAAGATGTTTTGGAAATTTACAGTAATGAAGATTTGTTTTTGAATAATCAAAAAGAATCGTTCAATGATCCCATTGCTTTTACCAATTTTAATTTAACTAAAAGAAAAAACTAACGAGTTAAAACTTATTTCTTGAAAGAAAACATAGAACTATATATAAAAAAATGTGTCGAAAACGACCGGGAAGCACAACTGAAAATTTATCAGTTGTTTTCTCCTGTTTTATATGGGCTATGTCTTAAATACATGCGAAATGAAGATGATGCCAAAGATGTTTTTCAGGAGGCTTTTGTAATTGCTTTTCAAAAAATGGGGCAATACAAATTTGAAGGAAGTTTTGAAGGTTGGATCAAAAGAATCTTTATCAATAAATTACTGGAAACACTAAAGAAAAAGAAAAAGGATGTACTCTTCCTGGATGTTTTTGATACCGATATAATTGAGGACGAAGAATTAGAATTGGCTTCAATTGAGCAAGAAAAATTATTAGAATACATTCAAGAATTACCAGACCAGTACCGAATGGTTTTCAACTTGTTTGTTTTCGAAAAAATGAAGCACAAAGAGATTGCAAAGTTGCTTGAGATTTCAGAAGGCACATCGAAATCGAATCTGAATAGAGCCAAGAGTATTTTGAAAAAAAGAATTTTGGCCGTATTAAATTGTAAAACAGCATAACAAAATACCATAAAAGTAAATAAGCAAGGCATGAAAAATAAAGAAGCAAAATCTATTTTTTCTTCATTGGAAAACTTCTCCAGTATACCGCCTCCCGAATTGTGGGAAAAAATTGAAGCGCAACTAGATGAACCTAAAAAGAAGAATCGTGCCATTATTTGGTGGTCGATTGCCGCCAGTTTAGTAGTTGGACTTTCAGTTCCAACTATTTTGTATTTTAATGCCAATCAAGGAAATGGTCTTGAAATAAATGTGGAAAATAATGTGAATAAAGTTGTTTTGCAAAAGGACTCGAATTTGAAAAGCAAGAGTACTCATGATGGGAATAAGAATAAAAATGAGAATAGTAATCTCAATCGCAATGATAGAGGAATTAAAAATGATGATTTAAATAACAATCAAGTTGTCACAACGACAGTTTCAGGTGTTTTTTCCAAAACAAAAGATTCTGCAAAATTTAATAATTTGAGTCAGTGGAGAAAGAAAGGAAAGATCCAAATTGTTAAGAATGAATCACAATCGAATGTGATAGTTTCAAATCAAAATGCGACTCCTGTTATTCTTCAATCTGAAATTCCAATTGCCAAATCAGCTCAAGTTGGTAATTCAAATTCAAACAAAAATGGAATAGTAAGAAATCAAGGCAATAGTATTTCAGAAGAAAATAAGAACAAGACAATTGCAGAAAATACCATTTCAAAATCAGAGATAGTAATTGATAAATCGGTTCAAGTAAAACAAACAAATGCCAATAACAAATCTATTGTAAGTAATCAAAATAATGAAATTTTGGGATTGAACAACGATAAAGGACTTACAGAAAAAACAAGTTCAAAAGATACTTTAAACAAAATAAAATTAGAAGTTGAGCAATTAGAGCAGGCTTTAGTGGAACTAGATAAAGGCAAATCAAAGAAAAAAAAGGTTTCAGAAAGCATAGATAAATGGTCGCTTCAAGTTTTTGCGGGTGTTATGAGTTCTCAAAATTATAGTAATGAAAAAGCGCTCGGAAATACTGTGGCTTCAAAACAGTCTAATGGTTATGGTGTGAAGACGAATTATAAACTGAACAAAAAATGGGGTGTAAGTTCCGGTTTCAAAATTAACGAACTAGGGCAAAAGATAGCTGGGGTTTCTTATTATGATAAGCAAAACTTATATGGGGCTGTTTCCGGTTCACTTCCACTTACCAATGATAATTATGTGCCTAATTCATCAACCAATTATCAATTTGTTTCCATTTCAAAAAATGAAGAATATTTATTTTCTTCCAATTCAAAAAATGAAAGTGGTCTTGAAAAAGGAGATGTAACACAAAACTTGAAGTATTTCGAAATGCCATTGGAGGTTTCGTATGCTATTTTGAGTAAAAAGAAAACCAATATTAGCATGAACACGGGCGGTTTTGTCGGGAAGTTAATTTCTAATGATATTGCTTTGAATGGAAATTCAATAGGGGAAAACAAAAATGTAAATGAATTTGTTTACGGAACTTTATTGAGTAGTACTCTGCAGTATGAACTCTTTAAAAAGACTAAATTTTTCATTGAACCTGGAATGAATTATTACATCAATCCGTTAGAAAATCAATCATTCAATCAATTTCAATGGATGTTTAATGTGGGGTTAAATGTTACATTTTAATTGGAAAAATTAATTCTTTGGCACTATTTTTTAATATGATTAATATAAAATGCTGGATGCTCCGTAGAGAATCTAGCATTTTGTATTTTTAAATTAATTTTAAAACGAATAAATTTTACTCATCCAATTTTTGGTTTCCTCTGTCTATATGATTGTCTGGATTTGAGTTTGGATAGCGATTGGGGGTTATGTCAGAATTTCGATCTCTATTTTCTAGTGTTTTTTCCGTGTCTTTTTCCGTTAAAACTCCACGGTTCAAACCTTCTTTTTCTAGTTGATCTTTATCGATTTCTTCTGGAAGATCTGGAGTGGTTCCTTCAATATTACGAGCTCTTTGGACTATTTTTTCATTTCCATGACTATCAATTTCTATTTCTTCCTTAAGTTTTGATATTTCTGGATTCAAGTTTTTACTGATGGACTCGGTGTCAGAATTTTGTTTGTTATTGGTTTTTTTAGAACCTAGATTATTATTTTCCATATCGCTAAATTTTATGTTAATACTATAAATTACTATAATGATACGCTTTTTATCTGCAGCAATTCAATCAATTAACATAGCATTGGGTTTGAAGAGTGAAATGTGCAGTGGTCTTTTTTTAAACTGAAAAAACAAATCTATCTTTGTACTCACAAAACAAGTCTAGAATGTCCCACCATCATTTCGTCCTTCACAAACCCTATGGTTATTTAAGTCAATTTATTTATGAATTGAAGCGCAAGAAAAAACTCTTGGGTGAGTTATATAATTTTCCAATTGGAACAATGGCTATTGGTAGGCTTGATGAAGATTCTGAAGGTTTACTTTTACTGACGACTGATGGGAAAATGAGTGAAATTATTCGGAGCAAAAAAGTCGATAAACAATACTATGTTCAAGTTGATGGTATCATCACTCCCGAAGCCATTGAACAATTGAAAAGTGGTGTCGAAATTGGTTTTAATGGCACAAAGTACATCACTAAACCCTGTGAATCATTTATTGTAAATGAAATTCCTAATTTTGGAGCAAGAGGGAAAAAGATTCGGGATGAACGCCATGGTCCTACTTCTTGGGCTTCTATAACTGTGAATGAAGGGAAGTTTAGACAAGTGCGGAAAATGACCGCAGCTGTTGGTTTTCCAACTTTAAGATTGGTAAGAGTCCGAATAGGAAACGTACTTTTGAATGACTTGCAAGCCGGTGAGGTTTTGGAGGTTTCCAATTTCCAATTAAACGATTAAAAAATTACCAATTAAAGAAATATATATGCTAAACATTGTTCTTGTAGAACCTGAAATACCTAACAATACCGGAAATATTGGTCGTTTGTGCGTAGGTACCGAAAGCCGTTTGCACTTAATTCATCCTTTTGGATTCGTAATCAATGATAAAAACCTAAAGCGTTCCGGGCTTGATTATTGGGTACACCTTGATGTAACCGAATACCAAAATGTAGCTGAATGGATGTCTCAAATTCCAGACTTATCCAGAGTTTTTCTGATGAGTTCACATGCTGAAAAGTCCTATTTGGAAAATCAATTCCATGATGGTGACTGGTTAGTTTTTGGAAAGGAAAGCGTTGGTTTGAACGCAGAAGTTTTAGCTTTGTTCGAAAACCATCTGACTATTCCCATGTCTCCATTAATTAGAAGTTTTAATATTGCTAATTCAGTTGCTTTTGTGGTGGGTGAAGCAAAGAGACAGATTACCGGGCGATGAAATTAATATAAGATTTTATAATTCTATTTACCGTGCTTTCCAATGACGGTTTTACATCTTTGAAATCTTCCTTGAGTTTACCGTCGGAAGTAAAAAAATCCGCTACCGTAGTCTTCATAAGAACCCTATCCGTATAAATTTCTTTTACAGTAAATGTAAGGGTATATTTTTGATTTTCTCCAAACACAATTTTAAGACTGTATTTGATGTCAAAATTGTATTTTACGGCTAAATTCCAGTAGTAATAAGCATTTTCATAGCGAGCTTCGATGGTTAAGGAATTTTTAGAAACATCAAAAACATCAGAACCTTTTTCATTGTAATACCGTGCCCATTCTTTGGATTGCTCTATTAAATTAGTAATGGGTTGATTGGGCATATCTATTTCCAAAGGGGCAAATCCTTTGGGGGTCATTTCCAACTTTGTCTGTGCCGAGCTTGCGACAATCCAAAAAAACAAGGTTATTTTAAGAAAGTGTTTCATCTCTAGGTTTTTACGACTCTTACAAAGATAAACAACAATGGTAGGTTTTTGAAAGTAAATTTTCCTTTTTCCCTTTTGAAAAAAGATTTTCATTTCTAAATATAATATCAAAAACTATTTTATCATTCCTAATGAAGCTATTAATCATCAGTTTTAATATTGCTAATTCAGTTGAGATAGACAAAGAACACATAGGATTATGTATTTAGGGTGAGGAGTTTAAAATCTATTGGCTATATGGAAATCTGTTTTTTTAAAGGAAATTTCATATATTTGAGATAGACAATGTTAGGTCTTAAATCTCTTTTTATGATAGATAACGTTTCCTTACGAAGTACTATTTTTAGACATCTCGACGGTTTAGTAACTGCTCCGGTAGCTTTTTGTTTGTATAAAAAAGGAGTCTTAGCTTATATTTTAGAGAGAAAAGAAATATGTCTCTCT
The DNA here is from genome assembly GCF_003254745.1 of Flavobacterium aquariorum. Classification (GTDB taxonomy): domain Bacteria; phylum Bacteroidota; class Bacteroidia; order Flavobacteriales; family Flavobacteriaceae; genus Flavobacterium; species Flavobacterium aquariorum. The sequence goes on along the minus strand of NZ_QKXH01000008.1, from coordinate 108,736 downwards.
GAACTTTCCGCAAAGTTTAAAACCAATGAGGGCTACCTAAATGTTGCTTTACGGGTTTTGGCATCACAAGGTTTTCTTGATTATTACGTAAACAACAAAACAGATTTGATTGCTTTTCGTATTAATGAAAAAAGTGAGATTGCTTTTTCTCTGTTTCCATTGTACAAAGATGTTGTAGATTTATTGCAATATTCAATGGATTTTCATCCCAGATTATTTGAAGAAGCTCCTTTTGAACGCTTAAAATCTATTTTCGATAAGTATAAAGATAATTATGGAATTTCGTTCTCTTCGGATTCTTTAACCAATACCATTCAACATCAAATTTTAAAGCATATTGAAGGCTTTTTGGTTGGCCCAACCGTAGTGCATCTTGGTATGAGTGGTATGTTTCATAAATATTTTATGGAAATATCTTTCCGACCTGAAGAGTTTCATAAATCACCCGAAAATTTCAAAATAATCCTTGACTTTTTGGTTGATTTGGAATGGTTCACCCAAAAAAAAGGTAATTATCAGTTTACCGAAACAGGTTTATTTTTCGCCAAAAGGGCTTCTGCCTATGGTGTGACAGTTTCGTATTTGCCTACTTTTAGTAAAATGGATGAATTGATTTTTGGTGATCCTTCTGTTTTAAGAATCGTTGGAGATGGGGATGATGAAATTCACGTCGATCGAGAAATGAATGTGTGGGGAAGCGGTGGTGCGCACGATACTTATTTTAAGGTAGTTGACGAAATTATCATCAAATTATTCAATTTGCCAATTGCTAAACAACCAAAAGGAATACTGGATATGGGCTGTGGAAATGGTGCTTTTCTGGAACATATTTTTGATGTGATTGAACGTCAAACTTTGAGAGGAAAAATGCTGGACACACATCCCTTATTTTTAGTGGGTGCCGATTATAACCAGGCTGCCCTCAAAGTAACGCGAGCCAATTTGATCAAAGCCGATATTTGGGCCAAAGTCATTTGGGGAGATATTGGTCGGCCGGATTTGTTGGCAGAAGATTTACGAGAGAATTATAATATCGATTTAAAAGATTTGTTGAACGTTAGAACTTTTCTGGATCACAATCGAATTTGGGAAATGCCAAAACAAATTACAAAAGGAAGAATAAGTACTTCGACTGGTGCATTTGCGCATAGAGGTATTAGAATCAGTAATAATTTAGTGGAAGATAATTTGTTCGAACACTTCAAAAAATGGTCGCCTTATGTTCATAAATTTGGATTGCTCATTATCGAATTGCATACTGTTTCACCTCATTTAACAGCTGCAAATTTGGGAAAAACAGCTGCGACGGCCTATGATGCCACACACGGTTTTTCGGATCAATTTATAGTTGAGATTGATGTTCTGCATAAAGTTGCCGCCGAAGCAGGATTATTTCCAGACCCCAATTATTTTAAAAAATTCCCAGATTCAGAAATTGCAACGGTAAGTATTAATTTATTGAAAGGAATTTAAAAAAAGTTTGCAGATTTCAGTTTACAGATTTCAGTCTTGTGCAGTAAACCCAAAACTCATAATTCTAAGTAATAACAAATTTGCCTTTTTCGCTGTCAAAAACGATATGTTCGTCTTTGAATAAAGTATTAAAACTTCCTTTAGTGATTAAGTTGCAAGGGTCGTCTTGTACCACAGTTTCGGGTGTCATGATAATCATCTCGTCACTTAATTGTATGGCCATATCGATGTCATGGGTCGAAAATAAAATGCATTTTCCAGTTTCGTGGGTTAGTTTTTTCAGGAGTTTTAGCAGCGAAACTTTGTGTAATAAATCCAAATGTGTTGTAGGCTCATCCAGAATAATCAAGGGAGTGTCCTGTGCCAATGCTCTTGCAATCAAAACCTTTTGCAGCTGACCATCACTTATTTCGTAATGTTTTTTTTGGGACAAATGACCAATTTGCGTTAGTTCAATTGCGTCTTGAACGATTTGAACGTCTGCATCTGATAACGTTCCAATCCAATTGGTGTACGGCTGACGTCCCAGTGCCACCAGTTCAAAAACGGTTAAATTACTGGGAGGCAATTTTTCGGTCAAAACCATGCTTAAATTTTGGGCTAATGCCAATGGTTCGTAACTGGTTATTTTCTTATTGTTCAAAAAAACAGTTCCCTGCAAAGGTTTTTGAATCCCCGTAATCGTGCGCAGCAAAGTAGATTTTCCAATACCATTTGCTCCAATTAAAGCAATCAGCTTGCCAGCTTGTAAGTTCAGGTTGAGGTTTTCGGCGATGGTCACAGTTTCTTTTTTGGAAGTGTACCCAATGCTTAAATGTTCTGTGGTGAGGATATTGTTTGCCATTTTTTTATTAAAAATTATGAACTCGTGAAAATGAATTTAAACACATAGAAACATAGGTAATTATTGTTTGGGTAGAAGTTTAAAAAAATCATTTACAAATGTTTTTTGTCCTTCTTTGAAAATATTATAACAATTAAAATTTATGATTATTCCTTTGGGTGCTTTTAAGAGTTGCATATAGGTTAGAAGCTGCGCTTCAAATATAGAATTCATTTCTAATACAGATTTTAATTCTACGACAACACAATTTTCAATGAATAAATCACATCTGAAATTAGTTGTTAATTCTTTTGTTTTATAAATTATTGGGACATTCATCTCTGTGTGAAAATTTATTTTCCTCTGAGATAGTTCTTCCATCATACAGTGATGATACACACTCTCAAGTAATCCTTTGCCAATAATTTTGTGAACCTCAATGGCTGAACCAATGATTTCATATGTTAGTTCGTCTAAATATTTTTGAGTAATCATTTGATTTTGTTTATGATATTAATAGGCTTAAAGTGTAATTCAAAATTATTATTTAACACTTAGATTTGGCTATGTGAAAGTATTACGACTATCTAACTCTTACTAATAGCTATAAATTCTATGTCTCTATGTGTTTAAAAACTTTATTTAAAATTCCTCTTTCGAATCAACAGCCAAATGACCACAGGCGCGCCCAATATTGAAGTAATAGCATTAATTGGCAAGGTAATTTCCATTCCCGGCATTTGGGAAACCACATCGCAAACCAACATTATAGCTGCTCCAAAAAGCAAAGTACTCCAGAATAAAACGGTATGATTACTGGTTTGAAATACTAACTTGGCAATATGGGGAACCGCCAATCCAATAAAGGCTATTGGGCCTGCATAAGCCGTTATGCTTCCTGCCAAAATACTCGTTGCTAATATGATAATAAGTCGGGCTCTGTTGAAATTTAATCCCATGCTTTTGGCGTAATTTTCACCAAGGAGCAATGCATTCAAGGGTTTGATACTGAGTAGGCTGAGGAATAATCCTAATAATACGCAAATCGTCAAAATGAGGATGGATGTCCAGGACAAATTGCCAAGATTTCCCATCGACCAAAAAGTAAATTTTTGCAATTGCTCTGCAGAACTGAAATACGTTAAAACCCCCACAACAGCACTGGTGAAACTGCCAAACATAAGTCCAACTATCAAAATTGCCATAGTGTCACGCAAGCGTTGTGAAACCAATAAAACCAATAATAAAACAGAGGTACTACCTAGAGTTGAAGCCAAAACAATTCCGTAAGGAGATAATAAAATGCCACTCAAAAAAGAAGGCAATACACTGGCTCCCAATATTACAAAGGCAACCCCCAAACTGGCCCCCGAACTGAGTCCCAAAACATAAGGTCCAGCAAGCGGATTTCGAAATAAAGTTTGCATCAGCAATCCGCTGATAGACAATCCCATTCCAACCAAAACAGCCGTAATCGCTTTGGGCAAACGGTAATTAATGATGATGTATTCCCAAGTCGATTTACTGGATTGGCCTCCTGTCAAACAGGTATAAACTTCCTTGAAAGGGATAGTAATCGACCCCAAACTGATGTTCACAAAAAACAGCACAATGAGCCCTAAAAAAAGGAATGAGAATAAGATTGTATTTCTTTTTTGATTGTTCAATTTGTATCTAATTCAATTTAGTAGCAAAAGTAAAAGCATAATCGGGAAGCAATTCAGGATGAAAAATTTTAATGTAATCTTTCAATACCAAATCAGGTCTTGATGGTGACAATTCATAAAAAATAGTACCTCCAGTGGCTCCCATTTTTCCTTCGAAAGTATAAATGGTTTTATTTGTAAAAGCATCAAACTGACTGTAATGAGGATTGGCTTTTTCCAATTCAGACAATGATTTGAACGAACCAGTTGCGATCCAAAAATTAGCAGTTTTTGCTTTGTCCAATATGTTTTCAAAAGACAACCCAAGACTTCCGGTACCTTCGAGGTCTTTCCAAAGATAATCGGCTTTGGCATCTTTCATAAATTGCGCAACCCAGCTGCTGCCTTTGGCCACAAACCATTGGTCTTGGTACATAGAACCATACAAAACAGTCGATGTTGGTTTTTTGTCAGCAACCAATGCAAGGGCGTTGTTGTATTCTTTTACGATGTTTTCAAACAGAACGTCAGCTTCTTTTTCCTTTCCAAATAAGGCTCCGTAAAGTTTTAGCCATTCTGCTTTTCCAAGAGGAGATTGCTCCATCCAATCGGCTTGAATGAGTACTTTTAAGCCACTTTTTTGTAAATTTTCAATAGAGGGATTGTTATTGTCAATCCCAAAAGTTACGATGAGTTCCGGTGCCAATTCGATAAGCTGTTCGATGTTGAGTTTTTCGTTTTGTCCAACATTTTTTACTGAACCAGCATCAATTAGGGCTCTCGTTTTTTCGGATGAGATATAATCGGTATGAGGGAAACCAACAAGCGATTTTTCGACACCGAGCATTTCAAGAAAGGGAATATTTGTGGTCGAAGTCACAACAATAGATTGCAATGGAACGGAAATTTCAGTGTATTTTTTTAAGCTGTCCGGGACAATTCCGTTTTTTTCTTTTAGAACATAAGTGAAATCTTTCACTGCATCCGGCCAAGGATTTGAAACCTCTATAACCGTATAGCCTTCATGCTTGTAAATGGCTAAATTTTTAGCATAATGAATACTGTTCGTAGTTTTGACATCAGTTAGAGTGTCGTTTTTTTCATTTTTTTTGCATCCGATAAATGAAAAAAGAATGGTTAATAAAATAACTTTGTAGAATGAAAATCGCATGTTTTATATTTTTCAATAAGAGCAAAGGTAGATTAATTTACAAATTTCCTGTTTAGTTTTTGGAGTAAAAAATATAACAAACGTTATCTTTACCAAATGAATATAATAAAAGTAAAACATTGTTCGGCTTGTAAAATGCCTTTTGATTGTGGAGATACGGTACAAGGAGAGAAATGTTGGTGCAATGATTTTCCTCCTATTTTTAATCCTTTAGATATTGCAGATTGTCTTTGTCCAACTTGCTTTACGAACGCTTGTTCTACTAAAATAGACGAATTTGTTGCCACCATAACTCCCGAAACGGCGGTTGGAAACAAAGCTTCTCTTTTGCCCGAAACCGCACAAATTATAGAAGGAATTGATTATTATTTTGAAGATGGCAACTATGTTTTCAAACCCTGGTTTCATCTCAAACGCGGATATTGTTGCAAAAGTGATTGCACACATTGTCCTTATTAAAAAAATAGTTACAAAACACAATATACCCAAAAATGATTTATTTAATTACAGGTGGAGAACGTTCCGGAAAGAGCAGTTATGCCGAAAATTTAGCCAAAGAATTATCCGAAAAACCAATGTATGTGGCGACAGCCAGAAAATGGGATGAAGATTTCCAGAAACGCATTGACCGCCATCAAAAAGACCGTGATGAGCGTTGGATAAACATAGAAAAGGAAAAGCATCTTAGTGAAATTGATTTCTCTGGAAAAGTGGCTATTGTAGATTGCGTGACGCTTTGGTTAACTAATTTTTTTGTGGATACAAAAAACGATGTTGCCTTAAGTTTGGAACAGGCCAAAGCCGAATTGGATGCCATCGCACAGCAAGAAAATAGTACGATAATTATCGTTACCAACGAAATAGGAATGGGAGTCCACGCAGATACCCATATTGGCAGAAAATTCACTGAATTACAAGGTTGGATGAATCAATACATAGCTCAAAAAGCTGAAACTGTCGTATTGATGGTTTCAGGAATTCCTGTAAAAATAAAAGGATAGATTTTATAAATTTGGGCGTTCCCCAAGGGTCGGGCTTTTCGTTACAATCTCCCGAAAAAAAATCGGGAGGATTTTCACTTCAATCCCTAACGCAAAAAAAATACTAGACATAATGACCTTAGATGAAATTATAAAATCCCGTCGCGACACCCGTCATTTTACAAACGATACCATACCGGATGAAGTGATTCAAAAAGCGTTGCAAGCAGGACATTGTGCCCCATCGGTTGGCCTGACTGATGCCACCAAATATTATTTGATCAAATCGGCTGAAATCAAAAAAGCCGTAAAAGAACTTTTTTTGGACTATGATCATAAGGCATCAAACTTAACGGACGATGAACTTCAAAAAACACAATATAAAGCCTTAAAACTGGAAGCGATTGAGGAAGCACCACTCGGATTGGTGATTTGTTACGACCGTTCTGTTTTGAATAATTTTACGATTGGAACTGTAGGCAGTAACGAAGCCATTAAATTTAGCGCAGTTTGTGCGGCCCAGAATATTTGGCTTTCATTGACGGAGCAAGGCTATTCGATGGGCTGGGTGTCAATTATAAACTATTACCAGTTCAAACTGCTTCTGGGTTTACCCGAAAATATAGAGCCGTTGGGGTATTTTTGCGTAGGCAAACCCGCAACCAATTACAACAACCAGCCTATGCTGCAACAGCTGAATTGGAAGCAAAAACAAGAGAACCCACATGTTGAGGAGATTTTGTTTTCAACTCCCGTCTCGGTTCCTGATTCTTTGCGAGTAACGACGCAATTACATACCGATGATTCCGCTATAAGCGAAGCACTTCAACAAGAAATAGACAATAAAACCAAGCCTTTGGGTTCTCTTGGTGTTTTGGAAAGTTTGGCGAAACAAATAGGAATTGTTTTCCAAACATTGGAACCCAAAATAACAAAACCCAATATAGTTGTTTTTGCTGCGGATCACGGAATTGCCAATCACGGTGTAAGCGCCTATCCGCAGGATGTTACCCGACAAATGGTGAATAATTTTCTGGAAGGAGGTGCTGCAATAAATGTTTTTTGTAGACAAAACAATATTGAATTAACCATTGTGGATGCTGGTGTAAATTATGATTTTCCGACAAATATCAATCTGGTTTCGGCCAAAATAGGTAAAGGTACACAGTCGTTTTTGCACGGTCCGGCAATGAGTCAAACCGAACTGGATTTGTGTTTTGTCAAAGGGGCAGCAATCGTGAATTCTATTTTTGAAACAGGTTGCAATTGTATCGGTTTTGGCGAAATGGGGATAGGGAATACTTCTACGGCTTCAATTTTGATGAGCATCCTCTTGCAATTGCCTATTGAAGATTGCATCGGAAAGGGCACAGGCGCTAATGACGAAAAGCTGATTCAGAAACAAAATATTTTGAAAAATGCCCTTGGGAATTATAGAGGGTCAGACGATTTACAAAGCAAGTTGGCTTATTTTGGAGGATTCGAGATTATGCAAATGACAGGTGGAATGCTACAGGCGAAAGAAAATAATATGCTCATTTTGGTGGATGGTTTTATTTGCACAGTCGCTTTTTTAATAGCCTATAAAATGAATCCGTCAGTAAAAGAAAACGCCATATTCTGTCATTCATCGGCAGAGAAAGGACATCAAAAAATATTGGATTATCTAAATGTTCAGCCGTTGTTGCAACTTGATTTGCGATTAGGAGAAGGTACAGGTTGCGCTGTTGCATTTCCAATTATCCAATCGGCTGTTTGTTTCTTGAATGAAATGGCCAGTTTTGAATCTGCTGGTATCAGTAAAAAATAAATAAAAATGAAAAAAGAAATCCATATATTTTTCACGGCTTTGATGTTTTATACTCGAATTCCGTGCCCCAAAAATATCGACCACGATCCAGATTATTTAAACAAGGCATCACGCTATTTCCCTTTAATTGGCTGGATAGTTGGAGGAGTATGCTTTGGAATGTATTATTTGGCTTCGTTTGTGTTTTCTGTCGAAATTGCTTTGATATTTTCGATAATTGCAGGGATACTGACGACAGGTGCTTTTCACGAAGACGGTTTTGCCGATGTTTGTGATGGTTTTGGCGGAGGTTGGACCAAAGAGAAAATCCTTTTGATAATGAAGGATAGTGCCATTGGAGCCTATGGAACTGTTGGTTTAGTTTTGCTTTTTTTGCTGAAATTTGAAGTTGTTATCAGCCTAGTTTCCAAATCAGAAATCGTTAATCTGCAATCTGCAGTCTGCAACCTTTTACTCTTTGTTTCTGCCCATTCAGTAAGTCGTCTAGCGGCTGTCTCTATAGTTTTTACCCACCAATATTCAAGGGAAGATGCATCGAGCAAAAGCAAACCAATTGCCCAAAATTTTACTAGGAAAGAAGTAATTGGAGCCTTGTTTTTTGGTTTATTGCCTCTTGTGATTTTGTCGTTTTTTCAATGGCAATTATTGTTGGCTTTAGTGCCTGTTTTTCTTGCTCGATTTTTTCTTGTTCGTTATTTTGAGAAATGGATTGACGGTTATACAGGAGATTGTTTAGGAGCAACGCAACAGGTCTGTGAAGTGGTTTTTTATCTGTCAATTATTGGGATATGGAAGTTTATTTAGTTCGTCATACCGAAACAGTTTGTGAAAAGGGAATCTGCTATGGCCAGAGTGATGTTGGAATTCGTGAACCTTACGATACTGTTTTTGAATCTATTCTAAATCAATTGCCATCAGACGCTATTTTGTATTCCAGTCCGTTGCAACGCTGTGTTATTTTGGCTAATCACATCAAAGAAAACACTAAAATCGAATCCATTATTGAAGATACAAGATTAATGGAAATGAATTTCGGTGATTGGGAATTAAAAAGGTGGGATGCTATTCCTAGAGAAGTTTTAGACCCTTGGATGGAAGATTTTGTTACCGTAAATGTGCCTAATGGAGAATCGTTTGTGGATTTGGATTATAGAGTCCAGGAATTTTTGGATAATGAGATCTCGGAAACACATTTAAAGCCGATTATAATTGTGGCGCATTCCGGAATTATCCGAAGTATTTTGTGCAAAATAAATAATCTTCCCCTGCAGGAAGCTTTTAATGCGCCACTGGATTATGGGGTTGTTATTAAATTAGAAATGTGAAATCGGTCCATTTTTAATTTTAAAACACTGATAAACAATTTTTTATATTTGTAATGAAATTAAAATGGGTCATTAATTTTAGTTTTCAATGTTTTTAACTTTATATTTGCACCCGAATTAAGGTTGTGTTTTACATTTTACGAAAACACATTAAAAGGGAATTAGGTTCAAAACCTAAGCTGTTCCCGCAACTGTAAGCTATTTAGCTTGTTGTTATCTACAATGCCACTGTCTCGTTCTAAAAACGTGATGGGAAGGTGAACAACAAGACGCAAGCCAGGAGACCTGCCTTTTTTCTTAACGAATATCGAACTTTCGGGAAAAAAGGTTCAGAAATTATGACTTTAAGAAAACTAATATTAGCCCTTTTTGTGTTAATGTGCCAATTAATTTCGGCGCAAAATGATTCTATAACCAATTTGAAAGAAGTTGTAGTCTCAGACCGTACTTTGTATTCTAGCAATAAATCACAAACCATTCAGATTCTTAATGATTCGGTTATTAATAAAAATCAATCTTCCCTTTCCAATTTATTAAATTATAACAGCGTGTTGTATTTCAAGGAATACGGGCGCGGAATGCTGTCAACAGTTTCTTTTAGAGGAACGACTGCTTCTCAAACGGCCGTAATTTGGAATGGAATAAATGTCAATTCTCAACTCAACGGAAGCGCCGATTTCAACACATTCACAGCTCCCGATTTTAATTCGATAAGTATAAAAGCGGGTGGAGGAAGTGTTAGTTATGGAAGTGGAGCCATAGGAGGAACTGTTCATTTAAGCAATGAATTGGTTTTCAAGAGCAAATTCGAAAATGATTTACGATTGGATTATGGAAACTTCAATACCATTAGCGCCAATTATAAAATGATTTTTTCGAATAAAAAATGGAGTACTCAAGTTGGCTTTTCCAGAAATAGCTCAGATAATGATTATCCCTACATCAACCAATATACTTGGGACGGAATTCAACGGAAAAATGAAAATGGTCAATATTCTACAACCAATTTGTTTGCCAATGTCGGTTACAAAATAAAACCCAATTCTATCATTACTTTTTACAGTCAGTCTTCAAATACGGATAGAAATCTTGCTTTGATATCCGAATCGGATTCGAAAACTAAATACGTGAATACTTTTAGCCGTAACCTTTTGGAATATTCAACAGCAAAAGATCGTTTCAGCAGTAATTATAAAGTGGCGTATCTCACAGAGCAATATCAATATTTTGAGAATATCGAAAACGATGATTTTAGTTTTGGAAAATCCGAATCATTTATCGCAAAAATAGATTTGGGTTACAAAGTGACGGAGTCCATTAAATTGAATGGAATTCTGGATTACAATCGAACCAAGGGTTACGGTACTAGTTTTGGGAATAATATCAGACAAATTGGTGCGATTGCGATAAAAGTGGTAGAACAACACAACGAAAAATGGCAAAACGAATTGGGGTTCAGGAAAGAAGCGAGTTCGGATTACGATAGTCCATTTTTGTTCTCGTTGGGTTCTTCCTATAAGTTTAGTGCACTTTATAATTTAAAAATCAATGTTTCCAGAAATTTCAGGATTCCAACTTTCAATGATTTGTATTGGGAAACAGGCGGTAATCCTAATTTGAACCCAGAGAGCTCCTACCAGGCTGAGGTTGGTAATATTTTTACCTATAAAAAATTCACATTATCAGAAACGATTTATTTTATAAAAATAAGCGACTTGATTCGTTGGGCTCCTTTGGATGGTAGCAATTGGACACCAGAAAATATTGACCGTGTCAATAGTTATGGTTCCGAAACGAATTTGGGTTGGTCCAATTCGTACGGGAAAAATAATTTGGCACTAAACGCAAGCTACGCTTACACTGTTTCAGAAAATGTTGAAACGGGGGAGCAATTGATCTATGTTCCGTATCATAAATTCAATTCGAATGTTTCCTATTCTTATAAAAAAATAGTAGCTACGTATCAATTTTTGTTTAATGGAGCGGTTACGACTCCTTCGCAGAAATACAATTTGGTCAAAGAATATTGGGTTTCCAATTTGGGCGTTTACTATGATTTTGGAAACAAAAATACATGTAAAATTGGTTTGCAGGCATTGAACCTTTTTAATCAAAATTACCAAAGCATTTCCCAGCACTATATGCCGGGACGAAATTTTTTAATCAACCTAACTTTTAAATTTTAATAAAAATGAATTTCAGTAAACTAGTTTTAGTAATGGTAACGTTCTCCATTTTTTTTGTTTCGTGTACCAATGATGACAATAATAATGATGCTCCACTAGGGAGTTATGATAATGGTTTTTTGATTTTGAACCAAGGCGGATTTGGTCATAATGATGCTTCGGTTTCTTATGTTTCTTCAGATTTTGCTACTGCACAAAATGATATTTTTTCGGTAGTAAATCCAACAGTTACTTTGGGAGATACAGGACAGGACGTTGGTTTTAATAATGATTTGGCTTATATCGTTCTGAATGCAAGCAACAAAATAGAAATTGTAAATCGCTATACTTTAAAGAGTGTTGGAAGTATCAATTCTGGATTGAAGAATCCAAGATATATTGGTTTTGCAAATGGTAAAGGGTATGTTACCAATTGGGGTGACGGAAGCGTTGCAACAGATGATTATGTAGCCGTAATCGATTTGACCACAAATAAAGTATCAAGCTCTATTCCGGTTGTAGAAGGACCTGAAAAAGTTATAGCGAATTCGGGAAAATTATATGTAGCCCATAAAGGGGGGTATAGTTATGGTAATAAAATTTCGGTTATTGATGCCGCTACAAATGCTGTTTCCACTACAATAACTGTTGGAGATGTTCCCGAAAATATGGAAATAAAAGACGGAACTTTGTGGGTATCGTGTGCCGGAAATCCAAGTTATGTAAGTGCTCCTTTGGCAGAAACAGCTGGTCAAATTGTTAAAGTAAATCTATCGACAAATAAAGTATCAAGCACAATTGGCTATTCGAATGCGACTAAGCATTTATCGAATTTGGTATTGAACGGACAAGATGTCTATTATACTATCGATTCTGATATTTATAAAATGAGTGCATCTGCAACTGCATTGCCGGCAACTTCAGTGTTTAGTACTACAGCGCAGGGTGTTTACGGGGTGTATAGTTTTGCAGTTCACGGAAATCATATTTATGTTGGTGACGCTGGAGATTACACACACAATGGGAAAGTATATGTTTATGCATTAAGCTCACCATCAATTGGTACATTGGAAAAAACGTTCTCGGTTGGAGTTATTCCAGCGGGTTTCTATTTTAATGATTAATTGTTAGGTATTTGTTTTTGAAAAAAAAGAGGCTTTCAGTAATGAAAGCCTTTTTTGATTGAGTTGTTTGTTTTAATTTGTATAGAAATGATAATAATTTAACAGTACTTTGTCTATTCCAAAGATCTTAACAATCCAGCTGGAACTTTGTCAACATACATTTGATTTTGTACTCCATTAATTGATTTTGAATCTTCAAAATAAGGGAATTGTTTTCCTGTAGTTTTTTTAACCATTTTGGCAGTTCCAGTAATTTTTCCAATGGCCGTACTTAGCAAAGGCTCTGACGTGGTACCCAAAACTCCCAAGTTAGTTATATTTTCTTTTAAGGAATAGGTAGGTTCCAAACCATTAAAGTAATCGCCAAAATCATTTGCGTTTACAATTTTTAGAACAATAGGCTGCATTGCGTAACGGTGATGTGGATTTCTGTTTTCTTTGCCAAAAGTAGGGGAGTCATAAATGGTTATAGATCCTACATTTTTTCCTGTAGTTATATCCCCAATTTGAACCACATCGATATAGGGTTTTAACCCATTTATTACCAGTTCACTTGCAGAAGCAGTGCTTTTTGTTGTTAAGATATAAACTTTGGTAAGGTTTAAGCTGTTCACTGTTGTTCCTTCAATAGTACTTGTAAATAAATTATTCAATGCGCTTGGATCTTCGGATTCGAAATAAGCATTGATTTTGTCATTCCATCTTTGTTTAGAAAATACTTTGTCGGTAAATTGTCCTGTTATCATGCTGGCCAAGCGTGTTGCTGTTTGTACAGACCCACCACCGTTGTATCTTAAATCTAAAACTAAGTCGGTAATACCTTGTGATTTTAATGAACCAAAAGCGTCATTTAATTGTGAGTCATAGTTTGGATAAAATCCATTGTACATAAGATATCCAATTTTATGAGCTCCAGTTTCAATTACATTGTTTATTAAAATTGGATTTTCGGAAAGTTCTGTTTTTGTTAATGTTACCGATTTTCCGTTAGGTGTAATTTGACCATTATTGTAATCGGCTAAATTTAAAGTGTAGTTTTCTGCATTTAATAGTAAGGTTTGGTAATTACTTACTGTAAGTTGAGTTCCATTTACACCATAAAAAATAGCACCACGCTTAATATCTTTTGTTGAAGCATCAGAATTGGGTATGATATATCGTACCCAACCAAATATATCATTAGAATCTGAAGCTTTACGGTAAAGACCAAAATCAACACCGTCATTTTTGGTAGTTCCTTGCAGCATTCCTTCTAATTCTCGATAATCGCTTACAATCCAACTGAAGCGATCTATCGATTTATCAACTCTTAGTGCGTCAAATAAAGTTTCCGGTTCCGGATATCCTTTTAAGAATGTATTTAAATCGCCTTGATTGGCAAATCGGGTATCAGCTAAATTAGGAACATCGGCTTGCCATAAATAATATAAATTGAGACCTTTCCATATAAAATCATTTACCTCCAAATACTCTGGAGCGGCAACATCGTCCATGTCTTCGCAACTCTGAAAAGTAAGAAGGGCTATGAATAATAAAAGTGTAATTTTGAAAGATGCCTTCATGTTAAGAATTTATTTGTAGGTATAGAACGCAAAAATACTAACTTTAGTTTAAATTAAATTTTTTTTGTAACAAATATAATTGTTAATCGTCTTGATTATATAACCGAATTAATATAGCCATTTTATGAACCAAAATGAATTTGTGCTTTTAATCAATCCATTCAAAGATAAACTTTTTCGATTGGCTAAGCGATTACTCGTAAGCACAGAGGAAGCAGAAGATGCTACTCAAGAAATTTTGGTAAAATTATGGAGTAAAAATGGAAATTTAGATTCGTATAACAGTGTTGAGGCAATGGCAATGACAATGACCAAAAATTACTGTTTGGATCAGTTAAAATCGAAAAGGGCGGGTAATCTTAAAATTGTACACAATAATTATGCAGATAGAGAACCAAGCTTAGATAAAAAAGTCGAGGATAACGATAGTTTAAATTGGGTTGAAAAAATTATAAACCAATTGCCGGAACAGCAACGATTGATTATTCAGTTGCGGGATGTAGAGCAATGCGAATTTTCGGAAATCGCAAAAATAATAGAGATGAATGAAACTGCCGTGAGAGTGGCACTTTCAAGAGCAAGAAAAACAATTAGAGAATATATGTTAAAAACACACAGTTATGGAGTTCAATAAAATGGAAGCACTTTTAGAAAAATACTTTGAAGGAGAGACGAGTATTGCCGAAGAAAATGAGTTGAAAAACTATTTTTCTTCTTCAAATGTAGCGCCACATTTAGAACAATACCGACCGCTATTTGGATATTTTACTGAAGCAAAACAACAAAAGCCTGCGAATGATGTATTTTTAGTTTCTAAAAAAAGAAAAATAGCATGGTTGTCGATAGCTGCCTCGATTTTAGTTTTGATGGGAGCAGGGACATACGCTTATTTTAATACAGATACAGTAAAAGAAAGTAAAGAATTGGGAACATATGACGATCCTAAGGAAGCTTTTGTAGCGACCCAAAAAGCATTGGCCATGTTATCTGATAATGTAAATGTTGGAATTGAAGGGGTGCAATATCTTCAGGTGTATGAAGTAACGAAAGAGAAAGTATTTGTTGAATAAATGGAATGAATTTCAGAATAAAGCAGTTTTTTTTGCGTGAGTGATGGAAGTGGAGTTCTTTTTTTGAGAGACTTTTTTTGTCTCTCAAAAAAAAACGGGAACGTACAGCACGACCCGCAGTTTTTGCGAAGGGACACGCCCAAAATATTTTAAAAAATTAGTTGAAGAAAACAAGTATTAAAAATAAAGCGAGAGTGATTCTAGAGCATTCAAGCCCAATAGTTGAATTTAAATTTTAAATAATAATAATAATCATTAAATCAAAATAAAATGAAGAAGTTAATAATCACATTAGTAGTAGTATTAGTATCAAGCCCGTTTTTTGCTCAAGGAGCATTCGATAAATTTGACGGCCAAGACGATGTAACATCGATTGTTGTCAATAAGAAGATGTTTGAATTGATGAGTAAGGTGAAAGTGGACACCTCCGATAAAGAGGCGCAGCAATATATGAACCTGATCAAGAAATTAGATAATTTGAAAGTGTTTACCACTCAGAGTACGAGGGTAGAAGGGGAAATGAAAGCTAGTGCGGACAAATATATTAAAACTGCTGGTTTGGAAGAATTGATGCGTGTAAATGACAAAGGAAGAAACATTAAAATCATGGTTAAATCTGGAGCAAAAGACAGTCAAATTAAAGAGTTACTGATGTTTGTTGAAGGAGGAAAAGATGAAGATACGGTTTTGATGTCATTGACAGGAGACTTTGATTTGGATGAGATTTCGGTTTTGACAGACAAAATGAAAATTCCTGGCGGAGATGATTTGAAAAAAGCAACAAAAGGTAAAAAGTAAAATGAAAGCCATACTATTTGTAATCACGTTGCTTATGAGTTTGGTTTTTGGAAGCTGTAACTCAGAGCCTACTTTGCAAAAATATTTTGTTGAAAATACAGAAAATAAAGATTTTATTGCTTTGGATATTTCATCAAACATTTTGAATGTTGATAAAACAAAATTGACTGTTGCTCAAAGTGAAGCTTTGCATTCTTTTGATAAAATGAATGTTTTGGCTTTCAAATTGAATGATAAAAACAAAGCAAAGTTTGAAACGGAGCGAGCTAAAGTGAATTTAATTTTAAAAGATCCAAAATATCAACAGTTGATGAAGTTTGGTTCAGGCAAACAAGGTGCATCTGTAAGCTACGTTGGAACTGATGACCATATCAATGAATTTGTTTTTTTTGCCAATAAAAACGATGCAGGTTTTGCGGTCATTAGAGTTTTGGGAAAAGACATGAATCCGACGAATATTATGAATATGATTTCGGTTTTGAAAGAATCGAAAATTGATTTGGAGCAATTAAAGCCGTTGCAGGAATTAATTAAGAAATAAGGTTGAATTTAATTTTGAAAAAAGCGTTTCGATAGATTTCGGAACGCTTTTTTTGTGCTTATTTCTGATTGGAATTTGAATACTCTGCCCAATCGTTTGGAGTGTTTAAGTTTTTTAGAATACAGGAATCGGTTACGGTTATTGTTGTTATTTTGGAAGGAATTGTTTTTTTGATTTCTAAATCCAATCGACTGTTTTCATCGGCTGGATTGAGTAAAAGTAGCGATTCCCAAAAATCAGAATGTAACTTTATGGGATGACCGTTCTTACCTTCAAAATTTGGAAGTACAATTTGGTTTTGTTCTTCAATAATGTTTTGTAGTTCGGTTGTGTTCAGTATCGGAATGTCAATGGGGTTAATCAATACTGATTTGTTTTTAGGAATTTGCTGCAGAATGGTTTGAAGTGTTGAGAAAGAGCCAAGTTGCGGATTTTGGTTTACGACAACTCTCACTTTTAAATTTTTATAAAAAACAGAATGCAATTGTGCTTCTTTAAACCAAGGAATTTTGTTTGTATATTCTTCGTGATGATAACCCAATCCAATATAAATTTCGGTTATTGTTGAAGTTGCGATGCGATTTATTTGTTCCAAAATCCAATACGTATTTTGGTATTCCAGCAAGCCTTTTGCAACGCCCATCCTTTCGGATTTGCCTCCGGCCAACAATACAAATACGATATTATTTTTCATAATAGACCTTCAGTAATTCGGAGGCTACACTTATGGCAATTTCTTTTGGGGAATTCCCACCCAAATCCAATCCTATGGGGCAATGAACAGGGGTGATTCCTGGTTTGAAGTTCAATTCGTTTATTAATAAGTTATTGAATTTGTTTTTCTTGGTTTTACTACCAATCAGTCCAATATATTTAGTTTGTTGGTGTAATGCTAGAGCAGTGATTTCAAAATCCAGTTTGTGATCGTGAGTCAAGATAACAACGTAGCAGTTTGGTCCCCAGTTAATGGATTGTTTATAAAGGTCAAAAGGAACGGAACTGTAAGTAACCGTTTGGTCAATTTTGATAGTGTCTTTCCAGTTTTCTCGAGTGTCCAAAAGCGTTATGGCAAAAGGAGTGTCTTTTAAAACATCACAGATGGCAACTCCTATATGTCCAGCTCCAAAAAGGTATAATTCTGGGGATTGATTCATGGGTTCAATAATTAATTCTACTTTTCCTCCGCAACATTGTTCAAATTCGGGACCTAAAGTGTAAGTGCATTCTAAAATTTTATTTTCTTGAATGGCACGAACTGCTTCGTCGATTACCTGAAACTCTAATTTTCCGCCCCCAATAGTTCCATATATTTCTTTTTGTGGCGTTACAATCATCTTTGAAGCTACTCTGCAGGGCGCAGAACCAAGAATTTTGGTAACAGTAACGAGTGCTACAGATCTTTTTTTGTTTTTAAAATCTTGTAATAGTTCAATCCAATTGTTCATTAAAAAATAAGTATTCGTTGGGTATTTTGGTCAATCAGTTATACAAGGTCGTAATCACTTAAAGGCAAGTTGTAATATCGTTTTCCTGTTAGTTTAAATATAGCATTGATTATGGCTGGTGCAATTACTGGAACGCCAGGTTCTCCAACTCCTGTAGGTCTTTCTGAGCTTTCCACAATTTCTACATGAACCTTCGGAATTTCATTCATACGAATCATTCGGTAGTCACTGTAGCTGTTTTGTTCAATTGCTCCATCCTTAGCTGTTATTTTTCCGTAATAGGCCAATGACATCCCAAAAATAGCAGCACCTTCCATTTGGGATTTTATGGTGTCTTTATTAACAGCTATTCCGCAATCAATAACAGTATGAACATTATGTATTTTTACTTTGTCATCAACCATTGAAAGTTCAACTACGGAAGCTACATAGGAATAAAAACTATAATGAACTGCTATCCCGTGGGCATGTCCTTTGGGTAATTGTTTTCCCCAATTGGCATTTTTTGTTGCCATTTTTAAAACATTTTTGAGGCGAGCTGTATTGTATTTTATGGGGTCTTTGGTGTCTTCTATTCGATCATCTCCAATTAATTTTAGTCTAAATTCTAAAGGATCTTGTTTGGCGGCATGCGCCAATTCATCGGCAAAAACATTGATTGAAAATCCATGAAGAATATTGATTACAGATCGCATCCAGCCAATTCGAACCATTGCAGGAGCTTGACCAGATTCAACTTTGAAATTTTTTATAGCAAAAGGCACATCGGCTGCGCTAGAAGCTTCCCATCCTGCTGGATAATCGGTGCCCGGTTTAAAAGTGGACATGATCGAAGGAAATGCGGACCGGTGCAACCAACCCGTAACATTGCCTTGCTCATCCAGAGAGGCTTTCATGTATTGCGAACTTACGGTGTGATAATAACCGTGTTTTATGTCGTCTTCCCGTGACCAAACCACTTGCACAGGTGCATTAATGGCTTTGGAAATCATAGCAGCTTCTACAATATAGTCGGGTTTTGATTTTCGTCCAAAACCACCGCCAAGGAAAGTGACATTTATGGTAACTTTATCTAAAGCGGTCCCTAAATAATTAGAAACTTCTTCTCTGGCAGATTGTGGAGATTGAGTTGGTGCCCAAACTTCGCAAGTGTCCCCTTGAACCCAAGCTACTGCATTAGGAACTTCCATTGGAGCATGCGCCAAGTGAGGTAATTGAAAAGTGCTTTCGATAACTTTAGCAGCTTCGCTAAAAGCTTTGTTTACATCGCCAATTGCTTTTTCGGTTTTACCTGCTTTATGAACTCTTTCCGTTAATTCAACCATGTATTTCTCGGAATCATACCCTTCGTTTTTGCCATAATTCCATTGTATTTCAAGAGCTTCTTTCCCTTTAAACGCTGCCCAGGTGTTTGAAGCAATAACGGCAACGCCACCAAGTGGTCCGAAAGGTTTTTCGATTCTTGGAATTTCGATTACATCTATAACGCCACGAATTTTCATAGCTGCTGTTTTGTCAAAAGATTTTACAGTTCCAAAAGTAACGGGACATCTTGCTATAGCGACAACCTTCATATTGGGTAAGCGTTTGTCAATACCATAAATAGCACTTCCGTTTGCAAAATCTTTAACGTCAATACTTTTTAGAGTTTTACCAATATATTTGAAATCTTTAGGGTTTTTATAACTAATGGTTGTTGGAACTGGCAATGTTTTTACTAGATCTACCAATTCTCCATAACCTAATTTTTTTCCACTGGAATGAACGATAAAGTGGTTCTGGGCTTTACATTCACTTTCAGGAACTTGCCATTTTTTTGCGGCTGCGGTAATAAGCATCATTCGAGCCATGGCACCCATTGTTCGCATGGTATCATAAAAATCGGCTACACTTCTGGAGCCATCGGTGTTTTGATCACCATATTTGGCGTCTCCTGTGGCTTGTTTAACTGATACTCTATTCCAATCGGCTTCCATTTCATCTGCAACGACAGAGGTTAAGGAAGTTCTTACTCCATTACCCATTTCGGAGCGGGAAGCAATTATAATAAGACTTCCATCTGAATTTAATTGCACAAACAGATTTGGATTAAATTCGGTTACATTTCCAGATTCGGTATCCTGAGAAAATAAAGTGTAATTACAGGCTAAGATTAATCCACCAGACGCTAATCCCATGTTCTTGATAAAAGCCCTGCGGCTTATGTTTTGAATTTCATTCATGATTAGCGTTGTTTTTTAAGTTCTACTGTATGTTTAATGGCACTTTTGATACGTTGATAAGTGCCACAGCGGCAAATATTACCACTCATGGCATCGTCTATATCATTATCCGAAGGATTTTTATTAGAATTGAGTAGAGAAGTGGCCGTTATTAATTGTCCAGGTTGGCAATAGCCGCATTGTGGTACATTGAATTCTTCCCATGATTTTTGCAATAATTGTAAATTTTCTGTTGTACCCTCAATAGTTGTAATGTTTTTGCCTACAACCGTCGAAACAGGAGTCAAGCACGAATAGGCAGCGACATTATCAACTAATACTTTGCATGCGCCACAAGCGCCAATACCACATCCAAATTTGGTTCCTGTAAGACCGATGGTGTCTCTAATAGCCCAAAGTAATGGCATTTCTGGATCAACATCGATAGTGTATTTCTTCTTGTTTATGAGTAGTGTCGTCATTTCAATTTCAATTTTGCAATTAGGAAGTTGAAAGTTATAACTTTTTTTAAAATTTGTGTTTAATTTTTTATAAAGAAGATATGTGTTTAAATTTAATATAAAAAAAACAGCAACTATAATATAATAGCTACTGCTCTTTCTTATGTTGAGGTTTAATTAATTTTTAATAAATCGATTTTCTTATTAATTGATATCGCTCTTTACTTTTAGATGAAATTTGAGATAGACTGTATTTACCAAATAGTTTGTCAAAATATAATCTTGATTTCAGGAAGTTTTTATTTTCATAATAGTAATTTCCTAGAGACTCATATATCTCGACAGATTCGTAGCCTTTAGCTATAATTCTTTCATACGTTTTTTCTACATCAACAAGAACGAATTTTTGTTTATTTATAGAATCATAATGAACAGTTTGGGAATTAGCATTTGTTATTGCCAAAAGAATAAAAGCAAAGCTTAAAAACTGAGGAAGATTAATTTTTAATGGTTTTACAGTTTTTTTCATGGACGATTTTTTTTGGTAGAAAGGGATTGCTAAAATATTTAAATTAAGTTAGTTAACGTTTTTATTTACCAAATATTGTTCTTGAATAAAAATATTAATTAAAAATTTACACTAATATTGATTTGCACTTCCATGAAATTCCACCTTGAAATCAAAAAGAGTATTAAAAAAGCTATGTAAGTTTACTTTTTTAATACTCTTTTTGATTTTTGTGACCCTGATGGTACAGAATTCGAACCTTTTATTGGAAGATTTAAAAATTCTAAATGAGATTTAACACTATTGATTTGAAAATAAACCCGATCGATTAATGAATTCGATTTAATGATTTAAAACAAATCATTAAATCGGAACAATTATCAATACTCATCCTTTATAAGATAACTATCTATTATCATGTCAAAAATATTATCTTCAATAACAACTTGCTTGAATATTTCTACTTGAATCTCTGCATCGAGTTCTTCTTCATTCATTGATTGTGCGTCGGCAATATAAAAATTCCATGAAATCAAATCAATTTTATCTTGATGCTCAAATAATAATTTTGCAAGTTCCAACTCTGACTCCGATACTTTTATCAGTGTACCCCACTTATCAAAGCCTGCTATATTGGCGATTATATGTTGTGCGTTCATGAGGGTAAAATTTTCCTCGTCGATATCAAAGTCCGAAGCAATTGCGTCTATAGCGAAATATTTCGGGGTGTATACATAAGCAAAACGATTAAGTTCCTTGTCAAAATCAAGAATTTTTGTCTTGAAATCTCTGTGCAGATTTTTTGCTTGAAGTTTGAAGTAGTCAATAGTATTCATAATATAATCCTTTAGTTCAAAGATTATTATCCTGAAATATTGCGTTCGTAAACTTTAGTCGGATAATAAGCTCTGGAGGTTATATTATCTAGCTATTGGTTGATGAAATCTTTGCACGAACGAGCCGGCGTACCAAAACACCTGACACAAATATATAAAAAAAAACATTTAAATTATTCGCTATTATTATAAATCTTTCACTTGTTAAAAAAAGAACTGGACTACAGCTAACAGGTACTGCAACGGATTTGGACAATTGGCTTAATGGGAAGTTAGTTTTGTATGTTAGATGATTTGGCAAATAATAATAATTGGCTTAATTTAGTCCCAAACCCGAACGTTTGGGTAATCTTAAGCAGACCAAACAACCAAAAATATATGAGGAAATGATTCAAGAAGATCTTAAAATTCCAAAACGGTTTGATTTGATCCTTTTTTTTCAGTATAAGCCATATATGTCCAAATACTATAATCAATTGAACGTCTAGAAACATTCATTATGTCAGCTGCAAATTCAACTATTCCTTTTGAAAAATGATAATCTCTAGCTTCAATTCCTGCTTTTTCTAGAAAAGAGAATATATGTCTATCAACTGCAATTGTATCAACATTCATTAATTTAAGGAGATAGTCATAAGTTTTGCTACCAATTCCATTAATAGATAAGAATTCTTTTTTATTGTCTTCTTGTAGTAAAAAAAATTTCAGTTCCTCAGTAGAGTCAATCTCATTTTTCAAACAAAAATTTATTAAATCGATTATTCTTTTTAATTTGATTTCATGTTTCCATTGTATAATATTCTCTAAACCATCTGCTTCTATAAGGTTGAAAAAGTTTTTAACTGTATTGGCTTCAGGGTAATTATGATAAACGCTATTAACTCTGGGAGATACAATATGTTTATAATTTAGTCCTGCTTGTAATATTATATCCGTAAATAGTGCACCTATGTGGTTGTCATATGGGCAATTATTTGATGGAATTAACTCTAAATTAATTTCATTTTCTATAAAATCTATAAGCTTTCTAGCGTGAATTAGTTTCTCAATATTCATAACATTAAATGTTTTCTTTTTCGATTTGCTTCAAAGCATCTAGTCTATCAACACAATTTGGGCATGCACCACATGGTATATTTGGAGATGCTTGGCATGAAAATGTTATTCCTATGGGAGCATTTAAATCAATTCCTAGTTTAGCTACTTCATATTTTGAAAAGTTTCTAAATGGCATGAGAATTTTTACAGCTCCATATTCTTCTAATAAAACGTCTAAACTATCAAAAAAATTCGAGGAGCAATCGATTTCTTTTGCATGATTACTATTTATAAAAGCCGAGTAAACTTTATCCATCCCCATTGTCCTCGCAAAGGATGCCCCAATAGTTAGTAATAGAACATTTCTATAGGGGATATATAAATCGTCAGCATTAACTTCTTCATTCCACAAATCGGGAGCTTTTATAAATTTTGATGTTGAATATTTATAAATGTCAGAAACGTCAATAATTTCTATTTTTCCAATGTATTCAACAGGCAAAACTTGTTTTAAGCGATTTAATTCTGTTTCAAAACAATGTTGACCATAGTTTATTATTAGTGGTATAAATTCTATTTCATTTTTAATAAAATAATAGGCTAGAGTGGTAGAGTCTAGTCCTCCTGACATTAAAATTACCCCTTTTTCTATATTTATGTCTATCATATAATTTTTTGTGAGACTTCAAATGTTTTACAAATAATTTCATCCAAGCTAGATGATAATAAATCTGGAATTTGAGTTAGCATGCAGTTAGTGGCAATTTTATAGGGGTCATATACTAAAGTTGGAATTCCTCTTTCTACTGCTAAACCAATTTCAATTAATGTACCAGGGTCATTATAAAGAAGTACTGCAATTAATATTTTACATTGATTAAGTAAAACCATATCGTTATGAAATAATTCATTCTTTCTATTAGAAGATGCATCTTTCTCCATCTGTCCATTTTCCTTAATAGGACGTCTAGGACAAAAATTATGATATTTCAAATTATTGTCTAATAAATCTATTAGGCTAGTATCTTCAAAGTCAAAATCAGGAGCAGCAATATAAATATTAATTTCGCTTCTCTTTTCCCAAGGAAGCTTGAGCCCTCCTAATGCCATTAAATCTTGAATAGGACTTTTCAAAGTTCTTTGAGTCATTCTTTTAAAATCTTCAGGAAAAGTTGTTAATGCATATTCTGTTGCTATCCATGAAGCATAATTAAGGCTCTCTTCAAATGAAAACTTTTTTGACTGATTTAAAAAAATGCTATTGTAAACATCCCCAACACCAACTGAATGATTTATTGGTTGAGTCTGCGAAGGTATATAAATTAATTGACCTGCCGAAAATTCTAATGCTCTACTACCACCCCTATTTTCTTTAAGGACTACTTTTTTTGTTACTGGTTTCAAATCATTGAAAAAATCTAAAATTTCAAATAAGCCTGTGTTTTTATAATAATTTTTAAAATAATTTGAAGATGTAGATATAAAAATTGTTTCATAAATATGTTTGCCACTAATTTCTTCTAATTTATCAATATTGTTTGCAAAATCAATGCTGATTTGGCAATCTAAACTTAATAAATTTAAAACTTTTTGCAAATCGTAACTTCCTGATATGATTAGGATTTCTGAAAATTTATCGAGTTCATTAAACAAACCTTCATTATAACTTATTTTTAAATTTTCTCTTAGTAAGAATTCATATCCTTGATCACCAATTTCCTTCACCTCATTAATTAACATTACGTATGGAGAGCTTTCAACCTCTCCTAAATAAATAAGCTCTGGATCTCCTAATTCTTTTAAAAAAATCTCAATATGACTTTTAAGATATTTTGGTGCGAAATATGCTAAAGAATATTCAGTACCAGAAGCCCACAAAGCTCTAGCACAATGAATAATCCCACCTAATCTCATTTTTAAAGCAGAGTTTTTATCTCCTAAAGAAACATCAACTATAATGTCACCAATAATGCATAATTTTTCCATCTAAATATGTACTATATCGACGGAAACAAATGGTAAAGGATTATTTGAGGAACTTGATACAATTCCTTCGTAATTAAAATTATCGTCCATACATGCTTTTAAATAATTAAAACTAGTAGGTAAATATCCAATACAAAAGCCATTAGAATCAGTAACCGCAAGTCTTGGTCGTATGAAATTAACATGAACTTCCGTTCCAATTGGAGGAACTATACCATGATTAGTAAAATATTGACAGGTCTGTACTTCTTCAAGAGAAGAATTAAATGCTTTTGAACATCTATCTTGACCGCTATCACCACCTTGGTCAGCATTACCAATATTCCTTTTATAATCTGAAAAATTTCCCGAACCTGTACTTCCCATCTGTTTTGTTTTTTAAATGTTTTTTTTTTTACAATTAACTCAAATATAGGATTTTAACTTGTGTAAAAATTTATTTATTATTAAACTTCTTAAAATTCTCAGCTTGTTCAAAAATCTCTTTATAAATTTCATCACGATCCACTGGTGGATAGCCACTTTCTGCTAACAAGATAATTAGATCAACTTTTAGCTCTGCCTTTATATCGTCTCTCTTACTCCAATCAGTGTACTTTGCTTTGTCATCCACTACGAGCTTTACCTTTTGCGCTAAGATGATTAATTTATCTTCAGGATAATTGAAGTCGTATTTATGTGCTAAAGCTTTTAGAATGTCGTAAAATGCTTTTTCTTCAAAATCAATACCTAAATCTTTAAACGATTCCTTTTCTTTTTTGAGAGCATAATACAAATCTATGATTTCATCTGTGAAATCTTCCAATACACGACTTTGCAATACATCATCTTCCTTGCGTTCATTGTATTTATCAACAATAAACTGCAATCGTTTAGAAAAATCTATACCAGTAATTTTGTTTATTCTTTTTACATCATCAATTGCTTTGGCTAGTAATTTTTGTAGTAATTTAATTTTAGTATTTGGCAGTTTAATTTTATCAATTTTAGCCATATAATCATCCGAGAAAATATCGACTTCGGTTTGCCCTTCGTCTCCTAATTTGAATATCTCTTCAATACCATCACTTTCAATTGCATCTTGCAGCATTTGCTTTACTCTATTATTCATTTGAGCGGTATCAGGCGCAACACCTTTGGTCAATTTAAAAATAATAGAACGAACAGCCAAGTAAAAATGAATTTCATCTCGTTGCTCTTCAGAAAAGATTCCTGAACCTGAACAAATATCGTAAGCTGATTTTAATCTTTTCACGATGTACATAAAACGCTTTTCAAGTTCTTGAGTGAGTTGAATAAATTCAGAAGCCTGATTGAGCGTTTTTAATTGCTCTAATGGCGTACCACTGAAATAACCCGACTTATCAAATTTGTAAAACAATCTGCTTAATAAATCCAACTGGTCTTTTACTACGACAATAGATTGCTCAATATCTTCAATGTTTTCGTTATCGGCATTGCTGTATAAGGCCAAAGCCATGTTCATTTGTTTTTTGATGCCAATATAGTCTACAACTAATCCTTTTTGTTTTCCTTCAAATTTTCTATTTACTCTAGAAATCGTTTGAATTAAATTATGACGTTGAATCGGTTTATCAATATACATGGTATCCAAGAAAGGAACATCAAAACCTGTCAACCACATATCAACTACTATAGCAATTTTGAAATTTGATTTTTCATTTTTGAACTGACGATCTAGCTCTTTACGATCGTCCTTAGTTCCTAACAAATGATAAAGTGTTTCAGGATCATCTTTCCCACGAGTCATGACCATTTTGATTTGCTCCATCGGTTTGATTTCCTTTTTGTCTTTGTCTGACAACACAATATCGTCTGCTGCGACTTTTATTTGTCCCCATTCGGGTCTTAGTTCCAAGATGTTTTTATATAATTCATAAGCAATGGGTCTATTGCTACACACAAACATGGCTTTCCCTCTTACCGTTGAACCTTCTGCAATTCTATTTTCATAGTGCGTGACAAAATCTTGGGCAACCGTTTTTAAACGAGTAGGATCACCAATAATCGCATTCATTTGCGACATGGCTTTTTTACTTTCCTCTATTTGATTTTCATTACTTCCTTCTTCAGCACATTGATTGTAATAGGCTTCGATTTCGGCAAGTTTTTGATTATTCAACAATACTTTGGCTGCTCGTCCTTCATACACAATGCGAACGGTAATTTCATCTGCAACCGATTCGGTCATGGTGTAAGCATCTACTATTTCTCCAAAAACATCAATCGTAGCATCTATAGGAGTTCCCGTAAAACCTACATAAGTAGCATTGGGTAAAGAATCGTGTAAATGTTTGGCAAACCCAAAAGATTTTTTAACCCCAGTCTCTGTAACTTTTACTTTTTGATCTAGATTCGTTTGGCTTCTGTGCGCCTCATCTGAAATACAAATTACATTGGTTCTATCCGTTAATAATTTGGTGTCTTCTGTAAATTTATGAATGGTGGTCAAAAACACCCCGCCACTATTTCTGCCTTGCAATAGTTCTCTTAAATTAGAACGGCTTTCCACACTAATTATCGATTCATCACCCACAAATCCTTTCGCATTGGTAAACTGTCCTGACAATTGATCGTCTAAGTCTGTTCTATCAGTGATAATAACAATAGTTGGACTCGCAAAATATTTGCTTCGCATAAGCAAACGAGTCAGATACAACATCGTATAACTCTTTCCGCAACCAGTAGTCCCAAAATAAGTTCCTCCTTTACCATCACCCAATGGTTTTTGATGTTGTTTGATATTTTCAAAAAGTTTCGTTGCTGCGTAATACTGAGGATAACGGCAAACAATCTTATCATCCTTCTTGGAACTATCAGGTAAAAAAATGAAGTTTTGAATAATTTCACGAAGTCTTTTGCGATTAAACATCCCTTGAATAAGTGTAAACATTGCATCTATACCATCGACTTCTTTTATCATGCCTTCAATCTTTCTCCAAGCATAAAAGAATTCATAAGGAGCAAAAAATGATCCTGCTTTGGTATTGGCACCGTCACTAATCACACAAAAAGCATTGTATTTGAATAATTCTGGAATATCTCTTTTGTATCGAGTGGTTATTTGTATATAAGCATCATGTAGGGTTGTGTTTTCTTGAATGGCCGTTTTAAATTCAAAAACGACCAAAGGCAATCCGTTGATGTATAAAATCAAATCAGGAATGCGCATTTCATATCCTTTAATAGCTAATTGATTGACAATTTTATACGTATTATTATCGTTTTCCGAATAATCAATTAGTTGAACATAAAAATCTTTTTGGCTTCTATCCTCTCGCTTTAAAAGAAAACCATCACTCACCATTTTCATAATGGTTTTATTGCTTTCGTATAAATCGGATGAAGGCAAACGATCCAAATCTCTAACGATAGATTCAATCTCATTTTCAGTGATGTTTTCAGCTGCATAGACAGTTCGTAAATAGTTTTTCAAATCTTCTGTTAGCAATACTTGTTCACTAACAACATGACCGTAAACCGTTGGTGGCTCAGTTACGCCGTTATATTCTGTTTTACGTACTTCACCGCCTACTCGATGAGTCATTTTCTCATCTTGCAGTAAACTGATAAAGGCTTGTTCTAGTTGTGCTTCGGTAAATTTCATTTATTTAAATTACCATAACTTAGGTTAAATTAATTCGTTTTAAAATTTCTCATTACTTCTTTCATTCTCTCTAAAAGATCAGGAAAAGATTTAGAATCTCCAATAATCATATTTTCCTGCATCGCTTTATAATCTTGCTCCCACTCATTCAGTATTTCATTAGGCGGAATTATTTGCAAAGTATCCTTTTTGTGAAATTCATAACTTATGTTACGTAATGGGGTTAAGGCTTTTCTGTGCGCTACAATTTGTTCAAAAAGAGAATGATCTTCATACGCTATTTTTGCGTATTCAGAATCTACTAACTTATCTATATCGTACAAATGACGAGATAAACGATCGCTTCGTATTTGATTGATTGGTTTTAAAAATTCTTCATGCAGCAACAACACTTTTTCTATAAAAGTCCGTGTTGGCACGACCACATTTACCTTTGTTGCTTTTTTCGCAAAAGGAAGGTGTGCGTATTCGCTGTCTATAAATGAGATTACTTCTCGTTCCTCAGCAGGTTCAGTCAAAGAACGAGCGCCCATTTCAATTAATACTCTTGGCAGAATATAGGCATTATTACTCTCTATTAAAGGCTCATAATAAAATTCTAATGTATTGGGATCACTGGTGTCATCTACTTTGTCGTTGTATTTGATAGTGTAAGTTTCCGATGCAATTCCTAATTGTGTTAATTGATTTATCAACTCTTCTCGGAATTCGTTTATAATAAAAGATCCCGAAGCTGTTCTTAATCTCTTTATTGCCATTTTTGATGGTAATGCTGCAAAACCTAATAAACTTTTATCAATTATTAAATCAATATCTTCAGAGAAACGATTGATGATTTGGTAAGCCTTACTAAGGGAAGTTCCTCCTTTAAAAATAATATGAGGAGCATATTTTGATTGAAAAACAGCTTGCAATATAATACAAACCCAAGCATCCTTCTCAACCGCATAATCAGGCAAACCCGTTTTTACAGCTGTTTGTCTGATTAGATTTTGTTTTTGCTCTTTCGTAAGGTGTACCCACATAGCTTAATTTCTTAGTTCTGTAATTATTTTTTGTATCCAAACTGGCGCAAACTTACTTTGAGATTTTAGGATCTCTCCATCTACTTGCAAAGCAAAAGGCTTTAGTTTTTCTAAATCGCTTTCATTAATTTTATGCTGACCAATTTCTTTTAGAGCCTGAACAATTAACATCAATAAATGATCCTTAATGGCTAAATTGCGAGGAACTGTTTTTTTAAATTGAATAGAACGATTGCCAATTTCGATAATTCTTTGCGCTCCATCTGTTAAATAAACCGCTTTTAGCGGAATTTGAGTTGATAACCCCAATTGGTATAAAGCCAACGCTCCTGTTGGGGTAATACGTGTTTTGTCTCGCTTGGCAATCTCTACCGCAATTTCCTCTGTTGTGGGATATAATGTACCTAGCAGTTCATCTTTTTTAGGCACTAAGTAAATGCCGTGGGTCAAACGCTCCAACAAACCTTCTTTTTCTAAACGTGACAATACCTTTCGAATATTCTCTGGCGAGCCGAATTTTACAAAATCATCTGCGAAAAATATTTTACCCTTAGATGATTTTTTAATCTTTAATTCTATTTGATTATGTGAGGATTGCACGGTTTGTTGTTTAGAATTATGTCACAAATTTAGTAAATATTTGTGACATAATAATTTTATTTTGATTAATCGATGTAATGCTTTAACTTTGACATAGTCAAAGTTAAAGCATTACTATCATTAGACGTATTATATGTTTATTGGTTACCAAAACCACATACGGTTCAAAGCTTTTTAATAACTTACTTTTTACTCACCTCCATAACAAACTCAATATAGGTGAAAACATATTCATAGAAGCTCGCTAAGATAAAGACAACAATTTTAACGCAATACCATTCTTTTAAATGATATAAAAATGTCAAGTTTTTTGTATAATAAACTGGGTATTTTGTGTTTGAAATTGTTTTGTCAAGTTTTTGGAGTAGGAAACTTGATATTTATTTTTATAAACTTTCGTAATAGACTTTTAATTTATTAGACATTAATCTTCTACGTTCTTCTAAAAAACCTTCGTATGCCAAGTGATTTGCTTCCTCAATACTGCTTGGAATATCATTATTAATCAAGTTTTCTTTCAGGCTATTTTCAGAATCTAAAGTGCTGATTTCATTTGTTCCAGCTTGTATTTGAGCTTTTACCTTATCCAAATAATCTTTAGGTGTGAGCATACCCACTTTTATATTAGTCGCTTGTTCTGTAAAAACAAAATTAGCAACTTGGTTGTATGCCTTTTGAGGATAGCCATTGTTCATCAAGTATTTTTTTGGAAAAATATGATGTACATCACCTCGTTGTTCAATTAAACTACTAATTTTCATGCTTTTAGATAAAAAAGCCACTGTATTGTTATTTACTTGTGCCGCTAAATATAAGTTGTAAGCATTGTTGTTTACACTGGATGTTTCTAAATCGTTTATGATTCCGAAATCCCAAAATCCGGCACCTAAATGAGCTTGTTCCATTTGAGTTAAATAAGCTACTATACCTTTTTCGTTAATTTGCTTAATATCTTCATCTATTCGTGATTCAGCAGAACCCGAATAGCGACCGATAAACATACTCATAACCAACCAACGTTTTACGTAACCTTGTGATTCTGCTTCACCCATGCCGTCTTCACGCAATTTTAAATACAAGGCATAGGCAAAATTTAAACTGTTTTGGGAGGATATTAATTTCTTACTAATTAAACCTGTCGATTTAATAATCATAACAAATCGCTGGTAATTGGTTTGATTCACAAAAGCGGATAATCCTTCTGAGAGTTTGACATAACTTTCTTCTGCGATTTCAATATCATAGGAACGACTTTCAAAATTACGCCCAGATAATAAGGCAACTAAATCACTGAATTTGCCACGGCTAAATTTAAAAGTGAAAGCCACACGCAACATGTCAATGTAATCGGGAACATATAAATCATCACTACTTGTCGCCATCCATTTTATTTCCTTATAAAAATCGGATTGGCTAAATGTACTGTCGTTATCTAGAATGTGTTTATTGAATCCTTTATCAACTAATAATCGGCAGAAATAATCAATCATTTTGCGCATTGTATTTCCTCCAAATTTTTCATCTGAAGCAATTTTAGACATAACAAAATCTGCATTACTTAGTACAACTCCTTTCTGATTGATACGGATAAAAATCTCAGTTACGGTATCAATATCCAGACCAGCATCTAACTCAATAATTCCAACTTGTTTCGTTTTGATACGCTTTAAGTTTTCTATCCGTTCTTCAACTAAATCCTCATTGGCTTTAGGATTATCGGCAATGTATTTTTTAATAGCTTTCGAAATTGATACTTCATCATTTACAATTGGGTTGATATTATCTATCCATTCGGAGCTTTTTTCGATTGCCTTATTCAAAACTTCAAATTTTTCGTCAATGGGATTAAAAGCAATTCGGATAGTAGTTTCTTTATAGTTTTTATCCAATACTCGCTGACCTACAATAGCAGCAGTAAGAGCAGTAATACGCTGTTGACCATCAATCAAAACTCTTTTTCCAGCAGAAAGTTGCCCGTTTTTTAATTTAACGTCCGGATTACGCCAAGTGATAATGTAGCCAACAGGATAACCTTGATATAATGAATCAATTAAATCTCTAACCTTAGTGCTGTTCCATACAAATGGACGCTGAATTTCAGGAATTGCAATGTCGCCAGATTTGATCCAACTTAATAAAGTTTCTACTGGTTGTTGATGAACGCTGTATTTTGCCATTAATTGTTTTAATTTAAATTAGGAACGCCAAATGTTTTCTCTAGTTATACTTCTGTGAATTTTATTAATTTCAAGATTTAACTTAGATCAGGTGATTTTTAATTGATATAAATAATCTAAAGCATTGTCTGATGCTCCAGCATAATTTTTTCTCCAATTATTTAAATCAGTTATTGTTAATTGCGTTAAATGGTCTGTGTCTAAATTATATTCAATCTCAAAATGTGAGAATGTTTTAGTTCCTTCAAATAATTTTTTAATTCTATGTTCGTCGATTTTTTTTCTTTTTATTAGCTTTGTCATTCCAATTTCTGAGTAAATCCAAGGAGAAATGACTTTACTTATAACTTCTTTCGGTTTAACTGAATTGGGTGTATTTAGAAATATGATACATTCGCAATTATCAATCATTTGCATTAATGCCGTATTAAGCATCATGTGAACATGACTAGAAGCGTATAGAACTTTATCATAATGATATTTCCCATCTGCAATTCTGCTGTATTTTTCATCGATGATATTTTGCAAAACTTTGGAATATCCCCAAATGCATGAGTCAACGAATACTTTTAAATCAAAAACATTTTTTAACCAACCCGCAAATGCAATAACCAAGTCTTTATCAGCATGTGAGTGCGATAGAAAAATATCAGCATCAATTTTAGGAAACCAAGCAGATTGCATTTTATTTCCGTCAATACTTCCATCGGTATCACTGAACTCTTTAATTGTTTCACTTATTTCTAACTCATACTCATCAAAATCTTTTTTACCTATTTGTAGATATTTTTTAAAAGAGCCTTTGAAACTATCTTCTTTTAAATTTTTTAATTCAAAACCTATAAACATATTTATTTACTGTTGTTTTTAATAACACACTCACATTCAGTTTTTTCAGATTTTATTTTTGATTCGATATTAAACATTGAATGGTTAGCCAATAGTAATAAAACAATCATAGTCCCATAAACTGAAATTAAAGTTCGTCCCATAAAACAAGCCCAATAATTACATAAATATTTATTATGCAAAGTATACGTTATATTAAATAAGGAAATTAATACAAATACGACAGTAAAAATGATTTTGAATACTACCTGATCAAAGAAAAAATACGATACAAGTGCACATAAAACACTAACTGCTGAAATACAATAATAAAGTTTACTTGAAATAGACGGCGACGTATCGTAATTCTTATAATTCATATCAAGTATCAAAGTATTATTAGAACCTGGGGAATTTGGATTAAATGGTTCTATAGTTTTAGAATAAATGTATATATACCTTCTTTCTTGCTGTAAAAAATAAGCATTGATAAACCAAAATAAGAATATGATTAAAAGTACAATTACCATTTCTATAGGGAAATTATAGAATGATTTTTTAAATATATAATTTCCTTCAAGCTTATTTAAACCTAAAATGATACCTACTAATGTGATTGCCCAACCTTTTATTATAAATGAATTTGTACTCATACGATTAATCGTATTTTGTATAAATTCTAAATGTTTCAATGTTTTATCGTCCATATTATTTTCTTTTTAACCACTCTTTTAAAGGTAAAACATTTTCAGTATCGGCATCAATTGGAGTTTTTACGTAGTAACCTTTGGGGATATAACGACCATTTTTGTATGTATTGCTTCCGTCTTCAAAATCAATATAAGGATAAATTCTTAAATATTCTGCTCCTCTAAATGATTGTGATGCTTTATTGATAGGGAATAATGCAATGCTTTCAATATACTTAGCTGCATCGCCCAAACCTAATTCCCAATTACACCATTTTGAGTTAATGGCATCTGGAGTTGCAACTAAAATAAATTTATCGGCAGATTTTATTTTATTTTTTAATCTAACTGCGGTTGCTCCATTAGTATATGCGGGCATATCATTATCCATCCAATCTACATATACATCAACTCCTTCTTGTTTGAGAAAAGCTATAACATCTTGTAACATAGAAAATTCATCATGTTTATGAGACAAAAAAATCATTGGTTTTGTTTTATCTCTAGATACGTTTTCATTTAAGTTTACAATATTATCAGCAGAGAATGTTTTAGTTCTATTTCTATATTGAGAAAGTTGATTTTCGTTTATGTAACTCATTTTTATTATACAGTTTTGGTTATATTGTAATTATCTTTTGCTTCTCTTATTTCAATAGCTTTGTTCAAATAGGTGTTAGGGTAGCTTTTGAAATCACTCCATTTGACTGTTTTAATAAATGAGAAATCTCCATGATGAATTATCAAGCCATTACATGAAGACTCTGTTGGATTCTTCATGTTAAACATATTTCTACTTAAAATATTAAAAAGTTTATCGGTATGATGTGAGGTGCAATTGCATGCTGGATTTTCAGTATAATACCATTCATAGGAATTATTTTCATCGGGTAGCACAATTCCTAAAACTGCATTCATTCGACTTGTTCTATCATTTCTAGTAACTTCTTTAAGGGAATATGAAATTTCCCAAGGTATCCATTGATCTTTTTCAGGAGAATATCTTTCTACCATTCCTTTAGAAATCATAACGATGGTTATAGAACTTCTATATATTTTGTCTTTTAAACTGGATTGAATATAACCTTCCGAGAAATCCTTTAAACTTTCACCATCCTTTTCTCCTAGATTAATATGATCTTCATCGTCTAAAATAGATTGAAGTTCATCAACATAATCTCTTACTCTAGTTAACCGATCTCTAGTAATGAACTGTCCATTGACGTAAGCAAATTCTCTTTTTCTTAAAGAATTAACCAAAGTATCTGCATATTTATAAGAAACAAAAATATTTTTCCCCATACTTCTCAATATTGATTTCTAATTGTTATCGCTTTTTCAACCAAATTTGTTATATTATTTTTAATGTCGTCATATACATAGCTACTTGAAGAATACTCTGATTCAAAAACCGGAATATGGCTTGCTAATAATCTCTTTCCTTTTGTAGATTGTTTTCCGTTAGAGTCTTCTAACTTGTGAATATAAATTCCACAGACCGCTTTTCCTAACTCCCAAGCTTTCTTGATTTCATAATTTACCCATTTACGTTCACTAGTTTTTTCTCCAATTAGAACAACTAGACAGGATTTGTCTTTCAGATTCTCATCTATCCACGCTTGAATAATTGAATCACTCTTACTTTTTACTTCTTCCCATTTATTTCCGTTTACTGGCTTGTCGCCTTCAACTGAACCAATGTTTCTAATTTGACCAGCCCTCCAATTATCATTGTCAAAATGGAAGCTATAAAATACTTTTCGAGGCATAATCTATATTTTATCAATTAATAACTTTTGAAATAAACTAGTGTAACCATAATCATTGAGAAGCCTTTCTTCCTTGAATTGTTCAGGTAGTAAACTATCATAAACAATTTTTGTTGCTGCTCCAGTACTTGCGATAGGTAAAAGTAAAGCTTCCGGATGTAACTCTTTAAACATTTTATATTCAACTTCGATTCCATCCATACCTCCAATAAAAACAGCTGCTGCAAATTCATTTTCAGAAAACATTCGTTCTCGCATTCGTTGAATACTCGAATGTATATCACCCATGTTTTCTGTGAATTCAATATTTTCAAATTTGTTATTGTCTGTTGGGAAAATATCTTTGAAAAATAAAGATTGATAAAGTTTTACATGTTCTTGGATATTTAAATTCATTTTTTCCATTACATAATTAACTAGGGGAGTAATTGAAGGATGTCCTCCCCATATGATTCTATGATGTGGTAAAACTATTGATGTTAATGCAATTAGGGATTCTCTAATTGCGATAATGTCGGCTGTTTCATAATACTTCGCATGTCTTTCAGGCAACGGTATACTCGCTGATAAAAATATATTTTTCATAATGTAGAAAACCATTTATTAAAATTCAGTTTCTTAATAGTTTGTATTTTTAGATATTTATTAAGCCAATCTAAATGTTCTAGCCAATAGTCTCTAATTGACATTTCATCGTAAATTAAATGGATAGAATCGATTTCTCCTTTTTCTATCTTTGCTATTAATTTTTCGGAATTGAAACAATTAATTGATTGAGGAACTCCTATAGTAGGAATATAAATTCGTCTTTTTCCATCTGATAAATTTTCAGTAATATATCGACTAAATTGTAAATTTACTTCAATATTGTTATAATTAGCAGCTTCGATAAATTCTGTTATTAAAGCATCTTGTCTTGCTGCTAAGTTTCTCGCTCGAACACTTTCTATAAGATCTATTGTTTCCGTTACTTTTCCAATTTCTAGTCTACCTTTAGCTAAATCACTAAAGAGTGGTTTGTCAAAATCACTGTTCGTTAATTTTATTGAATGTGCTAATTGCGCAAAATTCTGAAAATCATTATCGGGCCAAATTAAATGAACGATTCCAATTCTTTTAAGATGGGCTTTTTCTAGTTCATATCCACACCATTCACTTTCCAAAAAATCCTTTGTATTCAACATTAAAATTACATCACAATCTGTCATTCTATGCCATAATTCTTCTTGAAATTCTTCTCCTTTATCTATAGAATGAGTATCTAGAAAGACATCAAAATTATTTTTTTCTAAAGCTTCATATAATTGAATTGCGACATTACTTGATTCCGTTCGTTTGTATGAAATGAAAATTTTCCTGTTCTTTCGTAACAATTCAAATCCTTCTAAAACAAGATTACAAATTCTATTTATGTTATTATCGAATTGCAATCCATTTTGATTTCTTAACTCATCAGGCATTTCGTCACCGAATGAATTTATAAAAAGTGGAAGAATTGTGTTTCCATCAATTTTTTGCTTTTTAAGCGCCTCTAAAGCACCATCATCTAAATTGTTTTTATTGCCTGAATATATTACATAGGCAGGTTGACCACCTGAATATTCAGTGATATTATCCATAGTGATAATTTTTAATAGATCACCAATAAGTTTTAACTCATCAAACCTCGTAGCTAATGAAGCTATAATTTTATCAAATAATGCTTCATTATCGGCTAGTAATATTAATTGGTACTTATATTTCATATATTTTTAATTTCTAATTTAATAATATTTATAATTAATTAAAAAATTACTCTTTTTTTTCTTTATAACTCTTAAACAAAAAAACCGCCATTGAACCAGCTAAATTTACAGCAAGTTCACCATGCCTTACGCTCGGTTTTACATTCGTTTTGCTTTTCCCATGTGCGTCACCCAATTTATTTCGCAATGCTCCTAAGCCAGTAACAACACTACTAATACCACCTAAAATTTGTTTAAAGATACCTTCGTTATGAAGTTCAGGGGCAAGATTTAACGATTTTGCAACTTCTTTATACA
Source organism: Flavobacterium aquariorum (assembly GCF_003254745.1). Classification (GTDB taxonomy): domain Bacteria; phylum Bacteroidota; class Bacteroidia; order Flavobacteriales; family Flavobacteriaceae; genus Flavobacterium; species Flavobacterium aquariorum. The sequence continues at coordinate 71,015 of NZ_QKXH01000008.1, read as the reverse complement.
ATACAGGTAGATCCGCTCCATCGTTGTATGAAATTGATTGCTCATCAAGAATATATTTCAGTACACTTTCAATCAAAGTTCTAGCAGCAGTAATAGCTCCTTCTGGATCACTTTCTTTTCTTTCGATGGCTTTTTCCCATAAAGCATGAATATAGGATTCATTAAAAACGATTGTTTCATTTAATGGTGATATTTTATCCGTTTCAAGATAAGAAAGCAAAGAATTAAATTCTTCCCAAATAAATTCTCTTCTTTCCTGATAGGTACTATAACGAGCTTTTATAAACATCCAAAATTGATCCGTTGTTCTATTTACTGTTAACCACTTAGGTAATAAATGAGAAATCGATTTATTTGAAATCAATAAATCTCTACTCTTCACAAAAGCATCTTCGTTAAAACCACCTCCAGTAGAACGTAAAATTAAATGATCTTGAAAGTATTGTACTAGTTCAAAATCAGTTAACGAATCAATATATTTTAATTCATCATTCATTAAACTGTCTCTATTTTAGTTTCAACTTTTGTCATTTTCGCAAGTAATAAGATATTCAATTCTTCTAGTTTATCTATCATTTCTAGACTTTTAAAATTATCAATTGATGATGCTGTTTTTGAATAAATTTTCAATGTATTTTCATCTGGTATCAAAACTTTTAAATCTTTTATTTGGTTAGGAGAAATATTAGCTTGATTAGCACTACCTGTTGAACCATTTAATAATTCCGTTTGGATGTCTTGAGATGAAATAAATTGAAAAATAAATTCATTATAAAAATCTTGCTTTGGTAGTATCTTACAAACCCTTTGATTAATTAATGCTTTTACTTTATAATAATACTTACCGACTTGACCTACTGCTGAATTTAATTGATTTGCTCCCGATCCAGTCATCGAAATTAGAATGTCTCCTTTATTTGCAGTTAGCTTTCGAAGATTGGCAGAAATTTTGTTATTATAATACTGTGTGTCACTTTGAATATAAACATATGGTGCTTTTATATTTTTAATTTTTATTATTGGGTAAATTCCTTTCAGATCAAAATCTTCACTTTTGAAAGCATATCCATTAATTGTTTCTATTAGATTACCAAAGTAGTTATATTCCCATCCTACGGGAATCTCCTTCTCCAATTCTTCGCACCAAATCATTTTCCCTCCATTACTTTTATAAGGTTTTCCCTTTTCATCAGGAAATTCAAAATCCACAAACCATTGTTTGTAAATAGTCTGAGCAGTTTCTTCTAGTGTAGTGATGAGTTGTTTGTTTAAGGCAATACGGTTTTGAATGATGTTGTATTCTCGAACAATTTCTTGTTGTTTATCAACTGAAGGGATAGGCACAATTTCATTCCACAGAAATCTTCCCATTCTAAGCTTCCTCTCACACCACCAACGGCATGAAAGCAAGCTTCACGGTCAAATTCAGAACGAGTAAACCACATCATTAAATATTCAGGTAGCAATTCTTTTGTATTTATGATTTCAAAAATCGGATACGCTTGTGAAATAATTGCAGGTGCATCTTCTAAATATAAAGCTACAGGCATTTTTTTATCACGACGAACTTGCATTGTATTACAAGCAAAGTGATTTTTACGGATAATTTTGTAATTCTCCATATCAGTGCCAATAGTATTCGCAACTGATTTTATGAATTGTTTAGAAATACTAAGTCCCAATAATGAAGTTATTTTTAATCCTTTGTTGCGTTCATCCACTAATTGGATATAATCCCCAATAGGTTTATAATTCGATCCCATAACCTAACTCTTCAAATACGGTTAATAAATCGGTTTTAGACTGTTCTTCGGCTTTTAATAATTCCGAAAATTCACTTTGTAAGTCTTTCATTTTATCTTCAAAATCAATATTTTCATCACGATTGACAAAAGTGATGTATTTACTCGGCACTAAAGAAAAATCTTTGGCAATTAGGTCTGTCAAAGTCGCAGAGTAAGAGAACTCAGGAACATTTTCATAAACAGATAAATCGGTCTGCCAATTGTGGTAGGCTTCTGTAATTTCAAGAATATTCTCTTCTGAAAATTGCGTAAATTTCTTTTCAAAAGGAATTCCTTTTTCACGTAAGTCTAAAAACAAAATTTCGCTTTCTCTATTGCGATACTTTCGTGTAGCATCAGGTAATTGCACTGTTCTGGCTTTTTTGTTTTTATTCAAAATCCAAAGTGTCACACTAATATTTGTGGTGTAAAACATATTTTGTGGCAAAATCACAATAGCCTCTACAATATCATTTTCGATCAATTTTCTACGAATTTTATATTCTTCACCACCACCCGAGAGTGCGCCATTGGCTAAGATAAAACCTGCTACGCCATTATCTGAAAGTTTGGCAACCATATTCAAAATCCAACCGTAATTAGCATTGCTTGTTGCTGGCACATCGTAGCCTTTCCAGCGAGGATCATCTACTAATTCATCACTGGCTCTCCAATCTTTTTGGTTAAAAGGAGGATTAGCCATTATGTAATCAGCTTTTAAATCGGGATGTTGGTCACGTCCAAAGGTATCCGCAGGAACATCGCCCAAATTAGCTGCAATACCGCGAATGGCAAGGTTCATTTTGGCAAGCTTATAAGTCGTAGCCGTGTATTCTTGTCCGTAGATGGAAATTTCTTTTTTGTTCCCGTGGTGGTTTTCTATAAATTTAATAGACTGTACAAACATACCACCTGAACCACAAGCAGGATCATAAATCACGCCTTTGTAAGGTTCTATCATTTCGGCAATCAAGTTAACAATACTTTTTGGGGTATAGAATTCTCCTTTTCCTTTTCCTTCGGCTAAGGCAAACTTGCTCAGGAAATATTCATACACACGACCTACAATATCTTGCTGTTTGTCTTTTATAGTATCAATATTGTTTATGGTATCTAATAAAGCTGCCAGTTTACTCACGTCCATATTCAGGCGTGAAAAGTAATTATCAGGCAAAGCTCCTTTAAGAGCAGGATTGTTTTTTTCGACAGTATGTAAGGCAGTGTCAATTTTTAATGCAATATCATTTTGTTTGGAATTGGCAATAATAAACGACCAACGGGATTCTTCAGGCAAAAAGAAAATATTCGACATATTGTAGAATTCCTTTATTTCAAGGTATTTTTCTTTTCCTTCTGCAATCAATTCTTGTCTTCTTTCTTCAAACTTGTCACTGGCAAATTTTAGGAAAATCAATCCTAAAACAACGTGTTTATATTCAGATGATTCTACTGTTCCTCTTAATTTATTGGCGGATTCCCAAAGTGTTTCTTCAATGCTTTTTTCTTTCTTTGCTTTAACTTGTTTGGCCATTATTCTATGATAACTATTAGGGTAAGATTTTATTCTTTGCTAAGGTATCTAAAAAAATAATTTTAAAAATGTGGTAAACCATAAAATGAGAATAATTTTCCCTTTTTTAGTCCTATTGTAGAAGTTAATATGTTAGCTTCAAGGTCAAGAGTTCAAATATGTTTGTTATTATGTACAAAACAATTGTTTTTGATTGAAATAACAAGCGTTTTATTAATTTGATGTTATTTATTCGACAATCCTTTTCTCCTTTTTCCCCTCTTTTTGTTTTTCAATTGGTATGGTAAGTAATCAGAAGAGTATTCAGTATGCAAGAGCATATCCAGTACTTTTACCAAATCTTGAATAGTAAGTGTATCTTTTTGATGTTGAAGAATATCAATCAACGATTCTTTAGGAGGAAGTTTTTTATACATCTGATTCCTTTTTTCTTCATCAGCAATTTTTAATCCACAACGTTCTTCAATGGCTTTTCCACTGTATTGTTTACCTAAGCTACTGCCATTAAAAACGTTTTTTGTAGTATGATCAACATACGTTATGCCATATAATTGACCTTCGACACTTTTTCTAAAGACAGTATGAATGCCTTCTTTTTCCAATAACTTTGCCAATTCCTTTATGGATATCTCCCGATCTTTTAGCAGAACCTTATCAATGGCATTTTTTGCTCGTGTTTTCTCTGATACTTTTCTAATTTCGTTTCCTTTAAATTTTCCCTCTAAAAACTTCAAAGTTGGTTTAAAATATAAATCACTTGCTTTAATTGGAACGCCAATGGGTTTGCCCTGTTCGTTTAGTATTCGGTACACTAATCCATTTGCCAAAAATATTTTTGAATTCTCACTACCACTATCTGCCAAAATATTATATTGTTTCAGCACCGCATTCAGTTCGGGAAGACTTGAATATTTATACTCATTGAGCACCTGGTTTAAAACATTGGTTAAGGCTTTTTTTGACTCAATTTTTCCATACTGAACTTTTCCCATTGAAATTGGTTTCAAATTAAATTCCTCTTTCTTTTTTCGTCCTTCCGCTTTTACCAGTCCAAAGAGTTCTTCAATTTCTTTTCTAGCGGGTTCTGATTTTCGTATTCCTAAATGATGGAGATCAATTCGTTTGCCATCCCTTTCGATATTTATTGAAACCACATGAACGTGCGGATGTCCCGCATCGTGATGTTGGTACACCAAATAAGGTTGTTTTCCGAAGCCTATTTTCTCCATATAGGTATCAGTAATTGCCATTAGTCTTTCTTTAGAATGATTTTCTGAGGGGTCAAAATTCAGTGAAATATGCACGCTGTTTCGTTTTGCATTTTCATTAAGTTCTGCCAGTTTTAAAAACCTATTTAGTTTTAACGTAAAGTTCAATTTTTCTAATTCTAATGGATAATTTACTGCACTGATACATTGAGCAACTCCTGCTTTAACTTTGTTTTCGTTGTAATTTAGAATGCTGTGTATAGAATGACTTGTTTTTATAATTGTAACCATGACTCTGATATTTTTTGAGTATGGTTTCTAACTTCATCCATTTTATTAAAGAGTATTTTTTTCTCAAATTCGAAGCGAAGTAACTGTTCCTTAAATTCCGGAATTTGTTTTAATGTATTAACCTTTTTAGCAATTTGATTAATGTTGTTTCCAATAGAATTTAGTTCATTGGTAAGCGTAATTGTTTCTTCAATAAAATCGTCTAACGACTGATTTCGATAAGTGGTCACAATAGGTTTGTTAAATAAGTGCCTTCTGATATGGTCACTTAATTTTCGGCAGGTACTTGCTCTAAATTTGCGCTCAATCTGTGCATATTCTTCGGGTGTAAACCTTAACCCAACAATGCGTGTTCTGTTTGAATTTTCTCTTTTCATCATCTTTCATTTTTATTGTTTTCAAACTCTCTTCCTTTTAGTGTCACCACCACCGAGTTCCGAGGTAATAGGTGGCAAGATAGGCGGTTGTTTAACAACCGTTCATCTTGCCGATTGCAGGAACGTGGCAATCTTTGAGATTTTTAAAAGTCTGACACTAATTTATAAATGAAAAAAAGATATATCCTATCGTAGTTAAATTTCTACTAGGATTGAAGGAGTTGTGTTTTATGGAAAGAAGTAGTCAAAACCGCTACAGCCTAAATCACTTTCCCAAAGAAAAAGGAAAAAAAGAAAGCAGATTTGAAATTGGACAGTTAGGTAAACGGAGTGCTATAAGTCCCGAAGGGTGACAGGACGAGGAACGAGGATTGTCATTATGCGCACGTAGTTGCCGATGTCCAATACCTTGGCTGATTTTTTCTCCTTTGGGTAGAGAATTATTTAAACTTTTAAAAAGCTCAAATAGTTATTCTCTAATGTCTTTTGAAAGTGTACACTTCTTAAAAGCAAATGAAAAATAATAGAAAAAAAGAAGCGTACTTTTTCAAAACAATATACTTTTAAAATCCATAAAATTCTGACTGCTTTTAGGAAGATTTTTGTGGATATCTTGGGGGAATTATGGTAGTCAAAAACAATTTAATTCTTTGTGCTAACTAAAGTAATAGTACCTGTAAGATTATTATTTGAAATATAATCTAGTATAAAATCTTCCGCCTCCTTTTTGTGGGCTGGTGAAGAAGAAAATGAATTAAGGTAAAAGTCATCATTTTCATCAATAATGTGAATAATTTCAGTGTACTTTTTGGCAATTAATGCACCTTTTAATTTTAATACTTTAAGCTCATCACTATTGCCAATTTCCTTTTTTACACGGAGTTTAATAGTCTTGTTCATTTTGTAGGTTTTTATTATTGTGCACCATAAATCAAAAACATTCCTAAACAAGAAAGAGACCCTGTAGAGTCTCTTTTTCTGAATTAATTTAGATAATGGTATACTGGTATACTGAGTATATCATTATCATAGTTTATATATAATTAAACAAATATTCACTGTAACACTAGAAGAGCTTCGTTGTAAATATCTACTTGGCAAAGATATTCATCATACAAGAATTAAAGATTTTTTGCTGTAGTACTTTCAGTAATGTTAAATTTTCAAATTAAATTAATTTTATCAAATTCTTCGATTGTCTTATAACCTAAAAATGAATGTCTTCTCTTTTTATTATACCAATTTTCAATGTATTCGTATACGTCGGCTCTCATCTGTTTTCTCGGCAGAAGTTTGTTTCGATTAATTAATTCTTTTTTAAAAGAGCTGAAAAAGCTTTCGGAAACGGCATTGTCAGTATGATTTTGTTTACGGCTCATACTGCGTCTAACACACTTATAAGAGTCTAATGTATTAGTGAAAATTTTATTAGCATATTGAATACCTCTATCAGAATGGAAGATTAAATCTTTAGTGATTTTCCTGTTATTTACTGCCATTTCCCAAGCGGGCAAAGTTGTTGCTTTAGTGCTCATTTTGGTACTTAAACTCCATCCTATGATTTTCCTGTCAAATAAATCCATAACAATGGTAAGATATAAAAAGCCTTTGGTTGTTTGGATATATGTTATGTCTGAAACCCAAGTTTTAGCAGGCTCATTAACTGTAAATCCTCTATTTAAAACATTTGGAACTACATAGTGATTATGATGTGAGTCAGTTGTTACCTTATAATTTCTTTTAACTTTGCTACGTAAACCCAACATTCTCATATAAAATTTTACTGACGAGTTTTTTATTTTAAATCCTCTGCTTTGAAGTTCTTTTGTAATTTTGGTGCATCCATATCTTTGCTTAAATTCATAAAATATGGATGTAATTTCTTGTTTTAATAAAATCATTCGAGATTCTGTATCTGTAAGCTCTTGTTTTTTTCTTCTATAATATGTAGTTTCCGATACTTCTAATACGGCACATATTTTTTGAATCGAAAATTCAGATTTATTGTTCTCAATGAATTGTTTAGTCATTATTTTTCCTTGCGAAACATATTTGGTTCCTTTTTTTAAAATTTCCAGCGTAATTTTTGAATCTTTAATTTTCTTTTCAAGGTTAAAAATTACAGCCTGCTCAGGAGTTAATTTTACGTGACCAGATCCGCAAAAACTCCCTGTTCCAAATTTTTCAAAGTCTTGTCGCCATTTGTACAAGAAATCTGGAGCTATTCCCAATTCTCTTGCAAAACTTGCAATTTGCCCCTTGCCTCGCTCATAACTTAATTTAACTACATTCTCTTTGAAAGAAGGCTCGTAATTTTTCATAGTCTGAAGTTTGATAATCTATAGTAGAATGTCTTTTTAATGTAGATTTCCAAGATATTCAAATATTTTTTGTTCCATTTGTTCTTTAGGAAGAAGTATATTTAAATCGACTAGTTCAGATTTAAGGGAAGTAAAAAAGCTTTCACAGATAGAATTGTCAGAATGATTTCCTTTTCGATTCATACTTCGTCTAATAAACTTATAAGAGTCTATTTTACTGGAAAGCATATTGTTAGAATACTGAATTCCTCTATCAGAATGAAATATTAAACCTGTTTTTGTTTTACGATTTTGAACAGCCATTTCCCAAGCTGGTATTGTAGTTTCTTTAACGGTTAATCCATTGCTTAGGCTCCACCCGATGATTTTCCTGTCAAATAAATCCATAATAATGGTTAAAAATAAAACTCTTTTCTTCGTTTGGATGCGAGTTATCCCTGAGACCCAAGCTTTAGAAGGTTCTTCAACCGTAAATTGTTGATTTAAAATATTAGGAAAAGCACAACGATTATAACGTGAAACAGTTTTGATTTTATAATTTCTTCTTATCTTGCTAACGAGACCTAGTTCTTTCATATACTTAGCAACTTGTCGTTGTTTTGTCGTAAAGCCTCGACTTTGTAATTCTGCAGCAATTCTTGCACTGCCATATATTTCTTTGTATTCAAAGAATATGGAAGTTATTTCTTCTTTTAATAAATTTGTTCGACGTTGTGTTGGGGAAATTACTTGCTTTTTCCATTTAATATATGCGTTTCTATTTACTCCAAAAACTTTGCATATTTTTCCAAGTGTATATTTTTCTACATTATTTTCAATAAAATGATAAGTCATTAGTTTCCCTTGAGAAACATATTTACTCCCATTTTTAAAAATTTCAATTTTAAGTTCTGATTGTTTAAGCTCTCTTTTAAGTTTTATTTTTTGTTTGGAAAATATTTTTTCTTCAGGGGTTAATCTCGACTTTCCAATTCCGCAAAAACTCGCAGTGCCATATTTAAGCAGCTCCTGTCGCCATATAGTTATAAGTGAAGGCGCTATATCAAGTTCTCTGGAAGCTTTTCTCACACCTCTTTCGGAACCCAATTGGATTGCTTTTACTTTAAAATTACGGTCATAAATTTTACGTTTCTCCATTTCTTAAAGTTCAGATTCTCTTTTAAGTGAATTTAAAAAATATAAATCACATAGATACATAAATAATTTGTAGTTTATTTAATGTGTAGTGAATGCATAAACTTTAATGAATTGAATAACTAACTCGTATTATAAATAATAAAAGATAAATAAAAGATAATGGTATACTGGGTATATCATTATCTTTTATTATTTATATAAAGGTTATTTTCCTTTTAGTAATTTTTCCAAATATTCGACTTTTTCTTTCTCGGCTTGAACTAATCGTTCGTATAGTTTTTTGTTTTCTTCATAAGCATCAACCAATTTATCTAAAGGATTGAATGTTGGCTGGTATTGAAAAAAAGATGCATTGTCATGATTATTTACAGTATTCCCAATAATATTAAATACAGCTTCGTCACTATAATTTTTTATGCCATCAGCAGTAACTCCTAAAACTTCAGCAATTGCCTGTAGTTTTTCTTCGTCAACTGTTTCGCTTCCCTCAATGTTAGAAACGGATTGCTGGCTTACTCCAATTGCAGTAGCAAGGGCTTCTTGTTTCATTCCTCTAAGCTCTCTAATTCGGCTGATATTTCTGCCAATATGTTTTGGTTTTGTTGCTGTGTCCATAGCTCAAAGATATTTAAAATTCGTTTAAAAAAAAGGCTTTGGTAAAAAACAAGCTTGCTTTTGTGGGTTACAATTTCGAATAGTTCGGTACGGTACAATCTATTGCTTACTTGCTGTGTATTAAACAAAAATACAATTTTTCAGAGAAGTATTAATTAAATAAGCAAAATTATGAAAGCAATTGACAACAAAGAATTACAAATAATTAGTAAAGTTATTATTGGAAGCATCAGTACTAACGGGATTTACTGTTTTGGAGAAAAGAGGCAAACCCAGCTTTTCTATACTCCTTTTCAGGAATCTGTTAAACAAGAGGAGTATATTCATTTGTATCTCTTAGTTCTTGCAGAAGAAACCATAGAAAATGCGACCAATGATATTTGTGATAAAATAAAAATAAAAACGCAAGGACGTATAACTACTACACTGCTTATACATCAAATGCAGAGTCTTAAAAAATTGTGCGACGACCAGAAGTACTTTTTTTGGAACATTATGCAAAACGCCGACTTATTATTTCAAGATGCAAACAAACCTCCATATCTGATTATTGATGGAATTCCAAAAAGAAATCCAAAATCCACCTCGCTTTATGTAGCAAATAGGAAGAATACTATTTCCACCATTTGGAACTGGGTTTATAATGATGATGATATTAGTTCCTCAGTTGAAGTAAAAATGTGTGGTCTTCATCAAATAGTGGAACAAACTTGTTTGGCTTTGATTCGTGTTTTTATGGGATACACCCCCAATTATTTTTCATTAGAGCATTTATTTAATCTTTGCGCGTATTTCACCACAATGACAACAGATTTTTTTCCTCACAAAACCAAGCAAGATCAATCCTTGTTTAAGCTACTTAAACAACAGCCAAATACCCTGCGTTTTAGTAAAGCTAATGATGTTGATTATTTGTACTATGAGCTACTGGAAGAAAGATGCTGTAAATTTAAAAATCAGGCGGATGAACTCATGCGGAAAGAACTTGGGAAAGCAGAGCAAATAGAGAGTGTAGAAGGTCAAACCAATGTAAATAAATAAAGGTCATGGAAACAAATGAAATTAACAAATTAGAGACTATTAAAAGATTAACGGTCAGTTGTCTCAGCACTTTGAGACCAGTTGACAATAAAAACAGGATGCACACTGCTGAAATTAAAGTATATGATTATTATGAGCTTGCCTCAGTAATAAGAAACCTGATGAGGTTATGTATTGTAGCTCTGGATCATGATAGTGCTGAACTTCCCATTACAATAGAAAACAGGTCGATAGATGTCGGGCTTATTTTGGGGATTGCCTTGCAGTTATTTCCAATTGATGAATTTGAACTTTTAAATGAAATCAGCATATTGTTTCCTGCAGGTTGTGAAAATGAAGACGAAAATATTTCCAAGCAATAACAATCCACAGCTATCATAGATATATTTTGCTTATGATCGTTACAAATCAAGATCTTATCTTTATAGCGATAGATGATTGTTGAACAAAAAAGACCAGTGATGGTCTTTTTTTAATGGAGGGGACTTTACAAATGAGAAATGATGATGAGAATGAAAGAGGAAAATTAACAGCGGAGCAAGCTGTAAAAATGCTAAAAAAAGAGAATGTAGATGTAACACTTGACCAAGCAGGATTAATCTTGGAGTTTTTAAGAAAACTAGCAAACCTAACAATTTCCAACTATTTAAATCAAAAAGATGAGAAAGATAGCAGACCTATATGTGAGAGTAAGTACAGACGAACAGGCGGACAGGGGATATTCCCAAAGAAATCAAGAAGAAATGCTCGTAAAGTACTGTGAGATACATGCAATTGAGATAAGGGATATTATTTACGAAGATCATTCAGCAAAGACATTCAATAGACCACAATGGAAAAAACTATTGATTAATTTGAAAAAGTTGAAAAACAAGTCTGATTTAGTACTTTTTACCAAATGGGATCGATTTAGCAGAAATGCTGGTGATGCGTATCAGATGATAAGCATATTAAGAAAGTTAGGGGTAGAGCCACAGGCAATAGAACAGCCTTTGGATCTTGCCATTCCTGAGAATAAAATGATGCTGGCATTTTATCTTGCAGCTCCCGAAGTTGAGAATGATAGAAGAGCCTTAAATACTTTTCATGGCATGAGAAGAGCAAGGAAAGAAGGTCGATATATGGGGCTGGCTCCTTCTGGTTATGTAAATAAAATAACTGAGGATGGTAAAAAGTATATTGCTTTTGATGAACCAGAGGCAAGTATTATCAAATGGGCTTTCCATGAAATATCCAAAGGTGTTTTTAATACGGAACAAGTCTATCTTCAAGCCAAGAAAAAAGGACTCAAAGCAAGTAAGAATAATTTTTGGAGATTGATTCGTAATCCGCTTTATTGCGGAAAGATTTTAATTCCAAAGTATAAAGATGAAGAAAAGCGTTTTGTTATTGGCACACACGAACCATTAGTACCACAAACACTCTTTTATCTTGTGCAGGATGTTCTTGATGGTCGAAGAAAGAACTTTAGAACAAAAGTAGTGACCAACGAACCATTTCCTTTGAGAGGCTTTTTTAAGTGTCCTAAATGCGAGAATATGTTAACTGCTAGTATTTCTAAAGGGAGAAACAATTACTACTCTTATTACCACTGCCGTAAGGGTTGTACTTATCGTATAAGTTCAATAACGGCAAATAATATTTTTTTGGAGAATTTGAATATCTATATTCCTAAAGTTGAATTTGTAAAACTCTATGTTCGAATAATGAATGAGTGTTTCAAAGAAAACACAAAAGAAAGTCAAGAGGAAAAACAAAGAGTAATTTCAGAGCTTAAAGAATACGAGAAGCGACTTTCATACATTAGGGATCTTTTGGCTTCTCAACAATTAGGGGTAAAAGATTATATTGAAATGAAAGAGGATTATGATGTTAAAATAAATAGATTGGATTTAAAATTGTCTGCTTTAAATGAAAATCAGATAGATTTAAATGATTTACTTAAAGTTGGCATCAAAAACCTCCTAAAGCTTGACAAATGCTGGAATACCGAAGATTTAATGAAATCTAGAGATTTGATTGGTTCGATTTTCCCCGAAAATTTTACAATTCAGGAAAATGAGTTTCGAACCGCTAGGATAAATGAAGTTGTGAAGATTGTTTATATAATTAACAACGAACTAGACCCAAATAAAAACGGGACCAAGAAGGATATTTCTTCTTTGTCCCATCAAGTGACCACGGTGGGGACAAAGTCCATCAGTTTCTTTATTTTTTAATATTTTCTAATACCCTATTTTTATTGGGTTTATTGTGTTTATTTGCGTATCTAAGCGTATTAAAAAGTAATTAAATATCGGTTTGGTTAAGTAGATGTTAAGTAAATTTGAATTTATAGCTATATTTGCTGAATCAAACTAGTAATGTGAAATTATGGCTACTTTAAAATATCTACTGCAAAGTAAAAGTGAAAATTCTCAGATTTATATTCGTTATTCCATTGACAGAAAAAATGTATTATGGAGAAAGTCAGGTCATGTCATTGATTCAAAATATTGGAGCGAAACTTTATCACAACCAGTTCAGAAAACTGATGCACTTAAAAACTTGAAGTCCAAACTGGATAAGCTTTCTATATTCATAAATGACAGATACAATGACGGTGTAAGTGCTGGAATTGAATTTACTGGTGAGTGGCTACAACTTCAAATTGACGTGTTTAACAAAAAAACGCCTGTTGTTGAATTGGATGTTTTGACTAACTACATACAAAAGTATATCGATGAAGCACCTTTCAAGCAAAATCAAAAGAAAGAGCTTGGATTGAGTAAGGGACGTATTCAGAATTTAAAACTTTTCAAGAATACAATTTTAAAATATGAAGTTGAGGCTTTGAAGGGTAAAAGTATTTTGGTCAAAGAAGTAAATTTGCAATTTCTTGAAAAATATAAAATGTGGATGTTTGGCAAAGGTTATTCTACTAATTATGTTGGAAAGAATATTGCTAATTTTAGAACAGTGTGCCGAGATGCTTTTAAGAATGATATTGAAACCTCAACACAAGTTAAGAATTTCAAGGGCGTATCTGAAAGTAGAGAGCCTCAGGATATTATAGTTTTAAGTGAAATGGAGCAGGAATCTATTAAAAAGGCTGTGCTTACTAGAGAAGCGTTGATAAATGCTAGAAAATGGTTGTTGTTGGGATGTTTAATTGGTCAACGTGCTGGTGACTTGTTAAGTATTACTGAAAACAATATAAAAGAAATTTCTGGTGCTAAAATCATTGAATTAAAACAACAAAAAACTGGAAAATTAGTCGCTATTCCATTGCTACCAAAAGCAATCGAAATAATAGAAAGCGGAATGCCTTATAAGATTTCTCTTTCTCGTTTCAATGAGTATATTAAAGATGTATGTAAAGAAGCAGAGTTGAACACTCCAACAAAGTGGAGAAAGAAAGAAACGCAGGGAGAACCTAGTGTGATTAAAGTTTCTCCAAAACATGAAGCTATTAGTAGCCATATCTGCAGACGTTCTTTTGCAACCAATTTTTACGGAAGGATTCCGACTCCTATTTTAATGAATATTACGGCACATAGTACTGAGCGTATGTTCTTATCTTATATAGGAAAAACCACCTATGATAATGCACATCAAATGTTAGAATATTTTAGTAGATTAGCGGATAAGTAAATTGTTTTTACCTTCATTATAAAAATTAACAATCAAAATTTATGACGGATACCGAGTTGAAATTGTTTTATGAGAATATTAATAGCGTGTCTTCTTTTTCAAGAATTCGAAAAATATATGAATTGACAAATAATTTAGATGAATATTTATTGTATCAATTAAAAAGAGATTTTTTTATTTTTTACATGGAAAGATTAAAGAATAAATTATCAGAGTCAAAAGAATATGAGCAAGAAGATATTGATGTTATTTTTGGAGATGTGCTATTAAACGAAGATTTTGAAAATTATTTAGAGGAATTTGAATTGTCTTTTTCGAGTGCTTTTGATTACGAATACCTTGAAGAAGCATTAGATATAACAAAGGATTTCATAAACGAAATAGAAGATTTAATAAACATAGAAAATGCTAAAAAAAGACTCCAAATAGGATATTACTATGATTATGCTCAAAATACTTATTTGAAAGTTAAAACTGATAAAGAGATTGAGGAAGAAAAAAAATTAGAAGAGGAGGGCGATGAGGAAGAAATCGTAGAAACTGGTAGTATTTCTATTGCTATGAAGGTGATTTATTTGGAAAGGCTCGGTATTATTGAACTCTTAAAAAACAAAAAACCATTTAATACTTCTAGAAATAGTATGGCTAAAGTTTTGAGTAGAATCATTGGAGCTAAAGTTGTTTCAGTACAGCCATTGCTTAATTCTATATTGAGTAAAGATACAGACAGTAGGCACAATCCTCTGAATTCTGAAAAAAATGTAGAAATTGTAGATGACCAACTTATAAACATCGGGTTTGATTTGAAGAAAAAATAAATGATTTATCGATGATGTTTTGAATAAATGATTTCTTTAATTTTATCTTCACTTAATTCATAACTCTCTCTGAAGCTAATTTCTCTTAATTCTAAAGCTCTATCTTTCATGTAGCTGTAGTATTCATTATATTTACCAACGCACAAGGTTATAATAATTATTTGAGTGTTGTTTTCAAGTTCGTGTTCTATATCTTCAACATAGAAATAATTAATTGGTATCAAAGCACTAACAAAGGGTACACTTATGCTGTCACCAATTCTTGGTAAATGGGTTAAATAATCAACTGTAAATTGGCATCTATAATCAAAGTATCTAATGTAAAAATGATAAATAACTTTTTTGAAACTTAAGTTTAATTTGCGTTCATAAGTGAAAATTTCAGAATGCATTTTTAATAAAATTTTCCTTAAGGTATAGGGCTTTAGTCCAGTAGCCGATTCAACATCTTTTAGTTTAGGATAAGGAATATTTAAATCTTCATTTAGATAATCTTTGGCCAATAAAAATTCAATGATGGGTTTGTAATCTTCTCTGTTTGTGAAAAGTTCTTTTAATTGCTTACCGATATAAATAAAATCAATAATTATTTGTTTGATAGATACTTGAGTTTTCATTTTATTAATTTTTTAATATACCTATGTACTAAAAGTACTTGAATGAAAAACAGTGACTCATTCAATTGAGGTTTGTAGTGTTTGCCTCATATATTTGTAACCCAATTGTATCTGAAAAATTAAATACTACATCCACAAGACATTAATTATTGTTGCTTTTTATTTTTGGATAGTCCCGCATTGTAATATGTGGGGTTCTGAATCCGAGAAGCGAAGAAATTCAAAAATAATCCGACAAAAATAAAAAATAGAATAATTTGAAATATAATAAATCTTTTAGCAAGGATACTGGTAGGAAAATAATCACCATATCCCAAGGTTGATGATGTTACAAAACTAAAATAAATTGCGTCCGTATGTGTCACAAATTTTTTGTTTAAAAAATTTGAATAATGATTATTGAAGTAAGAATATATTACGGCAAAATAGAGTACAATTTCAATGAAATTTAAGAATAAGAAAGTTAAAGAACGCCTATATGAAACTGGTTCTGCAAATTCATTCGATAAATAAATAAGAGTTGCCAAATAAAGAACTGTTTCTATCATTAGATAAAATATGATAGCTGTCATAAAGGCATTTGAAGTTAAATCTAGTTTGAAAATCAGAATGGGTATTAGTATTTTTATTATTACATATAATTCAACGTATAATTTTCTACTGAGTAATCCATATTTGCCAGAGACATGTCTCACTAGTAATCCTGGAAATATAAATTGAGATATGGCTAGAAATAACCTAATGAATCTTTCAGTACCAAAATCATTATATTTTTTATTCTTCCATATTCGCATAATATTTAAACTATTGTTTTTATATGCTGGAATTAATTTTTTTTTTAGTCTTGCTTTCGGTTGACCTTTAAAAAGTATATCTAAAAAAGTTATAAGAGCTAAATAATATGTAGTTATTTTTTTTTCTGCCATTTTATATATTTTTTTAACATTAGTATTCGATATAATAAAGTATAAAGCCAATTTTTTGATAAATGTACTTTATTAATTAATTTGATTTCATCATCTACATCCTCATCTTTTCTGTAATAATGCCAATCTATTTTGTAACCCATAGTTTCAAGTTCAGCTTTTATTTTTTCTTTTGATTCGCCATCAATAATTAAGTTAAGAAGTAGAGGTTTATATTCCTCTTGCTCATTTAGTGGAATAACACTTTTTTCAATGCTTTGAACCCAAAACCGTCCATTTTGTCTGCCAATTCTTTTTTCTCCAATATAATCAAATTTATCATCCAACATATATACAGGTGTATTTATCATCATGTCAATTGAATTGGTAAAAGGGTCTGTTTTCGAAGACACTTCCTTTATTTTTCTATCATGATAAAGCAAATCTCCAGGGACTAAAAAAATAGTTAAAGTACCATTTTTTTTAAAATAGTTTTCATTTTCAACGGCAAACATTAATGCTACTCTCCAGTCTATTGACCAATCCATTAATCTTGTTAATAAACCAATATGTTGTGCTTGAAACAATGAATACCACTTATTTTTTAATTCATAACCTTCATAATCTTGAGTGAAAGGTTCTCTTATGTAATCCTTTTTAGTTTTTATTAACTTATAAAATTTATTATAAATATCATTTTCTATTTTACTTAATTCTGAAGGTGTTTTGTTATATCTAGCTAAACCAGAATTTAATTGATAACTTTCTAAACTATGACCTCGATAATTTTCCATAATATCAAAGTAAATTCTTAAATTTTGTATTTCACTTATTATTGGCTTCAAGTCATTGATTGAAGTTATTTTTGAATTTTGATATTTAGCGATTAGTTCTGGTATCATATTTAATTTCATATTATAAACTCATGTATATATCATCCAATTCCTCTTGTCTAATTCCTAAGTACCTTTTTGTTATCGCTTGTGATGAGTGATTGAATAATTCACTAAGGTATAAAAGGGCTTTATCACTTTCTCCATTATTAGCCCAAACTTGGCGACCAAACGTCTTTCTGAGTGAGTGACTGCTAATTGCAACGTTTTTAGTAGCAAACATTTCTTTTAGTTTACGGTTTACATATTGTACCGTTATTACTGTTGATTGGTTTGAAGTAAAAATATAGCCACTTCTTTCATCTGTTCTTGTTTTAAGAACTTCGTAAGCGTTCTTGATGTTATCGTTTAATCTAATTACTCGCTTCTTATTGGTCTTAGATTCTACTAAAGAAATTGAATCGTTTTCTAAATCTTCAAATTTCAATTTCAGAATGTCAGAAATTCTCAATCCTGCATTTATGCCAAAAACTACTAAAAATCCTAATTTATAGTTTTTTTCAGTTTTGATGATTTTCATTGCTTTGTTCAATGTTGAATCAAAATTTAGATAGTCGCTAGTAGTAATTGAATTTTTAAGGCTCATGACTGTAATTATTTATTACTGTAAAGATAATATTAAAAGTTTCAAAAACAACTAAAATTAATCAAAAGTGAAACTTTTTTGATTGTAAAATTCGTCAAAAGACTGTTAGCCCTTTATTAGCAAGGGTTTAGCCAAAATAAAAAGTTTCACTATTGTTAGAAGTGAAACTTTTTGTTATTCCTATATAGAAGACAATCTGGATTTTACTTATTTATTGGATTTTAATTTATACTGATTCATTGATGTTACTAACTGCTATAATAACATCATTTTCAATATGACTACTTTTAGCTAATATAACATCAAGATAGTCGGCTCCAAGTTTACGTTTTAATTCAATTATATTAATTACTAGCTCATCATAACTGTTCTTTCCTTCACCTAAAATCAATCTTCTAAGAGTGAATTTTGAAAGTGTTTTGTATTTTTTAATATCTTTCAAAAGAGTATCAATAAATGAAATTAGGTTTTGGTCTAAATTATCTTGTTTAACTTTTAGTAATGATTTTAAAGAAGTATTCGCCTTAACCTCTAAAGTTGCCTCAGATTTACCAGTGCTATATTTAGGTTTAAACTCTTTAATTTCTTCATAAGACCTCCAGAATTTATGCGTTAAGGATTGTCGTTCTTCTTCAAACGTACACTTAACATGTTGTAATAATTCTTCGAAAGTTTTTTCGGTTGGTTTCCCTTCAAGCTTTTCTTGGTCAAATTGGTGAACAATTGAAAATAAAGCCATTCCTTTTTTTCGAAGCACAACGGTATTATTTTCAGTATACAACTTTGCAGTTTTTGTTCTGTTTGGTAATTTTTTAATTTTTTCAATTACTTCTGGATGGTTATTAAGCACTTCATTATAATCATTTCTGATTATTGTATTTATACTTAATTCCTCATGTTCTTCTGGATTCTGACTCATTTTTACAAACAGTCCACTTGCTGTTGGTTTTTCATCTGCATCAAACATTTTAGAATCTTCACCTAATGCACTATGAATCAAAAACATTTTTTGTTGTGCTATTTCTCGACTTTTTACAATATCTGCACCTTGTTCAGTTGGAAAGAAATTGTAAATATGTAATTCATCAAATACCTTCGCACTCATTCTATTTATCCTTCCAACACGTTGAATAACTCTTGTAGGATTCCAAGGAATATCATAATTAATAATTAAGCCTGCTCTATTTAAGTTGTACCCCTCAGAAAGTTTATCACTTGTTATTAGAACATCAAAATCATCAACTTTGTTTTTATATTTCGCATCAAAATTTGCATTCAACTCCAGTGCAAAATTCTTAGTGATACTACCATCACAAAACATAGCTCTACCACCTAATTCCTTCTCAAACAAAGTTTTCAAATGTCTAACTGTATCGGTATATTCTGTAAACAGTATCACTTTCCTTCGTGGTGAATGCTCATTTTTAATGACATTTTTGATAGTTTCTAATACAGCTTTTCGTTTTGGGTCATTTTGGACTAACTGCAATCCTTTAACCTCATCATTGATTCTTTCAAATAATTTAATATCATTTTTAATGTCGGTTAAAAACTTATCTCTAAATTCAAACTTATCAACCTCGTAGATTTTGGTATGTTTAGGTTTCTTCTTGAATTCAGCATTTTTTTCAAATTTTTCTAATGCATCCTTAATTGCTTCAAACGTAAAATCGTCAGCACCATCTTCATCATCATAAATGTATTCAATAACTTTTCTATCCATGACGTACCTATCGGAATGCTCAATGAAAGAAAGTACCATTTTATGCGTTCTTAAAAATCGCTCAATACTTTTTTCGAAAGCACCAAACGAACTCTCAAATCGTTTCACCAATAATCTTCTCATAAAGTCATATAAATTCCTTTGTTGTTGAAGTGCTCGGTTGTCATCCTCACTTAATTTATCTTCGTCTTTTAGCTTATTCTCATATTCAAAAGGTTTGTATATAGCTCCGCTAAAATTACCTTCTTCACTAAAATAATCGGTGATAATTCTATTGTAAAAATCTGATTGCTCTTTAGATAATGCAAAAAATTGTTCTTCTGGGTCTTTAACTGTTGATAGGTTTTGAATTTCATTTTTATATTCAAAATCTGTCTTTAAATCCAATCTGTTTCGTCTCAATACAACTGGAGTAATGATGTTTTTAATATCATTAGCCATCGCACTAACATTTTGTCTTACAATATGAATATCAATTGGAGGCTCAAATCCAAATAACTTAGTATAATCATTTTCAGCTTTTCTAAGCTTTTCTGGATTTAAAGACTGATGATACTTAATTATATTAGATAAGCGTTTAAAACGATAGTTATAAGCGTTAAACCTGCCTTCTAAATCTTGTTCTAATGTTATACCAGATTGACCAGGTATTATAAATAATTTTAGTAATGAAAATATATCTGCAGGAGAATTATTAAACGGAGTAGCAGTAAGAAGTATCACTTTTTTTCCTCTACAAACATCTAACAAAGCTTCGTAAGCTGATGTATCTTGGTTTCTAAATTTATGAGCTTCGTCTACAATAATTACCTCATAATCAAGGCTATTATTTAATATGCTTTCCGCTTCATTTTCTAAATTACCAGAACTTGCGATATCCCAATTATGAAGCTTGAATTTATTTTTATACTCCCACCATCCAGTGCCTTCTTTTTTGCTTCCAATTAAACCTGGAGGACAAAGTATAAGTCCTCTTTTACCTATTTGATTGGCAATCAATGACGCAATAATACTTTTACCCAATCCTACCACATCGGCTATTATTACACCATTATAAGTTTCAATAATACTCAACGCTTGGTTAACAGCATCTAGTTGATATTGATATTTTTCGAATCCATTACTCTCTAAAAGTCGGTCTACGGCACTATTTATTTTCTTTGCTTCTTGCAGTTCTAGGTAGGTTTTTAGGATAAGTGCATAGGCCTCGTATGGAGTTATAAGCGAAGCTTGACTCTTGTTTTTTAAAAAATCTATGATAATTTGAGAACCATTATGAGCTTCGGTAATTGGTATTGATAGTAGCCATAAATCATCAAAATACTTTTCGGCACTTTCAAAACCATAATCTTTAATCTCAACATTAAATTCTTCTTGGCCTTGCAAACCTGCTTTAGTTAAATTACTACTTCCTGTAATAAAACCTTGTTTTAAAATTTGAGATTCATTTAGTTTAAACAAGTATAATTTAGCATGATTAGGATTTAGAGTCTTACGAATTATCAAACGTCCGTCTTCTAACAACTGAATGAAAAAAGCAATTTGATTATAAAAAGCCTCATTATCCATGTCTGCATTGTTAATAGCATAACCCATCGATTTCATGAACTGGGTAAAATACTCTTCTTGGCTTAAACTATCATCTTTTACACCTACCTCAACAATGTTAGACAAGTATTTATCGACTTGTAAACCAACTAGTATTTTTATCGTTACATCTGGATTAGACTCTAGTTTCTGATATATTTCTTGCCATCCTGAAAAATAAAAAAAACCAACTAAAAACTTTAATTCTTTACTTGCAGATATTAAGGTTTCTAATCGTTTTTTTAGTGTAGCATTATCTCCGTTGTTTGTTATAAAATTATTACTCATTACTCAATTATAATGCTTTCATATTCATCTTTGCTTAATTCTAGTGTAGAATCTATTAATAGAACTTCATCGTGATTTAAATCATATAACTTATAAACGAATAAGTTTAGCTTGTTGTATTCAATTTTAAATTCATCAGTGCCATACTTTTTTTCTAAATTAGAATACAATTCTTTAAAAATATTTAACTTAGATACTTCTATTAATTTTATCGGTAAGGTCTCTAGAAATGTTTTTGAAATATTTACAGTTAAATCAGAATTATTTGAAAAGTTATTAGCATAAAACCAGTTAATTAATTTTGAATTTAACAAACAAGTTATAAATTCATAATACTCTCGATATTCTTTTTTAAGAACTATATTATTAGTTGAAGCAAATGATTTTCTTTTCATTAAGTCAATTGCAGCTACAAGAGGCATTTTCCCACCACTTATTCTTTGCATAACAATCTTTTTTTCTTCTTCCCAAAGATATTCTGGTCTAGTACGATGAATTTCTTTTTTATTCCAAACTATAAAATTCGAACATTCTCTTATATTAAATCTTTTAATGTCCTTTCCTTCGATTAAATCGAAAGAATTCTCTTCTCTTGTCTCAAAAATTAAATGTTTATGAGCTACAATTCCTTCTATAATATCAATACAATAATTGCCAAAATCATTTTTTGAATTACTAATCTTATTAGATAAATTTGTTTGCTCCTCATCTAACATTATGTTAAACGTGTAACTTGTGTTATTCAAAAATACACTTTGATGAATTTTCTTTTCATGATAATCTCCGTTTACAAGAGATTTCACATCCGTAATTACATTGGCCATGTCACTTCCCACTGCTTTGTTTCCAATTTGAAAGACAATCGTAGAAGCAGTTACTTTATTAAAAATTCCAGCTCCTAAGTCAACAATCGAGATAATGTTATTTTTATTTAATATATCAAATCTAATAACATCATAAACAGTACCTCTTAAAATATTATTTGGGATTATATATGTAAGTGTCCCTGTATTACTAATTAATTTTTTACCTAAAAGTAAAAAAATAGCGAATAAGTTAATTTTTCCTGCTTGTCGAGACTTAGATTTTTCAGGCAATGCAATTCTTGAAAAATATTCCTTATTAACATAATCCTTAAAACCACTCCCAAAATTTACATCTCTAGTATAAACATAAGGAGGATTACCAATAACAATGTCAAATTTTTCTATTCCAAACATCCATTGAGGGTCAAACCATGTTGATGCTTCATCTCCAAATGGATTCCAACTCATTAATTTAAAACTTCTACTTTCGTGGTCGGCAAACAAATTATTTTGAGAACTAAATGCTTTTTTTTGCACTCTAGAGAAACGTTCTTTAATATCCGACTTCTTTTTACCTGAACTTTGTAGGTAATCTCCTCTCAATTGTTCTAATAGTTGAAGCTCTTCAAATTTATCAAACATTCCTTGCTGTCCACCGTCTTCAGGTAGCCCAATTAGTGTATTCGCTGTTACAAATTTAAATTCAAGGTTTGGTAAAGGCTCAATCCCTCTGTTTTCTGCATTATCATAGATACTTTCGTCAATAACTAAAGATAAAAAACTTCGCAGTTTAGAAATTTCAGTAGCTATCGGTTGTAAATCCACACCATAGATAGAGTTTTGTATTACTCCCAATTTTCTGATGTAATCTGGGCTTTTAGAATCCAAATGTTCTTGCATATACTTTCTAGCCAATGCATTAGGGATATTTTTAATTTGCTTTTCCTTCCACCAAATTGCATCAGGGTCAAGTTTATGTAAAATAGTTATGATTTTATGTAATGCTCCCATCGGGAATGCTCCCGAACCACAGGCAGGGTCTAAGATTTTAACGATATTAAGTGCTTCTAAAATTTCAATCGTTTGTTCTTCATCAAATTCATTAATACCACCTTCTTTGTATAGGTCTTGTAAAGCAACCTCATCAACTATTGACGTTTTTGTCTTCAAATATTGATTGATAGATTGTTCCACCATATAATCAACAATTTCTCTAGGTGTATAAAAACTTCCCGTTGATTTTCGGGCACTTTTTTCGGTATCTGGGTCTATTTCTGCCAAAAGATTTTCAAAAATAGTTCCTAACATTTCTGGGTCAATACTTACCTCAGCATCGTTAAGACTGTTCTCATCAATAGTAAAATTAAATTGTTCTAAAACTTGAAAGAACTTAAAAAACCATTCATTAGGTATTCTTAGATTATGAGCAACTTTATGAATACCGTTACTGTCTCTAGGAAAAAAATCATCGACATGAGGTTCAAACAATCCGCCATTTAAAAATGGAATGATGTCGTGGCCATCAGGTAAATCATAAATTGTTCTTTCATCTTGCTTTTTATTAAGAATAAGAAAAAACAACTTTTCTAAATAATCATGATAATAGTTAAATCCACCATTACTTAAAAGTTGAACCGTGTCTGATTGCAACCAATTTTCAGGTATAAGAGGTAGTTTATTTGGGGATTTTTTATTCTTCAAAAACCAACAAAATATCATTCTACCGATTAACCTTACCGAAAACTCTTGATAAATTTTTCGATTTGCTAATGGAGTTGATGGTAATTCTAAAACAGCAGTAAAATCATATTTCTTACTAGCGATGCTGATTTTACCACCAATTAATTCATAAAATGCTTTAGATACTTCTTGATAAAATAGTTTATTTAATGGCTCAACACTAAAAGCTTTTATAATTTCATCAAGTGAGTTGAAACTACATTCTCCAACTTGTTTTATAAAAGTTTTGTTTGATTTGTTTTTATCTACAAAATATGTGTACCGTTTAAAGTCTGAATAATTTCGCTTCTTACCTAAATAGTTTGTATTTACCAAACTGAATCTAAAGTTGCCTTCATCATCATAAAATACAAAAATAGAGGCATCCTTACTCTCTTCTTTTAATATTTTTTTTGCTATTTCGTATTGATTTTTCTTTCCAGACTTTTCTGTTAAAGAGTCAGTAGTTTTAGACAATATTACAAGTAGGTCATCACCATTAAGATTAGCCTCACCAATTTTCTCAATTGATTCGTATTTTTCAAAAACCTCATCTTCAAACAAATGACTTAAATCTTCATCATCTGGTTTAAACGTTGGTATTTTGCTTCTTAAATATTGAGTTAAAATTTTTGAGCTAAAATTGTGGATGAGATTATCGATGTGCATATTTCTTTGTGATTTTAGCTCTAAAGGTAAAAATTTTTACTGTTTATAGTATTTTAAATTATAGTTTTATAACTAATTCAAAATATCATTTTATATACATTGAAAATATTATTTCTAATTAATTAAAACGATTCACGAGCATCATCAATAAAAAAGCCACTATTGATAGTAAATAGTGGCTTTTTTAAATAAAACGTTGGAGTAAATACAGGAGCATATAGGTACAAAAAGGGAGGGGGGAATTCCAGAAAAAAAATTTTCCGAACCTCATCGACTACCCCATTAAAACAATGTTTTTTTGGTTATTCTGAGGGAGGTAACGAGTGATAATCATAATCCTATGAGCAGGGAGGACGGGGAGGGCTATCCCAACTGTTCTATTTTTTTTCTGATAACAGCGATTTCTTTCTGAAATTGGAGCTTGGTCAATTGGATGTGTAATTCAGCTTTCCGTTCTGGATTTTCTTCAATACTAATTTCCATCTGTTTAAGTCGTATTTTATCGTCAATACTATTCATCTTTCAATTTATTTAGGAAACATTCCGCTTCAAAAAGCAGATTCAATTTATTGTCTTTTAGTAATAATTGGTATTCTTGCCACAAGTGCCAATCATCGGTTATTGAATTTTCTTCATATTGTAGTTCACAATAGTTTTTCAGTAATTCTCGTAAGTGTGGACTGAAATTAAAATTTGTTATTTCATATTCTTTCATTGTAATATTATATTATTTCTGTTATTATTGGGGCTTTATTAGCGTAGTTTACGCTATTATATTTGTTCGTTATGCTTGTGGCTTCAAAAGAGATTTCGTTCCAGGAAAAGTACTTATAAATCACATTTTCAACTATTGCTTTCGCTTCGAGTAATCGACTATCTGTGATAAAGTGAACATGGTTGAATCCTCTTCCGTCCAGTTCTATAGTGTACTTAATATAGTTGTCTGGCATTTCACTTTTTATCTGGTAAATCAGTTCTTGATGGTATTCCTTGTCATAGTTTTCAAAAGGATTCCAACTCACGAAAGTTTGCCAATCATAGTTGTTCTCAGTATAAGTTTTTCGTTTGTTGATTGGCATAAACTCGTTAACGATTGAGTAATGTATTTTCCATTGCTTACCATCTTTATCTAATAAACTAGTTACTCCTGCATATTTTTCTTTGATTTTAATCATTTTGTATTTCAACATTCTTATTGATAGTCCTGTTATTTGCGGTAGTTGGTTAAGCTTATAATAGGTCTTGTATCTTTTACTATTTGCATTGTTGATTAATTCATTAAACTTTTCTTTCATTCTAATTTGGATATAATAAGGTCAAGAGAGGTTGCTAATCTCTTGGGTTATGTCTGCTGTCATATATAAATATGTGAAACTTTTAAAAAAGTTGCCCTTTGAGTAAAAAAAACTGTTTTTATTTTTTATAGGGTCTTAGTTGAGTTCAATTTTCAACTAAGTATAGAATAAATGCAAAATAAATTATTGCACCTATTGTCAATAAAATCAAGTGGTTAAGTTTTGGGTGTGCGAATTAGGGAAACCCTAAAAAATCCCTAATAAACCTTTGCAGAGCATTTAAAAAGAAAATACTATGACAGCACAAATTTTACTAAACGGCATTACGATTGAGCAATTAGCAGAAGCTCTAAAACCATTATTGCAAAAACCATTGGCCGAACCTCAGCATGTAACAAACGAATTAATAGGTAGAAAAGAAGCATGTGCGCTCTTGCATTGCAATTTGTCGACTTTACACAAGCATACAAAGTCAGGTAGATTAAAATCCTACGGAATAGGCAATAGGGTTTTGTATAAAAAGTCAGAGGTTTTAGAGTCAGTTACACCAATTAATCACTAGTATTATGAGTATAGAAAACACCAATGGAACCGAAAAATCATTGTCGATTGTTCAAGGTAGAGAAGACTTTAAGAAACTTGTTTCAAATAATATTGAAGAATTAAAAAATACTACTGAAATGAACCAAATAAATACAGATGATATTTTAAGTGAACTTTTGGAAAGTATTTGTCCAATAGATTTTAAAGTGTTGGCCTTTCCAGAAAGTAAGCAGTACATCTCATTTCAAACAAAAATTTCAAATGGCGAGACATTGACAAATACTCAAAGCGTTGAATTTGAAGAGATGAAAAACAGGCTGTCGAATTTTCAACCAACCAAGAACCATTATTTAATAATTTGTATCGAGCAACTTCTCAAAATTGCTGAATTGAATCAATGGGGACTTTGTAAAAAGAACGGTAATGTTTTTTTGTATAACGGTTGTTATTGGTCTGAAATAGATAAAGAACGTTTTCAGTTTTTTTTAGGTCGAGTGGCCTTAAAAATGGGAGTTGAAAAGTTCAAAGGAAAGATTCATACGTTTAAAGATGAGTTGCATAAACAATTTATGTCGGATGCTTATTTGTCTTCTCCAAAAGAAAAACCAGATAGTGTTCTAATTAATTTAGTTAACGGAACTTTTGAAATTCAAGGAGCGAAGAGAGCATTGCGAGACTTTGAAAGAAAAGATTTTGTAACTCACCAATTACCATTTGAGTATTACCATGAGGCGACTGCTCCTCAGTTTCAAAAGTATTTAGATGAAGTGTTGCCTGATAAGGATAAACAGAAAGTGTTTGCTGAGTATTGTGGTTACATTTTTATTAAGTCAAGCGTTTTGAAACTTGAAAAGATGCTAATTCTTTACGGTACGGGAGCGAATGGTAAAAGCGTATTTTTCGAAATACTCAACGCATTACTTGGAAGTAAAAACGTGAGTAACTTCTCACTTCAAAATCTAACTAATGACAACGGTTATTTTCGTGCCAAAATTGGTAATAAACTTGTGAACTATGCAAGTGAGATTAACGGCAAACTTGAAACAGATATATTTAAACAAATGGCATCTGGTGAACCTATAGAAGCTCGTTTGCCCTATGGAGAGCCGTTTATATTAAGTGACTATGCAAAGCTAATTTTCAATTGTAATGAACTTCCAAAAGACGTTGAGCATACAAATGCATATTTCAGACGTTTTTTAATTATCGGTTTTGATGTGACAATAGCAGAAGACAAACAGGATAAAGGATTAGCCAATAGAATAATCAAAAACGAATTGTCGGGAGTGTTTAACTGGGTTTTAGATGGTTTGGATAGGGTTTTGGAGCAAAAGAAATTTAGCAAATGTGAAGCTATTGATAATGCTCGAACAGATTATGAAAAGCAAAGTGATAGTGTTCAGTTGTTTATTACGGAATTTGAATATAAAACCTCAACTACCGACTACATTTTAATTTCTCAGTTGTACCCAGAATACAAAAGTTTTTGTCTTGAAGATGGCTATAAGCCAGTTGGTAAAACAAAATTTATTCAACGATTGAAGCATTATAAAATACATGTCAATCGTATCAATGTCGGTAATGTAGCTTATATCACTAATTATAACTAAAAAAAAAGATTGTTTTTGACGTACATATTTTACACTGTTTGCACCACTTCAAAAATTTAAGTGTAAAACGTGTAAAATGTGAACCCAAAACAAAACATTTATTTTATGGAAAACTATAAATATACACTCGATAAAACCAGTAAAAAATTCATTTGTCCAAACTGCAATAAAAAAAGTTTTGTATTATACATCGATACTGAAACGGATAATTATTTAGTTGATAATTTTGGTAGGTGTGACCGTGAAACGAATTGCGGTTATCACAAAGCACCACCAAAAGCGAGAAAGTACTTTTTGATTCCTTTTTTGTGCTTGAAGAACATGTCAGATAAAGTAGTTCAATTGACAGATATAAACGGCTTTAAATTTATAATTCCAAAGTCACAAATATTGGAGCAACAAGAAAACGGTTGTTGGGTGTCTGAATGGTTTTTAAAAAACAGCACCATTTTTTATTTAGGAAATCAAAGTAAATATTTAAATAATGATGAATTGGTTTTGGTGAATACCGTTATTAAAAGAGATAAACCACCTGATTTAGTTCCAAGCTTTCATAGTCTGGAGTTGTTGAATGAAATGTATTTTGAAAAACCTCACATCGATAATTTAACTACATTTCTAAAAAGGCATTTTTCACAACATGAGGTTTTTGAAGTGATTCAAAAGTATTTTATAACAGGGGTAGGTCATTTTTGGAAAAACTCAACTGGATTTTGGCAAATTGATGAAAAGAATAAAATTCATGCGTGTAAGATTATGCTTTATGATGAATCTACGGGTAAGAGGATTAAAAAGCCATATAATCATATTAATTGGCTACATAAAGCATTTAAAGACTCTGAATTTAAGCTTAGTCAATCTTTGTTTGGTTTACATCTGATTAATGAAGACTATGAGAAAACAATTGCTATCGTTGAAAGTGAAAAGACCGCAATCATAATGAGTATTTTATTGCCAGATTTTATTTGGATTGCCACAGGGAGTAAGCAAAACTTGAAGTTTGAACTCTTGAAACCATTAAAGAAGAGAGAAGTTGTGTTGTTTCCTGATAAAGGCGAATATTCAGTTTGGTTTGAGAGGGCGACTGAGTTAAACAAAGTTGGTTTTAAAATAACAGTTAGCAAGTTGATAGAGCAAACTAATTTTGGGGATGGATTTGATTTAGTAGATTATTATTTGAAGTTGTAGTTAAAAGGTGAGCCGTTGCGGTTCGCCTTTTTTTATTTAAATTAGCTTGAGAATTGTTGAGTTGCGGTAAAAAAAAACACTCTAAAATATAGAGCGTTTTAATATTGATTAAGTAGATGTTAAGTAAAACATCTGTTAAGTCCTGTAAACAGGCAATTAAAGTGACCACGGTGGGATTTGAACCCACACGCCCTTACGAGCACCACCCCCTCAAGATGGCAAGTCTACCGTTTCTCCACGTGGCCTTAAAAAATAAAAGGTCAAGTAATAAATTACTCGACCTTTTGTGACCCGACTGGGGCTCGAACCCAGGACCCCATCATTAAAAGTGATGTGCTCTACCAACTGAGCTATCGAGTCATTGCTTCAAGAAACTTATGTTTTGATCACATAATTTGTGACCCGACTGGGGCTCGAACCCAGGACCCCATCATTAAAAGTGATGTGCTCTACCAACTGAGCTATCGAGTCATTTCGTTTCTTGAATGCGGGTGCAAATATAGGGACTTTTTTTCGAAGTTTCCAAGTAAAATTATTATAAATTTGTCTTTTTTAATTAAAAACTCTTAACGCCTTAATATGTAAGGTCTTATTCAAATGAAAAAAATTATATTATTAGGGTATATGGGTTGTGGTAAGTCTACGATTGCTCAAAAACTTTCTGGAATGATCTCTGTTCCCTATGTTGATCTCGATGAATATATCGAAAAAAAAGAAAAAATGTCCATAAAACAGATTTTTGAGAACCATGGTGAAATTCATTTCAGAAAATTAGAGCATACTTATTTTTTGGAATTGTTAAATAATCCAGATGAAAATATCATCGGTTTAGGAGGAGGAACACCTTGTTACGCCAATAATCATGAATTGCTAATAGGAGATGGTGTGGCTTCTATTTATTTAAAAGCCTCGATAGATACATTATTTAATAGATTGGTGTCTAATAAGAGTAAAAGGCCGCTCATTGCGGATAAAAGCGAAGAGGAAATGAAAGAGTTTATAGCCAAGCATCTTTTTGACAGAAGCTTTTATTACAACCATGCACAATATAAAGTGAATGTTGATGATAAATCAATCGAGGAAACGGTAAATGATATTTTAAATCTATTAGCTTAAACTGGCATAACTATCGCCATTATTGTCAAAAACAACATCTACGTGTTCTAATAGGGAAGTAGAAAGTGATATACCTTTAAAATCGGCTTTAATCGGGAATTTTTTATGATTTCTATCAACAAGAACAACGGTTTTAAACTTTTTTAAAGGAACATCAAGAAAGTGTCTAACCGCATATATTAAAGTAGTTCCAGAACTCAATACATCATCTACAAGTACTAATCCTTTATTGCTGTATTGCTCCTTTGTTAAGGAAGTAGTTATGGGGGATTCTGGATTTTGCTTACTGACATTAACTTCGCAAAGCGAAATTTTGATAGGTGAAATTGTTGTCAATACTTGGGCAATCTTTTCGGCAAAAATAAAACCATTTGTTGTAATTCCGGCAATCACAATTTCTTCTTCCTCTACAAAAGTTTCATAGATTTGGTAAGCTATTCTTTTTGTGGTGTGCTCGATTTGTTGATTTGTAAGAATAATATTTTTGCTCATGGCGTATTGTTGTTTTTTTCAAAGATAAAAAAGTTAGACGAATTTTAGGTCATTTAATCTGGTTTCAATACTGAAAAGGGAAATAGAATATTTTAGTCTATTTCGTCTTCATCTTTTATTTCATTCCCAAATTCATCAATGTCTCTTCGGTCTTTTTTGGTGGGTCTTCCAGCTCCGGTTTTTCTGTAATGCTCTTTTGAAAGTTTTAATAATTCTAAGTGAGCATAAGCTTCGGCGGGTGTTTCATTTTTTCGATAGATATCAACGAGTTTGGCACCTACACGATTATCAGGTATGTCAAGAACGGTGATTATTTGTGTGATTTGATCTTTTCTAAAAGTAATTTTATCTGTTGGGAAAACCTCTTTCGATGGCTTGGCAACAATACCATTTACGGTAATGTGATTTTTTTTGCAGGCTTCGGTTACCATATTTCTGGTCTTGTAATACCGAATGCACCATAAATACTTGTCTATTCTCATGAAATTTCTAAAATCGAAGTTAAATACTTTACAAAAGTAAATCATTAATGTATATTTGCGACTTAAACTACATCTAATAATGAGCAAAATTAAGTTTTATTTTATTTTATTAATAGCCACTATCATTACAATAAGTTCATGTTCAAAAGATAGTTCAGAACCTATAGCTCCTCCAAAGCCTTATGCTGAGCAATATCCCATAGATATTGCTATTATAGAAGACTATTTAAAAGCAAATTATATCACTGTTGTAAATAATCCAGGAGCTTTAAATGATCAGGATGTTACAATTGCAACTTTAGATGCAGACCATCCAACATCAATTTGGGATCAAAAGGTATATCCTTTAAAAAGTAGAAATGTGGAGCTAAATGGTATTGTGTATAAGATGTATTATTTAGTTTTACGACAGGGAGTTAATGAGTCTCCTTGTAATGTGGATGGTGTATTTACTGCTTATAAAGGTAACTATTTGGCAAGAGAAACAGTATCGGGAACAACTACAACTACAATTACTTCAACATTATTTCAGGAAGTGAAGTCTCCAAATGCTATATTTGAATTGTATAGTACGATAAGAGGTTGGAAAGAATTTTTTCCACAATTAAAATATGGAACATCTACATCAAATGCAAATGGAACGGTATCTTATAATGATTTTGGTGCTGGTGTAATGTTTCTTCCTTCAGGTTTGGGATATTATAGTAAGGCGCAAGAAGGTATACCTGCCTATTCCCCTTTGGTTTTTAGTGTAAAATTATTTGCAATACAACGCACTGATTATGATTCAGATGGAATTCCTTCTTTTCAAGAAGATCGTGATGGAGATGGTTATATGTGGGTAAAAAGTGAATTGCAAGATGGAGTTTCTACAAATTTAGATGATACAGATAGCGATGGGACTCCAGATTTCTTGGATTTTGATGATGATGGCGATAATTATGCAACAAGGGGAGAAATTAAAGATGCAAATGGAAAGTATTATCCATATAATGGAGCTTCTGTAGACGACCCTTCGACACCAGATATTAATGAAACTTATGGAATTCCTAGAAAATTTACAGGACCACTTAAATATCCTCTTTTAGATGAATCCCCTACAAATATGCGTACCCCTCAGGCTTCAGATTTTACGGATCCAGGAAGATTGAGAAGACATCTTGATCCGACATGTTTTCCACCGTATCAAAGTTAAAAATAATAAATAAAGCCCCGCTTCAAACGGGGCTTTTTTCTGTTTGTCAATTTTAAATAGCAACATAAAAAAAATCCCATCTCATTTTTTACAACGAGATGGGATTTTTTATTTAAAGTTGGAAGATTATTTTCTTTTGATCACTCTTTCTACAGCTTCAACAATCGCTTGATTGTTCAATTTGTATTTCTCCATTAATTGTTCAGGTGTTCCAGACTCTCCAAAGCTATCATTAACAGCAACAAACTCTTGTGGAGCTGGATGGTTTAATGCGAGTACTCTAGAAACGCTTTCTCCAAGACCTCCAAGGATGTTATGTTCTTCGGCAGTAACGATACATTTGGTTTTTGCCAATGATTTTAGAATCGCTTCTTCGTCCAAAGGTTTAATGGTGTGGATATTGATTACTTCGGCAGAGATTCCTTTTGCTTCCAAAGCTTCAGCAGCGATTAAAGCTTCCCAAACCAAATGTCCTGTAGCAACAATCGTTACGTCAGTACCTTCGCTTAAAAGAATCGCTTTTCCAATTACGAAAGGTTCGTCAGCTGGCATGAAATTAGGCACAACTGGACGACCAAAACGCAAGTAAGCTGGACCATGGTGGTCGGCAAGAGCTAATGTAGCCGCTTTTGTTTGGTTGTAATCACAAGTGTTGATTACAGTCATTCCAGGTAACATTTTCATTAATCCAATGTCTTCCAAGATTTGGTGTGTAGCTCCATCTTCTCCAAGAGTCAATCCTGCGTGAGAAGCACAAATTTTAACATTTTTGTCTGAATAAGCAACTGATTGACGAATTTGGTCATAAACTCTTCCGGTAGAAAAGTTAGCAAAAGTTCCTGTGAAAGGAATTTTCCCTCCAATAGTTAATCCTGCTGCAATTCCGATCATGTTTGCTTCGGCAATTCCAATTTGGAAAAAACGCTCTGGGTGATTTTTCTTAAAATCATCAAATTTTAATGATCCAATTAAATCTGCACAAAGAGCCACTACGTTTTCATTCTTTTGACCCAATTCAGTCATTCCCGCTCCAAAACCCGAACGAGTATCTTTACTTCCTGTATTTGTATATTTTTTCATTTCTTAATTTAAAAAGTTGAATGCATTCATTACTGAATACTGAAATCTGAATACTGCAAACTAATTAATAGTCTTGTTCGCCGCCTCTATTGTAGTTTTGAGCTAAAGCATTTTCTAGTTGAGCATCATTAGGCGCTTTTCCGTGCCATGCGTGAGTGTTCATCATAAAATCTACACCATTACCCATTTCAGTATGTAATAATACGCAAACTGGTTTTCCTTTTCCTGTTCTAGATTTTGCATCTGTCATGCCAGCAATAATAGCCTCAAGATTATTTCCTTCTGTTATTTCAAGAACGTCCCAATCAAAAGCTTCAAATTTTGCACGGATACTTCCCATACATAAAACTTCGTCAGTAGTACCATCAATTTGTTTTCCGTTAAGGTCGATAGTTGCAATAAGATTATCCACTTTTTTGGCAGATGCATACATAATTGCTTCCCAGTTTTGACCTTCCTGTAACTCACCGTCACCGTGTAGCGTGTAAATAATGTGGTTGTCACCGTTTAGCTTTTTAGCCTGTGCAGCACCAATTCCTACAGATAATCCTTGTCCTAATGAACCAGAAGCCATACGAATACCAGGTAATCCTTCATGTGTTGTTGGGTGTCCTTGCAAACGAGAGTTTAGTAATCTGAATGTAGCCAATTCCTTTATTGGGAAATAACCGCTTCTTGCCAAAACGCTGTAAAATACAGGTGAAATATGTCCGTTTGAAAGGAAGAATAAGTCTTCTCCAATTCCGTCCATGTCAAATCCTTTTTTGCGATCCATAAGGTTTTGGTACAAGGCCACTAAAAATTCGGTACAGCCAAGAGACCCTCCTGGGTGACCTGAATTAACAGCGTGAACCATACGAAGAATGTCTCTTCTTACTTGGATAGTTAAATCGTTTAATTGTTGTGTGTTAGGCTTCATTTTGTGTGTAAAAGTTAAACTGCTGCAAAAGTAATTTTTTTTTGCCGTAAGACAAATGATTTCAGTGGCAATTTCGATGATAAAGGCAATTTCAACAATAATTTAAAATATTACCTCGCGTGAAGTCGAAGAGGTCAAGTCTAAAATCTGCAATCTGACTTCATCTGGGCGTGCCACCATAAGAAAAAGGGGCTGACTAATAGTTACCGCTTAGTTGCCCCTTTTTCTTATGCTGTCGGGCTATCCGCGCTACTTTGGTAGCTAGCTATTATCCCTCACGCAAACCGTAAAATTTAGATGTTTAGTATAAAGAAGAAATTTTCTTAAATTTTACTTTGAAGATTTCTCCATCCATCACCATTATGGACATCTGTATATCCATGTGTTTTGAGGATGTTTTTTGCCCTTGCGCTCCTCATTCCCGAGGCACAACAAGTGATAATGGGTTTGTTTTTGTCTTTCAATTGAGACAAACTATTTTTCAAAATATCTACAGGGATATTTTTGGAACCTTCTATATGTCCGCTGGCATATTCCACCTTGCTTCGTACATCCAGAATAATGGCGCCTTGTTTTACAAGTGCTGCATAATCTACAGTAGATCCGAAGCCAAATATTTGTTTTATTTTATTTAGCATTTTGTTTATTATTTGGATTGATAATAATTGACATCCAACCAAGAACCGCCATTGTAGCAGTCGATTCCTTTTTGAGAAAGATAGTGCTGTGCTTGTCCGCTTCGGTTTCCGGAGGCGCAACAAAGAATCAACGGAGATTTTAGGTTTTGTATTTCTTCAAATCGTTCTTGAATTTCATTCAATGGGATATTAATCGAACCGGTAACATGTCCGCCGCTAAATTCCTCTCGCGTTCTTACATCTACAATTGTGCCTTTTTTTTCTTTGATTATATTTTCTAAAGTCATAAGTGTTTGCTTTAAAGTGTATTGTTTTTATAACGCAAAATTACAACAGAAATTAAGTATGTTCAGTAACTTTTGTTACATAGATTTTTTTGTTGCTACTGTTTTGAGTGTGTACTACTTGTCAAGGTTTTAATCAATGGTAAATGAAGATAATCCCGAATTTATACAACAAGTGTACTGAAGTCCTAAAGGTATTCACGGATAAAGTCGACCGCCTTTCTTCCAAACACCAAACCAGCTTCCCATTAAGCCAATTGCCCAAACCCGTTGCAGCTGTTGGCTGCTGCGTTGCGTAGTGCTCGGTCAATAGTGATTATATACTCTGTCCGAAAGTCAGTAGATTGTTATCCGGGTCCAGTAAGGAAAATTCCCTTTGTCCCCATGCTTTTGTCTCTAATGTACCATTCGGGTGTATGCTTATTTTATTGTCCAACAATGATTGATATAAACTGTCAATGTTATTGGTTCGGATGTAAACTCCTGAATAGTTTTCTTTCGAGCCAAGTTCTTTAAACTCAAAAAAGTGGATTTCTATGTTGTCTTTTTCAACCATCAAATAACCGTCATAGTCAGAACTTCCAACGTTCCGAAATCCTAACTTGTTTATGTAGAAATCTTTTGTTGCGGTCTTGTTCCGCATTGGCATTTTTGGATTTACGTTTGTCAGCATATATTTATTTTATTAAAAAATTTGTTCCTCTGTCATATTTTAATTGCAGTGAGGGCAGTCATCCGGTGTCTAATTGTTACTCTTGCAACGGTTGTATAGTCGTTTCACACGGTTGCTGCCAACGTTTCGCGGCTTAAGCGAGGCTGCGATTCAAGCGGACTGAGTTTTCTCTGCCACGATAAAACATTCTTCGTGAAAATAAAATTTCATGTTACCGAAAACCAGCAATCTCCCTTAGCCGCTGTTAGCGGTAGTGCTTTCTATCCTTGTCGTTTCATTTTAAGATTTATACCTCCAGAAACTATTGTTAAGTCATATTGGTTTGTTTGTTTGTTAAGCGTAAAAATAAAACCATCCTTTGTAATTGGACTTTCAAAAAAAGTATTTTCGCTATCAGGGTGCAATTGGTATTTGTCTCCATTAACATCAACTTGAAATAATGTGTTGCTTATTAATTCAATAGAAAAAGTCTGTGTTAAGTCAGCTTCCAACGCAAATTTACCCGTATATTTTTTTAGTATCTCTGTTGAAAGTTGAATCTCTACTCGATTTATTTTATGAGGAACTTCATAACTTTTGTTATCAAGAAGATTTATAACATCTGTAGTCACTTCTTGAAACGGAATGTCTGTGTAATTTGAAAGAAAGATAAATGTCACATCTGTTTTTAAATCCTTATAAAAATAGGATCTGTAACCCGACCTTCCGCCGGACTGATTTAGAATACTATCATGTCCGAACATTTCAATTGCTAGGGATTTTTTTAATGCTTTGCCTAATAATATCTGCTGGCTGAAACTATACAAATCTCCAATGGTGGAAAGATAATTCCCAGTTTCAGCTTTTTTTATTTTATTTATAGAGGTTGGGATTAATTTCCCGTTTTCATTGTCAAATCCTATAGCAAATTTTGGGACTGACTTAGTGGAATTGAACTCTAATGTATTGTTCAACTTCATTTTGTTGAAAATTTCATTTTGTATAAAAGCTAAATATCCGTTACTTGAACTCTTGTCAATAATATAATGCAAAAGGAAATAGCCAACATTGGAATACAGCGTTTGTGAACCTGGTTCAAATTGGAGCTTTTCCAATTTTGCTAATTCAACAATTTTTGAAAGCGATAAGCTGTCATACGAATCTTTTGTTGAAAGTTCTCTAGGTAAACCCGATTGATGATGGATCAAATCGTCGATAGTTATTTTTTCCCCGTTTGGGAAGTCTGGTATTAGATTAGTTAAGTTATCTGTGAGTTGGATTTTTTTTAACTCAACAAGCCTCAAAATACTGAATTTGATAAAAATTTTTGAAACAGAAGCAATGATAAACTTGCTGTCTTTAGTAATCTTTAAACTATCTGTCTCACCTTCGATGTTATAAGTTTTGTCCAGAAGCAGTTGCCCGTCTTTTGATACCATTACGTTACCGTTAAAGTTTTTAAATACTGTCAATGCTGTAAAATACTCGTCCAGTTTATAAGGTAAGTTGTCTTTCCTTGTTTGACCAAAAGCACTAATTGATAATAGTATAAGCAATAAGATTGTCGAAAGTCTTTTCATTTTTTTTGTTTTCTGTACGATTATTTGTGCACGCAATCTTGACGTATTACCGCTAACTAGTCTATATGTGTGACTTCGTCATAAATACTCACCCAAATTTGGGTAGCTTTGTCTGACAAACATACCGTTTATTTTTCAAATAGAATTGATATCAAGTCAATTCCAATACTGTTTATTACTTCCGGATCATTTCCTTCATTGTCTCCAATTGGATTTCCATTTTTTGTATGATGGCTTCTTTCTCGGCCAGTTGTTCCAGTAGCGCCTTTTCTCTAATGGTCTCAAAACGGTAGGGCAAATACTCTCCCAATTGGGCAATAAAATTGTGTTTCAATACCATGCTAAGTTTCCATAAAATTGCAAATTGCAGGGAATCTCTCTTAAAATAATCATTCAATCCCGTAGGGATGATGCCCAACTCCCGAGCGACCTCGGCTTTTTTAATTTTGTTGTGAATGATGTGGTAATGAATAAAATTACCAATCAAAGGGTACCGTTCGCCTAGATCTTTCTTGTATTTCTTACTGCTGTTTATCATTTTTTGTATGTTTTATTCTATAAAAATAATTATTTTTATCAATAAAATGGTGTTAATGACTAATAATATTGGTGATAAATACCTCTATTATTGGTTGTAAGAGCCAGTATTGTTGGTTTTTATTACCAGTATTATTGGTTTTAATTACCTCTATTATTGGTTGTAATAGCCAGTATTGTTGGTTTTTATTACCTGTATTGTTGGTTTTTATTACCAGCATTGTTGGTTCTAAGTACCAATATTATTGGTGTTAATGCCTAATTTATAAAGATAATCAGAGATTATGGCTGGATAATACCTTATGTTACATAGATTTTTATATACTAAGGTATTGAATGTCTTTTGTTTGCAAATTTTTTACTCGGTTTTATAGGCGTGAATAGATTGTCCTACAAGTTTCCAATCGCCATTTACTTTTTCTAATAACCGAATCTCATGCGAAAAGGTTTTTTTGCCGTCTTTGGAAATCGATACTTCATCATGACTAACCCAGGCATTATCATCGTGAATGCTCATTTTGTAATTGGAGTTCATAGAACTACCGCCACTGGCATTCACAATTGGTTTTATCATAGCTGTCGGAGGTACTTCAAAAGTTTTACCATCAGCAGTTGAAATTAAAATTTTGCTATAAGGCTGTATGTGCCAGCAGGCAGCATGTGCTTTACTATCGCCCGATCTCCAACTGGATGATTCTTTTTCGAGGAGGTTTTTAATGGCTTGCGATTCATTTACTTTAGAATTGCAACTTAACAAAAGTAAGCTTGGAACAAAGAACAGGGCTAATTTTAATTTCATGATAGTATGGTTTTTTGGTTTAAAAGAATTTGAAAGGTACGGTTTTTGGAAATAATTTTTTAAATACAAATGAAAACCAACTTGTTGGGTGTAATTCATGAAATTTTTATTAAACACACAGAAACATAGACTTTGTTAAAAAAAGAATGCCAAAAAGAAATATATTTCTTCCACATAGCGCACTATGTGTGTTTCAAATAAGTGAAACACCTCTTTTTTGAGCTTACAAAATCTATGTTTCTATGTGTTTGAAATTATTGCACCCAATGGGTTAAACCCAGATGGTATTCTTAAAAAAGCGGTGTGCAGTAACTTTTGTTACACGAACCATTTTTACTTTGGTTTCGTTTTTAAAAACTCCAGCGACCTCTTATATAAAAAGCATTTACTAAGTTACTGTATGAATTGGACTGATCTTGGAAAAAGGATTGTAAAATGAAATCGATATCAAAATTGTTGGCGACATTCCACGAATAGGTAGGGACAAGTATTAGCGTGTTTTTTTCTGGAGAATAAATAAAAGAAAAATTAAAAGTACTAATAGGGGATATTGTTTTTACAATAGTGAAATAAAAATTATAGCGAAAAGGGAAAAGAGATTTTGCCGAAATGTTCGGGCTATAAAGCGACCCATTGGTCAAGAGAACATTCGAAGGATTGCTGTTGTATAAGGTAGCCACAGAAACATACCAATTGTCCGGAAAAGTGAGGTCAGACATTAACGATAAATTGAAAGTGTTTGCAGAGTCTACAGCATTTTTTTTGGGATGAAAATAACTCATCTCTCCCTTGAAACCCGCTTTTTTGACGTTGCCAGCCCAACCACCACCTACAACATAATCCGTCTGGTATAATCCTCCCAAGAATTGAAAATCATAATTCCATTTGTTGTATTTGTATAAAAAAGCAGTGGTGGGAGTGTCTTTGTTTTTTTCGAATTTATAGGCGAATTCGATAGAAGCATTATTGCTTAAGTTGCGTTGGATACTTACGGCATCACTACCGGGACGTTCTTCATAATCAAACTCCAGGAAGTTATAAGCATTGAAAATATCATTGGCATTCCAAACATTTGTGATGCCCCAATTAATGCGTTGTCGCCCAATTATGATATCCCATTTTTCGTTGGAATACTCAAGTAGCATTCTGTCGATTACAGATTGAGCCACAATCGATTTTTCATCAATCCATAAAAAAGAAAGATCAAATAAGCCATTTTCCTGATCAATTGATTTGCCAAATTCAGGCGTTTGTTTGATTAATTCCCCATAAAAAATCCGAGTCCGAATTTCCAATCGACCGGTAAATTTTGGAGTCATGTTGACTTTAAAGTTTAATCGATTGTGGATTAAATTTGCCGATGCATTCGAATCGATTTTTTGGATAAAATAAGTGCTTTGCATGTCTTTTATATACCCTTTGAGTTCTATCAACGGTGTTTTTGTACCCTCAGTTTGAGCCGTGGCTGTCATATAGGGGAAATATAGAATGCCGAGTAAGATGTAGATGTGAAATTTCACAATAGCGTATTTTATTCCAACAGTTGTTCGTGTATTATGGTTGTGGGAGCAGTATCTGCAACAATTTTTCCGTCCTCAAGAGTGATGACCCTTCGGGCTCTATTGATGACTCTTTGGTCATGCGTAGAGAATACAAAAGTCATGTTTTCTTCCTGATTGAGTTGGAGCATCATGTCCAGTAAATTTTCTGCCGAAACAGAATCGAGATTTGCCGTGGGTTCATCGGCTAAAATAAATTGAGGTTTTGGTGCCAAAGCCCTTGCCACAGCAACTCGCTGTTGTTGCCCGCCGGATAATTCTCGTGGTCTTTTATTGATTTTATCTTCTAGTCCTATTTGTTTGAGTAATTCGGAAACACGTTGATCCGTTTCTTTTTTGGAACGCTTTTGCAAAAGCATAATAAATTCAATATTCTCTTTGGTGGTAAGCACCGGAATTAAATTGTAGGATTGAAAAACAAAACCAATATTGTTCAATCGAAAGTCAATTAATTCATTGCCTTTGAGTTTTGTAATATTGGTTCCGTTGATTTCAACAAAACCCTCCGAAGGAATGTCCAATCCTCCAATCATGTTCAGTAAAGTCGTTTTTCCGGAACCCGAAGGTCCTTTAATAGCGGTAAATTCTCCTCGCGAAATGTGGAGGTGCACTTTGTTTAAAGCATATACCGGAATGGTTTTTTCGTCGTATATCTTCGATAAGTTGTGCGCATCGATAACTGTTTTTTGCATAGCGATTATTTTTTTAAAGATTCCGCCGGATTCAATTGTAATGCTCTTCTTGCGGGTAATAAAGCCGAGAATATTGCTGTTATCACAACTAAAAACATAATGATTTCAAACTGTCTTACTGTTAAGCTGGGATAAATGATGGAACTGTACCCAAAACTGGAATACACCTCCGAAAAATTACTGAAATCGATTCCCGTCCGCTGGCTTATGGCAATAGAGAGAAAACCAAGTAGTATTCCTATTGGGCAACCAGCCAAGATCAGGAAAAAAGTTTCCAGAAGAATCATCATGAATATTTTGAATTTATTCATGCCCAAGGCAAGTAGCATTCCAATTTCCCGAGTTCTTTCCAATACCGCCATCATCATGGTGTTGACAATTCCAAAAGCCAATGCCAACAGTATAATTCCCATAAAGATGAACACCATTTGGTCACCCACAGAAACCGTTAATCTTAGTTCAGGCGCGATTTCCATCCAGCTCATAATTTCGGTACCGGGAAATTCTTGTTTCAATTCGTTTTGGGTTTCATTCAATGATTTACTGGATTGAAGCAGTACGGCAATTTCATTCACTTCATTGGGTATCCCCGCCAGCGAATCGATGTCATTGATTTTGACAAAAACATTACTGTCATCATATGGTGTGTTGATGGTTTTATAAATTGCTTTAATTCTAAAAGCTGCCGATGCCAAATTGCCATTTTTATCCTGAAAAGTTAGAATGTTTTTTTTGTTGAGGTTGAGGTTGAGTTTTTTTCGAAGCTTCTCACTTAAGATAATTTCATTGTTTTTTTTGGGATCAAAATAACTTCCTTTAATGATTTTTCCCTTGAGATTCGTAAGTTGTTGTTCGAGTTCCGGGATTACACCATTAATTGTGATACCACTACTGCCAGAAGGGGAAGCAATCATTCCTTTGATGATTATGCGGGCTGAAGCGGCTTTTACTTTATTGTCTTTGCGTATAACTTCAAGCATCTTTTTACCCTTCGGCAAATGATATTTTATTTCGTACTCTTTTCTGAATTCGCGATTGTGCAATTGTATGTGTGATAATTCGCTTGTGATTGCACTATTTACCCGTTGTTCAATCATGCCATTGTAAAAAGCCATCATAAAAATACCTGCCCATAAACCAATGCTTACTGCTGTGATAATAATGAGGCTTCTTTTTTTGCTTCTCCAAATGTTTCTGCTGGCGATTTTTGTCAACATAATGGTTTCTTTTTTTATTTTTTCATCGCTTCTACTGGATTCAAGCTGTTTACGTGCCACAGCGGATACAAGCCAATAATCACCGCCATTGCCAAAACAATTAGGGATTGGTTGATGAAGATGTTTTTGTCAACAGCAGTAGGGAAGAGGGCTTCAAAACCAAATTGCTCATAGACTTTGGCTATTTCCCCGCCAAAACGGATTGGTTTTTCTTTTAAATAAATGACTAACGGTAAACTCAACACAAAGCCCAAAAGCACTCCAAACAAAGTGATGAGAATTGTTTCTCCGAATAAAATCAATTCTAATTCGGATTTTTTCATACCAATGGCAATGAGCATACCGAACTCGTATTTGCGTTCGGCGGTCATCATTAAAACTGTTCCAAACAGTCCGAAACCGATGATGATGTATAGTATTCCCGAAAAAATGTAAAATGAAAACCCGTCAGCTTTAATGTGATTGGCTATTTCTGGCATCATTTCCTGCCAAGGCATTATCTCGTATTTATTTCCGATTTGAGTTTTTAAATTTTGTACAATAGCATTGGTATTCTCT
This sequence comes from Flavobacterium aquariorum, assembly GCF_003254745.1. Taxonomy (GTDB): domain Bacteria; phylum Bacteroidota; class Bacteroidia; order Flavobacteriales; family Flavobacteriaceae; genus Flavobacterium; species Flavobacterium aquariorum. Next base: position 28,030 of record NZ_QKXH01000008.1, on the reverse strand, counting down.
GGGGCGTCAATTCCAAATGAGATTGAAGTAAGTCTGTTTTCGGCGCTCAAGAAATATTGGGTGGCTGTTAATGGCAAATACACAAAAGTGTCATTCATCGACGGTGATGCAAGATGTACGATACCTTTTATTTTGTATTTTCCAGCGGCCATTGCACCATGAAATCCTTGGCCAAAAAGCACAATGGTGTCATTGGTATTTGCACCCAATCGTTTGGCTAAACCTTCTGCAAGGAGCACATTTTCTTCATTATTTTCAAAATAGCTACCCTTGATTATTTTCTTTTTTAATTGGGTTAAATTGTTTTCTTTCACAGCATCGGTTCCTACAAGAAGGCATCCTTTGGTACTGTTTCCTTTAGAAACCAAAACAAAAGTTTCCAGGCGAGGAGCAATTTTCTTTATTTGAGTGTTTTGTTGAAGTTGTAAGATTAATGCGTTTTGTAGTTCAAAACTGTTATCCAAAACCTGTTCGTCCCAATACCCCTTTTGGTGAATTTGAATGTATCCGGAGTAATAACCAACTACGTTTTTGATTAAATTATTAAAAACACCATTTTGAAATGATTTCATTAAAACCGCAAACAAGACCGCAAATGCTATCGAAGCCATTGTGATCAATGTTCGTCGGCTGTTGCGCCAAAGGTTCCTCCAAATTAATTTGAGTATCATTTTGCCTTAGTTATGTTTTGGGTGTTAAAAAAGGAATCGTCCAAAGGAGTGTCAAATATCAAAGAATTGTAAATCAACACCGTTTTGTTTCCTTTTTTGTTAGCAGGAACCATTTCCATTTTTCCGGGCAATAATCGGTCGCCCAATAGTTTTATATCAGAGCAATGCATAGTGTTGATCAGCACGCCGTCTTCATCATAATATTCGACATGGAGCATCATGAAATCTTTTTTGTCAATATCCATGATTACTTTTCCCCAAACCACAGCTGATTTTGGTTTGGGCAGAAGTTGAATTTTATAACAGTTCCTTGCGTCTATAATGACATCTTGTAAAAAGGAATGGTTATAGTCTTCCAGAATTGAGGCTTCCTTGACCAAATCATCATTGGTAAAATCGGTTCCCATCCAACTCTGACTCATCATCGAAGGGGGCATTTTGATGTTTCGTTCTATAGAGGGAATCCAATTCCATACTTCTTTTTTTCGTTTCAGGAATACGACTCCTTTTTCTTTGGCTGGGGCCAAAACCAATATAAAACTTAAATCATTGCCTTTTGTCCATGCTTTTACGGTCATTTCCCGTGTCCAACTCGGGCGAATTGTTTGAATGGTAATCGTAGCAATTGACGTTTTTCCCTTGGCTTTTTCGTCTGCTTTTCTTATAATATCTTTTGCTTCTTGCGACGAAGCAATGATTGATAAATGAAAAAATAATAGAAGTAGTATCTTTTTCATGTTAAAACTAATTTTAGGGTGAATAAGATATTGTTATCATCATTTCTATTCTCAGATTTTGGAAATAGAATGGTTGTATATGTCAATTTTAAACGTAAATCGGTTTTGCTTTATTTAATAAAAAAGTAGGTTTTTGCGAAAAGACAAAGAGCTTAATTGTTAAAAAAGCATTCTGATTTATGTGCTATATTCAGTAAACTGTTTATTGGTTTTTTATTAGTGTTATTTGTGATGATTGAACCAAAATGGGACTGAATAGATGTATCTCAAAGGTAGCAAAATATCTTTTTGAGGTAAGTGTAAATGAAGGATTTATTTTTAATTAAGTATTTGGTTAGTAGTATTTTATTTAAAAATAAAATGGATTTATAAGCTCTGATTTATTGATGTTTAATACTTTGGTTTTTTATAATGTTTAGTTTTTTTCTGCTTGAAGTTTAATTTGTGAGAGATAGTTTCGGCACTCTTTTTAGCATTGTAATGGAAGTAAAGCGACAGCGAATGATTCAATCTCGAAAGCATACTAAACTTGAATTCATAAAACATTTTTAATTTTTCAATTGAAGTAATTATCTAATTTTCAAATTAACCTATCTTTGCCGTCCCGAACGGTCGGGAGAAAAACGCAAATATGAAGTTTGATTTACTAAAAACGGATCCGCAGTCGAAAGCTCGTGCGGGAAGTATTACTACAGATCACGGTGTTATTGAAACGCCTATTTTTATGCCTGTTGGGACGGTTGCATCAGTAAAAGGGGTGCATCAACGGGAATTGAAGGAAGAAATAAACCCAGATATTATTCTTGGAAATACTTATCATTTGTATTTGCGTCCGCAAACCGAAATTCTTGAAAAAGCAGGAGGATTGCATAAATTCATGAATTGGGATCGTAATATTTTGACGGACTCTGGTGGATATCAAGTGTATTCTCTTTCTGCAAACCGCAAAATTAAGGAAGAAGGGGTAAAATTCAAATCACATATCGATGGTTCATATCATTTTTTCACACCAGAGAATGTGATGGAAATTCAACGTACCATTGGGGCCGATATTATTATGGCTTTTGATGAGTGTACACCTTATCCTTGTGATTATCGTTATGCACAACGCTCAATGCATATGACGCACCGCTGGTTGGATCGTTGTATCAATCATTTGGATAAATTGCCTTTTAAATATGGTTATGAGCAAACTTTTTTTCCAATCATACAAGGAAGTACTTATAAAGATTTAAGAAGACAATCGGCTGAATATATTGCCAATTCGAATCAGCAAGGAAATGCGATTGGTGGACTTTCGGTAGGTGAACCTGCTGAAGAAATGTACGCTATGACTGAAGTTGTTTGCGAAATTCTACCTGAAGACAAACCTCGTTATTTGATGGGAGTGGGAACTCCAATCAATATTCTTGAGAACATCGCTCTTGGAATTGACATGTTTGACTGTGTGATGCCTACGCGTAATGCCAGAAACGGAATGTTGTTTACGGCTAACGGAACTATCAATATCAAGAATAAGAAATGGGAAGCCGATTTTTCTCCACTGGATGAAATGGGCTATACTTTTGTTGATACTGAATATACGAAAGCCTATTTGCGTCACTTGTTTGCTGCAAATGAATATTTGGGGAAACAAATTGCCACGATACATAATCTAGGTTTCTATATGTGGTTGGTTCGTGAGGCCAGAAGACATATCTTAGCGGGCGATTTTAAACCATGGAAAGAAATGATGGTGAAAAATATGAGCCAACGACTTTAAAAAGTTTAGAAGGTTTATAAGTTTAGAAGGCTTAGGGAGACTTAGAAGATTTAGTTTCTAAACTTTCAAATTCTAAACTTCTAAACGTTTAAACCTAATAACCTATACTATGCTAACAATAATAGACAAATATATTTTAAAAAGATATTTAGCCACTTTTGCGGTGATGCTTTTGTTATTTGCTCCTATTGGGATGATTATTGATATATCCGAGAAAATCAATAAAATGATTGAGAATAAAGTGCCGGTTTTAAAAATCGCCATTTATTACTATCATTTTACGATTTACTTTATGAATAACCTCTTTCCGATATTTTTGTTTATATCGGTTATTTGGTTTACCTCAAAATTAGCAAATGACACAGAGATTATTGCTATTTTAAGCTCAGGAATTTCGTTTACTCGATTCATGAGACCTTATATTATAGGGGCTTCCATAGTATCTGTTATCGTTTTGCTCATGGGGTTTTGGGTTATTCCCGTATCAAGTGAGGGTTACAATAATTTCCGGTACACTTATCTGCGGAATGATGGGAAGGCGCTCATGCGGGGTGATAATACCGATGTTTACAGACAGATAAGCGATAATGAGTTTATCTATGTAAATAGCTTTAATAATGAATCTCAAATGGCTTACAATTTTTCATTGGAGCGATTTAAAAAAGAGAAATTAGAATACAAAATAACGGCTAGCAGAATCAAATGGAATCCTAAAGAAAAGAATTATTCTTTATTTGATTATACCAAAAGAATCGTTGGAAAAGAAGGGGACGTGATCGAAAAAGCACCGGAAAAGAAGATGAAGTTCAGTTTTGATCTGGAGGATTTGGCACCAGTGGTTTATATTGCCGAGACTCTAAGTCTTGGGGATTTGAAAGCTTTTATCGAGAAGGAAAGAAAACGTGGTTCATCCAATATCAATGTTTATTTGGTTGTTTTGTATAAAAAATTCAGCGTTCCCGTTTCGGCATTTATATTGACTATTATTGCTGTTTCTGTTTCGTCAATGAAGCGAAGAGGGGGAATGGGAGTCAATTTGGCCATTGGAATAGCAGTGGCGTTTTCATTTGTCTTTTTTGATAAGATATTTGGTGTGTTGGCCGAAAAATCTGCATTTTCACCACTTTTGGCCGTTTGGTTACCCAACATTGTTTTTGGAATATTAGCTGTTTATTTATTACGAAATGCGAAACGATAATTTAAGAAGTTACCTTAATCTACATTTAATTGTTTTTATTTGGGGGTTTACAGCGATTTTGGGTGCATTAATTACGATACAGTCTCAATTTTTGGTTTGGTACAGAATGTTTTTTGCGGCAATCTTTATTGCTGTTTTTCTTGCTGTCAAAAAGAAATCATTTAAAGTTGCTCCCAAGTCATTAGTCAAATTCATATTTGTTGGTCTTTTGATAGCGCTGCATTGGATTACCTTTTTTGGAGCGATAAAAGTCTCAACTGTATCCATAACCTTATCTGTTTTTTCATTGGGTGCATTTTTTGCCTCCTTGTTGGAGCCTTTGTTCTACGGACGAAAAGTACTTTGGTATGAGGTTTTCTTTGGATTGATTATCATTGCGGGTTTAGGATTAATCATGCAAGTGGAGATTAATTATTGGAGTGGTATGTTATTGGCATTGGTCTCCATAATATTGGGAGTACTATTTACTTTAATAAATGGAAAGTTAATCGCAGATCATGACCCTTCGGTGATTTCATTTTATGAATTTTTGGCCGGTTTTATTTTTATTTCAATCTATTTTCTATTTCAAGGTTCTTTCAATACTGACTTTTTTGTGTTGTCTGCCAAAAATTGGATTTTGATTCTAATTTTAGCGTCCATTTGTACCGCTTATGCCTTTACGGCTTCGGTAAAAGTAATGCGACAATTATCGCCCTATACGGTGATGTTAACGACTAATTTAGAGCCTGTTTACGGCATAGTGCTTGCTTTTTTTATCATTGGCGGAAAAGAAAAAATGAGTACGGAGTTTTATATTGGAGCTGTTGTAATTGTGATTACGGTACTCTTAAACGGTATTATAAAACATTATAGAAAAGAAGATGAATTGTAAGATTTTTAATTGCCGTAACACCTATTTTTTCTACTTGAATAAAAAAATAAGTGTATAACGATATTAAATTTTATATTTGCAGTTCCAAATCGAAAAATTAAAAACAATAATAAATACGCACAAATCCTATGGAATATTTAGATTTTGAGCTTCCAATAAAAGAACTTACAGAACAATTAGATAAATGTGTTGTTATTGGTTTAGAATCGGATGTTGATGTTACAAATACTTGCAAACAAATCAACAAAAAATTAGAGGAGACCAAAAAACAGATTTATAAAAACTTAACTGCTTGGCAACGTGTGCAGTTATCAAGACATCCAAGCAGGCCTTACACTTTGGACCATATCAGAGGGATTTGCGGAGATACTTTTCTAGAACTTCATGGGGACAGAGGATTTAAAGATGATAAAGCCATGATTGGTGGTTTAGGAAAAATAGGAGGTCAATCTTTTATGATCGTTGGACAACAAAAAGGATTCAATACCAAGACGCGTCAGTATAGAAATTTTGGGATGGCAAATCCTGAAGGATATAGAAAAGCATTGCGTTTGATGAAAATGGCTGAGAAGTTTAATATCCCAGTAGTTACTTTAATTGACACTCCGGGGGCTTATCCAGGTTTAGAAGCCGAAGAGCGCGGACAAGGAGAAGCTATTGCAAGAAATATTTTTGAAATGGTTCGTTTAAAAGTGCCAATTATAACTATTATTGTTGGTGAAGGAGCATCAGGTGGAGCATTGGGAATTGGTGTTGGAGACCGTGTTTATATGTTGGAAAACACATGGTATTCTGTAATTTCGCCAGAATCTTGTTCATCAATTTTATGGAAAAGTTGGGATTTCAAAGAGCAAGCTGCCGAAGCCTTAAAATTGACTTCTGCCGATATGAAAAAACAAAAATTAGTTGACGATATTATTCCAGAACCATTAGGTGGAGCTCATTATGACAGAGCGACTACTTTTACTACAGTTGAACAATATATCATAAAAGGATATAATGAATTGAAAGACTTATCAACAGAGGAATTAATCGCTCAGAGAATGGATAAATACTGTAAAATGGGAGAGTTCAAAGAATAAACCGCCATTTTTAAGACCTTAATCCGAAGCCTTACAGTTTCGGATTTTTTTTTGGTTATAAACAAAAAACAGGTATTTATAAACAATAAATTATAATAACTCAATTGTGATTTTTTTTTAATTTTAGTTACTTTCGCTACATGGAAAATTTCAAAAATATTAGTCCGGTTAAAGTGGACAAAACAACAATTATAAACCTAGAAAAAGGAAAATTACCACCACAAGCATTAGATTTAGAAGAAGCAGTGCTTGGGGCAATGATGATTGATAAAAAAGGGGTAGATGATGTAATTGATATTCTGCAAGCTGATGCATTTTATAAAGATGCTCACAAATATATTTTTGAGGCCATTGTTCAATTATTTAATGACACACAACCGATCGATTTGCTGACCGTTTCGGCTCAACTTCGAAAAACTGCTAAATTAGATCTTGCAGGAGGTGATTTTTATTTAATTCAGCTTACACAAAAGATTTCCTCATCGGCACATATTGAATTTCATTCCAGAATTATTCTGCAAAAATTTATTCAACGAAGTTTAATTCGAATTTCCTCTGAAATTATTGAAGATTCGTATGATGAAACTACTGATGTATTTGATTTGTTGGACAAAGCTGAATCTAAACTTTATGAAGTGACACAAGGAAATATCAAACGTAGTTCCGAAACGGCTCAGAGTTTAGTTTTGCAAGCAAAAAAGCGTATTGAAGAAATTGCAGGCCAAGAAGGACTTAGTGGTGTTGCTACTGGTTTTGATAAGTTAGACAAACTAACTTCGGGTTGGCAGCCAAGTGATTTAATTATTATTGCGGCGAGACCTGCAATGGGAAAAACTGCTTTTGTATTATCGATGGCTAGAAATATAGCTATCGATTTTGGACATCCAGTTGCTTTGTTTTCGTTGGAGATGGCATCCGTACAGTTGATTACTAGGTTGATTTCTTCTGAAACAGGTTTGTCTTCAGAGAAGTTACGTACCGGAAAATTAGAAAAACACGAGTGGGAACAGCTTAGTACCAAAGTTAAGAACTTAGAAAAAGCACCACTTTATATAGATGATACACCTTCTTTATCCATTTTTGATTTACGTGCAAAAGCACGACGTTTGGTGTCGCAACATGGTATAAAAATTATCATTATTGATTATTTGCAGCTGATGACTGCTGGCGGAAATGGAAAAGGCGGAGGAAACAGAGAGCAGGAAATTTCCACAATTTCCCGAAATTTAAAGGCTTTGGCGAAAGAGTTGAATATTCCTGTGATTGCACTTTCGCAATTATCGCGTGCTGTTGAAACACGTGGTTCCAGTAAAAGACCCTTGCTTTCGGATCTTCGTGAATCTGGAGCAATTGAGCAGGATGCTGATATCGTTTCATTTTTATACCGACCTGAATATTACAAAATTGATGAGTGGGATGATGAAGAAGCCTCTCCAACTGCTGGTCAAGCAGAAATCATGATTGCCAAACATAGAAATGGTGGTATAGAAAATGTTCGTTTGAAATTTATTGGTCATTTAGGTCGATTTGACAATTTAGAAGATTATAGCGGTGGTTACGATGATTTGCCATCCAGCATGAATCATGATGAAAATTCATTTATAACCAAAAATCTTCCATCGGCAAATGAGGCTTTCGGGAGTAATTTTAATAATGATGAAGATGATGACGGTGATGTTCCTTTTTAAAATTTTAAAATAGTATTTCGAAAAAAAGGAGAATATTTTATGAAGATAAGATATTCTCCTTTTTTTGTGAACTTATTTTTTATTTACTTATTATTATACTGGTTTACAGTAATTTAAATTTTTTTGTTCTTCTAAAATAGTAATTTTTACTATGTTTGTGCTGATAAAAATTTATTTAATTTTATTAGGAAAATAGCCAAATGTAATTATATTTGTCGTCTAAAGTTGCGAAAATTAGACAAAGTGTATGTTTATTGATTTAAAATGAGATAAATAATGCAAAATTATATATACGATAAGGAAATGTTAGTTATACTTACAATAAAAACAATATGGAAAAGAAATTAGAATTTGATAATTTAGATATTTTCCTAAAAAACAAACAATTATCAGCAGTAATTCGTACGCTAGAATCGGATAGAAAGCGAATTGCACAGGAATTACATGATAATATATGTTCAAAACTGAATGTGATTTCGTTGAATTGCCATCTTCTGAAGATTCCTAATTTACCTCCAAAGGATATTGAAGAAATCACCAAAAACATTATTGAATACACGTCAAAAGCTTTGAATAGTTCCAAAAAAATGACGCACAGTTTACTTCCACCGGTATTGGATAAATTTGGACTTCATGCGGGAATTGAAGAATTATGTGCCCAATTAATTAATGATGTAGCTATTGATATTCAATATGAGAATAATTTAAAATTTGATTTCAAAGAGAACGATAATCACATACATGTTTTTAGAATTTTACAAGAGTTATTTGCTAATTCGATACAGCATGGAAAAGCAACGTCAATTTCTGTTTTTTTTGATGAAATTGATGGGAAAAGAACATGTAAGTATTCAGATAACGGAATCGGTTTTGAATTGAATCAATTGGAAAATCATAAGGGTCTTGGAATGAAAAATGTTGTAAGTAGGGTAGCTTTTTTAGAGGGGAGTCTCTCGATTGAATCGCAAATGAATAATGGAATTTCAGTGATTTTTAATTTCTAAATTATGAAGGAAACTATAAAAATAATTTTAGTGGATGATGAGGTTCTATTTAGAAAAGGAATTTCTTTTTTATTATCCAGGGAAGAAAATATTGAAGTAATTTTTGAAGCTTCGGATGGTGTTGAATTAATTGATTTTCTTAAGGGTAATAATCCCAAACCCGATATTGTGATTATGGATTTGAAAATGCCATTGCTTAATGGGATAGAAGCCACTAAAATTATTCATAGAGATTTTTCGGATATAAAAATCATTGCCTTGACGAGTTACGATTCAAAATCATTTATAGCCAATATGATTGATGTGGGAGCTGTTTCCTATTTGGTTAAAAATGCCACTCCTCAGGAATTATTCGCTACCATATATGAAGTATCCTCAAAAGGATTTTATTATTCAGAATATGTGATGAACATCATTCAAAATGATTTAATTGCGAATAAAAAAACAAAGTGTAGTTTTGATACTGGTTTTATAACTTCCCGTGAATTGGAAGTATTGCAGCTTATTTGCAAACAAAAAAGCACCATCGAGATAGGTGAAAAACTATTCATCAGTCCCAGAACTGTTGAAGGTCACAGAAACAATTTGTTGCTTAAAACTGAATCCAAAAACATTGCAGGACTGGTCGTTTACGCCATTCAAAATGCCATAGTGTCTTTGGATATTTAGTAGCTGAATGTTAAAAAGTTTTTTTTGCATGATTATAAAAGATAAAAAGAGTACTTTAATTACTTCCAATTATCTTTGTTTTAAAATAGTTTTCAATGATGTGCAAAAGAATTCTTTTTATATTTATTTTTCTAGTATCGATTTCTTCTAGGGCTTCCTTTATTTTGTTGCCAATGGACGAAACTACGCAGCAAAACCATCTTAAAGCGTATGGAATTACCTATTGGTGTTTAGCCAAAAACTATAAGGCCAGTTGGTTGCTTAATTACCGTGGTGGTTCTTTTTTATTGCCAGATGCTGAAGAAATTAGAAAGGAATGCCAAATTCGAGGTGTGAGTTTTGAAGTCATTTCGGATGCTGAAGAAACGTCAATTTTAAATGAGATTTCAAGTCCTTCACAGAATATGGAAGCTGTTATATTGGAAAAAGCACCCAAAATTGCTGTTTATACCCCAAAAGGAAAACAGCCTTGGGATGATGCCGTGACTTTAGTGTTAACCTATGCGGAAATTCCTTTTACACCCATTTATGATGAAGAGGTGTTAAGTGATCAATTATTGCTTTATGATTGGCTGCACTTGCATCATGAGGATTATACCGGGCAGTATGGAAAGTTTTATGCAGCTTATAAAAATATTCCTTGGTATATAGATCAAAAGAGAGAGGCAGAGGCATTGGCGAAGAAATTGGGTTACGAAAAAGTGTCTCAAGAAAAAGGAGCAGTTGCCAAAAAAATTCGCGATTTTGTAATTGGAGGAGGGTTTTTATTTGCAATGTGTTCTGCAACGGATAGTTTTGATATTGCTTTGGCGGCAGATGGTGTTGATATTTGTGAATCCATGTTTGACGGCGATCCCAGTGAAGCTAATTATCAGTCCAAATTAAATTTTAATAATACTTTTGCCTTTAAGAATTTCACTTTGGAGCGAAGACCTGAGCAATATGAGTTTTCGGATATTGATATGACCTTAAAAAGAAAGGTTCCTATGGATAAGGATTATTTTACTTTGATGGAATATTCGGCAAAATGGGATTTCATACCAAGCATGTTGTGTCAAAATCATACGCAGTTAATCAAAGGGTTTATGGGACAAACGACCTCATTTGATCCAGAATTGGTAAAATCGAATGTTCTGGTTATGGGAACTTGTGAACTGAATGGTGAAGCACGTTACATACACGGTGAAAAAGGAAAAGGAATGTTCACTTTTTATGGTGGTCATGATCCAGAGGATTATCAACACCAAGTGGGTGATCCCGCAACAGTTCTGGATTTGCATCCCAATTCTCCTGGCTATCGATTAATTTTGAACAATGTATTGTTTCCGGCTGCAAGAAAGAAAAAGCAGAAAACATAGAAAGAATTAATCTGTTACTGAAAAATCCAAATTCCAATTGTAATTATTGAAATTTGGATTTTTTTGAAATCAATTCAAGGAAAATTCAAACCAAATAGGAAGATGATCAGATACTTTTCGTGCCTCTTTTAAAGAAATGAATTTCTTATAAAACAAAATCACGTCCGATTGTATATAGTTTATGGAACTGGTTTTATAAAAGATATTGTCATATTCAGATGCCAGATAATTACCTCCTTTAGGTTTTGTTTTTAGTGATGTTTTTTGATTTTCTAAAATAGGAGCGAAGCCCATTTTCTTTAAAGGCTTAAAGACTGAATGTGATTGGGGGCAATTAAAATCTCCTGCAAACAGTAGATTCAAAGTAGGGTATTCTTGTGGTAGAAGCTTGAAATATTTTATCTCAGTTTCGGGTTGTTTGTTTTTTGTGATGGCATGAAAAGTAGCAATGGTAATATCTTTTCCTTTGATTTCAAAAGTGGCATAATAAGGCTCACGATCTATTTCCAAATGATATTTTTGCTCCAGCCAGGGTTTGCCTTTTAGTTTTAGACTACTGGTTTTCCAGATAAAAGCATAACGTTCTGTTTTATAGTTACTGCTTGAAGTGGGGACACTTATTCGATAATCCCATTTACTTCCTTTACGGTTGAGTGCATCGGCAAGTTTTACCACGGCTTTCGCTCCGCCGTTTCCAGCCACGACTTCTTGAATAGTGATTATATCATAGTCTTCGATTGTATTGGCAATAAACGCAATCTCCTGGTCTGATTTGGATTTACCAAAGTTTTCCAGATTCCAGGAAAGGAGTTTGGTTTGGGAATAAAAAGTATTGAAAAAAAGTAAAAAGAAAAGTAAAAATGCTTTGTTCATGAATCTGGATTAATGCCCAAATATAAAGATTGTAAAAAGAATTATCAGTCTTCCTAATCACAAAGAGTTGTTTTCAATTGGCTTCCAGGTTAAAAATATTTTCATCTTCATTTGTACCTTTTTGTTTATTATAATCAATCCATTCGACTTGAACATTTACGATTTTTTATCGACATTGATGATTATAGTAGTGCCCTGTAAACTTCTTATATTAATGACACCCGATACGGGTTTCATTAATATAAGGAATAAGGTTGTCTAATTATTTAGTATTTATTATAGGTCTTGTTTTTTTCTATTTATAAATGTTTCATTTTCCTGTCCAGATGATAAATATCATGTTAATATAGGAAGCGGGGAAGTAATTTTACTTTTAAAAAAAATAGTAATGATATTTTAATTAATTTTATTATAAACTTATTTTCGATTTAAACGTATGCTATTTTGAAAAATTTATCTAAAGTCTTAGCTGTATTGTTTCCTCTTTTAATCTTCGGTCAAGGGGCTACAAAAAAAGAAGTAAATCAACAATTTCAAACCTGGATTTCATTGAACACTGTGACAAAGTTTAGTGATCACTGGGGAGTTGTTGCCGATGCCCATATTCGTGAAAACGGATTTTTTGAAAGCAATAATTTTTATTTTTTGCGGGGTGGTGTTTCTTATATTCCCAATGCATCTGTTTCGGTAACCGCAGGTTATGCACATATGTGGTTGGCCCCAACAAAAGAAGGATGGTCAACTTATGCAGATGAAAACAGAATTTACCAACAAGCGCAATTAATTACTAAAATTGGAAAAGTAAGTGTATTGCAAAGATTGCGAAACGAACAAAGATGGCAAGAGAAAATGGCGAATGACGAACCCACAGGCGAACTTCGTTTTACGGATAGAATACGTTATTTGGCCAGTTTCACTATTCCAGTATTCAGTAATAAAAAGTTACCTTCATTGGTTTTATCAGATGAGCTATTAATTCATTTCGGCAAAGAAGTGGTCTATAATACATTTGATCAAAACAGATTGTTTATTGGAATCAAGCAAAATATCAATCCAAAATTGAGTTATGATTTTGGATATATGAATGTCTATCAAGAAAAATATTCAGGTTATCAATACGATATGAATCATACCATTCGATTGTTCTTTTACCTGAATACAGCACTAAAGCATGATACACCTAAAGCTCCCGAGCATCATTCTGGAGACGAATAATTGCTATATCTAGTTAGTTTTTAAATAAATATCAAAAGGTAATATTTTAAAGTAATATTTAACGATTTGGTATTGAATATTTTAGTAAGTTTATGTTGTAAAATTCAAAAAGCAGGAATCCTCTTTTTGTACTATTATTTTTTTGAAGTTTTCTTTTATTGAACGAAATGATTTTAAGAATATTCATTTCTAATTGTAATAATAGATATTTTATTGATTTTAAAAAACATATAATTTTTAAAACTGATTAAAATGGACGATAGCACTGGTTATTCAATATTACGGAATCCTCGACTAAATAAAGGATCAGCTTTTACGCAGGAAGAAAGAGATAAATTTGGTTTGCAAGGATTATTGCCAGAAGCAGTTGAAACCATTGAAACGCAAATAATCCGTATTCAAGAGCAACTGGAAAATTTTGAAAAACCCATAAATCAATACATTTTCCTGATGCAGTTGTTGGAGAATAATGAAACTTTGTTTTTTAAAACAATTATCAGTGATCCTGCTAAGTTTCTACCTCTGGTATATACTCCGACAGTTGGCGAAGCTTGTCAAAAATTTGGACAAGTAACGCGAAGACCTAGAGGTTTATATCTATCAATTAATCAAAAAGAGCATATAAAAGAGATTCTGAGAAATTGGCCTGAAAAAGATGTTCGATTTACCGTTGTTACAGATGGCGGACGTATATTAGGATTGGGAGATTTGGGTATTTTCGGTTTAGGAATACCAATCGGAAAATTAGTTTTATATACCAGTTGCGGAGGAGTTCCTCCAGAATATACGCTACCAATTGTATTGGATGTTGGCACCAATAATGAAGAGTTTTTGAATGATCCACTATATCCAGGTTTAAAATGCAAAAGGATCAGAGGCAAAGAATTTGATGATTTTGTTGCCGCTTTTGTTCAGGCTATGAACGAAGTTTTTCCTAAAATTTGCATACAATGGGAAGATTTTCCCGGAGTTGATGCAATTAAGATCTTAAATACCTACAAAGAGAAAGTCTGTACCTTTAATGATGATATACAAGGAACGGCCGCTATCGCTACTGCAGGATTTATTTCCATAAGTCGTTTGATGAAAAAAAGATTTATTGATCAGCATTTTTTATTTTTAGGTGCGGGTGCGGCAGCTTTTGGTATTGCTGATATGCTTGTTAAAAAGTTTCAAAGAGATGGTTTGACCAGAGAACAAGCTTTAAATCAGATTTGGATGTTTGATGTGAATGGATTATTGGTAAAAAGTCGAACAGATCTTGTCGAACATCAATTAGAATTTGCCCATGATTCAGATCCATGTACGAATTTTGCCGAAGCAGTCCTCAAAATTAAACCTACGGCCATTGTAGGTGTTAGTACAGTTGGAGGAGCATTTAATCAGCAAGTAATCGAAAATATGAGTGCCGTAAATGAACGGCCTATAATTTTTCCTTATTCCAACCCAACTTCTCATTCTGAATGTACGGCCGACCAGGCGTATAATTGGAGTAAAGGGAAAGCTATTTTTGCTAGTGGAAGTCCATTTGCTCCAGTAGAGTATCAAGGTAAAATCTTTACGCCAGGTCAAGGAAATAATGTCTTTATTTTTCCTGCTTTAGGACTCGCTATTTTTGCTACCGAAGCGAAGAGAGTTACAGATGATATATTATTGACCGCCGCAGAAGCTGTGGCAGAACAAGTATGTCTGGCGGATTTTGAAAAAGGTTTGATTTATCCCAATGTTGCCGATATCTTGAGAGTATCAGTAAATGTCGCTGTAAAGATTGCCGAAGATATTTTTAATTCTGGTTTGGCAGGTGTTGAAAGGCCCGAAAAGATTAGTGATTTTATCAAAAGCAAAATGTACATTCCGAAATACAATTAATCTAATAAGTTTTGGAATATTTTTTTCTAATATATTATGAAGAATTAAAAATATTATGATTGTTAAGTTATTATGAGTGGTTGCTAATTATTGAATATAATTGATAATATTACTTATATTTAATATAAGTATAACAAAAAAAGTCTGATTTTTTTTGTTGTATTTATTTTTGTATTAACTTTATTGTTAATTTAAAAGCTTGCCCCAGTTTTTAAAATAGAGTGTATTTTGTTAATGGATCTTAAATCTGAAGTTAATGGAAAGTTTTGCACGTATTTTACGAGATCATCCTGAGCTAGCTGTTTTTTTAACACTATCTCTAGGTTTTGCTTTAGGGCATATAAAAATTGGTACTTTTAAAATTGGGGTAGTTTTGGGGACTTTGTTCGCAGGAGTGCTTATTGGCCAATTGAACATAGAAATCCCTCCAATTGTCAAAACTATTTTCTTTGATTTTTTTCTTTTTGCTACAGGATACAAAGTCGGACCCCAATTTTTTCAAGGTTTAAAGAAAAATGCATTTCCTCAATTGATGTTAACGGTAGTGATCTGTGTTTCTTGTTTATTGATTGCTTATGGAATGTCCAAACTTTTGGGCTATGATACGGGAACAGCAGCAGGACTTTTAGCTGGAGCATTTTCAGAATCAACTCTTATTGGAACAGCCTCTGAAGCCATTCATCAATTGCCAATTTCTGAAATAGAAAAAACACGATTAGTTAACCATATACCTGTTGCTTATTCCCTTACTTATCTTATTGGAGCAACTTCTTTTGTTTTCTTTTTAACAACTATTGCGCCTAAATTATTAGGGATAAATTTAGTTGAAGAGAGTGAAAAACTTAGTCAAACATTGACTGGGGATACTGAGCATGAACCAGGCATTCAATCGGCCTATCAACGATGGATAATAAGGGCTTACCAAATTACGAATGATAAATGGGTTGGAATTACTATTTCTGAGTTTGAAGAAATAAATAAAGATCTTCGATTAATTATTCAAAGAATTAGACATAATCAAGAATTATTAGAACCTTCTCCAGAAACCGTTATTCATAAAGACGATATACTGGTAATAATGGCACAGCACGGTATTATTTTGAACAGCCTATCTAATATTGGCCCAGAAGTCTTAGATGAAGAATTATTGAAATTTCCATTGGCACACATGGATATAACAATCACAAACAAAGATATTTCGGGAAAAACAATTAGACAACTTCGTGATCGTTTCGGCAATGGGTTGATGTTGGATAAGATTACTAGAGAGTATCAGGAAATTCCATTTAATTTAAATACGGTTTTACTTAGAGGTGATGTTTTGAAACTTACAGGTAAAATGGTTTTAATGGAAAAGGCAGCCAAAGAAATAGGTTATTTAGATAGATTAAGCACAGCTACTGATATTGTTTTTTTAGGGTTGGGAATTGTTTTGGGAGGCCTTTTTGGATTGCTTTCCATAACTATTTTAGGAATCTCAATAACCTTAACGACTAGTGGAGGAGCCTTGGTAATGGGATTGGTTTTTGGTTGGTTGCATTCACGAACTCCAATATTTGGTAGCATTCCAGAACCTGCCCTATGGATTTTTGATAATGTGGGATTGGCAACTTTTATTGGTTTGGTAGGAATGGCTGCAGGACCTAGTTTTATTTTTGGACTTCAAGAAATGGGTTTTAGCATTGTTATAGCTGGTTTTGTTGTAGCAATTGTACCGCACATCATTGGACTTTTTTTTGGAAAATATATTCTGAAAATGAACCCAATAATTTTGTTGGGAGCACAAACAGGAGCCGGAACATCCACTATTGGGCTGAAAGCGATACAGGATGCTTCGGCCAGTAAATTTCCGGTTTTAGGATATACAATCCCTTATGCTTTGGGAAATATATTATTAACGGCTTGGGGACCAATTTTGGTTTCTATGATGAATTGAATCAGTTTTTATATTTAATGAAATTTGCATCAGGATTTAGATAATTAAAATATTTTTTTATTTTAAAAAAAAAGAAAAAATAACTTTTAAAGCGTTATTTTTAAGTTAATTTAATTATTTTTATATCGCAAATAAGTCAAAAAAACAATTATTAAGATTATTATGAAAACAACAAGAAAAGAACACGATTTTTTAGGAGAATTGGAAATTCCGGATCACTTGTATTATGGAATACAAACTTTCAGAGCAGTAGAGAATTTTAATATCACTGGAATTCCAATTTCCAGAGAGCCATTGTTCATAAAGGCATTGGGTTATGTAAAGAAAGCTGCTGCAATGGCCAACAAAGATTGTGGTGCTTTAGATGCTAAAATTGCTGAAGCTATTTGTTATGGAAGCGATCAAGTAATCGCGGGAAAATTTGATCAAGAATTTGTCAGCGATTTGATACAGGGAGGCGCTGGAACTTCTGTAAACATGAATGCCAATGAGGTTATTGCCAATATTGGTTTAGAATATTTGGGGCATAAAAAAGGGGAATATAACTTCTTGCATCCCAATAATCATGTGAATTGTTCTCAATCGACTAATGATGCATATCCATCAGCATTTAGAATAGCACTTTATTTAAAGATGGATCATTTTATAAAAACAGTTGAAAATCTTGAAAAAGCTTTTGCTGCAAAAGGTAGCGAGTTCAAGGAAGTTTTAAAAATGGGAAGAACTCAGTTACAGGATGCGGTGCCGATGACTTTGGGACAGGAATTCCATTCCTATGCAACTACAATAGGTGAAGATGTTTTAAGGTTAAAAGAAGCCCAAAGTTTAGTGTTAGACATTAATATGGGGGCAACAGCTATTGGAACCAAAGTAAATGCACCGGAAGGTTATCCGGAAATTTGTGTCAATTATTTGGCTAAAGAGGTTGGAATTCCATTGACATTGTCGCCAGATTTGATCGAAGCAACTGTGGATACTGGGGCTTATGTTCAAATAATGGGGACAATGAAAAGAACAGCGGTTAAAATTTCAAAAATATGTAATGATTTACGTCTGTTGAGCTCAGGGCCAAGAACAGGATTTAATGAAATTAACCTGCCTCCTCGTCAGCCTGGTTCATCGATTATGCCGGGAAAAGTAAATCCTGTAATTCCTGAAGTGGTGAATCAAACCTGTTTTTATGTTATAGGACAAGATTTAACTGTAACGATGGCGGCTGAAGCTGGGCAATTGCAATTAAATGTTATGGAGCCAGTAATTGCTTTTGCAATGTTTACCTCATTGGATTATTTGTCAAATGCTATTCAAACATTAATTGATAAATGTATCATTGGTATTACTGCAAATGAGCAGCATTGTTATAATATGGTGATGAATAGCATAGGAATTGTAACTCAGTTGAACCCAATTTTAGGATACGAAGAAAGTGCCAGCATTGCAGGAGAAGCTTTGAAAACTGGAAAAAGTGTTCATCAAATTGCAGTTGTTGAGCGCAAACTAATTACTCAAGATAAATGGGATGAAATCTATTCAATAGAAAACTTAATAAATCCTAGGTTTATTACTTCATGATTTTATTTTAACAATAATATTAAACTAATGAAAAATGAATTAAAAAATTTGATGATAGTGTCTTTAGTTCTATTTAGCTATTCGTTGTTTGCTCAGTTTAGAACAGAAAAAGATTTACTTGGAGAAAAACAAATTCCCGCTGATGCTTATTATGGTGTACAAACTGCCAGGGCACTAGAAAATTTTCAGGTAAGTGGTGTAAAAACTAATTTTTATCCAGATTATGTGAGGGCATATGCTATGGTGAAATTGGCCGCTGCAAGGGCTAACGCTGATGTTGGTCGTATGAAAAAAGACCGGCTTGACGCAATTGAAAAAGCCTGTCAAGCAGTAATTGATGGGAAATAC
Source organism: Flavobacterium aquariorum (assembly GCF_003254745.1). Taxonomy (GTDB): domain Bacteria; phylum Bacteroidota; class Bacteroidia; order Flavobacteriales; family Flavobacteriaceae; genus Flavobacterium; species Flavobacterium aquariorum. The sequence continues at coordinate 9,174 of NZ_QKXH01000008.1, read as the reverse complement.
CACGATCAGTTTTTGGTGGATCTTTATCAAGGGGGAGCAGGTACATCAGCCAATATGAATGCTAATGAAGTACTTGCAAATATCGCTCTTGAATTAAGTGGACATAAAAAAGGGGAGTATAAATTTATAGAACCTCATGACGATTTGAATATGGGGCAATCAACAAATGATGTGTATCCAACAACCATTCATGTTGCATTGTTATTGCATAATGATAAATTAATGAAAGAAGTAAAGTTGCTTTCTGATGCTTTTCATAAAAAAGGGGATGAATTTAATAAAATACTAAAAATGGGTCGTACCGAGGGTCAGGATGCTGTTCCAATGACTTTAGGTCAAGAGTTTCATGCTTTTGGATACCAATTGGACGCTGAAATAGAGGGTTTACGCAAAAGTGAGGCCTATTTGTATGAAGAAAATATGGGAGCTACAGCTATCGGTACGGGAATTACTGCTACTCCTGGATATGCTGAAAAATGTGCAGTACATTTGGCAAAAATCACAGGAAAGCCTATGGTATTGAGTCCGGATTTAATTGCAGCCACTTCAAGTATGCAAGGATTTGTGATGTATTCATCAGCACTTAAAAGTTTGTCTGTGGCATTGTCAAAAATTAGCAGTGATTTAATTATCCTGGCAATGGGACCCCGTACAGGGCTGTTTGAGATAAACCTGCCTGCCCTTCAGCCAGGCTCTTCCATTATGCCTGGCAAAGTGAATCCAGTAATGCCGGAACTCATGAATCAGATTTGTTATAAAGTGATTGGTAATGATTTGACCGTGACACTTGCTTCTTCAAATGGACTTCTTCAATTGAATGCTTACGAACCAGTAGTTGCCATTTCTATTATGGAATCTCAAGCTCTTTTTTATAAAACGATGCCTTTATTTAGAAAAAATTGTATTGATGGAATTACTGCAAATGAAGAAGTATTGAAACATTATATTGATCGAAGTGTAGGTATAGTTACCGCTTTAAACCCTGTTTTGGGTTACGAAAAGACTACTGAATTGGCTAAAGAAGCACTTTCAACCAATAAAGGAATACTTGAACTTATCCGTGAAAAGAAATTATTGACAGAAGATCAAATCAAAAAGCTTTTAGATCCGGCAACAATGACGGGTCAGAAATAATGCTTTGAAGTTTTATAGATTATAAAAATCAAAAATTAATTGAATTAACTTTAACTAGATAAATTATGAAAAAGATTGTTTTAATATTTATGATTTCAGTTTTTGGTTTACCAGTGCAAGCACAAAATAAAGCACCCAAAACTTCGCCTCGAATCATTATTTTGGCGACAGGAGGGACCATTGCTGGCTCAGGGGAATCAGCAACTAAAGCTGCTTATACAGCAGGGAAAGTGCCTATTGATGATTTGCTAAATGCAGTGCCTCAAATTCATGATTATGGGAAAATAACTGGAGAGCAAATTGCTCAAATTGGTAGCCAGGATATGAATGTGGTGACTTGGTTGAAATTATCAAAAAGGATAAATGAAATTTTTAAAAATAATGAGGCCGAGGCAGTAGTGGTTACACATGGTACGGATACTCAAGAGGAAACTGCCTATTTTTTGGATTTAACAGTGATGTCCGATAAACCAGTTGTTCTAGTTGGAGCAATGCGACCATCCACAGCGATGAGTCAGGACGGAAATAGAAATTTATTGGATGCTGTAATGGTTGCTGCAAGCCCAAAAAGCCAAGGAAAAGGTGTGATTGTTGCTATGGATGAAAAAATTTATGATGGCAGAGATGTGACTAAAACCAGTACCACAAATTTAGAAACTTTTCAATCTCGTAATTTTGGACCTATTGGATTAATCTACGATGGTAAAGTAAATTACTATTATCAATCGCTAAGAAATCCTTCTAAAAAGTTTGATGTTACTAAATTAACATCATTGCCACAAGTTGAAATTGTTTATGGTTATGCCGATGCGAGTCCTGTATCTGTAACAGGTATAATTAATTCAGGTGTAAAAGGTATCGTTTATGCAGGAATGGGAAATGGTAATTTTGGTGAGCCGGTAGGTAAAGCATTGGCAGAAGCAGCTAAAAAGGGAATTTTGGTATGTCGTTCTGGAAGAGCTGGATCAGGTAGAATTACTTTAGACAATGAAGTAAAAGATGCTGAGCTTGGCTTTGTTGTAGCGGATGATTTAAATCCGCAAAAGGCTAGAGTTTTATTGATGCTGGCTTTGACAACTACATCGGACAGAGAAAAGATACAACAGTTTTTCTTTGATTATTAGTAAACAAAAAAGTGAATCTTTTGTAAGGTTCACTTTTTTGTTTCAATTAGAATAATAGTAATAACCTTAAAATGCAACTATATGATTTGGATTGAATTTGCTGTTCTTATCGGAATGATTCTTATAGGGTCACAAATGAAAGGAATTGGATTAGGTGTAATGGGTATGGTAGGACTGTTTATTTTTCTTTTTGTTTTCAAAATGAAACCTACCGATCCTCCATTAGACGTAATGTTAATCATTATGGCTATTGTAACAACAGCCGCAACTTTGCAGGCGTCTGGGGGGCTGGATTATCTTGTGAGTTTGGCTGAGAAAATTATTCGAAGCAACCCATCAAATATCACATTTATAGCACCTTTTACAGTTTACTTTTTATGTCTATTTGCAGGAACTGCTCATATAGTGTATTCCTTATTACCCATTATTTCGGAAGTATCTGCTAAAAAAAGAATTCGCCCTGAACGACCGCTAAGTATTTCGGTTATTGCTTCTCATTTAGCCTTAACTGGAAGTCCTATGAGTGCTGCAACGGCGGCAATGGTTGTGATATTGGGCTATCCCGGAGCATTGGTAGATATTATGATGATTTGTATTCCTGCCTGTATTATTGGTATATTAGTAGGTTGTTTTTCTGTTTTCAAGAAAGGAGCAGAACTGGATAATGATCCCATTTTTATTGAAAAAATGAAGGATCCCGAATTTGCAAAAAGTATGGAAGTAGATACTGAAGGTGAAGAAAAAAGTTTAAGACCTGGAGCTAAGACTTCAGTTTTAATATTCACGTTTGCAATAGTTCTGATTGTAATTGCCGGAGCGTTCCCAAATTTAGTTCCTAGTTTTGAGCCTGGCGTCAAAACGCTTGCAGTTGCTGCTAATGGTTCTTTATCTATGGTAACTATAATTAGTGTTATTACACATACTGCTTCTGCTGCTATGATGTTAATCACTAAAACAAGTACTTCAGATGTTACTAAAGCAAGTCTATTTACATCTATGGCTTCTGCTGTAGTTTCCGTATTTGGAGTGGTTTGGATGAGTTCTACCTTTATGAATTCCAATAACGATATAATTCAACAAGCCTTGGGGGGTATTGTTAATGAATATCCTTGGACTTTTGCGATTGCAGTTTTTGTTATGGGCGTCCTGATGTTTAGTCAAGCTGCCACTACAAAAACAATGATGCCATTAGGAATTGCTTTAGGGCTTCCTTCATCAGCATTGATAGCTATATTTCCAGCTGTAAATAGTGACTTTGTTTTGCCGGGATATCCAACATTATTGGCGGCTATAAATTTCGATAGAACAGGAAGTACCAAAATAGGAAATTATGTTGTCAATCATAGTTTTAATGTTCCTGGAGTGGTTGCCATAGGTGTGGCAATCGCAGTTGGATTTTTATTGGGATCATTTTTATTGTAAATTTTAAAATTAAATAATTATGAAAAAATATTTTATTTTTTTAATAATTGGACTTTTGCCAATTATAACATTTAGTCAGGTAGACCAAATGGATAAACAAACAAATGAAGGGGGGGGCTTCATCCCGGATTCGCTAAAATCTTTGATACCAATTACAAAACAATCTTTGTTAAGAGATGTTGATGTAATTTTTAATTCCCGTATGGCCTATAATAGTAATTTTATGGATGGCAGTCATACGTTATCTGAGTTCAATGTAAACCAGCTTCGTTTTGAAGTGAAAGGAAAAATTTACGATAAAGTGTATTTTAGATTTCGTAATAGATATACAAGAGAACCCATTCCAGGGAATTTGGATAATATAAGTCGATCAGTCGATCTCGCTTTTTTGAGGATTGATTTATCTAAAAGTACCAAGTTTTCTTTTGGGAAATTATGTGCCGACTGGGGAGGTTTTGAGTTTGATTTTAATCCTATTGATATCTTAACTTATAATGACATTATTGAAAATGCTGATAATTTTTTGGTAGGAGCTGGAATATCCCATGATTTTGCCGATGGTAAAAACTCAATTTCTTTTCAAGTATTAAATTCTAGAACCAAAACCTATGAAGAGCAATACGGTAACTCTGCACCACCAAACATAACCCCTTCTGAATATCCATTGGCATTAGTGGCTAATTGGAGAGGAAGTTTTTTTGATGGTAAATTTGAAACCACTTATAGTTATAGTTTTTTCAACGAAGCACAAGGAGCTCACATGAACTATATTGCACTCGGGAATAAGTTTAAAGTAAAAAACTTCGTTTTGTATTATGATTTTCAATATGATGACGAAGGTTTAGATCGTTTGGGAATTGTCTCAAGTATAATTAGCAGTAAATACCAATATGCAGCGCAAAACGCTCTTTATGTAGAAAACTGGGTAAGAGCAGAATATTTGGTTACTCCTAAGATTAATTTACTTTTGACAGTAATGAATAGTAATCATTCTTGGAAAGATAATCCAGATCCGAATGGCAGCTCAAAACTATCTACTAGTTATGGTCTTATCCCAACTATACAGTATATGCCTTTCAAGGATTTCAATATTAAATTTTATGTGGCTTATACAGCTAGAAGATACGAGTATACAACCTATGCCGAAAATGCTTTCGGAGTCAAAGATTATACGACTGGTCTTTTAGGCTTTGGATTTATAGCTCCTTTATTGGTTCTGTAGTTTTTGCGAGTCAATAAAAACAAAAAACCCAATCGAAAGATTGGGTTTTTTTATAAGTAAGTAATTCTAAATTGAGTTTATATAACGTTTATTTTACTTTATTAAGTACTGCTTTGAAAGCTTCAGGGTGATTCATCGCTAAATCAGCAAGAACTTTACGGTTCAATTCGATTCCGTTAGCTTTTACTTTACCCATGAATTGAGAATAAGACATTCCTTCCAATCTAGCTCCAGCGTTAATACGTTGAATCCATAATGAACGGAAATTTCTTTTATTCACTTTTCTGTCACGGTATGCATAGCACATTGCTTTTTCTACCGCGTTTTTTGCAACTGTCCAAACGTTTTTACGTCTACCAAAGAAACCTTTGGCTTGCTTCATTATTTTTTTTCTTCTTGCTCTTTTTGCAACTGAATTTACCGATCTTGGCATAATTTTATTGTTTTTTTTGTAGTAGGCGTCCTGAATTGAATCAAAGGAACTTATTGGCCATACTCCAAGGTTATTAAATTTGTTTTAACCTAAAGAAATCTCTAGTCAAATGTTTGAAAGTGAAATGTCAAAAGTCAAGTGTTGACTTTAAAAACTTTGCGCCTTTTTTCTTTCGACTTATTAGATAATTCTTAATTGTTGTTTGATGCTTTTCATATCTGTAGAGTGAACTAGCGCTGAGTGAGTCAAAGCTAATTTACGTTTTTTAGATTTTTTAGTCAAGATGTGACTTTTAAAAGCATGCTTTCTTTTAATCTTTCCAGAACCAGTAACTTTGAAACGTTTCTTGGCGCTAGATTTGGTTTTCATTTTAGGCATTTTTTCCTAGTGTTTTAATTTATTATTACTTACTTATATTTAGATCTAAAATTTAAAAGCCAGTTCGTGACTCTTAATTTTTAAGACTTATTTCTTTTTCTTAGGAGCAATAAACATAATCATTCTCTTTCCTTCAAGAATTGGCATTGCTTCAACTTTTCCGAATTCTTCTAAGTCAGTAGCCAATCTCAATAGTAAGATTTGCCCTTGGTCTTTATAGATAATTGAACGCCCTTTAAAGAATACAAAAGCTTTTAATTTAGCTCCTTCTTTTAAGAATTTTTCAGCATTCTTTCTCTTAAATTCGTAATCATGCTCATCCGTTTGAGGACCAAAACGTATTTCTTTTACTACTACTTGAGTAGATTTCGCTTTTAGAGCCTTATCACGTTTCTTTTGTTCGTAAACAAATTTCTTGTAATCCATGATTTTACAAACTGGCGGCTCTGCGTTTGGAGAAATCTCAACTAAATCCAATTCAAATTGGTCAGCTAATCTTAAAGCTTCTGCAAGTTTAAAAACTCCAGGCTCTATGTTTTCACCCACAAGTCTTACTTCTTGTACACCGCGAATAAAATTATTTATTCTGTGTGCATCCTTTTTTTCTACGCGAGGTTGGTAACCTCTGTTGCTTCTTATTGCTATGACTTTATAATTTAAGTTAAACTGTAAATACTTTTAATGTTTTTTTGATTTCCTCGTCAACAATCGAAGCAAATTCTTCTATTGTAACGCTGATATTGCCTTTTCCTTCTTGACCATGACGGCGAATAGAAATGGTTCCGTTTTTCTCTTCTTCCTCACCAACAATCAGCATAAACGGGATTTTTTGCATTTCTGCATCTCTAATTTTCTTTCCTATCGTCTCGCTTCTGTTGTCAATTAGGGCGCGAATTTCGTGATTTTCTAGCAGATTTAAAACTTTTTTAGCATAATTTTCATATTTCTCACTCAAAGACAGTATAATTGCCTGTTCAGGCATTAACCAAAGCGGGAAATTTCCTGCTGTGTGTTCTAATAAAATCGCAATAAAACGTTCCATAGATCCAAAAGGCGCTCTGTGAATCATAACGGGTCTATGTGGTTCATTGTCAGATCCTTTGTATGTCAATTCAAAACGTTCCGGTAAATTGTAATCTACCTGAATCGTTCCCAGTTGCCATTGTCTGCCTAAAGCATCCTTTACCATAAAGTCCAATTTTGGACCGTAAAAAGCGGCCTCTCCGTATTCAACAACGGTATTTAATCCTTTGTCTGCAGCGGCATTGATGATTGCGTTTTCCGCTTTTTCCCAATTCTCATCAGAACCTATATATTTATCTCTGTTTTCTTGGTCTCTCAATGAAATTTGAGCAGTAAAGTTTTCGAATCCTAATGAACCAAATACATAAAGTACTAAGTCAATTACTTTTTTAAACTCTTCGTCCAATTGCTCTGGAGTACAGAAGATATGGGCGTCATCCTGAGTAAACCCACGTACACGAGTTAAACCATGTAATTCACCACTTTGTTCATATCTGTAAACTGTCCCAAATTCAGCATAACGCTTTGGTAAATCTTTGTATGACCAAGGTCTCACATTGTAGATTTCACAGTGATGAGGGCAGTTCATAGGTTTCAATAAAAACTCTTCGCCTTCGGCAGGAGTATTAATTGGTTGAAAGCTGTCAGCTCCGTATTTGGCATAATGTCCAGAAGTTACGTATAACTCTTTTTGACCAATATGTGGAGTCACAACTTGCTCGTAACCTGCTTTCTTTTGTGCTTTTTTCAAAAACTGTTCCAAACGATCTCTCAAAGCAGCTCCTTTTGGTAGCCATAATGGCAAACCTTGTCCTACTTTTTGAGAAAAAGCAAATAATTCCAATTCTTTCCCTAGTTTTCTGTGGTCGCGACGTTTTGCTTCTTCAAGTAATTCTAGGTATTCAGTTAAGTCTTTTTGTTTCGGGAATGAAGTTCCATAAACACGAGTTAATTGCTTGTTTTTTTCATCACCTCTCCAGTAAGCTCCAGCAACACTCATTACTTTCATTGCCTTGATGATTCCTGTGTTAGGAATATGTCCACCACGACATAAATCAGTAAAAGTTGAATGATCACAAAAAGTGATAGTTCCATCTTCAAGATTCGTAATCAGTTCGGTTTTGTAAATATTGTCTTTGTACATCTCCAATGCTTCTGCTTTAGTAACAGGACGCATTTTGAATTCGTGCTTTTCTCTTGAAATCTCAAGAACACGGTCTTCAATTTTCTTGAAATCAGCTTCTGTTATTTTTTGATCTTCAAAGTCAACGTCATAGTAAAAGCCATTAGAAATAGCAGGTCCCAGAGTTAATTTTGCTCCAGGGTACATTTCTTCTAGAACTTGTGCCATAACGTGCGATGTCGAATGCCAAAAAGCTTTCTTGCCATCAGCATCATTCCAAGTATATAATGTAAGACTGCCGTCGGTCGTCAGTGGTGTTGATGTCTCAATAGTTGTACCATTAAAAGAAGCCGAAATTACATTTCTGGCAAATCCTTCACTGATGCTTTTTGCAACATCCATCGGAGTTACTCCTGGAGCATACTCTCTAACTGACCCGTCGGGCAAAGTAATCTTAATCATTGTTTTTTATATTTTAAGATTGCAAATATAAAGTATTAGCAAAACACATACAATAGGTATATAAGGTTTGTTCTATATATAAATATAAAATCCAAATGTACGTTGTTGTAAAAGATGAATCAGAATACTCAGGAGCTATTTCCTGCTATCCGCTGCAATCTTATAAGCCGAACCCCGGCTTATAAGGATTTCCGCTACTATCGGGGCTAGAGTATGGGTTTTCATAAGATAGAAAGTGAAAGATTCACACCTTATATATATAGGAAACGAAAATGCAAAAAGAAATCCGCTCCTTATATATAGGAAATGTGGTTTGAAAAAGGAAAGATCCGCAGGAACCCGTTTTTTTTATGTTTTATTCAAGTCTCTCCAACCTCAAAACAACCCAAAAAGCAACAAAACCGATTAAATTATCAGAAATGGCCTATTGAGATTTTTAAATCCATAAAAAAGGTGATATGTAAATTTCGATATATCAATGCGTTAAAAAATAAATGTAAAAATAAAGTAAAATAAATGTAAAAAGTCATTGTTTAAACGAATAAACGTGCTACTTTTGCACCCGCAACGACGCAGACGTTCCTAGAAATACTGACAAGCCTATGAAATCGAAACGAAAATTTATTTTCAAAAAAAGATTTAAAAAAGCTTGTGAGATTCGAAAACGTAAGCTATTTTTGCACCCCGCAAAACGCGTAACGTTCCTTGAGAGACTGGTAAGAAATCGAGAAGAAAATTGGAAATAAAAATTTTCAAAAAAACTTCAAAAATTGCTTGCAGGTTTAAAAAGAATAGCTACTTTTGCACCCGCTAATCGAAAGACTGGCGCACAAAAAAAGAAGATACGTTCCTA
>NZ_QKXH01000007.1 GCF_003254745.1 Flavobacterium aquariorum | reverse complement strand
AATGGCGAAACTACACAACAAGCAACGGCTCTTAACGCGGGATTACACAGCGTTACGGTTACAGACTCCAAAGGCTGTAAAACCACATGCGAAATCACAATCACACAACCTGACGTGTTGTCCTGCAGTATTATACAAAATGCTCCAGCCAAGTGTTATGGTGATAGCAATGGTGTGGCAACCGTTACTGCCATTGGCGGAAACGGGAATTACACCTACTTATGGGATAATGGGGAAACCACTGCACAAGCCGTTGGTTTAAGCGCAGGTTCACATACCGTTACAGTAACTGACAAATTAGGATATAAAACAACTTGTAATGTAACAATTGGACAACCAGAAGCAGTGCTAACCTGTTCAATAGCCCAAGACAAAGCCGTCTCTTCAAATGGGCTAAGCGATGGGCAAGCAACCGTTACTCCAATAGGTGGTAACGGAGGTTACACTTACCTATGGGACAATGGCGAAACTACACAACAAGCAACGGCTCTTAACGCGGGATTACACAGCGTTACGGTTACAGACTCCAAAGGCTGTAAAACCACATGCGAAATCACAATCACACAACCTGACGTGTTGTCCTGCAGTATTATACAAAATGCTCCAGCCAAGTGTTATGGTGATAGCAATGGTGTGGCAACCGTTACTGCCATTGGCGGAAACGGGGATTACACCTACTTATGGGATAATGGGGAAACCACTGCACAAGCCGTTGGTTTAAACGCAGGTTCACATACCGTTACAGTAACTGATAAATTAGGATACAAAACAACTTGTAATGTAACAATTGGACAACCAGAGGCTGCATTAAGCGCTACAGCAGTAATAACAAATAACAATAATTGTGTTGGCTGTAATAATGGTTCTATTGATTTAACAGTTTCAGGAGGAACAGCTCCATATGCATACTTATGGTCAAATGGAGCTACAACAGAAGATATCTCGAACTTACCAAATGGAACATACAGTGTTGAAATTACTGACAGTAAAGGGTGTAAAGCTAATTATACATATATAATTTCTGAATCAAGTATAAACATTACCAAAGATGGCACTTATGTTGATAGCAATCAAGATGGTGTTACCAATGTAGGAGATGTTGTTACTTATAATTTTGTAGTTACTAATACAGGAAGTGTAGAGCTAACCAATGTAACAGTTACTGATAATAATGCAACTATTACAGGTGGACCAATTGCAACATTAGCTGTTGGAGCTAGTGATTCAACAACATTCTCTGGCTCACATGTCATCACTCAAAATGATATCAACACAGGATATGTATACAACTTAGCTACGGCAACAGCAAAAGATCCTGAAGATAAAAATGTGACCGACACATCTTCAGACCCTACACCTTGCACAACTTGTCCAAAAGATCCTGAATGTCCTGATTGTACAATTACACCTTTAACACAGTCTCCTAGTATAAACATTACTAAAGACGGAACTTATGTAGATAGTAATAATGATGGTATTACAAATGTGGGTGATGTAGTAACTTATAATTTTGTAGTAACAAATACTGGAAATACTACATTAACTGATGTGACAGTTACAGATAATAATGCAACTATTGCAGGCGGACCAATTGCCACGCTTACTGTTGGTGCAACAGATTCAACAACATTCTCTGGTTCGCATGCAATCACTCAAGAAGACATAAATACTGGATATGTATATAACTTGGCAACGGTTGTGGGTAAAGATCCTAAAGGAAATCCTGTTACGGATACTTCATCTGATCCTACGCCTTGTACAAATTGCCCAATAAAAGAAGATTGTCCAGATTGTACGATCACACCATTGACTCAAACTCCTGGATTGGCAGTAATAAAAACTGCTACTACTGAAAGCTACAGTAGAGTTGGTGATATCATTAACTATACAATAACTGTTAAAAATACTGGTAATCAAACATTACATCAAATAACCGTAAAAGATCCACTTACAGGATTAGACACAATTATAGATGTTTTAGCACCTGGTGCGAGTTCAGAATACACACAAAGCTATACTGTAACTCAAGAAGATTTAAATACAGGTTCAGTTACTAATGTTGCAAAAGCCGATGGATTTACACCAAATGAGACACCAATAAGTGCATCAGATGATGAAATTGTGAACGAAAAAACAAATCCAATCGATGCTGTTGATGATAATGCAGGAACAATTGTTGGTGTGAATCAAACTACACCAAATGTTATCAATGTTTTCACTAATGACACTTTGAATACATTGCCTGTAAATCCAGCAGATGTAATTTTAACAACAGTAACATCAAATCCATTTTTACAAATGAATCCTGATGGTTCTATTGATGTATTGCCTGATGCTCCTGCTGGTACACAAACAATGACGTATCAAATATGTGAAAAACTAAACAATACCAATTGTGATACTGCCACTGTAACAGTTACTATAGAAGTACCTAGCATGACTGTTGCTGGAGAAGCAATCTGTATCAATGATGTTCCTTACTTTAGCTACACAACAACTGCCAATAATTTCACTCCTGTGAATGGATTGACTTTGACTTGGACAGATAGTAATAATAATGTAGTTGCCACAATGACTAACTTGCCATTGAATGGAAAAGTACTTTGGCCAGGAGCAATTGTTGATGAAAATGGTAATGGAATTGATTGGCCTGGTTGGTTATTATTAGACAATGGACAATGGGTTGAAGGTTCTGATGGTTTTGAAAACCTAAGACCTACTGCTTCTGTAACATTTACATTAAATCCAAGTGAAACAATTATAGCTAATTATCCTCCATCAGATCCAAAATGTACTTCTAGACCAACATTTAAAATTGATGCTGTAGATGACTCTGCAGGGCCAATAGATGGGATAAATGGCGCATCTAATGTACTTAATGTATTCAACAATGATACTTTGAATACCGTTGCAGTAAATCCTGCCGATGTTACTTTGACTTTAGTAACACCAGATGCAACTGGACACATAACAATGAATACAGACGGTTCTATAGATTTAAAAGACGGAACACCAGCTGGAACTTACACCTTAGTGTATCAAATTTGTGAAAATGCTGACTTCGGAAATTGTGATACTGCAACTGTAACCATAACTGTCATTTGTAATAATACTACAAAAATTGCAGGTATAGTTTTTAATGCAGGAACTAATACTCCACTAGCAAATGTACCCGTAAACTTAATTCCCCAAGGAACTACAGCAGGTCCTATCCAAATCAGAATTACCAATGCTCAAGGGTATTATAATTTTACTGGAATGGTTGCTGGAGATTACTTAGTGCAAGTACAAGATGCAAATTTAAATAGCGCATACCAATTATATCCAGTAAATTCAAGTTTATTCTTTACAACCTTAGAAAACTGTATATATCAAGTACATGATTTTGGATATGACAAATCAGATTTACCTGTACTAGGAGACTTTGTTTGGTACGATGTGAATAACAATGGTATTCAAGATGAATGGTTTGATGCCAACAATGATAATTTGGTAACTCAAAACATACCTGATGCCAACGGATCATTTGATTATAGCAAATGGGAATGGATTGACCTTAATGGCGATGGAAGCTACGTAGGACCAATGAATGTTGGAGAATTGAATGCTGCTGGTTTTGGAAATGCAAAATCTCCAAATTTATTTGTAACTGGTCCTAATAATTACTCAGATACAGTAATTATTGGTATACAAGGTTTCTGGAGAAACAGACCAGATGCCGGTGCTTTTGGTGACTATAAAGTTGAACTAAAAATGGATGCCAACTTAGAAACACAATCTTCTGTAATAGGTGCTACAGGACTGGTTAAAGTTCTACCAAGTACAAGCAAAATTGCAAAATCACCAAAAACTGTTAAACCAACAAGCTTTGAAGTTTGTGGTCCTACAAATGGTAATCCGCAAACTGCTACTGTAAGTGCTGATGACCAAGTTCATTTAGATATTGATTTTGGTATCAGTTGTAAAACGTTTGCCGACATACAACCAACGCCTGATACTTATAATGTAACACAATGCTCAATTGGTGATGCAATTCGCAATGCATTAAGCAACGATTTATTGAATGGTTCGCCAGCAAATATCGCAGATTTTAAATTTAAACTTTTAACTGCTATCGGACAACATATCGATATTGATGACAACGGAAATGTAACATTTACCAATGGCGTAGCAGCTGGTCAATATGTATTTGACTATCAAGTTTGTGAAGCTGCAAATCCTACAAACTGCGGTACATCAACAATTACAATCAATGTTGCGGCAATTGAGCCTATTACAATCACCAGTCCAGCATTTTGTAATGCAGATACAACTAACGGTAATGTTGATTTGACAAAATTATTACCTCAAGGAGTTCCTACAGGTGGAACTTGGATTGACACTGATAATACTGGAGCAATAAACGGGAATATCCTAAATGCCTTTGGACTTGCTGTAAACACGTATCATTTTGAGTACAAAATTGCAGGTGATTGTCCTAGAAGTGTATTTTTCATAGTTCCAATTAACGATGACTGTAAAGTACTCGATTGTAAAACTCTTATTATACACAACGCCTTCTCTGCTAATGAAGATGGAAGAAATGATTACTTCCAAATTGAAAACTTAGAAAACAATGATTGCTATAAAAATATAAGAGTTGAAGTATTCAATCGTTGGGGTGTTTTAGTTTTCGAGAAAGACAATTACAACAACGAAGGAAATGCATTTAGAGGAAGATCCGAGGGAAGAACAACAATTAATAAAAATGAAGGTTTGCCAACAGGAACATACTTCTATATAATAAGTTATGATACCGTTGATGGCCAAGGCAAAACACTAAATATTAAAAAAGATGGGTATCTATATTTAGTAAAATAAATAAGATTTGAAAATGCTCTGAGGATTATCTCTCAGAGCATTCTCAACTATCTTTTAAAAAAGACTATAGCATTAATAAATAAATCCTCAAAACTATGCTGTTGAAAAATAGCCAATTTAAACCAACAAATAGCTAACTATGAAAACAAAATTATTTTCAATCGTTATGATGTTTACAGCCATTGTAAGTTATGCGCAACAAGATGCTCAATATACTCAATATATGTACAACACAATAAATGTGAACCCTGCATATGCTGGTTCAAGAGGTGCCTTAAGTTTTTTCGCTTTGCATCGTACGCAATGGGTTGGCCTTGATGGTGCTCCTATAACCAATACACTATCAGTAAACACTCCCTTCAATAATAGCAAATTAGGATTAGGTGTTTCTATAATAAATGATGAAATTGGGCCATCAACTACTAATTCAATATCCGCAGATCTATCCTATACAATTCCAGTTTCGGAATCTTATAAGTTGTCATTTGGTGTAAAAGGAACCGCAAATTTATTCAGTATAGATGTGAATAAATTAAATCCAAGTGATCAAACGGATCCTCAATTTCAAAATTTTGACAATGAATTTTCGCCAAATATAGGAGCTGGTATTTATTTACATTCACATAAAGCCTATATAGGATTTTCAATTCCTAACTTTATAGAAACAGATGCATACAACGACAATGATGTAGCTATTTATAAAGAAAAAATAAACTATTATTTGATTGGGGGATATGTTTTCGATTTAAATTCTTCAATAAAATTCAAACCAACTTTCATGACCAAATTAGTGGAAGGTTCCCCTTTACAAGTTGATCTTTCCGGCAACTTTTTGTTCAACGAAAAATTTGTGGTTGGTTTGGCCTATAGATGGAGTGCATCAGTTAGTGCTATGGCTGGTTTCCAAATTTCAGATGCTTTCTACGTTGGATATAGCTATGATTTTGAAACTACTGAACTAGATAATTACAATTCTGGTTCTCATGAGATTTTCTTACGTTATGAGATATTTAAGAAAAATAGCAAAATCACAACTCCTAGATTCTTTTAATGCTAAAATAGTTTGTCAGTCTATTAATGAAAAGAATCAGCAAATAGTAATTACATCATAAAAAGTGTTTACTCTTAAAACAAATGTCATGAAAAAACAAATACTTCTTTACACCGTAATTATAAGTTTATTTTCATTCAATAGTTGGACTCAAAAAAGTGCGGTTTCATTAAATGAAAAAAAAATAGGTGATTCCACAAATAGTTTGGCAATGGATGATAAAATTTACCATCCTAACATGAAAGTGAAATACTATCATGTAGAAGAGGTTGTCCCAATGAAATTTGGAGGTTACAAAACAGTTTATGATGTAAGTAATCCAAAATTAATTAGAACTTATGATTTAGGCCCAAATAGCAAACGAATTGTAACCCCAATATTTAAAGAAGGACTACAAGATGAAAAAACTAATCTAAAATCGGATACAACATTGAAAACTGAAAATGCAAAAATTTCAATTTCCGATGCACCCAAAAAAGTAGATTCGTATGCTTATATAGATATTATTAAAACATACGAAAGAGTTGCCGAAAAAGGGTATGAATCTATTGATATGTTAAAAAAAATGGGGGATTCCTATTTTTTTAATGACGAATTAGATAAAGCTGAAAAATGTTATGGTAAACTATTTAATAAAACATCAGATTTAGAACCTGAATATTATTATCGTTTTTCTATTGCCCTAAAATCAATTGGAAAAACGGACAAGGCCAATGAATATCTAAAAAAATTCAATCAATTATCTAGTAACAATACTCGATGAAAAACTCTTATAGTAATCAAAAATATTATTAAAGATTCCTAAAAAATTAATATTATGAAAAACATTACAGTAATTTACTTAGCAATACTTTACTTCTCTTCATTAAGCAATTATGCCCAAAAAGCTAAAGTAGCAAGTGCGGATAAAAAATACGACAATTACGCCTATATTGACGCAATAAAAACATACGAAAGAATTGCTGCAAAAGGATATCAATCACCTGATATGTTCCAAAAATTGGGTAATGCATATTTCTTTAATTCTGAATTGGATAAGGCTGCTAATTGGTATGGTCAATTATTTGCTTTAACAACAAATGTTGATCCCGTATACTATTACAGATATGCCTACTGCCTAAGATCTACAGGTGATAATGAAAAGGCAAATGAAATGCTTAAAATCTACAATGAAAAATCAGACAATGCTAAAAAGGGAGAACTTTATATCCAGAATGTAAATTTCTTAGATGAAATAAAAGAAAATTCTGGTCGATATAAAGTTAAAGACGCTGGAATTAACACTAAATATTCTGATTATGGAAGTTCATTCTACAATGAGAATAAATTAGTTTTTACTTCGTCAAGAGATACAGGAAGCTTAGGACAAAGAAAACATACTTGGACCGATCAGTATTTTACAAATTTATATGAAGCGAACCTAAGTGGTGATTCATTAAAGGCTGAAAAAGTTAGCAAATTTTCAAAAGGTGTGAAATCAAAATTTCATGAAGCCAGTGCAATTTTTACAAAAGACGGCAAGACTATGTATTTCACCAGAAATAATTATTTGGAAGGAAAAAAAGGAAAAGATGATAATAAAGTTACATTGATTAAATTATACAAAGCCAGTTTTGGAGACAAAGATTGGGGAAATGTTACTGAGTTACCATTCAATAGCAACAATTATAGTACTGCGCATCCCGCTCTTAGTCCTGATGAAAAAACATTATATTTTGTTTCAGATATGCCTGGAACCTTGGGAGAATCAGATATTTTTAAAGTTAGCATCAATAGTGATGGTAGCTACGGATCTCCTCAAAATTTAGGACAAACAATTAATACTGTAGGAAAAGAAACATTTCCGTTTGTAAGCGATGAAAACGAACTCTATTTTGCTTCGGATACTCATTCTGGACTTGGAGGACTTGATATATTTGTATCCAAAATTAATCCAGATGGGACTTTTGAGGAGGTTCAAAATGTAGGTGCGGATGTCAATTCACCAAAAGATGATTTTGCCTATTTAATAAATACCAAAAACAAAATTGGATTTTTCTCTTCCAATAGAGATGGCGGAAAAGGATACGATGATATTTATCAATTTCTAGAAGTCAAACCACTTTGTAAACCTGAATTAAGTGGAGTTGTAAAGGAGTTGGTTTCAGCACAAGTACTTTCAAATTCAAAAGTAACTCTTTATGATGATCAACATAAAGTAATCAGCAGTGTGCAATCTGATTCTAATGGTAAATATTCATTTACTAATTTACACAAGAAAAAAACATACAGTGTAAGAGTTGAAAAAGAAGAATACACAACCGCAGAACAAACAAAAACAATGCCTTCTGATTGCAAAGCTGAATTAAATTTCGCACTTGAAAAAGCCTTGTGTAAAGTAGCCGTTGGTGACGATTTAGGTAAATGCTTCGGAATTAAATGGATCTATTTTGATTTAGACAAATCAAATATTAGACAGGAAGCCGCTCTGGATTTAGCTAAAATATTAGATGTTATGGCCGAATATCCAAACATGAAAATCGATATCCGTTCACATACAGATAGTCGTGCTTCTTTTAAATATAATGAAGGATTATCTGAAAGAAGAGCAAAATCTACAAAAGATTGGTTGATTAAAAATGGTATTAGTCCAAACAGATTAACCAGTAAAGGCTATGGAGAAACTCAATTAGTTAATAAATGCTCTGATGGAGTACAATGTACTGAAGAAGAACATCAACAAAATAGACGTAGTGAATTTATCATTACTGCTCTATAAAGAGATCTTTTTTAAAACAAAAAAACTACCAAATTGGTAGTTTTTTTGTTTTGTTCTGTTTTTGATTTTAAATCTTAACAAAGATATTTGTATAATATTTTTTACCATTTGCAGGATTCTCTCTGATTGAAATACCAAAATGTGTAAAATCGCCTTCTATATTTTGTTTGTGCCCTTCACTTTTTAGCCAAGCATCAAATGCACCTTTGGCACTATTGTAATTGTAAGCAATATTTTCACTTACATTTTTTGCATGCAAAACTTTCATAATATTTGATGAACGTGCCTCAAAATCATCATGATTCACAACATTATTGGCAATCATATAATTATCATGCTCTTCAGATTTATATGAAACATGATTAATTTTTTCCAAAGCATTCAAACCTATACTTACACGGTAATTGTTAATCAAAGTCATTGTTTCTAATTCAACCGGGCTATAATCATAGTTCAAAACAATCGCAGGATTTTCCGAAGCTTCTTGTGTTGTAGCACTATCTTCGGCTGTACAGGAAACAATAAAACTCAAAATTGCAGCAAAAAAACATAAACGAAATAATTTCGAGTTCATAAAAATAGTAGTTTAAGTTTAAAGTAGATTGGGGGCAAACTTCTTTAATGTTAACGGCTTAGATCAAATTTTAATCCAAATAAACCCACTAAACTTAAAAGTACCAAATAAAATCGATGAACTACATATAAATTGCAAAAGATAATACCGTATTCTTACATTACGGGGCAAGCCGAGAGATTTTCCATGAAAAATCGTCCTGAAGTGTATAACGAATTCGATCATGCAAACGATTTGGTCTTCCTTGCCAAAACTCTACTTCCAAAGGCATTACTAAGAAACCTCCCCAATGCTTTGGGCGCGGAATTTCTTTTCCTTCAAAATCTTTTTCTAATTGCTTTAAATTTTCTTCAAGATAATCCCGCGACGGTACTACCTCACTTTGATTGGATACTATGGCACCTAATTTACTACCATCCGGTCTTGACTCAAAATATCCATCCGAAATATTTTCGGAAGTTTTCTGGGCAATCCCTTTTATTATTACCTGGCGTTCCAAACTTTCCCAAAAAAAAGAAAGACAAATTTTTGGATTATTAATTATGGCTCTGCCCTTCTCAGAATTATAATTAGTAAAAAAAATAAAACCTTCTTCATTGAATTTTTTCAATAAAACAATACGTGATTTCGGAAAACCATCCAATCCAATTGTAGAAACTGTCATAGCATTGACTTCTCCACTTTCATCAAAATCTTCTTCTTCGTGAAACCATCTATTAAAAAGATTTATAGGATCTTCAGGAATGGAAGATTCCAATAATTCACTTTTCTCATATGATTTTCTATAATTGCTTAAATCATTCATTTTTTCTAAAACTTTAAATTATCAAAAATAATTTTATTAAAATTCAAAACTTTTGCCATCATCAGCCAATAAGACTTCTTTAAAAATGGTTTCAGCCTCTATTTTGAACAAATCAATACTGTCGTAACGAGTAGAATAATGTCCTAAGATCAATTGCTTAACATTGGCTTTCAAAGCAATTCTGGCTGCTTCCTTCGCCGTTGAATGCATCGTTTTCAGTGCCAATGTTTCTTCGGATTGCAAAAATGTAGATTCATGATACAATACAGTGACATTTTCTATTAAATGAATTATATCTTCACTGTATTTGGTATCCGAGCAAAAAGCGTAGCTCAATGCGGGAATTGGGTCAAACGTTAATTTATGGTTTGGAATAATTCGCCCATCTTCAAGAGTGATATCCCTTCCATTCTTTATATTCTGATAATAACAAGTGTTTATTTCAAAATCATGGACAGCATTCAAATCAAGTCTGCGCTCCCCCGTTTTTTCTTGAAATAAAAAACCATTGGTGTAAACACGATGCTTTAACGGAATAGTTTTTACCATTACTTTATCATCTTCATAAACGATTTCACTTTTCTTAGATTCCAATTCATGAAAGAACAATTGATAATTAGTCCATGAATTGGATAATTTTAATTGCAAATCAATTATCTCTTTAATCCCTTTTGGCCCATAAATATGCAAATCTGTGGTACGCCCTAAAAGAGCAAAAGTGGATATCAAACCTATCAATCCAAAAAAATGATCTCCGTGTAAATGAGAAATAAAGATATGGTTGATTTTTGAAAATTTTAATTTGTTTTTACGCAACTGAACTTGGGTTCCTTCCCCGCAGTCAATCAAAAAAAGTCTGTTTTTAATTTCTAAAACCTGAGAAGTCGGATTGGTTAAAGTACGTGGAGTTGCGGCATAACAGCCTAATATTGTGAGTTTCAATCTATTTATTCGTTTAAATTTTAAATTGTTTAATTTGGTTTAAAGTTGTTTAACCCATTTTGACGATTAAAGAAATAACGATTAAATCTTTAAACGAATAAACAATTTTAAACACTTTAGAATCCCAAGTCCCTTTCAATTTCATCCATTTCAATCAAATCCTGCGCTTCCAATTGGGTAGGAACAACAGTTATAGAAACAGGAACTTTATTATAATCTAAATCTTTGGCAACAAAAACCAAAGATTTTTTTTCTTTTTTATGCTTTTTTACTAAGTCAGAAAAAATCTTAATTGATTTTACATCCACCGATTTATCATGCGAAATATCCAAAATAAGATTATACTCTTTAAAACTATTGTATTGGCTATTTATTTTATCAAGAAATTCTACAATATCTCCTTCTGTATCTTTAATTATAGTTGTATGTCCTTTTGTAGTAACTTTCATAATCTTTGCTTATTGGATTTTTGAAGCCAAAAGATAGATAACCGCCATTCTGATGGCAACTCCATTCTCTACTTGATTTAAAATCACCGATTGTTGTGAATCGGCTACATCACTTGTAATTTCAACGCCACGATTTATTGGTCCTGGATGCATAATCACAATTTCTTTATCGAGTGAATCCAACAAAGCTTTATCAACCCCATATTGCTGCGCGTACTCTCTGGTAGATGGAAAAAAATTAACATCCATTCTTTCATTTTGGACTCTCAACATATTGGCTACATCACACCATTCAAGTGCTTTACGTAAATTAGGTTCAACTGTTACTCCAAGTGATTCAATATGCCTTGGGATAAGCGTTTTGGGTCCACAAACTTTAACTTCGGCTCCTTGCATTTGCAAAGCATATATATTGGAAAGGGCTACTCTTGAATGCAAAATATCACCAACAATAACTACTTTTTTTCCTGCAACATCTCCTAATTTTTCTCTAATTGAATAACTGTCCAATAAAGCTTGTGTAGGATGTTCATGGGCTCCATCGCCTGCATTTACAATACTTGCCTTAACATTTTTTGATAAAAAATAAGCGGCTCCAGGATTTGAATGTCTCATGACTACCATGTCCACTTTCATTGAAAGAATATTGTTTACGGTGTCTATTAATGTTTCTCCTTTTTTTACCGAAGATTGTGCTGCCGAAAAACTAATAACATCAGCTGATAAACGTTTTTGAGCCAATTCAAATGATAATTTTGTTCGTGTACTGTTTTCAAAAAAAATATTAGCAATTGTAATATCTCGCAATGAAGGTACTTTCTTTATTGGGCGATTAATTACTTCTTTAAAATGATCGGCAGTTTCAAAAATCAGGTTAATATCATTTTCATTAATATATTTAATACCTAATAAATGATTTACACTTAATTCGCTCATTATTGTTTAGATTTTCAGATTTTTATAATTATTAATATGGAGTTCTGTTTTATTTTTGAATTTCCAAATCTAATTGGTCACTAAATAAACACCATCTTCTCCATCTTGCTCAGCCCAACACACTTTCACCTTTTCACCATTAATCGCATCTACTTGACGACCACGATAATCTGGCTGAATGGGTAAGTCTCTACTAAAACGACGATCGATTAATGTCAATAATTCAATGCCGGAAGGTCTTCCAAAAGATTGAATGGCGGTCAAAGCAGCACGAATACTGCGCCCTGTATACAATACATCATCAATAAAGATGACTTTTTTGTCTTCTACTAAAAAATCAATTTGTGTTTTATTGGCTTCCAAAGGCTTATTTGTTCTTCGGAAATCATCTCTAAAAAAAGTGATGTCCAGATACCCCAAAGATACATTTGGTATGTGATATTCTTTTTCTAATAATTCTTTTAATCGTTCTGCCAAAAATGTCCCTCTAGGTTGAATTCCTATCAAAACAGTATCAGAAAAGTCAAGATGTTTTTCAATTAATTGACAAGCCAAACGGTTCAAAATAATATTGACTTCTTTTGAATTGAGTAACACTTTTTGATTCATATTTGCAATTGTTTGATTTTAAAAGATTTACGATTTCATCAATGTGGTTTTAAAATGCAGCATTCGATTTCGAAACATCGTAGGTTTGGTTAAGCAAATATACAAATTCCGAATTAGGATTTATTCATTGCAACACCAGAAAAATTATTTCTTTTTTTTCTAAAAGAAATCCATGTCGCCTTATGCCAAATATACTCCAATGGTCCTTGCTTATGAGTTTTTAACCACCAAGTACAGAATGATATTTGCAGAATAAACAAAACAATTCCAATTAACAGGCAATAAGTTGCCCCAGTATATTCAACAAGTCCCAATCCGTAACGGTAGTAAATAAAGGATCCCACAATAGACTGCATGATATAATTGGTCAAACTCATTTTCCCAAAAGGAATCAGTTTTGACAAAAAGTTGTGAATAGATTCTTTTTGATAAATCAAAATAAATGTAGAAACCATAACAATCATAAAAGCCAAATTAGACCAAGATGTTATAATTATCAAAACGCTATTCATTGTTGCTTTTCGCTCTATCAATTCTGGTAAAAAAGTTTTTAATGCAAATAAAGGAACAAAAAGAAAAATGGCATACTGCAAAGCTTTTTTCCAAAACAAATTACTTTCCGTTGATGCAATAAAAAGTTTTCTACGTCCAACTAACATTCCTAACATAAACAAGGAAGGAGCCTGGAAAAAACGTCCATTTTCCCATGACCAAGCAACGGATGCAAATCTCCCAATATTGAGATTCCCTATCGCATAGTCCATAAAAGAATTACTTTTTAGATACTCACCCATCATCCCAAAATAATGATCTGATAAGTTTGGTGTTGGGACATATTCTGGATGCAACAGCATATAAAAGAACTTTGTCCACTCCAAAGGCTGTAACATCAAAATAACCGCAGTAAAAAAAACGGTTTTATCGTTCCATTTACAAACAGGAATTAAAGTAAGTCCCAAAACGGCATAAATCATTAATATATCACCTTCGTAAAAAATAGCATTTAGAAGCCCAAAACCTAACAATAAAAATAACCTCCAAAGAAATCTACCTCTAAAATCTTTTCCTTTTTTCTCTTGATTATCATTTTGAATATAAAAACTAAAGCCAAAAAGTAGTGCAAAAATGGCATACGATTTTCCTCCAAAAAGGAAAAATAAGGTTTCCCAGATTATTTTATCCAAGACCTTCATCCATTCGGGTAAGGCTTCCGGGAAATAATAGTAATCAAAATGCTCAATATTATGCAATAACATGATAGACATAATTGCAAATCCTCTTAAAGCATCCACAACTTCTACTCTTGGTGTTTTTAAATTAAATGTACTGTTTGACATAGATATAATAAAAAAATGAAACAATTATTTTCTCAAAAGTATCTTAATTTTCTATCAATAACTAAAAAATTAATTTTAAATTCATTATAAAAAGCACTCATTCTGAATAGTATCGTCCAAAAAAAAACTCCTACATTTATGTAGAAGCTTTTTTTACCTAAACTTATTTATTCTTATGAATACATTTTAGCTCTTAATTCTTGAACTTTTTCGTCATCTAAATATTCATCAAAAGTCATATAACGATCGATCGCTCCGTTTGGCGTTAACTCAACTACACGATTACCTACAGTTTGAGCAAATTCATGGTCATGTGTTGTAAAAATAACTGATCCCTTAAAGTTTTTCAATGAATTATTGAAAGCAGTGATAGATTCCAAATCCAAGTGATTAGTTGGTTCATCCAACATCAAAATATTAGCACGCTCCATCATCATTCGGGATAACATACAACGAACTTTCTCTCCCCCTGATAAAACTCTACTTGTTTTTAAAGCTTCTTCACCTGAGAAAATCATTTTCCCAAGGAAACCTCTAATAAAAACTTCATCACGTTCTTCCTCCGTTTTTGCCCATTGGCGTAACCAATCGACTAAAGTATAATCATTTTCAAAGAACGAATGATTATCACCTGGTAAATATGCCTGATTTGTGGTAACACCCCAATCATAAGTACCTGAATCTGCAGTTTGATTTCCGTTTAAAATTTCATAAAACGCAGTCGTAGCTCTAGAATCTTTAGAAAAAAGAACAATTTTATCGCCTTTTGCCATATTCAAATCCACACCTTTAAACAATAAATCTCCGTCTACAGAAGCGCTTAAATTCTGAACGTTTAAAATTTGATCCCCAGCTTCACGATCCTGATCAAAAATAATCGCTGGATAACGACGGCTAGAAGGCTTTATCTCTGAAATATTCAATTTAGAAATCATTTTCTTACGGGAAGTGGCTTGCTTAGACTTAGCCACATTCGCAGAAAAACGGCGAATAAATTCTTCTAATTCTTGTTTCTTTTCCTCTGCTTTCTTGTTTTGTTGCGCACGCTGTTTTGCTGCCAATTGACTGGATTCATACCAAAAAGTATAGTTTCCTGAATAATGGTTTATTTTACCAAAATCAATATCCGAAATATGTGTACAAACTGAATCCAAGAAGTGTCTATCGTGAGAAACTACAATTACTGTATTTTCATAGTTTGCCAAGAAATTTTCCAACCAAGCAATAGTTTCAAAATCCAAGTCGTTGGTAGGCTCATCCATGATCAATAAATCCGGGTTTCCAAAAAGAGCCTGTGCCAAAAGCACCCTCACTTTTATTTTCCCTTCCAAATCTCCCATCAACGTATAATGGTTATCTTCAGAAATACCAAGATTCGAAAGCATTGAAGCCGCGTCTGAATCTGCATTCCAACCGTTCATTTCTTCAAATTGCACTTGCAGCTCCCCTATTCTGTCAGCGTTAGCGTCGTTGTAATCCAAATAAAGGGCGTCCATCTCTGTTTTCACAGCATACAAAACTTTATTCCCCATCATCACGGTTTCCAGTACCGTATGTTCGTCAAACATGTTATGGTTTTGGTTCAAAACCGACATGCGTTTTCCCGGTTCCAAATGAATATGACCCGAAGTTGGGTCGATCTCACCTGCAATTATTTTAAGAAAAGTTGATTTTCCAGCACCATTGGCTCCAATAACTCCATAAATATTTCCGTGTGTGAAGGTTGTATTTACTTCGTCAAACAAAATTCGTTTGCCAAACTGAACTGATAAATTATTGACTGTTAACATGAATGTCTCTTTATTAAAATTTTGTGCAAAAGTACAAAAAAATGTCTATTTTTTTGTACTCAAAACTTCAAATTTATAATCAGAATAGTCTTTACAAAAAAACCTGACACAAAGTGCCAGGTTTATAATACTCGATTCTTTAAAATAACAAGTTAAAAAGAAATAAAATATTTATTATTTATTCAAAAAATAAAAAAATAGGTTTAGTTTAAAAAGTTAAGCAGTTTAAATGATTTTTTGTTTCCAAGATTATCTGTAACAACTACTATAAATAATTGTTTTGTATAAAAACTATTACTTTGAAGTATTACATCTTTACTATTTTGAACATTTCTATAATTAACCAAAATCTGTCCGATATTGTTATAAACTTCGACTTGCTTGATACTATTTTCATCATTTGTAACTACCAGAGCATTGTCTTTGAAATAAGCTACCATGTCCCTATTTGCTTCAATTTTATCTACAGATAATTTTGCGGTTTGAGAGGAAAAATAAGTTGCATAAGCATTAGAAAATTCATAACCTGTTCCGCATGCGGCATCCCAATTAATAGACCAAGTCATAACACCTCTCATTCCCGGTTGTGCAGCAGATTGCATTGTGTAACTTCTGCCTGGGTATGTAGTTCCATAACGCAAATAATTAAACGCTTGAATACCTTTTTGTGGCGTTAAATAGCCACCTGCTGGAGCTGCACCAGCACAAGCTGGAATTGCAATTACAATTTTGGAAGCCGGTAATCCGTTAAAATGATATCCTGTAGAAGCTACATTAAAACCTTTAATCATCATATCCGACATAGAAACCAAAAAGTCAGGAGTTGCTTGTGAATAAGCTACATTATCCAGAGCACTGATAGATCCTGTATTGTACAATTGTACCATCAAAAGATCTAACTCGTTACGTAGGTTATCAATTACTGGCAAGAAAGAACCAGCTCCATCTCCATAAACAGAATATCCAACTTGAACATAATAAGTTTCAGGAGCAGATGTTAGAATAAATCCACTACCATAGCTCGCTTTTATTTCTTTGAAAGCATCAATAATATTCTTAAGCTTAGGATAAGCAGAAATCGATGCATAAGAAAAATCTTTTAATGCACCTGCACCAAAATTCATCGATCCTCCTTCGAAATCAATATCAATTCCGTCAAAATTATACTGATCAACAATTGCTTTCAAACCGTTTACAAAAATATTTTTCTGCGCAACAGTTTGCAACTCAACATGACCATTTTGTCCTCCAATAGAAACAATAACAGGGATCCCTTTGTCTCTTAAAAATTTAATATCATTCTTTAATAATTGAGGATCAAATACACCATTTGTAAAAAATCTTGGTTCATTTACCACTAACATTGGCGTATAACCATCTCTATTAACGGTTTCAATAAATGAGTAAACAACAACATTAAATTTTTTGTCCCCCATTTGATTGAAATACAAGAAGGGTGCACTAGAATTTTCCCATCCATGTGCATAACCTACAATTACCTTCGCAGGCAATGGATTGAATGAAGAACTAACAATAGAAATTGATTGGTTTAACAATGTAATTCCACCAACGTTGTCAGTTGCTTTTACAATCAAAGGATACGTACTATATGAAGAAGGTGTAAATGCATAGCTATATGAATTACCAGAACCTTTAACCATAGGATAATATATCCCATTAACACTTACAGATACACTAGAAATTGTACCATCGGCATCTGTAACGTTTACACCCAACTGTACCGGTTGAAAACCCGAAGCTTGATTAATAGTGGTAGTTGCAGGAGAAACCCAAGCAATTACAGGAAGTACATTAGGGCAAGAAGCACCTGAACACTGTAAATAAAAATCACGAGTATTCACTGCTGTTACACTGTTTGAAGCTGTAGCAGTTGCTTTTAAGGTGTAGTTTTTATTGAAGTCCGCAACTACTGGAGTCCATGATGCTACATATTCATTGCCTGTTGTATGTGTAGCAGTAATGTTCTGTCCATTA
Organism: Flavobacterium aquariorum; assembly: GCF_003254745.1. Taxonomy (GTDB): domain Bacteria; phylum Bacteroidota; class Bacteroidia; order Flavobacteriales; family Flavobacteriaceae; genus Flavobacterium; species Flavobacterium aquariorum. The sequence continues at coordinate 285,384 of NZ_QKXH01000007.1, read as the reverse complement.
ATATTAAACACCACTGATAATAAAGTAATAGTTCCATCATCAAAAGTCAAACTTGCATCAGCTTTCAATTGGATAGCTGTTCCAGGAGCTACTGCAACTGTAGCAAGCGATGGGCTTGTGATAGTAACTTGTGGAGCAACCGCATTTGAGTTAAAATTATAAACTTGTGCTGTTGCTGGAATTGCAAAATTCGTCAAATTTGTTGGAGAATAAACTACCCCATTATTTTCCCAAGCATTCAATTTTAAACTTGTGATAGTAGTATAACCATCAAGTATTGTGTTATTAAAGCTATATTTCCCTTGAGCATCTGTTGTTGCCAAGAAATTAGCATAACCATGTGTACTATCTGTCCAAGGAAGTATCAATTCTACTTTGGCACCTTGTACTGGCGTTGAACCATTTTTTACTTCACCACTTATTTTGCTACCGCCTATTATAATAACATTTTGAGTAAAGTTTAAAACTTTATTTGCAGTCAAATTAGAATAAACTGTTGAAGCCGGTGTATAGGTTTGCCCCGTTTTGGCTATTGTCACCGTATAGTTTGCACCAGATGGCAAATTGGCAATGCTATAGGCACCACTTGCATTTGATACTGCCGTAAATGTTCCTCCTGTTGAAGCAGCAGTTACAGTTGCTCCAGAAACTGGAGTTGTTCCATCCATTACTGTTCCGCTAACAGTGTAATAAGTTGGTGTAACTACATTTTGAGAAAAGTTTAAAGTTTTATTCGCTGCAATAGCAGTATAAACTGTTGATGCAGGCGTGAATGTTTGCCCTGTTTTGGCAGCTGTTACCGTATAATCTGATCCTGAAATCAAATTAGCAACGCTGTAAGCACCAGTTGCATCTGAAACCGCTGTTAAAGTACTTGCTCCCGAAACTGCAGTTACTGTTGCTCCTGAAACTGGAGTTGTTCCATTCATTACTGTACCACTTACTGTGTAATAAGTTGGTGTAACTACATTTTGAGAAAAGTTTAAAGTTTTATTCGCAGCAATAGCAGTATAAACTGTTGATGCTGGAGTAAATGTTAAACCTGTTTTTGCAGCAGTAACTGTATAATCTGATCCTGAAACTAAATTAGCAACGCTATAAGCACCAGTTGCATCTGACACAGCGGTTAAAGTATTTGCTCCCGAAGTTGCAGTTACTGTTACTCCTGAAACTGGCGTTGCTCCATTCATTACTGTTCCGCTAACGGTATAATAAGTTGGAGTTACAACATTAGTACTAAAATTATAAACTTGTGGTGTAGCAGGAACGCTAAAGTTTGTCAAATTGTTTGGTAAATATACAACCTCTCCATTTTCCCAAGTATTTAATTTTAAACTTGAAATAGTTGTATAACCATTTAAAATAGAGTTATCAAAACTGTATTTTCCTTGTGCATCAGTTACTGCAATTTTACTTAAATATGGATGTGCATTATCTGTCCAAGGTAAAATCAATTCTACTTTTGCACCCGATACTGCGACTGTTCCATTTTTAACCGTTCCGCTAATTTTATTAGCACCAATTATAATAACATCTTGCGTAAAATTCAATGTTTTATTGGCAGTTAAATTAGTATAAACTGTTGAAGCCGGAGTATATGTTTGTCCTGTCAAGGCAGCTGCAACCGTATAATCTGCCGCCGATGGTAAACTAAGAGAATAAATTCCGCTTGAATTTGAAACGGCTGTAAAAGTTCCCCCTGCTGAAGTTGCTGTTACCGTAACTCCAGAAATTGGAGTTGTTCCGTTTAAAATTGTTCCACTTACCGTATAATTTACAGTTGGCGCATTTTGAGCAAAATTCAACGTTTTGTTGGCATTTATAGCATTATAAACAGTAGAAGCTGGGGCATATGAAAATCCTGATTTAGCGGCAGTAACGGTAAAGTTAAGACCGGCTGTTAAACCTGCCACGTTATAAACTCCACTCGCATTAGACACAGCTGTTAAAACTGTTGTTCCAGAAGTCGCTGAAACGGTAACTCCTGATATTGGTGTAGTCCCGTCTAAAACTGTACCGCTTACAGTATATGTAGGCTGAGTTCCATTAATTACGACAGCTGTTTGGTTAAGCGTAACATTAGTTAAAGTTACCGGTGTAAAACTATAAGTCGCTTTTAAAGCTGTTACTGTATAATTTTGTCCAGAAGCTAAATTGTTAAATGTGAAATTCCCAGTTGTCGAAACAACTGTTTGCAGTACTGCATTACTTGCATCTCTTAATTCAACCGTAACATCAGGAACTAAAGCTGTTCCGTTTTTTACAGAACCTGCAATACTTACTGTTCCTGCAACAATACTACCGAAAGAAGTATCAACCTGATTTAATAATGCATTTGGAATAGAACCTCTTGTATCTTGCGATAATTCCCAAACCATTCCACCGGCTAGATTTCTCGATTTAATATATTGTACTTTTAAATCCATAGATTGTTTATCTTCATAACTGATAAACTGTTTTAAACTAGCATTGTATAAATAGGGAACTTTAGTTGTATTATCAAAATACCTTATCCATCCTGCTGCTGCAGCGGTTGGCGTTACCGACATTGTATTTGGATCTAAATACGCATGTGAATTGGTAACTGAATTTCCGACTAAATCACAAATTTCAATACTACCTGAACGTTCGCATGCAGCGGGTCCGTCCCAAGTTCCAACGGGGTTTTGTGGATTTGTGCATCCTGAAACGATATCTCTTGGCGCAGAAACGAATAATCCCGGTAAATTAGGATTGGTTCCGCTATTGGCAACATGATCAAATTTTTTCCCATAAAAAGGCAGTCCCATTATTAATTTATTTGCAGGAAAACCAACAACATTCAAATATTGATTTGTCAATTCGTCAAGTGACTCTGATTGACTTGCACCGTATAAAGGATCATTTGAATTCCCACTTCCATACAAAGGAGCATTGTAACATGTTTTATCAAACCAATTTCCACCAAAATCATATCCAAAATACGTGATATAATCACAATAAGTCGAAATATCTTCAGACATCCCGTATTGCGATCTGTTGTTTGGTCCTAAATATTGTGCAGCAACATTTCGAACATTGTTTCCAGCGGCAATAGAGATTAATTTGTTTGGCATTGCCTGACGCATTGCTTTCAATAAATACACTAAATTTTTGTTATCATCCGAGCTGTACTTTTGTGGAGGAATTGGAGCTCCGTTAATAACTTCAGTTCCATCGGTCCCTCCTGAAAGAGGATATTCCCAGTCAATATCAAACCCATCTATGAATGGATAAGTGACTAAAAATCTTGCCATATCTGCTGCCAAAGCATTTCTGGCAATTGGACTTGCTGCAATTGGAGAAAGATCCTGCCCTTTAGTCCAACCTCCAACAGAAATTAAAATTTTTAAATGAGGGTACTTTTCTTTAAGCTTCATTAAGTCATAAAAATTCCCTTTTACAGGAGCATCCCACGGAATTCCACCTTCCATATGCTCAAAATCAGCATAGGTATCCAAACAATGCAATTTTGTATTCTCTGGATGCGCTGCATCAAATTCAGTACCATAAAAAGAATAATTTAAATGGGTCAATTTACTCCCATCAATCTTGGGGACGTTAAAATCCCGCGCATAAATTGCCCATTGGGCATAATATCCGACGACTTTTTTGTTATGCACTGGTTGCTGTGCAAACAAAAGCAACGGAAATAAAAACAATAGCAAAAATCGATTGATTTTTTTCATAATTAATTATTTAAAGGTTAGTTAATAATTCGACTTGGGAAATAGAATTCTATAATCTTATACTTGCTAAAAAAATATTAAAAAATCAAAAAAAAAACTGATAACTATAATTAAAAATTATCAGGTTAGAAATATTGTTTTCACAGAAAAACAATAGCAATTCAAAATAAAAAAATCATATTAAAATGTAAATAACCAAACTCAATCTTAACGATTACAACTTTTATTTTTAAATTTAAATTAAGTTTGAACTAACTTTTTCAAGCTAGTATATACCACTAATTCAACATCGGCATTTTCATTGGAATTACATTTCTCCAATAATTCATTCAATACAGAAGCATCTATAATTTGCTCATTATTTATTTTAAGCAAAAGCTGCCCTGAAATATCTTTTAAACTTTTAGACAATACCAATAACTGCTTAATAAGTGGAGCATTGTTGCTTAAAACATTTAAATCAGAATTCATATTAATTAATTTGCTTAAATAATTAGTAATTACTTATAATGGAAAAAATACAGCATTTTATTCTACAGTCATAATACAATTATTCATGTTGTTATCGTAAAAGCGAAAAATGACCTTTTGTAAATCTTCCGTCAGATAAATATAAAGTGTACCAATAATCGTCAGCTGGCAAAAGAAGATTGTTAAACGTACCATCCCACCCAACCTCTTTTGGCGAAATTTGTTTTAGAAGTTTACCAAATCGGTTAAATATCTCAATGATTGCATTTGAATTAGATGGAGTGTTTAAGTCCCAAATATTCCAATTGTCATTTATACCGTCTCCATTTGGGGTAAAGTATTTTGGGGCACCTAAAACAGAAATTGTCTTATGTAGAATACCACAGCCATTAAGGTCTTTTATATACAAATCGTGAATACCTGTTGCAACGCCATCAAAAATGGGGGAAGCTTGATAATTTTCGGATATATTATCTAACGAATACTCATAAATTCCTTGCCCTGTGACGGAAATAGTAACTTTTTTTACTTCGGTAAAATCGTCTATTATGACTTCATAAACCTTAGCAAGTTCTGAGTTCTTCACTGTAAATATCTGCTCTTTTGTACATCCGCTTTGATTTTTAACCACAACAGTGTAGATTCCTGCTTTATAAACTTGTATTTCAGAAGTTATTTCTCCGTTTGGAAACCATTTGTATTGGTAATCAATTAAATCGGCGTCGGAAATTCCTGTATTTAATTTTATTGAATTATCTGTTTGATTTAAACATAAATACAATGTTTCATTTTTTTCAAGATTTGGCAAAACAGCCACTTTTAGCTCAATAGTATTAATACCAATACAATCGTTTTCATTTTGGACTCTGGCATATACCGTTTGCTGATAGGGTTGCGTATTTGTAAAACTTGAAGATATTGGATTTTGAAACAATAGTGCGTTTTCTAATGTTAGAAAATAAGTGACTTTGTTGCCATTATTTTCGAAGCCTGCATCAGCTAGATTAAATTTTACAATGCCATCTGCTATAGCATCATCATCACATTTTTCTAGTATTTGGGTTAGTGTTATTCCTTTTTTTACTTTCAAATCTACAGTTGTAAAAGCATAGCAAGCGGTATTTTTATTGGTTACTTTTGCAATTATTGTTTGTGGATTTGTAGTATTCGTGTACAAAAGATCTAAGGCATTTACATCATTTTGAGCATCAGAATTGTTAAGGTAAAATTTCACAGAAAACTCAGAATCTTTTAAAGTCAATGCTTCCGATGCCTCAGAGAGATTAAATATTTTTTTTTCACTTGGTTCATTACCAATATCACATTGTGTCAACTGTACCGGTTTTACATTCGGAAGCGTTTTATTTATAATTAATTTGAAAGGCTTAAAAACACTACAAAGAGATTTTGTATCCAATACTTTAGCATAAATAGTTTCTTCTTGATAAGCCGCTTTGTTTACATAATCTTTTGGCAATGTTACCATATCATTTGCTTCGGGATGATATGTTACAATTCTGTTAGGATTATTTTCTTTTAATAACAAATCATTTTCTGCCAAATTGAAATGAACAAAACCAGTTTGATTTACATCACAACCAGCAACATTTAATGGATAAGGAGTTTGCAGCGGCTCTACCGTAAAAATAAATTCATCAACTACAAAACATTTAGAAACAGTATTGGTTAATCTAACATATCCTTTTTGTGGACTTTCGGTATTTCGAAATCCATTAGGAAGTCTTCGGATGTCTTTTACCGCATCCTCGCCTCTAATGTAAAAAGAAGCCTCAACATTATTTTGATTTCCAACAGCAATAGCCGCAATTTCAGTTAAATCAATATTTGTAATAAAATCATTTACACCGTCCGATTCACATATTTTTGCACCATAACTACCGAATATTTTTGGTGTTTTTAACTCAGGAGGAGCGTCTATTGTTGCAGTGCCATTAAAATCAATTGAAAACTGATTATAAGGAGAACCAGCGTCCATAACAACAATATAATAACTTTCACCTGCTTTTACATCTAACATTTCAAGAAAACCATTCCCTTCGTTAGACTGCCTACTGACTCCGTAAGCACCTGAAATTAATCCAGTTGCATTTTTTCTTGAAAATATTTCAGTGGGTGAAGTATAAGAACAACGAATAGACTGTCCAATATCGCCACAAGTAACGTTTGGACCAAAAACAAAAAAATTTAAATCTGCTTTGGGATCTAGGCTTTTGGGAGTCAGAACAAATCCAAAACTACCGCCTGTTACAATAGTTACTTTCAACCATATCATTGGAGAATGAACATAATTTCCGCAACTTACATGACCATTAAACTGAGTATCATCCGGATATGTTTTTATTACTCCTGTAAAAATTGTATTGCCACATATAGTAAGAGCATTGGCACAATCTCCTTGTGAAAAAGACATTTGGCAAAATAAAATGCAACAAAATGCAACTATTTTTTTGATAGGTATCATTAGCAAATTAAGTATTATAACACGTTTAATCTTACTAGTAAGCAAATTTTTCAAAAAAAACCTGGCAACTCAATACCAGGTTCATAAATATTGTTTTCACAGAAAAACAATAGCAATTCAAAATAAAAAAATCATATTAAAATGTAAATAACCAAACTCAATCTTAACGATTACAACTTTTATTTTTGAATTTAAATCAAGCTTGAACTAACTTTTTCAAGCTATTATATACCGCTAATTCAACATCGGCATGTTCTTTAGAATTACATTTCTCCAATAATTCATCCAGTACGGAAGCACCTATACTTTGATTGTTGTTTATTTTAAGCAAAAGTTGCTCTGAAATATCCTTTAAATTTTTAGACAAAGGCAAAAGTGGCTGAACTAGAGGTGCATTATTACTTAATGTAATTAAGTTTGCATGCATGTTAACCCATTTATTTAAATAGTTAGTAACAATAATTTGATTTTCATTTGTTTTATTATTCAAATAATCATTTACCGCTTCATTAAATCCTATTGCATCTGACGCATCTGGGGTACATACATCGGCAAATAATGTCAATGGTGAATACATTTGGTATTCTGTACCTCCTTTATTCCTTGAATATTGTTTAATTGGCTCACAAACATTAGACAAATCGACTAAGGCATCACTTTTTTGATTGTTGCTAATGTTTCTCAACAATCCCTCTTTGCTCTTTAAATGCGTCAAACCCAGTTCTTCCAATCGGAATGAAACTGTATTCAATCTTTTACGTAAACTATTGATATCTTTAATATTCTCATTGGACCAAAAACGTTCGGCAATAGCTGCAGTTCTAGGCCAAATTCTGGAATCGAGAGTTTCTGGCGTTACCAATTCAGTCCACATAGTAGCTTCTCCACCCAAAATCCTAGCTTTTTCTTCATCTGTCAATACAAAATTTTTAGGCATTGGATCTACAGAATAATGATCTTCAACTCCAAAAACCAAATCGATATAATACCCATTTGACAGGACCGTTTTGTAGCCACCTTTTGCGGCATCAGCAAGAGATTTTCCTGCAGGCTGTCCTTCATTACTACCTTTCCACGAATGAATGATAGCATCTTTGGACATATTTTTAGTCATAATTTCTTCCCAGCCCATTAATACTTTATTATGCTTTTTTAGCATCGGAATTAATTGCATCGTGAAATACGTTTGCAATTCATGGTTGTTTGCTAAATTATGTTTCTTTTTGAATTCCTGAATTTTAGGATTTGAGTCCCAATCTTTCCCTTCGTTTTCATCACCCCCTATGTGAAAGAATTTCCCAGGAAAGAGTGGACAAATTTCATCAAAGAATTCATTTAATAATTGATATGTTTTTGGATTTGAAGGATCCAAGGTTGGAGAAAAAATCCCGGCATTTCTTTCTATACTATATGACTGTATTTGTGTAAATTGTTGCCCTTTTTCACCTGAATTCAAATGTAAGTTCACCACCTTACTTCCTATTTCCGGATATGCAGTCAAAATAGCCGATCCATGGCCGGGTACATCTATTTCTGGAACCACCAAAATTCCTCTATCTGAAGCATATTTCACAACACTTTTTATTTCTTCTTGAGTATAATAATTTCCGTCCGATGCCATTTGAATCAGTTTCGGATGTTTTTTCATTTCGATTCTCCAACCTTGATCATCTACTAAATGCCAATGAAAAACATTCATTTTTACCGCCGCCATTCCATCTAGATTCCTTTTAATTACATCAACAGGCATAAAATGTCTGGCAACATCAATCATTAAACCTCTCCAAGTAAACCTTGGGAAATCAGAAATTTTAGATATTGGAAAATAAAAAGAATTACTGTTGTTTTGCAATAGTTGAAGTAAAGTTTCCAACGCATGCAAAGCGCCCACATCTGTAGTTGCATTTATGGTAATCTTATTCGCAGTTACATCCAATAAATAACTTTCATCTTCATATAATTCAATTTTTCCAGCTCGAACACAGTTGATTTGTAATTCGGCATCAGGAAGTTCATTCAAGCCTGTTATAAACCCTTGATTAAAGAACAAACCCGTTCTTCCATCCAATCGTCTTAAAAAATTAGTGGCACCAATAAATATCCTTGAATTTGGAGCTCCAGTGATATTCACTTTCAAATTTTTTGTCAAAGGAAAAACACCTTCTGAAAGCGAAATGTTCTGAGGCCATGGCATAATATTTAATTGCTCTTTATTAATTTGAGCTGATGAAATAATAGAGGCAAATAAAAAAATTATGATATATTTCATTTTATATAAAAAAAGATATTAAAAATCGGAACTTCGAAAAATCTGCTTAAAACAAGCACTAAACTCAAGAATTAATACAAAAACTTGAGTCTAGCTCTCTAATAAACACTCAAAACAAAAAGTGGTATTTAGTACTCAAAACGTTTAAAGGCTTCAATCGCCTCATATTCAGCAAGTCCTAATTTATCATATAATTTTGCTGTGCTTTTATTTCGATCCTCGGCTCTAACCCAAAATTCTCTCGAATCGTTTCCTTGGAACATTACTCTGTCTTTTTGAGATTGGTGGTACAAAATGGCTTGTCTTTTCAACATAACTTCATCAGGGCTTAATGGAACGGCCATATCAATTTCATGAATATCCCACTCGTGCCAAGCCCCTCTATAGAGCCACAACCAACAATCGTTCATGAATGGTTTCGATTTTAATGCTTTCATGGCCGCAAAAATAGCATTCAAACATACTTCGTGTGTACCGTGCGGATCGGCAAGATCACCTGCAGCAAATACTTGATGCGGTTTAATTCTCTCGATAATTTCCTTTACAATAGCAATATCTTCCGGCCCTAATGGTTTCTTTTGGACCATACCCGTTTCGTAGAACGGCATATCCAAAAAATGGGTGTTTTCGTCTTTCAAACCAATGTATCTCGTTGCCGCATACGACTCGCGTCTTCTAATTAATCCTTTTAATTTACGCACTTCAGGAGAATCGCTTTGACCAATTGTTTTTGAATTGATTGAATCTATTACAGCTTGGAAATTGATTCCTGATTTATCTTTTTCGACAAAATCATTGCACACTTCGGCAAACTTCAACGCTTCGTCATCAGTAACTGCAATATTTCCTGAGGTTTGATACACTACGTGCACATCGTGACCTTGTTTGATTAATTTGGCAAATGTTCCTCCCATCGAAATAACGTCATCATCTGGATGTGGACTGAACAGAATTACTCTTTTCTTTGCAGGATTTGCTCTTTCCGGTCTGTGAGAATCATCCGTGTTGGGTTTTCCTCCCGGCCAACCCGTAATGGTGTGTTGCAATACATTGAACATATTGATGTTCAAATCGTAAGCAGAACTTCCGGCTGCCAATAAATCGGACATTCCGTTGTTGTTGTAATCTCTGTCAGTCAATTTAAGAATTGATTGATTAGTATGTTGGCAAAGCCAAACAATTGCTTTATTTTTCAATTGTTCCGTCCATATACACTCTCCCACCAACCAAGGTGTTTCCAATCGCGTCAATTCTGATGCCGCTCCTTCATCCAATACAAATGTGGTATTATTGTGGTTTTGTAAAAAAGTAGCAGGAACCTCTGAGCTGATATCCCCTTGAATGGTTCTCTTGATAATGGATGCTTTGTTTTGTCCCCAAGCCATCAACACAATTCTTTTGGAACGAAGGATTGTTGAAACTCCCATCGTGATTGCTTTTTTGGGAACATTCCCTATTCCGTTAAAATCTCCGGAAGCATCCACTTTAGTAATATGGTCCAATGTTATGATTCTCGTTCCGGAATTGATATGCGAACCCGGTTCATTAAAACCTACGTGACCCGTACGTCCTATTCCCAACAATTGAAAATCAAGACCTCCGGCATTTTTAATATTCATTTCATAATCAACACAAAACTGATTCAGGTCTTCCAAAGCAACCGTTCCGTCCGGAATATTGATATTTTCGGGTCTGATGTCAACATGGTTAAAAAGATGCTGGTGCATAAAGTAGTGGTAACTTTGGTTACTTTCCTTTGGCATAGGATAATATTCGTCCAAGTTGAAAGTAACTACATTATCAAAACTCAATCCTTCTTCCTTGTGCATACGAACCAATTCCTGATACACTTTTATCGGGGAAGATCCTGTAGCCAGTCCTAATACACACTTTTTATTTTTTTCTTGTTTGGAACGAATTAAATCGGCAATCTCCTGGGCAACAATTATTGATGCATCCGTTGAGTTTTTAAAAATTACGTTGTGGATTTTTTCAAAACGGGTATCTTCAAACTGACCGGCTTTTTTGAAGCTTATGTCATTACCTATAATTGATGTAGTTCTCATGTTTTTATAATTATATATTTTTATTTTAAGGAATAGTAATACAAATATTGTTAAGAGATTAAATTCTTAGTTTGAAATATTTATATCTTGTGCTTATAATTTTAATTCTAGTTTTGTTTATATATAAATTTTTATTTTCTAAAAAAAAATAAAAAGGAATTTCAATAGTAATAGGCTCTTAAAATAAAGTATAATTACTTTACAAATCGGAGCGATTGGTTATAAAACCTTTAAAAATCAATTAAAAAATCTTGCAACATCATTTTTCAATTCTTCATTTTTTTTATATCCAGACAGGTAAAAACCTGTCTGGAATAAAAAAATAACTATTTGTAATTTTAGAAATTAGCCCCAGTAGTATCCCACCAAAGTCTAGTTCCCCCATTATCTGGTCCTCCTAATTTAGCAAGTCCTGTAGCCACTCCACCAGGGTTACCATCTTTTTCAGACTGTACAAAGTTTACTCTACGTGGACCAAATTCAGTTGTGATTGTTCCACCACTTGTATTATGTAATACTCTGAATAATTTTGGATATCCAGTTCTTCTGTATTCTGACCAAGCTTCTTGACCTTCAGGGAAGTTAGCGATCCATTTTTGAGTAATAATTTTTTGCAATTTCACTTCATTTGCTGCTGCACCATCCCAAGCAATAGTCACATTATTTACTGCTGCTCCATTATTAGCAGCATCTTTAACATCAACAAAATCTTTAGCTGTACTTACATTATCAGCTATATAAGCAGCTGCTCCTGAAGCACCATGTTGTGTAAATGAAGCTGTTATACCCGCTTCATATAAAGCCTGAGCAGTTCCACCCATATTCCAACCTCTTAAAGCACCTTCAGCTCTCAAAAAATAAACTTCAGCTGTAGTCATTAACACTTTTTCATTTGATCCAACAATTGAACCAATTTCAGACATACCTGTACGGTCAGACTTAGCTATCATATTAATACCTGTGCGAACTCCTCTGTATTCGCCAGGAAAATCAGCAGATTCCTTAAAGTATTTAGCAAGTCTTGGATCGGAGTATCCATTCATAATAGATTCCATATCAGCAGACATTCTAATATCACCCCATGCAGAAGAGATTGTTAAAATTGGATCAATATAATTAGGAATAATAACTTTAGCGATATCAGCATTTGTAGTCATTACACCAAAAGGATGACTAATTGCTTTTTCAGCTTCTGTTTTAGCCAAAGCTGGTTTAATTTTAACAATTCTCATAGCCAAACGCAAACGCAATGAATTTGCATATTTAACCCATTGTTTGTAATCACCACCATAACCACTCATATCTGTACTAACAAAAGTTGAAGATTCACCAGCATTTACTCTTTTAGTCAATTCTGTAACAGCAAAATCAAGTTCAGAAAACATTTTAGTATATACTTCTTCCTGCGAATCATAAGGAATTGTAGCGTCTGTAGTGCCAAATTGAGAATATACTATTGGTCCAAATACATCTGTAACCCTGTGCATTCCTTCTACTTTTAAGATTAAAGAAATAGCATAAAATTGATCGTATTTCCCTTTGGTTCTTTGCTCAATTTTAAGAGTATTAGCCATGACATCAGTATAAGGCAAACTCCAGATAAAACCATTCCAACCATCAACATAGTTGTAATTTGAGTTATCCCCTGCGGCTCCTTTAAAGGGAGTTGGAGTAGCCATATACCCTGACCATATATCAGCATTAAGATTTTGTTGCAATTGGTATTTCCAGTGTGTAGTATTGAAAATTCCAGTAAAAACGGTAGCAAAAGGAACTTTTACATGATTAAAATCTTGCTCAAGATCATTAGCCGTAATCCCAGTTGGATTCGTGTTCGTTTCATTGAAATCGCTTGTACAACTTACCGCCGCAAGCAATGTAGCGCATATAGCAGTTGTTTTTATTTTATTTAGTATCATGATGATATAGATTAGAAAGTTACATTTAAATTAAGACCTATACTTCTTGTAGATGGTGCTGCATAAACATCGATCCCTTGTAAACCATTACCTGTACTTAAAGAAATATTTGGGTCAAACGGAGCATCTTTGTAGAAGAAGAATAAATTTCTCCCCACTACCGATAAATTAGCTGCTTTGAAAATTTTACTGTTTTTAAGGTCAAATGTATATCCAAAAGCTAATTCCCTTAAACTTACATTGGTAGCACTATAAACATATTCTCCAGTTATACCAGCTCTACCACCAACTTGACTATAGTAGCTCTCTGCATTATATTTACCAGCATAAGCTTGTCCAGCTTTTGTTGTTCCAGGAGCATAAACAGCATTAATATCTACGCCACCAGCAGCTCTTGCATCTCCGGTTGCTTTAGAAACACCAAATTGATCGTTTACTGCTTCCGTCAAGCTCATTACATCTCCCCCAAAACGTCCATCGATAGTAAAGTTTAAGAAATAATTGCCCAACTTGAATGAGTTATTTAAACCTAACATATAATCAGGATTTGCATTTCCTACTTCCTCGAAATCAGTTTTTTGAATTGAACCATCTTCATTCAATAAAACTCTACCTTGAGCATCCTTCTTAAGGTTAATCCCTTCAATAACTCCAAATGGACGACCATTTATTAATGAATATCTATAACTGTTTACTCCTGGTTGTGTCAAAATAACTGTACCTCCCAATTCTTCAGGTAATCCAGAAACTTCATTGTTATTTTTTGAATAGTTTAAAGTAGCGTCCCATTTAAACTTATCATTATCTATAATTTTAGCATTAACTAAAATCTCAATACCGTTATTTTTAATTACACCACCATTATAAGCATAATTTTGATATCCCTCAGCATTTGTAGCTGGAGCAGGAATTGTAAGTAATTGATCTTTTGTCTTATTATTATAGTACGTTAATTCTATTCCGAATCTATTGTTAACAAATCTCCACTCAGTACCTAACTCATAAGAATCTTGACTTTCAGGTTTCAAATTTGTACCTGGTCTTGGACCAACAGTTGGATTGATATTTTGCGGATTTGCTGCCGTATATGCAGAAGTTGGAGAAGTATAAAATGCTGGAACGTCATTACCAACTTGTGCATAAGAAGCACGAACCTTAGCAAATGAAATTGATTCAGGCATTGTAAACATTTCACTCAAAAGAGCAGTAACTCCTGCAGAAGGATAAAAGAAAGACATATTTCCAGTATTTGCCAATGTAGAAGACCAGTCATTACGTCCTGTAACATCTATGTACAACATGTTTTTGTAACCAAAAGTAGCTGCTGCAAAAACGGATTGTTGTTCTCTTCTGTATCCATAATTCTGATAATTACCGGTATTCGAATTAAAATTATGAAGTGTAAACCAGTTTGTAATTCCTAATCCAGATGGATCAGAATCTAAAACTGTTTCATCATTAAGTGAAGTTTTTGTAAAACTGGTACCTACGTTTGCAAAAAATGTTAAATCATCACTGAATTTAGTGTTAATTGTAGCTATTAAATCACCATAATTTTGTGTACTAACATCGTTAATATTTATGTATCTACCATTTGGATGTGATAACGTACCTTGCGTAGTAGCATAAATTTCTTTATCAAACTCTGAAGTAATTCTATCGTAATTATATCTAGATCCAATAGAAAGCCAGTTGTTAACTTTGTAGTTTAATCCAACAGCCCCATTCATATATTGACTACCATCTTTAGATTTATTACGATTCAATCCCCAATATGGATTTTGTTCAATATCTCTATCAGTCATCCAGTTTTGAACCATCATATTTCGAGCTGGGTCAAATTTTTCGAAATTATTTTTATATTCGTTAAAATCATATCCTCTTGGCATCAAGTAAAGACCAGTAAGAGGGTTGAAATACAAACCACTTGTAGGTCTGTTTGTTACATATTGAGATGTGTAATTGGCATTGGCATTAACAGTTAATCTGTCTCCAAAGAATTTACCCATTTGTCTGATGCTAAAGTTATTTTTGCTCAAACTGTTAGTTGGCAAAACTCCATTAGAAGAAGTATTGGCATAAGATATATTTGTAGCTGAATTTTGTGATCCTGTAGAAAAACCAAAAGAAGATATTTGAGTTACTCCTGTGTCAAAAAAGTCTCTTGTATGGTCTGGCGTACTTTGAGCAGCTCCCCACGACTCATCTGCTCCTGGTTTAGCGATGTAAGAAGTTTGAAATTTAGGTAAGTAAGCAGCTGTTTCAACTGTAGTGTTTGAAGATGCTCTAAAAGATGAAACTCCTTCTTTTGCTTTTTTAGAAGTCAATAAAATTACACCTCTAGCACCCTGGCTACCATATAAAGCTGTAGCAGAAGCACCTTTAAGTACTGTCATTCCTTCAAAATCATCTGGGTTTAATAAACCAATAACATCTCCCCCATCACGGTTACCTCCTTGAGTAGAACCAAATGAATCGTTTGGTTGAATAGAAGATATATTCAACATTGGCACACCATCAACAACATATAAAGGATTGTTGTTTGTAGTAGATGAATTTCCACGAATAGTAACTTTTGTAGAACCTCCAGTACCACCAGCACTTTTAGTAACAGCAACTCCAGCAATTTTACCAGCAATTGTGTTCATAAGATTAGGATCTTTTGCTCTAACTAGATCTTCTCCTTTTAACTCTTGAGCAGAATAAGTCAAAGACTTTTTAGATTTCTTGATCCCTAATGAAGTTACAACTACCTCTGTTAAAACTGTAGAATCTGCTGAATTCAACTTTACATTGATCGTAGAAGACTCTCCTACTTCCATATTTCGCGTTTCATACCCTAAGTAAGAAATCACTAATGTAGCACCAGGCTTAACCTCAATTGAAAATTTACCGTCAAAATCTGTTGTGGCGCCATTAGCTTCGCCTTTTACGTTAACATTTGCGCCAGGTATTGGAGTACCCGCTGCATCTGAAACAAAACCATTGATTTTTTTTACCTGCGCAAGGGTTACTTGCGTCGTAAAAATAACCATCACGATTAAAAAAATTTTTCTCATTTTTAAATTATTTTTGTTAGTTATAGAGTAAAATTATTCTTAACGTACTGTTAAAAAAAATAAATTAAACCAACGGCATCACTTTTTAAACGAACGACATCTTTTAATCAATAATACGTTTTCCGAAAACGTTTTCTCAAATATATTTTTAGCCGTTCTTCTTATAATTCAACATTTTTTTTATCAAAATGCTTTTTTTAATGACAAAATGATTATTGTTGCAAAACAAAACAGTAAATGACTCTATTTTATATATTTCTGCATATAACCGTAATAAATGAAAAAAATAAGCTTTGAGATTAAACTCATAAACCATGTATGGTTCTGGGGAATTTGGTTTTTTCTTAACTTTTTGCGTTGGGGAGCTTACTTCAATGATTATAAGTATTCCTTCAAGTCTAATCTATTAGAATATGCACTTCACATACCTTTTGTATATTTCAATTTATTAGTACTCATACCTAGATATGTATTAAAATCAAAATATATTAAATATACCATTTCTCTATTAGCAAGCTTAGCTGTCGTATACTTATTAAAAACAGTGATGACATATTATATAATTTCAAAAAATATTTGGCCTGAAGCCAATAGAGATTACAGACCATTTGAAATCAACCATATAGTTGCCGTTACTATCGGGGAAATATATGTGCTTGCAATTGCATCTTCTATCTATTTGATGCTGACCTGGCTTAGGGAAAGGGATCGCAACAAAGCAATAATGGAAAATCAAAATAAAATAAAATTAAAATATTTAAAAAACCAGATTCAGCCACACTTCTTTTTTAACACTTTGAATAATCTGTATGCGCTTTCATTAGAGTCTTCGGACAAAGTTCCAGATGTTATCATAAAACTTTCCAATTTAATGGAATATGTATTGTATGATATAAATGACACTAAATTCGTGCCTTTGATAAAAGAAATTGATTACATGCAAAATTATGTCGAAATTGAAAAATTACGATTTGAAAATGTAGAAGTTGCCATAAATCTTGAATCCGATATTGATAATATAAAAGTTCCTCCATTACTCTTTATTTCACTACTAGAAAATGCTTTTAAACATGGAGGCGCCAACAATGAAAAACTCAAAATAAAAATTAATTTTAGAATTGTGAATTCAAGCCTTGAATTTGAAATAATAAATAATTTCGTAATTTCACCTCCGTTAAAAACCAAAAAAGGAATTGGTTTGTCCAATACTAAAAAAAGATTAAAACTAATTTACAAAAATAATTTTATCATAAACCAAATGATAAAATTCAATTTTTATATAATAAAAATACAAATACCTTTAGATAATGAAGATTAAATGTGTAATAATTGACGATGAACCTTTAGCTATTAAAGTATTGCTCAATTATTTTGAAAATTTTTCAGACTTTGAGATTATCGGTACATTTAATAATTCATTAGAAGGACTCGAATTTATAAATTCAAATAGTGTTGATGCAGTATTTTTAGATATCAATATGCCCATGATGACTGGTTTTGAATTAATCAGTTTGCTTGAAAACAAAACCCGGATCGTCATTACAACGGCTTTCAGAGAATTTGCGGCCGAAAGTTATGACTTGGAAGTACTGGATTATTTAGTAAAACCCATTCCCTTACCACGATTTATAAAATGTATTCACAAAATTGAAGCAGAATACAATTTAAAAAATAATATCAAAATTGAAAACCATCGAATTGAACCACATATTTTTATCAAAGTCGATAAAAAAATGGTAAAAATTAATATTGATGAAATTCTTTTCGTCGAAGGGATGAAAGAATACATCAAGGTTGTCACACCTGAAAAAACATATATCACCCACAAATCATTAACTTCATTAACCGAAGAATTGCCAACTGATCGATTTATGCGTATTCATAAATCCTATACTATCGCTTTGAATAAAGTTAAATCGATTGAAGGTAATAGAATACAAATTTCATCTTATACAATTCCTATCGGTCGAAATTACAGTAAAGAAGTTAAAAGTAAAATCTTGGAATAATTTCTGCACATAAGCTAGATAATAACTCAATAAAAAGTAATAAAATCGCCATTTGTTGACGAAATAATGTTGTTTATATAAAAGTGCAAAACTTTATATAATAAAATTTTTTTTTGAAATTCTTAACAAATATATTTACAGTCTTGCAGCATCAAAAAATAAATAATAACCAAAAAAATTAAATTTTTAAAAATTATGAGTTCAGAAAATTCACAAACCAAATGGGGACAATTTATCCCCTTAGTAATCGTATTCTTCTTTTGGGGATTTGTTGCTGCAAGTAACGATATTCTTATCCCAGTTTTCAAAAAAGCGTTTGATTTAACACAAGGTGAAAGTCAATTAGTAGCTTTTGCTTTCTATATTGCCTATACAGTTGGTTCCCTTATTTATATGGGAATTTCCGTTTTGATAAAAGAGGATTTAGTAAACAAAATTGGATACAAAAACGGATTATCATTAGGATTACTTATATCTGCTTTGGGTACACTTTTGTTTTATCCTGCTGCCAATACAGGTTCTTTTGCATTAATGCTTGCTGGGCTTTTTATTGTTGGATTGGGCTTTTCACTGCAACAAACAGTAGCAAATCCATTGGCAATTGCCTTAGGTCCAATTAAAACAGGTTCACAACGTTTAACTTTAGCTGGTGGAGTAAATAATTTCGGAACCACTATTGGTCCATTAATTGTTAGTTTTGCAATTTTTGGTTCAAGCGCGAGTGGTAACACTAACGCAAGTATTGAAAGTGTTAAAATTCCTTACTTGGTGTTGGGATTTGCATTTTTGCTAGTTGCTATTTTATTAAAATTCTCATCATTGCCAGAGCGACCAGAATTAATTGAAGAAGATGATTCTAATGATAAAATATCGGTAAAAACATCAGCCTTGCAATATCCACAATTAGTAATGGGGATGATCGCTATATTTTTATATGTTGGTGTTGAAGTATCAACAGCTAGTAATTTACCTGCTTACATGGAAAGTAAATTAGGCTTTTTAACCAAGGATGTTGCACCATACATATCTTTATATTGGGCAAGTTTAATGATTGGTCGTTGGACTGGAGCAGTTGAAGCTTTTACAGAAAATATGAGCTTACTAAAAATATTGAGATTTCTAGCACCTTATTTAGCATTTGGAGTATTTTTAGCAGTAAATGCAATGGCAAATCACGATTTAACACCTTTTTATATCTACGGACTAGTAATTTTAGTATTAATCGGGGCAGACATGGCTAGTAAAGGAAATCCAGCCAGAATGCTTCTTATCTTTTCATGTTTAGGAATTATAGCTACAGCAATCGGTATTACAACCAGCGGAATGATTAGTGTATATGCATTTACAAGTGTAGGTTTATTTTGCAGTACATTATGGCCTTGTATCTTTACTTTGGCAGTAAGCGGCTTAGGTAAACACACGAGCCAAGGAAGTAGTTTCCTAATTATGATGATTATGGGTGGTGGTTTTGTAAGTGTATTCCAAGGCAAAATTGCTGATTTTGTTGGAATACAAAGCAGCTATATCGTTGGTATTGTTTGTTTCGCTTATTTGGCATTTTATGCTTGGAAAGTAAGTGGCATTTTAAAAGCACACGGAATTGATTTTGACAAAAAAGTATCTGGTGGACATTAAGAGTATCCAGTTTTCAGATTGCAGTATTCAGTAAAATAAATGCAAATAAAAATCCCATTCTAATAAAAACTAGAATGGGATTTTTTATAAAATTCAAATCGCTGAGAATTTCATATATGATTTTCATTTGAACATAGATTCAAATATTGATTTTTTTACCATTTTAAACAGAAACAAAAAAATCCCGTTTCAAGTGAAACGAGACTTCTATATATTATCGTTCCAAACTGCATTGTGCAACCTGAAAACTGAATACTTTTATTATTTATTTCCTTTCTCGAAATCAGCAACAAATTGTGCCAAACCGATATCGGTTAATGGGTGCTTCAATAAACCGTAAATTGCAGATAATGGTCCTGTCATTACATCGGCACCAATTTTTGCGCAGTTTACGATATGCATAGTGTGACGTACAGAAGCAGCCAAAATTTGTGTTTCGTAACCATAGTTATCGTAGATTTCTCTAATCTCTTCAATCAAAGCCAAACCATCTGTAGAAATATCATCCAAACGGCCTATAAATGGAGAAACATAAGTTGCCCCAGCTTTAGCAGCCAATAAAGCTTGACCTGCTGAGAACACTAAAGTAACATTGGTTTTAATCCCTTTATCAGAAAAATATTTAGCAGCCATCACACCTTCTTTAGTCATTGGCAATTTAACAACGATTTGATCGTGTAAATCAGCTAATTCTTCACCTTCTTTAATCATTCCGTCGTAATCCAACGCATTCACTTCCGCACTTACATCTCCTTCAACCAAATTACAGATATCAACATAATGTTTTAAAATATTGTTTTTTCCTGTAATTCCCTCTTTAGCCATCAAAGATGGATTAGTGGTAACTCCATCCAAAACACCTAATGCCTGCGCCTCTTTAATCTGAGCTAAATTAGCTGTATCAATAAAAAATTTCATAATATATTTATATTTAATTGTGTGTTTAAAAAATTCGGTGCAAAATTACGAAATCAATATCAATAACAATGGTAATTTCAAAAGCAATTTCAATTTCAAAAAAATCAAAAATCAAATTATCATCACTTACTCATTTAAAACTCTTAAAGTTTATAATGATTCATAAGCATTTTTTCATAGACCCTATCGGGAAGAATTCTCTTTAGCACAATAGAAAACTTTTGCATAAAAGCTCCAACTTTATAGTGAATTTTTGGATTTAAATTTTGAATAATTCCATAAACTGCTTCAGCCATTTCATTTGGATTACCTCCATTATCCACATGATCATCAATAGTTTTAAGATTATTCCCGTAAGGAATCTCATAGGCCGAGCCTTTTACTACTGGTACATGAAAACGACCAGCAGCAATATTGGTCGCAAAATCACCGGGAGCAATATTGGTAATTTGAATTCCAAAAGACTTTACCTCCATACGTAATGCTTCGGTAATTAATTCCAAAGCTCCTTTTGAAGCTGAATAAATACTACGGTAAGGCAAACCCATATACCCCGCAATTGAAGTAATATTAATAATTAATCCTGATTGCTGCAAACGCATTTGTGGTAAAACAGCTTTCATTACTCCGATTGGACCAAAAAAATTGGTCTCAAAATTATTTTTAATTTCCACCATCGGAATTTCTTCCAAAGGACCTGTTATACCAACACCTGCATTATTAATCACAACATCTAGTTTCCCTGAAGCTGCTATAACTTTATCAACAGCCAAGCGAATGGAATCCTCATTTCTAACATCCAAAGAAATTAAAGGAAAAACCGAATTAAGCACATGCTCCGGATTTCTACTTGTTCCATACACTACAAAACCTTTATGATGCAAAAATTCCCCGATGGACTTCCCTATTCCAGAAGAAGCTCCAGTAATTAATACTACTTTATTCATTGTGATAAGTTTTCAATTATGAGTTACTTTAAATGACGATTCCCAGTTTTCTTTATTCTTTTTTCTATCTTGTAAAAATGGAACTGGGTAAAAATAAAAAAATCTCCCCGAAGGAAGACTACTTTTGTATAATTCTTAAAGAATATGAAATTTAAAAAAAATGGCAAGCGATCTACATCGCACCGCTCAACCACGTACCCTTGCTATGTTCCCATCCTGGGGGAGTCTGCAGGAGCTGGTCGTGTAGGACTTGCCGGTGCAAATATACAATCTTTTTATATTTTTGCAAGGGCTTTGCCTCTTAAAATTATCGTTGTATATTGGCTTTTTAAAATATCAAAACTATGAAAAACTATAACTTCCTATTTATCATTTTCTTAGGAATCATTTTAGCAAATTGCGGAAACACAAAAAATGGTGAAAATTCTATATTTACTTTCGATAATTCCAATTATAAGGCACATTATACCATTGATGATGTTATTTCGTTGGGTATTTTAAACCCAAATTCAAAAGAAATTGACAGTATTGTCTATTTTGTAAATGATAAAAAAGTAGGCTTCAAAAAAGGAAATGAGAAACTAAATTTCAATTTGAAAGATCAAAAACTGGGTTACCAAAATCTTAAAGCTTTAGTTTATTTTGGTGGTGAGAACTCTGAAGCGACCACAAGAATAGAATTGGTTTCTAACATAACACCGAAATTATTAAAATATAAAATTATAAATACTTATCCACATGATGCTGCATCGTTTACCGAAGGTTTAGAATTTCACAATGATACATTATATGAGAGTACAGGTTCTGGCACTAGTAGTTCAGGAATAAGCTGCAAATCTTTTTTAAGAAAATACGACTATAAAACAGGCAAGATTTTTAAGCAAATTGATTTAGACTCTAAATATTTTGGCGAGGGAATAACCTTTATAAACGGTAAATTATACCAATTGACTTGGCAAGAAAAAACAGGTTTTATATACGATGCTAAAACACTAAAATTAGAAAAAACCTTCACTTATGACAAGGACATTGAAGGTTGGGGAATGACAAATGATGGAACTTATATTTACCAAACTGATAAAACAGAAAAAATTTGGAAAATGGATCCAAAAACCCAAAAAATGATTGATTATATCAATGTATATTCTGGCGATTCCAAAATAAAAGCCATCAATGAATTGGAATGGATCGATGATAAAATTTACACCAATGTTTGGACAAAAGACGCCATTGCAGTGGTAAATCCAAACACTGGAGCTGTTACAGGAATTTTGGATATGTCAGGTTTAAGAAAATTAACCCAAACAACTCTTGATGATTCCTTAAATGGAATCGCATATAATCCAAAAACTAAAACCATTTTTGTTACTGGTAAGAATTGGAACAAAATGTTTGAAATAACAGTTTCTGAATAAATATAAATGACAACATTAATAGTTAATATTAAAGAGCTGCTTCAAGTTCGCGAAAATTCCATTTTAAAAGTATCTGGAGCGGAGATGGCTATTTTGCCAACACTCAAAAACGCTTTTTTGCTTATCAAAGATGATTTGATTGCTGATTTCGGGACTATGACTGATTTACCCAAAATCACCGTAGATACTACTATTGATGCAACGGGTAAAATGATTCTACCGTCTTGGTGCGACAGCCATACGCATATTGTATACGCAGGTAATCGCGAGCAGGAATTTGTGGATCGCATCAATGGAATGACTTATGAGGAGATTGCCAATCGAGGCGGCGGAATCTTAAATTCAGCAAAAAAACTCAATGAAACTTCCGCAGAAGAAATTTATATACAATCGAAAGCACGTCTAGAAGAAGTAATGCAATTGGGAACCGGAGCTGTAGAAATCAAATCTGGTTACGGTCTCACCGTTGAAGGAGAACTCAAAATGCTACGTGTAATTCAACAATTATCACAAAACTATCCGATAACCATAAAAACAACTTTTCTTGGCGCTCACGCTTTCCCTTCTGCTTTTAAAGACAATAAAAAAGGATATATAGATTGTATTATTAACGAAATGATTCCTGAAATTGCCAAAAACAAATTGGCCGATTTTATTGATGTCTTTTGTGAAACAGGCTACTTTTCAGTCAAAGAAACCGAACAAATTATGGAAGCGGGAATTCAATTTGGCTTAAAACCAAAAATTCATGTGAACCAATTCAATTCTATTGGCGGAATTCAAGCTGGTGTAAAATACAAAGCCCTTTCGGTAGATCACCTTGAAATAATGAAACCAGAAGACATAGAATCCTTAAAAAATACTGAAACAATGCCAGTAGCTTTGCCTTCTTGCTCCTATTTTTTAAGTATTCCTTACACACCGGCTCGCGAAATGATTTCAGCCGGACTTCCTTTGGCTCTTGCAACCGATTATAATCCTGGTTCCACTCCATCTGGAAATATGAATTTTGTAGTTGCGACAGCTTGTATCAAAATGAAAATGACTCCTGAAGAAGCCATAAATGCTGCAACCTTAAACGGTGCGTATGCTATGGGAATTTCCAAAACCCATGGAAGTATTACCAAAGGCAAGAAAGCCAATTTAATCATTACAAAAGCGATACCTTCATATTATCAATTGCCATATGCTTTTGGTAGCAATCTAATTGATAAAGTAATACTTGACGGTAAAATTATTTAATAATTATTTTTAGAAATCTTAAAAATAAAAAAGGAACGATATTTAATCTGAATATCGTTCCTTTTTTTTTTTTTTAAATCAGACTTATTATCTTAAAGAGAAATTAGTCGAAGAAACCAATTGATCCTTATCGAAAACATTTACAGAATACATTCCTTTTGCAAAATCTTTTCCAGCTAAATCCTGAGATACTTGAACAGTTTTGTTTTCATATTTAACACTAGAAACAAAACTATATGATAATGTTTTATCCCCAAAAGTAATCGTTTTAGCATCTCCTAAAACATTATTTTTACTATCAATAACTTGTACATAATAATCTTTGTCTCCTGATTTTGCGATAGAATTTTCAGCGATAGTAAAACTAATTTTAAGAACATCTGCTCTACTTGCTTTATCTGTTGCGATTTCTTTACCAGAACTTTTTAATTTATAAGCTGCAGTTTGAAGGTTTAAAACAGATAATTTAGATCCTTTATCAACTGTTTTTGCTAATTCTTCATTTTGTCCAACTAAAACTTCATTAAATTTTTGTGCCTGACCTAGAACAACAACTGTACTATCACGTTGGTTTGTCAAAGTCACGTTTTGTTTTTTCAAACCTTCATTTTCTTTCATCAATTCACTCATGTGAGCTTGCATAGTACGAACTTGGCTTTTATATTTTGATAAATCACCATTAGATTTTTTAAGTTCATCCATTAAATTAACGACTTTATCCCTTTCTTGAATTAATTCCTCAGACATAGAGGTATTTTCTGCAATAGCGGCGTCATAAGTCGCTTTTAGATCTTGTAAATCTTTCATAACCGATTCTTTTTCAGAACCAACTTTTACAACTTCGGTATGAACAGCATCAACTTCAGAAGACATTTTAAAAATATAAACTAAACTCCCTACTAATAAAATAGCTAAAACTGCTATGACAGCTTTTAGACTTGAATTGTTTTTTTGATTTTCCATGTTAAAATATAATTGTTTTTTACAAATTTAATAATATATATAACGCAACTTAACACAATTATATTATTTTTGGAAAATATATTTTTTATGGAAAAACTTATTATACTCAGTATTAACGACCTAGCAAAAATCACTAATCATCGAAGTGGTGAAATTAAATTTGGCGAAAAAATACTTACAATTCCAAAGAACACTGACCCTATAGATTTTATAAAATCAAGTGAAGCAAAATTTGTCTTATTTGGAATTCCGGAAGACATTGGTGTAAGAGCTAATTATGGAAGACCAGGAACGGCATCAGCATGGGAAAGTGCCATTAAAAGTATAGCCAATATACAACACAATCGTTTTTCAAAAGGCAACCAAATTATTGCTTTAGGTCAGCTGGATGTAAAACAAGAAATGAAAGAAGTTGAAAATCTAGATTTCAATGATATCGATGACCGTTCTAAATTAAGTCAATTGGTTGAAAAAATTGACAAAGAAGTTTCCCATATAATTTGCAAAATAATACAATGCGGTAAAATCCCAATTGTTATTGGTGGGGGACATAACAATGCATACGGAAATATTAAAGGTGCAGCACTTGCAAAAGGAAAAGCTATAAATGCCATCAATTTTGATGCCCACTCCGATTTTAGAATTTTGGAGGGACGTCATAGCGGAAACGGTTTCTCATATGCCTTTGAAGAAGGTTTTTTAAAAAAATATTTCATTTTTGGCCTACATGAAAATTATACTTCAAAAAGTGTTTTGGACATTATAAAAAAAATTGAAGATAGAGTTCGTTATAACACTTATGATAGTGTTAATATCAGAAAAGAAAAAAACTTTGGTCAAGAAATGATAACTGCACTTGATTTTATTAAAAATGACCCATTTGGAATCGAAATTGATTTAGATGCCATCCCCAATATTGCAAGTAGTGCGATGACTTTAAGTGGTTTTTCAATTGAAGAACTACGTCAATTTGTTTCCTTTTTCGGAAAAAATAGAAATGCAACTTATTTACATATTTGTGAAGGAGCCCCCGACTTAGGCGAAGACAAAAACAATCATTTAATTGGAAAACTGATAGGTTATTTAGTAACCGATTTTATGAAAGCACAAAATTCTATTGTATTATAAATTTTACATGAGCATTACCGAAATTCAAAATTGATAGGCATCAAAAATAATAACACTATCTTTGTACACTTATCTATGTACTTAATACAGGATATTTAATACAAAAAATATGTTATTCGAAGATTTATCACTTTCAAAAAGTATCCAAAGAGCCGTATTTGAAGAAGGCTATACACAAGCAACACCTATCCAAGAGCAATCTATTCCAGTAGTATTAGCAGGGAGAGATTTGGTTGGCTGTGCACAAACAGGGACAGGAAAAACAGCAGCTTTTGCAATACCAATTATACATCAATTACACCGAATCGTAGGGTCATCAAAAAAAGCAAAATTAATTCGTGCACTTGTCGTTACGCCTACAAGAGAATTAGCTGTTCAGATTGGACAAAGTTTTGATACCTATGGCAAATATACCAATTTGACTCAATTGACACTCTTTGGAGGTGTTTCTCAAAATCCACAAGTTGATGCTTTAAAAGACGGAGTCGACATCTTAATTGCAACTCCAGGACGTTTATTGGACCTGCACAAGCAAGGTTTTATTGATTTAGACCACTTACACACCCTAGTACTGGATGAAGCCGATCAAATGCTTGACATGGGCTTTGTCAATGATGTCAAAAAAATTGTAAAGCTAACGCCAAAAAACAGACAGACACTTTTATTTTCGGCAACAATGCCAATCGCAATCAGGGAATTAGCAGAAATGTTTCTTACAGAACCTGAAACAGTGACGGTATCTCCTGTTTCGTCTACAGCCGAAAATGTTGAACAACGTGTTTATTTTGTCGAAAAAACAGAAAAAAGAAACCTTTTGTACCATCTGATAAAAAATGAAAACTTATCAAATGTCCTTGTTTTTTCAAGAACAAAACACGGAGCAGACAATGTGGTAAAAGCATTGAGAAAAAAAGACATTTCTGCCGAAGCCATACACGGTGACAAATCCCAAAATGCCAGACAACGTGTTCTTGATGCATTCAAGAATAAAGAAATAGGCGTTCTTGTGGCCACTGACATTGCAGCTCGCGGTATTGATATTGATCAATTACCTTTTGTTATCAATTTTGATTTGCCTAACATACCAGAAACATACGTTCACCGTATCGGAAGAACCGGTCGTGCAGGAAATGGCGGAATTGCAATTTCTTTTTGTAGTAAAGATGAAAAAGACTACTGGAAAGACATTCAAAAATTAATCAAAGTAGATGTAAAGACCATAAATGACCATCCTTATCCTTGGCATTCAGGAAGTACGACTGAAGCGCCGGGTACTCAAAAAAACTCAAACCGCAGTGGTGGTGCACATAAATCAAGGAAATCAACCGGCTCTAAACAAAATAAAAAACGTTGGTATTAAGATATTTTAATTACATTACAAAATTGTAAAAAAACACATTTTAATGTAAAGTTAAATGTGTTTTTTTTATATGTTAACATGATAAATATCAGGATAATAACTTGGTTTTTTAATTAAATTTGATATTTATTTTTAACTCTTAAAAAATCAAATTATGGACACATTAATTAAAAGAGGAGACGGTATGTTCCCCTCAGTTGTGAGCAAGTTAGTTAACCCTTTATTTGAAGATTTTTTTTCCAGAGATATTTCTGATTGGGCAGATAGAAGTATTTCGGCTATCGGGGTTAATTTACCATCGGTTAACTTAAAAGAAACTGATACAAAACTGGAAATTGAACTAGCTGCTCCTGGTTTAAAAAAAGATGATTTTAAAATTGAAGTCGACAACAACATGTTGATCATTTCTGCTGAAAAAGAAGAAAAAAAAGAAAGCAGCAAAAAAGATGATTATGTTCGAAAAGAATTCAATTACCAATCTTTTTACAGATCCTTTAATCTTCCAGATTATGCTGACGAAAACAAAATTGAAGCCACCTACAAAGATGGTATTCTTGACGTTGTTATTGCTAAAAAACCTGGTCATACAAAAGCATTGAAATCAATTGCCATTAAGTAAACAAGGGGAAATCCAAAATAAAAAAAGCGTTGATATCAAACAACGCTTTTTGTTTTCAAAATGAGACAATTAATAATTTTAAATAGCTGGACTACTTCAAAAGGTTTTACGATAATATCATTTATTCCAGCCATAATAGCTTCATCCGTAATTTCATTTTTATCGAAGGCTGTCAAGGCTATTATCGGAGTTTCTATATCTCTCTGTCTTATTCTTCTTGAAGTTTCAAATCCATTCATCAAGGGCATGTTAATATCCATTAGAATAATATCAAATTCTTGTTTTTCCAAAATGTCCAAAGCTTTAAATCCATCTTCCACTACCACACAAGAGTAATTGTTTTTCTCGATGGTTTTCTTTGTAATCAATTGATTGATAGGATTATCCTCAACAACTAGCACTTTAAATACTTGACTAGACGTCAAATCTACCTGAATATTATTTATAATATCGATAGTTTTATCTTCATTATATTCAAAACTGATAAGAAAACTAAAAGCTGTCCCTTTTCCTAATTCACTTTCAACAACGATCTCACTACCAAAAAGTTCCAATAATCTTTTAACTATTGGCAAACCTAAACCTGTTCCTTGATAATCTAATTCTTTTCTTCCTACTTGAACAAATTTATCAAATATTTTTTCTTGATTTAAGGGATCAATACCAATTCCATTGTCTTTAATTTTGATCTCTATCGAATGTATTTTGTCACGAATTTCAATTTGTTTGGCAATTATATTTACTTCTCCATTTTTAGTGAATTTCAAGGCATTGCTAACTAAATTCATAAGAATCTGAGCAAATCTTAATTTATCTCCTATTAAACTTTCCGGAATTAACGGATCGACATCTATATATACTTTATTGTTGTTTTTTTTGGCAATAAAAGACAATGAATTTTTTATCATATAAAATTCATCCGCCAAATTAAATGTTAAACTATCCAATACAATTTTATTTTCTTCAATTTTATTAATCTGCAAAATATCATTAACCAAAGACAACAAATAGCGCGCAGAAAATTTTAAGGAATTTAAATGTGGACTTGCAGCAAGCTCTTTATGTTCTTCCAATAATAAATCAGTAATACCAACAACTCCATACAATGGAGTTCGCAATTCGTGGCTTATCGTAGAAACGAATTGCGTCTTTAGAATAGATGATTCTTCTGCTTTTTTATTAGCTATAATCAACTCCTCATTGGCAATCATCAAATCGGCATTTGATTTTAATCGAAACTTATTATTTTTAATCAGCGAATTCAGGAAGAGCAACAAAACAAAAATTGCGATAATAAAAAGTAAAACAATGATTCTTGATTTTTTCAAACTTTGAAATTGCAAATCTTTTTCATTTTCAATTTTATCAATGGTTCTTTTATATTCATCCAATTCAAAATTAATCCCTTCTACATTTGCCTTTTCCAATTTTTCTTCGGCATAAATCTCATCATTTAGTTTAGTGTAAATATCCAGGTTCTCATATGCTCTTTTATAATCCTTTCGTTTCAATAAAAATTTAGAAAACTCCAAATGAGAAAATGACAAATCCGACTTTTCATTTAGTTTTTTCCCAAGCCTAATAGCCTCTGCAAAATAAAAATCAGCTTTTGTATCTTCATTTTTATAATTACAGTACATGCCGTTAAGCATATTTAATACCACAATAATCGAATTATTATTGTGTCTTTTATAATAGGCATTAATCATTTTCAAACTCGCTTCACCTTCTTGAAACTTACCAATATCAAAAAAAGCCCAGGTAATATTGAGATTAGTAAAAGCCATTTGAGAGGAATCGGATATTTTTTTGCTGTATTCTAGTGCCTTCCTATAATAAACTACTCCTTTTTCATATTTCTTTTTTTCAAAGCAATACATATTTCCAAGATTATTATTAATCCTTTGTTTAACAGTATCATTTTGAGTAAGATTGGCATAAATCAAGGCTTTGTTGTAGTAAAAAATAGCCTTGTCAAATTCAACTAAATCATTATAATTAGCAGCAACATTATTATAATTTTCGGCAATAAGAACATTGTCATGTATAGCTAAAGCTTTGCGCAAAGCCAACCTTGAAATCAACAGAGATTTTTCAAAATTACCAGATTCGCGTAGCTTAGTAGCTTGATTTGTTAATTTATCAATTACTTTTTTGGTTGGTAATTGCGTTTGTCCAAATGCATTACCTAAAAAACTAAACCACAAAATAATTAATAAAACTATTCTTATTTGGGGCATAAATAACAGTTATTTATTCAAATATACATCATAATCTGTAGATAAAATATATTTTAATTCAGAATATTTTATAAATATAACATTAATATCAATAAACAAAAAAGCAGTTACATTTGAGTTGTAACTGCTTTTTTGTAACAAATTATATTTCTCTTCCTTATACTTGAATCAAATAAAAAAGGAATTAAAATTTAACTATTTTATTTACCCTCTTTTTCATCTTCCCATTTTCCAACTACGGAAGTCGCCAAAGCATTACCCAAAACATTTGTAGCACTTCTAAACATGTCACAAAAATGATCTATAGGTAGAATTAGAGCAATCCCTTCAATTGGTATTTTAAACATTCCACAAGTAGCTGCAACTACTACCAAACTTGCTCTA
The DNA here is from genome assembly GCF_003254745.1 of Flavobacterium aquariorum. GTDB lineage: Bacteria > Bacteroidota > Bacteroidia > Flavobacteriales > Flavobacteriaceae > Flavobacterium > Flavobacterium aquariorum. The sequence goes on along the minus strand of NZ_QKXH01000007.1, from coordinate 254,551 downwards.
GGAACTCCAGCAATCCCTTTACTAGTAAGCATAAGTACAAAAAGCATTGTGAATTGAGTAGGATAATCCAAATGTACTCCATAGGCTTGCGCAATAAAAATTGCAGCAAATGTCATATACATCATACTCCCATCCAGATTGAACGAATAACCCAATGGCAACATAAAAGACACTATTTTATCTTTAACACCAAATCTTTCCAATTCTTCTGTAAGCTTTGGAAAAACAGCCTCAGAACTTGTAGTACTAAAAGCAATAATCAATGGACTCACAATATGTTTCAACAATATTTTTATTCTTTTTCCCAGAAAAAGTACCCCCACAAAAATTAATACTACCCAAAGCGTACCAATACCGATTAAAAATGAACCGAAGAATTTAAAATAAGTAATTGCCAGTTCCTGAAAATCGCGAACAGCAAATACTCCTGCAATAGCACCAAAAACGCCTATTGGAGCAAATTTCATTACAAAATTCACCATTTTTAAAACAATATGCGAAGTTCTATCCAAAAAGTCGGTTACTGGTTTTGCATGATCCCCAACTGATGCCGCCGCCAATCCGAAGAATATAGAAAATATAACAATCTGCAAAATTTCATTTGTAGCCATTGCTTCGAAAATACTTTTGGGAACAATATGTTCTATAAAATTTTCAAAAGACAAATTTTGAGTTTTTGCCGTAACATCTGTAGCTGAAGCCAAATCAACATTAGATAAATTTAAACCAACACCCGGTTGCAATAAATTCACATATAACATCCCGATCAATAATGAAATAAATGAAGCCGTAAAGAACCAAGCCAAGGCTTTTCCACCAATTCTACCGACCGTTTTTACATCACCTAATTTTGCAATTCCAACCACTAAAGTTGTAAAAACTAATGGTGCAATAATCATTTGTACCAGTCTAATAAAAATGGTAGCCAACATTTTTATTTTGTTGCTGAATTCTTGTGCAGTTTCGACTGTAGTAGAGTTATGAATGATAACACCTAATATAGCTCCTAAGAACATTGCAATTAGAATCTGACCAGTAAGGCCATTTAAAAATGATGGTTTTTTAGTCGTAATTGTACTCATTTAATTAATTTCAAGGTTAAATCTCAATATTTAGCTCGTCAAAATATTGGGCATGCTTTGCAATTATAAATATGTTTTATTCAAAAGATAAAAATCGGCAAGAACAATCGCCGCCATAGCTTCTACAATAGGAACTGCACGAGGGACAACACAAGGATCATGACGTCCTTTTCCTGTCATTTCGGTTATATTTCCTTTATTATCCAATGATTCTTGTTTTTGCATTATTGTTGCTACCGGTTTGAAAGCCACGCGGAAATAAATATCCATTCCATTGCTTATTCCCCCTTGGATTCCTCCGGAAAGATTAGTTTGTGTAGTTCCATCTGGATTGTATAAATCATTATGCTGACTACCTTTCATTTTAGAACCTTCAAAACCACTTCCAAATTCGAAACCTTTTACCGCATTGATTGAAAGCATTGCTTTTCCTAGTTCGGCATGCAATTTATCAAAAACAGGCTCTCCAAGTCCAACAGGTACATTTTGAATTACACAAGTAACTACACCACCAACAGTATCACCCTCTTTGCGAATTTGCTTAATATAATCTTCCATTGTCGCAGCCATCGCTTCATCCGGACAACGCACAGGATTACTTTCTATCTTAGAAAAATCCAATTCATTGTAAGGCGTTTCCAAAGAAAGAGGACCTACAGCCGAAACATAAGCATTTATTTTAATAGTAGATAGCATCTGCTTTGCGATTGCACCTCCTACTACTCTACTAGCTGTTTCGCGCGCAGAACTGCGTCCACCGCCGCGATAATCACGAACTCCATATTTTTTTTCATAGACATAATCGGCATGACTTGGCCTGTAATTGTCTTTGATATGGGAATAATCGTCTGATTTTTGATTGGTATTAGGAATAATAAAACCGATAGGCGTTCCTGTAGTTTTCCCTTCAAAAATTCCTGATAAAAATTGAACATCATCAGGTTCTTTTCTTTGTGTAACTATCGCAGATTGACCTGGTTTTCTTCGTGACATTTCAAATTGAATTGCCTCCAAATCCAGTTGAATTCCAGAAGGACAACCATCAATAATTCCACCTAATGCTTCACCATGCGATTCTCCAAAAGTAGTTATTCTATATAGTGTGCCGTAGCTATTTCCTGCCATTGTATAAAAATTTTACGCAAATGTAAGTTTTATGAATTAAACTAAAAATTATAAATTAGTAATATTTCACAATAATTCAATACAATATCCATATAAATCCACTTGTTTTTCAGAGTAAACAAAATGTAAACTCTTAAAATGCAATTGATATTTGATGTGTAAACTTTGCCTAATTATTTTCAATTTCAAATAAAAATAGACTTTAATTATTTAAAAATAAAATATAAATACCTGATTTAAAAATAACTAAACACAACCTTTGTTATTTTTTGTATTTTTATGGAAAGTATGTTTATTAACACCAAAAAAATAAATAGACAAATGAAAAAAAGCTACTACTTCTTATATCTCCTAATAGGTTTGGCATTTTCTAGCCAAGCGCAAGACAGTATCCCAAAACAAGATAACATTTCAAAAAATGCAATAGGATTGCGATTTGGAAATAATCATGGTTTAGGAGTTGAAATCTCGTATCAGAAGAAACTATCTTTAAAAAATCGACTGGAACTTGATTTGGGATTTTCCAATGATAATAATACCGATGCCATAAAACTATCCGGAATCTATCAATGGTATTGGAATATTGAAAAGGAATTGGATTGGTTTGCTGGCCTCGGTGGTGGATTAGGGTCCTGGAATACCAATGATAATTACAATAATGGCTATGGAAGTGATAATGGTATTTTTGCAGTAATCAATGGAGATGTTGGCATTGAATACAACTTCAAAGAAATTCCTATTCAAGTTGCCATAGACTTAAGACCGGAATTCGTTTTTAACAATTACCAGAAAAATGATTTTGGAATCAATGCAGGTTTGGCAATGCGATATAAATTCTAAAGAAAGTCCATCATTATTTGTAATAAAGATGGACTTTCTTTTCAAAATTTATTTGTATTTATTGATGGCCTTGAGATACAAAGCTTCATAAATAGGGAGAATGTTTTTAATGTCAAAAGTTTCGGCAACATGTAACGCATTCTTTTTAAATTCATCGAGAACTGAATCATCTTTTAATATTTTCAATGCATTTTCTGCCATTTCATTAACTTCCCCAACATCACTCAAATAACCCGAAACTCCATCAATATTCACTTCAGGCAAACCTCCTGAATTACTTGATATTACAGGAACTCCACAGGCCATTGCTTCAAGAGCGGCAAGTCCAAAACTTTCGGTTTCCGAGGGCAAAAGGAATAAATCCGTAAGACATAAAATGCGGTCAATCTCATTGCTGTTTCCAAAAAATATGACTTTATCCTGAATGCCAAATTTTCGGCACATTTTCTCGGCCTTTTCCTTTTCGGGTCCATCCCCCACCATCATTAATTTGGCAGGAATTTCTTTTTGAATTTTATAGAATATTTTAATGATATCCGGAATTCGTTTCACTTTTCTAAAATTACTGATATGTGTAATTATTCTTTCATCCGGATTGGCCATAACCGAGCGCTGGCAAGGAATTGTTGGATCATACTTATTTTTATCCAATTCGATAAAATTCGGAATCACCTGAATTTCATTTTTTATTTTGAATAATTTAAGCGTATCGTCTTTTAAGCTTTGGGAAACCGAAGTCACATAATCCGATTTATTGATGCTAAAAGTTACGGCGGGCTTGTAAAAAGGGTGGTTCCCAACCAAAGTTATGTCAGTCCCGTGAAGTGTGGTTACCATTGGAATATCAATTCCTTCATCCTTAAGCATTTGCTTGGCCATATAGCCTGCATAAGCGTGAGGGATTGCATAATGTACATGCAATACTTCAATTTTATACAATTTGACCATGTCCACTAATTTACTGGACAAAGCCAATTCATAAGGTTGAAAATGGAATAAAGGATATTCTGGAACGATTACTTCGTGATAGTGTACATTAGGATTTAACAATGCTAAACGCACTGGTTGACTATAGGTTATAAAATGAATTTCGTGACCTCGTCTAGCTAATTCTAGACCCAATTCTGTAGCAACTACGCCACTTCCCCCAAATGTTGGATAACAAACTATTGCTATTTTCATGTATAATTTTTAAGTGGAACGAAATTAAGGAGATTAGGTCTCTTTTAGTATAAAATAAAGTTAAATTTTAACTTTTTAAACGGTATTATTAGAAACCAAATTCTATAATTTTTTATAATTATTGCTGTTCATTCACATCTTCATTCCTGCCATTGGGTCGCTTCCTTTTCGGAATTTATATTCGCTGTTTATCGCATAAGCTCCCGTAATCACCACTTTTTTTGAGAAATCTAAATCGGATTTGATTTCGATCATTCCATCGGTCTCTATTCCTGTTTCTACCATAACATTTTCAAATACACCTGGTCTTTTTTCGACCCAAATATAGGAAGCGTTTTCGTCCTGGATTACGGCATCAATCGGAAGAAAAATTCCTTTTGCATTGGATTGGATTAATTTGACAACAGCCTGCATTCCTGGTTTTAGTTGCAAATCCTGATTCGGTATTTCCATTCGGATCAACAGCAATCGAGTATCGGGATTGATTTCGGGATTGATAAAGGCAACTTGCGTATTAATTTTTTTATCTGGGAAATCATTAAAAGTAACACTGGCTTTTTGACCATTTTTTACGGTTTTGGCATAATTTACGTTTACTTGTGTTTCCAACCAAAGACTTTTTAAATCAGCTAATTTTATTATGCCTCCTCCTTCCATCACATAACTTCCTTCGGTGCCAATAATTTCTGAAACTGTTCCGCTATAAGTGCTGTAAAAAACTGTTTTTGGAGAAATATCTTTATTGGTTTTAATGCTTTCAATTTGGGCATTGGTAAGACCGTAAAAAAGAAGTTTTTGCGTCGCGCTGGCTAGCATATTTTTTGCGTTTTTTCCAAAATCTCCTGGCATAGACAGCTGCTTATGCGCTGTCAAATAATCCTGTTTGGCTATGGCGATATCCTCACTGTACAATTCATAAACGGCTTGGTTTTTGGCAACGTAATCTCCAACAGACTTGAAAAACAATTTTTCAATTCGCCCCATCGCTCTTGATGAAACCGAATTGATTTTCTCTTGATTGATTGTCAAAGTCCCAATATAACTTTGTTTTAAACTGCTTTGGGATGCTGCAATCGACTGAGTACTAATATTGCCCAATCGGATTTGCTGTTTACTCAAACTTATTTCGTTTGGATCGGAACTATCCTGTTTTACTGGGGTTAAATGCATATGACAAATGGGACATTTACCCGGCTTATCTTCTTTTATCTGAGGATCCATCGAGCAAGTATAGAAAGTTGTGAGTTGTGAGTCGCGAGTTGTCGGCTGTGAACTCTTGGAATTACAGGCTAGCATTACCGTAAACAGTATCAATAGTAAAGCTTTTATTTTTAATGTCTTACCCATCATTTTTATTTTAATTGTATTCGTGAATACTTTGTATTTAATCTTTATTCGGTTTTAATAAAACTTTCGCTATCTATTAAATATTGGGCATTTTTAGCAATTGTATCCCCCTCAGAAACACCTCCAATAATTTGGATATAATCCCCCATTTCAATGCCGGTTTGTATTCCTTTAGCTTTGAAGCCACCGTCCATTTTTACAAAAACTATTTTTTTTTCACCCAAGCTAACCAAAGCCTGTTTTTGTAACCAAATCCCCTTTGTTGAATTTAATTGTACAATGCCTTGCAATCTTACACCTATGGGTAATTTATACTTTTCATTATCCATATACACTCGAATTTTATTGGTTTTATCGGTTGAATTTAATTGTGTTTCCACAAAATTTATTTTTGCGTAAATCCTATTCTTTTCATCCAATTCAGAAGTAATATCGATAGATTGATTGATTTTGATAAGGCTGTTGTATCCTTGTAAAACATTGAAAACGCCCCATACTCTATTGGTATTCATCAACTTAAAAATAACTTCTCCTTTTTTAACATAACTTCCTTCTTTTACGTCCAATGTTTCTGTATTGATACTTGCATTCGACATTGGAGATATACTTGAAGTAGTCATCTTTTCTGTTCCTATAATGATTCCGTTAGCAGGACTATAAATATCAATCAATGGATTCACTTTCTTGGAGGAAGCCAATTCATTTATCTGATTATTTGTCATTCCATAGAGTAATAATTTCTGTTTTGCCGAATTAATAATCGATGTATTCTGACTGTCATTGGAAATCAAATAGATCAAATTTTGCTGTTCGGTCAATAATTCAGGACTGTATATTTCAAATATTTTTTGGCCTTTTACGACTTTTTGATATTTATAATTGACGTGCATTTTTTCAATTCGACCACTTATTCTCGCCGAAATATTCACAGATGAATTTGGGTCATAAACGACAGTTCCAGGCAAACTAATTTCACTGCTGATAAGCGTGTCTTTTACAGTAATGGTTTGATATTTACCCAAAACAAATTTATCGGTAGGTTTCAAAAGATCATCAACAGAATCATTTATTTCGGAATGGTCATCAGTTACTTTTTTTACTAAAGTCATTCCGCAAATAGGACAACTACCCGGTTTATCTTTTATGATTTGCGGATGCATCGAACAAGTGTAAACCTCATTTTGATGTTCCATTTCCGCATGATTATCAGATTTTACAGCAAAAAAATAGATCACAAAACCAATAATAGCAATTGCGGTACATATCAAACTATACTTTACATACTTACTCATAACTAATTAATTTCAAGTTGTTTTTCGATTTCTACCTGCGCCGTTAAAATCGATTTCAATTTATCCAAGGCATCAATTTGAGTCATGTTCATCGCTTCCCAAGCTTCTAGTGCAACAAATAAATCTCCGGTGTTGTTTTGCCAAGCTAAAATGGCAGTATCATAGTTTCGTTTTAAAGCCGGAAGAATGTTGTCCTGTGTAATTTGGTATTGCTTTTTCAGGTTCAAAAACTCCGCATTCATTCCTTTTATCATTCCGCTTGCTTCGTTGGCTATCATTTGTTTTTGCCAGTCCAAGCTTTCGTTTTTGATGCGATAGCTTTCCATATTCGCTTTATTCATTTTGGTTGACCAAGACACCGGAATAGTCATCATTCCCATCAATGAAAATTGTTGTGGCTGGTTGCCAAAAGCAAACATATGATCGTATTTTACGCCGAATTCCGGCCTCGTTGCGACTTTTTCGACCTCAATTTTGTAGTTATTGATTTCCTTCGTTTTATCAATAGCTTTGATATCACTACGGTTATTGATATAGGAAGACAAATCGGCTTCAAGGAAATTGAAATCCTTAATTTGATAATTGGAATCAATTTCAAAATCCACGTTTTTATCACGAGCCATTAAGGTGTTAAGCATATATTTTCGCTGAGACGCATCATTTTCCAACATCACAATCATACTCTGCAAAGTCGCATATTGGGATTTGGCCTTATAATAAGACGGCAATTTATCCATATTGTATTGATAGCGTATTTCCATACTTTTTATCATATACTCCAAAAGCTGAAGATTATCTTGGGCTATTTTTGTCTTTTTCTTAATGATTATCCATTCATAATAATAGGTTTTGGCCAATGCATTTAATCGATTCAAAGTGAAATTTTTATTTTCGTTTTCGACTGAAGACATTGCTTTCATCAAATTTTCATTAGCATTTAACTTAGAGACATTCGGAATCATTTGGGTAACACCTATCATATAATTCCCCATTCCCGACCCCATTTCATCAGCTTTCCATAAATTGGAATTATACGGAGTCATAAAGAAACCTGTTTCTACCAGCGGTGCCATCCAACTTCTGGCGCCTTTCGCCGAAGCATCCATACTTTGAATGTCGGCATCATACATTTTTAATTGTGGATTATTTGCTTTGATTGTACTCAAAACATTGTCCAACGTAAGTGTTTGGGCATTACCATTTAAAAAAGTCAAAAGTGCAAAAGTCAAAAGTCTTAAAGTCCAAAATCTATCGAATTTTTGAGTATAATTCTTTTCATCTTTTAAGTAAAAAAGAGAAATGAAACAACTAAATAGTTTCGAAACTTTAGAACTAGCGACTTGTGACTTTCGACTTTCTCCTTTCGATTTTTCACTTACGACTTCTAGATAATATTTAATGTTTTGCATCTATGAGACTAATTTTTCCTTTTGTTCTTAATTCGTGAAGTTTCACCATTTCAAAAACAACCGGGGTTACTAATAATACATAAATCGTTGAAGTAATTGTTCCTCCTATGAGCGGAACAGTGATTGGGAGCATCACATCGGCACCTGTTCCCGTTGCCCAAAGAATAGGAATCAGACCAAATAATGAAACAGAAACAGTCATCAATTTTGGGCGCAATCGTTTGGCAGAACCTTCAATAATATATTCTCTCAATATCGATTCAGTAATTGCTTCAGAACTATTACCGTGCTTAATGACCATTTTATTCATAGCTTCATTCAAATAAATAGTAATCAGCATTGCCGTTTCTATAGCCAAACCAAATAAAGCAATAAAGCCTACAGCAACAGCAACCGACAAATTGATTCCATAAAAATAGACCATGAAAACACCTCCTATCAACGCAAACGGAACGGTTATCATTGTAATCAAAGCCTCTTTCATGGAACGATACGTGAAATACAAAATGAGAAAAATAATCACGACAACAATTGGCAGAATTATGCCCAGCGTTTTGTTGGCTCTGATTTGATTTTCCCATTGACCACTCCATTCCACATAGTAGCCTTTGGGCATTTTTGTCATCATTTCATTCAGTTTTGCCTGCGCTTCTTTGACCGTACTTCCTAAATCTCGGTCACGAACATTAAACAATACACTACCTCGTAGCATTGCATTTTCGCTGTTTATCATTGGTGGACCATCGCTTATTTTTACATCGGCAACACTTTCTAATGGAATGGGACCAAATTCCATCGTTTGTACCAGTAGTTTTTTCAAGGCTTCAATGCTATTTCGGTATTCTTGAGCATATCGTGCATTAACCGAAAAACGCTGCCTTCCTTCGATGGTTGTGGTGAGTTTCATTCCACCAATAGAAGCTTCCACCACGTTATTAATATCATCAATAGATAGTCCATATCGCCCAATGACTTCTCTTTTGGGCACAATATCAATGTATTTTCCACCCGTAATGGGTTCGGCGTACAAATCTTTTACTCCCGAAGTTCCTTCTAATGCCATTTTTATTTTTTGTGATAAAGCATTAATGGTGTCCAAACTTTCACCGTATATTTTTATTCCCACATCAGTTCTGATACCCGTTGAAAGCATATTGATACGATTGATAATAGGTTGTGTGAAGCCATTAGTAACACCCGGTATTTGCAATTTGTTGTTGATTTCATTTATGATATCCGCTTTCGTTTTACCGTTTCTCCATTCGCTGTGTGGTTTTAGCAAAACAATGGTTTCAATCATGCTTATGGGACTGTTATCTGTTGCAGTATTGGCTCTGCCAGCTTTTCCTAAAACATGGGCCACTTCTGGAATTGATTTTATCAATCGGTCCTGAACCTGCAAAATTCGTTTCACTTCAGAATTGGAAACGTCTGGCAAAGTTACAGGCATAAACAAAATCGAACCTTCGTCGAGCGGAGGCATAAATTCGGATCCCAAACGAGTAAACATTAATACACCTATTAACAATGCCACAATATTGGCCGCTAAAACTGTTTTTCTCCATTTTAAACAAAGGGTCAAAATCGGTGTGTAAATGCTTTCTAATTTTCTGTTTATTGGATTTTTGTTCTCTGTTCGAAGTTTGCCTTTGAGTAAAAAACTAATCAGAACAGGAGTAAGTGTAATCGCAAAAAAAGCATCCACAATTAGTATAAACGATTTTGTCCAAGCTAATGGGCTAAACAATTTACCCTCCATTCCCGTAAGCAGGAATACAGGTAAAAAAGAAGCTATTACTATTATAGTCGAATAAAATACACCCGGTCCAACCAATTTGGAAGAGGCTTCAATTAATTTTAATTTCTCCTCCGAAGTCAACGGGTCGTTTTCTTTTTTGAATATATTTTTGAGTTTTTCTTTCATTTTAAATAGGGTGTTGGTTATTATCCATTTCTTCCTGTTTCTCCGAAATTGTCCTATATGCATTCTCCACCATCACAATTCCATCATCAACCAAAACACCAATCGCCAAAGCGATTCCCGTCAGTGACATAATATTTGAAGATATTCCAAAAGCCTGCAGAAAAATAAAGGCAACTGCCACAGATATTGGTATTTGGATCAAAATAATTAAAGCACTTCGCCAATGAAACAGAAAAAGTAATACCACTATCGAAACGGCAATCATTTCTTCCATTAGCGTACCTTTTACTGAAGTGATGGCTTTTTCTATTAATTCGCTTCTGTCATAAGAAGTTTTAAAAGTCACTCCCTCAGGCAATCCTTTCTCCACTTCTTTCATTTTGGTTTTAACTGCTTTTATCACTTTATCGGCATTTTCTCCGTATCGCATTACTACAATACCACCAACTACTTCACCTTTGCCATCTTCATCAAAAATACCCAAACGCAAATCACCCCCCATTTGGATGGAACCAATGTCCTTTACGCGAACCGGAATGGAATTGTAATTCTTGATGGCAATCTCTTCAACATCCTTTATGTTTTTTATATATCCCAAACCCCTTATGATGTATGACATATCACTCATTTCAAATTTTCGCCCTCCAACGTCGTTATTGTTGGCTTTGACGGCGTTCATCACTTCCATCATACTGACTTTATAATATTGCATTTTCAAAGGATCTAAAACCAATTGGTATTGCTTTTCAAAACCTCCAAAAGAAGCTACTTCTGCAACTCCCGGAACAGTTTGCAAGGCAAATTTCACATACCAATCTTGCAAGGCTCTTTGCTCACCCAAATCCATACCATTTGCATCTAAATGATACCAAAAAACATGGCCAACCCCCGTGCCGTCAGGTCCTAGAGTTGGAACTACATTTTGAGGTAAAAGCCGTTGAGCATAATTCAGTCGTTCCAAAACTCTGGTTCTTGCCCAATAAATATCAACATTGTCCTCAAAAACAATATAGACGAAACTCATTCCAAACATAGAAGCACCACGAATGTTTTTCACTTTTGGAATTCCCTGAAGATTGGATACCAAAGGATAAGTTACCTGTGCTTCAATAACCTGTGGACTTCTTCCCATCCATTCCGTAAATACAATTACTTGATTTTCGGACAAATCGGGAATAGCGTCTATAGGATTTTGTTGCACACTATAAACACCCCAAGTAAATAAGCAGACCGAAACGAGCAAGACTACGAATCTGTTTTTTAATGAAAATGATACTAATTTTTCTACCATAATGTTTAGTATTTAGGTGAAATGCTAACGATTGTCTGTGCGTCAATGAACTCAATAAAAAACATCTTTTTGAAGATTTTTTTCATCTTAAAATTCTTTTCTCACTGAACCACAAGTAAGCATTTCAGAACCAAAATATGGGTTTTTGATATCTTTCAGCTCGCTAATCCATATAGCACCTTTACCTTCATCAGCCATTGGACAAAAGTCTTGATATAGTTTTTGTTCTGTTCCAAAGGTCTTTATCAAATCGTTGATATCTTTGCTCATTAAAACAAAATGTTCTCTTTGATGCGCAATATTTCCTCCATTATCACCTATATGTTCCGCGTGTTCTTTAAGATCATCAGCAATATCCATATAAATTTTCATCTGTTCACCGGACAATTTTTTCATATCAATTTTCTCCAATGTTTCAACCATTGCTTTTCCAGCATCGGCAGAAGCATTAGAATCATCTTTAGTCAATGCATTTTTTAAAGACAAATAATCGGTTACAATTTCTTTAATGGAAAAAGAATTTGGGTTGACTTTTACAGTTGTAGTTTCAGGTTCAGGTTTATTTATTTCTGAATTAACTGTTTCTTCTTGTTTATTTTTTTGGTTACAAGAAACCATTATGATTGTTATTGCTACTACTGAAAGAATTATTTTTTTCATTTTTAAATTTTTATGTTATTGACAGATCGGATTAGTTTTTATGATCTTCATTTTGCTTCATTTCCATACCGCATTTAGGGCATTTCCCCGGTTTATCAGAAGTAGAACCATCCATTGGACAAACGTATTTTACTACAATTTTACTGGTAGGCTGACTTCCTTTTAACGGGTGTAAATTAACTTTTTCAGTGACTTTTACCATATCCATTCCACATTTAGAACATTTACCTGGTTTATCAGAAACAGTACCGTCCGTTGAGCAAACATATTTTGTCACAGTTTTACTAGTAGGCTGACTTCCTTTTAGCGGGTACAAATCAATTTTCTCAGTAGTTTTGACCATTGCCATTGCACATTTGGAACATTTACCCGGTTTATCAGAAGTTGTGCCATCCATTGGACAAACATATTTTGTTACCGTTTTAGTCATAGGTTGACTACCTTTGAGAGCATGTGTATCAATTTTTTCGGTAGTTTTTACCAAATCCATTCCACATTTTGGGCATTTACCAGAACTTAAATTTGTCTCGTCAGGATGCATAGGGCAAACGTAAATTGTTTTTTGATCCTCTTTTTTTGTTACATTCTGTGCTGATGCTACTGTATTAAATGCAAAAAATGCACTTAATATGATAATTAAATTTTTCATTTTTTTTTGATTTTAATAAACGGGAAATTAACTTCATCGAAAGATTCGATTTAGTAATTGCCGTTTTGTTTTAAGTTTAAATAATTTTGAATTTAATTGGCTTTAGAATAACAAAACCATAGAAATAAACTATAATTCAATTACCCTATAAAACAAATGATTTTAAAGCAAGAATTGCTTCCAATTTGACACACGTATGGCTGTCAAAATTTGATTTAGCTTATTTTTGGTATAAGCCATAAAGAGTTGAAACCGGAAGAAATAGTGGTCTCATAGTTAAAAAAGTTTTGCTTTGCTGAGGAAAAATTAAAACGATTGGTATCAATATTCCATTCAGTAATCGAAATAGATGTATTGCAAGAAGAAGCACAACCGCATTTCGAATGATTACATTTACCACCGCAACCTTCGTGGCTTTTGTTTTTTGAATGACCATCCTTTTTACAACAATCATCATTACACATTTTCGAAGAAATTTCTTTTCGAGAAGAATGTTTAGCAGAATTATTTTCACATGCAAAAACACCACTTGGCATCAGTAAGAAGCCAAATAATATAATTACTAAAAAGTGAAATTTATTCATTTTTACTTTTATTATTTCAATTCAAATTTAATCAATTTGTACTGATTTATTGCTAATGCCATGTTAAAAAGGAATATTATAATTAATAAAGAATGCCAGTTTTACACAAGCATCCTTGATGTTTTTTTTTAAATCTAAAATTTCATTCTTTGAATCCGAACGGCATTCAAAATTGCCAATAAAGCAACACCAACATCTGCAAAAACTGCTTCCCACATCGTTGCCAAACCTCCAGCTCCGAGTATTAAAACAACAGCTTTTACCACAAAGGCCATAGTAATATTTTGCCACACAATTTTTTTGGTTTGTTTCCCAATATTAATCGCTGTGTAAATCTTTGAAGGTTGGTCATTTTGAATGACAATATCGGCAGTTTCGATGGTGGCATCACTACCTAATCCGCCCATTGCAATTCCAGCATCTGCAAGTGCAATCGCAGGTGCGTCATTTACCCCATCACCAACAAATGCCACTTTTAGAAGTTGTGATTTTAAAGTTTCGACATGTTCCACTTTATTTTCGGGTAATAAATCTCCGTAAGCCAAATCGATATTCAGTTCTTTTGCAACGGCATCAACGACAGCTTGTTTGTCGCCAGAAAGCATTATGCTTTTGACGTTTATTTTACGCAAGCTTTGAATAGCCGCTTTGGCATCATCTTTTATTTCATCAGCAATTAAAAAATAACCGGAATACACTTTATTCATGGCCACAATTATGATTGTAAAGGGGGAATTGTCCAATTCTAAATCATAATTAATATTGAATTGTTTCATCAGCTTAGCATTGCCCACGATTATTTCAGTATCATTGATTTTTCCTTTAAGTCCGTGTCCAGTGATTTCTTCAACTTCAGTAATTTTTAAAGTTTTATCTAACACTTTTGTATATTCAACAATTGCTGTTCCAACAGGATGCGAAGATTTAGATTCCAACGCGGCAGTATATCCTGCCAGCTGATCTTTAGAAACACCAACAGCTACCACTTTTTGAACTTTAAAAACACCTTTGGTAAGTGTTCCAGTTTTGTCCATAACAACTACTTGAATGGCTGCCATTATATCCAAAAAATTGGAGCCTTTGAACAGGATTCCATTTTTACTTGCGGCTCCAATTCCTCCAAAATACCCCAACGGAATAGAAATCACTAAAGCGCAAGGACACGAAATCACTAAGAAAACCAAAGCTCGATATAACCAATCACTGAATACATAATCCGCAACAAAAAACATAGGTATCAGGCAAATTGCCAAAGCTAGATAAACGACAATTGGTGTATAGAGCTTAGCAAATTTTCGAATAAACAATTCGGTTGGTGCTTTTTTGACCGTCGCTTCCTGCACCATTTCTAGTATTTTTGAAAGTTTACTATCGGTGTACGCAGTTGTAACTTCGACTTCGACAACTTTATTTAAGTTAATCATTCCCGCCAAAACAATTTCATTTTTTTTCTTGCTTTCCGGTTTACTTTCACCTGTTAAAGCAGCCGTATTAAAAGCAGCACTTTCAGAAAGTAGTTTTCCGTCTAAAGCCAGTTTCTCGTTTGGTTTTAATTGAATGATTGATCCAATAGTAATTGCAGATGCTTTTGTCAAAACGGCATTATTCCCATCTAAAACGGTAGCATAATCAGGTCTTTGATCTAATAATGTTTTAATATTAGACTTGGCTCTTTTAACTGCCAGTCCTTGAAAATTCTCACCAATACAGTAAAATAACATTACGGCAACTCCTTCAGGGAATTGTCCAATAGCAAACGCACCTAAAGTCGCTATTACCATCAATGAAAATTCAGAAAAAAATTGACCTTTTCTAATACTTACAAATGTTTCTTTTATAACTGGGAAACCAACTGGAATATAAGCAACGCAGTACCAGCCAATTCGAACCCAATCTTTGAACCAAGTTTGAGGGAAATAATTATCGAAAACAATTCCTATCAGCAATAAGCAAAAAGAAATTACAGATGGAAAGAACATTTGAAAATAGCTTCCATCTCCGTGTGAATGATCATGATCGTGACCATCTTCCTCATCATGATTTTCCGATTCATTGTCAGTCGAACAACAGCTTGAATTGTTATTTTTTGCGCTTGTTTTTTCTTTAATGGTACAACACGACTCTTTGCCGTTTATATCTTGCTTTTCCATTTGTTTCATATCCAGATAATATTTATTTTTTATAGAAAAATAATTTGCTTCGCCTGTTCCCTTATGCTCGGGTCGCCATTCTCCATTTGTGATTATGATTAAAAACTCTGTTCATTTTATATTGTTTTTTTTGGGTATTCGTTAAAAAACAGGAAGTAAGCAATAACAATTACTGTTGCTATAGCCGTAACAACAAAGGTTGTATTTGCTCCAAATTCATACCAAATAAATCCCGCCAACGAACTGGCAATCATAGCGCAAATACTTTGAAATGCTGAATATGTTCCAATTGCTGTTGCTGTATCTTTTTTATCGGAAACGTTACTAATCCAGGCTTTTGAAACTCCTTCAGTTGCCGCACCATATACTCCATAAATAAAAAACAATGAAGCAATAATGTAAATATTGGTGCTAAGCGCCATTCCAAAATATACTATCGAAAATAAAAATAGTCCAAAAATAAACATTTTCTTTAGCCCTATTTTGTCAGCATAAAAACCTAATGGAAAAGCACTAAGAGCATAGACTAAATTATAGAAAATATAAATTCCTATAACTGAGATGTCGCTTAAACCAAGTTGTTTTGCTTTTAAAACTAAAAAAACATCCGAGCTATTAAAGACCGCAAATGCCAAAAGCCCAATCACAATTTTGCGATATTGTAACGGACTCGTTTTCCAGTACTTTAGAAATGAAAAAAAAGACGTTGCCTTTACTTCTGGCAAACTCTTCTTGTTTTTATCTTTCAAAAAAAAAGAAGCCATTATTGCTAATAAACCCGGAACAAAAGCAATATAAAAAAGTGTTTTGTAATGCTGTGGATAAAAATAAAGATATAATATTGCCAAAGATGGCCCCAAAACTGCACCAAAAGTATCCATAGAACGATGAAATCCAAATATCTTCCCCTTAGTTTCTGTAGTTGCTTCGTCAGATAGAATAGCATCTCTTGCGCCAGTACGAATCCCTTTTCCGAATCGATCCATTGCCCGCGAGAAAAAAATCCATATTGGAAATGTAAAAATAGCCATCATCGGTTTTGAAATAGAACTTAATGCATACCCCAGTTGTACAAAAGGAACGCGTTTCCCTGAATTATCCGATAATTCACCAAAATAACCTTTACTTAAACCTGCCAAAGCTTCTGCAAAACCTTCTAAAACCCCTATTAAAACAATTGAAAATCCAATTGTTTTTAAATAAATAGGCATTATAGGATACAACATTTCACTAGCAGTGTCAGTAAACAAACTGATCAAAGAGAGTATCCAAACTGTTCTAGAAATAGACTTAAATAGTTTCATTTTCAATACCTTAAATATTCATTAACAAAAATAGGTATTATATCTATTCTTCTCCGCTCCCTTTGGTTAGTTCCGACAGCAAATAATACGCACCTTTGATTACCACTTTTGTATTCTCAGGAACTAGATCAATTACCTTAACTTCTGTAAAGCCTAAATCTGAAGTGCCAATAGTCACTTTTATTTGTTGAAACGTATTTTTCCCCGTTGCTACAAAAATAAAATGATCGTTTCCATTGCTGACAATAGCTTCTGTTGGAAGAGCCGTTGTGTTGTTGTTATCAATTTTCACGCGTGCTTCTACGTACATTCCCGGCAAAAGAGTTTCGGTGGTTTCATTTATTTTTGCGTGTACCAATACTGCCTGTTCATTGGGCTCAAATGCTTTGTTGATAGCATAAATTTTGGCTGGATGTGTATGCGAAACATCATTTGCATCACTAAAAGTAATTGATTGGCCAATTTTTATTTTGTGAATGTCCTTTTCAAAGACTTTTAAATCCAAATGTAAAAATCGATTATCAATGATTTCAAACAATACAGCATTTGCGTCGGCATATTTACCCATACTCAAATTAATATGCTGAATATAACCGCTTATAGGTGCAGAAATAGCAATACTTGAAGTAATATTCTTTGATGTCAACTTACCTGCGTTTATCCCTAATTGTGCCAATTTAGATCCTAGTGTTACTTTTTTTGCCTGAGCAATCTGTAATTCTTTTTGTGCTTGTTGATATGTTTTACCTGCATTTATATTATCCTCTCTCAATTCTTTTTGGCGTTGGTATTCTTGCTCCAAGTAATTGAGATTGGCATTGTTTTCTAAATAATCTTGCTGCAATTGAATCACTTCAGTATTAACAATGGTTGCCAACGTTTCCTCAGCTGTTACAAACTCTCCTTCTTGGACCAAAATATTTTTAACAACACCTCCAGCCAAGATGCTCACCTGTGCTTGATATTGTGGAGGCAACGATAATTTTCCATTGATTTTCAATGTTGTAGTTAGATTTTTGTTTTCAAAATTACCTAATTGTAAGTCTGTCGCTTTGATTTGGGCATCTGTAAAAGTCACTACTGATTTATCTTCTACTGTTTTTTTTGAATCATTTATGGGATTCTCTTTACTGGAATCATTTTTGCAAGAGATTAAACCCAAAAATAAGAAGAGTATGATTGCTATATTATTTTTCATTACTGTATTTTATTTATTTAGTAAAAATTGAATGTTGATTATCGTTTGATTGTAATTGTTCATTACAGTCAAATAATCATTCTTGATTTTGTTGGCATCCTTCAGGTTTTGGGTGTATTCAACATAACCAATATCACCTGATTTGTATAGCCTCTGAGCCGAATCTACAATCGTTTCAGCCATTGAAATTCCTTCGTTTTTATAATAATTGAGTTGCTCCAAATATTGTTTTTGGAGCTGGTATTGTTGCAAATAAACAGTAACCAATTCCTGTTGTGATTTCTGCAATTCTTTTTTAGCAATTTCGGTTTCTAATTTTGCCACTTGCGTTTTTGCTTCAACTCCGTTTCTGAATAATGGAATATTAATTCCTACACTTCCATAATAAAACGGAGTTTCTTTGTCCAAACTTTGTGCATTCACACCAACATTAAATGATGGATTTGCTTTGGCCTTTTCTGATTTTATAGTCAGTTCTTTTGCGATAATCTGCTGCTGCAAAAGCTTTAAAACTGGGTGATTCTTAACCAATGTACTATCGCTCAAATCAACTTCTTGCAATGTTTCATATTTTGCCGGAGCTTCATAAACTAAAACATTTCCTGTCCATTTTTGCAATTCAGCCAAATAAAAAGAGACTCGAGTATTGACCTCTGATAATTGCATTTTTAAATCTTTGTGTTGCAATGTGGCGCTAATTTTTTCGAGTTTATTACTTTCACCTACTTGAAATTTCTTGTCTGCATACTTTTCATAATCTGCAAAAAGAGCATCTATTTCAAGTAATAACTTGTACTGTTGCACATTGTAAATCCACATAAAATATGTACTTGAAACGTTTTTAATCAATTCGTTTTTGGTAACCGCTTCAAATGATTTGGCAACGGTTACATTTTGATTCAAAAGATTCCGATCTGCTTTATTCGACAATTTAAAACCTTGAGCAACTCCCAAATTGTAATCAAACAATTTACTGTTCATTTGCCCCAAATTACTATTAATATTGAATGGATCCAAAACTGTGGCCGTTTTTGTCAATGCCTGTTGTTGCTCCGTTTGTAAAGAAGCCTGTTGCATCGTTGGATAATTTTTGGTTGCCAAATCGAGTGCATTTTGCAAAGTAAAAGTTTGTGCATTTGCATTAAAAGAAAAACAAGTAAAAAACAAAACAACGATTGATGCAATTTTTGGATTTACTTTTATTTTTTTTGAAGACATGACTAAATAATATAACACAGGTAAAACAAATAAAGTTAGTAATGTCGAGGTCAATAAACCACCGATTACAACTGTTGCCAAAGGTTTTTGAACTTCCGAACCTGCACTTGTACTTAAAGCCATTGGCAGAAAACCTAATGATGCAACTGTTGCTGTTGCTAAAATTGGTCTTAATCGGGCACTGCTTCCTTTGTAAATACGTTGCAATAAATTGTCTTCTCCTTCCTCTTTTAACTGATTATAATAGCTGATTAATACGATTCCATTCAGAACAGCGACGCCAAAAAGCGCAATAAAACCTACACCCGCCGAAATACTAAAATTCATTCCTCGCCCCCATAAAGCTAAAACTCCACCAATAGAAGCCAAAGGAATCGCTGAAAAAATTATCGTTGCTTCCTTGAGAGAGCCGAACGACAAAAAGAGGAGAAAGAAAATAAGTAAAAGCGCAACCGGAACAGCCAATAGCAATCTACCTTTTGCTTCTTGAAGGTTTTGAAATTGCCCTCCATATTTTATGAAATAACCCTCTGGCAATTTTAATTTAGCATCGAGTTTCTTTTGGATT
Organism: Flavobacterium aquariorum; assembly: GCF_003254745.1. Lineage (GTDB taxonomy): Bacteria > Bacteroidota > Bacteroidia > Flavobacteriales > Flavobacteriaceae > Flavobacterium > Flavobacterium aquariorum. The sequence continues at coordinate 234,728 of NZ_QKXH01000007.1, read as the reverse complement.
TCCAAAACTACGCTTTCTACATCTTTACCGCGAACATTGGCCTCAATGACAATTCTTCGCTGTGCCTCTTCCCTGCTTATTTGTGATGGTGCAGTTTTGAAAGAGATTTCGGCCACTTCGTTCAACGGAATTTGATTTCCGCTCGGCGTTGGAATTAACAAAGATTTTAAAGCGTCAATATCGGTATTTTCATTTTTAGGAATACGAACAACCAAATCAAACTTGCGTTCTCCCTCATACACCACTCCGGTTATCCCACCAGCATAAGCCGTGTTAAGAATGCGGTTTACTTCGGCAATATTCAATCCGTATTGTGCAATTTTGTTTCGATTATATTTCACAACCAATTGTGGCATTCCTGTAACTTGCTCTACTTTGATATCCGTGAGACCTTGAATTCCCCGTATAATTGGAACCATCTTATTTGCTTCCGAAAATAATTTATCCAAATCATCACCAAATATTTTTATGGCAATATCCGATTTTACCCCTGCAATCAGTTCATTAAAACGCATTTGAATGGGTTGTTCAAAAGATAAATTACAACCTGGAATCTGACTTAATTTTTCATTCATTTTCTCGGCCAAATCTTCTTTATTATCTGCTGTTGTCCAATAATTTTTATCTTTCAAAACCATAATAATATCAGCACTTTCTATAGGCATTGGATCAGTAGGAATTTCACTGGTCCCTATTTTACTAACTACTTCTTTTACCTCTGGGAATGCCAGTGCCAATTTTTCCAACTGTGTGCCCACTTCAATGCTTTGTGGCAAACTGCTTCCTTGACGAATTGTATAATTCATTGCAAAATCGCCTTCATCCAATTCAGGAATAAACTCACCTCCCAATGAATTAAAAATGAATATCGAAGCAATAAGCAAAAAACCTGCAATGCATATAACTTCAACTTTTCTTTTCAATGCAATAACCAAAACCGGGTGATACCAATTATTCAATTTATTGATAAATCGGTCGGTAAAATTCGGTTCGTTATTGATATTTTTACTTAAAAATATACTACTCGCCCATGGCACATAAGTTAGTGAAAGTAATAATGCACCAAGTATTGCGAAACTTACCGTTTGCGCCATTGGCATAAACATTTTGCCCTCTACTCCACTCAATACAAATAATGGTATGTAAACAATCAGGATTATAATTTGTCCAAAAATGGCAGAACTCATTATTTTTGAAGAACTTTTTATTACTTCATGGTCCATTTTCTTTTGAGAAAGAATATTGTTCTTATAGTGTTTAGAAAAAATATGCAAAGTAGCTTCAACAACAATTACGGCACCATCTACAATAAGTCCAAAATCTAAGGCCCCCATACTCATCAGATTGGCACTCAAGCCAAAGAGATTCATTATGATTATTGCAAAAAGCATTGCCAAAGGAATAACTGAAGCAACAATTAAACCAGCTCGCAAACTACCTAAAAACAAAACTAAAACCAATATCACAATTAATGCACCTTCCAATAAATTGGTGGAAACCGTACTGACCGTTTTTTCAATAAGTTTGGTTCTGTCAACAAAAACATCAATTTTTACGCCTTTCGGCAAGGATTTTTCTATCGATTGTATTTTTCCTTTAACAAGTTCAATTACTCTAACAGCGTTCTCCCCTTTTTGCATTAGAACAACTCCTCCAACAGTTTCTCCTTTTCCATTTCTGGTCATAGCTCCATAACGTGGGGCAAAACCAAATTTAACTTCGGCAATGTCTTTTATCAAAATAGGGACACCTGAGTTGTTTTTTATGACAATATTATTGATGTCTTCAATATTTTGGATTAATCCTTCTCCACGAATAAAATATACATTAGGTCCTTTGTCAATGTAACTCCCGCCAGTATTTTCATTGTTATTTTGTAACGCATCAAAAACTTCAATAAGAGTAAGATTATTGGCTGCCAATCTTTCGGGCTTTACAGAAACTTCGTATTGCTTTAATTTTCCACCAAAACTGCTCACATCTACAACTCCAACAGTACCTAATAATTGACGACGTACAATCCAATCCTGAATTGTTCTTAATTCAGTTAGATCATATTTCTCTTCATATCCTTTCTGGGGAACCAATACATATTGAAAAATTTCGCCAAGTCCTGTCGTTGGTGGCAATAATTCTGGTATTCCATATTGTTTCGGAATATTATCCGTCGTCATTTTTATTTTTTCATCAACCCGTTGGCGGGCAATATTAGCGGGTACATTATCTTTGAAAACAATTGTAATTACAGACAAACCCGAACGGCTTGTACTCCGTAATTCAATCATATCGGACAATGATTTGAATTCAGTTTCTAATGGATAAGTTATAAATTGCTCTACTTCTTGAGTAGCGAGGTTCGGTGCATTAGTTATTACTTGCACCTGATTATTCGTCACATCCGGTAATGCATCAACGCTTAATTGCGTAAATGAATAAACGCCAAACATAACAAAAATGGACAATAAGACTCCCGTAATCAACTTGTTGTTTACTGAAAATGTAATGATTTTTTGTACCATTGTTTTAATATAATGAATGAGAAATCAGACCCAAAAAGGTCCACTTTTTTCTGTGGAAAAGCCACAGCTCTCTATCCCAATCTTCAATACTAATTGGAATCAGGTTTCATTATACTATTTGAGGCGGTTGCCAAATACTTCCGAAGAAATTGGAAGCAAAAATTGATTTGTATTCAGGAATTTTATTTTCTATTGTCTTTTTGATAATGACTAAATCTAGACTACAAATAGTAGTATCAAAAGCAAAAATTTGCGAACTGCAACAATTGCAAATACAAAATGGAGAACAAGCGTCATAATCCTGATTATGTTCTGAACTACTTTTTTCTACAAGAGTTTGTGACAAACTATTTCCTCCCTTATCTGCACAAGGCAAACAGGAAAGCAATAAAAACACAATTGATAATATAGTACTAGTCCATTTCACAAAAACAAAAATACGTTTTAAAATTTGAAAACCAAAATACAACTAAATGTGTATAAAGTGAATACTACAATTACTCCCAAAGCTTTTTCTGGTGAGGAGCTCTTTTTTTGTTAATCCATTTATTCAATTTATAACACAAAAAAGCAGAACCGCTACCTACAATAGCACCGGCTAAAACATCTGTCGGATAATGTACACCCAAGTACATACGCGAATATCCTACCGCACCAGCCCACAAGAAAGATGGAGCAATAACATACCATTTTGGATAAGCCATACTCAATGATGTGGCTGTTGCAAATGCGGCCGAAGTATGAGCCGAAGGAAAAGAATAACTAGTTTCTTCTGTGACATTATCAATTTCCGGATAAGTAACATAAGGCCTATCTCTTTTGGTAATACTTTTTAACGCTAAAGAAATAAATGTAGAAGCTGCCAAAGATTCACCAATGAAAATTGCTTTTTTCTTTGTAGTACTGTCTTTTTCAATTAATCCGACTACATAAATTATCACAGGAGTACCGATGCTGACAGGCATGGCGCTATTGGTAATTCCAACCATTGTTGATTCAAGATCTTTATTTCTATTTAAATTTATTTTCTTTAAAAGATCTATATCAGAATTTTGGCCATTTGAAATTGAAAAACAAAAAAGAAATACAAAAAGAGAAAGGAATTTGGACATATTGATTTTGTAAAATTGTTTTAAAAAAATCGACTATGCCAACTATCCATTGCGGGAACTTCCCAAGATTCATTGAACTCTTCGATATTGTTTACCAAATTATTAAAGACAATCGTGTTTTCGGTTACAGCCTTGTCTTTAACCATTTTCTTAAAGTCAATCAATGTTTTGTGCGCGATGTGCTCCCCAAGTTTAAAGGTTACATTCATTTTATCCAACAAATCCACATCGTATTTTTTTTCCAAACCTTGGATAAATTCAACTGAAGAATCTATAGAACAACCTGTTGCCGCTTGAACTTCCTGATTTACGGCAATAATAATAAAACGATTGTATTTCAACAAATAGGAAGACTCAAGACTAGTTCCGTGTGCAGCCCATTCGTTAAGGAAAGATTGCAAATCAGTTTCAATTTCAGAAAATTCGGCATCCGAAAATTTTCTGTTTGATTGATAAATCCAAATTCTGGATTCTTCGGGTAAATTTTCAAAAGGAACGTACATGATATTTATAATTTTAGGTTGCAGGTTTGAGACTGCAGATTTATGATTTTAGATTTTCTAGCTTCTTATATTTAGGTTAAAAAGAGGAAATATACCCAAACCCAAGTTGTTTCCCATCGTAATAAGGAATAAACGCAGATTTCTTGTTTGGATTACTTTTTGACGCAAATAATTTATTAACCTTAGGAAACAACCAATATCCAGCTTTTGCACTTAATATACCAATTCCAGCTCCTGCAACAACATCGGTAAGCCAGTGCCGGTTATTATACATTCTAAATGCTCCGGTAAAAGTGGCTATAGCATATCCAGAAACACCATACCAAATAGAAACATCCTTATATTCCTGATATAGAAATTCGGCTCCCATAAAAGCGGTTGCCGTATGGCCTGAAGGAAAAGAATTATCACTTGTTAGATCGGGTCTTTCAACTTTAACAACATTCTTTAATCCAGTAACTGTTATAGTCATTAGTAAAAAGGAGGTGGCAAGAATAATTGATTTATCTTTAAAATTATTTTTCCCTTTTATTCCAAAAGCTCCTAAAGCATAAACTGAAGCAGCTGGAGCATATTGGGTAAAATCATCAATTGTTATTTGCTTATCAATGTGTTCTACTACCTCTTCACTGATTTCGGAGTTTAGATCTTTTAATTGATCGCTATTGATCCCAATTACTCCAAATCCAATCAAAGTGACTGGGAGTATCAATTGCTTGGCATTAAACTTTAATTGTTTGACAGCAATCGAATCGGGAATTGAATCTTGAAAATTTACTTTAACTGCAGTTTGAGCGAATAAGGAACTCCATATTGGCAATAACATCAGGAAAACAAATTTTCTTATAGCCATTATTTATAAATCTTGTGCGTTTGCAATCAATTCAGCTATATCCATAACTTTGACATCACCTTCTCTTTCTTTATTTTTAACTCCATCGGTCAACATAGTATTACAAAAAGGACAACCTGCCGCAATAATATCCGGTTTTGTTTCAAGAGCATCTTCTGTTCTTTCCACATTGATTTCTTTATTGCCAGGCTCGGCATCTTTAAACATTTGCGCTCCTCCTGCTCCACAACATAAACCATTTGCTTTAGAACGTTTCATCTCTAGTAATTCAACATCCAATTTCTGAATTAAATCTCTCGGTGCTTCATATACATTATTGGCTCGGCCTAAATAACAAGGATCATGAAAAGTAATACGTTTCCCTTTAAATTGCCCTCCCTCAATAGTTAAACGTCCTGAATCTAACAATGATTTAAGGAATTCTGTATGATGAACCACTTCATAATGGCCTCCCAATTCAGGATATTCATTTTTTAAAGTATTAAAACAATGCGGACAGGCAGTAACTATTTTTTTTGCTTCATAAGCATTAAGCACTTCGATATTCATCATGGCCTGCATTTGAAACAAAAACTCATTTCCTGCTCTTTTTGCAGGGTCTCCAGTACAACTTTCTTCTGTACCTAAAACGGCAAAAGAAACATTGGCACGATTTAGAATTCGCACAAATGCTTTTGTTATTCTCTTTGCTCTATCATCAAAACTTCCTGCACAACCTACCCAAAATAAAACTTCTGGTTGTTTTCCTTGGGCTAGCATTTCGGCCATTGTTGGCACAATTAAATTTTCTGACATTTCTTTTTGTTTAATCGGTTAAATGTTGAATCGGTTAAACGCTTAAACGAATAACCAATTAAACTATATTTCGTTTTTCCAGTTCAATCGGTCTTGTTGACTGTATTGCCAAGGAGCACCATTATTCTCTATATTGGTCATCATAGCATTTATAGGCATTGGAGCTGCGCTTTGTTCCATCACAAGATAACGTCTCATATCCATAATAATAGAAAGCGGGCTGATGTTTACAGGACATTCTTCCACACAGGCGTTACAAGAAGTACATGCCCATAATTCTTCAGGAGTTATGTAATCGTTCAATAGCGATTTATTGTCCGGTACGAAAACACCTTTATTAGCATCAATATTTTTCCCTACTTCTTCTAATCTATCTCTTGTATCCATCATAATTTTACGAGGAGACAATTTTTTTCCTGTTTGATTTGCAGGACAAGAAGAAGTACAACGACCACATTCAGTACATGTATAGGCATTTAATAGCTGAACCCAGTTTAAATCCTGGACATCGCTGGTACCAAATTTGCTTGGAACTTCATTTTCAGAAACTGGCGCTGCCGCAAATGGGTCAGCATTGGGATCCATCATCAATTTCACTTCTGCAGTTACCGAAGCCAAATTATCAAACTGTCCTTGTGGGTTTAAGTTTGCAAAATACGTATTTGGGAAAGCCAATAAAATATGAAGGTGTTTAGAAAAATACAAATAATTCATAAAAACCAAAATTCCAACAATGTGCAACCACCAAAAGCCTTCATTCAACAACATCACCAATTCATTGGACATTCCGTTGAAAATAGGAGCAATAAATTGACTTATTGGAAAAGAACCTGCTTTTATAAAATGTGAAAATCCTCCGGGTACATTTTGCAAATGAAAATCGGAGGCATTCATTAATAAAAACAAAGTCATTAAAGTAATCTCAAAATACAAAATATAGTTAGCATCACTTTTTGGCCAGCCTTTTAAATCAGAATGAATAAATCTTCTCAACTTAATTATATTTCTTCTTATCAAAAATACAGTAACAGCAAATAATACCAAAAAAGCCAATATTTCAAAAGAACCAATTAAAAAATCATAAACAACTCCAAGCGGAGCAAAAATCCTATGAGTTCCAAATAAACCATCAATAATGATTTCTAATAATTCAATATTAATAATAACAAATCCAACATAAACTATGATATGCAGTATTCCAGCAACGGGTCTTTTTACCATTTTGGATTGCCCAAGAGCAATCATTGCCATATTTCTCCAACGCGCTTTTGCATTATCTTTACGATTAACATCAACACCAAGATTAATATTTCTGATGATTTTTTTCACATTCGAATAAAAATACCCGAATCCAATAATCAATACTATGGCAAATAACACATTACTAAGGTAACTCATAAATACTAGTTTTTTATTTTGTTATAGAATCGTTTGGAGCAACATATGGTTTGTTTTTCTTACCAAAAACAGAAACATTTACATAACGGGTTGGATTCAATCTTACATCTTGCAAAAGCAATTCTAACTCTTTGGAAGTTTTTTCTAAATTAACATAAAGAGCTTCGTCTTTCAGCAATTTCCCCATAGTACCTTTTCCAGACTCTAAACCTTTCATTAATGCATCTACTTTACTTAATGTGGTATTCAAATTTTTAACAGTTTGTCCTAAATCAGCTTTATTTAATGAGTCTGAAATTTTAACGAAATTATCCGAAACTTTGTTGAAATTAGAAACTACGCCTTTCAACTGACCTTTGTTTTCATCCAATATTATATTCGCATTCAAAGCCACTTTATGGAATTGTTCCATAGTAGCGCTAAGTTCTGCCAAGCTCTTTTTTAAATCTGCTTGTCCTTTTGCATCCAAAACAGAATTAAAACTAGTAACTAATTTATCCGCACTAGTCATTAATTTCTCTACTTTAGCCATAACTGGAGCCGCTTTATCGCCCAATGAAGCCATAAGACTAGCCTCTATAGTCCCCGCTAGGTAATCCCCATTTTCGGCGATAATTTTGTCTAAATAATTAGGATGGATAGCAACCTGCTTGCCGCCTATAAGACTGGCGTCATAAATTGTAGCCGTGCTTGATTTTGATATTGGAAACTCAGTATCTATTTGCAATTCAACCAATAATTTCCCATTTTCACCAATCGATATGGATTTCACTTTTCCAATGCTCAGTCCGTTGATTGTTACTGGAGCTGAAGGCGCAAGTCCCTCTACGTTAGCATATTCAACATAAAGAGTTTTATAACTATTAAAAAGGTCTTTTCCTTTTAAAAAACTGTATCCCCAAATGAATAATAAAATTGATGTAATAACTAAAACGGCAGTTTTTATTTCTCTTGTAATTTTCAAAATTTTTGTTTTTTTAATGGGCAAATTTAATATAAAATATTCGAATTTATAAGTATTATTTGATTGCTTCCTGAATACTTATTTTCTTTCCATTTCTGAATGCTATTAAAAAAGCCGAATCATATCCTTTCGATTTCACTTCAGTTAGTTGGTTCTTCGCGCTTTCATAATCAGAAGTTTCACCGTAGAAATATTTATAAATATTATCTTCATAAACAAGTTTTACATTTTGCAATCCTTTAAAATTTTTAGGTTCCAATGCTACCTTTTTTTTGCTGGCTGACAACTGAATTTTATAAATTGAACCCAGAGTATCTTTTTTAATGATCTCTTTATTTACCTCTACATTCTCAGAACTTTTTACAGGATTTTCCCTAAGGATTTGAGAAGGTTTTTCTCCAAAAGTTTCTGCTCCTCCATCTCCAAAATAGTCATATTTATAACTGATTATTGCGTTTGCAATAGCTCTGGCGATATCATTTTGCCCCTCTTCCGAATTTAATAAATCCCCTTCGACAGGATTCGAGATAAAACCAGTTTCAATTAAAACTCTAGGCATATACGCTTTATGCAGAACCATAAAAGGTGCTTGCTTCACGCCTCCATGTCTTAATTTCTTACCTAATTTTGCAAATTCATCTTCTACCTTACCTGCTAATGAAATACTATTATCTAAATATTCTTCTTGCATCAAAGTCATACCAATCATGGTTTCTGGAGAATTTGGATCAAAACCCTCATATTTTTGTTTATAATCTTTTTCCATTGTGATTACTGCATTCTCCTTTTTTGCAGCTTCAAGATTTGAAGCAATCTTATTCATCCCCATAACGTAGGTTTCAGTCCCATCTGCAGCGGTATTTCTATTGGCATTCAAATGTATAGAAACAAAAATATGAGAATCAGCTCTATTGGCAATATTGGCACGCTCTATCAAATCAATAAAAACATCTGTTTTTCTAGTATATATTACATCTACCTTAGGATATGATTCCAAAATTTTACCCACTTTTAACACAATGGCCAATGCAATATTTTTCTCAATCCGTCCATTATAATTCGCACCAAAGTCATGACCTCCATGACCAGCATCTAAAGTAACTTTAAAATCATTCGATTGGCTATACGATTCCATGGCCAACATCACTAATAAAAATGTGAATGCAATTTTTATTTTTTTTGATATATACATCTATTAGTTAATTTAATTATAAGACTTCCGTTATAAATTTATGATTTGATTATTTTTGCCAAAAAATTATAGTAATTTTGGCTCGCGAATATTCGAGTCTTCATTTTACAAAAATAGCATTTAAACCTTTGCATACAAACTTATTTAATATCGTTTTACTATCATTTTTCCTATCTTTAGGATGTTCTGATTTATATTCCCAAGATATAAAAAAGAAACAAACATCAATTCCTTCTAAGAAACAAGAAGTTAAGAAACCGATCAAGGAAGATAGTATTAAAAATCCTTTGGCTGAATCCCCTACTGACACCATTAAATTGGACACTATTAAAGTTAAAAAAAACTTTCTTAATGGTAAAGTAAAATACAAAGCAGAAAAATATGCAAGGATTGAACAAAAAAAGAAACTCATTACTTTGTATGACAAAGCCGAATTATACTACCAAGATGTTGAATTAAAATCGGGTATTATAGTAATGGATTACGAAAAAAACGAGGTTTATGCCGGAAGAATAAAAGATTCACTTGGCAATTACACACAATTTCCAAATTTCAAACAAGGTTCAAATGTTATCGAACCTGATTCAATTCGTTTTAATTTTAAAACTAAAAAAGCATTAATTTGGAATTCAAGATCTTCTCAAGGAGAATTCAACGTAAAAGCAGCTATAACTAAAAAGGAAAACGATTCGGTATATTTTTTAAAAGGAGCTAGATTTACCACTTCAAAAGATGTAGACAATCCTGAATATTATTTTCAAACCAATAAAATAAAATTTATTCCTGGTAAAAAAATAGTTACAGGTTTTACCAATATGGTGATTGAAGGGGTACCCACCCCATTATTTTTGCCTTTTGCTTATTTTCCTCTTTCAAAAGAAACCAGTACTTCGGGAATCATATTACCATCCTACAATGATTCCAACGATAAAGGTTTCTCTCTTCAAAATGGGGGGTATTACTTTGCTTTAAGCGACCATTATAATTTAACACTACTTGGAGATTATTACACCAATGGAAGTTACGGTATAAATGCACAATCCTCCTATGCCAATCGGTACCATTATCAAGGGAATGTTAATATTAGATTTGAGAACAATATCATCAGTGAGAGAGGGTATCCAGATTATTCAAAAACTAAAATTTACAATATTCAATGGTCACATTCTCAAGATTCGAAAGCTAATCCAAATTCCACTTTTTCTGCTTCTGTGAATTTGGGGAGTAGTGAATATTTTAAGCAAACAATTAATCAAGTCAATGTTGGTTCTTCATTAAACAATACTTTGAGTTCCTCCATATCGTACAGTACTGTCTTTCATTCTGTTCCAGAAAGTAGAATATCGTTAACTGCAACACATTCCCAAAATACGAATACAAAAGTAATCAACATGACACTTCCTACGCTTCAGTTTAGCTTGGATCGTATTTATCCATTTGCACTAAATGACGGAGCAAAAAAGGGAATCTTCAAAAACATCAACTTACAATACAATTTAAACGGAAAAAACAGCTTTGTAACAACCGATTCATTATTTTTCAAACCTGAAATGTTCAGAGACGGAGAACTAGGATTCCAACATACAATTCCAGTAAGTACCAATTTTAAAATTTTCAAATACTTTAGTGTCTCTTCGTCTTTAAATTATGAGGAAGTTTGGTATTTTAACACAATCGACAAACATTATGACGACCAATTAAGCACCGTTGTTACCACAGATGTAAAAGGATTTGACTCTTTTAGGACATACTCCTCTTCTACAAGTGTTGGAACAACAATTTATGGTACATTCAATTTTGGTGACGACAAAATAATAAAATCCATTCGACATATAATGCGTCCCGCAATTTCACATAGTTACACACCAAGTTTTGAGAAATATTACGATACTTATGCAACAGATGGCAGTGGGACTATGCAAAAAGATTACACACGATTTGAAGGAGGTATGTATGGCACCCCAGGCATGAATAGTTCCAATTTTGTTGGTTTCAATCTTAGTAATACATTTGAGGCAAAAGTAGCAGATAAGGACAGTACCAAAACTGAGCCTAAGAAAATAATGTTACTTAACAATTTGAATTTTTCAACGAGTTATAATTTTGATGCCAAGGAGCTTGCTTGGGCACCAGTAAGAGTAAGCGGTGGAACCCAATTTTTTGACAATAAATTGAGCGCTAATTTTGGAGCCACTTTTGACCCGTACGCGATTGACAACTCGGGAAACAGAATAGATGTTTTCAATATCAATAATGGAGGAAGTCTTTTTAGAATGACCAGTGCCAATTTGACCATGAATTATTCAATATCAAGTACAAAAGAGAAAAAAGAAAAAGACAAAAACGACCAAGGCAAAAGAAACGGAGGGCGTGAAGATGATTTATTTGGATCAAATATTGATGCTAATAATATTAGAAAAAGTCAGTTTGATGAGGACAATGAAGGTGAAGATGTTGTTTCAGAATTCTTTAGATCAAAATTGCCATGGGATATGACATTTGCTTATTCTTTGACCTATGGAAACAATAATAGAGAAAAGAAAATAACCGGAAATTCTATTATGATTTCTGCAAATGCAGATTTAACACCAAAATGGAAAGCTGGAATTTCTACAGGATATGATTTTGTTCAAAAGGGTGTTACCTTTACTCAATTACGTTTTGAAAGGGATTTATTGAGTTGGAGAATGGCTTTTAACTGGACTCCTTTTGGAGATAGTGCCAGCTGGAATTTTTTCATTGGAATCAAATCTGGTGTACTTAGTGACATTAAATGGGAAAAACGAAAACTTACCAATCAATAAATTTACTTTAAATATATAGGTTATGAAAACAATAATTTACACCGAAAATGCCCCAGCACCAATTGGACCTTATAATCAAGCTGTATTAAAAGGAAATACTTTATACACTTCCGGCCAGATCGCATTGAATCCAGTAACAATGGAGTTGGTAGTAGACAATATAGAATCGGAAACCAAACAGGTGATGGAAAACATGAAGGCCGTTCTCGAGGCAGCTGGAATGACTTTTGAAAACGTGGTAAAAACTACCATTTTCATTATGAACATGAACGATTTTGGAAGTATTAATACCGTTTATGGATCTTATTTTAACGAAAAAACCGCTCCAGCTCGTGAAACGGTTCAAGTGGCATGTTTGCCAAAAAATGTAAATGTCGAAATATCTATGATTGCTGTGCTATAGCATCAATCAACAATTGTGCTGTTGCTTCATTAGTAGCCAACGGCACATTGTGTACATCACAAACACGTATTAGCATATTAACATCTGCCTCATGCGGATGACTTGAAAGAGGGTCTTTAAAGAATAAAACCATTTGCGTTTTACCTTCAGCAACTCTTCCTGCAATTTGTGCGTCACCTCCTAATGGCCCAGAAAGCATTCTTCTGGTTTTAAAACCGGCAGCTTCCGCTCTTCCTCCAGTTGTTCCAGTTGCAATAAAATTTATTTTTTCTTGCTGAAGCACTTCACGGTTTTTAATTAGAAATTTAACAATATCTTCTTTTTTACCGTCATGGGCAATAATTGCAATTTCCATATAATTATTTGTTTGCAATATGATAAGCGATTAATCCATCAATAGGCCTTCTTAATACATTACCCAATTGCAATTCGTATTTTTCAAAAATTTCAGCTAATTCATCTTTTAGATAGAAAGCGATAGAACCTACAAAATGTACAGGTACTTCTTTACAATTTTCAAATTGCTTGATGTAATTCTTAATGAAAGATTTCATTTCTTTAAAAATTATTTTTCTACAAAATTCATGTTCTTTATGCTGAATTAAAAATTTTGCAAAAGTTGCAAGATAGGCGTTCGGATTAGGTTCTTTATATAATTTACTTTTGATATAGTCAGGGTCCACATCATACTCTTTTTCAAAAACTTCTGCTAATTCTTTTGGCATTTTATTAAAATAGTACTTTCTAATTAAATTTTTTCCAAAAACGTTTCCGCTACAATCATCCATAACAATATAGCCTAATGATTGTACTCTTTGTTCTAAAACTTTACCGTCAAAATAACTGCAGTTTGAACCCGTGCCTAATATACTAACAATTGCTTTTTCCCCTTTTGGTGTAGTAGCAAAAACAGCTGCATAAGTATCTTCTTCAACAACTACAATAGCATTTGAAAAATATTCTTTAAAAACCTGAGAAAGAAAAATTTTCATTCTATCTGTTCCGCAACCAGCACCATAGAAAAACAAATGGGTGGCTAATTTTTTATTTTGTGATATATCAAACCGATCATTTAATCGATCGAGAATTTCATTTTTATCAAGAATTTCTGGATTTAAACCTAACGTTTGTGTGGTAAACATAACTTTCCCGTCATCATCTATTGCAATCCAATCTGCTTTAGTAGAACCACTATCAACTATTAATTTCATATGTAGATATTTATTGTTTTTTATCGGTCATATGTAATTCGCATATCTTCATTGGCACTTGTAACCAATTTACGCTCATGCTCATTTCATATTATTTGGTTTATTGGTTATGAATTTTGTTCCTTATTTTAAACACTTCTAGTGAGAAAAACATTCAATAGAACAAAAAAATAAAATCCCATTAATTTCACTTAATGGGATTTTGTAAAATTATAAATTTTATTTCAATGAAGAGATATGAACAGCCAAGTCAATTAATTTACTTGAATAACCATATTCATTATCGTACCAAGACACCAACTTGAAGAAAGTTGAATTCAAACCAATTCCTGCAGTAGCATCAATGATTGAAGTTCTTTTATCAGAAATAAAATCTTGAGACACAACAGCATCTTCAGTAAATCCTAAAATACCGTTCATTGAAGTTTCAGAAGCTTTCTTCAAAACAGCCATAATTTCTTCATAAGAAGTTTCTTTGGCTACTTTTACAGTTAAATCTACAACAGAAACGTCAGCAGTAGGAACACGGAAAGACATACCTGTTAATTTTCCATTCAAATCAGGAATAACTTTTCCAACAGCCTTAGCAGCACCAGTTGATGAAGGAATGATGTTTATGCTTGCAGCACGTCCACCTCTCCAGTCTTTTCTAGAAGGACCGTCAGCAGTCATTTGAGTTGAAGTTGTTGCATGAACAGTAGTCATCAAAGCCTCAACAATTCCAAAATTATCATGGATAACTTTAGCTAAAGGAGCTAAACAGTTTGTAGTACAAGAAGCATTAGAAACAACAAGATCTGAAGCTTTTGCAGTTTCGTGGTTTACTCCCATTACAAACATCGGAGCATCTGCAGATGGGGCCGAGATAATTACTTTTTTAGCACCACCTTTAATGTGCTCATTTGCAGTTTCAATAGTTGTGAAGATACCTGTACACTCAGCAACTACATCAACATCAACTTCATTCCATTTTAAATCAGCTGGATTTCTCTCAGCAGTAATACGGATGTTTCTTCCGTTCACATAAAGTTTACCTTCTTTTACTTCTACAGTTCCATTAAAACGACCGTGAACTGAATCATATTTTAATAAGTAAGCTAAGTGATCTACATCTAGCAAATCATTTATCGCAACTACTTCTACGTTGTCTCTATTGAAAGTTTCTCTGAAGACAATTCTTCCAATTCTACCAAATCCGTTTATTCCTAATTTTACTTTTGACATTGTATTAAATTTAAATTATTTTTTTGTTTTATTTTTTTACTTTTAAATGGACATAATATCTGAAACGCGAAGTAATTCTCGATCTATTTCAGTATGTCCTTTGATGGCTTGTTCTAAAGGCGTTAATTCAATTTTATCACATAATAATCCAACCATAAAATTTGATTTGCCATCTAATAGACATTCAACAGCTTTTACTCCTAGTCGGCTGGCCAAAACTCTATCAAAACAAGATGGGGCACCACCGCGTTGCATATGTCCTAACACTGATACACGCACATCATATTCCGGAAAATTTGATTCTACGTAATCCTTTAGTTCAAAAACAGTTTTACCTATTTTATCACCCTCGGCGATAACCACTATACTTGAAGATTTTCCTGCAGCTTTACTTTTTCTTAAAGAGTCTAACAAACGATCCAATCCTAAATCTTCTTCTGGAATAAGAATTTCTTCAGCTCCAGCACCAATTCCTGCGTTTAAAGCTATATGACCAGCATCACGCCCCATTACCTCAATAAGAAATAATCTATTGTGAGAACTTGCCGTATCACGGATCTTATCAATTACATCAACAACTGTATTTAAAGCGGTGTCATAACCCAAAGTATGGCTTGTACCGAATATGTCGTTATCAATGGTCCCAGGAATTCCCATGACCGGAAAATTATATTCAGAATTAAATAATAATGCTCCTGTAAAAGAACCATCACCGCCTATTACTACCAGAGCATCAATTCCTGCTTTTACTAAATTTTTATGTGCTTTTTCTCTTCCTTCAGGAGTCCTAAATTCAATTGATCGAGCAGATTTTAAAATAGTCCCTCCTTTGTTTACAATGTTATTTACACTTCGGGGTCCCATTTCCTTAAAATCCCCTTCAATCATTCCTTGATAACCCCTATAGATACCAACACATCCTATGTTATGAAAAGCACATGTTCGCACAACAGAACGAATAGCGGCATTCATTCCTGGAGAATCTCCTCCAGAGGTAAGTACACCTATCTTTTTTATTGTTTTTGACATTTTTTTAAGTATTAAAGTGTAAATTTAGCATATATCAAAGATATTTTGGGGGTGCTTTCTAACATTTTAATAAAATAACTGAAATTCAAACGTTTTCGTTGATAAGTTTTTTTAATTCAAAAAGGACTATTTTTTATTTCCTTTTTGAAAATCCGAAACTGTCGGAAAATGGGGAAATACGAGCTATTTATCTATTTTTCGAAAAGAAATAAACAGACTTTATAAAATTAATGAATAAAGTGGAAAACAAAATCTAGCCATAAAGTTAGCTAAAATTTTGAAAAAAGGCATAAGCTACTTATTTATAACCAATTACCATTAATCATCCTCTGGAAGTACAGCATCCTGATTAACTTTTGGCTTGTCCGAATTAGGTTCTTTGGGCTTTGTAAAATTTATGATATCAGGATTCAAATTGGAATCAGAGTTATCATCTTTTGTTTTATTTTTTTTACCTATCGTTAGCTTTTTACTTTTAAACATTTTATCGACCAACTCTCTAAAAGTATCAAAATCCACCTCATAAGTAATACCAGCACCTTGAGTATAGCCTATATCTTGTCCTATATAATTTAAATCATTTTCTTTATTGAAAACATGGAAATTAAAAGATCCGTCATCATTTACTCTATATTTAATATCGACAGCTCCTACTATAGCAGATTCATTAACGCCCCCAAAAGGCACCCCAATTTTACCATTTATTGTAATTCTTTCATTTACTTGAGAAGTAACGATTGCTTCAACTCTACCATCCGTTTGGGTGCTTGGTCTATTGTCCGGTGAAACAACATTAAAATTCATTTCAAATTTTTCATTATTTGATTGAACTATATTTCCCAACATACTTGAAGCGGTTTCGTACATACTTGATGCAACAGCTTGACTGGATCCATCTCTACCCAAAAAACTCCCTGTTGACAATAAGTACAATGCCTGAGTTTGCCTTACGTCTTTATCAGCTAATTCTGTTTGAAGCTCTGATTTTAAAACACTTGTTATGGTAGGGAAATCAATCATGAAATCGGGTTCCGGATGTGACAAATCACCTCGAATCCCAATGATGACTTCAACATCAACCTTTTTATTGACACTTGAATTTTCTAATAGCAAGGCAGGGTTTGCCGATGTCTTATAAACCGCTTCTAAATTCAGTTGGGCTCTCATTGGGTTTCCTTCCCAAATAATAGAACCTCCTTTTCTAACTTTGAATTTCTTATCGATTAATCCACCATATTTAAAATTATAAGTACCATCATAAGGCAAGAAATCTCCCCACATATTGAAAGCACCGAGTGTATTAATTTTAAACAGAAGTGTACCATTTCCGCGTCCTTTCATTCCGTGTCCCGAACTTCTGTCCAAGATAACTTCAACCTCCGCATTGGGTGTGATTTCAAGATCAAACTCTAATTCAAGTCCATTATAATTCTTTGTTTTATCAACAATTCCTTTTTGCAAATTGAATTTTTCTTTCGGGGTTATAAAATGAATAAAGCTATTTTCACTTACGCTTTCTGCACTATTAATAGGTATTTTAAGAGCCGAACCTTTTTCAGATTTTGCATCAACTTTAATAAATAAACTATTTGCAGGTCCTTTAATTGTTGCGCTACCGTCAATAAATGCCGTTCCAAAATAAGCAGCATCTTCACTATCTTTAGTGTCCAACACAAGGAGCCTCTTTGAATTAATAGCCAAATCTAATTTCCAATCCGAAAAATTCTTATGTTCCACTACTCCATTTAAAGTTCCCGTAGTGTTGTATTTTGTATCTATTAAAGTGTTATTTCTAAAAAGAAATTTTTCACCTGTTAAATCAATAATAGTTTTTTCTTTCAATGCATAATCGACATTAAGATAAGGTATTGCCAATCCTCCACCATTAACATACAGACGTCCATTGACATCTGGTTTACTCAAAGTACCTCCAATAGTTGCATTTCCAGACACTAATCCCCTTATATTTGAAATAACATCTCCTCCCAAGGAACTTAATGTTGCCAAATTAAATTTATCAAATTTTAAATTCAAGTCAAACAAGGTTTCTTTGTTTACTATCTCAAAAGTCCCATCGGCACTAAAAGATTCAAAATCTTTATTTTCAATAGTAGAGAACAAGGTGAATTTTCTAAAATTTTCATCTCCTTGTATGTCAAAATTTAAAACTCCCAAATCATGATCGTTGACTTTCAAACTATCAATGCGTAATGATGCCGTAGGTTTATAGACCTGTTTATTTTGATTGTAATTAATTTTTCCATTTAAATTTCCATAAATAGCAAAACTCTGTTGGGCCGAGGTTAGTGCATTGATGTCAAAATTCTTGAATTCGACATTAATATCTTTGTAATAATTGCCCTTAAACTCCCCATCCAGCTTTATTTCTTGCTCCTTATTGGAAAGTATAAAATCATCCAGTTTAAACTCTGTTAGCTTTTTATCAAAAACCAAACGATTGTTGGCTAGATTCGCCTCATTCAAAAACCACAAACTATTCTTTAATTTAATTTCTGATTTACTGAAGCCGATTACATTTTTATTTTCCTTATTAATAGTATGATATAAGTCCAAATTAAAATAATCCTGCCCTTTTGAACCTCCTTTAAACTCAGTCCTAAAAAACAAAGTATCTTTTGAAGTGACATTTATTAAACTAAAATCACGGATTTTATATCTTTTTGTTTTAATACTATCCAACTCAATGTAGGCATTATACAATGGATTTTTATTATCAATATTAACCCTAATATTATCAAAAGAATTATCTGCAGCTTTTATATTTGGAGAATTAAAATTGAATTTAAATTCATTATTATCCGAGTTAATATTCCCTTTTACTATAGTATTTTCACTTATCTGAATTTCAGGGAAAAATACTTCGACTATCTTATTGTAAACTTCAAAATTAAATTTCAAAAACTGTCCTTTTTTAACCGGAATCGGTTTGTAGTTTGTATAAAGGCTTCCCAACGAATTTGTAACCAACCCTTTTAATTCAGAAAATTTATATTTTCCCACAACCGTACCATTAGTTATATCAGGAGCCGTTACTTTTATAGTTCGGATTCTTTTATCATCAAAACTTGAATTTAGATTAAAATCGTTAAATTGATAGGCAGTCTTTGAATTGACATAAGTAGCATTATTAACATAAATATTACCATGCATATTGTCAATAGAATTCCCCTGTACATCGACAATAATATCACCATTAAATTTAGAAATAGAATCCTTCACAAAATTCAGATTATTCAATTCCGATTTGTCAATTTTAATTTGAAAATCGTATTGACTTTCCTTTCTGCTTAAATCAACCAATCCATCAAAATTCATTTTTAAATTTGGATCGTTCACTATAATTGATCCTTTATATAAAGGCAATTTAAAATCCCCATTTACAGTAATATTCTTATAATTATAACCATTATATGCAAAATTCGAAACTATACCTTTCAAAGAAGTATTCAAGTACTTTTCTGAAAAACCATGCCCATCGACATCAATATTTAAACTAACTTTGGATAAATCCTTATTATCCAATAAATTTCCAATATTAAAATCATCCAAAACAACATAACCAACATAAGCTGCCTTGTCACTTTGATCCATATTATTGATGATGAATTTTGATTTCACAGCACCCAAAGCAGTTTTTGCCATAAGATTGGCATGGATTGAGGTGGTTGTAACCTGGGTGTTTCCAATTAATGAAATATCCCCAAATTTCTTTAAGATAATAGGGAGCTTTTTACCTAAAACATTCGGCAATATACTTACCAAATCATCATAATTAGCATCCAATTGATCAAACTTTCCATTCATATAGAATTTTTGATCTTTTGTCCCTAAAAGGTTTTTAAAATTTATAAAGCCAACGATTTTAGTACCTCTATTATCTCTTAGATATAAATCGAGAAATTTCAAATTATTTAAAGGTCCAGTAATATGCGATCTTAGTTTAAAATATTGATGTTTACCTAATTCATTGTAAAAAAAACGAATATCATTGGATGATAATGTTGTTGATTTTAACTTAACATCAAATTCGACTTTATTTTGAAAATCAGAAAAATCTTCAATCTCATAGTTCAAAGCAGCATAACCTTTAATACTGGATTCTTTGGTTTCAATTTCCATTTTATCCAATATCATATGCTGTTGGGTAAAACTATAATTCCCCTTTAAGCTTTTCACATACAACCCCCTATGATCCAAAAAAGACATTTTTTGAATATTAGCATAGACTTCGGGACCATATACTTTAAAATTGGTAACAGATATATTCAATCTTGTAAAGTCGACAGGTTTTACGGTTTCATGATTTTCATCACTCAAAATAAATCGACCATTGGACAAATCAATACTTGAAGCTGTTAATAAAAAATGTTTCTTGGAAGGCGTTTTACTCGTGCCAAATGCATCAATAAAATAATCCAGATTTGACTTTTTTTCTTTTTTATAGGTTTTTAAATTAAAAAGAACACCATCCATCGCCAAATCTCCAAAAATTAGATCTCCATCTAAAATCTTTTTGACACCCAACAATGAAGTATTCAATCTTTTAACATAAATCAAAGTGTCTTTATGATGATCTATAATCAATACTCTTTTTAGTTTTACACCTCCAAAAAGGGTAAGCTGCACTTCATCAATATCCATATGGAGACCATAATCCTCATTGATACTATTCGTGAAATACTGAGCCAGCTTAGTTTGAACAAAAGGTAAACTAAGGGCTATAAAAAGTACTAACAAAAGTAAAATTAGTCCAAGTAGACTGCGGAATACTATTTTTTTAATCTTTTTGATAAGAGTCGCTTTTTGTTTTTTTAGTACAAATAAATAATTTGCCTTTGGAAATGGTAATACCTTAACTAAAAAATCTTTAATTTTGGCACAGCTGTAAAAATACTATTTTTATAGTAATCCATCAAATATACTTCAAAAATCATCTTTTCATATGCAAATTCCAGAGGTTTATATACTTGCCATAGAAAGTTCGTGTGATGATACTGCCGCTGCAGTATTATGTAACGACAAAGTATTGTCAAATGTTGTTGCCAATCAGTTAATTCATAATCAATATGGAGGTGTTGTACCTGAACTTGCTTCTCGTGCACATCAACAAAATATAGTTCCAGTAATCGAGGCTGCCTTAAAAAAAGCTAACATTAAAAAAGAACAGCTATCTGCAATTGCTTTTACGCAAGGTCCGGGACTTATGGGGTCTCTTTTGGTTGGAAGTTCATTCGCAAAATCAATAGCATTGGCTTTACAAATACCTCTTATTGCAGTAAACCACATGCATGCCCATATTTTGGCTCATTTTATAGATGAAGATGGCTTTGACAAACCTAGCTTTCCATTTCTTGCGTTAACAATAAGTGGTGGACATACCCAAATTGTTCGGGTTGATGATTTTTTTGATTTAACAATCATAGGTGAAACAACAGACGATGCTGTGGGCGAGGCATTTGACAAAAGTGCCAAAATACTTGGACTTCCCTACCCAGGCGGTCCTTTGGTTGATAAATATGCACAGCTAGGGAATCCAAAAGCATTTCCTTTTACAAAACCAAAAGTACCAGGATTGGATTTCAGTTTCTCTGGTTTAAAAACAGCTATTCTTTATTTTATCCAAAAGAAAAAAAATGAAAACCCTGAATTTATAACCGAAAATTTAAACGACATCTGTGCTTCCATTCAATACACTATTATAGAAATATTGATGGATAAATTAAAAATGGCAGTTAAAGAGACTGGTATCAAACAAATTGCAATTGGCGGAGGAGTTTCGGCCAATTCTGGAATTCGAAATACTTTGAAAGAAACAGAAACAAAATACGGTTGGAAAACATACATCCCTAAGTTTGAATATACTACCGATAATGCTGCAATGATTGGAATTGTAGGTTATCAAAAGTTTTTATCCCAAAAATTTGAAACCGCAGAAGTTGTTTCAAAAGCACGAATACAATTTTAAATTATGCAATTATTTTATAACCCTACAATAAACGAAACGACCGAAACCTTTTCTTTTGATAAAGAAGAAAGCAAGCACATTATTAAAGTATTACGTAAAAAAGACAACGACATACTATATGTAACCAATGGTTTAGGCTTTTTATTTAAAACTGAAATCACATTAGCTTCTGATAATAAATGCACCGTTCAAATTTTAGAAATACAAAAAACGGAAGCACAAAAACACAAATTGCATCTTGCAGTTGCTCCTACGAAAATGAACGATCGTTACGAATGGTTTCTTGAAAAAGTTACCGAGATTGGAATACATGAAATCACTCCAATTATATGTGATCGTTCTGAAAGAAAAATAATAAACCAAGACAGGTTTGAAAAAATCATTCTTTCGGCAATGAAACAATGCAATCAAACGTATCTTCCAAAATTAAATCCTGCTATTTCGTTGAAAGAATTTATAAAAAAAGAAAACTCAGGAGAAAAATTAATGGCTCATTGCGAAGAGACAAATAAAAAATCTCTAAAATCTATACTTAAGCCCAAAACGGATTACACCATTTTAATAGGTCCAGAAGGTGATTTTTCGAACAAAGAAATAGAATTAGCATTAGAAAATAATTACATTCCAGTTTCTTTAGGCGAAACAAGATTACGAACAGAAACTGCTGCAGTAGTTGCCTGCCACAGTGTTGTTTTTACTAATGAGGATTAGATTTTAAAATTCAATACGATAATTATATTTTATGAAAAAGGCATTATTTTTATTCCTACTATCCTCTTCTTTAACCTGTTTCTCACAAGAAATTGCGTTGCTAAAATATAGTGGTGGTGGCGATTGGTATGCAAATCCAACTTCACTTCCAAACTTAATAAAATATTGTAATGCCAATATAAACACAAAAATCAAATCGAAACCCAGAACTGTTGAACCTAGCAGTCCAGATCTTTTTTCCTATCCATTTGTGCACATGACAGGACATGGTAATGTGGTATTTAGTGAAAGTGACATAACAAACTTAAGAAAGTATTTATTCGGTGGTGGTTTTCTGCATATCGATGATAATTACGGAATGGATCAATACATTCGTAAGGAAATCAAAAAAATATTTCCAAATAACAATTTAATTGAAATACCGTCAAGCCATCCAATATTTCAAAAACCTTTTGTTTTTGCAAATGGTTTGCCTAAAATCCATGAACATGACGGGACAAGAGCTCAAGCGTTTGGGATATTTGTCGAAAATAAATTAGTACTTCTATATACATATGAATGCGACCTCGGTGATGGATGGGAAGATCCTGAAGTCCATAATGACCCTTCAGAAGTTCGTGAAAAAGCTTTAAAAATGGGAGCCAATATAATAAATTACGTTTTCTCAAATTAATTTCGTCAAAATAAAAATTCTCTTTTCAATACTTTAACTCTCTTTTAGTAAAAATTAATGTTTTATATATAAATATTTTAACAAGTAAAAAAGTATTAATTTATATTTAATAAACTAAAAACAGGACATCTGATTTAATTTAGTATGTATAAAGCTACGTAATTACCCCCAAATTACTATTGCCCAAGTCAATAAAACCAGCTAATTAATAAAAACACGTAAAATTATTGTTAAATAAATTTTAAAAAATTAATCTTTTGTTATAAAATTGCATAATAATTAACCAAACAAACTTTTATTTAACAAAATGATTACCATTATGAAAAAATTAATTTTATCAGCAGCGGCTTGTCTAATGTTGTTTGCTTGTCAAAACGAGCAAACTGAATCACAAAACGATTCTACAAATGCAATTACCCAACGAAAATGTGCTACACAAGACGTTTTGGAAGCGCAATTGAAAGCCGACCCAACTTTGGCTATTAGAATGAACCAAATTGAAGCTTTTACTCAAAACGCTTTATTGACAAAACGTTTAGTAAATGGAAAAGTTGTAATTCCAGTAGTCGTCAACGTTTTGTACAGAACTGCAGCAGAAAATATTTCGGATGCACAAATACAATCGCAAATTGATGTATTAAACAAAGATTTTACTGCAACAAACCCTGATTTTGCAAATACGCCAGCAGAATTTGCAGGAGTAGCCGCAAATGTTGGTATTACATTTGAATTAGTAAAAATCAACAGAAAATCAACAACAAAAAGTTCATGGGGAACTAGAGATGCCATGAAAAAAACAAAACAAGGTGGACTAGATCCAACATCTCCTACAACAAACCTTAATCTATGGGTTTGTACTATTGGTGGAGGAATCCTAGGTTATGCTCAATTCCCAGGAGGTTCTTCTGCTACTGATGGAGTTGCAATAGATTCAAAATACTTTGGTTTATCAGGTACAGCAAATTATCCATACAATTTAGGAAGAACTGCAAGTCACGAAATTGGCCACTGGATGAATCTAAGACATATTTGGGGAGATGCATCTTGCGGAGATGATTTAGTTTCTGATACTCCAGTTGCTAAAACTTCAAACTTTGGAGTACCTGTTTATCCATACGTAAGTACATGTCTTCCTGCTCATAATGAAATGACAATGAACTATATGGATTACACTGACGATAGAGGAATGTTTATGTTCACAAATGGTCAGAAATCAAGAATGAGCGCATTATTTGTTTCTGGAGGAGCAAGAGCTGCTTTCGGAATTTAATTGCTTTGGGAATTTGATTTAATTTGTTATTAGAATGAAAAACTCGCTACTTATTAGCGAGTTTTTTTATCTTTATAACCAAATAAAAGATATGATAACATCCAAAATTATTGCAAATGGGATTTTAAGAGCAGTTACTACTTTAATCTTAACTACTTTACTTCTTTATTTTCTGTACCAAATTCAAAACGTATTAATTTATCTAATAGTTTCATTGATACTAACCTTAATTGGATTACCTATTTTAGATTTTTTCAAAAAAAGATTAAAATTCAAGCATGTTTTTGCATCCATTACCGTTCTAATAATTTATATTCTAATTATATTTGGTTTTGTAATGATGTTCATCCCTTTGATTATATCACAAGGGCAAAATTTATCTCTTTTGAATACAATTGAAATTGAAAAGAATAGTTTAGAACTTTTCAAACAATTAAACCAATTTTTGGAGCAACATCACATAGACACTGCTACTATTTTTGATGCTAAAAACTATAAATCAATACTAAATTTAAATATAATACCTAATTTTTTAAATTCTGTAGTAGGAACAATTAGTAATTTCGGTATGGGTCTTGGTTCTGTTCTCTTCATTACATTTTTCTTTCTTAAAGACAGATCTATATTTGTAAAAGGAGCAAAACTACTTATCCCGGACTCTCACGAAGAAAAAATTTTAAACTCTGTTGAAAAAATAAACACGTTGCTTTCTCGATATTTTATAGGTTTACTAATCCAACTTTTCATCGTTTTCATATTATATACTATTGTATTGTTTATTTTTGGAATCCCAGACGCATTTGTAATTGCTTTTTTGTGTGCTATTCTAAATATCATTCCTTATATTGGTCCCTTAATTGCTTCAATCTTAGCCGCAGTTTTAACAATGCTTAGCAACTTGGGTTCCGACTTTCAATCCGAAATCTTGCCCACTACCATTTATGTATTAATAGGCTTTTGGATTGTACAAGTAATAGACAATAATTTTTCTCAGCCAATCATTTTTTCAAAAAGTGTAAGTTCTCACCCTTTAGAAATATTTCTTGTCATATTGATTGCAGGCTTTTTATTTGGTATTATGGGAATGATTATTGCCGTTCCTTTATACACTATAATAAAAGTAATTAGCAAAGAATTTTTCCCAGACAATAAATTTATTCAACAAATAACAAAAAACTTATAAATTGAACCTAGACATTTTAGACTCTAAAATTCAAGAATTTATTGATTTAAATATTGGAGCCTCCATTTCAAAATTGGCTCTTCAAAAAAATCCATTTCCTACCGTGGAATGGATTTCAATTATAAATCAAATTGCCGCAAAATCAAAGGCAAAAGACAAACTGCCAACTTGGTTTTCCACTCAAAATATCATTTATCCAAGTAAAATATCCGTTGAACAAACTTCTTCCGAAAAGACGGCTTTCTATAAAAGCTCAATTGTTTCGGGTGACAATTTAATAGATTTAACAGGAGGATTTGGTATCGATGATTACTATTTTTCTAAAAAAATAAAAAACATAGCGCATTGTGAAATTAATGCTGAATTGTCCAGCATTGTTCAACACAACTGCAAGCAATTAAATAGCAATAACATTATTTGTTATGTAGGCGATAGTTTTGAAACATTATCAAAAACAAATACCAAATGGGATTGGATTTACATAGATCCTTCCAGAAGAAATGAAAGCAAAGGAAAAGTATTCATGCTAAAAGATTGCTTACCTAATGTGC
Organism: Flavobacterium aquariorum; assembly: GCF_003254745.1. Taxonomy (GTDB): domain Bacteria; phylum Bacteroidota; class Bacteroidia; order Flavobacteriales; family Flavobacteriaceae; genus Flavobacterium; species Flavobacterium aquariorum. The sequence continues at coordinate 208,347 of NZ_QKXH01000007.1, read as the reverse complement.
CCGAAAATTTAGAATTTTATTTTAAAAAATCAAATTCAATCTTACTAAAAACGGCTCCAATATTGGACATCACAGCAGGTATTAATGAGTTAAACCATGTCAAATCCATACATATAATCGCTGTTGAAAATGAAGTAAAGGAATTATTGTGGGAGTTAAATAAAGACTATAATGAATCTGTTATTATTAAAACTGTAAATATTTTAAATGACAAAACAGAAACATTTGAATTTATTTTAAATGAAATTCATGAACAGCCTTCTTATAGTTTACCACAAAAATATCTCTACGAACCCAATAGCTCTATAATGAAATCAGGAGGATTTGACCAAGTAGGCCTTTTTTATGGATTGAATAAATTGCATAAACATTCCCATTTATATACCTCAGATGAGCAAAAAAAATTTCCAGGCAGAATTTTTGAAATTAAAAATTGTATTGCTTATAACAAAAGTGATATGAAACAATATTTAGAAAATCAGAAAGCCAATATTACTACACGAAATTTTTTAGATTCGGTTGAAAGCATCCGAAAAAAATGGAAAATAAAAGAGGGCGGAGATTTATATTGTTTTTTTACAACCGATCAAAATAACACTAAAATTGTTTTAATTTGCACCAAAATAAAATAAAATGAAACACATACTTGTTACAGCCTTATGCTTTTTAAGTTTTAATATTTTTGCTCAGAAACCTTGCGAATACGCTTCAAATGTTACAGATTCTCTTGGAACCTACAAATCCACAAAAGAATACTTAATTAGTGAAAAGGTTTTTGGAGGGAATTCCAATTACATTTTTTATTCTTTAGCTTTAACAGACGGACTACCAACGCTAACCTTACAATTAATACAAAAAAGTAAAGAATTCGTAAAAGCAAACTGTTTTGACAAAGATTCAAAAATATTTTTGCAACTTCAAAATGGAAAAATTGTTACTCTTTTGCATATAGACCAAGAAAATTGCGGTACTATGATACGAGATGACAAAGGCTTTGACAATAGGGTGAAGTCCGGAATTTTTATGTTTACAAAAGAGAACTATGACGACTTAAAAACATCTCCAGTTTCCTTAATGCGAATAAAATACCTCACTGACATTGAAGATATTATATTCAAAAAAGAATTTATAGCTGAACTAGACGGAAAAGTATACCATCCGGAAACTTATTTTATGGACAACTTACGTTGCATCGAATAAATATCTTCTAGTCAAAATAAAAAAACATTTTCAAATGATTCTTAACTCACTTGAAAATGTTTTTTTTATACATTCTAATTCTCTTGATTATCACTTTGCTTATCAATATTGATAACATAATTTTTCACATTTCGCACTACCAATGGAACTAGTAATCCGACAACAACCACTTCAACAAATGTAATTCCTGATCTATTTTCCGGTCCAATACATTTAAAAAAACTATTCTGTAATATCCTTTTCATCTAACGATTTATATTCTCTTGATCTTATATATAAAATTAAACATAATCATTACTTTAATTTTATAATGAATCAAAAACTGAAGTTAAAAGCATTTTTTTGCTCTCAATTGAATCCAATATAGGGGTTAACTTATCCGAATTTTAAATCATTGTTTTTAAATGATTTAGAGCGCGAAAGTAAAATATAAATCAATTAAACAACAATATAATCGATAAAGTACATGTTTTACATCTATTTTAAAGCTAATTCTGATAAAAAAAAGACAACTAACAAGCCTTTAGATAGTTAATATAATTAAATTTCAACAAGAAAAAGAGCTATTTAAATAGCTCTTTTTGTAACTCCTAAAGTGTAAGAACACAATAAAAAATTTTTTTTGAAGTAAAAAAAGAAAAAATTTAGAATAATAAATGAACCTATTTGCATTCCCATTTAAAATTGGAAACCCTGTCATTTAAACCAGCTTTCAAATTATAGTGCCACCATTCAGAATCAAAAGAATTAAAATGTTCCTTAACCATAACCTTTCTCAGCAGATTCCTATTATTTAAAATTTCTTTCGAAAAACCACGATAGCCATGACTAGCTTCTTTTCCGAAAAAATCAAAAGAAGTTCCCATGTCCAATTCTTTACCTTCGAAATCAACCAACGTGATATCTGCAGCCCCTCCTCTATTATGGATTGAACCTTTACTTGGGTTAGCTACATATTGTGGATCCGGAACTATCGCCCACATTTTTTTTTGAATATCCAAAGGTCGATAACAATCATAAAGTTTTATTTTAAAACCTTTCTTCATAAATCTTTCATTGGCCAAAATCAGCGCTTTTACAGTTTTATAACGCAAATAACATTCGGCACAATCATATACTTTAGATTTCAAAAAATTGTCATTTGTAGCGTACTTCATATCGTATATAAAATCTTGACTAAAGTCTTTTAAATTCACAAAAGTAGTATCATTTACATTCACCTTAGCTGCCGATACATTTGAAATTATTTGTGAATTACAGTTAATTAGGCTCAGAAGAAAAAGAAAAACGAATAGAGGCTTACAATAAGAAGTCATAGCTAATAAATTTTCATAAAAGTAGGAAAATTTAAAAGGATTAAAAAAGTAAAACCATTTAAAAACAAAAAAAGCCCCTAAAATAGAGGCTTTTTTGTGAACGCAGAAGTTTCCGAACCCGCGATCCCTTGTAAGAAAAGGCATAATTATTTTACAAATTTAAATTATTAACCCTAAGACATAAATAACTAAACTTCAGCGCTTATGCAATCTAAACCCCTATAAATACAGGGTATTAAGCAATACACTTCAATTTATATTTCTATTTTTCAACATACTAATAATGAACAGATTAATTTAATCATTTTCAAAACATATGAAATTTTTAGGGCAAATTCGTGGCAATTTGAAATGTAAATTTTAAAAACGCTTAAAATTACTAGGCTCAAACGTGTAGGTTCGAATCTTTTAGGCAAATTTCAATTTGTCAATAAAGTCTTTATTGAACTGCAATAACCTAAAATACTACGGAAATGAGTGCAATGTAATGGCAGAAACTCTATTAAGTCGTTACGATATCTTCACAAATAAAAATTAAAATGCATATAATGACAATCTATCAGCAAGTGAATTGAGAATGTTTATGGAAATCATGGTAGAAGTAGATTGCGGGAAATGTTTAATTTGATTGCATATGAAAAAGAAATTGATGATAAGAGAAATGAAGATCTAGGAGATAGTAAAAACAATAATTCTTAAAGAAAACAATTACTATAAATAGTCCTAAAAGATCATATAGCTTTAACTTCTAAAAAATAAAAACATATAATAATGTTTGTTATTATGAACATAAACATTATTTTTGTTCATAATAATGAACATATCAATAGTATGAACAGAAAAAAACAAACCGTTTTTCCTAAGCACCAAATCACGTTAGAACAGATGGGCGAAAACATAAAGCTTGCCAGGAAAAGAAGAAAGCTAACTGCTGTTCAGGTAGCAGAAAGAGCAGATATAGTTAGGACTACTTTATATCAAATAGAAAAAGGCAATCCTAGTGTTGCTATTGGTGCTTATTTTAATGTACTAAGAGTATTAGGGCTTCAGGATGATTTTCTTAAACTCGCTTCAGATGATGAACTTGGAAGAAAACTTCAGGATCTTGAACTATTAAAATAATAGTGTCAACATAACAAACTCTAATAATTAAAAAAGATAACTATTCATAATGTCCACCAACAAAACAGACATATACGTTTACGCACACTGGAAAGAAATGTCCGAATCAAAAATCATTGGTATCCTATCAGCACAACAAGCCAAAGGTAAAAAAGCATTCAGCTTTGAATATGATAAAGAGTGGCTTAAATCAGAACAAAAATTTATACTCGACCCGGATATTCAATTATACGGTGGTCCACAATACCCAAATCAAAAAGAAAATTTTGGCATATTCCTAGATAGTATGCCCGACACTTGGGGACGAACACTAATGAAACGTAGAGAAGCACAGTTAGCAAGAGAAAATAATGAAAAACCTAAAACGCTGTACGATATTGATTTTCTTTTAGGAGTATACGATGAAAGCCGTATGGGAGCATTACGTTTTAAAACAGATCCCGATGGAGATTTTCTGGACAACAATAAAACAGCGTCTACTCCACCATGGTCATCCATTCGTGTGTTGCAAAACGCAGCTGCTAATTTTGAAAATGATGAGGATAATGATGAGGTAAAAAAATGGTTATCCGTTTTAATGGCACCAGGTTCCTCATTAGGCGGAGCAAGACCAAAAGCCAATGTCTTAGACGCTGATAAAAGTCTTTGGATTGCCAAATTCCCATCTAAAACAGATACAACAGATAAAGCTGCCTGGGAATTCTTAGCCTATCAGCTAGCAATAAATGCCGGAATAGAAATGGCACCATGCCGAATAGAAAAAATAATGGGTAACTACCATACTTTTTTCACAAAACGTTTTGACCGAGAAAACGGAGAAAGAATACATTTTGCTTCTGCAATGACAATGACGGCTAATAATGAAGATACAATTCGTGACAATCACGCAAGTTACTTGGACATCGCTGAATTTATTAGCAATTACGGCGCAAACATAGAAGCTAATTTACATCAGCTATGGCGCAGAATAATCTTCAATATTGCTATTTCCAATACAGACGACCATTTAAGAAATCACGGTTTTATACTAACAAAAGAAGGTTGGATACTCTCACCTGCATATGACCTTAATCCATCAATTGACAAAGACGGTTTAGCTTTAAACATAGATACCGATAATAATGACCTTGATTTCGAATTAGCAAAAAGTGTTGGTGAATATTTTCGTCTAAACAAACAACAAATGGAAACCATTATAGAAGAAGTTTTGAAGGCAACAAGCAACTGGAAAACTATAGCTAAAGAAATAGGGATTCCTAGAACTGAACAGGAACTAATGGTAAAAGCGTTCAACATTTAGAAAGTTTAACAAGTCTAATTATGATTCAAGAAAATATTAAAAAATCCAAAAAAACTATCAAGCTATGAAAGAATTTAGGAGATATATAGAAACATTGAAGTTTGAGAAGTCATTAAATCATTTAAAAAGAACTTAAAAATGATTTAATGAGAGACGTTAAAACTATTTCAGAAGCACCAGAATCTAATGCCGGTGATGATTTCCATGTATTATGGACTTTAAAAAAATCCTTAAATTTATTAAATTTTGATGATAATGGTCTAAAAGCAATTTACATTGAAGGAGTTGAGCAAAATTTAGCAACAAAAATTGATGCAACAGGTGAAAAATTGCTAGGAGTAGATTTATTAGAATACTATGGTGGAGAAAAGTTCATAGAGGCAGAAAAAATAATTATTTCTCAACTAAAATACAGTACAAGAAGAATAAAACAAAATATTAATTTTTCTGAATTATATAAAGGCAAAAAAAGTGGAAATACTGATGGATCAATAATTCATAGATTCTCAACAATTTACAAAACGTTAATTGATGAGTTCGGAGAAGAATTGGTTTTAAAAAAAGTACAAATAAAACTTATCAGTAATCGATCTTTCAATAAATCGCAGATAAAATTGATCGAAGATTCTCAGGAATTATTAGCCAATAAAAAATCAATCTCCTTTGAAAATTTTAACAAAACAATAAAAATTTACAAGGAATCTTTTAAATCAATATTCAAGGCTACAAACCTATCAAAGATAGAGTTTCTTGGTTTCCTGAAGCTTCTTGATTTTAGTGAATGTGGTGAGAATTCTAGGAATGAGCTGGAACAGGGACTCATTATAGCGATAAGCAATACTAGTGTTACTTCTAAAAATCAATTTAATAGTTTATACAAATTGATTTGGAATAAAATGATGCCGGAATCAAAAGAGAATACAAAAATTACCTATGTCGATATCATTGCAAATCTAGGATTCAACAATGGTAGTGTAGAAAACTTATTTCCAGTTACCCAAAGTTTTGAAAAATTAAAAAATAATATAAAAAGAGAACAGCTTGATGAAATAATAGAAAAAATAGGGACTAATAAATCTGGTTTACCTATTTGTATTCACGGTGTCGCTGGAATTGGAAAATCTACTATTACAAAACAAATAGAGAATAATTTACCTTCTTATTCAGAATGTATCGTATTTGATTGTTATGGTGCTGGTGCATATCTAGACGCCGATGATAAAAGACACTTACATAAATATGCATTACAACATATATCAAATGAAATTGCTAAAAGATTAGGGACAGAGTTCTTAATCGTTCATAACGAATCTGATGAAGTTTATATTAAAGAATTAAAAAAAAGAATAGTTTCTGCAATCGGAATTTTAAAATCTAGAAATGAAAAAGCATTCCTTACAATTATAATTGATGCAGCTGATAATAGTATTACAGCTGCTCAAAAAAATGATGAAAAAAGTTTCGTTTCGGATTTGCTAAATATAAACTTACCGAGTTCTTGCAATATAATTGTAACTACAAGATCATATAGAAAAGCAACTTTAGGACTTCCGGATAAATATGTAGATATAGAATTACAACCATTCATCTTATCAGAATCTGAACAATTTCTAAAATATAGTTATCCTAGTAGTACTGAAACTGAAATTAATGATTTTCACAACTTAACTGGCGGTATTCCTCGTGTTCAATCTTATTCAATAGATTTAAAAAGTAAAGGAATTAATGAAGTAATCAATTATTTAAAACCCAATGGAAAAAAAGTAGAAGATATTATTGAAGAAAAAATAATTGAAGCAACAAAAAGGATCGGTAAAAATGGAAAGAAAAAAATTGATATTTTTTTTAAATATTTAATAACCCTACCTAGACCGGTTCCAATAAATTATTTACAAGAGGTATCTGCAATGTCAGAAGGTTTTTTAGGTGATTTAGCTACTGATATTTGGCATGGACTGATTTGTGAAAATAATCATTTTAATTTTCGAGATGAAGATTTTGAAAACCATATTCGTAATAAATATTCAGCAAGTATAAATGAATTAAAAGTTATTGCTCAATTATTTATCAAAAAAGCTGAAAAAGATGATTATGCATCAATTGGATTAGGCAATATTTTATTCATTGCAGAAGAAAAAGAAAAATTAAAAAATATTGTTTTAGAAAGAAGTTTTTTATCTGTACCACTAGATCCTATCCGGAACAAAGAGGTTTATATAAATAGAACTAAACTATCAATGAAAGTCAGTTCTTCAGATGACGATAATTTGACTTATTTTAAACTGCTTATGATTGCGGCTGAAGAATCTAATACTGACAAATCATTAACTGAACTTTTAATCCAATATCCCGATTTGGTTACACAGTTTGGAAATGAATCATCATTAGCAAGACTAAACTTCAAATCAGAAGAGAAAACATGGGCAGGATCATTTCATTTAAAGCTTGCCGGTATATATTCTAGACAACCTGATCAAAGAAAAATTGCTATAAAGCACTTAAATACTGCAAAAAAATGGTTGAATTGGAAGCACGCCTCTGTAGCAAAAGAAGATTACGGAAACTACAGAATTTCAAATATAGATATTGCGTATGAGACAGAAGCTATACTAAGAATATATGGAGCTGAAAATGCTTTTAACTCGATTAATAGGTGGAGTCCAAAAAGTACACTATTATCTGCAGGTAGATATTTAGCCGATAACATTCTATCTATGAGCACTGACACACAGTTAGAAAAATGGCTAAATTGCAACTTACGAATTGATGTAAAAATCTTCATTGTTTGTAGGCTATTCAGTTGTAAAAAGAAAATTGATTTTGATTTAACTGAATTAGCTTATATTTTGTTAAGAATTTTACAGAGAAATATTAAACTCCCTCTAAATTTTAATCTCTTAATTGTTGACTATTGTAACATACTTCTCCATTATAAAAGTCTTGATATTGCAGAAATATTAAATATCCTCTCGTTAATTAAGTATAAACTCCCTGACCGTGTTCCTCATTTTACTAGTAAATACTATGATGGTGAAGGCTCATCAGCGGTAAATCTTGCTATAAGAATAGAGACACTGACAGCTGCTTTAAATGGAAAAGTTAAAAACGTAAAAGAAATTTTACCTGAAAAATTTATTGACTTAGCTAAAATCAAAGATTATAAAGAAAGAAATTCAGTTGAAAACGATAAGAATGAATTTGAGAGCTTTTTTAAATATGCATTACAAATCCACCATCTAAAAATTGATAAATTAGGCAATTTTAAAACCGACGAGGATTGTCTAACAAAATTCTATCAAATTTGTAAAAATCTGGGAAATGATTATGAATTTAAAAGATATAATAGACACTGGAGCTTTGAAAGAACCCAATACTTCTCTGATTTATTATTTGAGATTGCTATTCATTTTCCTGATTCTATTCCATTAATTGAAGAGATATTTATAAACACTCAAAACATTACTTCAAAACTAACTCAGCGATTTAATGCACTTAAAATAATTACAATATTAGATGGCTATAATGAATTTTCTTTAAAAATATTATCCGAAATAGATTCTATACTTATTGATAGTAATAGTGGTGCAAAAGAAATTACGGATGACTATATAAAATGCAGTATATATGGTAATAAAATAGATATTGAAACGGGTACGTATTATTTTAACAAAGCAATAGAATCTGTTTCTGATATAGATTATGAAGCTATGTCACAAATAAGGGCTATCAGCAGCTTTACAGAAATCGGAATTAAACATCCTAATCCTGAATTAGCTTATTATTTGGCGCGGTTTATTGAATTCTGTCACATTAAACTTTCTTATTATGATACTGATCATTTTCCATATAAAGAGGGTTTAAAGTCTATCTTAGAAATTGATATACCATCGGCTTTTACAACTATTTGTAGATGGCATGATCGAGGTATTATAAAACTTGAAGACTTCATCCCAGAATTAATAACAAATGCATTAGAAAAAGGTTTTATCGATCACATTGTTGCGGGATCATTAATTCCACTTGATAATTATTATCATTATAATGACAATCAGATCAAACTTTATAAATTAGTCCTTTCAAAGTTTGATGAAAATCGAGATATTGAAAACAAGTCACAATTTGTGCAAAGAATTTTTAGGGATAATGAACTATCAAAAAGTGATAGCGTAATTCAAGTAATATACGATGAAATTAAAACAGGTAAATTTATAAAACCTGAAATAATTAATAGAATTAAAGAATATCTGGATTTTCAAGAAAGCATCACTGAGAAAAAGCAAGAATCAAATTCTATAAATGACTTTTCAATTACTGATTATCCACATAATATAAGCATTGACAATCTTGATCTTACATCAACTAACGAGTTGGAATCTGCCTTACAGCAAGTTTTAATCAATGCAAACGACTACCATAATAGATGGAAAATTGAAAACTTATTTAAAGACATAAAAGCCAAATGTTCACCATCTCAGTATGTCGCACATTTAGATGCCTTGGTTGATATTAGTTCTCAACTTTTAGAATCCGATTACTTTGAGAATATATTAAAAGAAAGGCTCGAAGAATGGGACATACATCCTGGCGTCAAAAAATGGAAAAAAGCTAATTTTAAATACGTATTACTCAACTGGTTTGAACATTTTGACGATGGTTATCGTTTGAGCCTTTGGAAAGTACAACAGTTTGCCAATATGTTTTCCGTAGATGACATTACACTTACAGAACATATAGTAAGTATATTACCTGAGAAAATCGATTTAATGACATACGAATCGATTTACGGTACTATTGAATTAATCAAAAACAGACTGACTATCGAAGAAAATGAAAATGTTCTTTCATGGGTACTGAAAAGATGGAATGCTAAAATTAAGCCTGAAATAGCAGATGGCCCATGGAACAATAATTTATTACCTCCCATAAACAATAATGAAATTATTGCAGGAGTTTTAATGTTTGTTTTGGCCAATCCTGACAAACGAATGCGATGGCGAGCAATTCACAGTATAAGAAGATTAGTGAATTTTGGAAACGTAGAAATTTTACAAATTTTACTTCAAAATCAAAACAATAAAGGTTGTATTCCTTTTCAAGATAAAAATTACCCACATTATTGGATGTCGGCAAAATTATATTTGTGGATAGCTATTGAAAGATTAAGTTCAGAAGTACCTGAACAATTAATCAATTTTAAAGATCAATTTTATACAGAGTTATTTAATATAGAGTTACCTCACTTACTAATCAAATATTTTATAAGAAGAACATGTCTTAATCTTTATTCTTTTGATAATAAAATTTATACAGATGATGAAAACTTAGCCATTAAAAAAAGTCTGAAATCAAAATTAAAAAAGAATGGCGAACAAAAGAAATACTTTCCTAAATATGAAAAAATATCTGAACTTGAAAATTACAAATGGCGTTTCTCTTTTGATAGAATGGATACAATACCTTACTGGTACAGCGGTGTAGGTAGTCATTTTAATATTTCTGGCGAAGAGGTTGCTGTAATTGCTGAAAAATATATAGTAGAGAAATGGGGAGTTATTGATAACCTATATGAAAATCACCTTGGAAAATTTAAAAATGATAATGATTATGGCTTGTTTGATAATAGAAAAGGTAGTCAATGTGTAATAGAAAATCATGAAACATATTATGAATATCACGCTATGTTTTGTGCAGCAAACGATTTGTTAGAAACTAAACCATTGCTTAAAAAAAACATGTACGAGTCATGGAAAGAATGGTTGAATTCAGAAGGAAATATCTGGAGCAATGTTTGGCAATCAGACTTGAGGGATTCTTTACCTTTAGAAAAAAAATATTGGCAATACAAATATGATGAATTTGATTCTAATTGGAGAGATAATATAAATGAAGAAGATTTTGATACTGAAGTCGGCTTAACTAATTTTCAAGAAACAGGTTATCTTACTCCATATTCTTATGTTTCTAAGTACATTGGTGAAAACCGTGAAACTGTATCAATAAAATCAGCATTAGTTTCACAAAAAGGTGCCCAAGCATTATTAGCAGCATTTCAAACTGCAAAAAATAGATACGATTATAATGTACCATTCGAAAATGAAGAACGCTCTAAAATAAACTATAGTGATTTTAAATATAAAGGTTGGTTGCGTCAAATAAGTTCGCATTTTGAAGGTTTAGATTCTCATGATCCGGAAACAGCCACTTTTGGCAAAGATTATGTGATTTTAGGCAAGGAGATTTGCAAAATATTTGATATTACATTTTCAGAAAATAACAAAGAAGCATACTATGAAAATCAAAAAATTTCAATTTATAAAAATTGGTATGATGTTACTGAAGAAAGATATCGCCGATACGACACTAATTTAGAAACTTATGCTGGAACATTGCAGGTAAAAATAAGTTTTCTTCTCAAATACTTATCCGTCATTAACAGTTCTCTTATAATTGAATGTCATATAAATAGACAACTCGAAGAAAAAAAATATCGAAATAGAAATCAACATGCTGTCGATGAAGATGAATCTTCATTTGATAAAAACACAAATACTAAAATATATTTAATAACACCAGATGGCACAGTTAAAACAATCAGAGGAAGAAATTATAAAATTGGGTAAGCGCCTAATAGAAGAATTAAAACTTGAGTATACTGTAAATACTTTGGCTAGATGGATGGTTCATTATCTGGCTGAATTAATTCAGAACGTAGAAAAATGTAAATCTGAACAAGAAAAGAAAAAATTGCAAAAAGAATGTTGTGATATAATTTTAAAAGTATGGTCACAAAAAGAGAATCTACCTATGCGACAACCACTGGAGGATTTAAAACCAATAATTGAATTATTAAAAGTATTTAAAAAGGATGACCTTTCATTTCTTCCAAATTGGCTTGAATATAGACATTTACCTAGTAATAATGAATGGGCTACTTTTGTTGATTTGGTAAAAAATAATACTGAAAAGCTATTCTTAACCGTCATTAGTACAAATTTAAATAAAGATTTATTATCAAAAACGAGTGATTGGTTTATAGAGAATAAAGATTTTCTTAGTGATGAAGAAAAAGATTTTTTGCAACATTTTGAAATGATAACTTGGTCAAATGATAGTTCGGGAGTTTATGACTTTAATAATTATGAATCGAAAATTGAAAGTTTATCGGTAGATGAAAAATATAAATTGATTTTTGATGAAATGGAAGAATTGATTGAGCAACAAAAACAAGAACTTAAAAAGCTAAAAAACACAATCTTGATTCGATGAAACAATTAATAATCCAAATGATATCCATTCTGCTACCGATACATGGAGCGGTTTTATATACAAAGGTAAAGTAGCTCTTTAGCCTAAGCCAGCCTGAATAAAGATTTTTTTTTTTGCCATGAGTAATTTTTGCCCTTCCCATCAGGACCTTACACGCTGTAAGTTCAACAAGAAGAATAGATGCAGCTTGTTCCATTGAAATATTCTTAGGTTTAAGAGCGGCATCTTTTTGATCTATGGAAATAAATTTTGCAAAGGCGCCAATATGGTAATCTGATGCTTTGGCATATATGATGGTTACCAACTTTTGGAGGGGATACCTTTTTTGTCACAAAAAGTTAAGGTATTAAACTTACGGACTTCTTTCAAAGGCTGTTTCAAGGCACTTTTCTGCAATTCATTCAATCTTTGAATCTACACCTACTTTTCCGCTTCCCTGACTTTTTCCTTTTTGCAATCTTTTGAATTCCAAACTGCAATTGAAATCTTAAATCTTCCTACTCCTTTCACTAAATTTATTTTTTTGATTTAAATATAAATCAAGTATAATACGTTTTTTTACAATCATTGTTAAAAGATAAATCAAGATAACGTATATTGCATTTCGTAATCATTTTTTTATAAAATATTGAAGGAATTAAATAAATGGAATCAAACTTTTTTAGTATTGTTCCCTAGAGTAGAATTAGAAGTAAGCAAAACCAATTAATAGAATTTTAGATGTATTTATCAAAAATTACCATCAACAACTATAAAGGCATAGGCCACCTTGAGGTCAATTTTTCTTCAAAAATTAATGTTATTATCGGAGAAAATGGCGCACGTAAGTCAGCACTTATTGACGCTATACGTCTTTTATATAATATCGGCGAACCGATCAGGGAACTTACCGTTTCCAATGAAGATTTTCATGAAACTATTTCAATTGATGCAGCAGGAGCACTACTAATAAATACAAGTGATCTTATAAGCATAAGTTACGAATTCCGGGGATTAAGCCCGCAGCAGCAAGGTGCATTCTATGAATATATGGTAATTGACCCTGTCAATAGTAAAAACGATTACGCGAGGATAGAACTGCGTTACAAAAAGGATAAACACAATCCAAAATTTTCATTTTTTACTGGAATTATTGAAGGCCAAAAAGCCGATTATAATACCTTTCAGCTCTTCCAGCACTACTATTTGAGTGCTATACGTGACAGCACAAGAGACCTTTTGACTACAAGAGGAAATTTATTGGGTAAGGTTATCAAACGGCTTGTAGAACAGAAGAAAACGGAAGAAAAATTTAAAGAAATTATCAAAGAAGCCAATGATAAGTTATTAAAAAGACCAGAAGTACAGGAAACAAGGGACAATATAAACAGCAATTTAAAAAGTATTTATAAGAATACCAATAATAACCAGATCGGTCTGCATGTTGAACAGTCAAGAATCGAATATATCGTAAATGTCATTAAGCCCTACCTCCCTCATGATATGAAAACCGGTTCGGACGAGGGTTTCAACCTGATGCAGAATAGCTTGGGATTCAACAACCTTATCTATATAGCTACCGTACTGGGAGATATCAAAGAACGTATTAAAGAGGATCCGATTCCTCATTTTTCTTTGTTAATCGAAGAACCGGAAGCACATATACATCCCCAGCTTCAGTTGAGCCTGTACAATTTCCTGAAAGAATCCAACAGTTCTGAAAACAGCCAGCTCTTTATTACAACCCACTCACCGACACTCACTTCAAAAGTGCCTTTCTCCAATCTTATTGTTTTGGATAGTGATGCTTATACTGTTGAAGAGATTTTTAAGGAACGTGACTCCGAAAAAATTATTCAGGATACATCCAAAAAAAAACCACTTCTACAGGATGATATAAATTTTAAAATGAAGCAGTTACAGCGCTATATAGACGTCACAAAATCCCAATTGTTTTTTGCAAAATCTTGTCTTTTCGTAGAGGGAATTTCGGAAGAACTGCTGCTGTCCGCATTCTGTAACGTCGAAGGTTTTAACCTAGAAGATTATAGTATCGAAATGGTGAATGTCGGAGGGATATCTTTTTATCCTTTTATGTTCTTATTCAACAGCACTGATAACAAAAAGAAGCTTCCTAAAAAGATAGCTATAGTTACTGATGATGATCGGTTCCCGCAATCAAAAGAGAAGGAATACAATATTGATAATCTTGTTGCAGATAGCTATAGAAACCATATAGCGCTCCACACATCTTTAATTGCGCCAAATACTCGTAACCGTATAAAAAATCTGGAATCGGTGGCAAATAAACAAACGAATATTAGTGTAAATGTAGCATTTCAGACTCTTGAATATGATCTTTGCTACAGTAATATTCCTGACCATCTCGCCGCTCTGCAAAATAATTTCCTTTACAAATATTTAAAGGCAAACTGTCCAGATCCTGTTGTTCATATGGATACGTACCTAAGCTCCCTAAAGTCAAATTTTAGTAAGCAGGAGCAGGAAAAATTAGCTATCCTTATGTGGAAGTGCATGCCGGGCAAGGCCGTATTTGCACAGGATTTTGCACTTTATATAATCGAAAATATTGCCGAAGCAAAAACTTCATTTGTAGTACCGCCATACATAGTTAAGGCATTTAACCACTTGAAAAACTAATTCAATGACAATTGACATAACTGTAGAGCGAAAGGCTTATTTTGATGCAAGGGGAAAAATTATCCTGAGTGCCTGTCCTGGAAGCGGAAAAACGACATGCCTTGTACACAAACTTTCCCTGTTGAAAAAAGAATGTCTGGATACTTACGGAAAGTATTCCGGCATTGCCTGTCTTTCTTTTACAAACAATGCCAAAGACGAAATACTTGACAAGTACCGCAAATCTTATAGTGATCAATTGGAATACCCGCATTTAGTATCTACACTTGACAGTTTTGTAAATACTTACATAACCTTACCTTTTTTCTATCTGCTTGAGACAGGCTGCCTAAGGCCAAAAATAGCTGAGAGTGCAGAACAAATTGATAGTATCTGTAAAGTATATTATTTAAAGGATGGGAAACAGCAGGAAGCTTTTTCACCAGAAATACGAGGATTCATAACAACAAATGGCAGTCAGCTTGCACGCTCGTATGCACCAAGTGCTGTATGGATAGATGCCGCGGGAAGATATAGCTTTAAAGGAACTGTACCAAAAAATGTTGCTGATGCAGATTTTCAGGCTTACGGCGCAGCAATTATGAAAATCAAAAAAAAGAAAGGCCTAATTTCAAACCTTGACAGTGCCTTTTTTGCACTAACCTTGTTAAGAGATATCCCGCGGATTGGACACTTGCTGATCCAAAGATTTCCATACATGCTGATTGATGAAGCGCAGGATAACTCTGATATTCAGCATGAAATATTTAATGTACTGGTATCTTTAGGTCTTTCCAATATAGAGATGATAGGGGATCCTTACCAGAGCCTTTACGAATGGAGAAGTGCAAAACCTGCTCTTTTTACGGCGAAGTATACTGCAGCTGGATGGAATGGGCTGCCTTTAAATGAGAACAGGAGATCCGTGCAGCGTATTATAGACTGCTTTAGTATAATGAGAACTGCCAAAGATCCAAAAATAAACTCTCTTGGAGTCGAGGACAGAAAGTTACCCATCATTGTCTATAAGTATAATGACACAAACCCTAAGGACATCTTGGAGCATTTTGAACAAAAATGTATCGATCATGGACTTTTAAATTGCCATGTGGTAGTACGAGGGAACACCCTTAAGGATAAAGTGACCGGAAATACAACTGATATTAATCCGTGGAAAACATTTATTCCAGTATTGATATTAAAAGCTATTTTTCACTTTCAGTCAGGGCTTGTTAGGAATGCCATTAATGAGATACGAGCTATAGTTACAATTTTAGAACATCCAAAACTCCCATATAATGACAGGCAGGAATTACTTAATGAAAGAAAAACAGATTCAAATTTTAATTCATTACTATTGATTTTTTTCCATCAATTACCAGCCACATCAAATTCTTTACAAGATTGGACAACACTTTGTTTGAAAGCGTTTACTGATAAATTCGGTGTTGATGCTTCGGAAGCTTTTACTTTTAAGCAAAGAATGGATGGGTTTACTATGAAAGACTTGAAAAAAGAACCAGTAGATAACTATTTTAATAAACCCGCTTCTAAAAAGACAAATATTCCTATTACAACCGTACATCAGGTTAAGGGCAGTACTATGGATGCCATGTTGTGCTTTTTTGATAGGGTTAGCGGCAAGGAAAGTATTACGTTCAAGGATTTTAACCAGACAACTACATTTCCAAGTGAAAAGCAAAGGATAATCTATGTTGCCTGCTCCAGACCGCAGCATCTGCTGGCTATGGCATTTCCTGACAGCATTTCCGATGATGAACTGATACAAAAATTTGGTGCAGACGTTTTAATACAATCCATCCCAGTGCCCATAATATCTGCTCTTAATCCATAGAAATTTAAAAGGTACAAGCTAATTATCTAAAAATGAAACGTCCATAAAGTTGATCTGCATCCTAAAATTAAAAATGCATTTAACCATTTTTAAAGAGAACTAAAACCTTCAGCATCATCAACCGTTTATTCAAATAATCTAAAAAATTCCGCAAAGAGTCTTGAGATTTTGTGCAGTTTTTAATGAGTATTCTTGGGCCAGCTAGTTATTATTCATATTAACTATGCGCTCAGTACAATCTCATCAAAATCATCATCCAAACTTCTGTGCTAGCACAGTACATTTATTTCTCCCTTGAAATAGTTATGTACTAATTCAGAGAAAGTAGATACCATTTCAATTTGACCTCTGTCAAAAAATGTATTGCTTATAGTACAATGTATATAACAGTAATCTGTTAAGAAATATTTATCGCTGTAAACTTTTGGAGCTACTACCTTTTTTATAATCATGACTTTAATAAGGCTAGCTTTTCCTTCATATCACGTAACTCTTTTTCCATCCTCTCAATTGTTTGTAAAGTCACTTTACCTGAAACATCTTCCTTATCTGCCAGTCTTTGTTTTAGCCCCGTCATTTCACGCCCGATAGAAATCTGTTCAGTAAGAGCATACTGCTCAGTTTGGCTAACTGATTGATGTCCCAGCATTTCTTTCACGATGTGGATTGGCACATTATTATTCAGTGTTACCGTACTCCCAAAGGTTCTTCTGGCTTTATGGGTATTTAACGTACTTGTAATACCACATAAATCTGCTATTTCTTTAAGATACTCATTCATTTTCTGATTTGAACTCACTGGAAGTACTGAATCTCTTTCAATACAGAGAGGATGATTTTTATATCGCTCAACAATTTCAACTGCCTTTGGAAGTAAAGGAATGTTAATCGGACTTCCTGTCTTTTGTCTTTCTGTTAAAATCCATTGTTCCCCATCAACACCTTCTTTTATATCTGATTGCTTAAGATTAAAAGCATCAATATATGCAAGACCGGTATAACATTGAAAAACAAAAACATCTCTAACTACACCTAAACGAGCTGTAGAAAACTTGTGCTTCTCCAGCAGTGACAATTCAAAACCTGCTAGAGGTTTTTTCGACACCTTTACCTTTTTACATTTAAACCGCTTAAAAGGATCTGTAACAAGAAATTCCTTATCCATTGCAATAAGAACAATTTTCTTAAAATTAGTAATGTATTTAAGTGCTGTATTATTAGCATTTTTCTTTACCGTCTTAAGATAAAATTCATATTCTTTTACAAACTCAAAATTAAGCTCGTTAAACTCCATGTCCTCTACGCCATATTTATACCCCATAAAATCTTTAACATGTTTTTTTGATATTTCAAAACGTACATGAGTTCCGATAGCATACTCCCCCCTTTTCACTAAAGCAAGCATTTGATCGTTATGAAGCTGAAATTCCTGAAGCACGGTTGTTTTCTGCTTGGTTTTTCCTAAAACAAAATTAATCAACTTTATGCTACTAAGAGATTCCTGCTTTTCAGAAAGTTGTTCTGCAAACTTTCTTATTTTCATTTCCAGAGAATATAAAAAGAAATTTAAAGCTTTAGCATCTTCCTTATTTCCTGTTGCTCGTCCTGTTTTCTGCTCCCATCTGTTTACATTCCACTTTCGTTTAGTAGAGGTTTCTTTAGGCACACCATTTACAGTAATTCTCAGATAAATAAATCTTTCATTGGTACTTTTTGAAGAACTCTTCAAAAAGAAGATAATTCCAAAACTGTTTTCTAACATAATTCAACAATTTAATAAGTTAATAAAGGTCGAATTATAATATCCCAAAATCAAGTCGTTAACCACCTTTACATGTTGACCAGCAACAAGTTAAAGAGATTTTTGTGGCAGCTTTTTTTGACAAAGTAAAATGCCACAAATCAGCCATAAAATTTCGTGCAATAATGAGTGTTTTTGAAAATAAAAATGAAGAATAAAAAAACCCGCATCTTTGTAAAGTGCGGGTTTCCTGTGTTTTAACCAATTTTTAATGAACTTAAAAATTGGTTTAAGTGAACGCAGAAGGATTCGAACCTTCGACCGCCTGCTTAGAAGGCAGGTGCTCTATCCAGCTGAGCTATGCGTCCATTATTCTTATTAGTCGGGGTGGCAGGATTCGAACCTGCGGCCTCCTGCTCCCAAAGCAGGCGCGATAACCGAGCTACGCTACACCCCGAAAAAAAATTATCAATTTATTTATGAAAATATAATAAAATATCGAATCTCGCTATGATTCTTAATCACAAATAACTTGCGGAGAGACAGGGACTCGAACCCTGGCGACGGTTACCCGTCGACAGATTAGCAATCTGCTCCATTACCGCTCTGGCACCTCTCCAAAACCTCAGGAAACGTGTCCTGTTTTGCGGTTGCAAACTTAAGACATGTTTACGTTTCTCACAACTATTTTAGAACTTTTTTTTCATATTTCTCTACTATTTATTCAAATGACTTCACTATCAAAGATATAACTATCGTTCAAAAAATTACTTTTTCCAATTAAAAACCCAAAACAAACTGTTGTTGTTAATACAACATCACTAAATTGCTTTTGAATATTAATTAAACCTCCTATCGTCCCAATATTATGATTTACTTCTTTTACTGTACACTAAAATTGCAACAAAAAATAAACATTCATATCTAGCAATAAAGAAGCCTGAAACATAGTAATGTAAAATTTTCAAATTGAAATAATGTACACTTCAAAATAGAAAAGTCATTTATTAGTAAATTAAACAAAAATCAACGCAAAAACAGAGATTCGTTAAATATATCCCAATTTAAATTCATTAAAAATTTGAATTTTACAAAATAAGTTTAAATTTGCTATAATAAATCAACATATAATAAACATGAGCAAAAGAGTTGTTATCGTTTCTGCTGTTAGAACACCTATCGGCAGTTTTATGGGAGGATTATCTACAATTGCCGCACCCAAATTAGGAGCAATAGCTATTAAAGGTGCGTTAGAAAAAATACAATTAGATCCAAATTTAGTTGACGAAGTTTTTATGGGTAATGTCGTGCAAGCTGGCGTAGGTCAAGCTCCAGCACGTCAAGCTGCAATTTATGCGGGCCTTTCGAATAATGTTGTATGTACAACTGTTAATAAAGTATGTGCTTCTGGAATGAAAGCCCTAATGTTGGGATCGCAAGCTATTCAATGTGGAGACGCCGAAATTGTAGTTGCCGGCGGAATGGAAAATATGAGTTTGATTCCTCATTATATGCATTTGAGAAGCGGAACTAAATTCGGACCCAGTACAATGGTTGACGGAATGCAAAAAGATGGCTTAACAGATGCGTATGACAATAGTGCCATGGGTGTTGCTGCTGACCTCTGTGCCACAGAATATAAAATATCAAGAGAAGAACAAGATAATTTTGCAATTCAATCTTACGAACGCTCTGCTAAAGCTTGGAGTGAAGGAAAATTTGATAACGAAATAGTTCCTGTAGCCGTTCCTCAAAGAAAAGGCGACTCAATAATCATTTCAAAAGATGAAGAGTTCACTAACGTTTCGCTTGAAAAAATACCTTCACTAAATGCAGTATTCACGAAAGACGGAACCGTTACCGCAGCGAATGCATCAACTATAAATGATGGTGCAGCAGCAGTTATTTTAATGAGTGAAGAAAAAGCAATTTCTTTAGGTTTAAAACCTTTAGCTTACATAAGAGGTTATGCAGATGCTGCCCAAGAACCAAAATGGTTTACGACGAGTCCTGCAAAAGCGTTACCTAAAGCGTTAACAAAAGCCAATTTAACTTTGGACGAAATTGATTATTTTGAATTTAACGAAGCTTTTTCAGTTGTTGGATTAGCTAATTCAAAAATACTTGGATTAGATAATCAAAAAGTAAATGTTAATGGCGGAGCCGTATCATTAGGACATCCTCTTGGTTGTTCAGGTGCTAGAATAATTGTTACATTATTAAATGTTTTAAAACAAAATAATGCAAAATATGGAGCAGCTGCTATTTGTAACGGTGGCGGTGGCGCTTCTGCCTTTGTTATTGAAAGAAACATTTCATAAATATCACTTTAAATAAAATACAATTATTAAATAATACGAATTGAAAATTACTATTTTTACAGATATTTTTTGATTCGTATTATTTTAATTTCTAATTTATATAAATGTTTGGGATTTGTAATTTAGCCATGATTCCACTTCGCGCCGAAGCTAGTGATAAAAGTGAAATTGTTTCTCAGGTCTTATTTGGAGAACATTTTGAAGTTTTGGAACAACATAAACAATGGTCTTATATAAAAATGCAATATGATGAATACGAAGGCTGGATAGATACCAAACAATTTCAACCTATTACAGAATCTTGCTTCAACCAACTTTCGTCTGACGCAATTATCCTTAATGGCGATTTGATAGAATACATTATAGCACCTTCCAATTTATTGATTCCCATTCCACTTGGAGCTTCCTTATCTTTTTTAAGCTGTCCAGAAATCAATATCAATAATTTTGATTTCGAAGGAACAAAAATAAGCGGAATAAAACCAAAAAATAATATACTAAATTCTGCTTTCATGTATTTAAGTGCGCCCTATTTATGGGGAGGAAAAACACCTTTTGGAATAGATTGTTCCGGTTTTACGCAAATGGTTTACAAACTCAATGGCTATAAATTATTGCGAGATGCATCGCAACAAGCCACACAAGGGGAAGCATTAAGTTTTATTGAAGAAAGTGAACCTGGTGATTTAGCTTTTTTTGACAATGACGAAGGAAATATAATCCATGTGGGAATAATAATGGAAAATAACTATATTGTTCACGCAAGCGGAAAGGTAAGAATTGACAGACTAGACCATTTAGGAATTTACAATGCTGAAATTAACAAACACACTCATAAATTAAGAGTAATTAAAAAAATTATATAAAAAAAATGCTAGAAATATTTTCTAGCATTTTTTTTATATAATTGTTATTCTCACAAAGCTACATACTTGCTTTTAATGAATTGTATTCATTAGTCATATCCAAAGACCTATAAACGCCTAAAAGTGACTTCAAAACATCTTGATTTTTAGGCTCAATAACCAATGCTTTTTTAAGATATGGAATCACACTTCTTACCAAATCATCTTTTTTATTTTTCAACTGATCATAAAGCTCCATTTCTTTTGGAGTATTGCCCAAAGCTGCCATCTGATCAACTAAAGCCTTTTTAGACTCCAATTTAACATACGTTAAATTAATATATGCATCAATATAATTTGGATCTAACTCTAAAACTTTATTATAACAAATTTCCGCTTTAACTGCATCATTTTTTTCAAGATATATAAAAGCTAAATTTTTATTAATTTCCAACTTTTTAGATGGCGAAAACTCATCTCTAGGTTTTTCATGAAACCCTGCAGCAATACTTGCTGTCCTAACGGCTGCAGAAGCAAAACTTTCTTCTACTTTTGTCTTCTTATTTGTAGCGTAGTAAATCACCCCTTTTCCAGAATAATTAATTCTTTTTAATTCTTCATAATATTTTATTGCTGAATCAAAGTCCTTAGCCGTCATCGATGAAGAAGCTGCATTAAATAAATTCAAAGTGTCTTTTTTATCAAATAAATAGACCTTATAACTTTTCTCAGCACTTTCTTTGTATTTACCCGTCCTATAATCATCAGCCGCTCCATTGACAAGTGTAGCTTTCATTTCTCTCAAAGCCGTATTCGCTTGTAAAGAATATTTATACTTTCCTGCCTCATTTTCCGCTTTAATCAATTCTTGATAAGCCTCTGCTGCCAAGGAAAGATTATTGGCCATATCAATATTTTTTAAAGCTAAATCTTTTAAAATATTACCTTTCAATAAATAGAAATCTGACTTCTCTTCATCGGTAGAATTGTAAATTAAATATTCAATTTTTTTCAAAATCCCCAATGCATCTTGAGATTTTCCGCTTTCAAAAACCGACTGAGCAGCTTTTATTTGGTCCTTTTGTGCAAATACACCAGCATTTATCAATAACACTATTGACAGTATTACAAATTTTCTTTTCATAAGGTTAAGTTTAGTTGTTAATATTAGGGGGTTATTTTTTATAGAAACTAGTATAAAATTATATTTTACTCCTTCTGCATTTAGAAAAACTATAGTAGTTACTAAACAAAAAAGTAAAATAAATATTAGAAGGGTTTAAAATGCAATTTAAAATAATAGTTGATTAAAATTCTAAAATAGGTTTCAACCCTAAAGAAATGTTTTTTTCAAACATTTTACAAGAAAGTAGTTTTTGGCATATTTAAAATAATTTTTAGGTTACACAATTTGAATTTAATTAGTTTTTTGAATTACAAATTTCATCTTTAAACAATTAACAATACTTAGTTTACATAACTTTTACGTTAACTATATCGATTTCTAAACTTATAATTTTGGTCTAAAATAATTTTTTTTTTTGATTGCACAAATAAAATAGTAATAAATTTTAACAAAAAGATAATGATTTCGTTAAATAAGACAAACTGTATTGTTTTCGATTTTATTCAAAAAAAAATCATGCAATTTTAAGCTATTATTGCACTATAATAACCTTACCCAATAAAAACCAAAATATTTTTTTTATTTCACGAGTTTTTTTACCATATAAAACTAGTATAACAACCTATTAAAATCTATTTATATTTCTTATACTAGTTTTATATGGTAAAAAAATTCCAATTGTTACTATTTTAGCATTTAAGAAAAACATATTAAATAAAAAATCCTGCATCGAATACTCGAGCAGGATTTTTTATAACTATTCAATGAAGACTACATTTTTGCTTTCAATGCTTTATACTCTGTAGTCATTTCTAGTGCACTATATACATTTAACAATGTTTTTGCTACATCAACATTTTTAGGATCTAATGCTACCGCTTTCTCCAAATACGGAATTGTACTTCTAAATAAGTCTTCTCTTTTCTTTTTCAACACATTATAACGTTTCATATCATCAGCAGAAGTACCAAGTTTATTCATCTCATCAATGATAACTTTTTCGTCATCCAATTTCATTGCTGCCATATTAATATAAGCATTAATGTATTTTGGATCTAATTCCATAACTTTAGTATAGAATTTTTCAGCTTCAGCATAGTTTTTCGCTCCGGCACTAACAACACCTAAATTAAAAATCAAATCTACATCATTTGGATTTTTTTCTAATGCTTCAGAAATCAACTTTTTGTAAGTATTCATATCTTTCGACTCAAGATACAAATTAGCCTCAGTTAATATTAACGAAGTATCATCTGGATTTGCTTTTCTAGCATCAGAAACTGCTTTTTTAGCTAAATCCATTTTTCCTTGTTGCACATAAATTAAGGCTACATTTTTATAGATCTCACCTCTTTTAGAAGGCACATTTTCAGTTCTTGGCTTTTCATGAGTTCCCATTTTTACCATGCGATCTCTATCGGCCGCAGTATTAAAAAAATCTTCTTGATTATTTACTTTATTAACGGCATAATAATAAGTAGCTTTTCCAGAATAGTTTAGAACTTTTAACTCCTCGTAAAGCTTAAGAGCCGTATCATAATCTTTTGCATTTACGTAAGTAGACGCTGCATAATAAAGATTAATGGTGTCTTTTTTCTCTAATAAATATGCTTCATATAACTTTTTAGCTCCTTCAGCATCCTTATTGGCTTTTGTATCTTCAATAGCTGAATTAATTAATTTACCTTTAATTTCAGCTATTGATGTTGCAGCTTGTGTCGAATATTTTACTTTTCCAGAAGTTTTTTCAACCTCTAACAATTCTTGATACGCTTTTGCTGCTAAACTTAAATTCTTATCAGCCTCAACATTTTTATTCGCCAAATCCAAATGTGCATTTCCTTTTACAAATAAGAATTGTGCTTTTTCAGCATCAGGAGCATTTACAGACAAATACTCTGCTCCTGTTAAAATTGTAATAGCCTCATCGGATTTGCCCGCTTTTAATGCTTTTTCAGCAGCTTTTATTTCATTTTTTTGAGCAATACTTGCTACTGATAAAAATAATGCTGACGCTATTATTACATATCTACTTTTCATATTAATCTATTTTATATTTATTTATTCTATTACTGTTTAATTATGCCTCATCATCAGCATCTTCTTCGTCTGCTGAGTCATCATCTTCTATTTCTTCATCATCGTCTTCCTCATCCTCTTCAGTTGTCCCATCATCTTCTAGCACTTCCAAAACAGGCTTTACTCTTTCGATAGCCGCAGCTTCAATTACATTCCCATCTTCATCTACTACTACTTCTTCGGCATCATCTTTCATTACTTTAGTAACAGCCGCAATTGAATCATTACCCTTGATATTTATCAATTTTACACCTTGCGTAGCTCTTCCCATAACCCTAAGATCTTCAACAGCCATTCGTATGGTCAAACCAGATTTATTGATAATCATTAAGTCATCTGCATCCGTTACAGCGTTTATAGAAATCAATTTACCCGTTTTTTCAGTAATATTAAGAGTTTTAACCCCTTTACCTCCACGATTTGTGATTCTATATTCATCTAAACTAGAACGTTTTCCATAACCATTTTCAGCAACTACTAGAATTTCACTGCTCATATCATTTACAGTTACCATTCCAATCACTTCGTCAGTTTCGTCTTTTAGAGTAATACCACGAACCCCGGAAGCTGTTCTTCCCATTGGACGTGTTTTGGTTTCTTCAAAACGAACCAATTTACCCGATTTAACTGCTAAAATGATTTGGCTTTCACCATTAGTTAATTTGGCTTCCAATAATTCATCACCTTCTTTAATTGTAATTGCAGCAACACCATTAACCCTTGGCTTAGAATATTTCTCCAATGAAGTCTTCTTAACCTGTCCTTTTTTGGTCACCATTACAAGATTATGACTATTGATATACTCTTTGTCTTTTAAATCTTGAGTACAAATAAAAGCTTTTACTTTATCGTCACTTTCGATATTCACCAAATTCTGAATAGCTCTACCCTTAGCAGTTTTACTTCCTTCCGGAATTTCGTAAACGCGCATCCAGAAACATTTTCCTTTTTGTGTAAAAAACATCATATATTGATGGTTCGTTGCAACAAACATGTGTTCCAAGAAATCCTGATCTCTTGTACCGGCACTTTTTTGACCAACTCCTCCTCTATTTTGTGTTTTATATTCGGACAAGTTAGTACGTTTGATATAACCCGCATGGGATATTGTAATAACCACATTCTCATCTGCAATCAAATCTTCAATACTTACATCTCCACCTGAATATTCAATTTGAGAACGGCGTTCATCCCCGTACTTATCACGAATTTCTGTTAGTTCTTCTTTTATCAACGCAATTCTTAGGTTTACATCTGCCAATAAAGCTTTTAAATGCTCTATTAACTTCATGATTTCATCATATTCCGATCTTAACTTATCTTGTTCAAGACCCGTTAATTGACGTAAACGCATTTCAACAATAGCACGAGATTGAATATCTGACAAATTGAATCTTTCGATTAATTTTTCTCTTGCCTCTTCTGTGCTTTTAGATGCTTTAATTAACGCAATAACCTCGTCAATATTATCAGAAGCAATAATCAAACCTTCCAATATATGAGCTCTGGCTTCAGCTTTCTTCAATTCAAATTGCGTTCTGCGAGTCACCACATCATGACGGTGTTCAATAAAATAATGAATCAGATCCTTCAGATTTAACATTTGTGGACGACCTTTCACAATTGCAATATTGTTAACACTAAAAGAAGATTGTAATTGTGTAAACTTATAAAGCGTGTTCAACACCACATTTGGCGTAGCATCACGCTTTAATATATAAACGATACGCATTCCGTTTCTATCCGATTCATCACGAATATTAGCTATACCATCGATTTTCTTTTCATTAACCAAGTCTGCAGTACGTTTAATCATATCTGCTTTATTAACTTGGTATGGAATTTCGGTAACAATAATAGATTCACGGCCATCCACTTCTTCAAAACCTACTTTGGCACGCATTACTACTCGACCTCTTCCTGTTTTAAAAGCTTCACGAACTCCTTCATAACCGTATATTATACCTCCTGTAGGAAAATCCGGAGCTTTAATATGCGTCATCAACTCGTCAACTTCTATGTCATTATTATCCATGTAAGCCAAAGTACCATTGATCACTTCAGTTAAGTTGTGAGGAGGCATATTTGTTGCCATACCTACAGCGATTCCTGTCGCACCATTTATCAATAGTGTAGGAACACGAGTCGGCATAACTGTTGGTTCTTCTAATGTATCATCAAAATTCAGTTTAAAATCAACTGTTTCTTTATCTATATCTGCTAGAATTTCTTCCGAAATCTTACGCATTCTTGCCTCTGTATAACGCATTGCTGCAGGACTATCGCCATCTACAGATCCAAAGTTACCTTGGCCATCAATCAATAAATAACGCATACTCCATTCTTGCGCCATACGAACCATGGCATCATAAACAGATGTATCACCATGTGGGTGATACTTTCCAAGAACTTCCCCGACAATTCTTGCGGATTTTTTATGGGCAGATCTTGAATTAACACCCAAATCATGCATTCCAAATAGTACTCTTCGATGTACTGGTTTCAAGCCATCTCTAACATCAGGAAGCGCCCTTGATACAATTACTGACATCGAATAATCGATGTAAGCTGTTTTCATTTCATCTTCAATGTTAATAGGAATTAACTTTTCTCCTTCAGACATAATATATACTTAAATTAAAATTATTTTGTTTTAAAAAATCCCGCTAATATAACCTTTCTCAATATGTTTTCACTCATAAACAGACAGAAATTTATTCGATTTATTAACAAATTTTCATTGGCATTTAGTTAATAAATTAAGTAGGCTTTAACTATATGTTCATCATTTTTTTTGTCACTTAGCAGTAAGAGTATTTAAAGGTATGATTTTTGCTTTTGATAATCTTATTTACTAAATTTACAATAACAACACCTAATAATATGGATGATAATTTTTCACCTAGAGTAAAAGACGTTATTACTTATAGCAAAGAAGAGGCTTTACGCCTTGGACATGACTTTATAGGTACTGAACATTTGATGCTTGGCATTCTAAGGGATGGAAATGGTAAAGCAATTCACATCCTTAACAACCTGTCTGTTGATCTTGACCATTTAAGAAGAAAGGTTGAAATCCTAAGCCCCGCCAGCCCTAGCATTGATGTTAGTGTAGAAAAGAAAAATTTACATCTGACACGTCAAGCAGAACGCGCTTTGAAAACTACTTTTTTAGAAGCAAAAGTTTTCCAAAGTTCATCAATCAGCACTGCACACTTACTGTTGTGCATTTTGAGAAACGAAAATGATCCTACAACCAAGCTATTGAATAAACTTAAAATAGATTATGACGTAGCTAAAGAACAATACATCAACATGACTCCAAACGAAGACGATTTTTTAGAAAACTTGCCAAAAAACGAATCCTACAATGACGATTCAGGACAAGATGACAGCCTCAAGGAAGGTAATTTTAATAATCCTGCCAATAAATCAAATAAAAAATCTAAAACTCCTGTACTTGACAACTTTGGAAGAGATTTAACTGAAATGGCAGAAGAGGGGAAATTAGATCCCGTTGTAGGACGCGAAAAAGAAATAGAACGTGTTTCTCAAATTTTGAGCCGCCGCAAAAAAAACAACCCTTTGCTAATAGGTGAACCAGGGGTTGGTAAATCTGCTATTGCCGAAGGTCTTGCCCTGCGAATCATTCAAAAGAAAGTTTCACGTATATTATTCAACAAACGTGTTGTAACTCTAGATTTGGCAAGCCTAGTTGCCGGAACTAAATATAGAGGACAGTTTGAAGAAAGAATGAAAGCAGTAATGAATGAATTGGAAAAAAATGATGACATCATTCTTTTCATCGATGAGATTCATACAATTGTTGGTGCTGGCGGAGCTACAGGCTCACTCGACGCATCCAATATGTTCAAACCTGCCTTATCAAGAGGTGAAATTCAATGTATAGGCGCAACCACATTAGACGAATACCGTCAATACATAGAAAAAGATGGTGCATTAGAAAGACGATTTCAAAAAGTAATCGTAGAACCAACTTCTGTTGAAGAAACGATTGCCATTTTGAACAACATTAAAAATAAATATGAAGATCATCATAATGTGATTTACACGCCTGGAGCAATTGAGGCTTGTGTTAAATTAACAAATCGTTATATGTCTGAACGATTTTTACCAGACAAAGCCATTGATGCATTGGACGAAGCTGGATCAAGAGTTCACATCACTAATATTGATGTTCCAAAACAAATACTGGATTTGGAACGACAATTGGAAGAAGTTCGTGAATTGAAAAACTTGGTTGTTAAGAAACAAAAATATGAAGAGGCAGCTAAACTTCGTGATGACGAGAAAAAGATAGAAAAAGATTTAGCCATAGCACAAGAGCAATGGGAAGAAGATTCTAAAACCAATAGAATATTAGTTACAGAAGATAATGTTGCCGACGTTGTATCAATGATGACCGGAATTCCGGTAAATCGTATTGCACAAACTGAAAGCAACAAACTAGCTAAACTTCCTGAGCTTATTCAAAATAAAGTAATTGGACAAAACGAGGCAGTTTTAAAAATCGCTCGTTCGATTCAAAGAAATCGCGCTGGATTGAAAGACCCAAACAAACCGATTGGTTCTTTTATTTTCTTAGGCCAAACTGGTGTTGGAAAAACACAATTAGCAAAAGTCCTTGCAAAAGAACTCTTCGATTCAGAAGATGCGTTGGTTCGTATAGACATGAGTGAATACATGGAGAAATTTGCAATTTCGAGATTGGTTGGAGCGCCTCCTGGATATGTAGGATATGAAGAAGGTGGTCAATTAACTGAAAAAGTACGCAGAAAACCATATTGTGTTGTATTGCTTGATGAAATTGAAAAAGCACATCCTGATGTTTTCAACATGATGCTTCAAGTACTTGATGATGGATTTTTAACCGACAGTTTAGGCCGAAAAATTGATTTCAAAAATACAATTATCATTATGACGTCTAATGTTGGAGCCCGTCAATTGAAAGATTTCGGGCAAGGAGTTGGGTTTGGCACTGCTGCTAAAATTGCACAAGCCGATGATAATTCTAAAAGCGTAATTGAGAATGCTTTAAAGAAAACCTTTGCTCCAGAATTTTTGAACAGAATAGATGATGTAATTGTATTTAATACTTTAGAAAAAGAAGACATCAATTTGATCATTGACATCGAGTTACAAAAACTATATGACCGCATCAAAGAACTAGGTTATCAATTAAAATTATCTGACAAAGCCAAAGCATTTATAGCGGATAAAGGTTTTGATAAACAATTTGGTGCAAGACCATTAAAAAGAGCGATTCAGAAGTATGTTGAAGATACGTTGGCTGAAGAAATTATCACATCAAAAATTGCAACCGGTGATGAAATCTTTATGGATATTGCAGATGGCTCACAAGAATTAACTGTAAATATTCACAAAGCCGAGGAACCTACTAATCAAGCTGAAGAACCTACTAATCAATAATTTATTATAAAATACTACATAACAAACCCGTTACGTTTTAATAACATAACGGGTTTGTTTTTTATAGGATATTATCGTATTTTTTTAAAAACAAATATCTACATTTGGTAGTTATAAAAAAGACCAACAAAATTAATTTATGTTTCAAAATAAAGTCATACTGGGTAGTGAAGAATGGTGCTCTTTTCCGGAATTAGGAATCCCTACAATTAAAGCCCGTGTCGATTCTGGCGCAAAGACATCTGCTTTGCATGCTATCAATATTGCTCCATTTATAAAAAATGATGCTAATTGGGTAAAGTTTGACATAAATCCAATACAGAACAATACAAAAACTGTTATTCATTGTGAAGCACCAATGGTTGACAAAAGAATTGTAAAAAGTTCCAGTGGCTTTAGGGAGCACCGATATGTTATTCAAACTCAAATTGCCATTGGTGATTCGAAATGGCCAATTGAAATGACCCTTACAAATCGTGACTCGATGGGTTTTCGCATGCTTTTGGGACGCGAAGCCATGAGCGGAAGAATACTGGTTGACCCGGAACAAAAATATCTTTTAGGACAACCTACCACTGAAAGTCTCGTTGAATTATATAAAAATTCAGAAAAAGCCAGCTCAGGTTTAAGAATAGGACTTTTGGCCAGTAATCCTGAATTGTACAGCAACAAAAGAATTATGGAAGCTGGAGAAATGCGCGGTCACGAAATGCATTTTTTGAATATTAAGGAATGTTATATGAAACTGGACGCTAAAACACCAGAAATTCATTACCGAGGCGGAAAAATATTAAACCAATTTGACGCAATCATTCCCCGAATTCGACCAAGTATTACTTTTTACGGTTGCGCCTTAACTCGACAGTTTGAAGCATTAAAAGTCTATTGTTTAAACTCGTCAACTGCTATCACACAATCGAGAGACAAATTATATTCCTTGCAATTATTACTTAATCATGGTGTTGACATTCCAACAACAGGATTTGCCAATTCTCCACTGGATACAGATAATTTAATCAAAATGGTTGGAGGGTCGCCACTTATCGTGAAATTACTTGAAGGTACTCAGGGAAAAGGCGTTGTATTGGCAGAAACCAAAAAAGCTGCAGAAAGTGTAATTAACGCATTCAAAAGCCTTAATGCGAATATATTAGTTCAAGAATTTATCAAAGAAGCTAACGGAAAAGATATTCGGTGTTTTGTAATTGACGGGAAGGTTGTTGCTGCAATCCAAAGAGAAGCGATGCCTGGCGAATTCAGAGCTAATATCCATTTGGGCGGAACAGCATCGGTAATTAAAGTTACGGCAGAAGAAAAAAAGATTGCCATAAAAGCCGCTAAAGCAATGGATTTAAAAGTTGCAGGTGTTGATATTATCCGCTCCGCAAAAGGACCTTTATTGCTTGAAGTAAACTCTTCTCCAGGACTCGAAGGAATTGAAGGTGCCACCAACAAAGATATTGCTGGAGAGATGATTAAAGCTATTGAAAAGAATTTCAAAATAAAATAGATTTTTAGAGAATAGAATAAAGAGCAAAGAGTATAGATGGCAGAAAGTAGACGGCAGAAAACAGAAAAGACTATAAAAAATTTAATCTAAACACAATATGATGCTTAACATTCTTAATCTGAAATCTGAAATCTGAAATCTGAAATCTGAAATCTGAAATCTGAAATCTGAAATCTGAAATCTGAAATCTGAAATCTGAAACCCAAAATCCAAACTATGAACCCTTACCTAGACATCGTCATTCGCAGTGCAACTGTGTATTTTTTCATGGTTATAGCGCTGCGGGTTTTTGGCAAAAAAGAACTATCCCAGCTCAATACCGCCGATGTAATTTTAATTTTACTGATAAGCAATTCCGTGCAAAATGCGATGGTAGGAAACAACACAACACTTTGGGGAGGTTTAGCAGCAGCAACAGTACTTTTTGCGATTAATTTCATCTTAAAGAAATTAATGTATCGTTATAAAAAATTTGAGGAATTAATGCTTGAAAAACCCGAAATCTTAATTCATAGTGGAACTTTAGATTTCAAAAACTTGAGTAAGCTAGACATAACTTCGGATGAATTGAAAGAAGCCATGAGAGAACATGGTGTAGAAAATTTCAAGGATGTAAAACTCGCCATGCTTGAAATTGATGGAAACATAAGCATAATTACAGGTGAAAATACTCTAAAGCAAACTCATTACAAACGCAGAAAGAATCGTAAAAATTTAATTCAAGGCAATTAAACTCTATCATAAAATCTTCTAAAATTTATTTTCTTCTAAAATCACAACTGTTAACATAGAATTTCATTTTTTGAAAAGCTCATAATAGTTCTAAACTTGTCATTTAGCCCAGATGGAAACGGCATCTCCCGATATAGAAAAACAAGGCTTTTTTGCCGTAGTTTTTATTAATCGGGAATACAGTGAACAGCTGGAGAACTGTTGATTATTACCGAACAGGTCTCTGCTCCAAAAATAAAAAACGCAAATTTTAAGACATAAAAAAACCATTCGGAATGCGAATGGTTTTTTTATAGTATGATAATTATTTTACAAAAATATATTTAGAAACCAATATACTAGCGCAGCCAGTAATGCTGAAACAGGAATCGTTAGTACCCAAGCCCAAAGTAAACTCACCGTTACACCCCAACGAACAGCTGAAATACGTTTTGTTAATCCAACTCCAATAATAGATCCTGTAATAGTATGTGTTGTACTTACCGGCACTTTAAAATGTTCTGTGAAATAAAGTGTCAAAGCTCCTGCAGTTTCTGCAGCTACTCCTTCAAAAGAAGTTACTTTGGTAATTTTAGAACCCATTGTTTTCACAATTTTCCAACCACCACTTAATGTTCCAACAGCAATAGCAGTATAACAAGCTAAAGGAATCCATTCAGGCATTACTCCTTTTATACCTTTATCGTCATCTGGAAGAACTACTTGCAACCAATCTGGAAGATTCATAATATCGACACCACTAGTTTTGATATAAACCGCCACAGCTGCAGCAATAATTCCCATTACTTTTTGTGAATCATTTCCACCGTGACCTAAACTAAAAGCCGCTGAAGACAATAATTGCATTTTTTTCAAAACCGCATCCGCTTTGTGTAAATTTAAACTACTAAATACTAAAGCAAATGTTGACATCGATAGTATTATAAATGCTACCAAAAACCACTTAATATTGTGTGATTCAAATACGACACTCCAAAAAACAGAAGATTCAAAACGAGGCTTTTCGATTTTTTCGAATGGAACCATTTGGCTATAAACAAACCAAACTGACAATATCATTAATGCAATTGTAAATAGCTTAGGTATGATACTTTTTCTGGAAGCATTTAACAACCAAATAGAAATCAAATACGACATAAAGGCTCCTAACAAAGGGGCAAGAACTATAAATGCAATAATAATCACTACCCCTGAAGGCATACCTCCATCTTTTCCAGCTTTGTACCAACTTACAATATCATACCAATGTCTAGTGTGCTGTACTCCATCTTCAATTAAAATATAATCTGAAAAACCATGCATTGTAATTGCATGCGCAACCGCAGCACCAGCAAAACCGCCAATCAAAGTATGTGAAGAACTGGAAGGAATTCCTTGCCACCAAGTAATTAAATTCCAAATAATTGCCGCTACAACACCTGCAAGGATAACTACTAAATCAATTTGACTTGAATCAGCCGTTTTTGCAACGGTATTTGCAACACCCAAGCCAAAAACCCAGTAAGCCAAAAAGTTAAAAAAAGCTGCCCAAAGTACCGCCTGAAACGGTGATAAAACCTTGGTTGCAACAACAGTAGCAATAGCATTGGCAGCATCATGAAAACCATTAATGTAATCAAAAATTAATGCTAGAACTATAATAATTATGAGTAAAGTCATATCAATATCTTCAAATGAATAGAATTAAATTAAGAATGTTTTACCGTAATAGATTCTAAAACACTAGCAACACTCTTACATTTATCAGTTGCTGATTCTAAAACTGACAATACTTCTTTATATTTAATGATATTTTTGGCATCGGTTTCATTTTCGAAAATTTCAAAAACGGCTTTGTTATAAACCATATCCGACTTGTTTTCCAACTTATTAATTTTAGCACAAGCGTTGGTAATCGTTTTCATATTGCTCAAGTTTTTCAACTCTTTTACTGCAACATCAATATTTTGACAGGCCTCTAGATTGATTTCTGTCATTTTACGAATTGATTTCGTGATTTTATCCACCTGATATAAACGCATTCTTGAAGCGGCACCATGAAGATAATCGGCTACATAATCAATTGAAGTGATTAGAGAGTGAATATCTTCCCTGTCAAAAGGAGTAATAAAATTTTTGCTCAATTCTAAATTGGTTTGACGAGTAATGTCTTCTCCTTTTTGCTCTAGTTCATCAATTTTGATAAAAAGAACTTCTCTTTCTTTCAAAGGAAGATTTACCGCTTCGTGCAAAATTGAAGCCAATTCGATTAAATTACTTGATGCTTCTTCGAAAAGAGGAAAGAACTTTTTGTCTTTTGGAACTAGAAATTGAAAAATACTATTTAATGACATTTGTTTATGTTTTAGTAGTGCAAAATTACTTCATTATTTAAAGCCAATGTTAAGCTAATGTTAACAAATCTTCTTCTATTTGAAAACTATTTAGAAAACTTACTGTTTTCTCTATATCATAATGAAGAATTCTGTCTTCTTTTACCAAAGGAACTTCACTTCTGTAAGATTTTAAAAACATTTCTATAAAATCACTTGAATGTAAAGGTCTACGGTATTCTATCGCTTGTGAAGCATTCATTAATTCAATGGCTAAAATACGCTCCAAATTATCCATCACGCGTAAACATTTGGTAGCGCCATTCGCTCCCATACTGACATGATCTTCCTGACCATTGCTTGAAACTATACTATCTACGCTCGAAGGAGTTGCCAACTGTTTGTTTTGGCTTGCAATACTTGCAGCTGTATATTGCGGAATCATAAATCCTGAATTCAATCCTGGATTATCAACCAAGAACGCAGGAAGATTACGCAATCCCGAAATCAACTGATATGTTCTGCGTTCGGAAATACTTCCTAGTTCTGCCAAAGCAATCGCCATAAAATCTAAAGCCAAAGCCAAAGGTTGTCCATGGAAATTTCCACCCGAGATAATCTGATCACTTTCTATAAATATATTTGGATTATCAGTTACCGAATTAATCTCGGTTTTGAACACTTTTTTCACATAATCAAAAGCATCTTTTGAAGCGCCATGAACTTGTGGAATGCAACGGAAAGAATATGGATCTTGGACATGGGTTTTAAGCTGCCCGATAATTTCACTTCCATCCAAAAATTCCTTCACTCTTTTGGCTGTAGCAATTTGACCGTTATGAGGACGTATATAGTGTATCAACTCATTAAAAGGTTCAACTCTACCATCAAATCCTTCCAATGAAATTGTTCCGATTAAATCGGCTAAAAATGAAAACTTATTTGCTTTCATTAAGATATGAGCACCATAAGCACTCATGAATTGAGTTCCGTTCAATAATGCCAAACCTTCTTTGGATTTTAATACGATAGGTTCCCAACCAAAATGTTTTAAAACTTCAATCGAATTCACTTTCTTACCTTCGAACCAAACTTCTCCTTCGCCCAATAAAGGCAATGATAAATGTGCCAAAGGAGCCAAATCTCCGGAAGCTCCAAGTGAACCCTGAGTATAAATAACAGGCAGTATATCATTATTATAAAAGTCAACTAACCGCTCCACTGTTTGCAATTGTACTCCAGAATGTCCATAACTTAAAGATTGAATTTTAAGCAACAGCATCAATTTTACAATATCGTTTGGCACTTCTTCCCCCGTCCCACAAGAATGTGACTTTACAAGGTTTTCTTGAAGCTTAGAAAGGTTTTCATTTGAAATTTTCACATTACAAAGTGATCCAAAACCAGTATTGATTCCGTAAATAGGTTCCGAATGAGAAGCCATTTTTGCATCCAAGTATTTTCTACACTTTAGAATATTTGTTTTTGCATTCTCAGAAAGAGCAATTAATTTATTATGAGAAATAATTTCCTGTAAAACTTCGAAAGAAAGTAGTTCGGTACTTATATAATGTGTATTCTCCATTTTGTTTGAATTTAAGGGTTCAAAATTCCATAAATCAATATTAAAAAGCAATGATTTTTGATAATAATTTAAAAAACCATTCAAAATAAAGTTTTCAATAGCTTTTCAACTTCAATATTCACTTTAAATCTTATCCCTTTTTAAAAAATAGTTCCATCAATTGCCTTTTTTAAAGTTAAATATATCCTTTTTCGACTATGAATTAGTATTAAAACTAGGTAATAACACAAATTAAAATAAAGATAATCTCAATAAACAAAGAAATAAATTACGCAATATTAAATTTGAATCCATATTAAATTTAAATATTAAACTATTCGCAAAAATAACCCACAAAGCTTTATTTTTTGATGAAAAACTGTACTTTTGGAAAATCAAAAATGAAAAATTTTAACAGCACATATCATCCTTCGATAACAACTCAAATCTGGGTTGCACTTGCTGTTACAACTACATCTACTACAACTACTACCCCTTAGGGGTATACATTTTACATATAATCCAGTTGCTGTACTTTTTTCTTAAAGAAAGAAAGTCATGGGTGTATAGAAGCCTTTTGCAATTTAAAACAACAAGATACAATATAAAAATCGTTATAATTTCAATACTGATAATCAAATAAATAGCGATACTAAATTACATTAAAACAAATACAACCTTATTATGAGAGTATTAAAATTTGGTGGTACTTCGGTAGCCAATGCAGAAAATATAAAACTAGTTTTAGATATAGTCATTAATAAAGCACAAGACGAAAAGCTTGTTGTCGTTGTATCCGCGCTAAGTAAAGTAACCGATTTATTGCAATTGGCTGCATCCAAAGCGGCAGCAAATGACGAAAGCTTTAAAGATATTATTACCGAAATCGAGAAAAAACATTTAGAAGCACTTAAACAACTGATTCCTGTTAGCGAACAAAGCGGTTTACTGAGTCATATTAAAAGAATTATCAACCATCTCGAAACATTACTTGATGGATGCTTTCTATTAGGTGAATTATCTTCAAGAACTTTGGATACT
Organism: Flavobacterium aquariorum; assembly: GCF_003254745.1. GTDB lineage: Bacteria > Bacteroidota > Bacteroidia > Flavobacteriales > Flavobacteriaceae > Flavobacterium > Flavobacterium aquariorum. The sequence goes on along the minus strand of NZ_QKXH01000007.1, from coordinate 170,947 downwards.
ATCCTAAGTTTTGGCGAATTACTATCGTCTTATATCATTGCTGAAGCTTTAAAACAAAAACTAAAAAATAGCAGCTATAAAGACAGCCGAGAATTGATTAAAACCAACAATCATTTTGGAAAAGCAGCCGTTAACTTTGAACTTTCAAATAAACTAATTGCCGATTTTTTTGCATCAAATGACAATCAAGTGGTTGTAATGCCTGGTTTTATTGCCACTTCTGAAGACGGTATTATCACAACTTTAGGCCGTGGCGGTTCAGATTATACAGCAGCAATCATAGCAGGAGCATTAAATGCATCAGACTTGGAAATCTGGACAGATGTGAACGGAATGTTTACTGCCAATCCTAAGATTGTAAAACAAGCACAGCCTATTGCCACGATCTCTTATCAGGAAGCCATGGAATTGTCTCATTTTGGCGCCAAAGTTCTGTACCCGCCTACAATCCAGCCTGTTTTAAGAAAAAATATTCCAATTTTAATTAAGAATACTTTCGAGCCACAAGCCGAAGGGACTTTGATTTCCAACAATCCTGAATCACATGCCAATCCTGTAAAAGGGATTAGCCATATTGACAACATTACTTTGATTACGCTGGAAGGTTCTGGAATGATTGGTGTTGCAGGTTCGTCTAAACGTTTATTCGAAGTGCTATCAAATGAAAGCATTAACGTAATTTTTATTACTCAAGCTTCATCGGAGCACTCTATCTGTATCGGTATTTTAAATTCGGATGCCGAAACTGCTGAAATTGCCATCAACAAAGCGTTTCAAATAGAAATTGTTCAAAACAAAATCGATCCTTGTATTGTTGAAAAAAACCTCTGCATTATCGCTTTGGTAGGTGAAAACATGAAAAACCACCAAGGTTTGAGTGGCAGAATGTTTAGTACTTTAGGCAAAAACAACGTTAATATTCGTGCCATTGCTCAAGGTGCTTCCGAAAGAAACATCTCAGTAGTAATCAATGAAAGAGACGTTAAAAAAGCACTAAACACTTTACACGAAAACTTCTTTGAAGAAAACACCAAGCAATTAAACTTATTCGTAATGGGCGTTGGAAATGTGGGTGAGAAATTCATCGAACAAATTCATCAGCAAAAGAAATTTCTAAAAGAAAATTTAAAAATAAACCTGAGAGTCATTGCGGTTTCCAACTCCAGAAAAATGTATTTCGACGAAGATGGAATGCCGCTAAAAGAATGGCAATCTCTCTTAGAAAAAGGTGAGACTGCTAACAAGGCAGAATTTATAGCAAAAGTAAAAGCACTAAATTTACGCAACAGTATTTTTGTAGACATTACTGCGAATGAAGAAGTATCTAAAACTTATGAGCAGTATTTAAAACAAAATGTTGCCGTAGTAACTTGCAATAAAATTGCTTGTTCATCTGCCTATGACAATTACAAAAACCTAAAAAGTTTGTCTCGTAAATTTAATGCGCCCTTTCTTTTTGAAACGAATGTCGGAGCTGGGTTACCAATCATCGACACTGTAAAAAACCTTATCGCATCTGGTGATAAAGTACATAAAATTCAAGCCGTTTTGTCAGGTAGTTTGAACTTTATTTTTAACAATTTCGATAAAAACAACACTTTTCATGACGTGGTTAAAGAAGCTGGAGTCCAAGGTTTTACAGAGCCAGATCCAAAGATTGATTTAAGCGGAATTGACGTAGCCAGAAAGATACTTATTTTGATCCGTGAAAGCGGTTACCAAATGGAAATTAAAGATATTGAAAACAAATCTTTTCTTCCAAAAGAATGTATGGGAACTACCAATAATGATGCTTTTTTCGCTTCATTAAAAGAACATGCAAAACACTTTGAATCTATTTTGGCGGAAGCTAATGAAAAAGAAAGCCGACTGAAATTTGTAGCCCAATTTGAAAACGGGAAAGCGAGTGTAGGTTTGCAATTCATCCCAAAAGATCATCCGTTTTACAATTTGGAAGGAAAAGACAATATCGTTTTATTCTATACAGATCGCTACGTTGATCAGCCATTGTTGATAAAAGGTGCTGGCGCGGGAGCTGCGGTTACAGCCTCCGGAATTTTTGCCGATGTTATTAGAATAGGAAATGTTTAAAAAAAGTTACTGAGTTTCTAAGTCTCTAAGATGCTAAGCCATCTCAGAAACTTAGAAACTTAGCATCTTAGAATCTAAAAAAAATGACTGAAATAAAACTATTTTGCCCAGCTACTATTGCGAATCTTTCGTGTGGTTTTGATGTACTTGGACTTTGTTTAGCCACCGCAGGCGACGAAATGATTGTCCGCAAATCTGATGTGAAAGGAGTTCGCATTACCAAAATCGTAGGTGCTGATTTACCATTGGAAACCGAAAACAATGTTGCCGGAGTTGCTGCTTTGGCAATGCTGGAGGAAGTGGAAACTGAATTTGGTTTTGAAATCGAAATTTACAAACACATCAAAGCAGGAAGCGGTATCGGTAGTAGTGCCGCCAGTTCTGCAGGTGCGGTTTTTGGAATCAACGAATTGTTGGGACGCCCTTTTACTAGGGTAGAACTAGTGAAATTTGCTATGCAAGGCGAAAAGTTAGCCAGTGGAAATGCTCATGCCGACAATGTTGCCCCTGCCCTTTTGGGAGGTTTTACATTGGTTCGTAGCTCAAATCCTTTGGATATTATCAAAATTGACAGCCCTTCCGAATTATACGCAACAGTAGTTCATCCTCAAATTGAGTTAAAAACATCAGATGCGCGCTCGGTTTTGAAACAAACTGTCTCCTTAAAAAGTGCCATTACTCAATGGGGAAATGTTGGCGGACTAGTAGCTGGTCTTTATACTCAAGATTACGAATTGATCGGCCGTTCTTTACACGATGAAATCATCGAACCGATCCGCTCTATGCTGATTCCGGGATTTGATTTAATCAAGCAAACCGCTTATGAAAACGGAGCTTTAGGCTCAGGAATTTCAGGTTCAGGTCCTTCTATTTTTGCTTTAAGCAAAGGAAAAGAAAACGCCGATAAAATTGCCAAAGCAATGAGTGCCGTTTACGAAGAAATGAATTTGCCTTATGAAATTCACGTTTCCAAAGTGAATGACGAAGGAATGAAGATAATATAAGATTGTAGAAAGCAGAAGGCAGAAATTAAAAATTATAATTGACGATAGCACCTATTAACTATCCAAAATCTAAAATTTAGAAATGAAATATTACAGTTTAAACCATAATGCACCCAACGTTTCTTTTCAAGAAGCAGTAATACAAGGATTAGCAACAGATAAAGGATTGTATTTTCCAGAAACCATTACATCATTAGCAACAAGCTTTTTTGATACAATCGAAAGTTTATCACACGAAGAAATAGCTTTTGAAGCCATCAAACAATTTGTGGGAGGCGAAATCCCAGCCGAAACGTTAAAACAAATCATAGCCGAAACCTTGTGTTTCGATTTTCCTTTGGTCGAAGTAGAAAACGGAATCTACTCTCTTGAATTATTTCACGGCCCAACTATGGCATTCAAAGATGTGGGAGCGAGATTTATGTCACGTTGCCTGGCGTATTTCAACAAAGATAACAAAGATAACAAAAACACAGTGCTTGTAGCGACTTCCGGAGATACAGGAGGTGCCGTTGCCAGTGGTTTTCTAGGTGTAAACGGTGTTGATGTGGTTATTCTTTATCCGTCGGGAAAAGTGAGCGACATACAGGAAAAACAACTGACTACTTTGGGACAAAATATAAAAGCCCTTGAAGTTGACGGTGTTTTTGATGATTGCCAGGACATGGTCAAAAAAGCGTTTCTCGATAAAGATTTAGAGCACATCCACCTGACCTCCGCCAATTCAATTAATATAGCGCGCTGGCTACCACAAATGTTTTACTTTTTCTTTGCTTACAAAGCGTTGAAAAGCCAAGGTAAACCGTTAATTTTCTCTTGTCCAAGCGGAAACTTCGGGAATATTTGTGCGGGTATCATTGCCAAAAAATTAGGGTTACCTATCGAACATTTTGTGGCTTCCACCAATGTAAACGATACCGTTCCTAGGTTCCTTGCTAGCGGAATTTACGATCCAAAACCATCTATCGCAACGATTTCGAATGCTATGGATGTTGGGAATCCAAGTAACTTCGTTCGTATTCAGGAGATGTACCAAAATGATTTGGAGCAATTCAAAAAAGATTTTACATCCTATACTTTTACTGATGCTGAAACTTTAGTGGCACTAAAAGCCATCTACAACGAAAGAGGTTATATCGCGGAGCCACACGGAGCTGTTGGCTATTTGGGATTGAAAAAAGAATTGCAAAACATACCAAACGCTATTGGTGTTTTCCTGGAAACAGCACATCCTATCAAGTTTCTTGATGTAGTCGAGCCTGCTTTGGGTATTACTTTGCCGCTGCCGACACAAATAGAAAGCGTGATGAACAAAGAGAAAGTTAGCGTAAAAATTTCGAATTATGATGAATTGAAAGAGTTCCTTAATTCAAAGTAATTTTTTTACCATATAAGTCATATAAGACCATTTAAGTTTTTCTTTGTTTAGTGAGATTTAAATGGTTTTTCTTTTTTTTGAGAAAATTCGTTAATAATTTCTAATTATATTCAATACTCGGACTTTTTCCTTTGAAAAAATGTAATCATACACACTTTTTCAAAGGCAATATTTTAAAATTAGAAAAAATATTTTTTTGGAGCTAATTACTTCGTCAGTTCACTTCGCTCGTGTCTGCTGTCCACTGTATCTGTGTGCTTAAACCCCAATTGCACAGGTAATTGCGAGAGCAATTCGACCATCAGGGCTACGACAGCAGCAGGTTATTAAAGAACCATAGTATTAAAAACTAAAGCATTTTTAGTTCAGTATGAAAATTCAAAAACGATAAGAAAAAAACATATATTTGAGGTAGAAAAACGAAACAAACTTTCGTGTATACAACTGCAAGTTGGCAACATTAGCGAAAGTTAGTTTTGTACAAATTATAATGGTTAGCAGTCATTGTGACAAAATTAACAATAACTAAGAACAGGCTACTAATATAAAAAATGGGAAAGGTTTTTTTAAGCATTACAATGTCATTAGATGGCTTTACAGCAGGGCAGGCAATTACACAAGAAAATCCATTGGGCTTAAACGGTCAATTATTGCATAAATGGCTTTTTGCCAACAAGCAAAAGGAAGATGAAGAAATCGCCTCTGATATGTTCAAAAATTGTGGCGCTGTAATTTTAGGGAGCAGGACTTACATAACTGCTATTGATGGAGTTTGGAAAAGTCAATCGCCTTTCCCTGTTCCTGCATTAATTTTAAGTTCTAAAAAAATGAATGTAATTAAAGGTTTTACTGTCGTTAACGATGGTATAAAAACTGCATTATCACAGGCGAGATCTATTGCAAAGAAAAAGGACATATTGGTTATGGGGGGCGCAAGCGTAGCTCAACAATTTTTGCAAGCCGACTTATTAGATGAGATACACATCCATATTGCCCCTATATTGCTTGGTAGTGGAACGCGGCTTTTTGAAAAAGAAAACAATAAGATTAATGAATTAACTAAAATAAAAGTCATTGAAACTCCTGGTGCGACGCATTTATTTTTAAAACCTGGAAATAGATAAAACTAAAAAACAATGAACTGCTAACCGCCGTTTGGTAATACGGCGGGTTTAGGCTTAATTTAAAGATGCTTTGTACTTTTAAAATTAGTCATTAACCGAAAGTTTAGGCTTTCTTAATAGGCCATATCTTTAAGCAGACAAACGTTCATCGTAAAATAAAAATCCCCGACCACCAATTTTTTTTTAGCCAAACAGAAAAATTTAATCCAGAAAAGCATTAAATTTAACTATCTAAAAAAGAACACCATGGCAAATAATAAAGTTACACTTCACAGAGTTTTTACAGCGCCTCCAGAAAAAGTTTATAAAGCATTCACAGATGCTGATGCAATGGCTTCCTGGTTACCGCCTTATGGTTTTGTCTGCAAAGTACATAGTATGGATTTCCAAATTGGCGGAAAATACAAAATGTCGTTTACCAATTTTACTACGGGTAGCAGTCATTCCTTTGGCGGCGAATATTTGGAAATCATACCTAATGAACGATTAAAATATTCAGATGAGTTTGACGACCCAAACTTACCAGGACAAATGATTACCACAATCGAACTCCGAAAAGTACTATGTGGTACAGAACTTTTTGCAACACAGGAAGGAATCCCTGATGCAATACCAACTGAAATGTGTTATCTAGGCTGGCAGGAATCGTTAGACAAATTAAAACGTTTGATCGAACCGAATATTCCCGATGCTTAACGCAGTCTTTTTAAAACATATAAGTCATATAAGTTTTAAATTTTAATAAAATCAGTTAAAACCAATAGCTCATTTAAGTGAAATCAAAAAAACATACAAAGAACGTTTTAACTTATATTCACTTTAATCACTAAGCTGTCAAACTAACTTTCTTTGAGTTATATGACTTATATGTTTGAAATTAAATGTGGTTTATTTTATAATACAGTGACTTAGTAAAAAAAATAGTATAAAATTTAAAAAAATGGCAAAACAAATTTTTATCAATTTAGCAGTAACCGATTTGCAAAAATCTATGGCCTTTTATAACGCATTAGGCTTTACAAACAATCCTCAATTTTCAGACGACAGCGGAAAGTGTATGGTTTGGAGTGAAAACATTTATGTCATGCTGTTGACACACGAAAAATTTTCAAACTTTGCAACCAAACCCATTGCAGACACCAAATCAAGTGTTGCGGGGCTTTTTTCATTATCAACTGAAAGTGTTGATGAAGTGAACAGCATCGTGACAAATGGACTAAACGCCGGCGGAATAGAGTCAAGCGAAATGAAAGATTATGGTTTTATGCAACAGCGCACGATCGAAGATTTTGACGGACATACTTGGGAAATTTTCTATATGGATATTTCTAAATTCCCAACAGCATAACAATACAGAACTCAAAACAAATAACTGATTTTTAGACAACCCAGAATATGACATTAATTGCAATATTTTTTCCGTTTGTTTCTTTCTTTTTGAGAGGCAGAATACTCACATCTATTCTTTGCCTGATTTTGCAAATAACTTTAATTGGCTGGATTCCCGCAGCAATTTGGGCCGTTATTTCATTACAAAACTCGAGAGCTGATAAACGCAACAATAAGCTGATTAAGGCTATAAAAGTTAAATAAAAGAGAAGTAATAAAAACAAAAAACACTACATGTTTATCATTTCATTATCCTATAAAAAAGACATCAGCGAGGTCGAAAAATTTATCGATCCACATATTCAATTTTTAGACAAATACTATTCCGAGAAGAAATTCATTTTTTCAGGCAGAAAAAATCCGAGAACAGGAGGTATCATATTGGCTCGCAATGTAAACAGAGATTCGCTGCAAGAAATTATTAAGCAAGATCCTTTTTATCAAAATGAAATTGCTGATTATGAGATTACCGAAGTCAACCCAACCAAATATGATGAAGATTTTAAGGTTTTTATAGAAAAATAGCATTTTATCATTTAGACCAAAACCAATATTAAATTATTTCGATTTTTTTTTCAAAAAAGATGGTTTTAATTTCATTACTAATTTTGATTACCATCAATCAATTTACAAATCGATACAAACATTTTGGAATTAACAAAACTGTTGAATGGCCTTGGGATAGCGATACAATCAATTTCAGTCCGTCAATTTTTTAATCTTCTTTTATCAGATGAAATATCAATGTTTAATCGCTAAATTTCTTCATCAATGTAAAGCTCACGTAAGGGATTGTGGTGATATCCTTTATTTTTTTGTTTAAAAAATAAAGCTAAAGCCAAAAACCCGGCCTCAAAGCGGTAGTTAGTTGAATCAAAAACATTTTTTTTTTGCTTTAGGGTTACGCTCACGAAGTCTTCGTTACTATCTACTTAGAAATCCCCTAAGCTTTCCAGACCCGACTTCACCACACACGCAAAGCGCTCAATACAAATCCACAATCAAAACCTACAAAATAAAACCTATTATTTTGTAGGTTTTTCAATAATTGGGCTTGAAAAATTCCGTTTAAAAAATACGTATATTGAACTTCTAAAGACATTCTTGGAAAAAATCAGGAGACTACTTGTCAACGCTTGGTAAATACTTTGGGGAGCGCTGTATTTTATTTCTTTACATAAATAAATCCTACTTTTCCAGATTTAAATGAGGTTTCAATTCTTTTATAATCATCAACTTCATAGTCGTCAGCATTTGTTATTTCTTCATCTGTAACTTCAAAAAGCATTCCTTCAACTTCATTATTTTTATTTCCCGAAAATTCAATAATAGGATGAAACTTTTGCCTACTTTTTCTCAAAACTTCGGGATCCGTTATTTCCATCATTTTTAATTCATACCCCATAAGTGAATCTTTTTCACCTTTTAAAAGTCTCCCAAAAGTTTCAATTTGGACTTGTTCTTTCTGAAGCGTACCGTAGGAAAAGAGTAATGGCATTTATAGTAGATTTTCGAAAAGAGTTGCGCAACAGTTATCACCTGTTTTAAGGTTTGTTGTTTGTTGTTTTTCATTTATCTTTTTCTTGGGTCAATATGTACAAATGTTTCATGTATCAACCTATATTTCTCCTTATTAACTGGTCTGTATTTTATTATAGTACTGACGGGATAATTTGTAATGCAATTCGATGTTAGACAGTTTGTTGGTCTCGTTGGTCGTTTTTCAAAACCACCACCACAATTAGGGCAAACATTTTTTAATTCATTTTCCACGCACTCTTCACAGAAAGTACACTCGTGTGTACAAATCATAGCTTCACTTGATTCGTTTGGCAATAATTTGCCGCAATTTTCACAGGTTGGTCTCATTTCAAGCATAATACTTAAGTTTAAAGTTTTTTAAATTAAATGTTTTCTTTAATTAACTTAGTAGTTACGACAGTCGCAAATTCGTCATTTAAACTTGCAAGAGCTGTTTCATGAATAAGTTCCGCGGAAAAATTTTGTCCCTTTATCCCTTTTTTATTAAATGTTGCCGTTGCATCTGAAACAAGAAATGTTTCATAACCAAAATTTCCAGCCATTCTTGTAGTTGTCGAAACACAATGATCAGTTGTCAAACCGACAATAACAAGTTTATAAATTTTGGCATTGTCAAGTTGTTCTTTTAAGTTTGTCCCAATAAAAGCACTGTTCACATTCTTTTTTATTATTGGTTCTTCGCCAATTGGTTTAACGATGTCTTTAAATTCGTTTCCTGCGTTTGTCTCGTGAAGTAACGAGGTTGGGTTTGATGAACAATGTTTAATGTGAAAAATTGGAAGATTATTGGCTCTCCAAAGTTTCAAAAGTTCACTTGCATTCTTTTCTGCTTCTGGATTATTTCTTTGTCCACCCCAATATTGGATGTTATCAAATCCTTTTTGAATGTCAATAAGAATTAAGGCAGGATTGTCTAATTTTGATATATTCATTTTTCTTTGTTTGTTTAAATGTTTGAGAGTTTCGGTAAAATGACCACTACCGTTTTAGGCTTTGTGAAGTAGGAGTTTTAGAAATACAAATGTTCAATTTAACACTTCACCCTTAACTTCAGTTCGTCTTGTTAATTCATAATGTATTTATTATTGACAGTTTTGTGCTGTCAACAATCGCTGTATTGTAGGTCTCAATGCAATCAATTAGCGGTTTGTCTGGTCCATTAATCCATTCCTCGCTTCCGTAAAATGCGTCTTGACTTTGTTTTCGTTGTTCAATACTTTCGTATGATCTAATTAGGTAGAAACTCTCTTGATCAATTAATGAAAATCCAAAATCAACAACTTTTACTTTCCAACGTTTTAACATTGGTAAACTTTGTTCAGTAAATATTTTTTCAAAGGTTTCGCTTGTGCCTTTTTTGAGTTTGTACGTTCGTAATTCAGTTATCATTTTAGTTTTATATATTGATTTTGAACTATTCTATTCTTGACAATTCCATTTTCCAATTCCACTCCCATGTTTTTCCATTATCAGTCGAAAACGCTTGTGACCATTTTGGATGTTCCAAATTAGTAGCATCCCATTGATATACCACAAGAATTTCTTTTTCATTAAAGATGTCATTTGTATAAAATTTTCCCAAGCCATTTTCAAATGAACCCGTTACAGGTTTTTCATCCATGGTAGTGCCGTTGCTATCAATCCAATATATTTTCCAAAGTTTTGATACCTTATTAAAAAGACGAATTGCCATTCCCTCATAAGGTTCACCATTATTGTTTGTATAGAAATTTTCTAAGTTCCCAAATCCGTTTAATGTTTTTTTCATGTGCAATTCAGCCTCAAATTCAGTCCATTCGTTACTATTGGTTAATCTTGATTTTAGCTTACGATTGTGAACTTTCCATTTGCCTTGCAAAAAATCAAAATCATTTTCTGAAGATGTTGTTGAAGGTTTAATGTCTAAAATTTTCGCTTGTTTGTTTTGTGTTAGTTCCATAGTTTTTGTTTTTGAATTTTGAGCGTTTGCAGAAAGCATCACCATTGATAAAATAATCAGCAGAAATTGTTTTTTTGAATTTTTCATGATTGATATTTTAATTAATTAGCCGACTTAACTGTCTTTCACTTTGTAATCCAACGTGTGAAGCAATCTCTAATCTGGTTAAATCAGGATTTTTTAAAAATTCCTTAATTTTTTCTTTTCGGATAATAGTGATATAATCATTTACAGTAATTGCAGTTTCTTTTTTGAATATTCGAGTAAAATTACGTTCGCTCATACAAGCAATTTCTGCCAATTCATCCAGATTTGTTTTTTGATTGATGTTTTCAATAATCCAATCTTGAACTTTATGAATTCCCGAATGGATATGGTTTCTAAAACCCAGCAGTTCACTTTCTTGCTTCTGATTTCCTCCTCTTCTATTGTAAACAACCAATTCCCTAGCAACAAGATGAGCAAAATGACTTCCTTTTAGTTCTTCAATAATATGTAATGTCACATCGATACCTGAAGCAATTCCAGCACTTGTATAAATGCCTTCATGTTGTGTAAAAAGAATATTGTCAATAACTTTAGCTTGCGGATATAATTCTTGCAATTGTTTCGTTTTTTTAAAATGTGTTGTACAAGGAATATTGTTTAACAAGCCACATTCAGCCAAAACAAATGCACCTGCACAAATACTTACCATTTTAATACCAGAATTATAGCTTTTTATTATCCAATTGAATAAATCAGTATGTTTTTTAAATTCATCAGAAATCAGATAATTTGCATTTGATCCCGGAATAATTAAAAAATCACCTTTCTTAAATTGCACTTCGGAAAAGTGTTTCAAATTTGCAATTGGCAATCCAGCTGTGGTTACAACATTGTTTTCCAGATTGCAATATTCAATTTCAAAATCGGCACCAAAACCTATAGCTTCAAGAATGGCTTGGTCTGGCCCAGCCAAATCCATAAGATGTATTTGTGGTAAAACTAAGAATACGAATTTTTGATTCATCACTATAAATAATAAGTTACAGAGCAAATGTAGTGACTAAAGTTTTTGTTGGTTAGTCAATAAAAAGACATTTTCAGCCAAATAAAAACCAATTAAAAATTAGAACGAACTGGTTTTCTCAGACACTCATAGATTTTTCGCAATCTAGGTGTAGCCCGCGTAAGGGATTACCTCACATTGTATTTATTTTCATTGGAGTTCAGTGAATTTCATTTGCGGCGATATCCTTTATTTTTTTTCTTTAAAAAAATAAAGATAAAGCCAAAAGCCCGCCCCCAAAGTAGTAGAATGATGAATCGAAAACGAAATTTTCTGCTTTGGGGTTACGCCCAAATTATAAAAATAGTAGGAGTTACAAAACCAGTTCTTCAAACAGTCGTTGAATGGTTTTATCCAAATCCTCACAGAAACCCGAATGCGGCCTCGAAGTCTGTATCGCCGAGCTTCGGGTAGCGGTCAGCCAACGAAAACGGGACGGAATATCAAACTCGCCAATAGGTCCGCCGTCTTTGCCCCCATGAGCGATTTTCTGGAAGGATGCTAAATTCAATTCGAGTTGTTCCAAGTCAAAATCCTCCGAAAACATCAACAATTTTGTCTCATTGACAGAATAGAGCATCTTTATGAATTTGGCGCTTTTGCAAAACAGAATAACGCCTACATTCAGGAATTCCTCTCGTTCCACCTTTGGCACAACGCGAACAACGGCATACTCATATAAGTTTTTCTCTGGCATTTTGGGCTTCATTTATAAAAATTTCTGAATGATTCAATCTGGTCCATAAAAACTGAAAATATACATCACGAATTTCGTCAGGAGTTTGCTCGGTATCTTCCCAATGGAGCCAATCTTCGGGTATATAATCGACAATATCCTGTAATATTTCTTTGGTGAGTAACTTTCTAAAAGCAAGATCAGTTGCTACCAATTCGGTCGCTTGAGGAAGCAAGACATGATCTCTTATCAGCGCAAAAGGGCTTTTGGCATGTGTTTCCCAAGTATTCCATGAATGGTGAAAATACAAAGATGCTCCGTGGTCTATGAGCCATAATTCTTTGTGCCAAATAAGCATATTGGTATTGCGGAACGTACGATCGACATTGGTAATAAAAGCATCGAGCCAAACGATTTGCGATGCCAACTCAGCAGACAATTTCGTTACTACGGGGTCAAAAGTAATAGCACCCGACAAAAAGTGTAAGGCCAGATTCAGCCCTTGGCTTCCTTGCAGTAAATCTTGAATTTCCTCATCGCCTTCGGTACGACCAAAGGCTTCGTCGAGATTGGCAAACACCAATTCGGGCATTTTAAGCTTCAAAACCCGGGCAATTTCTCCACCTATGAGTTCGGCAATCAGCGCTTTTACGCCATGTCCCGCACCCCTGAATTTCAAAACATATTTAAAATCATCATCCGCTTCGGCAAGAGCAGGCAACGAACCACCTTCCCGCAGTGGCGAAATATAGCGCGTAACATTTACGGTTCTTAATTCAAGTGGTTTTCTCATAGTATGATTTTACGAACTACAAATTTACAAATTACTGCTCTTCAATTCACACTTTCTCTAATAAGGTTGCTTATTTTGTCTTACACAGAATAGCGATTCACAAAAAATTATTTTCCAAACCGACTTTGTTCTATTGGTTTAAATAAAAAATTGGATTCTTTAAATTCCAATGTCCCTTTCACATAGAAGGGTATTGTCATGTAGGTCGAAATTAATCCTGTTCCCATTTTTAATTTTTGATTCCTTTCCAATAAAACAAAAGGGACTCTTTTTATGTCTCCACCATAAGATCTGTAGCAAAAGTCACCTCTCAATGTGTCTCCAATACGATTTCCCCGAACGGCTCCAGAATCTTTTCCTAAAAGTCCATATTGGATTTCATATTCACCATAAAAAGTATTTTTTGTAAAAACTAATGATAGATAAGCTGTTGAATCTCCTTTTGAAGCTTTGTAAAATTTTTTAATAGAACTATTTTCTCTCTTGTTGCAGCTATGCAGCAAAAAAATCACAGCTACCACAAAAAACAGTTTTTTTACTATTTGTTTACTTGTTCCCATTTCCATAGAATAAATTGACAGGACAAATATAAAATATCAAAAAATAAGCTTGACCAATTTTTATAATTTCCAGCAAACTTCTTCCCAAATTTAATACTGATGAGCTAATTATTTGAAGAAAAACAACAATAATAGCTGACAAAAAACCAATAATTGGAGAATATTCAGATTTAACCAATTTCAACAATAAACATAAGTGCCAATTTTAATGGAGCTTTATTGAAATCACAGCGATATTTCAAGGCGTCACCCAATTCTCTTAAAAGGTAAATATCTACTAAGAGATCAATTATTCAATCAAAGAATAGACAAAACTCTGTTAAAATCGTTGGCTTTACTGATGTTTCAACATATATTTGTAAATATGAAAACAGTCCGTAGAATAGCACTTTATACCCTTTGCTTACTGCTAACCCTTTCTTGGGTTACGTCATCTGTTTCAAATATTATAAAAATTTCCACCGAAAAAAAAATTGTGGATAAAAAGGAAGCTGTGCCAGAAGGCAAATCAGAAGTGGAGGAGAAAAAAATTGAAATAGTTTTAGACTTTCCAACTCCTTTTAGCATTCCTTTTCAAACTATAGTTTCGACAGAATTTCACTTTAGCAAAGGGACTACCTTACCACAATCTGTAATCTTGGATTTATCAAATCCACCTCCTGAATTTCATTTATTTGCCTAAGATCAACTTTCGAAACCAATTTTAGCTTCGGAAAAATTTTTATACAATTAAATTAAAATTCAAACATATATGAAAACGATATTCACGATTGCACTCACTTTATTTACCTCATTTCTATTTGCCGACTCTCATATTATTGTAAAACAAAATGGAGAAAAACTAGAAGTAAATTATGTCACCACCAAAAACAACACAGTTTATTATTCAGTTTCTGGAAACAGCACCCTAAATGAAATAAGTCTTTTTGCTATTGAAAAAATAATCGATAAAAAAACTAACAGTTTAATTATTGATAATCACAAAGTAGATGTTTCTGGAAAGACAGGATATAAAAAAGTACAATTTTTAACAAAAGATCAAACAATTGGTTTACAGCAGGGAGCGATTTTAAAAACCATAATTCACAAACCAAAAGGATTCACAAAATCAGATTGGATTGCAGAAGCTTTAACAAATATAAAAAAACAGGCCGCAAAACAGGGTTTTCCTTTTGTTGTGATTACCAAACAAACCGATTCAAAAATAGAAGCTATGGCATACACCTATTAAAACAGCATTTTTAATAGAAACCAAAAGAGACAAGTCATTCTTGTCTCTTTTTTTTATATGAATATTTATTAACTTTTAATTTTCCAAACTCAAATACGCTCTCCCAATATTTTCGATAATATCCGAAGCAATAAAAGACTGATAACCCGTTGTGGGCAAAGCGATATCGGCAGTCAATCCGTGGAGGTACACCCCCAATAAAGCCGCATCAATGGGACTATAGGATTGCGCCAAAAGACTCGTAATCATTCCCGTAAGGACATCTCCGCTTCCTGCAGTGGCAAGTGCAGCGTTTCCCGTTGTATTCACATAAATCATTTCGCCGTTAATAATGTAAGTTGGAGCGCCTTTCATTACAATTACCACTTGATTTACAAGCGAAAAAACGACTGTTTTACCAAGTTTTTCCTCATCCGAATGCCATTTACCAATAAGCCGTTCCAACTCTTTGGGATGAGGAGTCAAAATAGTTCGGGGAGAAACCAATGCCACCCAAGACGGATTATTCGATAAAATATTCAACGCATCGGCATCAATCACTAGTGGAATACTGGTGTTTGACAGAAAATCATGAAGTGCCTTTTGCGTTGCCATTTTCTGTCCCATTCCCGGACCAATCCCTATTGCATTGACATCCAAATTCAAGGCAATTTCCGAAATATATTTTTCATGGTCATCAGTCACTACCATTACTTCTGGAACGGAGGCTTGCACAATTTCGTAACCGCATTGCGGTACAAAAGCGGTAACCAATCCGCAACCCGTTTTCAGCGCCGCTTTCGATGCCAAACACACAGCCCCAATCTTTCCATAACTCCCACCAATAATCAAAACATGTCCCTGTATGCCTTTATGGGTATATTTATCAATTGTTTTGTAGCGTTTTAGAATTTCATTACGGTCAAGCGGAGTAGGACTGTTCATCAGATGAATTTTCCATTAAAAGTACGAAATTCTAAACTAAAATTTCAAATTCTATATTGTTTTAAAATCTTTTAAATTCTAAAATCACTTTCAATGAATCATTCACCTTTACTTAAAAGATTCCGAAATAAATTGTAAACACTAACTTATTGCTCGGTTAACATTGCAGACAGGAAATTGAAATATTTTTGCGATATACTAATAAATCAAATATTTTAATGAAAAAACTATTACCATTCGCAATTACACTATTTTTTGCATTTAATGCCAATAGCCAATCCAAGAACTACGCGTCTCTAAAAGTGAAAATCGCCAACCTTGAAGTCGATTCTTTGGTTATTATCTCATACAAAAATCCAAATTTCAAAAAAGTAATCAAAGTAGATAAAGACGGGATTTTTAAAGACACTTTGAATATAAGAGCTGACAAATATTATGTAAGCAATTGTTCGAATGTTTTTCCTAATGGAATATATCTAAATAATGGATATGATTTAAAGATTACTGTGGATTCTAAAGAACCTGGAAAAACCATAATTTTTATTGGAAAAGGTGCTACTGAAAACGAATTTGTAACTACTTTTTCCAAAAACGAAGAAAATTTTGATTATGAGTCGCTGATGCAATTAGACCAATCTGCATTTGATAAACAAACGGAACAAATACGATTGAATCTATTTGCTACCCTGGATAAGAAAAAATACGCCTCTGATTTTGTTGTTTACCAAATTGGCTATTTGGACAACTTCATCGAAATGAAAACCCAAGCATATAAAACCATCCTAGGAGAGCGAAAATAAAAATCTGTTTGCAAGAATATCTTTGGCTTTGCCAATATCTATATTTCTTCCCTAGCTTTCGATGTGTAAATAATCTGTTACATTCTACGACAAAACATCACATCGATAATCAAAACTACTGAGAAATAAATTTTCACTCAGTAGTTTTTCTTTATATGAATATCTCAATATGCAAAAAAATAATTAAAACCAAAGAGATAATTTTTATTCTTTTATTATTATGATGCTTGCTTTATAACCCTTTCCAACATTCCATTGGTCTGACATGACAGTAACTCCTTTATCATCATAAACTTCAAATTGAGCCGTATTTGGGGGAGCAAAGCCTTCATTTAGAGCTTCAATATCAATTCTGTTAATCCCTTTTTGCAGTTTTATTTCAAACTCTTTATAGTCACCCTCCAAAACAACCTCTGGGACAATTACTTTATTATTTAAAAATACCCTTATATAGTCCCCATCCAAAAACGCAGCGTCACGATAACGTACTTTGGATGTCAAAGATTTAGTTTTTATACTACCTAAATATTGATTTTTTTTATAATAAATACCTTCAGTATTAGCCTCTTTTTTATAGTAATTGATGTCATTAAAAAGCTTTTTTGGATCAACTAGCAAAGAATCAGGTTTTTTCACGATATCAGGCGGCGTAACTTTTGGTGAGATTTCTTTTGGAGGTATTTCTTTTTTCTTTTTGGTTTCTTTGGGTGGAATTGGTTTGTATTTAGCATTGAATTCTTCTTGGGCATATCCACTTAAGGACATTCCGATTATAACAATAAAAAACAATATCCTTTTCATATATGTGAAATTATTTATTAGCAGTCCAATTAATTATTATACTTCTGATTAATTTGAATATTTTCAAATCCCTTTGACTAATGCAATCAGACTCTATTTAGATAACAGACTTTTCATGAAGTTTATTGCATTTTTATCGGGAAATGTGATTCTAAAATTAACTCTCGTAATTATTTTTTTTTAAATTCTAAAAAAACGATTGCCAATATGTCTATACAGAGTTAAATTTCTTCTGTATTACAAAGGTGCTAAGTCCCATGTATTACTGTACATAAGAAAAAAGAAATCAATTATTAGAAACTCCATTCTTTTCTCTAGCATTAGTCTTACTTTTTTCTGTACAGCTCAAAAAAAATCCATTTGGGTTAGAAATCTTGGATTATTTATAAGAACTTTGCACGCTTTTTGTAAATACACAAGCAAATAGCTTTTTAGAAATCACATAATGATCATCAACTGATGAAGAAGAAAGTAGAAATATTAGCCCCGGCAAAAGATTTAATTCATGGTATTGCAGCCATTAACAGTGGTGCCGATGCCGTTTATGTTGGAGCTCCCCAATTTGGTGCCCGGTCGAATGCCACCAACTCGATTGAAGATGTTGCTGCCTTGGTAAAATATGCCCATTTGTACAATGTTCCAGTTTTTGTGGTTATGAATACTATCCTGTACGACAACGAATTGGAAACTTGCCGTCAGATGATTTGGAAATTGTATGATATTGGTGTTGATGCACTGATTATTCAGGACATGGCTATTATGGAAATGGACTTACCTCCTATCATTTTACATGCTAGTACGCAAGCCAACAACAGAGATGCCGACAAGATGAAATTTTTGGCCGATGCCGGAATCAAACGTGTGGTTTTGGCTCGTGAATTGAATTTACACCAAATCAAAGAAATCAGCAACGCAACTGATGTGGAGTTGGAATTCTTTGTTACCGGAGCTTTATGTGTTTCTTTCAGCGGTAACTGCTATATGAGTGTTGCTAATGGAGAACGTAGCGCCAATCGCGGTTCTTGTGCCCAAAACTGTCGTTTGCCCTACAACCTGATTGATGGTCATGGAGAAACGCTGATTAAAAACACTCACTTACTTTCTATCAAAGATTTTGATGTTTCGAACGAAATTCCAAATTTAGTTGAAGCTGGAGTTTGTT
The DNA here is from genome assembly GCF_003254745.1 of Flavobacterium aquariorum. GTDB lineage: Bacteria > Bacteroidota > Bacteroidia > Flavobacteriales > Flavobacteriaceae > Flavobacterium > Flavobacterium aquariorum. The sequence continues at coordinate 152,482 of NZ_QKXH01000007.1, read as the reverse complement.
CCTTTAAAATCGAAGGCCGATTGAAAGACATCGTCTATGTAAAAAATAACGTTTCTTATCTTAGACAAAAGCTAGATGCTTTCTTGGCTGATAATGATAAATACATTAAAGCTTCTTCGGGAAAATGTACTTATACTTTTGATTCGGCTTTGAATCGTACGTTCAACCGCGGTTATACTGATTATTTTGTTAACGAGCGTCACGCCACTATTGGTTCTTGGGAAAGTCCTAAATCTAAAGGACAATACATCGGTAAACTAATCCGTACTGTTGGAAATGCTTACGAAATTGAAAATGGTCACGTATTAAACAATGGTGACGGTTTGTGCTACATCAATGAAAATAACGAAGCCGAGGGTATTTATGTAAATAAAGTCGAAAATGGTCTGGCATATCCAAACGTATTGAAAGAAATCAAAGACGGAACTTTCATATACCGTAACAATGATGCCGCTTTTATCAAAATCGTCGAGCGTGAAGACAGTGCAGTTCGCAAAATAAGTACTTCATTGTTGTTATTCGAAAACGAAACTGGATTTGAATTGCTTGCCACAGATGAAGATGGGAATGTAAGTTCCGTTCAATTGGTTCACCCGAAAGAACAAACCAAAAACAACCAGTCCATTGAGGAAAACATCAAAGCACAATTAGCAAAAACTGGTTTTACGCCTTACACCGCTGATGAAATTACGGTTCAGTTTACGGATAATTGGTTTTTACCTATTTCAAAAATCAATGAAATGCGCAGAGCCGTTTACGAACAATTATCCGAAATTCGTTTGAAAAATTACAAACGCGAAGAACGTAAAATCGAAAAAACATCTCATCCTTATCCTGAAACCAAATTGGATTTCATGTATAATGTTTCTAATAAACTGGCAAGAAAGTTTTATGAACGACATGGAGTGACCGAAATCGAGAAAGCATTTGAATTGCAATGGGATCCTGGAAAATCACGTGTGATGACAACCAAATACTGCATCAAATACGAATTGGCCAAATGTCCAAAATACCATAGAGACACCATGGAAACCAAATTGAAAGAGCCTTTGGTATTGAAACAGGGGGAATTGGAATACAAACTAAAATTCAACTGCAAGCCCTGCGAAATGGAAATTTGGGAAAAAGATGCCGAATTTGAAATTGAAGAAGATTAAGATAGGATTTTCTTGTTTTAGATACAATCAAAGCTACAAAGTAAAGTAACCTTTATTTTGTAGTTTTTTTTATGTCCACATTTTGAATTCTTTTTAAAAAGCAAACTTCAATTAAGGAGCGCATTATTTAAAATCCTAAATTTGTCAAAACCAATAAATCACATCATGAAAAATCTGTTAACTCCTCTATTCATTATAGCATTCGTATTGATTTCTTGCAAAAATGAAGCCGAAAACCAAACTTCTAAAATAGTTGTTCCATTTTATCAAGTTGCCAATCAGCAACAAAATCAAACGGCAGCTGCTCCCCAACCCAGTGCACTTTATCAGCAAAATGGTGTAAATAAAAATACAGCAAATCAGATACAAACTCAAACACAAACACAAACTGTAGCTGCTCCTGTAAAAGTTGCCAAGGGAATGAATCCTTCCCATGGTCAGCCAGGTCACCGCTGTGACATTCCTGTAGGCGCACCTTTAAATTCTCCTCCGGTTACCACTAATTCAACAACTCCACAAGTCGTTTCAACTTCGGGGCAATCTGCGAACACAAGAAACGTGACCACTGCGAAAGGTATGAATCCTCCTCACGGTCAGCCAGGGCACCGTTGTGATATTCCAGTAGGATCACCATTAAATTCTCCAGTAGCTACCGCTAAACCAGCAACTCCACAAGGAGCTCCAAATTACATTGTTTCCCCTCCTACATCAGCTGAAACTCCCGCTTCAACTCCTGCAGAAACTACTCCATCCGCAACTGTACCTGGTCAATAAAATTTTATGTGGGCGTGTCCCTTCGTCTCGTCCCAAAAGACGAGACTTCGGGTCGTGCTGTACGTTCCCGCTTTTTTTTGTCCCTTAAAAAAAGGGACAAAAAAAGAGCTCCACTTCCATCACTCACGCAAAACAAGAGCATCCGGATATATTGATTCTTTTTTATAATCAAAGATCACTCGAAAGAAATATCATAGCCCTATATAATTTAAATAACTAAAAATCAAATAAATAAACACATTTTTTTCTTAACTTTATAAGAACAAAAAAATCAGATTCTACTTATACAAAAAACAGTATAACCCATTCTATTTCTTGTTCATCAAAAATTTTTATTAAATTTTAAAATAGTGCAAAATGAAAAAAGTATTGTTCTTGACAGGCGATTTCACCGAAGATTATGAAACTATGGTTCCGTTTCAAATGTTGGAAATGGTTGGCTACACCGTTCACACCGTGTGTCCCGACAAAAAAAAGGGAGACACCATAAAAACAGCTATCCATGATTTTGAAGGCGACCAAACCTATTCCGAAAAACCGGGACACAACTTCACATTGAATTATAGCTTTAGTGATATAAAACTGAATGATTATGATGGATTGGTTATTGCTGGAGGAAGAGCTCCTGAATATTTAAGATTGAACGAAAAAGTGATTGAAATAACTAAGCATTTTTTCTCAACCAATAAACCGGTGGCTGCCATTTGTCATGGTATTCAGATTTTAACTGCTGCCGATGTAGTGAAAGGACGAAAACTAACCGCTTATCCAGCTGTAGGACCCGAAGTAACATTGGCCGGTGGAATATTTCAATCCATTCCTGTTGATGGTGCATATGTCGACGGAAATCTGGTTACCTCGCCCGCTTGGCCCGCTCATCCAAGTTTCATCAGAGAATTTCTAAAAGTTATGGGAACCAAAATTGTGATTTAATTTTTTTCCACCAAATAAGTTATAAAAAAAAAATTAAATAGTTAGTTTAAATAATACCATATAAAAGCTACAGTAAGAGGTGATCTTGTTGTAGCTTATTCATTTTTAAATGGTACTACAGACATAAAACCTCTACAATAAACTGACCAATTCATTTTTATAGAACTCTTTTTTTATCTTTGGAAACTATTGCAAATAGCTTTAAAAAAAAATATAAATATACTACAGAAAATGAAAAGAATTTCCCTAAGCATTATTGTAATGATTTTTGTGATCTTGTCGGTTTCGGCACAAAAAAAGGAAGTATGCAACATTACCACTTCGTTGGGTGAAATCACAGTAGAATTATATCCCGAAAAAGCTCCGATTACAGTTGCTAATTTTCTAAAATATATTGATGCCCATTTGTATGACAACTGCAGTTTCTTTCGTGCCGTAACGCTAAACAATCAACCCAAAGATTCTATAAAGATTGAAGTTATTCAGGGAGGCGAAATTGATTCTATAAAGACATTTGCACCTATCGCGCTTGAAACCACAAAACAAACAGGATTAAGTCATAAAAACGGAACTCTTTCTATGGCAAGAGACAAACCCAATTCGGCTACCACTAATTTTTTTATTTGCATAAATGACCAACCTTCTTTAGATTATGGAGGCAAAAGAAACATAGATGGACAAGGGTTTGCCGCTTTTGGTTCGGTTATAAAGGGTATGAAAATCGTAAAAAAAATTCAGCAACTTCATCCTGAACAGAGTCAATATTTCAAACCCGAAATACGGATTATCTCCATAACAAGAAAGAAATAAGGTATTGAATACCGTTTAAATTCTTATTATTTAAAATAAAAACACCCGAATATATTAGCGCTATGATTACAATTGCAACACTAGAAGACGCATCTGCTTTAGAAAAATTAATTAACTCTGCCTACCGTGGTGAAACTTCCAAAAAAGGATGGGCCACCGAAGCGAATCTTTTAGAAGGTAAAAGAATTACTTTAGATGAACTAGAAGAAACAATTCAAAACAAAAACAATACGATTTTAAAATATACAGAAAACAATCAAATAATTGGATCTGTTTTGCTTACGAATAAAGGAGATAAACTCTATCTGGGAATGTTCGCCATTTCACCTGAATTGCAAAATAAAGGCATTGGAAAAAAACTATTACAAGAAGCAGAAGTTAATGCGTTATCCTTAGGCTTATCCAAAATTGTAATGACCGTTATTACCATTAGGAAAGAATTGATTGAATGGTATAAAAGACATGGATATGTTGATACAGGAGTAAGAGAACCATTCCTACTCAATGATTATGATACCATTATTACAGACCAACATTTGGAATTTATAGTCTTAGAAAAAATACTTTAGCACTTTTTTATCCATTGGTTATTATTTTATAAATTAGTAAAAAAAATATAAAATATGAAATAAGCGTAACCGAAAATTGGTCGCAAAACCAATGATGATATGCGAATTACATATGACTAATAAAAAACAATAAATGTAAACATATGAAAACATTAGACCAATGGTTTGAAGAATATGCAGTAAGTCATCAAAATCCAAAAAACAAGGCTATACACTACATTTGTGTTCCAGCTATATTCTTTTCGATTGTGGGTTTGTTAATGAGCATTCCGAGTGCTTTTTTGAATAATTTATTGCACCTTAACCAACCGATAATAGAAAATTGGGCAGTAGTTGTTTTGATTTTTGTATTACTGTTTTACCTCCGATTATCTGTTGCTATGGCTGTCAAAATAGCCGTATTTTCATTCCTTTGTTTGATGCTAAATTTTTACATCGGGCAATTCGTTCCTCTTTGGGCATTCTCAATTGGCGTTTTTGTTGTGGCTTGGATTGGACAGTTTTATGGTCATAACATTGAAGGTAAAAAACCATCATTTCTGAAAGATATACAGTTTTTAATGATTGGTCCAGCTTGGGTTGTGCAAAATTTATTTTCTAAAAAATAGCAGTTTTACATATCTTTAAAAAAACTTTTCCTTATAGTAGTCCTTTAACAACTCATTGTTTTAGGACTTTTTTTTAAAATTGGGTTTTAATCGAAATCCTTTTCAAAGATTAAAAAAAGCTTACCTCTAAATAACTTACTAAATTACAATACTTTAAAAAATAAAAAACCGCAAAACCTTAACTAAGTCATTTTGTTATAGTAAATAAATTATTACTTTTACTCACCCCGCATTGAAATATAAAACTCAATCCAATCAATTAAGAATAAGGCTTTATACAACTAAATTTCTTATTAATTAATAGCGTTAACCAAAAACAAAACCAATGGACTTAACTAACAAACCAACACCAGGAGTTTTCATTAATGAAATAAATGCATTTCCAAACTCTGCGGTTGGAGTACCTACAGCAATACCCGCATTTATAGGATACACCCCTCAGGCCCTACACGAAGGAAAATCATATTTAAATGTACCTGTAAAAATCACTTCTTTCGCTGATTTTCAGGACATATTTTGCTTACCTGATCATCCCCTTTCGGCAAGTCCGCCTAAACAATACAGTCCGGAATACTATTTAGTTCAACAAAAAAGCCAACCTGAGAAAGGAGATTATATATTGATTTTCGAATCCTATTATTCTATAGCACCCGACCCTTATACCATCTATTACCTTTATAACAGTGTGAAACTTTTTTATGAAAATGGTGGTGGTGAATCATATATTGTATCTGTAGGTACTTATGGACCGCCTTCTAAGAAACCGATGGATATTGGCACCCAAATAGTAAATCCAAACGTAACATTAACTGATATACTTGCGGGCTTACAATTATTAATGCACGAACCAGAACCTACACTTTACATTTGTCCAGAAGCCACTTTACTTAGTATTTCAGAGAATGGAGAACTTATGGAAAATATGTTACTTCAATGCACTCAAATGCAAACCGCTATGTCGATTTTTGATATTATTGGAGGCAATGATCCCGATCCAATTTTATACACACAAGACATTGAAAATTTTAGAATAAATACCGGTTCAGTGGGATTAAATTATGGTATAGTTTATTATCCTTTTATAGGAACAGATATAATGCAAAAACAGGATATTGATTATATCAACTTATTTGGTGGAGACGTAAAACAATTAGGTTCTATCATCAATCCCGCGAGTCATCCCAACCCTGATATTGCAGCAATTATTGCAAACATTCAAAATCCAGCAAGTACATTAACTACAACCCAAAACAATAATGCGCTCTTGAATGCCAGTTTGGATTATTCATACATCATAAAAGAAGTGGAACGAATTGCAAGTATACTTCCAGCAAGTGGTGCCATAGCTGGTGTAATTACAATGACCGATAACCAAGAAGGTCCGTGGCAAGCTCCTGCAAATAAATCAATTATTGGAGCAATTTCATTACCCATAAAAATATCAGAAAGTCAACAAGCCAACTTAAATGTTGATGTGGTTTCTGGAAAATCAATAAATGCAATACGAGTATTCAATGAGCTTGGCATACTAATTTGGGGGGCAAGAACACTTGATGGAAACAGTCAGGATTGGAAATATATTCCTGTAAGAAGAACAATGATTTTTATAGAACAGTCCTGCAAATTAGCCGCTCAGGCCTATATTTTCCAGCCAAATGACAAAAACACTTGGGAAGCTGTAAAATTGAGCATTGGAAATTTCCTAACTGATGTATGGAAACAAGGAGGATTGCAGGGTGCAAGTGCATCAGATGCCTTTTCGGTTGATTGTGGTTTGGGAACGACGATGACAGGAGAAGATATTTTAAATGGCTATATGACTATCAGTATAAAAGTTGCAGTTGCACATCCTGCAGAGTTTATTGTTATTACGTTGCAACAAAAAATGGAATCTGCCTCTTAATCAATCTTTTTATATTTATAAAATACTTTTAGGGATACAAACATTGACAACATTGAAGATACTTCATGGCCGATGCCAAAATTTAAATTTGAAGTAGATTTAGGACCAGAATTAACGAAAATAGCATTCCAGGAATTAACAGGAATGGATGTGGAAAACCAAATAATAGAATATCGTAAAAATGACAATCCTCTTTTCTCAGTAGAAAAAATACCAGGAATTACTAAATACGGGAATATTACTGTGAAGCGAGGCATTTTTGTGAATGATAATACATTTTGGGATTGGCATCAGCAAGTGGTAATGAATACAATAAAAAGAAGAACGATTGTAATAAAATTATTGGACGAAAATGGAAATGTAACCATGCAGTGGACATTAAACAATGCTTTACCAGCAGCAGCAAGACTTACAGATTTTCATGAATGCCCTATGAAAACTCCATGAATACCTCCTATTCCACATGTTGGCGGGCCAATAATTGGTCCAGGTGAACCAACCGTTCTAATTAGAGGATTACCCGCTGCCAAAGTTGGTGATATACTCGTTTGTATTGGCCTACCAGATTCGATTATAAAAGGTTCTTCTACAGTAATGATTGGTGAATAGACAAAACTTATTCATCATTTCATAAAATACCAAGACTTATATAATACTGTTTATATTTACTTTTTTGGTTATACTTTTTTTAATTTCAAATATTAAAAGACAAATTATTCCAACGCTTATTGGTAAACTCCAATCCATTACTTGTAATGGGAATGTATGAAAATAAAGATTAAAAATAGGTATATAGACGATCAATACTATACAAAAAATCGATAATGTAAATGCTAGCAAAAGATTCCTGTTTGAAAATAAATATCTTCCAAAAACATTTTTATAAGTTCTTCTAGAAAGGAGATTGGCATACTGACCAAAAATTATGGAGACAAATGTTATCGTGATTGCTTTTTCATAATTACCAATACCCATAGGATTCATAAAAAAGCAATAGAGAAACGCTACATAAGCTACAATACCCATTACAATTCCCGAAAAAGCGATTCCTTTCATCGCTGTCTTGGTCAGTATTTTGTCTTTAGGATTTCGCGGACGATTATCCATGATATTTTTTTCGGGTGGATCATAGGCAAGCATTATCAGCGGAAACATTTCTCCTACCAAATCAATCAATAAAATCTGGACTGCTAATATTGGAGTTGCTACCCCCAAAAAAGAACCAACAAAACCAAACAACACACAAATTAGCTCGGCCATATTAGATGACAGATTTGTTTTAATTGTTTTTTCAAGATTTCTAAAAATAGTTCTTCCTTCTTTTACCGCAACAACAATAGTCGCAAAATTATCATCCAGCAAAATCATATTGGCCGCTTCCTGCGCTACTTTGGATCCATTCTTCCCCATGGCGACTCCTATATCGGCTCGTTTCAAACTTAAGGTATCGTTCACACCATCACCTGTAACGGCAACAATTTCGCCAAGCTTCATCAGTAAATCTACAATTCGTAATTTATCGTCTGGTGATACTCTTGAAAACAACAATGCTCTTTTTTGAAAAACATTTTTCAAGTCATCATCACTCATCGTTTGTAATGTCGTGGAATTAATTACTGTGGGCAACTCATTTCCTTCATTCATCAACCCAATATTCTTAGCAATTGCCTTGGCTGTAACTTCATTGTCTCCAGTTATCATAAACACTTTCATGTGTGCTTTAAAAACTTGTTCAATAGCTGATTTCACCCCTTCGTTTGGAGGATCAAACATAGTAACGAAACCTGCAAAAGTCAAATCCTTCTCTACCTCATCAATGCTATATTCCTCTTTGGTTTCGAGGTCTTTGTAAGCTATGGCAATTACCCTCAACGCATTTTGGGAGAATGCCGCTGCCAAAGAGATAATTTGTTTCCTGTTTTCAGCCGTTAATTCCTCTATTTTTCCATTTGCAATTAATTTTGTCGAAACTCCCAAAACAGATTCAATAGAACCTTTTACAGAGGCAATAGTCTTGTCTTTATGTTTCCGGATAATAGTTGCTCTTTTGCGGAAAGAATCAAATCGGAATGCCTTTATAAAAACATAATTTTTCTCGATTTCTTCCAGTGTAAATCCTGCTTTCATGGCAAGTGTCGCAAACGAAGCTTCTGTGGGGTCACCAATAGAATACCAAGATGGATGATACTTATCTGGCGGATTTATTTTTCCGGTAGAAGATAAAAATCCTGAAAGAAAAAATATTTTTAAATTTCCCAAAGAATCTTTCTTCAAAACTTTTCCTTGCTCATTTGAAATACTCCCAAGAGGTTCATAACCCAATCCAGAGACCGAAAAAGATTCTCCATTAAAATAACACCCCGTAATGGTCATTTCATTTTTGGTAATTGTTCCCGTTTTGTCTGATGCAATTACAGTTGCGGAACCAAGCGTTTGCGCTGATGCCATTCTTTTCACAATCGCTTTTCTTTTTGTCAATCGAGCTATGGCCAAAGCAAGAGCCATCGAAATTTGGGCTGGCAAACCCTCGGGAACCATGGCTGCGGCAACGCTTACAGAAAAAACTAATGCCAAAACAAGAGAATCATGCAAGAGCAATCGTATCCCAAAAAGGAAAGCGGCAATAATTAGAGTTACAAATGTGAGTTTTTTGGCAACATCGGCAATCTCAATTTGTATGGGAGCATCCGCAATTTTAATTTTTTGCGATGAAGTACTTATTTTTCCTATTTCTGTTTGCATACCTGTAGCATAGACGATTCCTGTCGCTTCACCTCTCGCAACGGTCGTTCCCATAAAAATACAGTTTTTTATTTCGCTTATATTCAACACTTTATCGGTAGTAAATAAATAATCTTTATTTGACGGTAATGATTCTCCAGTAAGAATAAATTCGTTTGTGGAAAAATCTTTGGAATCAATCAAACGAATGTCTGCTGGAACCCCTTCCCCTTCGCTTAATTTTACAACATCACCTGGGACAAGATCTTCCACAAAAATTTCAAGTGTATTACCTTGTCTTATAACAACACATTTTTCTACAACTAAATTTTTAAGTGATGCTAGTATATTTTCGGCATTCCATTCTTGGTAGAAACCAATTAATGCATTCAAAACTACGATCATCAAAAGGATTGATCCATCGCGTTCTTGACCTAAGAAGAAAGATACTATGGAAGCTACAATTAAAATTAAGACTAACGGACTTGTGAATTGGGCAAAAAGCATTTTTAATGTGTTTCTGTTACGGGTTACTTTTAGAGTATTGCTCCCATACTTATTTCTTGCTGACAGAACTACATTTTCACTAAGACCTCTCCTGGCATTACTGTTTAATTGCTCAATGATATCTTTAATATTTTGGCCATAGAATTCCATATGCTATTGTTTACTGTAAAAAACAATTAATAAAATAATCCAAAGACTCTAATTATATATTTACAATTTAATTCAAGAAAAGCTCTAAATCATTGAAAAAAAACACTATTAAAGATACTAATTATTGTAAAATGAATCGTTTAAAAACTTGTGTTTAAAACATATAAAACGGAAAATAAGAGTGCATAAGTAATTTACCTTTTCCAAAACTATTAGATGTATTTCTTGACAATAAATTATTTAAAAAAATGATTCACACTCAAAATTAAAATACAAGTATCTAAAAATCAAATAAATAATATTTTTTAATTAACTTTATGTGCCTAAAAAACATTCAAAATGGAAAATAAAACACCCATCAAAGTTGATGATAAAAAGATAATCACCGTTTTCGGTGCCACAGGCGCACAAGGCGGCGGACTTGCCAGAGCTATTTTGGCAGACAAAAACAGTGAGTTTGCGGTAAGGGTTGTAACCAGAGACGCCAATTCAGAAAAATCTAAAGCATTCGCACAATTGGGCGCAGAAGTTGTCGAAGCAAACATTGATGACATCCAAAGCATTAAAAAAGCAATTGATGGAGCCTACGGAGCGTATTTTGTTACTTTTTTCTGGGATCATTTCTCCGTAGACAAAGAACTGCAGGAAGTAAACAACTTTATTGAAGCCGCAAGGGAATCGCATTTGCAGCATATCATTTGGTCAACATTGGAAGACACCAGAAACTGGATGAAACTGGATGATGACAGAATGCCAACACTACATGGCAAATACAAAGTACCTCATTTTGACGGAAAAGGAGAGGCAGATCACTACTTTAGGGAAGCTGAATTACCCACCACTTTTTTAAGAACCTCTTTCTACTGGGACAATTTCATTCATTTTGGCATGGGCCCACAAAAAGGAGAAGACCGTAATTATTATATCGCATTTCCAATGGACGACAAGAAATTGGCGGCCATTGCCGCTGAAGATATCGGCAAATGCGCTTATGGAATTTTCAAAAAAGGGAAAGAACTGATTGGAAAAACCGTCGGCATAGCAGGAGAAAAGTTAAACGGAAATGAAATGGCTGAAAAACTTTCAAAAGCCCTCAACAAAAAAGTGCTTTTCAATCCCGTTACCCCAGAAGCATACCGCAACTTTGGATTTCCGGGCGCCGATGATTTGGGCAATATGTTTCAGTTTAAAAGAGATTTCAATGATGACTTTAATGGCGCACGAAATGAAGTTTTTGCAAAGGAATTGAATCCAGAACTGCAAAATTTCGACATGTGGCTTTCTGTCAATGCTTCCCGAATTCCTATACAGTAATATTATAAATAGTCTATAAAAATTAAAATGGAAAATAACATTTAACCACATCCTGAGTGTAAGTTCTTAATTTACTGCAAAGAAAATTCTAGTTACATCATTGAAAAAAATAATCACATAATATAATTTATTATTTAAAAAGAAGACCTAAAAAACAGCATAGAGACAACCAATAGAATATGGATACAATAACGCATACACTTTTGGGTGCTGCAATTGGCAAAACAATTCTAGGAAAGAGGATTGGCCGAAAAGCTATTTTTTATGGTGCTTTGGTGAGCAACCTTCCTGACATTGATGTTCTTGGAATTCTTTTCCTGAGTGATTCTCAACAATTATTATTCCATCGTGGCATTACTCATTCTTTTTTCTTTGTCATACTAGTTTCAATACTTTTGGGGTGGATTTTCAAAAGATGGCTTGGTGACGGTAATATAAATTGGATGAATTGGACGTTGTTATTTTTTATTACCCTGTTATCCCATTTAGTATTGGATTCACTTAATTGTTATGGTTTAGGTTTATTCGAACCCTTTAGCAACAAAAGAGTATCCTTTAATACCATTTTTGTGGCTGATCCTTTTTATACTGTACCTCTTTTGATAGGTGCATTATTTCCTTTTATTGGAAAGAAATCAGTTGAGAAGATTCAAAAATGGAATACTATAGGATTAACAGTTAGTTCTTGTTATTTAATTTTCACAATGTTAGCACATATGTATTGCCGACAGATTATGGAACAATCCTTTAAAGAGCAGCGACTCCTTTCAGACGAATTTACAGTCACTCCGACTCCACTAAACACTTTTCTATGGATGGGTTATTCCCATGACAGTAATGGTACATGGTTAGGATATTATTCCATTTTTGACAAACAGAAAAAAATTGACTTTTACAGAATACAACGAAATGACTCTCTGATTACTACTTTTGAAAAAGATATAACGGTAAAAAATTTGAAACAACTTTCGAACGGAAACTATATTGTTACCAAAGAGGATTCTATTTTATACTTCAACGACATCCGATTTGGTCAAGTAAGCGGATGGAATAAAGCGGATGGGCCATTTGCTTTTAAGTTTAACCTCAACAAAAATGCTGATAATAAAAGGGCTTTGAACAGAACAAAATATAAAGAATCAACTTATGAATGGTTTGTCTTACTGGTAAACAGAATTAAAGGAAAGTAAATTGTAATAAATAATTTTAATACTGATGCAGGAACAAGAAATCCAAATACCAAACTATTTTCCAAACAATGTCTGTAAGGAAAATACAACTCTTGTTCACAGCGGAGAAGATTATTTTTTGCGTGCCCGAAACATTATTTTAAATGCACAATCGGTGATTCACATTCAAATGTACATTTTTGAAAATGATGCTACAGGTTTAGAAATTATCAATGCTTTAAAAGAAGCAGCATGTAGAAATGTAGAAATCTATGTACTTCTTGATGGATATGGCTCCTACTCATTCCCCAAGCTAATTATAAAAGAACTTAAGCAGTTGGGAATTAATATCCGTTTCTTTTCTCCTTTTTTTTCCGGCAACAATTTTTATATTGGACGAAGACTCCATCATAAAATAATTACTGCCGATGGGACCGTTGCTCTTATCGGTGGCATTAATATTTCAGACAAATACAGAGGAACCTCAACGGAAAATCCATGGCTTGATTATGCTGTTCAAATTGAGAACGGAGAAACAGCGACGCAATTGGAACAATTATGTCTAAACATTTATTTTAAACAAAAAAGAACACATAAAATAATTTTGCAATCTGTTTTCTATTCGAATAAAGAAACAACTGTAACCGTTCTACAAAATGATTGGCTGAAGAGAAACAATGAAATTTCAATTGCTTATGTGAAATCAGTTCAAAAAGCACAAAAAGAGGTCGTAATTGTTGGTTGCTATTTTCTACCAGGTCGAAGATTTTCAAAAGTCTTGAGAAAAACGGCTAAGCGTGGTGTCAAAATAAAACTCATTTTATCCGGAATATCAGATATTCCATTAATGCAGCGAGCAACTTATCATTTATATTCTTCACTTATTCAAAATAACATTGAATTGTACGAATGGAACAAGTCTGTTTTACATGGAAAAGTCGCTTTAGTAGATAATAAATGGACAACTATTGGCTCCTTCAATTTGAATCATTTGAGTTCCTATGGAAGTATCGAAACAAATGTAGCAATAGAATCTATAAAATTTGCCAAAACATTGGCATCCGATTTAAATACCATAATATCTCAGTGTGAAAGAATTACTCTCGAAATTATTAAACGAAAAAGCAGCTTTTTTTCAACAATTGCAAACTGGCTTTCTTATCAGTTTGTGAGAACAACTCTTATAATCATAACTTATATCTCTTACAATAGGTTCCTGAACAAATACAGGGAAGAAAACTAAGAAACAAAATTAAGTAACTATCATGAATTGGCATTTACTTCCACTATCAGAAATCGAACAATTGTTAAACTCTTCACCAAAGGGGTTAGATAGCTTTACAGCTTCAGAACTTCTCTTGGAATACGGAAAAAATCAGATAGAGGATCAAAAAAAGAAAACGCCTTTTCAGATGTTTTTACAGCAATTTACTGACTTTATGATTATCGTTCTAATTGCTGCTGCCCTAATTTCTGGCATTTTAGGAGATTTAATAGATACAATCATTATTCTTGCAATTATCATTATCAATGCCCTTATAGGATTTATTCAAGAATTTCGGGCCGAAAAAGCAATGGAAGCATTGCAAAATATGGTCGCAAGCACTGCTCTTGTTTTGCGTGAAGAAAATCCAATTGAAAAACCCGCTTCTGATTTAGTTCCGGGAGACGTCATATTGCTTGAGGCCGGCAATATTATTCCAGCCGATATTCGTTTTTTGGAAACCTATCAAATCAAAGTAGATGAATCAACACTAACAGGTGAATCACATAATGTCGAAAAAATTGCCGAGAAGCTTACTGAGGGTGACTATAGTTTGGGAGATCGACTAAACATGGGATTTAAAGGCACTTTTGTTACCAATGGACGAGCACTTGCCTACGTAGTTGCAACCGGTATGAACACAGAACTTGGACGTATTGCCAAAATGATACAAAAAGATGAAACAGCAACTCCTTTGCAAAAAAGACTGATTGCTTTTGGGAAAAGATTATCAATAGTCATACTGATTATCTGCACGGTAATATTCATAATCGGTTGGTTGCGTGGCGAAGCGATTTTGATCATGTTACTTACTTCCATTTCACTGGCTGTTGCCGCCATACCCGAAGCATTGCCTACACTGGTAACCATTGCACTGGCTTTTGGCGCCAGACGATTGGCAAAAAGTAATGCTTTGATCCGTAAACTGCCTGCCGTAGAAACATTAGGCTCAGTTACGTACATCTGTACCGATAAAACCGGTACACTAACATTGAACAAAATGACTGTTCAGGAAACGCATGAAATTCAGCACACCGATTCCAATTCTATTTTCTTTCCTGCTAATATCTTGCTTACAGCAATGACACTCAATAACGATGTTTCAATTGATAAAAAAGGAAAATGGCTTGGTGATTCTACCGAAGTGGCCTTGGTACAATATGCTCATGATAAAAATTTTAAAAAAAATGAATTAGAAAAAACAATGCCTAGAGTAGCAGAACTGCCCTTTGATTCAACCCGAAAATGTATGACTACACTACACCAAACAGGGCAAGGGATATTGGTCATTACGAAAGGCGCAGTAGATTTGTTATTTAGCAAATTAGATGAGAAACAAAAAAAAGACATTCCTGAAATTGAAGCCAAAGTGAATGCAATGGCAGATAAAGGCTATCGGGTTTTGGGATATGCAATGAAGTGGCTACCTTCCATTCCTGAAAAAATTAACATGGATACCATTGAATCCTCATTGACCTTAATAGGATTTGCAGGAATGATTGACCCGCCAAGAGAAGAAGCAAAACAAGCAGTTGCAGAATGCAAACAAGCGGGGATTATTCCGGTAATGATTACTGGCGATCATAAACTCACTGCGAAAGCCATCGCAAAACAATTGGGGATTTTCATTTCCGAAGAAGATTTGATATTAAGCGGCGCCGAACTTTCAGCTTTATCTGAAACGCAATTTGAAAATATTGTAGAAAAAATACGGGTATATGCGAGAGTAAACCCGGAACAAAAACTAAAAATTGTAAAAGCACTACAGGATAAAAATCAATTTGTTGCCATGACGGGTGATGGTGTGAATGATGCGCCAGCTCTTAAAAATGCAGACATCGGAATCGCAATGGGCATTAATGGCACCGAAGTTTCCAAAGAAGCTTCCCATATGATACTATTAGACGATAATTTTGCCACTATTGTAAAAGCCGTCAAACACGGACGAAGAATATTTGATAACATTCTAAAATTCATCAAATATACCATGACATCAAATTCTGGAGAAATATGGGCTATTTTTTTGGCTCCTTTTTTGGGTTTACCCATACCATTACTGGCAATACACATTCTCTGGATAAATTTGGTGACCGATGGATTACCAGGACTGGCACTTGTCTCGGAACCGTCTGAATCAAATATCATGAGTCGTCCTCCAAGGAGTCCAAAAGAAAATATCTTTGCGGGAGGAATGGCAATACATATTTTGTGGGTGGGCTTCTTAATGGGTACTGTGACCTTGGGAATACAGGCATGGTCAATACATTACAACAACAGCCATTGGCAAACGATGGCATTTACCGTATTGTGTTTAAGTCAAATGGGGCACGTTATGGCCATTCGTTCGGAACGAGAATCTATTTTCAAAATTGGTTTACTTTCCAATACACCAATGCTGGGTGCCCTACTATTGACTGTCATTTTGCAAATGATGATTATCTATACTCCTTTTTTCAATACAATTTTCAAAACACAACCCCTGACGCTGTATGAGCTTACTATCACCATTGCTGTCTCAAGCATTGTATTTTGTGCCGTGGAACTGGAAAAATGGGCTAAAAGAAAATGGAAATAAAAGGATTTAAAACTTCATTCATCATTTTTCACCGCTAACAAAATACATTTTCATCATCCCTCTATTTTTCGCTTCGACTTCTCCCCTATACTCGCAATCAAAAAAGTCTTTTATAATGGCGAAAGTATTTTCAGAAATATTGATTTTTCCAGGGATTGAATTCGATTCCATTCTTGATGCAATATTTACAGTATCACCCCAAATGTCATAAGCGAATTTCTTGGTTCCCACTACTCCGGCAACTACTGGCCCAGTATTAATTCCTATTCGAATATTAAATCGAGTATGATTAAGCGGGTTTTCCCGATTGGAATGCTGGACAAAACTTAATATTTCTTGGGCAGCCAAAATCATTTTATAGGCGTGATCTGCCGTAGGAAAAGGCAATCCTCCAGCGCACATATAAGAATCTCCCAATGTTTTTATTTTTTCTAAATCATACTTTTCGATAATGTCGTCAAATTTTGAAAAGTAATAATCGACACTTTCTACCAGCTTTTCTGGGGATAAATTTTCGGCGTATTGCGTAAATCCTTCAAAATCGGTAAATAATACTGTAACCGATTCAAATCTTTTGGCTACGACTTTACCACTTTCTTTAAGTTCAAGAGCCGTTTCTTCAGGAAGAATATTCAACAGCAAATTGTCTGATCTTTTTCTTTCCGCTTCAATGATAGTATTCGTTTTTTTTATAAAACGATATCTTCTAAATAAACCAATGGCCAGCAAGAAAACAAGAACTAATGAAACGATGGAAGAAATGGCAATTATTTTTTGGGTTCGTTTTTGTTGAACCATCAAATCGACTTCTGCCTGTTTTTTTGAAACCTCAAAATTAGTCCTCAAATTCCCCATTTTCTCAACCTCCTCAAGGTTTTTTACACTATCTCGATAGGTAATATATTTTTTATAATAGGTGAATGATTCTGGTACGTTTCCCGCTTGTTGAAACAATTCAGAAAGCATCAAACTTGACTTTTGGACTTGATCTTTCAATCCTTGCTTTTGTGCGATGTCCAAACTCCTTTTTGCATAATTAAGAGCAGTTTTCCATTCTTTTCGCTTAAAATAAATATCGGACATGTAAAGAAGATAATCCGATATACCGTAGTAATCCTCCTGTTTTTCTAGGATTGAAATGGCTTCTCTTATGTTTTTGATTGCCAATTCATCATTCCCTTGCTTAGCAAATACCATCCCTTTATTTCCTAAAGTGTAAGCAATACCGGTTAGATAATTTTCATTTTTAAATATTTCACCAGCCTCATTAAAGTAATTTAAAGCCAAATTGAATTTTAAATTTTTGGAATATTCATCCCCCGCATTTAGTAAAGCTGTTGCCAGTGAAAGCCGATTTGTTGTTTTTCTTAAAATTTTAATAGCTTTGTCATAATACAACTCTGCATTCTCTTTACTCCCCATAGTGGAATATACATCGGCAATAAACATATAAGACATTCCTTCTCCTATAATATATTCCGCTTTTGCAGCTGCATCAATACTCTTGAAATAAGAATCTAGAGCAATATTAAAATTCCCAATAATTCTGTTTTTATTCCCTTTTTGACTATATCCTCTATACAAGTACAAATAGTTCTTTTCGGCTTTGGATAAAGCAATGAGTTCCTCAGCATATTTTAATGACAATTCAAGGTTATTACTTTCATTAAAAGACAAATTCCTTAACAATTCCATTTTTTCAGAATTATTAAGTTTTTTTGTTTTGTAAATTTTCACAAGACTATCTGCTACTTTTTGATCTTGACCAAAAACTATAAATTGCTGAAAAAAAAGTAGAATTAAATAAATTACAATATTAGTGAAATAGCCAAATAACCGTTTTACTATCATGGATTTCCCATTAATTTTGGATCAATATGAAAACTTTTTTTATGTAAACTATCCTTATAAACACTACAATTTATTGTGTATACATCTTCTTTGTTTATTAATCTTAAATCCTCTTTGACCCGCGCTTCGACAATACTATTTGGTCCTCCGATCCCAATAATCGTTGTATCGTGAAAAAAATCAACATCATTTGGATCTTTGCTTTTTGAATGATACACAATACTATCAATTGCAATTGAATACCCTTTATCTCTAGATTTGCCTACCCATTTTACATTTTTATGGAGATAAACATGAGATACAAAATCAATCACTTTGCTATCATTTGTTTTCCCATAATTGTCATCAGTCAATTTACAATAACTATCGACTATACTATGTTCTGGTTCAATTGGTGTTACAATTGAGTTCAAATATTCGTAGAGTTTTTTGGCTTTAACCTCTAAGGTGATTTTCACTTTTCCTCCCTTTGATAAACGTATTTTTAAGAATCCTTTTTCTGTCAAGTAAAATTTTAGTTTTCTGTCCATAGCAATTTATTATTTCAGGTTTATAAATTTTTATTAACCATAAAAGCTATAATAAATTGAAAAATGGCAGATTCTTTGGGAAAAATAACTTTTAATTTTATTGATTTTTTTTTATAAAATTCAAAAACTACAAACTATTATGGATTTGCTATTAGTTTGGGATCTATTAAATATGATTTAGCCACATTATTATAATGAATACTAAATTCTATTTTATAAATATTTTGAGTTTTTGCCATTTCAATTTGGTCTTTGATCGTAGCCACAACTTTACTATTACAACCTCCTGTTCCCATGATAGTAATGTCATCTTCCAAAAAACACTTATCATTAGGATCGTTCAAATCAAAATCATAAACGATTCGGTCTATAGCCACCGAATAACCGTTATCTGTTGTTGAGCCTATCCATTCTACATTATGTCCAAGATAAACATTTGATAAAAAGCCTTGAACTTTTCCATTTTCAGAAATGCCATCATTATCATCAGATAAAGTACTCACAGTATCTATTTCTTCTTGGGATGGATTTGACATTTGATAGAGACTGCTGGCATCGACAGTCAAAACTATCTGAACATTTTTACTCATAAATTTTAGATTTAAAAGATTAATTAATTCCAATAAAATTTATAGGTTAAAAAGTCGATTTAAGGGAAGAAAAAATTAGATTTTTACTATTTTTAATCAAAGTATAATCAAATTTAATGCTTTTTAAATTAAAAATTAACAAATAACAAGAAAATATAAAAACAAAAGACTTAAAAAAAACATTTATAAAAAATAAATAAAAAATAAGAATTCAAAAGAAGTATTTTTCTTAAATTTACAACAATAACTATTTGTATTTGAATACTGTACGCGTATTTTAACACTAACTTCACTCTTAAAACCAAGGAAAATATGAAATCACCATTAACAAGAAGTTTGCGCAAGCAAAGACCAACAAATAATAAAGTGATAACATATATGATCGATAACAAATAAATTTTACATATATGAAATTCAACCAAGAGCCTATTGACTGGAAAGAAATATTCGAACTGAAAAACATCATTCTCAATTTGGTTGGAGTTGCTTTCATCACATTGGCTTTAAAAGGTTTTATGATTCCCAATAAATTTTTGGACGGTGGGGTTATAGGAGCTTCAATACTCATACATGAAATTACTCACATCTCTTTTGGTATTTTAGTATTGGTATTGAATATTCCCTTTTTATTTATTGGAAAAGCCGTTCTGGGTAAAACTTTTGCCATACAAAGCTTAATCACCTTTATAATGATAGCAGCCAGTATGACATTTATTGACATTCAGCCCGTAACATCAGATCGATTGTTAATTGCTCTATTTGGAGGATGCTTGATCGGAATGGGTATGGGATTTGTCATTCGGAGTGGTGCTGCCGCAGACGGAATAGAAATACTCGCCTTATTTACGACCCGAAAGATTGGTCTTAACGTATCGGAAGTTATTTTTGGAATCAACTCAGCACTATTTCTTTGTGCAGCATGGTCTTTTGGCATAAGTACCGCTTTATACTCTATAGTTACTTATTTTTCGGCTATAAAATCACTTGACTATATTGCCAATGGAATAGAACAATACACATCTTTACACATTATTTCATCCAAAAGTGAGGCCATAAAATCATTAATTGTACAAAAATTTGGAAAAGGAATTACGGTTATTAAAGGAGAAAGAGGTTATTTACCACATGCTTTCCATGAAAAAACAGATTGCGATATTATAATTACAGTTGTAACCCGATTAGAATTACTTAGGATAAAAGAAGAAGTTAGCCAATTGGATCCACATGCCTTTATGTACATTCAATACATCAAGGAAGCAAGAGGCGGTATTTTAAGAAACAAGGCTAAGCATTAGAGTATGAAAAACTGGGATTTATTGTGCCATACCGTTATGAATTCTTTAAAAGAGAACTTAGCTCCATTCTTAACCTATCATGATTGGAAACATACCGAACATGTTATAAGAATGTCCGAATATATTGCTCACAAAGAAAATAGGCCTGAAGAAGATATTGTATTAATAAAAACGGCAGCTCTATTTCATGATGCCGGATTTATCAACTCTGTTGCTGATGGACATGAAGAAGCAAGCATTCTAATGGCACAAGATAGATTGCCTCAGTTTGGATACACTAAAAATGAAATTAAAATCATTGCTGGAATGATTCAGGCGACCTCTATTCCACAAGAGCCTAAAACAAAATTAGAATCCATACTCGCCGATGCTGACCTGGAATATCTCGGCACTGATAATTTTGAACGAATAGGAACCAATCTGTATCATGAAATAAAACATACAAAACCAAATTTAAGCATATCTGAATGGAATGATATACAAATTAAGTTCCTCCAAAATCATCAATACCACACTCCGTATTGCATCCAGTATAGAAATCCAATCAAACAAAGAAATCTTGAACTACTTATTGAGCAAAAGAAAGAAAGTTAGTGTTGCAAAAACGAATCAAACTTTATTTTCATTATTTTTTAATGCAACTAATAGATCTGATAAAATCCATTACATTTACTTTTCACAACCAAAATGCATATCTGATTATGCATTTTGACATTATTTCCTAAACATATTAAATTTCAAAAAATTATGGAAGAACTAAAAAAACTAATTATTGAGTTAGAAAACAAAATATCTAACCAAGAATTACTCAATCCATTGGTTTCCAAATCTTCTGTAGGTTGGCATATTGAACATACTTTACTAACGATGAACTTAGTTATCGAATCTATTCATAAATCTACTCCCGACAATTACAAAAAAACTTTCAATTTTAATCGTTTTCTAGTATTCACACTTAATAAAATTCCAAGAGGAAAAGTCAAAGCGCCCAGAATGGTTAGACCGCAAGAGGATTTTACAACCGATTCATTAAAAAGTCATCTTGAAAAAGTAAAAATGAACCTCGAAAAATTAAACACTCTTTCTGCTAACAATTATTTTGAACATCCCTTTATGGGACAATTGAATTTGAAGCCAACGATTAGATTTATAAAAATCCATACTAAGCATCATATTAATATAATAAAAGAGATTATTGAAAGTAAAAGTTAAAATAAAAAATACTAAAAACAAATAATTGTTGTCTTCAAATTACTGGTCTTATTTGTATATTTAAACTTTTACTATAAAAAACATCACACATTACATTTATTTTAAATTAAATAGAGAATCTTTTCTTGCTAAAAATTTTTAACAGTTTTCAATTTCTGTTAGAAGTAAATTCTCATTTTTTATATCGCTTTTAAATTCTTATGTTAGAATTAATATAAAAACTGCTTTTTATTACTCCATTAAATATAACTACACAAACAAAACACGAATAAACAACAATCTAATTGACTAAAAATCAAATATTTATAATTTAATATAATTTATTTTCTTTATTTTTGTTAAAGCTTTTACTAAACTAATCATCTCAACCCCAACAAGATGAATTAAAAAGTTGATTTTATAGGACGCCCCTTCCCTTACATAACTTACATTTTTATCAATTTGCTCGATTATTTTCAAATAACAATTCAGTTTCTAGTCATACAGCAATCCTTAATTTATGTAAATGGAAAACAAATCTCTTTTAAAATCGGCAGTTCTAATGGGGGTCATAACAATTTTTATAGTGCTATGCTGGGAAATATATCTTCGCAATCTTGGTGTAAAAAATTCCTATGATGATGGTCCTCCCTTATGGTCTTATACTAGAGAAAAAGTGTATCAATCACCAAATTCAACAGTTGTTTTTATAGGCTCCTCCAGAAATAAATTTGATTTAGACATTACAACATGGAAAAATGAAACGGGCTTTGATGCTGTACAATTAGCGATTGAAGGTAGTTGTCCAAGGCCAATATTAAAAGATTTAGCCGATGACCCCAATTTTAAAGGGAAACTCATTATTGATATAACCGAGGGATTGTTTTTCTCCATTGCTCCACCTAATAATGAAAAACCAATAGAAAATATCAAATACTATCATGACAGAACCCCTGCTCAAAAAGCTAGTTTTTTCTTAAACAAACCTTTAGAATCTTTTTTTGTATTTCTCGACAAAGATAATTTTTCGCTTAATGCAAAATTAGATGAAATGGAAATTCCCAGTCGTTCTGGAGTATTCATGATGCCAATATTTCCGTGGAAATTCAACCGCAATGCATTTGATAGGCAATCGGCGATGACTAAAGATTTTGTAAATGACCCTAAATTATGCAATCAGGTAAAAGGAGTTTGGCATTTTTTTAGTGAAATGAATAAGCATGCACCTCCAATGTCAGAAAAAGGATTAGATGCGATTTTTTCATCCGTAAAAGTTGCTGTCGATAAAATAAAATCAAGAGGTGGAGAAGTATTATTTGTTAGAACCCCATCAAGTGGTCCCTATTACGATGGTGAAAACATGGCATTCCCACGAGAAAAATATTGGAACAAACTTCTTCAAATAACCAATTGTCCAGGCATTCATTTTAAAGATTACCCTGCCATTGCAAATTTCAATTGTCCTGAATTTTCTCATTTAGGTCCTGAAGATGCGAAAATTTTCACTCAACATTTCATTGAAATTCTTAAAAATGAAAAAGGTTGGGAATTTTCACTTTCGAAAAGTTCAAATTAATACTCTATAGTTATGATATTCAACTCCTATACATTTGTAGCCTTTTTTATAATTATACTTCTTTTACACCATCTTCCCATTTCATGGAAATTCAAAAAAATAAATTTGCTTATTGCCAGTTATATCTTTTATGCCGCTTGGAATCCACCATTTATACTATTGTTATGGCTTTCTACTGTAATTGACTTCTTTGTAGGTAGAGCCCTTTTCACCCAAACCAATCCACATAAGAAAAAATTTCTTTTGGTAATAAGCTTAATTGGTAATTTAGGAATGCTTTGCTTTTTTAAATATGGTACTTTCTTACTGGATAATTTTGTTTCGGTTGTCAATCTTTTGGGTTTAGAATATCATCCGGCTACACCAAACATAATACTTCCAGCTGGAATTTCATTCTATACCTTCACTACTTTATGCTACACTATAGATATGTATCATAAAAGAAGTGAACCTGTAAAATCAATGCTGGATTTTTCTTTGTTTGTTACTTTCTTTCCGCACTTAGTGGCTGGTCCTATTGTACGTCCGCCACAATTGGTTCCGCAATTTGAAACCGAAAGAATTGCTTCCAAAAAACAAATGTTCGATGGTTTATTATTACTCTCATTAGGCTTGTTTATGAAAGTAGTTTTAGCTGATGGAATGCTATCAGCTACAGCCGATGCAGTATTTAATTCAACTGATGTTTTATCTGGATTGGATGCCTGGATTGGTGTTTTTGCATTTTCTGGTCAAATATTCTTGGACTTTGCCGGATATTCTACCTGTGCCATTGGAGTAGCTTTGTGTTTAGGTTTTGTATTGCCGCAAAATTTCAATTACCCTTATGCGGCGATCGGTTTTTCTGATTTTTGGAGACGTTGGCACATTACATTATCTAGCTGGCTTAAGGATTATTTATACATTCCTCTTGGAGGAAGTCGTCATGGCAAACTCCGAACCTACTATGCCTTAATGCTCACTATGCTATTGGGAGGACTTTGGCATGGTGCAAACTGGACATTTGTTGCTTGGGGAGGCTTGCATGGTCTTTATTTATGGATTGAAAAATACCTCAGAGACCGCAAAAAAGACACCGATAATGAATCAAAGAAAATAACAAGAGATACTGGTTGGATTGGCTTTTTTTACGCACTACTCACTTTTATGTTAGTAAACATAACATGGGTATTTTTCCGTTCAGACACGTTTTCCAAAGCTTGGCAAATGCTAATTTCAATGTCCGGAACCGAAACTGGCGGAAAAGCGCTATTGACCACATTGTCAATCATTAAAGTCTTGATAATTATCCCCTCAATTATAATCACACATTGGTTTATGAGAAACACCAAAGTACTCGACGTGGCACATCAACTGAGCTGGTGGAAGCTAGGAATAGCATGGTCCACAATAATGCTATTACTAATATGGTCACAAGAAAGCGGCAGTTCCTTTATCTATTTTCAGTTTTAATCTAAAACCACTTTCCTTCCTATTTAAAAAATATTTTTTTGATTTTATAAAAAAGTAATTAAAGTTCAACCAATTAAATAAAAAAAGATGAAAGCAATTTTGACAATGTTTACGGCAATACTAGCCATAAGTTTCACTTCCTGCAAAAAAGAAAGTGATAAGGAAAAAGTACCAACTGAAAGCTCCCCCGAAAAAGTAGCAGTAAAACAAGAACCTGTTTTTGAACCTTTTAAAGTTATGGTCATAACCCATACTGTAAAAGATTTTGATACTTGGAAAAAAGCATTTGACGAGCATGAAAGTGTCAGAACCGCAAGTGGATTGACATTAAGAGCCTTGGGAAGAGACATGGATAACCCAAATAAAATTTATGTTTTCTTGAATATACAAGATTTGCAAAAAGCCAAAGATTTTGCCGCCAATCCTGAATTAAAAGATAGAATGAAAAAAGGAGGTGTAACCAGTACTCCTGACTTCAGATACGCGGATGTAATACGCTTCGAAGAATCTCCCGCTACATTAAAAGGAAGGGTTCGGGTTGGACATAAAGTAAAAGATTTTGATGCCTGGCTAAAAGCATATGATGCCGAAGGCAAAGAAACCAGAATGGATCATGGATTAGTAGACAGAGCTATTTCCAGAAGTATCGATGATCCCAATATGGTCTATGTAACTTTTGCCATAAGTGATTTAGATAAAGCAAAAGCGAGACTAGAAGACCCCGCTTTGAAAAAAATCATGACAGATGCTGGTGTAATTGGCAAACCTGAAATAACTTTCTATAATGCGGTAGAATAAACAATACCTATTCAAGAAAGCCAAACAAACTTATTTTATACCATTTTAAGTTTGTTTGGCTTTTTTGCGTAAGGGATTGAGGTGATATCCTTTATTTTTTTTCTTTAAAAAAATAAAGATAAAGCCGAAAGCCCGACCCCATAGTTAAAAATAAAGGAGGAACGACTGCGATTTTCAACTATGGGGTTACGCCCACATGAACTTTTGAGAACTGAAGAAGTAAATAAGTATCACGATTTGTCCATTGTCGATTATAAACAGCATTTTATAGAAGGTATTTTTTTTAAATGCATTTCAGCGTTTACAGGCTTTGCCAAGCAAAATAAAAACTATAAATTAGCACTTTAATAATTATAAATAAAAACAATGAAAAATACTGCTTTAACGCACATACATGAGGGTTTGGGAGCGAAAATGCTACCGTTTGCTGGATATAATATGCCAATTCTTTATGAAGGGGTAAATGCTGAACATGAGACGGTTCGAAATGCAGTAGGTGTTTTTGATGTGTCACATATGGGTGAATTTATACTTTCTGGCCCAAATGCATTGGCTTTGATCCAAAAAGTAACTTCGAATGATGCATCAACTTTGACCATTGGAAGAGCACAGTATTCTTGTTTGCCAAATAATGACGGTGGAATTGTAGATGATTTAATTATCTACAAAATGAAAGAAGAGCAATATTTACTGGTTGTAAATGCTTCAAATATTGACAAAGACTGGGATTGGATTTCGGCTCATAATGATTTGGGGGTTGAAATGAAAAATCTTTCAGATGATTATTCTTTATTGGCGATACAAGGACCAAAAGCAGTTGAGGCGATGCAGTCCTTATCTTCTATAGATTTATCGGCCATTGCTTATTACCATTTCGAAGTAGCTGATTTTGCAGGTTTCCCTAATGTTATCATTTCTGCAACTGGGTATACAGGTTCGGGTGGATTTGAAATTTATTGCAAAAACGACCAGGTAGAAACCATTTGGAACAAAGTTTTTGAGGCTGGAGCTGCTTATGGAATCAAACCTATTGGTTTGGCAGCAAGAGATACTTTGCGATTAGAAATGGGATTCTGTTTGTACGGTAACGATATTAACGATACGACGTCACCTCTAGAAGCAGGATTAGGATGGATTACCAAATTCAATAAAGAATTCACTAATTCTGACAATTTAAAAAAGCAAAAAGAACAAGGCGTAACTAAAAAATTAGTAGCTTTCGAAATGCAAGAGCGTGCAGTGCCGAGACATGACTATGAAATAGTTGACAGTTCTGGAGCTATAATTGGAATTGTAACATCTGGAACTATGTCGCCTTCCATGAACAAAGGAATTGGTTTGGGTTACGTTACAACAACTAATAGCGCAGTAGATAGTGATATTTACATTAGAATTAGAAAAAATGACGTACCT
The DNA here is from genome assembly GCF_003254745.1 of Flavobacterium aquariorum. Lineage (GTDB taxonomy): Bacteria > Bacteroidota > Bacteroidia > Flavobacteriales > Flavobacteriaceae > Flavobacterium > Flavobacterium aquariorum. The sequence continues at coordinate 125,332 of NZ_QKXH01000007.1, read as the reverse complement.
GCCAAAGTGGTAAAACTCCCATTTTATAAAAAATAAATATTTATATGAAAAAAATCACATTTGTATTTCTTTTTTCCACATTCTCACTATTTGCGCAAAATAGTGATACAAGTTGTGATATTTTATTCAAAATAAATAAATTACTCCAAAAAGAGCATTTTAGTCCAAAGCCGGTAGACGACAGTTTATCGGCTTATCTTTTTGATGAGTTATTTGACGAATTAGATCCCTCTAGAAACATTTTTTTAAAATCACAAGTTGATACATTGTCAAAAAAATATCGACTTAATCTTGACAATCTCATCTTAAAGAAAGATTGTTTTTTTATAACAGATATTAAAGATGAATATAAAAAATCACTGCTCAGAAATAAATCTATTTTAGAAAAACTCAACCGAGAAACTATTGATTTCACTATAAAAGATACGATTAGATTCAAACAAAGAGACTTTAATTTCTATTTGAAAGAAAATGATGTGGAGAAAGCCCTTAATAAAAAAATTAGGTTTGAAGTATACAATGATATCTCTGAAAAAAGTAAAAACTTAGATTCGTTGAAACTCAATTTTAATTCGATGAGCAATACATCAAAAAAGAGTATTATCGAAAATGAGCTTTGTAAAATCAATGCTTTACTTTCTGATGGCAGATCATTTGAAGACAATCTTTTTAATATTTTTTGTGGTTATTTTGACCCACATACTAATTATTTTAGTAACGACACCAAATCTAGTTTTGTATCAACTTTATCCAAAGAAAGACTTTCATTGGGATTGGGCGTCAGTCTAAATGATAAAAACGAAATTATTGTAGACGAAATTGACCCAAATGGACCAGCATTTAGGACTGGGAAAATCAAAAAAGGAGATCAAATTATTGCCGTTTCCAATCAAAAAGAAACACTTGAAGTTTCCTGTTCATCTTTGGAATCCATAGCCACTCTGATGTCATCGGAATTGAATACCAATATAACACTAACAATTAAACGAAATTCAGGAAAGAGTTTCAAAGTAAATATTGAAAAACAAGTCTTAAAAGACGAAGAAAACACAGTATACAGCTTCATAATTGATAAAGACTCCAAGATCGGCTATATAAAAATACCTAGTTTCTACTCTAATTTTGAAGGAGGAAACAGTAAGGGCTGCGCCCAAGATGTTGCCAAAGAAACCATTAAATTAATGAAAGACAATGTTAAAGGGTTGGTTCTTGATTTGACAGATAATGGAGGAGGGTCAATGGAAGAAGCTGTAAAGTTAGCCGGCTTATTTATTGATTATGGACCAATATCCATAGTGGTTGATAACAAAAAAGAATTGTCCGTGATAAACGACCCGTATAGGGGAGTCATTTACAAAGGCCCAATTGTTATTATAATCAATGGAAATTCAGCCTCAGCAAGCGAGTTTTTTGCCTCAATTATGCAAGATTACAACCGAGCACTTTTGATAGGAAGCACTTCCCTAGGAAAAGCTACCATGCAAACTATTGTTCCCTTAGAAAAAGATGACGACCAACATTTTGTAAAACTGACCATTAGTAAATTTTATAGAATCACTGGAAAAAGTCATCAGGCCGTTGGAGTTATTCCAGATGTCCAAATTCCAACTATCTATCAAGATGTTTTTCAAAAAGAAAGCGGTTTTCCAACAGCCTTAAAAAATGAAAGTTTAAATTCAAGAATTCGTTTTACTCCCTATGTAAGCAATGAATTAATTGAATCTCTTGCCCAAAAAAGTAGAATTAGAGTAGCCCAAGACCCATATTTCAATTCAATTATTGCTCTAAATATGAAGATTGATGCAGTTATAAAGAAATCGAAATTTGAAATCCCAATGACATTGGAAGCAGTTTTTGAAAACCAAAACAATATTAATAATTTGTCCGAGGAAATCAATAATTTCAAAACAGATGATTTGCATTTAAACGTATCCAATTCAGAGTACAACAAATCATTACTTGAAATTTATCCTTCACTTATCGAATACAACAAAATGCAACTTGATAATTTAAAATCCAATCACTATCTTAATGAAGCAATAGCCATTATAGCCGATTACAAAACATTAAAACAAAATAAACAGAATTAATAAGCACTATTTTGCAAAAGATTTTCCGTAGGCTTTTGAAAAAATAAGGAATAGCTGTATTTTTGCAATTCAAAATAATAATAAGAAATGGGAAGAGCATTTGAGTTCCGAAAAGGTAGAAAAATGAAACGTTGGTCTGCAATGGCCAAAGCCTTTACCAGAATTGGTAAAGATATTGTAATGGCGGTAAAAGAAGGTGGCCCAAATCCTGAAGCCAATTCAAGATTAAGAGCCGTAATTCAAAATGCCAAGGCAGCCAACATGCCTAAAGAAAATGTCGAACGCGCGATAAAAAAAGCTACCGATAAAGACACTGCCAACTATAAAGAAGTATTATTTGAAGGTTATGCTCCTCACGGAATTGCTCTTTTAATCGAAACAGCAACGGACAACAACAATAGAACGGTAGCAAACGTTCGAAGTTATTTCAACAAATGTAATGGAACTATGGGAACGCAAGGTTCTGTAGAATTCATGTTTGACCATACTTGTAATTTTAGAATCCCAAAAGAAGGTATTGATCCAGAAGAATTAGAACTTGAATTAATTGATTTTGGAGCTGAAGAAGTTTTCGAAGATGAAGACGGAATTTTAATTTACGCTCCTTTTGGAAGTTTTGGAACTATTCAGAAAGAATTAGAAAGCAGAAAATTAGAAATATTATCTTCTGGTTTTGAAAGAATCCCACAGATTACTAAAAAATTAACTGAAGCCGAAATGGCCGATGTTGAGAAGTTAATTGAAAAAATGGAAGAAGATGATGACGTGATGAACGTTTATCATACAATGGAAGAGTAATTCTTGCAACTATATAAAATAAAAAAAGGCTGAACTTAAAAGTTTGGCCTTTTTCATTTTACTATAAACAAAATTTTTATTTAACCGTTAACTTTTGCGCGTTTGAATTTTGCGCAGAATTTTTGATTTGTAATAAATAAGTGCCTTCCGGAAGAGTAGCAATGTCAATCTGATTTCTATTACTCGAAAACACTTTTAAACCTTGTGTAGAATAAATTTCAGAAGATTTAATAATAGTTGTTTCAACAGGACTAGACAACACTAGCTCTTGTCTCACAGGAGCAACATTAGTCTTTATTGTTGCTTTTTTACCGCCTTTTTTGACAGTTGTACTTACTACAGGAATATCATTTGGAGCTAAAACAGGACTACTGTTATATAATTTCGCTACTTCATCATCAGACAAAGCAACATCATATATTTTTAAATCATCAATATCAGCATTAATACTTACAGTTTTTCCCATTTTACCAATAGCAAAAACGATACCGGAAGTCAATTTTCTTGGGCTTATCGAAGATTTAATCAGCTCCCCGTTTCTATAAATCTTTGAAGTAAGACCATCATAAGTAACTACATAATTATACCATGTATTTTGAGCAAGTGTAGTGGTTATGATTACATCATTTGCTGATCCCCAACCGGCAAGATTTAAATCAGATTTTGCAGTTGCTGTACTTTGTTGTAGCAAACCAAAATACCGTGCATTATAGGAAGATCCATAGCCCCAAACATAATTCGCAGTAGTTATATCATTGTATTTTACCCAAATTGAAACTGTTCTCGACGAATTGGCAACAGGTAAATTAAGTACTGTCACTTCCATGTAGCTATTTGTAACACGTATAGCGCTATTGGCAACACCTGTTCTATCACTTACAAATTTAGCATTACCAGAAAATGAAATATCATTTTTTGTATTACTAAATGTACCATCAAAATTAAATTCTTGGATTGGTGTTTGAGCATTAGCTAAAAAAGTAAATACAAACACAACTGTAAGGAGTAATAATCTTTTCATAGGTTGTAGGTTTAAAATTTGCTGAAATAAATAATGTGGCCTCATTTATTAATTTCAAATCTATGACTAGATTATATCTATACCTAAAAATTCCGACAAAGAGTTAAAATACTCGTTAAATCCACCAAAAAGCAATAATAAAGTTCATAATTATTACCAAACATCTAATAAAACCCACATCAAAAGCTTTACAAATCAAGACCTTATATCATTTTAATAATTAATTCAGTAAAAACCCGATCCAAAGACAAAGCAATTTTTCTACATATTAGAGTAATGTCAAACAAACTTTATCAAAAAAACAATCTAACTTTCTAACTTTCTGAAATTCTGAATTTTAGGCGCAAAAAAAACTCCAGTTTTAAACTGGAGTTTTTATATTAAATAAAAGCTGATTCTTACTTTATAAATTCAACTTTCTGAGCTTCTTCTTCATTAATACTATCAAAAAATCCTTGATCATTCATCCATTCATCACTAAACACTTTACTCATATATCGAGAACCATGATCAGGAAAGATAGCAACAACATTACTGTTTTCATCAAATTCTCCTTCTTCAGCATATTGCTTGATTGCCTGCATTACTGCACCTGAAGTATACCCAACAAATAATCCTTCTTTTCTTGTAATCTCTCTTGCAGAATGGGCACTTTCCTCATCGGACACTTTTATAAATTTATCTATTATATCAAAATCTGTAGCAGATGGGATTAAATTTTTACCTAATCCTTCTATTCTATAAGGGTAGATTTCATCATTATCAAATTCTTTAGTTTCATGGTATTTTTTTAAAACAGAACCAAAAGCATCAACACCAAGTATCTTAACATTTGGATTTTGCTCTTTTAAGTATTTAGCCGTCCCCGAAATTGTTCCTCCGGTTCCGCTACAAGCAACTAGATGCGTTATTTGACCATTTGTTTGCTTCCATATTTCTGGTCCAGTCGACTTATAATGTGCATCTATATTTAATTGATTAAAATATTGATTAATATAAACAGAACCTTTAGTTTCTTCATGCAAGCGCTTGGCTACATTATAATAAGATCGGTCATCGTCTGCAGAAACGTGTGCTGGGCAAACATACACTTTTGCCCCCAGGCTCCTTAACATATCAATTTTATCTTTTGAAGATTTTGAACTTACCGCTAGAATACAATTGTATCCTTTAATGATGCTAACCATTGCCAAACTAAATCCTGTATTCCCAGAGGTAGTTTCAATTATGGTGTCGCCCGGTGATAAAATTCCTTGCTTTTCTGCTTCTTCGATGATGTATAAAGCAATTCTATCTTTCGAAGAATGACCCGGATTAAAGGATTCAACCTTAGCGTAGAAGTTACCCTTTAAATTCTCGGTTATACTATTTAGCCTAATAAGTGGAGTATTACCTATTAACTCTAAAACATTATTATAAGCATTTATTTCTTCTTTCATAAAAAAATAGTTTATCTAAGAGCATTTTTTTAATTTACCCCGATATGATGCAAATCTAACAAAAAAAATCTAATTAGTTTTCAATTTTCTCTAAATCTAATAAAAAACTATACTCTTTTGCCAATTCCTTAATAGCTTCAAAGCGACCAGAAGCTCCACCATGTCCTGCATCCATGTTTGTATCCAAAAACAAGAGGTTATTATCTGTTTTTAAAGCCCGTAATTTAGCCACCCATTTAGCTGGTTCCCAATATTGTACTTGAGAATCATGCAATCCTGTTGACACATACATATTGGGATATTTTTGCGGCAATACATTGTCATAAGGGGAATAGGATAACATATAATCATAATACTTTCGAACGTTTGGATTTCCCCATTCATCATATTCTCCTGTTGTAAGCGGAATACTATCATCGAGCATTGTGGTTATAACATCCACAAAAGCGACTTGTGCAATAATTCCATTATATAATTCAGGCGCCATATTTACAACAACTCCCATCAATAAACCGCCGGCAGAACCACCTTCTGCATATAAATGTTTAGGTGAAGTGTATTTTTCGCCAATTAGAAACTTAGAACAATCTATAAAATCAGTAAATGTATTTATCTTTTTTAACAACTTTCCGTCCTCATACCATTGTCTTCCCAAATCTTCTCCTCCACGAATATGAGCTATAGCAAAAATAAAACCTCTATCTAATAAAGTCAATCGTGTAGATGAAAAAGTAGCATCCATAGAATGACCGTAAGAACCATAAGCATATTGAAGCAAAGGATTAGTGCCATCTTTCTTCAATCCTTTCTTATACACCATTGAAATGGGTATTTTAACACCATCTTGAGCTGTAGCCCAAACACGTTCTTCCGTATAATTATTTTTATCAAATTTCCCTCCTAAGACCTCTTGCTCCTTCTTGATTTCTTTCGTCTTAGTCCTCATATTGAAATCAATAATTGATGAAGGTGTAGTCATCGATTGGTAACCGTAACGCAATACATCTGTATCAAAATCAACATTTGAACTCGTGTAAGCTGTGTATGTTTCGCTCTCAAAAGGCAGATAATACTCCCCATCTCCACTCCAAGGCATAATTCGTATTTTATTCAAACCGTTTTCACGTTCTTCAACAACCAAAAAATCTTTGAATATCTCAATATCTTCCAATAAAACATCTTTTCTATGTGCAATTACTTCCACCCAATTTGCCTTTGAAGTTTTATTAACAGAAGTCTTCATTAATTTGAAGTTTTCGGCTTTGTCTTTATTGGTCAAAATATAAAAACTATCCCCATAATGATTGATACTGTATTCCAACCCTCTAACCCTTTTTTGAAAAATTTTAAATTCTCCATCAGGACTATCGGCATCCAAAATTTGATATTCAGTTGTAAGCGTACTGCTGGATTCTATAGCCAAATATTTTCTAGACTTGGACTTCGCAATTTCAACATTAAAAGTCTCATCTTTTTCAAAATAAACCAAAACATCATCGCTTTGTTTTGTGCCTAATTTATGCTTGAAAATTTTATCGGAACGCAACGTAACATCGTCTTGATCTGAGTAAAAAATAGTTTTATTATCATTTGCCCAAACAGCATTTCCAGTGACATTCTCAATTTTATCTTCCAGAATTTCATTGGTTTCCAGATTCTTGATTTGAATGGTATAAATGCGTCTTCCAACAATATCATAACTAAACAGTGCTAATTTATTATCTGGACTTATACTCAAAGCTCCCAATTGAAAATACGGCTTACCCATTGCCATTTCATTACAATCGAACAATATCTCTTCTTTTGCCGAAAGGCTTTCTTTTTTTCGGGAATAAATCGGGTAATCTTTCCCTTTTTCAAAACGAGTAATATAATAATATCCATTGTACAAATAAGGAACAGATTGGTCATCTTCCTTAATTCTACTTTTCATCTCTTCAAAAAGAACTTTTTGAAAATCTTTGGTATGTGCCGTTTTCGCCTGATAATAAGCATTCTCTTGATTCAAATAATCAATAACTTCAGGATTTTCTCTGTCATTTAACCAATAATAATTATCAATTCTTATTTCATTATGTTTTTTTAGCTTTTTCGGTATAATTTTGGCTATTGGAGGCTGTATAGTTTTTGACATCGCTGGTGCTGTTAATTTAATATAGATTTACAAAAATAGTATAAAGACAGCTAATAATTAATGCACTTAAACAAATTACTTCTTCATTATAAGCCCGTAATTACGTAAATTTGCATTTCAATTTTTAAAAATCAGCAAAATGGATTTAATGGGAATGATGGGTAAACTTAGAGAAACCCAACAGAAAATCGAAGATACTAAAAAACGTTTAGACACCGTACTAATTGACGAACAAAGTAGTGACAATTTATTAAAAGTTACTCTAACTGCCAATACCAAAATAAAATCAATCACTATTGATGATTCGTTATTGGAAGACAAAGAACAACTAGAAGATTACTTGATTCTAGTTTTAAACAAAGCGATAGAAAAAGCGGCTAAAATCAACCAAGCCGAATTGGATGCCGTTGCCAAAATGGACATGCCAATGATTCCTGGAATGGAAGATATGTTTAAGTAAGAAAGGGTTAAAAAATCAAAAACAAGTGTTTTCAACAAAACAAAGCCCAAATTCTGATTATAGAATTTGGGCTTTGCTATGTATGATAGAATAAATTTACTTATTACATAAAAACGTCTTAAACAACTTTAATTTTTAAACCAATTTAAACTTTTAAAAAACAATCTTCTGCAAGGTTTCCAAAACATAAGTATGCATCACTTCTTTATAATCCAGATGCGTCACAATTCTTAGTTTTCCATGTCCCAAGGCACTAATCAGAATATTTTTCTCTTTCAATTTCTCAATAAAGAATTTTTCATTCAAGCCTTCACGTAGCGAAAAAATTAAGATATTTGTTTCTACTGGTTCAATTTTTCCTATCCAAAGTTGGCGTGACAAAACTTCGGCAATTTCTCGCGCTCTTCTGTGGTCATCTACCAATTTGGCAATATTATTATCCAAAGCAAAATTTCCAGCCGCCGCCAGATATCCAACCTGACGCATACCTCCTCCTAAAATTTTTCGGATGCGCAAGGCTCTGTGAATAGTCTTTTTATCCGACAAGAGAACCGACCCAATCGGTGCTCCCAATCCTTTGGACAAACAAACCGAAATCGTATCAAACAACGCCCCAAATTCTCTCGGATGCTGTTTCTTGGCCACAATTGCATTCCAAATTCGGGCACCATCCAAATGGTATTTTAAATTATTAGCAACACAAACCGCCTTTATTTTTTTTAATTCTTCCAGATCATAACAAGCTCCTCCTCCCTTATTTGTGGTATTTTCCACACACACCAAACTCGTCAATGGACTGTGATAAAACTCAGGATCATTTATCGCTCCAGCCACTTGCTCGGCCGTAATCATTCCTCTATTTCCATCCAGTAAACAACAAGAAACACCGCTATTAAACGATACTCCTCCACCTTCATAATGATATACATGCGCGTATTTATCGGCAATTAATTGCTCCCCAGGCTGGGTATGTAACTTAATCGCTGTTTGATTAGCCATAGTTCCCGACGGGAAAAAAAGCCCCGCCTCCATACCAAACATTGCAGCCAATCGTGCTTCAAGAGCAATTACCGTAGGATCTTGCTTGTATACATCGTCCCCCACTTCGGCATTAAACATGTATTGCAACATTTCAACCGATGGCTTAGTAATCGTATCGCTTATCAAATTTATTTCCATAATCTAAAAACTAAATCCTATTTTTGCATTCAAAACTAGTAAAATTATTAGGAGCTAATCCTGCTATCCGCTGCAATCTTTTCTATTTTTAAAGAAAAAATAGAAAAGGATTTCCACTGCTATCAGGGCTAATACTGCTAACCCAATAATTTTCGACACAAAACTACTATAATTTATGACAACTACCGAACAAATAAAAGGTATTGTGGAACGCCTTGGTGCGTTGAGGAGGTATCTTTGACGTTGATGCCAAGCTTATCGAAATTGCCAACGAAGAAGAGAAAACTTTTGCTCCCGAATTTTGGAACAATGCAAAAGAAGCCGAAATCATTGTAAAAAACCTTAGAAGCAAAAAGAAATGGATTGAAGATTACAACAAAGCTGTCGATATGACAGAGGAGTTGCAACTTGCTTATGATTTCTACAAAGAAGGAGAACTAACCGTCGAAGAACTAGACAGTCAGTACGATTTAACTCAAGCTCATATTGAAGCTATAGAGTTCAAAAATATGCTTTCGGAAGAAGGTGATTCTTTGAGTGCCGTACTTCAAATTACAGCCGGAGCCGGTGGTACCGAAAGTTGTGATTGGGCAGAAATGCTCATGCGTATGTACATGATGTGGGCCGAAAAAGAAGGTTACAAAATCAGGGAACTGAATTTCCAAAAAGGAGATGCAGCAGGAATAAAAACCGTAACTCTCGAAATAGAAGGTGATTATTCTTTTGGATACCTCAAAGGCGAAAATGGAGTTCACCGATTGGTGCGCATCTCCCCTTTTGACAGTAATGCCAAAAGGCATACATCTTTTGCGTCGGTTTATGTGTATCCATTGGTTGACGACACGATTGAAATTGAAATCAACCCTGCCGATATCGAAATCGTAACCGCGCGTTCGAGTGGTGCGGGAGGTCAAAACGTAAATAAGGTGGAAACCAAAGTGCAATTGACCCACAAACCAACTGGAATTCAGATTCAGTGTTCCGAAACTCGTTCACAACACGACAACAGAACCAGGGCGATGCAAATGTTGCGTTCTCAATTGTATGAAATTGAGCTTAAAAAACAACAAGAGCAACGCAGCGATATTGAAGCCGGAAAAATGAAAATTGAATGGGGATCACAAATACGTAATTACGTAATGCAACCATATAAACTCGTAAAAGACGTAAGAACTGGACATGAAACCAGCGACGTTGACAGCGTAATGAACGGAAATATCGATGGCTTTCTAAAAGCCTACCTGATGATGATGGGACAACGCGAAGAAGAATAGTTTGCAGTGTTCAGATAGCAGTTTCCAGTTTTCTACTAACTGAATACTGCTATCTGTTAACTGAAAACTAGAAAAAAACTACTGCCATTCAATTAATGAAACTCCAACACCAACCGTAGTTTGATCGTGATTATAATCAATCAATGAATTTCCATAACCGTGTGAAACCTGCAAGTATCCTCTAAGATTTCCTTTTATTGGATAAGCCCAGGAAAAGGTGGAACTCCCTCTCATTTTTCCATTAAAACTAAAATTATGACTTCCTATAAAAGTTAAAACACTTCGGTTTTTGGAATAAATAATATTCACATCTGCATTACCTATATAGTTTGAAATATCGGGATTATCCCCTTTGGATTCCGGAACTACATACCAAGGTCTAATGTAAATATTCCAATTTTTTCGTTCGAAACCAGTCATCATAATAACCCTATTCCAGCTTCTGGTATTGGGATAGCTTTTTCCATTTGATTCATGATCAAATGAAACACCAATCATTCTGGTCTTAAATCCAAATACATTAAACTTTACAGGAAAATTAAGAATTACTTCGGGTTCATAATTAATCTCCCGGAATGGACGTGATAATTCTGAATTATATATTTGCCAATGCGATATTTGGGTGTAAGCTACCCACAAATCGGCATGTCCCCACAAAAAACCCTGCAAAATTTTAGTTTTAAAACTCAGCTGGAATTTCATCTCGACAACATCATAATCAACCTTAGCTGGCGGGATATATTCTGGTGATGGATTTCCCGAATGGGGCTGCTCATTTGGATTACTAGTCCATACAAAAGGTAAAACATAAATAGCTTTGTAAGGAGTAACCAAAAAAGTCCCTCTAGCAGCAGTGGAGTCTAATTCCCAACGGGAAACCATGGTTTTCAGTTCAACTTTATCATTGAATAAAGCTTGAACTTGAGCATTTGATGAAAAAACAGAAAGAAAAAATAAAATGAATGAGATTTTTTTTAGCACAGCTTTAAATTTTGCCCAAATTTAGAATCACGCTAAAGACCAGCTGTTATACTTTTTGTTTTAAAATTTATATAATTCACGTTTTAGTTTTTGAATTTAAATTAATAAAAAGTATTTAAGGATAATTTAAAAATTCAAACTATAAATAAGCTCTTTAGATTTAAAATCACTTACAAATTTTACATTAACCATCTCTAAAACGATATCGCTCAAGAAACTGATAAATAATAATATACAAACACAATATATAACATTCAAACGCACAATTTAACAAACAAATTATTTAAATTTGTTAGGTATCAAACTTTAAATACCTGCAAAATATGAGTAAGAGTTTACCCGAAAAATACAAACATCCATACGCATTTGATAAAAAATATAAAAAGTCAGCAGTCTATTTCTCCATGGAATTTGCAATCGATCAATGCCTTAAAATCTATTCTGGAGGATTGGGTTTTTTAGCAGGATCGCACATGCGTTCTGCATATGATTTAAAACAAAACTTAATCGGAATCGGAATTTTGTGGAAAAAAGGATATTATGACCAATACCTAAAAGAAGATCTTTCGATGGGTTCACTTTTCAGGGAAAAGAACTATAGCTTCCTTGAAGATACCAACATACGATTCACCATAAAAATAAACAATCATGATGTTTGGATTAGGGCTTATTTCCTGAAACCGGAAATCTTTGGGACGGTGCCCATGTTTTTCCTCTCCACTGACTTGCCAGAGAACGATTATCTGGCCAAATCAACAACATTCAGATTATACGATTCTGATCCAAGTGCCAAAATAGCCCAAACAATGGTTTTAGGATTAGGCGGAGCCAAATTATTGGACGCTTTGGACTACGAACCGGATATCTATCATTTGAATGAAGCACATGCCGTTTCTTCAGTCTTTCATTTGTACAATAAATACAAAAGCGTTGAAAAAATCAGAGAAAAAATGGTTTTTACTACCCACACTCCAGAAGAAGCCGGAAATGAAAAACACGATATTTATCTACTCGAAAATTTAAGTTTTTTTGACGGTATACCTCTAGAAACTGTTAGAGAAATAACAGGAATTCAAGACAACACTTTCAACCACTCCCTAGTGGCATTACGATTGAGCCACAAAGCAAATGGAGTATCCAAATTGCACGGAGAAGTTTCTAGGGATATGTGGAAAGATTTCAGCGGAATTTGTCCAATAACGCATATCACCAATGCCCAGAACAAAAAGTACTGGGTAGATCCTTGGCTAGATGATGCTCATGCAAGTAAAGACCGGGAAGAATTAATAAATCGAAAAAAGAGACTTAAAACCAAACTATTTGAAGTTGTAGCAGATCAAACAGGAAAAATATTTGACCCCGAAATTCTTACTATTGTATGGGCAAGGCGCTTTGCAGATTATAAAAGACCCGATTTGATTACTCGCAATTTTGAAAAATTCAAAAGTTTAATGAACGATACCGAAAGACCTATTCAAATTATTTTTGCAGGCAAACCATACCCAACAGATTATGGAGCCATTCATAATTTTGACAATCTTTCGCATATCAGTAAAGAATTCAAGAATATGGCGGTGCTTATAGGTCATGAATTAAAATTATCCCGTCAATTAAAGAAAGGATCCGATATTTGGCTAAACAATCCAAGAGTAACCAGAGAAGCTTCCGGAACATCGGGAGTAACTGCCGCTATGAATGGTTCCATTAATTTTTCGACTAATGACGGATGGGTTCGTGAATTCAAAGATTTAAATCAAACCAAAAATTCGTTTGTGTTACCAATTGTCGATCACAATTTACCTTCTTACCAACAAGATCAAATGGATTTAGATAATTTATATCGAATGCTGGAAGACGAAATACTGCCGTTATATTACGACACACCCGAAGAATGGTGGGATCTGGTAGAAACTAGCATGAAACAAATTGTACCCTATTTTGATTCTGCCCGAATGGTCGACGAATATTATACAAAAATGTACAACTAAATCCATAATTTTAGAATTAAAATTAAATATTGAACCTCGTTATCTGGAAAAATAGCGAGGTTTTTATTTTTATATGATTTTAAAGAACATTAAATTGCTAAAAATTTAAAAATTTTCATATAAATAGAAAAATTTCAATCGTTTTCGTAAATTAGCACTCTTTACAAAAAATACATTTTACACCTATGGATTTAAACTTCAATAAAAACGAAGATCACAATAAACTTTTACTGTCTGAACTCAGACAAAAATTTGCCAAAGTCAAACTTGGAGGTGGCGAAAAACGAATCGAAAAACTTCACGCCGAAGGCAAAATGACTGCCAGGGAACGTATTGATTATCTATTGGACGAGAATGCAAAATCTATTGAGATTGGCGCTTTTGCAGGTAAAAAAATGTACGCTGAACATGGAGGATGCCCATCAGGAGGTGTAATTGTCAAAATAGGATACATCAAAGGAAAACAATGCATTGTCGTAGCTAATGATGCCACTGTAAAAGCAGGTGCTTGGTTCCCTATTACTGCAAAGAAAAACCTTAGAGCACAGGAAATTGCAATGGAAAATCGTTTACCAATCATCTACTTGGTGGATAGTGCTGGTGTTTATTTGCCATTGCAAGACGAAATTTTTCCAGACAAGGAACATTTTGGTCGTATTTTTAGAAACAACGCCATAATGAGCAGTATGGGAATTACACAAATTGCGGCAGTAATGGGTAGTTGTGTTGCTGGAGGTGCTTACCTGCCTATTATGAGTGATGAAGCTCTAATTGTAGACAAAACAGGAAGTATTTTCTTGGCCGGAAGTTATTTGGTCAAAGCTGCCATTGGCGAAAGTATCGATAATGAAACTTTGGGTGGAGCGACAACACATTGTGAGATTTCTGGAGTAACAGATTACAAAGCAAAAGATGACAAAGATGCATTAGACAAAATAAAAAATATTGTCGATAAAATCGGTGATTTTGACAAAGCAGGATTCAATCGCATCAAAGCAGAAAAACCTGCCTTAGACGAAAAAGACATCTACGGCATTTTGCCAAAAGCCAGAAACGAACAATATGACATGATGGAAATCATCAATCGATTGGTAGATAATTCTGAATTTGAAGCATACAAAGAAGGTTATGGTCAATCGCTTATTACGGGTTATGCCAGAATTGACGGCTGGGCCGTCGGAATAGTTGCCAATCAAAGAAAAGTGGTTAAAACAACCAAAGGTGAAATGCAATTTGGCGGTGTAATCTATTCGGATTCTGCAGATAAAGCAACCCGATTCATTGCCAATTGCAATCAAAAGAAAATTCCATTGGTTTTTGTTCAAGATGTGACTGGATTCATGGTCGGTTCAAAATCCGAACATGGCGGAATCATAAAAGACGGCGCCAAAATGGTAAATGCCGTTTCCAATTCGGTGGTACCGAAATTCACCGTCGTAGTTGGAAATTCATATGGTGCGGGAAACTATGCCATGTGCGGTAAAGCATTCGACCCTCGATTAATCTTTGCTTGGCCAAGTGCAGAACTGGCTGTAATGGGAGGTACACAAGCAGCCAAAGTATTGGCACAGATTGAAGCTTCTTCTCTAAAAGGAAAAGGCGAAATTGTGGACGAAGCCAAAGAAGCCGAATTATTTGCCAAAATTAAAGCCCGTTATGACGAACAGGTTTCCCCTTATTATGCCGCCGCTCATTTATGGACGGATGCAATTATAGACCCTCTAGAAACTAGAACTTGGATATCTATGGGTATTGAAGCCGCTAACCACGCTCCTATCGAAAAGAAATTTAATTTAGGTGTAATTCAGGTTTAATAGTAAATTAATTCAGGTTTTTGAAGATTTTATAAAACTCCTATTTTTTAGGAGTTTTTTTTATAAAAAAAACAGAAAATAACCAACTACACAAGACTTAAAATAAACCTCCTTTAAAAAACAGTAAACGATCAAGTATACTATTTTTATCAACACCCTTTTATTAATAGTATAATTACAATATTAAATAAAAGAGATATCAATAATAAATATCACAAAATACTATTCATATATCATTAATTATTAGTAACTTAGTGTAACTAATTTAAAACTTAAGACAATATGAACAATGTAAAAAGCTTAAATAAGTGGGCCAATGCACATACTTATTTACCCGTGGATTTACTTAGAATGGCTCTTGGCGTTTTTCTATTTATGAAAGGAGTCTATTTCTTTTCAAACATTCAATATTTAGTTGACTTATTAACACCAATAGACAAAATAGACCGTATTGGAGCTGGTATGTTTCTAATTCATTATATAGCACCAGCACATTTAATTGGAGGTATTTTAATTTTCTTTGGCCTGCTGACACGTTGGGCCATCATATCTCAATTACCTATTTTAATCTGCGCCATTATTATTAATTTTATGGGACAAATGCATCACCAAAATTTACTATTAGCAATACTAACACTAGCAGTATGCATATTTTTCCTAATCTACGGAAGCGGAAAAAATTCGGCGGATTATTTTTTTAAAATGCAAAAATGATTCGAACCAAAATTTATATCAAAACAAAAAAGAGAGGAATAACCATCCTCTCTTTTTTATTTGTATCTATTAGTCTTTATTTAGACAGTTATATTTTTGCTTTCTTCTCTCATTATTTTACCGGTAGCTGTTTCTTTAAATTTAGGAATAAAAACAATTTCTTTTGGTTTTTCATATTTATCCAAAACATCAAATACAGAATGGTCAATATCCATAGGTGAGCCTTCTACATAAAGAACAACTTTTTCTCCTAAAGTTTCGTCAGGCTCTCCATTCACAAAATAGCGTCTTGGTATTAGAGTAGATAATTTAGCCTCCACTTGCTCCGGCATAATTTTTATTCCTCCACTATTAATTACGTTATCAAAACGTCCTAACCAAATAAACTGATTATCTGAAATCAATTTTACGATATCATTGGTTACTATTTTTTCGCTCCCAATATTTTTGGCTACAATTTCCAAACATTGATTTTCATTAACCGAAACGGTTACGTGAGGCAATGTGGTAAAAGCTTCCACTCCCACTTTCTTGGCAGCAATATGTGTAATTGTTTCTGTCATTCCATAGGTTTCATAAATATCGACTGGTAATTTAATCAATTCCTGTTCCAATGATTTATGAATTTTTACTCCGCCAATTATTATCTTTTTAATATTCGATAATTTGTCAATTGAATTCTTGGCTTGGAGCGGTACCATAGCCGCAAAATCATACTTTTGATCATTATGTTCCAAAGGATGAGAGCTTGGGGGTACAAAATCCATATCCAAGCCTAAGATAAAAGAACGGACAAACATCATTTTGCCCGCAACATAATTGGCAGGCAAACAATGCAAAACTCTATTTCCAGGCTGAAGATCAAAAAAATCTCCAGTTGCTATAGCTGATTTAACCATTGCATCTTTCTCAATCCTAATAGATTTTGGGTTTCCTGTCGTTCCTGAAGTATACATGTCGATATATGGTTTGTCATCAAACCAGTCTAATAAAAAATCACCGACCGACTGCTCAAAATCTTCTCCTTCTTTTATAAAACTATAAGCTATTCTGCATAAATCTTCTTTTGTCAAATGAAATCCATTTAATTTAAAATGGTTGTGCACATTCTTGTATGTTATTGTATTATCCATAATGGTTGTTTTGATTTTTTGGGTATTTAATTTAGACTATTTTACAATACGTCCTGTTAGTTTTTCTTTCCAACCAGACCAATTGTATTTTAAGCCAAATATAAGCAAAAGTAGAGGATAAATAACAACAACAGGGAAGATAATATCAAGTCCAGCCTTAGGTTCTGAGATATCTTTAAAAATGGAATAAGTTTGAAAAGCAGACCAATCCGATGTTACCAATAATGCTCCAATTAAATTATTTGCAGCATGGAAACCCAAAGCCAATTCCATTCCATCATCCATTAAAGTCATTATTCCTAACAAAAGTCCTGTTCCAATATAGTAAATCATAAGTATATTGCCCATCTTAGCTACTTCTGGATTGAAAAAATGCATCAATCCAAAAATACTGGATGTCGTCAATAACGGAAACCATTTATTCCTCGACAAATTGGCAAATCCCTGCATTAAATAACCACGAAAAATTAATTCTTCAACACTGGTTTGAATTGGTACCAAAAGAGTGGCAATAACGACTAAAATCAAGAAAGGAATGAGTTGAAAATTAATTTTAAAATCTGATGGATTTAAATAACACATCAACAGTGTTGAAATTATTGTAAATAGCGACCATACAAAAAAAGAGAAAAACACTCTTTTCCAATCCATTTTTTTCCTGCCTGTAACAATGGAAAGCAATGTTTGCTTATGCAAAAACCGAACTACAAAGCAAATTCCGCCTAAAGTGAACACAAACGAAATGAGTAGTAAAAACAAATTCAAATTTGGTTCAAAAAAATGCAACAATTCTTCATCGGTGGTTGGATAAGTTTTCCCCCGAAAAGAAGTTTGAAACAATAGCAATGTCAACATTGGTAACTGCCCCACAAAAGAAGCCCCAATTATAAACATTGAACCTAAAATATATTTCCAAAATTTATTATTTCTGTCAATTCCTTGTTCTATAAACATTTGTTATTTTTTCTATAATTTTAATTAAAATGGTATTTCAAATCTTATTTTTGTTCGAACTAAAGTAGTTTTTTATTTTAGTATAAACCAAATCTCACCTACAAAAATGATACAAATATACCACAATCAACGTTGCGGAAAATCAAGAAACTGCTTACTCGTTTTGAAAGAATCCAATAAAGAAATTGAAATCATCAATTATCTCAACACTCCACCAACAGCAGCTGAGTTGACCACATTACTTCAAAAACTAAATTTAACACCAATTGAGCTTGTTCGCCAAAAAGAAGCTATCTGGATCGAAAATTTCAAAGGAAAAACATTGACTGAAAATGAAATAATTCAAGCGATGGTCGAAAATCCTATTCTTATTGAAAGACCAATCGTAGTTAATGGAGATAAAGCAATTGTCGGTCGTGATTTGGATAAGGTAATTCCATTTATATAGATATTAACATTATTTTAAGAAAATCATCTTTAAACCTTTTATTGGTTTCTCTATCCAATAGAGAAATCTTACTTATTACTAAATGAAAAATTTTAAATTTACAGTAGTCCTATTGTTTCTATTTTTAGGACTATCCAACTTTGCTCAACAAGGTCTTCCAACATTCAGCAAAATCAAAGTGACCGGAAAAATTGTAGCCAAAAACAGCAACCAACCCTTAGAAGACGCTACTGTCACCTTAAAAAATCAAAAAAATCCTAAAGCCCTTTCCGGAGGGATTACAAATAAAAAAGGGGAATTTGAAGCTGATGTAGTTCCTGGAATTTATGATATCTCTATTGAATTTATTTCCTTTAAATCAATCGAGATAAAAGGAAAAAATATAGCCGAGAAAACTTCACTTGGCACCATTGCACTTGAAGATGATGCTTCACAATTGAACGAAGTAGTTGTTCGTGCCGAAAAATCATCAGTTGAAATAAAGCTGGACAAAAAAGTATACAACGTTGGTCAGGATATGATGGTAAAAGGAGGAACCGTAAGTGATGTTTTAGACAATGTCCCTTCTGTTTCTGTTGATACCGAAGGAAATGTAAGCTTAAGAGGAAGTGACAATGTCCGAATTTTAATCGATGGAAGACCATCCTATGCCGTAAATATTGCAGAAGCTTTAAGACAACTTCCTGCTGATGCCATTGATAAAGTTGAAGTTATCACTAATCCATCAGCACGATATGATGCGGAAGGTGGTTCTGGAATAATCAATATTATCCTTAAAAAAGGAAA
Source organism: Flavobacterium aquariorum (assembly GCF_003254745.1). Lineage (GTDB taxonomy): Bacteria > Bacteroidota > Bacteroidia > Flavobacteriales > Flavobacteriaceae > Flavobacterium > Flavobacterium aquariorum. Next base: position 106,119 of record NZ_QKXH01000007.1, on the reverse strand, counting down.
AAACCAAGGTTTCAACGGAACTATTATAGCGTCAACAGGTATTCCTGAGACTTATGGTTTAAGTGCTAATGTGAATTATAAAACAGAAAAATTTAACTATTTCACTACTGCGGGTTACAACCACAGAACAAATGAAGGCGGCGGTAAAACCAATTCAGAATATTTTAATGAAGACGGTTCTATTAAAAACTTTTTAGATGAAGATCGTGAAACAAAGAGAACCAGAGATGGTTTTAATGGAAGAGCTGGTGTTGAATGGACAGTAGCACCGAATACTTATTGGACAAATGCTATCAATTACGAAAAGAATAGTGGTGATGACAATGATTTAATCAACTACAACAACTATGATGCATCCCATACTTTTACGGGTTCCACTTACCGTTTGAACACTGGAGATACTGGTAGTGAAAACGCCTCATATACTTCAAACCTAATTAAAAACTTCAACGATAAAGGACACAAACTTACTGTTGATGCATCTATCTCAAGAAATACTGATGACAGCCAAAGCATTATTACAGGTTCTGACAATTACAACAACACCTTAAATAACCAAGTTCAAAAACAAGGACAATTACAGGCCGATTATGTACTCCCACTAGGAGAAGGAAGTCAGTTTGAAGCTGGATATAAAGGGAATTTTGGTGATTTAAATAACGAATATTATGTTCTTGACGATCAAGGATTAAGAATAGATAATTTATCAAACACTTTGGAATACAAAGAAAACATCAATGCTGTTTATACCCAGTATGGCTTTAAAAAGAATAAAATCTCTTATTTATTTGGGTTACGTTGGGAAGACACCAATATTCATGTAAACTTATTAGACACCAACGATTTCAATACCAAAAAGTACAACAACTTGTTTCCAAGTGCTTTTATCAGTTATGAAATTTCAGATCAAAGTAACTTTACTACAAGCTACAGCAAACGTTTAACAAGACCAAGAGGACGTTTCATGAACCCTGCTGTAAACTATTCAAGTAACGTTAATATTTTTCAAGGAAATCCTGACTTAGACCCTTCACTAACTGACAAATTTGATGTTGGATATATCAAACGCTGGGAAAAAGTAACATTTAATACATCTGCTTATTTTGAAAACACCAAAGATGTTTTCAGCTTTGTACGATCTCCTACAGGTGATGATGTAAATGGAATTCCGGTAATTAAAAGTCAACCAATTAACTTAGGAAAAGAACAAAAATTTGGTTTTGAGTTTACACTAAATTACAACCCGTTCAAAATATGGAGAATAAACAGTAATTTCAATTTATATAATGTAAAAACAACTGGAGAGCACAGCTATACGGATACAAACGGTGACCTTATAGTTCAAAATCTTGATAACCAGGCAAATAATTGGTTCGCCAGAATTGGTTCAAAACTAACGTTGCCATACAAAATCGACTGGCAATTAAATGCTACCTACAATGGGGCTCAAAAAACAGCACAAGGAAAAAGTTTAGATCAGTTTAGCATGAACACGGCTTTAAGTAAAGATCTAATGAAAGACAAAGCTACATTAGCGTTCAATATTAGTGATATTTTCAACACGAGAATTATGAGATCTTATACTTATCTTGAAAACCAAACATCATATAGTGAAATGCAATTTCGTAAACGTCAATTCAATTTATCGTTCACTTACCGTTTCAATAAATCTAAAAACGATAAAGAAAAGAATGCACAGCCTAAAAATGAAGGTGGTGGAGATGCAGATTTCCCAGGATAATTTCAAACACCAGATATAATAAAAAAAGGATTCGTAATAACGAATCCTTTTTTATTTTAAAGTAAAAATAAGACTATGCCTCTTCTTCTTTTTGTTTTGCTCTCTTTTCTTTGTAAGCTTCCCAAGTTGCTCCACCTACCCAATAGGATACGAAACCAACTAGGAAAAACATTAACCAAAATCCCATTGTAAGGATGGTTAAGAAAAGTAAAAAGCCTAAGTACTGATGAAATTCAAACATGTTTTCCGGAATTTTTGAATGTAGCGACAAATATAAGTTTTAAATCTTTTCGCACCAATAAAATCGGTAAAAACTATAGAGCAATTTACAAATTATTTAAAATCAATAATAATTAGAAATGAGCAATACAGCTTTACTATCTGGTATTCAAAAAATTAATCTCTTTTTAACAAAATAAACATCAGTAATCACAAAAAAACATAGCATTTATTCCGTTTTTTTAATTTAATTTACGCATCGTTGTTTTACCAAAAAGCAAATAAACCCAAAAAAACACATCAATGAGCAAGACATTCTATTCTTTATATTTTCAAATTAGCAAAAAAATGGAAAAACACAGTGTCGATTTCATGAGATATGCATTGGCAATTGTGTATATATGGTTTGGCACTTTAAAGTTAATAGGAATGAGCCCTGCTGGTGAGCTAGTGGAACAAACCGTTTTTTGGTTTAAACCAGAAATTTTTATTCCCTCTTTAGGGTTTGTTGAAGTATGTATAGGAGTGGGTTTTTTATTCAAAAAATTAATCCCAATTACCATTATAATTTTGCTGTTTCATATGGCTGCCACCTTTTTTCCACTTTTTATATTGCCCAAAATATGTTTTGATTCGTTTCCATACTGTCCAACTTTGGTAGGTCAGTACATTATCAAAAATCTAGTATTGATTAGTGGCGCTTTTTGCGTTGCTGGTAAATACAATCACGAGTATTATGCAGTTCCACGAATTTAATTCTTTAAAACTATTCCAGGTCATAAATATGGAATAATTCATCTTCAAAAGAAGTTGCAAAATCATCATTTATATTTATCCGTTTTAACAATCCATCAAAGTATCAATGCCATTATGTTCTAATATTATCAAATTATCATTTTTGAATATAAATTTTTCTATTATAGTTTAATTAATAATTATATTTGTTGATCAAAAAAATTAAACTTTTATGGAAGAATGTATCTCAGTTTTTGATATGCTGAAAATTGGTGTTGGACCATCAAGTTCGCATACCCTTGGTCCTTGGCGTGCGGCTGAACGTTTCCTAAATGAACTGAGAAGTGAATATGACGTCAATGAAGTAATTAGAGTAAAAGTTGATTTATATGGTTCTCTATCATTAACCGGAAAAGGACATGCGACTGATTTAGCCATTATGCTCGGACTAAGCGGTCAGGATCCTGAATACATCCCTATCCAAGATATTGATGGAATTATCAAATTGATTGAAGCTAAAAACGAAATCTATTTAGGAAATCAAATCCATATTCCTTTTTATTTTCTTCAAGACATTGTTTTCAATAAAAACTTTCTTCCCTTTCATGCCAATGGATTAACTTTTACGGCCCATTTCAATGATGAAACCGAGTACAGTTCTACCTTTTATTCTATAGGAGGAGGATTTGTTGTAAAAGAAGAAAGAGAAAATGCCCACATGAAAGAAGCCATAAAATGTGCTTTTCCTTTCCCGATTGATAAAGCCACTGAGCTTTTGGCCTATTGCACAAAAGAAAATAAACTCATTTCGGAAATCGTTTATGAAAACGAAAAATCCATGCGTCCGGAAGCAGAAATTCATTATCAGTTAATGCGCATTTGGCATACTATGTTAGAATGCATGTATATTGGCTGTCATTCCGAAGGAATTCTGCCCGGCGGACTACACGTAAGAAGACGTGCTTTCGATATGCATCAAAATTTAATCGGATTGTCAAACTATTCCAATCCTCAAGAATGGCTTGAAGAAATTAGAAAAACCGAAGTGAAATTTCGTCAAATTCTAAAATGGGTAAGCTGTTTTGCATTGGCTGTAAACGAAGTAAATGCAGCGTTAGGAAGAGTGGTAACTGCTCCAACAAACGGTAGTGCTGGAGTAATTCCTGCTGTTTTGATGTATTATTTAGTTATTGAAAATCACCAAGCTGGCGAAAAAGAAATCAAACAATTCTTAATGGTTGCCGGAGAAATAGGCAGCATTTTCAAAAAAGGATCAACGATTTCTGCAGCAATGGGCGGATGTCAAGCCGAGATTGGTGTTTCAAGTGCTATGGCAGCTGCGGCCTTATGTGAATTGATGGGCGGAACTCCAGACCAAGTCCTAATGGCGGCCGAAATTGCCATGGAGCACCATTTAGGTTTAACTTGTGATCCTATTGGTGGTTTGGTACAAATTCCGTGCATCGAAAGAAATACGATGGGAGCTATAAAAGCCATTAACGCCGCTGAACTTGCCCTGGAAACTGATGCCAAAAACGCTAAAGTATCTCTTGATAAAGTAATCGATACCATGTGGCAAACGGCCAAAGACATGAATTCCAAATACAAAGAAACCTCCGAAGGCGGACTCGCAATTGCAGTGAATATGGCGGATTGTTAAGGTTTTAGATTACAGAAGGCAGATTTTAGAATACAGAAAGCACAAGAATAAAAAAAAGATTTCAGAACAGGAAGGTTAATCTTCTAATCTGAAATCTTTTTTTTGCTTACTAACGGAATCCGCTAACTAATCGCTTTCCTGTCCAAGTCTAATTTAGAAATAGGTTGGTACACAATAGGAATTTCTTCTAAAACCACGTCACTTTTATCAAGTCCAAAAGCTCTGGTATCTGATAGTGACATGTTTTTTAGTATATAATAGGAATTCAATAGAAGTCCATCTCTTATGGCAAATTCATTTTCAACAGACAAGAATTTTTCAATAATTACAAATTTAAAATCAGGTTCTGAGTTATACTTCGTTGAACCATCAGCACGGATATGCAAATTCAGTTCTTTATTATCAACAAGATTTTGAACTATTCGCTTAAAATACAATTCTACTTTTGGCTGGATTCTAAAACCAATATTCAAGACAATCTTAATTACTTTATCGTCCAACAACTCAATAACTTCATAATTCAAATCAAAAGGAGAATTGGTTCTGTTGATGTGGAAAAACCAATACACATCGGCTCTTTTTGGTTTTTTTAGAAAAAATTGAATTTAATATTTTCTCTTCAATTTCATAATTCCTGTCCGCTTTTGACAAATAAATTAAATGCGTAGAATACTTCGGAATTGTAATATCATTGCTCAATTCCTCCAACTTAGCGGTATACTCAGTCAAATTGGTGAATTTTACAAATTTATTATTGATTTTTCTGGAGAAGAACCAAACGTACATTGTCATAAATATAAAAAGCTCGAAGAACAAAAACATCCAACGTTCCTTGATCTTAATAATATTGGCAACAAAAAAGGCTATTTCAATGGCTACAAAAATAGCTATGATTACACCAATAAGAATTCTGTTTAATTTTTTAATATAAATCAAATAATAATTAAGAAGAACCGTGGTCATTAACATGGCAATAGTAATCGAAAATCCATAAGCCGCTTCCATATTTGAAGAGGTCCTAAAATACAAAACCATTAAAATACATCCAACCCATAAAATGGTATTCACCGACGGAATATAAATTTGACCTTTCAAATTGGTTGGATTTTTCATAGTCACTCTGGGCCAAAAATTAAGGGAAACGGCTTCGTTTATCAACGTAAACGAACCACTTATCAAGGCTTGTGAAGCAATAATTGCCGCAAAAGTCGAAATAATCACACCTGATAATATGAACCAATGCGGCATAATCGCATAAAACGGATTTTTACCTTCCAAGAAATGATTGCTTTGATTCATTAACCAAGAGGCTTGTCCCAAATAATTAACAACTAATGCAATTTTTACAAAAACCCAAGTAGTTCTAATGTTTTCCTTTCCGCAATGTCCCAAATCCGAATATAAAGCTTCGGCTCCAGTAGTACAAAGGAAAACGGCTCCCAGCAACCAAAATCCGTGTGGATATTCAACCAATAATTCGTAAGCATACAAAGGATTCAAAGCTGTCAAGATTGCTGGATGTTGCAAGATTTGGGTAAACCCCAAAACAAAAAGCATGGAGAACCAAATAACCATGGCAGGACCAAAAAAGAAACCCACTTTTTGAGTACCAAAACGTTGAAAAAAGAATAGTCCTGAAATAATAACAATAACAATTGGCAAAATTGGAATATTAGGAACAATACCTCCCAATCCTTCAACAGCCGATGTTACAGAAATAGGTGGTGTAATAATTCCATCCGCTAAAAGTGTCGTAGCTCCCAAAATGGTCGGAATTATTAATTTTCCTTTTCCAAATCTTTTAACCAATGCATAAAGAGAGAATACCCCTCCTTCTCCATGATTATCTGCAGAAAGTGTCAGTAATACATATTTGAATGTGGTTTGAAAAGTAAGCGTCCAAAATATACAGGAAATACCACCATAAACTAGTAATTTCGATATTTCTCTTTCCCCTATAATGGCTTTCATAACATATAAGGGACTGGTTCCTATATCGCCATAAATAATTCCGAGCGCAACTAAAAGTGTTGCGGCTGTTATTTTTTGAGCCGTTGATTTTTTCATTTTTGTTAATTTTTTATTCTTTTAATTCATTTCTTTCAGAGCATAGAAATCTCAATATGATATGCTTGTGCACTCCATATTACATTTTTTTTTTACAACTATTTAATTGGTTTAACTGGTATTAAATCTGTAACCTACACCCGATTCGGTGATAATAAACTTAGGATGGTTAGGGTCTTCTTCTATTTTTTTTCGAAGCTGTGCCACAAAAACCCTAAGGTATTGCGTTTGGTCGGCATAATTGTTTCCCCAAACCTGTTTCAGCAAATATTGATGGGTCAATACTCGTCCTTCATTTTTTACAAAAATAGAAAGCAAGTTATATTCAGTGGTTGTAAGTTTCAAAATTTCATTATTCAATCTCACAATCCTAGATGTAAAATCCATAGAAACAGTGCCAAACTCAATAATTGGTTCTGAATCATTAGGTGCCAAATTTCGTAAAGCGGTTCGAATTCTAGCCAATAGTTCTTGTGTACGAAACGGTTTTGTCAAATAATCATTGGCTCCACTATCAAGTGCTTTTACAATTTCTTCTTCGGCACTTTTTACCGTTAAAATTATAATTGGGTTGGTATACCATTCGCGTAATCGTTTCAAAACTTCTTGACCGTCTTCATCTGGTAAACCTAAATCAAGTATAACCAAATCGGGTTGATAATTGGCAACCATAGACATTCCTTCTTTTGCGTCAACGGCAAAAATTGTTCTATAATCATTTGAATTCAAAGTGATTTCCAGTAGCTTCCTTATTTGACTTTCATCATCAATAACTAAAATTTGAGCACTCTTATTCATTAGAAATTTCTTTGGTATTCATTGTTAATGTCTGAAAACTAAGTGTAAAAACCGAACCTCCATCTTCCCTATTCTGAAGTATTACTTTTCCATGTTGTGCTTCGACAAATCCTTTTACAATAGATAAACCAAGTCCAGTCCCCCCCGTTTTTGAGTTTTGCAATCGGTAAAATTTATCAAAAACTTTATCAATTTCATTTTCTGGAAATCCAATGCCATCATCGGTAATTGTAATCACGCAGGGAGCTAATTTATGGGGATTATATTCAAAATCGACATCTGCATTATAGGAAACCTTAATTTCAATTTTAGCGCCTTTGGGGGTGTATTGTGCGGCATTAAAAACCAAATTAAAAATAATCTGTTGCATCAAACCATAATCCAATTTAAAAAGCGGTAAATTTTCATCAGTTTTTACGACCACTTTATGAAATTGCAAATCATCCTTTAGATGATCCAAAACATTATAAACCAATTCTTCCAGATCACACCAATCCATTTTGGCCTGAATCACACCCGATTCCAACCGCGACATATTCAATAAATTTTCTACTTGGTGATTCAATCGTAAAGAAGCTTTTTCTATTTCGGTATATAAATTCTCTTTATTTTCCTCGGAAATATGTACTGATTTACTTTGAATAGTATCTATTGCTCCCATAATTGTAGAAATAGGAGTTCTCAATTCATGGGATAAGGAGTCAAGTAATGCATTGTAAAGTTTCATGGTATTGACTCTGACCTCCTTTACCTGTAATATTTTTTCGGCTCTTCTAATTTTATTGGTTAAAACCGCATTTACAAGTGCAATAATAAAGAATAACACCAATAGTAATGAATCTTCGGCATCACTGATGTGAAAAGTGTAGTATGGTTGAATAAAGAAAAAATTCAATGTCAGTGCACTCAAAACAGCACTAAGAAGTAACGGCAAAATAGCCAAAAACATAGACAACACCGAAACTACCACCAATAAAATATAACCTACAATTTTATAGTCTAAATAATCTCGAGTAAACAAACACAATGAAGCTACAGAACCGATAGATAGTATGCTTACTAAATATTGGTTTTTTATTTTGATTTGATCCAAAATACTACTCATACCCTTTATGTTAATTTTCAGAGGGCAAAGTTAAAGGATATGATGTAAGTATTTTATAATATAATAAACCAGAGTATAAAGATTTTATAAAGATTTACTTTATTAACTGTTATAAATTTGGTTTTAACTAAACAGAAACATACATTTTAAGCTTATGCGCTCAACAATTTGAAATAAAAAGTGCTTCCCAAGCCCAGTTCACTTTCAACTCCTATTGTACCTCCTTGAGCTTCAATAAATTCTTTGGATATAGCTAGTCCCAATCCGGTTCCCGCTTTGTGGCTTCCCGGAATTTGAAAATATTTATCAAAAACTTTGGATAGATAGCGCTTGTCTATCCCCTTTCCCGTATCAACAACCGTAAATAAAATTTGATTACCATCACTTTCCAATTTCACTTTTATCATACTTTTTTCAGAAGAATATCGGATAGCATTGGTTAAAAAATTAATTAGCACCCAGGATGTTTTTTCGCTATCCGCTTTTACCATGGGAAGACCAGCATCCGTTTCAACAAGCAGTTCTATTTGTTTTTGTTCCGCTTGCACTTTTATGGCTTCGGTAGCAAAATGAACAATTTGGTAAGGATCGCTTTTTTCTATATTTAATTGAATATTACCAGTTTCTACTTGTGACAGTTCCAATAATTCGCCAGTAATTTTCAATAAACGCTCACTATCCTCTTTGATACTTTCTATCAAATGTTTTTGCTCATCATTTAAAATCCCCGTTTGCTGTCTTTCCAATAAATGCAAACTGAATTTTATAGCCGAAATTGGTGTTTTTAATTCGTGGGAAATAGTGGCTATAAAATTGGTCTTGGCAAAATCCAATTCTTTAAAAGGGGTTATGTTTCTTAGAATTATTACATCGCCAATATTAATCGTTTGGTATTCACCAGTGGGCTGAATGGTTATATTTACATTTTCTTTCTCAAAATAGCTTTCCTTTCCATCGGCAAAAATCTTCATCGGAGGTTCTTTTTGCCCCGAAGTTTTAGATCCAATTTCTAGTTTTTTCGAAATTAATGATTTCATCAAATCATTTGTCAGTGCTAAGCTCATTGCTGTTTTTCCAAGAACATCCTCAGACTTCAATCCAATAATTTTCAATGCTTCGTCATTGACAAATAAAATCAATCCTTGATTGTCCAAACCAATAATAGGATCATGCATATTGTTTATCAGGGTTTCCAGCCTTTTCTTTTCAAACGATAATTTATAAAGATTACTATTATGGTATTCTTCGAGTTTTTGTGCCATTGTATTGAATGATTTAGCCAAATCGCCAAATTCATTATGATTCATAAAATGCACTCGTTCTGAATAATTTTTATTGGCAATCTCTTTGATACTTGCTGTAAGCTCTTTGATAGGATTGGCAATATTATTAGGTAAATTCACCAAAAGATTAAAAGCTATCAAAAAGCAAAGTGTACCTGTTATAGCAATCCACATATTGGCCGTTTCGGCTGTTCTGTTGGCAATATCACTTTTTTGTTTTATGGCATTCATATTGAGCTTCATTATCTCAAAAATATCCAAACGAATTTGATTTTTTAAAGCCTCACTTTTTTTATTTTCTTTCAAAAGAGCAAAAGTTTTTTGCAAATTGCGAGTTGCGTCTCTTTCTCCAACTTCAGTTACATTCTTATTTTGTTTGTTCAGATTAGTTTCAAACATAACTATTGCCTTGCCTTCATCACCATTTATCTCATCCAATGAATGCAACATATTTCGAGAATATTCCAATGTATTATAATTAGCTTTTAGAATATTTTCGGTATCTTTTTTTATCGAAAAAATATAAAAAGCACTGACTAATGTCAGGATAATTATCATTACAAATAACAATCCAACTCCTAAATTTAATTTAGTTTTAATTCTCATATTATGATAAAATTACTAGGTCAATATTAGATGAAGACAAATTATTCAACAATTTGTTGAAAATGGTTGTAGACAAAATTACTTTAAATAAATTGAAATGAGGTTTCCCTATACAAACTGTTGTAATTTGCTTTTGCTTAACCACTTCCAACATGGTATCTGTAATATTTTTGGCTTCTACTTTAATTACTTCTGCTCCCAATTGTGTGGCCAATTTAAAATTATTGATCAAATGTCGTTGTTTGTCAAGTGCAATTTTATCACTGCTTTCCTTTGGCGTCTGGACATATAAAACGTACCAGTCACTGTTATAATAACTGGCTAATCGAGCTGCCTTTCGAATCACAATTTTGGCCGTTCTGTCGTTACTGCTAATACAGGCCAACAACTTTTCATGTCGCAAAGCTAGATTTTTTGGCACTTCATTCTCCACTTTTCGAACTACTTGACTAGCCACTTCGCGCAAAGCCAATTCACGCAATTGCAAAATTTGTTCAGCCTTAAAAAAATTACTCAAAGCAGTCTGAATTTTGTCGGCTGTATAAATTTTCCCCTCTTTCAAACGGTCGATTAGATCTTCCGAAGTCAAGTCAATATTTACAACTTCATCAGCCATTCGCAGTACATTATCAGGAACTCGCTCGAGAACATCAACATTGGTTATTCGTTTTACATCTTCATTTAAACTCTCAATATGCTGAATATTTACAGCCGAAATAACATTGATTCCTGCTTCCAGAATCTCCAAAACATCTTGCCAGCGTTTTTCATTTTTACTGCCTTCAATATTCGTGTGTGCCAATTCATCAACTATTACTACTTCTGGACGCAAATTGATAATGGCCTGTACATCCATTTCCTCGAGTTGTTTTCCTTTGTAAAAAATAGTCCGACGAGGAATTACAGGTAATCCTTCCAACAAATTGTGCGTTTCCTTACGATTGTGTGTTTCGATATATCCAATTTTCACATCTATTCCGTTTTTCAACAGCGTGTGGGCTTCCTGCAACATCCTGTAAGTTTTGCCCACACCGGCACTCATCCCAATATAGACTTTAAACTTTCCTTTACGTGATTTTTGAATTAAATCCAGAAAGTGCTTGACATTATTTTCTTTTTCGTTATCCATAAGTTAAACTAACAGTTGAATCATTTCATCTTAAATAAAACTTTTTAAACCATTAAGAAATCAAGTGCTATCAAACTTAATTCCTTAATGGTTTCCAATAAAGATTTCTTTTATTGTTTTTACCTTAAATTGATATAGCCAAAGATGTAGTTATGCACACGTTACTATTTGTTGAATTGTTGTCCTTCAAAAAGACATCATCCTTGCTATTCAAAGTTCGGGCTTCTATTCTAAACATTACATTTTCTGTTGGCAAATAATCAAAATTTGCCGAGAAACCATAGGTTTTAAAACCATTTGATGTTCCTGTTGGAATTATCACTCCTTTTTCGTCTTGGTAATATTCTCCTCTAGCTGCCAATTGAATTTTGTCTGTTGGCTTGTATTGAATGATTGCAGACGGAGTATACCAAATATCATAATCACTGCTTCCTTTTGCAGATTGTTGTGATCCAATATCAAAACCTGCAATGACGCTTGTTTTATCGGTCAATTTGAATGTTCCGTAAAAATCATTAAAATAGCGCCATTTCTTATCAATATCAGGCTGTTCGTTTCCAACATAAGTACTCCAGTTTAATGCTACTTTTCCGGTTGGTTTAAAAGTCACCTGAGTTCCAAAAGCCGGTGTATGATTACCATCAACTTTTTGAATGCGTTGCCAACCGTTTAAATACATTGCCGCCAAATACAATTTCTCAGACGGAGAAGTATATCCAACCTTCACTCCTGTTTCATAATAAGGAGAATTTTCAGCACCAATACTTCGAGTCAAAGTCATGCAATCTTTCCCAATCGCACTTTCAGAGCCAATATGCGAAGGCATAACTCCAGCATCAATCCAAAGATTATTGCCTTTCGATATTTTAACGCCTGCATTAGCTTCATAAATATTTTTCAACAGGTCTTGTTCTGACGCCATATTGTATTGGGCATAAGTTCCAGCCATAAGGGCAAAATTGGCACGAACACTCTCTTTAGTATAATTCACTTTGGCCATTCCTAAATTCAAATTAACTTCGTTTGCTCTATTATAACTGTATATAAAACCTGGTCTTATATGATTATCCGGTTTCCCAAAATCATAACTATAATAGATATCCACATAACCAGAAAACGTAATTGGACTTTTTGACACTTCTTGAGCATTAATTGATGTAAAACCAACAGCTATTAAAGCTGCAATTATTATTTTTTTCATTATTTTTGTTTAGATTTTTATTAATCAATGCCCTTTCAGATCCCTGGCCGGGGATGTAAATCTGAAAGGGTTATTTTTTTATTTCAACTCATCCAGAGCCACATTCAATTCCAGTACATTTACTGTTGAAGTTCCCATTAACGATGGTTTATTTATTTTGGTTTCCACCAATGCTTTCACTTTTTCCTCAGATAAGTTTCTTACTTTTGCTACTCTTTTTACCTGGATCATAGCACCTTCTGGTGAAATATTTGGATCCAAACCACTACCCGAAGCCGTTACCATATCCGAAGGAATCTCCGATTTTTTCAAATACGGATGCGCGATCAAAAAAGTATCGATTCTTTTTTGTATCAAAGCCAAATACTCCGGATTGCTTGGTCCTTTGTTACTTCCTGCACTTCCTGCGGCATTGTAGTCCACTGCCGAAGGCCGTCCCCAGAAATAATTGGGTTTGTCAAATTTTTGACCAATTTTTTGATACCCCACTACTTTTCCATTTACGGAAATGGTTTCCCCTTTCCCTTTATTTGGGGCTAGTTGTGCAATTCCTAAAATTGCCATGGTATAAATAACGGAGAATAAAACCACCAATAATGTGGTGAATTTTAATATTGAAAATATATTTTTCATTTTTTTATAGTTTCTAAGGTTTTGAGTTTCTAAGACTCTAAGATTCTTAGTGTCTTAGAATCTTTCTTTCTACATAAATAACGCAACTGCCAAATCAATTAATTTAATCCCTATAAAAGGAACAATTATTCCTCCCAAACCATAAATCAAAAGGTTTCTTTTCAAAATGGCACTCGCACCGATTGGTTTATAATCAACACCTCGCAATGCCAATGGAATCAATATCGGAATGATAATCGCATTGAAAATCACGGCAGATAAAATGGCACTTTCGGGACTGTGCAAATGCATAATATTCAATCCTTCAAGAGCTGGAATCGCAGTGATGAAAAGTGCTGGAACAATAGCAAAATATTTGGCAACATCATTCGCAATTGAGAAAGTAGTAAGTGTTCCTCTGGTCATCAACAGCTGTTTTCCAATTTCTATAATCTCAATTAACTTGGTTGGATCATTATCCAGATCGACCATATTACCAGCTTCTTTTGCAGCTTGAGTTCCACTGTTCATAGCTACACCAACATCGGCTTGAGCAAGAGCAGGAGCATCATTCGTACCGTCACCCATCATTGCCACGAGCTTACCAAGTTGTTGCTCGTTTTTGATGTAGTTCATTTTATCCTCAGGTTTGGCTTCGGCAATAAAATCATCGACACCGGCTTTATCTGCGATAAATTTAGCTGTCAAAGGATTATCCCCTGTAACCATCACGGTTTTCACTCCCATTTTTCTCAAACGTTCAAAACGTTCTCTCATTCCAGTTTTGATGATATCCTGCAATTCAATAACACCTTGAACTTCGTTATTTTTAACAACTACCAATGGTGTTCCTCCCTTTGAAGAAATAGAGATAACTCTTTCTGCAATATCTGCCGGGAAAACATTACCCGCTTGAAGCGCAATATTTTTGGCTGCATCCTGAGCACCTTTTCGGATGTTGGTTCCGTCCCTTAAAACGACACCACTGGTTCTTGTTTCAGCAGTAAATTTGATTAAAGTAGCGCCTTCAATAGATAATTTTTGAGAAACTTCCGCCCCAGCCAATTCCACGATACTTTTTCCTTCCGGAGTATCATCGGCTAGTGAGCTTAATACTGCCGATTTGATAAAATCCTCCAGCATAACTCCTTCGGCTGGATAGAAATTAGTCGCTTTTCTGTTCCCTATGGTGATTGTACCCGTTTTGTCCAAAAGCAATACATCAATATCACCTGCAGTTTCCACTGCTTTTCCTGATTTTGTAATTACGTTGGCACGTAAAGCTCTGTCCATTCCCGCAATCCCAATGGCAGAAAGCAAACCACCAATAGTCGTTGGAATTAAACACACAAAAAGAGAAATGAAAGCAGCAATCGTAATTGGTGTGTTTGCATAATCAGCAAACGGTTTCAAGGTCACGCAAACAATTACGAAGATTAAAGTAAAAGCTGCCAACAGAATTGTCAAAGCAATTTCATTTGGTGTTTTCTGACGGCTTGCTCCTTCAACCAAAGCAATCATTTTATCAAGGAAACTTTCCCCTGGTTCTGAAGTCACGATTACTTTAATTTTATCCGACAACACTTTTGTACCTCCGGTAACCGATGATTTATCTCCACCTGCTTCTCGAATGACAGGAGCACTTTCTCCAGTAATGGCACTTTCGTCAATGGTGGCCAATCCTTCGATAATTTCACCATCGGTGGCAATTAAATCACCCGCTTCGCAAATGAAAACATCACCTTTTTTTAAAGCTGAAGAACTTACGTTTTTGATTTCTCCATTGGCCATAAGTTGTCGTGCAGGTGTTTCTTCACGCGTTTTTCTCAAACTGTCAGCTTGCGCTTTCCCTCTGGCTTCGGCAATCGCCTCGGCAAAATTGGCAAACAAAAGTGTGACCAATAAAATTAAAAAGATAATTAAATTATAAACAAAACTACCTTGATCCTGTGCGCCAAATAAAATGGCAATGCACACCGCAAACATAATGGCAGTCCCGATTTCAACGGTAAACATTACCGGATTTTTGAACATTGTTTTTGGGTTCAACTTCACAAAAGACTGCACCAAGGCATCTTTCACCTGCTTACTTTCAAACAATGAATTGGATTTATTTTTAGTCATTTTTTTATATTATTTTAATGTAAAATATTCTGCCAATGGCCCCAAAGCTAATGCTGGAAAGAAAGACAAAGCGGCAATAATCGCGATTACGGCAAAAACCATCACACCGAAAATAGTCGTATCGGTTTTTAAAGTTCCTGCACTTTCCGGAATGTATTTTTTGTTCGCCAATAATCCTGCTATGGCTAATGGTCCAATTATAGGAATGAAGCGGCTCAACAGCAATACAATTCCTGTACTGATATTCCAAAATGGATTATTATCACCCAAACCTTCAAAACCAGAACCGTTATTGGCTGCACTCGAGGTATATTCATACAACATTTCAGAGAATCCGTGGTGACCAGGATTATTCAGCCAGCCAGTTGCGTTTCCGCTAAACCAATAGCCCATTGCTGTATTGTTGGCTGCAAAATATGAAGCTAAAGCTGTTCCTGCCAATATCAATAAAGGATGAAGAATAGCAATCATAGCTGCGATTTTTACCTCGCGGGCTTCAATTTTCTTCCCTAAGAATTCCGGTGTTCGTCCCACCATTAAACCCGAAATAAATACAGCCAGAATTATAAAAATGTAAAAATTCAACCATCCAACTCCACAACCTCCATAGAAGGCATTGACCATCATGGCCAACAATTGCATCGAACCAGAAACAGGCATCGAACTATCATGCATGCTATTGACAGAACCAGTAGAAATCACAGTAGTTGCAATGCTCCAGAATCCTGAAATGGCAGGGCCAAAACGAACTTCCTTGCCTTCCATAGCTCCTGTAGTTTGAGCTATGCCCATCTTTTCTATGGCAGGATTTCCGTTTAATTCACTGATAACTGTTGGTATGACCAAGAGTAAAAATCCAACCGTCATTACTCCAAAAACGATGTAAGAGAATTTTCTTTTGTTAAGGAAAAAACCTAACGCAAAGATCATTGCAAATGGGATGATTAATTGTGCCCACAATTCGACTGCATTCGTAATATAAGTTGGATTTTCCAAAGGATGTGCCGAATTGGCCCCAAAAAAACCTCCACCGTTTGTTCCTATATGTTTGATCCCAATAAATGCTGCTGCTGGTCCACGAGAAACTTCGACTGTGTCCCCTTGCAAAGTCACGATCTTATCCTTCCCCTCAAATGTCATTGGAGTTCCACTAAATACTAAAATCACAGCCACAAGAACAGAAAGAGGTAATAAAACTCGGGTACAACTTTTGATAAAAAAATTATAAAAATTTCCTAATTTGTCCGTGGCTCTCTCTCTCATGGCAACAAAAACCATAGCAGCAGCAGCCATTCCCGTAGCTGCCGAAACAAATTGCAAGAACATTAACATAAGTTGTCCCAAATAAGAGAGACCTGATTCACCTGAATAGTGCTGCAGATTACAGTTCACTACAAATGAAATAGCAGTATTGAATGCCAAATCCGGTGTCATGGACGGGTTTCCATCTGGATTTAAAGGTAAACTTCCCTGAAAAATTAAAATGAAAAAGCAAAGAAAGAACCAAACCATGTTTATGCTTAAAAGCGCTTTCAAATGTTGTTTCCAGTTCATTTCTTCAGTGGAATCGATACCACTGATTTTGAAAATAAATTTTTCAATGGGGTTGAAAAGGGCATCAAGCATTGTTTTATCCCCCAAATACACTTTGGCTATATACCTTCCTATAGGAATAGCCAAAACAATCGAGACAATAAAAATACTGATTACTCCAAAAAATTCTGTGTTCATATTTTATTTGTTAGAAATTAATTTTTTCGGCTTTTATAAGAAAATAATAAGCATTATAAAGGCTAATGTCCAAGCCATAATTACTACGAATACTTTTTTATCTGCCTTTTTCATTTTTAAAATTTTTCGGGTTTGATCAATACATAAACCAAGTAACCGAATACGGCAAGTGCAACAATAAATAGTGCTGTCATGATTTAGATTTTTTCAAAAAATTCAACGGATTTAAAACAAATCGCAAAGAGTAAGGCTCCTAATGCGAGTAAAAGAATAGTAATTATCATATTATTAAAATTAAGGTTAGATTTAAACTCCAGAAGCATTGATTTGCTTAATGTATTCTGCTTTCAACGATTTTGGAAACAGATTCGAAATTGTACAATGACGCACTTCCATAAAAGAGGAAACCGAAAAAACATACACATTCGAAATAGCGCTCTTTGTTTCGTTGCTTCCTGTTTCAAATAATCTTTCGGCAAGTGCCAAACATCTTTTGGCCCGGCTAATATTTCCGGTTATAATTGCAATTTTTGTGATTTCGGCAAAGCGCTCTGCTTTTTCGTAAATCGTTGCTATTTTATTTTTCATTTTGGTAATGGTTTATTTTGTTCTTTGTCCCATATGCCAAAAAGTATTCCAAAAAAAGCAAAAAATCATAAAGCATTGTTTCCTATAGTGTTGACCTTGTCGTGCCAAAAAAAGGTATAAAAAAAGCCTATCAAAATGATAGGCTTTTCTCAAAACGATAAATTTATTTCAAGTCTTTTTCATCAATCAAATATTGGTTTTATATTACCCGACAGCTAACGTCTTAAAAGTTAATAGTCATAAATTAGGATTAGAAAGTTAAGAGTTGTAAATTAGAACCTATGATAAATAATCTAGAAATCAATATTTTACCTCATTAATCAATACTAATATTAGTCCAAACATCATATAATCGCTTTAAAATGAAAATTAAACTGAACTTAAGAATTGGATTGCTTTTTCTAATGATAATTTCACTCTCGTTAGTGAGTGGATACTATAATTTCTCGATTAAAAATGATACTGAAAACATTTTGAAAGACAATTATAATACCCTTGAGTATTCTAGAAATATGCTCCTTTTGTTGGACGAGAATAATTCGAATAAAGAAAAAGCAATTGCTCTATTTGAAGCCAATCTAACCAAACAGATGGGGAATATTACCGAAGTTGGCGAAAATAAAGTAACTCATACTCTTCAGAGTAATTTCGATTCTTTGAAAAAAAACTGGAAAGATGAAGCTTTAAGAAGTCAAATTCGTCAAAACATATTTTATATTTTGAAATTGAATACGATCGCCATCAAAAAGAAAAGCGATATTGTCAAACATACCGCGGAAAAGGCCAATTTTGGCATCGCCATTTTGGGAACGCTTTCTTTTTTGATTGCTTTTAATCTTATGCTCAATTTGCAAAATAGCACTTCCAATTCAAAAAAATCGTAGCATAATAATTAAAGAAATTACATCGCTTTGAAATTTTACACAACAAAAAGAACATAAAAAAGCCTCTCAAAATGACAGGCAGTTCTCAAAACGATTTTTTTTGCTACTGAATATTGTATTCGTCCAATTTTCGGTAAAGCGTTGCAACACCTATTTCAAGTAAACGTGCTGCTTCAGCTTTATTCCCTTTGGTGTAGTTCAATACTTTTTGAATATGAAGTTTTTCAACACTTTGCATCGAAAATGCTGATAAAGTTTTGTTAGTATGATCCATTTGGTGTTGAATTTCATAAGGCAAAAGATCTTGCGTCAAAATATCATCAACCACTAGAATTACAGAACGTTCAATCACGTTTCTCAATTCGCGGACATTACCTGGCCAATGATAGGTTTCTAATTTATGAAGAAATTCAGGATCAATGATTAATTCTTTCTTATTCCCTCTTAATGAAAATTTTTCGGCGAAATAATAAGTTAAAGGTGCGATATCTTTTGTTCTTTCTCGTAAAGGTGGAATTTTAATCTCAAAAATATTCAATCTAAAATACAAATCCGAACGAAAACGATGTTCATCACTTTCTGTTTTCAAATCGCGATTGGTAGCGGCGATCAAACGGAAATTGGACTTTCTGGGAGTGGTATCACCAATTTGAATATACTCATTGGTTTCTAGAACCCGTAACAATTTAGATTGCAGTTCCAATGGCATCTCTCCAATTTCATCAAGAAATAAAGTTCCTCCATTGGCTTCTTCAATAAAACCTTTCTTGTCTTTTATGGCTCCTGTAAAAGCTCCTTGCTTGTGTCCGAATAATTCACTTTCCAAAATTTCCTTACTAAAAGTACTGCAATTTAATGCCACAAACGATTTTCCGGCTCTGTTGCTGTTTTCGTGAATGGCTTGCGCAAAAACTTCTTTACCTGTTCCAGTTTCACCAGTTAAAAGCACCGTCGAATCTGTTGTTGAAACTTTTTTGGCCAAATCAATTACCTGCTCCAAACCTTTTGATTTACCTATAATGCCGTCAAAAGAATATGTATCGGAAATTCGTTTTTCGAGTTGTTTGACTTTCTTTTGCAATTGCACTTTTTCCAAAGCCTTATACAACAGCGGTATAATCTTATCATTGTCATCGCCTTTTACAATATAATCAAAGGCACCATTTTTCATCGCTTGAACTCCATCCGAAATTTTACCGAAAGCAGTTAGTAGAATGACCTCTGTTAATGGAAATGCAGATTTGATTTTTTGAAGAAAATCAACACCATTGCCATCGGGAAGTTTTACATCACATAGAACAACATCAACATCATTAGTTTCCAATTTCTTGAAACCAGACTTTAAATCAGGAGCTTCAAAGACATCAAATCCTTCCGATTGTATGATTCGGGCAAGAAGATGACGCAATTTTTCTTCGTCGTCAATAATGAGGATATTTTTCAAAATTTGATTTTGTGAGTTCAATTTCCAAAATTAGTTATTTTAATTATTTGTTATGGAAATTCTTCAAAATAGTTTCCTTAAATAGCAATCTCATAATTTCGCTAGCCTACTTTTTGATATTCCTTATAAAAATTCAATTTAAAAAAATTCAATTTATTACTTTTACACTCACAAAATAAAATCAATACCGAGCGTTTCGGAATTAAAATCATAAATCCAATGTCTGCAATAAAAAAAGATTACAAAAGAATTACCACTAAGTCCTTAATCGAGATGAAATCAAATGGAGAAAAAATCTCTATGCTTACGGCTTATGATTATACCATGGCCAAAATTGTGGATACAGCCGGGATTGACGTGATTTTGGTCGGTGATTCTGCCTCCAATGTTATGGCTGGTCACGAAACGACTTTACCTATCACATTGGACCAAATGATTTACCACGCATCATCAGTTGTTAGGGCTGTTGAAAGAGCTTTAGTAGTAGTAGATTTACCTTTTGGAAGCTACCAATCCGATTCTAAAGAGGCTTTACGCTCTTCTATCCGAATCATGAAAGAAAGTGGTGGTCATGCCGTTAAACTGGAAGGTGGCAAGGAAATCAAGGAATCCATCAAAAAAATATTGAATGCAGGAATTCCAGTTATGGGACATTTGGGATTAACGCCACAGTCCATTTATAAATTTGGGACTTATACCGTACGCGCCAAAGAAGAACAAGAAGCCGAAAAATTAATCGAAGATGCCATATTATTGGAAAAATTAGGTTGTTTTGCAATTGTTATCGAAAAAGTTCCTGCAAATTTAGCCGAAAAAGTAGCCAAAAGTATTTCTATTCCTGTTATCGGAATTGGAGCTGGTGGCGGTGTAGATGGTCAAGTATTGGTTATTCACGATATGTTAGGTATGAACAATGAATTCAGTCCTCGTTTCTTGAGACGTTACATGAATCTATACGAAGGAATGACTAAAGCAATCAGTCAGTATGTAGAAGACGTAAAATCTGAGGACTTTCCAAACGAGAAAGAACAATATTAAGACACTAAGTTCCTAAGCTGCTAAGTTTCTAAGTTTGTTTTATCTTAGGAACTTAGCGTCTTAGTCTCTCAGTAACTCAAAAAATCTAATGAAAGTAATTTCAAATAAAAACAATCTCCAAATCCTACACGAAGACAACCATTTAATTGTGGTCAATAAACGTGTAGGTGATATTGTTCAAGGTGACAAAACAGGCGACAAACCATTGAGTGATGTTGTAAAAGAATACATTAAAGACAAATACAACAAGCCTGGTGAAGTGTTTCTTGGAGTAGTGCATCGATTAGACAGGCCTACTACGGGAATCGTGGTTTTTGCCCGTACCAGTAAAGCTTTGACTAGAATGAATGAATTATTCAGTAACAGGGAAACCAAAAAAACATATTGGGCGGTAGTCAAAAACAGACCTGCCAAAAATGAAGACATCCTTGTCCATTATATAAAGAGAAACGAGAAAAACAATACTTCAAAAGCACATGCAAAAGAAGTTCCCGACAGTAAATTGGCCAGTTTGGAGTATAAAATCATCAAAGAATTGGACAATTATTTCGGTCTCGAAATTCAATTGCACACTGGCAGACACCATCAAATAAGAGCACAGCTCTCTGCCATTGGCTCCCCAATAAAAGGGGATCTGAAATATGGTTTTGACAGAAGCAATCCCGATGGAGGGATTCATCTTCATGCCCGAAAACTGGTCTTTGTCCACCCCGTTTCTAAAGAAGAAATTACTATTATTGCCCCAACTCCAGACGAAGTTATTTGGAAAGTTATTTAATATTTTAATGAAAAAAATATTAAATATGAATTTTAAAATTTAACTTGCAGTATATAAATAACCTGTTTTGCAATGAATTACAAATTAAACATTAGTTCAAGAAAAGAAGCTTTAATTAAATTGTTGGATGTAATTATCAAGCATGAAAATGAAATCATCCAGGCCTTATATGATGATTTCAAAAAACCACCTTTTGAGTCAATTGCCACCGAAACCAGCTATGTTATATCCGAATTAAAGGACACTATAAAAAACATCCGAAAATGGTCAAAAATCAGAAGAGTATTCCCTTCTGTTCTTAATTTTCCCTCAACCGACTATATTGTAAAAGAACCTTATGGTAAAGTTTTGATCATTGCTCCTTGGAATTATCCTTTTCAATTAGCGATCTGTCCTTTGGTATCTGCTGTTGCTGCGGGTAATCAAGTAGTTTTAAAACCATCGGAATTGACGCCCAAAACTTCGGCGATATTACTCAAAATTGTTGAAAAATCTTTCCAACATCAGCATGTAAGAGTAATTGAAGGTGGTGTTGAAACCGCACAAAAATTATTAGCACAACGTTGGGATTATATTTTCTTTACCGGAAGCGTTGCAGTTGGAAAAATTGTTGCCAAAGCAGCCGCTGAGCACCTCACCCCCGTAACACTTGAATTAGGCGGAAAAAATCCTTGTATTATTGATGAAACAGCCAATTTAAAATTGGCCGCCAGAAGAATTGTATGGGGAAAATTTATGAATGCAGGACAAACTTGTATTGCCCCTGATTATATTTTGATTCAAGAAGACATGAAAAGCCATTTTGTTGAATTTTTGAAAACAGAAATCACAAAAGCTTATGGTAAAAACCCAAAGAAATCTCCAGATTTTGCTCGGATTGTAAACGAAAAAAACTGTATACGATTAATGAGTTTGATTGAACCCGAAAAAGTAATTTTTGGTGGTGAAACTGATATTGAAGATCACTATATTGCTCCGACTCTAATTGAAGAAAATTCGCTAGACAGTTTACTGATGCAAGAAGAAATATTCGGGCCTATATTACCAATAATCAGCTATAGAGACGAAAAAGAAATATCGCAAACCATTTCAAGATACGAGAAACCACTAGCATTATACGTTTTTACCGACGATAGAAAATTTGCTAGAAAAATAGTTACCACTTTTACATTTGGAGGTGGCTGTGTCAACGATACGGTTATTCATTTTACCAACAAAAGACTTCCTTTTGGTGGTGTTGGCCATAGTGGGATCGGCGCCTATCATGGCCAATTGAGCTTTGATACTTTTTCCCATAAGAAAGGAATTGTAAAAAAAGCAAATTGGCTGGATTTGGATTTACGATATGCTCCCTATGCCAACAAAATAAATATCTTAAAGAAAATACTGAATTGGCTTTAGCAAATGAAAAATTTGCTGGTGAATCTGTAAAATACCCAAGATTACTTCTTTTAAAACTAGCTACCTAAGCTGTTGGTTTAAGTGATTTTTCACCCCATAACTTCCCTGCAAATTCCCAAATAATCTTATTTTTTTAAAAAACTCACTAATAAGTAAGGATTTAATTACGCCAAAGTAGTGTGATTTTACTGAGGTTATTAAGAAAAAACTGTTCCAACTAATTATTTTTATTTTTTTAGGAATTCTGATATTTATCAAGTACTTTGCTTTTAAAATTATCGGACTATTTAACTCTATTTTAAAGATAAACAGGAGAAGTTATATCTTGACCTTTGTTTCCAAAAGTTAAGCACTAGCTATTAAAAATTTGATGATTAAACTGTCAATAACCACGAAATTTACCATAAATACCATATTAACTCTTAAAGAATAAAAAATAGTAAATTTGTCCATTAATTTCAAAATCAATATAATTTTTGATTCTGGAATCTGAGAAAAAACAATTTAAAGACTATTTGAAAAACAATTTTTAAAGTATAACTCAATCTAACCAACATAATTAATCTAATCAAAATGACCCCAACACAAGAAAGATTACAGGATATTAAAAAAAATGGATACCAAATTGATTTCGCTAACGTATTTAATCATGCTTTCGAGAACTATAAAAAGATAGCTCTATATGCAGGATTAGTTCTTTTTATTTTTAGCGTTTTATTTGTCATCTTCATTGGAGTATCGTTAGTATCCGTGATGGGAGTTACTGCAATGACACGCGAACTTTCCCCAGAAAAATTGAAAGTTGAAAATCTGTCCGAATCTAATTTTTTAGTTTTTGGTAGTATAGCACTGATAGTATCTTGCATATTAAGTCCCTTTCAGGCAGCATTTTTAAAAATGGCACATTGTGGAGACCGAGATGAAGAGTTTCATATTTCCGATTTATTTGGGTATTATAAGCTGCCGTATCTTAAAGAAATTATCATATCCACATTTTTAATTTCAGCGATTGGTTTTGCACAAGCTACTTTGCTTTCATATGTTCATTTTGAATTACTTGGAAAAGTAATCACTTATTTCATTTCTTATATCACACTCCTTGTTTCGCCACTTATAATTTTTGGTGATTTAAAAGCAATTGAAGCTATGAAATACAGCATTCTGATTATCTTCAAACAACCTTTTGTTATTCTTGGATTAATAATTGTCGCCTTTATTGGTTCATTAGTAGGTTTTATAGGATGTTGTATCGGTGTATTTTTTACCTTACCGTTTCTGTATTCTATGAATTATGCAATTTATAATGCTATTGTTGGAATTGATGCACAAGAAATCGAATAAATAACTTCAATTTATCTAATAATAAAGTTTTAAAAACCAAATCATAGAAGTAAACATTTTAATCAAATAGTTACCCCAAAAATCTATGTTATTATTTTGTAACATACTGCTCTATTTAAAATTCAACTTTTCTCTACCAAGCTTAGTTTGCATTGCTATGTCATTAAGTTTAGAGTCAACATATATAATAATGAAAAGCTATAGAAATATAACCCTATTAGTAATACTTGTTATATTAATAATAGCATTATTGTATTCAAACACCAAAATTAACTCCATTTTAAAAAACATAGATAACCTTCCTGTAGAAGAATCAGACAAAAGAGAATACCAACTTTATTTATTATTTCTGGGGCTAATAATTCCATTTTTAGAGATACTCTTTGAATTATTTCATGTCAGACCCAAAAGCCTATTAATCAACAACTTTTCAATAGGTTGTTTTTTTCTTTTATTATTTTTAATAAGTGAAAAATCAAAATATTTGTATGATAGAATTAAAACTATCTATATCTTCTTATTTTATCTCTATTCGATGTTAATTGGATACAATATTATATTTCTACAGAATGATATTATTCCCACTTATGCATTTATAGTTTTATTTTTCTTTTCCTATATTATCATTAAACCAATAAAAAAATATTGGATATTTTCAAGTTTTGTCTTTGGCTATTTATTTTTAATTTTTGCTTTTGATTTAGTCCCTGTCAAAAGGGCTATTATACTAATCAATTATGGTATTATGGTATTTATCATAAACCATATAAGACACGTTTCAATAACAAAAATCCAAGAGAAATTTAATTTTACCAATGAAATTGTAAACAAAGGGAACTCGCTTACAATAGCCACTAACAAAAAAGGAGAAGTTACTTTTTGCAGTGATACCATTATTTCTATTTTAGGTTATACTCCAGGTGAGGTAATGGGAATGGGATTTTGGAAACTAACAGAAGATCCTGAATTTATTGGCATTAATTATCATACAAATTTTGTAGACAACCGATTATATGTTAGAAAATTAAAATGTAAAAACGGAGAATATAAATTTATCCAATGGATTGACAAACAATTTTCCGAAGACTCCATAATTGGAATAGGTCAAGATATTACTAATGAAATAAAAATACGAAATCAGTACGAAAACTTAATTCAAACTGCCGTCGATATCATTTTTGAAGCTGATTATAAAGGAAAATTCACCTTTATAAATGATTACGCAATAAAAATTTTAGGATATTCAAAAGAGGAATTCCTAGATAAAAATTTCTCTTCCATAATACGAAAAGATTACGTAACTAATACCATGAGTTTTTACCAAAACATTCTTGATATTGAAGAAAATTTTACCACACTTGAATTTCCTATTATCAAAAAGGATGGAAGTGAATTATGGATTTCTCAAAATGTTTTTATCAGAAGAAATAGTTTTGGAGAAATTGATGGCTATTCAGGAATTGCAAGAGATATTACACTCTTAAGAAACATCGAAAATGAAAAATCAAAAAGACAATACAAAATAGAAAAATACAGCAAAACGTTAAAGGATATAGCGGTATCTAACCATTCTAATAATGGCAATTTTGACCAAACTATCACTAGAATTCTACAAATTACCTCTTTAACATTGGGTGTAAACAGATCTAGTTATTGGATATACGACAAGGATAAAATTATTTGCAATAAACTTTTTGAATCACAAACAAACATATTAGAAAATGAAATTCGATTTTATAGACATGAAAATCTAGGTTATTTCCAGAAAATTGAAAGTAAGCTTCAAGTCGTACAATCAGATATTGGATCTTATGCAACCAACAATAAAATAAAAAGCACATATGTTTACAGCAATAACATATTTTCAACACTCGACACACCTGTTTTCATAGATGGAGAATTAAAAGGCATACTTTCGTACGAAAGTACTGGCGAAATTAGAAATTGGGACAACGAGGATATTAATTTTGCAAAATCTATCTCAGATCTGATTGTAATTGCATTGGCTTCTCAAATGCGATTAGAAATCGAACGAAAATTAGCCTATAAAAGTGAACTTCTTTTGGTTATCAATAAAAACACCAATCAATTTTTATTGCAAAAAAGTACTAGCAAACTCATTATGGGAATTATAAATGAGCTTGGCAAAATAACCTTATCTGAACGGATTTCCTATTTTAAGAAAGATTCAAAAACGCATTTATTTGACCAAAAATGCATGTGGACAAATGAGTTGCAAGATTTTGACACAGTACACCCTAAATTACAGAACCTCTCATTTTCTGAATTTGACAATAATATAAAAGACTTATCGCCTCAACAATTTTTTGAAAGCATAAAAGATAAAATTCAAAATGAAAGGATAAAATTATTTTTAAAGAATTTGAACCCAGATTCAATGCTGTTATTTCCAGTTTTTATTAAAAATGAATTTGATGGTTTTTTTGTATTTGATGATTCAAGCAAAGAGCGTATTTGGAGTAACGATGAAATTTCTATTTTACATTTATTGGTAAAAAACATATCCTCCTCTATCGAAAGAAATATAAACGAAGCTATTATTGAAGAAAGTGAAGAACGATTCCGATTACTCGCAAATAACATCCCAGGAACTGTTTTTCTATCAAATTATGATGAAAAATATACTAAAATTTACCTTAATGACGAAATAGAAAAATTAACAGGTTACCCGAAATCTGATTTCTTAGAAAATAAAATATATTTTATAGACTTAATCCTTTCTCAAGATTTAGAAAATGTTTTATTGAAAAATAAGATTGCTCTGGAGGAAAAAAAACCACTTCATGTTATCTATCGAATTATACATAAAAATGGTTCCATTGTTTGGGTAGAGGAGTTTGGGGATTCAATTATCAAGAATGGTGAAATTGCTTTCATGGAAGGTATATTAATTGATATTACCGAAAAGAAAAAAAATGAGTCCATCGTCAAGGAAAAAGAATTGGCAGAAGCTGCAAATAAAGCTAAATCAGAATTTCTTGCCAACATGAGTCATGAAATACGAACTCCTTTAAACGGAATCATTGGCTATACTGATCTATTAATGAATTCTAAACTGGAAAATACCCAAAAACAGTACATGAGCACCATTAATCAATCGGCTAACATTTTATTGGAAGTTGTAAATGATATTTTGGATTTTTCAAAAATTGAATCTGGAAAACTAGAACTCAATATAGAAAAATATTGTATCGATGACATTATCCTTCAAATAAAAGAACTGATCAATTATCAAGCCCATTCCAAAAATTTAGAAATAAACTATATTATTGAGGAAAATGTGCCAAAATACATTTGGGTAGACTACATCCGTTTAAAGCAAGTACTTATCAATCTATTAACCAATGCTGTTAAATTTACGCATAAAGGAAAAATAGATCTTACCATTTCAGCATTGGAAATTCAAAAAAATCAAACCGCATTGCGTTTTTCAGTAAAAGATACTGGAATCGGAATTCGAAAAAACAACCAGAAAATAATTTTTCAGGCCTTTTCACAAGAAGATAGTTCAACAACCAAAAAATTTGGAGGAACAGGATTAGGGTTGACTATTTCAAATCAATTACTGGGACTAATGAACAGTAAACTACAGATAAACAGTCAATTCAACATAGGGAGTACATTTTTCTTTGATATAAAGCTAAAAAGCAGTAATAAATCAAAACAAAAAAAAGCGATAGATAAAGAAAAAAACATCTCCGAAAATCGTACCTTAACATTAGAAAATGAAGAGCCAAAAATATTGATTGTTGAAGACAACAAAATCAATATGCTTTTGACCAAAACATTAGTCAAACAAATTATTCCAAAATGTAAAATTTATGAATCTGTTGATGGAGAAAAGGCTCTTTTAAAAGCATTGGAAGTTGTTCCAGATATCGTTTTAATGGACATCCAAATGCCTTTAGTCAACGGTTATGAAGCCACAAAAAAAATTCGAGAAATCGAGCAGTTTAAAGACACCATTATTATCGCACTTACCGCTGGAACCGTGATGGGTGAAAAAGAAAAATGTATAGAAGCTGGCATGAACGACTATGTACCCAAACCAATTGTAAAGAAAACACTTGAAGACATTTTAGAAAAATGGTTAAAAGCAAAAAGCAACGCATTATAAAATTGACCTGATTACAAAATCATAAAGTTAATGGAGAATGGCAGTAATATCATTATAAAACTAATACGAACTAGATATGAAATGGATTGGCAGAAGACAAAGCGATAATGTAGAAGACCGCAGAGGTATGTCCTCCGGAGGTAAAACCGCTATTGGCGGCGGAATAATTGGAATTATTATTTTACTTGTAAATGCTTTTGGAGGTGAAAATGCCCAAATGATTACCCCAATTTTAGAGCAATTCAACCAACAGCAAACCACGCAAACCGAAACCAGGCCTTTGACTGATGCAGAAAAAACGGAAGGTGAATTTGTCAAAACACTAATGGCGGATAATGAAGACGTTTGGACCCAAATATTTGAAGAAAACGACCTGACATTCGAAGCCCCAAAACTTATTCTTTTTAGTGGTCAGGTTGAAACCGCCTGCGGAGGAGCCAGTTCGGCTTCAGGCCCTTTTTATTGTCCTGGAGACAGAACCATTTATATGGACATGTCTTTTTTTGAAGAACTGCGGACTAAGTTTGGAGCTAAAGGAGGCGATTTTGCAGTTGCATATGTGATGGCACACGAATTTGGACACCATATACAAACCTTATTGGGGACCTCTGGAAAAGTGCATCAATTGCAACAAAACAAAAGCGAAAAAGAAAGTAATAAGCTTTCTGTTTCTTTAGAATTGCAAGCTGATTTTTATGCAGGTCTCTGGACGCATTATAACGAAAATAAAAATGCAATGCTCGAAGAGGGTGATATTGAAGAAGCATTGAGCGCCGCAAATGCAGTTGGCGATGATGCAATCCAGAAAAAAATGCAAGGTCAAGTAGTTCCTGATTCCTTTACCCACGGTACCTCCGAAGAACGAATGTATTGGTTCAAAAGAGGTTTTGTTTCAGGAGATTTCAAAAAAGGAGATACTTTTTCAGAGCTGAATTAAAATAGATTCAATAGCAATCGCAATGACAATATAAATTCAAAGCCTGAGTGCAATTATTGTTTTTTTTTGATGATGATAAAAAAACAAAATATCTCGCCTAGCCGCGATTGCAGTAGAAATCCTTTTGTGCCGGGGTTCGGCACAAAAGATTGAAACGGAAAGCGGGACAACTGTTGATGAAATATCAAATGTTTCTGCTCCAAATAGCATTAATCAAACTACAATTTCCAACAACTTAAAACAACATCCATCTATCTCAAATCAAACATCTAAAGTAATCAAAGGCAGATCAAATAAATTAGCAGTACCTTTGCGCCAACTTAAAGGAGTAAACTAAATAATAAAGTTTGCTTCATAATCATAATTTATGTCATTCAACTCATTAGGCTTATCTGATGCTTTATTAAAAGCCATCAGCAAAAAAGGGTACACAAACCCTTCCCCAATACAACAAAAAGCAATTCCACCAATTTTAGAAGGCAAAGACGTTTTAGCATCTGCACAGACAGGAACAGGAAAAACGGCAGGCTTTACACTTCCAATATTACAATTGTTATCACAAGGAAAACACTTAAGCCACAGACCCATTCGTGCCTTAATATTAACCCCAACACGAGAACTAGCTGCACAAATATTAGCTAATATAAAAGAATACAGTGAGTTTCTAGATTTACGCAGTACCGTAATTTTTGGCGGTGTAAACCAAAATCCACAGGTTAGTCAATTGCGTCAAGGTGTGGATATTTTAGTAGCAACTCCCGGTCGATTAATCGATTTGCAAAATCAAGGTTTAATATCGCTTTCTAAAGTTGAAATCTTGGTTTTGGATGAAGCAGACCGAATGCTGGACATGGGCTTTTTAAGAGATATTGAGCGCGTGATGAAAGTTTTGCCTCCAAAAAGACAAAACTTGTTATTTTCCGCAACTTTTTCAAAAGACATTAAGAAATTGGCAATGGGTATCTTGCACAAACCAGTTCAGGTTGAAGCCACTCCCGAAAATACAACGGTCGATGCTATCATTCAAAAAATATATCCTGTTGCAAAAGAGAAAAAAACAGAATTGATAATTAAACTTATTACGGAGGGCAACTGGAAACAGATTTTGGTGTTTACACGTACCAAACAGGGCGCCAATAAGCTGACGGAAAGCATGATCAGTTCCGGTATTAAAGCAGCAGCAATTCATGGCAATAAAGGCCAAGGCGCACGTACCAAAGCCTTAGCCGGTTTCAAAAACGGAAGCCTAACCGCTTTGATCGCTACAGATATCGCTGCTCGTGGTTTGGACATTCCATTGTTACCACATGTTATTAATTTCGAATTGCCTAATATTCCAGAAGATTATGTTCACCGAATTGGTAGAACAGGAAGAGCTGGAGCCAGTGGAGAAGCTATTTCTCTATTTAGTCCAGATGAAACTGTTTTTTTACGCGATATCGAAAAATTGGTTGGCCTGAAATTGCCCAAAGAAAACATTAAAGGTTTTGAACCAGATCCTAACGCATCAACTGAACCCATAAAGCAAGGCCAAGGGAGACAACAGCGCAATTCAACTCCCAAGAAACCAAAAACTGATACGACAAGCAGAAGCACAACTAATAGTTTTGGTCCAAGACGTCCAAGTCAAAATAACGACAGGCGCACTACTAGATAATTGCTAAAGCTATCCAAGAACCAGATTTGTATAATTTTTTAGGAGCAGAAGTTTTTCGTTTCTTTTGAAGATAAGTCCCGCTTTATGTTGCAATCTTTTCCTTTTTAAAGAAAAAAGGAAAAGGATTTCCACTGCAATCGGGGCTAAATTATACGTTTTTTATTTCCTTCAAATTTTCTAAAATCTGCAAACAAAAATCTGCGATCTTCTACCCCAACCACCCATCACGATCCAAACTTCTATACTGAATAGCTTCGGCGATATGTCCGGAACCAACCACATCTACTCCCTCCAAATCGGCTATAGTTCTGGAGACTTTCAGAATTCTGTCAAAAGCACGGGCAGAAAGATTCAATCTTTCCATAGCGGTTTTCAACAATTGCAACGAAGCATCATCGAGAGCGCAATGCTCGCGTATTAGTTTCGAACTCATTTGTGCATTATAATGAATATGATCTATTTCTTCGAATCTTTTGGATTGGATTTCACGAGCCGAAGTAACACGTTTTCTTATTTCTACACTACTTTCCCCATTTCTTTTTTCGGTTAATTTATCAAAAGGAACAGGCGTTACTTCAATATGAATATCAATTCTATCCAATAAGGGACCGGAAATTTTACTCAAATAGCGAGTCATTTCATGAGGAGATGAAGTATTGGGAGAATCCGGGTCATTGAAAAATCCACTCGGACTCGGATTCATGCTTGCCACCAACATAAATGACGAGGGATACGTTATCGTAAATTTTGCCCGCGAAATGGTTACTTCCCTATCTTCCAATGGCTGTCGCATTACTTCCAGTACTTCACGTTTAAACTCGGGCAATTCATCCAAAAACAAAACTCCATTGTGTGCCAACGAAATTTCGCCAGGTTGCGGATAACTTCCTCCTCCCACAAGCGCCACTGATGAAGCTGTATGATGTGGACTCCGAAAAGGACGCTGATTCATTAAGCCGACATCCTTTATTTTTCCTGCAACACTGTGAATTTTTGTGGTTTCCAAAGCTTCTTTTAAAGTCATTGGAGGCAAAATACTAGGCAATCGTTTAGCAATCATCGTCTTTCCAGAACCTGGGGGACCTATCAAAATAATATTATGTCCGCCCGCAGCCGCAATTTCCATACACCGTTTGATAGATTCTTGTCCCCTAACTTCGGCAAAATCAAATTCTGGAAAATCTAAGGTCTTATAAAACTCGGCTCTAGTGTCTATAGTAGTGGGCACTAATGTTCCTTTTCCTTCAAAAAAATCAATGACTTCCAATACATTCTCCACACCGTAAACTTCAAGACCAGTCACAATTGCCGCTTCTTTTACGTTTTGTTTAGGCAGGAAGAAACCTTTAAAACCCTCTTCTTTGGCTTTAATGGCAATAGGAAGTCCCCCTTTTATAGGCTGTAAACTTCCGTCAAGTGAAAGTTCACCCATAATCAGGTATTTGTCCACTTCATCTGATTTGATTTGTCCTGATGCGGCAAGAATCCCGATGGCAAGGGTCAAATCATAGGCTGAACCTTCCTTCCGTAAATCGGCGGGAGCCATATTGATGGTTATTTTTTTAACAGGGAGACTGTAACCATTATTTTTCAAGGCGGCAGCAATGCGATAACTGCTTTCTTTTATAGCATTATCTGGCAAACCTACCAAGTGATAGCCTACACCTTTATCAATATTCACTTCCACAGTGATGGTTGTTGCATCTACTCCAAAAACAGCACTTCCGTAAACTTTGATTAACATATAAAATAGTTTTGTTTAAATGTAAATACTATTTTACTTCAAACCAAAAATATTTAATCAAATTCTTACTTATATAACAATTTTATGTTTCAATACATTTTAATTTACAAATACACCAACCCAATTTGCTTCCTGACTTCATCCACAATTGAAATAAGATCCAGGCTATTTTGATGCGACCAAAGCTGGCTTTCTATTTCCTTTCCCCTGATACAGGTATGACATTCTTCAATTTCGTAGGTATAACCTTTACCAAGAGTTGGCCTTTTGATTTTTTCTTTATGGTCATCCTGAATTAAAGTATAGGACTCAGTCATGTACCAAGGAGAATTTAGATTAATGCGGCCTTGAGTGCCACTTATCGAAGCTTTTAAATTAGAAGAAGATAAAAAACTGGAATGCAATATTGCTTGGGCTGTTTCATATTGCAAAATGATGGACGTTTGCAAGTCGGCACCAGTGGAATGAAAATTAGATTTAGCCACAATTTCTTTGGGAATTCCCATCATCAAATAAGCCAAAAACAAGGGATACACCCCAACATCCATCAATGAACCCCCTCCAAGTTTTGTATCTGTCATTCTATTACCTTCAAGGTCTTCGACTGCAAAAGCAAAATCAGCATTAAGGTATTTCACATCGCCAATTACCCCGTTTTGAACATGATACAGCGCTTCCCGCACCGAAGGATTGAAACGAGTCCAGAACGCCTCCATAAAAAACTTGTTGCATTCTTTGGCCGTTTTAATCATCTGCAAAGCATCTTGATAATGCAAAGCAATTGGCTTTTCACACAACACATGCTTGTTGTTTTGCAATGCTTTGATGGTTAGCTCTGCGTGGGAATCGTGTGGTGTGGCAATATAAAGGATATCGACACTTTCGTCTTGAAAGAGTTCTTCATACGATCCATACGCTTTTGGACATTGGAAAAGATTCGCAAACTCCTGGGCTTTGTCAAGATTTCTGGAAGCTACTGCACAAAGCTCAGCCGATTTGACTAATTGTAATTCCTTGGCAAATTGATTGGCAATCTTTCCCAAACCAATAATTCCCCACTTTATTTTTATACTATTTCCCATTAGAGACTTGTCTTTTTAATAAGTAAATATAAGGGTTTTAAAGAACCTGAAAGCTGTATTTGGTAATGTTAACCTAAAAATTACCGCAAAGTTCACAAAGAATTATGCGAAGTCTACAAAGATTTCAGTGCCTTGGGCTTCCTTTGTGAACTTTGCGGTTAAACAATATTAAGGTTTATCTCTCCCGATAAATCTTTCTTTTCCAAGTAAAAAGTTTACAGCTCTCAAAACGTTTTTATCAATGGATTCTTCGGTCTTTAAAAACGATATATACCTAACAATTTCCAATTGAAGTGACGGTCTTAAACTGTCGAAGATTCTTTGAGCATCTGGATTTTCGTTTAGTGCTAGGATTAATTTGGAATGCATCGGAACTACTCTTTCTTCTGGGTCAAAAGCAATTTCAAAAGTGGCAATATCCCCTACTTCTTTTTTGGCTATTTTTCGCATGGGCGTATTTAAGTACAGCCGCCAATGTCCTCTGTATTTAATTAGTGTTTGAATAAACTCATGTCCTTCAATTTTTATTTTGACAGGGATTTTTCCCTTGTCTTTATTGGCTTCCTTGAAAATGGAATCCAAAACGGAGTCTGGCAGAAAAACAAATGGGTTCACTCCTATTATTTGAATTTCTGCTGGAAATTTATTTGTTACCATAAAATCTAATCATTTAATAAATAAACCGTTCCAATGTGGCCAAGAAATTTCCCATAATATGCATCGCAATTGGAGTATAAATTGATTTTGTAAATTGTCTAGCATAATTTACTTTTTTGGAAAGCTTACTCAAAAGCAAACCCCTAAAAATAAGTTCTTCGGATATTGGCGCCAAAATGACGGCACCAACAATTCTTATGATGGAAGGAAAGAATGCATGATTCCATTTGTCTATTTCTAAAATTCCCAATTTATAAAGAAAAAATTCTGTCAATAGAATAAATCCCAGAAATCCAAAAGTAAAAAAGAAAAAGTGAGTCATTGAATTTGGTTTTTGCAAACCCAAATCTACTGCCCGGTCAATTTTTCTTCTTTTGCTGGCAATAAACAAACCTGCCAAAATCATCACAAAAGGAACTACTCTAATTAACGCAGATTTTATTTCTTCATTCATCTTGTTAGCTTTCTGTTAGCGAATTTAATGGTAAACGAAAATACAAATTATAAACCAAAAATAGCTTAGCAGCAATAAACTAGCAATCCGATGACCGTGAAAATTAATAGAAAGAGGGTAATTACTTGTCTGAAGATTACAAATGAGATTCCGAAGCGTATATCGGGCATTCTGAAGCATACATCAGGGCATTATTTTTTCACCTGATATTCTAAAATCCGTAACTTAGTATATCACTAAACTTTACGATTATGAAAGTTTTATTTTTTATTATTCTTCTGTTTTTAGTACAATCATGTGCCACAAAAAAGGATACTAAGAAACAACTGCTGCCTGAAAGAATAAAATCAGCAACCGAAGAAACATATGTAGTTGGAAATAATGAGAAAAAGCTTTTGCGCAAAAAGCAAATGCTCTTTACCAAAAATGGCCGAATCAAATACTCCAAAACTCTAGACGCTACGGGTAATCTATTGCAGGAAAGCAAAAAGAAATTATGGTTTGTAGTGGAATCTTATCCAGATAAAGAACCTTATTACTGTAAAACACGTTGGAAACCTAAGCAACGGGAACGCATCAGCTGCTATACCAAAAAACAGTACAAACAAAATGAAGCCATTTATCATTATAACAAAAATGGAACGATTAATAAAATAGTAGATAATTTTCCACCTTTCTACACACAGTATATTTTTATTATACCAACAATGAACTCTCTAAAATTTTTGTAAAGAACAAAAATGATACACTTATTGATGAAGTTTTAATACACTGCGAAACCAAAGATGAAAAAGGAACTTGTTTAAAAGAGATTAGAATTTCGAAGAAAACAAACAATATAGAAGAAATCCTTATATCTCCAGATTATTATTAATGTAAAGTAACTTGTTTTAGTAATTCTTCGAAAATTTAATAGCAAATTTTGATATTGGAATGTTTTGGTTAATCCAAATAATGAACTTAATTTAGTACCAACCTTCTTGTGACAAGTGAAAATTATAGACAATATTTACTCACTTCATACTGGGCAATTTTAAATGTTAAGCATGACAACAACAACCGAACACAATGAACGAATCGCAAAACTGACTTTTGCTTCGGTATATCCGCTCTATGTAGTCAAAGTTGAGAAAAAAGGAAGAACCAAGGAAGAATTACATCAAGTAATTGAGTGGCTCACTGGTTTTAATGAAAAAGATCTGCGAGTACTGATTGATGAAAATTTGTCATTTGAAACATTTTTTCAGAAAGCCAAACTAAATAGTAATGCCCACTTAATTACGGGCGTTATCTGTGGCTATCGGGTGGAAGAAATTACAAATCCGTTGACAAAACAGGTACGATATTTAGACAAATTAGTGGATGAATTGGCGAAAGGAAAAAAGATGGACAAGATTTTACGGAAAGCATAAATTATCGATAATGACAAAAAAAGAAAAAATAAATCAAGCCATAACCCATTTTGTTAAGGGAGGAGATACAAGTGATGTACAATTATTGGACAAAGTACTTCATGATGATTTTAGGGTTACAAATAATGGCTTCATGGGAACTCCCGGAATAACTATTATTGACAAACAGAAATACTTATCAAATATAAAAGAGGGCATTTTTGGCGGATTGCCCAGAAAAATGATCATTGAAAGCATTGATGAAAGTGACTCTATCGCTATCGTAAAACTGCGTTTGGAAAGCGCCGAAAATCATTTTGTTTCGTATAATTCTCTCGTATTGGACACGGATAATGAATGGAAACTTATCAATAATCTTGCTGTTGTTGAGCCAAAAAAATAATTTCCAAAATAGTTTTCAAAAATAACCTCGTTTAAATCCGTTTGAACGAGGTTACATTTTTAATAAAGTATGGTGTTTGTGGAGTTTCCTTTTTTCGTATTTTCGTTTAGCCAAAAAAAACTGCTACCAATTCTCCAACCCCAGCAAGCACTAGAAAAAACTTAACGCCCAATAACATATAAAATGAGACTACCTCCATACGACATTTTCCCAATTATCACTGGTGACACAATCTCGTTGCGAGAAATTATGATTGAGGACATTGATAACCTTATTGAAATTTCATTTTATGATGCTATTCAGGCAACTACACTTCAAGAAGCGACTGAGATGCAAGATAAAATAAACAAAGACTATCTTGATGGGAATTCCATTCATTGGGGCATTGCAGACAATGCTACAAATAAAATTATTGGGACTTGCGGTTACTATCGTGGGTTTGACCGGGAAGCAGGCGAACTTGGTTGTGTTTTATTACCGCAATACCGTGGACAAGGTTTTATGACTTCGGCTATGCTATTGGCTATTGGCTTTGGAATAGATACTATCCAACTAAAACGAGTTTGGGCTGCAACAACTAAACAAAATGAGAAAGCAATAAAGCTTCTTGAGAACCTTAACTTTATTAAAATTGCTGATTTGGACGATGACGAAATGGAATACGAATTAAGACAGAACACATGAAAAAACAACTTCCTATAACAATCTTTATTCTACTAGGAATAATTTTGGCTTTGTTTTCATTTATCAGTCCTAAAGACCAAGTAATTAATATTTATGACACTTATTATATAATAAGTTCTTCTCACTTTGGAATTGTTTTATTGCTGCTATTTTTAATTCCTGTCCTTTTATCATTTACTTTCCAAAAATTCATTTCAAAGAAATTGATATGGGCTCAACTACTGTTTTTTGCAATGCCTTTGACTTACTTCATGATATATGACATCATTACCCAGCCCTATTCTCCTGGATATTATTTTGCACATCCCTTTCTTTCAGAATTGCAAGCCGTTTATTTACCAATAGGATTTCTTTTCATTTTTCTAGTTAGTATTGTTCTGTTAATTTTCAATTCTATATATTCAGTCGTGAAATTCATTAAAAATTAAGCGAATAAAAATCAAAACTCGCTCGCTTTTCCTAAAGATCTTATATACCCGCGTAAGGGATAGAAGCTGGCTACCGAAGTAGCGCGGATAGCCCGACCCCGCGGCACAAAGGGGCTGCATAAGCGGTACTATAAATAAGCCCCTTTGTGCCGTGGGGTTACGCCCACACAATCTTTGTAGAACTGATGAAGTAAATGAGAACCGTGATTTTGTCTGAAATTGTAATGCTGAAACAAGTAAATTCTTTAAATTTGATTCAAATAATTTTAAAAAAATACCATGGGACTATTTAATGCCATTTTAGGCAATGCATCGGAAGTAAATCTTGAAAATCTTTCTAAGGAATTTGAACCTTTATTGATAGATGGCGAAAGAATCGAAAAAGGATACAAGGTTATTAAGGATATGTTTGTTTTCACGAATAAAAGACTGATTTTGGTCGAAAAACAATTGGTGGGCAGTAAGGTGGATTACCTTTCGATTCCCTATACTTCGATTAAAAAATTCTCTAAGGAAAGCGCTGGAATTCTGGACATGGATGCCGAGTTGAAGATTTGGCTGGCTGGTGAAGATGCTCCTATTTCTAAACAATTTGGCAAAGGTGGAAATAACATCAATGAAGTATATCAAATCCTGAGTCAGCATATATTGAAGTAATTATAAGAAAATAGAGGTAAGAAGCAAGAATAAAGATTTTTGTCTTAACTCTTTCTTCTTGCCTCTTGCCTCTTTCTCCTTTTTTTTGAATACTTCATCTTAACTCTTTTAAAACCTAGCACTTATGAAAATAATCATTCGCACTTTTAAGCTCAAATTAAAGCACACTTTCACGATTTCGAGAGAGTCGCACGATATTCAGCCTACATTGATTGTGGAATTGCAAAGCGAGGGATTTTCGGGTTTTGGTGAGGCGACTTCAAATCCGTATTACAATATTACGGTGGATAGTATGAGAGCTCATTTGGAAGCCATTATTCCGTTTATAGAATCACACAATGACGAAACTCCTGAGGAATTTTGGTATGCCGCTTCGGCTTTATTAAAAAATGATATGTTCGCTTTATGCGCTTTGGATATGGCTTACAATGATTTGTATGCTAAGAAAAAAGGAAAAAAACTATACGAGCTTTGGGGAACTTCTCCTTTGCACAATCCTAAAACCGATTATACAATTGGGATTGACAAATTGGATAAAATGGTGATGAAGTTAAAAGAAATGCCTTGGCCAATTTATAAAATTAAGCTGGGAACCAAAGACGACATTGCCATTGTTACCGAATTGCGTAAACATACCGATGCACGTTTCCGAATCGATGCCAATTGCGGCTGGACGGTTACCGAAACACTTAATAATGCGATTGCCCTAAAAAAACTGGGTGTTGAATTCCTAGAACAACCTATGAAAGCGGATCAATGGGCGGCGCATAAAGAGGTTTTCAAACATTCTGTACTACCTATTATTGCTGATGAAAGTTGTATTGTAGAGGAAGATGTTGCTAAATGCCACAACCATTTTCACGGGGTGAATATAAAGCTAGTGAAATGTGGAGGTCTTACACCTGCCCGAAGAATGATTGCCGAAGCCAAACACTATGGTATGAAAACAATGGTGGGTTGTATGACGGAATCCACGGTTGGTATTTCAGCTATTGCACATTTACTGCCAGAGTTAGATTATGTAGACATGGATGGTGCTTTATTATTGTCTGAAGATATTGCTACTGGTGTTACAATTACAGACGGAATTATTCATTATGCAGATTCAAACGGAATAGGCGCCAGTTTAATAAATCGATAATTTGATGGAGGTAAACGAGATCCCCAATAGAGTATTTTATAAGGACGGAGAAGAGTTTCTATACTTTGGTGGTACCAATTATTTGGGTGTTACGACCCTACCTGAGTTCCAAAATATTCTATTGGCAAGCCTCCAAAAATGGGGAACGAGTTATGGAAGCTCCCGTTCAGCGAACATCCAACTGGACGTTTACAAAACTGCCGAAGATTTACTGGCTCAACAAATAGGAACCGAATCTGTTGTCACCGTTTCGTCAGGAATGCTGGCTGGAAAACTGGCTTTGGAACAACTACAGCACACCACCGATTTGGTTTTTCATTTCCCAAATACACATCCCGCTTTATTGCACCCCTTTTCGTTACCGTTAATTCAAAGCGGGAAACTCAATCCTTTTCTGCTCGATCCAACCGTTTTAAGAATTGGAATCGTTGCGGATGCTATTCCGTCGCTAGAAGTTACTCCCATTGATCTGGATGTACTTCAAGATATCCCAAGTGATAAAGAAATTACTTTACTGCTTGACGAATCTCATAGCATTGGAATCCTAGGAAATCATGGACAAGGTGTTTTAAATCAATATGAACTTCCAAATGTTCATCACAAAATAATTATTGCATCACTGGGAAAAGCTTTAGGCCTTTCGGGTGGCATTATTGCTGGGAATTCTCAATTTATAGACAAAATAAAAAAACAGCAAAATTTTGTGGGAGCCTCTGGAATGAATCCTGCTTTTTTGGAAACCTTTGTAAATGCCCAAACTCTTTATCATTTGCAAAGACAACAACTAAAAGATAACTTGAATTATGTTTTCAAGCATTTAATTCCCAACACCGCTTTTACATTTACCAAAGATTATCCTGCAATTTATTTTGACCATGAGGAACTGCTGCAATTGCTCTTGGACAATAACATTATTCCAACATCCTTTCCTTATCCAACGGCTTCCGGAAAATTGAGTCGGATTGTAATTAGCGCCCACCATACCAAAACCGACTTGGATAAAATGGTTCAACAACTGAATACTTTTACACAAATGAATTCTGGCTTTGAAGGTGACATTAGATTTGTGTTGTAATTTATAGTATTTTGATCCAATAGGTTAAAATTAATTGCAATCGACTCTATTTTTTATAACAATGTATTACTCAATTATTAGATCTATAACTCCAAACTGATAATTCACTATAAATTGAAATAAACAGCTACAATTTATACAATCAGTCTTTTGTATTGTAGACAAAAAAACAACCAAAATTAAATTATTGTTATTTTTTAATGATTTTTACATCCACCATCTAAAATATAGGGGGTTCAAAATACAAAAATGATAAAAATAACAAACACACATCTGTTTTAACAGGGCGATCGAAATGATTTT
The DNA here is from genome assembly GCF_003254745.1 of Flavobacterium aquariorum. GTDB lineage: Bacteria > Bacteroidota > Bacteroidia > Flavobacteriales > Flavobacteriaceae > Flavobacterium > Flavobacterium aquariorum. The sequence goes on along the minus strand of NZ_QKXH01000007.1, from coordinate 64,883 downwards.
TTATTTTTGCATCAAAAAAATATAAAATAATTCAAAATGCGGAAAATAGTTTTAAGTGTGATTCTCATCACGATTCTGGTACTATCCTATTGCTCTAATTACTTTTTAACTAGCCACAAAACAAATCTTTTAGAAATTTCAAAATTTGACACTGGTGATATTGCTTGGATGCTTGTAGCTTCTGCATTGGTATTACTGATGACACCTGGATTAGGATTCTTTTATGGCGGTATGGTCGGCAAAAAAAATGTCATCAGCACTATGCTTCAAAGCTTTATGGCAATGATTATCGTAACTGTTTTATGGGTGCTTATTGCTTTTGGATTATCGTTTGGACCTTCAATTGGAGGCATTATTGGAAACCCTATACCATATATCTTTTTTCAAGGAGTCGGAATTGGCACTTCATGGAAATTAGCTCCAACAATTCCTTTTTTGTTGTTTGCACTATTCCAGGCTAAATTCGCTATTATAACACCTGCTATAGTAACAGGAGCTTTTGCAGAACGTATTCGTTTTTGGGCTTATCTATTATTCATGGTGCTTTTTATACTTTTTGTATACGCTCCATTAGCACATATGACATGGCATCCCGATGGATTACTGTATAATTTTGGAGTATTGGATTTTGCAGGAGGAACAGTTGTGCATATGAGTGCAGGATGGGCAGCGCTTGCCGGAGCTATCTTTTTAGGAAAACGCAAATCACCAAAACCAACTCCAGCACGTATTACTTATGTATTATTAGGAACTGGTTTATTATGGTTTGGATGGTTTGGCTTCAATGCCGGATCTGCCATGGGAGCAAACGGTCTTGCCGCACAAGCACTTGGAACAACAACCGTTGCTGCTGCAGTCGCCTCAATGACTTGGGTATTTCTTGATAAAATTATGGGACACAAACTTTCCGCAATGGGCGCTTGTATTGGTGCAGTAGTTGGACTGGTAACTATCACACCAGCAGCAGGATTTGTAAGCATGCCACATGCAATCACTATGGGAATTATTGGAAGTATAATCAGCAATATTACTGTTAGTAAATTTCATAAATTTAAAATCGATGACGCTTTAGATGTATTTGCATGTCACGGTGTTGGCGGAATGGTCGGAATGGTATTAACTGGAGTTTTTGCTTCTACAGATATCAACCCTGCAGTAATTAATCAAGGACTTGCTTTTGGCGAAACCAAATTATTCACTCATCAAATAATTGCACTTGTTGGAGTTTCTATTTTCGCTTTCATAATGTCCTACTTTCTTTTTTATATCGTTAATAAAATCACACCTCTAAGAGTTTCTGAAGAAAAAGAACAACTTGGACTCGACATCACACAACACGGAGAATATTTATAATTTCTATCTTCAACTATAAAACCAAAACACTCTAAGAAATTAGAGTGTTTTTTTTTTGCGCCATTTCAGCCATCAGTAAATTCATTATATCAAGCAGATCACTCCCGAACAATGGTCACTCTTTTTTAAGAGTAAAGCCTTAACAAAAAAATGAGTAAATTCAAGCAGTACAAATAAATCATAATATAATTTGTAAATATTAAACATATTTTTAATAAATTTAACAAATTTGACTACAATGATAAAAACAAAAAAGTATTCAAAACACCATTTACCTCCACCCAAACCGACGTAAAAAATTAAATATAAATCCCTGCTAAAACTCATCGCAGAGAAAACAATTTTAAGTTATCATTAACAAAAAGTTCGCTTAATTACCAAAATGGGCTATAATTTGATGAATAATCAGTTAATTCAAGATCAAACCTTAAAAAAAACTTAAAATTCCATTAACACATTCTATTTTTTGACTTCAAAAATTAAATACCCATCAAAATATAGGGGTATGAAATACAATATCCATAAAAAGACTCTTGTTTACCCTTATTTTTTGGAGGGTATAAAATCATTTAATACTTTTATAAAAAATTAAAAACCGAAAACTATGCGAAAAATTATTTTAAGTGTGATACTAATCACCATTCTGGTACTATCCATTTTTTCAATTCATTTACTGAATGAATCATCCAAACTTGGAGCACACGTTGTTGAATTAAAATTAGACACTGGAGACACGGCTTGGATGATTGTAGCCACAGCCCTAGTATTATTAATGACGCCAGGACTTGGATTCTTTTATGGTGGAATGGTAGGTAAAAAGAATGTTATTAGTACTATGCTACAAAGCTATATGGCTATGGTTATAGTTACCATATTATGGGTTGTAATTGGCTTTGGACTTTGTTTTGGTCCTTCAATTGGAGGTTTTATTGGTGATCCAACCTCAAACCTGTTTTTTAGTGGAGTAAGTGCTAACACCGCCTGGGAATTAGCTCCTACAATCCCTTTTATTTTGTTTGCCTTATTTCAAGCAAAATTTGCTATCATTACTCCTGCGTTAATCACTGGAGCTTTTGCAGAAAGAGTACGTTTTTGGGCTTATCTATTATTTATGGTATTGTTCATATTATTTGTATATGCTCCATTATGTCATATGACTTGGCATCCTGATGGATTATTCTTTGGATGGGGAGTATTGGATTTTGCTGGAGGAACAGTAGTACACATGAGTGCTGGTTGGGCTGCTCTTGCAGGTGCAATGTTCTTAGGAAAAAGAAAAGTACAAAAAACAAACCCAGCTCGTATCACTTATGTATTATTAGGAACTGGTTTATTATGGTTCGGTTGGTTTGGTTTCAACGCAGGATCTGCTGTAGGCGCAGGTAGTCTTGCTGCCCAAGCTCTAGGAACCACAACAGTAGCCGCTGCCGCTGCCGCAATGGGATGGGTATTCCTTGACAAAATTATGGGACACAAACTTTCAGCAATGGGAGCTTCTATCGGTGCCGTGGTGGGATTGGTTGCCATTACTCCTGCTGCAGGATTCGTAAGCATTCCTCATGCTATGGCAATTGGTATTATCGCCAGTATTGTAAGTAACCTTGTTGTGAGTAAATTCCCTAAAGGAAAAATCGACGATGCCTTGGATGTATTTGCCTGTCACGGTGTTGGCGGTATGGTAGGTATGCTTTTAACTGGCGTTTTTGCATCAAAAGCAATAAACCCAATTGTTGGTGATAACCAAGGTTTGATTTTTGGTGATCCTACTTTATTCTTAATTCAATTGAAAGCATTGGTTCTTGTTTCTATATTTGCTTTCAGTGTCTCTTATTTCTTGTTCTTCATTGTAAATAAAATAACTCCACTAAGAGTTACTGAAGAAAGAGAAGAACTTGGATTAGATATTTCACAACACGGAGAATTCTTATAAAACTCAATTTCCCAATACTTCAAAAAACACTCTAGAATTTATTTTAGAGTGTTTTTTTTCATACATAAACTACTCTTTCCTTCTAATGTAAAATATATGATGACTTTAACACAAGCAGACACATTATATTCTTAAATTTATAGGCTTATTTTACAATAATAAACACCCCACAAATCGCCATTTTTTCCCCTACAAAGTCGTGTCATCCAGAATATAATTAAGATCAAATAAATTATACTATTATGGAACTAGAAATTGAACAAATTAGGAACCAACAAAAAGAAACCTGGAACAGGTTTTCTCCTGGTTGGAAAAAATGGGATGAACTCACAATGGATTTCCTAAAACCAATGGGGGATGAAATCATAAGGTTACTCAATCTAAAAAACGATGCTCTCGTTTTGGATGTTGCCGCAGGCACAGGAGAACCAGGTCTGACCATTGCATCTCATTTAAACGGGGGAAAAGTAATCGCAACTGACTTAGCAGAAGGAATGCTTGAAATAGCCCAAGAAAATGCAAAAAAAAGAGGGGTCAAAAATTTTGAAACCATAGTGTGTGACGTTAGCGAACTGCCCTTTGCAGACAATACTTTCGATGCCATCAGTTGCCGCTTTGGATTTATGTTTTTCCCTGACATGCTATTAGCCATAAAAGAAATGACTAGAGTCCTTAAACCCGGAGGCAAAATTGCAACTGCCGTTTGGAACATTCCTGAAAAAAATTTCTGGATAACCGCCACCATGGAAACAATAAGCAAGAACATAGAGATACCACCCCCTCCACCAGGCGCTCCCGGAATGTTTCGTTGTTCCAAAAGCGGATTCATGTCAGATTTATTTTCACAAGCAGGTCTTAAAAACATTAAAGAAAATGAAGTTGCAGGAAAATTAAATTGTAAAACAACAGATGTTTATTGGAGCCTAATGAATGATGTTGCAGCTCCTGTTGTAGCCGCTCTTAGCAAAGCAGACAATGTCATGAGACAAAAAATAAAAGAAGAAGTCTATTCATTGGTGAATCAAAAATACCCTGACAACAATGTTATTATTGATTCTAGTGCACTTATAATCTATGGGGAGAAATGACGACAGATTTCAAATTAACAACACTTAAAACAACAAATCACAAACAAAAAAACGCTTAAAAAAGCAAACATGACATCTTTACAAATTATCATAACCATACTAGTTATGTTCTTTATAGGAGGTATTCGGATTGCACAAGAATATCAACGAGCGGTGGTATTTAGACTTGGCCGTTTCAAAAACATAATGGGCCCGGGAATCTATTGGATTATCCCTTTCATTGAAAGGCAACAACGGGTGGACATTCGAACAAAAACTGTCGATCTTGAACAGCAGGAAACCATTACAAAAGACAGTGTAACGATTAAAGTAAATGCGGTGCTGTGGTTCAAAATAACGAGCCCTGAAAATGCAATTATCAAAGTAGCGGACTACAATAAGGCTGTTTACCAATTCTCGGTTACTGCATTACGAAATATTATCGGACAACATTCCCTTGACGAAGTATTACGAGAAAGAGAACAAATTAATGGTACACTTCAAAAAATTGTAGACTCGGCAACAGAACCATGGGGAATAAAAATAGAAATGGTCGAAATGAAAGACGTCGAAATTCCGGAAGCAATGCAAAGAGCCATGGCACGAGAAGCAGAAGCCATAAGAGAAAAAAGAGCCAGAATTGTAAAAGCTGAAGCGGAGCTTGAAGCATCCATAAAGCTAACGCAAGGTGCAAAAAAAATGGAAGAAAGTCCAATTGCCTTAGAATTAAGACGCATGCAAATGCTGGCTGAAATAGGTATTGACAACAATACCACTACCGTAATCCTTATGCCATCAGACTTCACAAATGCCGCAAAAAGTTTAACAAAACTTGCTAATGAAAGCAAATTAGATAAATCTTAAACTATATGGATACTCATATTGTTAAAATATTAAAAGCTTTTTACATTACCCATGACGTAAAATGCTTTGTGATTGAAAAACCCGCCGGATACGATTTTATTCCGGGTCAAGCTACCGACGTTTCCATAAACCTTCCTGAATGGTCAGACAAATTACGCCCTTTTACCTTCACCAATTTAAGGGAACAGAATTATCTTGAATTCATGATTAAAATCTACAAGGAACACGAGGGAGTAACAAATAAACTAGGCAGCATCAATGCGGGAGCCGAATTGATTCTTCACGATGTTTTCGGAGCCATACAATACAAAGGAAAAGGAACTTTTATTGCAGGAGGCGCTGGTATTACTCCGTTTATTTCCATTTTCCGTGATTTGTACAAAAAACAACACCTACTTGGTAACAAACTAATTTACAGCAACAAAACTACGGAGGATGTAATCATGGCTGAGGAATTACAAAAAATGTTGAAGAAAGATTTCTTAAAAATTTTCACCCGGGAGAATGTGATAGGGTATCAAGAAAGACGAATTGATCGCAATTTCCTAATTGAAACCATTGCCGACTTCAGTCAAAACTTTTATGTCTGCGGCCCCACTGATTTTGTGAAAAACATCACTAGCCACCTATTGGATCTTGGAGCAACAGCAAACACCATGATTTTCGAAAAATAAAAACATTAACTTCATCAATTTACTAAAACTCATTTGGGCTTAACCACATAATAAAAAGGGGCTTACTTGTCGTTATCTTTAGCTGCCCCTTTTCCTCATGCGGTCGGGCTATCCGCGCTACTTCGGTAGCTTGCTACTATCCCTTACGCGGCTTTAGCATTTCATCAGATTATTACTTTTTCAACAACATACTTTTTGACTGCATATGAACTTTTCAAAAAAAGACAATCAACAAAAAATCCCAATCTTAAAAAAAGATTGGGATTTTTAATTTATTTTTTTAACCATTCTACCTTATTAATCTCAGTGAATTAGTTACTTAATGACCTAGCCTCTACGAAAAAAAAACTAATTAAACTTTGAAATACCGGCTTTCAACCAAGCTTCATATTCTTCAACACTCACGTAACTTATCGTTGGTTGCTTTTCGTTGAGACTATTACCTTGCAAATCGGTTAAAACATACAACGGCTGTGTATTAGTATTGTATTTGGAAATCATAAAATCTGTCCATTTATCGCCTATCGTTTCAATTTCAGATCCAGTCGATTTGGAAACAAACTGTTCGCTTTCTGGCAATGGTCTTTTGTCATCCACATACAATGAAATTACTACAACTTCATTTTTAAGAATTGGAAGCACACTTGCATCCGACCAGACATTGTTTTCCATTTTTCGGCAATTCACGCAAGCATGTCCTGTAAAATCTAGCATTATGGGTTTGTTCACCGTTTTAGCATAAGCCAGACCTTTATCATAATCATCAAAAACAACAATTTGGTTTGGACCTAATTTTGCTCCTTCCGGCAAAACGACCGCCGAAGCATTTCCAACATTCGAACTGCCTACACCCAATGGACTTTCACTATATTCCATTGGTGGAGGAAATGCACTTATCAATTTAAGTGGAGCACCCCAAAGTCCTGGTATTAAATAAATTGTAAAAGACAAAACTAACAAACCTAAAGACAATCTTCCAACCGAAATATGTGATATCGGACTGTCATGTGGCAACGTAATTTTTCCAAATAAATAAAAGGCCAAAGTTCCAAAAATAGCAATCCAAATTACCAAGAACACTTCTCTTTCCAATAAATGCAATTGTAAAACCAAATCAGCATTGGATAAAAATTTAAACGCCAAAGCCAATTCCAAAAATCCTAATACCACTTTAACGGTATTCAACCATCCTCCCGATTTTGGTAAAGAATGCAACCATCCTGGGAACATTGCAAAAAGCATAAAAGGCAAAGCCAAAGCCAATGAAAAACCGAACATCCCGATTATCGGGGCAATTCCTCCCTTGGAAGCTGCATCCACCAAAAGTGTTCCTACAATAGGTCCTGTGCAGGAGAACGAAACGATAGCTAAGGCCAATGCCATAAACAATATACCGATGATTCCCCCTCTATCAGCCTGGCTGTCTACTTTATTTGCCCAAGAATTAGGCAGCATAATTTCAAAAGCCCCTAGAAATGAAGTTGCAAAAACCACTAATAAAATAAAGAAAAGGATATTGAACCAAACATTAGTTGACAACGCATTCAGTGCATCGGCACCAAAAATCCAGGTAACCAAAAATCCTAGTAAGACATAAATTAGAATAATCGAAACCCCGTAAATAATCGCATTTTTGATTCCTGCAGCTCTATTTTTACTTTGTTTAGTAAAAAAACTAACCGTCATCGGAATCATTGGAAACACACAAGGAGTCAGCAAAGCCGCAAATCCGGAAAAAAATGCAATAAAAAAAATAGACCACAATCCTCTTTCCGAAGTCGGCTTTGGTTGATTGATATCTTTCGTTTCAACTGGTGCTGCGGTTTCCTTTGTTACCACCGTAAATATATTTGCCGTGTCCGATTTGGCTGTATCCAATTTCACGGCAACAACCGGAGTAGCCACTGCAACCACTGATTCGGCAGTTGGAATTTTAAAAGTGAATTTCTTTTCCAGATTGATACAAACCTCTTTACAAACTTGATAATTCAATTCAGCTTGGACTGAAGTAATCTTTGGATTTATCACTGTTATTTCCTGTTGAATTTGAGCTTTATCATGAAAAAAAGTTTCATTTACCCCAAAAACATCATTAAAAGCAGTAGTCGTTTTACTTTCTTTAGCTTTTCCCACCAAATCAAAATTCCCTTTTTGATCTTTAAAAATAATCTCCAAAGGCAGTGGACCACCATCTGGTGTGAATTGTGAATACAAATGCCAATCTTTCTCGATCACACCAGTAAAAGTCAAAACATATTGGGTATCCGTTTTTTTTTCGATTTTAGTAGTCCATTTTACAGGATCTAAAACTTGAGCATTCCCTTTGGCAAAAGCCAAAAAACAAAGAAATATAACTATTATTTTTTTCATTTTTTATTTTCTATTTTCGAACTCTTTCTTCTTTACTCTGTACTCTATTTTCTAATTCTCAAATTCAATTCTAAGTATGTTTTTGGTCGTATTTGAGGTTCTAAATCGATGATCGGCTCTTATTCCAATTACCCAAACTATTTGATTATCTGAGCACAAAAGCCAAGTATTTTCTTTTTCTATCAATGATAATTTTTCATCCTTAAAAAGTTTACTCACCTTTTTAGACTTTCCATCCATCCCAAAAGGCAGGAAAATGTCTCCTGTTTTCCACTTGCGTATCACCAATGGAAAAACCAATTGATCAGCGTCGACAAATATAGTTTTATTTGTAGCAACCGAAATGTCTGCTGCTTTACAAAAAGTCATATTTAAGGGAATATTAACTTCTGTCTCATTTTCATTAACCAAAAATTCTATTTCTTTCTCACTATCATCAATTGGCGATAAAATCAGGGAATCTCTGTCTTTCAATAAACGAAAATCAGTCGCAAAAACCTGTTTTCCAGATTGACTGTCAACCAAATCATAAATATCTTCCCAAGCAGTAAAACCATAATCTTTGAGCCATTGGTACAAATACGATTGATAATTGGGTAATTGCAACAATTGGTTTAAATCAAAATGAATTTGATTTTCCTTTTCGATCGCCACTTGCTGAAAAACCATACTCGCAGCATCTTCAACCATTGCTAATGATTCTTGCAAATAGCCTTCGGTTTTCAAAAATGAGTTCATAAAATGAGGATTCAACTCCTTCAAAACAGGAATCAAATGATGCCGAATTTTGTTCCTTACATATTTATCCGAAGCATTACTACTATCTTCACGCCACTGAATATCATTTGCCTTGGCATAATTTTCAATTTCTTGGCGGGATAAAAAAAGTAAAGGTCGAATCACTCTATCATTTTGCACCGGAATCCCTGTCAATCCTTCTAATCCTGTTCCTCGTGTGAGATTAATGAGGAAGGTTTCCAGATTGTCATCGGCATGATGAGCTGTCAATATGTAATCAAATTTTTCGGTTTCCAATAACTCATAAAACCAATTGTATCGTAGTTCTCTGGCAGCAACCTGAGTTGATAATTTATAATCTTTGGCAAAAGCCTCAGTATCAAATTGGGTCACAAAAATTGGTATCCCACTAGCCTCAGCATAGTCTTGCACAAATTTTTGATCTCCAAAACTCTCTACTCCCCGAAGTTGAAAATTGCAATGGGCTATAGCAATATCATAGCTCAATTCCTGAAATAAATGCAATAAAACCATACTGTCCAAACCTCCACTTACGGCAAGTAGTAGTTTTTTTTGCTTCAAATACGGAATTTCTTTATCGATATGATTTTGGAATATACTTTTCATCTATCAAAAATACTGATTATTATTTAATCCAATATGAATTCACTTACAACAAAACTTCATGCATCGCTTTTGCTTTAAGCAAACATTCATCGTATTCCTTTTCAGGAATGGATAATGAAGTTATAGCACTTCCCACAGAGAAAGACACGTATTTATTTTCTTGGTTGTAAAGAATGCTGCGAATAACAACATTGAAATCGAAGTCACCATTTGGAGTAAAATAGCCCACCGCACCACTGTACAATCCACGCTTGGTTTCCTCCAATTCCTCAATAATTTTCATTGCGGCATATTTGGGGGCTCCAGTCATACTTCCCATAGGAAATGTGGTTCGAATCGTATCTACTGCCGTATATTGAGGATCTATTTTGGATGTTACCGTCGAAATCATTTGGTGTACCTGCAAAAAAGAATAAATTCCGCACAGCTCTTTCACTTCGACAGATGCTTTTTCGGCCGTTCTGGACAAATCATTTCGAACCAGGTCGGTTATCATAATGTTTTCAGCTCTTTCTTTAGGATCTTCAGCCAAAGTATTTTTAGATTTTTCATCTTCCAATGGATCCAAAAATCGTTTGGAAGTTCCTTTTATGGGTTGCGAAATTAAATTTACGCCTTCTTTTTTCAAATAACGCTCTGGTGATGCCGAAAGCAAAAATTGCTTGTCGTTCTTGAAAAACACAGTAAATGGAGCCTGAGAAATTTCATTGAGTCGGAGAAATTTTTCCAGTGGATTGATAACGGCATTCTTGGCGAAAAACTCCATGCAAAAATTAGCTTCATACAAATCACCGTGATGAATATATTCCAGCAATTTGGAAACTTTCTCGATGTAATTTTGCTTCGGGATGCGTTGCTCAATAGCTATTTTATTTTGATTTTCGACTCCTGTTTTTTGACTGTTGACTATGTCAATAAAATCATCTTCAACCTCATCATCACACATATTAAGATATTTAATCTCGAGTTGATTACCTTTTAACAAAAACAACTTTTTAGGCTGAAAAAAGAACAAATCAGGAAAGTCCAATCCATCATAATTATTGGATTGCAAATGCTCTTGGTCATTTTTCAAATCATACGAAAGATAGCCAAATAACCAATCTTTGGTGGTTTGCTGGTATTGCTTCAAATCCTCAAAAGCATTGTGGTAATCTGTTTTCATGGACGTAAAAGCATCAACAGCCAATACACAATCGAAGCTTGAATATTCGTTTGAAAATGAATTACTGTCCAGAAAAGATATCTCTCTAAATTGCTGTCCCCAAGCAACAAGCTGTTGCTTGAACTGCAATGGTTCTTTAATAAATTTATAAATGGAAGTTCTCAAAAATTAATCTGTTTATGGACCTCAAAATTACAACAAAAAAAATCGCTTCTCAAGTAGAAATATCATAAAACTAAACCTTAGTTAAATAAACATTAAAAAAGTTTTTACTTGTTAAAACATTATATATTTGATATCGAATTCAAGCTTGAAAATATAAAAACAATCGCACAATAGAAAACAATTATCAATCTTTAAATCCAAATCTATGAACAAAATTGTGAAGCAAGGCCTAATTTCATTAGCCATTATTACACTAATCATCAGCTGCAAAAAAAGTGAAGCAAGCGAAGAATCAACTTCAGACATCGCAATATCCGCTGACAGCATTTCCTCCTCTGCAGCAGTTGAAAAAGAAGGAAGCACACGAAAATTCATTCGTACTGCCGACCTCAAATTCAAAGTTAAAAATGTTACCCAATCTACTTATATCATTGAAAATATCACCAATAAATTTGATGGATTTGTTACCTACACCAATTTGCAAAGCAACATTATTGATAAGTTTGAAACTAAAATAAGCCAGGATAGCACTCTCGAAACAACCCGTTACAACGTAGAAAACAATATCACGATAAGAGTGCCTAACAAACGTCTTGACACAGTTATCAAAACTATTGCCAAGCAAATTGATTTTCTCGATTACCGAATTATAAAAGCGGACGATGTTTCCTTAAAAATGCTTTCAAACCAGCTTTCTCAAAAAAGAAGCAGCACTAATCAAAAAAGGGTAGAAAAAGCCATCGATACTAAAGGAAAAAAAATCAACGATATTATGGAGGCCGAAAATAATTTGGCTAGTCAAAAAGAACAAAACGACAATTCAAAACTGGAAAACTTGTCAATCCAAGACCAAATCGACTTTAGCACTCTGACCATTCAAATATACCAACATGAATCGGTTAAACAAGAAATGATTGCTAACACTAAAGATTACAACTACTACAAACCTAATATCGGGATCCGCATCATCGATTCTTTAAAAACGGGCTGGTATGTACTGCTCGATGTCATCGTTTTTATTATAGAAATTTGGTGGCTAGTATTTATCGTCATTAGCCTATTCTTTCTTTACAAAAAGTATCTCAAAAAGAAATAGGAACACAAACACATAAAAAAGTCAAAATCTAGATTGAATTCTGTTTTGTAATACCGAGAGATGCCAAAAAACTAAAAGTTAGTGGTTTCGTTCGAATTAAGTAAAGCACCATCAATAGACAACAAAAACACGCAATTGACTCAATTTTAAGGAAATATAACTAATAAAATAACTAAAATCGTAATAAATAATAAAAAATTTAACTAAATTTGTTAGTGAAATGGACTTAGTTTTTTGCCTCCGAAAGCTATCAATGTAAGTAAATGGATGAAAAGATGATTACTCTTGTAATCACATATTATCAATTAAACATTTAACTTCTTAAATACTCGAAATATGAAAACTGCAACCTTCTTTATTCGCACAATAATTGGCTTATTACTAGTTTTTGTATCGGTAGCCTATTTTTTTAACTTAATGCCAGACCTTGCAAGCACAGGGGATTTCAAAGCTTTCCAACTAGGCTTAATTTCTTCTGTTTATCTAATGCCAATGGTTAAAACAATAGAATTACTCTGTGGAATTTCATATCTCACTGGTCAATACGTTGCCTTATCCAATCTTATTGTCCTGCCGGTTAGTACAAATATTTTATTCATCAATTTCTTTTTAAACCCAAACGGAATACCACTAGCACTTTTTGTATTTCTAGGAAATTTGTTTTTAATTTACGTACATTGGAAAAACTACAAAAGCCTGTTTACAAGAAAATCCATTAAACAATTTGATTAATAAAGCTCATTAAAAATCTACCAATAAACTAAAACCAATAAATACAAACCTATGAGAATTGCTACTATTATTATTCGTTCACTAATCGGATTATTATTACTATTTGCTTCTATAAGCTACTTTTTGCATTTGTTCCCGGAGCCTCCCTTGGCAGGAAACATGAAAATTTTTAACGACGGAATAAAAGCTTCCGGTTACCTAATGCCTTTAGTAAAAACAATAGAACTTATCTATGGATTGTCTTTTCTCGTTGGAAAATTCAATAAACTTACTTTTATTCTATTGATGCCAATTTCAGTTAATATTATTTGCACTCACCTATTTTTGGCTCCAGAAGGTATTCCGGTTGCCAGTTTTGTATTCTTAGGGAATATATTCCTTATTTATACCAAATGGGATAGTTACAAAGCATTATTTACCGCAAATTAGAAACCTATTTTAAAAAAAAAACGTCTCATTTTTACAACGAGACGGGATTTTTTTTATTAAAAGCTAATTTAAATATGTAAAGCTCTATTATCGGTTGCTGCCAATGCCGCTTCTTTTATCGCTTCCGCAAATGTTGGATGCGCATGTGACATTCTTGAAATATCTTCTGCAGAAGCCTTGAACTCCATTGCAGTAACTGCTTCTGCAATTAAATCAGCTGTTCTTGCACCAATCATATGTACTCCTAAAACTTCATCTGTTTTGGCGTCAGCAAGAATTTTTACAAATCCGTCAAGATCTCCACTTGCACGAGCACGACCTAAAGCTTTAAAAGGAAAGCTTCCCACTTTATATTCAGCCCCAGATGCTTTCAGTTGTTCCTCTGTTTGTCCAACAGCAGCAACCTCTGGCCAAGTGTAAACTACTCCCGGAATCAGATTATAATCAATATGTGGTTTTTGACCGGCCAAGATTTCAGCAACCATAGTCCCCTCTTCTTCTGCTTTGTGAGCCAACATAGCGCCACGAACCACATCTCCAATTGCATAAATATTAGGAACGTTAGTTTGTAAATGGTCATTTACTTCAACCATTCCTCTGTCAGAAATTTTCACTCCAGCTTTATCAGCATTCAATCCATCTGTATAAGGACGACGACCAACTGATACCAAAGAATAATCTCCTTCTAGAGTGATTGTTTCACCTTTAGCGTTTTCAGCCTGAACAGTTATAACATCTCCTTTTCTCTCAACTGATTGTACTTTGTGAGAAGTATAGAATTTCATTCCTTGTTTTTTCAGCACTTTAGTCAATTCTTTAGACAAAGCACCATCCATTCCAGGAATAATTCTATCCATGAATTCTACAACCGAAACTTGCGCCCCTAATCGTAAATACACTTGACCTAATTCAATACCGATAACACCACCACCAATAATTACAAGGTGCTTAGGTACTTCTTTAAGAGCCAAAGCTTCAGTCGAAGTGATGATTCTTTCTTTGTCGATTTTGATAAAAGGCAAAGAAGAGGGTTTTGAACCTGTAGCTATAATGATATTTTTGGCTTCAATCGTTTCCGATGTCCCGTCTGCTTTTGCAATTGCAACGTGAGTCGCATCTACAAACGAACCCAAACCATTAAAAACAGTGATTTTATTTTTTTCCATCAAGAAATTTACTCCTCCTGATGTTTGATCCACAACTGCTTGTTTACGGGCAATCATTTTCTCTAAATTCACCTTTACGTCACCTGAAACTTCAATTCCGTGATCGGCAAAATGTTTGATTTCTGCATAATGATGTGAAGAAGACAATAATGCTTTCGATGGAATACAACCTACATTTAGGCAAGTCCCCCCTAAAGTTGAATATTTCTCTATAATTGCCGTTTTGAAACCCAATTGCGCACAACGAATAGCTGAAACATATCCGCCTGGCCCAGAACCTATAATGACTACGTCAAATGAACTCATAGTATGTGTTTTTTATTTTTAGTGATGCAAAATTAAGGAATAAAGTTTTGTTTAAAGTTTAATTTTAGAGGTTTTTTGTTCGAATTATAACGATTTTATCAATAATTACGGACAAACCTTTTAAATAAAACAACAAATCACAATTTATCACGAAAAGAAAATCAGTTGCCATAAAAAACCACTAAAACTTATTAAATCAATTATAGAATCCTATCACTTTCATTTTTCACAGTAAAACTCATCTTTCCAAAAAAAACACAACCAATTAAAGTACAATTGATTACACGAAAAATTTAAATTGTTTTTTACTTTTTGTTAAATATAAAAAAGTTACAAACACTACATCGTAATAGTATTCGTGCAATAAATTAAAATCATAATTTTAATGTTAATAAAATATACATTTAACAAAAATTCACAATATAAATAACGAAAAATTAAATCATGAAAAAAAACCTACTATTATTTTATGCCTTATTAATTCCTTTTGTTTTTGTAAAAGCACAAGTGAATACAACCTATTTATGGCATCTTCATCAACCAACATATTGGGGAGATGTTAGTAAGAAAAACCCAAATCGATATCAGATGGTAAAAGAATCTCAAGATCTAAAAGTTTCTGGCGCCAATAATGACAAAAACGGGCTTGCCCATCCCACAAACAACCTACAAGAAATTTTTGGTACAGGTGATCGTGTAGCTGCTTATCAATTTGCACCAAAAAACGCAATTAATTCCATTAAAGATTTACCTAAAGCGGGAGCGCAAATAACGTATGGAGGGTCTTTGCTGGAAAACGTCAACGAACTGGCTCAATCAAATCAATGGGGCTATTCCAATTCTTGGATTCAAAACATTAAAGATGCAAAATCATGGAAAACTTCCGGTGGATTTCCCCGTATGGAAATGGTTTCCTTTACAATGCACCATGCACTTTCTCCATTATTAAGTGACGAAGCCTTGAAAAAAGAAATTAAAGCACATCAATATTATTCGACTCAATTATTTGGATCACATGAATCAAAAGGATATTGGCCAGCTGAATGTGCATTCTCTGAAAGAATTATAAAGACATTGACAGAATGCGGTATTGAATGGTCGGTTATAGCCAATAGTCATTTATCCAGAACCTTATCCGACTATCCCATAAGATACGGTTCTGGCGGAACCATGTGTGACATTCCCAACAAAGCAGATCAGGTAGACACAAAAGGGAACACTTGGTTTTCAGCTCAGAAAGATGCGCGTGGTGGTCAATTTGCTGTTCCCTATTCTTATCTTCCCTATAAAGCAAAATATGTAGATCCAGAGACGGCTCAGGAATATAAAATCACTGTAGTGCCTATGGCAGATTATGAAAGTTATGAGGACGGATATGCCGCAATTGGTACATCGTTAATAGATCCAATTGTTGCCAAAGCGGCAACATCTCCAAGACGTCCTTTGGTTTTATTTGCCCATGATGGCGACAATGCTTGGGGCGGAGGTTCTTCCTATTACAACGAATCAGTTACAGGATTTTCACACGCATCGGCTGCCAATGGAAATATTCCAACGACAATACCCCAGTATTTACAAGACAATCCTGTTCCTGAATCAGAAGTAGTCCATGTAGAAGATGGTGCTTGGGTAAATGCCGATGGAGATTTTGGACATCCACAATTTACAAACTGGTTATGGCCGTTCTTCGATCCCGTTTCAAAAAAATTCAATCCAAATGGTTGGACAGAAGATATGATGAATCAAGCCATTACCACTGCTGGTGAAAACCACGCAATTATGGCCGAACAATTAGAAGGAAGCAATCTTAGAATGAGCGAAATTGTAAATCCAACTGCTGCTGTAAGCCCTGCAGAAAAAGCATGGCACTTTTTAATGGCTGGTTATGACAGTGGAAATGCCTACTATGGCCTAGCTGAAGATTTAGAAATAAAAACTACTCTTGCCGTTAACCGATGTGTACAGTTTGCAAAACCTACCCTTGATGCCCATCCAGGTGTTGATACCACAAAACCGTCCGTATTTATTCCGCAGCGTTGGCCTTATAATCCAGGCGAAAAGGGATATGGTGCACCTTATGCATACAAAGATTTCTTAAATTCGGCCGATTTTACCGTTTATACTTTTGCTTATGATGTGAGTGGTATTCAAAAATCAGAATTAAAATACCGTATTGACGTTGACGGAAAAAATAGTCCCGGTTCAAATCAAAACGAAATTTATGCAGGCGGTGGAGAAGTTGGCACATGGATATCTTTACCAATGACTGAAAGAGTATTTCCAAAAGGAAATTTCACCAATAGTACACAAGCAGATTTATATATGCTACCAGACGTAATTGCTAGTCAATACTATGCTGAAATTGCAGGAATCTCAGAAAAATTATTAGATTATTACGTTGAAGTAACTGATAAAAAAGGAAATATAACCAAATCCAAAATTCAACATGTATGGGTTGGAAAAAATCTGGATGTAGCACCAAAAGTTGCTTTTACCCCAGACACCACTAACTCTCCAACAGCTTTTGATGTGACTATTACAGCCACAGACAGCACGGATCCAAAACCAAAATTGTATTACACAACAGATGGTTCTACTCCTACTCTTATATCCTCATTTGCTGAGTCTACAAAAACAATTAACATTGCTCAAACTACAACAGTTAAAGTTTTCGCTGTAGATAATGAAGGAAACCAATCTGAAATTATTACAAAAACGTACACAATTGGAGCAATCCCCGAATTCACCGTTTATTTTAAAAAACCATCCAATTGGAATGCTGCCGTAAAAATATACTATTGGTCTCCAACAGGAACTGCACCTGCAGTAACCTATCCTGGAGTGGCAATGACAAAAGATTGTGGTGATTGGTATAAATACACTTTCCCATCAACAGTGACCGCATCAAATTTATTATTCAATGATGGAACTCTAAAAACAGGAGATTTAACAGCAACTGCCGGAATTAAATATTACGACTCAGCTTGGCTCGCTGCCGAACCAACCGACAGATGTCCTGTTGTTGCTCCTGATTTTACAAACTCACAAGCAGGGGGAACTTTTACAACGGGAACAACCGTAAATATTGTTTTGACTGCTAATGAAACTACTTCAACTATTTATTACACATTAGACGGAACGATACCAACAACTGCATCACCTTCTGCTATTGGAAACAAAACATTTGCCTTAACAAGCACAACAACCCTTAAGGCTTTTGTCAAAAATGTGGCCAGTATCAGTTCCGCCGTTAAAACTGAAACCTATACATTTAACGCTCCAACTACATTCACTGTCTACTTTAAAAAACCAAGTAATTGGAACACTGCCGTAAAAATATACTACTGGTCTCCAACGGGAACTGCTCCTGCTGTTACCTATCCAGGAGTGGCAATGACCCAAGATTGCGGGGACTGGTATAAATACACTTTCCCATCAACAGTAACTGCATCAAATTTATTGTTCAATGATGGAAATCTTAAAACAGCCGATTTAAGTACAACAGCTGGCGTTAAATATTATGACTCCGCTTGGTTAAGTGCAGAGCCAACCAATAGATGTCCCGTTATTGCGCCTGACTTTACAAACTCAAGAACTGGAGGGACTTTTACAACGGGAACAACAGTAAATGTCGTTTTGACAGCCAATGTTACAACTTCAACAATATATTACACATTAGACGGAACAACACCAACAACAGCTTCCTCTTCTGCAATTGGGAGTAAATCATTTGCTTTTACAGCAAACACAACCTTAAAGGCATACGTAGTTAATACTGCCGGAATTTCATCGATAATTAAAACGGAAACTTATAATTTTAGCGCAGCAACAACGCTTACTGTTTACTTTAAGCCACCAACAAGCTGGACATCTGCCCCTAAATTACATTATTGGAATGCCGTTCCATCAGGAAGCGTTGCCAATACAACTTGGCCTGGCGTAACAATGATTCCTGATACAAACGGCTTTTATAAGTACACTATTACTGGTCCTACATCCATAAATATAATTTTCAATAATGGTTCCAGTGGCTCTGCCAATCAAACACCTGATTTACTCAACAAAACAAATGAATACTCTTATACTTGGGGTGTAACTACTGCTAAAATGGCGGCCAAACCAGAAGCGGCCACCGAAGAAGAAACGTATCTTATTCGCTTATATCCTAATCCCGTAAATGAGACATTACAAATCAGTTCGACGAGCCCTTTAAATAATTACACTATTATTTCGTCACAAGGAAGTATTATTCAGGAAGGAAAACTAAACGGAAACATCGTTGACGTAAGTCATTTGAGTGTTGGACTTTATTTTATCGTCATCCGATTGGAAAACGGTCAAGAAACTATGCAAAAAATTATTAAGAAATAGATCTCCCCAAATTTTATTATAATAAATCTTTAAAACAAAAAGCCGTTCTGAAACTTTCAGAACGGCTTTTATATTTTTATAATTTTATTAAACTTCTTGTGTATTCAGCTTACTGTTTTTTCGGCTGAAGCCAAAATAAATTACCAATCCTATAAGCAACCAGACAGTGAAGTAAATCCAATTCCAAACGCTCAATTCTGCCATCATATATAAACAACAGATTAAGCCTAAAAGCGGAATCAAAGACAAATTTTCTTTGAAGGACCAAAAAACCAATCCACCGATTACGATTAAGAAAATCCACATTGGTATTTTATGCTTGAATAAATCAAATCCACTTTCATATTTGATGGAATCCGAAATTGGCAATCCGGCGACAATAGATTCGTATTTAGCTTCATCTTCCTGGTATTGACTTAACAAATGTTCTACATCTAATTTTTCTGTAACGTTAGTTTTTCCTTCAATGCTTACCAAATAATCATATACTTTTTGAGTTTCATCTTTATTCAATGAAGTAATAATAAACTCTGAATTGTTAGTTTTGGTTTCATTGGTAATGAAACCCATAGTCGCTTTTTTATTGTAGGTAAAAGAAATCACTAAAGCAATAATAATCAATATTGGGAATATGTATTTGGAATTAATATAAGGCGTTTTGAATTTTCCTCTCGGAATATCCGTTCTATTTTGCAAAGCCAAAACTCCGGCACAAACTAAAACAAAGGCAAACAATGTTCCAATACTGCATAAATCAGTAACCATCGTTAAATTCATAAACAAAGCAGGAACCGCCACAACAAAGCCAACTACAATGGTCGCAAAAGAGGGGGTTTTGAACTTTGGATGTACATTAGAGAATTTTTTTGGCAACAAGCCATCACGACTCATACTCATCCAGATACGTGGTTGTCCCATTTGGAAAACCAACAATACGCTCGCCATAGCAACCACGGCACTTACCGCAATAATCCCCGACATCCATTTCAAATGCAATTGATCAAACACAAAAGCCAATGGATCCCCTACATTCAAAGTATTATAACTCACCATTCCTGTTAGAACCAATGCAATGGCAATATATAGAATTGTGCAAATAATAATTGCCCACATCATCCCTCTTGGTAAATCGCGTTGTGGGTCTTTACACTCCTCGGCTGTTGTCGAAATAGCATCAAAACCGATATAAGCAAAGAATACCGCCGACACTCCTTTTAAAACTCCCGAAACTCCATTCGGAGCAAAAGGGTGCCAATTCGTAGTATCCACATAAAAGATACCGACAGCAATAACCAAAAGAACAATACACAATTTAACAACAACCATGATATTACTCGCATTACGGGATTCTTTCATTCCACGATAAATCAAGGCTGTAATCAAGACAATGATTAATAATGCAGGTAAATCGGCTACTAAATGAAAAGAACCAATTACAGGAGACGTCGTCCAGGCGGTATAAGCATTTTGCAATCCGGAACTCAAGTTTTCAAATGCCTTCCCCCCTTCCATCAAGGCAGTGGCATCTTTGAAGCCATTAGAAGCTGTTAAATAATCCATTTGTACCCATTGCGGTAAATCGATTCCACCGCTCGAGAGCAGTCCCGTAAAGTAATCACTCCACGATATGGCCACTGTTATATTCCCAACAGAATATTCCATAATCAACGCCCAGCCAATAATCCAGGCAATTAATTCACCAAAAGCAACATAAGAATAGGTATAGGCACTTCCCGAAACAGGAACCATTGAAGCAAATTCAGCATAGGCAAAAGCAGCAAAACTACAAGCAACAGCTGTGAACAGAAACAAGAAAATTACGGCTGGACCTCCGTCAAAACTGGCTTTTCCTATAGTGCTAAAAATTCCTGCACCAACAATGGCCGCAATCCCAAAAGCGGTTAAATCTTTGGCAGTCAAATGTTTTCCAAGAGCTTCATGCCCTTCCAAATTATTTTTTTCGACCTGCTTTAAGATATCTTGAACCGTTTTTTTTCTAAAAAGCCCTTTTAGTGCCATGTTGTATATTTTACCGTTAAAAATTTAATATTTAGTGTTTTTTTGCAATAGTGTTTTACTAAAAAAGAAAAATAGTAAAGGCCAAATATAAAAAACATATTCATTCTTTAAAGTCATGATTCTGATTTTTTATAATATTGGGATATTAAAACAACATTTCTCTTTTTTACCTTAAAAAAAGTCAAATATACATTCAAAAATTATATTTAAACAAAATATACTTCAATTTTTATTTTAAAAAGTTTAAAATAATAAAACTGCCATACTCATGATTATTGAGACAACAGAGTAACTTAAATTACAATATTTAATTCCATTCATTAGTTCTCCCAAATTATAATAATTCTCTGCACGAAAAGAGTCAAAATAGTTTAATCTTTATATTTATTGTAACAATAATGAAAATATAAGTAAAATTTTTTCTTATTAAAAAAAATATAATTTATTACATTTGTAATCCTTTTAAATCTAATTTTTAATAAAAAATACATATACTCTGTAATTTCCTAGTAACCTATAATTTGTGATAAATTGAACCAAAACACCCCAAAACTATACTCTTTAATACTTTTATTGTTATTTATAAATCTAAATTGCCATTCCAATACATTTAAAGATTCCCTAAATAGTCCTAAAAAAAACAGATCAAAATTAATTTCAAATGTAACTCTAAAAAATAGTTACACAAAAACTGCTGCTCAACAAGTAAACATGTCTCCTATCAGAAGTGAATTTACTGAGAGTTTTATCAGTAAAAAATTCCCTACATCAGAGAGCACAAGTGAAGATTTAAAAACAGCTAAGGCTGTGTTCCAAAAAATTGACAGTACAAATAACAATACTGAACTATTAGAGAATAAAAACCTTTCAATGTTGCCAATTGGCATCAAAAAAACTATTCATAAAACCCAATACATGTTGGGAATAAGTAATGCGAAATTTACCCCAGAGTACACTGAACTAACCGCATTTGTTAGAATAATCATTCCACAAATTGATTCACTTGGTAAGCCCAAAGAAATATTTTTTGGGGCACACAACATAAAGCTTTCCCATAAAGGCGGTTTGATTGGAGATACTAAACTAGTTTTACTTGGAGATTTTCCATTAAAAATTTGTGGAGACAAAGCCCTTTTAATTTTGAAGGGTGGAATGAACATGAATACTGGAGCTGTTGAAAACAAAACATATGTAACTATTGATTGTAACGGATTTAAAGAACTAGGAATAACTGCTGATGTCGAATTCTCAAGATCAATAATAGAACCCGTTGATGCATCAAATAATGTAATAGGTAAAACTCAGCGGGTAACAGGATCCTTCCAAACAAAAGTCACCAATTGGAATGACATACTAATTAATATTTCATTGCCTAAATTTCAATTAACATCTTTTAAAGGCACCTATTTTGAACTGAATAATGCAATAATCGATTTGAGCGATTTGCGCAATTCTGAAAATATTAAATGGCCAGAAAACTATGCGAAAGATTATTTGATTCCAGGTAGCGAGAATCTATGGAGAGGATTATATGTAAAGTCCTTATTGATTACACTTCCCGAAGAATTCAAGTTTAGTTCCAGTAAAGGCAGGGTTACATTTCAAGCCACAGATTTACTGATAGACAGGATGGGGGTTTCAGGAAATTTTACCGGAAATAACATATTGAACATCGACCAGGGATCTGCTGGTGGATGGGCATTTTCGGTAAACAATATTAATCTAAAATTTAGAGCAAATGCACTAGTTTCTGGAGGATTTGGCGGTGCTATTGTACTTCCTATAACAGATAAAAACAAAAAATGTTCATCTGACTCACAGGGCGAGATTGGATACACAGCCATAATCAACCCAATAGACAAAGAATACCTATTAAAAGCAGAAGTAAATAATAATTTATGTTTTCAAGTATTTAAGGCTACTGCAAAAATCGACAAAGGCTCCTATATTGAATTGAAAGTCAAAGACGGTAAATTTTTACCAAAAGCACTTTTGAATGGAAGTCTTGCCATAAAAGGAAGCAATACACCAACCCCTGATGCTGAAGCCCCAAAAACAGCAGTAAACACAAATGTTCCATCAACAAATTTTACATATTACGACCCGCCAAAAGAACCTACAACTACTGCACCTAAAGCAGATAAACCAGAAGAACCTGCCAAAAAAGAAACAGTAGCATTTGAAGGGATAACATTCCAAAATCTTCAATTTCAAACGGTTACTCCTGTTTTTAAAGCGGACTATTTCGGATATAAAAATGAAGCCGAGAATGATCCAAAATCTTCCAAAGTTGCCAATTTTCCTATAACAATACATGAAATTGCCATTATTGCAGACGATGTATCAGCCACTCTAAAAATAGATTTATCCATCAATTTGATGAAAGATCAATTTAATGGAAGAACAAAATTCAATATTGTTGGAAAATTTGATCAAAATGATGGTATCCAAAAATGGAAATTTGATTATTTAAAATTTGAACAAATTAGCTTAAAAGCAGACATTGGAGGTGCCAAATTTGATGGATATATTGTTTTAATGGATAAAGACCCCGTTTATGGAGATGGCTTTAAAGGAGGGCTAAAAGCAGAGTTCAAAGCGGGAATAATCGTTGAGGCCAATGCGATTTTTGGAAAAAAAGACGCATTTAGATATTGGTATGTAGATGCTATGGTAGATGGGTTGAATATTCCTTGTAGTGCCTTTGTTATTAAAGGTTTTGGAGGCGGTGCCTATTACAACATGAAAAAAGACGGGTTTAGTTCCAGTTTTACCGCTTCAGGTGCAAACTATGTTCCAGATGTGGAATCAGGTTTAGGTATAAAAGCGATGATTCATTTTGCTAATGCTGCAAAACCAGATGCTTTCTGGGGTGGAGCAGGATTCGAAATTGCTTTTTTAAAAACAGGAGGTATTCGTAGAATTAGTATTTATGGAGAAGGTCACGTGATGCAAGATTTTGGATTTAAAGTTCCCGCAAATTCGTTAACTAAAAACTTAGAAAAAATTGTTACAGCGGAAAGCAAATTAGTGACAGCTACATTAGACAAATTAAAAGAAAGTAATCTTACTGAAGTTGCAAAGACAGTTTATCCAGATGAAGTTTCAGGAAAAGTAGGAATCAATGCTTTTGCGGCAATAGAATATGATTTTATAGCCAAAACACTTCATGGCTCATTCGATTTGTATATTGATGCAGCTGCAGGATTACTTAAAGGAAGAGCTTCCCAAAACAGAGCGGGATGGGCAGTACTACATTTTGCTCCAAATAAATGGTACATTCGGATGGGAACGCCAACCGATAGACTTGGTTTAAAAATGGCAATCGGATCTATAGAAGTTGAAGCCGGCGGTTATTTTATGTTGGGAGATGACATACCTGCCAGTCCCCCTCCTCCAGCAATTGTAGCCCAAATTCTTAGATTAGACAGCAGTAAATTAGACTATATGCGATCTGAAAATGCCAGTACATTAGGCTCCGGAAAAGGATTTGCATTCGGTTCAGATTTTAGCTTAAAAACAGGGGATATGTCTTTTTTAATATTTTATGCCAATTTTGAAGCTGGACTGGGATTCGATGTAATGGTAAAAGATTATGGAGAAGCTATGTGTAAAGGAACTGGCCAAATTGGTATAAATGGATGGTATGCTAATGGCCAGTCCTACGCTTATTTACAAGGAGAATTAGGCGTGAAAATAAAAATTTTCAGAATACGTAAAAAAATATCAATTATAAAAGGTGGAGGTGCTGTAATATTACAAGCCAAACTACCCAATCCAGTTTGGATTAGAGGATATTTAGGCGGATATTATGATTTATTAGGAGGTGCAGTAAAAGGCAGTTTTAGATTTAAATTAGAATTTGGCTCACAATGCGAATTTATAAGTAGTAATCCTTTAGAAGGTCTCAAAACCATTGCTGACATTAGTCCTGCAGAAGGGAGCAAAGACATAAATGTATTTACAATTCCTCAAGTTGGTTTTAATATGCCTATTGAAAAAAATTTTGTTATCGATGGTGAAGAAGGTACAAAAACCTATAGATTGAAACTGGAAGAGTACTCCATCAAAAAAGAAGGCGTACCAGTAGTTGGAACAATGAGCTGGAATGAAACCAGGGATTTAGTAAGTTTTAATGCTACTGAAGTATTGCCACAAAATTCAAAACTTACCCTTACTGCCAAAATCAGTTTTCAAGAAAACATAAAAGGAACTTGGACAACTGTATATGATAATGGTCAAGTTGCTACAGAAATAGAAGTTAGAAACTTTACCACAGGAGCAGCTCCAAACAATATTCCTGCTACAAACATTGCCTATTGTTACCCTGTATTTGATCAAAAATATGTATATCAAAACGAAAGTAAGCTGGCCTATGTTGTTCTAAAGCAAGGGCAAGCTTATTTGTTTGATTTAAAACCCGGTCAATCCCAAAAAGCATTTTATAAGACAACCGACAATACGGCAACCAGCGCAATTAGTTACGATGTTAGTAACAAAAGAGTGAATATTGAACTACCCGCATTAAAAACGGCAAAACCCTATTCATTATCCTTAATGACTCTTGAAACAAAAACAGATGCAACCAATAATTTATCGCAAAACTATGAAAAAAAAGAACTTGCCGCTGATGTGAATGTTGAGATAAAAAGCAATAAACTAAATGAAACGGCAATTGGTGGAGAAGGAACAGAAATGTTACAGTATAATTTTAACACAAGCCAATACACAAGCTTTAAAGAAAAAATGGAAGCCAAGAAACCGAAACAAACGCTGGTAGAAATTATATATACCGATGTTCATGCCTTACAATCCTTAAATGAATCAACAGAGCCATTTGACGAAATAGAGATAATAGGAAATTCAAAAACATTAAATAAACCTTTAGTAAGCATTGAAGCTATATTAGATGATAATTATTATTTAAAAGAAATTTATCCAATTATTTACAAAGACTATCCTTTGGAAAATGAAATAAAATTAGATAGAGATACTAATGCATTAGGAGCTCCCCCTATAAGAGCTGTAGAAGTTTTGGCTTGGTATCAGGACTACACTATAAACAGTCCTTCTAGTTTTATGCTCAAAGAATATCTGCCATTTAGATACAACCTTCCATTTTACTACAAAACTGATTTCAAAGATCTTAGATATAAGGTCAGCAATAAATATGTAACTAGTTTGAATCAGACAATGATTCAAAAATACGATTATCTCATTAATGGAGAATTCCCATATATAAAGCAAGGAACTTACAAGATAAAATTAAACTATATACTTCCTGGCGGACAAGCAGGTACAAGTTCTGGATCCATTTTTACATTTAACAAATCAAATTAGCATGAAGCTCCATTATATAATATTAATACTTTTTTGGGGATTTAATTTCTCAAATGCCCAAAAAAAACCCACTCCAGAAAAAGCAACCCTTGAAAAAGAGCCAACCATTCAAGTAATTGTAAGGGTGAAAAAAGATAAAATTCTATTGCGATGGGCGCCTACTGATGCCCTTGCTTGGAAAAAATTAAACAAATATGGGTATCAACTCGAACGCTATACAGTAACCCGAGACAATAAAACATTGTCAAATCCTGCAAAAATAGTTTTGGCTAATGAACTAAAACCAGAACCACTTGAAAACTGGGAGAAAACAATAGAAGACAACGACAATGCAGCTATAATTGCTCAAGCTCTCTATGGAGAAAGTTTTGCAGTGGAAGGTACTAATAGATTACAATCCATTGTTAATCAATCTGAAGAAAGTGAACAAAGATTTACTTTTGCACTTTTTGCGGCCGACAAAGATTTTGAAATGGCAAAAAAAGCAGGTTTGGGTTTTGAAGATAAAACCGTAAAGCAAAATGAAAAATACATTTACAGAGTATCATCCAAAGTGCCTGAAGAAGAACTGGTAATAAAATATGGTGGCGTATTTGTAGGATTAAAAGAATACGAAGACTTACCCAAACCGATGGATTTCACAGCTCATTTCGCGGACAAAAGCACGATGCTGAGTTGGAACTTCAAGATATTGGCACATGCCTACGGAAGCTATTATGTCGAACGTTCGCAAGACAAATTGCATTTCGAGAGAATTACCAATAAGCCTTATACAAGCATGAATCAAGAAAATGAAAATAATAATCGTATTTTTTATGTAGATTCAATAGCTAATGATCAACAATACAGTTATCGAATTCAAGGCATTTCTGCTTTTGGAGAATTAGGTCCCTACTCTGAAGTTGTTTCTGGGAAAGGAAAATCGATCTTGAAATTTGTACCACATCTTACCATAAAAGATTTCAAAGATGATAAGACTGTAACACTAACTTGGGAATTTGATGAGGCAGGCGATTCTGAAATCACTGGATTCGAACTCAATCGTTCGGATTCAGATGATGATAAATACATCCCTGTAATAAAAAATATTGCTCCAAAAATCAGAACAGTAACCTACAACAAACTGAAGGCTACCAATTATTTTACCATAACAGCAATAGGCAAACAAGGCAGTAACAGAACATCTTTCCCTATGCTCGTACAACCGGTAGATTCAATTCCGCCGGCAAAACCGGTAAATTTAAAAGGAGTCATTGACAGCTTGGGAATAGTAAAATTAACGTGGGATCCCAATAAAGAAAAAGATCTA
This sequence comes from Flavobacterium aquariorum, assembly GCF_003254745.1. Classification (GTDB taxonomy): domain Bacteria; phylum Bacteroidota; class Bacteroidia; order Flavobacteriales; family Flavobacteriaceae; genus Flavobacterium; species Flavobacterium aquariorum. Next base: position 37,162 of record NZ_QKXH01000007.1, on the reverse strand, counting down.
ATGGGGTATAGAATTTACAAAGCAAGTAATCCAAACGAAGAATATAGCCAAATTACGGTGAGTCCAAATGAAATCAACAAATACCAAGATAGTGTTATAGTAAAAAGTTTGAATAGTAAAGTATATTACAAAATTATTGCAGTAGATACACATTATAACATGTCGCCTTTTTCAGAAGTATTGATTATCAAAAAACCAGATGTCATCCCCCCCACTTCTCCCATTTTTACTAATTACGAGATAAAAGATGGAATGGTCTCTTTAGAATGGATCAATAGCCAAAGTGAAGACGTGGTTTCTCATCAACTCTATCGTAAAGAAAACGAACAAAAAGATTGGCAATTAGTATTAGATAGTAAAGACAAACCAGAAAGTTATCATGACAAAAACATTACTGAAGGCGACACTTATCGTTATGCCATTTATGCCAAAGATGAAAGTAATTTAGTTTCCAATCCTTCACCAGAAATAGCTGTTTTTGTCCCAGCTTCTTCTGTAATGCCTGCTATTAAAAGTTTTTATGCACAAGTCAATACGTTGACAAACAGTATTGATTTATCTTGGGAATACAAAGCAATCGGAGTCGAAAGTTTTGAAATATACAAAGCCACAGCCGATGAACCGATGCAATTAATGCAAATGATCACTAACCAAATAAAAAAAGTTTCTGACCCTAGCATTACGATAAATACGAGTTATAAATATGCCATAAGAGCGCTTTTTGCAGATGGAAGAGTTTCTAAAATGTCTTTTTTTGATATAAAATTTTAAGATTATGAGGAAGATATTTTTGTTAGCAGTAATTCTTTTCACCTTCAAAAGTTTTGGACAAACCTATACTGTTGGTATTATACGTAATTATTACGGTGGATGTCACGGTGGAAAGACTTGGTCATTAACTGGCTCTAATTTAATTGGAAGCGGTTCGTTTATTACTGCTGGTATTACAAATGCTACCTATACTACAGTTCCTTTATCAAGCTCTTATGAATTAACTACAAATTTCACTTGTACTCCTTTAGGCCCTGCAACACTTGACTGTTTAGATAATACTACAACTTCACAATCAGCTGCTGAATTAATAAAAGGCAATCTCATAGAATCAGGTGGCTGTGCAGGTAGCGTTAGTATCATTGAATTTAGGCCCAATAATATGTCAATAGTATCCAATAAATCAAGTATTTGTACAGGAGAACAATTAGATTTTGTGATTTCTTCTCCAGCAGGATTTCCGAATGAAGCTTATCATTGGCAATTTTCCATTGACAATCAAGCCACTTGGACAGATGTACCCAGCCCTTTTAATTTTAACCCAATCCCTAATTTTAGTATTAATAATCTTTTAGGAGCTAACTATGAAAACTATTTCAATGAACAGATTTACTTTAGATTGGGATATGACCAAAATAGACCTTTTTCTAATGTGATATCAATAACATATTCTCCTTGTGGCCCAACTATTTCAAATATAGCATTTGTAGGGCCTGAATGCAACGGAGATATTGTCAAATCATTGGCTATAACTTTTGCGCAAAAATTAAATTCAACAATAGGTGAAAAATTAGCATTTCTAACTGTTTGTGATATAACTAGTAATTCAACAATGCGTATGCAAATTAACGGTCCTGTATCCTATCCTGATGACACAAAAACGTATACATATAATACAAGTGATTTACAACAATTAGAGACTGGTCATTATTACAAAATAAGGTATCAAGCTCAAATTACTGATCCTGACGATTCATCGAAGACAATACTGACTGGAGTTCTCGATTCTCCAGCAGCGCTAAACTTCCTTAACACAGATCCATTAAAAATGGAATTCAAAATAACAAACTATTCCCAGCCCTCTTGCTTTGGAGGAAATGATGGAACAGCTGAAATACAGATTCTCAGTGGTCAATCTCCCTATCATTTTTATAAAGACGGCGTGGAATTAACAGGCGCTTCACAACCAACATTGAATAATGGTAAATACTATATTACTGGTCTACAAGAAAAAACATATAATATTATGGTTACTGATTCAAAAAAATGTATCGACAAAACAGCAAATGATTAAAAACATGACATTTATGAGAAAAATCTTTTTATCATTTATTTTAGTTTTAGCTTTAAAAGGATATGGTCAAACATATACGTTAAATTTGCATGTTTATGTCACAAAAGGAGTTGCTTCTGTAAATTCAAATGTTGGAGGTAATATTTATACATTTAGTAACACAAATAATTATGGAAGTCAAGATTATCCAAATTTAACAACTGTAAAAGGTAATTCTTTTACTTTCAATCTTAGTACCAACACAGGAGCATGTTCACAAAATTTAAGTGTAACGAAATCCTTATTAGAATTGCTAAGAGATAATTTCACATTACAATCTTGTCCTACCGGAAGTGGCTATGCCGGCAATTTTTACCCTAATAGTTTTGTCCCAAATGGCATAACAATTAATAACAGAAATTCTACCGCTGAAGTATGTTCAGGAGAACAGTTAGAACTTGATGCAAATAGTACAAATATTTTCCCAAACGAAGTTTATCATTGGCAATATTCTTTAGACAATAAAACATACTGGTATGATGTACCTGCTACAAAAAACAACAGCCCTTCTACTAAATTTAGCATTAATGATTTTTTAGGTGATAATATACATAATTATTTTGACAAAGTTATTTATTTCAGATTGGGTTATGGTCAAAGCAAACAATTTACAACTCCATTAGGAATTACGTTTAGACCATGTACACCTATCATCACCAATATAATTTATGAAAACCCTAAATGTCAAGGAGATCCAATAAGTAAACTTGATATTGTTTTTGAAAGAAAATTAGATAATACAAAAGAAGAAAAGTTAGCCTCAATATTTATTTGTGACGTAAATGACAATTCAAAAATATTTATGCAAATTAACGATCCTGTATCCTACCCAGATGATACAAAAATGTATATATATACTACTTTTCAAAGTTTAGAGACTGGTCATTATTACAAAATAAGATATCAGGCACAGATTACGGATCCTGACGATTCATCGAAAACAATAATGAGAGGAATTATGGATTCTCCAGCAACACTGAATTTCCTTTACACAGATCCAGCAAAAATGGAATTCAAAATAACAAATCAAACACAGCCATCTTGCTTTGGAGGAAATGATGGAGCCATTGAAATACAGATTCTCAGTGGTCAATCTCCCTTCCATTTTTATAAAGACGACGTGGAATTAACAGGCGCTTCACAACCAACATTGAATACTGGTAAATACTATATTACTGGTCTGCAAGAAAAAACATATAATATTATGGTTACTGATTCAAAAAATTGTATCGACAAAACAGCAAATGATTAAAAGATGAAAAAAATTATATATTTAATTCTAATTATTACGGGTACAATAGGTTATTCTCAATCCTCAGGGGTTAGAAAAGTAATTATTACTAACCCAGCAGACATAAATCCTATTACAGGGACTTTTTCTAATTCAACGGGGTTTGGAAAAAACAATGGTACTATTAGTCTAGATTCACCTTCAGGAGGTATAACAAATGGGGCGGGGCCATATACTTATTCATGGACGAAAGACCTGAATAATTATGCAGGAAATGTTACATCACTTAGTAATTTAGGTCCAGGTAAATATACTGTCACCGTTATAGAAAATGGCAAATGTCAAAAAAAACAAGACTTCAATATTACTGAGCCTTCTCAATTAATTCCGATCATTTCTGGAAATACCAATATAACTTGTTATAATGGAATAACAACACTAACCGCAGCTGCTCAAGGTGGTTTTCTACAAACAAATGGAAATTATAATTATTCGTGGGATATAACTTATTTTGATAATTCTAAAGAACCCAAAACTGGAATTCAAGTTACGGGCAAAGCTGGAACATACGTGCTTACAGTTTATGACAATGCAAGCCCAGTAAATAGCCAAAGTACAAGTATAACTGTTAAGCAAAATACATTATTAACATCAACAAAAATTATAACCAATGCAAAATGCTATGGAGATAACGGAAATATTTCATTAGCAATTACAGGAGGAATAGCGCCATATATCATCAATTGGACTGGAACTAATATCAATTCTGCAGTAATTTCAAATAATGGGAAATTACTAACTGCAAAAGCAGGAGCGTATTATTATTCAGTCAAAGATAATTTAGGATGTGAATTAACTACAGTTCCAATACTTGCTGAAATAGATCAACCTAACACCCCCTTTTCAATATCCTTGAATTCCATAACACAACCTTCACCAACTCTTTCCGACGGAAAAATTAATTTGAATATAAATGACGGTTATGGTAATTATAGCTATTCTTGGGAAAAAGATGCTGTTCCTTTTACACCTTCAAATAATATTTCTTTGTCAGGGTTAGGAAATGGAATTTATAGTGTAACCATAACTGATAAAAATCAAGTTACAGACTTAACCGGCTGCACAAAAACAATTAATAACATAATTCTAAAATCACTATCTGCAACTGTAAATATTCTAAATCCAATTAATTGCATAGGTGACACTGCAACTCTAGAAGCAATGCCAATAGGAGGAAATGGATCCTATACTTATCAATGGTTTAAAGGAACTGATACAAATCCAGTTGGCACAAACAAAACTTTATCAAATTGTGATGCTGGAAATTATAAGGTTATAGTAAACGATACAAAATATAATTTTTCAGCATCTCAAACATTAAATAATCCCATAAATCCACCTGTTTCAATTGTAACTTCAAAAACTACAGATGTAACTTGTTTTGGAGGTAATAACGGTACTATATATATTGAAGTCAAAGATGGTACTCCTGTAAATGGATTATATACATTTATTTGGAAAAAAACAGGAATAATTACAAGTGGCATAGTAAACACAAACAGTACTTCAACAATATCGGGCCTAACAGCTGGAACATATACAGTAACTGTAAAAGATCAATATTGTACCAAAGACTTTTCTTTTACAGTTTCTCAGTACCCCTCTATTACAATCCCAATTGAATCAATCACTCCTGTCTTGATTAACGGGCAAAGTACAGGTGCAATAAACTTTCTCTTAGATCCAACAGGCGGCAATGGCGGCTATACCTATAAATGGGTTTCAAATTCTGATGCAACTTTCATAACCAAGACAACTAAAAATATTTCTGGGTTAAAAGCAGATTTTTATACTATTGAAATAAAAGATAATAATCAATGTTCTGTTTCCAAAACTTTCGAAGTAACCCAATCACCTGAATTATTGGTTAGCATCAAAGAATCTTCTCCTATAAAATGTAATGGAAATTTCAATGGAGAATTGCAGGCGGTAGTTACTGGCGGTATTGCTACCTACAATTATCAGTGGTTCAAAAATGGATTAGCATTTGGTGACAACTCATTTGAACAAAAAGGACTGGAACTTGGAGTTTATAAAGTCATAGTTACTGATTTTGTTGGGGCTATAAAAACATCAACATTATTTAGTTTAAAACAACCTGATTTATTAACCGTTACACCTACATCACAAACTAATGTTTTGTGCAACAATGCAATTACAGGAGCAATTGACATTAATATTAATGGGGGAACTACGCCCTATACACAACAGTGGACAAAAGAAGGTTCAAATTATTCCACTAATAAAAATCTAATTAATTTAGGCGCTGGGACATATCAAGTTACAGTTACAGATGCTGTTGGTCATAATTGTACGGCTTCTCTATCTCCTGCTGTTATTATTACACAACCAACTGATCCACTTCTTATAACAGATATAGAAGTAAAAAACCTAACTGGTTTTGAAACTTTAAATGGAAGAATCTCTGTGGCAATAACAGGAGGAACTGCACCTTATACTTATACATGGAGAAACAAAGGAATAAATACTGTTATTGGTGACAAAGCACAAATCACCTCACTCCCTATTGGTACTTATGAACTCACGATAACTGATGATCATAATTGTACTGTTACGAAAGAATACATACTAATACAACCTGACAAATTATTAATTACAGATATTTCTCAAACTCCAAGCTCAACCATTAAGTGTTATGGAGATAAATTTGGAATATTAGAGGCGACTATAACTGGTGGTGTACTTCCTTACACTTACAATTGGTACAATATTCTAACACCGACAATCACTACATCTACTACCAATCCTTCAGAAACATTATTAGCAGGAACTTATGAACTTAAAGTGACTGATGCAAATGGTAACATTTTTACTTTCAAAAGCAATCCAATCAATGAACCTCCACTTTTAAAAATTAATTCCACCCCAAAAAATGTTTCCTGCAAAAATGGAAATGACGGCGCAATAACTATTTCTCCTTCAGGAGGAACAGGTTCTCCAACCATAAATTGGAGTACAGGAAAAAGCACCAATACCATTGACAACCTTTACTCTGGAAGTTATACAGTTGCCATTACTGACGCAAATCAATGTCAAACTTCTGAAACTATACAAATTACAGAACCAGGATTATTATATGTAAGCAAAGTGACCAAAAATCCACCTTCTGCTTTAGGGTTACAAGATGGTAGTATACAAATTGAAGTAACGGGGGGAACTCCAAATTATAACTATTTATGGTATAATGGCAATAAAGATTTGATTTATTCAGATTTAAATCAGCCTTCCAATACTAGTATCAACAACATTTTTGCTGGACAATATTTCATTACCGTTACCGATTCAAAAAACTGTGCTATCATCGAAAAAGATTTAGATAAAATTGATCCCTTAGCTCTTTCTATAAATCAAATCAATGTTGTAAAATGTAATGGAGATGCAACTGCCAGTATTAGAGCAAATGCTTCGGGTGGAACTCCAATTTATTACTACAAATGGTTTAAAACGACTGACCCACTAAATGCTGTAGGACTTGATGAAACTTTGGTAAATGTAAATGCTGGAACATACTATGTAGTTCTTTCTGATTCTTTTGGCTTATCCAAACAAAGCGGAAACATAACCATTAGTGAACCTGTAATTTTAAGCAATACGCTATCAACTGAGTACACTCGTTGTGGTGATGCCAAAGACTGGACTATCACTACAGTACCAACGGGAGGAACGTCACCATACACCTATTTATGGAATACGGGCACCCGAACAGCTAGTCTACAAAACGTTGAACCGGCTAATTATTCAGTATTGGCAACCGATAATCATGGTTGTTCCATTACAAAAACAATTACAATTAACGCTCCAATACATTTGGCTACAGCCGAAACTATAACAAAACCAACCTGTTTTGAAGGTTCGGATGCTACAATTGTACTAACCTCATCTGGAGGTCAAGGGCCTTATACCTATTTATGGAATACGGGTGAAAAGTCAAATGTTTTGAGTAACGCTTCCGCAAAAGAATATTCGGTGGCTGTAACGGATTTCAAAGGTTGTGTGATTAACAAAACTTATACCATCGAAAATCCGCCAAAAGATGTCATCAGTTTAGGCGAAGATGTTACGCTTTGTTTTGATCAATCACTAACAATTAATTCGACTATTGCAGATGATAAAGCCAAATATTCTTGGACATCGACCAAAGGATTTACAAATAACAATCCCATTATTACAGTTTCACAACCCGCAGATTATACACTTGTGGTTACAAATAAACTAGGTTGTAAAGCGACCGATACGGTAAAAATTTCAAGTCAAAACACCGCTATCAGTGCTGAATTCGCTGTTTCTTCACAAGTATTTATGAATGAAAAATTCATTATTGTAGACATCAGTAATCCTATCGCCGATGGTATCGAATGGGTTTTACCGGCTGAAGCAACAGTAGTTAACAAAACCAAGGATTTTGCCGAATTGAGTTTTAACAAAGTCGGAGAATACGAACTGACATTAAACACAAAAAAAGGAAATTGTACGGCAACTCAAACCAAAAAAATTGTGGTTATCGAAGGTGAATACGTTAATCCGGACAGTACCGATTTGAAAAAGAAATTTGATCTAAAAATCTATCCAAATCCTTCCAACGGAATTTTCACTGTTGATGTAACACTCGACAAAGTAATACCTGCTCATGTCAAAGTATATAATTTGACCAATAATTTGATTATCGACTCTAAATATGAAGAAGGAAAAGATGCCTATAAATTCAATTTTAGCCTAACCGGACTAACACCTGGTGTGTATTTCGTTTTGGTGGAATCACAACAAGGAAACCAATTGAGAAAAATAATCATCAACTAGACTTCTTATATTTTATATCACATTACAAATAAACAAATCATAAAAAGACATAAAGAAAAATACTGTTTTTCTTTCCTTTTTATAGCAATATTAAAATGATTTTAAAAAGAATACTGTTTTTTATTTTACTGTTTTTTGCAACTACCCTTGGCTATTCACAAAGCTTCAATGTAGAACAATTGGCAAAGACCAAACTGATCAATGTTTCGGGTGGTGCGTCGGCAAATGCAATTATGTATTCGGGCAATGCGGCTAGGGAACCTTTCTCCTATTTTTTTAATGGAAATATCAACATCAACGTGGCGGGCTTGTACAATTTACCATTTTCGTTTTCCTATTCTACCCAAAAGTTTGGGTATACCAAACCTGTTGCCATAAAAACATTAAGCATACACCCTTCCTACAAATGGATAACAACCCATATTGGGGATGTAAACATGACTTTTTCTCCTTATACGCTAAACGGACATTTGTTTACTGGTTTTGGTGTAGACCTTACTCCTCCGGGAAAATTCAAAGTGAGTGCTATGTATGGTCGTCTATTGAAAAGTAATGAATATGATGTGAACATTCCAGAGGCAATACCTACCTACAAACGTTTTGGCTATGGTTTCAAAACAGCCTATGCTTTCGATAAAGTAAATCTGGGCCTCATCTTTTTTAAAGCAACCGATGTAACAAGTTCACTTTCCAATCCTGTGCCGTTTGAGTTAGGGCTTACACCAAAAGAAAATGTAGCTGTAAGTTTTGAAACCAGTTTTAAATTATTCCAAAAACTGCAAGTCATGACAGAATATGCCAACAGTAGCATAACCGAAGACATCAGTATTGAAGGGACCACTAAAGGAAAAGGAATTGCCTCTCTTTTTTTAAATCCAAATGCAACTACGACTTCCCAAAATGCCATCAAAGCACAATTGGTGTATCCTGCTGGAAAAGGAACTTTAGGGTTAGGCTACGAACGCATTGACCCTAATTACAGAACCTTAGGGAGTTATTATTTCAATAATGATTTAGAAAATATTACAGTAAATGCTACCCAACAGATTTTCAAAGACAAAGTGTCGCTAGCCTTAAGCCTAGGGATGCAAAAAGATAATTTAGACAAACAGAAAGTTAGTCAGTCCAAAAGACTGGTTTCTTCGCTTACCGCAGATTACAAAGCCAACCAAAAATTAAATCTGAATTTTAATTATTCCAATTTTCAATCCTATACCAATAGCCGCAACCAGTTTGATTATATCAATCAAGATCCAAGTTTAATATATGCAGATACATTGAACTTTAGACAAGTCAACCAAAATTTAGGATTAACGGCAAACTATCTTCTCAAAAACGACAAACAACTCAAGAAATCCATTAATGTCAATTTCTCCATGCAGGAATCATCCAATGAACAACAGGGACAGACGGTGGCAGGCGGCGAAACCACTTTTTACAACTCGGCTATTTCCTATGTTCAAGGCTATCCAACAAAAGATTTAAACTTTATGGGGTCCATCAACAATACGTACAGTCTAATGGAAACAGGCAACAGTTTAATCATTGGGCCAACACTTGGCGTGACCAAATTGTTCATGGAACGAAAATTAAATACTTCCTTTTCTACCAGCTACAATACCACTTTTAGTAATGGAGACAAGCAAAACGATATTTTCAATATGCGGCTCAGCAGTTCTTATTTGTATTTAGAAAAACACAACTTCAATTTGGGGGTTATCTGCTTATTTGGCAAAACCACCAGTAACAGGAACAACGACCTGACCGCTACCCTAACCTATGCCTACTCATTTGACAAAATAAAATTAAGGTCAACGCCAAAAGAACAGAAAAAAGAAGAGAGACAATTGGGAGATAATACTCTGAAAATAAATTTAAAAGACTATAAACTTGAAGGAACTCGAGAGCAAATCACGCAACAATTAAAGGATTTACAGCAGCAATTACAGCCGTTACCAAATGAAGAGGCAAGCAAATTGGAACATCTCTTGACACTTGCCACATTAACGCCAGATGAAGCCAGCTTCAAAGACAAAGTGATTGACTATTTGGAAGAATACCAAGCAGCATCCGAAGTTATTAAAAAATACAACAAACTGATTGGCCAGACTGTTCAAAAAGTAGCACAAGAAATCAGTAACAAAGACGAAAGTTTTGAAAAAGCATACACCACAGCCATTAGCCGAGTGAATAGCCATAAACTGCATGGAGTTAACCCAAGCGAAATAACCGATAAAGTTGGCTATAATTCGTATCTGAAATTGATAGAAAGAAGCGACAAAGCAAAGCAGAAACTACAGGCACATCGTTTTATGCAAACCGAGTTTTTGAAACTTTCAAAAGCAGATACCAAAGAAATGGAACAAAATGATTACCTCCTAAGCTATAACAAAAAAGAAATTGAAAAAGTCTATAAATTGATCACCAACAAAAAAACAGATGCCGAAATCATCGCCCAGCTGGAACAAAATCTAATTCCGTTTTACCACGAACTGGCACTGGCAAATGGAATGAATGAGGAAGTGGAATTGAAATACATTCAGAAGTAATTTAATAATCTAAGTAGTCTAAAATATATTTACCCAAATGCAAAAAAAAATCTACATCTGCCTTCTCTTGGTTCTTGCCTCTTGGCTCTTTCCTTTTTCGGCTTACACCCAAACCTACCCTGTTACCATAAGCACCCAACTCACGCAGCCATCTCCTATTTACCTGAGTAATTATGCCAATACTGCGAGAATCAATAGTCCTATAAAAGTACAATTGATACTCAATGATTTGACGATAATGAATAGACAAGTGCGTTTAAAATGCTATTTCCAGGGAGCAGTGTCTTTTGTTACAAATGACTTTGTGGTTGGGGCATCTCCCATCTATCTCGAAGGTGGTTTCCCTACCCTATTGACCAATGTAGAACTGGGACATTATTTCGAATTCCAAAACCTGCAGGGCATTAACCCCAACCAATATGCACAACCGTTGCCTGAGGGAATTTATACAATATCATTTGAAGTGTATGACTTTGCAACCAACAAAAAACTGTCAAAAAAATCAAGTGTTACCACAGTTATTTTCCAAAACGAACCACCGTTTCTAAACCTGCCTGCAAACAAAGCAGGTATTGTAGAACAAAACATTCAGAATGTCATATTTAGCTGGACACCCCGAAGCATCAATGTGAGCAATGTGGAATACGAATTCTCTCTGGCAGAAATTTGGAACACCAATACGCCTATCCAAAACGCTTTTGCCTACTCACCTCCCCTTTATACCACCACTACCCGAAATACGACAATACAATACAGTATTGCCGAACCGCAACTTATTCCAGGCAAGACGTATGCTTGGCGTGTAAAAGCCAAAGCCCTGGTTGGTGCCGAAGAAATTGGCGTTTTCAAAAACAATGGTTACAGCGAGATTTTTTCTTTTAAATACCTCACACTCTGTAACGCACCAATAGCCATAACCACCACCAATGTGAGTCAGGACCAAGCCAAAATAACTTGGAGCGGCGCTGTCGATAATTACGATTACCAAATTAATTATAGAGAAAAAAATGCCAATTCCAAGTGGTACCCTCTGGTAACCCCAAGAGAATATGCTACCATTAGCAACCTAAAACCCAAAACCACATACGAATATACTGTGGGAGCAGCCTGTGATCCTGGTGAATATACCCAAAGTAACATTCAGGAGTTTACTACCATGGCCCAAGACGAAATCGCCTTTGTTGGTTGTGGAATCAAGCCAGATCCAGCAGCCTTATCCAACAAAACGCCACTACCAGCATTGTTCCCAAATGATGTGGTTACTGCTGGCGATTTCCCTATAGTCGTTCTTAAATCAACAGGAAGCAACGGTACTTTCTCGGGTGAAGGCTATGTGACTTTACCGTTTTTGGAGAAATTTAGAGAACTTATAGATGCTGCAACAGCATTGGCTGGCAAAGATGAAGGAGGAAATGATAAATCTAATATTGGCAAATACACCCGTATTCGCATAACTTTCAATAATATTGGGGTAAACACCGATTTCAAGTTGATTTCGGGAGAGATTGTTGCGAGTTATGACCCGAATTGGGGAGGTATGGTTGATGGGGATAAACTCGTTAATGATATAATGGGCGATACAGGAACTGTTATTCCTATTGATATACAATTTGAAATTAAAAGTGTTGTAAAAAATCTTGATGGCTCCCTTACCATAACGGGGCCAAATAAAATTGTCGTTCAACTGCCAAAAAATGAAAATGATGTAATAATCACCGACAGAAACGGAAACCAATATGCTATTTCTCCCAATGCGCAAGCAGGAGAAATCAAATCTACTGGAAAAGCAGCTCCCGGAGGTGTTCCTACTCCCCAAAACACCAATGGAATGGGTTCTGGTGGCAATATCAAAGAAATTTCTTCTGCAGATGTTTCCATAACCTTTGCAGCAGGTACGGGTTTCTATAGCTTGGATGAAAACCCAAACCAAGACCCTAAACTTAAGGCCAACACCAAACTTAATAATACCTACGATATCATTCCTAAAAAGGATGGCACTAGCTATTATGTACATTACAAAGTCATCTCGGATGCGCCAAAAGCAGAAGACTATGTTACTGCGAAAGCAACATTCAGTAATGGAAAGACAATAGCTGACATCATATTCAAAACCGAAAACGGTACCGAAATTAAACCTAGCTGGTCTGGCAATGTGGCAACACTTCCATTAAAAAGAACTTTGGATTTTGCCAAAGAATCAATACTGGCAACCGTAAAACCTCCCGTACAGAAAGAAGCTGCAGATCCAAAAAATCCAGTAGCTGCAGGCAAATACGACATTGCAGGTACTCTGAATTTGTGGCATATGACCGGTAAAAAAGTAAATATTACTTTGGTTGGGCTTAATGGTGGTGAAACACCAACACAAAACCAAGCTAAAGAATACCTTAATAGCATATATAGTAAAGCAGGAATACAATTTGAAGTTAGTACTGTAAAAATTGATATAGCTGATACTTGGGTCACTAGTATAGAAACTGGAGATAGCGATTTACTCAATACCTATACCGATGGTCAACAAACCATTACTAACAATTTCCAAACCAAATTAGGAACTAGTTATAAAACCGATACTTATTATGTGTTGTTTACTAAAGTACCATCTAGTAAGCCTGGCACATTAGGTTTTATGCCACTCAAGCGACAGTTTGGGTTTGTGTTTTCTCAACCTGAGGATAAAAAACTTCATACTCTAGCACACGAGCTTGGACATGGTGTTTTTGGATTGCAACATCCATTCACAGAATACAACACTGCAGTTCCTACTGATTTATTAATGGATTATGGAACAGGGACTGTATTAAGCCACAATGATTGGGAGATTATGCATGCTCCAGGATTGCAGCTGTATCAGTTCACTCAGGGGAGTAGTGCGGGTGAATTGGCAGGTGGGTATGGACTTACTCCTAATTTTGAGTTTGTAAGCGCAGAACTAAGTAATGTAATTGTACCAAAAACAAATCTAGTAAGTGAAGGAATGTTATCTGGTTTTAAAGATGACGGTGGCAATGAATGGGTTTGGAATAAAGAGCAGAGTAAATATACTTTTCTTGGTGCAAATACTGGTTCTTCTGGACAATATGATCTTACCCCTAAAAAGAAATTAAACGATGATGAAATAGTTTGGCTTATATACAAATATTCCGAAGATTGTTCTAAAATAAAATTCATTAAAACAAAGTATGAAAAAATAAAAAAAATTGTTTCACTTTCAGATAAAGTTGAAGCTCAAAAACAACTTGATGCTTATTTAAAAATAATAGATTCTATTTCAAAACAAAGTGATCCTAATATTTATTCAGGGTTTTTAGATTGTGGTACTAGTTCTAATAATGGGTTAACAAACACAAATTCTGATGGTAAAATAGTATTTATTAGAGACTGTAATAAAACCCAAGATGGTACTATAGCATATAATCAAAAACCTATTGTTTCATGGAATAATGGAGCGACTTGGGGTGAAATTATTGTTGAAAATTTAAATAGAGCTATCAAAATTAATGCAGTTAATAAGGGCGTAACTGATTTAAAAACAGTTAAAGTCGATGGACTCCAATATATTAACCCAACTCCAAATTATAGAGGAATTCCAATATTTGAGCCTCAATATATTGAAGAACTTAACAATAAACTTGCATACCTAGAAGCGAGTTCAGGGGTTCAACTGTATATTAATTTTATAGACACTAATTGTAGTTTTACTGATAAAGAGGGATTAGAATTCGCTAAAGCCATTTTCGACAATTCGCAAATATCAAAAACCAATGGGATTTATTCTTTGACAGTCAAAAACAGGGATGCAATAGGAAATCAATATGGATGGAAAACGTATTTTGTTTTTGGAACAAATATATCCGAATCTATTAAAAAAACTACGGTCGATTACTTATCTATTAACACAGGGCAAAATTATAATGATTACGGCAAATCAATAATATCTTTTTACCAAAAAATACCAAAAAAGCAATTACAATATATTTATGTAATCGAAAAAGTTACGCCAGAAGAAATTAAAAATGCTCCAACGAAATCTTTTTTAGAAAAGAATATTTTAAAAAAAATAGTTACAGTTGAAGGAAAAATTGGCAATGCTATTCAAGCAATATTTTTGTTTAAAGATACTCAAACTAATACAATTGTTAGTCTAAACGAAAAAGAAGACATAAACAGGTTAAAGGAACAATATGTTGCTGATGAAAGTTTAAATTTAGCAAAACGATATGCAGACCAATATGCAGATTGGAGACTTACCTACTTTGATTTTGACAAACCTGAATATGAAGATGGAATAGTTTCAATAGTACCACATATTTCAGAATGTAAATTCACTTTAAACAAGACTTGTATAGAACAATATATAGATGATGCGTTTCTAGTTGCGGGTATTGCTTCAATTCCTTTTGGCAATGTAGCGGTAATTACAGTAGATGGTCTAGCTGTAGTTTACTATGCTTCAATAGGTCAATCTGATATGGCATTGATGTATGTTGCTGGCTACTTAATTGGTCCTGTCTTAGGAGAAACATTTAACAAAATTGCCACAGTATATAAAAATAGTGCAAGATTTACTAAAAATTTCTATTTAAGTACTAGCTTATCATTACAAATAGCCAAAGGTTTAGACGAAGTGGCAATAAAAAATTTAATCAATTTAGAAATCAAAAATAGTACTACCGCTATTGAATATTTGTTACCGAAGGCTACATCAGAAGCTGATGTTTTTATTAAAGCAACAGATAATGAAATGATTATTGGATATGCAAAAAATGTAGCTGGGAAAACAACTCCTGAACTGACAATCATTAATTACGAAACTGGAATAAATCAGTTTACAGGTAAAATAGCTACTGCTACAGAAGAAGAGTTAGAATTAATTTATCAAAGAATTGCTAGAAATAAAGATGTTATTGTCCCCGCAAATTTCTTTAAAAATGCAAATGCTTTAGGTGAAACTTATGACGCATATAATAAACTAAGCAAATCACTGCGAGGAGAAATATTCAATCATTATAAACAGCAAAACTGGAGCAAAATTGAAGAAATTTTCAAGGAATACAAACTTAATGATGGCTGGCCACCCGCCAATGGTGGATATAATACAGTAGAAGATATATCTATTTTAAAAGGACAAAAATTTGACCGTTACCAAGAAAAATGGTTTGGCGCAACACCTGAAGACAAACCAATAGTTGGCGGAAGCTATGTGGCACCTATAAAAGACACACCTTACAGCTATGCGCAAAGAGCACTGCGTGTTACCGAAAATAAAAATGCATTATACTATGAAATAGAAATATTAAAAGATTTGCCAATAACAGGAACAACTGCTGATGTTATACCGTGGTTTGGTCAAGTTGGCAATGGTAAACAAACTTTACTTAAATTTGACACGAAATACAAAAACTTACAATCTTTAATTGATGATGGTTATATAAAAATAAATGTAAAATCTTCTCCAAATAAATTATATACTGGTTATATTGGAAAGGTTTTAGAGAAAGAGATTGTTGTATTATCAGGAAATATCATAAAAAAAGTTGTTTTAGGTGGCGACGATTTAAGTAAATTTGCTGTAGAATTTAGAAAAACTCTAGCTATTCCAAACCATAAAGGTAACGTTGCAGTATTTGAATATCTTGATAATTCGGGAAATTTAGTAAAAAAAGCATTTACAACAGAAGTGGGAGTTACTACACATTCTGAGCAGTTAGCTAAAACATGGATTGAAGCAAATAATATTCCTAAATCAAATGTCAAAAGAATTTTTAGTGAACTAGAGCCATGTGAATTAGAAGCTTCAAAATGTAAAGAAATGCTTAATACAGAATTTTCGGGTGCTCAAAAAAGTTATTCTTATGATTACCCAGGAAACAATACTACTGGGTCATCAACAAGACAACAATCTCTTGAACAGCGTTTTAATGATTTAATTGAACTTCTAAAATAGATACAAATGCTAAAATATAGAACTGAAACCTCGTTTTTTGAATTAAGCCCAAATTTAAAAGAAATATTAGGTGAGACAAATTCTTTTTTTTTAATATTAAATGGTTTGCCTAAGAAAATTATTTATCAAGAATATTCGTTTTTTAAACAACCAATATTAAATCAGACGGAAATTTTATTAGGACAAACTATTGGAGATAAAAACCCTCATAACTTGGTTATTAAATTAGAAGATAAAGCAATTTATCATAAATGGAATTTTGAAACGAATAATCCATCATATGTTTATCTTGGAGAAAATGTCGAAACATTGTGCCAATCACTTTTTATAAATGACTTTATTATTAAACGCTTAATATTATCCGAAAAATTGGGAAGTTACCAAGAAAATCATGAGAAGTATGCCATATTATTAAAAGAATTAATACTTGATATTGAAAGTAATAAAATCCTTGGAGGAGCTTGGGGAAGTTTATTTGAGGAAATGAGATTAGGAGTAATTTAATTATTTTACCAAATTTGAGTAATAAATTAATTAATAAAAGGTGTTGACAGAAGTCAAAATTTAAATGAATTTTATTTGGAATTTGTAAAAAACTATAGCTATTCCAAACTTTATGGAAGAAATAAAAATTTAAAGGCACATCAATATTTGATTAGTTGTAAAAAAGGTAACTTGTTAGAATTTTGATGAAGAAAGTATTGATCTATGGATGAAAAACGATATTCAAATTATAAACTGTAATAAATTTGAAATAGTTTTGTATTATACAATACCCGCAAATTGGCATTTCAAAAAATTTATCTCAAAAAACGATATATGATTATAAAGCAAAAAATACATTTAGGAAAATCATCATTTTCTGGTGTAGAAGTTATGGATGGTGTTTTAGTAGAATTTTATTGTGCCAATGGAGGAGGTTTTAAACACGAAGTTTTTGTATCACCTAATAGTCCATATCTCAATGATTTAGTTACTGAAGGAAAAATTGATTTTGAATCATTATCAAAAAAAGGAGTTGCTACAATGTCAATTTTCGAAAAGCAAACACCATTATTATTTCAATATCAATTTTTTAATTCAAAAGAATGTAATAATGATTATCTAATTATATTCCGTCTTGGCGAGTGGCAGAATGGTCGCTATATGTGCGAAATAAATGCAATACTTGAAATAGATTTGAATAAATAAATTGAGTTATTAATTTACAGCTCCACAAAGTGTCCACCCCGCTGCGCAAAGTCTGAAGACTCATATCTTTGCGTTTTTTTTAGTTCTTAAAAACCGTAAATAAGATAAAAGCCTCCTGACTTCCCGCTCTCCGAAGTTTTCCTGACAAAAAGCTGCGCAAAATTTCACAACAAGCAACCCCGCTGCGCAAAGTGTAGATGCTCCGCAAAGTCTCCCGACTTTGCGTTTTTTTTAAAGCTCCTGAAAGCAAAAAAAAATGTCAAAAGTCTCCCGACTTTTAACGTGAATGTCTTTAGAATTATATGCATTTCAAATCATTATAAAAAACTTTCATCAATACACCAAATCCCTGCCCCAGATAGCAGCGACAGCCCCGATAATTGGAACACTATTTTTTACAGCTACTACAGAGCGACCAGCGGAAGCTCCTGGAGTTGCTAGTAAAAAAAGGGTTCTAATGGAGGGCTATAGCGGATAGCTGGATAAGGCACATTAGTATACTTTTTAGCAATAATGCAAAACAAAAACGGTATGACTAATTTTATTGGCAATTAATTTAATAAACTTAGCTAAAAAAACTACTTTTGATTCCTTTATAAAATGAGTGAAAATGATTCTAAAGAAGTCCCTGCTATTCCCAACTATATATCTTCTACTTTTTGCTGTCATTGGGTATTCCCAAAAAAGAGAGATGCACCCCAAAAACGAATTTAGAGCCGTTTGGATTGCCACCGTTGTCAATATTGACTGGCCAAAAAAAAGCACGGATTCGGTTGAGAAACAAAAAGCCGACTTTATCGATATTTTGGATACCTACCAAAAACTCAATTATAATGCCGTAATTGTTCAAATTCGCTCTGTGGGTGATGCACTGTATCCAACAATATTGGCGCCTTGGTCCCGTTACCTGACCGGAAGAGAAGGAAAAGAGCCAAGTCCTAATTATGATGTACTCGAATGGATGATTACCGAAGCCCATACCCGTGGTTTTGAATTTCACGCTTGGCTGAATCCCTATCGAGCCACATTCGACTTGAAAACCGAAACCTTAAGTCCAAACCATGATTACTACAAACATCCCGAATGGATGATTGAATATGGAGGAAAATACTATTACAACCCTGCCCTACCCGAAGTGCAGCAACACCTGACATCGATTGTCGAAGAGGTAGTAATAAAATACGATATTGATGCCATACACTTTGATGATTATTTTTATCCATATAAAATAAAAGGAATCGAATTTAATGACACTGCTTCTTATCAAAAGTTTGGTAATGGGCTTTCTCTACCCGATTGGAGGCGTTCCAATGTGACTACTTTTGTTAAAAACATTTCTTCCAGCATCAAAAAACTAAAGCCTTGGGTACAATTTGGCATCAGTCCGTTTGGAGTTTGGCGCAACAAATCGGTTGACCCAAAAGGCTCCGACACACTCTCGGGACAAACCAATTATGATGATTTATATGCCGATCCTATTGATTGGATGAACAAAAACTGGATTGATTATATCGTACCGCAACTGTACTGGAGCATTGACCACAAAACAGCTTCGTATGCAAAATTAATCAAATGGTGGTCTGAAAATGTACCAAGCAACACCGCATTGTATGTAGGAAACAGTACCTACAAAATCAAAGCAGATTCAGACAAACACTGGAATAATAAATTTGAAATTCCGAATCAGATTGACCTTACCCGTTCTTATCCTAACGTGCAAGGAAATGGATTTTTTAGTGCCAAGTGGTTTATGAACAAAAACATGGATGTGGTCAAGGTACTTCAAGAATATGAATACAAATATCCAGCATTGCCATTGCCAGTTCCTAATTTTAAAAAGGCTATTACGGAAACGTTAGTCATCAATTCCATCACTAAGGATACAGCCAATTATTATATTTCTTTTCAGAAACCAAAACTGCTGTCAAAAGTGAGGTACATAGTCGTTTATGGTGCCAAAGACGCTTCAAAAATAAACATTAATGATGCCTCCCAAATTCTGGACAAAATTGCAGTAACAGAAGAAAATGAAGGATTCAGCATCGAAGTGCCCGACTATAAAATGATTGGCAAAACGGCCTTTGCCTTTACTTTCGTTGATTATTATGCCAATGAAAGCCCGGAAACAATAATAGATTTACAGGTAGAAACACAAACAAAATAAAGGTTTAGAAAGTTTAAAATGGTTTAGCAGGTTTAGGAGTTAAACCATCTTAAAACAAATAAACGTTAAACGATTAAGCAGTTAAAAACTAAACTTCTAAACTTCTAAACTTTTAAACTTTTAAACTTTCTAAACTTTTAAACCTCCTCAAACAATGAAAGACAACAAACCTTGGTATTGGATTCCGTTTTTAAATTTTGCTTCGGGTTTTCCGTATGCTATTATTATTTCGGTTTCGGTGATTATGTACAAAAATCTGGGAATTGCCAATGAAGACATTGGAGTTTATACAAGTTTACTGTACTTACCTTGGGTAATCAAACCGCTTTGGAGTCCGTTTATTGATTTGTATGCCACCAAAAGAAAATGGTTTTTGGCAATGCAATTGCTGATTGCGATAGCCTTTTTGATTGTTGGAATAACCATTCCGATGAATCATTTTTTCATGCTGAGTTTGGCGCTGTTTTGGGTAGCTGCATTTGCCTCGGCATCCAATGATGTGGCCAGCGATGGTTTTTACATGTTGGCTTTAGCCAAAGAACAACAATCTTTCTTCCTCGGGATTAGAAGTACTTTTTATAGACTTTCAATGCTTACCGCCAATGGATTGATTGTGATTCTGGGTGGTTTTTTGGAACACAAATTCGGAGACAAAAGCAAGGCTTGGTCATACACAATGATTGTTGTGGCCTTGATTATGGCTGTCCTGACAGTATACAACTTTTTCACTACTCCAAAAGTGGAAGAAATTACTGAGACCGAAACAGCTCCAAAAGCAAGCTTCGGTGAAGTGTTTGCTACTTTTTTTCAAAAGAAACAAATTGGTCTGATACTGGCTTTCATTTTACTTTTCAGATTAGGAGAGTCCCAATTATTAAAAATGTTGACTCCTTTCTTGATTGATGAAAAAGCCAAAGGCGGTTTGGGATTAACTACCGAAGATGTGGGAATCATTTATGGAACTTTTGGAGTAACTGCCCTTGTTATTGGAGGAATTCTGGGTGGGATTGCCATTTCCAAAGGAGGATTGCGCAAATGGATGTTGCCTATGTTCCTATCGATGCACCTACCCATAATTGGTTTTATCCTATTAGCTCATTTTCATCCCACTTCTGTTTATTATATTTATGCAACGGTTATAGCAGAGCAATTCGGATACGGTTTTGGCTTTGCTGCCTTTATGATGTATTTGATTTACGTTGCTGAAGGTGAATCTAAGACTTCACATTATTCCATCGCTACTGGTTTCATGGCTTTGGGAATGATGCTTCCAGGAATGTTGAGTGGTTATATACAGCAATATTTAGGCTATGGAAACTTCTTTATTTGGGTATTTTGTGCCACCATCCCTGGATTAATTTTATCTCAATTTCTAAAGTATCCCGCTGATTTTGGAAAGAAAGCGAAAGATAAATAAACATAATATTTTTTAAACATAAAAGTCATATAAATTTATTTAAAATAATAGCTATTAAATACTTAACTTTAATAGCTATACAAAATTAAGCTTATATACTTATATGGTTAAATTAGATATCATATTCATTTTAAAATGACACTAGAACAAAAAATAGGACAATTCTTTTTTCCTGCCGTTTTCATCAACGACACGGAAGAGAATATTCAGGAAATGGAACAGTTAATCAAGGAACATAACATTGGTGGATTGACGTTTTTTCATAGCAGAGCCAGTGCAGCAACCAACTATGAGAGCAAGAAAAAAGTAGAATTCAACGATAATAGCTATCAACGATTGAAAGACCTGATTGTACGTTATCAAAAATGCGCCACTACTCCCCTATTAATGAGTATTGATGCCGAATGGGGCTTGGCCATGCGCGTTGAAAAAACACCTCAATATCCTTATGCCATTACCCTTGGCGCTTTGCCCGAAAGAAAAATCGACTTGGTGTATCAAGTGGGAAAACAAATTGCATTAGACTTAAAATCGGCGGGAATTCATTACAATTTGGCTCCGTTGGCCGATATAAATAACAACCCTGACAATCCAGTGATTGGATACCGTTCTTTTGGTTCCAACAAAGAGAAAGTGGCTCAGTATGCTTTGGAATACCTTCGCGGAATGTCGGATGTTGGAATTTTAGGTTGTTTGAAACACTTCCCAGGTCATGGAAATACCAATGTGGATTCGCATTTGGGACTTCCTGTTTTACAGGAAAATCTCGAAGAATTACTCGAAAACGAATTGGTGCCATTCATAAAAGGAATAGAAAATCAAGTAGATTCCATCATGATAGGTCATCTTGCTGTTCCCGCTTTGAACGACGGAAAAGAAACTTCGGCCACTTTATCCAAAAACATTATAGAATCTCTTTTGCGCGAGCGATTGGGTTATGATGGTTTGGTTATTTCGGATGCTTTAAATATGCATAGCGTTTCAAAATTATACGATACTAAAGGCCAATTGGAATGGGAAGCCTTCAACGCTGGAAACGATGTGCTTTGTTTTGCAGAAAACGTAGCCGAAGGTATTCAGGAAATACTAAAAAATGCAAGCCAAGAGCGAATTGAGGCGAGTTTGAACCGCATTATGAAATGCAAACAAAAAGCAGGCCTTTTTGACGCAAATCCAAGTCCTGCTGTTGATTTTGACTTCAAAGTCACTTCCGAATTAAACCGAAAAATAGCCGATTATTGCATTACCGACCTCAAGGACAACAACAGTTCTGTGGTTCTTTTTGATGCAAAAAACAGGGAACGTCTCGCTAAATTGAGTGTTTACAAACCTATCGATAATCCATTTTTTAAAACCTTAGGTCCCATCTTGCCATCCCCTGAATATGCGATTGAAAATGCCAATGACTTAATTGACACAACGCTCATAGAAGATCTAAAACCATTTGACACCATCCTTATTTCTTTATTTGTTCCAAAAGCAAAACCACTGAATAAATTTGATTTGGAAGATTCAGTTTTGGAATTTTTAGGACAATTATTTCAAACCAAAAAATGCATTCTGTATGTTTTTGGAAATCCGTATGTCCTACAAGTAATTCCAAATTTGGAACACACCAACGGAATTGTGGAGATGTACCAAGATTTTGTAGAATTTCAGGAAAGCGCAGCCGAACAATTATTGGAAGACAAAAAAGGAAAAGGCAGTTTACCAGTTTCAATAACAGGTATTTAACAATATTTAATAACCATACGCTATCATTAAATAAATATTAATAATCAAAATTTATCTAAAACACCTTTTTATATCTATTATATTTGCGGCATAAAATAACTTTAAAACTAAAAAAATGTCATTAGTAGGTAAAAAATTCCCAAGTATTGCAGTAGACGCTATTTCAGAAATGGGTGATAATTTAAAAATCAACATTTTCGAAGAAGCTACAAAAAACAACAAAAAAGTACTTTTGTTTTGGTACCCAAAAGATTTCACTTTTGTATGTCCAACAGAATTACACGCTTTCCAAGCTGCTTTACCGGAATTTGAAAAAAGAAACACAATCGTAATTGGAGCTTCTTGTGATACTAACGAAGTACACTTTGCTTGGTTAAACACTCCAAAAAACAATGGTGGAATTGAAGGTGTAACTTACCCAATTCTTGCAGATACAAACAGAAACTTAGCTAACATTTTAGGAATTCTTGACATCGAATCTACTAGCTACAGCGAAGATACAGATTCAGTAATCATCGAGGGTTCAAACGTAACTTACAGAGCTACCTATTTAATTGACGAGACTGGAAAAATCTTCCACGAAAGCGTTAATGATATGCCTCTAGGACGTAACGTAAACGAATATTTACGTATGGTTGATGCTTATACTCACATTCAAGTAAAAGGTGAAGTTTGTCCTGCAAACTGGGAAGCTGGTAAAGAAGCTATGAATGCTGACAGAAAAAGTACTGCAGAATACCTAAGTCTTAACTAATAATATCAATTAATATCATAATATCAATGGCAATGACAATGGCAATTTCAATAGTTAAGAATTGCCATTGTTATTGAAATTGACATTGAAATTTAAAAATCTATGTTAATCGAATTAAACGAAGATACGTTAGGGGCTTTAATAGCACAAAACGAAAAAGTGGTGGTTCAATATTCAGCCTCATGGTGTGGAAATTGCAGAATCATGAAACCAAAATTCAAAAAATTGGCTTCAGAAAATGACGGAATTTCATTTGTTTTGGTTGATGCCGAGAATTCTCCAGAATCCAGAAAACTAGCCAACGTAAGCAATTTGCCTACTTTTGCTACTTTCGTAAATGGAAAATTAGTAAACGAAACCCAAACCAACAAACAAGAAGTTTTAATCGAATTGGTTAATGAAATTGTTTAAATAATTATTGGAATTTTAGACTGTTAGATTTTTGAATCTTTTATCTAAAAATCCAGCAATCTAAAAATCTAAGAAATGAAGTTACCCGTAATAAAACACCTGACCCAGTTCATCGAGGAAAACGATCAGGATTACATAATCGAAACCATCGAAGTGCTGGAAGCCATGACCGAAATTCCCTCATTAAAAGATGAAGAATTAGACGTCATCGGTGAATTAATTTCAAACATGTACGGAGCCATTGAAGTTCACAAAATGGTACAGCAAGGCACCGACAAGAAAGAAGCCTTAAACACCTTCATGAAAAGAGTCCTTGGCTCAATAGATAAATAAAATCATTCTTAAGTAGATACAAACGCATTCTGTAATGGGCTGCGTTTTTTTGTTTAAAACACGTTTAGAATAAAAAATTGCCATAAACTTTCATTAAACTTCATCCAAAGATTTTCTTCCTCCTAATCGTATGTTTTTAAAATGACTTGGCGAAAGCCCTGTGACTTTCTTAAACTGATTGCTCAAGTGGGCAACGCTGGAATAATTCAGCTGGAAAGCAATTTCCCCCAAAGACAATTCTTTGTATGCCAATAATTCTTTGACTCTTTCTATTTTCTGGGCAATAAAATATTTTTCAATAGTTGTCCCTTCTATTTCCGAAAAAAGATTGGAAAGATAAAAATAATCGTGATACACATTTTGGCTCAGATAATCTGATAAAGTAATTTTTAGGTCATTGTTTTGCTCATGGATCAATTCAATGATTAATGATTTTATTTTTTCGATATACCTGCTTTTTTTGTCGTCGATCAATTCAAATCCCAATTCTTTAAGTACAAGATCCAATTGAGCCTTTTCTGATGCATCCAAATCTTTTTCGATGGTTACTTCTCCCAATTCGATATTTAGTGCAGTTATCCCGAGTTTTTCCAATTCTGCTTTGACAACCATTTTGCAACGGTTGCAAACCATATTTTTAATGTAAAGAATCATTATTGTTGAAGTTTATAATACAAAGATACTTCAAAAGGAATGTTTTTTTTCGAAGTCATTAGCTAATAATACAGCCTAAAATCCAGCAACTTACACAGAGCATAGTGCTTTTGATACAATTTTTCCACAATTTCCACTACATCATCATATTCTTGGCATAAGCTAAAGAAAGCCTTGTCTATCGTACTGCAACTAGCTATTTTATCGTATTTTGCACCATAGCCTGAAACAGCGTATGCTCCCGTAATATCTAAGAAGTATTGTGCTTCTTCTGCGTCTAAGTCCAATATTTTTGCATTGGCAAAATGGATGATTTTTCCTTTCATTTTGCCTTCAAAAATTTCGGCTATTTCTTCTATACTGTAGTAATAATTATTAAGGCAAATGCTGTTTTCCTTTCCAGGCATTACCAAATATATGATTTCGTAATCGGTAAAATTATGGTCATGATAAAGTAATGCATTCAAACTGTCTTCTAATCCTTCAATGGTGTCACAGGTTTTATAAATACTAGCTATACCTTGTTCTATCGCTAACTGTTCCAGATTTTTAACCACTTCGGTAGTGGTACGTATCTCTACATCGGGAACAGCTTCGAGGCAGAAAATAAATTGGTCGCGATCCATGAAATTATGTTTTTTTCGGTTGCTATTAGTTCATGCTTGGTCCTTCTGGTATTTTAATTTTAATCTTGGTTTTCTTTGCAATTAGCAAATATAACGCGAAACCACCTAAAACTGTCAATAGTGCAATTTGAAGTTGACCCCAAGTAGTATTCTCCCTATGAATGGAATTGGAACTTTCCATTTTGGATTTAGCCTCATTAATCTGAATTTGAGACAATAATTTCAATGTTTTCAGGGCCTGATTACTGGATTCGGTTACTTGGTCCCAGTTATTGTTTTGCGACTGAACTTCAACAGCAGAGCAAGCAGCGAGGAAGGATACAAAGGATGCTTTTTCTTTGGAAGTCAAAAATGTATTTAGATATAATTTATCAATTTTATGAATACGTTGCATGGCAGACTCAATAGCAGCTTTTTTTTGCCAGTCATTAAGTTCACTTTGTAAAGCTTTTGCTTTTATGGAATAAAGTTCATTGTCGTACTGAAAGATATAGTGAGCAACCACCAATCGGTCATTATAGATAGCATTGATATTTTCGTTTGCTTTTTGGGAGTTTTGCAGTCTGATAAAATTGCTAATTAATATAATAACCATAACAATCAACAAAACAAGTGCCGCTTTGGTTTTGTTGTTGGATTTTTTTAAATCATTCATCTCGATGTCTTTTGGTTATGCAATATAAGCCATTGGCTTGAATTTATTACAGCAAAAGAAGTGATTTCTGAAAAGTATCATCACAAGTTCATAAAGTTAATAATAGATTTATTAAAAGTAATAATTACTTTTAAAATTTGAAAAAAATAATTTTCAATTTGAGGCCGCAGACTGTATTTGACCCTACAACAATCTGAAAAAGTAGAATTCCAAATCAAATGTAACTTAAATTATCACGCAGAAATAAAATGAATATAAATTATAACACATAGATTCTTAGCAAGATACATTGTCGGCTAATTTTAAAGCTAGGCTATATAATTTTTAAAAGAAAAACGCACTAATAAAAAAAATTTTGAAAGAGTTATTCTGCTTTTATTTTTTGGCATACCAAAAAAAAAATGAAGATTCTTGTTAATGATAAAAAAAAAAACATAAAATATTGATAATCAGTAATTTATATGATTTTTATCATGTTTTTATTTTTAAAACATAGTACCTTTATACCTTGAAATTTGAAGTTTAATCAATTAAAAAATTAACATTATGTCACTAGCTGTATCAAAAAAAAGAACAGGAAGGGAATTACCGCTTTTAATCGATAATCTCTTCACCCGCCCATTTTTTGGGCCATCATTGTTTGATCTCAATGGTTTATTATTTGAAAATGATTTAGCTCTTGTTCCATCTGCTAATATCATTGAAAATGGAAAAGACTATGAAATAGAATTAGCTGCACCTGGCTTAGAACGCAAGGATTTTAAAGTAGAAGTAGAAAATGATACTCTGATTGTGAGTGCAGAGAAAGAAGAAGAGAAAAAAACTGAAGATAAAAATTATCGCAGTAGAGAATTCTCTTATAATTCGTTTTATCGTACCTTCAGCCTTCCAAAAAATCTGAAAGTGGATAATATTAATGCTGAATATCACAATGGTGTTCTCAAAATAACACTTCCTAAAAAAGAGCCTACTATTTCCAAACCCATAAAACAAATTAAAGTAAATTAATTTGTTATTGAAATAGTCCCTTTTTTCAAATAGTTAAATCAATCCTTCATTTCCTTACGATTGGTTGTAGATATTTATATCTACTACTATTTTAAAAGTTTCTGGTTTGCTTGGTATCTCATTTGTATCCAGAAAAATATTGCTTGGCAAATTATGGAATTAATCAATACAAGGAGGAATGTGAAAGGATTTCTTTATTTTTCTATAAAAATTAAAAAGCTTTTAAATAGTACTATTTAAAGGCTTTTTGTTTTCTCTAAAATTTCAAAAAAAAACATGTCCTATTAAAACACATTAATTGTTTAATTATCATATTCAATTGCTCGATTTTAGGCTATTGCTTATCTCCTGCATCTAGAGGCAGTAGAGCTTCATCAATATTATTTTTCACCAACCATAATATCCCTATTCCAGAACTCATAAATAAAAAATATTTTGGACACGACTGAACCTTTAATCACTCTTTGCGCATTTCGTCAAAAAAAGGAGTTGTTTTTTCTTCGACACATTTTACGGCATATAAATACATTGCCGCACTCCAAGTTTGCCAATTTTGACCTTTTGGCTCCCCATTCTGCGCTTTTATCCATTCATTAAATCCATAATTAATATTTTTATCATTCATATAATTGACAGATACATCAGCATTCATGGCAGCAGATTGTTCTGAAGTATTCGTTTTTTTTAAGCATTCAGTCAATATCATTAATTTCTGTTCTGCCAATTCAAATCTTTTTGCCGCCACCAATGCTGCGATATAAAAACCACATACAAAAGGCCAAATACCTCCGTTATGGTACTCCCCAGGATTATTATATTCCGCGTATCTTTCGTACCAATCAGGATCATTTGGATTGATAAAAGGAAAAAAATTAGGTGGCAGATTGATTGCCAATAATTCGTTATTTTTCATTGCTTCACATTCGGCCTCAATCCAAGAAACCATTTCATCAGCCCTTCTTGGAGATGCAATCCCGGATAAAATAGCAAGACAATTTCCTAACAAATCAAAACGTTCACTACTGTAAACTTTATATGACCAAAACGCATAATAAGGTTTATGCTTGAGAACCAACCCCTCGTGCACATGGTAGTGCATGATACCGCCAGTAATAGTAAACTGTTTCATTTCATGGTATAAATTCTCTGCTCTTTCAGATTGATTTAAAATTTTCAAATAACTATACGTCAAAGTGTTTACAAATAATCCGTAACCAAGTACCCATTGCTCGTCACGCCAATCACTGGTGGGTTGCTGGGCAACTAGATATAAGTCCGATGGACTTTGATATTCCATCCAAACTAATGCTTTTTGAACGGCATCATTTAAAAAATTAGATTCATTTTTTACCTGCCTGTAAATACCAACTCCCAATAAAAACAAAGGTGTTGTATCACTTGCTCCCCGGTCATCAGAATCGTGAACCAGCGAGGAAATATGTCCCCTTTCTGACTGGTGTTTTGCCAAGGTTTCCAAAACTTTCCGAATGCTATCTAATAACTGTTCATTTCCAGAAACGGCGATCCCTAGAATCGAAATCAATAAATCTCTGGTATAGGGTTCTGGATACCCCCAACCCGCCGTTCTTGGAAGCCCGTGAAATGGACCATTCATGTTATGCAAAAGCACTTCAAGTGCTGCTTTTTTAGCTACATTTATTTCTGAAGAGTGTTGAGAATTAATCATTACAGTTCATTTTATTCCTAATTTGTCATTCATTATATCTATAAATTTTTGGGCTACAATTCTATAATCAAAGTTTTCTACTACTCTTTTCCTTCCTTCTTTTCCCATTTTTTGTCTTAATTTTGCATCGCTCATGAGTTCGAATAATCCGGTGGCGATATTTTGAACGTTTGCGCGATAATCGACCGTTCGAGGTTCTTTAAATTTGACCCTAGAATTATTTTCAAATCCGGATTCATCACCAAGAGTAACTTCGTCAACTACAATTTTTTTTGCAACATTAGCCAAGAATGCAGTTTCACGATGAATCAAGGTATCCAACATCCCCATCGCCTTAATTCCAATAACCGGTTTTTCACATGCTCCTGCTTCAACTTGTGGCATTCCAAATCCTTCTAATCGAGAGGGTGCAGCATAAATATCGCAAGCCGCAATGAGGTAAGGCATGAAATTTCTGGAAATAGTGTTCGTTGCGTAGGTTATGTTTTTCTCTATACCCAAATCAGATGCCATTTGCAGATCTTCGAGATTTTGGTACTTAGTCCGCTGTTGAGGCCAAACCTTACAAACATATTTCCAATCTGGGGCTTTAGCATCGATAATTGCTAAGGCTTGCATAACTTCTTGGGCACCTTTCGACGCAGCGTCTCCTCCAACTGTTAAAATCATTAATTGATCAGGAGGAATCCCCAAAGATTCGCGAACAGCAATTATTTTAGGATCATTTTTATCATAAGCTTTGAAAGAATCGGTATCGCATCCCACAGGTAAAACTTCAATTTTATCACCATTGATTCCGTCTCTAACATACATTTCTTTCACCCAATGCGATGTAACTAATATTAAAGGAAGCTCATTTAAAACTTCCTGATAATTGGCGATATAGCCATCCGCTACCAACCACGGAACCGGTTGAACACCATATCGCTGTGGATGTAAAATTAGCTGCGGCGTATGCCCCCAGTAACCAATACCAACCACTACATCGGGTTCAAACCAGCGATAATACCACTCTTTTTCTTGTGCTGAATCAAAATGAACAGCATGGGTATCAACTCCTAATTCTAACAAACCCCTGTACAAAAGATCACCTTGAGTTGCCAACCCTCCAGGCGAAGGCGGATAATCATAAAGCACCAATA
The DNA here is from genome assembly GCF_003254745.1 of Flavobacterium aquariorum. GTDB lineage: Bacteria > Bacteroidota > Bacteroidia > Flavobacteriales > Flavobacteriaceae > Flavobacterium > Flavobacterium aquariorum. Next base: position 6,677 of record NZ_QKXH01000007.1, on the reverse strand, counting down.
CTTTCATCGAAATTAATTTTATCTCTTATTTATTCAAAAAGGCAACTGCCGAATTTGGATCTTTGAAAACCCAAAAAGCTTCCATTTTTGGTGTTGTTTTTGCTTCCCAACTGTTTTCTTCGAAGCCATAAGTCTCGGTTATAATCTTATATTTTTTAATCCAAATATCGTCTCTGAGCGTTTCGAAATAAGAAGCACTTTTAATTGCTCTTGGGAAATATTTTTTCTCCCCATCTTCGTAAGCAAAAACCCAAAGGGCATCAGCATTAATTTTTCCTTCATTCCAAAGCATAATTACGGCTTTACTCACTTCCTCGTGTCGCAAATGTTTTGTGTATTCCCCCTGCGGACTATGGGTTATTATTAAATCAAAATGCTTTTGGGGCCATAAATCCAATAGGTATTGTTCCACTTCAATTGCGTCCAAAGGCTTTTGTTCGGGACCATCATCAAGATTACCCAGTATTCCTTGCGCATTTAAAATTTTTAAAACTTTATAAAATTTAGAGGAACGATCTTCATCATTTTTTCTACAAAGACTAATAATGAAATAGTCCCATTGGGGGTTATTCAGTATCGTCCCTCCTGCCCAAAGGATTTCATCGTCTGGGTGTGCAACTATTACAACTACTGACCTATTTAATTTATCGTCCATCCTTTAAAACACTTTTTTGTATCTGAATAAATAAGAGATGACGGTTTTTGAAATGTCTTTTTTTATGATGCGATACAATAATTTATACTCCAAAAGGATATGTTTCTGGCAATTGTCTCACATTAGGATTAATATGAAGTGGATGCAAAGCCGAAGTTTCATCAATATAGATAAAAGAATTGTAGCGATAAGGCATTTTACTGGGAACATAATTTCCTAAAAATTCGTATTTAGGGCGATAAACTACACCAATAGCGCGGTGACCAAATTTTTTATCGCCTATTTTTTTCTTCATATTGTGATTCATAAAAATAATTCTGTCTTTGGCATTTAATTGATGCAATTCATATTCCCAACTGTGTTTTACAGCTTCTGGAACTTTCATAATCTGCATTACATCACCCCATTCCCGACCTGCGATTACGGTACCTTGATAAGAGCCAAATCCAACAGAGTATACTTCGTCCTCATTATGCTCCTGATTGACTATTTGCCCTACATTAATCATTCCTTCGGCAACCATATCCGTAGCACGGGCATCACCAATATGGGTGTTATGCTCCCAAATAATACCTTTTGCTTTTGGCCCATGAAATTTCATTAAATTATTTAAGGTATAAACCATGTGTCGATCACGTATATTCCAGGATTCAGCACTTGCTTTTATCATGGCCCGATAATACCTTTCCGCGTTAACAATTATTTGCGCATTTTGTTCTACACTCATTACAGCTTCCGGATCTGTATTATAACTTGGTGCATTCATTCTTATTTTAGACAACAGTTCGATCACATCGTTTTCGCAAAGTGAGGGAATCATTTGGGTAGCTCTGGCATATTCTTGGCCTTCACCACGATTATATGGTTCAAAACATTTAAAAGCTTTGACAGCAGTTTGCTTTGTTTTGAGGTCTTTTTTATCCAAATACTCAATTATGGATTCAAATGATTCCCAGAGGCTGTAGACATCCAGCCCGTAAAAACCTATTTTGTTTTTTTGGGGAAGTTTTTCGTTAAATTCGCGAAGCCATTCTGCCAAAGCCACCATTTCCCAATTTGCCCACATCCAGGTAGGCCAACGGTTGAAAGCATGAAGCACTTCTTCTGCTGTTTCTCCTGAGTTTGGATATTTTTTCACATAACGATTTAATCGATAACAATCCGGCCAATCCCCTTCAACTGCGATGAACGAAAAACCTTTTTTCTCAATCAAAATTTTACTTATCTGAGCCCGCCACACATAATACTCATGAGTCCCATGGGATGCTTCGCCAAGCAGAACATATTTGGCTTCACCTATCTTTTCCACTAATTCATTCAATGAGTTTTCATTTTTTAATTCTATAGAGTTTTCTAGGATTAAATTCCTTAAATCAATTATTTCACTGTTTTGATTGGGGTCATTTTTGATGTGAAAAGTTTTCATTTTAAATTATTTTTTGTTTTCCAAACTATAAATTTCATCCATTAGCTGGATAACTTCTTCATCTGATACTTGAGAAAAATCCAAATAATATCCTCCAACACCAACAAAATCATTTGTAATCAGAGGACAGATAAATTCATCAACTTTGCTCATAATTTTTTTAGCCGAATCAGTTGGAGCAACTGGTACGGCAATAACAATTTTTTTGGGTGATTTACGACGTATCATTTTTATGGCAGCCAAGAGTGTATTACCTGTTGCAATTCCATCATCAACAATGATAACCGTTTTGTTTAATAATTCGATTGGACTGCGATTGCCCAAAAATTTTTTATATCGCTTTTTAAGTGATTCTTTAATTTCGAGTATTTGATTATTAATATAATCTTTGGAAATGTATGGATAATCATCTATAATTTCGTCTTCTAAACTTACTGCACCAATTGCCAGTTCTTTATTTAATGGATGTCCTATTTTTTTTGTCAGTAATAAATCCATGGGGAAATGATATGCTTGAGCAATATGATATCCTATTGGCACTCCTCCTCTAGGTACTGCAAGGATAACACAATTATCATTTTTGAATTTTTCTAACAACAAAATTAATTTTAAGGACGCATCGTATCTATCAGCGAAAAGCATGAGATTTTTCTTTAGCGTTAACAATGTATTCCGTGAACCATTTAGATGCTAAATAGGCTACCTCCTCCAACGTGCCAGCCTCTTCAAATAAATGGTTTGCACCATCAATAATCTCAAGTTTTTTATGGCAATTGAGCTGCATATAGGCTTGTTGGTTGAGTTCTATTACTATACGATCCAAACTGCCAACAATCAATAAAGTTGGCACTTGAATTAGCGGTAAATCATCGAAAGCAAGATCAGGTCGGCCACCGCGAGAAACTATAGCTTTCACTTTATCCTTCAGTCTTGCAGCGGCTTTTAGTGCTGAAGCTGCCCCCGTACTTGCCCCAAAATATCCAATCGGAAGATTTTTTAGATTGGGTAATTTAGAAACGTAATTTGTTACTGCAATAAGTCGTTGAGTAAGCAAATCAATATTGAAGCGATTTTCGTATACCGCGTCTTCCTCCATTGTAAATAAATCTGTAAGCAAAGTTGCTATATTACTCTGATTCAATACACTGGCGACAAAATTATTTCTTTTGCTAAAACGACTACTACCACTACCATGTGAAAAAAATACTAAAGAATTTGCCGCTTTTGGAACAGTCAAATTACCCTTTAAGATTAATTCATCAACCGGGATGTCAATTTCAATTGTATCCATCTTTTTTGAATTTTATATTAAACAATTCAGTAAAATGAAAAGGTTCAGAATAATAAAAGAATATATTTATTTCATCATAAAGATAAAAAAATATACTCTACAAAGTACTGATAATTAGTAAATTATACTATATTTTTTTAACTATTTTTTATCAATCCATATTGGAATGAAGATTGAATAAGAAAAAGAAAATGTATTCTTAAAAACTGCTAATTCCGATGATATTGACCACCTGATTTCAGTCTAAAATTACAGACTAATTCTGGAGAAAAGTGACCACCTTCGTTTTTTTATTTGTTAACTAGTGCGATTCAAGCTCTATCTATAGTTTTATTAAAGTTGTCCTTATCCCCACAATTGGAATAATTTTAAAATATTCCAGGTAGCAGAGTGTATAATTTGTTGAAGTGTTATCTACAAAAATAAGCGTCTATGTTTATCGTAAAAAATTTTATTTTCTTGACATATCAACAAAACTAAGGACATACCAAGAATGGATTCTGAGGCATCCATAACATCAAAAAGCAAATAGCCATGATCGATATCCAGACTTAACAGAATTTGACTAAGTTGTCTTTCGCGATTACTTCTCATAACTTTCCATGAATGTCTGTTACGTAGACCTCAAATTCTAATTTGTTTATATAGTCATTTTGTTCTTCTCCCAAAGGTTCATCTCTTAGGATATCATTAAATGAATATTTTACAGCAAAATCAGATACTATTATCATTGTAATCTCTTTAATCATTTTTTTTCTCAATTGTTTAGTGTTAATTGGTTTATAATATTGATCTGGTTTACAAATAGAAAAAAATTAGTTTTTGATGCGTAAACAACATTTTTAAACAGAAAAATTCTTTAAATGCAATAGTGGTGCAATAGATTGAAATTTCTTTATAAGAAACTATATTGATAAAGCAGTTTATCTTGTAAACTTATAGAAATAAATGAGGAAGAACTCGTAATTGATTTTTTTTTGGAACCAAAGGGGAATTTGATGCTGGCAATTGATTAACAAACTCGCAATAAATTACTAGCGAACAGGAAAAAACAATTCAAAATTTAAAATAAAAAACTGTCAATAGTGCAATTTGAAGTTGCCCCCAAGTAGTATTCTCCCTATGAATGTAATTAGAACTTTCCAGTTTGAACTTAGCTTCATGAATCTGGATTTGCGACATAACCATAACTATCAACAAAGCAAGTGCAGCTTTGGTTTTGTTGTTGATTTTTTTAAATCTTTCATCTCGATGTCTTTTGGTTAAGCAATATAAGTCATTGGCTTGAATTTATTTTAACAACTAAAATGATTTCTGAAAAAGTATTGCGTCAATAAAAAAACTATCTACATGACAAAATTCAAAAAAGGGCTTGACTTTTTAAATGTCAAACCCTTTTTCTAACTAACAAACTTTTAAAACAATGCTCTTTTTTATTTATTCAACATTACTCTTTTTCTTTAAAGTAATTTGCTTCCCACAAACTGTATCTTTTTTTCTGTGTTTCAATTTTTGTCTGGAATTCAGACCAGTTTTTATTTTCTTTTGGAGACCACAAAACTTCGCTTAATGCACTCAAACGTGGAAAAATCATGTACTCCACCTTGGCAGGATTTTGCATGTATTCTGTCCAAATATTTCCTTGGGCTCCCAAAACATATTTAGCCTCTTGCTCATTCAATTCCTTTGGAACTGGCTCATAACTATAGATTTTTTCTAAGTTCGTAAAACCACCAATAGTAACTTCCTTTTCATTTTTGGTTTGGGAGTGATCTAAATAAACGTGACTTCCTGGAGTCATAATTACTTGATGTTTATCTCTTGCTGCTGTTATTCCGCCAGCTTCTCCCCTCCAACTCATTACAATAGCATTTGGTGCAAGTCCACCTTCTAGAATTTCGTCCCAGCCAATTAATGTTCTTCCTTTTCCATTAATATATTTCTCCATACGCTGGATGAAATAACTTTGAAGCTCATGTTCGTCTTTCAATCCTTTTTCTTTTATCATCTTTTGACAAAACTCACTTCTTTTCCAATCATCTTTAGGAGATTCGTCTCCGCCCACATGAATGTATTTTGAAGGAAATAATGTCACCACCTCGTCAATAACATCTTCCAAAAATTTAAATGTATATTCAGTTGGAGCATAGACATCCGTAAAAACACCCCATGTTTCCTGAACAATTTTAGTTTTTCCGTTTGCCAATTCTTGTTTGCTCCTATCGGAAATCATCTTATCTGAGAGTTGGGTTTTCTCTTCTGGAAAACAACTCAACTGTGGATAAGCGGCAATGGCAGCGCTACTGTGCCCCGGCATTTCTATTTCTGGGATAACCGTAATAAAACGATCAGAAGCATATTTTACAATATCTTTAATTTCTTCTTGAGTATAAAATCCTCCCTCTGGAGTATTATCACTTCCTGTACCTGGGTAATGGCCAATAATAGACCCATTTCTTTTGGAACCTATTTCGGTAAGTTTAGGGTATTTTTTTATTTCGATTCTCCACCCCTGATCTTCGGTTAGGTGCCAATGAAAATAATTCATTTTATGCAAAGCCAAATAATCGATGTATTTTTTAACAAAAGCAACTGGGAAAAAGTGACGCCCAACATCCAGCATAGCACCTCTATATACAAAACGAGGCTCGTCTTTCACATCTACTGATGCAATTGTAAGGCTATTGCTTTTTTCAACAGGCAGCAATTGAATCAATGTTTGCATTCCATAGAAAGTATCAATTGGCGAATTTCCATTAATTAGAACACCTTTATCGTCTGATTTTAAACTATAGCCTTCGCTTTTTAGTCCCTCGGCGTGCTTGCCACTTTTCAACTTAATGGAGTTTTTATCAGCTTTTTTAACTATCGGCAATTCAAAACCATAGTAATCCAATAAATATTTATTCAAGAAAGCCGCTGTGGACTTATCCTCTTTACTGGTTACAACCAAACTTGTTTTAGTGTTAATTACAAAATTCCCTGTGTTTCTGGTAACTTGTACTGGCTGGGGAATGATATTTACTTCCTGTGCAAACGACAATGCGCTGCATAAAAGAAGTGAAACGATAAATGATCTAACCATGATTATGTTTTAATTTATTTATTACTATTGAATTTTTACTAATACTCCCACCTAACAAAAGCCTCCATAGCTGCATAAGTGGCAAGTCCAAGCTGTTGATAAAACATGGCAGTTTCTCTATTTCTGTCTTCGGCTCTTTGCCAGAATTCCCTAGCATCCGATCCTTGAAACACCACACCATCCTTTTGGGATTGGTGCTTGAATATTCCCTGTCTTTTTT
>NZ_QKXH01000006.1 GCF_003254745.1 Flavobacterium aquariorum | reverse complement strand
TTCCGATTCTATTACTCTTATTTTATTTGTTCTTATCTTTCGATAAAAACGGCTGTCAATTCAATATGTCTAGGAACGTATCTTCTTGTTTTGTGCGCCAGTCTTTCGATTAGCGGGTGCAAAAGTACAAAGCTTTTTCTTTTCTCACAAGCTTTTTTGAATCTTTTTTGAAAATAAATTTTCAGTTTCAATTCGTTTGCTTGTCAGTGTATAAAAGAACTTGTGCGTTGTTGCGGGTGCAAAAGTAGCACGTTTATTCGTTTAAACAATGGCTTTTTACAATTATTTTACTTTAATTTTACATTTATTTTTTAACGCATTGATATATCGAAATTTACAGATCACCTTTTTTATGGATTTGAAAATCTAAATAGGCCATTTCTGATAATTTAATCGGTTTTGTTGCTTTTTGGGTTGTTTTGGTATTACCGAGGCTTAAACCAAATGCGGAGAAGACGGGTTTCTGTGGATCTTTTCTTTTCAAACCACATCTCCTATATATAAGGTATGAATCTTTTGCAATTATATCTCCTAATATATAAGATCTGATTTTTCACCCTCATCTTATGAAAACCCGGGCCCTAGCCCCGATAGAAGCGGAAATCCTTATAAGCAGGGGTTCGGCTTATAAGATTGCAGCGGATAGCGGGAAATAGCTCCTGAGTATTTGAATAGCTTGAAAACAAAAAAAAGAGGTAACTACTTTAGTAATTACCTCTTTTATACTGAATGTAAAAGTTTATTTATTTTACTTTATTACTCCAAGACTCTTCTAACTTATCAAAATCTATTGGATTTGCAGCCTCTTGTTTACGTAGCCTACCCGACTCAAACCCCCTTACCAATATAGTCTCTATCAAATAATCCTCATTGACCTCATATGGCTGGTACTTTAATTTCAAATCAATATTAAACATACTAGCAGTTGTATTAGACCAAAATGCCTTCCAACCGCTTTTGAGATTCTTTATCAACTCATAAGTTGTTGTTCCTGTTTGCCTGTCTATTAATTTAACCAAGATTTGCCCCTGCTTTTTGGAGAGTTTTTTTAATCTTGCTTCAAATTCATTGCTTAAATAATCTTCCACAATTTTAAAATATCTCTTTTTATCCTTATTATTGGTGAATTTCGCCATCCCCCTATTCAACGATGTTAATCTTTCGGCTGCGATTCTGGCATAAGGATAAGTAGCGTAAACTCTTTTTTGAAGTAACAAAAATTGCTTTCTGTCTTCATCACTCATCTTATGTCTTTCGATTACCAATTCAGGTAGTACTATGGTATCTCCAAATATGCTATCTGCTTCTGTTAAGACATACCCCATTTGAGTGTTGTCATTTTGGGTTTTCGTGTCTTGCGCGTAACCAGAGAGTGATATGAAAAAAGAAAAAACTAAGATTCTATAAAGCTTCATGAAGAAATATTTTTAACACAAAATTATGCATTATATATAGAACTATAAAGACAAATTTCTAATTTAGCGAAAAAATAATTTATATGAGTACTGAATCAATATTGAAAACATCGTCCATTACCTTTTTAGAGAAATATTTGAATAATGCCTCCCCTACTGGCTTTGAAAGTGAAGGTCAAAAAATATGGATGGATTATTTAAAACCATACGTAGATACTTTTATTACCGATACCTACGGAACTGCTGTAGGAGTTATTAATCCTGATGCCCCATACAAAGTAGTTATAGAAGGTCATGCTGATGAAATTGCTTGGTATGTAAATTATATAACCGATGATGGATTAGTATATGTAATCCGTAATGGAGGTTCTGACCACCAAATTGCTCCGTCGAAACGCGTTAATATCCACACTAAAAATGGAATTGTAAAAGGTGTTTTTGGATGGCCGGCCATTCATACTCGAAACAGAGACAAGGAAGAAAATCCGAAAATTAGTAATATTTTTATTGATTTGGGTTGCGAAACCAAAGAACAAGTAGAAAAATTAGGCGTTCACGTAGGTTGTGTAATCACCTATCCTGATGAATTTATGATCATGAATGAAAATAAATTCGTTTGTCGTGCCATAGATAATCGAATGGGAGGATTTATGATTGCCGAAGTTGCCCGTTTATTACACGAGAACAACATCAAATTGCCATTTGGCTTATATATTACTAATGCCGTTCAAGAGGAAGTTGGTTTAAGAGGAGCTGAAATGATTACCCAAACCATCAAACCGAATGTAGCTATTATTACAGATGTTTGTCACGATTCCACCACCCCGATGATTGACAAAAAAATCGAAGGGGACACTAAAATAGGTAAAGGACCTGTAGTTACCTACGCTCCTGCTGTTCAAAATAATTTGAGAGAATTGATTCTGGACACAGCTGTAGAGAAAAATATTCCGTTTCAGCGTTTAGCCTCTTCGAGAGTTACAGGTACAGATACCGATGCATTTGCCTATAGTAATGGTGGTGTCGCCTCGGCTTTGATTTCGCTTCCGTTGCGCTACATGCACACTACGGTCGAAATGGTTCACCGTGAAGATGTAGAAAACGTAATCAAGTTGATTTATGAAACATTACTGAAGATTGAGAATAACGAAACCTTTTCTTATTTTAAATAAAAAAGAAAGCATCATTTTATAATGGTGCTTTTTTTTTGAAAAATATTTTTCCCGTTTTTACTTTTTAATTGAATAGTTTAAACATATGTTCTTCATTATGAATCCATTCCTACTACATTTAAAAAAATATAAAAACATTAGTCCAAAACGTTACAAAAGACAGCAGTCAAATTGATTTATTATACCACATTAGTCATGTTTCTGTCGTAAATTTACGCATACTTTTAAATAAAATATTCTTATCATGGATGTTGAAATACTTGCACGCATACAATTTGCCTTCACAATTGCCTTTCATTATATCTATCCCCCACTAAGTATTGGTATCGGTTTGATAATGGTAATCATGGAAGGGCTTTACCTTAAAACTGGAAATAAAGATTACGAAATTTTGACCCGCTTCTGGATTAAAATATTTGCACTAACTTTTGGGATAGGTGTTGCCACCGGAATAATTATGGAGTTTGAATTTGGTACCAATTGGGCGGTGTATTCGCGTTATGTAGGTGATATTTTTGGAAGTGCATTAGCAGCCGAAGGATTATTTGCTTTTGGTTTAGAGAGTACTTTTCTTGGAGTATTGCTTTTTGGATGGAACCGAGTGAAACCTTGGGTGCATTTTGTATCCACTTTAGGGGTGTTTTTAGGTTCGATGTTCTCAGCCGTTTGGATTGTAGTGGCAAATTCTTGGCAACAAACTCCAGCAGGCTATCATATTGTTGGCACAGGATTACATGCTCGTGCCGAAGTAACCGATTTTTGGGCAATGGTTTTCAATCCCTCAAGTGTAGATCGAATCATTCACACTTGGCAAGGTGCAATTTTAGCAGGAGCCTTTTTGGTTTTAAGTGTACATGCTTATTACATCAGAAAAGGACGTTATATAGAAATATCTAAAAAGGCGTTCAAAATTGCTCTGGTAGTTGCTACTGTTTTTTCACTTACCCAATTGATTTCCGGTCACAGTACCGCTGATGGAGTTGCTGTTAATCAACCTGCAAAACTTGCAACAATGGAGGGTCATTTTGAAAAAGACAAACCTGCCGATTTATATCTTTTAGGGTGGGTCGATAAAGAAAATCAAAAAGTATCTGGAATTGGAATTCCAGGCGGATTGTCTTTCTTGGTGCATCAGGATTTTAATGCACCCATAAAAGGATTAAATAATTTCCCTATTGAAGACAGACCTAGTCAAATAAACGCCGTTTTTCAATTTTATCATATTATGGTTGCGATAGGAATGGCATTAATCGGACTTACATTATACGCCAGTTTTTTATGGTGGCGGGGAAGATTATTTGAAACAAAATGGCTTTTATGGATTTTCTCATTTGCTGTTATTTTACCTCAAATAGCCAATCAGGTCGGATGGTTTACAGCCGAAATGGGAAGACAACCTTGGGTAGTTTATGGACAATTAAGAACTAGCGACGCTTTTTCCCAAGAAGTCACCTCTAATCAAATTGTATTTTCACTGGTTATGTTTACAGTGGTTTATTCTCTATTATTGGCCTTGTTTTTGTATACGGTCAACAAAAAAATCAAACATGGCCCCTATGACGAATCACAAACACCTGTAACGTTCAAATCCTTTTAATCTTTAATATTATGGAGACTTTTTTAGGAATTGATTATCCTACATTGTGGTATTTAGTAATCGGATTATTGTTTTCGGGTTATGCAATATTAGAAGGTTTTGATTTTGGAGCAGGCGCTTGGCATTTATTTTTCAGAAAAGATTTAAGTCGAAGAATCGCAATAAACGCAATTGCACCTGTTTGGGACGCCAATCAAGTTTGGTTAATAATTGGTGGTGGGGCATTATTTGCAGGATTTCCTGTTATGTATGCTACCATGTTATCGGCAATGTACGTCCCGTTTATGCTCTTTTTAATGCTAAATGTACTTCGTGCCGCTGCTATTAAATTTAGAAGTGTCGAAGAAATGAAATGGTGGAGAAACAGTTGGGACATCATTTATAGTGTTTCAAGCATCCTGATTGCATTTTTGTTAGGGGTCGTTTTGGGTAATATTTTGCAAGGTTTCGCTTTAGGTCCCAATTTTAGTTATCAAGGTGGTGTGTTTTTCTCTTTTTTAAATCCTTATGCCATAATGGTAGGATTTACTACTCTTTCAATTTTCATGACACAAGGTGCAATCTATCTTTTATTGAAAACTGAAGGAAGGCTGCACGCTAGGCTTACATTTTTACTTCAAAAAGGAATGATATTTTTTATCATTAGCTTTGGAATTACAACACTTTACACTTTAGTTTTTATTCCAGAAGTTACTGCCAATTTCAGGGCTAATCCGGTTTATTTCATTGTTCCTGTTATTTCATTTTTGGCTGTGGCCAATGTTCCGAGATTGGTTTCAAAAAAACAATACATGCTGGCATTGATATTTTCGTCGTTAACAATGGCCTTTTTGTTGATACTCGTTGCTTTGCAATTATATCCTACTCTTTTAATTTCTACAATTGACCCAAAATTTAGTGTTACCATTTACAATGCAGCCTCGTCCCAAAAATCATTAGGAATAATGCTAACTATTGTTATCATTGGTGCCCCTTTATTAGCCGCTTATTTTTTCTTTTTGTACAAAACATTCAATGGAAAAGTAAAACTTGATGATACTAGCTATTAACTGTTTTTAAAAATCAATAAATGAAATACATCTACCTATTACTAACCGTATTTGGCGTTGCTTTACTTTGGTCAATTATCAATCCGAAAGAAAATTTTACTTGCTTCCTAGAAATTATTCCAGCAATAATTGGCCTTTTGATATTAGCATCAACATTTAAAAAGTTTCGATTTACCAATTTTACGTATACTTTGATTTTAATTCATTGTATTATTCTTTTCATCGGCGGACATTACACTTATGCTGAAGTTCCCTTTTTTAATTATATCAAAGAGATCTTTCATCAAAGTCGGAATAATTATGACAAGGTTGGTCATTTTGCACAAGGTTTTGTGCCTGCAATGATTATTAGAGAATTATTTATCCAAAAAAAGGTAATTACCAACCAAAGTTTTTTCAACTTTATTATTGTTTCCATTTGTTTGGCAATTAGTGCTGCCTACGAATGGATTGAATGGTTTGTTTCTATCGCTACTGGAGATGGTGGAGATGCTTTTTTAGGAACACAAGGATATGTTTGGGATACACAATCGGATATGTTGTTCGCAACTATTGGAGCTGCAGTTGCTTTATTACTATTTTCAAAAATACAAGACAAGCAACTTATAAAAACATGACTTATTTATAGTGCATAAAAAAAGCATCATTATACTCTTCATAATGGTGCTTTTTTATATCCCTAAATAAGCTTTTGTCTATTTCACCAAGTTTTTATTTAATTCATTCCAATAATTTTTTTAGAATTAAATGTATTAATCAGCAAAGAATTGCTATTTATTTTTTTGAAATTCAATGGTCTTACTTCGTTGCTTTCATTACTTTCGATGATCATTTCAAGTTCTGCTATTTCATCTTCTAATGTTCTTTCGCCATAAAGAGGACAAGTTTCATTTGAAACAGTATTCTCAATAATTAGATCAGATTGAGCGATTATTTCTTTCATTGATTCTTCAAACGACATAAATTCCAAATCATCTTTAGTTGTATTTTCTACGATTTTGTCTCCTTCAGCAATGGTTTCCTTCACTGTTTTGTGATTATAAGCAATAACTGTTTCTGGATTAAACACTTCTGCATCTCCGCCTAAAGAAGGCTTAACTACTTTTACTTTCTCACTTGAAAACGCATCCAAATTATCTTCAGCAAAAATGCCTTCTTTAGATGAATTAACTGGTCTGCCAACGGTATTTGTTGCACTAAAAACATTAGTTAATGACACTAATGCTATTCCTAAAATTAAAAGTGAATTTTTCATGATTATTTTGATTTGATTGATTGGTTGATTGTTTTTTTTTTAATGGGACACCCTATTTGATGATGTCCCATTATAATACTTTTTTAATTTTGTTTCAAAAGTTGAATAGCTTCATTTGCATTTGATAATTCAGCATATTTCAAAGCAGTATACCCATTTTCATCTTTTTCATTAAGACGAGCTCCTTTAGAAAGTAAAAATTTAATTATCTCTGTTTTGTTGTAACGAGCAGCAATCATTAATGGACTCATACCATTTGATTTCTCATTTACATCAGCACCGTATTCAATAAACTTTTTTACTGACTCTATATCACCTTTGCTAATAGCGACGCTCAAAGGTGTTATTGTTTCACTGAACTCGATTTTGTTTTTGATTTCAGAAAATGAATTTCCATTAGATGCTAAAGAAACATTTGCAAAAGCCACTAGAGCCACTCCTAAATAAACGATTGATTTTTTCATAATAATTAATTTTTTGATTGATGATTGATTTTTGGTTTACTAAATTTTATTTATATAATAATATCCTATGCAAATATATGTCTTAAAAAAGGTATTGTGTATCACATAGTACCTTTATTTAACTTTTTATTAACTTTCAATATTCTTTTACTGTGAAAATAGAGGCAGTATTTACTTAACTGAAGTATCATATAAACCTATTTCCTAATTAATTGATATTCAATAGACTTTACTATAGAAATAATGTTACTGTAATTAATAAAAATTTAACATTGGCCCAAAATAGCTTAGTTTTTGAAACTTTATAGTTACAGAGTAATTTATGAATAGCTGTTAGATATTAGGAGACAAAAAAAAAACTGCTTCAAAATTTGAAGCAGTTTATATAAAAATTAAAGATTAAATAGTCTTATACGATTTTCCCTTTTACAATTTCATCAACAATTTCTGGGTTTAGCAATGTTGTAATATCACCAAAATTAGAATAATCACCTTCGGCTATTTTACGCAAAATACGTCGCATAATTTTTCCGGATCTAGTTTTTGGCAAACCAGTTACAAATTGAATTTTATCTAATTTAGCAATTGGTCCAATGTGATCAGACACATGTTGGTTAATCTCTTTAATCAAATTGTCTCTATCTCTGTATTCACCAGATTCTTTCAATATTACATAACCATATAATGCATTCCCTTTTATATCATGTGGGAATCCAACAATTGCAGACTCAGCAACAGCTGGATGTTCATTAATAGCATCTTCAATAGGTGCAGTTCCCAAATTGTGACCAGAAACAATAACCACGTCATCAACACGTCCTGTAATTCTATAATAACCTACTTCATCACGTAATGCACCATCTCCTGTAAAATATTTACCAGGAAAAGCAGAGAAGTAAGTGTCTTTATATCTTTGATGATCTCCCCAAATAGTTCTTGCGATACCTGGCCATGGAAATTTAATACACAAACTACCATCCACTTGATTTCCTTCAATTTCATTGCGCTTATCATCCATTAAAACTGGCTGAATTCCTGGTAAAGGTAATGTAGCATATGTTGGTTTTGTTGGAGTAATGAATGCCAAAGGAGCAATCATAATTCCACCCGTTTCGGTTTGCCACCAAGTATCGACTACTGGGCAACGCTTTCCTCCTACGTGGTCATTATACCAGTGCCATGCCTCCTCGTTAATAGGCTCTCCTACTGAACCAATAACTTTCAATGATTTTAAAGGGAATTTTTGAACATAAGACAAATTCTCTTTGGCCAAAGCACGAATGGCTGTTGGTGCTGTATAAAATTGTGTCACTTTATGTTTCTCTATTGTTTCCCAAAAACGGCTAAAATCAGGATAAGAAGGAATTCCTTCAAAAATAACAGTAGTAGCCCCATTCAATAATGGGCCATATAAAATATAAGAGTGACCGGTAATCCAGCCAATATCGGCAGTACACCAAAATATATCGTTCTCTTCATAATTGAATACATTTTTAAAAGTATAAGCTGTATAAACCATATAGCCAGCTGTAGTATGAACCATCCCTTTTGGTTTTCCTGTAGATCCTGAAGTATATAAAATGAACAAAGGATCTTCGGCATCCATAATTTCGGCAACACTATTGTTAATTGCTTTGTCAAGTAGCGGTGCCAACCATTGGTCACGACCAGCTTTCATTTTGATTTCTGCATTGGTTCTTTTGGCAACCAAAACTGATGTAACAGTTGGACAATTTTCTAAAGCATCATCAATTATTCCTTTCAAATCAATCGTTTTATTCCCACGGTATCCACCGTCAGAAGTAATAACCATTTTACATTCGCTATCATTTATCCTTGAAGCCACAGCAGATGCTGAAAAACCAGCAAAAACAACGGAATGTATCGCTCCAATTCTGGCGCAAGCTAAAACTGATACTGCCAATTCTGGTATCATTGGCAAATAAATACAAACACGGTCTCCTTTGCTAATACCTTGCTCTCTTAAAACATTGGCCATTTTAGAAACTCGTTCGTATAATTCGTTATAACTTATATGTAATGCTTCTTCAGAAGGGTCGTTTGGTTCAAAAATAATAGCTGTTTTTTCACCTTTTTTTGCCAAATGCCTGTCGATACAGTTCTTTGTAATATTAACTTTTGCATCAACAAACCACTTTACTTCGGCATCAGCCATATTAAAATCGACAACTTTGTCCCAGTATTGATACCAAGTGAAGTTCTCTTCAGCAATTTTTCCCCAGAATTTTCGAGGTTCACGTATTGATTTATTATAATGTTTAAAGTATTGTTCTAAACTGTCAATTTTAAAATAACTCATCCTTTTTTAATTTTTTTATAAAAGTATTAAATCTCTTCGGTTTTCAAAACTATTAATTTACAAAATGTTTGAAAAAAATAATAAAAAACGGCACTTCTTCAAAATTTTATGAATTTTTAATAACGTTTTATATTTATCTGCGTATTTAAAGCAAGAAAAGGACATAATAGAAAACTAAAATGCCCTTTTATTAACAATATTTAACAACAATTATATTCTTCCTTTTTAAATCAAAAGAATTTCTTTATAAAAACTAACTAAGGATTACTTCACTTAACTTACAGCTCGTATGAAGTTAAGTGAATGTAAGAGCATAAAATATCATCTACTGTCCAATAAGTGCTTACTAATTCAAAATATTTAAACCTATTTGATATTATGCAAATCCCAGCACACCCTCATGTGTGGTAATCCCAATTTTTATTTTATTTTTTTTATCCTATTTTTTTCATTGCAGTCATAGATTCTCTCAACCAAGCTCCAACTTCTTCAATTGGATGTTGACGAATACTTTTATTAACTGCAATTAGTACTGCATTATCAACACCATTAGTAGTAGAAAAAGGCTTTCCAATAATATTGGTTTCAACTGTTTTCATGAATTCAGTCAATAATGGCTTACAAGCATGGTCAAACAAATAACAACCATATTCTGCTGTATCCGAAATAACACGGTTCATTTCAAATAATTTTTTTCTAGCTATAGTATTAGCGATTAAAGGCAATTCATGTAATGATTCATAGTATGCCGATTCTTCAATAATACCAGCTTCTGTCATAGTTTCAAAAGCCAATTCAACACCCGCTTTTACCATTGCAATCATCAATACACCATTGTCAAAATATTCCTGTTCTGAAATTGCAGCTGTTGTTGGAGCAGTTTTCTCAAAATTAGTTTCTCCAGTAGCAGCTCTCCAAGTCAATAAGTTCACATCATCATTAGCCCAGTCAATCATCATGTTTCTAGAAAACTCTCCAGACATAATATCATCCTGATGTTTTTGGAATAATGGACGCATAATGTCTTTTAATTCGTCTGCCAATTCATAAGCTTCAATTTTTGCAGGATTAGAAAGACGATCCAACATATTAGTGATTCCTCCATGTTTCAAAGCTTCGGTGATAGTTTCCCATCCGTATTGAATTAATTTTGAAGCATAACCCGGTTCGATTCCTTTTTCAACCATTTTATCAAAACATAAAATAGATCCTGTTTGCAATAATCCACAAAGGATAGTTTGCTCACCCATTAAATCTGATTTTACTTCGGCAACGAAAGAAGAACGTAAAACCCCAGCTCTATGACCTCCAGTAGCAACTGCATATGCTTTAGCTTGCTCTAATCCTTCTCCATTTGGATCATTTTCTGGGTGAACCGCAATAAGAGTTGGCACACCAAAACCTCTTTTATATTCTTCACGAACTTCAGATCCTGGACATTTAGGAGCACACATAATAACAGTTAAGTCTTTACGGATTTGCATTCCTTCTTCAACAATATTAAATCCATGAGAATAAGCCAAGGTAGCTCCTTGTTTCATCAATGGCATGATCGCTGTAACTACAGCTGTGTGTTGTTTATCTGGTGTAAGGTTACATACTAAATCAGCCGTTGGAATTAATTCTTCATAAGTACCCACTTTGAAACCATTATCAGCAGCATTCTTAAAAGAAGCTCTCTTTTCAGAGATAGCGTCAGCACGCAATGCATAAGAAATATCTAAACCTGAATCTCTCATGTTTAAACCTTGGTTCAAACCTTGGGCTCCACAACCAACAATGACTACTTTTTTTCCTGCTAATGCTTCTATTCCATTTGCAAATTCAGATTGATCCATGAATTCGCAAACTCCTAATTGTTGTAATTGTAATCTAAGTGGTAATGAATTGAAATAATTTGCCATTTTTTTTAATATTTAATGAATGTAAAATTTAATAATTGAAAATTATAATCTGTAAAAATTGCTTATTACTGTTACAGATTGAGTTTATTTTAAGGCTTCTAATAATGTTGATATTTCCATTTTTTCTTTCGAAATAGATATTCTACCAGAACGAACGAACTGCATAATTCCAAAAGGTTTTAACTTTGCGTATAATTCTTCAATTTCTGAACGTTTTCCCGATTTTGAAATCACAAAAAACTCTCTTGATACCGTAACAATTTCAGATTTACTGTCTTTTATGATGTTCTGAATTTGCCATTCGTCAAAAAGCAAACTGGATTCAATTTTGAAAATTGCACTTTCCAAAAAGATAGTCTCCTCATCGATATGATAAAACGCTTTTATAACTTCAATTTGTTTTTCTATTTGGCCTACAATGTTTTGAACCCATTTTTCAGTTGTGTTTACAACAATTACAAATCTTGAAACATTTTCAATTTCAGATTCGGAAACATTTAGACTCAATATATTGATGTGGCGTTTCAAGAATATACCCGATATTCTATTTAGCAAGCCAACATTATTTTCTGAATAAACAGAAATGGTGAACATTTTATTTTCCATACTATTTTATGTTTAATTAGTTAATCGTTTATTGACTAAACGGCTAACTCAATAACGATTTAATTTAATCTTATGTCAGAAACTGAAGCTCCTGTTGGGATCATCGGAAATACGTTATTTTCTTTTTCTACCATTACTTCCAGGAAGTAAGACTCTTTTGAAGCCATCATTTCGGCAACGGCAGCATCTAAATCTTCTCGTTTGGTTACTTTTTTAGATTTGATATAATACCCCTCAGCAATTGCAATAAAGTTTGGATTTATCATTTTGGTAGAAGCATATCTATTGTCAAAAAATAGTTCTTGCCATTGACGTACCATTCCTAAAAATTCATTATTCAATACAACAATTTTAACAGGAACCTTAGTTTGAAAAATAGTTCCCAATTCTTGAATCGTCATTTGAAAACCTCCATCACCAATAATTGCGACCACTTCTCTTTCTGGCATTCCCATTTTGGCGCCAATCGCCGCTGGCAAAGCAAATCCCATAGTTCCTAAACCACCTGAAGTAATGTTACTTTTGGTTTTATTGAATTTAGAATAACGACACGTAAACATTTGGTGTTGTCCTACATCCGAAACCATAATGGCATCACCATTAGAATGTTTATTAATCATTTCTATCGTTTCACCCATAGAAATACCGTGATTTTTAGATGGGTTTAACTCTTCATTGATAACTGATTCCAGTTCAATTTTATATTTTTCTTTGAACTCATTATGCCATGCTTCATGCGAATTATTTTCAACTAGAGGAATCAAAGCGTTCAAAGCTTCTTTCACATCAGCTAATACCGCAACTGTTGTTTTTACATTTTTATCCACTTCTGCAGGATCAATTTCAAAGTGAATTACTTTGGCCTGTTTGGCATAAGTAGCTAAATTCCCTGTTACACGGTCATCAAAACGCATTCCCAATGCAATCAGTACATCGCATTCATTGGTTAAGATGTTTGGCCCGTAATTTCCATGCATGCCTAACATACCTACATTCAAAGGATGGTCTGTTGACAAAGCTGAAAGACCCAAAATTGTCCAAGCTGCAGGAATTCCTGTTTTTTCTATCAGTGCTTTTAATTGTTCTTCGGCTTCGCCTAAGATAATTCCTTGACCAAAAATGATATATGGCTTTTTGGCATTGTTTATTAAATCGGCAGCTTCTTTAACTTTCTCAAGATTTAAAGTAGGCCTTGGTGTGTAGCTCCTAATGCTAGTACATTTTTCATAACTAAAATCCAGTTCGTCAAATTGAGCATTTTTTGTAATATCGATTAATACTGGCCCTGGACGTCCTGATCTAGCAATAAAGAACGCTTTTGCAATAATTTCTGGAATTTCATGCGCTTCCGTAATTTGATAATTCCATTTGGTTACTGGAGTAGATATACCTATGATATCTGTCTCTTGAAAAGCATCCGAACCCAATAAATGTTTTCCTACTTGACCGGTAATACATACCATTGGAGTAGAATCTATTTGAGCATCTGCAATTCCTGTGACTAGATTTGTAGCCCCTGGTCCTGAAGTGGCAATTGCAACCCCCACTTTTCCTGTAGCTCTTGCAAATCCCTGTGCAGCATGTGTGGCACCTTGTTCGTGACGCACCAAAACGTGATGCAATTGATCTTGAAATTTATATAATTCGTCATATACAGGCATTATCGCTCCTCCAGGATAACCATAAACTAGGTCAACTCCTTCGGCTAATAAGCATCTTATAACGGCTTCTGCTCCTGATATTTTCATTTTTATTTATATTTTTTACCTATAAATCTTTATAATTTTAGACTTAGAGGCTTGTTAGTTTTTATTAAATTATTTGTCGGTAACACATCCCTCAGAGGCACTAGAAACCGAACGCATATATTTAAGTAAAACTCCTTGTTTGATTGGTGATTCTGGTCTTTTCCAATTGGCTTTACGCTTTGCCAATTCTTCGTCAGAAATTTTCATGTTAATGGTATTATTTACCGCATCAATTGTAATAACGTCTCCATTTTCTATCAATGCAATTCCACCACCTTCATACGCTTCTGGAGTAACGTGTCCGACGACAAAACCGTGCGAACCTCCAGAGAAACGTCCGTCAGTAATCAAAGCAACTGAATTTCCTAAACCAGCTCCCATAATAGCAGATGTTGGTTTTAACATTTCAGACATACCAGGACCACCTTTTGGACCACAGTAACGAATAATCACTACGTTTCCAGGTTTTACTTCACCTGCTTGTATTCCTCTAATTACATCTTTTTCACCTTCAAAAACTACTGCAGTTCCTTCAAAAAATTCTCCTTCTTTACCGCTAATTTTAGCAACACAACCTTCTGCTGCTAAGTTTCCGTATAGAATTTGAATATTTCCAGTCGCTTTTAATGCTTTTTGGATTTCATGAATCACATCTTGACCATCATGTAAATCAGGAACTGAAGCTAAGTTCTCTTCAATTGTTTTTCCTGTTACTGTTAAACAATCTCCGTGTAACAGACCTTCTTTCAATAAATATTTCATTACCGCAGGTACACCACCTACATTATGTAAATCTTCCATTAAGTATTTACCGCTTGGTTTCAAGTCGGCTAATAATGGTGTTTTATCACTAATATCTTGAAAATCTTTCAATGTCAACTCAATACCAACAGAATGTGCCATTGCGATCAAGTGCATTACAGCATTTGTAGAACCTCCTAAAACAGCTACCATCGTAATCGCATTTTCAAATGCTTTACGAGTCATGATATCTCTAGGCTTAATATCTTTTTCTAATAATACTCTGATTGCTTTACCAGCATCAACGCATTCTTGTTTCTTTTCAGCACTTAAAGCAGGGTTAGAAGAACTGTAAGGCAAACTCATTCCTAATGCTTCAATTGCAGATGACATTGTGTTTGCAGTATACATTCCACCACAGGCACCTGCACCTGGACAAGCATTTTGAATTACTCCTTTGAAATCTTCAGGTGTAATCGTGTTCTTAATTTTTTTACCTAAAGCTTCAAAAGCAGAAACAATATTCAAATCTTCACCTTTCCATTTTCCTGGATGAATAGATCCTCCATAAACCATAATAGAAGGGCGATTTACTCTACCCATAGCCATTAAAGCTCCTGGCATATTTTTATCACAGCCTGGAACTGCAATCAGACCATCATACCATTGTGCTCCCATAACCGTTTCGATAGAATCTGCAATTACATCACGTGAAACCAAAGAAAAACGCATTCCATCATTACCATTAGATATACCATCACTTACACCAATAGTATTAAAAATCAATCCAACTAAATCTTCTTTCCAGACGCCAGTCTTAATATCTTTAGCCAAGTCGTTTAAGTGCATATTACAAGGATTTCCGTCGTAACCCATACTCACAATTCCTACCTGTGCTTTTTTAAGATCCTCTTCCGTCAAACCAATTCCGTAGAACATAGCTTGAGAAGCCGGTTGTGTTTCGTCTTGCGTGATTATCTTGCTGTATTTATTTAATTCCATTCTATTATTAATTTGTGTATTTTAAATTTTATCTAAAAAAAAACCTCCCAAAATTATGGGAGGTTTTAAATATGTTTTCACTTATATTTATACCAATCCCCTTTCATATGTGATAATCACAATGACACTTAGAACTAAAAGGACGTTGGTAATGCGTTTCATTTTTTTTAATTTTTAACACTGCAAAAGTATAAAAAACAAATCCAATAAAAAAACATTTTATCAACAAACTAACAGTTTTTAGTGATATAATTCAATGTTTTGTGATTTTCATTAACTAAACGATAGTCGATTGCCCAATTTGAACATTATCATTTTTGAAATACAAATCATCTTTACTTAATATGACGTTTGAAATAAAATCTCCAACATCATTAGTTCCAAATCTTGAACCTGGGTTCAAATCAATTGTAACCACTTTATATTCAATAGCTTTTTCAACAGCTTCATATACTTTTTTAGCTTCTTTTTCTAATCCAAAATGTTCTAACAACATCGCTGCAGATAAAATAGAAGCAATCGGATTAGCTATATTTTTACCTTTCGCTTGCGGATAAGAACCGTGAATAGGTTCAAAAAGTGCTTTACTATTACCGACAGATGCAGAAGCCATCAAACCGATGGATCCCATAATTGCACAAGCTTCATCTGACAGAATATCACCAAATAAATTTTCGGTTAATATTACATCATATTGTTTTGGATCTGTGATTATTTGCATTGCCACATTATCGATATATTGACATTCCAATTTCACGTCTGGATATTGAAGAGCAATTTTTTTGACAATTTTTCTCCACAATCTAGAAGTTTCCAATACATTGGCTTTATCCACCAATGTCAATTTTTTTCTTCTTCCCTGTGCTGCTTTAAATGCTTGATGCGTTATACGATTAATTTCATTTTCAGAATATTCACATATATCTGATGCGAAGGTTCCATCCTCACTAATTATTTTTTCACCATAATAAGAACCTCCAGTCAATTCTCTAAAAATCACAAAATCTACATTTTCAATAACTTCTTTCTTTATGGGAGATGCGTCCAATAGATTTTTGAAAGGCTTAATAGGCCTAATATTAGCATAAAGCCCCAATTCTTTTCTAAGCTTTAATAATCCTTGTTCTGGACGAATTTTAGCTTCCGGATTGTTATCGTATTTTGGATTTCCAATAGCTCCAAACAAAACAGCATCAGTATTCAAACAAAGATTCAGAGTTTGTTCCGGCAATGGATTTCTTGTTTTTTCGATTGCGGTTGCCCCAATTAAAGCATCCTCAAAAATAAACTCATGATTATAAGCAACACTAATAGCGTACAATGCTTTCTTAGCTTGTAAAATAACCTCTGGGCCTATGCCATCTCCTGAAAGTACTGCTATTTTTAAGTTCATAATTATTTATTTTTAAAAGGGTTGTATCAACTAAAATTAGTAGACGCTTATTTTACTTGCTTCAATTATTTGATGAATATCGTCATCTAAAACTTCTTTTTTGATATCGGCAAATTTTAAAAACTCAACATAAACGATATCCAATTGTACTTTTGTAAGTTCGTACCCTACTTTTTTAGCTCTGTAAGCCAAAGCAGCTCTGCCACTTCTTGCCGTTAGAATAATAGACGACTCATTGACGCCAACATCCAAAGGATCCATGATTTCATAAGTTGCTCTATTTTTGATCACACCGTCTTGGTGAATTCCAGAACTGTGTGCAAATGCATTAGCTCCAACAATTGCTTTATTAGGTTGTACGATCATTCCCATACTTTCAGAAACCAATCGACTCATTTCGTTCAATTGCTTACTATCAATATCAGTATATAAATTCAGGTATGGATGTTGTTTGAAAATCATAACAACTTCTTCAAGTGCCGTATTTCCAGCTCTCTCCCCTATTCCATTAATCGTACATTCTATTTGACGTGCTCCATTTACAGCTCCTGCAATTGAGTTAGCTGTCGCCATCCCTAAATCATTATGACAATGGCAGGAAAGAATAACATTCTCAATACCTTTTACATTTTCTTTAAGATACTTTATTTTTGCACCATATTCTTCTGGCAAGCAATATCCAGTTGTATCAGGTATATTTAGAACTGTAGCTCCTGATTTGATTACTTCTTCGCAAACTCTTGCCAAGAATGCATTTTCGGTTCTACCGGCATCTTCAGCATAAAACTCAACATCTTCAACATAAGATTTAGCATGGGCAACAGCATGTTTTGCTCTTGCTATTACATCCTCACGAGTTGTCTGTAATTTGTGAATGATATGTGAGTCAGAAGTTCCGATTCCAGTATGGATTCTAGGTCTAACCGCATGTTTCAAAGCTGCAGCCGCGACATCAATGTCATTTTCTACAGCTCTCGTAAGACCACAAACAGTTGCATTTTTAACAATTTTACATATTTCAGAAACAGATAAAAAATCACCTGGACTAGAAACAGGAAAACCAGCTTCAATGATATCTACTCCCATTTCATCGAGGCGATTAGCTATAACGAGTTTTTGGTTGGTGTCTAATTTACATCCTGGGACCTGTTCTCCGTCTCTTAAAGTGGTGTCAAAAATTTGGACTTTCTCTCTATTCATTTTAATTTATTTAATGTAATTTCACATCTTAAAACAAAAATAGTTTTCATTTACTTACAACTAAACCCGTTTTTGAATAAATATACTACTTATAAAGCAAAAAAACACAACTTAAAAACCTCTAAATCAACATTTTAAATACTTTTATAATACAATGGCTAACCATCAAAAAGATTTTTTATTTGTATTAATAAAATCCCTTTCCAAATCTGAAAAAAGACAATTTAAGATATTTGCAAGTCGATTAGAAACAAGTTCTAATACTAAGTTTATCGAATTATTTAATATTTTGGATAAGTCAGAAGTGTATGATGAGAAACTGATTCTAAAAAGCGGTTTGATTAAAAAAGCACAATTATCAAACTTAAAATCCTATTTATACAAACAGATTTTAGTAAGCATCCGCTTGAATATCCCAAGTCAGAACATCCGTTACCAATTAAGAGAACAAATTGATTTTGCTGCAATCCTTTATAATAAAGGACTCTACAAACAGAGTTTAAAAATATTGGATAAAACCAAACAACAAGCTATCGAAAATGATGAAAAATACATGGCTTTTGAAATTGTTGAATTTGAGAAGCTAATCGAATCACAATACATCACCAGAAGTATTCAAGGCCGAGCTGACGAATTGGTTATTCAAGCCAAAGAATTAAACTATCGAAATACCATTTCGAGTAAATTATCCAATCTATCCCTTCAATTATATGGTATTATGCTCAAAACCGGTTTTGTAAAAAGCGATGAAGAGTATAAATACATTGATGATTATTTTAATAAGCATATCGCTCACTTAGATCAATCTAAATTTGAGTTTAGAGAAAAATATTGGTTTTACAATGCCAATCTATGGAGAAGCTTTTTGGTACAAGACTTTTTGTCCTGTTATAAGTACTCTTACAAATGGGTGACTTTATTTTATGACAATAAAAATATGATTTTTCTAAATCCTGTTTTCTTCTTGAAGGGGAATCATTATTTATTAGAATCATTATTTATGCTGAAGTACAAATCGAATTTTAAAAAGTATCTGGAATTATTGGAAGAAACGATCAATGATCCACGTTTTCCTGTAAACGATAATATTGCTTCACTGTCATTTCTTTATTTGTACAACAACAAATTAAACTATCATATACTGGAAGGCACTTTTGCTGAAAGCGAATATTTGGTTCCTGTTATTTTAAATAAAATGAAAGTTCACAGCGAACACTTGGATGAGCATCACGAAATGATGTTCTATTACAAGATTGCCTGTATTTATTTCGGAAATGAAAAGTATCAAGAGTGTATCGTCTATCTTGAGAAAATCATCAACAATAAAAACCTCACGATGAGAGAAGATTTAATGTGTTTTGCAAGGATTTTATGTTTGATTGCACATTATGAACTAGGCAGAGATTATTATTTGGAGAATCAACTTAAAAATACCTATAAGTTTTTACTCAAAATGAACGATTTACATGAGGTACAAAAAGAGATTATTCGTTTTCTAAAGAATTTAAGCAATTTGTATCCAAGTGATATCAAAAAAGAATTTATAAAAATGAGAGAACGCTTTATTGAATTGGAAAAAAACACTTATGAAAAAAGAGCTTTTTTATACCTTGATATTATTTCTTGGCTGGAAAGCAAAATAGAAAATCGAAAAATAAGCGATATCATAAAAGAAAAAGCAAAATTGATAAATCGATAATTTTCACACCCTTCAAGCAACAAAAAAGCGATCATTTTGATCGCTTTTTTCATAACATTTTAAATCAGAAACCTAATCGTCATGTTCTTCTGACTGTTTTACAGATCCGTTAACCATTGTATTGGCGTTTGCACGAATTTCAGTATGGCGAATTTCACCGCCGGAAGTTCCAACTTTTTGCACTAGAAACAATCCGGCAGTTGCCACACCCAGTATCAAAAAGGAAAGTAGCTTTGATTTTGCATTATTTTTATAGTTCAAATATAAACCTGCAAGCGATAATCCAGCCAAAACATAAAGCAATACGGCTAATTTTTCGGCCAATTCTTCGTGCTCGTGAATAATCTGTTTTCCTATATTCGGCATATCTTCAACCAATTCCTCTGCTCCTTCCCCGGTTCCCATACTAAATGCTCCGAAAATAGCGGCGACAATGAACAA
Source organism: Flavobacterium aquariorum (assembly GCF_003254745.1). Lineage (GTDB taxonomy): Bacteria > Bacteroidota > Bacteroidia > Flavobacteriales > Flavobacteriaceae > Flavobacterium > Flavobacterium aquariorum. The sequence continues at coordinate 302,816 of NZ_QKXH01000006.1, read as the reverse complement.
TACATAGGAAGTATTTATCAATGTTTTATTCTTCAAAACCAGTCCAACAATTAAAATACCAAATCCAAAAATGGTTCCAATAATTGGAAAATGGTTTACTACCATGTGTAAATGTGCATCGTTCATAATATTAATAATTAAAGTTTTTAATAAATTTCATTAGTTAAATTGTAGTAGTTATTTACATTGTACATTATATTATTCAAACCCTCTTTTATGCCGCCAAAGAAACTCCAATTAGAGAACCTATTCCATAAGTGATTGCGGCGGCAGCCAATCCAAATGCCACTTGTCTAAAACCTGAAAACAAAATACTTTTTCCTGTCAACAATGTAATAGCCGCTCCAATCCCGAAGAGACCAACTACACTGCTTACAATACTTAGTAAAATGGCATTTTTTCCATCCAAGATCATAAAAGGATAAAGTGGAATAATTGCCCCTATAGAAAACAAAATAAAGGAAGCAATTGCTGCTTCCCAAGCGGAACCCCCTAATTCTTCTTTGTCAATTCCTAATTCTTCGGCAATAATTGCATCAATAGCTGTTTGTGGACTTTCGAATGCTTTATCTGCAAGTTTTTGAGCTTCAACTGCATCCATTCCTTTAGCTTGATACAATAAAACGAGTTCTTTTTTCTCCTCTTCGGGAGAAGCTTCGAGTTCTTCTGTCTCCAGTTCTATCTGTCGTAGATTCAATTCTCTTGAACTTTGAACAGACAACCATTCCCCCAATGCCATTGAAATTGCGCCGGCTAATAAACCCGCGATACCCGTTAATAAAATAGTACCATTAGAAACTGCTGCACCCGCAACTCCCATCACTAAGCTCATATTGGAAACCAGTCCATCATTTGAACCCAAAACCGCTGCTCTCAATGCATTTCCACCCACTGATTTATGTCTGCTTTCAAATTTGGACAACAAGCCTCCAGAAACGTTCAATGCCGAATTGTTATTTATGGCTTCAATAATATTAAGATGATTGTGCTCAAAGCCTGTCAGTTTCTCCCCTTTTTCAATTTTATTTTTTAATGTATTGATTGCAAATTGTTTTTCCACATTGGACAAACTACTAATAATCGAACTGTAGCCAAACAGTTTACCCAATTTCAATTGAAACTTAGCTTTCGAAGAAGGTAATGGCATTTTGCATTTTGAGTCAAAAGTCAAAATTTTGTCCAACATGTGCTTAGCATGCCCCTTTTCAATTAAAGCCAAGCTTTGCAATACTTTGGTTAAATTCTCATCTTCTTGAATTGCAGCAATACTTTCATATAAAAAAGCAGTATCGACTTCTATCTGCAATTGCTCTTTGAGTTTCTTTAAATCCATAATTGGTTTTATTTAGTTTGCAATATCAAATACACCTTTGATCAAAATTTTTGAAGAAGCATTAATTTCATTATCTGGGAGTATCTCAACATATTTTTCGGTTTTTTCACCAATTAAAACTTTGACTTTTTTAAATGAATACTCTTTTTTGGAGCTATCTAATAAAAGTACGAAATTTTTATTACTTTCTGTTATTAAGGCTTCAGTAGGGATTGCCAAACCTTTTTTTGTGTCTACCGATATTCCTGCCTCCACAAACATACCTGTCAATAATTTCTGCTTTATGTTATCTTCCAAATGTCCATGAACATTTATAGTTCTATCATTACCTTCAATTGATTTTCCCACCAAATGGACTTCCGCGTTAAACACTTCTTTTGTTGCCTCAGGAACTGTAAACTCAATTTTTTGACCTTCTTTTATTTTTAAAATATCTTTTTCAAAAACAGCCAATTCCAAATGTAAATGTTGGGTATCTACTATTTCCAATATTACATCAGAAGGTGCAATTGGCATACCCACATTAGCATTCATAATGACAATATCTCCTGAAATTGGTGAATAAATAGTAATCACAGAAGTTAATTTTCCTTTTTCGACTTGAGCAGGATTAATGTTGAGCATTAATAATTTTTCGCGCAAACTTTGATACATTGCTTTTGTTTTACGATAATCACTCTCTGCTTTCAAATAGTTTTTTTGTGAAGAAATTTTCTCGTCATACAATGTTTTTTGACGCTCGTATTCCGATTTCAGATAATTTATTTGTTCTGCCACCTCCAGATATTCTTTTTGAATATCCAAAAATTCTGTATTCTGTAAAGTCAACAAAGCTTCTCCCTTGGTTACTTTATCACCTACCAAAAGATGAGTTGACTTAACATATCCTCCAATAAAAGTGGTTATCTGGGCTCTATTTTGTGGAGGAACATCTATTTTTCCGGAACATTTGACAACTACATTGAAATCCTGCTGAGTTGGTGAAGCGATTTGCATCCCCGAAGATTCAAATTGTTGTTTAGTTACCGTAATTAATCCATCATCCTTAGGTGTATCTTGAACTTTTTTTGCATCCTTACAAGAAAACAATAATGAAGTAATTAAAAGGGGGTATATGATTCGTTTCATGTATGTAAAATTTAAAAATTAAGATATTGTAAATCCAATTGGGTAATATTGAATTGCAAAACGGTATCAAGATGTTCAATCTGAATGGTTGTTGCATTTTCTAAGCTTTGAATGTATTGAAAAAAGTCAATTTCACCTTGCTTATAACTCTTGTTGGCTACTTTGAGTATCTCCTGTGACAACTTTTCCCCGTATTGGTTATAGTAATTAATGGCTTCTTGGTATTTCGCTAGTTCTTCATTTTTTTGCGCTATATAAGTATCAATTTTTAGTTCTTCGTTTTGTTTCTTTTGTTGCCAACTTTGCAATTCAAGCTCCGCCACCTTTGTCTTAGATACAGTTCCCGAGAATAAAACAGGAATAGCCAGACCAACTTGAAATCCATATAAAGACTGAGTCAAACCACTATTTTTACCCTGAAAATAATCAACATTAATATCCGGCAACCAATTTTGCTTTCTTAATTTCACCTGATTCTCATAAACACTGGTTACATTATTCAAATAAGCATTGTAAAATGATTTGACAGTCTCGTTTGTTGATTTTTCAAGCGGTTTAATTTGATTATTTTTTATCATAACTTTTTCATCCGTCTGAATCAACGAATATAAAATTTCATACTGCGCTCTTTTGTCGCTTTCAATTTGAGAAAGTTTTGATCTGATGTGTCTGAATTTTGATTCAGCCGTAATTTTCTCTAAATAATTGGTTTCTCCCAATTCAAACTTTCTTCCACTTGCATTAGAAAAATTTTGGTACAAACTATCCAAATACACATACAGTTTTTCTTGATTTTGTAGAAAAACAATATGCTCATAGACTTTTGAAACTTCCAAGGAAAGTTTCATTTTTTGAATATCATAATTAGCTTTTTCTTTTTCGTATTCTGAATTGTAAACCTTTTTTTGAGCTCCATAAACAGTTGGGAATTCAAACTTTTGCTGTACTCCAAATACTTTTAACGGTACATTATTCAATGCTAAATTATTCTGGTCATAACTATAATATACATTGGTTTTATCAAAAGAATAAGCCGCTTTTATATTCTCATCCATTCGCTGAACTTGAAGTTGCGCCGCTTTTATCCCTTTGTTGTTTACCAAGGCTTTTGATACTAAACCGTCCAATTCTGGGTTAGTGTTTTGAGAAAATGCCAAGGAAGTACTCAACAACATCAATATAATTAGAGTCGATTTATTGTGCAATTTGAATTTTGGTTTTTTACTTTCTTTTTCATCCATAACCTTATACAAAATTGGCAAAACAATCATCGTTAATATTGTTGCCGTGAAAAGCCCACCAATAACAACCGTTGCCAATGGTTTCTGAACTTCAGCTCCTGCAGAAGACGAAATAGCCATCGGTAAGAAACCTAAAGCTGCAGCTGCAGCTGTTAACAAAACAGGACGCAATCTGTCTGTTGTTCCTTTTAAAATCAATTCATCTAAATCTGTCATTCCTTTATGTTTGAGTTCTTTAAAATGTTCGATAAGTACTATCCCGTTCAGCACTGCGATTCCGAAAAGGGCAATAAACCCAACCCCTGCCGAAATACTGAATGGCAAATCGCGAATCCACAAAAACAATATTCCCCCAACAGCCGAAAGCGGTATCGCCGAATAAACCATCATAGCCTCTTTAATCGAGCCAAAAGCAAAATGCAACAGTATAAATATCAGCACCAAAGCAATAGGAACGGCAATAGTCAAACGGGCTTTGGCACTATTCAAGTTTTCAAATTGTCCCCCATACTTCACATAATATCCTGCAGGTAATTTTATCTTGGTATCCACAATTTTTTGAATGTCGTTCACTACGCTTTGTAAATCCCGATTTCTTACATTTACGCCTACAACAATCCTTCTGTTAGTATTATCTCTTGAAATTTTGGCAGGACCTACCGTATATTCAATTTTGGCCAATTCACTCAATGGAATTTGTTGTCCATTAGGCACCGAAACATACAGATTTCTCAAATCCTCAATATCATGGCGATTAGCCTCATCCAAACGAACCACCATGTCAAAACGTTTTTCTCCTTCAAAAACATTTCCAACAGTTTTCCCTGCAAAACTCAATGCAATCATATCATTCAGATCTGAAATATTGAGTCCATATCTTGCAATTTTCGATCGATCATACTGCACGTACATTTGTGGTAATCCAGCTGTTTTTTCGATAATAACGTCCGAAGCTCCTTTTACGTTTTTGATTGCTCTCTCTATTTCATGGGCTTTTTCTGCTAAAATATTCAGGTCTTCACCAAAAACTTTAATAGCTACATCCGAACGTGTACCGGATACCAATTCGTTGAATCTCATTTCGATTGGTTGTGTAAACTCAACTTCCATATTGGGAATCTGGGCCGTAATAGCCGCTTTTATCTTATCGGCCAATTCATCTTTACTCGAAGCTGAAACCCATTCTTCTTTAGGTTTCAATTTCACAATAACATCACTTTCCTCCATAGACATCGGGTCTGTTGGAACTTCCGCGGCCCCAATTCTACTCACAACCTGAAGTACTTCGGGAAAATTTTTCAAAATAACTTTTTCGATTTTTGTAGTTGTGGCGATCGTTTTAGTCAAAGATGTACCAGTTTTTAATACTGGCTGAATCACAAAATCTCCCTCATCAAGCGTCGGGATAAACTCACCTCCCATCCTAGAAAACAATGCTATGGCAAAAACCAAAAGGGCAACTGAACCATAAAGCACTTTTTTGGTATTCTGCAAGGCCCAAGTAATTACTGGAACATACCAAGAATTTAATTTTTGAATCAGCCTGGAAGATATTGAATTTGGATTTTCCTTTGTGGGTTTTAAAAACAAAGAAGATACCACTGGAACATAGGTAAAGCAAAAAATCATAGCTCCCAATAATGCAAAACTGAAAGTCATAGCCATCGGTTTAAACATTTTCCCTTCAATTCCTGTCAACGAAAGAATAGGGATGAATACAATCAAAATAATAAGCTGTCCAAAAACAGCAGAATTCATCATTTTGGAAGCGCTTTTATAAGTAATTTGATCAATTTCCAATTGTCTGTCCTCCTTCTTCAAAGTAGCTAAATTTGCCGATTTACTGGCTATTTGAAAAGCAATAAATTCCACTATTATTACAGCTCCATCAATGATAATTCCAAAATCTATCGCACCCAAACTCATCAAGTTGGCATCAATACCAAAAACATTCATAAATGAAATAGCAAACAGCAAGCACAAAGGAATTACCGATGCAACCACCAAACCCGAACGCCAATTACCCAATAAAAGAACCACAACAAAAATTACGATAAGACAACCCAAAATTAAATTTTCGGCAACTGTAAAAGTGGTTTTACCTACCAATTCGCTACGTTCCAAGAAACCATTGATATAAACTCCTTTTGGCAATGTTTTTTGAATCTGGGCTACTCTTTCTTTGACGGCATTAATGACTTGTTTTGAATTGGCATCTTTTAGCATCATTACCTGACCGAGAACTTTCTCGCCTTCTCCATTACCAGTAATAGCTCCAAAACGATTGGCATGACTAAAGCGAACCTGAGCAACATTTTTGATATAAATAGGAATATCGTTAGTATTACTTACCACAATATTTTCAATGTCTTCTATTGAATTAACCTTTCCTTCAGCACGGATAAAATAACTCTGATTTACTTTTTCGATATATGCTCCCCCAGCAATACTATTGTTTTTTTCCAAAGCAGTAAAAACATCTTTCATGGTAATGTTCATGGCTTTCAAACGTGATGGAACAATGGCAATTTCATACTGTTTTAAAAAACCTCCCCAAGTGTTAATCTCAACAACTCCTTTTATTCCAGATAGTTGTCTTTTTACAACCCAATCCTGAAGTGTACGTAAATCGGTAACCGAATATTGTTTTTTGTATTCTGGTTTTACCTCCAATGTATATTGATAAATTTCACCCAATCCTGTTGTAATTGGCCCCATCTCTGGAACTCCAAAACCTTGTGGAATTTTTTCGGAGGCAGATTTCAACTTTTCTGCAATCAATTGTCTTGGCAGATAAGTACCAACATTATCGTTGAAGACAATAGTCACAACCGATAATCCAAATTTTGATATCGAACGAATCTCTTCAACACCCGGTAAGTTGGCCATTTCAATTTCGACAGGATATGTAATAAACTGTTCAATATCTTGCGTGGAAAGGTTTCGTGAAGTTGTAATCACCTGTACCTGATTATTAGTTACATCAGGTACAGCTCCAATAGAAATTTGGAAAACCGAAAACAATCCAAATCCCAATACCGAAGCCGTAAAAAGTAAAACAACTGCTTTATTTTTTAAACTGAAAGCGATAATTTTTTCTAACATTTTAACCTTATTTATTGAGTATAAAATTACACCTTAAAAATAAGGAAAAACTTAAGAACAAATTAAAACAATCTTAGCAACACCTTAATTAGAAGCGATTTAAATAAAATATTTTGCTTGAACTGATAAACCTTAAGAATGAACTAATAGCATCCAAAAAATACTTAATAACTTCAGTTAAAAATCAAAATTACTGTAGTTCCTTTATTTAATTCACTTTCAATTTTGAATTCAATATTTAACATTTGGGTTATCCGTTCAACAATAGAAAGTCCTAAGCCAGAACCTTTAATTTCAGGGTGAAGGGTTGGATTGGATCTGTAAAAAGGATTTAGAATTTTATCCAAATCGGTTTCTGGGATTCCAATTCCATTATCAGCAATAATACAACTCGTTTTAGAATCGCTTCTGGTAATAATTATTGAAATTTTGCCATTTTGATTGGAATATTTTATGGCATTTGAAATTACATTACTTATAATTATACTGACCAAATAGTTATCGGATTTAATGAAATAATCTTTAGCAAAATCATAGGAAATCTGAAGCTTTTTGTCATTTATTTTATTTGAATACAAAGAAAGAACGTCAAGAATTATAGCATTCAAATAAATCTTTTCTATTCGTAAACTTTGTTTTTGATTTTCGAATCGAGCCAATAAAAGCAATTGATCGACCAAATTATTCAAACGATTTACCTCCGAAATACTGAAATTAATTTTCTCTTCATATTCATCCTGATTTCGTGGTTTGCGTATCAAAACTTCCAATGTTCCTTTTAATACCGTCAAAGGAGTTCTCAATTCGTGCGAAGCATCAGAGGTAAATTGTTTCTCCCTTTCAACCGCATTTTCAATTCGATCCAATAAATCATTAATTGTTTTTGAAAGAACAAATAACTCATCCTTATTTTGAGGCAGAATTATTCTGTCTTTCAGATTGTCTTTTGTTATTCTACTGGAGGTTTCGGTAATTAGCGTTACTGGTTTTATGCTGCGCCCAGCAATGAGTCTGGCAATAAAAAACAAGAATAATAAAATTAATGGAAAAGCAATAAAAAGTGTATTTCTAAGATTGGTCAATATCAATGTTGCTTCGTCTAAGGACATCGCCACAAAAAGGTAACCTACTTTTTTATCTTTATTAAAAAGTGGAATTTGAATTTGTCTAATTGGTTTTTTATTCAAAAAGGTATCAACAAATTGATTGTCTCTACTGGATTTGTATAATTCTAATTGGAAACCTTTAAGATTGGGAGATTTATCAATTAATTTATTGTTGTTATCTAAAAACTGAACAAAAACGGGATTAACATTTACTCTATTATTATCACTTTCCCTCCATTGATCTACTTGAATCAGATAGGCATTATTCTTATCGATTTTAACCTCTTCCATGTATTCACTTGATTCTTCTACAATATCATCATTTATATGCTTGTTGATACTGTAAGATGTGATTCCATATATAGTACAAAACACTACCGATATCAATAGTGCGGTACTGAGAATGTAATTGAAAGCAATTCTGTTTTTATAGGATAATGAAAGCATTAATCTAATTTATGTCGTTTGCAATATAACCAACACCCCTAATGGTTTTTATAAGATCTTCTTCTTTATTCAAATTGAGTTTTTTTCGAATGGCATTCATAAAAACATCAATTACACCCGTGTCATATTCAAAATGAATATCCCAAACATCATTAATTATTTGGTTTCGAGTGCACACTTTTCCTTTGTTTTTTATCAAATAAAGAAGTAATTCGTACTCCCTTTGCGTAAGTGAAACCTCTTTATCATTTATTATAACTTGATGTTTTGAGAGCATTATTTTAATTCTTCCAAGCGAAAGTACATCATTTTGGTTTTCATTTCTAAAATGAATTTTGATACGTTCTACCAATTCATCAAAACTAAACGGTTTTTTGATATAATCATTGGCTCCAGCCTTCAAACCTTCAATTGTTTCTTGAATGGTATCTTTTGCTGTTAAAAACAAAATAGGTGTTTTCAAATCTTCCTTTCGAATTTCTTTACATACATCAATTCCTAACATTTGAGGTAAAATCCAATCCAGCAAAATAATATCAACTTTTTGGTTCATAGCTATCTCGAGCCCAGATTTTCCATCGTGTGCTATTACTACTTCATAGCCTTCTTCTTCCAAACCTTGCTTTAGAAAATTGGCAATTCCTATTTCATCTTCTACAATTAAAATTTTCATTTAAATGAATGAATAAGTTTAATATAATCTTGTGCAGAAACGTTTTTAAAACCTGTCATTCCAATTACTTTTCCTTTTGGATCTAAAAGCATAACAAGGGGGAAAATTCCATTTTTATTGTATTTCTCCGCTAATTTGTTATTAGTCTCGACCATGTCAGGAGCAAGCTGATTTTTTCTTTTATTTGGAAAATCCGCTCGATAAATAACCCAATTTTTGTCAGCTTCGACTTGAAATTCTGGAGATTTCCAAACTACTTTTTCTAGTTTTATACAAGGTCCACACCAATCAGAGCCTGAAAAGACTAATAAAATATTTTTATTTTCTTTTTCGGCTTTTGCTTTTGCTTCCTCGAAATTGGTATTCCAATTTTGGGAATATCCAAAAGCAGTTGAAATCAAAAATATAAAATAGATTAGATATTTCATTTTTACATTTTGTTAATCATGTTAAGAAAAAACTTAAGAGTTGTACCTGTTAATGTCGTTTTATATTCTTTCAAAACACTTTTCTATTTATTATGAAATTATTTTTTCTAAAGTCAAGATTATTATTTAACAAATCTAACTCAAAATACCCCGCTACATTAGATACAAAAGAAGGTCTTAAGTCAAATTTAAGAATAAAATCATTACTGCATAGATTTAAGTACAGGCTCATTTCTAAGAAACTTTATAGTAATCTAAAATTAATCGAATCTTAAGTAATTAAAAACAATTACAAGTATAACAATTCGTTATTTCGTATGTATCTAAAACAGAATGGAGATGAAACTAATTATAATGATATGGTTACTAGCAGTTCTTCCAATACAATGGGAGCCTGACTTTAATAATGCAAAAAAAATTGCAAAGGAAAAAAATGAATTAATCTTATTGAACTTCTCAGGTTCTGACTGGTGCGGTCCTTGTATTGTACTCCGAAAAAATTATCTCGAAAGTCAGGCATTCACAGATATGGCAAAAGAAAATTTAGTAATGGTTAATGCTGATTTTCCGCGAAAAAAGTCAAACATCGGCACACCTGGTCAAGTTAAACGTAACGAAGGACTTGCCGAAATATACAATAAAGAAGGAAGTTTTCCGCTCACTTTACTACTTGACTCCGATGGCAAAGTTTTGAAAATTTGGCACGGAAAACCAGAGAGTACACCGGAACAATGGACAGCAGAAATAAAAGCAATTTGTGATAGCAAAAAATAACATAGAACAAAAATATTCCCAGTCACTAAAACTGATGGGAAACAACTTTACTATAACTGTTGTTGCCCAAAATGAGAAGACTGCTAATGCAAATATTAATCTTGCAATTGCCGAAATCAGAAGAATTGAAACTCTTTTAACGACTTATAAAAATGACAGTCAAACCAATCTGATTAATGATAACGCAGGGATACAGCCTGTCAAGGTAGATCAGGAAGTTTTCAATCTCATCGAAAGATGTATTGCTATTTCAAAAATTACGCAAGGAGCATTTGATATTTCGTACGGCAGTATTGATAAAAGCCTTTGGAATTTTGACAAAGCAATGACTAAACTGCCTGATGCTGGAACAGCTTTAAAAATGGTACACCTTATTGATTATAGAAATATAATTCTGGACAAAGAAAACACAACCATTTTTCTAAAAAAAGAAGGAATGCGAATTGGCTTTGGAGGCATCGGAAAAGGCTATGCTGCTGAAATGGCAAAACAATTACTAATAAAACATAACGTAAAAAGCGGAATCATTAATGCCAGCGGGGATCTTTCGGCATGGGGATTTCAGCCAAATGGCAAAAAATGGACCATCGGTGTAGCTGATCCAGAATCCCCTGCAGCTGCATTTTCTTTTATGGAAATATCCAATAAGGCTGTTGCTACTTCTGGGAACTATGAAAAATTTGTAACCATCAATGGTAAAAAATATTCGCATACCATCGACCCAAAAACAGGATTGCCAATAACCGGAATTAAGAGCGTTACTATTATTACTTCAAATGCCGAATTTGCAGATGCAATGGCAACTCCAATTGCCGTAATGGGAATCAAGGCAGGCCTATATTTAATTGACCAAATACCCGATTTATATTGCATTATTATTGACGACAACAATAAAATTTACACTTCAAAAAACATTAACTTGAAATGAAAAAGCCTAAACAAAAAATGTTCTTAGCGTTATACAGTATTGCCTTTATGAGCATGCTGTTTGCCTCTTGTACTCCTGTGAAAGAATATCAAAAAGGAAGAATTAATGATTCTGAAATGGTACTGGCAAATAGAAAAATCGAGAAGACAGAACTTAGTTTTCAATCCTACCGCGAAGGCGCTTCCGGAGCAAATGCAGGAAAAAGCGGTGGTGGCTGTGGCTGTAACTAACATTCATAACAAGTAAAATGAAAAGAATATTTATTACAGGACTTGCTTTATTGGGGTTGTTTCAATACCAATTAAGAGCGCAAAATGTTGTTGCAGATTCTACCAGCTATCAAAACAAAAAATTAAAGGTTGATGAAGTAAATTTAGTTTCGAGTTATTACAGACAAGATGGAGACAATTCGGCCGTAACAGGAGGTATTGGCTCTGAACATCTGACAGATATTGCAAATACCATCGATGTTAAATTGATCAAATACGGAGAAAACGGAATCAAACACACCTTTGACATTGAAGCTGGAATTGATCATTATACTTCAGCTTCTTCGGATATGATTGATTTGAGTGCTAATTCTTCTGCATCATCTTCAGACATTCGTTTTTACCCATCTTTAAGTTATAGCAGAGAAAATGAAGAAAAGGGAAGAACATTTTCCGCGGGCGTTTCATCATCATCTGAATTTGATTATCAGTCTTTTGGAGGGAATTTAAGTTTCTCTCAAAAAACTAAAAATAAAAACGGAGAATTTACCGCTAAAATCCAAACTTATATAGATCAGTTAAAACTAATTGAACCTATTGAGCTTCGTACTTATGGAAGTGAAGGTTATGGCAGTGCTAATCGAAATACTTTTGCAGGAACTTTAAGTTATTCTCAAGTTGTAAACCAAAGACTTCAGGTAATGATTGTTGGTGATATCATCAGTCAAAATGGTTATTTAAGCCTTCCTTTTCACAGAGTATATTTCGCCGACGGATCTGTACATCAGGAAAAAATGCCTGATACCAGATTAAAAATTCCTCTTGGATTCAGAGCTAGTTATTTTTTAGGCGATAATTTTATTATTAGAGCTTATTATAGATATTATTCTGATGACTGGAGTTTAAAAGCGCATACCGCCGATATTGAAATCCCTGTAAAATTATCACAGGCATTTTCATTGAGTCCGTTTTACAGATATTATACACAGACAGGAACCAAATATTTCAAACCCTACGGTGAACATACTGCAGCTGATGAATATTACACCAGTAACTATGATTTATCTAAGTTTGACAGCAGTTTCTTTGGAATGGGAATGAAATTCACACCGCCTAATGGTGTCTTTGGTCTTAAGCATTGGAATACTGTTGAAATTAGGTATGGACATTACACAAGAACAACAAATATGACCTCTGATATTATTAGTTTAAACATTAAATACAAGTAAAAAATAAGTTAAAAAGAGCCAGTTCAAAACTAATTTTTACACCGGCTCTTTTTGGCGTAAATACATGAAACACATGAATCCTAAGTCAAATTTAAGAATCAAAGAATTGTTAAATAAATATCATTTTAGATTCATTTCTGTACTTTTGCAAAAAAATAATACTTTATGAATTTTTTAAAAAAGTTTTCTCCTTTTTATAACCTTGCTCTTTTCTATATCCTTGTAAGCTTTGTTTTAAGAATCGTTTTGGTCTTCCATCCCATTACACAAACCTCTTTTTCTTTTATCGATAGTTTCAAAATCTTTTCAATGGGATTGATTTCGGATGCTTTTGTGTTTGTGGTAGCAACTAGTTTTTTATGGTTGTATCTTATTTTTATATCCAATTCTAAATACTACAAGCCTTACGGCTACATTATATTTGGATTCTTAGTGGCATTGTTACTTTATATTGCGACAGGAAAATCTATTCTACATGAATATGGTGGAGCATTGCCAAAAATCGGGATGATTTTCGTGGGTATCAAAACTTTACTTTTTGGTTTATTACTTTTTTTACCAAAATACAGAAGCAAAATCAGATTTTGGTTATTCACTTTTGTAATGTTTTTATATGTTGTCCTTATTCTTCAAAACGGGATTAGTGAGTATTTTTTCTGGAATGAATTTGGGGTTAAATATAATTTCATAGCCGTAAATTATTTGGTTTACACCAATGAAGTTATCGGAAACATTATGGAATCTTATCCTGTAATTCCTTTATTTTCAGCCTTATTTATAATAGCTGGAACAGTAACTTATTTTATTGTCAAAAGAACCAGAAATTATATTGATGATATTCCAACTCTTAATGATAAATTAAAATTATCTGCAATATATCTAACCTCATTCAGTATTTCTTTGTTAGCGGTTCCTTATTTAGCCAAAAAAGAAAATTCCCAAAATGTATTTGCCAATGAACTTCAGTCCAATGGGATGTACCGTTTCTACTTGGCCTTTATGAACAGTGAATTGGATTATTTTAAATTTTATAAAACAATGCCCGAAAATGATGCTTTTGCTTTGCTGGACAAACAAATCCCTTCTATATCAGGCATATCGACCATAAGACAAATCCAAAGCAACACGGCTGAAAATCCTAAAAATGTTGTCTTAATCACCATTGAAAGCTACAGCGCCGATTTCATGAAAGTATATGGAAACAAGCAAAATATTACTCCATTCTTAGACAGTATTGCCCAAAAAAGTATGTTGTTTACCAATTTATATGCAGTCGGGAACAGAACCGTTCGTGGTCTTGAAGCCGTAACCTTATGCTTTCCTCCTACAGCCGGAGAAAGCGTAGTAAAAAGGGAAGACAATAAAAACAAATTCTCTACTGGTGCCCTTTTTAAACAAAAAGGATACAATGTGAAATTTCTCTATGGAGGAGATGCTTTTTTTGACAATATGGAAGACTTCTTTTCTGGAAATGGCTATGACATTGTCGACAAAAAATCATTTACACCCGAAGAAATTACTTTTGCCAATGTATGGGGAGTTTGCGACGAAGATATGGCTAATAAAGCCATAAAAGTAATGAATGAAGAGGCTAAAACGGGTAAACCATTTTTTAACCATTGGATGACTGTCAGCAATCACCGTCCTTTTACATATCCTAACGACAAAATCGATATTCCTGGTGATATAAAATCTCGTGATGGCGGAGTAAAATATACGGATTACGCTTTGAGAAAATTCTTTGCAATGGCAAGCAAACAACCCTGGTTCAAAAATACTGTGTTTGTAATTCTTGCCGATCACTGTGCTTCAAGTGCTGGAAAAACAGAACTTCCTGTTGACAAATACAGAATCCCGGCCATGATTTATAGCCCAGGTTTTATTGAGCCTCAAAAATATACAAATGTAATGTCGCAAATCGACGTTATGCCAACACTTTTTGGATTATTGCATTTTGATTACCAAAGTAAATTTTACGGGCAGGATGTTATGAAATCCGATTATAGACCAAGAGCATTGATTGCTACTTATCAGGATTTGGGATTAATAAAAGACAATGTTTTGACTATACTTTCTCCAAAACAAACCGTTAAACAGTTTCAATTGACTTTAAAACCGGATCAAAAAACGGCAGCGGATTTTCAAATCTATTACGATCAAGTTCCTTTAAACAATAAAAGAACCGATCTTATAAACGAAACCATATCTTACTATCAAACGGCTTCAGACATATTGAAGAAAAAGAAATATCAAGTGATTGTTGATTAAATTTCAATCATTAAATAAATAAAAAAGCCTGTAAAATTAAACATTTACAGGCTTTTCTATTTATTTCAGAATACAGTCTAATTAAAAATCATTCTCACTTTCCAAACCAAAAAGCTTTCCGGTTTTCCAAAGTTTCAAATCATTTTTCAAATTCTTTTTCTTGCGGTTTGTCATTTCTTTAGAATCTAAACCATCCAAATCTGGTTTTCCTGCATTTACCCATGCTGTGTACCAAAAATTAGTCGTTGCAATAATTGCCTTTCTCATTTGGCTTTCCACCATTCCATTCAAAGCAGTGTGGAATTGAGTTACATATTCTTTAGAATAGATTAAATCTCCAAACTTGTTTTTGGCAATATTCCCTTTCTCATCCTTGTTATACAAGGTCTCTGGAGTAAAAGTTGCGCGAAGTTTTCTGTCAATTAACAAAAGAGGCTCTACTTGATTGTGGGAGTCTTTTAGCATGTCCCAAGTTGCTTTTTCAACATTCTCAATATACTTGGCTTCTCCCGTGTAGTAATTATAGTTTTTACCAAACATTTCTGGAATACGAGATTCAAACATAGAATGAATTCCTTTTTGATTGGTAAGCTGTCCGTCATGATTGGCAGAAGTATGCAATGGCATATTTGCATCACCTATGTAATGGGCCAAATCAGCAGCCAAAAACAAAATTTCAGTTTTTCTTTTGTCTTTCATTGCTTTTGTCAATTTGGTCATTACTTCTTGAATATACCACGGAAGAATACCATTATCGGCTAAAAATTTCTCATCATACTTTTTCTTTGCTTCTTCAAAAGGCAACGGAATAGATTCTACATCGCCAAAATTCTCTAAATCCATAAAATGACGTGGATTTTCGGCTTTATCACGTAAAGTATATTTACGCAAATCCGGAACAGTTGATTCCTGTGTTATAAAATCAAGATGGTTATAAAAAAAAGTCTGCATTGGCTTTGGCAAGGCCATAACTGCTGCATTATTAATATGCTCATGACCAAAAATACCCCAAGATAAAGTAATAAAAGCAATACCAATTGCTGAAAAAGTAAGGACTGACCGTTTTAATTTAAAATTTTTCATTATATTTATTTAATTGAAATACAAAAGTATTTTTTTTAAAGATAATTTAAACAAATCAGGTTTAAATTTATGTTAATCCAAAGAAAATAAATTAAAATGTTTAGACATCAAGGCAAAAGCAGAACTTCTAAACATAATTTACGTCTCGCTACATTATTATCATTTGTAGCTGGTATCGTGAATATAACCGGAGTTTTATCCGTAAAAACATTGACTACCAATGTTACTGGACATTTTGCCTATTTTGCCGAAGAAGTGACAAAACATGATTACCAAGCTGCCATTGTGTTTTTAATCTATACGCTATTCTTTTTGGCTGGGGCATTCACATCCAATTTTTTAGCCGAATTGATTTCCAAAAAGAAACAAGAACTTTCCCATTTACCCTCAATAACAATTGAATTTCTTATTTTGGTTAGTTTAGGACTTTTGGGCACACATTCAAATTTTTATTTATTGAATGGAAAATGGATTGCCTTCGGTCTTCTTTTTGCTATGGGAATCCAAAATGCATTGGTTACAAAAATTTCGCAATCAACCGTCAGAACAACGCATCTAACGGGACTCTTTACCGATTTAGGAATTGAATTGTCTCAATTGTTTTTTTATAAAAAACCAGAGGAGAGGAAAACGTTAAGGACCAGTATTTATTTAAGATTGTCCATTATTTCTTTCTTCTTTCTAGGATGTTTTATTGGTGGATTTATATATGGATATTTAGCGATTCAAACCTTATTGATTGCGGCTATTTTTCTATTGATTGCTCTTTATTATGATTATATTCGATTGCATTTAATTGCCATTAAACGCAAGAAAAAACCTTTTTAGAAATATAAAATAGCTAATAAAGTTCCAACAGCAATACTTACCCAAAGCAATACACCTTGCAACAAAGGAAACATCCCAACAGATTTCAAAACTGTACTATTAAGCCCTGCTCCTATCAAAAACATAGTAACAGTAAGTCCAATTTTTGCAATTGAAACCAAATGAGGTGCTACACTCGCAACAGGAGAAAAATAGGTATTGCAAACCATAGCCAAAATAAACAATCCAATAAAATATGGAATCTTCACTTTGCTCTTTTTATTTTTAAAAACCACTGCTGTAATCAAAGCCACAGGAATAATCCACAAAGCTCTGGCTAATTTCACCGTTGTGGCTACTTGCAAGGCTTCTGCGCCATACTTATTGGCAGCACCAACCACTGAACTAGTATCGTGAATTGCAATCGCACACCACATACCAAAATCGTTTTGAGACATATTCAACCAGTGCCCCACCAATGGAAATGCAAACAAAGCAATTGAATTAAGAATGAATATAACTCCCAACGCCACCGAAGTCTGCTTTTCATCAGATTGAATTACGGGAGCTATGGCGGCAATGGCACTTCCTCCACAAATTGCAGTTCCACAAGAAATGAGATGAGAAGTTTTCTTTTGAACTTTAAACCATTTCCCAAATAAAGTACCCAAAGTTATTGTTGCTATAATGGAACCGATTGTAAAAACAAAACCTTCCTTTCCGGCAGCAACTGCGCTATGAACATTCATACCAAACCCCAACCCCACTACCGAAACTTGCAGTAATACATTGGTCGCTTTATGATTTAAATGTAAAAAAGGATGCCCAGATACATTGGCTATAACCAAACCTAATACTAAAGCAACAGGTGGAGAAATAATGGGAAATAAACAAAGAAGAAGTATTAAAACGAAAATGACTTGCTGTACTGCAGCATTCATTCTCAATAATTGTTGGATATTAACTATAGCCGTTTTCATTTGTATTGCCTTTTATAACACTACAAAGGTCACGATAAATATACAGCGTTGCCAATCGCAAATAATAATCTACTATAACTTTAGGTTATAATAACTTGAAATGTTTTTTATGAATAATTCAGAAAGAGAATCTGATTTTCCTTGTAGGGTAATAATGTAAAAATAACGCTCAATCGTCAAATTATCAACATCTATAATTTGCAATTCCTTATATTTCAACTCTTTTTCAATAGCATGTATCGACATAAAAGCAACACAATTAGAATTCATTAAATACGATTTTATACTTTCGGTGCTACCCAATTGCATTTCAATCTGTAATTGATCAATTTTGATATGGAAAGGTTTTAAAGCATATTCAATAACTTCAAGTGTTCCAGAACCTTGTTCCCGCACAAGAAATCGCAACGATTTAAGATCGACTGGATCGATTTCTTTTCTTTTAACCAATGAATTATTGGAATTGCAAACCAAAACCAACTCATCTCTCATGAATTGCGTGTATTTTATGGATTGATTTTTCGATTGTCCTTCCACAATTCCAATTTCAATTTCTTTGCTCAGTAAAGCATTTTCAATCTGCTCCGTATTTCCGTTAAGTAAATTTATCTTGACAGCTTCCAATTTTTGATGAAAACGAGCCAATAGCGGCGGAATAATATATTGTGAAATCGTAGTACTCGCACCTAATCGCAACAGGCCTTTGCGTTCATTGATAAATGTACTCATATCAAAGTCGATTTCCCTGTAAATTTCAAAGAGGCTTTTGGTATGTTTCAGCAACACTTCCCCCGCGTTGGTGAGTGCTATTTTCGGGCCGTTTCTTTCAAAAAGTTTGATTTTGTATTCTTCTTCCAATTCCTGGATATGCTTGGAAATAGCGGGTTGTGTGATGAATAATTCGGCAGCGGCTTTAGTAAAGCTCAATCGCGTAGCCACGGTGTAAAATACTTTTAGTCTAAAATCCATAATCGTATTTTTGTCAAAATTAATAATTACAACATACCATTATACTTCCGAACAAACCATTCGGTAGAAAGAAAAACAGCAATCAAAATCAATAACCATTTCCAATCAATCAAAGGAGATTTGGTTACAACGTCTTTCTGAACGGCTTTGTATTCCTCAGTATCCAGCAGCGTTTTTATCAGTACATCAATTTGATTCGGATAAAAATCCTTTCCTTTGGTTTGAACCGCCAATTGTTTCAATTTTTGAACATCAGGGTTTACGAACTGCTTTTCGATATCAAAATCAAGAATCTCAAAATGACCAGAATAGGATGTTTTGGAATTCAGTTCCTTTACAGAGAAATTATAACTTCCTGCTACAAGTCCGTCAAGATTTACTTTATAAGTATTGTTTCCTTTTAAAAGGTCGAAGTTTTTGGTTTGTTTTGTTTTAACGTTGGTTACAGCAATTGTCAAACGCGCTTTTTCATCAAAATCATAATTCTTGTTGAAATATTGAGCTGTGATTTCAATACCTTCACCCGAGTTGTAAAAACTTTCATGATTGACAACCAATGATTTTTTGGCATTATTGGAAGCCAAATACTGTATTATCTTATTGATGAAAACATCATATTTTTCAAAAGACTGATTATCGGTATGGCTTTGCAAACGCCATTTCCAACTGTTTTCCCCAAACAAATACGCCGCTCTTTTCCCTTGATTTTCCGTAAATGACAACAAAGGCGCTTTGGTGTCAATATTTCTGATTTTGGCGGAAAGCAATACATAGACTTCCCCATTAGTGGCAATAGAACCGTAATTATTCTGCAAAGGCGGTAAATTCTCAAAACCTAAATTATCCACTGCAAAAAGATTAAACTGAGAATCAAAATCAGCCAAATAATCTTCCTCCTGACCGCTCATTTTAAAAACAAAATTGTTTTGCTGTTGGTTCAAAAATGTAAAATCGGTGGCGGTTCCCGTAATGATAAATGTATTCAAGTTGGCTTTCTTATTCGCATCAAAAACCGATTTGAAAGCCGTCGTTGGCTGATACAAAATAAGAACGTTGTAATCCTCCAGCGACTTCACTTCGTTCGGCTTCAACAATACTACTTTATGTTGCAAATTGGATTCAATCGATCTTTTTAAAGCCCCAATATCCGGATGATCTATAGCCGAAACGATAGTAACAGTCGTTTTTTGGTCAATCACTTCAACTGCAAAATTCTTGATGTTATTGAAGCTGTTTTTTTCGCTTTCTTTCGATTCAATTTTGGCTCTGCAAACCTGTAATCCCACTTTATTAGCAGGCAAAAGCACATTTACGACAACTGTTTTCTTTGATGGCGAGAATGAAATACTTTCTTTATGCAACACTTCATTTCCTTGTGCAATACTAAAATTAGCTGTCACATTTTTATCTCCCGAATACTGCAAAAACACTTCAACAGGAAATTTATTCTTCAAGAATGCATATCTATTAACATTCAGCTGATTGATTTTTAAATCCAAAACTTTGGTGGTATCGCCCAAAACCAAAGGATAAACTTTATTGTTTTCGTCAAAACTATAAACGTAATCATTACCAGAAGTTTGATTTCCATCTGTTATAATTACGGTTGGATAAAATGCATTTTTATAGATACTCTTCAAGTTTTTGGCCACCAAATCCAAATTGGTTTGATTTCCTTTAAAAGTCAAACTATCCGATTGTCGAAAATCAGTATCAAAAAGATACGATTGTACTTCAAATTTTTCTTGAATAGCACTATTTGAAGTTAATTTTTGGGCCAATTCTGTTGCTTTCTCTTTAGCATTCAAAAAAGAAATTGAGCTTGAATTATCAACAACAATAGGTAATGGCGTTTTAATAATTTCCAGTTTATTGGTTGTGATAATTGGATTTATCAAAAGCAACAAAATCGAAAAAATACTTAGAAAACGCAAAAAAGTCAAAAACAAATACACATTCGATTTGTTTTTGACTTTGTATAAATATTGAAAAAACGACAAGCCACCAGCTATTAATAATGAAAGTAGAAGTAATAGAATCGTGCTTGCTGTCATATTTTTTTTAGTGTTCAATGATTTCTAATTAGCATTCAGTTACTGCAAACTAAATACTGATTACTGCCAACTTTTAAGTCAACATTCCTCCGCAAACATTCAAAACTTGTCCTGTAATATAAGCACTCATATCAGAGGCCAAGAACAAGCAAGCATTGGCAACGTCTTCTGTAGAACCTCCGCGTTTCAAAGGAATACCTTCTCTCCAGCCTTTTACGACATCCTCGCTTAATTTTGCAGTCATTTCAGTTTCAATAAAACCTGGAGCAATCGCGTTACAACGAATGTTACGCGAACCCAACTCCAAAGCTACAGATTTGGTAAACCCAATAGCACCTGCTTTCGAAGCAGCATAATTAGTTTGACCAGCATTTCCAGAAACACCAACAACAGAACTAATATTAATAATAGAACCCGAACGTTGCTTCAAAAATGTTTTTTGGATCGCTTTGGTCATATTGAAAACCGATTTCAAGTTAACATTGATAACTTGATCAAAATCAGCTTCAGACATTCTCATTAATAAATTATCCTTAGTGATTCCAGCGTTGTTTATCAAAATATCGACTGTTCCAAAATCAGCCAAAACAGCATCAACAAAAGTTTGTGATTCATTAAAATCGGCCGCATTGGATTTGTATCCTTTGGCTTTAATTCCCAAAGCATTCAATTCATTCTCTAAAGCTTGTGCAGATTCTACTGATGAGCTATAAGTAAAGGCAACATTTGCTCCGTTTTTTGCAAAAACTTCGGCTATCCCTTTTCCAATTCCACGACTTGCGCCAGTAATAATGGCTACTTTTCCTTCTAGTAATTTCATATATGTAAAAATTATTTATTAGATGTCATATATGTTATCGCTTGTTATTTATTGGTGTTTGCTATGCAAACTACTCATTAATAGCGATTTCATATTCACTTAATATTTATTTTATTAGGCTGTTATCCTTTGCAATCTGACGCAAATTAAGGTTGATAACATTCGTCAAATATATAATAAAAATGCGGAATGAAAAAAATTACAATTTCAATTCAATCGTTTTTGCAATCGAGTTCTATTATAAACCTGGAGCAGAAACATTTCGCTTTTTTGTCGGCATTGGTCCCGCCATCCGTTACAATCTTATATGCCGAACACCGGCATACAAGGATTTCCACTACTATCGGGGCTAAAAGGAGATATTTTGCTTTTTTGCCATCATTCAAAAAAGGAAAAAAAACTAAAAATGGTTGTCCGAAGCTCGCAAGAAGCAGTCCGAAGCTCGTTTGACGCTGTCCGAAGACCATTTGATGCAGTCCGAAGATCGAATCAGGCAGTCCGAAGCATATAACAGGGAGTCCGAAGCTCGTATCAGGCTGTCCGAAGACCGTATCAGGCATTCCGAAGCTCGTATCAGGGCATTTTTTTCTCTTCGGATGCCCAATTTCACTGAGCGGAGCATAAAAACAGTTGAAATAACCAAAATTCAGCCTTTGCAGGATTGTGAGTATTATTTTTTATCTTTGAGAGAAAGAATAAAAAGAGGCAAATCCTAACCAATAAATCCATTTTTGGGTTTATTGGCGTTAATTTATAGCGAGTATTTACAAGTTGTGTGTCAGCATACAGCACCACACTTAAAAGCAGAAACTTTTAAAACTTTGGAATATGAAGACAAAAATTATTTTATCGTTTGTGTTTTTTTTGACCAGCATTAGTTTTACTTATTCTCAAGGATCAGATCACCTAGTATTTAAAGGTGTCCCTATTGATGGAACACTTGACGAATATGTTTCCAAAATGAAAGAAGAGGGTTTTAGCCATATAAAAACTGAAAATGGCACAGCATTGTTAAATGGTGATTTTGCCGGTTATAAAGACTGTATTGTTGGTGTTTCTATATTAAAACAGAAAGATTTGGTATACAAAATAGGAGTTTTATTTCCCGACAAAGAAACTTGGTCAACTCTCTCAGGAAATTACTTCGATTTGAAAGAAATGCTAATCGAAAAATATGGAAAACCTTCTGATGATATTGAAAAATTTGATGTGCCTTCTTATTCACAACCACGTGACGATAATGATAAAATGTATAAAGTTAAATTTGACAATTGTAAATACTATTCAATTTGGAAAACAGATAAAGGAGAAATTCAATTGTCAATTGAACACGAAAGCGTAAGTCATTGTTTCGTTCGTTTGTCATATTTTGACAAAATAAATAGTAACATAATTAAAGCGAAAGCGAAACGTGATTTATAACAAAATCCAGATAGCGCAATCCGTGACCTCTCCAACTTATTTTTTTGTTATTTTTCTTTTTGGGGCTTGTTCAAAAAAATCCAAAATACCAGCTCTTTAGCCCTGATGGAAGTGGCATCCCGAGCTTTTTTTTGCGAGGAATATAGCGGACAGCAGGAATCCATCCATCCTAATAAAGCCAATTCTTTCGCTCCTAAAACTTTGATTAATTCAACTGGGAAATCACAATAAAAACCACTGCAAGTAAGGCTAGGAAAAGACCTGTTACATTCAGCTTGGTAACTTTTT
Source organism: Flavobacterium aquariorum (assembly GCF_003254745.1). Taxonomy (GTDB): domain Bacteria; phylum Bacteroidota; class Bacteroidia; order Flavobacteriales; family Flavobacteriaceae; genus Flavobacterium; species Flavobacterium aquariorum. The sequence continues at coordinate 279,524 of NZ_QKXH01000006.1, read as the reverse complement.
CCTTGAAAATAAAAATCCCAACAAGACTGCCAATCATAATAACTCCCATATTCATCCCGGCAAAAACGGTAGAGGGATTTTGGGCAAATGCCTGATGTGCCTTTAGATAAAATAGGATGTTCCCAAAATTGAAAATCCCTACCAAACCTCCAAAAAGGATGCTCTTGGAATCCATTTTATTCTTTCTGAAAAGTATTTCATAGACATTGAAAAGTATCATTATTACAAGTGCTATAGAGAAAAGAACAAATAACGAAGTCGTAAAAGGCAGTGTTGAAGTCAACGCAATTTGCTTAAAAAAAATATCTATCACTCCAAAACCTAGCAATACAAGGGTTGGGTAAATCCATTTATTCTCCTTGTTGTCGTTGGGTTTATCCAAAATAAGTATGATTGCCGGAAATCCGAACAAAAGAGCCGTCAATTTAAGTCCACTGAATTGCTCCCCAAAAAACAACCAAGCTCCCAAAATGGAGATAATTAGCGATAATCGTTGGGCAACATCAGTTTTTACAATACCCATATGTTTTATGGAAGTCGCTAGAAAAAGAAACACAACAGGCAACAAAACACCTAATGGAATAAGGATTCCCCAAGGCGAAGAAGCGTCCAAAACCGTTAAATCAGGGCTAAAGAACAAATAACACAACGCTAAGGCGAATACATAATTATAAGCCACAATTTGCGTGGCAGATACGTTATATTTGCGAGCAATTTTGAAAATCACTCCCACTGTCACACTGCAAATAACGCTTAGAATAAGAAATAACATAGTTCGATTTTTATTCGTGCAAAAATACTATTTAAAACCTCTTGAGTACAATTAATAAAAGCTTAATTTAACACATAGAAACATAGATTTTATATGTAAATTGAAAGAATATAAAAAGAAATATATTTCTTCACATAGCTGACTATGCATGCCTATAATTAAGTGAAACGCCTTTTTTTTGAGCTTACAAAATCTATGCTTCTATGTGTTATAAAAAATATCTTATGCATTATTCAAATCTAGAATGCGGATTAAATTTTGGTGCCAACAATTACAAATACGATTGACTCCATTTATTTTTAATCAATTTTATACTATTTTTAATATTATTTAAGTTCTATAAAACTAAATTGCACTAAAATAAATTGAATATGGAGAACATAAAAATACTTTGGGTTGATGATGAAATCGATTTGCTCAAACCACATATATTATTTCTGGAGAAAAAAAACTATAGTGTTACTACTTGCAATAATGGTCGTGATGCCATAGATATTTTTGACGAAAACAATTTTGACATTGTTTTTCTTGACGAAAATATGCCCGGAATGAGTGGTTTGGAAACATTGTCTGAAATGAAGGAGAAAAAATCTTCTATTCCGATGATAATGATTACCAAAAGCGAAGAGGAATATATAATGGAAGAAGCCATTGGTTCCAAAATCGCTGATTATCTTATCAAACCTGTAAATCCTAATCAGATTTTATTGAGTTTGAAGAAAAACCTAGACCATTCTCGATTGATTTCACAAAAAACAACTTTGGATTACCAAAAGGAGTTTCGAAAAATTACGATGGAAATGGCAATGGTCAACTCTTATGAAGACTGGGTTGAATTGTACAAAAAACTTATTTTTTGGGAACTTGAACTGGAAAATATCGATGATCAGGGAATGATCGAAATTCTGGAATCCCAAAAAGTAGAAGCCAATTCACAATTTGGAAAATACATTGAACGCAATTATGAAGATTGGTTTGCACCAAAAGCGGACAAACCGATTCAATCCCATAATTTATTCAAAGAATTGGTCGTTCCTGAAATTCTGAAAAAAGACAAACCCGTACTTTTTGTTGTAATTGACAATTTACGTTACGACCAATGGAAAGCATTTGAGAGTGTAGTAGGAAACTATTATAAACTCGAAAAAGAAGTTCCTTATTTTTCGATACTTCCTACCGCAACACAATATGCGAGAAATGCTATTTTCTCTGGATTAACGCCCCTTGAAATGGAAAAACAATTTCCACAATATTGGAAAAATGACCCAGAAGAAGGAGGTAAAAACTTGTATGAAGCCGAGTTTCTAACTGCTCAAATTAAGCGTTTAAGACTCGACCTAAAAGAAGATTATTTCAAAATCACCAATTTGGCTGGAGGAAAAAAACTGGCAGAAAGCTTTAAATCTCTAAAAGACAACGACCTTGTAACTGTGGTTTATAATTTTGTTGACATGCTTTCCCACGCCAAAACAGAAATGGATGTGGTCAAAGAACTGGCTTCTGATGATAAAGCATATCGTTCCTTGACGTTGAGTTGGTTTAAAAATTCTCCATTACTGGAAATTATTCAGCAAGCTCAAAAACTGGGATTCAAATTAATTTTGACTACCGATCACGGTACCATTAATGTAAAGAATCCATCAAAAGTCGTTGGAGATAAAAACACAAGTTTAAATTTACGTTACAAAACAGGGCGCAGTTTGACATACGAACATAAAGATGTCTATGCGGTAAAAGAACCGAAAAATATCGGTTTGCCTGCCATAAATATGAGTAGTTCGTATATTTTTGCAAAAAATGATTTGTTTTTGGCTTATGTAAACAACTACAATCATTACGTGAGTTATTACAAAAACACCTATCAGCACGGTGGAATCTCATTGGAAGAAATGATTATTCCTTTTCTGGTTTTTAATCCGAAATAAAAAAAGAAGGCAGTATTCAGTTTTTAGTTAGCAGTAATTATGCTGATGGAAAAATTGAAAACTGCATTTAAAACTATAATTCATAACTGAATACAAAAGAATGACTATCACATTTTCTATAGAACAACTTGCAGAGGTTGCTCAACAAATTTTAGATCAAAATCCAAATAAAGTAATCCTTTTCAATGGAGATATGGGCGTTGGTAAAACGACATTAATCAAACAGCTTTGCAAAACATTGGGCGTAAATGACGCAACCAGCAGTCCTACGTTTTCTTTGGTGAATGAATACCAAACAGATAATAATCAAACCGTATATCATTTTGATTTTTACAGGTTAAACAAAGAGACGGAAGCACTGGATATGGGTGTTGATGATTATTTATACTCTGGAAATTGGTGTTTTATCGAATGGTCTGAAAAAATTGCAAATTTGATTCCACAACAACATACCGAAATTATAATCGAATTACTGCCAAATGGGGAACGCTTATTAGAATTAAAGTAATTGAATCATGAGCTTAGACACCAATAAAGTCGAAATTATCCCTTTTTCAATTGAATTGAAGGAGCCAATCAAAACCTTAAATTTAGAATGGCTTCATAAATATTTTAAGGTGGAACCCAAAGATGAAAAAGTATTATCTGACCCTCAAGGCGAAATAATAGACAAAGGTGGAATGATTTTTTATGCCCGATACAACGATAAAATTGTGGGTACTGTTTCATTATTAAAAATTGACGATGCTACATTTGAATTAACAAAAATGGCAGTATCTGATGCAAACCAAGGATTGGGCATCGGTAAAAAACTGATGGAACATTGTTTGAATGAGGCTAAAGACAAAGGAATTTATAAGTTGATTCTATATTCGAACCGAAAATTATTTTCAGCGATACATTTATATGAAAGTTTTGGCTTCACTGAAATTCCTGTCGAAAAAGGTATTTATGAGAGAGCCGATATTAAAATGGAGAAATTACTCCATTAATTACAATGTTTTTTTTGACAAACGAATTTTGATAATCCAAATAGGCCGCATTTAAATAAAAATACTTTGAATCTTTTTTGTAAATTGTACCACTAATTTCATGCCATCAATGTCTATAAGTCCATTCACAAAAGAACAATTACTGCCTCAGGAAGAAAAACTAGAAATAGCTAGACATAAAAGCCAACTTTTTATAGGAATTCCAAAAGAGACCAGTTATCAAGAAAGACGCATTTGCCTTACACCTGATGCAGTGAATTCCCTTACCTATCAAGGACATAGAGTAATGATCGAATCTGGAGCTGGTGTTAGTTCCAGTTACACTGACAAAGAATATAGTGAAGCCGGTGCTGAAATTACCCAAGACACCAAAAAAGTTTTTGGCTGCCCTATGATTTTAAAAGTTGAGCCACCAACAGTTGCCGAAATTGAGATGATGAACCCAAAAACCATTGTGATATCGGCCATTCAATTAAAAACCAGAAAAAAAACATACTTCGAAGCTTTATCGCGAAAAAAAATTACCGCACTCGCTTTTGAATATTTAAAAGATACTGATGGGTCCTACCCTGCTGTAAAATCATTGAGCGAAATTGCAGGAACTGCATCCATACTCATCGCAGCAGAGTTGATGATCACCAATGATTTTGGTAAAGGATTATTATTTGGCAATATTACAGGAGTTGCCCCAACCGAAGTTGTGATACTTGGAGCCGGTACTGCTGGGGAATTTGCCGCAAGAACAGCCATCGGACTGGGAGCCAGCGTAAAAGTTTTTGATAATTCGATAACCAAACTACGTCGTTTACAAAACAACCTAAACCAACGAATTTTTACTTCCACAATTCAACAAAAATCATTACTTAAAGCCCTAAGACGTTGTGATGTGGCCATTGGTGCTATGAGAGGACAAGAGCGTTGCCCTGTTGTTGTCACCGAAACGATGGTGGAACACATGAAAAAAGGCGCCGTAATTGTTGATATTAGTATTGACACAGGAGGCTGTTTCGAGACATCCGAAGTTACAACGCACGAAAAACCAACTTTTATCAAGAATAATGTTTTGCACTATTGTGTACCCAATATTCCTTCCCGTTACTCCAAAACAGCTTCACTTTCCATTAGTAACATAATAACTCCTTATTTATTGCAAATTGCAGAAGATGGCGGTATCGAAAGTGCCATACGCTGTAATGCAGGCCTAAAAAACGGTATTTATTTGTATCATGGCATACTTACCAACAAAGCCATCGGTGACTGGTTTGATTTACCCGATAACGATATTAATTTAATTGTTTTTTAACTAAACTTTCCCATACCTTTGCGCAAAAATTAAAATATGAATTTCATACAACGTTTTGCTTACTATCTAGTAGGTTTGATAATGGGTTTATTTGTAGTTGCAGCTATATTCAGCGGAAAAGATACTCGTTGTAATTATTTTCCAAATGCCAGAGTTTTGAAGGATTTAAGCACTAAACCATTTTTCTATTCTGATAAAGCTTCACTTATTTTATCCCAGAAATGGATTGACACTACCGATATTAAAAACACCCTTAAACTTGGAGACGTCGATTTTGACCAAAGTAATATTCCTTACAAAAAAGGAAAATTATACGTTATTGAAGGTAAAACGAGAAAAAATCAACAAATCATAATCAAAGTAATTAACTACGAGAACAAAGCTGTTCTTGAAGACATCAATAAAAAATAAGCATATCAAACTCTTCCTCTCGAAGAGTTTTTTTTATCCCAAAAATAGTCAGGAGCGAATCAATAGGCTTTATCAAGAAACATAGTTCCTACCGTCCGCTATATTCCATCTCGTAGAAAAAATGAGATGGAATGCCACTTCCATCAGGGCTAAATAGCCTACAAAGTCAATTTTTAAAAACATCCCCCACAAAAACTTTCATCTATAAAAAAACCATAATTCAAAATCTGAATTATGGTTTATATATCTATCGCTATTTAGCGATTTGAGTCTAACTATCTTTGTGCCAAATAAGCCAAAACGTTTTTCTCAATCCGTTCATTAATATTCGAGATGTCCGCTTTTACAAATTTTTCGCCAAGAATATTTTCATATAATTCGATATATCTATCCGAAACGGTTTCAATATATTCATCTGTCATATCAGGAATTTGTTGTCCTTCCAAACCTTGAAAACCATTTTGGATCAACCAGCGTCTTACGAATTCTTTTGACAATTGCTTTTGTTCTTCTCCTTTATCTTGTCTTTCTTGGTATCCTTCAGAATAGAAATAACGAGAAGAATCTGGAGTGTGAATTTCATCAATCAATACAATAACTCCGTCTTTTGTTTTTCCAAATTCGTATTTAGTATCCACCAAAATCAAACCACGACTTGCAGCGATTTCAGTACCTCTTTGAAATAAAGCACGAGTATATTTTTCTAAAACCAAATAATCTTCTTCAGTAACGATTCCTTTCGCAAGGATATCTTCTCTGGAAATATCGGCATCATGTTCTCCATTATCCGCTTTTGTAGTTGGTGTGATAATCGGTTCAGGAAACTTATCATTCTCTTTTAAGCCTTCAGCCATTGTCACTCCGCAAATTTGTCTTTTTCCAAGAGCATATTCACGAGCAGCATGACCTGAAAGATATCCGCGAATCACCATTTCAACTTTAAACGGCTCACACAAATGACCAACAGCAACACTTGGATCTGGCGTGGCAATTAACCAGTTTGGCACAATATCTTGAGTCAATTCCATAAATTTTGTGGCAATTTGATTCAAAATCTGACCTTTGTATGGAATCCCTTTTGGCAAAACTACATCAAATGCAGATAGTCTATCAGTAGCTATCATTACAAGTAAATCGTCATTGATATTGTAAACTTCCCTTACTTTTCCGCGATACACTGATTTTTGATTCGGAAAATTAAAATTGGTAGTGGTAATTGTATTGCTCATTAGTAATGTGTTGTTGTTATTTTTATGGATGCAAATTTAAAACTAATTAATAGAGGACGCAAGGAAAACCAAAAGTTCTATTTGCAAGCCAAAAGTCAGTTTCTCTATGCTTTGATACAAGCTAATTTCCTTCTTAAAACATTAACTTAAGATGAAACACTAAATCCTTCTAAAATTGCAGTCAAATATTTGGCAACGCCGTCTTCATTATTGGTTGAAATCACTTCTAAATGAGGTAATTTACTTTTTAAATTTTCTGGTGCATTCCCCATAATTAATCCTATTCCAGCTGCGTCTAGCATTCTCTCATCATTAAAACCATCACCGAAAGAAATGGCTTGATCAAAAGAATAGCCTTCTTTTTCGAGAATCTTGGCAATCGCAACACTTTTATCCACTGATTTATCCATAAACTCCAGACAAATAGGTAAACTAAAAGCATGACTAAAAACGTCTGAGTGGTGCTCAAGAATTTTATCTCTTAAATTTACTAATTTTTCATGATCATCATGGGTGAAAAATATTTTTATAGCACTATAATCATCCAATGCTGCAAAGTCCACCACTTCTGGTGGATAAGCCAAGTCTTTTTGAAAGGCATTCAGCTTTTTATTCGTTTTTGAGGTTTGCCAAACTTTCTCCTTGAATAAAACCGTTGTAATTTCTGGATCTATATCCAATGATAAAATCGATTTAACTGCATCTCCTTCTAAATTAAAAGAATACAAAAGCTCTTTTTTCGGTGAATGGATTCTTGCCCCATTTGAAGTTACCAAATAAACAGGAAGTTCCAAACAACTAATTATTGCCATAGCATCCATGTGATGTCGGCCTGTTGCCACAATAATTAAATAATCTTGTTCATGCAGTTCTTGAAAAACAGATTTGGTATAGGCTGATATTGTATGGTCTGAGTTGAGTAATGTTCCGTCTAAATCGCTAATTACTACTTTAATTTTTTGTTTCGACATTTTAAATTTCATTTTCATTTTTAACATATTCCAAATTTATTGCATTTCAAGAAGATACCCAAAAAGTTACCCATATATAAACCGCTTTTAACTTAATTATATCGATATGTTAACTTTAATTGGGAAATCAAATGCAGAACTAAGAATCTTCTATATTTTACAATGAAAAAGGAGAAACTCTATAATCGAGATTCTCCTTTTTCTAATTTGATTATTGTTTTTTATCATCAAATCTTGATACAATAAATATAATCCTTAATAATCATTATTTTCAATTTGTTTGTAAGCATCAATCACTTTTTTAACCAATCGGTGACGTACAATATCTTTATCATCAAGATAAATGATTCCAATTCCATCGACGTCTTTTAAAACCAATATAGCTTCTTTCAGTCCTGAAATTGTTCTTCGAGGCAAATCTACCTGACCAGGATCACCGGTAATCATAAACTTGGCACTTTTTCCCATACGGGTCAGAAACATTTTCATTTGCGAATGCGTTGTATTTTGTGCTTCATCCAAAATTACAAAGGCATGATCTAAAGTTCGTCCGCGCATGAAAGCCAAGGGTGCAATTTGAATAATTCCCTTTAAAATATAATCTTCTAATTTCTCATTGGGCAACATATCACGCAACGCATCATATAAAGGTTGCATGTAAGGATCCAGCTTTTCTTTCATATCACCTGGAAGAAAACCCAGATTTTCTCCAGCTTCTACTGCAGGACGGGTCAGAATAATGCGCTTGACTTGTTTTTCTTTCAATGCTTTTACAGCCATGGCAACACCAGTGTAGGTCTTTCCGGTACCAGCGGGTCCAACAGCAAAAACCATATCATTTTTTTCCATTGTATCCACCAACAACTGTTGATTGGGAGTCATAGGTTTAATGATTTTTCCACCTACACCATGAACCAAAATTTTGTCATGACCAAAAGCTTTTCTCTCCTCCTGATCGTCACTTTGAATCACTCTTTCGATTACATTATCGTCAATAGTATTGTATCGGGTGAAATGCAGCATCAGGCGTTGAAACCGCTTTTCAAATTCGTCTAAAACATCTTTATCTCCAAAAGCTTTAAGAGTAGTGCCTCTTGCGACAATTTTTAGTTTTGGATAATATTTCTTAATTGACTCTAGGTGTGAGTCGTGAGTGCCCCAAAAATCTTTTGGAGCAATGTCGATGAGCTCGATTATTCTTTCGTTCAAAATAAGAAGTTTTTAAGTTAATAAATTGAGTTAAATCAATTTCAATATTTACGCTGCAATATTTCCATTACAGTTTTTAATTTCTAAACCAGTAAATAACACTAAAAAACATCTTTCTAGAATGTGGGTCATTCTAGTTCTAAATTATACGTTAGCTTTTAATTTTTTCAACATAGCTTCATTCAAAAAATCAGAAGCTTTAATAGATAAAATTTCACAAAGATTGTCTTTAAAGAGTAATTCAATCTCAGTTCCGTTCATGTCTCTAACTGTAACAGCTTCTATTTTTTCTTTTTCTATTTTGTCTGATTCACCAGAAAAATTCGATTTATCTACTGTGGTATTTGACAAACCGTTTTGGCTAAAACAATGCAGACTACAAAAGAAAAGAAATAAAATAACAATAAACTTAGGCATAAATTTTTGTTTTTAATTCTAATTAAATTCTGTTCAAATAAAGTATAAAATACTTTAGCTTTGCATTTCTCAAATTTAAGAAAAAATAAGTTTCGGTCGCTACAAAACCCAATAGTTATAAACAATTTTATGTCAATAATTACCCTTACTACCGATTATGGCTTGAAAGACCACTTTGTTGGTGCTTTGAAAGGGAAAATATTATCCGAGTATTCTGATGCTACAATTATTGACATTTCACATTACATCGATCCGTTCAACACAGTTGAAGCCAGTTATATTATTTCTGCCTCCTATGACAGCTTCCCAAAAGGGACTGTTCATATTATAGGAGTCGATTTAGAATCCAATAAAGAAAATCAACATATTGCCATGCAATGGAATGATCATTTTTTTATTGCCGCGGATAATGGTATCTTAAGTATGCTTTCTCAAAAAATTATTCCTCAAAAAATAGTCGCAATAACTATTCACGATCGACTTCATAACGATGCTACCGATTTGGATGTTTTTGTCAAAGTAGCTTGTCATATTGCCAAAGGTGGTGTTCTTAACGTAATTGGGAAAGAAATTAAAAGCCTGAAACAAGTAACCGATTTACAAGTAGTCCTTACAGACGATGGAAATCAATTAAAAGGAAATGTCATTTACATCGATCATTTTGGGAATGTGGTGACCAATATTTCCAAAAAGCAATTTTTGGACTGTGTAAAAGGAAGAGACTATGAAATTATATATAGAAACCAATCCATCAAAACTATTTTACCTTATTATTCTGCCATTGCCAGTTCGGATAAATATCCAGTAAAATATTATGAAGGTCAAAGATTAGCCATCTTCAATGAGGCTGGTTTTCTCGAAATTGCCATTTTTAGGAGCAATCCATTAACCGTTGGTTCGGCGAGTACATTGCTTGGACTTAATTATAGAGATGTGATTTCGATACAATTTAAGAATTGACCCTAATTTTTTTTTTTGAAATTGACATTGTCATTGAAATTGCTTTTGCATTAAATAAATTATAAGCATGTTTGTACGAATAGTAAAACTGAGTTTTCACGAGGAAAATATTCCTGCCTTTTTGGAAAACTTTGAATTAATGAAAGATAAAATACGAAATGCTCCCGGAAATCGCTTCCTCGAGCTCTATCAAGATAAAAACAACAAAAGTATTTTCTTTACCTATAGTTATTGGGAAACCGAAACTGATTTGGAAAACTATCGAAATTCAGAGCTTTTCAGTAGCATTTGGACATTTACCAAACAATTATTCAATGCAAAACCAGAAGCTTGGAGCGTAGATAAATTAGTAAGTTTACAGTAAGCAGATTTTAGATTGCAGTTTTTAGGCTGCACGTTTCAGATTAAAAAACTTAGTATATTTGCGCCTTTGTGACAAATAAATGATTAAACAGAAAATAAATGAAGTCAATCGTATTTCGCGAAATAAAATCCTTTTTTGGTTCACCAATTGGGTATTTAGTAATTGCCCTTTTCTTAATTGGCAATGGGTTATTCCTTTGGGTTTTTGAAGGAGATTATAATATTTTAAATACCGGTTTTGCCGATTTAACACCATTTTTCACCCTAGCTCCGTGGATCTTAATCTTCTTGATTCCTGCGGTAACCATGCGTAGTTTCTCAGACGAAAAAAAACAGGGAACACTTGAATTATTACTTACAAAACCTATTAGTCTTTGGGAAATCGTAAACGGAAAATTCTTGGGCGCTTTTCTCTTAATAGTAATGGCTATTATCCCTACTTTTATTTATGTGGAAGTGGTTTGGAATTTGGGTTCACCCGAAGGAAATCTTGACTTAGGAAGTACTTTAGGTTCGTATTTCGGTTTATTGTTTTTAATAGCCGCTTATTCTGCAATTGGGATATTTACTTCATCTGTTTCCGAGAATCAGATTGTATCTTTTATCATTGCTGTTTTCCTGTGCTTCTTTTTCTATTTTGGATTTCAAGGATTGGCTTCTATTTTACCTAGTTTTTCATCTTTTATTTCTTATTTTGGAATGCAAGATCATTATAAGAGTATGAGCCGAGGTGTTATAGACACTCGTGATGTAATCTATTTTGTTAGTGTTGCCGTGCTGTTCCTTTCTTTCACAGTCTTTAATTTAAAATCCATTAAATCGTAATGAGAGCATTTAACATAAAAAACGCCAAATCATTATTGATTACTGTTGCGATAGTTTTGCTTTTGAATATCATTAGTAATTTCTTTTTTCACCGTTTTGATTTAACGCAAGATCATCGTTATACCCTTTCGCCTACGACTTTAAAAATTCTTAAAGACGTAAAAAATCCTTTATCTATCAAAGTCTATCTGCAAGGCGAACTGCCTGCTGAATTCAAACGACTGCAATTGGAATCCAAACAGCTATTAGAAGAATTTCAAGCCTATAATTCTAATATCATTATCGAATTTGTAGATCCTTTGGAGAACAAAGACGAAAGTATGGACAACATAAAAGAATTGTATCGAAAAGGGCTTACGCCAATAAACATAACTGTTGACGACAAAGGAAAACAATCACAATCTATGGTTTTCCCTTGGGCAATTGCTGTATATAATAACAAAGAAGTCAATATTCCGCTGTTGAAAAACATCATGGGAGCTTCTACCACACAAAAAATCATTGGTTCTGTTCAGCATCTTGAATATTCGATTTCGGACGGGATCAATAAAATTTCTAAAGACAAACAAAAGAAAGTAGCTATTATAAAAGGGAACGGAGAACTTCAAGAAAGGCACATTGCCAAGTTCTTAATGCAAGTGCGAGAAAGTTATTTCATTGGACCATTCACACTGGATTCGGTTGCCAAAAATCCAGAAGGGACATTAAAATCATTGCAAAATTATGATTTGGCTGTCATTGCAAAACCAACCGAAGCTTTTACTGATGAAGAAAAACTAGTTCTAGATCAATTCATCATTCAGGGCGGAAAAACCCTTTGGTTGATTGATCAAGTCAATGCTGAAATGGACAGTCTTTATAACCCTTCGGGAACCACTTTAGCATTCCCAAAAGACTTGAACCTAAACGATATGTTTTTCAAATATGGGGTGCGCATTAATCCCGACTTGGTCAAAGACGAACAAGGAAGTCCAATAAAACTTGCTAGTGGAGAACAAGGAAGCGGAACACAATACCAAGATTTTAACTGGAAATTTGCTCCGCAGGTGTATCCAATCAGCAAACATCCGATTGTGAAAAATCTGGGAGGTATCAAATTTGATTTTGCCAATGCGATGGATACTTTGAAAAATGGAATTAAGAAAACGGTACTATTACAATCATCTGCATATTCCAAAAAAATAGGAACTCCTGTAGAAATCAGCCTGAATATGGTTTCCGAACAGACTTCGCCAACTGATTACCTAAATAAAGGAAATATCCCAATGGCGGTTTTATTGGAAGGTTCTTTTCATTCCATGTTTGAGAATCGCATTTTGCCTTTTGAAGAGAAATCGTTCCAATCGGGTGGAAAAGAAAGTAAAATGATTGTGATTTCAGATGGTGACATTATAAAAAATCAATTGGATAAAACGGGACAGCCAGTAGAATTGGGATATGACCAACGATCTGGGAATTTATATGACAACAAAGATTTTATGATGAATTGTGTAAATTATCTTTTGGACGATACGGGACTTATTAACATTCGAAGCAAGGATCTTGATTTACCATTGTTGGATAAAGAAAAAGTGTATGAAAATTATACCTTTACACAATTCCTAACTATCGGGCTTCCAATTCTAATTTTGTCTCTATTTGGCCTCGGATTTACATTCCTCCGAAAAAGAAAATACAGTAAATAGATGTTAATAAAAAATTTGCAATACTAGAATAGTTTACAATATATTTGTAAAGTGTATTCTAAATTTTAATTTAGAAAAAGCACACCATAAAAAACAAAACAATACAGATGAAATTTATAGTATCGAGTTCGTACTTATTAAAACAATTACAAGTTTTAGGTAGCGTTATCAACAGTAACAACACTTTGCCAATCTTGGATAACTTCTTATTTGAATTAAATAATAACGAATTAACTGTTTCGGCGTCCGATTTGGAGACTACTATGTCAGCCACATTGACCATCGACTCCAAAAGTAAAGGAAGTGTTGCAGTACCTGCAAAGTTATTATTGGAAATCCTAAAAACCTTTCCGGAGCAACCCTTAACTTTCACTGTTGAAGAAAACAGCACTATAGAGATTAGTTCAAACTCAGGAAAATATGCTTTGGCGTATGCTCCGGGAGAAGAATTTCCAAAATCAGTAAACTTAGACGATCCATCAGTGACGTTAGTACCTGCAGATGTTTTAGCTACAGCTGTAAGCAAAACTATCTTCGCGGCAGGAAACGACGATTTACGTCCTGTAATGTCAGGGGTTTTCTTCCAATTTTCTCCTGAAGGTTTGATTTTTGTGGCAACAGATGCCCACAAATTGGTAAAATATGCCCGCTCTGATGTAAAAGCATCTCAAGTGGCTGAGTTTATTATGCCAAAGAAACCTTTGAACATCTTAAAAAGTATCCTAAGCACCTCAGATGCTGAAGTAAAAATAGAATACAACGATTCGAATGCTACTTTCTCTTTCGATAACTACATTTTATTATGTCGTTTAATCGATGGAAAATATCCGAATTACGAAGCGGTTATCCCAAAAGAAAATCCAAACAAATTGATGATGGATCGTTCTCAATTCTTGAGTTCAGTACGTCGTGTTGCAATTTTCTCTAACAAAACAACACACCAAATTCGTTTAAAAGTAGCCGGAGCCGAATTAAACATTTCTGCTGAAGATATTGACTACTCGAACAAAGCCGAAGAAAGATTGACTTGTGATTACCAAGGAGACGATATGCAAATAGGTTTCAACTCCCGTTTCTTGACAGAAATGTTGAACAACTTGCAATCTGATATGATTATGCTTGAAATGTCATTACCAAACAGAGCCGGAATCCTAACTCCAATTGATGGACTAGAAGAAGGCGAAACCGTAACAATGCTTGTGATGCCAGTAATGCTAAACAGCTAGTTACCTCAAAATACGAAACTAACCAAAACCACTTTTATATTTGAAAAGACCGAAATTCCTAACCAGAGTTTTGGTTTTTTTTTGCCATATCCATTTCATAATGTTCATTTACTTCGTCAGTTCGCAAAAGCTCGTGTGGGAGTGCCACCATAAAGAAAATGGGACAAATCAATATAACGGTGATTCGGCCCATTTCCTTTATGCTGTCGGGCTCTCCGCACTATTTCGGTAGCTTGCTTCTATCCCTCACTTACTTCGTTAAATAACACCCATCTTTTTCATCAAGAAAGTTGCACTTTTATTTTTGCAAATACCATCCCGAAGAGTGTAATCAAAATGCAGTTCATTGTTGCTGATTTCGACTTCAAAGCATTTATTAGTGAGAATGTCCGGGAATTCATTTGTAGTTAAACAAACTTCGATATCGTGTGTGGCTATGGCGCCGATTGCTTTTTTGGCAATTACTTTTTTGACTACTTCGATTGTTCCATTGCGCTTATCATCCGAGTTGGTGCCTCGCAAGATTTCATCCAAAAGGACAAAAGCAGGATTTGCTTCCAATTCATCCATTATTTGCTTCAATCGCTTGATTTCGGCAAAGAAGTATGATTCACTGTCAGATAACGAATCTGAGAGCCTCATAGATACTAAAACAGGTAAAGGATGCACATTTGCCTGACTCGCACAAACCGGAGACCCCATTCCAGTAAGTACCATATTCACTCCCAAACTACGTAGAAAAGTACTCTTACCAGACATATTCGAGCCTGTCAAAATCATAAATGACTGCGGATAAAACAGAACCTCATTCCCTACTCTTGTTTTTGGGTTTAATAAAGGATGGCTTAAATTGGAAAAACCAATCTCATAATTGGTATTCAATGTTGGATATACAAACTCGGGATTGTTATACGAGAAATTTGCCAAACTGTTAAGCATTTCAAATTCACCTATAACTTCTAGCCATTCTTCTAAAACTTCAGCATGTACTTTTTTCCAAGCAATCATCGATTTTAAGACGTGCACATTAAATAGGAAAGTTCCATTGAACAGTATAGAGGTCACAAAATTTCCAATGCTATCCATTTTAGAAAATAACTCGGCCAATTGCTCAAGATGAACGCTTGCTTTCTCGTTTTGGAACTTAAGTTTTTGCTGTAAAGCGATTAGTTTTTCGGACTGGAAGCTTTCGTTTTCAATTTTTTGTACCAGTAAACCGTATTGACTAATAATCAAATTGATATTATCGGCCTGAGCAATTTCCACTTTAATTCTTTTTACGAAATAACCTAAAATGGTCAAATTGCAAACAAACAAAAACGATAAATAAGAAAGAAAAACAATATTTGAAGTTACTAAATAACCTAATAAGCAACTTAAAAACAGTGCTGGAAACAAATAGGAAATAAATACGGCTCCTTTTGACAATGGTTCGCTATTAAAGACACTCCATCGCAATAATGTTTTATAAAAAGTTTCATTATCATGCCCAACTTTGGCAAGAGCCAAAAACTCCTGACGCCAATCTAACTTTTCTTTTAATTCCTGAACTGCTTCGTGATTCTTTAGTATTTCATCATTTGGCAAAAGCGTCAATAATTGTTTAGCCAAAGTTTTTTTGCCAATAAAAGTTGCAGTTCTGTTTAGATTCTGAAATAATGAATGATCTCCAAAAATATCCAAATCATATGCATAAGGATGGTGAAAATCATTGAATTCTATGCCATTTTCAAAAGGAATTGATTTTTGTTCCAAATAGGTAATTTCATTTTCGTTGATATCAACCAATGCACTTTTTATCTTTTTTTGAAATGATAATTTCGAATGGATTCGCATCAAAATAATAAAACCAGTGAACAGTATAGCCGCCATGAAGACAAATACCGATTCGCTAGTTTTTATGTAATAAAATAAGCTTCCTAAAAAAAGTAAAACACTTATAAGCCTTATAAAACTTATACTATTATATCTCTTATTAATTGACTTTAACTCCTTAGAATAGTTTTGGCTATTGCCTTTATATATTTCCATCGTTTGTGTTAATGATCGACAAATGTAGGGAATAGAAAATTCAATGGCAAGAAGGCAGAAGGCAGAAGGCAGAAGGCAGAAGGCAGAAAGCAGAAAGCAGAAGGCTGAAATGCAGAAAGTAAAAGGTAGAAAACATTGGTAAAAAAGCAGATGACAGAAGGCAAAAGGCGGTGAATCTGCTTTTGCCTTCTGCTATCTGAAACCTGTAGACTGTAATCTGTAATCTACTCTTCGTGCATCGCCAATACTGGCACAATTGAAACATTGGATAATTTTTGGGTCAAACTTGGTTTAAACAACTCGGAGAAAAAATTGCGCTTATGAGTTATCATTGCCAGAATGTCAATATTTTTATGGGAAACAAAATCCAAGATGGTATCTTTAACAGCATCACTTTTTACAACAGAAAACTTAACTGGTTCGTTTTCAAATTCAGTTTTCCATTGATTTATTGTTTCTTCTGAAACATCTGATTTACTGGTTTTTACATACAAACATTTCACGATTGCATGCGTTTTTTTGGCTATTTTGATAACTTGTCTTAATGGTGCTTTATCTTTTTCTCTAAAACGTGTGGTAAAACCAATGGTTTCAATCTTTTCAAATTGGGCTTCAGCAGGTACGCTAAGTACCGGAACATCAACAGCAGTAACAATTGCCCCAGTATTGGAACCAATGAAAAAAGATTCCCAACCTGTAGCGCCAGAAGTTCCCATTACGACAAAATCTATCTTTTCTTCTTTGACCACTTTCTTGATGGCATAAATTAAATCACCGTCCATCAGTTTATGGCTTAATTTAATATTCTCTAAGTTTCTTTGCTTGGCCAGTTCCCTTAGTTTTGGAATTTCCTCTTTGAACATGTCAAATTGTGCCAATTGCAAAGAATCAAAAATATTGTAGTAGTTATCAGGAATAAATTGATTGTCGACAATGGGCAATTCAAAAGTATGCAACAACAACAGTTCTCCTTTTACAATTTTTGCAAATTCTAATGCATGGATAAAAGCATTATTCGCGACTTTAGAAAAATCGGTGGGAAATAAAATCTTTTTCATTGCTATATAATTTAGGTTTAATTTTTGATAAACGTTTCTGCTTACAAATTTAATACTCTAACAAAACTAACTGAAAGCTCTTTTCTTTTATACGATTATTTGTTGTTTTGCGGGTTGTGCGTGAGGGATAGAAGCTAGCTACCGAAGTAGCGCGGATAGCCCGACCCAGTTGAGCAAAGGGGCGTATAAGCGACTCTATGCATAAGCCCCTTTGCTCAACTGGGGCACGCCCAAATTATTTTAAAATTGATAGCTCTAATGAACGGACAAAATTGGTATATTGATATGAAACGTCAGCTTTTTGCTAAGGCTTACCTGGAAAATTTTCTCGAAGAAACCTCGGTGTCGTTCATGAATGGCTACCATATTTATTTTATTTTTCTCAATAAAGTTTAAAATTTCTCCTTCGATATCGTTGGCTAAAACGGAATGAAAAGTAATATTCTGGTCTTTGAAAATGTTTTTGAAATCGACCACAAAATCATCTTTATAGACTGTATGTGGTGCCTTTATGTTCAGACAATCGATGTGAGAGTGAAATACATTAGCCAAAGTCACTACTTTCTTTAATGGTTCAATATCATCCATATGGTATCTTGTGTTGAACAATATTTTTTCAATAGGCATATAACTGCATTTTTCCGGAATAGCCAAAACTGTGGCATCGCATTCATTCATTATTTTTGTAGCTACCGTTCCCAAAAACACCTCCCGCAAATGGGTTACTCCTTTGGTTCCCATAACAATAAAGTCTATACTTTCCTTTTTGGAAAGCTTGACTACTTCTTTCACTAAAAACCCTTTTATAAGAACGTTACTAATTTTTATATGCCCCATATTATTTTCTTCGGCAATATTTCGCAACAGCGGAACTTCGTCTTTATAATTTTCAAAATCACTTAACTCTTCGTACTCATAGATATCCTGCAGGTAGATGGAAACGTCCAAATATGCAGGCGAATCCAATTCATAAACATGCAAAGTAATAATTTCGGCATCTATGGCATCGGCTAGTTTTAAAGCGTAAATAAAGGCATTTTTTGAAACTTCTGAAAAATCTGTAGGGAATAATATTTTTTTCATATCCTTAATAATTTACTGAATATCAATATTTTATCTAAAGTTACAAAACTTCTTAAAATAAAATATGATAATTGTCACTTTGATTTTTTTTTAATGAAAAATTATTAAAAAGTGAATAGTGAATAGCCAAAACACTTTGTAATCAAATCTGCTTATTGCCAAACACTAATTACTGCTGACTAAAAAGTAGTAAGTTTTGCTTACTTTTGCATAAATTTTTAGTTATGATTCAAAACGATTCTATAGTTGCCTTAGCCACACCTTCGGGAGCTGGTGCCATTGCCGTAATTCGAATTTCTGGCGAAGACGCCATTGGTATAGGACAGTCCGTTTTTCGATCCATAAAAAACAAAGATTTAAGACTTCAAAAAACGCATACGTTACATTTGGGACATATTGTGGATGGAGAAAAAACGCTGGACGAGGTTCTGGTTTCTATTTTCAAAGGACCTAATTCGTATACGGGAGAAAATACGATTGAGATTTCATGTCACGGTTCTACTTACATTCAGCAGCAAATTATTCAGCTATTATTACGAAAAGGCTGTAGAATGGCCGATCCGGGTGAATTTACCCTTAGAGCTTTCCTGAACGGCAAGCTCGATCTATCACAAGCCGAAGCCGTAGCTGATTTGATTTCCTCCGATAATGAAGCTTCACACCAAATTGCGATGCAACAAATGCGTGGTGGTTTCTCCAATGAAATTGCCAAATTACGTGAGGAGCTGTTGAATTTTGCATCACTTATTGAACTCGAATTGGATTTTGCGGAAGAAGACGTTGAATTTGCCGACAGAACCCAATTTCACGAATTATTGAACCGAATAGAATTTGTTCTCAAGAGATTGATCGATTCATTTGCTGTTGGGAATGTTATAAAAAACGGAATTCCGGTGGCAATTGTGGGTGAACCTAATGTGGGGAAATCAACGCTATTGAATGCTTTGCTGAATGAAGAGCGCGCCATTGTTTCTGAAATTGCGGGAACTACCCGTGATACCATAGAGGACGAGTTAGTCATTGGCGGAATTGGTTTTCGATTCATCGATACAGCTGGAATACGCGAAACTGCAGATGTGGTTGAAAGTATCGGGATTAAAAAAACGTTTGAAAAAATAGAACAAGCTCAGGTTGTTGTCTTTTTGTTTGATGGTTTCAGGTTCCAGGTTTCAGGTTCTGACTATATCATCGAAATTGAAAAAGTTAAAAATAAATATCCACTTAAACCAATATTAGTTGTTGTAAATAAAGTCGATTTATTAAGTGAAAATGAAATCGGAAAAATCGATCGAAAACTTGAAACTTTAAACCTGAAACTTTTAAAAATTTCTGCCAAAGAAAAATTGGGAGTTGATGAACTTAAAAACCAACTCCTGTCTTTTGTAAACACTGGAGCTCTGCGTAATAACGAAACTATCGTTACCAATACCAGACATTACGATTCGTTACTCAAAGCACTAAATGAAATTCAAAAAGTGAAGTTCGGACTGGAAACCAATCTTTCCAGTGACCTTATGGCTCTTGATATTAAAGAAGCGTTGTATCAATTTGGGATGATCACTGGCCAAGTCACGAATGATGAATTACTGGGTAATATCTTTGCTAATTTCTGCATCGGGAAGTAAGTTTCACAAAACATCACAAAATAAAACAAAGAATCCCAGTTAAAATGTCATAAAACGGCATTTTAACTGGGATTCTTCTTTCTGTTTATTTAGCTTTATTTACAGATAGTTTGTTCCTTTTTGTACCATTATTGTACCACGAAAAAAAAATCTGCATCAAGATTTTTTTTTGGTGAGATGATGACACAATCTGACACACATAGACACAATGGGATACAAAATAGATCACATTATGAGTTCTAAAATTGAGGTTATCAGAATTTGTGAGCACTGCAAAAAACAGTTCACAGCCAGAACAACACGAACGCGGTATTGTTCACCCATTTGCAACAGTAGAGGCTATAAAGCACTGGTGCGTAAAGGAAAAGTAGAAAAAAGCAATAACGAAACCGTTCAGCTTTTGAATACCGATTTGGAAAAAATAAAACCGCTTGAGTTTCTAAAAATTACTCAGGCCAGCCTTCTTTTCGGGATCAGCAGGAGTACCATTTACAGGTTAGTTAACAATGGACATCTGGACATTGCAAAGTTCGGCAAACGAACAGTTATCCGCAGATGCGACCTTGAAGCTTTCTTTGCTATTCCAATTCAGGATGTTACGTTGAAGACTGGACAGCAATTTCCTGGTTTTGACAATTGCTATACTATTACGCAAATTCAGCAGAAGTACAATATTTCTTCAGGAGCACTCTATCTATTGATTCAACGGCAGGGTATAGTAAAATATTCCGTTGGAAAATTCACCTGTGTAGCCAAACAGGATATTGATATAATTTTTAATGCTGTGGGAAGATGAAAAATATAAATGTTACGCTTAGAAAAAGGACGCTACCAAGTGGGAAGATTACATTATACCTAGATTTTTTTCCTCCAATCTATAACGGTAAAACTCGTGAATTTTCACGCAGAGAGTATTTAGGTTTGTATCTGGTTTCAAAACCAAAAAATAATATTGATAAAGCAATGAATTCAGAAAATTTACACAAAGCCGAGATGATTTGTGCAAATAGACTTAATGAATTGAACAAACAACAAATCTATACACCATTTGAACAAGAGCGGCTACGTCTGCAGGAAATAGGAGAAAAATCATTTCTACAGTATCTAAAACAGACAGCAGAAATCAAGACTGGCAATAACGCTGAAATCTGGAAATATGCAATTATCCACTTTGAAAAGTTTCTTAAGAACGAGGACATATTAATGCAGGAAATTGATGTAACAATTATTGAGGACTTCAGGGAATACATTTTGAAGGCAAAATGTTTAAAGAAAAAAGACCAGTTTTTGGCTCAAAACACTGCATTATCCTATTTTAACAAGATCAAGGCCACCCTTCGAAAAGCTTATAAGAAAGGATTACTGCAAACTGATATTAATGCTGCGGTTGATAGCATCAAGGAACAGGAGTCCCAAAGAAATTTCCTAACTATGGAAGAAGCTTCAAGGCTGTTTAGGACACCATGCAAAAAAGAGATTGTTAAACGCGTCTGCATGTTTTCTCTGCTAACAGGAATACGCTATTCCGACATTGCAAAACTTACATGGGAAGAAGTGCAGTACAGTAAAAGCGAAGGATATTACATTAGATTTAAGCAGCAAAAAACGGACAGACCGGTAACTCTTCCTATTTCCCAGGAAGCGTTCGAGTACTTAGGTGAAAAAGAGGCACAAACTAAGAGAGTCTTTTATGATTTAAAAAAATGGGATGTAGACCGGTTGCTTCCTATATGGGTTAACGACGCATCAATTGAAAAACACATTACATTTCATTGCTTTCGCCATACATATGCAACATTACAGATGGCAGCAGGTACCGACATTTTTACTGTATCTAAAATGTTGGGGCACAAAAACATAAAGACAACGCAGATATATACGAAAATCATTGACGAGAAAAAAAGAGAAACAACTAATAAAATTTCATTTAAATAGAGAAATATATAATTCCGTGTATAGCAGGAAATGACTTTTTGTCTTTTAATTTAAGGCGGACACCTCAATTTCTTTAAAGTCGATTTTAGGGCGAAACCATTAGCGGTGGGCTGAATGCCCGCCTGTCCAGAACATGCCTCTTTGGGCAGTTCAAACAAGCGAACACGCGTTTGTTTTATTACTGTCAATGCTTATTTTTAATTATTAACAGCTTAGAATCGCTTTTTTTGATGACACTGACTTTAGAATGGATATACAAATAAGACTCTGCACTAAATTAAGCTCTGTTTTTTTTACAATTAATTTGATTGTGAAATTTTCATCAGGCTATTATACTAAAAGGATTATTTATTGCATATTGGATACAATTCCTGTTACCTGCTCATTTTAAAAATATCGGATCAAATCTATTTGAAATCTATTTTCTGAATCAATTGATTATTCTTAAAAAAGTAGGCTTCATAGGATTTTGAACCAATTACATATACTGCTTCTATTACAATTTCATCCGCAGATTGCCTTTTACTGTAGACTATTTTTTGTTGCTCATTTGTCAAGTCGGTAATTGGGATGAGTTGTTCAAATTCAAAACCTTCATTATACGTAAATTCAAGAGCAAAATGAGAGTCTTGCCATTTCAGTTTGGTTTCTATTCCTTTGTTTTTAGAATTAGTAGCTAAATTTCCGTCATTGGCGGCTAATAAGTCAGAACTTGATTGCGAAAGCATCACAAAACCTGAAAGTGTCATGGCATAATATCCTATTTTTTTAAATGAAGTCTCGCTTAATTTGGGTAAAATCCATTTCATTGACCAACTGGAAAGAACTGCAGAAAATGCGACTACTACACCAATGTAAATTACTTTCATAGAAATCAAGCCAAATAAAAAGTACAGCACGATTTTTACAAGATGCAAGATGATTTCGTTTGCTGCTCTTGTTGCTATAATTTCTTCTTTGGTCAATCCGTATCGCAAATAAAAACGATTAAATAACAATCCAACAGCACCTGTAAGACCCGATAAAAAACCTGCTGAAAAACCGATTAGACCCAGTACAAAATTCGACGGATGTTCTGTTTTATTTAATTCTTTTTTCTTTTGGAACAAAAATGTCAAATTACTGACTAGAAAAAGACCCATTGCAATTTCTAAATAGACAGGATTTACAAATTTCAACAACCAAGCTCCCAACCATACAGCTGGTAAAGCAGCTGGAACAAAATATTTGACGATAGGCCAGCAAATATTTTTTCGAAATAAAATTAATCGGGAGCCCGAACTGGTAAACGTACCAATTGAAAGGGCTGCTGGTACGCTGCTCACGGGTAAAAGCTGTCCCAAAATAGGTATCAGCATTAAGCCTGCACCGCCTCCGCAAATAGCGCTAATTGAAAAGGCTAAATAACTGCAAATGAATAATATTAGTAAGGTTGCTGTCATCAAATTATTTTGTCTATTGATGCTGTTTTATAATAGTAACTAAGCGAAAATTCTTTTTACAAAGAGAAAAAAGGCTGGACTTATTTACTTTTAAGCCTGTATTTTCTTTGTTCGTATAAATAGAAAGGGGTTATTACATGAGCCAGTGCATCTTTGGCCAAATCTTCATTAAGCTTTTTCGGCGTAAAGACAGAGTCATTTTCGACATGAAATTGCAAAGGTTTTTTATTTGGCTGCATAATAACCACTTCATTCCCCACACGGAAGGCATTAATATCATTAAATTGCATCATTGCACGTCCCTGAAACGAATCAGATAAATCGAACAAATTTCTTCCTGACATTGGTGTTTCGGTATCCATTCCAATTCTACTCAATACAGTGGGCTGTATATCAATCTGGCTGCAGAGTTTATTGTATTTTCCTCCTTTTGGAACTCCCGGACCAATAATCAAAGCCGGAATATGAAATTTATGTATAGGTACAAGATGTTTTCCATAGGTTCTGGTATTATGATCGGCAATTACAAGAAAAATAGTATTCTTATAATATTTTTCTTTTTTTGCTTGTTTAAAAAATTGGCCAATCGAATAATCAGCATATTTCATCGCATTATTTACCGTATTCTTTTGCTTATCGTAAGGGGTAATTCTTCCCTCAGGATATTCAAAAGGCTCGTGATTGGAAGATGAAAATACTAAAGAAACAAAGGGTTTATTGCCCAGACTTTTAAAATATTTATTGGCTTTTGTCATTACATCTTCGTCTGACCAGCCCCAAGTTCCTAGAAATGCAGATTTATTTGGATCAAAATCATCCTCATCAATAATTTTATCGAAACCATTCCCGTTAAAAAAAGAACCCATATTATCAAAATTGGCCATTCCGCCATAAATGAAACTGGTGTCATATCCTTTTTGTTTCAGCAACGAAGCAATTGTATAGAAATCGGTTTGCGAATTGTTAAGTTTAACGACACTTTCTGATGGAGAGGGCAAAAAACCTGTAACAACCGCCTCGATACCACGTACGCTGCGCGTTCCTGTTGAAAATAAATTGGTAAATAAGGTTCCTTCGTTTGTCAGTTTGTCAAATTCCGGCGTCAATGGTAATCCTCCTAATGAACCTACATATTCTGCACCTAAGCTTTCTTCTAAAATAATTACAATATTGTAAGGTCTATTTATAACCTCATTTGTTTTGTGAATGTGCAATAATGGAATAGAATCATCTGTATACTCATTTGGTTTTACATCCATATATTTTTTTACCCTCGAAATGGCTTCGGCATAATTCATTTTCCCGTACATTTTCTCTGTATTACTTTCATTTTTTATTGAATATAAAGCAAAAGCAACGGTGTAAAACGAATTTAAACCAAGAGAATTAGTAAGATGGTCTGTAGAAAAAATTGCATTACTGGCATTAACAGGTCGTTTGGAAGTAAGACTGGACCTTGCTCCAAAAAACACAAAAAAAGCAACTAAAGGAAACAGTGCTAACTTCGTTTTATATTTGTTATTTCTAATTCCAAAAAGCGGTTTTCTGTAACGGATTAAAGTATAAAAAAATCCCGCCAAGATAATTACAGTAACAAAAATAGACGAGAGATAACTTTTCAATAATGTTCCAACAACCTCCTTTGGATAAATCAGATAATCGATAAATAGTTTGTTGGGTCTGGTATCATACTCATTAATAAAATCAAGCGTTGACAATTCCATAAACAGAATAAGTGTCAAAAACAGAATAAAATATACAGTCAAAAAACCTTGAATTTTCTTCAAAAAAGAATCTGGCACCAAAGCAATTAAAGCCAAAGGCAAAAAAAGAAGGTAGCACAAAACGATGAGATCCATCCGCAATCCAATAGGGAAAATATAACCGTAATCTTGGGTTTCTACAACACGGTTTCTAAAGAAAAAAAACAAAATAAACCGACTGACAGTAAGAATTAGCAAACCGATTAAAAGGAAATTAATAAGAGGTTTTGTGAACTGAATTTTTTTCATATTTGGGGAATACCTGGCAAGACATTATAATTGCTTGCAAAAGAAACCTTCAATTCTGAATTCTTTCTGAATTCTTACTGAATTTACATTTCTTAAAGACATTTAAACAAAGCATTTCATTTATAACAATATTCAGTTTTTCTTCAAAATTGATTTGTAAATTGCACTATGAAAATTCTAATTATAGAAGATGAGCAGGAAATTGCTCAAAGTATTAAAAATTATTTTAAGACTAATGGCATTCATTGTGAAACCGCTGAAAATTATGCCGTAGCCCTTATAAAAATTGAGAATTATGACTACGATTGTATATTGTTGGATTTAATGCTTCCTGATGGCGACGGATTTGACATTTTGAGAGAATTAAAAAACAAAAACAAATCCGAAGGTGTTATCATTATATCAGCAAAAGAAACTTTAGACACCCGCATTGAAGGTTTTAATCTTGGCGCAGATGATTTTCTGACAAAACCATTTCATCTTTCAGAACTTTTAGTCCGAATGCAGGCACTCATCCGTCGCAAGAATTTTCAAGGAAATAACAGTATTATTTTCAATGAAATTAATGTTGATATTTTATCTAAAACAGTAATTGTCAATAACCAAAAACTGGATCTGACCAAAAAAGAAATAGATTTACTGCTGTTTTTAATTGGCAACCATAATAAGGTTTTATCCAAAGGTGCAATAGCAGAACATCTTTCCGGCGATATGGCTGACATGCTCGACAATCATGATTTTATATACGCCCATATAAAGAATCTAAAAAAGAAACTCCATGCTGCCGGAAGTGGCGACTATATAAAAACAATTTACGGTTTAGGATACAAATGGGAAAATGAGTAATAAAAAACTACTTCAAAAAACAACTGGCAGCTTTCTTATCTTTGCTGTTATTACGCTGTTAATAGCAGCACCATTATTTTATTTCATCAGCCAGAGGCTTTATATTCATGAAACTGATGAAGTATTGCAGTTCCACAAGGGCGCATTTGTTAAAGAAATCCATGCCGATTTTACAGAAAAAGATATTAAATCCTGGCACAAATACAATCATAATATAATGATTTTTGCTGATATGGGAGTAAATAAAGATTCCATTGTTGACAAAATGTTATTTGATTCTATTGCTAATGACAAAGAACCATTTCGTGTACTTTATGCACCGGTGGATATCAATGGCAAACGATATACTTATACAGAAAAGATTAATCTTGTCGAAATGGAAGGAATGGTGATAAATGTAGCAGTTATATTTCTGTTTATGATTATTATGCTGCTTATCGGAATCATTGGAATATCCAAAATAACTGCTGCAAAAATTTGGAAACCTTTTTATAACACACTAATTCAAATAGAGGATTTTGAAATCGATAAAAGCAATCCTCCTCTTTTTATACCCACCGATATCGATGAATTTGATCGACTAAATAAAAGCCTTGAAAGACTTATTGAAAAAAATACAGTCATTTATAAGAACCAAAGAGAATTCGTTGAAAATGCCGCACATGAATTACAAACTCCGTTAGCACTGTTTCAAACCAAAATTGACACTTTGCTTCAATTGGAACTGAATAAAGAACAGCTTTCTGTGGTAAGTTCACTCAATAATGATGTTTCCAGGCTTAACAGACTTAACAAAAACCTATTGTTGCTTTCTAAAATTGATAACGAAAGATACCTTGGAAAAAGCACCATTATTTTAAATGACTACATCGAAAGACATCTGGATTTTTTCACGGAACAGGCTGAAGCAAAAAACCTCCGCATTATAACCGAATTCACCTCTACCCTTACCATTAAAGGAAATCCTGCCTTGTCAGAAGTGTTAATCAATAATTTATTTTTGAATGCTATTCGGCACAATGAGAAAAATGGAAAAATAATCATTCGTACTCAAGACAACCAATTGACATTCCTCAATACAGGACAATCTGCACCATTGGCAATCGAGAAATTATTTAATCGTTTTTCTAAAATAAATCCTTCCTCTCAAGGAAATGGCCTTGGTCTTGCGATAATCAAAAAAATTGTCGAAATCAATCAATGGGAAATCAAGTATACATTTGAGAACCAATTACACAGCTTTAGCGTTAAATTTTAAAAAATTCAAACTTCCTACAGAATCGGTTTGCAACTTTGATTTTTATAAATTTAAAATTAACAGCGATGAAAAAATTAATAATGATTATCTCAATTGTATTGGTTTGCAGTTGTGCATTTGCAAAAACTCCACCTGACTCAGTAAAAAAAGCTTTCGCTAAAAAATTTCCTACTGCAACAAAAGTGAGTTGGGGAGTTGAAGGTCCAAAAGAATGGGAAGCAGAATTCACCTTTGAAGGAAGCAAGATTTCTGCTAATTTTTCAGACGATGGAACCTGGCTGGAAACGGAAAGAGAGATTAAAGCTGTCGATTTACCAAAAGCAGTTTTAGAATCTGTAAAATCAAAATATAGTGATTGGAAAATTGTTGAGGCGGACAAAACTGAAACTTCTAAAAACGGAACTATTTATGAAGTAGATTTAAAAAAAGGCATGAAAAGTAAAAGCCTTGCTTTTAAAGAAAACGGCATGTCCATAAAAGAATAATTTTTCCTTTTTTTTAATGAAATAATATACCCATAAACAGTTGATCTTGCATCTAACTACAGTACAGTAATGTTTCCATTTTAAGTAGATTTAAAATAGGATGATAACTCGTTCGTGTAAAATTAAATATAATTAACTTCTGATTTTTTTAAAATGAAAAAAACAATATTATTGTTTCTGATTATTGCTTTTATTTCTAATAGTTATAGCCAAACGTATAAAGTATCACAAAAAATAAATGTTTCAGGTGATGAAGGCTGGGATTATCTGGCCGTTGATCAGGTGAATCAGCATTTATTTGTTTCTCACGGAAGCATTGTCAATGTTATCGATTTAAAATCCAATAAAACCATAAATACAATTCCAGATACCAAAGGAGTTCACGGCATTGCAATTGCCAATGATTTGAACAAAGCATTTATCAGCAACGGAAAAGACAATTCGGTTACCATTGTCAATTTAAAAACATTTAAATTAATCGATAAAGTAGCCATCGAAGGCCAAAAACCCGATGCAATTTTATATGATCAGTTTTCTAAAAAAGTGTTAACCTACAATGCCAAAAGCAATGATGCAACGGTTATTGATGCTAATACAAATAAGATTATAAAAACTATTCCATTGGGTGGGAAACCTGAATTTTCGGTAACTGACACCAAAGGTTTGATTTATGTTAATATTGAAGATAAAAACGAAATTAAAACTATAGACGCAAATAAATTAGAAGTTACAGCATCCTGGAGTATTGCTCCGGGAGATGAGCCTTCCGGATTGGCAATAGATCCGGAAACTAACCGATTGTTTTCGGTTTGCAGCAATAATTTGATGGTTATTGTGAATCTATCAAACGGGAAAATTATAAAAACATTACCCATTGGAGAAGGTTGTGATGGTGTTGTATTTGATCCCGAAAAGAAACTTATTTTTAGTTCAAATGGCGAAGGAACAATTACAGTTGTAAAAGAAGAAAATGCGAATACCTTTTCAGTTCTTGAAACAGTAAAAACGCAAAAAGGGGCCAGAACAATTGCGTTGAACAAAACTACGCATCAATTGTATTTGCCTACTGCAGATTTTGGCATAAAACCTGAACCGACAAAAGAGAATCCACAGCCTCGTGCAAGTCTAATACCTAATTCCTTTATGGTTTTGGTTGTTGAAAATAATGCCAAATAGTTTTAAAAAAATTATGCAAACTTATTCTATGAAATTAATGATTTGCCTCATTTTTGTTTTGCTAAGTATAAGGTCTTTTTCGCAAGAAAAAGACTTACGCTATTTTATTGAAAAGGCACAAACCAATTCGCCTTTAATTTCCGATTTCAACAACCAAATAAGTTCTGCTGCTATAGATAGTTTATTGAGCAGATCGAACTATAAACCTCAAATATCCGCAAACCTAAATGCAAATTATGCTCCGGTTATAAACGGATATGGTTATGATACCGCTATAACTAATGGACAATCCGTATCTGGTTTGGTAGGGATTAATCAAAAAATAATTGGTAAGAATATTGCAAACTCACAGGCGGAAAGCTTCAAAATTTTAAAAGAGAGTTTGATTTTAAATAAAAGAATCGCTCTCAAAGATTTGAATAAAGTAATCATCGACCAATATATTACAGCTTACGGAAGCGCCGAACAAATAGTCTATAATCAAAAAATGATTACACTGCTCAATAACGGTGCTAATACACTGAAAAAGTTAACCCAAAATTCTATTTATAAGCAAACCGATTATTTAATTTTTCTTTCAACGGTAAAGCAACAAGAATTACAAGTTTTGCAACTCAAGCAACAATATCAAAATGATTTAGGAATACTGAATTATTTGTCTGGCGAGACCGATACCACTTTTGTGAATTTGACAAAACCGGATATTAACTTAAAAACGATTTCAAATCCTGAAAGAACTATTTTCTTCAAGCAATTTGAAGTTGATAGTCTGAAAATTGTCAATCAAAGTAAGCTAATTGATAACGTATATAGGCCAACATTGGCCTTGCTTGGCGACGCGGGTTATTTATCCAGTTTTGAGTATCAGCCATATAAAAATTTTGGTTTTAGTGTTGGATTAAGTTTGTCAATTCCCATTTATGATGGAAATCAAAGATCATTGCAACATCAAAAAAACGAACAGGCCATAGCCACTAATTTGGCTTATAAAAGCCATTTCAATAAGCAATACCAACAACAATTGCTGATGCTTAATCAGAAATTGAAGCAAACGGTGGATACCGGAAACCAATTGCAATCTCAACTTCAAATAACCGATGCACTTATAGAAGCGGACAAGAAATTATTGCTGTCCGGTGATGCCCAAATCACCGATTTTGTTATTGCAATTGGAAATGTTATAACGCTCAATAATTTAGTTTCCCAAAACAGAATCAACAAACTGCTGCTTATTAACGAAATCAATTATTGGATTTCTAATGACTAACATAATGAAAAAAACATTTTCTATCTGTCTGCTAATTACAGTTTTTTTTATTTCCTGTAAAGATAATCCATCCGTCGAAACGCCAACAGATGTTCGCGTTCCTGTAACTTTAACCTCAATTGATACCACAGATCTGCAAAGTTATATCGACCTAAATGCAACGGCTACTTATTTGGTGAAAAATGTCATTAAAGCCAATACAACGGGCTATTTGAATTCTGTAAATGTGGCAACCAATGATTTTGTAGCCAATGGTCAGGAATTATTTTCGATAAAATCACGTGAGGCCAAAGTGCTAGGGAATTCCATTAATAAAATAGATCCAACTTTGGGCTTTGGCGGAGCAATTAAAGTACTTTCGAACACCAGTGGAATTGTGACGATGGTCAATGTGCAGCAAGGCGATTATGTGCAGGATGGTGATGCTTTAGTGACTATAAATGATTCTAAAAGTTTTGCAATTGTTTTGAGTTTGCCTTTTGAGTTAAAAAAATACATTTCGGTTGGTCAGCAGTTAAGTGTTGTTTTACCTGATGATTCTACAAGAATGGCGACAGTGCAAAAATTTTCTCCTACAGTTGATGCCACTTCGCAAACCCAAAATGTGATTT
This sequence comes from Flavobacterium aquariorum, assembly GCF_003254745.1. Classification (GTDB taxonomy): domain Bacteria; phylum Bacteroidota; class Bacteroidia; order Flavobacteriales; family Flavobacteriaceae; genus Flavobacterium; species Flavobacterium aquariorum. The sequence continues at coordinate 248,407 of NZ_QKXH01000006.1, read as the reverse complement.
TGAAAATAAATGGTAAACAAGATATTCCAGAGAATTTAATTGTAAAAGTTCGGGTAAATAAAGCGTCTGATTCTAAAAGTATTTCAGTACCTAAAGCAGCTGTTTTGAGTGATGAAACTCAAACCAATTTCTGGATAATGAAGATGATTAACAACAACACTGCTATAAAAATCCCTGTAAAAAAAGGAATTGAAACCGAAGACAAAGTAGGAATACTTTCTCCGAATTTATCAAGTAAAGATAAAATACTGCTAACGGGTAATTATGGAGTTGGAGATACAATAAAAGTCAAAATTGTTAAAAACGAATCAAGATGAATACTTTTTTTGTCAAACATAAAAATGGTCTGAGTTCCATTATTTTCCTTATAATTTTGGGCGGTTTTTTTGCTTATTCTAAAATGCAGACCAGCTTATTTCCCGAGATTACCTTTCCAAAAATAAAAATCATTGCCGATGCAGGCCAGCAGCCTATCGACAAAATGATGATTACCGTTACAAAACCACTGGAGAATGCTATAAAAAAAGTCCAGGATTTAAAAACCATTCGAAGTACAACAAGTAGAGGAAGTTGCGAGATTTCGGCTTTTATGGATTGGAAATCTGATATAGATTTGAGCAAAACAAGAATTGAAGCACAAATCAATCAGATAAAAAATAACCTTCCTCCGGATACACAAATTACGGTCGAGAAAATGAACCCATCAATTCTTGCCGTAATTGGCTATGCCATTGAAGGAAAAGGAAAATCGGCCATTGAACTCAAAAAAATTGCCAACTTGACCATTAAACCTTTTTTATCCCAAATAGAAGGTGTTTCTGAAATTAGAATTATTGGCGGTAAAGAAAAAGAATACTGGTTAACCTTAGATTTTGATAAAATGACTGCTCTGGGCATTACGCCAAATGCCATTACTCAAGTAATGAATGAGACAAATTTTATTAAATCTAATGGATATTTGGCTGATTACCGCTTTCTCTATCTAACGATTACTGATGCGCAAGTCGATAAAAAAGACGAATTAGAAAATCTGGTTATTCGCAACAACGGAAAAGGTATTGTTACTCTAAAGGACATTGCCTCGGTAGAAATTCGGGAAGCCAAAGAATATATAAAAGTAAATGCCAATGGTAAAGAAAGCGTCCTTGTAGCAGTTATAAAACAACCCAATTCTAATTTGATTTCACTTTCGAGTGCTATGAATGATAAGGTACAAGCTTTAAAAAAAATCCTTCCAAGCGGTATTAGTATCAAGCCTTTTTATGAACAAGCTAATTTTGTAAATGATGCTGTAAAAAGCGTTACAGATAGTTTACTCATTGGATTATTTTTAGCCATGATTGTTGCCGTTTTATTTTTAAAATCGGTGAAAGCCAGTGCCACAATTCTGATAATTATTCCCGTTACTTTGGGTCTCACCCTGATTGTTTTGTATCTCACGGGACAAACTTTCAACATTATGACACTTGGAGCAATTGCTGCGGCTTTGGGTTTGATTATTGACGATGCAATTGTAGTTGTCGAACAAATTCATAGAACTCATGAGGAACATCCAGATGAACCCACTGTTATTCTTTTGCAAAAAGCAATTCACTATTTATTCCCTGCAATGGTGGGTTCATCGATAAGTACCATCGTTATTTTTTTTCCATTTGTATTAATGAGCGGCGTGGCAGGCTCTTATTTTAAGGTGTTAACAGATACAATGATTATTACTTTGGTGTGTTCCTTTTTTGTGACATGGTTGTTACTGCCTGTAGTTTATTTATTGCTTTCCAAAAAAGAAAAAGTAAAAACAGTGACTGAGAAACCAAGCGAAATCCACGAAGTAAAAACTCAAAACTGGGTGGCTTATTTCATTGAAAGACCAATAATCAGTATTGCTTTTTGTGTTGTTTTACTACTTTCAATTATACTTATAATACCCAATTTAGAAACTGGTTTTTTACCGGAAATGGATGAAGGCAGCATTGTTCTTGATTATGAAAGTCCTCCAGGCACATCATTGGAAGAAACGAACAGAATGCTCAATGAAGTAGAAAAAATTATAATTCAAATTCCGGAGGTAGAAGCCTACAGCCGAAGAACAGGTACCCAAATGGGATTTTTTATTACCGAACCCAATTTTGGTGATTATTTAATTCAGTTAAAAAAAGACAGGAACAAAACCAGTAATGATGTTATTGATGAAATTAGAGCAAAAGTAGAAGCATCGCAACCTGCTTTACGTATCGATTTTGGTCAGGTTATTGGTGATATGTTGGGCGATTTGATGAGTTCAGTGGCACCGATAGAAGTTAAAATTTACGGAAACAATCAAGCTGAATTGCACAAAATAGCAAAACAGGTTACTGCTATTGTTGAGAAAGTAAAAGGAACTGCCGATGTTTTTGACGGAATTATTTTGGCAGGACCATCGATAAACATAACGCCCAAATATTCCCAATTGGCACAATTTGGAATATCGCCAACTGATTTGCAATTTCAACTGCAAACCGCATTAGAAGGAAATGTTATTGGTAATTTATTAGAAAATGAACAAACAATTCCCATTCGATTAATTTATCCATACTCTGAAAAAAGGAGTCTAGAAGATATTAAAAAACTGCAATTGTTCTTACCTACAGGACAACCTGTACCCATTACTAGTCTTGTAGCTATAAATCTGCAAAAGGGAGTGGCCGAAATAGAACGAGAGAACCTTCAAACAATGAGTGTTGTAACGGGTAGATTAGATAATCGGGATTTAGGAAGTGTGATGCAGGAAATTAAAACCAAAGTGTCAAATAGTATTCATCTTCCCAATGGATATTATATCGAATATGCTGGAGCTTACAAAGAACAACAACAGTCTTTCAAAGAACTATTAATGATTTTAATAGCTTCCTCTTTATTGGTTTTTGGTGTTATTTTATTTTTATTCAGAAATTTTAAAGTAGCAATAATTATAGTTTTGATCTCTGTTTTAGGAATTTCCGGAAGCTATATTTTGCTTTTTTTAACTGGAACAGCTTTAAATGTCGGAAGCTACACCGGAATTATTATGATTGTTGGAATTATCAGTGAAAATGCTATATTTACTTTTTTACAATTCCGGGAAACTTTCGTGATTACCGCAAATGTAAATCAATCATTAATTTATTCTATTTCAACCAGATTACGACCAAAATTAATGACTGCTTTAGGAGCTATTATCGCTTTATTACCTTTGGCAATAGGAATTGGAACAGGATCAGAATTGCATCAGCCACTGGCTATTGCTGTAATTGGCGGTTTTATATTCGCTATGCCTTTGCTCTTAGTAGTATTACCGAGTTTATTGTGCTTTGTTTTTAAAAATGAAAAGCACTTATAATATGTAAGATAATTCAATATCCACAAAATAAAAGGATTCAGATTAATTTATAATTATAAAAAAATCTAATGTTTTTACAATCCGGTAAAGATCCAGAAGGAAATAAAATTGATACTGTTAAAATAAGTGTTATCAGAATTGCATCACTAAACCGCAACCCAATTGTTTTCCGTTGTAATAAGGCATTATCATCGAAGAAACCTTGTTTTCTTTAGCTTTAGTTCTGAAAAGTTTTCTATTGACGTAAGGATAAATCCAGTACGCCACTTTCGTACTTAGTATTCCTATCCCCGCTCCAGCAGCCACATCGGTCAGCCAGTGTCTATTATTGACAATTCTAAAAATACCCGTCCCTGTAGCCACAATATAGCCGCTTATTCCATACCAAACGGACTTATCTTTGTATTCCTGCCAAAGAAACTCAGCTCCGGCAAAAGCAGTCGCAGTATGCCCGGAAGGAAACGAATTATTAGAAGAACCATCTGGTCTTTCTACCTTGGTAATATCTTTTAAAGCAAGAACTGTAACACTCATCATAAGATACGAACTTGCTAAAATAATTGATCGGTCTTTAAGGTTGTTTTTTCCTTTATCTCCAAATGCGTTTAGTGCATAAACAGCTGCCGCTGGCGCGTATTGTGCAAAGTCATCAATCGTAACCTTGTTATCGATATGCTCATTCACTTCTTCTTGGATCTCAGAGTTAAAACTTTTGAGCTGATCACTGTTAAGACCTATAAATCCATACCCAATTAATACACCCGGAATAATTAATTGTTTATAATTAAATTTCAAATTTTGTACTGTGTCTTTCACCACAATGGTATCTGTTACACTGTTTTGTGCTATTAAAAAATGAGTTGACAGCAATGCTGCGAGTACACACAAGTATTTCATTATAAAAATTTTAAAATCAACACAAAGTATAAAATCAATTCTGAATTAATTCTGTATTTTGTGCTAATTGATTTTATTTAAAACCGTTTTCTATCCTTAAAATGCCGGTTCCGGCTGTCCATTACTTTCATTTGATTCTCCTTTTTTGAATTCAAGCTTTCCAAATTTATAACTAAAGGAAATACCGAAAGATTGAACAGGCACTTCCTTAACATTTAATTGATTAAAACTTTCTCCATAACTGGTTGATCTTTGATTCAGGTATTTACTAAAAGGATTAGTCATTGTGATTCCTACGCTTGCATTTTTATTCAAAAACTGTTTTCTCATAGCTATATTGTAAAGAAAAGATGCCGGGCGTTCTCCTCTTAGATTTTTCTGAGAAGACCGATAGTTTCCAAAAATTTCCCCCATCATAGTGGGTTGAAACTGATAGCTTAAATTTAAATTAGCCCTATAGGCAAAACCACTGACACTCCCAAGACCGGGTGTTGTATTGGTTCGTTCTCCAAATTCAATAGTTGATCTTAAGTTTAATTTTTCATATACCGATATTGACCCAAAAATACTTGCTCCAATATTGGTTTGAGAACCAATATTATAACGTTGTGTCAGTGTTACATCCGCATAATCAGTTCCATTAATGGTTAGTGTAGAATGAAATGTTGTCAGAGGCTGAATATCATCTGTATTATAGCGATAATATCCTGAGAGATATAGATTTACTCCGTTTTTGAAATTTTTATTGTATCCAAATTCATATCTGTTACTTATTTCAGGTTTCAAAAAAGGGTTCCCAACACTGATGTTATGAGGGTCACTAATATTAAAAAAAGGATTAAGCTCTTCATAATCAGGTCTTTCTATACGATAATTATAAGCAAACTTTATAGAGTTATCATCACTAAACTGATGTTGAACAGTAAAGGATGGAGCAAAAATATTATAATCAGGTATAGTAACTCCAACAAAATTAGCTGTAGTATTGGTACGCTCATAACGCAAGCCCGCATTACCCAATAAAAAATTACTAAATAAAGAAAAAGTGCTTGATAAATAAGCTGCATAAATATTGCGCTTATATTTAAAACCATAAGTTTGCCCCTGATTATTTACATAAGAGCCATCAACAGCTAAAGTATCGGTAACCACATTATTATTTATATCCTCTAATGCTATCTTGGATCCGATATCTAATGTAAATCCTTTAACAATAGGTCGCACAAAATCTAAAGACAACTCTACTTGATGATCTTGGCCCGGATTAGTGCTTTGCAGTCCTGATGTAGAATAAGCAGCGTCTTGATAACTGGTTTGTTGTCCTGCACCATTGGCACTTCTGCCATAACTGGAAGTAACTAATACATTTAATTCCTGATCTTCTTTTTCAAAAGCTTTTTTATAACCTAAACTCCAGTCGGTTGCTTTATTTTTAAAATTACTGGTAGCATTTCTTTCACTGATTATCTCTGAAAAAATTGTTCCGTCAGATAAAGATGATATTTGATTTTGCGATATCATTCCCGATGTATTATTTGCAAAATAATTGTAACCCAAAGTAGCCGTTAACTCATTTTTTTCAGTTATGCTCCAATTAAAATTTACCCCTGTTTGATACCCGCTTCTTGTAAAAGGACTCACCCCATTTTGATACAATCTGTCAATACTATCCTTAGCAATATTGTATGATACACGGTCGCTGGAACTTTTTGTTATTGTCTTTAATTGTTTGTTGCCACTAAAATAAATGCCAACCCCAAAATTTCCTTTGCGTGCATTTAAATTAAATGAACCATTTTCCAAACGCGTACCTGCTGATAAATTAATGCTACTGTTAATTCCTTGAATTTTACTTTCCTTCAAAACAATGTTTATAATTCCTCCCGTACCCGAAGCATCATATTTGGCCCCTGGACTTGTAATAACTTCTACACTTTTAATCTGACTTGCAGGTATGGACTGTAATGCTTCTGAAACACTCGCTCCAAATATACTGGATGACTTTCCGTTAATTAAAAAACGAATATTAGTATTGCCTTGTAATTCTACATTGCCATCAATATCAATACTGACCATAGGAATCTTTTTCAAAACATCAGTGGCAATTCCCCCCTGACTTGTAAGATCATTGGAAGTATTGTAAACCATTTTATCAATCTTATTTTGCAGCGTTGCTGTCTTTGCAACTATTTTTACTTCATCAAGTTCATTGGACGATGAGACAAGTAAAACATTGCCAAGATTTACTGCTATAGCTGTAGATTTTATGATTACAGAATTTAAGACTAACGTTTGATAGCTTATAAAATCTATAGTGATACGATAGTCGCCATTTAAAAGATTATCAATTGAAAAAACACCATTTCGATCTGTGCTCAAATCATAAAAAGCGCTGGTCTCTCCTATTCTATAAATACTGACTATTGCCATTTCTATAGGTAATTTTGTTTCGGAGTCAATCACTTTACCGGTGATTTTGCCTTTTACAATAGACAATTGTGCAACAGCTGTAAATGAGAACAAAAGAAAAAGGCTTATTATAAAATAACGCATATCAAAAATTTATGACGCCAAAATAATACAGTAAATCTGAATTTATCCTGAATAAGTAAACTCCTTTTACTTATTCAATGTTGAAATAACATTTTAAATAGCATGGAATCATTTCAAATTCCATTTATTTTTTTTTGATTAACAACATGAAAACTACAAATATTTTAATACCCTAGTAAAAAAACTAAAACTTAGTCTTAAATTTAGCCAACCATTTTATGATGTTAAGTTAAATTTAAAAATAGAATTATGTGGTGGATATTTGCTTTACTTTCTGCTTTCTTCGCGGCGCTCACTGCGATCTTTGCTAAAATAGGAATCAAAGGAGTTGATACCGATTTAGCTACTGCTATTAGAACTGTTATAATTCTAATCCTGGCCTGGGGAATTGCCTTTTTTAGAGGAGGTACCAATACTATTCATTTATTAACAAAGCAAAATCTGATTTTTTTATGTTTATCAGGAATAGCAACCGGACTCTCGTGGATATTTTACTTCAGAGCTTTACAAATTGGAAAAGTTTCTCAGGTAGCGCCAGTTGATAAAATAAGTGTTGCAATCGCTATAATTTTATCAGTATTTTTTTTGAATGAAAAGATAAGTCCTCTTGGAATTATAGGTGTTGTTATGATCATTGGAGGTACTATTATAATTATATACAGTTAAACCAATAATTCTTAAAAACAGCAATTAAAACAAATAGTCATAAAAAATCGAACAGTCCTAGCTTTTAAAGATAAAAAAACACAAAAATGTTTGTTATTATGAACATAAATACTATTTTTGTTCATAATAATGAACATTTAAAACAATGAACAGAAAAAAACAAACCGTTTTTCCTAAGCACCAAATGACATTAGAGCAGATGGGAGAAAACATAAAACTAGCTAGGAAAAGAAGAAAGCTAACTGCTGTTCAGGTAGCAGAAAGAGCAGATATTGTTAGGACTACTTTATATCAAATAGAAAAAGGTAATCCTAGCGTTGCTATTGGTGCTTATTTTAATGTGCTAAGAGTATTAGGGCTTCAGGATGATTTTTTAAAACTCGCTGCAGATGATGAACTGGGAAGAAAACTCCAGGATCTTGAACTCTTAAAATAATAGTGTCATAATGAGTACAGTCAATTAAACCCTAACCATCAAAAACCAAAACCATTCCTAATGTCCACCAACAAAACCGACATATACGTTTACGCACATTGGAAAGAAATGTCTGAACCAAAAATCATTGGTATACTATCGGCACAACAAGCCAAAAGTAAAAAAACATTCAGCTTTAAATACGATAACGAGTGGCTTAAATCAGAACAAAAATTTATACTCGACCCGGACATTCAATTATATGGTGGTCCACAATACCCAAACCAGAAAGAAAACTTTGGAATATTCCTAGACAGCATGCCCGATACTTGGGGACGTACACTAATGAAACGAAGAGAGGCTCAGTTAGCAAGAGAAAATAATGAAAAACCTAAAACGCTATACGATATTGATTTTCTTTTAGGAGTATACGATGAAAGCCGTATGGGAGCATTGCGTTTTAAAACAAACCCCGAAGGAGATTTTCTGGACAACAATAAAACAGCTTCTACTCCACCATGGTCATCCATTCGTGAATTGCAAAACGCAGCGGCTAATTTTGAAAATGACGATGATAATGATGAAGTAAAAAAATGGTTATCCGTTTTAATGGCACCCGGTTCATCATTAGGTGGAGCAAGACCAAAAGCCAATGTCTTGGATGCCGATAAAAGTCTTTGGATTGCCAAATTTCCATCTAAAACAGATACAACAGATAAAGCAGCTTGGGAATTCCTAGCCTATCAACTGGCAATAAATGCCGGAATAGAAATGGCTCCCTGTCGTATAGAAAAAATAATGGGTAACTACCACACCTTTTTTACAAAACGTTTTGACCGGGAAAACGGAGAAAGAATTCACTTTGCTTCTGCAATGACCATGACAGCGAATAATGAAGATATAATTCGTGACAATCACGCAAGTTATCTGGACATTGCTGAATTCATAAGCAATTATGGCACAAACATAGAAGCAAATCTACACCAGCTATGGCGCAGAATAATCTTCAATATTACCATTTCTAACACAGATGACCATTTAAGAAATCACGGATTCATACTAACCAAGGAAGGCTGGATACTATCCCCGGCCTATGACCTGAATCCCTCTATCGACAAAGACGGTTTAGCCTTAAACATAGACACCGATAACAATGATCTTGATTTTGAATTGGCAAAAAAAGTCGGAGAATATTTTCGTCTAAACAAACAACAAATGGAAACCATTATACAGGAAGTGCTGAAGGTAACAAGCAACTGGAGAACAATAGCTAAAGAGATAGGGATCCCCAGAAGCGAACAAGAATTGATGGAGAAAGCATTCCACGTTTAGATATTTAACAAGAGTAATTATGATTCAAGACAACATCAAAGAAATCCAAAACATAATTAAACCATTTAAGTCTAAATGGAAGAATCATTAAGATGTTAAAGCGTTAGAAGCTAAAATAAATTGGAATGCTTCAATATTTTTTTCAAAAATCATAATTAAAGCTAAAGCGTCTGACTATTATTGGTCAAAAGATATATAGTTAGTTTTTCCATTGATTACAATTCAAAAAACAATGCTGCAATCGATATTAATAGTTTAATAGATAGGCATTGGATTCGTGAAGTTCTTGGTCTAATCAAATGCCTGATGCATTCAGAAAAATCACTTATGATTTTGAACAAAAACAAGTCTACAAACAAGAGCTGATTTTTTTTCGAGAATTATAATGACGCATAACTATTTATATTCTTGCGACTGGTTTCCCCTTTAAGCTTTCACTTACAAGTCTTGAAAAAAATATTATAAAGAACTCTATATCAACTCCCAAACTTGCGCTTTCAAGAGCTGCCATGTAAGAATCATGTTCTTGAACAGGAATAGCAGTCCAAGGGAATCCTCCAGAGGCCAACATCACATTCATTAGGAATCTTGCCATCCTGCCATTGCCTTCCATAATAGGGATGTATGTACACAAATATGAAGTAAAACATAAACTAGCTTATTGTGCTGTACTGTAATTAGCCTATCGTGTCGCACGTGAATTAGCCTATCATGCAAAATATAATAAATAGATTAATCAATAATTTTACCAATAATGATTGTGAGGTTTCCTGAAGGATGATTTTGAATCATCATCAGAGATATAGCATTTGTCTGCTCATTCATCATGTTCACGTTATGCTTACGTTCACGAAAACGCGAACACTTAATATTAGTGAACAACTATGTAGTTATTTAGCCGTATAACAACATCAGCACCCACTACTTGTGCTGTAACTGCATCTAATATTATTAATCAATAACTCTATCAACAGTAGTTTTTAAAAAAAATCTTAAACATCGATTTAGAGATTTTGTCATATTGATGAAATTTTCTGATCATTAGAACCATTTCCCAATCTCTTCGTTGCTTCCCCTTCATTTTTGTATTCAAAGAACCTGTATGCTTTTGTCTTATTTCAGGAGCAAAGGTAATTCCGTGTTCTTAACGCAATAGCAAGGCCGGGTCCTGCGGATTTGACAAAAAATCTCCACCCATCCGGGTTGTATTTTTTGTCAAAGCCTTGCTATTGCTAAACACTAACCTTTTTATGCTCATGAAACAAAACATAGCATACTCCGGCTCTTTAGACGAATAAAAAAAATGTCAGCAATGAAAAGTAAAATATTAAAAATGGATTTGATGAAACAAAACAGCACCTCCTCTCATTGCCGAATAAAATTTCAAAAAAAAATTAATCACTAAAAATCGTAGAAATTATGAACATCACAGGAAGAGTGACAGCGGATGCGCAGGTACGCAACGTGTCGAACAGCAAAACAGTAGTAAACTTTTCGGTAGCCATCAATGACAGCTACAAAAACAAAGTGGGCGAACGCATTGAGCAGACAACGTATTTCGACTGCGCATACTGGCTTAGTCCAAAAGTAGCGCAGATACTCACAAAAGGTACGGTGGTAGAACTTACAGGCAAAGTGAGCGCAAGAGCGTGGACAGGCAGTGACGGACAACCGCACGCAGGACTGAATTTCAACACCTCGCAAATCAAACTGCACGGGGGAGGTAAAAAAGCAGATGCGGTACAAGCTCCTACAGTAAATAACAATGACGATACAAAGGACGACCTCCCATTTTAACTACAGGTTTTCAAACAATTTTTAAACTTTTTAAATCATTTTATCATGGCACATAATATCAATTTCAACGAGAGTACAGGGCGTTATTCATTTTTCAGCGTTCAGCAAAAGGCGTGGCACAATTTAGGTCAAATTGTAGAGCAATACCCAACAAGCGAAGAAGCCATAAAACACGCAGGCTTAGACTATGAAGTCATTAAAACACCCCTCTATACAAAAGGTTCGGGCATTATTGAAACGGCAAACGGTATAGAGATAGGCAATAATGAACTGCACGTTCCCAATTACTTTGCCAATATGCGCACCGATAACAATGCCATATTGGGTGTAGTAGGTAAAGATTATCACATCGTACAAAACCGTGAAGCGTTCAATTTCTTTGATGCAATTGTAGGCGGTGGCGAGGGAATAATGTATGAAACCGCAGGAGCATTGGGACAGGGCGAACGCATATTTATCACAGCTAAACTGCCCGATTATATCCGTGTAGGCAATGGAGATGACGTTACAGAAAAGTACATTTTCCTAACCACTTCGCATGATGGCAGTGGAAGCATAACAGCAGCCTTCACCCCTATCCGCATTGTTTGCCAAAATACCCTTAACGCCTCGCTTCGTAATATGAGCAACGTGGTACGCATCAAACATACTTCGGGAGCAAAACAGCATTTGGAAAATGCCCACAAACTTATGGGCTTGGCAGATACCTTAAGTACACAGTTAGAGGGAATATTCAACCATTGGGCTAAAGTAAAGGTAACTGACCGAGAAGTAAAAAAACTAATCCAATTAGCTCTTTGCCCGAATAAGGAAACATTGGATTTGCTTAAAAAGGGTGCGGAAGATGAAGTTTCCACCGTGTTCAAAAATGTGGTGCAGGATGCCTTTGCCTACGCTATGACAAGCGACACCCAACAAATGGACACCACCAAAGGAACTTTGTTCGGAGCGTACAATGCAGTGACAGGCTACTATCAGAATGTACGCAATTACAAAGACGATGAAGCCAAGTTACAAAGTATTGTAATGGGTGGAACGGCTCAAATCAAATCACAGAAAGCATTTGAATTATGCACTGCCTTTGCAATAGACGGTGCGGAAATCTTAAACCTTAATTAAATAATCACGGGCTATCGCCTTAAATGGTGACAGCCCTTAAAAACAACAGCTATGAATATCGGAATTATAACATATAAGGAATACGAGGTAAAAAACATAGGGCTTAATTGGAATTTCAATTTATCAGAACTGCTCCACATTATGTTGAATAACAAAGATTTTGTCCGTTTTGAAATCTTTGACCCAAACAACAACCTCTTACTGTCATCATACTATCCTAATGTTGAACAGAATGGGGTATATATCGAAGTTGTCAAGATTAAAAAAGAGACAGGAATTACTGGAATTACGTATGATGCATTCAGAACACCATCAACTATCCGCAGGATAAAAGTACGTTGGAACGTAAACGGTAGAAGGTTCAGAACGAAGAAAGGAGCCCTTGAATATGTTTATTGGGCAAACAGAAGAGCAACTTTGAAAATTGAGTCGTTCGTTGACCGTAGATAGTCTTAAAAAAGAGCCATGTAAAAACAATTAAATTTTAGAACGATGAACACAAATTTTTTCAATCAGATAGCCCAAATGGGCATTACAGGAGATTTACAGCTCACTATTTCAAAGGGCATAGAAAACAACCTTATTGTTTCTATAATACTTTTAAATGAGCAATGTGGAGATAACGCAAAACAACTGATACCACCACTTAATCTTAGGGGAACGGCAGAAGAATTGGACGAGGGATTTTTTCAGCAGATAACAGCTCCTTTGCAAACCGCTTCAGGTTTAATGGTAAATATGGAAGCCTTTATGAAACAATTGGAAGAAGCTAAAAAGCAATCGGCAATGGAAAAGGAAAAAGGCGAAAAAGAGAAAAAAGAACAGGAATCCAAAGATAAGAGGTTTAATGATGGTATGGCAAAGGCAGACGAATTGGAAAAAGAGGGCAAATTCCGTGAAGCGTGGATGAAAGTACCCGAAATTACCGACTACCCCGAAAAAGCGGACGAGATACGAAAACGCAAATCGGAACTATCAGACAAGTTTTCTTCAACAGGTCTATTTGCAACAGAACAACCTAGTGTTTAATACAAAATCCAAGAGTTATGTTATTAGCAACACAGTTAGAAAGAGTATTTATACTTAAAGATAAAGGACAGGACATCAGACTGACCGACCCCGAACCACGTTGGAGTGTGGAAGCGGTATTGAATTTTTACGCCAATACGTATCCCATACTAACCACGGCAAAAGTATCTGCCCCTATTATCCGTGATGATAGGATAGAATACAAATTGGAAAGCGTAATGGGAACAAAAGGTTAAACCAAAAATCAAAAATGATGAACTATGCAGCACAATATCCTATCGGGAACTATCAGCATACCCCAGCAGAAAATACAACGGCAACTTCACCGACAATTGGGAGAGTTCGCAAATTGGATGCAGAGAGCCAAAGACACAAACGAAGTACGGAAAGACAAGCAGAAATCTGTACCGATAGCTATGCTACCAATGCTTTTCTAAAGTGTACGTTTCTGCCAAAACTGAAAGCAGTGCAATCCGTACAGGCTTGTAAGAGAACTGCAAAAACGGAGAGGGATTTTTACAAGTCCCTTTCCCAACTTGCAGAACATTATGGCATTGAGCCTTTACAAACGCAGGATTACGGTTACCCCTACAATATGGCTTTGGCTATGTGGGATGCTGAAACCAAGTTAAAAAAGAACAATGTCAATTGGGATACTTTACGTTTGGTACAGGACAGTAAGAAAACATTTTTTACAAGCGAAGAACGATACAGTACAGGCACAACCCTGTACTATATTCCAATTGTTCCACTCTTTCAAATGCTCAATGACCCAAAGCGTAAAAAAACGGCTCAATTGCTTATTTCGGTTTGCAGTTATCTGTACCATATTGCCGATATACCCTATTACAGACAGGAAAACAGCTATCTGTATTGGATGTACGAAATGATGAACGATTGGGTCGAACAGGATGATTATACCGAAGAAACGGACAGCTATATTGCAGAGATTGTAAAAGCAGAATGGATAGGCGAACGAGTAGAACAGAAACTATTCAATCGCATCAATTTACAGGTATTTAAACAGCGTTTAAACAACTTCAAAACCCGTGACACATTCGACTTGGAATGCCAAAAAGTGGCTTGCGATGCCTTTGCCCTTTATGCACAATATCCACACGAGAGCATTTTTCGAAACGCTCCAAGACCCGAAGAAGAACCCTATAATGATGAAAACGACTCCGAAACCGTTGGAATGGAAAAGTACATCTCCTTTATAGCAGATACCACAGGCTGGTTGTATGAAAGGCTTGCCGACAGTATAAACAATGAGTTTAACGAGTATGGAGCAATGGAAGAACCGACCATTTGCAAACGCTTTGACGGAAGCAACATAACTCAAACCAACCTTGATTTTGAGAACCGTCTGTTTGCCCTTTTGGACGAAATCTGCACACTACTGTATGATTATAAAACAACAAGAAAATGAACAATGTAAACGACATAACCGAGAATTTTGGAACGCTTTACCATCCAAAATCCGCATTGGTTTTTTACCAAACCAAAGGAACGAATACAGATATGTACGTGGAGCATTTTGATATGGACAAAAATGGAAATCCTGTCAATGCACATCCACTAACCGTAAATGAAGCTAAAGTATTGGCAAAGGCTTTACACACTGATAAAGAAAAGGAGAAAGACTTTTTAAAGCCAAAAGGAATTTTGCCGACCAATATACTGCACATCAATCCGAGTGAAAAAGGCACGGTGCTTTGGTACACCAAAGCACAGGAACAGCAATTGTATTTTGTGGACGGTTTGGGCATACCCAACGGCAAAGCATATGTACCGCCAATGCTTTGGTATGCCAGTAAAAACAGCCTTGCTGTATTTGCTCTTGCAACTGACAGAAGACCAAAAGAAAATACACCATTGAATTTTGCTCCTTTCTTCAACATTTACGAAGATGGTAAAGTGTGTATGGGAACTGTAAGTATAGATATTAAAAATTCCGCTTCTGTAGAGGAATTTATAAGTGCATGGGAAGACTACTTTTTTAACAGCTACTTCAGCCATTTATTAGGAAAACAAAATCCCATAAAAGGAAATTGTGTAAGCCTTTGGAAAAAGCTGATTGAAACAGGTGAAGCTTTCCCAAAAGAAGTATTAAAAAAGAACAACAAAACCATTAAAAATCTATTGTGATGAATACCGAGAAACTAAAAATACATTTTAGCGATAATTATCTGATAAGCCCCACCAATCCCATTACCCTAAACCTAATCGGTGCAGGTGGCACAGGCTCAAAGGTTTTGACCGCTTTAATGGAAATGAACCATAGCTTAATCGAATTGGGACACGCAGGGTTGAATGTCCGTTTGTGGGATGATGATACTGTGACCAATGCCAATTTAGGAAGACAGCGTTTTGCAGAAAGTGAAACAGGGTTGTACAAATCCGTTGCACTCATCAACCGTGCAAATCGCTTTTCAGGGACAAATTGGAAAGCCGAAACCGCAAAGTTTGAAAAGGACAGTTTGGGCAGAATACCAGAAAATGCACAGGCAACTATATACATTACCTGTGTGGACAATGTACAGGCGAGATTTGGGGTTGCTGAGATACTGAAAGAAATTAGTAATCATAGACACCACAGGGACGAACCGAAATATTGGTTAGATTTTGGCAACAGCCAGCATACAGGGCAAGTTTTGCTATCCACCATAGGAAACATTCACCAACCCGATTCGGAAAAATACGAAACGGTGGCAAGCCTGCCAATGATTACAGAAGAATTTGGAGAATTATTGAAGCAGTCCGAACAAGAGGACGACACACCGAGTTGCAGTTTGGCGGAAGCATTGGAGAAACAGGATTTGTTTATCAATTCCTCTTTAACCCAGATGGGCTGTTCGCTTTTATGGAGCTTGTTTCGCTACGGTATGACTCCGTATAGGGGCTTTTTTCACAATCTGAAGAACTTTCGTACCCATCCCGTAAAAGTCGCCTAGAAGCCTGAATCGGGCGCAAAAAGACACTCCCTCCTATGGTCGGGAAAGTCTTTTTGCGTCAAATCGGTACAGCCACTTTGGAAAAATGCCCCCACTCAAACTTCCTCACTTCACATTTTACCAAACAGGCTGCAATCTGATTTATAAGGGATATTCATTATCCCTTTTGTTGTTTTTGGGGACTTCTTTTCTTTCCACATCAGCGGCCAAAGAAAAGAAGCAAAAGAACGCCGTTTGGTTAGAGTTGGATTTTAATCTTTTACAGTTTAAGGTTTTATTCCTTAAATTTATAATTTAAAAAAACAGTTACATCGGAATTACCAAATGTTCCTATGCCTATGATAGATAATATAGAATTACATTTACAAATATATCCTAAATATTTAAATAACAATATTTTATATATTTTTATTTAAACAAAGTATTTAACAATTTAATATCCATCTTTTAGCTAATTTTTTTTGCGCTTTTGAATATTAACGTTACACAGACAGCTCTGTTTTTACTCCTTGCTGTTGTTTTTCCTTATCCTTTTTCATCCTTGAATATGACCACAAAAAAAGAATGCTAATAACAATCAAGCCGTATGCAAGCCACTTGCCTATTCGTTCCAAGAAGCGGACAAACAAAGATGCCTCAAAACTCGAAAAACCTTCCAAACCAGCCATATTACGTCTGTAAAACTTTCTGCGGCTTATCCAGTAAATAAGTCCTATGCTTATAACAAGGGAAATAATACCCAGTACCAATTGAGAGGTAACTGCATCCATAATTACAAAGATTATAATCCAAATAAATTTAAACAAAATCATCTTATGAGAAAAGTTGAAAATCAAAAAACCGACTTGCACGTAAAATCAGCAGGCCGGTTTTGATTTATTTCGTTTTCATCTTAGTCACTGTTGTTAAACTCAAAACTCAACTGCTTTTCGTTCCCGAAATTATCCGAAATCCATACGTCAAAGGATTGCGATACAGTGGAGTTTGAAGTATAATAGAGCCTAAATTGCTTCGCCTGCAACGAATACAAATCGTTGGGCAGATAAGGCGGTTCTTCATAATACTGCAAAGTTCCTTGTCCATCAAACTGAAAATAGCGAAGATAGTATTGCGCGTTACTACAATTGCCGGTTGGCTGTATTGTCAGCCTGATTTCCAAAGTATTGCCATTAGCAATTTCTTTGGGTATGGGCATCACTTTTACCTCAAAAGGGAAATCATTTTGTATTTCCAGTTCTTCTTTGCTACAGGATGTAACGGAGCTTGTCAGAATTGCCAGCAATACATATATTATTGGCATTAATCCAAGTCTGAGTTTATTAAAAAATGCTATCATAATTTTATCTTTTAAAAGTTAACTCTCAATCCCACACCAGCAGAAGGTCGGAATTGTTTTAAGTCCGTACCCCACAGAACTTTTGTACGTCCTTGAAGAATCAGTACTAAATGGTCAGACAGGTATGTTTCAAAAGACAGCCGTCCGCCTGCGCCATAGATAAAATTGTCCTCAGTCAGTATTTTTGCCCCATCATACAACAGAGTTTCGCCTCGGTTAATGCTTTCATACCCCAGCACACCTGTTATTGCTGCATTCAGGCTAATGTTCCTACGGGCATCGCCCAGCAGGAAGAAACTGTATCCACCTTCAGCCGAGTAGGTTTCCAGTGGTAAGCGGAAGTCTTTATACTCACCATACTGATGCGTATATTCCAAAGCCCAAAGTTGGCAATTGCCATTTTTACCGTTTACGGTCATACCGATATTGAGGTAGTAGTTCCTGCCTGAATGGTCATCGGATAAGGTTCCTGCGTTTACTTCCAGCCCTTTCTGTTTAGGCAGCATTCGTTGTGCCTGTGCGATAGTGAAGCCTATAAGGATAAACATCGCCGTATAGATATACTTTTTCATTTTTTTATTACGTTTAATAGATTACTAAAATTTAAGGTGCATATCGGTAATCAAACGAGCCTTAATCAAATCGGAATTTTCTACTTGAAGGGTTTGATGCCTTCCTCCGTTCTTCTCGAAAATCTCAATCAACAACATCTTGTCATCGGCAATGGTAAACTGGTCCAACAGAAATACATTTTGTTCCGTTGTTTTTCCGTCAATTTCACCCAGTGGCTTATAAGTGCGTAGTGGAATCATTGGTCTTTCCTGTACCACGGTACGCTTTGCAATCTTTTTATCCACTACCTTGAAATTGATAAAATCAATCTGAAAAGGAACATTGGTCCGATTTACGAGTTCCGTATGGAAATAGTATTTACCGTTGTGGATGTATATTCCTTTCAGGATAAACTGTATGCCGAAACTTTTCGCCCCGATATGCTTTACAATACGCCTATCGTTTTTGTAAATGGTTTCCAATAACAAACCTGCCAGAGATGGAGAATTGTTTCCCAATTCTTCAAAAAGCACTTCGTTCCCGCCCGCTTTATCCACTGCCTTTTGCATTGATAGCAGGTCATAACTCAATGCCTCTGGGCATGAATTATAATGTACATTGAAGCTGTAAAAGCGGCCATCATTGGTGATTACAGAAAAATTTGTCTCTGGTGCAAACTCTCTTATCGATGCTTTTACACGAAGTACATTTTCCGCATCTTGTGCTTTTCCTGCAATAAGGTATTCACTGCCCAAATCTACATAGCGTATAGCAGTTGGGAAAATCAGATGTGAAGTTTTGTCATAAGTAACTTCCATACAGAACGGTTCTATCTTGCCCAATGTAAGAGAAGTTTTTGCACTGTCCTGTGCAAAAGAGGAAATGGCAAAGCCAATGATCAGGGCAAATGCCCACAAGGTTCTAAAATGATTTTTCATTGTTTAATTCTATTTATGTTTTACATTATTTTTTGGAGACAAGAAACAGTTGATGACCTGCCTTTAAGGTAACTTTCGGTGTCTTCACTTTTTTGGAGAAATAGCCCGAAATGCCCTGTACTACCCCACGGCTCAAATCAGCGGCAACCTGTTGTCCTGCTGATTGGGTAAGCATCAGGCTTGTACCGGATTGCTGGCTCATATTGCCTGCCATTTCGCTAAGGGCATTCATTTCGGGCGAATACGGCACATGCAAACCCTGCTGGCCGTCCAGATCATAAATAGTAATATCAACCAGGATGATGTTTCCGTCCAGTTCTATGGAAGTAACCTTCATCTGTAAACGTCCTCCCTCAAGTTTGGCGTTAGCCGTTAAAATTGTTCCCTTGGGAATGGTACGATTAGGCGTTTGGGCCGGTTCCAATAAGCGGAGGCGTACACCGCTTTCACCGATAATGGTCTGCGTTTCCTGTACACAGGCTTTGATACTGTTTTTGGATTGTACCACTTGCTCTAAAGCACCTGCAGTATAAAAACGGCTGTTCTTGTTTTGACTCCAATCAGCTAAAAAGACACTATCGGTAGGCTCACGGTACAAGGCGGATACGGTGTTCTTTCTTGTAGAAGTGAATGCCACAAACTGCTCTTTTTTTTTAGTAGAAGAAGAAGACTTAGAAACAACACCATTGGCAGGTACTGCTTCTCCCGTATTTGTGCCTGAAGGAAGATATTTTGCAGCCATCTGATAGGATTTCTCCATTAATGCCAATTGGTCATCTACTGTTACTCTGGCTGGAACATCTTTCTCAGCCAGTTTTTCCTTTAATTCTTCCAATTGCTTACGGAGTTCCTTCGTTTCAGAATTATCCTCCTTATAGAAAGAGCCTAATGTGCTTTGCACGTTGCGGTAACTGTTCAAAACTGGATTACTTTGTTTTCCAGATCCGTTGACACTGTTATAGCCTTCTTCCTCTTCAGCCAGCTCCTCTCCCAGTTCACCTTTTTCGTCTGTATTCCAGTAATCAGAAAGAGATGTGAGATCGTTTCGTTTTTCCTCGTTCTTACGTTCCAGCATTTCCTCCTCATATGCCTTACCCTTATCGGCAGGCATTCCTATATCCGTAGCCTGAGGTACGACTTCGTTCAGTCCGATTTTCTCCATTTCTTTTTTTTCGGAAGATGGTTTAAAAATCAGGTACATACAGCCGAGGAACACAATACCCATCAAACCAAAGATGAGTGGCTTTTTAAGCTTTTGAATTTTGTCCTGTGTACTGTCTTGCAGTACATCATCGGTTGCTGCTGGGTTACCTTCCGTTACCCGAACAACCGTTTTTTTGTTCTCATTTACTTTCATAAATCTTATTTTTATAAATTGTTGTTAATGTATCCTGCAATTTTGTAGGACTTTCATTTTTATTGTGGATGGGGTTCTCGATATGCTCAATGCCTATATCGTTACGGGACTTTGAAGTTTCATACCATACTTTGCTAATGACCCCCGCAGTAAGTAACAGATAACCCACAAAGAAGTACAGCATACATTGATGCTGTTTTTGTATTGGCAATACCCGCCAACGTTCATCCAGCTTGTCAAAGTACCTTTCCATAGTTGCTCTTAATTTTTTCATAGCCTTCTAATTTCTTTTGTTATAGCTTGAAACGCTTTGGACTTTTTTCTGCCTCTTGCTTCGGTTCTTCACTAACCAAAGCGATTGAAGCAATCGCTTTGGGTACGGATAGTATAGAAAGGTCTGTCAGAGCTGATTTTTTCATCAGTTGTCCGAAGCCATCTTTTTTTGCTACCTCCATTCTGTTGAGAGAGAATTTGCCGTTCAGGTATTTTACCCACATACTGCATTCTACACGAGGCTTATCTTCTCCCGACCATTGCAGATAGCTTGTCAGCAACAATTCCAGTTTAGGCAAATTGTCGGCACCCTTTTGGCAACTTTCGAGGTATTCACAGATACTGTCTTTTAGCTTTCCGGGATACGCTCCCTGAGTGTGGAAATAACCGCTATATCCTTTTTCGGTAAGGTTTATAGCGAAAGTGTTTAAATCTGAAAATGTTTCCATACGATTATTTTTAGCGTTCGATGACTTCAATGTCCTTGTTTTCGACCACCGAAAATTTTTCTATATTGAAGCCCTGCGGGTTATTGTCCGAACGGACGGAATTGACCAGATAGCAGGAAGTAACCAGATTACGTTTAGTCACATTGCTGGAACGGATGATGAACTGTTTGGCATAGGTGCGAACCGCATAGGGATACCTGTCGAAATTGCAGACCACACTATCCACTTCTATACGTTGCTGCACATTACCTGATATAATACGGTTGTAATATCCCTTTTCCGAAAGGTCTTTGTAATAATCAAAGGCACTTTTATCGGCAAGATTAAACGCCCGTCTCATATTACTTTCGATAGCATTCTTATCGGGAGCCAGCGTAAAGAACAGTTCGTGAAAACGTCTTACATGTTCCCTTGCTTCGACAGGACGGTTGATAGATGCATCCTGTGCAAGTGCGAGCATCAGCGATTTTCCATTGTCCAATACATAAATTTTCTGCCGTTGTTGCTCCGCAAAATGATAGGACTGCCATATGGTATATCCTGCCACTCCTGTGCAGAGTATAGCAAAAACGATAGCGTACAATCTTATCTGCCTGAAACTGTTTTCGATATTTCTTAGCGTTTTAAATTCCATTTTCTTGAATAATTAATTGTTTTATTTGCTCATTAGCCTGCCGCCGATATTTCCTATTGCTGAACCGGCTCCCGCTCCTGCAAGGTTTCCTGCTTTCTTTCCATAGCTCTCTATTTGCTTCATATAGTTTCCAGCCCCGCCGGCCTGAATAATCCAGCCTGTCACAGTCGGAATGGTGAAGTACCCCACGATGCCAATGATCATAAAAATCACATACACAGTATTTGAGGTATCGGGAATAAAAGTCGGGTCAGCAAGCATTTCGATATCCCTTTCTATAATAAGGGATTGTATCTTGGCAAGCATGGAACTGAACAGGTCTGCTACGGGCAGCCATAGATACACGCTGACATATCGGGTAAGCCATTGCGTAAGCGTGGACTGAAATCCATCCCAGACCGATATGGCAAAAGCTATCGGACCCAAAATGGACAACACAATCAAAAAGAAAGTACGTATGGTGTCAATCACCAAAGCAGCTGCCTGAAATAGAATTTCCAGCAATTCCCTGAACCAGTTTTTTACAGACTGCTCAATGCTGTACATCCCTCTTTCCATATACATCCCAGACATCGTGGCTAGATCCGATGGCGACCAGCCCAATTCTTCCAGCTTTTTATCGAACTCTTCGTTCGATACCAAATAGGCGTTTTCAGGATTTCGAAGCATAGCTTCCCGTTCCAATAGGTCTTTTTTGGTCTGTAGGTCGTTCAGGTCAAGCACCTGATTTACGAGGATGGCATGCGTCCCTTGCACTATCGGGCTAAGGATTGCATTGATTGTTCCAAGTATCATGGATGGGAAAAACATGATGCAAAGACCTAAAGCAAAAGGACGCAGTAAAGGATACACATCAATCGGCTCTGCCCTGCTTAGTGCTTGCCATACTTTAATAGCTACATAGAATAAGGCTCCCAACCCAGCCACTCCTTTAGCCACTGCCGCCATATCGGCGGACAGCGGCAGCATCTCATCATACAAGGAACGCAGGACTTCGTGAAGATTATTAAATTCCATAGCTTACCAGTATTTTTGGTTAGCGGTTCCGTAGAGTTCGAGTACTCTTTTACTATTATTCTGTTTTTTTGCCCTTAGAAAGCTTACTGATATATTTTTGTTCGTATAATAGCGTACAAGGCTGTGGTATTCCTTAATTTCTTTGTACACACGGTCAATAATATCCATACGCTCTTTGTCATTCAATGACAAACTGGAAGAACTTACGATCTGTTTGAGTTCTTTCAGCAGTTCGGTACTTTCGTTAAGCAGTGCTGCATAACCATTGGCAATAGCTATTAATTCTTGGGCAGAAAAATTGGGATCATTCATCATTTTGCCAAAATTCTGAACATACATTTCTGAAACATCACCAACCAGCAGTACAGTCTGCTGTACCTTACGGGCATCTTTTACTAGATTGTTGACGGCCTGCAGCTTATCATAGTATTCTTTGCCTTGATTATACACTTTTTCCACTTCCTTGAAATTTTTAACAACATTGGATACCGTGTTTGAAGTCTGTACAATTTCATTGGCACTGTTAAGAATGCCTGAAGCCAGATTTGCAGGATCGGTAACCACCCATTGGGCTTTTGCGTACGGTGCTACAGCCAACATTAGAACTGTACACACCATGAACATTATTTTTTTCATTGTTCTTCGATTTTTAAATGATTACTAATTGTTTTACTTTTCTCTTCTTTGCAGAGCTATCCGCTTGATAGCCTGCTCTACATTCCCGCCCAGTTCACCGGCAAGCCGCATCACTTCCATTTTCTCCGTTTCTTCGGTAGTGTAGGCAAGATATTCTTCAACAGACACTTCTGTGGCATATACCGCCGAATGGGTTCCACCCAAGCCAATCCACACTTCCTTATAAAGCCGTGACGGATCATTATTCATGTTGATGGAAAGTACCTGTGCCTTTTCTTTGTCTGTAAGTCCAAGCATAGCCTGTATGTCATCAAACTTATTCATGTACTTGCGCTGGTCGAGCAGGATTTTACAATCGGAATTATTGATGATACTTTCCTTGACAATGGGCGATTGGATGATGTCATCGACTTCCTGTGTTACTACAATAGCTTCACCGAAAAACTTCCTAACCGTTTTAAAGAGATACTTTATATATTCTGCCATACCTTCCTTGGCAATCGCTTTCCAAGCCTCTTCAATCAGTATGAGTTTGCGGATACCTTTGAGTCTTCTCATCTTGTTAATGAACACCTCCATGATGATGATGGTCACGATTGGGAAGAGGATTTTGTGGTCTTTGATTGCATCAATTTCAAACACAATGAAGCGTTTGGAAAGCAGATCTAACTGTTTATCGGAATTGAGCAGGTAATCGTATTCGCCTCCTTTGTAATAAGGTTCCAGTACGTTCAGGAAGTTGGCAATATCAAAATCTTTTTCCCGAACCTGTTTTTCTTCCAATACCTTACGGTAATTGCCCTGAACATATTCATAGAATCCATTGAAAGAAGGATATACCTCATCTTGTTTGATACGTTCAATGTAGCCGCTTACCGCATTGGATAATGCTACTTCTTCGGAACGGGTCGGCGGTTCGTCATCACGCTTCCATAAGGTCACTATCAGCGTTTTGATGCTTTCTCGCTTTTCAATATCAAAAACACCATCATCAGTATAGAAAGGATTGAAGGCAATGGGATTGTCTTCTGTGTAAGTGAAGTAAACCCCGTCTTCGCCTTTGGTTTTCCCCTTAATAAGTTCACATAACCCCTGATACGAGTTACCCGTATCCACAAGCAGGACGTGTGCACCTTGCTCATAGTATTGCCGAACCATGTGGTTGGTAAAAAAAGACTTACCACTTCCTGAAGGACCCAATATAAACTTGTTCCGGTTCGTGATAATGCCACGCTTCATTGGCAAATCGGAAATATCCAAATGGATGGGTTTTCCGGTCAGACGGTCTGCCATCTTGATCCCAAATGGCGATGATGAATTGTGATAGTTGGTTTCTTCTGTGAATAAGCATAAAGCAGGCTCAATGAACGTATAAAAACTTTCTTCACTTGGAAAATCGCCAGCATTTCCTGGCATTCCTGCCCAGTAGAGCGTAGCCACATCCGTGGTATTATGACGGGGCTTACATTCCATCAGTGCCAAAGCACTGCCGCAGTCGTTCTTTAACTGTTTAAATTCAACGGGATCATCTGACCAAGCCATAATGTTGAAGTGTGCCCTGATGGACGATAGTCCAAAACTGTGTGCTTCGTTCAGGTAACGCTCTATCCATTCTTTATTGATTTGGTTGGCACGACTGTAACGAGCCAATGAGTGCATATTCCTTGCGGACTTCTCAAACTTTTCCAGATTGTCTTCACTGTTATCCAAAAATAGATATTGGTTGTAGATGTGATTACAGCTTAATAGCAAGCCCACTGGAGCAGCGAACGACAAACGGCAGTCGCTCCGGTCGGTAGATAGTTTTTCGTAACGGGTATCTGCTGATACTGTTGAGGGCAAGTCGTCTGTATCGGATAAGGTGTGCAGACACAATCTTTTGTTGCCAACACGTACTTCCTCAGCTCCCAATCCGATGTCCTGCATTGGTGTCCCGACCTCCCTCGACAGCGTTAGATACTGTTCCAATAACCCCTGTTTTTCATCCGTACCAATGATGTCCTCTTCTGTAAGACGTCGCAAACCGATAAATCCGCTGTCATTTGCAATACGTTCAAATTGTCCAACGGCTTCCATGAAACGATGGATCACTTCCTTGTCCCTGATTTCTTTTGGTATAAGAGCACCTTTGCAAAGCGATGAAAAATTGCTCTGCATTCGCATTCTTTCCTTAGTGGTCTTGGTTAGGAACAGGTAGCAGTAATGATTAAGAAAAGGACGTTCATTAAAATGCTGCTGATAAGATTTACCCAAAAAACTCAAACTATCATCCGCAATGTCGGGCGCATAGTTTTCCTTGATGTACCAGTCCTGTTTATGGACAACTGTATAATCGGGCAACGTCTTGATTGCTTTGTGCCAAGCGGAATGAATGGCTTCATATTCCGCAGAAGCCACCGTAAAGAGTTCCGGCAAACGTACTTCAAAACAAGCGGTAATGTCTGCATCCTTTGACAGAATACAATTGTTTTCTACCGCAAGTAAGGGAAACTTATTTTCCAGCGTAGTGGTCTTGGCTACATTTCTCATAAGGCATTCGATTTAGAAGTGAACTGTAAATAGCGGTGTAACGGCTTGCGACAGATGATATATCGTGGGTGTCTTTTTCTTGCCCCAATTTTCATCAGCCCGTGTTCCCCATACTTTTTGTTCAATGAAAAGGTCTGCCATACAATCAGCGAAGCACCGCCTGCTCCAAGCAACAGGCAGATATAAGAGTTTACGCCAGCCATATACATTATCATTACAAGAATCAGTGTACCAAGCAGTCCGCCTGCGAAAATGAACAAGTATTGTGCTTTCAACCCCTTAAATTCTACTGTTCTTCCGATGCCTTTATTGATATTGTAATTCATAAGGCAAGGGATTAAAGAAAGAATGAACGTAAAATGGTAGCGGCTACGATTAAGAAGATACACGCACCAAACCAACTTGCTGCAGTCTTGCTTGTATCGGGATCTCCGCTACTGAACTTACCGTACACTTTAACCCCTCCAATGAGACCTACCACGGCTCCAATAGCGTAGATGAGTTGTGTGGCAGGATCGAAATAGGACGTAACCATTTGTGTGGCTTCGGTGATACCAGCTGAACCGTCTCCCTGTGCCAACACACTGAAGCCTGTCAGCATTGCCATTGTTGCCAGCAGGATTTTTTTTCTTTGTTTTTCCATGATTTTAACATTTTAAATTGTTATTGTCTTCCCGCACCTTACGGGCTTTCGGAACAAAGATGTTTCGGAAAACGAGGCGCTATAACAAAGTGACAGTAAGTGGAATTGTTTGGCGGTGTGTGACCAAATGAGCTAAATTACTCACTGAATACAAAAATTAAGAGCTGTTGAAAAATACATTTAATCATTTGCTTAAATAAGAAAACTATTTGTATCTTTGCTGCGTTATTAAATCCTAAACAGGAAAATTATGGAAAACAATCAATCGTGTATCAGAGTGTTTGCCGACAAGGTTCAAATAGACAATTGTCGGGAAATACTTCAAGCCAACGGCAAGGCATTCAGTCAACTGAGTGGACTTTTAGCATTGGCAGCAAACGAAGTAAGGTTGAAAATCTTATTTCTCTTAGAAGAAGAAAACGAACTCTGTCCTTGCGACCTTTCAGACATTCTCGGAATGAGTATCCCAGCCGTTTCCCAACATCTTAGAAAACTCAAAGACGGAAACGTCATTGAAGGAAGAAGAGAAGGACAGACCATTTTCTACTCTTTGAAACAAGAGCAACTGACTTTACTTCGACCATTTTTTAAACACATTAACAATTCAAAAAAGGAAACAGTATGAACAAGAAAAACAACAAACTTGCCGGAGCGGGAGTGCTTTCGGCAATAGCAGCATCACTTTGCTGCATAACACCTGTATTGGCTCTTATTTCAGGAGCATCAGGAGTGGCAGCTACCTTTTCGTGGATGGAACCTGCAAGACCTTATCTTATTGGTATAACTGTTTTGGTATTGGGCTTTGCTTGGTATCAGAAACTCAAACCAAGAACAGCCGAAGAAATCCAATGCGATTGCGAAGAAGACGAAAAGAAACCTTTTATGCAGACCAAAACATTTTTAGGAATTGTAACCGTGTTTGCTGTTTTAATGCTTGCTTTTCCATACTATGCACAGATTTTATACCCTTCAAACGATAAAAAAGAAGTTGTAATCGTCAATGCTTCGGACATCCAAACAGTAGCTTTTGATGTAAAAGGAATGACTTGCAATGGTTGTGCTTCACACGTAGAAAATGACGTAAATAAGTTGCCAGGTATTGTTAAGGTAGATGCGAGTTACGAAGAAGCAACTGCCAAAGTGAAATTTGACCAAACTAAAGTGAGCTTGGCTCAAATTGAAGAAGCCATCAACGGTACAGGTTACAAAGTAGTTGGCAAGAAATAGTATTTTTTTGCTTTTCATATTTAAGAATTTAATTAAATAATTACACAATGAAAAAGAATTTGATTTTATTGAGTGCTTTGTTCCTAATTGGAATTACTCAGGTCAATGCCCAATGTTGCAAACCGACTGACAGTAAAGTAAAAAAGGAAAACACAACACAACAAGAAGGTAAAACCGTGAAACTGAAAATCACGGGAATGACTTGTACAGGTTGTTCCAACCACATTTCAAATACCCTCAAAGAAGTGGACGGCATTATTGAACACAAAGTGAAATATCCGGGCGATTTGGCAACCATCCAATACGACCCAAAGAAAACAAATCCTGATACTATCATTAGGATAGTTGAAAAAATAGGCTATAAAGCTGAAATCATCAAAGAAACTCAAAAAAAGAAAGCGTAATGAACAAAGAAACCATAAAACTTGACATCGTAGGGATGACCTGCGACCATTGTGCCACAGGAATTGAAAAACTTCTTTCAAAAAATGAAGGAGTAACAGAAGCTAAGGTAGGCTATCCAAAATCCACTTGTGAATGTTCTTTTGACCCTTCAAAAACAAGCAGGGAAGAAATAATCAATACCATCAACGGTACAAAAAACTATCGTGTAAAAGGTGAAATCCCAGAAAATGGAAACAGTGGGAATAATCACTTTGATTTAATAATTATTGGTGGTGGTTCGGCTGCATTTTCGGCAGCTATCAAAGCAGAGAGTTTGGGGCTGACTACCTTAATGGTAAACGGTGGTTTGGGCTTTGGCGGTACTTGTGTCAATGTGGGTTGCGTGCCTTCTAAAAACCTAATTCGTGCAGGCGAAACGGCTTATCACGCTACCCATTCCAACTTTGAAGGTATTAAACCCAAAGGAGTTGATATTGATTTTGCACAAGTTATTAAAGACAAGAAAAAATTAGTTGCCACACTTCAAGGAAAAAAATATATGGATGTGGTAAGCGATTTTGAAAACCTAAAAATGATTACAGGTTGGGCGGAGTTTAAGGACAACAAAACAATTGTTGTTGATGGAAAAACAGAATATACTTCCTTGAAATTTATCATTGCAACTGGTGCTACTACCAATATTCCAAACATTGAAGGATTAAATGAAATTGGCTACTTGACCAATGTTTCGCTTTTTGATTTAGAAGAAAAGCCCGAAAGCATCACTATTATGGGAGCAGGTTACATTGGTTTGGAAATAGCTATGGCATATAATCGTTTAGGCGTTAAAGTTCGTATCATAGAATTTACAGACCGAGTTTTGCGAACACAAACACCTGACATCAGCGAAGTATTGGAAAACCAAATGCGAAATGAAGGCATTGAAATTTTACCCAATTTCAGAGCTGTTAAATTTGAGAAACAAGGAAACGAAACGATTATTCATTGTAAATGTCCTGACGGTTCGTTTACACAAATCATAGAAAAAGGAAAAATAGTAGTTGCGTCAGGAACAAAACCCAATACACAAAAACTAGGATTGCAAAACATCGGTTTAGCATTGAACAAAACGGGACATATCTCGGTAAACGAAAAAATGGAAACTAATTTGCAAAACATTTATGCCGTAGGCGATGTAACCAATACACCTGCTTTTGTTTATACAGCCGCTTTTGAAGGAAAAATTGCCGTAGAAAATGCTTTTTCTGGAGCAGAAAATAAAGCAGATTACACTTCTTTGCCATGGGTAGTATTTACCGACCCACAAGTTGCAGGTGCCGGTTTGGATGAAGTACAAGCAGAACAACAAAATATTCCGTTTGAAGTTTCTAAAATAGAATTGAAAGATGTGCCGAGAGCCATTGCAGCAAATGACACAAGAGGTTTTATAAAACTTATTCGCAACACCGAGACAGACAAACTAATAGGAGCTAGAATAGTAGCACCAGAGGGCGGAGAACTTATTCAACAATTAAGTATGGCTATAAAATACGGAATAACAGTAAAGGACTTAGCTGAGAGTTTTTATCCATATTTGACATTAGGAGAAGGAATAAAATTAGCAGCTATCACATTCGGAAAAGACGCTTCAAAGTTGAGTTGTTGTGCAAGTTGATATTTATATAAGTCTGATATCTAAAAAAAAATAGCACTGTAAGATTTACGTATTTATAATCTACCCGAATATAAGGAGAGGCTGTCTTGACTTTTCAGATAGCCTCTCCAATTAAAATGACCAGGATGTGTCCCTAGTAGTCCGCCAGCGAAAATAAATATATATTGTGTTTTCAGCCCTTCAAATTCCACCGTTTTTCCGATGCCTTTGTTGATATTGTAATTAGTCATATGACAAAGAATTAAAGGAAGAATGGTTGCAGTTTCGAAGAGACCGACCACAGCTCCAATGGCTTAGATGAGCTATGTGTGGGGTCGAAATAAGACGTCACCATTTGGGTAGCCACTTGATACCTGCCGAACCGTTTTCCTGTGCGAACACACCAATTCCTGGCAGCATTGCCACGGCTGCCAGCAAAACTTTTTTTCTCTGTTTTTCCATAATTGAAACACATTAATTTGTTATTGTTAACCCGCACCTTGCGGACTTTCGGGACAAAGATGTTTCAGAAATCAGGGTGCTATAATAAAGTGGCATTCAAAGGAATGATTTGGCAGTGAGTGGTTTGTAGTGAGTGTTTATGCATAAAAAACACCAAACTTTTACCGTTTGGTGTTTTAATTTTTGAGGGTTTTATGAGCGAGTTTCATACAAACTCCCCAATATCAAACTCCTCCAAATCATTTTTCCGCAAAGTGGAAGAACCAGCATCCGCATCAGAAGTAAGACTACTGTCTAATAGCTCGGCTATTTTACGGGAAGCATTTTCTATGGAATTTTCCAGTAGGCTGAATAATTCGGTTCCCTGTATTTTCTGAACTATAGCAACCGCTGTTTCCTTTTGAGATTGCTCCAAATTTTCTTTTTGCAGCAACATCCCCACGGAACTTAATTCTTCAAAGGTAACCCCTTGGGCAAAACCGTTATTCCCACCAGATATTCCGTACCTGTTCCATTCTACTTCCTCTTCCTCAAAATCAGGCATATTTCCAAAAACTTCATCCAGTTCTTCCTGCGGAATTTGTATATCGACATCTACCTCGTCGATTTCAATATCAAAATTATTCATTTCATGTTTCCGCTTTTTACTTTGGCTTTCGATAGCACTTTTTGGCACTGAAAGGCTCCTCATTGACTTTGGCTGCCCCATAATATCGGGTAACTTCGGATTAGGTTTTCCATGCTTTGTTTTTTGTTCTGTCATTTTTCTGATAACGATCTTATCCTCCAGGAGTAGCACAATAACAATGAGCAGGCATATTACAATTAGTGTTTCCATAATTATAAAATAGGTTTGTATTTATCATTAAAAGTTGTGATAATCTGCTCTCCAAACTCCTGAAAATGATATTCAAGAAGATTGTCTAAGTAGGCATAAATGGTTATTTTATCTTCGCCTATTACCTGTACAATCCGTGAGAGTTTCTCATGGAAATCCGGTCGGATATATACCGTTTTACCATCACGGGCATTGGTGTCTGGCCTTTTGAAAAATATGCTTTCATAATCCTGATCATTTATTTTTTTTCCTCTGTTCCGTTCCTTCGCTAAAGGCTTTTCCTGAAATGGTTTTATCGGAGCTTTGCGTTCTTCCAGCGGAAGTTCCAATCCTTCCTTTTTTACTCCATCTACCATCAGATTCATCATTAACTCTTCGTTGATTTCGGGAATTGCTTTTTTCTTATTGTCTTTTTCCATACTATTACAATTGAACGATTCTTAAAAATTCCGTCATAAACTGGTCTAAGCGGCAAGCATTCATCAACCGTTCATCGGGAGGCATTAAAGTTGATCGAAAAACAGTTTTGGCATTGGCTTCACTCTCCTTGCGGAAACGTGTGCTGTTCATAATCTGACATTGCATTAGACTTAAGTCCAACTCATCAATAAGTTTATTATAAACATCGTACAAGGGCGAGCGTTCACGACCATCTACCTGATTCCAAAACAGATTAATGGTTTCAATGGAGGTTTCTCCTTTTTTCATAATAACATCCTTCATCAGCTGGGTAAAAATGAGTGTACTTTCCATAACTACACGATCTGCTACAATAGGCGTGAAAATATGGTGCATCCCCGCCAGAGCTTTCAAAATACCGGGAGTGTTTACTGTTCCCGGAAGGTCAAAAAAGATAAAATCAACCGGAACGGAAGTGGATTCTAAAAAATCATGCGCAGCCTCCAAT
This sequence comes from Flavobacterium aquariorum, assembly GCF_003254745.1. Taxonomy (GTDB): domain Bacteria; phylum Bacteroidota; class Bacteroidia; order Flavobacteriales; family Flavobacteriaceae; genus Flavobacterium; species Flavobacterium aquariorum. Next base: position 216,454 of record NZ_QKXH01000006.1, on the reverse strand, counting down.
ACACCTTCTGCTTTATGCTGAATGATCGGATAAGCTTTTTTGTTAATAGTCGTAAATTGTTTGAATGCCACCCGTTTTAAAAACTCATTTTCCATCACCATAGCCAAATCACGAGTCTTCATTTTCATTAAACTATGTTGTGGAAAATCAGCATCGAATACGGCTACATTGTAGCCAAGACGATAATGTAGTGTACTGGCCGCAAGTGCCGTAAAGGTGGTTTTGCCTACACCTCCCTTTTGGGAAGAAAAAGCAATGAATACTGTTTTGTGTTCTGTTTTCATTTTTAACTCTATTTAATTATTCACTTATATCTCTACATAGATAGATACTTATCAACTATCGCCCATACATATGTAATTTTGTAGATAGTTATATAGCCACTTAAGCACGTATTACACTACTTGAATACTGACATATGTACATCTGTCTTTAGGTAGGTATACAAATAAATTTGCATTATCAGACCTATTTGTGTACAAACTCAGATCTGTAAATCTGCACTTATGCAACTATGTAATTTTATATCCTCATCTGCATCTATCCACACCCTTACGCTTGTATATACATAGGCGACTAAATACATAATTGAGAAACTACGTACCAACATAATTATCTGTTTACATCCGCTTGCAGGCACAAAGAAATGTAGATATATACGTCCTTATTTTAAAGTGGTACGAATTGGCGCTCATTGACACTGTTTGGCACTACGACACTGTGCAACACTCTACTTAAGAGAAGTTTACTTTGTAAAATGATTTTTATTAATGGATTTATGCAAGAGCACTTCGATAGATCAGATTATAAAGTGAACGACCCGAAGCCGTTTTTCCCTGCTTTATTTAATCCGTCCCGCAGGGCGGATTTTTGTGTTCGCCAGAACACGGCAAGTTGTGTTTTGAGGCACTCCAAACTCCGTTCGTGCCTCAAAACAACTTGCCCTGCCGGGAGCTGAAAACCCTTCCGAAGTCAGGATTTTTGTTGAAGTTAAAAATGGATTAGTGATGAACGAAAACAGTAATAAAAAACAGAATAAAGGCGGACGAACTCCGAAGAACGATCCGAGTATTCACCGCCACGTTTTTCGTCTTACGGACGAAGAAAATATCAAATTATTATCTCTTTTTGAAGCATCGGGAATGACCAATAAAGCAAAATTTATCATTTTCGTATTGTTTGGAAGGGAAATTAAAACGGTTAAAATAGACAAAGCTGTGTTGGATTTTTATATGAGGCTAACCTCTTTTCACAACCAGTTCCGCTCTATTGGCGTGAATTACAATCAAATTGTAAAACTACTTTATCGCAATTTTTCAGAGAAAAAAGCGGCAGCTTATCTCTACAAATTGGAAAAGCAAACGGCTGAAATGGCAGTGTTATGTCAAAAAATAATCCAGCTCACAGAAGAATTTGAAGCCAAACATTTGAAAAAATAGTACTGAAATGATAGCAAAAATCGGAAGAGGAAGCAATTTATATGGTGCATTGGCATACAATCAACTCAAAGTGGAAAAAGAAAACGGGCAAATTCTATTTACTAACAGAATAATAGAAACACCTAATGGACAGTATTCCGTTGCTCAGTTGGTTCGCTCTTTTGAACCTTATCTGATTGCCAACCGTAATACCGAAAAGCAAACTTTGCATATTTCTCTTAATCCTGACCCAAAGGATAATGTAAGTGATGAAAAGTTCAAACTAATAGCTCAGGAGTATATGCAGGAAATGGGTTATGGGGAACAACCTTTTGTAGTATTCAAGCATACGGATATTGATCGCACCCATATTCATATTGTATCAGTTTGTGTGGATGAAGAAGGCAAAAAGATTTCGGATAAGTTCGAAAAAAGACGATCTATGAATGTATGTCGTGAACTCGAAAGTAAATACGGACTTCTATCAGCTACAGAGAAAGAGCACAAGCAAAATGATAATATTTTCCATCCTGTGAATTACCAAATAGGAGATATAAAAAGCCAGATTGCTTCGGTTGTCCGTCACCTAACTAAGTATTATAAGTTCCAGACACTGGGAGAATACAATGCACTGCTTTCCCTTTTTAATATTACTATTGAAAAAGTAGAGGGAGAATTGCAGGGGAAAATTCGCCAAGGCTTATTGTACATTCCTTTAAATGAAAAAGGAGAAAGAGCTGGACATCCGTTCAAGGCTTCCTTATTCGGAAAGAATGCAGGGCTACCGACTTTGGAATTACATTTTGCAAAAAGCAAAGAGGCTTTGAAAGACCACCCGACAAAGCCAACCATTAAAGCTACTGTTACCATTGCCCTGCAATCAACAAGTGATGAGCAGGCTTTTAAAAAGCGATTAGGCGAACAGGGCATTAACGTAGTGGTACGAAGAAATGACACAGGACGTATTTACGGAATAACTTTTATAGACCATAATTCTAAAGCAATTTGGAACGGTTCACGTTTGGGCAAAGAACTTTCTGCCAATACCTTTAATGATTATTGGAACCATAATATCAAACCCGACATTAAAAAGCCAGTTGAACTACAATCTAAAATATCAAAACCAAATGATACAGATCTTCCTGTAGAACAACCACATCATTTGTTCGACTTCCTTGATACTGATAAGCACAAGGACAGTTTGATCGAAACATTTAGTGGCTTACTTCCCGAAGCAAAGGGAGAAGATTACGAAGAACAGGATTTTGCCAATAAGATGAAAAAGAAGAGAAAACGTAAAAGAGGTCAGTAGGTTTTGTTGTTTATTTTGAACTCATGATTATAAAGACACTTTCAATCCCAAAGCATAGCTCCAGTACAAAATCTTCGGAACAGTTGGCGTCTTGAACTGATAAATACCATAAACATATAATGAAAAAAGTATAAATGCTCCCCAACTCAATCCAATACACAATAAACCTTGTCGTTCTGTTAGATTGAACATACCAGCAACGAATGATTTTACTATAAATGCGGGAATAATACAGCATATTAACACACAGATTACCCACGGTAATATCCATAATTTCCTCTTCTTTGCCTGCAAGCCAATGATAGTTCCTTTAAAGAAATAAATAATGCAGAAAATAAGGTAGGTAAATAATAAGGAGAAACTCCAAATTTTAAATTTGTCGGTTTCCTCTCCCCAGAACTTTTGAGACAGTAAAAATCCGACATAAAAAAACATACCGAAAATAGCAGTTATTTTTAAGACAAAAATAAAACCCTCAACGACCATAAACATTAGCCCTGTAGCAGCCTCACTTTCTTCTCTTTTCCGGGCTTCATAGTCCTCTTCACTTTCTCCAGGATCAGCGTCAGGATTATTCCAATTCATATTATTTCCTTTAATATTGATTATCAAATTGATGAGTAAGTCAAAAAAATCAAGAGTTTAAATTTAATAAAAAAATCGTTATAAAATCTGAACTTGATTGGAACCAATTAACGCCAAACACTGTCACGCACCGCTAATGTCTGCCACTTTTTTATAGCCACTCTGCACATCCTTTAAATTAACGACCGAACATTTAATATTTGAAAAATGCAGGGAGAAGACGATTTAAGAGGTTTAGCCAAGATTATGGCATTTATGAGAGCGGTAAGTATACTGATTGTGCTGATGCACTTTTACTGGTTCTGTTATGGGTTCTTTTTAGAAAGAAGCTGGACACTGGAGGTAGTCAATAAAATATTGAGAAACTTTGATCGAACGGTGAGCCTGTTTTCCCATACGCTTTATACCAAAATATTTGCTTTGCTCTTGCTGGCTTTGAGTTGTTTGGGAACAAAAGGTGTCAAGAATGAAAAAATAACATGGTCTAAAATATATGTGACGTTGGGAATTGGGTTTGTGCTGTTTTTTCTGAACACACCTTTATTAAAACTGCCATTAAACATCGCTACATTTCTTTATATCCTTACCACAGGTTTGGGTTATATCTCGCTGATGGTAACAGGAGTTTGGATTAGCCGGCTGCTCCGTACCAACCTAATGGACGATGTATTCAATAATGAGAACGAAAGTTTTATGCAGGAAACCAAACTAATGGAAAACGAGTATTCCGTGAATCTGCCGACTAAGTTCTGGTACAATAAAAAACAGCATAATGGATGGATTAATATTGTAAACCCTTTTAGGGCAACCATTGTATTAGGTACACCCGGTTCAGGCAAATCCTATGCTGTTGTAAATAACTATATCAAACAGCATATTGAAAAAGGTTTTTCAATCTATATCTATGATTTTAAATTCGACGACCTTTCTACAATTGCCTATAACCATTTGCTAAAACATGCAAATAAATACAAGGTAAAACCGAAATTCTACATCATCAACTTTGACGACCCAAGAAAAAGCCACCGTTGCAACCCCATAAATCCTGATTTTATGACAGACATATCCGATGCTTATGAATCCGCTTACACTATTATGCTGAATCTTAACAGAAGCTGGATACAGAAACAGGGAGATTTCTTTGTAGAATCTCCAATTATTTTATTGGCTGCCATCATTTGGTATCTGAAAATCTATGAAAACGGCAAATACTGTACGTTTCCTCACGCCATTGAATTACTAAATAAAAAGTATTCGGACGTATTCACTATTCTAACTTCCTATTCTGATCTGGAAAACTATCTATCACCCTTTATGGACGCGTGGCAAGGCGGAGCACAAGACCAATTGCAGGGACAGATTGCATCAGCAAAAATCCCTTTATCAAGAATGATTAGTCCACAATTGTATTGGGTTATGACTGGAGATGATTTTTCACTAGACATAAACAACCCTAAAGAACCTAAAATTTTATGCGTAGGAAACAATCCAGATCGACAAAATATTTACTCTGCTGCGCTGGGATTGTACAATTCACGTATTGTAAAACTCATTAATAAAAAAGGACAATTAAAGAGTTCGGTTATTATAGATGAGCTGCCCACAATCTACTTTAGAGGACTGGATAATCTGATTGCAACAGCAAGAAGCAATAAGGTTGCAGTATGTCTCGGCTTTCAGGATTTTTCGCAATTAACCCGTGATTATGGCGACAAAGAAAGCAAGGTAATTCAGAATACTGTAGGTAATATTTTCAGTGGTCAAGTAGTTGGTGAAACTGCCAAAAACCTTTCGGAGCGTTTTGGAAAAGTATTGCAGAAAAGACAAAGTTTATCAATCAACCGTAATGATACCTCGACATCAATTTCTACTCAATTGGACAGCCTCATTCCTGCATCTAAAATATCTACATTGACACAAGGTATCTTTGTGGGAGCAGTTTCGGATAATTTTGACGAACGTATCGAGCAGAAAATATTCCATGCTGAAATTCTTGTCGACAATGAAAAAGTAGCTGCTGAAACCAAAGCATATCAAAAGATACCAGAGATTTTATCATTTGTAACGAAGAATGGAGAAGACAATATGAAACAGGAAATAGAGGCCAATTACCGCCAGATAAAACAGGATATTGTTCAGATTATTGAAACTGAATTGGAGCGTATTAAAAATGATCCTGATTTAGAATACCTGATTAAAAAGAGATAATAAAAAAAGATATCCATTCAAGCAATTCGCAAAACAAAAAACTGAAAATTATAAGATTTTCGAGATTTTGACGCCATTTGGGCGTGTTATCCTAGTTTCAATTTGATTATCCTAGAAACTAAGAAGCTCTATATGCTTAATTGAATTAATAATTCAAACTTACTCCAATACCCCAACCCATGTCGCTATCATAGTGTGTTGTCAGTCCCATATTTTTTCCTAGAATATATCGTAAACCTGCCATATATTCATAATCCGTATTCCACATTAAATTCATTCTTAATCGTTTTGAAATAGGAATATCTTTTCGTTCAAATTGTATTCTAAAATAACCTCCCGTAAATATTTCTGCTTGTGCTACAATTAACAATGGTAAAGTATAATTTACACCAACACTTAAAAAATGCCGATTATCCTTTGTATTTGTTTGTCCGAACATATTTTTTTCAACTTCACCATCAGGCATTACTCTGTAACGCCAATCAAAACCAACAAACGGCATCAACCATTGCATTTTGCCAATGTATCTTCCAATATGGGTTTCGGTTTCGTAACCGTGCATATCATTATATCCTAATCTCCATTCTGTTCCAATGCTCCAACGAGTACTTTGGTACATTGCTTCTCCATCGTTACCATTTGTTGCAAAATCATTTTCTGCCATAAAATGAAATTTCCTGTCGTCTGCAAACAATTTACGTTGTGCAAGTTTTGGGTTTGGGATTTCGGGATTTGGTGCTTGGTTTTCATAACTGAAAACTCTGCCCATTCCGCTCATCATATGGTACAAGATATGACAATGAAAAAACCAATCACCTTTTACATTTGCATTAAATTCCAAGGTATCGGTTTCCATTGGCATAATGTCCACAATGTTTTTTAATGGTGCATAATCGCCTTGACCATTCAATAATCTGAAATCGTGCCCGTGTAAGTGCATTGGGTGTCGCATCATCGAATTATTATAAATTGTAATGCGGACATTTTCACCTTCTTTAATTAAAATTTTATCAGCTTCTGAGACAACTTTGTTATCTAAACTCCAAACATAGCGGTTCATATTTCCTGTGAGTTCAAATTTTAACTCTTTTACTGGAGCATCTTTTGGGAGTGTAGTTTTAGTTGGCGATTTCAGCATTGCATAATTTAAGGTTGTAATATCCGAAAGAGCATTACTGTTATAATCGGCTTCGGTCATTTTCATATCCACCATTTTTTTATCGGCTTTCTTTTTTTGTTCACCTGTAATTTCCGGGTACATCACCACGTTCATATCCATTTGATTGAGACTCATTTGCATTCCCATATCGTCAAGGTCGCCGTTCATTTTCATCATTCCGTTCATCATTTTCATCCCTTCAAAATATTTAAGCTTAGGAAGAGGCTCTATAAGTTGTTTGATACCATCGCCAATAAAATAAGAGGCTGAATATAATCTATCTTCGGTGGTAGCCAAAAATTCGTAAGCCGTTTTATCCGCAGGAATAGTCACAACTACATCGTAAGTTTCAGAAACTCCAACAATTAATCTATCGACTTCTACTGGTTCGACATCGTTACCATCGTTTGCAACAACGGTAATTTTACCTCCTGCATAGGTAAGCCAAAAATAGGAAGATGCCCCACCGTTGGAAATTCTCAAACGAACTTTATCACCTCCTTTTAAAGGTTTGCCATCAATACTTTTAACGTCCGTACTTTGCTTACCATTCATGAGGATTTTATCATAAAATACATCGCTTACATCCATTGCATTCATCCGCTTCCACTCGTTTTTTACTTTTACACCAAAATACCCTTGCTTTATAGCTTCTGTGTAACTTTGGGTTGTTCCTTTTTTTATTGCTGGATAATCGTTTGCGTTATGCAACATCCGGTGTACGTTTTCCGGTTTAATATCCGTCCATTCGCTCAAAACAATTGGAACGGTTGGTAAATCATCAATTCCATTTCTAAAAGTTGGGTCAGTCGTTATTTTGAGCATTACAAAATTTCCATACATTCCGATTTGTTCTTGTAATCCTGTGTGACTGTGATACCAATGTGTGCCGTGTTGTATTATTGGAAATTTATACAAATGTGTAGTATGAGGTTTTATTGGCATTTGTGTCAAATTCGGTACACCATCTTCTTTGTTGGGTAAAAATAAGCCGTGCCAATGTAAAGAAGTATCTTCATTTAACTCATTATGCACATAAATTTCTGCAATGTCGCCTTCAGTAAATGTTAAAGTAGGCATTGGTATTTGTCCGTTTACGGCAATGGCTCTTTTTGGTTTGCCTGTAAAGTTTACAATTGTATCTCGAACATATAAATCGTAGCGAACGATTTTTTGGGCTGATGCACTCAACACAAGAAATAATAGTATAATTGATAATTTTAATTTCATTATTTGATTTTTTAAATTCTTTTAAAAATACAAAACACAAAATTTTGCACTGTATTGAATGGTGTTTGATGGTCTTGATAAAAGCTGTCAATAATTTTAAATTTATCCGAAAATAAACCAACTAAATCTCGAATGGTATATTGTTTAATTTCTAATCCACTGCATTTTAATGGTCCATTATTAGAGAAAGTAGCCATTATTAAATAATTACTTGCATAGTTTTGAACAAGTGTTTTATACTTTTCAATTTGTTCCTTTTCAGTGAGAAAATGAAAGGTTGCTCTGTCGTGCCAAATATCATACGTTTCTTCGGGTTGAAATTCTGTAATATCGGAAACAATCCATTTCACTTTTTCGGATAATTTACCTAATCGGAATTTGGCTTTTTCAATAGCTTTTTCAGAAATATCCAAAACTGTAATATTCTCAAAACCTTGTTCTAAAAGATAATCTACCAAGTTACTGTCTCCTCCTCCGATATCTATAATTTTGGCTGTTTTGGGTAATTTGCAATTTGCAATTAATTGCAAAGAAGTTTCAGGTTTTTCTTGAGTCCAACTTACTTCGTTAGGCAGTTTCGTATCGTACACGTTTTCCCAATGTGTTTTATTTTTCATAGTTATTTTTTAAATTGATTTTGCGATTTTTTCCATAATAGAATGGTCAGTTCCAAACTTGCAAATCGCATCACAATTCGCCCTTAATTCTGAAAACAGTATGTATTTGATGTTCATTTTTGAGTTTTTTATAACTGGTCGGTTGAGTTGTTGAATAACATCTTTCTCCCGACTGTCTGGAATAATAATATAAAAGACTTCTTCTCCATTAGAAATACTAAAATACAAATCGGATAAACGTAATATTCCCGAATAGATACTAGTGCTTTTTTCGACTTCAAATGCTCCAATAATTTTGTTACTTCCTTTTTGAAACCATAAAACATCGATTAGTTTTATGGTATTTTGTGTGTCTTTATCTGTGTGAAGTTCTGGAAATTTATTTATTGATATAAATGAAAAACTTTGTCCACCAAACGATTTGCTCTTATCATTACTCGCTGGTGTTACATCAAAACCCAATGAAACTCCAATTTTTAATAAATGATATTGCATTTCGTTATGAAGATTTTCTGCTAACTTTTCTTCTTGGATTTCTTTTTGGCGTTTTAAGATGTTCTTTTCAAATTTATTGCGTTCTTCTTCGCTTAAATATTCATCGTTCCCAATAAGCATTTTTTGTGTTCCAATTTCAAAACATAATCCCGCAATGGCTCCTAAATCATTTGATAATTCAGATTTATGTTTACTGTTAGTTTCGATTAAAGTTTCTCTTATTTTTAAATATTCTGTCCAACTGCCTAATTTCTTTTTGTCTTTGTATATAAAATTAAATCCATTAAGAATGGCCGTATTGAATGGAGGAAACCAAGTTGGATGCAAAAAATATAAAATACTTGCAACAGCCGGGCCAAGACCTTTTATTTTTAATTCATCCAATTTTACAATTTCTTTTACTACTTGTTCTTCCGTTTTGGCATTAATGCAGTTTTCGAGAAATTGACCAAAAGCAATTTTATTGTTTTGGTTTTCGTAAATATCTGGAATTCTTAATTTTGGTTTCCAATAAAAAGGATGTGCTACGCCAACAAAGACTTGTTTTTGTTCTGCTATACAACTTAATACAAATTCTAAACTACTGCCTTTAAAATCATTTGGAAACGATTTGTTTTTAATATCCTCAATAACTTGTAAAACACCTCGCCGAATAGTCCTAAATGCTTTTAATCGTTGGTCGTTATCTACAAACCAAGTGTTGTAAACACTTTCGGTATCAACTTTGTATTGTTGGATTATTTGAGTAAGGTTGTTCATTTTTTATACAGCTATAAATTATTTCTAATGCTTTTTATAATTTCAAACTTCTTAATCGCAAAGCATTTACAATTACAGAAACCGAGCTAAAACTCATTGCTAAAGCTGCAATCATTGGCGATAATAAAACTCCAAAAAATGGATACAAAACTCCCGCTGCAATTGGAACTCCTAAAACATTATAGAAGAAAGCAAAAAATAAGTTTTGTTTGATGTTTCGCATTACAGCGTGGCTCAAATTCTTGGCTTTTACGATACCTAGCAAATCGCCTTTTACTAGAGTTATTTTAGCACTTTCTATAGCTACGTCTGTTCCTGTTCCCATTGCAATTCCAATATTTGCTTGTGCCAATGCTGGAGCATCATTTATACCATCGCCTGCCATCGCCACAATTTTGCCTTCTGCTTGCAATTTTTTAATTTCTTTGAGTTTGTCTTCGGGTAAGCATCCTGCTTTATATGACGTCAACCCCAATTCATCAGCAACCGATTTAGCTGTGTTTTCATTGTCTCCAGTAAGCATTACTACTTCAACACCCTGACGCATTAACTCTTTAATGGCTACTGCACTTGATTCTTTAATGGCATCGAAAATTGATACAAAACCAACAGCAATACCATCAACAGCTATGTATGAAACCGTTTTACCTAATTTTTGTTCAGCAATAATTTTATTTTCTAAATCATCTGAAACGATTGCTTTGACTTGTTCCATTAGTTTTTTATTTCCTAATACTACTTTTTTAGCGTCAACAGTTCCAATAACTCCTTTGCCTGCAATGGCTTCAAAATCTTTTACCTCGATTAATGAAACTGTTTTTGATTTAGCATAATTGACTACAGCTTGTGCTAATGGATGTTCGCTGTATTGGTTTAATGAAGCTATGTTTTTAAGCAAATTATTTTCTTCATTATTTGAAGAAAATATCTTCTCAACAGAAGGTTTCCCCTCGGTTATTGTTCCTGTTTTGTCAGTAATTAACACATTAACTTTATTCATGTTTTCTAAAGCTTCAGCATTTTTTATAAGTACACCAGATTGCGCACCTTTACCAACACCAACCATTACCGACATTGGCGTAGCTAATCCTAATGCACAAGGACAAGCAATAATTAATACCGCAATTGCATTAATGAATCCATAAACCAATGCTGGTTCTGGGCCAAATTTTGCCCAAACGAAAAATGTTATTGCGGAGATAATCACCACTACTGGCACAAAATATTTAGCGATACTGTCGGCTAATTTTTGAATTGGTGCTCTTGAACGACTGGCATCATTTACCATCTGCACTATTTGGGAAAGCAAAGTTTCTGAACCTACTTTTTCGGCAATCATTACAAAGGACTTGTTACCGTTTATGGTTCCGGCAATAACATTATCATCTTTCTTTTTGTCAACGGGTATTGGTTCGCCAGTAATCATAGCTTCATCAATACTACTTTCTCCATCGGTAATTTTTCCGTCAACTGGAATTTTATCTCCGGGTTTTACTCTCAGTAAATCACCTTTTTTGATATCATGAATAGAAATTACTTTGTCACCTCCATCTGCTACTAAAGTAGCCTCAGTTGGTGCCAATTTAAGTAATGCTTTAATAGCTCCGCTGGTTTGGCTGTGTGCTCTGGCTTCGAGTAGTTGCCCCAATAAAACTAAAGTCAGAATAACTGTTGTAGCCTCGAAGTACAGTAATACTGCCCCATGTTCTGTTTTAAATTCACTAGGAAAAATGTCTGGGAAAAACATGCCGACCAAACTAAATAAAAAAGCAACTCCAGTTCCTATACCGATAAGGGTAAACATATTCAAATTCCAAGTAATAATAGATTTGAAGGCACGAACAAAGAACATCCAACACGCATAAAAAACAACAGGAAGTGTCAGAATAAATTGTACCCAATTCCATTTTGTAGCATCCATTATTTTAAGTAATGGGTTGTTTGGCATCATTTCTATCATTGCGATAGCAAAAACAGGAACGGTAAAAATTACTGCCACTTTCATTTTCTTGACTAAATTTTTATAAGTTTTTTGGTCTTCACTATCACTAGGTTCCATCGGTACCAAATCCATTCCGCAAATAGGACACGAACCTGGTATTTCACTAATTACTTCAGGATGCATCGGACAAGTATATAAGGCTTTATTAACTGTTAAATCGGGTGCTTTTACTAAATCCATTCCACATACAGGACAGTCGCCTGCTTTGTCATATAGTTTTTCGCCTTCACAATGCATTGGACAGTAGTATTTTCCCTGAGCATTGCTTGGTATAACAGTTTCTTTTTTATGCTCATGAGAATGCGTAGAGCAGCAGGATTTTGCTGTAGTTTCATTAGCTGGTGCCTGTACTAGGATCTTGCCATTATTCATTTCTATGGTGTATTTCCCAACTGCTGTCAATGCTTCTTGTAACTGTGTTGTTGGAATATGTTTTTCCATAGTTATAGTTGCGATGGGTGGATTTAATGCAACTTTTGCCTCAACTCCTTCAATAGTATTCAATGCTTTTTCGACTTTAGAGCGACAACCATCGCAAGTCATACCGGTAATGCTGTAAGTATGTATCATCTTCTATATTATTTTAATACAAATTTCTATCATAATTGTTTTTTGCATTTGCACAATTTTGGGTATGATATGCAAGATTTACAAATCTTCTATTTGCTTTCTTTTAATGGTTTTTATGTTCTTGAAGTAAGTTGGCGAAAAGCCAGTTACTTTTTTGAATTGATTACTCAAATGCGAAACAGTACTATAATTTAAAGAGTAGGCAATTTGGCTTAAAGATAATTCATCATAAATAATCAATTCTTTTACTTTCTCAATTTTCTGATTGATGAAATACTTCTCTATAGTAGTATTTTCAACTTCCGAAAACAGATTACTCAAGGTGTTATAGTCTTGATGGAGTTCTTGTGAAATATAACTGGATAAGTTACTTTTCAAATCATTGTTTTTATTTTGAACCAAATCAATAATCAATGTTTTAATCTTATCGATTGTTTTACTTTTCTTATTGTCAATTAAATCAAAGCCAATTGCACGAAGTTTTTTTAACAATTCGCTTTTTTGATTTTCGTTAATATCACTTTTCAATTCAACTTCCCCTAACTCAACTGAAAAAGGATTAATTCCCATACTTTCAAATACAGACTTTACTACCATTTTACAACGGCCGCATACCATATTTTTGATATAAATTTTCATAGTAAACAGGTTTAATTAATATAAACTAACCCTGCTAAGTTCATAACAAGGTTAATTATAGTTTCTTCCCCAAATTAGGTGTTATTTGTTTTCTTCTTTTTTCTCAGGAACAAGTTCTGTTAATTTCATCCCACATTTTGAACATTTGTCATTCAGTTTTCCTTGCACTTCCGGGTGCATTGGGCATGCATACATTTTTTCATGATTTTTCATTGTACTGTTTTTGTCGTTTATCGTTATACTGTCATTATCCATCATTGTACTATCGTTGCTCATCATATTAGAATGATCCGTTGAAGCTTCTTTGTTTTTTTGGTTACAGGAAACCAATACAAATACCATTACTATGGCTGAAAAGATTATTTTTTTCATTTTATCGGATTTTAATTTACAGATTACTTTCTGTTATATAAATATATAGTTTACTGTTTTGTAAATTGTTATACTATTATTTTTTTGATTTATGTAATTCTCCCCAACCATTTTACTCTTTTTTAAGAGCTTGATTATTTTCGATGCCCAATGAGTATTTTTACATTTTCATCCCCTCCATTGGGTCACTTCCTTTTCGGAATTTATATTCACTGTTTATGGCATAAGCACCTGTAATCACTACTTTTTTTGACGGATCCAAATCGGATTTGATTTCAATCATTCCATTGGTTTCTATTCCTGTTTCTACCATAACATTTTCAAATATTCCCGGTCTTTTTTCAACCCAAATATAGGAAGCGTTTTCTTCTCGAATAACTGCATCAATCGGGATAAAAAGTCCTTTAGCATTTGATTGTGTCAATTTTACAACCGCCTGCATTCCCGGTTTTAACTGTAAACCCTGATTTGGAATTTCCATTCGAATTAACAGCAATCGGGTATCTGGATTTATTTCAGGATTGATAAAGGCAACTTGGGTATTTATTGTTTTATCTGGGAAATCACTAAAAGTAACATTGGCTTTTTGACCTATTTTAAGGTTTTTGGCATAGTTTACGTTTACTTGTGTTTCTAACCAAAGGCTGTTTAAATCAGCGATTTTTATTATTCCCGAACCTTCCATTACATAACTTCCTTCTGTAGCTACAATTTCAGAAATTGTTCCGCTATGAGAACTGTAAAATATGGTATTTGGTGAAACCTCTTTATTGGTTTTAATGTTTTCAATTTGGGCATTGGTAAGACCATAAAAAAGAAGTTTTTGCTTCGCGCTGGCTAGCATGTTTTTTGCGTTTTTCCCAAAATCTCCTGGCATTGACAGTTGCTTGAATGCCGTGAAATAATCCTGTTTGGCTATGGCGATATCTTCACTGTATAATTGATAAACCGCTTGGTTTTTGGCAACATAATCTCCAACTGTTTTGAAAAATAATTTTTCAATTCGCCCCATCGCTCTTGATGAAACGGAATTGATTTTATCCTGATTTATAGCTAAAGTACCCGTGTAATTTTGGTTTACACTACTTTGGGATGTTGTAATAGACTGAAGACTAATATTACCCAATCGGATTTGCTGTTTGCTTAAACTTATTTCATTTGAGTTAGTTTTATCGAGTTTTACGGGAGTTAAATGCATATGACAAATGGGACATTTGCCTGGTTTGTCTTCTTTTATCTGAGGATCCATCGAGCAAGTGTAGAAAGTTGTTTCATCAGTCATTTTATGTCCACTATGATCTTCCTTGTTTTTCGAATTGCAAGCTATCATTACCATAAGTAGTATTGATAGTAAAGTTATTATTTTTAATGTCTTCATCTTTATTCGGTTTTAATGAAGCTTTCGCTGTCAATTAAATATTGTGCGTTTTTAGCAATTGTATCTCCCACAGAAACGCCTCCAATAATTTGAACAAAATCATCAATTTCAATACCCGTTTGTATTGCTGTTGCTTTGAAGCCATTGTCCAATTTTATAAAAACAACTTTTTTGTTGCCCAAACTAACCAAAGTTTGTTTTTGCAACCAAATTCCCTTTGTGGAATTTAATTGCACAACACCCTGTAATCTTGTTCCAATGGGCAATTTTATAGTTGAATTATTCAAATGCACCCGAATCCTATTGGTTTTATCAGTTGGATTCAACTGTGTTTCCACAAAATTTATTTTTGAATAAATACTATTCTTTTCATCCAATTCAGAAGAAATATCAATAGACTGATTGATTTTAATAAGGCTATTGTAACCTTGCAAAACATTGAAAATACCCCAAACTTTATCGGTATTCGCTAACTTGAAAACAACTTCCCCTTTTTTAATATAGTTTCCCTGTTTGATATCCAAAGTTTCTGTGTTGCTACTTGTATTGGACATAGGAGAAACACTAGAACTAGTCATCTTTTCGGTTCCCGTGATGATTCCGTTAGCGGGACTGTAAATAACGATTACAGGATTCACTTTTTTAGCGGAAGCCAATGTGTTAACTTGATTATTGGACATTCCATAAAGTAATAATTTTTGCTTGGCGGAATTAATAATCGATGTGTTTTGACTGTCATTGGAAATCAAATAGATAAAATTTTGCTGTTCGTTCAATAATTCAGGGCTGTATATTTCAAATATTTTTTGTCCTTTGGTTACTTTTTGGTACTTATAGTTGACGTACATTTTTTCAATTCTACCACTTATTCTCGCTGAAATATTTACAGATGAATTCGGATCGTAACTCACTATTCCGGGTAAACTGATTTCGCTATTTATAACTGTGTCTTTTACCGTTGTGGTTTGATAATTTCCCACAACAAAACTATCAGTAGGTTTCAAAAGATCGTTGATAGAGTCATTTTTTTCAGAATGGTCTTCGGTTACTTTTTTTACTAAAGTCATTCCGCAAATAGGACAACTGCCCGGTTTGTCTTTGATAACTTCAGGGTGCATCGAGCAAGTGTAAACCTCATTTTGATGTTCCATTTCAGAATGTTTTCCTGATTTTGTTGCAAAGAAATAGATTGCAATTCCAATAAAAACTACGACCAAAAATAGTATTGCAAATTTTAAATATCTGTTCATAATTTTTCGATTTCAAGTTGTTTTTCTATTTCTACTTGTGTAGCTAAAATCGACTTTAATTTGTCTAAAGCATCAATTTGAGTCATATTCATAGCTTCCCAAGCTTCTAATGCCACAAATAAATCTCCGGTGTTATTTTGCCAAGCTAAAATAGCTGTATCATAATTTCGTTTCAAAGCCGGAATAATATTTTCTTGCGTAATTTGGTATTGCTTTTTCAGGTTCAAAAACTCAGCATTCATTCCTTTTATCATACCGCTTGCTTCGTTCGCAATCATCTGTTTTTGCCAATCCAAACTTTCGTTTTTGATGCGATAACTTTCCATATTGGCTTTGTTCATTTTGGTTGAATAAGGCATTGGAATAGTGACCATTCCCATCAATGAAAATTGTTGTGGCTGATTGCCAAAAGCGAACATATGGTCGTATTTTACACCAAATTCAGGTCTGGTTGCCACTTTTTCAACCTCTATTTTCAGGTTGTTGATTTCTTTGGTTTTATCAATGGCTTTGATATCACTACGGTTGTTGATGTAGGGAGACAAATCGGTTTCGAAGAGATTGAAATCTTTAATCTCGTAATTGGAATCAATTTCTAAATCCTCGTTTTTATTACGAGCCATTAATGTATTGAGCATATATTTTCGCTGTGATACATCATTTTCCAACATCACAATCATACTTTGCAAAGTGGCATATTGCGATTTCGCTTTGTAATAGGACGGCAATTTGTCCATATTATATTGATAGCGTATTTCCATACTCTTAATCATATAATCTAAAAGCAAAAGATTGTCTTGGGCAATTTTTATTTTTTTCTTAATGATAATCCATTCATAATAATAGGTTTTGGCCAATGCATTTAATTGATTGAGCGTGAAGTTTTTATTTTCACTTTCGACTGATGACATTGCTTTCATCAAATTTTCATTGGCATTTAGCTTAGAAGCATTCGGAATCATTTGAGTTACTCCCAACATATAACTCCCCATTCCTGGCCCCATTTCGTCGGCTTTCCATAGATTGGAATTGTACGGAGTCATAAAGAAACCCGTTTCCACTTGCGGTGGCATCCAACTTCTGGCTCCTTTGGCCGAAGCATCCATACTCTGAATATCGGCATCGTACATTTTCAGTTGGGGATTATTTGTCTTGATGGTACTCAAGACATTATCCAAAGTAAGTGTTTGGGCTTTAGTATTTGTAAAGCTTAAAACCAAACAACTCAGGGCGATATAAAATTTAATGTTTTGCATCTATGAGACTAATTTTTCCTTTTGTTCTTAACTCGTGAAGTTTCACCATCTCAAAAACAACCGGGGTTACTAATAATACATAAATTGTTGAAGTAATTGTTCCTCCTATGAGCGGAACAGTGATTGGGAGCATCACATCTGCTCCTGTTCCCGTTGCCCAAAGAATGGGGATTAATCCAAATAATGAAACAGAAACTGTCATCAGTTTTGGACGTAATCGTTTGGCAGAACCATCAATAATATACTCTCTCACTATTTCTTCTGTTAGGGTTTCTTTGCTGTTACCGTGTTTTTCGACCATTTTGTTCATCGCTTCATTCAAATATATAGTGATTAACATAGCTGTTTCGACAGCCAAACCAAACAAAGCAATAAAACCGACTGCTACAGCCACCGATAAATTAATCCCATAGAAATACACCATAAAAACTCCCCCGATTAATGCAAACGGAACCGTTATCATTGTAATCAAAGCCTCTTTCATAGAATGATAAGTGAAATAGAGAATGAGGAAAATAATCACGACAACAATTGGCAGAATTAAACCCAATGTTTTGTTGGCTCTGATTTGGTTTTCCCATTGACCGCTCCATTCCACATAATACCCTTTGGGCATTTTGGTTATCATTTCATTCAGTTTTTTCTGTGCTTCTTTGACGGTACTTCCTAAATCACGGTCACGAACATTAAACAATACACTTCCACGAAGCATTGCATTTTCGCTGTTTATCATTGGCGGGCCATCGCTTATTTTTACATCGGCAACCGTTTCCAAAGGAATTGGGCCAAAATCCATTGTTTGTACTTGTAGCTTTTTCAAGGCTTCAATACTACTTCGATATTCTTGTGCATATCGTGCGTTTACCGAAAAACGCTGTCTTCCCTCGATGGTTGTGGTGAGTTTCATACCTCCAATTGAAGCTTCCACTACATTGTTAATATCATCGATGCTTAGTCCGTATCTGCCAATAACTTCTCTTTTGGGTTCAATATCAATGTATTTTCCGCCCGTAATAGGTTCAGCGTACAAGTCTTTTACTCCCGAAGTTCCATCCAATGCCATTTTTATTTTTTGTGATAAAGCATTAATGGTGTCTAAATTTTCCCCGTAGATTTTTATTCCCACATCGGTTCTGATACCTGTCGAAAGCATATTGATACGATTGATAATAGGCTGTGTAAATCCATTAGTTACTCCCGGTATTTGCAGTTTATTGTTTATATCATTTATAATATCCGCTTTTGTTTTGCCTTCTCTCCATTCGTTGTGGGGCTTCAGCAAAATAATTGTTTCAATCATACTTATGGGGCTGTTGTCCGTTGCTGTATTGGCTCTTCCTGCTTTTCCTAAAACGTGAGCCACTTCGGGAATTGATTTTATCAATCGGTCCTGAACCTGTAAAATTCGTTTCACTTCAGAATTGGACACATCGGGCAATGTTACAGGCATAAATAAAACAGAACCTTCGTCGAGCGGAGGCATAAATTCAGAACCAAGTCTTGTAAACATTAACACACCAATTAACAGCGCCACAATATTGACTGCCAAAACTGTTTTTCTCCATTTTAAACAAAGCGTCAAAATTGGAGTATAAATGCTTTCCAATTTTCTGTTTATCGGATTTTTATTTTCTGTACGAAGTTTGCCTTTAAGTAAAAAACTAATCAGCACAGGAGTAAGTGTAATCGCAAAAAACGCATCCACAATTAGTATAAAAGATTTTGTCCAAGCCAATGGACTAAACAATTTACCCTCCATTCCCGTAAGCAGGAATACGGGTAAAAATGAAGCAATTACTATTATTGTCGAATAAAAAACACCCGGTCCAACCAATTTGGAAGAGGATTCAATTAGCTTCAGTTTCTCATCGGAAGATAACGGGTCATTTTCTTTTTTGAATATATTTTTCAGTTTATCTTTCATTTTACGTAACTTATTGGTTATTATCCATTTCTTCCTGTTTCTCAGAAATTGTCCTATACGCATTCTCTACCATTACAATTCCGTCATCAACCAAAACACCAATTGCTAAAGCAATTCCCGTGAGCGACATAATATTTGAAGAAATTCCAAAAGCCTGCAGGAAGATAAAGGCAACCGCCACCGAAATTGGTATTTGTATCAAGATAATTAATGCGCTTCGCCAATGAAAAAGAAAAAGCAACACCACTATTGAAACGGCAATCATTTCTTCGATTAGCGTTCCTTTGACAGATTCAATTGCTTTCTCAATCAATTCGCTTCTGTCATAAGAGGTTTTAAAAGTTACGCCCTCGGGTAGTCCTTTCTCCACTTCTTTCATTTTGGCTTTGACCGCTTTTATGACATTATCTGCATTTTCTCCGTATCGCATAACTACGATACCACCAACGACTTCTCCTGTGCCATTTTCATCAAAAATACCCAAACGCAAATCGCCTCCCATTTGAATGGAACCGATATCTTTTACCCGCACCGGAATAGAATTGTAATTTTTGATGGCAATTTCTTCTACGTCCTTTATGTTTTTTATATACCCCAAACCCCTTATGATGTATGACATATCACTCATTTCGAATTTCCGTCCTCCCACATCATTATTATTGGCTTTGACGGCATTCATCACTTCCATCATAGTGACTTTATAATATTGCATTTTCAAAGGATCCAAAACCAATTGGTATTGTTTTTCAAAACCTCCAAAAGAAGCCACTTCAGCAACCCCTGGAACAGTTTGCAATGCAAATTTCACGTACCAATCCTGCAAGGCTCTTTGTTCTCCCAAGTCCATACCATTAGCATCCAAATGATACCAAAAAATGTGACCAACACCTGTACCGTCAGGTCCAAGTGTAGGAACTACATTTTGAGGCAAAAGACGTTGGGCGTAATTAAGTCTTTCCAAAACCCTTGTCCTTGCCCAATAAATATCAACATTGTCCTCAAAAACAATGTATACGAAGCTCATTCCAAACATAGAAGCACCACGAATATTCTTAACTTTTGGAATTCCCTGAAGATTAGAAACTAAAGGATAAGTTACCTGTGATTCAATAACCTGTGGACTTCTTCCCATCCACTCCGTAAATACAATTACTTGATTTTCGGACAAATCAGGAATGGCATCAATGGGATTTTGTTGCACGCTATAAACACCCCAAGCAAATAAACAGGCCGAAACGAGCAAGACGAGTAATCTGTTTTTTAATGAAAATGATATTAATTTTTCTACCATAATGTTTAGTATTTAGATGAAAGACTATCGCTAGTTTTCTCAATCCAATTCATTACTTCCTGTTTTTGACTACTGGAAAGTATTGCGTTTTTATGGATTAAAGTATAAGAAGCCAAAGGCATTTCATTAGATTTTATTTCTTTAACAATTCTATCTAATTTATTCTTTTGCTTTCGGCTACTATAGTTTCCCCATTCATTAAAATTCAAATTTTCTTTTCCTTCTTTGATATGGCTCTCCATTAAAAAACGAGCGGGTTGAATGTTTGAATACCAAGGATAGTTGGTGTAATTGCTATGGCAGTCATAACAAGAGGTTCGTAAAATGTTTTTTACATTTTTAGGCACATTATATACTTTTGTGAAATTAGCAGTTATATCCTGCCTATAACCTAAATTACGAGCAGGCTGATATAACTGCATCAGCAAAAAAATAATTAATCCAATAAAAAGTATTTTTTTGAAGATTCTTTTCATCTTAGAATTCTTTTCTCACTGAACCACAAGTAAGCATTTCTGAACCAAAATAAGGGTTTTTGATGTCTTTCAGCTCGCTTATCCAAATGGCTCCTTTTCCTTCATCAGCCATTGGACAAAAATCCTGATACAGCTTTTGTTCTGTTCCAAAAGTTTTTATCAAATCGTTGATGTCTTTGCTCATCAATACAAAATGCTCTCTTTGGTGTGCTATATTCCCCGCATTATCCCCAATATGTTCAGCGTGTTCTTTAACATCATCGGCAATATCCATATAGGTTTTCATCTGTTCACCAGATAATTTTTTCATATCGATTTTTCCCAAAGTCTCCACCAATGCTTTTCCTGCATCGGCAGTAGCGTTAGAATCGTCTTTAGTCAAAGCATTTTTTAAAGACAAATAATTCGTTACAATTTCTTTAATGGAAAAAGAAGTAGGATTGACTTTTACAGTTGCAGTTTCAGGTTTACTTGTTTCTGAATTAACTGTTTCTTCTTGCTTATTTTTTTGATTACAAGAAACCATTGTGATTGCTACTGCTATTGCTGAAAGAATTATATTTTTCATTTTTATTTTTTTTGTTATTGAAAGATTAGATTAGTGTTTATGGTCTTCTGTTTGCGTCATATCCATACCGCATTTAGGACATTTTCCAGGTACATCTGAAGTGGAACCATCCATAGGACAAACATATTTTGTCACAATTTTACTTTGAGGCTGACTTCCTTTTTGAGGGTGCAAATCAACTTTTTCGGTGACTTTTACCAAACCCATTCCACATTTAGCGCATTGACCAGGTTTATCAGAAGTTGTGCCGTCCATCGAGCAAACATATTTTGTCACAGTTTTATTCGTAGGCTGACTTCCTTTTTGCGGGTGCAAATCAATTTTTTCAGTGGTTTTTACCATTGCCATTGCACATTTAGAACATTTACCAGGTTTATCAGAAGTTGATCCATCCATAGGACAAACATATTTTGTCACAATTTTACTTTGAGGCTGACTTCCTTTTAGCGGGTGCAAATCAATTTTTTCGGTGACTTTTACCATATCCATCCCACATTGTGGGCATTTACCTGAGCTTGAATTTGTTTTGTCAGGATGTGTAGGACAAACGTAAATTGTTTTTTGTTCTTCCTTTTTTGTAACAGTTTGTGCTGTTACTGCTGAATTAAATGCAAAAAATGCACTTAATACAATAATTAGTGTTTTCATCTTTTTAGTATTTTATTGTTTCTATAGTTTTACCACAACTCAACATTTGTGAGCCATAGTAAGGATTTTTAACAGCATTTTCTTTGCTTAGCCAATTGGCATCTTGCATTGGGCAGTATTGGTAATAGATCGCTTCAGTAGGTTTGGAAACTTTAATCAATTCATAAATGTTTTTAGATAATGATTTGAAAAAATCTCTTTGTTTCTTAATATCTTGTGTTTCAGAAATACTTTTGGAATCGGCAGTTAAATCTTTTAAGATTTTCATCCAAATCACATGTTCATCCATTTTTAATATTTCCATTTTCACTGCAGTAATCGAAGATAATAATGCTGCTGCTTTTTCAGAAGCTGTTTTAGCATCTGTTTTTACTAAAGCATCTTTCAGTAAAAAATAATTGTCCAAAACTGGCTGTAGTTGATTTACGGTTTGATTTTCAGCTGTTGTTGAAAGTCTGTTGCTTTCCATTCCTGTCATTTCGCTTTTTGGTTCTGTTTTAACAGGAACTTTTGCCTCACGATCATATTGACAACATCCTGCAAGTTTTGAATATGTATCATCTGGAGCAAGAAATTTATCACTGTCATAACCTGACAATGCAATACGTTTGAGTATTTCGTCTTGACTGGTTATTTTAGAATCATAACTAAGGACAGCCATTTTTGTATCTGCGTTCCAGTCAACGTTTGCGACATTTTTTAGACTACCTGCTTTTTCTATTTTGGCTTCGCACATTCCGCAGTTTCCGTAAATTTTAACGGACTCTATTTTAGCATTTTTAATTTGTGCGTTGGATACCACTACTGATAACAATAGAAGTATTGCTATCATTATTTTTTTTAATGAGTTCATTGTATGTAAATAATGTTAAATTGAATTAGTTAAGCAATAACAAAAATGAAATCATAGAATACGCATCATCTTGAAATTGAAATTAACCGATAAAATAAATGATTTGGAGACCAATAATAGTTATCAATAAGATATAATTATGGCTATCAACTATAGATTTTAGCTTATTTTAGGTATAAGCCATAGAGAATTAAAACCAGAAGAAATAGTGGTTTTGTAATTATAAAATTTTTGTTTTTCAGAAGAGAAATTAAAAAGATTGCTATTAAATTTCAATTCATTAATAGCAACAGTACTACTGTTGCAAGAAGTAGCGCAACTGCATCTAGAATGGTTACATTTTCCTCCACAACCTTCGTGATTTTTCGTTTTGGAATGATTGTCATTTTTGCAACAATCATCTTTATCCATATTTGAAGATGTCTCTTTTGTAGAAGAATGTTTTGTTGAATTATTTTCACAGGCAAAAGAATTACTTGGTATCAATAAGAAACCAAATAATACTATTACTAAAATGTGAAATTTATTCATTGTAGTTTAATTTGAATCAAAATTAATCAATTTATATTGATTTTTTACTAACAACGTGTTAAAAATCACATTTTTGCTACACTTTTCTTAACAATTTAGCTATCATAGTTACGCATCAGAAGACAAAAAATTAAGGTGTTTTTCAAAATTTACTACCAAATAAAAAAGAATGTTTTTTTTTACCAATGAAATTACATTGCTTTCAAACCTACAGAAGACCTTTCCTTAATATCACTGATTTTTATAGCTTCTTCCTGCTCTTTGGGCTCGGAAGCAATAGATAATTGTATTTTCCTATCAATGGCTGCCAATTCGGTTTTTAGTTCGCTCAACTTATTTTCCTTTGTCCATATACCATTGACCACTGCCTGAAGTACAGGCAAGTCTTTTTGCAACTCAGCAATCTTCTTTTGTTCCTGCTCAATATAACTGGGAATTTTTTCTAAAGCACTAAGGAAATTCATTGATGCAAGCTTTGCGTCATTAGCAATCAAGCCATTATTATAAGTGTATTTTATGTTGCCTTCACCCTGTACCAAAAAACGATTGACTTTTATATCAACACCCTCTTTTTCGGATATTTCAGTTTTAACCAATAATGTAAACCCATACAGGCTGCCTATTTCGTCATACTGACCTCCAGTACGGGCTTTATCCGCAATCTGGTTAAGTTTGGTTCCAATCTGTTTCACATCGGCATTAGGTGACAATCCGTCTAGCTGTACAAGGTTCAGTATCGTTCCATCCTGCCCTTTTTGTAAGCGCTGTTGCAGATTTTCCCAATCGTGACTCATTCGTTCCAATCGTGACTTGGCAGACTCTAGTGTCGCAGAAATATCTTCCAGCTTGTATTTGGAGCTGAACTTGGAACGATTGAATGCCTGCTTCTCACTTTCCAATCCAGCAACCTGTTTTTCCAGCTTTGCTTTTTCCAAAAGGTCGGTATTGCCCGAAAGTATAGCTACGTATTCAGAGAAATTCATTCCCGATTTTTCATCCATACTACCCTCATCAATGGTTCGCTTTCCGAGATTATTGGTTTTAAGCTGGTCAATAAAAAGCTGTTTATTGTAGAGCAGATTGAACTTGTAGCTGTCCAACGATTTTTCGACTGCATAGATAATTACATCCACCTTGTTATCGGCGAAAAATTTGGCAATTTCATTGCCTTTTCGGACAGCCCTTCCGTCACGTTGAGCAAGATCGCTTGGTCTCCACGGGGTATCCAAATGATGAACGACAACAGCTCTTTTCTGTGCATTTACACCAGTTCCCAACATGCCGGTAGAACCAAACAACACACGGATTTTCCCCTCATTCATACCGCCTATAAGCTCCTTGCGTTGCTTATCATTTTTAGCTTCCTGTATAAAACGGACTTCATGTGCCGGTATACCGTAATCATCTACAAGTTTGCGCTTGATTTCCCCATAGACGTTCCATTCTCCAGACTTGTAAGTACCTAAATCAGAAAAGATAAACTGCGTTCCCTTCTGTGCATGGAATTTTTGGTAATACTTTGCAATATTGGCTGCACAATGGGAAGCTTTGTTATCCGGGTGGTCATTATATTTACTGCTTACCATCCGCATATCGAGGGACATCTTACGGGCATAATCCGTAGCAATCAGCATCTTTGCTTTTTCTTCCCTATCTGTCAGCGGAGGTCTTCCCAATAAGGTAGCATTACCTGATTTAGCAAAATCCATCAATTTCTGGATGAATACTTCCTGATCTGGTGTAGGCGGTATATTATAAAGCACCTCGTTCTTTTCCGGACGATCTATACCAATATCCTTAGCCGTTCTGTAGTCCGTGATTTCCGAATAGAACTGTGCCAGTTCCGGCACTTTGATAAAGTAGCGGAAGCGTTCTTTTGACACGATATTATTCGCTACCGAAAACTCATAATCAGTCGTTTTCCTTGCATAGATAGCCGCCCAGGCATCAAAACAGTTAATACCTTGTTTTTCCAATGCTCTTGGACGGAGATATTTAAACAAGAGATATAACTCGGTTAAGGAATTGCTGATAGTTGTACCTGAAAGAAAGGTAGCACCCATATCGTCTTGTATGCGATCCTGAATGGTGCGGATGGCAAAAAGCAGGTTCATGGCCTTTTGGCTTCCCATCATATTGCCCAAACCTGCAACCCGGTCATGACGCGTATTGAACATCAGGTTTTTGAACTGGTGGCTTTCATCAACAAATAAGTGGTCGATGCCCATCATCTTAAAATCCACTACATCATCTTTTCGGTTTTCGATGTCATGTTCCAAAGTTTTCAGCCTAAC
This sequence comes from Flavobacterium aquariorum, assembly GCF_003254745.1. Classification (GTDB taxonomy): domain Bacteria; phylum Bacteroidota; class Bacteroidia; order Flavobacteriales; family Flavobacteriaceae; genus Flavobacterium; species Flavobacterium aquariorum. The sequence goes on along the minus strand of NZ_QKXH01000006.1, from coordinate 190,619 downwards.
TTCAAGGTTCTGTTTCCTGATGATTACACCTTTGAGCATACCCCTTGAAATCTCTTTGCCCTGTGCTTCCAAAGCGGCAAGATTATCTTGCACGCTGTTCAGTTCGACTTGTAGGATTTCCTTTTGCATTTCTGGCGACTGGGGTATCATGCCAAACTGGTCATGGGTCAATATCACGCAGTCCCAATCGTTGTTTTTAATATCTCCGAAAATCCGTTGCCTTTTCTGTGGGGTAAAATCTTCTTTGCCAGGATACATAATTTTAGCATGTGGGTAGGCTTTACGGTACGTTTCTGCAATCTCATGAACATTGGCTTTCAATCCTATTATCATAGGTTTGTGTACCATTCCCAAACGTTTCATCTCCTGTGCTGCGGTACACATCACCAATGTCTTACCGGCTCCTACTTCGTGATCGCAAATCGCACCGTTGTTCAGCTTGATCATCCATACTGTATCCTTTTGGCTCGAATACAAATCGTTAATGCCTAAGCCTTTTCTGTCCAGTCCTGGAAATTCCTGATGGCTTCCGTCGTACTGCGGACGCACAAAACAGTTAAAGGTATCGTTATACTGGTCGGTCATCCTTTTTTTAAACTCATCGTTTTGAGTGTGAAGCCATTCGGTAAAGGCGGTACGTATTTCATCAATCTTGGTATTCGCCATCTGTATAGCTTCCATATCCCGTACCTTTACTTCCTTATCATCAATCATTACTTTTTTGGTAATATCAGGAGTAGTATTGACTAATGCGTTTTTCAGCAGAGCAATCCCGTCAAATGTTCGGCTATCAGACTTGACGGCATATTTATCCCATATATGTATATTTTTCTGATCGCATTTTATAGAAAAGTCATCGGAAGTTTCAGAATACTGGATACGCACCTCCGTATCGAAAAGATAAGAAGCAAAACGGGCATAGATCCCTGTAGGTATCCAGCGTTCACCAAGATTGAAATCCAGCTCTTCAAATTCGATACGTCTTGGTCGGGCTTCTTCTAAAGACGTAAGGCTTTCTTTGGCCTGCCTATCATCGGGATTGCTTTCGAGATAGCTTTTTAAGGCTTTAGCTTTCTCCACCACATTGCCAGCTACCCATCTTTCAGCTATTTCATATTCCTTTTCCAAAGGATTATAAAAGATGCGTCCATGTAATACCTCTTTCAAATCATCGGATGATATACCGCTGATTTGGGACATAAAACCTAGATCAACGTTCCCGTATTTGTTCAGCGATGCGGCTAACGCCTCATCGGGATTATCGGTAGCTAATGTGGTAATGGAGAAGCTTACCGGACGGTGGAAGATATCCGCCTTATGTACCACACCGCCCACAATACGTTCCAAATAAGGCATTTCCTTACCGGAACTGTCTGTTTTGATAAGCTTGATATTATCGGCACTGTTCAGGTTGCCGTACCTTTTTACGAAGGCATCGTAAACCTTATTAAATGTTTCTCTCTCTTCTTTATGTTCGGTTTGCAGTTTGGCTTCCTTCTGATATAAATCGAGGTAGTTATCTCGTACAGAAATATATGCTTCAGCTCTTCCTTTCTGTAAGGACGATAATTGCAAAGGATGAAACATTGCCTGTTTCTTATCGCTATCAAAATCTTTAAGATAGCCGACCCAGCCGTTATCCACTGCAAGGCTATCGTTACGATGAAAAGACTGTATTACTTTGGAATAAATTGCAGGTTCGGGAATGGTGTTACCTGCAGTAATCTTTTCGGAGAGATTATTTCCTTTCAGTCCTGAAAACAAATCGCCGATAACTTCCTGTGTTTTCCTTTGATTTGGGGTATTTTTATTTACAGGAGAAATAGAAACAGGAGGTTGCTGCATCAAACCGCTGAACAGGTTTGGCTGATACCCATTCTCCGCCCTTCTTATTTTGGCTGGCTGTTTTTTTGCTCTGACTGCTTTAACAAGAGTAACAACAGCCACTGGCTCTTCTAAATTTTCAAAGAGGTCAAAAATGCTCAGTTGCCTTTCTCCTTTTACAATGCCCTTATTTGTTGTTGGAGCAGATAATGTCTGTGTTTCTTTTGTAATGCTTATAGGTTCAGAAGTGGAAAGTGCAACCTTTGGTGTTGCAGGAATTTGTTTGACAGGCGTATCGCTTCGTTCGCCTTTATACAAGCCAATATTCAGATGCTTTCCAAAATCTTCCGATAGCATTTGCTTAAGGTCTCTGGCAATTCCTTCCACGCCATCCCTGTGCGTATAGATAAATGCAGGTTGACCGTAAGGATCGGTATCTAACACACGTGTAGTATGTATAATCCTTCCGCTATCCTGAAACAAGGCATTGCTTGGTGTATTGTATTGAGTTATTTGGCTCTGACAAAACAGTTCCTCCGATTCGGTCAAACTTTGTTTTGCAGTATTCTTTTGCAGAATTATCAAATCGCTTCCCACTTCCGTACCTGCATAGTCAGTAAAGAGGTTATTGGGCAATCTGACTGCTGAAACCAGGTTGTTATCCTGCATTAATGCCCTGCGTATGGGTTCATTCTTCTGGCTGTTCAGCACACCTTGTGAAGTGATAAAAGCCAGCACACCACCTTCACGGAGCATGTCGGCTCCCTTCATAAAGAAGTAATTGTGTATGCTTCGGGCAGCCTGTACTTTTGCAGTGTCCGTGCTTCTGGAATAGGAAAGGTCAAAAACGGACGTATCACCGAAAGGGATATTGCTAGCTACCACATCATAGCTGTTTTTTTCCTTTTCGGGTATTTCTTCAAAGCCGCTAATGCGGATCGTATTATCGGGATAGAGCTGTTTTAAAATTTTTCCAGTGAGCAAGTCCTTTTCATAAGCGGTAACCTGTGGCATATCTTTATCTGCAAAGGATTGTATGAAAGAACCTTTACCGGCAGATGGTTCTAAAAGTTTTTGAATGCTTACACCATTTTCTTTTAATGTGGTGGAAATAGCATCAATAACCAAAGGTGGTGTGTAAAATGCAGTCAATACAGAACTCCGCATACTGTCCACATATCTACGGTATTGTTTTTCATCAGTTGAATTTTCTTTTAGTAGCTGATGGAGTTCCTGTGTTACTGGGAAAAGTTCATGTTCGGTCTTTCTCCAATGGTTAATGTCTATCGGATTTTGGGCAGGATTCAACACAAATTTTAGACCACCAAATCCGCTGTATTGCATCATTAGCAGTCTTTCGCCTGCGGAGGCTTTTCTGTTCTCCTTTTCCAGTTTAAAAGCAATTCGCAGGGAATCAATATTCGATTGGAGATGTTGACGTTTACTGAAGCCCATGTTCCTCTATCCATATTGCTATGGTTCCTGTCAGTTCCGTATAGAGCAAATCAAACTCCGTTGTATAGGCGAAGTCATCCGTTAATTTGTAGTTTGTAAAAACAGGGTAGCAAATAGGCAACATCTTTAAGGCAAACGGTCGTAATTCTTCATCTGCCATTCTCGCATCAAACTCATTGCAGACTACTTGAAAAAGGGTATCAAATTTTGAAAAGTGCAATCCTTCAAATAAGACATAATCGGCAATATGATCACATTGGTTTATTGGGTTTCCTGCTCGAAAAGCATCTTCATAAGCATTGGAAGCCCAACTTGAACGCTGGTCAATAAATTTAACATCATACGCTTTTTCGGGAAAGCTTATAGTTAATAATTCTTGCAGTCGTAACCTGAAATATGACAGGTCTTTTTGCTGTGTATCCATACAATAAAATGTTTATGATTTGCTTAATGGATAAATTTAAAGAAGGCAATAAAAGCTTTTGCAGATGTGGCGCAGTTTGGCTTTAAGAAGCAGAATTTGGAATTAGGAAATTAATCACAGAATTTAACTTATATCAATAAAAATTTCAGTACGAATTCGAATTAAGTAGACTTAAGAGTTTTTAGTAAGTTCACAAAGAGCTCCACAACACCTTAAATAACTGGAAATCATTTTTACTGGTGCTTAAGACACCCAACCGCTGTGTTTTTCTCAATAATTTATTATTTCAATCCAAAACATACAATGATTATTTACACCCTTTGCTAGTTCATTTTTACTATATTTGACGCTACAAATCTAACTAGGCTTTGAATAAACTGGACTGAATACATTCTGAAAAAGAAAGCTATCTCACAAACTTGGCTTGCTAAAAAATTAGAAAAAATTATAACGCAGTTAACGAGTATGCCCGAAATGTGAAACAACCTAGAATCAAATGTTTGTAACGAATTGCAAAAATTCTGGAAGTTAATACTAAAGATCTATTGAAAGAAGAATGACCAAAGAATCACAAATAGAAGAAAATCTAATTAAGCAACTAGCGGATCTGAAATATAATTATCGAAAAGATATTATTGACAGAAAAACACTAGAACAAAATTTCAAAACCAAATTTGAAGCATTGAATCGTGTTCATTTAACCGAAAGTGAATTTATACGTTTACGAGAGGAAATCATTAATCCTGATGTATTTGCAGCTTCTAAACTATTGCGTGAAAAAAATTACTTCCAACGAGAAGATGGAACTCCTCTACATTACACATTAGTAAATATAAGAGACTGGTGTAAAAATGATTATGAGGTTATAAATCAGTTACGCATCAATACGGAGAACAGTAATCACCGCTACGACATTATTTTGTTGATTAATGGCTTGCCTGTGGTACAAATTGAATTGAAAAAATTGGAAATTTCGCCACGAAAAGCAATGCAGCAAATCGTGGATTACAAAAATGATTCTGGAAACGGATACAACAACACATTAATGTGTTTTATGCAATTATTCATTGTGAGTAACAGCAATAGAACCTATTATTTTGCTAATAATAAAAATCAACATTTCAGTTTTAATGCTGATGAACAGTTTTTGCCGATTTATGAATTAGCAGACGAAAGCAATAAAAAAATTAATTACTTAGAAGAGTTTGCCGATAAATTTCTTAAAAAATGTACACTTGGTGAAATGATAAGCAAGTATATGGTTTTAGTAGAAAGCGAACAGAAATTGTTAGTAATGCGACCTTATCAAATATATGCAGTAAAAGCTATTGTTGATTGCATTCACCAAAACCGAGGTAATGGTTATATATGGCACACTACGGGAAGTGGTAAAACCTTAACCTCTTTCAAGGCATCTACGCTATTGAAAGACAATCCGGATATTGAAAAATGCCTTTTTGTGGTGGATCGTAAAGACCTTGACCGCCAAACTCGTGAGGAATTCAATAAATTTCAAGAAGGTAGTGTAGAAGAAAATACCAATACCGAAACATTGGTAAGGCGTTTATTATCTACCGACTATACCGACAAAGTAATTGTTACTACCATTCAAAAATTAGGATTGGCATTAGACGGTACGTACAAAAAAAACTATAAAGAACGTTTAGAGCCGTTACGCAATAAACGTGTAGTTTTCATCTTTGACGAGTGCCACCGTTCACAGTTTGGAGATAATCACAAAGCCATAAAAGAGTTTTTTCCAAATGCGCAATTATTTGGTTTTACGGGTACTCCTATTTTTGATGAAAATGCCTCCTATCAAATAAGAGAAGGTGAAGAGGCTTCATATAAAACCACTGAAGACATATTTCAACAAAGATTACACGCTTATACCATAACCAACGCCATAGATGATAGAAACGTATTGAAGTTTCATATTGACTATTTTAAAGGTAAAGGCTATTTGAATGCCAAACCAGGCGAAGCTATTGCACAACAAGCGGTAGTAGAAGCCATTCTCGACAAACACAATGCAGCAACGGCTTCAAGACGTTTCAATGCAACATTGGCAACGGCTTCAATAAATAACGCTATAGAATATTATCAGTTATTCAAAACAATTCAAAAGCAAAAGAAAGCCGAAAACGAGGATTATGTGGTACTTAATATTGCTTGTGTATTTTCTCCTCCTTCTCAACTAATAGCAAAAGAAGGGGACCAACAAAGTCAAAAGAATGCAGCAGATATAAAACAATTACAAGAAGATTTAACTCAGGAAAAAGAAGACAACAAACAAAATCCTGAAGAAAAGAAAAGAGCTTTAATAGAAATTATTAGCGACTACAATATGCAGTTTGGTACAAATCATTCTATAAATGAATTTGATTTATATTACCAAGATGTGCAACGACGTATCAAAGACCAAAAATACACCAATAAAGAAATTCCGCATAAAGATAAAATTGACATTACAATTGTAGTTGATATGTTACTCACTGGTTTTGATTCTAAGTACCTCAATACCTTGTATGTAGATAAGAACCTGAAATACCACGGTTTGATACAAGCTTTTTCTAGAACCAACCGAGTGCTAAACGATACAAAGCCTTATGGCAATATTCTAGACTTCCGATCTCAACAAGAGGCAGTAAACCAAGCTATTGCACTTTTCTCGGGTGAAAATAGCGGAAAAGCAAAAGAAATATGGTTGGTTGACCCTGCTCCTGTGGTAATTGAAAATTACCAAAAAGCAGTAGAAGCCCTGGATGTTTTTATGCAGGAAAACAATTTAGTAAACGAACCCCAAGAAGTATATAACCTAAAAGGCGATGCTGCACGAATTGACTTTGTAAAGAAGTTTAAAGCGGTTCAAAAATTAAAAGTCGAATTAGACCAATATACAGACATCACCGAAGAACAAAAGCTAAAAATTGAAACCATTCTCCCAACTGGGACTCTGCAAGAGTATAGAAGTTCGTACATAGAAACTGCTAAGAAGTTAAGGAAAATACAACAAGATGAAGGCGATGATGCACCTCCTGAAGTGCAACAACTCGATTTTGAATTTGTACTCTTTGCCTCTGCTGTTATTGATTACGATTACATAATGAGCTTGATTGCCGACAGTACACAAAAGAAACCTGCCAAGCAAAAAATGACCAAAGCACAGGTAATTAGTTTACTGAGTGCAAATGCTAATCTGATGGACGAACAAGAAGATTTAGCGGAATATATTAATAACTTAGACTGGAATAGCGGGCAAGATGTACATACTTTGACCAAAGGTTATGAAACTTTTAAATTTGATAAAAACGAAAAAGAATTAGCTACCATTGCTAACAAACACGGCTTACAAACAGCAGACTTAAAAGCCTTTGTAGATACTATAATGAGCCGAATGATTTTTGACGGTGAGAAACTGACAGACCTTTTAGAACCACTAGAACTAAGTTGGAAAGAACGTAGATTAAAAGAACTGGCTTTGATGGAAGACTTAGCACCCCATTTAAATAAAATTGCCCAAGGGCGAGAAATATCAGGATTAACAGCTTATGACTAAGAAGATAAATATATTGATACCTGAAATTCGCTTTCCCGAGTTCATGAATGATGGAAATTGGAATGAAAAAGAATTAATAGAAACCACAGACAAGAAAATTAAATGGAGTTTTACGGGCGGTCCATTTGGTTCAAATCTAAAGGCGAGTGACTACACTACGAACGGAATTAGAATAATTCAACTTCAAAATATTGGTGATGGTGAATTTATGGATAATTACAAAATATATACATCGATAGAGAAGGCTAATGAATTATTGAGTTGCAATATTTATTGCGGAGATATAATCATATCCAAGATGGGAGATCCTGTTGGACGAGCTTGTATGATACCTCTAAACATAGAAAGATGTGTTATGGCTTCCGATGGAATAAGATTAGTTGTTGATGAGAAAAAGTATTCTAAATATTTTATTTACTCCTTAATAAATTCGAAGGAAGTAAGAGAAGCAATCGATAAGAAAGCAACAGGATCAACAAGAAAAAGAATTGGTTTAGATGAATTAAAAAGAATTTCTTTAACCATTCCCAAATCACTCGAGGAACAACAAAAAATAGCTTCTTGCCTTTCTTCCTTAGATCAACTAATTACAGCTCATAACCAAAAATTAGATACCTTAAAAGAACATAAAAAAGGCTTAATGCAAAAACTATTCCCGCAAGAAGGGGAAACTGTTCCTAAATATCGTTTTCCTGAGTTTGTGAATGATGGGAGTTGGGTACAGAATAATTTGGATGAAGTAGCCACCTTTTTAAAAGGAAAAGGAATATCCAAAGCTGATATAATTGAAAACGGAAGTTTACCTTGTATTAGATATGGAGAGCTTTATACTCATTACAAAGAGACTGTTAGTGTTGTTAAATCTTATACAAATTTAAATGCTACCGATTTAGTGTTGAGTAAAGCTAATGATGTAATTATTCCTGCATCAGGTGAAACTCAAATTGATATTGCCACAGCATCTTGTGTTTTAGAAAAAGGAATCGCCCTTGGTGGTGATCTAAATATTATTAGGACAAAGATTAATGGTGTTTTTTTATCTTATTACTTGAATAATGTTAAGAGAAAGGATATCGCACAAATGGCTCAAGGTATTTCTGTAGTTCACCTTTATCCTAATCAATTAAAAACATTAATAATTAATATTCCTAAGCCTTTAGAGCAACAAAAAATAGCCTCATGTCTTTCTTCTTTAGAAGAATTAATCACAACACAAGTGGAGAAAATAGAACAGTTGAAGTTACATAAAAAAGGCTTGATACAAGTTTTATTTCCAAAAATTAACGATTAAAATATGAGTGGCAATATAAAAATTTTTAAATACAAGACATTAAGAAATGTAGCGGTTAGGTTAAGAGATGATTTAAACAACCATCATTTTGTATTGTTATTTGCCTACAATGGAACGGGTAAAACTCGCCTGTCAATGGAGTTTAAAGACCAAAGTAAAAAGCGAAAGAAAAACCCTGTAACTGACACACTCTATTATAATGCTTTCACAGAAGATCTTTTCCATTGGAATAATGACCTTGAAAACGATACTGAAAGACATTTGATGATTAATAGAAATTCAAGATTTTTTGAAGGATTCAGAGAATTAGCACTCGAAGAAAAAATATTCGCTTTTCTGGAACGATATGCTGATTTTGATTTTAGAATTGATTATGAAAATTGGACTATTGTTTTTAGTAAGCAAGTTAAAAATCCGAGATACAAGCCTGAAACAGAAGAATTAGAGTACATAATTCAAGACCATATTAAAGTATCAAGAGGAGAAGAAAATATTTTTATTTGGTGCATTTTTCTTGCTATATGTGAGTTAACCATTGACGATGCTGAGTCGTATAGTTGGGTTAAAAACATATATATTGATGACCCAATTTCTTCATTGGATGACAATAACACTATAGCTGTAGCTAGCGATTTAGCTCAATTATTAAAAAAAGGAAAGGACAAAGTAAAAGTTGTAATTTCATCCCACCATTCATTATTTTTTAATGTAATGTATAATGAACTAAGAAATATTGAACATAAAAGTCACTTTTTACATAAAAATAGCTCAGAGGGTTATATATTAAGGGCTACTGATGACACCCCGTTTTTTCATCACGTTGCTTTGTTAACTGAATTAAAAAAAGTATCAACTACACAAAAAGTAAATACATATCATTTTAATATGTTACGTAGCATATTAGAAAAGACTTCAACTTTTTTTGGGTATGATGAATTTTCCAAATGTATATATGGTATAGAAGATGAAGTACTTTTTTCACGTGCCTTAAATTTATTAAGCCACGGAAAATATTCAATATACCAACCTGTTGAAATGAATGAAGATAACAAAGAATTATTTAATAGAATATTGAATGCGTTTTTGGAGAAATTCGAATTCCAATTACCTGAAATATTAGCATAATATAAAAACAAGTCAATGACTCAAAAAGAACAACAGCAACTAGGTAAAACCCTTTGGGATATAGCAGATAATTTAAGAGGTGCGATGAATGCAGATGATTTCCGTGATTATATGCTTTCATTTCTATTCCTTAGATATTTATCTTTCAATTACGAAGAATCAGCAAAAAAGGAATTAGGAAAAGATTACCCAGACGATACTCCAAAGGATGTTATGTCTAGGCTAAAAGTTAATACTCCTTTAGAAATTTGGTATAAAGAAAACCCTAATGATATTGAAGACTTTGAAAAACAAATGCGCCGTAAAGTGCATTATGTTATTGAGCCTCATCATCTGTGGAGTAACATCACCGAATTGGCACGTACACAAAATGCAGATTTATTAGTAACTCTGGAGAATGGTTTCAGATATATTGAAAACGAATCGTTTGAAAGTGCTTTTCAAGGTTTGTTTTCTGAAATTAATTTGAATTCTGAAAAATTAGGTAAGACTTCTAATGAAAGAAACAAAAAACTCTGTACTATTATTCAGAAGATTTCAGAAGGAATAGCCGATTTTTCTGCTGATTCCGATACTCTCGGTGATGCTTATGAGTACTTGATTGGTCAGTTTGCAGCAGGTTCAGGTAAAAAAGCAGGAGAGTTTTATACGCCACAACAAATTTCAACCATCTTATCTGAAATTGTAACCTTAGACAGCCAAGACCCAACAATGGGTAAGAAAAATAAATTGGACAAAGTATTGGATTTTGCTTGTGGTTCAGGTTCTTTATTGTTGAATGTTAGAACGAGAATTAAGGATAACGGTGGTAGTATTGGTAAAATATTCGGACAAGAAAAAAATATCACCACCTACAACCTTGCTAGAATGAATATGTTATTGCACGGTATGAAAGATACCGAGTTTGAAATATTTCATGGGGACACGTTACTCAATCAATGGGATTTACTAAATGAAATGAATCCAACAAAAAAGATAGAGTTTGATGCAATTGTTGCCAATCCCCCCTTTAGTTTGCGTTGGGAACCAAACGATACTTTAGCAGATGATTTCCGTTTTAAAAGTTATGGTTTAGCCCCAAAATCAGCAGCAGATTTTGCATTTTTATTACACGGTTTTCACTTTTTAGGAAAAGAAGGCACAATGGCAATCATATTACCACACGGTGTTTTATTCCGTGGTGGTGCAGAAGAAAGAATTCGTACTAAATTGTTAAAAGACAATCATATTGATACCGTAATTGGTTTACCTTCTAATCTCTTCTATTCAACGGGCATTCCTGTTTGTATTTTAGTATTGAAAAAATGCAAAAAACAAGATGATGTTTTATTCATCAATGCCAGTGAACGTTATGAAAAAGGAAAGCGACAAAATACATTAAGAGAAGGAGATGGTGATGAACCCAATGACATTCAAGATATCATAGATACATATAAATATCGTCCAGAAAACATAGAAAGATATGCTCGTAGGGTTTCTATGGAAGAAATTGAAAAGAATGGGTATAATCTGAATATTTCAAGATATGTGAGTACATCACTTGACGAAATAAAAATTGATTTAAAAGAGGTAAACAAAAAATTGACTTCAATTAATGAAAGCATAAAGAAGAGTACAGATCGACACAATGAATTTTTAAAAGAATTAGGATTAAATAATATTTGATTGTAGTCGTGTTTGTATCTGATGCCGATTTAACACTGGGATTGATCTGATAAAATATGCCCTTTGAATTTTTCAGAGGGTTTATTGTTTATTCAAAATTTGGAGCATCCTGCCAACCTCAATATCCATTCTTGAAAATGCAAACCATTTTTTACCCAAGTCTTTTAATGATGCTCCGATATGATAGAGTTCGGTATTATCAATGATTAGAAAACGGTCATGCGCATTAGAAAAAATTTCAACTTCAACCGGGGGATATTGACTGTTGTATCGTTTCACATCCATCAGTAACTGATTACTTATGCTTTTAGTATAGATTGTTACGGTAACATCACTATTTCTCTTACCCAACAAGGTTAGCACAGTATCGTCCACATAATTATCAATAAGGATAATGGAACTTTGGGCACTACGAATAATATCAGAGACAAAAGCATAGGCATCAAAAATTTGCCCATTATAGAAAATGCCCTTTTCACTGTACAACTTTCCGCTTTCCAGTGCCTTAAAGATTTCTTCAAATTTCTGGTCTGCATCTATCTGTTTCAGTTCTATCTTATTCAGTCGATGAAACAAGGCTGCGTTATTAACAAGTATCTTGCGCATTTCCACAAAGGCATTCATTATCTCGATGCTTACTTTTATGGCAATATTGCTACGGAGTACAGCTGAAAGCATCGCAATTCCTTGTTCGGAAAAAACATAAGGCAGATAACGTCTTCCCCCGTAATTCAAACTTGAGGTCACAAATTGTGACCTCAAGTTAATTGCATCAAATTCATCCTGTGTCAATTGAAAACAAAAGGATTCAGGAAAGCGGTCTGTATTACGCTTTACAGTCTGATTAAAGACTTTGGTTTCTACCTGATAAATCCTTGCGAGATCACTGTCGAGCATAACCTGTTGTCCTCTTATAGTATAAATTCGGTTCTCAATTTCCTGACGGGTAATGATAGAATCACTCATTATTTCTTCGGAAGTTTAGATTTTTCAAATTCAAAAGAGCTTTCGGCTTTCTCATTTAATACGATATAGGCATCGAATTTCTTTCCGGATTTGCTTTTCATCCCTTTGATGAGAGAAGTTTTTCCTTTGTTGACAATGCATTCTATATCGGCTATACTGATTTGTACACCACACACATTTCGAAATTGTACCCAATTACAGTTCTCATCAGGACATTTGACAATTTTATCCCTTATAATCAGTTGCCTATTTTTGCATTTGGGACAGTCAAGCATAGCCCGATTTTCTTGTGCAATGGCAGTTTGCAATAATTCATTGGTAATTAATGCTGCATAGTTTTCCATTTCTTTTTGGAAATCATCTGCATTACTTTCGTTGTTTTCAATTTTCTGCAAAGTCAACTCCCATTCTGCAGTCATCGCTACGTCCGCAATCTTTTTATCTTTTATAAGTTCATAGACCTGTAATCCTTTACCGGTAGGTATCAGGGATTTATTTTCCCTTTGAATATAGTTACGGCTAAACAGGGTTTCAATAATGGTGGCTCTTGTGGCTGGTGTACCAATACCTATGTTTTGCATTGCTTTTCGTTCCTCTTCATTTTCAATCTCCTTTCCAGCAGTTTCCATAGCCGATAAAAGTCCGGCCTCAGTATAAAGCACAGGTGGTCTGGTTTTCTTTTCCAGAACCGAAGCATCTTTGATTTTGAGTTCATCACCTTTTTTCAGTTCGGGTAGTTCCTGCAGAGGTTCGGCATCATTATCAGAGAAACTGCCTTTGATGAAATGCCAGCCTGGCTCCAATATCTTGCAACCTTTCAGACCAAAATCATAATGCAAAACCTGTAAAGTAATATCGGTAATCTCTTTTGTACAAGCTTGTGAAATTGCTTCCAGTAGTCGAAAGGCAATCATATTGTAAACTGCATTTTCCCTTGCCGATAAAGCCGAAGGGATTTTGTCCGTAATCAGCAGACCATGATGATCTGTAACACGAAGATCATTCACTATACGTTTATTGAAATGTCCCCATTTCACTTTGGTTACTGCTTGCTTGAAGACTCCCATATCTTGCAAAGCCCTGATAAGATTAGGGATTTCTGCCCACATATCTTCCGGAATGTATTTACTTCCGGTACGCGGGTAAGTAATAAATTTCTTTTCATACAGGCTTTGGGCTATATTCAAAGTTTCTTCAGCAGACAGGTTCAATGTCTTGTTAGCTTCTTTTTGCAAGCCTGTCAGATCAAACAACAAAGGCGGTTGCTCCGTTACAGTTTTGATTTCTACTGACGTAACAGTAGAAATATTGCTGTTTCTTTGGATGGACTTCAACGTATCTTCTGCCAGTTTTTTGTCTTCCCATTTGGTTTTGGAAAGGCTTTTAAAATCTATGAACTCTTTTGTATGGGACAACTGTATCTGCCAGTATTGTTGCACCGAAAAATTTCTGTTTTCCTGATAACGCCTACATATTAAAGCAAGTGTAGGTGTCTGCACTCTTCCGAGCGAATAAATGCCGTTGCCTGCGGCAATTGACAGTGCCTGCGAAGAATTGATGCCCACCAGCCAATCAGCACGGCTCCTGCCTTGCGCTGCTTGAAATAATCCATCAAAATCGTTACCGGGTTTCAGGTTGTCAAAACCCTGCTTGATTGCCTTTTCGGTTAGCGAACTAATCCAAAGGCGTTCAAACGGTTTGTTGCATTTCAGATATTCATAGATGTAACGGAATATTAATTCACCCTCACGTCCGGCATCGGTTGCTACGATAATCTTTTCACTAAGGCCAATGAGCTGTTCTATTACTTTCAGTTGCTTTAATGCACCTATATCTGTCGTATAGCCTTTATCTTTTTTTATTTTACGTATTGTCAATAAAAAAGGATTGGGCAGTATCGGCAGGCATGATTTCTGAAATCCAGAAATGCCGTAATCTTCCGGCATACCCAATCCTACTAAATGTCCAAAAGCCCAGGTAACATAATAGCCGTTGCCTGTCAGGTAGCCATCCTTCTTTTCAGATGCTCCCAACAGGCCTGCTATTTCCTTGGCTACACTTGGTTTTTCTGCAATTACTATTTTCATATGTATCTTTTTATTCTATTTGTCACATAAAATACCTTTGGCATTTTTAAATTTCACGTGACTATATTTTTCTTCCACTTGATTTCATTGGTGTCTGTAGCTTTTCCTGTTCAGACAGCAATTGCTTTTGTAATTGTTCTGTCTGTAACTCATATTTCTTCAACAATAATCCACCTTCCTTGTAAGGATTATTGATAATAATTTGAATTTCCTTTGCTAATTCAACTGCTTTTGATTCTGGCACAATGAAAAGTTTATAACGTGTTGGATTATGCATATTTGCAAAAAAATCCATAAGAAAGTAGAGAAGAAAATTATCATTCTTATCAAACCTTTTAAACTCTCTATGATTTTCCTTTTTTACTTCTGCCGTTTCATATTCATCATATTTTCCAACTCCCTTCATTCCGAGTACTATCTTATCTACTTTATCCATATCTACTAATAATAGTAGATTAGAGTTTTTTTCCACAGATTGTTGTCCATCTATCATTAGTTTATTCATAATCAATGCTTTTTAAGTTTATTAAGTAACGCAGTCCAGAGTTTTTCGCAATGAATGTATTTAGGTAATTACATTTTACGCCCTTTGGATTTGGCAGGTGCTTGAGCTGCTTCTTGTTGTTCCTGCTGTTCCTTACTGTCGGGATTTTTTTGGCCTGATTTCAAAGGCTCTTTGATATTCTTGGTTGCTTCATTGGTTTTACCTTCTGAATTAACAGCTGTCTGTGTTTTGTATGCTTCGGTGGGCTTCGCCTGCTCTTTAACCTTATTCGGATTTTGAAAAGAGAAATCTGTTTTATTGGTTTCCTTGTTAAAGGTGATGTAACCATTATATTCCTTACCTTTCTTATCTACCAATCCGCTGACATAAACAGTTTGTCCGTCTTTGAATTTCTGATATTGCTCCTTATCCAGCTCTTTGTCCCTAAAGGTTTTCGGAACTTCCTGCGATTGGGCTTGCTGATTACCTTGCATCTGCTTATTGGAGTTACCCCTGTCAAACAGGAACTCTACAAAATGTTTATCAGCATTGAATTGTACGGTTGCATCAAACGCAGTTCCTTTTTTGGAAGTCATTCCTTCTATATAAAGTGGTTTGCCTTCCATTAGGATTTGCTTTTGTACATCATCTAGTTTCACGCCTTTGATCTCATCAGGGATTTTGATTTTGTCTGTTCGCAGTGCTACAAGCTCATTGGTAAGCCTGTCCACGCTGACAATGGATGGAATGCTCTCATTCGTTTTTGGATTGGTCAGATTGACTACACGACCCATATTGCCTGCCTGAAGCAGGTTGTCTTTATCTTCCTTAGTGAACTCGTGACCGAAAAAAGGAAAATTCAGGTTAGGTTCTTTGCGGATACCATGAATGGCAACCACAACCGCCCCTTCATCATTTTGTTGCAGAGACAGCCGTGCATCCATACGGGTAACAGCTGTGCCGAGATTAAGGCTTACAGGCACTAGCTCATTGGTTTTAAAACCTCTCAGTAAAGGATCAAGGAGGTTCATCTTTTCAAGTTTTTCTTTGTTCAGTCCGAGATTGTTCATTGTTTCCCAATCAATCTGTTCCGGTTTATAGCGGTACTCGCTTGTTTCCGATGTTGTCTGTTTTGTTTCCATACTATTTTTATTTTCTTGTTTATTATTTTTATCTAGTTCAGTTTTCACTTCGTGTTGCTTCATTAGTTGTTCTCCTTCAAATGTTGGATGATCTAACTGTTTTTGCATTTCTTTTGCCATATTAATAGCCAATGGTACAGGGACTTTGAAGAACGAGAAATTGGTAGGGTTCTTCAACTGGCTGAAGAAATTAGAGAAGAAGTTGGAAAAGAAATCACCCTGCTTATCAACCCGCATAAACTGGTTCTGGTTCTTCTTTGTAGGGTCAACGGTTTCCAGCTTGCCATTTTCATCGATTCCCTTTACAGCCTGAATTTTTTTTTTCTCTTTATCCAGTACCAGTAATATCTCGGATAATTGTTCGGGAGATTGCGGTTTATCTAAAGTTTGTTCGCTCATAATTTGAAATATTTAAGTTCGATATCGAAAGTAAAAGAACCTTCCACTGTTTTGTACTAAATGTCATTTATTTGCACTATTTGTCACCCATTGACTTTTACTTTGGGCATGGAAGCAGTAAAGCTTTCTCTGATGAACTGGTGCACATCTGAGAGCTTATAATAAATTTTTCCACTAATTGTATAATAGGGCAACTTGCCAGAAGAGCGGTAACGCTGAAGTGATCGTGCACTTATCTTCAACATCTGCAAAATATCCTGATTGTCCAGCAGCTCTTCTCCATCAATAATAGTACTTTGATTTTTAGCCCCGCTTACCAATTCCATAAGGATGTCGAACCTCTCGATTATTCGCTCCATCCAAGCCATAAATTCTATTCTATCAACATTCATAATCAATATTTTAGGTTCAATACGCAGTATGTAGCAATTCTTCCAGATACAGATACTGTTTAATATGCTTTTACAAAATTCAGTAGCTTTTGTTAGATTTTATCCCAATGGCTTTCGTAGTACTGAAAATTTTTAACATTTAAAATTCTTAAAGCCTTGGTTTTACTGAAAAATAATTCTCTAAAAAATGATGATTTCTTATTCGATTTAAAATATTCTCTTTTTAGGCCTCAATTATTTAAGTGATTCTGTCATGAAAAATGAGTGAACCACGAATCCCCTCCTAGATCGATACCGGTCAGTCTCATTTCCACAAAATTTAGTGGTAATTATTGGATTTTATCCCAATGGCTTTCGTAGTACGAAAAAAATTAACATTCAAAATCGGTAAAAACCTTATTTTTATAGAGAATTATTCTTTGATTAGTTCTAGCATAAAAAAAAGCAGTATATCCTTTTAAATATGGATTTACTGCTTGTGCGCTTTCGTAGTTACGACTTTACTCTTGGTCTTCTCTCGACATTTTTTGCTGTAAGTTTAGCGTTAATTCTTCTAGAAATTTTGTCTTACTGCTTTTACGGGCTTTGATTTCGGTATAGGTTTTATAGATGTTATCTAGTTTGATGTTAAAAAAATCTTCAAAAGATGCTGTTATCGTATTAATATCTGCAGCACCATGATTGATTGTCCCATTAGAAAACAATGCATAAATCAATTCTGTTAAAGCTGTTTTTGGCCCTGTCCATACCAATACTTTGTGTTTTTTTTCTTCAAATATTTCGGAATCATCGACTTTTAGTCTTTTTAGTGCTTGCCGGATGTAGTGAATGAATCGGTACATTGCCTTTACTTTTGCCCAAAGCATGTCTTGTGATGTTGAAAATTCGGGAAACTGGTAGTAATCTGTCATGGGGGTAAAAGGAAAATTATCCCGATGGTTTCTGGTAAAGAATTGATGGTCTAGGTAACAGTATCCTTGTTCCATATAATGCACAAAATCGGCATTTCTGTAAAAAAACTTATTGATTTTTCGCAGTTCTTTTTGGAGGAATTGGACCTTATAAGTGTTGCCCGCCTTAGGCATTCTTAATTCACAGGAGCGTACTTCGGTGAAATAAATCAATAAACTCATAGGAACGGGTTTGATATTTTTGAAAAAATCAATCTCCTCTGGAACAGTGTTGAAGTCATTTTTATCGACTATCTCTTTTAAGTTCGTTAATGTTTTATTACACAATACAATTCCATTGCAAGCCTTATTTTGCATTGTTTCGTTTGCCTCTAAAATTTCATTACAGACAGTATTAAATGATTCAATTGCTTTTTCAAACATCTTTTTAATATTAGTTGTCAATATGCCTTCGTCATTTTGCAATTGATTTGTAATCATTTTGCAAAGTATTCATAACTTCCATCGCGTAATTGTCTCTTGCCTGAACATAGGCTACTTTTGGAATTATTTGGGCTCCTAATTTTCTTTTTTCAAAGGAAGCTGATACTCCAAAATCTATTTTTTGAAACTGCAGTGCATTAGCTCTTTTTATGGTTTGAAATAACAGTTGCCTGTAGAGTTGGTATTCTTTAGCCCATTTATAGTCCATCCCTATTAATTCCGGGACATAGGTGTGATTATTATTTTTGTAGCAAAACATAACTCCTACAAATGGATTTTCATTATCTATTTTCAATGCTAATAATATGAACTCCCAGTTTGGACTTTCATTCATGTTTTCGAAAACTTCTTGAGAATATCGAAATGTATTGATAGCGTAATTATTGTCTTTTACATTGTTGTAGAGTTGGTATGCTCTTTCTATTTCTGATTTGCTCAATTTATCTTTTATTGTAACATCATAGTACTTTTCATAAGGTTCTATCTCTTTACTAAAATGTTTACGGGAACGCGGAGATAATGTTTCTGTAAACTCTTCGTAGGTATGCCAAACATGGTTTTGAACTACACAAGATTCAGGCATGTCTATTTTAAAATATCCTTGATCTACAATTGTTTTGTTGAAGCAATTGTCTTTTTCGAAATCTCTCAATACTAACATGTCGGCATTTAAGGCATTGTATTTTTCTTCTAATTTATCCAATAGTGCTTTCAATGCCTTTTCTGCTAAAGGATGTTCCTGATTGATGAAACAGTGTTTACCTTCAGTAAATAGAGTCCCCATATTCAATACTCTTGAAGTGAGGTATAAGGGATTGGTTTTTCTAATTTCTTCCAAATGGATGGAGACAGATTCAGTTGCCAACATATCGTCTTTCCAAAGGGCATAAGTAAAAAAGGTCATAAGTATTGTATCACCTTTATTATCTTTAATAGTGTAATAATAAAAATCCCATTGGTTTGTCGGGTCTGGATGCTGGCTGAATGCATTCTCTAAATAAACCAGTCCTTCCCAATCGAAAATATTTTGTTTTCCCATGTATTGATTCCATTCTGATTTTTCGATATCTTGAATGGTATTTTTTTCTTCAATAAAAAGTTGCTGATTATTTGAGTCGACAATCTTTTCTACTTTTTTACTGTCAATTCCAAAAGCCTGTCTGATTTTGTTTTCACTGTTGTTTGTTTCTTCCAACGCTTTAGGAAAATGGAATTCCAACGCTTCGGACAAGGCTGTAATGTCCTGTTGCTGATTGTGACTGGATAGCGTAATTCTAATTCCGGTATTCTTGATTGGTACGGCAGGATAAATCCCCAAATTTAGAAAAAATCCTTCCTTGAATAAACGTTTCGAAAAGTTATAAGCAGTTGCGGGTGTACCCATTCCTAAAAAGAAAACTGGTGAATCATTTTTTGAAATTATTGGAAGACTTCCTAATGTCAATAATTGATTGAAGTGGAAAATTTTATCCGCCAAATCTTTTTGTTTCAATTGTATTTCAGGAGATAAATGTATGTCTGCAGAGGCAATTGCTGCTGCAACTGACGCTGGTTCTAACTGAGCGGAAAAAGTTAAGGGTCCTCCAAAATTTTTGATTTTGTCTCTCAATTTTTGATTCTTGCAAAATAATGTTGCCCCACTGGCTCCAAAGGTTTTACTTAGTGTACTCACTACAATGCAATTTTCAGGTAATTCTTTGATAGCATCAAAAATAAAACCAGTACCGTTTTTGCCTTTCCAACTCATTCCATGAACATCATCAAAATAAAGATTTAGCTGTGTATATTTTTGAGTTAAAGCCAATAATTCAGGTATGGGTGCATAATCCCCAAACATGGAATATACTCCATCGGCCATATACCAAATTTTGTTGCATTTAGTACTTAGTTGTTTTATTTTATCTTCCAACATATCCAAATTGCTGTGTCTGATCATTTCTACCGGAATTCCTCGCAGTTTTAAAAGTTGACAAGCATTTTGCACACTCCAGTGGACCTGGTGATCTATTATTACTGCATCCTCATCTCTAATGAGCGTTGGGATAATAGCTAAATGCCCCAATGTACTGTTCTTGGTTATAATAGGTGGTATACCATACATTTGTTCGATTTTACTTTCCAATTCACTATATAATGGATGTGAAATATATGATTTTGAAAGAGGGAATTGTGTACCATAATTACGTATGGCTTGAATAGCAGCTTCTTTAAGTCTGTCGTCCTGTTCCAAACCCAGATATCCTGTTGTTCCGAAATGTAACATTTCCTTTCCCTTGATCTGGATTGTCCTGCCCGTTAAAACCTTGTCTTCTGCATATAAGTGCAGTATGCCTTCTTTCTTTGCTTCCGAAAAAACTTCATCCACAGTATCGATAAAGTTGTTGTGTTTGATTTTTGCCATTGGTTACTTCTTTTTTGGTGGTTTATTAAAATAGAGTCATAAATTTCATAAAAAAAATGAAAGTTATTTCAACTACTTCTTCAATACTCCCAAATTGACAAGTCAAATTCCCGAATTAACAACAAATACTACAAAAAGCAACAAATAATCCCAAATGAACAACTACCATTTTAATAAATGTTTATATTTTTGTTAAATTATAAAACTTTAATTCATAGAACATGATTGCAGCACATGATTTTTATGAGAATGATTTTGCGCGGTTTTGGATAACCGATGGTATTCTTTTTTTTGAATATAAGCCCAATACTATTATTGATCTTAAGGTAGCCCAGTGTGTTGTAACTGATAGAATTCATTTTCAAAATGAAAGGTCTTATCCTATTCTATGTGATATTCGAGGTATCGTTGCAACTGAGAAAGCTGGAAGAGATCATTTGGCACAATCGGGCTCCATATTGACAAAAGCAGTAGCGCTTATTGTACATGAAAAAGTTTCCTTAATTATTAGCACTTTTTATGTAGAGATTAGTAAGCCTTCTGTACCTACTCAAATTTTCACTAAAGAAGATGATGCTTTGGTTTATCTGAAAAGGTTTGTTTAGGATTTAGTTTATTAAAAGAAGAATTAAGAGTTGAATCTTATGAAAAAAGCATACAACGAAGAACGTATTGTTACCATTCATCAAATGCTATTTGAGATGGCACGTGGCAATTTTAACAGTCGCATTCCCTTAAGTTCCAATGATGAAGAATTGGAAACGCTTGTTGTTTTAATTAATATGGTTGCGGAAGAAATGAAAGAGTCGATTTTTAATGTCGGCTATGTTAATGCCCATAGAAAACTTCAATTTATAGCTCAAAGTACACTTGTTTTAGATGTCTCTTTTTCAATCAAGAGCTTTACTCCTGAAATTGCTTATTTTTTAGGTTATTCGGAATCCGAATTGATAGACCTGCCTTTGGCGGGCATTATTACTACAGTTTCTTTGCAACAACTTCATGATGTACTCGATGCAAATGTTTCATTGCCTACAACTATTGCTTTAGATTTTACACCTAATGAACATTTGCCTGTTTCTGTTTCCTGTACTATTGGAAGGTTAGTTAATAGTTCGGAAATTATATTAAATTTTGTTACTCCTGCACGTAAAGATTCTTATCGTCCTTTGATGTACGAAAATGAAAACGAGAAATATTTTAAAACTCGAAAAGCTGATGCACTATTGATTCAAAAACTTTATGACTATATATTGTCACACCTTGAAGAACCGCTTCCATCGCTAAAAGTGCTTTCATCTGAATTTGGTACTAATGAACATAAATTAAAAGATGGCTTTCGTCATTTTTTTAAGACCAGTATTTACCAGTTTTATAATGATGAGCGTTTGAAAAGAGCTTATTTTATGATTGAACACACTACGATACCTTTGAAAAATATATCGGTGATGAATGGCTTTAACGATTATCCCAATTTTTCAAAATCCTTTAAAAAACGATTTGGTTTTTCTCCATATGAAATAAAGCGAAATGAAACCGGTTCTACTTCTGTACCGGAAGATTAAATTTTAGCTTTTCAAACCTTATCCGTTTTGGACAAGTTTTGCTCCCAATAAGACAAGTGTTTTGGCTTTTGAATTCAGAATTTTGCTTTGTAGAACTAAAATCTATGAAGCTATGAGATTTAATATCAAAATACAGAACTTGTTTTTAGAGTTTACTTGTT
Organism: Flavobacterium aquariorum; assembly: GCF_003254745.1. Classification (GTDB taxonomy): domain Bacteria; phylum Bacteroidota; class Bacteroidia; order Flavobacteriales; family Flavobacteriaceae; genus Flavobacterium; species Flavobacterium aquariorum. The sequence goes on along the minus strand of NZ_QKXH01000006.1, from coordinate 168,285 downwards.
TGCTCTATATTATACTTTTTGTCTATGCAGCAGTCAGTAAACTATTGGATTTTGAAAACTTTCAGGCTCAGTTGGGACAGTCTCCCCTTTTAAGTCCCTTTGCAGATTTTGTGTCTATTACAGTAATTGTTCTGGAACTGATTATAGCAGTTCTACTGAGTGTCCCTAGATTTAGATATTTTGCTTTATGTGCTGCAGTAGCCTTGATGAGTATGTTTACTACTTATATAGTTATCATACTGCACTTCAGTTATTTTATTCCCTGTTCATGCGGTGGTATTTTGGAAAAGTTAGGATGGAAAGAACATCTTATTTTTAATCTGGCATTCCTGTTTTTGGCAATATTCGCCATTTTATTGCGATCCATGAATAACCGCATTCTGATTCGACTATCCTTGTTAGTTTTAGGAAGCGTTTTGGTAATAACAGGATTATTTCTCTTCTCAGAAGATATTATGCAAAAGGAAAACCCTTTTATTAGACGCTTTCCACAGGCTACGGCTGCCAAAGTAGGCAGCATTGATTTAAGAAATACATCTTATTATGTTGCTGGTACTAATAAAAATAAAATTTATTTAGCCAATCGTTTGGCTCCTTTACAGATTCTTGAAATTGATTCCAATTTAAAAAGTAAAAAGAAGCATACTATACAACTTGACCGTGAGAATTTTAATTTTAAGGCAGTCGAGATTCGGATTAACGCTCCATATTTCTATGTAATTGATGGGACGGTTCCTGTCATTTACAGAGGTTTGATTTCCCACTGGAAAGCCAAAGTAATGATGGAAAAACAATTCTATTTTTCAGATATAGTCTTTATCAATGATAAGCAACTGGCTTTTCGAACCCAAAAACCTCCAACAGGAGAAAATATTCTGGGGATTGCCAACAACTATGAGAATCCAAAAATCAAATACAATCCACAGGTGTTGCAAAAACAGATGGAAGGAATTTTTGATACCGATGGTACACTACAATATAGCGCCACATTGCATAAACTGATTTACACTTACTACTATCGCAACCAATATATTATTACAAAGGAAAACCTAACCGTTGAGCATCGCGCCAATACCATTGACACTACTACTAAAGCAAAATTAGAAGTGGTAAAAATAAAACAATCCGGGGACATAAAATTGGCAGCACCACCGTATATGGTTAATCGTCACACAACAGTACGGGGTAACTTACTTTTCGTTAATTCCCTGTTACGAGGCAAATATGAAGAGATTGATGTGTGGAAGTATGCTTCTGTAGTTGACGTTTATGATTTGTCAAAACAGACTTATCTTTTGAGTTTTTACGTGTATGATGAAGAAGCGGGGCGAATGAAAAACTTTTTCGCTGGCGATTCAGCGATGTATATCCTTTCGGGACATTATATACTGAAATACGGATACGGGAAAAGAATCCAATCCAAAATTTAGTAAAGTATAAATATTATTGAAAGATACCGGCCGGTGACAGGAGTAACGATCGAAAACCTGTAGAAAAGAGTAGATCAAAATTCTATTAATTTAAATTTTAATATTATGAAAACAACCATTTTAAGAGCGTTTGTGCTGCCAATTGCAGCATTTGCTCTGGCCAGTGCTGGTGCAGTAAGTACTAACACTTCAGAAGTAAGTAAAGCCGATGTATTGATTCCGGCTTTTATTCACAATCCATCAGTGAACGACTGTCAGGAAGTTCCTGATGTTAACTGTGCTCCAGGTAATGGCCCTGCCTGTCTCAGCGGTGGTAATATCGCCTATGGTGGCAGTAAAACTTCTTGTAACCAACAATTGCACCGCAATTAGTAAAATCATTTTTCAATGAAGATAATGCAGTTTTTTTTTGAAAAACTGCATTATTTTTTTATGTTTATTCCCTATTCCGTTTCTTTTGATACTGCTTTAAATTCAGCTTCCCCTTTCATCCAATAATCAAACCATTCCATCATTCGCTGACTGAGATTCTTCTGGTTTTCTGGATTCTCTAGTGAATGGTCTTCGTCAGGATAAACGAGCATCTGGGTTGAAACTCCCAATTTTCGAAGCGCTAGATAAAAGGCAATGCTTTGATTCCACGGAATAATCCTGTCATTTTTACCTGCCCATAGCAACAGCGGGATTTTTACGTTTTCGGCGTGCATAATGGGTGAGTTGCTGACATATGCTTCCTTATCTTCATACAGCGATTTTCCAATGCGGAACTGCTGATTTTCAAATCGCCACATATCAGACTGAAAATAACCATTCCTGCTGATATTAAAGTAATAAGAAATGATGTCGCTCACTCCGGCTCCGGAAACGGCGGCTTTAAAAATATTGGTCTGCGATATGATGAAATTGGTTTCATAACCCCCGAAAGAATGCCCGAACAAACCGATCTTATCTTTATCCACCAATCCTTTGCCTGTAACCGCATTGACTCCGGCTGTTACACAATCAACGGCCGAACTTCCAGGATTACCCATCTGGTAGATGATATCGGGCATCAGCACAAAATAACCATTGAGCGTATAATTGGTTACATTAAAACCCTCCCGATTCAAGAAGCTGGGATTGACATACTGATGAAGTTCATCAGACATTACATCATAGATATGGACTACCATTGGATATTTTTTTGTTGGGTTATAATGGGCAGGATAGAACAGCGCCGCTTTTAGTTTTTGACCTTTACTATTGTAGTAATACAGTAATTCTGATTTCCCAAAAGAATACTCTTTTTGCTGTTTGTTGGACTGAAATAAAATTTTGGAAGCGGTCTGGTTTTTCCTTCTGAATTCCAATCGCGGCGACTGATTGAAAGTTTGAGTCTGGAAGATATAAGCACTGTTTTTACTCTTACGGATTTCATCTATTTTACTAGCTTCATATACTATGGGTTGTTCTTTCGATTTATCATTGTAAATAAAATATCCCGTTGACCAGTTTTCTCTATTGGTGGCTTCGAGCAGCAGGTCTTTGGATAGATCAAAAATGGTGGGGTTCCTTCCATCATAGTTACTCTGTGATCGCCAGTCATATTCAATGGGAGTTATCCTGTAAACTATGTTTTTCTCGTATCCTCTGGTTAATCGCTTGGAAGAAGAACCATCGATAGCCACCAGCCAGATATCATTGGCATCATACAATAAAACATTCTTTCCATCATTGGTCCAGCCCGGATTGCCATAGGCTCCAAATTGATGGGGAGCATCAGAAGTATTATAGTTGTCCCAGTGAGTTGTAACTTTTTTAGTCAGGTTGGTATGTGTTTTTTCCACAGGATCATACATCCACCAATTACTTTCCCGATAATACAGTATTCTGTTGCTGAAAGGATCAAAGCCCATCTGGTTCAAATCAACGGATTGCTTTTTCAGTATCAGCTCTTTGGAACCATTCTTTAGATCGGTTAGGTAAAAATCCGCTTCCTCATAATACTTGGATTGCAGGCCATAGGAAAATTTATTGTATAAAACAGCATACCCCTGTTGTCCGCTCAACATAATGGACGGCAGCTCGTCATCGCTGATCTGTAAATACAAACCCGTATCAGGATACCAGAGAGCTATTTTGGGAATATCACCCTCAGTCTGCTGCCGTTGTCTGTCTGCATAAAGCCATTTGTCGTTGCCGTGCCAAATTTCAGGCACATCCGGTTTTTCTGCATTAGGATCCTTCTTTTTGGCTACCATAAAAAATACTTTTTTTCCATCGTCGGAAATGGCATATGTGGTCCTTTTAAAAACTTCCATATTCTTTGAATCCGCTTTAGAGGCATAATCCAGTGAGAAGAGCTTTTTATCAGCAATTCTATAATAATTCACGGTAACTTCCTTAGTAGCTGAATCTGTCTCCCGTAAAAAAGCCACCGATTTAGAGTCCTTAGCCCACATCAAGTTAAAAAAGTGACTGCCGTTTGCTTTTGAAATAGCAGTATGTGAATAGCGAGCAAAATGAATAATCCCTAGCTCGCTATAATCCTTTTGACTCGAAGTATACATAATTGCATCCTTATCTGCATTTAACGCATATTCAGAGATACCTTCGATACTGTCAATTACCTTCCCGTTAGAGTTGCGTATCTGCATCAGGCATCTTTCACCGTATCCTTTATTCAGGGTGATTATATATTGGCCATCCTTTGCCAGCTCATACCGCTTAACATTATCATATACCGCAATTTTGCCTGTGGGCAGCTCCATTACTTTTAGTTTTGAATCGGGAGCTAGAAAAGCAAAGAGTTGTTCCCCTCCAAAACGACCGTCATTTCCTTTTGGGAAAACATAGCTTTTATTTTTAGCGATGTTCTGCACAAATAAAGTATCACTGTGGTTTTCGTAACGCATCGCATAACTTGCCCATTTCCCTTGGTCAGAAATGGCTTTTACTTCTAGTGTTCCCCATCTCTGGTAATCGTTCTCGGTTAATGCCTTCTTTCGTTGTACCTGCCCCATACAGGGACAGGACAGTAACAAAAGAAGTGTAGCCAATACTAAACTCAAAATTTCGAAGTCAATTTTTTTTCTTATTATTAGTATTGCTTTCATAATGATTTTAATATCCCGGGTTTTGTGGATTAAGATTTGGATTGGAATTCAATTCAAGAGCAGGTAATGGCCACAAACTATCAGTAGTATTCCATCCCGGTTTGGATACAGATAGTATTTCGTCCAGTTTTCCAGTTCGTTTTAAATCAAAAAAACGTTGCCCAAATTCAGTAAACAATTCAAAACGCCTCTGATTAAGAATATCGGTTTTAATATCCTCGGCTGTCACAGCATTTGTAGGGTTAAGTCCTGCCGTTGTTCTAATCCGATTTAGATCCTCCTTCGCCCCAATCAGATCGCCCTGATAAACTCTGGCCTCGGCTCGAATCAAATATAGTTCCGCTAAACGAAACACTATGGAATATTCCACTGAACTCGGGGTCGTCGATTGTTGTTTATATTTAGAGGCATGGTACCACGTGGAGACTCCATCAGTTACTTCGGTTGTCCAATGCGTTTTTCTCTGATCACCCTGCTCAAAAGCATTTACAAACTCCGGTTTAAGTCCCACGACCGGTGGTGGACCAGAAGTAAAAATGTACAGACTACCCTCTGCAGTATTACTGTCGGAGGTGTTAGGCATAAATTGCCAGATTGTAGTACTGCTTCCTTTTAGAAAGATTTTATCCAAATCCGTTTCCCAGCTATAGAGTGGATTATTAATCACAGAAGAGGCGGCATTGGATGCTTCAGGATACATTCCCATATACAAATAGACCCTTGCCAAAAGTGCTTTAGCAGTACTTCGGTTGGGAAGAATGCGCTCAGGCGAAACATAATCCTCTGATAGTAATTCAACAGCTTTGTTCAGGTCCATCAGAATTAGGCTGTAGATTTTATCGGCTGGCATTCTGGACACTTTGCTGTTCAGCAGATAATCCGTTGTGGTGATATAAGGAATATCGCCATAGAGATTTAACAGATAAAAATGAAGCAATGCCCTCACAAAGATAGCTTCCCCTTGCAACTGTTTTTTATTGGCTTCGGCAATGGATATGGAATTATCCAATCCTTCAAGAACTGCATTGGCGCTATAAATCTGGCTGTAACTCTTGTTCCAGATATCGTTTACACCTAGTTCACCAGGAAATAGCGAATTGGTATAAAAATTGCTTACGTCATATGCGTAGTAGTAGTCAAATTCATCGGCGTAGAGGCCAAGATTACAGGAAACACCATTTGAATTTCCATTTAACAAGCCGCCATCTCTCATTTTGGCATACAAACCCGCCATTGCGGCATTAGCAGTTCCTGCATCTTCGAACACGGTTTTGGCTGTCAGTTGTGAAGCAGGAAGATCCACTTCCACAAAGCTGTCGCAGCCAGCTAGTGTTAGACATACCGCTATAAGCAAACAACTATTAGCAGTCAATTCTTTAGCACTTTTATGAAGTAGCTTTTTAAAAATAATAAGTATATATATCATGGCTGTATGTATTAAGGTTAAAAAGTAAGCTGTACGCCAGCCGTGATTATTCTTAACGGAGGCAGGTAGGCAGTATATTTAAATTCGGGATCACCGCCTTTGTATGGGGTAAATGTTAACACATTCTGTCCCAGCAGTGAGATTTTGCAGTGCACCCCTTTGATGGCCTGTTGTGGCAAGTCATAACTTAGTGCAACATTTTTTAATCGAATAAAAGAGGCATCTACAATGGAGGCATTACTGTCCAGATAATTATAATAGGCATTTACGGCATCCCCATTTTCACCTGATGTATTCATTTGAAAGGGAACTTGATCGCCTGCATGTTGCCATGCATTGGTCATATCCGAATGCTGATTAAAGAAACTTCCTCCAGGAACGCTGGGACTGTAGTCATAATTTTTCTGTTTTACAAATTGAAAAAGAAAATCCAATTGCCAATTTCCATATTGAAACTGGTTTTCTAAACCTCCGAAATATTTTGGAGTGAGATCCTCAATATTTTTTTTGTCTTCCAAAGAAGTAATCATTCCATCTTTATTGATATCTTCCACTTCATAGAGTCCGGTTTGCGGATTGACCCCATTTAACTGATATGTCTTTACAATGCTTGTAGATTCTCCGATAACATAGCGATTAGAATAAGTAGATCCTTCGAGTCCCGGAAAAGAAAGCAGTTTGTTGTGGGAAGCCGAGATATTAAAGTTAGTTGTCCATTTAAAATTGCTACTTTCAAAATTTAAGGTTCGCAGTGTAAATTCCAGACCCATATTTTGGACGGTCGCGTTTAAATTGGCATTAATAGAGCTGAATCCAGTGGTGCCAGGCAAAGGAATTCCCACCAGCTGATTGGACGATCGATTTCGATACCAAGCCAGCGTAAAGAATATGCGATCACTTAGAAGCCCCATTTCCAATGCAGCTTCCAATTTTTTATTGATTTCCCAACTAAAATCCGGATTGTAGAGTCGTGTAGGATCCAAACCGATGGCACCATTATAGTTTAGACCAGAGGATGTATAAGTATCCAAATACTGATAATCCCCTATTTGATCACTGCCCGAACTCCCATAACTCGCTCTAAGCTTTCCAAAACTAAAAACGGTGTTTTCCTTGAGGAAATTTTCCTTCGAGAACAGCCATGCGGCTCCCACAGCTCCAAAAGCGGCAAACTGCTTACCTGGACCAAATCGGCTGGAGCCGTCCCTTCTTCCTGTTATATTCACAATGTATTTTTGATCCCAATTGTAATTGAGCCGCCCAAAAAAGGCTTGATATTTATACAGAGTTTCATCGCTTACATAAATGGATTTTTGCGTGGCAGAAGCTATATCTGTAATCTGGCTGTTGCTGGCAAAACCATATCCGAACTGGTACAGCCTTGAAGAAGTTTGCTGCTGCGCAGTACCCCCCACCAGTATGTCAATTTTACTTATTCCAAAATCATGGTTCCAGCGGAGTTGTGGTTCCACAATCCATGATTTTCTTTGAGTATTGTTGGAAAACATCGATGAGCGGTTACTTCCCAATCCATAGGCAGGATCATACATCGTCGAAGGCAATAGTCGCTGTTCTGCATTCTTTAAATCCGTTAAGCCTAAGTTAGCCTTGAGTTCCCAACTGGGGGATATTTGATAGCTAAGTACGGTATTGGCAATAAGATCATTTGTTTTTGCAGTGGTGATGGCGCGAAGTGCTGCCAATGGATTTCTAAAGGTACTGTTTTCAAAATTCAGGTTACCGTCGGCATCATATAAAACGGGGGCATTTGGAGCCAGATTTCGTGCAGTGCGGCTAATATCGGTTTCAGGCTGTACATTGTCTTGGGCGGTATAGCCTGTTGAAAAAGTGAGTTTAAACTTTTTATCTTCACTCCTATGGTTCATGCTAAAATGGACAGCCGCTTTATCGTACTCAAAATCTCCCGGGAGTACCGTTGTTTCAGTGTGATACGTACCACTCAACAGGTATTGAGTTAAATCGGAACCGCCCGATACAGACGCCTGCATATTGGTAATTACCGCAGTTCCGCCCAAAAGTTCTTTCTGCCAATCGGTATAACGGTTTTGATCCCAGGTTCCATTAATGTCATACGCCCAATCGGGATATGTAGTAACACCATCATTGGCAAAACCCTGTCTTCTCATTTCCAGATACTGCTGGGTATCCATCAGGTCTATCATTTTGGTAACTTTTCCAATTCCTGAGGAGGCAGAAACTGTTACATTGGTTTTTCCTGCCTTACCTTTTTTGGTGGTAATCAGTACCACACCATTGGCACCGCGTGAACCGTAGATAGCCGTTGCATCGGCATCTTTGAGGACTTCTATGCTCTCAATATCGTTGGGATTAATACTGTTTAACGGACTGGTGGGTGTAGGTATTCCACTAGTAGTATTGCTGTATCCGATGACTTCCGACGAATACGGCACGCCATCAATAATATACAGTGGCTCATTGCCTTCTTCACGAAGACTGTTGAGTCCTCGTATCTTTATTTGAAACCCACCGCCGGGAGTTCCTGTGTCTTGCGTGATATCTACTCCCGCCATACGCCCCTGCATCGTGGCCAATACATTGGTAACAGGTTGTTTCTCGATGTCTTTGGTAGTTATTTTGGAAATGCTACCAGTTCGTTCGCTGTTCTTTACCGAATAATATCCCGCATTAATCTTCACCTCCTGAAGTTTGGTCGTGTTTTCCTGTAAGCTGATGTTGATTGTGGTTCGCCCTTGCACGGAAACCTGTTGTGTTCGGTATCCGATATACGAAAAAACTAAAATGTCTTGTGGTGAGGCAGAAAGGGTGTAATGACCATTATAATCCGTTACGGTGGCAATTGATTTCCCTTTTATCGAAATGCTTACACCAGCTAAAGGATTGCCACCATCTGTGACAGTTCCCTGAACTTGAAACTGTTGAGCAGTTCTTAGATTATGGCGTAGTGAATTTTTGGCTTGTATAGGGGAAAAAGACAGGATGTTACCCATTAAAAACAGGAAACAAAAAGCCCTTCCACCCATAGATAATGAAAAATTATTCATAATATTGGGTTGGTTAAGTGAAACGTTAGTTAATTTAGCTACGGTCCTCTAGTCTAGTTTTGCCGACGAGTTAGAGGGCCATTTTTTTTGTAATGCCACTAAGGCACAAAGTTTTTTTTGTGTTTTTTTTAATTCATTGGCAATTTTTTAAAAGATTTTTAAACAGGAAAGCCTACTGCCGTTGCCTGTTGCAGCCAGACGCTGGCAGTGCCTTTCCCAACTAATTCATTATAAATAATGGTATTGCGAAACTTAAAAAAGGAAGCTGTGCTAAGAATTGAAGTTGAGTTTTGCCTAAATAATGGACAAAAAAATGGCATGGAACTCAGCTTACTGCCCTTGAGGTACTGGTATACCGTGCAACAATAAGTGAGCCCACGCCATGGGGCGTGAGCATCATACTTATTATCTAGTTGCAAAAATTACCAGTTTTCAAGAGCTAGATTCTAAGCGAATGCTTCAAATATTTTAATATGAAGAATCGCAAATATAAAAATTCAAAACAAATATAAGAATTTTTTTTTACAATCGGATAGCTGTCCGATTAATTTTAATTATTACTATGTTAATTTGTTACTATGAGTGATTTAAATAGGAAAATATGTGACTATATAGCAACTGAGTGGATTGGAGATATTCAACCTAAAACGGAGTTTGCTTTAAATCATAATATTGACGAAAAAACTGCTCGAAGAATTTCTAATGATAAAAACTACACAATAACTCTTTATACTTTAAATAAAATTTGTGTATCTAGAAATGTAAAACTTTCAGAGTTTTTTAAATTGATAGATAAATAAAGATAAATAACCAAAAATAAGATTTGACCTAAATCCAATACCACCAAGAAGATGCTTTACAGCATCTTTTTTTGTTTTATGACAATGACTTGTCAATTTGGGAGTAAAAGTTGTTAATTCAGGAGTATTTGAATTTAGCCTACATTATTACTGGAGTTGCCGTTTTATCTTTGAGGGATGAAATGGTATGAAATAGTAGGGTTTATTGTATTATGGTTTATAGGGAATTTACGTAAAAGGCAGGTTTTATGAGAGATTGAAGAATAGAGGTTATAATGTAAGCTGGAGGAATTGGAAATAAGGAGATGCTGTGATGGCGTCTTTTTTATTTTATGATAATAGTAATGCAAGAAAAGATAGTGAATAATTGAATCTATTTTGTAAGTTTGATTTTGTATAAAAAAACACGCAAAACCTTCGCTAATCCACTCAATATGGAGATGTATATACGAAGTATTGTTTCGTGTATATACAAGTTAGGTGCAACCCTAAAAGAAGACTCAACCGACAACAAACCGACAGACAAAATGCCAACGCTTCGCAAAATTAAAAGAGCTGTTTCCCCAACCATAAGCCTACACAAAACAGCACATTTTATTTTGCCCAACCTCACCCACACCTATATCTGACTTCAGAATTTTAACGACTTTCAAAAAAGGTATAAAAAATTTGCAAATCAAAAAAAAACACTTAAATTTGCACCTGAAAACAGAAAAAAATGTACAATTCAATTATTATTTCTTCTATTATTATTGCGGATGTGATTTCACATATTGGGGAGGAATAATTTTGATATAATCTAAAAGATATATTTGAAAGCCTCCCGAGAAATCAGGAGGCTTTTTTTATTGACATTAAACTAAAAAGAACAAAATGAAATCATATAACAACACTATTATTATCAGCATTATTATTAGCTCGCCACCGTGAGAGATGCTGCTTTATGCCAAATTGTAAGCCTTTCTCATTTCGGGAAAGGCTTTTTTTATTCCCAAAAATCAATTATCAACTCAATAAAAAATATAAATATGTATTCAAACAGCGAAACAGTCCTTTTTTTGGACGGAAAATTTGTAAAGGCTAACGAATCTACAACCGATTTGTACAGTCAAACGCTTCATTATGGCTACGGTGCATTTGAAGGTATTCGTTCTTATGAAACCAAAAATGGAACTAAAGTATTTAAAGCCGAAGAACATTATGAACGCTTGAAAAAATCCTGCGAATTGGTAAAAATCCCTTTCGATTACACTGTTCAAGAATTAGTCCTAGCTACTTACGAGTTACTGGAAAAAAACAATTTAAAAAATGCTTACATCCGACCATTGGTGTATTGTGGACAAAATATGAGTTTGTCAAAACCTACCAGCGTTTCGGTGATGATTGCCGCTTGGGACTGGGGAGCGTATTTGGGAGAAAAATTACTACGATTAACGGTTTCCTCCTATTGCCGTCCACATCCAAAATCCATCCACATTGAAGCGAAAGTCTGCGGTCATTATGTCAATTCGATTTTGGCAACCAACGAAGCAAAAGACAATGGATTCGACGAAGCCTTTCTTTTGGATAGCGATGGATTTTTAGCCGAAGGTCCGGGTGCGAATTTGTTCTTTGAAAAAGACGGAAAATTATTCACGCCTCAATTAGGAAACATCCTTCCGGGCATCACCAGAGCCACTGTTTTGGAGTTAGCCGAGCAATTAGGTCTGGAACTGCATCAAGGAAAATTTACCAGAAAAGATCTTTTTCAAGCTGATAGTGCCTTTTACTGCGGAACGGCTGCCGAGGTAGTGGGTATATTATCGGTGGACACTTATCAATTTCCAAAAAAATGGAATGATTCCTTAGGTAAAAAACTTCAAGATGCTTATTCACTTTTGGTACGAGAACCTTTAAAACAGCTCAATTTAAACTAATGAAAACACTCAACAAATACAGTAGAACCATCACACAAGATGAAACCCAACCTGCAGCACAAGCCATGCTTTATGGAATAGGTTTAACCGAAGACGATTTGCAAAAAGCACAAGTGGGAATTGTGAGTATGGGCTACGAAGGAAATCCCTGCAACATGCACCTCAACGATTTGGCTAAAGAAGTAAAAGCTGGTGTGCAACAAGAGGATTTAGTAGGATTGATATTTAACACCATTGGTGTGAGTGACGGTATATCAAACGGAACTGACGGTATGCGTTTTTCTTTGGTTTCCAGAGATGTGATTGCCGATTCCATAGAAACGGTGGTGAGTGCCCAATGGTACGATGCAGTATTGGCGGTAGTAGGTTGCGATAAAAATATGCCTGGTTCTATCATCGCCATGGGAAGATTAAATCGTCCTGCAATCATGGTTTATGGCGGAACGATCCATTCTGGAAAATGGAAAGGAGAATCGCTCAATATCGTTTCAGCTTTTGAAGCTTTAGGTAAAAAATTCAGCAACACCATTTCCGATGAAGATTACAAAGGTATAATCAAAAACGCTTGTCCTGGCGCGGGTGCTTGTGGCGGTATGTACACAGCAAATACGATGGCTTCGGCTATTGAAGCTTTGGGAATGAGTTTACCTTACAGTTCATCCAATCCTGCGTTGAGCAGCAATAAAAAAATGGAATGTTTTGATACAGGAAAAGCCATCAAAGTGTTGTTGGCAAAAGATATTAAACCCAAAGACATCATGACCCGAAAAGCCTTTGAAAATGCCATGACCATGGTAACGGTTTTGGGCGGCTCTACCAATGCCGTAATGCACCTGATAGCTATGGCACATTCGGTGGATTTGGAATTGACTTTGGATGATTTCCAAAAGGTAAGTAACCGTGTTCCAGTGTTAGCAGATTTAAAACCGAGTGGAAAATACCTCATGGAAGATTTGCACGAAGCAGGTGGTGTTCCAGCAGTAATGAAATATTTATTGAAACACAACTTATTACATAGAGATTGTTTAACTGTTACAGGAAAAACAATTGTTGAAAATTTGGAAGCTGTGGAAGATTTAACCGAAGGTCAGGAAGTATTTCTTCCATTGGAAAATCCAGTGAAAGCAAATGGACATCTGCAAATGCTCTACGGAAATTTAGCTACCGAGGGAAGTGTAGCTAAAATAAGTGGCAAAGAGGGCGATTATTTTGAAGGAACAGCCAAAGTATTTGACGATGAATATGCAGTGATTGATGGTGTGAGAAACGGAGAAGTAAAACCCGGTAATGTGGTAGTAATCCGTTATTGCGGACCAAAAGGCGGACCGGGAATGCCCGAAATGCTAAAACCTACTTCCGCCATTATGGGTGCAGGATTGGGAAATTCAGTGGCTTTAATTACCGACGGTAGATTTTCGGGTGGAACGCATGGTTTTGTGGTAGGACACATCACTCCGGAAGCTTTTGTAGGTGGAACAATTGCCTTGGTAAATGATGGAGATTTAATTGCGATTGACACAAAAAATAATACGATCAATTTAAAAGTATCTGAACAGGAATTGGAAAAACGAAAAGCAGAATGGAAACAACCTCCATTGAAAGCAAGTAAAGGGGTTTTGTACAAATATGCACAATGCGTTTCGAGTGCTTCATTGGGGTGTGTAACCGATAAATAATTAAAAAATGAAAACAACGGAATTAAAAATAACAGGTGCAGAAGCGGTGATACAAAGCCTGAAAGCTGAAGGAGTAAAAACGATATTTGGTTATCCAGGCGGTGCTATCATGCCAATTTATGATGCCTTATTTCATCATCTTGAAGAAGTAAATCACATCTTGACACGACACGAGCAAGGTGCTGTACACGCAGCTCAAGGCTATGCCAGAACCTCAGGGAAAACAGGGGTTGTATTTGCTACGTCGGGCCCTGGAGCTACCAATTTAATTACAGGTTTAGCCGATGCTTTAATCGATTCTACACCACTGGTTTGCATCACCGGACAAGTGGCTTCTCACCTCTTGGGAACGGATGCTTTTCAGGAAACCGATGTCATGGGTATTTCGATGCCAGTAACCAAATGGAATTTTCAGGTAACTAAAGCAGAAGACATAGCAACAACATTGGCGAAAGCATTTTACATTGCCTCATCCGGTCGTCCTGGTCCAGTACTCGTGGACATCACCAAAGATGCTCAGTTTGAAGCGATTGAGTTTTCTTATCAGAAATGTAACTCTGTCAGAAGTTATCAGCCAAGGCCAAAATTGAATGAAGAACAAGTGCAAGTTGCTGCAAATTTACTGAACGAGGCAAAAAAACCTTTGATGATTGTCGGACAAGGAATTATGCTTTCCAATGCGGAAGAAGAACTATTGGATTTTGTTGAAAAAACGGGTATTCCGGTGGCTTCTACGCTTTTGGGATTAGGAGCTTTTCCAAGTCATCACCCTTTATTTGTTGGAATGGTAGGCATGCATGGCAATTATGCACCCAATGTAAAAACCAATGAGTGCGATGTGTTGCTTGCCGTGGGAATGCGTTTTGACGACCGTGTTACAGGTGATGTTTCCCGGTATGCAACACAAGCAAAAGTGGTTCATGTTGATATAGACACTGCCGAAATCAATAAAATCATAAAAGCCGATGCTCCTGTTGTAGCCGATGCCAAAGAAGCACTAACCGTTTTAACGGATTTGGTAGAAAAACAAAATCATCAACAATGGTTGGATGAATTTCATCAGGCTAAGCAAAATGAATTGAAGGTACTTTCAGAAAATAGAGAAAAAGAATTTTCAGATGAACTTAGAATGGATTTGGTGATCGATTTACTTTCTCAAAAAACCAAGGGCAATGCAATCGTTGTAACCGATGTGGGGCAACACCAAATGATGGCGGCACAGTTCTATCAGTATAACCAAACCAAAAGCAATGTTACTTCTGGTGGATTGGGAACGATGGGCTTTGCGCTACCGGCAGCAATTGGAGCGAAAATGGCTAATCCCGAAAAACAAGTGGTGGCCATTATTGGCGATGGTGGTTTCCAAATGACTTTGCAGGAATTGGGAACGATGATGCAAAATAACATTGGCGTTAAAATCATTATTTTGAACAATGGCTACTTGGGAATGGTGCGGCAATGGCAACAAATGTTCTTTGAAAAAAGATATTCGTTTACCGACATACAAAGTCCTGATTTCGTTGCATTAGCAGCCTCTTACAATATCAAAGGTCAAAAAGTTGAAAGACAGGAGGAGTTGAACAACGCATTAGACCAACTTTTAAACACAGAAAATGCGTACCTGTTGGAAGTGAAAGTGGCTAGAGAAGACAATGTATTCCCAATGATTCCCACAGGAGCTTCGGTAGCTGAAATACGATTGCAATAATTAAAAATAAAAAATGAAAACAATTGACACAACATTTACCGTATCCATATTTACGGAAAATACAATCGGAATGCTCAACCGCATCACCATCATATTTACAAGACGACATTTGAATATTGACAGCATCACAGCTTCTGAAACAGAGGTTAAAAATGTGCATCGTTACACTATCGTTTTGAGAACAAACAGAGAACAAATAGATAAAGTTGTTGGGCAAATCGATAAATTAATTGATGTTCTGAAAGCCTTTGTACATGAAGATAATGAAGTAGTACATCAGGAAATTGCGCTATATAAAATCAAAACAACAGAACTTAAATCTAACAATGTAGAGCAAGTGGTTAGAGAAAATAGTGCCAAAGTTCTCACCGTAGATCCCGACTTTATCGTCATTGAAAAAACAGGGCACAAAGAAGAAATACAAGTTTTGTTTGAAAAACTGAAAACATTTGGCATTCTGGAATTTGCCCGTTCAGGTCGAGTGGCAGTTACCAAACCTATGAAAGACTTAACTTCTTATTTAAAAGAATTTGAAAAAAAATAATAAACAAATAATACAATAAAAAATGGCACAATTAAATTTTGGCGGCGTAATGGAAAATGTCGTAACACGAGAAGAGTTTTCATTAGAGAAAGCAAGAGAAATATTAAAAAACGAAACTGTTGCAGTCATTGGATACGGCGTGCAAGGTCCGGGACAAGCCTTAAATTTGAAAGATAATGGCGTAAAAGTAATTGTAGGACAACGAAAAGGGACAAAGAGTTGGGACAAAGCACTTGCTGATGGTTGGGTAGAAAATGAAACCCTTTTCGAAGTGGAAACCGCTTGCGAAAAAGGCACTTTACTCATGAATTTATTATCAGATGCAGGGCAAATACAAGCATGGGAAACGATGAAAAAAAATTTGACAACAGGAAAAGCCCTGTATTTTTCACATGGTTTTGGCGTTACTTTTCATGAAAAAACAGGTATCGTGCCACCTAAAGATGTAGATGTGTTTTTGGTGGCTCCCAAAGGTTCGGGAACTTCGTTAAGAACCTTATTTTTAAAAGGGCAGGGTTTAAATTCCAGTTATGCCGTTTTTCAAAATGCAACCGGAAAAGCTGAAGAAAAAGCATTGGCATTAGGCATCGCTATCGGTTCTGGCTATTTGTTTGAAACCACATTTCAAAAAGAAGTGTACAGCGATTTGACTGGCGAACGAGGCGTTTTGATGGGAGCTATCGCAGGTATTTTTGAAGCACAATACAATGTGCTTCGTCAGCGAGGACATTCGCCAAGTGAAGCGTTTAACGAAACCGTAGAAGAATTGACCCAAAGTTTAATGCCTTTGGTAGCTGAAAACGGAATGGATTGGATGTTTGCCAATTGCAGTACCACTGCACAACGAGGAGCATTGGATTGGAAAGGTAAATTTAGAGAAGCTACCACGCCTGTTTTTAATGAACTGTATGATGACGTGCTTTCAGGTAAAGAAGCAGCCATCGTTATCGAAGCCAACAGCAAGCCTGATTACAGAGAAAAACTCAACGCAGAACTTAAAGAAATACAACAAAGTGAGTTGTGGCAAACTGGAATGCAAGTACGAAAATTAAGACCTCAAACCAAATGATACATTTAGCACAAATACAAAAGGCAGCCGAAAATCTGAAAGGTGTGGCGGTGCATACGCCTCTTGTAAAAAACGAAAACCTGAGCGAGCGATTTGCTGCTCAGGTTTATTTGAAACGGGAAGATTTACAACCTGTACGATCCTATAAATTGCGTGGTGCGTATCATAAAATCAGTTCGCTTTCCGAAAATGATATAAAACTAGGCGTGGTATGTGCAAGTGCCGGAAATCACGCTCAGGGAGTGGCTTTTGCGTGTAGAAAACTGAACATAAAAGCCGTTATTTATATGCCTATTACTACGCCTGCACAAAAAATAAAGCAGGTAAAACTCTTTGGAAAAGAAAATGTAGAGGTTGTGTTGAAAGGTGATACTTTTGACGATGCCTTCAATGAAGCCCTTCTTTTCAGCCAGAAGAATAAGGCGGTTTTCGTTCATCCGTTTGATGATGAATTGGTTATTTCCGGACAAGGAACTGTAGGATTGGAAATTGTGGAAGACAGCAAATGTAAGATTGATTTTTTATTCTTTCCAATTGGTGGTGGCGGTTTGGCTGCAGGAGTCGTTTCGGTTTTTAAACAATTGAGTCCAGAAACTAAACTTATCGGCGTAGAACCACAAGGAGCAGCCTCTATGAAAACATCGTTGGAAAACGGTAAAAATACTGCATTGACGGACATTGATAAATTTGTAGATGGAGCAGCCGTAAAACGAGTGGGCGACAAAACATTTGAAATCTGTAAAAACTCTTTAGATGATATCGTTTTAGCCCCCGAAGGGAAAGTTTGCACCACAATTTTGCAATTGTACAACGAAGAAGCCATTGTTGTAGAACCAGCCGGTGCATTGAGTATTGCAGCGTTGGATTCGTATAAAGACCAAATCAAAGGTAAAAATGTGGTGTGCATTGTTAGCGGAAGCAACAATGACATCACAAGAATGGAAGAAATAAAAGAGCGATCCTTGATGTTTGAAGGATTGAAGCATTATTTCATCATTAACTTTCCACAACGACCAGGAGCATTAAAAGAATTTGTAAATGATGTTTTAGGAGAAAATGATGATATTACCTATTTCCAGTTTACCAAAAAAAATAATAGAGAAGAAGGCCCAGCGGTAGTTGGAGTAGAATTAAAACACAGCTCAGATTTAGATAGTATGGAACAAAAAATGAAAACTAAAAAAATAAATTATCAGCATCTGAACGAGCAGAAAGAATTGTTTACGCATTTGATATTTTAAACTATCTTGTACAATATGAGTTGTAAAAATCAAACAATAGTTCATTAATTTTAGCCAACGCATTTGGTGGCACATTTGCAAAACCGCACACCCCCCCACTAAAGCCAAGTTTTGCAAAAGAGCCACCAAGCCAACGCACCAAGACAGGAGTAAAATAGGCAGACAACAACACGACAGAAAAGAAGGGCAGCACCTAACAGCACCTACCCAAAAGTGGCGGTTCAGTGGTTAAATCAAGCTTTGTGCATCTATCAAAGTTTGTGCTTGGCTGACAGTGAAGTGCTTCGTAATCGCCACCTTCGGGTAGCTTCAAACCGTTGTGAGCAAGCTAAAGAAAAACCTAACTAATAAATGAAAAACCTAATATATTATCCAAATTTTGAATCTAGTGATTTAAATTGGCTCAAGTTTGCACTTTTGTATATAGACAACTTTAGTCCAATAATTCCAGACACTGGAATAGATTTTCTATCAGAATTATATAAAAAATTGCAATCTGAAACAGATTTATTGAATTTACAAAGACTTGGCGTTGGAGCTGGAATGAGAGCAACAAACAAAGCAATTGATTATGTAACTAAAGTTTTGGAAAATCCTCATTCATTTGCTGATGAATTACATTCACCAAATATTGTTAGAAATTGGATGAATAAAGAACAACAAACCTATACCCTATTTGACGAAAAATATGTTTCGAATTGGAAATGGTTTTGTCAACAAAACGGATTAGCAAAAGATTCTAAATACGGAATTGATATTTCCAAAAGTTTAGGTGAAGTATATATGACTTTTTTAGCTCAAGAAGAAGCTTACGAAAAAGAGGCTTCACCAATAACTGACAACAGATATTTAGATAATTTATCTATGACAATAAGGTCAAAAGATGTCGCTAATGACAATAAAATAGAAGTTGCTAAAAGCATAATTCAATATAATTTACCATTAGACTTTTCTAAAATTAGTATTGATAAAGTAATTGAAATAAGAAACAAACCTGATTTTAAAGTCAAACGGTCTACTTTTCAAAGTGAATTGGATAAAATATATGATAAAATTGGAAAAGGTATAAGTCCGAATGAGTTTAGTGATTCTTATAAAAAAAACTTTGCGGATTGGTCAGGAGAATTAACAGAATATGGCATTGAAACTGTTGCTTGTGGATTATCTGCATATATCCTTTTAGAAAATGCTAATGCAACCAACTTAGAATATATAAAAGAAGCTTTAGAAGTAGGTTTAGTAATATGTGCTGGAAAAAACATAGTTAAGAATATTAATAACAATCACGAAAGAAAATACTGCAGACAATATTTAACTGAATTACAGTCCATAAAATAGCCAGCTCACAACAGCCACTCCTATGATTTGGGCATTTGGCTTAATAGAAAGTTGGTCTTGTATTTGGGATGATTTGGCAAATCCGAAGAATGGGCTTAATTTAGTCCCAAACCCGCTAGTGCCAAGACGTGCGATATTTTGTGACAATAATGCTTAAAAAGAAACTAAATGATTATAAAGCCGAAAGTTGACAATGATGAAATTATTGCTCTCGCAGAACAAAAACTTTCTATCGATAAAAAAATTACGGAGATTATAAAAGAAGAAAACTTGGGATTTAGTTACAAAAAACTAATTGCAGATCTCGGAGAATATCATGCCAAGAAAAACGTAGAATATTTCTTTGAAAAACTAGAATTTTCAAAAAATCGCGTTAGTGAGTGCGATCTAAATGGAATATTGAAAGATGAGTTTTCTAACAAATGGGAATTACCAAAATCTGTTGGTGTAGAAGTAAAAACTCGTTATTGGCAAAAAGGAGCGCCACATTTAGGAAATGTAAAGACTTGCAATTTTGACTTGTTAGTTTTTGTTTCGTTAAACGAAGATTATTCAATTCATTATATATCTATGGTGAAGAGTTCTGAACTAAAAGTTACCGGTAATCAAAAAGTAATTTATAGAGCTAATATTGAACCTGTATTTGCAACGAGTGAAAAATTTGTTGCGCATAAATAAAACATCCTACAACAGCTACAACGGATTTGGGCATTTGGCTTAATAAGGTGTTGGTTTTGTATTTGGTATGATTGGGCAAATCCGAAGAATGGGCTTATTTTAACACAAACTTACTGATTACCAGAACCTAATATATAATTTCAATAAAAAAAACTAAAAAAAGAGATCCTAATTTATGGAAGAGAAAATCCAACAAATTTTAGGTAAGAAATGGAAGCCACTTCTTGAAAATTGTAAAAATATTGAAGATGGAAATTATCCTGGAATATATCTTTTAGCATTTTCTGACAGAAATCTTGAGGGAGAAGTAGTTAAACCCAGTGACATTTTTTATGTAGGTATGAGTAATGCTAGAAAAGGATTGACAAGCCGAGTTCAGCAATTTATTAATGGTATAGAAAAAAACGGTAGTCATAGTGCTGGAATGCGTTTTTACAAAGAAAATTCAAAAGGGATTGCATTTTCAGAATGTAATCATCTTGAAAAATTTTATATAATCAGTTCAACTTTTAAATGTGATGTGAACAAACTTAGTCGAACTCCGAACGATTTAAGAATTATGGGAGATATATGTCGATTAGAATATTACTTATTAGCATATATAAAAGAAGTAACAAATACGGAACCTAATTTGAATAAGAAATAAAAAAAACTGTGCATACAGCTGCTAACTTAATGTAAAGCTGGTTCTGTATTTGGAATGATTTGCTTCTTCAATTCGCGATCAGGTGAAAAATACACCGAATGGGCTTACTTTAGTCCCAAAGCCTACAGCTAAAAGTCAGACTGTAAAAAATCAACTTTAAATTCAGAAAGTATTTGCAAAGCTACCAAAGAAAAAAACTCAATTATAGTATTCTCACGAGGTTTGTGTTTTTTTTTAAAACAGACTGATTTTGTGTATAATTGCAAAAAAAACAACTAAAATATAAATATGGATTTTTTTGAAAAATCAGTTATTGAACTACAAAAACAGAGACCAATATTTCATTCTGAAGATGATTTAAAATTAGCTTTAGCATTTAAAATTAAAGAAATTAATCCTGAGTTTGAAATTCGTCTCGAAAGACCTGTAGAATTAGAAATGGTAAATAGAAATGGTATGAAAACAACTGTTAGGGCTCCAATAGATATAATAGTTATCGATACATATGGCAATTATTATCCTATCGAATTAAAATACAAAACGAAAAAAACAAACACTTTGTTTAATGAAGAAAATTACATTTTAACGGAGCATGGAGCTGCCGATGTTGGAAGATTTAGTTTTAGAAAAGATATCTTTAGAATTGAAAATTATAAGTTAAAGAATTTGAATTATAAATGCGGGTATGTATTTATTTTAACAAATGATAAATCCTATTTTGAAAAAAATGTTTTTGAAAAAGAAAATATTGATAAACATTTTTCCTTTCATAATGGGGTTCTTCTTAATCGTATTGATTCAAGTTGGAATTATAGTAAAATTGATAAAACGAAATTCACATTAAACGAAAATAATATTTGGTGTAACATTCAATCAAAAGAACACTGGACATGCAAAAAACAACATTTTTATAAATTGGATTTATTAAAAGATTATAAAATAACTTGGAAAAATTTTTCAATAGTTGAGAAAACAAACTTTAAATATTGCCTTATAAAAATAGAATAATTAAAGCAATAATGCACAATATCTGTTATAACGGATTTGAGCAGTAGACTTAATGAAAAATTGGTTTTGTACTTGAAAATAGTTTAACCGAAAGTTTAGGCTTTAGTAATCTATCATATTATGGAGTGTAGCTGGCAAAAAATCTGTGTTGAACGAAATCGATTACAAGTTCTACTCATGCGACTTGATCTCTTTAATCATACGCTCAATTTCTGCCTGCTGCTGTTTCATTTTTTCATCATATTCCTTTTGTCTTCTTTCGGACTTGACTTCAAGCTGATACAGTTCTTTGTCTATCTCAAGACGTTTTTTCTCTACAATTAAAATCTCATATCGATTATAAACTAAGAGAGATAATAAAAATATAATAATGCAGAAATAAAAACGATATTCCTGTAGTATGTATTTTAGCGTTTCAATTGTTCTTGATAACATATTATACTATTTTAAAAATGTTCTTTTGAAAAAACTCCTATATCAAGGTAAATATACTACAAATTACAAAAAAATGTCACTCCTTTTTAACTTCTATTTTAAGATTATACACGGAAGAATATAATTACCCATCAAGAATACAAATTTACCTATCGAAGATGAATGTTTTCATATTTACTGCATACAAATCTTCTATTACTCAAAAGATTAATTTTGATTTTTAACTTATCATTAGCACACAACAAACATCTTATTATCAATACATTATGACTAAACATTGACTATTATACTTATCTTTATGACATCTAAATTCTCATGATTACTGATTGCTAAGAATAAAAAAACTATACTACTCAAAAATGAAAAGTAACCGCTAAAATAAGACCGCTCCCCAAGCCACACTCCTAAATGAAGAGCTTTATTAAATTGAGAACGAAACAACTTATTTAGTTTCGTTTAATACTTGACAAAATATACTATTACGCTTAAATACAAATATTATGCAAATCAACTGGCTAATATTATCGATAGTCTTTATTGGTGCTATTCTATTAATTATAGCACTAATAAAGCAAAACATAAAAGATGAAAAAAAATTGGAACGGGAATTAAACTACTTTAAAAAACCCGATGAAGAAGAGCTAAATGATGAGAAGTACTTATGATACTTAAATCATTCCAGACTGTGATTGTATAGGAGCTATCTCTTTTAAAAAGATCAACAACATTGAATTTTGGCTCTTAAGTTATCCCAAACATATCTTGTTTTTGGTATGCATAAAAATAGATGTAGAAGTGCAATTAGAATAGCACCTGGCAAAAGATTAATTACTATTGCATCAAAAATTTGATAGTTTTGATATTGGTCAAAATTAGATAAAATTGCTATTTTATCATTTTTAACATTTACCTTAATGGATAGAAAAACTGCAATTGAAGCAAAATGGAATCCATTGACAAATAGATGAAGTATATATTCCCAGCGTGGAAGTCCTCCCATAAATTCCCTACTGTCTTTTTCTATAAAAGCATCAACTGCCATAACAAAAATATCAAGAGCTACAATTGTCAAACCAATTATAAAACTCATAATACAGTCCTGTTTTAAGAATAAGAAATATAGAATTGCAGGAAATAAGACTGCTCTTATGGTATGTGTGTAATGTTCTGCTTTACTTTCAGATTGATTGTGAAGCTTATACTTGAAAATATGTAGATAAAAACCGTCATAGAGAGCCAGAATTGAAAATAGTATTAGTGAAATAGATGTAATGACAATTGCTGTTTCCATTTGTTTTTGATTTTATTATAAAGCAAAAGTAATGGACAGCGATTATATCTTTGAGGACATTTGTCCTCAAATGTTATTGTGTAACTTCTTTTCTAATCCGACTGAGTGTTCTGCGGGTTACGCCAAGATAAGTGGCAATATCCGCTATAGATGCTTTGTTTAAAATAGATGGCTGTTCTTTGAGCAGACGTAAATACTTCTCTTTTGCCGTTTCATTGCATAGAACACTAGCATATTGTTCCATTACAATATATTGTCTTTCTGCTATTGTTCTTCCGATTTTCTGCCAAACCACGCTTTGCTGGTATAGATTCTGTAAATCAGCGTAATCAATAACTAAAAGCTCAGTATCTTCAATGGCTTGAATAGCAAGTTCTGAAGGTTGTTGTAAAATGAAACTTTTATATGAAGTCGTCAAGCTATTCTCAATGCAAAAACAAGACGTTACCTCCTCGGCATTTTCATTTAAATAATATGTTCTAAGCGTTCCTTTCTTTATAAAAGCAACCTGTTGGCATATTTTTCCGGGTAATACAAAATAGCTGTTTTTAGCTAAATGCTGACTTTGAAAATACTTAATTGTATTTTCAAAGTCAGCATCGCTAATATTGGTAATAGTACGCAAAAACATTTTTAAGCTTTCCATGCTAATTTTATATGGGTAAAGTTAGTATGCCTCTCTTAACATTTGCGCATAACTATTTGGCAATTCACTATCTTCAATGGCTTTAGCTACTTTTTCAATATCATATGCCACTCGGACAAATTCTACTTCTATGCTCTCTTTTTTTGAAAAATCACTGTCTTTATTTATGGTGATTACTGCATAGCAACATTTTGGATTTCCATCTTTGGGCTTACCCACAGATCCAACATTAATAGCATGAAAATAACCGCCTAATTTATCGGGATTTTTCATTACCCGATGATAGGGCTTGTGGGAATGTCCACAAAGAATGACATCAGCTCCACTATCGAGGAAAATATCAGTGAAGTCTTTTTCATCCTTATCTTCAAGTAAGTATTCCCTATTGCTGTAAGGACTACCATGCACCATTAATATCATAATCAGTTTATTAATAACTTGATATTCCAATTTTATATGTGCCGGTAGCGTTGAAAGGTACTCTATTTGCTCTTTACCAACGATTTGATACGCATAACTATCAGAATCTTTTGATGCCATACTATGTATATCCACAGCTTTTACGTCATGATTGCCTTCCAGAGTAGGTATATGCCTCTTACGGATTTCATTGATGACCTCATTTGGCCATAAATTATAACCGACCAAATCCCCTAAGCAATAAACTGCATCAATATTCTGTTGTTCTATGCTTTTTAATGTTTCTTCCAATGCAGGGAAATTGGCATGAATATCTGATATTATTGCAATTCTCATGTTATACTGTTAAGACAATTATTTATTCACTTTAAAAAAAATTATGCTTTTACAGTATAGTATTTCCTTCTAAACCAAAAAGCAACATTTACTAATGCAATAAGTGCAGGCACTTCAACTAATGGTCCAATTACACCAGCAAAGGCTTGACCGCTATTAATTCCAAAAACTCCGATTGCAACTGCAATGGCCAATTCGAAGTTGTTTCCTGTAGCGGTAAAAGCAATAGCTGTAGATTTTGAATAATCTGCACCAAAATATTTCCCGATGAAAAAACTAATGACAAACATTATTACAAAATAGATAACTAATGGAATGGCTATTCGCACTACATCCATAGGTATTTGTATAATCAATTCTCCCTTGAGGCTGAACATTAAAATGATGGTAAACAACAATGATATTAATGTTATTGGCGAAATAAAAGGAACATATTTGGTCTCAAACCATTCGGCTCCTTTAAGAGCAATTAAAGCGTAACGGCTTATAATTCCAAGTGCAAAAGGGATTCCTAAATAAATACCTACACTTTCAGCAATTTGTCCAATGCTGATGTTAACTTCAAAACCAGTATATCCAAAATAAGGAGGCAAAATTGTAATGAAAACATAGGCATAAACACTGTAAAGCAATACCTGAAAAATACTGTTCAAGGCAATCAAACCTGCTGCATATTCTCTATTTCCGTCGGCTAAATCATTCCAAACGACAACCATAGCGATACAACGTGCCAATCCAATAAGGATAACACCAATCATATATTCCGGATAACCGTTAAGAAACAATAATGCCAAAGAAAACATTAATATTGGACCAACAATCCAATTTAGAAATAATGAGGCGCCCAACACTTTTGTGTTTTTGAATACTTCTCCCATTTGCTCATATTTTACCTTTGCTAATGGAGGATACATCATCAGGATTAATCCGATGGCCAATGGAATATTAGTCGTACCACTTGAAAAGGAGTTGATAAAACCGCTACTTGATGGAATTAAATAACCTATTGAAACTCCAATTGCCATTGCCAAGAATATCCAGAGCGTAAGATAACTATCTAAAAAACTTAATTTTTTTCGCCCCACAACCGGAGCACAATTATTTGCTGACATACTTATTATTTAATTTGTGAAAAAACGTAAAACATTTCGGTTGCTATCTGCAAACTTCTCTCTTCATACTTTTCTTCTTGTTGAGGTGTATTGTCAAATGCTTTTGGATCTTCAAAAGTGATTGGAATACGCTTTTCAGCTCCGGCAATAAAAGGACAACCTCCATCGGCTTGTGAACAGGTCATAATGGCAACAAATTCATCTTGCGGATTAAAATCGTCATCATAAGTTTTAGAAAAGCCAATAATCGGATGCTCATTCTCAGCATATTTTATAGTATATATTGGATTGCTTCCTTCTGCAATAGTTTTTATTTCAAACCCTTGTTTAGTAAGTGTTTTAGATACCATAGGAAACATAGCTGTCGCTTCAGTACCGCCAGAATAACAAAATACATTTTTTATATCATAATATGCAGCAGCTGTTTGTGCCCAGACTTGAGACAAATGGCTTCTTCTTGAATTGTGAGTACAAATTAAGTTTAGTCTTATTTCTTGTTGATTAGTCGCTTTACCTTGTATATAATCTACAAGTGGCTGCAAAATAATTTTACGTTCTGCAGTAATGCTTTCGAAATTAAAAGTATTGATCACAGCTGCAATCTCAGTAAAAACGTTTGTTTTGGTTAAGGTCATTATTATATCAATTTTTATAGTTTAACATTAGCAACAGCTTCCACCGGGAGTACAACAACTAGCTTCATTATTCATATCGGATAATCTCACTTTTGGCTTTTCTGATGGAATGCCACATTGGTCTTGAGCCAAACAAGCCGTTTTCTTGTCTAATAAAACAAAATCATTTCCGTTGAAATCCAAATCGTATTTACCGATGGTTTGTGCCTGATATTCCACTTCGATTTCAAAATCTTCTATCCCCAGCACTTTCTCCGATAACTCAATGATATTGAGTAATTTTTGAGGTTTCAATCGATGTTCAAAATCGTTGGCATCCCATAATTGGAAGTTGACCACAGTTTCTTTTCGAACTGTTCCTCCGCAATCAATAAAGTTTTTGGTAATTAAACCTACTTCGGTTACATGAAAATGTTCCGGTACTGAAGTTCCGTCATCCAAGATGAAGTTTACAGCTTCAACCGATTTCAAGATGTTTTTTACTTGTGATAGTTTCATAATATTTTAATTTAAAAATTTAACAACAGTCGTTTTTCTTTTTATCCAAATGTTTTGTGATGTCTTGGAAGAAACCTTTTATTTGTTCAAAACCCGGTTCGTTGATACAATAGCAAATTGAATTTCCTTCAAAGTTTCCCTTGATTATCCCAGCATTTTTTAGCTCTTTTAAGTGTTGTGAAACCGTAGGTTGTGCCAATGGCAACTCATTTACAATATCTCCACAGATACAAGAGTCCACTTTGAGTAAATATTCAATAATAGCGATACGCGCAGGATGTCCTAATGCTTTGGCTAAAATGGCCAACTCATTTTGTTTATCTGTAAAGCTGTCTGTTTTTGTTGCCCCCATAGTATTATATTTATATTGCAATATTACGATATATTAATTATAAAAAAACAATATTTCATAACTTAACAATTTATTAATATAAATTAGGCTTTGCACTACAGATGAAAAAGCGAAATCTAAAGCTTTACCCAAGTCCTGCAAACCATATGGATATTATTGTAGAGGATCTAAAACTGCTCCGAAAAAGAATTAATTAATTAAAAGAGTGCTCAAATTTAGCGCTCTTACTTATAACATATTTCATGAAAAATTTGCATAATATATTATATTGCAGTCATGTTAAGTACCTTCAAAAAAAACAGCCAACTTGAACACTAAAAGCTTGCCGAAAAACTAAGTCCCCATGCGGTATTTTTTGTATATGGATTGAATCCTACAGGGGCAACATTTAGCTTTGTTTTGATCTTCTGCTTGTAGCCAAAACTATCCATTATAGTATTAAACGGATCCATAAAAAATAAAGACGTTTTGCCTAAGAATCGCGAATTTAAAACTCTGGAATCATTTTTAAGAATGCTTTTCTTCGCATAAAAAAATCCCTCACCCATTGCAGAACCAACAATAGGCGTAATAATTAAATCTTGCACTGAAGGAATCTCTGCAAAAGCTTCAACACCGTATTCCCAGAAGAAAGTTGACATTATAGCCGAATAAGTAAAGGATTCAAAGATATTAAAGCCACAACTACGAGCTGTCATATAGTACACCGCTCCAGCATAGGGATGGGTAACATAATTAAAAAAAAAGTTGTCACTATCTACTACAGGACCCGCTTTCACATTCTCTTTCCATTTGGTTGTAATTCCGTTTTTTCTCATTTCTTCTTTGTCCCATTTCGTTACGCTTTCAGGAAGCAACAATAAAACACCGTAAATAACAACAGTAGTACCTGCGAAAAGAGCGGTATTATATCCTAATTTTCTATAATCTTTTGTTGTAGGTGGATATACAAGGGAATCTTTAACATAAAAAGAAGAGTCTAATTGAAATGAATCCTCTTTGTCAAAAGGATAACTGTTAGTATTGTCATTTTCTAATTTATCAATACTAGAATTAAAAGTTAATAAAGAGTTGTCAAATGAGAATTGGTTAGTACTACTGGTGCTGATTTGTTGTGCAAATGTTGCAATTCCCATCAATGTAAAAAGTAAGCTGTAAATATTTTTCTTTGTTTGAATCATTGGTAATGTTAAAAATATTTTATTTAATATTGTTATCAGGTGTATATCTCAGATTTGACGTCTTTCAAATAGCATATAAAAATTTCCTGCTTAAATAGATTTATTTGAGCAGGAAAAAGTATTTATATGAATGCTATTATAGATCAACTCAATTTGTAAGTTTTTGAACCGTTATATCTGATTTTTTATTAATTATAGTTTGAATCCTTTTATTTTTTATTCGATTTGTTCTTTTCTTGAAATATTGAATGCTTCTCGTTGAAAAGAGCATTATTTTAATCGAATTTTTAAAACTTCATTCGTTGTATTCTAACTGCGTTTAAAATGGCAAGCAATGCTACACCTACATCTGCAAAAACGGCTTCCCACATTGTTGCCAGACCGCCAGCCCCAAGAACAAGAACAATCGCTTTTACTGCAAATGCCAGTCCAATGTTTTGATAAACTATTTGTTTGGTTTTTTTACCAATATTTATCGCTGTAAATATTTTATAAGGCTGGTCATTTTGTATTACAATATCAGCGGTCTCAATAGTGGCATCACTGCCTAAACCTCCCATTGCAATTCCTGCATCAGCAAGAGCAACGACAGGGGCATCGTTTACACCATCGCCCACAAAGGCAATTTTTAAGTTTTGAGATTTTAATTCCTCGACTTTTTCGACTTTGTTTTCAGGCAATAAATCACCATAAGCCTGATCTATATTTAACTCTTTGGCCACAGCATCAACAACAGCTTGTTTATCACCTGAAAGCATTACTGTTTTTACATTTATTTTATGCAAACTTTCGATAGCTTGTTTAGCATCTTCTTTGATTTCATCAGCAATGAGAAAGTAACCTGCATATTTTTGATTGATGGCAATAACGATTATTGTAAATGGCGTATTGTCAATTTCTGCATCGTAACTGATGTTGAATTTCTTCATCAATTTTACATTTCCCGCTAGAATTTCTTTTCCATCTACTTTCCCTTTTAGTCCATGTCCTGCGATTTCTTCCACATCGGTAACGTTTACATTTTTTTCAGCACCTTTTGCATATTCAATAATAGCAGTTCCAACAGGATGAGTAGATTTGGTTTCGAGTGCCGATGTATATTTTACTAAATCGGCTTCGGGAATATCAACGGCTACTACTTTTTGAACTTTGAAAACACCTTTGGTCAACGTTCCTGTTTTATCCATTACCACTACTTGAATGGATGCCATTATATCGAGAAAAGTAGAACCTTTGAATAAGATTCCGTTTTTACTGGCTGAACCAATTCCACCAAAGTATCCTAAAGGAATCGAAATTACTAACGCACAAGGACAAGAAATAACCAAGAAAACTAATGCTCTGTATAACCACTCTCTAAACACATAATTATCGACAAAAAGCATAGGTAACACACAAATTGCAATTGCTAAAAAAACAACTATAGGCGTATAAATTTTAGCAAACTTTCGGATGAATAGTTCTGTTGGTGCTTTTTTCGCTGTTGCATCCTGAACCATTTCCAAGATTTTTGAGAGCTTACTATCAGAATAGGCAGTTGTAACTTCCACCTGAACAACAGTATTTAGATTAATCATTCCGGCAAGAACAGTTTCTCCTTTTTGTTTCGTATCGGGTTTACTTTCACCCGTTAAAGCAGATGTATTCAAGGAAGCATTGTCAGAAAGTAATTTTCCGTCGAGAGCTAATTTTTCTCCAGGTTTTAATTGGATGATTTCGCCGATAGTAATTTCAGATGCTTTTTTATCAATAGTATTTCCATCTTTGATTACTGTAGCGGTATCAGGTCTTTGATCCAATAATAATTTGATGTTACTTTTTGCTCTTTGAACAGCTAATGTTTGAAATACTTCACCAACAGCATAAAATAACATAACAGCAACACCTTCGGGATATTCACCAATGGCAAATGCTCCAATAGTTGCAATTACCATTAATAAAAATTCTGAAAATATTTCGCCATTACGAATGCTTTCAAAAGCTTCTTTTATTACAGGAAAACCCACAGGTACATAAGCTACTCCATACCAAGCAATACGCACCCATCCTGTGAACCACGATTGAGGAAAATAGCTGTCAAAACCAATAGCAATGAGTAATAACGCAAAACTTATTATTGCTGGCAAGAACAATTGAAAAGTAGACTTTCCTTCGGTTGAATGATCATGGTCGTGTCCATCATCGTCCGAATGATTTTCAGGTTCATTGTGAGTTGTACAACAGCCAGTTCGTTTGTCGGTTTTGTGATTTATTTTTTCTTCCAATGTGCAACAAAGCTGTTTGCCGTTTGCATCGTATTTGTGTTGGTGTTTCATTTTTTTTGATTTATTAACCCATTAGGGTAATTAGTTTTTAAAATTTTAGTGAACTGCTATTTATAATAATTACACCAATGGGTTGTTTACTCTTTATTCTTCTCCCTTGTTGGTCAATTTTGCATTTACAAAGAATGCGCCTTTTGTTACAATTTTCGCATTAGTAGGAATCTCTTTTACCAATGTTATAGCGGTATATCCCATATTAGAAACGCCTATTGCCACTTCAATTTTTTCAAAATTTGTTGTCGGTTCCTTGCTTTTTGGTTCTTCGGATTTGTTTTCTTCTTCTTGTGGTTCTTCTTCCGCTTTTTTATCGGTTACAACGAAAATATATTCCTTTCCATCTGCACTTACAATGGCATCAGTAGGGACTGCGTCAGTAGTAACATTATTTAAACTTACAATTGCAGTTATATTCATTCCGTCTATCAGTCCCGTTTTATTCCCTTGAACAGTAGCGTGCACAGGAATACTTTTACTGTCATTCTCAAAGGCTGCACCTATTGAATACACTTTAGCATTGTAATCTTGTCCTGAGTTATTGGTAATTCTAAAATGTATAATTTGCCCCACCTTTAGCATAGGTAAATCTTTTTCGAAAATATTCAAATCCAAATGCAATTGTGAGTTGTCTACAATTTCGGCAACGGGTGAAGACACATCAACATAACTTCCAATTTTAGAAAACACATTGCTGATGGTGCCAGTTATTGGACTGGTCACTGACAATGCAGAACGCAAATTACTATTATTTAAACTATTTGGATTGATACCCATTAACTGGATTTGTTGTTGTAAAGAAGCGCGGCGAGTTCTAATTGATTTTAGTTCTGCATCTGCATTTTGATAGTTTTTTAGTGCCCCCGCATTCCCTGCATTGAGTTCTTTCTGTCTCGCTAATTCTTGTTCGGCAAAGACTATTTTACTGGAAGTACTCAAATATTCTTCCTGTAGTTGTATAAATTGCGGATTGGCGATTGTAGCAATTACTTGACCTTTTTTCACAAAATCACCTAACTGTACATTAATGGTTCTTATTACACCGCCGTACAGCGAAGTTGCATTGGCTTTGTTATTGTTAGGCACTCGCAATGCACCATTGGCTCTGAGTGTTGCCGTTAATTGTTTTTGTTCTATAGTCCCGAATTGTATGTCTACCGTTTTTATTTGCTCGGCTGTGAGTGATGCGATTGTAGGAGCAGCTTCTTCTGTTGTTGCTTTTTGTTCTTCTTCTGGCTTAGTTTCGGTCTTACCGCAAGAAACAAGCAAAAGACAAGAGGCAAATAACAAAAGGGGATTCTTATATACTTTTAAAGATTTCATTTTTTTTTTAATTTATTTATTTGTGAAATAATTGAATTCAATTATGGCGTGGTTGTAGGCATTTAGATTGTCTAAATAATTTTTCCGTATTTCGATGGCTTGACTCAAATACAATGAGAAATCAGCATAACTTGTTTCTCCAGCTCGGTAGGATTGGTTAGCGGCTTTGATAATTTCATCAGCTTGCTGCAAACCCAAAGTTTCATAAAATTGTAAACCAGATAAGCTTTTTTCCACTTCGGTTTGACGTTGAGTCAGGTCAGATTTAAGTATTTGCGTTTTGTATTGCAGTTGTTGTTCTTGTACTTCCTTTTCGGTTCTGGCGGCTTTTATTTTATTATGATTGGCACCGCTTCCGAATATTGGGAATAATGTTGAAAATGAAAAACCACTATACGGGTCATCTACACCATATAATTTCTGTGAAAAAATACGACCGGAAAATTCAGGTAAATTATTGCTTTTTTGAATAGCAATTTCACTATTGGCAATCGCTATGTTTTGTTGCAATAACAGAAGACTTGGATGATTTTCGGTTGAATTCTGCAAACCATATTCCAACTTTTCTAAAGATTTTGAAAGAGGCAAAATGGCTTCTGAGCTATTTAATAATTGCATTAGTACTTGCTGTTGCACTACCATTTCTTTTTGAAGCTGCGTGATGTTTGTTTCAATTTCTTTCAACTTCACGTTTGCTGAAATCTTCTCAATACCAGCGCTTTCTCCAGTTTTTACTTTTATGGTGGTCGTTTTTAGTAAGCCTGCATAAATAGTGTCTAATTGCTGATATAAAGCTGCCTTGTCTTGCAAATACCATAATTGGTAATAAACAGAACGGATGTTTTTTTTCAGCTCTGTATTGATTACTTCTTTGTTAACCTCGTAGTACTTGGTTTGCTCACTATAGTAATTCTTCTTGGCTTGGTTTACTTGCGGCATATAGAAAGCTTGTTGTAAACCAATTTTCCAAATACCGGTTTTATCCGAAGGGCGAAGATCTTCGTTCTCGACAAATATGCCAGTTTTAGGAAACTCCTTATTTCCTTTTATCAAAAGCTGGTTTTTTGTTATTTGTGACTGATTGATATTGTATTGCAAATTATCCTTTAGACCCAAATTCAAGACTTCATCGATAGATTTGCGTGATTGTGCCTGACCATTGCTGAATGAAAGAAACAGTCCGACAACTAAAATGGTTGTTATCGATTTTCCTTTTATTTTAATTTTTGTATTGAATATGATATATAGTAAAGGCAACACAAATAAAGTCAAAAATGTTGCTGAGAGCAGTCCGCCAATTACTACAGTTGCCAATGGTTTTTGCACCTCGGCACCTGCACTGTGTGACATTGCCATTGGTAAGAAACCTAATGAGGCAACGGTAGCCGTCATTAAAACGGGGCGCAGTCTGATTTTTGTTCCTTCAATAACGCGTTTGATAACGTCATCCCAGCCCTCTTTTTCGAGTTGGTTGAATGTACCTATAAGTACAATTCCATTCAATACAGCTACTCCAAACAATGCAATAAAACCTATTCCTGCTGAAATACTAAAAGGCATTCCGCGAAGGATTAATGCGAATACTCCTCCAATTGCACTCATTGGAATTGCAGAAAATATTAAACTGGCTTGTTTCATAGAATTGAATGTAAAGTACAAAAGCATAAAAATCAATAATAGGGAAATAGGAACTGCAATCATCAATCGATTAGACGCTTTTTGTAAGTTCTCAAATGTTCCTCCATAAGTAAAATAATAACCAGATGGTAATTTTACTTTTGTTGCTAATTTGTCTTGAATTTCTTTTACAACACTTTGTACATCTCTATCCTGTATATTGAAACCAATAACGATTCTACGTTTTCCAGCTTCTCTACTAATTTGCGCAGGGCCTAATTTAAAATCAACTTTTGCCACTTGTGATAATGGTATTTGATTTCCTGAAGGTGTCGGTATCAATAAATTATTCACGTCCTCAATACTTCTTCTTGATGTACTGTCCAACCGCACCACTAAATCAAATTTTCGCTCGTTTTCGTAAACTACACCTGCAGCTTTTCCTGCAAAAGCAGTACTTACAATACTATTTATGTCTTCTACATTTAGACCATAATTAGCAATTCGCAAACGGTCATATTCTATATTGATTTGTGGCAAACCATCTACTTGTTCTACTTGAGGAGATGAAACCCCTTTTACATTTACAATCACATTTTCGACTTTTTTTGCATATACGGAAAGGCTGTCCAAGTTTTCTCCAAATATTTTTATAGCGACATCTTGTTTGATTCCAGTCATTAATTCATTGAAACGCATTTGAATCGGTTGACTTTTTTCGATAAAAACACCAGGTATCACACTTAATTTTTCTTCTATTGCATCACCCAATTCATCATAAGTTCTACCTGATTTCCATTCGTCTTGCGGCTTTAGAATAATCATCATATCTGTTGCTCCAGGTGGCATTGGGTCAGTAGGTACTTCACCAGCTCCCGTTTTTCCCACTACAATTTTTACTTCGTCGAATTGTTTTGCAATTCTTGCGCCTTGCATCGAGGTTTCAATACTTTGGGATAAAGAAGTTTCGAGAGGCATTTTAAATTCAAACGCATAATCTCCTTCCGCTAAATTTGGGATAAACTCTCCGCCCATTTTGCTGAAAATAAAAAAGGTAACTAATAGTAATGCAACAGTAATTCCAACTATTTTGTATTTTATCTCAATAACCTTTACCAAAAGAGGCTCGTATTTTTTATACAAAAAGTCCATCATCTTGTCTGAAAATGTTTTTTTATGACTGATAAGCTTAGGTAAAAACAAGGCACTCATCATAGGAATATAGGTCAATGAAAGGATCATTGCTCCAATAATGGCAAACGAAACTGTTTTTGCCATTGGTCCAAACATTTTCCCTTCAATTCCCACTAAAGATAAAATAGGGAAATAAACAATCATGATAATGATTTGACCAAAAGCTGCACTACTCATCATTTTTTTAGCACTATATTCTACGGCGTGATCCATTTGTGGTTGGGTCAGCTTTACCTTAGTTTTATTGTGTTCTAAAAAATAGAGAGAAGCTTCCACTATAATTACGGCACCATCTACAATTAATCCAAAATCTATAGCTCCCAAACTCATTAGGTTTGCACTTACTCCAAAAACTTTCATCAATCCCAAAGCAAACAACATAGAAAGCGGTATAGCCGAAGCTACTATAAGTCCTGCACGAAGATTTCCAAGAAATAAAACCAATACAAAAATTACTATTAATGCTCCTTCGATTAGGTTTTTTTCAACCGTAGAAATGGCACGGTTTACAAAGGTGCTTCGATCAATAAATGGTTCAACGATTACATCATCAGGTAATGATTTTTGTATGACAATCATTTTGTCTTTTATTCTTTGTACGACTTCATTACTGTTTGCCCCTTTTAGCATCATCACAATACCACCAACTGCATCAACTTTTCCGTTATAAGTCATTGCTCCATAACGTACAGCACTGCCAAACTTTACATCGGCAACATCTTTTATAAAAATCGGAACGCTGTTTGGATTGCTTTTTACAACAATATTTTTTACATCTTCCAAAGAAGTGACTAATCCAACACCACGAATAAAGTAGGCACTTGGTTTTTTGTCAATGTATGCGCCACCTGTATTTTGATTGTTTTTTTCTAAAGCGTTGAAAATATCAGGAATAGTTACTCCCATTGCTTTTAAGCGATTTGGATTCACCCCAACTTCATATTGTTTTAATTTACCACCAAAACTATTTATTTCAGCAATTCCGGGAGTTCCGTTTAGTTGTCTTGCTACTATCCAATCTTGCATAGAACGCAAATCCATTGCCGAATATTTATTTTCACTTCCTTTTTTTGGATGTAAAATATATTGGTACACTTCGCCAAGTCCTGTACTAACGGGACCTAATTCGGGTGTTCCTATTCCTTGTGGTATTTGACTAATCGCTTCTTTAAGGCGTTCACTAATAAGTTGTCGTGCAAAATAAATATTGACATCATCATCAAAAACGACTGTGATTACTGATAAACCAAAGCGTGAAATACTTCGGGTTTCTTCCAAATCGGGAAGATTTGCAATACTTTGTTCTATTGGGAAAGTTACCAATTGTTCTACTTCCTGCCCTGCCAAAGTGGGGCAAAGCGTAATAATTTGTACTTGATTGTTTGTAATATCCGGTACTGCATCAATAGGTAATTTGGAAGCACTCCACCCTCCCCAAATGATCAAGAATAAAGTCATCAACCCAATGATGAATTTATTGTTTATACTAAAATGAATGATTTTGTTTAACACTATTTGTAATGATTAATGTTTAATAATAAATTATAATTCACGGTAATGATAAATTCAAATACTGCGAAATGATTAATGTAAAACAATAGCAAAATGAATGCGCATGGCATTTATTCACTTTATTTATTCATTAATCGATAAATTATTAAGCATTAATTTGAGGCGGTTGCCAAATGCTTCCGTAGAAATTGGAAGTGAAAATTGATTTGTATGCAGGTAGTTTTTTGTCAATTATGTTTTTGACGGCCAAAAAATTGTAATTACATATTGAATTGTATGCGAAACCTTGACAGCCACAACAGTTACAAATGCATAAAGGAGAACAGCTGTCTTTATCTTGGTGCTGTTTTGAACTATTGGTTATAGTTACTTTTACAGACGAAACGCCTTGTTCCTTGTCTGCACAAGGCATACAGGAAAGTACTACGATGATAATTGACAATATGATGTTTGTAAATTTCAAGACTGTAAAAATATGATTTTTATTTTTATAATTAATAAATTATTTATAATGATTATTAATTATTTGTAATATTTATTGTAGTAGTACCAATATTTTGCAGCAACTCCCAATAACAAAAGCAACAAAAGTAGTATTATCATTATAGTACGAATAACAGTGTAAACCGTTATTGGCTTTTTGGATTTAGGTTTAGGGTTGTTCGGTCTTTTTGTTTTTTGCATTGCCATTATTATATCTATAACTGTAATTAATTTAAATAAAGAAAACTTTGTAACTAACTCTATCAAGTAGAATTGTATTCTTTTAATCATCAAAAAAATTAAGCAATAATTTGTGGGGGCAGCCAAATACTCCCGAAGAAATTGGAAGTAATAATTGATTTGTATTCAGGAAGATTTTTATCAATTATAGTTTTAACCGAAAAGATATTATAAGAACAAATAGTGTTGTGAACGTAACCTTGACATCCACAGCAACTACAAACACATAAAGGGGAGCAAATATCTTTATTGTGATGTTGCTTTGAAGTATTGTTTATAGTCATTTTTTCAAACGATACATCTTGTTCCTTATCTGCACAAGGCATACAGGAAAGAATCAGAATTATAATTGACAATATGGTGTTTGTAAGTTTCAAGACTGTAAAAATAGTTTTTTTTTATTTTATGCTTTTGAAATTAAAAATTTTAAAATACTGAATAAGATAACTTAACAGTAACTAAAGATAAGAACAAATACTACTTGGAAATATTTTTCAATTTTTACAAATCTTCGATGCAATAGTTCAAATTTATTCGGATGGGGCTAATAAACCAAATATTAGAGCCAACATTTCTCCTTAATGGATTAGATTTCTTATAGTCCTATAACCTATAATGATTAGAAATTAAAAGCCAAACTCCCCTTTTTAAGGACATCTTATATCTTCAAAGTCGGTAATAAATACTTTTACATGAGATTTAAATAACCGATCACCATGAAGCCATTTACTTTTGACCAAATACCTATAATGATGAACAAAATTCATGATAAATTAGAGCATTTAGAAAAACTTATTGTAAGAATTTCCAATGTAGAAGAAAATAAAGAAGAAGTTCTAAACATTCAAGAAGCATCAAAACTTTTGGATCTATCGGTATCAACAATTTATAGTAAAGTGTGTAAAAGGGAAATCCCAGTTAATAAACAAGGTAAACGTATTTATTTTTATAGACATGAGTTAATGAAATGGATTAAGTCTGGTCGGGTAAAAACTTATTTAGAAATCCAAAACGATATTGAAAAAAGGTCAAAAATCTAATATTTAGATTTTTGACCTTTTTACTTTTTAACCTTCATGTGTAAGTACTCTAATCATATATTACTCAGCTTTTTTTATATCAATGATATAATCAATATTAAAAGTTTATAACTATTTTTGTGTAAACAACTCCTATGAGTTTATGTTATCTTGATAAGGATACTTTGTTTTGTTTTGCGATAGTTTGCTTTAAATTGTACCATAATTGTACCACTAAAGTTGAAAACCCTATTAAAATAAGGAATGTTATTTTCTGTATTGGAAAATAAATGACTATACAAGATTTAATTGGCGAATACTCAATTACTGGAAGTAATCAAGACGAGAACCGGGAAGTAACCTACAAAGATGTTTTGCATTTATCTTTAGATGAGAACAACCGAATATTAGCCAAATGGCTAATTAACAGCACAGACGAACAAAAAGGCTACGGTTTCTTTAAAGACAACATTCTGGTAATTAATTTTAGCTATAAAGGGGAATACAACAAAATCTACAAAGGAGTAGCTGTTTATCGATGCATAACCAAAGATGTTTTGGATGGTTTTTGGTCTGAAAAACATGGAAACCCCCTCTATTTAGGAACTGAACATTGTTTACGAATGAAAAGCACTGAACAGCTAAACTAGATTGCATTTATAGCATTATTATATTTTAATTTATATTTTTTAGGTCAATCCTAATTTACCTAAAAATATGCCACATCTCTACTCTTTTATTCTCCTATAAACAAAGAATAGTATAACACTGCTATGGCATATATGCCCCGTTGTGTCTTCCGATAGCACTTCACTGTTTTTAATACTTTATCCATACACCCACAACTTATTTTATGGAAGAACTAAGAAAAAACAACCCTAATAGTATCAAGTATTTACAAAAAAAAGATGATTTTTTATACGATTGAAAATACAATCGTAACTAAATTACAGTAATTTTAACAACAAATTATTCCTATCACATTAGTAAACTTCTATTTTTGCGGCTTAATTTAATACAATACTATTATGAAAGATTTAGTTGCAAAAATCAATGCCGAATTCGAAACATTCAAAACAGAATCAGAATCACTTATTGAAAAAGGTGTGAAAGCTGCAGGACCAAGAGCCCGTAAATCAACATTGGAACTTGAAAAACTTTTAAAAGAGTTTAGAAAAGTTTCTGTTGAAGAATCAAAAAAATAAGATTTAAATTTAAAGCCCTTTTGTAAACAAAAGGGCTTTTTTTATTAAAATCTCCTAATCCTATTGTCGATCAACTTCAGATACTTTTCTTTCATATCATCTGATAAAAAAGATATTTCTACAAGTTCAATCCATTTGGATACGTTTTTATTCATGGCAGACAAAATGGCATCAATTGTCTTGTCATTAAGTTCCAGTTGCTCTTTTGCAAAATAATCTACTAATTCCGTTGACTTAAAATTGCTTTTGTTTCCTTTGAGAGATAAGGCTAACTCCTCCTGTGGATTTTTAATGGAAATCGAAGAATTTAAAAAATCATACACTGGCGACAAAGTAGTTTTTCCTGCTTTTGTAATTACCGAAAAGTTCTTTAAATGCATATCTTCATTACCTGTTATGAAACAGAACAAAACCCGTTTAAAGAAATCAGCTTTCTCTATCGCAGGAAACGTACAATACTCATCAATTACTTTAACCTATTTTTCCATGGTGTAATCATACTTTGTATCTCTTGAATTGCCTGTTAATTGAGCAAAATCCTCAGTGGCATATTTCTTCCCCTTGCTGTATCTGTCAAACCGTTTGATAAAATAAGAAAGACTTCCATCCTTTGAATAAACCAATCCATGAAAAGGCACGTCAAGTCCATATACTTTAGCCATTTTCGCCCATTCGTGATTGCTGAAGTACTCAAAATACTGTCTTACGATTTTTTCGTTTTCAATTGTTGTTATAGTTGTTATTTTTTGATTGTTACAAGAAATGAATGCAAAAGTTGCAAATAAGATTATCGTAAGTTTTTTTCATTCTAATTCTGTTTTTGAGATTCATATTTATTTTTTTTTCTAAGTTTGTTGGAAGATTCTCTGTCATAGCCTCACCACTAACATTCTAGGACTATATAGCGGATTTGCTACTAAATGAAGCCTTATCTTCAGATTTGCCACCCGAATCCCGCTAATTAGCGGAACGAACAGACGAAGTAAATAATTTCAAATACAAAACCAACTTACCATTAAGTCAATTGCCCCTAATCCGTTGTAGTACCTGTTAATAGCAGTTTTTTGTCTTATTTATAGGCAGTTAAATCTTCAATTAATTCTGCCAATATTTTATTAAACTCATCAGGTTTTTCCAGCATTGGATAATGTCCTGTTCCTACAATAGTTCTGTAATTATAATTCTTGAAATATTTTTGATTGTTTTCTATTTTCGTTGGCGTAGCATCAGAATTAATTGCCCTCACAGGAATATTTACCAATTTTGCTATTTTGCGAATATCCATTTCGTATAAAGGCTTAAGTGTATTTATAGCTAATTCAGAGTCATTTTGAATGAATTCATTTTGAAGTTGATTTTTTACAATTGCTGGGGTTTCTTGAACGAAGAGGTATTGAGGTAGAATGTTTTCTACCGCTGATTTAAAATCTTTACGATAATTACTATCCATAAACTGTTCAGCTTGTTCAGGAGTAAAATCTTGGTCTAAGTCTTTTAAAGTGTCGACCAAAATAATAGCTTTTACTTTAGGCAAATCTATAGATGCTTCAAGCACATAAGCACCTGACATTGAATGGCCAACAAGGATTATTTCGGTTGTGTCAATTTTATTTATAACCGATTTTATATCGTCTGCATATTGTTCTCCAGTCCAGTTCTGTCTTGTTTTATCAGATTTTCCGTGACCACCTAAGTCAATTTTAATAATTTTATATTTTTCTTTTAAAAAAGTCTCTTGACTGTTCCACCAATTTATGTTTCCAAGCCAACCGTGAACAAAAACTATGGAGGTATTTCCTTTCCCTATTTCTGTATAGTGGATATTTACGTTGTCAGTAGATGAAATATAATTTTCCATTATTTTATTTTATTTGTAAATTCTTTAATTCTATTTTTAAATGTAGCCTCCTATTCACAAAGTACCCGTTTCCATGCTACTCAAACTTTCATGACATTTCAATTTATAGATCAATAAAAATGATACTGTAATAAGAAGATCCCATGTACTCAAAGATATTCTTTTTTTTAATAAAATTCATACAATTAATTTTAAAAAAACTTTATTCGTTGATTGTTAGACAATTGTTAAAAAGTAATTACTTAACAGTTAATCTAAATGGCAAGGCTTTCCAAGGGGGTAATTTTCTTTTGAACTATTGTAGACTCATTACCAAGATTCTACAGATTTTTTGAACCTTTTGTGTGGCTAAAATTATAAGACAATCAATTAAATAGTAAGGACATTGGAATTATAATTACTTTTTTTGACATTATATTATATAATGTTACAACATGTAATCTAAAATTTTGGGAAATCCGCTTTGCCCACAACTATAGATACAGGAGTATAGATTCTAGCTTGAAATTATTTGTTTATAACTCTTTTGTTTCTATTCGATAATTCTATATTTTTGAGAAACCTTTGTTTTATGCTCAAAAAGTCATCAATTATCATTGTAGTCCTTCTTATTCTTTTTGTAATTTTCAGGGTTTTTATTGTTGACAGCTGCAGCTCAAAAGATGCTGCATATACCGAAGCCCTTTCCTCAAATAATGCATACGTAGGTGATAAATCCTGTATAAAATGCCATACTGCCGAACATCATCAATGGAAACAGTCGGATCATTATATGTCGATGCTTCCCGCCAATGATTCGACAGTAAGTGGTGATTTCAATAATGTGACTTTCACTGCTGATGGTGTTACAAGCAGATTCTTTAAAAAAGGTTCTAAATTTTTCATTAATACCGAAGGCAGTGATGGCAAAAATCATGATTTTGAAGTAAAATATATCTTTGGCTACAAACCCTTGCAGCAATATCTGGTTCATTTTCCGGGAGGAAGAATGCAGGTCCCCCGCTTGAGTTGGGATGTGAATAAAAAAAAATGGTTCAATCAATATGCGGGTCAAAAGATACCTTCCCATGATTGGCTGCATTGGACAGGCAATGCTCAAAACTGGAACACTATGTGTGCCACTTGCCATTCGACTAACCTTCATAAAAATTACGACACCAAAACAGACACGTACAAAACCAGCTACAGCATTATCAATGTAAGCTGTGAAAGCTGCCATGGTGCTGGGCAAAAGCATTTGGATTATATAAAAAGTTCTGACTATAA
This sequence comes from Flavobacterium aquariorum, assembly GCF_003254745.1. Taxonomy (GTDB): domain Bacteria; phylum Bacteroidota; class Bacteroidia; order Flavobacteriales; family Flavobacteriaceae; genus Flavobacterium; species Flavobacterium aquariorum. The sequence continues at coordinate 125,725 of NZ_QKXH01000006.1, read as the reverse complement.
ATCTGGAGATAAGGTAACCGGCAGTTTTATGAAACTGGGTAAAATTTCAGGGCAACTGGAACAGATCAACACCTGTGCTCCATGTCATGCCCGAGTTTCTGAAATAAGCCCCAGGCATATCGAGAGCCAAGAAATAATGGATAACTATATTCCGCAGATTCCCGATACGGAATTTTTCCAAGCCGATGGACAGGTAAAGGATGAAGATTATATTTACACTTCTTTTTTACAAAGCAAAATGTACAGCAAAGGTGTTAAATGCAGTAACTGCCATAATCCACACAGCATTAAACTCAAACATATAGACAATCAAACATGTATACAATGCCATATCCCAAAAAAATATGACACGCCAAAACATACTTTTCATACAACAGAATCCAAAGGTTCGCTTTGCGTAAACTGTCACATGCCAGGAAAATTATACATGGGTAATGATTTAAGGCATGACCATAGTTTTAGAGTTCCCCGTCCCGATCTTTCGGTCAAATACGGTACACCAAATGCCTGTAGCAATTGCCATAAAGACAAATCAGAAAAAATATTGGCCGATGCCGTAATCAAATGGTATGGTCCAAATCGTAAATACCATTTTGCAGATGATTTGATTCCGGGAAGCAAACTGGACGCTAACAGTGAGCCTCATTTGATACAATTGATCAATATCAAAACCACACCAAATATCATTAAAGCAACTGCTGTTTTTTACTTGGGTAGTTTCAATACCCAAACCAGTTTAAATACCATATTGTCATGTTTAAATCATAACGATGCCCAAGTTCGTTATAGGGCTTTACGTAGTTTATCAAGTTTCTCACCAAACAGTTGGATTGAAAATATTGGCCCTTTATTATCAGATAAAGTGAGAGCGGTTCGTATTGCTGCTGCTGATCTTTTTGTGAGTCTGCCAAAAGATCAAATTCCAAGTCTGTACACAACTGCTTTTGAATCTGCAAATATAGAACTAGTTAGTTTCCTTCACTATCAAACCGATTTTTCGGTAGGGAATATAATGCTTGCCGATTATTATCTCAAAATTCAGGATTATGTAAATGCCGAGTCTTTCTACCTCAAAGGACTAAAAAAAGACAGCCAAATGAATTATGCGCTCCTTAATTTATCCTCATTGTATAATACTGTTGGAAAAAATGATGCTTCATTAAAAATGTTACAACGTGCCTTAAAAAATGATCCAAACAACGAGCGTATTTATTATAATTTAGCCTTGCTTTATAATGAACTGAATAATACAACTGCAGCCGAATCCGCTTTTGCGAAAGCTATAGCCTTAAAATCACAAAATCCTAGAGTGTATTATAATTATGGTTTGATGTTGAATGCCAAGAAAAAATTCAAAGAAGCCGAAGCTGTTTTACAAAAAGGAATTGCCATAAGCCCTGATACACCAGATCTTTATTATGCGCTTACTTTTGTGTACATCCAGACCGGAAATCAGACAAAAGCGCAACAAACTGCTTTTCAATTGAAACAATTAGATCCAAACAATCCAAATTATCAAGAGTTGTTTAAAAATTTAGGATTGCAGTAGCCTTGTAATAAACAATTAGGTATAATTCTATCTGTATGCCTGTAAATGACCGTTACTTTGTGGCTACTGCATTCCTCATTTTGATATCAATGGTAATCATCAATTGCGAATGGATGTTTTTAAATTTCCATCTGCGAAAACAGCAGAACATAACATCACTAAACAAACACGTTAACATATTAATAAACAACAAATTAACTTGTTTATTACTTACTTTTTTCTTTTGAATACTAAGTGATATTTTGTTTGAATCTATACCTGAATTGTATCCCGAAATTGAGACAGAAAAAATATTTTTTTGGCTAAATTATGGCACATGTAGACACTGGAAAACTTCATTATTTTTTTCAAAATCATAATTAAAACTAATGCGCCTGATTATTATTGGTCAAAAGATAAATTAGTTAGTTTTTACATAGATTACAAATCAAAAAACTACAGCAATCAATATTAATAGTTTAATTGATAAGCATTGGATTCCTGAAGTCCTTAGTCTAATCAAAATGCCTGATGCAGTCAGAAAAATCACTTATCATTTTGAACAAAAACAAGTCTACAGACAAGAGTTCATTTTTATTTGAGAATTGTACAAGCAAAATAATTCTAAACAAGAAATTAGTAAAACGGACTATTCAAAATATTTAATGCAATATAAAAAAGCCGATAAGCCTTTAGGGAATGACATTAAATTTGTATCCACTTTTAAAAATAAAAAATCAAAAGCCGAAGCTAAAAGTTTAGCAATATCAAAAAAAGTTTTGAAGATATTGCCTCCCCGCAGCCATTTTTATAGAAAAGTACCAAACCGCTCAAAATGACAAGTGTATCCATTGGGACTCTTTATAAGGTAGTCCTGGTGATATTCTTCAGCAGGCCAGAATTTTGTATAATGCTCCAATGTCGTAACCACTTTACCTGGCCACCTTCCTGAATCATCAACAATCTTAAAGACTTCGTTGGCAACTTCTCTCTCTTGCTCGTTTTGGATAAATATTGCAGATCGGTAACTGGAGCCCCTGTCGTTCCCTTGACTGTCTACTGTTGTTGGGTCATGCACTCTGAAAAAATAATCCAATAACTCCTTATATGATGTTTCATTTGGATTGTATGTAATTTCTATTGCTTCAGCATGCCCTGGATGATTGTTATAGGTCGGATTTTCATTCTGACCTCCCAAATAGCCTACTTCAGTATCCTTTACGCCCGGACGCATGCGGAATAAGTCTTCCATTCCCCAAAAACAGCCTCCTGCGATGTACGCTTTTTTTAAATTTTCCATATTTAATATTTATTAAATTAATAGTAATATTGGAATTACAACAATACTAGTATTGAAATGATCCGTTTTTTTTCACTACTTCCGTAATTTCCACAATAAAAAATCGACGGAAAACACTCCGCTTCCTTTAAAAATAACAACTATAAGTAAAGTTAGTAATAATATAAAATACTCAATACCTTCACCTTTCTTCGATCCAACCCAATTCATAGTCCAACCATCCTCACGATGACTCAATAGTGCTCCCACAAAGATTATAAAATTAGCTATTGCCGCAAATCTTGCAAAAAAGCCAACCATTAGCATTATACTCCCAAAAGACTGTCCGATTATCACTAACCATGCTATAGCGGCTGGAATCTTTTTGCTTTTGAAACTTAACAGCGATTGTTTGATTCCTACTCCTCCTCCAAAATCATCAAACCAACCAAATAATTTTTGCATTCCATAAGGAAAAATAATAATTCCGGCTACCAGTCTACATAAAGTATAAACCCAATTGGGATCAGTCTGCAATAAATCATTAAGAATTTCCATCATACTCAATTTGATAATTGATTGAATCAGCTATTAGTGCAACATAAAATTAAAGGTTTATGAGTAAATCCAGCATAAAAATGTAGATAATTTTAATCGAACCTTTTATTAATTTGTAATTAATATAAAGCGGTCATACCGCATTTTGGCTATATACAAGAACAAATACTACCCCTGACTTAACATTTTTTGAGAAGGTCTACTTTGATGGTGCCAAAATTGTTCTACCAGTTTGCTGTATGACTTGCCTTCAGATATTTTATTTAAGTTTTCTGCAGCAATTGTACTCAAATCCAATTTCAAATCATCTGGCTCGATAAGCATAATATCAATACCAAATGGTCGTACTTCCTTCCTAATGCTGCTGCTTAAAGCCTTTAAAGCAAATCTGCTGGCATTATACCAATCCGATAATCTACCATTCCTTTTGTTTAAAAAAGAAGGCATCATAACTATCTTACCCGACTTTTGTCTTCTCATATAAGGCAAAACCAATTGTGATAATCTTGCCAAACCAAAAACGCTTGAATCTAAGTGAGATTTGGCTTCCGAAATGGGTGCGCCATTTATCGCTTCCATTAATTCAAATCGGGCACTGTTAATAAGAATATCTATTCGCCCTTCATTTGCAATTATCTCAGCTAAACCACTTTGAACATCGCCATGCCTATTAATATCCGTCGACATTATATGGGCACCTAGTCGCTTCAGATCCATAATTTTTTCTTTCTTTTTCGCTGATGCGTAAACCACATAGCCATATTCGAGCAAAAGTTTAGCGGTAGCTTTCCCAATACCTGAAGAAGCTCCCGTTATCCATACCACTTTATCTTTATTTTTCATTACGGTATTTTTTAATTAGACAGATGTCAAAAACTGGATTTTGCAGCTCCTAAAATAGCTCCTGTACTATTATCTTGAATAAATCCTATTATCTCTCCATTTTGAGAATCAAAATTCTTAGGAAAAGAAATGTTCGCGCTTCCTTTTTCGTCAATTGCTAATTTTTGAAAAGTCAAATTTCTCACGACTTGATAATGAGAGAGTAATCTCCCCTCGTTTTCACCTCTCTTAACTTTACTTTTTACTGATTTCTGCACTAACGCTAATACTAAACGTGTGTTCTTTGAATTTCCATTAACTTTATAGTTAACAACTAGCCCCTCCGATTCTTTTTGGGCTGAAAAATCAAGGCTTACTTCAGTCGATTTTGAAAGTGCCTTAGTAATCCCTGCTCTAACGACGGTTTCCTGTGAGCCTATATAATCCGCTCTACCGTTGATAATCAATTGCGGAGTATAAACAGGTTCCTTTTTAAGCCACTTGCCATAGTCATATTGTCGCTTTGTATAATCCGCATTGCTGAAAATATCTTTCCAGCCCAGATTATCCCAGTAATCAACGTGATAGGAAAGAACATAAACAGGTCTGTCCTTATATTCATTTTGGATTTTGCCCATTAAGTCATCTGCGGGAGGACAACTGGAACATCCTTCCGAAGTGAACAGTTCCAAGACCGCAAAACCTGTTTTGGTAATCTTGTCGGTACTGTTTTGTCCAAAAGCTGAGATGTTACAAACTAATGCTAAAAGAAATAAAACGGATGTTAATTTAATGTGTGTCATGTTACGTGTTTTTTTAATTATTCAACGAAATTAGCAGTTAAAGAACGGGCCAATCACTACAAACTAGCCCAAATAGACAAATTCCCACTCAAAGTAGTCAAAAGCTGCCTCCATTTATTTTGTAATACCACTTTGAAACTACACTTTATATTCTTTTATATCAGATACATAACCTATAGACTGATTCAGATTGTTTTCATCTGAATCAATTATAACGTAATCTATTTGTTAACAAAGAAGTTACAACTATAATTTATTCTAAGACAAATCAAAGAACAACAGATAGGATGCCATTACTATATGCTAAAATTATTTTTCTATAATTCCATTGGAATAAAAAAAGCCAAAACACGCCGCAAACAGTAACTCAAACAAAGCAATAGAATGCTCAGATATCAAAATGTCTATTTCAAGGTAAAGTTTGTCCTCTTAAATAAAAAACAGGTTGAGTTCAGTCTACGACCAATATACATTTGCCCCAATAATTTAATATTAAATCAAAAAAAAAATGGAAACAAACAATGAAAAAGTGATTTACACAGGTGTAACTCACACAACAGGCGGTAGAACAGGTGAATCTAAAAGTTCTGACGGTCAATTAGATATTATACTTTCATCCCCAGGAAGCAATCGCCCAGGAACAAATCCGGAGCAATTATTTGCAGCTGGTTGGTCAGCATGTTTTATCGGTGCTATGGGAAAAACTGCAGCCAGTTTAAATGTAAAATTGCCAACAGATCATTATGTAAACACTGAGATTGACTTAGTACTAACCAATGATGGTTATGAATTACAAGCCCGTTTGAATGTAAGCTTACCCGGATTAGATCCAGAAGTGGCTCAAAGTATCGTTGATGGTGCTCACCAAGTATGTCCTTATTCAAAAGCTACACGTGGTAACATCAAGGTTACAATTAACTTAATTTAGTATTAGTTAAAAAATGAAGACCTCAAAAAAACAACAACTGTGGTTTAAAAAGTATGTAACTTTTGCATTAGCAGCGGCAGCCTTATTTGCGGGAACCACAAAAATTGATGCACAGGAAAAATTAGTTAAGAATATTGTGATTGTACACGGTCACTATTTAGACGCCTCGGGTTGGAAAGGAGTCTATTCCATACTAACCAAAAAAGGTTACCATGTAACTTTGGTACAAAACCCTTTGACATCCTTAAAAGATGATGTAGCAGCAACCAATAATATTTTAGACAATCAGGATGGGCCAACTATTCTAGTTGGACATTCTTGGGGCGGAACCGTGATTACAGAAGCAGGCATGCATCCAAAAGTAGCGGGTTTAGTCTACGTAACCGGGTTTATGCCGGATAAGGGCCAAACCACTAGACAATTGGCAAAAACATTTCCCAAACCTCCTGAAATGAGAACCGAAGCTCCTGACAATGGCGGATTTGTATTTTATGACAGAAGCACCTTTAGAGCTGGTGTGGCGGGTGATTTAAGTAAAGAGGATGCCGATTTTATGAATGCATCCCAAATACCAATTCATAAAGATTGCTTTGAAACTCCCCTAACTTCTGCAGCGTGGAGAACAAAACCAAGTTATGGAATTTTGACTCTAAACGACCGAACTGTTAATCCAGATCTTCAAAGAAGCATGTACAAAAATGCTAAAGTCGAAGTTACAGAATTGAAAGCTGGATATGTATCATATATTTCACAACCAAAAGCAGTTGCCGACGTAATTATCAAGGCATCATTACTAAAATAAGTTGGACTTATAATTGTTTTTTAATTTGTTTATTTAGGTTGAAAGCCGCTCTTTATAAGAGCGGCTTTTGTTTGTGAAATAAATTATACTTTTAAAAATTTAATATTGTACTACAATCAAAACAAAAACTACAGACAGAAAATAATACTATCTATTTTCCATCCAATGCAAAAAGTTACTTGATCTTTCCTTGTTGATTAAAAGTCTTTCTTCAGTTGGTATGATTAGCTTCACGTACAATTTGCGAGCAAAATAAGGCTCTATTTCCTTAATCGCATTAAAATTAATAATGTACTGTCGGTTCAATCGGTAAAACATAGAAGACGATAATAGTGAATAAATTTGATCCAGTGATTGGTTAAGCGGGTATTCCTGCTTATCAAGACAAACGATATGTACCATCTCATGTTTGATACAGAAATAAGCTATTGTATCTGTATGAACGGTAACGTACTTGTTATGCTTAAATACCAAAAAACTCTTCTTTCCTCCTTGCGGCTCCAATCTACTCAATAAAGTTCCGATATCAGGAACAAGATTCTGTTGAAAGTAGTTTTTAAGTTGGTCCACTTTTTCAAAAGCGACTTCTATATCTTCCTTTGAAAAAGGTTTTAGTATATAATCAATACCGTTAGCTTTAAAAGCTTCCAAAGAATATTCATTATAGGCTGTACAAAAAATAACAGGACAATTAATAGCTACACTTTTGAAAATGTCAAAAGAAAGTCCATCTGCCAACTGAATATCCATAAAGATAAGATTGGGCATCTCATTTTCGGAAAGAAACTTTATTGCACTTTCCACACTTTGAATTTGATACAAAATTTTTGCGTTGGGTCTTACAGCGGCTATCATTGTTGTTAATGACTTTGCAGCTTTCAGTTCGTCCTCAATGATTAAAATGTTCATATATTATAGGTAGTTTTATAGCGAATGTATTATTCGCATCAGTTATTTCTATCTTTTTGTTTGCCAAATGAACGTATCGTTGATTTATATTTTCTATGCCAATACCAGTTGAAGTTTCAGAATTGGTTTTAAGCCGAATTCCATTTTCAATAACAATAAAATCGCGTTCGCTATATATTTTTATTAGCAATGGTTTGTCGAGTGATACCACATTATGTTTGACACAATTCTCAATTAATAATTGTAACGTAAAAGGGGGAATCAATGAATTCATGTACTTTTCTTCAACGTCAATCGTCAAATCAATACCGGCTTCAAATCGGCTTTTAAGTAAAAACATATAAGCGTTAACAATCTGTAATTCCTCACCTAATCTAATCAAATCAAGTTTTCGGCTTTCAAGGGTAAACCTATAAAAATCCGAAAGCTTTAAAATAAACTCTACCGAGTGTTCATCATTCGTTTCCACCATAGATTTTAAAGTGTTTAAACTATTAAATAAAAAATGTGGATTAATTTGTTGCTTCAATAACTCATATTGAGCGCCTAGATTAATGGATTTAGAGCGTTCAAAGGCGACTCCGACTTGTTGATTATAGTGACTTTGATAAAGTATTTGCAAAAACATGTAGAATATAAGATTAATAAATACCCCTCGAACTTCAAACATTAACATGGCAGGGCCAAATTCCAAATAAGGAAGCAATAACTGTTGCAAATAGGATAGTGCCAGCATAACACCAATCCCAACGATTAAGTTCCATAAAAGTCTTAAAATTGACACTCCTTTTGAGTCATTCCTTTTATATGTTTTGGGAAGCATATAAATATTAAGGTACCAAACAAAAATGGCAAACAAAAAGGTAATAAGTGAGTTAACCAATGCTTCTTCAGGTTTTATATGTAGTTCTGCTATTTTAGGAACTGATGACAAAAGTCCAATAGCTAAAGAACTGCTCCAAATAAGCCAGGGTGATACTTTAAAGGGTTGGTTGTTCATAGAAATTCTTAATTTAAATTTTAAAAAGACCTAGCTAAAGGTCTGATTTATTCTGCAATCTTTTATCCTTTTCAAATACTTTATAGCCTTGAATATGTTTTTTATGAAACAAAAAATAAGTGAGATATAAATGGCTTCTCATGTTCAATACGCTTAAATACCATAAAACAAAGATTTGGTATAGTTGTTTCAAACTATACCAAATCAAAAATTAGAATTAAGCTTCAATCAATTTATATCACTGTAATGATTTTATTAACTTGAAATAATAACTGTTGATAGCATTAATTAATTTTAGAAAGTAGTTTAGATGCTACTTCTTCTGAAGACTGTGGATTTTGACCGGAAAGTAATAAGCCATCCTCCACTACATAAGAACTCCAATCAGCACCTTTAGAATAGTTTGCTCCATGCTCTTTTAATTTATCTTCTAATAAAAATGGAACAACTTTAGTTAATTCAACAGCTTGTTCTTCAGTGTTACTAAAACCAGTTAATTTTTTTCCTGCAATCAGGTATTTCCCTTCTTTATCTTTAACATTTACCAAAGCTGCCGGAGCATGACATACAAAAGCAATCGGTTTGCTATTATTGTAAAAACCTTGAATCAGTTTTATTGAGTTTTTATCTGTTGCAAGATCCCACATTGGGCCATGTCCTCCTGGATAGAATACCGCTTTAAAATCCTGTTGTTTCACACCCACAAGTTTCACCGTAGTACTCAATGCTTTTTGTGCATTTATATCAGCATAGAACCGTTTAGTTGACGGTGTTTGAAATGATGGGTCAGTACTTTTTGGATCAATAGGAGCCTGCCCTCCATTTGGTGTAGCAATTACTACTTCAATTCCTTTATCTAAAAAGTAATAATAAGGTGTTGCAAATTCTTCTATCCATGAACCGGTCGGTTTCCCTGTGTCACCTAATTTATCGTGGGATGTTAAAACAAAAAGGATTTTTGCTTTAGTGTTTTTTTGTGCATATGTTGCAAAACTTAGTATTGCAAAAACTGCAATTAACAATGATTTCATTATATTTTTCATTTTATTTATTTTTTGTACTTCTTTGCCCAATAAAGTATCGGGCAAAGAAGCTTATACTACAATTATTTTAATTAATTAAGATTATGACCGGCAGCTTTACCTCCATCAACATTGATAACTGTTCCGGTAATGAAATTACTTTTGGCAACAGTATATACCATTTCTGCAACATCATCAATTTCACCTACACGATTTAATAAATGTAAACCGGCATTCTGATCTGCTTTATCCCCATGCATCGGAGTACGAATTACACCTGGAGCAACGGTATTTACTCTTATATTTTGTTTCCCAAATTCGGCCGCTAATTGTACTGTTAGTGCATGAATAGCCCCTTTACTTGCAACTGGTGCAGTAGCAGGCCATCCACCCAATCCATGGTTTACAAGTGGAGTACCGATATTAATTACAACACCATCTTTTTGTTTTAACATTTGAGGGATTGCAGCTTGAGTAGTAAAAAAAACTCCTTTTAAATTAGTTGTCAAAAATTTATCAAGGTATGCCTCATCAACTTCCAAAAATGGTTTACTGTCAAAGATTCCAGCGTTATTCACAAGTACGTCCACAGTACCAAATCTTTCAACAGCTAATGCAACTAATTGTTCCCCTGTACGTTTATCGCTTACATCACCGGCAAGCATTGCCAGGTTATCACCTGCGCCAAATTCATTATATGCTTTTTCCAGTGAAGTTGGAGTAAATGAATTGATTACTACATTATCACCTCTGTCCAAAAAATATTTGGCTATTCCTTTACCGATACCTGATGCTGCACCAGTAACGATTATTGTTTGTTTTTTCATAATTATTTATTTTTTATCGGCTGTAATGCCTTTTTCTCTTAATATTGATACTTGTTCTCCTGCGTAACCCCAATTGTCTAATTCAATTTCGTTGATCACCACATGGGTCAAGTGTGGGTCTTTGTTCAATACTTCAGTAATCAGATTGGTTACCCCGCTGATTAATTGCTGTTTTTGCTCTCGGGTAACTCCCTCGCGAGTCAAATCAATTTTTACAAATGGCATGTCTTTAATTTTTAAAAAGTTTTGTTTATGCTACTTTTGCAGTTACATTCAAATCAAGTTCAAAATCATTATAGATTAGCGTATCGCCTAAATCTTTAAAGAAATTACCTGAACGGAATTTAATGTCATACTTGGTACGGTCAACGATAAGTTTACCAACTAAGTTAAAAGTGTCTTCACTGCTATTGACAATTGCGTCAAATCCTGCAGCGTGGGTAATCCCTTTGATAGTCAAGTTACCTTCAAAACGGTATTGATTACCCGATTGTGGTTTTGCTGATACAATTTCAAAAGCAGCCGTTGGGAATTTTTCAATTGAGAAAAAATCATCCGAGGCAAGGTGACCTGCAAATTGCGTATTCGTAGCCGAATCAGTTACATCCAAAATTACGAGTGTGGACATATCAATGATGACTTGCCCTCCAGTTACTTCTTTATCGGTAAGCAAGAAGGAACCTTCCTTTACTTCAATAGTCCCGTTATGTGCTCCAGTTACTTTTCTTCCAATCCAATCGATACGACTTTGTGCGCTTGCGATTTCAAATTTTTCTGTTTTCATTTTTTTTGTTTTTAAATTATAGTACAAAGTAAAAACAGAAACAGAAGTCGGTTACGTGATCTACATCACATTCTAAAAAAGGGTATTAATGAACGACACAAAGCCTGCTCAAAGTTTCTCTGGAAATACCCAGACATAATGCAAATTAGGATTTAAGAATCAATTTTATACAATTTAGAATACAGCGCCAAAAGTTCCTCATAGCGCTTTATTGTATCATTATTTATAAAGGATAAAAGTCTTTTCTGATAAATAAGATATCCTTTATTAGAGCACCAGCGAAAAAAAAATTCTTCCTGATGCAGCTTATTGCAAAGTTTTCATCAATCACTATTGGAAAAACAAAATACTTTAGTCAACACTCCTAAAACAATATTATTAGTCTTTAAAAAAGACACTACAAAAGAGCAAAGTTACTATATATTAATAGCATCCAGTTATTTACAATCAATATAAGATAATATTTAACAACGTATTTATTATAAAAAGCATGCAAATACAATAATATATAAATAGCGCTCAATATCACTGGAATTTGCATTAATACAATTCATACATGTTTCACAAAAAAAATATCGGAACAAAATTCCGATATTTTTTCATGCAATTAAGTAAGTCTTTTTATTTAAAGCTGATTTCACTCAGATCAATTGATACCAACAAAGGTTCAGGAAATAGTGGTGTATTGTCTTCCAGTCTTACATATACTTCCCTTTTGGTCGCTATTTTAATACCTTGCACGTTTATATAATTCGACAAATAATGCGCAGCAGTGGCTCCTCCTGCAATATCTACATTGTAATCATGTCTTTTTATAAGACCGTCTTTGTCTATATAAAAGGTTTGAACGGGGCTGTGTGTAGCTACCTGCTCAGGAAAAATAACCTGAAGTCTTCGAAATACTTCCCCGTTTTCTTCCCAAGGTTCTAATTCTTTTAGTTTGTAACCTGCATCGCCAAAATTAAAGGGAGCATTAAAATAGGTCCACATAGCATATCCGGTAAAATACGCCAGCTGGAGTTGACTCCATGGTGTTTCTGTAGTGTAACCAGCAAATGAATCTCTGGGATTAGACAGTTCTTCAACAACCTCTCCTTTACTATTCTTGATGGCAACATGTCTGGATGTAAATGCAGTATGCCAGTCTTTATTAAGAAAAGGGCTGTGTGAAGTAAATTGCTTATTTGTGTGAGAAGTAACATAAATGTCATCGACTGATCCTGGGTGTCCTACCATTGACCAAAGTACCCCGTCGCAGATAAGTCTTGCTGTGACAGTTTCAAACTTGTTGAAGTTCTCTAGACCGCCATGAGCATTAATTGTAAATTCTAATAAATCATTCATCGTGTTTAATTATTTGATTATTTTTAATTAATTATGTTTTTTTTGTAAATAAGCTATATTTATTGTTAGCGTTTAATCTTTTCAATCGTGATCAAGACCTAATTTGCGCCTCATTTATTTCTAAATAAATAGGACACCAATTGTTGCACTTTAGGCCCAACAAAAAGAATGACAGGTACAATTAGGACGTAAGCCATTCCCCAGGATTTGATCCATCTTGCTAAAAATTTTTCAGTAAAACCAACATTTATGCTAATTAGCGTAAAAGAAATAAGGCCAGTGGTAATAATGCCCATAATAAAAGCGGCTGCAATTCTTTGTTTCATGACTTTGTATTACTATAATATTTAATCAATTAAGGCTATAATGCAATTTATTGCATGTTTAAAACTGGTTCTACCCCCTGAAATAGGGAACAAAACCAATCATTAAACCAATCTTAGATCATTAGATAAGATTATACTCGGTTTTAACATTACCGCGTATCGCTTTTGAATATGGACAGGTTTGTGCTGCGCCTTCAATAATGCTATTAGCAACATCCGACTCTAATCCGGGTAAGCTTATATTTAAACGTGCCTGCAACGAATAGCCTTCGTCGCTTGATACTAAGTCAACCTCAGCGCTTACGGAATGGTCCGCAGGAAGTTTTACATTTAAATTGGCAGCCGCTTTCCCCATTGCTCCAATAAAGCATGCTGACCAACCAGCAGCAAATAATTGTTCCGGATTTGTCCCGGGTCTATTGCTCCCCGGAGATGAAAGTATTATGTCTAATTGACCATCAGAACTTTTAGATTCACCTGTTCTACCACCTGTAGTATGTGTTACAGCTGTGTAAAGTACTTTTTCAATGTTAGTTTCCATTTTTAAGTGTATTAAAATTAATATTTGTTTTATAAATTGTTTTATTTTTTCATAACTAGTACAGGCTTCCCTTTTTCAACAATATAGGTGGCCAACTCGACAGCCTTATCGTTTCCATTATTCTTCGCTGCATGAATCTGTCCTGCAGGAATAAAGAGTACATTCCCTGCTTTAAGTGTAACGGGTAGTGAACCTTCAACTTCGTATTCTAGCGAACCTGCTAGGACGTAGATAATTTCTTCACCAGGATGCGAGTGTTTTCCAAAGGCAGCACCAGCTTCAAAGTCAATCCTTACTTGAATAGCCTCACGTCCGGAAACGCTAAGATCTTGTCGTTGAAGTTCTGTCCGTTTTATTCCAGACTGTTGTGCTAAAGCATCATTTGGGAACAGTAGTGCTCCAATACCCATGATAATAATGGCAATCAGCAATATTTTTTTTCTCTTTTTCATATGTTCCATTTATTGTGGTAATAGAAGGGCAACTAATATGTGTTGCCCTTCGTATGGATTAGCGCAGTGATTTAAATGCCAGGCGCAATTCTTGTGTAAATAATTGTGGTTGCTCCCATGCTGCAAAATGCCCCCCTTTATCCACTTCATGGAAGTAAATCAGATTATTAAAAGCACGACGGGCCCATGATTGCGGAGATGTAAATACATCCTCAGGAAATACTGTAATAGCAACCGGCAACTTGATTTGATCGGTTTTCATTGAACCTGCGCTAACAATTTCTTTGTTTCTGTTCTCCCAGTAAATTCGAGCTGAGGAAGTTCCAGAGTTGGTTAACCAATAAAGTGTAATATCATCCAATACCTCATCTTTTGTTAGAGACTGTTTAGGATCATTTCCGTAAGACCAATTAGAAAAACCAGGATGCAAAAGAAGCCATGAAGCAAGAGCAACTGGAGAGTCGTTCATACCGTAACCAATCGCTTGTGGACGTGAAGTCATTGTTGATTTGTAGGTAAAATTTCCCTCTTTGATCGATTTACTAAGGTGATCGAAAGCTGCTTTTTCCTGAGGAGAAAACCCTTCTGGTGCTATTCCGCTTCCTAGTGCTTTACCTGCTTCTGTAGGTAATGTTGCAGGTAAGTTGCTGTGGATACCCAATAATCCTTCAGGAGCCTGCAATGCCATTGAATTAACTACTCCAGCACCCCAATCTCCACCTTGAGCAACGTAATGTTTATATCCAAGACGATTTACTAATACTGCCCAAGCTTTTCCTATTCGGTCCACATCCCATCCTGCTTCAGTTGGTTTTCCTGAAAAACCAAAACCTGGCAATGAAGGTATAATAACATCAAAAGCATCTTCTGCTTTTCCACCATAAGCTACTGGATCAGTTAGTGGCCCAATGACTTTAACAAATTCAAATATTGAACCCGGCCATCCATGCGTTAATATAAGCGGCATAGCGTCACGCTCTTTAGAACGAACATGGATGAAGTGAATATCCACTCCGTCTATCTTAGTTATAAATTGAGGGTATGCATTTAGTTTTACTTCTGCTTTTCTCCAATCATAATTGGTGCCCCAATATTGCACCAAACCTTGCAATTTAGAAAGTTGTACACCTTGTGATTGGTCAGCAACAGTTTCTTTACTAGGCCATTTTGTAGCCAATAACCGTTCCCGTAGATCTTTCAAATCTGTATTAGAAACAGCAACCCGATAAGGGCGGATAGCCTCATCATTTTTTACATCCGCTTTTTTTGATCCTCCTTGCGCCGCAGCAACGGTTAACTGTAATGCTAACACCCCAGTCCATAAAGCACGACCCATAATATTTCTTGAATTTTTCATTTTTTTATTTCTTTTCCTTTTAATTTTTATTCTTTATTCTCGCCCTCTTTATTACTCTTTCAAAACTTGACTTTGAACTGTGACTGGCTCTGTATAAACTACACGTTCGTGTACGTGAGCAGTCGGTGTACGGTCTATAAGCAAACTCAATAATTCAGGACGACTATAGTGGCCGCTGGCATCCATTAATCTTTTACGCGCATCTATCTGTGCAAAATCAATATCGGCAATAACTTCACCTTCGCCATCTTTAATTGGTTCTCCAATAAGTTGACCATCTGGACCAACAATTGCCGTAAAACAGCCTCCTGATATAGGGCCAATTGGGCCTCCAGTATCTGATGCTATCTGTGCCAATTGATCTTTATCCAACCAACCTGTTGCGACAACCACGAAACAAGCTGATTCAAGAGCGTGCTGACGAACGTTAATTTCTGTCTGCTCGCTGTGCAAAGGACCCAAAAAAGACCCTGGATACATCGCTGAGTGAATCTGCTCACCATCGGCGATAAGTGCATAACGGAATAATGGATTGTAATGTTCCCAACAGGCCAATTGTCCAATGCGTCCTACAGTACTGTCAACAGCACGTAGACCAGATGCATCTCCCTGTCCCCAGATCATTCTCTCGTGATAGGTTGGTGTTAATTTGCGTCGACGCTGAATAAGTGTTCCATCTGCATCAAATAGTAGTTGTGTGTTATAAATTGTTCCTCCGTCACGTTCGTTTACACCAATCGATACCACCATATTTGCTTCTTTAGCTGCCTTACCAATAGCATCGGTGTCCGCAGATGGTACGGTAACTGATTCTTCCAATAATCGCAGATGTTCTTTCGCCATTGCGTAAGGAGCCTGAACAAAAGAGAAATAAGGATAATAGGGTATGATTGTTTCAGGGAAAGTGGCATATTGCACTCCTTTTTTTCCTAATTCACGAATCTTGTTTACCACCTTTTCAACAGTACCTTCTCTACTGTATAATACTGGACTGATTTGTACAGCGGCAACTTTAACCACTCTAGTAGTTTCTGATTTTTTGATATTTTCCATTGTTTCTTTTTTTAATGATTTATTTTATTATGTGTCAAAATTAATACGCCACCAAAGTATACGCTACTAATAAATAAGGGAATAGGACAAAATTGGAGCTGAAGTAGACAATGTTGAAAGTCAAATTTTTCTGTATGTCCTTAATCTGAAAAATTCTTTATTTGTTTTAATGTTTTTTATCAATAGCTAGAAAAAGCAATCAATTTGACAAACAGTCTTGGGGAAACTGGTATTCATTTAAAACCTAGATAAAAACCCTAATATTTGGGCTTTATAATTTATTATTTGGTAGCACTAATAGCCAAATTAAGTAACCTAAATCTGTTAAAAGCCATGAAAATAAGGCAGATAAGCATGATTAGTGAAATATTTGCAAATCCTAGTAATAACTGGCTTTTTACAGCATATAAATTTACAAATCCATAGCTGAATAATGAGCTTACCATATATGTACCACCGCCAGTAAGACCACTTGCCACTCCTGCATTTTTAGAAAAACGACTTAGACAATATCCATAAATGTTATTAAAAATAAAACCACCACAGACGTTAATTCCCATTGTGAAGCCAATCAAAGTATAAATATTACTTTCTATCGAAGCTGTAAAAATCATAAGTAAAACCAAAATAACTTGTACAGAAACCGCAATAGTTACTTTCTTCCCTAAAGGTTTATGAATAAGAGATTTGGAAATAATCCCTCCAGTCATAACGGATAGACCTGATAATAAAGAACTATAGCCCGTGGTAATTGCTGAATACCCAAATACACGTTCTACGATAAAAGGACTTGATAGACTATAAACTACAACAAGACCGAAGCATATACCAAGAATTAATAATCCCAACGTAAAATCACCAGATTTTAGCATACCGGAGTAGGTTTTTGCTATAGATTTTAATTTAAAAGGATGATAATACTTTATAGATTCGCCACTATATAAAAGTTCTAAAATCAGAAAAAGTAATGATAACCCGCCAAGGAAATAGAAGTTCGATCTCCAGTCAAAATTACTTTGCAAGTATCCTCCTAAAAACGGCGCCATTATAGGTGCGCAAGCCCAAATTATAGAGAATATACTAATATAACTTTTTAATTTTTCGCCCGAATAAAGATCAACAAAATAAGCACGTTTAGCGACTACAATAAATGCAATTGCAATTCCTTGAATAATTCGCATAGCATATATCACATAAATATTGGGAACAAAAGCAATAATGAAGCTTGTAACCGAAAATACCGCCAGTGACGCAATACTAATTTTAAAGCGTCCGAAGCTATCCAATATACTCCCGATGAAAATCTGGCTAACTCCTAAACTGAACATAAAGAAGACAAGCGAAAGTTGAATGGCAGATGCTGAAACATGCAGATCCTTAGCCATGGACGGAAGTGACGGCAAATAAATATCTGTTGCAAATCCCGATAACGGAATAAGTGCCAAGGCCAATATGGTACTAAAACCTTGATGATTTTCTTTTAAATTTTTCATTTATTTTTATATTAACAATTAACAAAATAGACCGATTGGTCTTAAAATAATCAAAAAAAAAAAAAAAACTACAGCAAATATGTGTCAAATTCAGTTTTGATACTCTCCAAAATAATTTTCATTTGGTCATTATTTCCTAGAACTTTTCTACATAAAATAGCTCCTTCAATCGTAGCGAAAACTTTTATGCTAAAATGTTCAGCATTTACTTTTGGCGATAATTCCTGACTCTCAATACCATTCTCGATTATATTACAAAATCTTTTTTGGGCGGAACAAATAGCATTTTTTACGTGTTCTTTCATAACCGGGTTTGTATCATCTGCTTCCGCTCCAAAATTTAAAATAGGACAACCATCTATAGTATTTTTATCATTTGCATAAACATCCAATAAATTATAAAACTTTGCCTTGGCCGATTTACCTTCCAATACAGCTTTATCTAACTTATTGGCCAATTGAGATCTTAGATATAAAAATGACTTCATACAGATCTCTTCTTTGTTCTCAAAGTTCCCATAAATACCGCCTTTAGCCAGCTTAGTAGCCTCCATAATATCACTCAAAGAAGTTCCAGCCATCCCTTTTCTGTTAATTATAGGAGCGGATGTTTCAATTATAAATTGCCTGGTGCGCTCTGCTTTACTCATAGCCTTTTAGTTTAAAGCACAAATATAGACCGTTCGGTCTTAACTGCAAATATTTTAACTTTTTTTTAAAATGTCAACATGACAAAGCCATATTTGATTTTTGTTCTTATGCCTTTAAATCATTAAAGTAAGCTGAGGTTTCCTCAATTAAAGAACGCATTAACTCATTAGCTTTTGTGTGTTTCAAAATTGGCGCTATTTGTCCGCCCCAAAACAATATCATATCCCATTTTTGCTGATCAAGCGCTGCTTTTCGCAATGGCGAGATAAAAGTCGTCTGCAATGGGAATGGCAGTACATTAGCTTCCTTGCCTATCATTTCCTTAGCAATTCTGCTGATTATTCCCCGGCCGAGTCTTCCTGTGTATGCCCGTGACAATGTGGTATATTTTGCTGCATCAGAAAACAGCATTTGTTTATGAATTGGTAAAGCATTTGATTCATCACAGGCTAAAAAAGCTGTTCCTATTTGAGCTGCACTAGCCCCCAAAGCTAAAGCTGCTGCAACCCCTTTTCCATTCGCAATTCCGCCAGCTGCAATAACCGGAATTTTTACTTTTTCCCTAATTAATTGCAGTAAAACAAAAGTCCCTGTTAAAGAAGATTCTGCCGAAACTAAAAAGGAAGGTCGATGACCACCAGCTTCAAAACCAGACGCGATAATCATATCTACTCCTGAATTTTCCAAAAAAATAGCTTCATCCAAAGTTGTTGCCGCACCAACGGTCACAATACCATTTTTTTTGCACTGCTCCAAAACATCCGCAGAAGGAACGCCAAACATAAAACTGAACACTTTTGGACGAACATCCAAAATCACTTTCAACTGATTTTCAAATCTGGATTGGAATGATGCTGGTTTCTCCGGCAAAGGAATACCCACTTCATCAAAATAAGGTTTAAACGCCTCTTTAGCTTTGTTGAACTGCTCATCCGTTATACCGTCTGAATGCATATCCGAATCAGATACCCAAAGATTTAGATTATAAGGTTTATTAGTAGCTGCTTTTATTTGCCTGTCTGCCTCATAAATTTCCTGCGGACTCATTGTATACGCTCCATAACCGCCAAGACCTCCTGCATTGGAAACCGCTGCTGTTAATTCTACCGATGACAGATTACCTCCAAATGGTCCCTGAAGTATTGGATACTTTATTCCTAACAACGCTGAAGCTTTCGTATTGTACCACATGATATTATCATTTTAGTTTATTTGCTTAAATCTGTCAACATTTTATTGACAATGAGCCATTTGCCATTAATCTTATGAAAAGATAAAAAATCTCGATAATTAAAGTCATACATTTTGACATTAATCTCCGCCACCGCAATTGAATTTACGACTTTTATGTTCAAAATTTCCCCTTTAAAAGGTTTACCAGAATCTTTTGGGCTCTGTCTATTTTTTACGCCCTCCAAATACAAATCAACTGTCTTAAAATACGGCTGTCCTTTTACATCTCCATAAACCAATGTTCCAGGATTAAAAATACTCCCTAACAGTATTACATCTCCTTCATAAATTCCTTTAAAATAACAGTTTTCTACTGCGTCTGTGATGGCTAATACATCTTCTTGTTGATTTTCCATTTTGATATTATTTTGTGCTTTAAGTCCTGATGTTACACAGAACATTAAAGCTATTAGTATTGCAAATTTTTTCATCTTAATTTAAATTATGCCCAGCACCACTGCCTTAATCGACATTGATAATTGAATCGGTAATCAGCCTTATTTAGAAGTTAACCCTTCACGAGTCAATTCTATTTTTACGTAAGGCATGGCTTTAGTTTTTAGATTGTTCTGAGAATATGGCTTCGGCATTAATATTAAAATCCAACTCAAAGTTGTTGTAAATCAATGTATCCCCCAAATCTTTAAAGAAATTACCGGAACGGAATTTGATATCATATTTCGTACGATCAATAATTAGTTTTCCATTAAGAGAAATTACATTTCTACTATTTTCTACGGCTGCTTCAAAACCAACAAGATGTGTAATCCCTTTTATAGTAAGATTTCCTTCAAGATAATAAGCGATGTTTGACAACTCTTTTGCAGTAAGAATATCAAAAGATGCCGTAGGGAATTTTTCGATAGAGAAAAAATCATCAGAGGCAAGATGACCTGCAAATTGCGCATTTGTATCTGAATCTGTTATATCCAATATTTTAATGGTTGCCGTATCAATAACAACAATTCCACTTTTTAATTTTCCATCGTTTAGGACGAAATTACCTTCTTTGATACCAATTGTACCATTATGTGCACCGGTCACTTTTCGACCGGTCCAATCGACACTGCTGTTTGAACTGACGATTTTAAAATTCTTTGTTTCCATTTTTATTGTATTTAAAAGTACAATGCAAAGGAACGCTGGATATTGAAATTGGTTACGTGACCTACATCACATTCTGATTTGGGTTAATGTGAAGCATAAAGCCGACTTAAGGTTTCTCTCGATACTCCTAAATAAGCCGCGATCAAATGCTTTGGAACAAGATTGTATAATTGTGGATATAATGCCAAAAGTTCTTCATAGCGAATTTTTACATTATTATTCATAAAAGATAATAATCGTTTTTGAGAGGCGATATATCCTTTATTGGTCCTCCATCGAAAAAAATGCTCCACCTGATGAAACTCCTTGCAAAGTTTTTCACGATCATCGTTAGAAAGACAAAGCACTTCGGCATCTGTAATACAGTCAATATTTATTGTTGCCTTGGTTTGATTGTACAGCGCACTATAATCTGAAGTCCACCATGTAGGCATCGCAAACTGCAGTATATACATTTTGATTTCATCATTGATAAAAAAAGCTTTTAAACAACCCGAAACCACAAAATATTCGCAATCTACTTTATCGCCAGAAATAATGATAGTCTGACCTTTCTTGAAAAATAAGGGCTTAAAATGAGAATATACATAATCGAATTGCTCGTCTGTAATTGAAGCCGTTTTGGCTATATGATCTTGTAATAATAATTTGGCTTCCATCCTTAAATTTGAATAAATACTGACTTAATTTTCAAACTGTAAAATTAAATACATAATCTGGACAAATCATTGTAAAGTTATAAAATCAAATTAACTTATTGATTATGAATTCAAATTGTCCGATTCAAACTGTTTTCAATATGCTTTTGAAGGCTCCTGACACAATTGACACACTTGACACAATTTCATTTTATAAAATAATCAAATTCAAATTGCGGAACAATACACACTTTGCAGTAAAAGGAAAATTAAATATGAAAAAGTTTTGTCACAAATATTTACAAAATATGGGACAAGTAAACACCTTGCATATACAAAACAAAATACAGATGGGATGCTGCTTAATTCTTCAATTATTCTACACTAAAATACGATATGTATTAACACATAGACCCTGTAACATTGTGCAGCTCAAAAAATTGCTTACCCAATTTAAGTTGCTGGCTAAAAATAATATTTGAGTATAAAAAAAATGTTATTAGAATGATTATTTTTTTCATAGAACTTCTTTTTTTAGTTTTAATTAGATTTTTGCTTTTGCTTCAGTTGCGTTTACAGGTTTTCCAATTGCTCCAAATTCATGTAAATCACCAAAAACTTCGATACGAATAGATTGGTCCAAGCCGCCTACTTTTACTGCGTCAAAGCCATTGTCGTGTATAAGCTGCTCAACTGCTGCATTAATGGTGGTATCGTCAGTTGCATAAAACAATACCGATTTTTGAGGCGATTGATGAGCTGCACCTGCCAACGAAGCTGCACCTAATGTTCCGAATGCTTTTACTAATTTTGCTCCTTTTGGCAATAGGGCTGCATTTAATTGTCCCGCTGATTCGTTTTCATTAATAATTTTTTTGAAGCCACCATTTTCATCTGGCGCGATTGGATTGGAAGGATCTATGATGATTTTTCCCTGAAGTTCAGTACCATATTGTTTGAAAAATTCCTGTATGGTGTTGAACCAAACTGAAAGTACAATTATGTCGGCATTCTTAATGGCCTCGACAGTTTCAGATGCTGTTGCAAGGCTTCCTAATTCTTGTGCCAATGCTTTTGCTTCCTCCAATTTGCGGCTTGCAATAATTATGGGTCTGTTACCTTTTACAAAATTTTTGGCTACTGTTTTCCCGATGTTTCCTAAGCCGATTACGGCTACTTTTGAAGTTGTTATCATACTATTTCTTTTTAAATTTTATTGGTAATTTAATAATACAAAGATGCATTGGAAAGAAGGCTCTCTCCAATGAACTGCGTCAAGAAATAGTATTGATGTAGATTAAGACTTTTTAGTTTGCTTGTTTCGTAAGCGACTTAAAAACTCTGGCGTAATGCCCAAGAAGTAAGCGATTTGTGTTTGTGGCAGTCTTTTTGTGAGATGTGGATAACTATCAAGAAATGAATTGTATCTTTCCTCGGCAGTAGAACTAATGTTTTGTAATAATCGCTTTTGAAGTGATACAAAACTATTTTCAATTAACACCCTAAAAATGCGATCGAACTTTGGTGCTTTTGTAAACAGTAATAATAAATTTTCGTGGCTAATCTGTAAAACCATTGTATCTTCCAAAGCATCCATATTGAGTTCAGATGGTTTACGTTCGTGAAAGCTGCCGATATCGCTCAACCACCAATTTTCGGCAGCAAATTGTAAAATATGTGTATTTCCTTTGTTATCAATTTTATAAATTCTTAGGCATCCACGCACAATAAAATTGAACTGATTGCAAACATCTCCTTCCTGTAATACATATTGTCTTTTTCGGTAAAGCCGTGGTCTGAATAATTCTGTCACCAATTGTTTTTCTTCATTGTTTAAAGGGATTACTTTGTGAAAGTAGTCCAGAAGTGGTTTGATTTGTGAATGTATAATGTCGTCTTTGTTCATTTTTTGTCTGTCTATCGAGTTTTGATAGGGTGTTCCCTCCATTGTCCATAAAGTTATGCAGCTACCCTGAGGACGGGGTAAATCATCACAGATACAAGACCAACTTTCCATTAAGCCAATTGCCAAAATCAGTTGTGTCATCTAAATTAGATACAGGTACTTGTCTGTTTTATTAAAGTATTTAAAGTCAAATTTACGACGGTTTGACCATCTAAAACTCAAGTTATTTCATCGGAGTTCAAAATTACCCCGATATCTTGTTTCGAAAGTGGTTTATGATAAAATTTCTTAATCACAGGATATGATTGAGCTTTTAGCATATCGCTTTCATCTGTTGAGGATGTGACAATGTACAGTTGAAATTTGGTAAAAGAATTGAGATTTATTTTTTTTAGGTTGTCTAAAAATCCCCATCCATTTAATACAGGCATATTAATGTCTAAAAGTACAACAATATCATCGATTGTCTCTCGTAGTGTTTCTAATACCGACAAAGCAACTTCTCCGTTATCACATTGATGACAATTAACTGAACTGTCCATATTATGAATCATTTTTTGGATAATCATCCTGACAATTGGATCATCATCAACTATAAGTATTGTTTTGTTCATTTCTTCAGGTTAAGTGTTGTGCTTTATCGACCATGTCCTTTATAATTTCATCCAATTCATTTGCGGAATCTCTTAAATGTTTTAGCCACATTAAAGTATCATCCAGATTTTTATCATTATCCTCAATAACATTCATAATCCCCAACATTCTTGCGAGAGGAGCCCGTACTATATGTGACTGAGTCCAAGCAATATTTTTAAGTTTTTCATTCTGTATTTCAATTTGGCTCACATATCTACTTCTGCTTATTTCAAAATTCTTTCGCTCCGTTATATCATTCATGGCTCCTACCATGCGGATAGGATTTCCTTTTTCATCTCGGATTACAATGCCCTTGTCAATCACATTAGCATAAGTACCGTCATTTTTTTGATATCGATACTCGGCAATCCAGTTAGATTGGTCAGGTTTTTCGAGTGCTCTATAAATACTTTGCAATACCCATTCTTGATCCTCAGGATGGATGTGATTAGTCCAGGACTCTAAAGTTGGGGTGTTTTTTTCAATTTGGTATCCAAACAGTTTTTTGAAGCCAGCTCCCCAATACAGCGTATTTTCTAAGATATTCCAATCCCATATCGCATCATTGGTCGCTTCTGCAACTTTTTCAAAGCGTTCATTGGATTGAAGAAGGCGTATATCCGACTCTTTTCTCAGAGTAATATCTTTAAAATATACAGATAGTCCGGTGGTTGAGGGATATACCGTCACTTCGAGCCACATATTTAATGCTGGGTAAAACTCTTCAAAGTCCAAGTTTTCCTGAGTTTCCAGGGCTTTGTGATATTGGCGGTAAAAACCAGTTCCAACGACGTCAGGATATTCATCCCAAAGGTTTTTACCAATGATGGCTTCTCTTTTCCTACCTAAAAGCTTTTCGGTTTCTTTGTTCCAATAGGTTACTACCCAATCTTTATTCACATAGAAAAAAGCATCTCCAATACTTTCCAATATGTTAATTTTCTCCTGATAGGCTTTTTCAAGTTTTTCTGCCACCTGTTTGCGTTCATCAATATTCTTGAAGTATGCAGATACGCCACCCTGCGATGGATAGGCATTAATTTCATACCATTTTCCATTTCCAGGGTAATAGTATTCAAAGGATTCCGTGTTTTTTTGTACGGGCGACCCTTTGATAAATTTTCCGAATGGAGGTATTTGCACTTGCTGGAAATAATTCCCAAATATTCTTGCCCAAAACTTCATCAGCCTTCTTTAAGAGTAAGTTCTCGGCTTCCTTGTTGAAATAAGTAAATTTCCAGTTTTTGTCAACGGCATAAAAAGCATCAGATATACTTCCCAAAATCTCCCGAATCTGAAGCTCCAGCATTTTGGAAACATGAATATCCTGAAAACTGCCATATATCCGCTGGCATTTCCCTTCAACCATCTCTACATTACCAATAGCCCGAATCCATCGTTCTTTCTTTTTTTTAGTGACTATTACAGCTTCAAAGTCAAATGCAACACCAGTTTTAATACAATTTTGTAAAATTTCATTTACCATTGACCGAAAATCTACCCTATAAAAACTAAGAGATGTTCCTAAATCAGGGATGAAAGTTTTCGGGTTTGTTTCGTGGAGTTCATGTACAATATTTGACCAGTAAATTTTGTCACCTACCACATCAAATTCCCAACTTCCAATTCTAGCCAGTTTTGATGCCTGCTGGTAAAAGTAGCTGTTGAAGTCTTCTTTTTTCTCTTTCATTTTTTCAATTATTTCCCCTGTGCTTTATATACTTGTGTATAATGTTCTGGTACTACGGGTTTGGGACTAAATTAAGCCCATTATTCGGATTTGCCAAATAATTCTAAATACAAAGTCAACTTCCCATTAGACCAATTGCCCTAATCAGTTGTTTGCGATTCGGCTATATTGTCGCTAACATTTCCATTGTCTTTTTTTCTTTGTCTGATATGGTTTTTAAAATGTCTGATGCTTGTTGAATATACTTAAAGTCTTTCGTTTGGCTGACTTTTTCAAATAACTGTGAAACCGAAGTCCAAAGTTCTGCAATTTCTGTAAAAGCCTCGTGTCCTGATTTCAGTTTGTCTAATCTAAGCAAGTCGTAACTTTCCTTTAAAAAATCTCGGTACAAGTTTCTAAATAATGCTCCGCCTGTCCCAGCTTTTTCCATAAGCATTGCAGAAGTTTTAAAGTCGTTTTCAATGTCTTTACTCGTCTTAAACCATTTAATTATTTCGGTGCTTGTTTTTAAAATTCCTTTATACCCAATATTTGTTATTGGTGGATTTAAATATTCAGTAGCGTTATTTCTAATGGCTTTTAATAGTGCAGTTTTTAAGTCAAATTTATGATCTGTTTTACGCAAAATGTAATACAAATTTTTTGATGACATTGGACCTTTTTCTGCTCTTGCTAATGACAAACTTTTCAAACTTGTTTTCACTTGTCCGCCTTGTTGTTTTGTGTCTACCAAAAAAGCATTTTCACTGTCGTAACCATAAATTGCAGTATAGTGTCCTGCAAAATGAAATGGTCGTGAAAAATATTCTAAATAAAAACAGTCTAATTTTAAGCCCACTGCTTGTCCATTATCAATTAATTCTTTTACGTTGTCCCAAGCCTTTTGCTTTGATGAAGTTTCCTTAACTGTCAATTCAAGGTTTAAATTTCTCGCAATATTTTCAGTTAGAGCGTCTGGTTTTACTCGTCCACCAATGAAAGGGAATTCCATAGATTTCATATTCCAAAAAATGAATCCTAGTCCTTCGCCCAACCCAAAAAGCATTGGCTCGGAAAGTTCAATATCCAGTTGTAGCAACAAAGTTCCTGTCGCCGTTGTTTCGCAATGCTGTCCGTCAAATGGTTTTATGTTCTCTATTTTCATTATCGCCCCTGATGTTGTTTTGGCTGATCGCTATATTCGTTTCCTTCCTAGAAGTGGTATACTAAATTAAGCTCTATTTTCGGATTTGACAAATGATACCAAATGCAAAGCCAACTTCCATTTAAGTCTATTGCCCAAATCCGTTGTAGCTGTTGTAGGCAGTGCTTTATTTTAATACTTTAGACTTCTTAATGTCCAAGGCTTTCTGTTTTATCCACTGAATTGAAATATCAACAGGTACTGTAATATTGCCAGAAGAAGTATTGTGTCCTAATGTTGAAAACAAAGTATATTCGAAAGGTTTGCCTTGAACTTTAAATGTATTTAATTGCTCTATGCACACTTTTACTGGAATTTGGATATCTTTCTCACCAAAAAGCCAAAGTCCTGGAATTGAAAGATTATCCAAAGAAATTTTTGGATCAGTAGCTGTAAATTGATACCTGTCTGGCTCATTTTTGATATGTTCAAGAGCATCTGATTCTGTATGATTTTCCCAAAAATTATTATTTCCATTAGTATAAAACTGAAATCGAAGTTGTTCCAGGGTTGTAATTGTAGGGCAACTAAATAAAACCATAAATTCTATTTGTGGACTTTTGTTTGCAGCAATTGGGATTATCCATCCTGCTTGACTGAAACCAACTAATCCAATTGGTGTTTTTTTATCTTTCAAATAGGTTCGAAGTGTATTTACTGCTGCACTTGCATCCTGAGATAATAAACTAAGATTAGTAGTGTCAATATTATTCGTTCCAACAGATGGTCCTACATATACACCGCCTGATTCTCCAACTCCACGTTTATCATATGTCAATACAGCAATGCCTTCTTTGGCAAGACGTTTAGCGAACTCCATTTCTCTTTTTACAAGATCAGACCCATGAACAATTACAACTGCTGCAAATGTTTTTTTAGGCGTTAAAATTGAGCCAGCAAGAGTGATGCCTTGGCTTTCAAACTTTACATCTTGAATGGTAAAATCGGCCGATTGAGAAAATACCATTTTGGGTAAAGTTATTAATAACAACCAAAGAAATAATTTAATGTTCATTTTAGTTTAATTTAAAATAGTTTTGAATTGCCTTGGTCTTCATTAGCATAGCCTCAAAGTTTCGCCTGTAACCGCAGTTGCAAATCAAAGCGAAGTGAGTTCTCTCTGCCAAGATAAAACTTTCTCGAGAACTAACAATTTCTGGCTACCGAAATCTCCGTAATTGAGGTTACAGGCGTTCGCCCGCAAAAAGAAGTACTGCATTCGCACACAAAACGATGCGATCTACTCCACTTTTTTTCAAGCTCTCACAAGCATCCGATAATACTTCAGAGGAATTGTCCCAGCTTTCTGCTTGAATCTTTCCCAAGTTTAAAAAATAAATAATGCATTCCGCAAAATTTAATCCACCTAATTTTGAATTTACATCTTCATTTATAAACTTATGATACTCCATTGTAGATAACCAACTTTTTCCTCCCACTAATCCATTTTTTTTCATAAATATGTTGTTATGTATTTGTTGGTTTTATTTTATAATGCTGCTTTAAAGTTATAGACAGTGTTCTGGCAGCATTTGTTGAGGTTGCGGAATTTGTTATAGCTTGCCTTCCGCTAAACGAAAATACAAAGTAAATGAGAAACTCTATAAGCTCTCTTTTTGCTTAAAAATAAAACCTTGTTTAAAATGGCTTAAATGAGGTTATTTTTTTCTATTTTCTATCGATTCAGATTTTTTATGATAGCATGGATTTGCAAATCTGCACCTGTTCAAGAACTATATGATTTAAATCTAATTTTAAATCAGCGCTATCGTTCAGGAGATAAAGTATAATGTCTTGGAGTGCCGCCCGAATCCATTGTAGTTGTTATGCACAGCCTCCATTGTCCCTTCAAATATGCTTTTTATATTAATGAAAAAAAGTAGCTTTTAATGAAAATGAAGCTGGTTATTTTGCTACAGAATCAGGTGGTAGCTTTAAATTGGAATTGGGTGATCAATATCACTGGAATTTGCATCATACACTTTGTCTCGTTATAAAATAACTACGCAGATTTAATTTTTTATATAATATTCCTACTTCCACTAATTATTTTACGATTTACATCCGAATCGAAATAATCTATATTTACTATATATCGTTCCGAAAATTCTTAAAACTTCTGTATTTCGCTAATATTTCGATTTAACAAACAAACAATTACCTCTATTACGAGGCTTTACTAAAAAGGTATAATTCTTGAGTTTTATTAAATGCAATATAATGTTCAATCCTTCAAACTAAAACTTATCGACCATTTGAAAAGAGCTTATACAAAACTTAAATGCCAATTAACAAAAAAATGCATTTTCATTTTCTTGTTCTAGTTCAATGACTTAACTTTTTAAACGACATAAATTTGCTATATAAATATTTAAAACTCATATCATGGAAAATAAAATTTTAGGGCTTCATCATATTACAGCAATTGCAGGGGATGCCGAACGTAATTTCAATTTTTATTCTAATGTTTTAGGATTGCGATTCATCAAAAAAACGGTAAATTTTGATGATCCTGGAACTTATCATTTTTATTTTGGGGACGAAATAGGTAGCGCTGGAACTATCCTGACTTTTTTCCCCTGGGGAGAGGGAATCCAACAAGGAAGAAAAGGATCAGGAATGGCTACAGAAATTGGTTATTCAGTTCCAAAAGGCAGTTTAGAATTCTGGGTAAAGCGTTTGGATAAATATAATGTAATTTACAACAAGCCTTCGGAAAAATTTGGAGAGAGATATGTTTCTTTTTTAGATCCAGATGGCTTAAAATTAGAATTAATAGAATCCAAAACGGAAGACAACAGAAAATCTTGGGAAACCGACGAAATAAAAACAGAAAATGCCGTGAAAGGCTTTCATAACATTACATTGACGCTTAAAGAGATCAAACCAACAGCATCAATTTTGACCAATGTATTTGGATACGAATTAATCGACCAAAATGTGAATCGCTACCGTTATGCAACTACCGCCGTCGAAAATGCTGCCATTGTGGACTTAGTGGAATTACCTGAGGAAAAGAAAGGTCATATAGCCAACGGTTCTGTTCATCATGTTGCTTTCCGAGTAAAAAATGATGCAATTCTGATGTATTTCCGAGAAAAGATTGAAGCGTTGGGATTAGGGATAACACCTCAAATTGACCGACAATATTTTCATTCTCTTTATTTTAGAGAACCAGGGGGCGTTCTTTTTGAAATAGCCACCGATAATCCTGGATTCACCGTTGACGAAACACTGGAAAATCTTGGGAAAGATTTAAAATTACCTCCTCAATATGAAAGCCGCAGAGAGGAAATAGAAAAACATTTGGCAAAAATTAACTAATTTATAATTATGGACTTTCAACCGTTGCACTATATTTTTAAAGGCACAGGAAATGCAAGCGCAAAAACACTTTTGCTCTTGCATGGAACTGGCGGAAATGAGCATGATTTGGTACCATTGGCAAAAAACTTTGGTGATGATATCAATATTCTAAGCCTTCGCGGAAACGTAAATGAAAATGGAATGCCTAGATTTTTTAAAAGGCTGGGAATGGGCATTTTTGATGAAAAAGATTTAGAATTCAGAACACATGAAATGGTTCATTTTCTAAAAGAAATTGCAGAAAAAGAAGGTTTTGACAGTACAAAAATCATTGCTTTGGGCTATTCCAACGGGGCTAATATTGCAGGAGCCACTTTAATGCTTCATCCAGATTTTTTAGCTGGGGCAATATTATACCGACCAATGCAGCCTTTCAGAAAAATGGAAAATGTAAAAAGCAAAAGCCATACACCGCTGTTTTTCTCTTCAGGAAAAAATGATCCAACCGTAAAAGTTGAAAGCACCAATGAGTATCTTGAGATATTAAACAACAACAACTTGGATGTCACTTTTCACGAAATAAATACGGGACATAATTTAACCCAAGAAGATGTAGAACTGTCTGTTAATTGGTTTAAAAACAACTTTTAAAATATTTACATTTAACCACAAAGTTCACAAAAAGAGACATTATGCACTCAAAGCTCTGTGAACTTTGCGGTTAAAAATTTTCATCACAAAAATATGTTTCTAAAATTCAAAGTACTAAACAAATAACTTGATAAGATGGAATACTATACAATAACACGAATATTTTCGGATGATGTGGGAGAAAGTCATTTTGAAGATATTAAAATCCCGCTCAAAGAAAGTAGTGAAATTGGTTTTCTATCCGAAACACAACCCGTCTCTGGAATCATTTTCAGAAAGGTAAAACCAAATTATGATTTCGATTTTCATCAGGCTCCAACTCGGCAATATATTATTTTGCAGGATGGTGAGATTGAAATCGAGACCTCTTTGGGAGAAAAACGAACTTTTGAACCCGGAAACGTTTTACTTGTAGAAGATACTTTTGGAAAAGGACATCGTACCCGAAACCTTAAAAAGGCCGTTAGATCATCTATTTTTGTTACTTTAAAATAAAATCTTCTATGATGGAATATTCAAATCAAATTATTGAGGGCTTATTTCAAAAATACAAACCAATGTTTGGCGAAGATTATGATCGATATAGAAATCATGTCTATCGCGTATTTTTAAATTGCCAATTAATGGATTCGGATGAAAATAATATAGATAAGTACGCTATTGCCAGTGTATTTCATGATATCGGAATCTGGACTGACAACACTATCGATTACTTAGATCCTTCAATGGAAGAGGCTAAAATCTATTTGATAGAATCAGAAAAACAAGATTGGATAGAGGAAATTACAATGATGATTTATTGGCACCATAAAATGAGCGAATACCGTGGAAAACATTCCAAAACTATAGAATTTTTCAGAAAAGCAGATTGGATTGATGTATCATTAGGGCTAGTCACTTTTGGTTACGACAGCCAAAAAATCAAACAATTCAGGAAGAAAATTCCAAATCTTGGTTTTCATATATTCCTCATCAATAAGATATTTAAACGTTTTCTTAAACATCCCCAAAATCCACTTCCTATGTTTACAAAATAATTGTTGTTGCATTTACTTAAAAAAAGTCTTTATTATTTAAGAAAAATGACTGTGTTTTATACCTAACTTTTTGATTTTGGAATTGAGTGTCGAAGATGGAATATTCAAAATTTCGGCTGCTCCACCCGTTCCCGAAACCTTTCCTTTACATCTTTTTAGGATGTAAATAATATAATCACGTTCATTGTCATGAATGGTTTTGATGGAGAACTCCTCTTGTTTTTCGCCCTCTTCTTGTTTTTTTGCAAAAGGAAGCTGAATTTCTTTAATCATATTTCCATCGCTCATCAAAATACTGCGTTCTATAACATGTTCCAATTCTCGAATATTGCCAGGCCACTCATAAGATAGCAACTGATGAAGCACTGCCTCCTGAAGTATCGGTGCCTTCAATCCCGTTTTTTCACTGAATAAATTAATAAAATGAGAAGCCAAAATAGGAATATCTTCCGTTCTTTCCCTTAATGCAGGTACTAATATTGGAAAAACATAAAGTCTGTAATACAAATCCAAACGAAATCGTCCTGCAGCCACTTCTTCCTCCAGATTTCGATTGGTTGCGGCAATAATACGAACATCAATCTTTATTGGGAAGCGCCCCCCCAACCTTTCAATTTCCTTTTCCTGCAAAACCCTCAATAATTTCACCTGAAGATCTATAGGCATTTCTCCTATTTCATCCAAAAAAACAGTTCCTCCATCGGCCATTTCAAATTTGCCTGCGCGTTTGTCTGCTGCTCCGGTAAAAGCACCTTTTTCGTGACCAAAAAGCAGGGATTCTGCTAAATTTTCAGGAATGGTACTGCAGTTGATAATAACTAACGGTTTTCCTTTTCGACTGGAGAGGTTGTGAATACTTTGAGCCACTTTTTCTTTTCCGGTTCCACTTTCACCCAATATTAATACAGATGTTTCAAAAGGAGCCACTTTTTTTATGGAGTCAAAAACAGTGATCATTTTTCTACTGGTTCCTATCATTGATTCAAAACCTTGTGGAAGATTTTTGGAGATATTCAAAACTACTTTATTTTTTCCGTTGATTTTTTTATCACTAATGTACATGTCGCCAACAAACTTGGTCAATACACCTTGAAGTTTAATCAACAATCTTAAATGTTCATCTGTAAATATTTCAAAATGTCGGCTATGGAATGAAAAATTAAATTTTTTTTCTTCAATGGTCAGCGGAATCACTATAAAAGATTTGATTCCAAATGTATGCAGCACCAATCGCTTTATAACTGAATCCTGACTTACTTTTTCAAAAGATTCTCCCTGATAAATTTGGGCAATTTCCAGTTTTAAGGACTTGGAATCTAGATCGATTAACTCATCTTTTTTAAAATTTGTTATTTTGGAAAATTTATCAATGTTAATCATTTCATAAATATCAAAATTCCTTCTAAGCATTCCAACAATACTAGATAATTCATTAATAAAACCCGTTTCCATATAATCGAAAGGGATATAGGTTTGTAATGTTTTACCAAGCTGTAATAAAGCCTGTTCCCATTTTAAAGAAGAAAAAGTAATTTCATTGATGCTTTTCTCCAGCATTTTTTCTTCTAACAGCTGATTTTCTATACTATGTTTATGGCGATAGCAGGCAATATCCAGAGTTATTAAGACATCCTGAG
This sequence comes from Flavobacterium aquariorum, assembly GCF_003254745.1. Classification (GTDB taxonomy): domain Bacteria; phylum Bacteroidota; class Bacteroidia; order Flavobacteriales; family Flavobacteriaceae; genus Flavobacterium; species Flavobacterium aquariorum. The sequence continues at coordinate 92,222 of NZ_QKXH01000006.1, read as the reverse complement.
CACGAAATGGTTTGACTATAAATCCATATGGCTGTGTCTTTTTGGCTTCTTCCAATATACTTTTACTGGAGTTGGCGGAGAGATAAATAAATCCAATATGTCTTTCTTTCAGTATTTTGGCCAAATCAATTCCCGTTTCTTTTCCTTTGAGAAAAATATCCAAAAAAACAAGGTCTGGTATTTCTTTTTCTATGCATTCCAATGCTTGAGCAACCGAACGCATTATTCCCATCACTTCATAACCTGCTTTTTCCAAAATCAGCTGCAAATCATGAGCTTCAATAAATTGATCCTCAACTATTAATATTTTTTTGTTAGTAGATAAACTTTCTTTTATGCTTACATCTTTGGTTACTGCATTCATAAAGCCATTATTATTGATTAGTAGAAAACAAGAGATTAATATCAAAGTTAGATTCATTAAAGTCAATCACCTGAAAGCTCATTCATATAATTACAAATGGCTGATATAAAATTAGTTATTAAAAATCAAACTTAAAAAAAACTAAAGCCATAAAAACGATAACAATACTGTTTTTTTTTTTAGGAATACCAAGGCATTATTTTTATACTAGTTTTAATTACACAAAAAGCTTAACTTTATATATCCATTTAAATTACAGCTAATTATATACACAATTAAAATTCCTTTTTATGAGAAAATTATTTCTTCTGTGTTTGTCTTTAGCCATATCTATAAGTAGTTTTTGCCAAACTCCTCAATTCAAAATCTACGATATCAAAAAAAAACGATTATTGGTCAAAACAACAGGTGTCTATATATATTCCATTAATCAAGGAAATATAGATATTGACAGTGCCATGGTACTGGCTTGTGCTGCAAATAAAACACCTGTATCATTATCCTATGATGAGGGCTATAATGACGGAAACTATTTGTTGGGAAGTAAAATGATGGACAATAATAATATAACGGCTGCATTAAAAATACTTGCTAAATCACAAAAAACAGATCGTGTCAAGTTATTATTGCAATTAGGTGGTCATTACCTTTTTAAGCCAGGAAGCAAAAAAAAAGACCTCCAAAATGCTTTATTTTATATAAAACAGGCTGTCGAATTAAGCAATCAGCTGAAAATACCAAAATGGCAGCAACAAAGTAATATACTGCTGGGCAAATATTATTTTCAGGCAGGCAGCAATCTGGAAAGCCAAGCCACTTTTTCAACTGTTGTAAAAAACTGCCGAGAACTAAATGACAAAAAAGCTTTGGCAGAAGCACTCGAAAATCAAGGAACTTTTCTTTTGGACAACAATCCTGATAAAGAAAAAATCCTGACCGAGGCAATGCAACTTTATAAAGAAACAGGACAAAAGGAAAAAGAAGTAGAAACTTTAATGAAACTTGTAACAGTTCATTTCTGGACTGGAAACCTGCCTCTTGCCAAAAAAGAGTCCATTCAGGTGTATAATTTTCTAAAAAACATAGGCTTTAAACATACTCATTACAACGCAGCAACCATTTCATATATAGACCTAGTCCTAAAAAACCAAAAAGAATCACTTTATTATGCAATAGATGGAGTAAAAACTATGGAGGCTACCCAGGATTTTGCCGTAGCAGACAAATATTATATGCGATTAGCCGATATTTACAGTCAAATGGGAAATTTTGAAGAAGCGATTCATTTATATAAAAAAAGCATCGAGATTGGTCAAAAAAAATCAAATAATCGAAGTTGGTATAAGAGTTTTTTAAGTTACTTACAAACCTTGTCTGAACTAGGCAGACATAAAGAAGCCCTAGACTATTTAAAAAAGACAACTCAAAAATTTCCTCCTGACAATTTATTGGACAAAATGCTTGTTGGCCGCACCGCTGCATTATGTTATGATAAAATAGGTAATACTAAACATGCCGAAAAAAATTATGTAGCTATTGAAAAGTACATATCAAAATTAATTAATCCACAAACCGCTTTTGATGTAGCTACAGTCTACTCCGAGATGTCTTTTTTTTATGCTAAGACAGGTCAGGCAATTAAAGCTAAATCCTACATAAACAAAGCATTAGCCATTAAGCGTAATTATAAAATTAAAGTTAATTACCATATTATAGATCTTTCATTATTCAAAATTGATTCCCTTGACGGAAATTATTTATCTGCAATTGGACATTATCAAAAATTTAAAGAAAGTAATGATTCAATAATAAACTATTCCAAACGCAAAGAAATTGAAGAGTTGCGATTTAAATATGAAACTGCGCAGAAAGAGCAAAACATTAAAACCTTACAAGCCCAAACTGACTTACAGCAAAGCCAATTAGAAAAATCAAAACTCGCAATCAACTTGTCGATTGGATTACTTATGCTATTATTCATAATTCTTGGATTATTATACAAGCTGTATCGAGTAAAACAAAAAAGTAATAAAAAACTAAAAATTAAAGAAAAGGAAATTAGCCTTAAGAATACAAATCTTCAGCATTTACTCGATGAGAAAGAATGGCTGATGAAAGAAATTCATCATAGGGTAAAAAACAACCTGCAAACAGTAATTAGTTTGCTCAACTCACAATCTGCTTATGTTGACAATGATATGGCTCTTTCTACAATAAAAAGCAGCCAGCACCGAATTCATGCCATGTCGTTAATTCATCAAAAGCTATACATGTCCGAAAATATTTCAACCATCAGTATGCCAATTTACATCAAGGAATTGGTTGAATATTTAAAAGATTCTTTCCAACTAAAACAGCGCATTCGTTTCGAAATAAAAATAGAACAACTGGAATTAGACGTAGTACAGGCCGTTCCATTGGGATTAATTATAAACGAAGCCATAACTAACTCCATAAAATATGCGTTCCCGAATGATCAAGACGGAATCATTTCCATTACGCTGATTGCTACTGATGCAAATCAATATCTACTGACTATTCAAGACAATGGAATTGGGATTCCTGTTGCCTTTAAAGAGAAAAACAATTCATTTGGAATGAGTTTAATCAAAGGATTAAGCGATGATTTAGATGGGACTTTTTCTATCGAGAACAACAATGGTACTTTGTTAAAACTTAACTTTGAAAAAGTTATTTTGGAGAAGCAAAAGAGAAAAATATAATTAATTCTGAAACAATGGAATGACAAAGCCTTTCTTGTCCTAGATTATGTTTTAATAAAGAATTGTGCTTTAGTTTTGTATTCTAAATTATGAAGCCATGAAGAAACTAGAATTTTTAATACTCGGAAAAAACGAACCTATTCTGGAAATCCTGTTACGCCTTGTGAATGCAAACGAAGATTGGCACGCAGTGGGTTTTAGTGACGAAGAAACAGCCAAAGACTATTTTAAACAAAACCTTCTGGATATTGTTTTATTCAGTTCAGGCATTGAAGCAGCATCTGAAAAAAAAATGCAAGAGTTTTTTAAGACTGAACAACCCGAAATCGAAATCATATTGCACTACGGAGGTGGAAGCGGGCTACTAAAATGTGAAATCCTTGAAGTTTTGGAAAAGCGACGAAAAAGAAAATTATCCCAGAATCAAGCTTAAATTCTAATCCATAAATTTTCCCTGATATGTTTGAATCAATTAATGCTAATATTTGCAAAAAAAATGAATTTACGCCCGACGAAATCGAGTATTTCAATACGATATTGCAGTATAAAGAAGTACCCAAAAAAACATTATTGCTACAGGAAGGCGAAATTTGCAATTTTGAAGCTTATATCCTAAAAGGCTGTATTCGGAAATATTACATTAATGAAAATGGTTTTGAAGTAATAATACAATTTGCCATAGAAGACTGGTGGATAAGTGATATTGCCAGTTTTCATGAAAAAAAACCTAGCAAATTATTCATAGAGACTCTCGAAGATTGTCAGCTATTGATCTTAACCCCCGAAACCAAAGAAATGCTTTTGCAAAAAGTTCCTAAGTTTGAACGCATTTTCAGATTATTGATACAACGAAACCTTTCTGCCATGCAGAACAGACTAATCGATACCATTGCCAAATCGGCCCAGGAAAAATATTTAGAATTTATAAAACTTTACCCAACAATACCGCAACGGGTAGCGCAGCATCATATTGCTTCCTATCTTGGGATTTCTGCAGAATTTTTAAGCAAAGTAAGAACGAAACTCGCCAAGCAGTAAGTTTCATTTCTTGTCTTAGTTCAATGCTTTAAAATACTATCCGATCTAATTTTGTATCGGAATTATTGTAAAGCATTTTTTTTATTAAAAAAATTACAAACAATCATTTCTTGTCCTAGTTCAATGCATAGGAATTGAAAACGACCGAAATTTGTACCATAAATTAAGCATATAGATTATAAATACATTAAATAATAACAATAAAAAAACAAATAAAATGTCAACAAAAACAACTTGGGCTATAGACCCAGCACATTCAGAAATTGGATTTAAAGTAAAACACATGATGTTTACTAATGTATCTGGAAATTTTACACAATTTGATGCAACTGTAGAAACAGAATCAGATAGTTTTGACAATGCTAAATTCAGTTTTAAAGGAGTAACAGATTCAATTACTACAGGAAACAAAGATCGTGATGCCCATTTATTGAGCCCAGATTTCTTTGATGCAGGTACTTTTCCTGAAATTACCTTCACCTCAACTGGTTTTTCAAAAATTAATGAAGGGGAATTTGAATTAACCGGGGATTTAACCCTTCACGGAATCACTAAACCTGTTCAATTGAATACTGAATTTGGCGGTTTGGCAAAAGATCCTTGGGGAAATACCAAAGCTGGGTTTTCTCTCACTGGGAAAATCAATAGAAAAGATTGGGGTTTAAACTGGAACTCTGCTTTAGAAACTGGAGGAGTTCTTGTTGGTGAAGAAATTAAATTAAATTTTGAATTACAATTCATCAAACAATAAGGGGTTTATTAATTATTGGAAAAGCGCCGTAAGTATTTTAACAAATACGTACGGCGCTTTTTTTTATATTCACAAAAACAACCAATTTTTATAAAGTTCCTGCAAATACAATCCCAATTCCTCCAATGGTATGAATTTGATTGTAGTCAATCATGGCATCTCCATATCCATGAAAAAACTGACCATACCCTTTTAGATTTTTATATATAGGGAAAGTCCAATCGAACTCAACACTGCCATGATTATCATCGCCAAACCGCAAAGAATGCTGTGCCTTCAATGTCAATAAATGTTTCTTTAATCTATAATTAAAAAGAATACTTCCTCTGCCCATGTAATCTTCGATATCCGGGTTTTCTGTAATTTCGGTGGCAAACCATGTTCTCACAATTAAACTCCACTGATTGTTTTCAAAACCGGCATGCAGAATAAATCGATTCCAACTTCGGGTAAATTTGTGCCCCTCCCTTCCATTTGACTGATGATTAAATGCAAACCCAAGCATTTTCATCTTTAAAAAATCAAATTTTACTGGATAGTTAAATATAATTTCCGGTTCATAATTGGTTTCCCTAAAAGGCCTTGAAAACTCCGCATTATAAACTTGCCAATACGATTTTTGAGTATAACCTAACCATAATGCGCCTCTGCCAAAAATTCTTTGGGCTAATTTGGTTTTGAAACTGAACTGCATGGTAGCTTCTACATTGTCCAATTGGATTTCTTCATCAGTTACAGCAGGATCAACCGGCGCTGTTTCAAAAGGGACCTCGCGTCTATGGCTTGAAAACCGGAATGGCATTATGTAAATAGGCTTATAGGCCGTTAATAAGAAGGTTTCACTATTGCTGTCTGGCTCCAATTCCCACATTTTATCGAGTGTCTGGTAGGAATCCATTCTTTTAAAAATTGACGATGACTGCCCCATTAAGGAAAAGGTTGCAAACAAAGAAAGAACTAGTATTTGTACCGTTTTAGCAAAATATTTTTTCATGACCCTACGATTTTGGAGTATTTATAAATTCCTCTATTGAGAGCATTGCATGTCCATAATTTGGAAAAGTAATTTCAACCGTAACTCTGATTTCTTCCCAATTGAATGCTGCAATACCATCTTTAATCAAAGTTACATGATATCCCAATTCCACACCATATCTAGCGGTTGAATCGATACAGGTATTTGCTCTCATACCAGCAAGAATAATATGATCAATGTTGTGCATGCGAAGAAGAAAATCAAGATCGGTATTGGCAAATCCGCTGCCCGTCCAATGATTTTGGGCAATAAGATCTCCAATTTCTGGTTGAAGTTCTGGATGAAATTGGGCACCCCAACTTTCTCTTTCAAATAAAACTACGTTCTTGCTCCCCATATGTGATGGTGAAAGAAATCGCCAGTTTAAATAATCCCCTTCGCTTGTGTTATGGTGTGGAGCATAGATAATTTGTATTTTTCGTTCTCTGGCTGCCGCTACCAACTTTTTAAGGTTTTCTACCAAAGAAATGCCTTCAACTGTTTCTTTCGTAAGAGGATATAGTTTTCCTCCTTCAGAGAGAAAATCGTTAAACGGGTCAACCAATATCAACGCCGTTTTTGAGTATGTACTTGCATCCATTTTTGATTATTTTTTTAGTTAGATTCCTGAGTTTTATTATTGCTTTTTTTACCACAAGGAACGCAAAAATTTGCTTTTTTGAAAACGCAAGGAACGCAAAGCTTTGCTCCCCTTACGGAATTATATACAAAGCGATAAAATCTTTGCATCCCTTGCGGTTAAAAACTATTATATTTAAAAAACAAAATGTCTCCTTTAGCCCCGATAGTAGTGGAAATCCTCCCGATTTTTTTCGGGAGATTGCAACGGATAGCGGGACCAATGCTGCTTAAAGAAGCAAATCTTTCTGCTCCAAAAAATAATCGCCCTCAGGTTAGTTATATCAAGATTTAATAAAATCCAGTATATCTAAATTAACAGTATCTGCATCTGTTGTTGGCATTCCGTGGCATAAACCTGGATAGGTAATCAATTTTCCGTTTTTCAAAAGCTTAGCTGCTCTTAAAGCGGTAATTTCATAAGGAACAATTTGATCATCTTCTCCGTGCAGGACGAGTACTGGCATATCAACACTTTTTAAGTCTTCGGTAAAATCGGTTTCCGAGAAAGCTTTTATACAGTCATAATGTGCCTTAATGCCCCCCATCATCCCCTGACGCCACCAATTATCCTGAATTCCTTTCTTTATATTGGCACCTTCCCTATTGTACCCATAAAATGGAAAAGTGATGTCGTGATAAAATTGCTGTCTGTTATTGGCGGTATTAAAACGAATATCATCAAACACTGCCAATGGAACGCCGTTTGGATTGTTTTCGTCCATGATCATATAGGGAGTTACTGCACTTATAAGCACCACTTTTGATACACGATCTTTACCATATTTTGCAACATACCGTATAGCTTCACCTCCGCCAGTTGAATGCCCTATATGTATGGCGTCTTTTAAGTCTAAAAATGCTGTAAGTTCTGCAACATCTGCTGCATAAGTATTCATTTCGTTTCCTTTATAAGTCTGCGTAGATCTTCCGTGGCCGCGTCTGTCATATGCAATTACTCTAAATCCTTTATCTAAGAAAAAATACATTTGTGCATCCCAATCGTCTGCAGACAATGGCCAACCGTGATGAAAGAAAATAGGCTGACCTGTTCCCCAATCTTTGTAATAGATTTCTGTTCCGTCTTTTACTGTAATCTTGCTCATTTTAGTTTATTTTAATGGTTATTAATAGTTTCATTCACAAAAAATCATAAATTCTCATACCAGTCCAAAATATAGTCCGCAACTTTTTCCCAGCCTGGTTCTCCGCATATAAAATGACTTTTACCTTCAAAAATTTTCAAATCAACTCGGCTCTTTTTGTCTTTATATTTATTTGCCAAAGTGCTTGTAAGTGAAGGAGGAAAAATATTGTCACTGCCACCACCAATAAATAAAATAGGCTCATGCGGTTTACCAAAATCGATGTTTGAAAAAGAGTTCAACACCAATTCACGGCTTACTTTATAGCTTTCGGGTACGGCAAAACTTTTAAAAGCATCCGCTCTTTCAGCTACAGGTGTTGTATTGAAAAAACATTTGTCATACCAATCACGACTGCCCATAAAATAGTCATTGGAAGAAAAAAAGCCAAATGCAGGCAATACTGATTTTAATGTTGCAAATGGAGGAAACACATTCTTTGGCGGAGCTCCGTCAATACTTACTGCGGCTGCTACCTTGTTCAATTCTAACAATTTCATTGCTGCCATACCTGCCATTGAATGTCCAATAATTAATGGTTTTTCAGGTAAAATATCAATGAGTTTTACAATGTTCTTAACCACGTCAATAAATCCTGTTTCCACAAGCTTAGAATGGACTTTGTTTCTCAAATCTGTTGGGATTCCATCGTGACCCGGGTTTGCGGGTGTGTACACGGTATATCCCTTTTCTTCATAACGGCTTTTCCACTTTGCCCAACTAGTATTATTCACAAAGTTTCCGTGTATGAGAATGATGGATTTTGATTTTATCATAATGCTTAATATTTTAATGATTAACAGTCATTTACGAAGTGTATATCTGTTGATATAAAGCAGCCTTTTTATCAATTCAAATTATTATTTGTAAAGCCACTTTTTTATGAGTCTTGTATATCGTGGCATTAACAGATATACCATAATGAATACTATTATGCCCGAAACAAAAAATGACTCGATGTAACGATTTTGGAGGAAAGCAAAATTTCTCATTATAGGTAATACGAGCATTGGAATAAATGTTGCCAATGGGAATATTGCCGACCATGTCACTAAATATTGTTTCCAACGAACCGGTATTTTTACATTCTCATTTTCTGATAGGAAAAGAAAATCCAAACCGCTTTTTATATAGAATTTGTCTTCTTTGGAAAAAAATGGCAAAGCTTTCTCAATCAGTTTTTTTCGATCTTTCGATTCCATCCAATTTTTGAGATTTTCAATAGTGTCAAATCGAAGAATAACCGTAAAAGTATAGGTCAAATTAGGAATAGGGCGAATGATTTGCCAATCTAAGAATCCAGTTGATTTTTTACTGATCGGACTAATTTCATTTAGCCAATTTTCATATTCTTGCTCTTTCCCTACTAAAACATTGTGAGTGATTACAACTGTTGCTCCTTGATTTTCCATTTTTAAAGAGAATATTGATTATGTAAATTAATTTGGAGTTGCTATAAGGCTGATACTAACTTCCAGGCTGGTTTTATTTTGCTGTTAACTGAATGAAGTTGGAAATGTATTTTGCTGAAAGTTCAGGAAACTGATGTTGCGGCGCATGACCTGTATGAGGAAACACAATTATTTGTGTAGTCGCCAACTCTCGAAGCAATGCAAACCAGTTTTCGACAGCAAAAGAAATATCGTGATCGCCAGATATAACCAAAAGTGGTGTTTTGGTTGTTTTTAATTGATCCCTGAATTTTAAATTGTCTTCTCTCAAACCTGCCCCTCCGGCAAAATAAAGCTGAAAAACATCCATCGTACTCGGGATTTTGGAAACATCAATTCTTTTGGCAATCCTGTCGTGTGATAATTTGGCTGCTTTTACACTGGCATCCGAATTGGGTTCAAAAAACAAAATGACTTCATCATTAAAATCATTAATTGGTTTTAAAGCACAATCCAAGAACGCTTGTTCCAAAGGGATTTCATTATGTCCAGGAGGATTTGTACCAACTAATATGGCATGCGAAATCAATTCCGGATATTGCAGTGTAGCAATCTGAGCTACCAAACCGCCATAAGACCAACCCAAAATGGCGATGCTTTTTAGATTAAGAAACTCGGCCAAATCCTTAACATCTGTCGCTACATCCACGATATCTGTTGGTAAAGTCCCGGATGATGAACCAATGCCAGTATAATCAAAAGTTACCAAATTAAAATTTTCTGCAAGACTATCCAGAAATAAAGGATCCCAAGTGTCTAAAGTACCGCGAAAACGATTTACCAAAATGATAGAATCGCCATTGCCAATGGAACGATAAGCAATCTTTTTACCTTTTGTTTCCGCAAATTGAGTTTTAGAATTGACAGCATCGTTTGCATCGGTTTGCACTGCTGTTACGGTCAAAAAAATATTAGCTGGTTTCATAATTTTAATATTTAATTACTATTTCTGCTACTTGTTGCTTTTATAATAAATCAACACGATTGTGCCCTTTATTTTAATGCTTCAGCATCTGACGTGCGTATTGTACGCCTATACCATAACCGCCGGCATACTTAACCACCAGATCATTTACAGGTTTATAAGTCGCCTGTCTTGCCCAGTCCCTTTGAAGTTCCAAAAGATATTGAAGCGAAGTCATAGGATGTGCACCAGCCTGAACCATGCGAGTTATGGCTTGATCGTGTGCTTCTTTGCTCACATCCCCACAGGCATCCGTAATCACATACACATCAAAACCTTCGGCAATTGCAGATAATACTGGACCGACAATACAAACACTTGTCCATAATCCGCCCATAACTAATTTTTTCTTGTTCTTCCCAACGATGGCTTTATACGCATTCACATCTTCCCAAGTATTCATCGTCGTACGATCTATATAAGTCGATTCAGGATACAGTTCAAGAATTTCTGGAAATACTGGTCCACTAAATGATTTTTCAGCTACTGTTGTAACCACTGTAGGAATACCAAAAATTTTTGAAGCTCCTGCAACTATTGCCGTATTATTTCTTAACTGATCGATGGGGATATTTGCGGTAGCAAAAGCCATCTGCCCCTCATAATCGATTAACACTAATGCATGGTTAGTTGGATCTAATAAAGCTGGTCCAGGTTTTTGTGCAAATCCTGAAATGGCAGATAAAATTAGAGCTGCCGCAAGTGATAAATTTTTCATAGCAAATAAATTTATGGTTAATAATTATTTTTAAAAATCAATTAATACAATTCAATTTGGGAATTAAAAATTCAGCTGCATCGTAATTCCCGTAAAGAAAATATCTTTCCCCGTTCCCGAAGCTTTGATATATTCCCCCGCTTTAAACCAAGTCGCTTCAACCCGAAAATATAAATATTGATTGGGTTGCCATACTATTTCGCTTTCAAGCTGACCACCAATTTCCTTGCTTGTTGTTGTATCTCCTGGATAAATCAGCGATACATTTGGAGCATAGATACCATCGTTGCTGCTGTATCTCCAAAACATATCATAATCGATTCCCCATTCTATATTTTTGGCGAGTTCGAAGTTCAAAGAAGGATGAAAATCGATAAGGTTCGAAAGTCCAATTACGGATGCGAGTCCAAAATAAGAGCCTCTTGGGAAAAGCGGATTAAAAGTTTCCAATCCATTATCGCCCACTTCCCTATCACCACTTATCACTTCCACTTTGCAACCAATTTCAGGATGAAACTTTACCATATTTAAGCGATAACCTAAATTTAGCGACGCAGTCCAAGCATTAATGTCTTTTGAATCAAAATCACCAAACTGATAAAGTGTTTCTCCATCGTATCGCCAGTTTTCAGATTTTCCCCAAATGCGGGTTCCCACGGAATGTCGGTTTTCCTTGCCTGCTCCGTCATTAAAAACGGCATGAGCTCTTTCGTAACCTAGATAATAAACATCAATGTTTTTGAAAAATGGAACTTTGCTGATGACCAGATAACTTCCCCATAACTGTTTGTCGTTATTGGAATCATCATCAAAAATTCCATCGTGCGCTACAACATAATGGCTGTAAAAGAAATCGGCAGAATAGTTGTTTTTTGAGGCAATCACTTTAATTCCATCAAAAGACTGGCGATTATTAGGTCCGTCTCTCAAAGCGACTAAACGCTGTGATCCATAGGTCATTTCTTGTCTTCCCACTCTTAGAATCAACCTTTTATTGGCATCATTTATAATATTAAAATCAGCAAAAACCTGATGTACTTCAAGCGGATTTTGGTCAACCGGACTCGGATCAATTCTTCCATCTGCCAAACTGCTTTGTGTTTGTACGAATGTTCTAAAAAATTTACCGGCATGAAAATCGGCGTGAAATAAATACCTGCTCAATATATACCCATCATTATCCTGCGGTCCATCTCCCCAATTTTCGTTTTTAGCATAGAAATATTGGTATCTTATACTTCCTCCAAAACTGATGTAGGTGTTTTTGGAAGAAGATAACGGTATAAATTTCATTGTTCTATACCAATCGTGTTGCAGTGTATCCTTTTTTAAAAAACTGTAATTTTCATCAAATCGAAGCGATTTAAATCCAGGATATTGTTGCCCTAAACAGGATAATGAAATCAATAAAACCAGTAACTGCATTCTATTTTTCATATCTATTTTTTTAAATCGTTACCAGTTCTTCAGACGATTATTTGGTACCGTTTTGTTTGATATCCTTGTACGCGTTGGGAACATTGAAATTAAAATGCAACCAGTTAAAAAGTTCGTATCCTTTATTGAACTCTTTCATCGCGACAGTCGCTTTGGTTTCGTCAAGAGTAAGTCCTTTTTTAACCGCATTTTCAACATTTGTTTTCAGAGTCGAAACATAATCGATAGTGTATTTTATCCCCGCCTTGTTGGTAATGCGCCCGTGTCCTGGAATCACAATATCACTATCCGAAATCATATTGTAAATGGCGTTGAGGTTATTTACGGGTTCCAAAAAGTAGCCATCAAACAACCACGGGATAGCTGGACTTTCGGCTATAAATGGGTTTCCTGCCCATAATACATTTTTCGAAGGCGATTTTAAAAACACAAAAAGATCTGCGGGAGATTGGGCGGTTCCAACATTAATAAGCTCTACAATATTGTTATTGCCCATATCGATTTTGAGGTTTTGATTTTTTGAAATTGTAATGTCTGCAGCTCGATACACACTTTCTTCAATACCTCTTCCTTTGCCAAAAAGCATAATCATAAACTGCTTGATATTCTCATAATTTTTGGATAGGTTTTCTTTGCAGAATTCGTTCTGAATGATAATTGTCTCCTTAGGAAGTAAATAATTTCCAAAACAATGATCTCCGTGATCACTTGTGTTTACAGCATACACAATCGGTTTATTGGTTACCGATCTAATCAATTTATAAAGTTGATCGTACAGCACTTTGCTGAGCATCGTTTCTATAACCAAAACCCCTTTGTTACCAACAATAAACCCGGCCGAAGTAGCCTGTGGAATACCTTTTGTAGTTTCACTTTCTACTGTTGAGGGCAAAACTGCGTACGCATTATCGGTAATTTTAAATAGTTTTAAGGTTACTTTATTGGCATCCCAAATCGGAACATGATCCGGCATAGGAAATTGTGCATACCCAACAGTGTTTATAAGCAAACACAATACGATTGCAATTCCTAAAATTAATTTATGATATTTCATGATTTTATGTTCATTAGATTGTTTTACTTAATGTTTATTTTTGGTACCCACCGAAATACTTAACAGGTGACCAATCTGGAATTACTGGAGGAATTACAGGATCCAGAGCTTTAAAATCTCTTGTTCCATAAACCACTTTTCCATTCACAATTGTTAAATCCGATTCGATGTTGCGAACGTTATCAAGAGAAACCGTAAAATAATCATCGGATAAAATCGACATATCGGCATACATTCCTTTTACTAATTTTCCTTTTTCTTTTTCTTCACCAGAAAACCACGCACTTCCCGATGTGTATAATTTCAGTGCCGTAAATTTGTCAAGAACCTGATCCTTTGGCCAAAATTGCATTCCACCTAAAGTTTTACCTGTAATGAGCCAATGCATCGCCATCCAGGGATTATAAGTTGAAATACGGGTAGCATCTGTTCCCATTCCGACAGGAATTCCCATTTCGAGCATTTTCTTTATTGGAGGCAATTGTGTTTTTGGAACACCATATAATTTTTCATACAACTCCCCTTGAAAATACATTCTGAATTGAACAGCGATTCCGCCATTGAGTTTCTTAACCCTTTCTAGTTCCTGAGGCGTAATGGTTTCGGCATGGTCAAAAAACCAGCGTAAACCATTAAACGGAATCTCTTTGTTTACTTTCTCAAAAACGTTCAGCATTCGGTCAATAGATTCGCCATAAGTAGCGTGCAATCGAAACGGCCATCTATTTTTGACAAGTAAACGAATAATCGGTTCCAGATCCCCTTCCATTTGATCCGAAAGAACAATTCTAGGTTCTAAGAAATTCTCAAAATCGGCAGCGGATGCCACAATATTTTCTCCAGCTCCTTCTTCGGTATAGCCATTTGCAACCAGAAGATTATCATTTTTGTTGACCACGGTTTCGGCCACCCATTTTTCATAATCCTGAAGTTCTTTGCCTTTTTGCTGGGCAAATAAATAATAGGAGATGCGAAGATTTAATTTCCCTTGTTTGGCCAATTCCATTGAAGTTCCATAATCGGCAGGGAAATTTTGTCCACCGCCCGCAGCATCAACCACAGATGTCAAACCAAACCGATTCAGTTCTCGATTAAACTGAAGCGAACTATTAATTCTTTCTTCGGGAGTTAATTTTGTGGTTAAAGCCAAAGTAGTATAAATTGCTTTTGGAGTTTCTTTGGCAAACATTAATCCAGTTAGATTTCCGTTTTTGTCTTGTTCCAAAATACTACCTTCGTAATGCGTGTCTTTGGTATAGCCCAAAACCTCAATTCCTTTTTTGTTCAAAAAAGCTTTGCCGTACAAATAGGTTATAAAAACAGGTTTATCAGGAACAGCAGCATTGATTTCATCAATCGTCGGCTGTCTTTTTTCTTCAAATCCATATTCATTCCAGCCACCTATGACCTTAATCCAAACTCCAGGAGGAGTTCGTGCGGCCTGTTCCTTGAGCATTTCCATTGCTCGTTTGAGGGTTTTCACGCCATCCCAACGCAACTCTGCATTATAATTGAGTCCTTCGCGTATTACATGTATATGACTGTCATTTAACCCCGGAATAACCGTTTTGCCTTTTGCATCAATTGTTTGAGTATTTGCAGTTTTATAACTTTCCAAAATACTTTTTGAAGTTCCAGTGGCTAAAATAACCCCTCCTTTTACAGCAACAGCCTGAACAAATTCACCGTTTTTTTGCATCGTGGCGATTTTTCCGTTATAAATAATCAAGTCTGCTTTTTCTTGAGATTGCATCAACAGGCAGGAAAAAAATAGTAGTATTAAAAATATTCGTTTCATCGTGTTCGAATTAATTATACTGTTAGTTTTATTTTGAATACCCTATTTTGCCAGAAAAAATGCCAATAGGTCTTTTTGCACCTGAGCCGTATTTTCTTGTACCAACCAATGTCCGGAGCCCGCAATTTTTGATTCGGATACATTTGTTGCCACAAGTTTAGAATGCTCTTTAAGGAACGCCGCCGCAAAAAATTCTCCACCCATTGCCAACAAAGGCATTTTAAGTTTTGTTTTCATGAATACCATATTGTCTTTTCCATCCTGCGGAAAGTTGGCAAACCATTTAAAACTTGATTTCGCACCATCTTTAACGGCATAAGCCCTAACAAATTCATCAGTTTCTTCGGGGCTGAAAGGATTTTTCACATGACCAACTATTGGCCAGAAATTGGTTAAAAACTCTTTCTCTTTTCCTTTAACAATATCTCCGGAAGCAGGCCAGGCAAAAAATCCAAACCACCAGGCTGAAGCCGAAACCTGCGACCAAACAGGTTCTATACCCGGAAGCAAAGCATCCATCAATGCCAGTTTTTTAACTTCATTTGGATATTGAGCCGCATAAGCATAAGCCACCATAAGTCCAATGTCATGTCCGGCAAGATTTATATTGCTGTAGCCCAATTTCTTCACTAACTCATGAATATCTGTGGCCATTGTTTTTTTGTCATAACCCGACTCAGGTTTATCTGATTCACCCACACCTCTCAAATCGGGTGCGATAACCGTGAAATGTTTTGAAAGCTCCGGCAGCAGTCGGTTCCACATATACCAGTTTTGACCAAATCCGTGAACAAGTACCAAAGGCTCTCCTGTTCCACCAATGACATAATGAATATTTACGCCATTGACTAAAGCCGTTTGGTGTTTAAAATTAGTCGGTGGATCAGCCGGCTTGACATCTGGCGACGCTGGTTCTTCTGTTGATTCTGGAACAGCTGCATTTGAAGGTTCTTCACTTTTTTTACAAGCAGTTAGAAAAAAAAGAGTAATCATTGCAAGTCCTAAAAAAACTTTTACTGTTTTGTACCATGCGTTATGGTTGATAGTTGATTTCATATTTGTAAAATTTAAAAGTTGTTATTATTCGTTTTTGTGTTGTTGAAGCCATTCCAAAATATAGATTGCAATTTCTTGCCAACCCGGCTGACCTAATACAAAATGGTTTCTGCCTGAGAAAACTTTATAATCAGTAACCGAGTTTTTATCGGTGTATTTTTTATAATTATCATAATTCAATTGATGTGGGATTGTATTATCCATATCGCCTGCAATTAATAATAAAGGATGGTGCGGTTTTTTAAAATCTACTTTTGCCACTGAAGTAATTGTATCTCGAACTACCAATTTTGACTCGGGAATTGCTAATTGCAGATATCCTCTTTCTTGTAATTCGAATTCCATTCCGTTGGCAAAAGCATATCGCCATTGGGAAAAACTCATTAAAAATGTATTCTTAGCTGAGGTAAAAAAACCAAGAGGTCCCCAACCAGCTTTCAGAAAAGATAATTTAAAAGTCAAAATACCTTGCGGAGGAACGGAGTGAATAGCAACAGCTTTTGATGCCAAACCTTTCTGATTCAAAATTTGGGCAATTAAACCTCCAATCGAATGACCAATGATGATTGGTCTTTCCGGGAATGACCTTGCAATTTCTTCAAAATGCGTTATAAGTTGTGCCAGCCGAATTGATGCTATCTGGGAATCTGGATGACGTCTGCGGAGAACTGCCGGAGAGGCATCCTTAAAAGGCCAGGCGGGAGCAATCGTTTTATAGCCTCTGCTTTCATAAAAATGGCTCCACTCATTCCAAGATTCGTTACTTACAAAAGCACCAGTGATAAACAGAATTGATTTTTGATTTTCAGTTTGCATAATTAAATTATTCTATTGTTACACAGACATATAGTCTATAATCATGCCTTTCAATACAATCCCTTTAAAATCAAGACTTTCTATATTATTTCAAAGTGAATAAACTACGACATATCGTTTTCGCCCATAAAACAATTGCGATATAACGCTAAATAGAATCTACTTTTGAGTCTTAAATAATTATATCTGACTAATGACTTTCTTTAACTCAATCTTTTAAAATGTGATGATTTAATAAAATAAAAGACAAGCACATCTGCTGAGAACCACATTCAATTTAATTTGACTAATTTAGCCGAAGAATGATTTTTTTGATACTGATAAGTCCATTATTCAGACAGCATTTGAACCATATTTTAAATAGCCGCAACATTCTAATCGAATACAGAAGTCTAAACTAGAAACTGTTCTTAAAAACCAAACGAATGCTAGAAAATTTTCCTTTTTATCTTGGTATACTGCTTGTTATTTTATTGCTTATTATGCTGGCTAATAAAATAAAAGTAGCTTACCCTATACTATTAGTTCTGGCAGGTTTGATCATAAGTTTTATTCCTGGCATACCAGTAATAAACATAGAACCCGATCTGATATTCTTTATTTTCCTGCCTCCGTTACTCTATGAAGCTGCATGGACTGTTTCGTGGAAAGAAATGTGGCGATGGAGACGCATTATAACAAGCTTTGCTTTTGTGGTCGTTTTCGTATCTGCGCTTTCGGTAGCGTTAGTTGCCAATTATATTATTCCAGGATTTTCATTGGCATTAGGATTTGTGCTAGGCGGTATTGTTTCACCGCCAGATGCTGTAAGTGCCGGTGCTATTTTAAAATTTGTTAAAGTCCCTAAAACCATTTCGTCTATTTTAGAAGGTGAAAGTCTATTGAACGATGCTTCGTCGTTAATTATTTTTAGATTTGCGATGATTGCTGTGGCAACCGAGCAATTTATATTTCACAAAGCGGCAGCGAGTTTTAGTTGGATGATTGTTGGTGGTGTGTCAATTGGTTTACTCATTGGTTGGATTTTTATGAAAGCTCATAAATACCTGCCCACTGATGTGAATGTAGACAGCGTGCTGACATTGCTGACTCCTTACATTATCTATCTCGCTGCCGAAGAGGTTCACTGTTCCGGTGTATTGGCAGTTGTAAGTGCTGGCTTGCTTTTATCTAATAACAGACATCGTTTTCTGAGTAGCAGATCCCGCATTCGCGGGGTAAACGTCTGGGAAAGTTTTTGTTTTATACTTAATGGATTTGTTTTCATGCTGATTGGATTAGATCTGCCTCAAATTACCAAAGGACTGGAGGAAGTGAATATTAGTATTCCTACAGCAGTTGGATACGGTGTGATGATTACGATTGTTTTGATTGTCAGCCGGATTCTGTCTTCTTATGGTGCTGTAATTGTAACACTCATTGCCCGTAATTTCATCAAAGTAGCAGACAGCAAAAATCCGGGTTATAAAGTGCCTTTTATACTTGGCTGGACCGGAATGCGCGGTGTAGTTTCACTGGCTGCAGCTTTATCAATACCTGTTTACCTCAATAACGGCAACGGATTCCCACAGCGTAATCTCATCCTGTTTATCACTTTCATTGTTATTCTTTTGACCTTATTAATTCAAGGATTAACATTACCCTATTTTATTAAAAAAATTCTAACCGATAATGATGACGATACCTTATCCCGCAATGAAGTCTATAATAACATCCGACAGGAATTAGCTGAATTTGCAACACATTACTTAAAAACCAATTATGGTGATCAAGTAGAAAGTAATCCTCCATTACAGCATCTTATTCTGAAATGGGAACAGCACAGTAATGGAATCGATGACGAATCAATTGGTGAAGATCTGAAAGTTATTTATCTGGATTTATTAAATCAGCAAAGGCATTGGCTCATCAATAAAAACAGAGAAGATCAAAGTCTTGACGAGTCAATTATACGAAGACAAATGCATTATTTGGATATTGAAGAAGAAAAACTGCGGTATCTCTAGAAAGTATTAAGTCTGCGCAAGGTTGAATCTCTCTAATCTGTCTGCATTAAAAATTACGAAATTTTGCAGAGGCATGATATTAGTATTTATCTGCTTTATATCCTCACCTGCCTAAAAGTAAGGTTAATCCGTGGAAGCACATCTCTTGTGGTTTTAGGCACTTGATGTTCCCAGAAACTATTTGTTTTTCCTGCCATTAATAGGAAAGCCCCATGATGCAAAGGAATATCCAGCTGTGGAAGATGTTTTAGAAATTTATGACGCAGCCTAAATATTCGGGTTTCACCAAAAGTAACAGATGCAATATTCATGTTTTTATTCTCGCTTTGCGTTTTATCGCTATGCCAAGAAACTCCGTCCTTTCCATTTCTATATAAGTTCAGTAAAACAGCATTAAAATTTATTTTGGTTTCATTTTCAACCCTGGCTTTAATGTCTATTAATTCCTTAGGCCAATTTGATTTACCAAAATTACCCTCACTTTCATCATACCAGGCAATCATACGCGGAGCAGTAACTATTTTATCATACATCGGCATTTCGTATTCGCGCCATGGAGTACTGTTTAATAAAATGTTATAATAATTATCGGATTCTTCTTTGGTAAAAAAACTATCAATCAACATTACGTCAGCATCAGTTGCGTCAAATATTATTTTGCCGGCTGTTCCTTGTGAAAACATTTCGGTGTCGTTAAAGAGAATCATAAGTATGCAATTTTATTTTTATGTTTCTATCATTTGGAGACGTTTTACTTTTCCTGGGTATTTCTCGGCATAAGCATAAATGAGATGCATAATGTATTGATTACTTCTGTAGGGTGTTATATAATCTTTTAACTCCGATAATTCAGTACATCCAATATCTGACGGAAAATATCCCATCCCATAAAAATGTCCATTTTCAACCCAAATACAGCTCTTTTCTTCTATTGTTTTGCCTTTGTCTATAATCGCAAAACTTGTCCTGTTGTCTAACAAAAAGGCAATCGCGTTTTCGATAGTCTCGTTATGATGGGTAACATCCGGCAAATTTGTCAAGTCTTTTTTTGGAAAAAAATCTCCAACTATTGACACACCGTATTGGCAAAATCGGTGATCAATTTTAAACTGCTGCGCAAGGTTTTGCAATACAGTTATTCCTTCGTATTGGCTGTTGAATTCCTGAATACAGGTCTGAAACTTGGTTAATTTTCCTATTGATAAATATTTATATCCATTTCGGGCTTCATATTGATACAATCCGAATTTAGATTCAAAACGTTTTAATGCCCTGTTATAAGCAGGCCACAACTTTTTAATCTCATCACATTCCAACAACAGCGCCATAAGTTCGGTGGCACAGACTTCATATGAAATTCCGTAGATATCCTTCAAGAAATTCTGTCTTTGCGCATTTACGTTATGACCGCTGAAATGTGAAGCCACACGCTTTTTTAAATTAATCGCTTTTCCAACATAAACAACCTTATTTTGTTGATTATAAAAATAATATACTCCTATTTTTTCAGGCAATTGCTCAAAGTCCTGCTGAGGCAAATTAGGTGGCAGGCGCTGATCCTGTGCTGTTTTCTTAATCATCTTATCCATCACTCCCTCGCAGTCCCATTCCAGTAATTTGGAAAATAATATAGCGGTCGCATCTGCATCACCCCCTGCGCGATGTCTGTTTTCTATACATATATCTAATGAATTGCAAAGATTTCCTAAACTATAAGAGCCTAATCCGGGTTTAATTTTTCTTGCGGCACGAACGGTACATAATTTTCTGGCTTTCCATTTAAATCCAGACTTTTCCAATTGATGTCGAACGAAAGAATAATCGAAATTGACATTATGTGCCACAAAAATACGGTCGGTAAGCATCTCCAAAACTTTTTCGGAAATATCATCAAAGATTGGAGCATTTCGCACCATGCCGTTATCAATTCCGGTGAGCGCAAAAATGGCAAGCGGTATTTCCTGTTCCGGATTCACAAGTGTTTCCCAACGGTCAATAACCTTAGTTCCGTCATGAATAGCAATGGCTATTTCTGTAATACGGCTCCCTCTGGCATTGCCTCCTGTAGTTTCTATATCTACTATGGCATATTCCTGCTTTTTCATAAAGTATATAACGTGAATATTATTCTTGTTCTTGTAACTGCTTTGATCCAAAATTATTTAGCAAAATTAGGACGTTAAATCACTATAGTACCTATATTTGTAGTGACTTAAAATCCCTTTAACGTATGTTGTATATTTCTGACAATCTTAAATGGCTGAGAAGCAAACGAAATTTGTCCCAACAAGAAGTGGCAGACGGAATGGCTCTGCCACTTGATCGCTACAAGAAATATGAATACGGAAAAAACACGCCGCCTGCAGAAACGCTGGTGATTATTTCCCGGTATTATCATATCAGCATCGATTTACTTTTGACGGTTGATCTTCGAAAAATATCTATTGATAATTTAATGCAATTAGATGACAACCGAATTGTTTTGCCCATAACCGTCGATCAAGACGGCAACAACCTCATTGAAATTATTCCGCACAAAGCACAAGCTGGCTATCTTAGTGGTTATGCTGAAACAGAATATATAGAAAACCTACAGCAGATAGCGCTACCGTTTTTGGGTTTGGGTAAAATGAGGGCTTTCCCGATTAATGGCGATTCTATGCCGCCACACACTAATAAATCCTTTGTAGTCGGAAAATATGTGGACAATCTGGGGGAAATAAAACAGAACAAAACCTATATATTCATTACCTTCAGCGAGGGAATTACCTATAAACGGCTCGGAAATAAAAACGATGATTCGGTAACCGTAATTTCAGACAATATTATCTACAGTCCTTACGAAATCAAACTTTCTGATATTTTGGAGATTTGGGAATATGTATGCCATATTGGAAGAGACGACGCTAAACTCCTGCCCACAGAATCCGATTCAGTAAAAGAAATGTTTCTAGAACTGAAAAGAGATATCCATGAAATAAAACTAAAAAAATAAACCTCTGTCTAGATATTTTTTTACCTAATGACTATTACAACCCAACATAAAAAAGAAGTAAAGTAGCAATTTTTACATATAATTTAAGTTTGCAAAAACAGGAAGTATGTTTTTCGCATCTGAACAACAATTATATCCATATATCTAGCTGTTCTTAATAAAACTTAATAATAATGATAACCATGAAAAAAGTAATTATTCTATTGACGATTGGTCTGTCCTTATTCTAGCATCTTGTTCGAAAAAAGATGACCCCATAGATAACTCATTTGCAATAAATCCTATTACAAATAAAGTGATTAATTCCAAAAAACTCAATTCTGCGGAAGTAAAAACGAACTTATTTTATCAATACAGTTTTATACTTATCCATGTCTTTTAAAACAATTCCTGTACCTCTAACCACGGCCCTTAAAGGATCTTCTGCAATATATACCGGTAAATCTGTCTTCAGTGAAATCCTTTTGTCAAGACCTCGAAGCATTGCTCCTCCTCCTGCGAGATAAAGACCCGTATGATAAATGTCTGCAGCCAGTTCGGGTGGTGTCTGTGAAAGCGTTACCATAATGGCATCTTCAATCCTTTGTATTGATTTATCCAAAGCTCTTGCTATTTCCCTAAAGGTAACCAAAACTTCTTTGGGCTTCCCGGTAAGCATATCTCTTCCACGAACAGTTAAATCAGCAGGAGCATCTTCAAGTTCTTCCATTGCAGCGCCTACTTCAATTTTTATCGTTTCTGCGGAAGCTTCTCCAATATATAGATTATGATGTGTTCTCATAAAATACAATATATCATTGGTAAAAACGTCACCAGCAATTTTTATAGATTTGTCACAAATTATTCCTCCTAGGGCAATAACAGCTATTTCTGTAGTCCCTCCACCAATATCCACGATGAGATTCCCCTTAGGCTGCATCACATCTAAACCAATTCCTATAGCAGCAGCCATGGGCTCATGAATTAAAAACACTTCTTTTCCGTTTACTCGTTCACAGGACTCTTTTACCGCTCTTTTTTCCACTGTGGTAATGCCACTCGGAATACATACCACCATTCGTAGTGCAGGAGTAAAAAAGCTTTTCTTTAAATCAGGTATATTTTTAATAAACCAGCTAATCATTTTCTCAGAGGCATCAAAATCTGCAATAACCCCGTCTTTAAGAGGCCGGATTGTTCTAATATTCTCGTGTGTCTTACCTTGCATCAAACTGGCCTCTTTACCTACTGCTATTATCTTACCGTTTCTAATATCCCTCGCCACAATAGAAGGGCTATCCACAACAATCTTTCCATCATGAATTATTAAAGTATTAGCCGTCCCCAAATCCATAGCGATTTCCACTATCATAAAATCAAATAAACCCATAATATCGTTTTGTTTAAGAACGCTATTGTTTCCCCTTTATTCTCAATACACTCCCAGAACATAATACATTTATGATAATATTAATATTAATTAACATTTGAGTTCTCCTCAAGTGCAAAGTGTGGATACACCTCATTCTCCCAAATTTCCATTATCAAAAACACGCTATCGAGTCTTAAACGATTTTATTAGACCAATGATTTTCTTCAATTTAATCCATAAAAAAACCACCCACAAAAATGGGTGGTTTACAATTATATTGGAATACTATAACACTGATAACAAAACTTTCAACACATCATCGAAAACCTGTTTTGGTGTTCCAGTTGAACGAGCCAAAACTCTTATTCCCGAATAATTATTGAATATAAAACGGGCTAATAATCTTGGATCTGTAGCCGATGAAATTTGATTTAATTCTTGTCCCCTTTTGACAGCCAGAAAAAAAACTTCTTCCATTTTTAGCCGATTATCATTGACAACTTTTTCAATTTCAGCATCGTGAATCGCCAATTCAACAGTGCTATTGACCATAAAACATCCTTTTGTGATTTTATCTTCAAAACTTTCAAGGATTGCCTGCGCAAACATTTCTTTAATCGTTTCTTTGATATTTGTGGATTTTTGTAAAAGACCGGCTATATCGTCATAAGATTTCTTTTGATATCGTTGCAAAGCCTTAATGAATAAGGAATGTTTATCTCCAAAAGTATCGTAAAGACTGGATCTGCTTAGACCTAAATGTGTCACTAAATCTTGTGCCGATGTCCCGTTGTACCCTTTGCTCCAAAAAATTTCTATTGCTTTATCCAAAGCATCTTCTTCATTGAATTCTTTTAATCTTGCCATAAACTTAATTTTTATAGATGTACAAAGATATTAAATTGGAACGTTCATTCTGAAATTAAAGCAAAAAATTAAACTACTGAATTTACAGTAAGTCCACCATCAACAACTATTTCAGTCCCAGTTATAAATGAAGAGTCATCTGAAGCTAAAAAACTTACTGTTTTGGCAATTTCAGAAGGCTGACCAAAACGTTTTAAAAGAATTTTCTCTCCCAAAACTGAACCAAAGCCTTCAACTTCTTCTTTACTTAATCCTAATTTTCCATAAATCGGTGTTTCAACCGGACCAGGAGAAATGGCATTGACTCTTATGTTTCTTGTTGCAAGTTCGGTAGCTAATACTCTATTGAAAGACAAAACAGCTCCTTTACTTGCTGCATATACACTTGAATTTGGCATACCAATATTGGCGTTGATCGAAGTATTAAAAATTATAGAACCACCGTCATTCAAAATTGGAAGTAATTTTTGAACCGTAAAATACACTCCTTTTACATTTACATTCATAATGCTGTCATAATGCTCTTCTGAAGCGGATTCTAGCGGAGCAAAAGAAGCTGTTCCTGCATTTAAGAAAATAATATCCAGTTTCCCAAATTTAGATTTTACTTCACTAACCAAATTATCAATTGATTTTAAATCTGCTTGATCTGCTACAATTCCTGTTACGTTCAATTCAGTTTCAGCTTTTATCAAAGCTTCTTTGTTTCTTCCGGTGACAATCACTTTGGCACCTTGTGCTGCTAATTCTGCGGCAGCTGCATACCCAATTCCACTATTTCCTCCTGTTACTAGGGCTACTTTGTTTACTAATTTTGACATTTTTTTTACTTTTAAATTATTATTGATTTATTTATTAAATTATTTTTTATCCAAGAAGAAGTCCAACAAACCTTTTTGAACGGCAGCTGTATTCTCTTGAACCAACCAGTGACCTGAATTGGGGATATTTGTTTCGCTAACATCGTTCGCCACAAGTTTTGTGTGATCTTTTAAAAATGCTGCGGCAAAATACTGCCCCCCCATAGTCAATACAGGCATAGTTAGTTTTTGTTTCATCAATTCAACATTATCTTTTCCATCTTGCTTGAAAGCCCCAAACCAATGAAAACTCCCTGTTGTCGAACCTTTAACAGAATAAGCACGGATAAATTCAGTCGTTTCTTCTTTTGTGAAAGAATCTTTTGCAAAAGCAACTACTGGCCAAAAATTAGTCAAAAACTCTTTTTCTTTACCTGCTACTATATCGCCAGAAGCTGACCATCCAAAAAATCCAAACCACCACGCTGAAGCTGAAACCTGAGACCAAACTGGTTCAATTCCCGGAAGCAAAGCATCCATTAAGGCTAGTTTTTTAACTTCATTTGGATATTGCGCCGCATAAGCATATACAACCATCAGTCCAATATCGTGACCAGCCAAATTGATTTTTTCGTAGCCTAATTTTTTTACCAGTTCGTGAATATCAGAAGCCATTGTTTTTTTGTCATAACCGTCAGCTGGCTTATCAGACTCTCCCACTCCCCTTAAATCTGGAGCAATTACTGTAAAGTGTTTTGAAAGTTCAGGCAACAGTCTGTTCCACATATACCAGTTTTGGCCAAATCCATGAACCAATACTAATGGCTCTCCTTTTCCACCAATTACGTAATGAATGTTTACACCATTTACATTTGCAGTTGCATGCTTAAAGTTTGCTGGCGGATTTGCAGCCTTAACATTTTGGCTTTGTGCTTCTGCTGAAACACCGAATAAAATAGCTAATGAAAACAATGCTACTTTTTTAATTAATTTTTTCATGATTGTATTTTTAAATATTTGATGGAGCAAAGATATAATAACGGAACGAACGTTCCGTTATTCTTTTAGTTAAACTTATGTTAATTGTAAATGCCTTAAAATCAAATAGTTTTAAATGTGGTGACTATCCTTTGTTTATGCCTAAAAACTAAGCTTTTTAAAGAAAATATAGCTGAACTCTAAAACTGAAATCCGCTCCGTATTGAAATGGTTTCCTTTGTATCCTAAAGAGTTTTATCAATGAGAATCATTAACTTTATATGCGCACCAAAAAAATAACGCCTATAAAAGTGCTGTAAATTTTGTGAAATAAAATTTTTCAAGAGAGCCTCTTTCCACCATTTTATTACTTTTCCAAAGAAAGAAAAGTTTTCAGTTAATATGGAATTTATCAATATTAAAGAAAAGCCGAAATAATTTTTGACCAAAAAAACTCCAAAATCAAATGACTTTGGAGGTTTTTAAATTTTAGTGGGTCATGCAGTACGATTTACAAACTATTTCTTTCAGAATTTAAAGTAGTTGACATTAATAACTTTAAATGCTTTTTAATTTGAGTATTACGTTTTATAAATGATTCTTTATCAATAAATTTATTTTCAAGTCGATATATTGTAGCTGAAGGCTATTTTTTAAAACTTCATATTCTGCAGAAAGAAATTGATTTTTCACTGAAGAATATACGATAGCTTCTATTTTTCCGCTGGCAAATTTGGCTTCAGTAGTGGTTAGCGAGGCTTTGGCATATCGCAGCTTTTCCATCCACTTATTCTGAATTTGCAAATAATTCTTTTTGTTTTGTTCTTCTAATGCCACTTGTTTGTCCAGCTGTTGCTTTTCCTGTTCTATGACTAATTTTGTCTTTTCGCTTTCAATTTTCGATGCATCAATTTTTTTGTTGTTTCTAAAGCCGTTAAAAATAGGAACATTCAACTGGATGCCTACTTGCTGGCTTTTATTGTCAGCTAATTGATTTTGGAAGCTATCAGAACTAGCATTTGTATGGCTTAACGTTTTATAATAGAAAGTAGAAAATCCATAATAGGCTGACAATACGGGCAGATTATTGGCCCTTTCCAAACCTATTAATTTTAGACTGCTTTGATAATTTAGTTCAGCAAACTTTATTTTAGGATTGTAGGATGTACTTTCAACCATATAAGTTGGTCTTTCTTTTAGATAAGGTTCCAAAATCACTTCATCAGTTACAACATCCATAACATTCATCAGTTGAAACAATTGTGTTTTTTTTATTCCGTATAACTGTTCGGTTTCTAAATTACGGTTTTCTTCTTCCGAAAAGCTCAACTGCATATCATACAAATCACTTTGGGGCTTACTCCCAATGTTGACCTCTTTAGTTACTCTTTCTAAGTTGAACGAAGCCTGCTTGAGTTGTTCTTTTTGGATTTTTAATAATTCCTGTGTATAAAGTGCCTGATAATAACTTTCCAAAAGCTGCAGTTTATATTCATTTTCTATAACTTCCTTCTCTGCTTTGGCGAGTTCAATATTGATTTTGTCTTTTTTGGCATTTGCAAAAGCATTAAAATCAATCAGATTTGTTTTGGCATTGAGATAGAAATTATCATTTTGAAAATTAGAGCTTACCCTTCCGTTAGTCGAAGGGTCAATACTAGATCCAAAATTGTACCCTTGTTCTCCGTAGAAATTGACAACGGGTAACATTCGGTTTAAAACTGAATTTTGTGATTTTTGAGTTCTTTTTATTTCAAGCTGTCTGATTTTTATTTCGATATTATTCTGCAAGGCCATATCTATGCACTTTGTGAGCGACCAGGAGTTTCCCTGACCGCTTGCAAAAGCGCAAAATAGTATGAAGACTGTCGTCAAAAAGTTTTTATTATTCATATTTTAAATATTTCAAAACGTCAGTTTTGGTTGCCTGATACGCTCTTGACAGCACAATTATCAGTGTTAAAACTAACAGTATTAGGAACCCAAAAACGAATGGGAATAAGGTAATATCTATTCTAAAGGCGAAATTTTCGAGCCATTTATCCAATAAATAATACACTGGTAATAAAGCAACTAAGAAGCCAATTATGCAATACAAAATGTACTGTTTGGATAATTCTTTCAACAAAAGATTCGTTTCCGCGCCAAGCGTTTTTCTAATGGCAATTTCTTTCATGCGCCTTTGTATCGAATAGGAAGCCAACGCAAACAATCCAAAAAGCGCAATACCAATTACAACTACATTCAGCAATGAAAAAAGGTTCTTCTGTTTTACGTAACTTTCATAAGTTCTGGCATACTGTTTATCTACAAAATCATATTTAAATGGATATTCGGTGTCTATCGTTGCCCATAATTTTTCAATATCCGTAATAGTATTTTTTACATCACCAGATTTTAGCTTTATATAAACTCTGTCTATATTTTGAGCTATATCAACAGTTTTTAAATGATAGAAACACATTGGCGGTACTTCGGCTTCTGGACTCAATAAATTAAAATCTTTAATTACCCCTATTATTTTTAACTTTCGTTGTTTAATAATGATTTCTTGTCCAATTGGCTCTTCCATATTCATTAATTTTTGAGCTGTTTCATTAATGAGTACCGAAGAAATAGTGTCAGAAGAATATTTTTGTTCAAGTCCTCTTCCATTTATGACTTTTATTTTTATCATTTCGAGCATCCCATAATCTACCGCCATTGTTCGTTCTTTAAAAAGCTCGTCTTTATACAATACTCCTCCTAATGAATTATCTGAACCATCAAAACAAACAAGACCTGTTGAAATTTGTTCCACCCCGTTTATTTTGGCTAGTTCTTGCCTTATGGTTGAATATTTATTGTAAATATTCTTGCCAATATTTTCTGCCTTATAGTCGGATGATGGAAAGTGTAACGATACATCTATTACCTGATCTCCTTTATATCCCAGATCTTTATTGGTTAAATAGCTGACTTGCTGATAAACAATATGGGATCCGACAATAAAAAAAGTAGCTATTGCAAATTGAAAAATCAACATTCCGTTACGCAGCCAAACACCGCTTTTACTTCTTCCAAAATCGCCTTTTAACACTTTAAGAACTTCGAAATTTGAAACATAAATCGATGGAAAAACTCCGGCAACCAAAACTGTAATTACGAAAATCAGAATTAATTGCAAATAAAATTGACTACCAATAATCATTAAATTTTTGCCTAAAAAGTCATTATAATATGGTAATGTCAATTCTACGATCACTAAAGCCAATAAAATTGAAAGTGAGCTTATGAGAATAGTCTCAAAAATGAATTGTGTAATAATATTACCTCTTGATGCGCCAACGATTTTACGTACTCCCACTTCTTTAGCACGTTTTATGGCATTGGCTGTAGCCAAATTTATATAATTAACAATGGATAAAATGAGAATTAAAACAGATAATCCAGCCATAATCAATAAAAATTGATAATTGCCCCGACCTTCTGGATAACCATCTGTTATGGAATGCAATCTTGCTTTTGAGAGTGGTTCCATGACAACGGTAAAATGGCCTATTTTTTTAGCCATTTCCTCGGGGGTAAATCCTTCTTGCTTCGCGATTCTTTTAATGAAATCACCATTATATATATTTTCAAGGCTCTTTCGCGTATGTTCAATTTTTGATGGATCTTTTATTTTTAGTAATAATTTGAAAACAAATGGAGCTGTCATACCTGAAGTCACCAATTTCTCCATTTTATTCATTATGGCATTTGGAGCGATTGATGAATTCCCTGGTATGTGATATACCGCACGCACAATAAACATTTGGTCAAGACATTTTATTTGTTTTCCGATTGGGTTTTCATTACCAAAAACTCTTTTGGCAATTACATCAGAAATGGCAATGCTGGAATCATCTTTTATGGCCGAAATAGCATCTCCATTTATGATTTTGAAAGGAAAAAAAGAAAAGAAATTATGCTGTACATTGATGATTTTATCGACTAATTCTTTCTTTCCATTGTAAATAATTTTATCTTTTTGATACCAACTGTCAGCATACAATACTGTTTCGACATTGGAGTCTTTATCTAAAACAGGTTTTAGAAATAAAGAACAATCTGAAAAAACCGGCATATCAGTCAATTGAACTAAAACTTGATAAACTTTTTCTTTTTCAGGATTCCAATCGTTATAGCTTTGTTCGTCATTCCAATACAGCAACGCGAAAATCAATCCTGCAATTCCTATCGCCAATCCCGAAACATTCAGAAATGAAAACAGTTTGTTTTGCTTTAAATGGTAGATAAATATTTTTATATAGTTTAATAACATAGTTTGAGTTAATAGGTTAATTGTAAACAGTTGTGAATTCTTTGTGTTTATTCGTATTTCAAATATTTCAAAACGTCTGTTTTTGTTGCCTGATACGCTCTGGATAGCACAATTATCAGTGTTAAAACTAACAGTATTATGAACCCAAAAACGAATGGGAATACCGTCATGTCTATTCTAAAAACAAAATTTTCCAGCCATTTGTTGAGTAAATAATACCCTGGGAATACTGCAATCAGAAATCCAATTACACAAAAAACAATATATTGTTTGGATAATTCTTTTAGCAAAACAGTGGTTTCTGCTCCGAGTGTTTTTCTAATGGCAATTTCTTTCATTCGTCTTTCTATTGAATAGGAGGCCAAGGCAAATAATCCGAACAAGGCAATGAGAATAACCACAATATTCAGCAATGAAAACAAGTTTTTTTGATTTACAAATTCCTTGTATGTCCGCGCATAAGCTTTATCAACAAAGTCATAATTGAACGGATAATCAGAATCTATGTTTTTAGCCCAGAATTTTTCGAGAGCCGGAATGGTATTCTCCATTTCATTGGGATTCACTTTCACAAATATGTTATTGACATTCGAGTTCATCCAATCTATTGTTTTGAGATGGAAGAAAACCATTGGGGGAATTTCAGCTTTTGGCCCCCAAAAATTGAAATCTTTCACAACCCCAATAACCTTGAGTTTGTTGCCATTCCAATTGACAATTTTTCCAATTGGACTCTTTTCTTTCATCAATTTCAAAGCTGCTTCATTGACCATTACTGCATCAATAGTATCTGATGAAATGCGGCTGTCTAAATAACGCCCTTGAGCCATTTTTATCTTTAACATTTCGAGCATTCCAAAATCAACAGCCATATTTTGACCTTGAATATTGATATCATGATAAGTAAAACTGGAAGATGAATTATCACTGTTTCCAAATGAGAAAGCTCCTGTGGCCACTTGGGTAACGCCATTAATCTTGGTAATTTCCTGTTTGAGGGTTTCGTATCTGGTGAATAACTTTTTCGAGAAATTTTTATCGTTAAAGTCATAATCGGGTTTCTTGTACTTTATTTGAAGTACTTGCTCTCCTTTAAATCCTAATTCTCGGGTACTCAAAAAATGTACTTGCTCATATACAATATAAGATCCAATAATAAAAAAGGAAGCAATGGCAAATTGAAAAATCAGCATTCCGTTGCGCAGCCAAACGCCACCTTTACTTCGCCCAAAGTTGCCTTTTAGTACTTTCAAAGCTTCAAAATTGGAAACATAAATAGCCGGAAATATTCCCGCAATAATCACTGTCACAATAAAAATAATCACTAATTCATAATAAAACTGACTGCCGTAGATTACTAATTTCTTTTCTAAAAATTCATTGTAATAAGGCAGCGATAATTCCACAATTGCCAGTGATAGGAGTAAGGAAAAGAAAGTAATCAGCACAATTTCAAAAAGAAACTGCAGTACAATATTGCTTTTTGATGCACCTGAAATTTTTCGGACACCTACTTCTTTGGCTCTTTTTATTGCATTGGCAGTAGCCAAATTGACATAATTAAAAACAGACAGGATTAATATTAAAACCGATAACCCCATCATAATCATCAAAAACTGATAATTGCCTCTGCCTTCTGCGTATCCGTCAACTATGGAATGTAATCTTGCGTCTTTTAATGGTTCTAATATTATTTTTGTGTTTTCTGAACCATTTTTCTCATTCCATTCTTTGGGAGTAATACCTTCTTCTTTGGCCCATTTTACAGTTCTGTTCAGATAAAGTAACTGTTCCATTTTTCGGATAACAACAGCTTTATTATTTGGATTTTTAATTTTGAGCACTAAACCATAATTGAAATTTCCCCACTTGTCGTAGTCGTCTTTTAATCGTGCATCTAATAAACAAGTTAAAGCTTGAGGAGCAAGGGATGATTTGCCTGGAATAGTATAAACACCTCGAACGATCAGTTTCTTATCGGAATATAAAACTTCCTTTCCCAGTGGGTTTTCTGTACCAAAAAGCTTGGTTGCAGCCTCTTCGGAAAGCGCAATGCTGTTTTCATCATTTAAAGCAGTTTTACTGTTTCCTTTTATAAATTCGAAAGGAAAAAAATCAAAAAAGGTTTTTTGGGTATTGGTTATCGTAAAAATGCCTTTTTTGTCTTTGTACTTAATGATTCTATTTGAATACCAATTTTCAAAATAACAGTACGAATCAAGTTCCTTGATTTCCTTTTTGAAATAAGGCTCATAACTAGACAAGTTATTCGGCCAAATCATATCCTTGCCAACCACGCTCAATGCCTGATAAACATTTTCTTTTTCAGGATTCCAATCGTTGTAATTGTGTTCGTCATTCCAATATAAAGTAGCAAAAATCAATCCTGCTATTCCAATACTCAAACCCAAAATATTCAAAGCCGTAAAAAGCTTATTGTTTCTGATATGGTATGTAAATATATTTATCCAATTTTTTAGCATCTCTATTCGTATTTTAAGTATTTTAAAACATCAACTCTTGTGGCTTGATATGCTCTAGAAAGCACAACTATTAAGGTTAAGGCTAGTAAAGCAATAAATCCAATAAGAAATGGATAGATCGAAATATCAATTCTATAGGCAAAATTCTCTAGCCATTTGTTGAGTAAATAATAAGTTGGAAATACGGTAATTAAAAATCCAATTATGCAGAAAACGATGTATTGTAAAGACAAATCTTTCAGTAAAACATTGGTTTCAGCTCCCAGAGTTTTTCTTATGGCAATTTCTTTCATGCGTCTTTCTATAGAAAATGAGGCTAGGCAGAATAAACCAAAAAGTGCAATCAGTATCACCACAATATTTAATATCGAGAACATATTTTTTTGCTTTACATAACTGCTATACGATCTTTTATATTCTTTATCTACAAAATCGTATGCAAACGGATAATCAGAATCCACTTTTTTTAACCAAAAATTTTCCAGATCAGCCAAAGTTTGGTCCATAGTTTTTGAATCGGTATCTATGTAAATATTATTTAGCGTACCAATTAACCAAGGAAATGTTTTGAAGTGAAAAAAGGACATAGGCGGAATAACTTCACTCGGATTACCCATGTTAAAATCTTTGACAACGCCAACAATTGTAATTTCTTTGTCATCCCACTTGACTTTTTTACCAATTGGATTTTTCTCTTTTAATAATTTCATTGCCGTCTCATTTATCAACATCGTATTGATGGTATCCTGAGCAAATTTTGGATTAAAGTATCTTCCTTTTACCATTTTTATCTGCATCATTTCCAGCATTCCAAAATCGACAGGAACATTGTTTCCGTCAACACTTAAATCGTTATAATAATAGGTTGTGGTTATAGGTGCATTTTTTCCAAAAACAAAACCACCAGCAGTTACTTTTTTTACTCCTTTTATGTGCAACAATTCATTTTTAATTGTTGAATATCTATCGAATCTATATTTATCGGTTATTTGTTCTCCATATACATTTCGATAAGATATATTTAAAATTTGATTGGCTTTAAAACCTAAGTCTTTCGTATTCATATATTCAATCTGCTCATAAACAATATAAGAACCAATGATAAAAAAGGTTGCTACAGCAAATTGAAAGATTAGCATTCCGTTGCGAAGCCATACACCATTTTTGCTTCGTCCAAAATTGCCTTTCAGAACTTTTAAGGTTTCAAAATTAGAAACGTACACTGCCGGAAGAATCCCTGCCATACAAACGGTAATAAGGAATATTGCAATTAATTGCAGGTAAAATAGACTTCCTTGTATAGTGATTGTTTTTCCTAAAAATTCATTATAATAAGGCAATGAAAGCTCAATGATAACAAGAGAAAGCAAAATCGAAACGAGAGCTAAAATTGTTGTTTCAAAAATAAATTGCTGAATAATATTTACTTTTAAAGCACCAACTATCTTACGAACACCAACTTCTTTTGCTCTTTTAATAGCATTTGCAGTTGCGGAATTTACATAATTTACTATCGAAAGAACTAAGATTAAAATAGATAGTCCTACCATAATCAGCAAAAACTGAAAATTACCTTTTTCTTCTATCAAACCACTCGTTATGGTATGTAAGCGTATATCCGATAAGCGTTCTAAATGAGGTTTAACCTCTCCAAATTTTTCAATAAATTGTTTAGGAGTTATCCCTTTATCTCTCGCATAACGCGATGTCATGTTGTCAAAATATAGTTTTTGTAAATTATTGATAATACTTGTTGTATTGCCATTATTTTTTACTTTAACAAATAATACAAAATGAAAATTACCCCATTGTTCAATATATTTTCTAATTCTTGCATCCATGAAATTAATCACACACGAAGGATTATAAGATGATTTGTGATCTAATTTATAAACACCTCTTACTACTAATTTTTTAGACTGAAAAACAATCTCTTCTCCTAAAGCACTTTCATTTCCAAAAAGCTGAAAGGCTAAATCTTCTGATAAACTAATACTGTTTTCATCTGGCAATGCTGTTTTTGGATTGCCTTCTACAAATTCATAAGGAAAAAATTCAAAGAAATTCTTTTGAGCAATTACAATTTTATCAGATTGAATTTTCTTGTTTTTAAAACGAATGATTTCATTATCGTAGTCCCCGCTTAAATAACAAAACGATTCTATTTCTGGACTTTTATCTTTAATGGCTTGTCCAATCGGAGCGGAACTTGAAGCCCAAAAAGTTTCTGAATCCATTTGATTGGCTACTAAATAAATGCTGTCTTTATTGGGATTCCAAGCATCATAACTTTGTTCGTCATTCCAATATAAAATGGCGAATATCACTCCTGCAATACCAATGCTTAATCCCAAAACATTGAGAAAAGAAAACAGTTTGTTTTGCTTTAAGTGATAAATAAATATTTTTATCCAGTTGAGAATCATAACTTTTTGATTGATTTAATTTTGATTTGATTGATGAGAAGTTCAAGATGTTTACAAAAGCATTTTGTAAAGCAACTCAAAAACGATTGTAATGATTGATATAAGGATATTTATCATTTTTATACTTTAAAAACATCAACATTACGACTATTCTTTTTTTCTGAAAGTATTACTCCATCCTTCATATGAACTGTTTTTTGAGAAAAAGAAGCATCATAATCAGAGTGCGTGACCATCAAAATTGTCGCCCCATTAGCGTGTAAATCGGTTAGTAATTCCATCACTTCGTTCCCGCTTTTACTGTCCAAATTTCCCGTAGGCTCATCGGCAAGAATAATTTTAGGGTCGTTGATCAATGCTCTGGCAACGGCAACACGTTGTTGTTGTCCTCCAGAAAGTTGTTGTGGATAATGTTTCAATCGGTGTGAAATGCCTAATTTATCAGCAATTGCTTCTACTTTTTTCTTTCTGTCCGAAGAGGGAACTTTATTGTAAATCAACGGCAATTCGATATTATCATAAACTGATAATTCGTCTATCAGGTTGAAATTCTGAAAAATAAAGCCAATATTTTCTTTTCGGGCTTTCGATTTTTCTTTTTCTTTCAGCCCAATCATTTCTTGACTAAGCAATTGATAGCTTCCGCCGGAGGCGCTGTCCAATAATCCAACAATATTCAATAAAGTTGATTTTCCACTTCCCGAAGGTCCCATAATGGACACGAAATCACCTTGAATAATGGTTAGCGAAACTTCACTAAGTGCCATTGTTTCTAGTTCTTCTGTTCTAAATACTTTTGAAAGGTTTTTAATTTGAATCATAATATTATTCGTTTTTTGATTGATGATATTTTATATAATTATTTGTTTTACTCTTTATTCTTGTTTCTTTAATCTATGCTCTTTTTCTTTATTCGAAATTCAAAACTTCTACTTCCTTATAATCTTTATAGGATGAAGTAATTACTTGTTCATCGGCCTTCAATCCACCAAGTACTTCATAATACAGTGGATTTTCTCTCCCCAGCTTGATTTCTCTTCTTTCTGCTTTTTTTCCGTTGACAACAAAAATCCATTTCCCACTGGTCTCTTCGTTAAAACTTCCTTTCGAAAGAACTAGAGTTTTTGTTTTCTCCGACAGATTTAATTTTACACCAAAACTTAATCCCTGTTTTAAATCCAGTTTATCGGATGAAACGAAATCCAATTCCACTTGAAATCTGCCACTCTTGATTTCCGGAATTACTTTAGTTATCTGAACGTTAATGGCTTTATTTTCAAAATCTACCGTCCCTTTTTGTTTCTCTGCAATTTTGTCCAAATAAAATTCATCCACATCGGCAACAAGTTTATATCCTTTCCTATCATCAATAGTCCCAATACTTGTATTTTGAGTGTAGGTTTTCCCAAGTATCGGTTCAAATGAAGAGAGCCTTCCGGATATAGGTGCCGTGATTAAAAAATTCTTTTTGTTGATTCTCAAAATGTCAAGGCTTTTGTTCATTACGGCAATCGATTGGTTGAGCTGTCCAATCTGAATTTGATTTGCCAATTTTTCCTTTTTGACACTTTGTTTTATAATGTTCATACGTTCTTTTTGAAAACGATAATTCTCATTGGTTTTCTCCCATTCATTTTTAGACAATATTTCCTGTTCAAAAAGTTTTTTGTTCAAATCGTACAAATTTTTAGCATCGAGATAATCGTGTTCTATTGCTATCAAATCTTTTTCTAAATTCAACTCTTGATTTCTCAAATCGAGCTTGGCTTTGTTTAAATTATTGATTTGTTCAATAATGGCTGTTTCCTGTTGCATGTAGGCCAGTTCTGCATTGGGATTGTACAATCGCGCCAACGGTTGTCCTTTGATAACCATATCACCATTTGCAACAAATATTTCCTGAACCGCTCCGCCTTCAATGATATTAACTAACATCGAATGTAAGGGAACAGCTTTTGCCTGAAAAGACATAAAATCTTCGAAAAAATCATTTTCAACTGTCTTAATCGTAATTTCATCTTTCTTTATTGTAAGACTTCTTTTCTTGGTTGCCGAAGTAAAGATGATATACCCAAAGATTAAGATAATTGGTAAACCGATTAAAAGATACTTATTTTTGTTAGTTTTACGTGTAATTATGGTGTCCATTGTTGATAATTTGATAAACATAAAGGGATTATCGTGCCAGAAATTTAAACGCCATAATTCGCTTATTTTTAAGCTTTTATTTTTAACTAATTTTTTTAAAGTGTTCGATAATGAACACCTTTTGTCCGAAACCGAACAATAATGAAAAAGACCAACTCATCTATATTAATCATAGACGACCAAGAAGATATTCTTTTTGCTTCCAAAATGCTACTTAAAAAGCATTTTGAAAACATTTTCACGCTCAATAACCCAAAAAATGTGGTTGAATTATTGGCAAAAAATGTCATCGATGTCGTTTTGTTGGACATGAATTACAGAATAGGTTTTGAGGACGGTAGAGAGGGTTTGTATTTATTAAAAGAAATAAAAACACTTTCGCCCAGAACCGTCGTTATCTTGATGACTGCTTTTGGCAAAGTCGAAACGGCTGTAGAAGGCTTAAAATCGGGCGCTTTTGACTATATTTTAAAACCTTGGGAAAATGAAAAATTACTCAGCGTTGTAAAACAAGGTGTTGATAAAAGCAGAAAAGAACAAAAAAAGCAAAATAATGTTGAGAGTATAGAAGAATTCTTCGTTGGTAACTCAGATGTTATCAAAAAAGCTTATTCACTAGCGGATAAAGTAGCCAAAACCGATGCCAATGTTTTAATCCTTGGCGAAAACGGAACAGGTAAATATGTTTTGTCACATCATATCCATCGACAATCGGAGCGAAAAAGCAATCCATTTATTCACATTGATTTGGGTTCATTGAATACCAATATTTTTGAAAGTGAATTATTCGGTTATGCACAAGGCGCTTTTACTGATGCTAAAACGGATACCGCCGGACGCTTTGAAATGGCTCAAAATGGAACTGTTTTTTTGGATGAAATAGGAAACGTTCCTTTGCATCTGCAATCTAAACTTTTGCAGGTTATCCAAACAAAAACGGTAACCAGATTGGGAGAATCAAAAGCGAGGCCTTTGAATGTCCGCATCATAACGGCTACCAACCTAAATTTGAAGGAAGAAGTCGCTGACAAAAATTTCAGAGAAGATTTGTATTATCGTATCAACACTATGGAAATTGTTTTGCCACCATTGCGGGAGCGAAATGAAGACAAAATTCCATTATCGCACTATCTTTTGCAAAAAATGATGACTAAATACGAACGAGACGAAATCACTTTTGACGAAAAAGCATTAGACCAAATAGAAAAACACGCTTGGAATGGTAACATCCGGGAAATGGAGAACCGAATTGAACGTGCCGTAATTCTTTGCGAAAACAATCACATTACTGTTTCAGATTTGGATTTGGAACACATAACAGCTTATGAAGAAAATCAAGAAGATATTCAGCTGTCTGCGGTTGAAAAATCAGCTATTGAAAAGATACTGACCAAGAACAATAACAATATCAGTAAAACTGCTAAAGAATTAGGTTTGACAAGAGCATCTTTATACCGACGCATAGAAAAATATAACATTACCATTGGCTAATATGCATAAATCCCTGAAAATACATCATTTCCTTTTTCTCCGATTAATATTTATTCTTTTTGGTACGGGAATTTCCATATTTCTTCTTCAAAAAGGACTTGTTTTTTCGGCTATATTCGGATTTTTTATCATTTTTCTACTCCTTCTTGAACTGTATTTTTATCTAAAAAATGCATTTTCAGTGTACGATAGAACAATTACTTCGATTTTGCAAAATGATTTTACATCCAATTTTGCAAAGTATAAATCCTATCAGAACTATTCCGCTTTATTCAAATTGTATGAAACTTTAAAAAGAAAAGGAAATGAGCAGGTTTCAAAAGATATTGTGTACCGTTCTATTTTAAACAACATCGAAACAGGAATTATTATTCTGCAAAAGGAAGAAACGGATTGGAGTATTTTTTTAATGAATGATTTTTTCTCCAAACATTTTGATGTGCCAAAAGTTTCCAAATGGAAGTATCTGAAAAATCATTTGCCTTCGCTATGTGAAATTATTGAAGGTCAGGATTTTCAAGAAATTAAACAATCATTGGAGATTCGTGTTAATCACCAGGACACACAGACGTTTGTGATGCAAACTTCCAGAAGTCAGATTTTCAATCACGATTACTTTATTGTTTTACTGGATTCGATTCAAAATGTAATCGAGAAAAAAGAGAAAGAAGCTTGGATTAATCTAATGAAAGTCATTTCCCATGAACTGTTGAATTCTATAACTCCAATTCGGTCACTTTCTCAGAATCTGCAGGACTTGGTGCAGCAGGATACCATTTCGGCAGAAGATCTGGACGATATGAAAAGTAGTGTTGCCACGATGTTGAGACGAAGTGATCATTTACAGCAGTTTGTAGAAAGTTACCGTAAACTGGCCATGTTGCCCTCTCCCAAAAAAGAAAAAATTGAGCTTTCAAAATGGATTGAAAACAGTTTTCAAATTATGGCTCCATTGTTTAAAAAAGAGAAAATCGAAGTAGTGAACATGATTGCTTTCGACCGTAGGTTATATATTGATCCGCAACAAATGGAGCAGGTATTGATTAATCTTTTGACAAACTGTATTTATACTTTGAAAGAAACGATG
Source organism: Flavobacterium aquariorum (assembly GCF_003254745.1). Classification (GTDB taxonomy): domain Bacteria; phylum Bacteroidota; class Bacteroidia; order Flavobacteriales; family Flavobacteriaceae; genus Flavobacterium; species Flavobacterium aquariorum. The sequence goes on along the minus strand of NZ_QKXH01000006.1, from coordinate 52,318 downwards.
AATAAACAGATTATTGTTTCGGCTGAAGTCAAAGAAAAAAGAACTTTCATAATGATTACCGACACCGGAAAAGGCATAGAAAAGGAAATTGAAAGCAAAATATTCCTTCCCTTTTTTACCACCCGAAAAGAAGGAGCTGGAATTGGACTGACCTTGTCTAAAAACATTGTCGAAGCACACGGCGGTTATCTGGCCCACCGGAATGATGACGAAAAAACCACGTTTGTAATTTGTCTGCTAGATACTTAGTTTTAATTTCAAATTCATCTCTAGCTTTACCATATTTTCAGTTTACGAAAAAAAACTTTCCAATTCACTGAGAAGTTATATAATTCTTACAAAACTGATTGCAAACCAATTTATACAATATTTCAAGAAAATTTCAGTGAAATGAAGCTGAGAAATCATTTTTATTCCAATTTCAAAAAAGTTAAAATGCAGTAAAATATTTCTTATATTCGCTTGAAGAAGTACCCACTTTTAGCACATAACTAGCGTAGAAAGTTGTATTGAAGCCTTTTTTGGAAGTTATAAAAGAGTTAACTATAAGCTTAAAAAAAATGCTTTTTCGAAAAAAAAGAATAAAAAACAAAAAAGTAATTGATGGAAAAAATTAATTTATTGGCTACAATTTCTGTAATAACAATTTTCATTTCATTATTTCTATCATTTTTTTTGGTTACGGTTAAAACAGAACATAAATTAAGTAATCGTCTTTTCGCTTTTTTTCTAATTTTGACGGCAATTGATATTAGCATAAATCTAGTCGATTTGTTTAAATTCTCTTTGAATATAAGAATTTTTATAAGCACATTTTTTTTCTTACAGCTTCCCGCTTTTTATTTATATGTCCTTTCTGTCTGCTATTCTGATTTTAAGCTAAAGCCAAAACATTTAGCGCACAGTATTCCTTTTTTGACAGCAAATTTAATTTTACTGCCCTGCTTCTATGCGGTTAACCTAACTTCAAAGATTAAGTTTCTTGAAAAAAGCAGCAGCATGCCAGAAGTACAATTTAACCATATTCTTGTACATGTTCAAATTTTGTTATACATCATTGCTGCTTTTATGATTTTGAGAAAAGCAAAGAAAATATATCTCGAAAATTACTCAGGAGCATCTATAGAATCACTTAAGTGGCTGTTTCAATTTACTGTGGCATTATCCTTTTTTTTTATAATTGCGCTGTTCAAAAACATATTCAAGTTTACGGAACAGCCTAATGTTTCCGAATCGTTAAAAATTGGACTTTTCTTTTTTCAGCTGATTATCATTTTTTGGTACTTATACAAAGCCCTGAACAATCCAAGTCTGTTTAGAAATATCGACTCAAAATTAAAACTGGTGGAGGATATAATTTTCGAAGAAAAAAACAGCTCGCAATTAGCTATAAATGAAAAAGAATACAATTCAGCACTATTGAAACTGAAGCAGTATATGATTGATGAGAAGCCATTTCATAACCCTTCACTGACAATTCAAGACATTTCTGCTGCTATTGAAATTCCTGTTCGAGACTTATCGATTTTAATTAATCACAAACTAGAACAGCATTTTTATGATTTTATTAATACCTACCGCATAGAAAGTGCAATGAATATTTTAAAAGATACAGCAAAAAGTAAAGTGACTGTTTTAGAAATCCTGTACGATGTAGGTTTTAATTCAAAATCTTCTTTCAATACGGCTTTTAAAAAACACACAGGTTACACCCCGACCGATTACCGCAAAATCCTATAAAACAGCGTTTTGTAATTATTCGTACTTATTTTTAAAATTACTCGTACTTATTTTTTAAAACAAATGCGTTCGACTGTTTTTATTCGGTCGCCCAGCACTAATTCCTGTCACATATTTGTATCGAAATAATTATTTAATCAAAAAAACGATACAATGAAATCATTACATTTTTTAGCAGCACTATTATTATTAAGTACCTTATCTTTTGGACAAGACATCACCAGAAAGATTGATTCAATAATAAAGGATAATTATAAAAAAAATCCTGGCGTAGGGATTAGCGTTGGTTTTATCAACAATAATAAAGAATACTATACGGCATATGGTAATCTGGATACAGAAAGTCAAATTAAAATTGATAAAAATTCCATATTCGAAATTGCATCGATTACTAAAATTTTAACTTCAAATTTAATTGCACAAGCCGTTATTGATCATAAAATAAAAACGACCGATTATATAGACGGCTTCCTTCCCAAGGAATATATCCTGCATGAAAATCTTAGAAATAAAATAAAAATTTCGGATCTGGCTTCTCATCAGTCAGGTTTGCCAGATATAGATTTTGGAAAGCTAATAGAGATGAATCAGCAACAGCCTATCAGTAGTGTAACTGAAAAAACACTGGTTACAATAATCAATGATTGCAGTCAACTAAAAGATTATGGTAAATACCGATATTCTACGATTGGATATACGTTACTGGGACAAATATTAGAAAAAGTATATAACAAGAGTTACGATGAAATAATTAGGAGTAAAATAATAGATCCTTTACACATGGCAAATACATTAACTATGGACTTTAATGTAATAAACAGAACTATTGGTCATAATTCCGAGGGCGGTATTCAGGAATTTTTAAAATGGAATATTACAGCACCTGCAGGTTTAGTAAAATCTAATGCTTCTGATATGATTGCGTTTTTAAAAGCGGCGTTAAATAAGGAAACTGCGGTAGGTAAAGCGGCCATGATAACTGAAAAAATCTTCTATAAAGATGATAAAAGAGAAATGGGATTAGGTACAAATATTATGACAGATGATAAAAATACAATTTACCAAAAGTCAGGTGATTCTATGGGCCAATCTTCTATTATATGTTATAATAGAGCCGAAAATTGGGGTATTATAATCCTTCTAAACCAAAGAAACTCAAAAATGAGACAAAACCTGCTGAATGAAATTTATGATGCCGTTCTGAAATAAATAAAACCATACCCGAGGGGCAAATAATACTCTGAAAACAGGAAGCACAAAGGCAGTATCTCACTAACTACATAAGTTGAAAAGTTAGTGGGACACTATCAAATTTTTACATACAGTGATACCAGCTGTAGGTCACCGGTTTCCAGAAGTGATAATATCAAGATTACCTTCTTTATCAATATCTTGCAGTCCAATGTTGCTTAAATCTGAAACTGGGTATAAAGTTTTTGGTTTAAAATCCCCTGACTTATAGTTTACTAAACAGATAATTGAATAGTTGTAGCTAAAAGTGATATCTTGACCAAATCGTTCAGCTAAATCATATTTATTAGCCAAACATACAAATATCATCAAACCCATCTCGATAGATATATCCAACTCTTATCATGTCAGTGCCAAAATCATTAGTAATATTTTACAAATTTTAAAACAAGGACATAACTCATTAATAATCAATATATAGTAACTTTGCTAAACCGAAACTACAGCATTGTAAAATTTCATAAAAATAAAAAAATCAGCAATTTAAAACACTCCCATTTGGTATCAAAAACATATCCTTTTTTACAACTGAAATAAAATAAAATTATAAAAATGAAAAAATGGGTTATCATATCAGCAGTAATTCTAGCCGTTATAGTAGCTCTATTTTATTTTATTAATCACAAAAAAATAGCTATTGAAACTTTTGAAACCAGCAAAGCACATTATGGTTATATTGCCAAAAGCATCACAGCCACGGGAACAGTAGAACCTGTCGATACAGTTTCAGTCGGTTCACAAATTTCAGGTGTTATAAAAAATATCTATGTCGATTTTAATTATGTTGTAAAAAAAGGACAATTAATCGCAACTATTGATCCTTCCATACTATTAGCACAAAAAGAACAATCCAAAGCCAATCTTGCTAATGCAGAAAGCAATTTGGAATACCAACGAAGCACTTACGAACGTCAAAATAAATTGTTCCAGTTGGGTGTCATTAGCAAAGCGGATTACCAAATTGCCCAAAATAGTTTTAATAGTGCCAAAGCCGCCGTTGATAATGCCAAAGCACAATTAAAGATCACAACAAAAAATCTATTTTACACCAATATTTATTCTCCAATTGACGGAATCATACTCAATCGAAACGTTAGCGAAGGCCAAACTATTGCGTCTAGTTTTAATGCTCCAACTCTTTTTGTCATTGCCAAAGATTTGACTAAAATGCAGGTTCGGGCAGCTGTAGATGAGGCCGACATCGGCAATGTGACATCGGGTCAAAATGTAAATTTTACCGTAGATGCGTTTCCCGATGAAGTTTTTAAAGGAACTGTCAAAGAGGTTTTACTCCATGCAAAAGTATCATCAAATGTAGTTACATATACAACCCTGATAAATGTTGACAATACCAATTTGAAACTAAAACCGGGAATGACTGCAAACATCAATATTTATATAAAAGAAGATGCCAAAGCATTATTAATACCATCAAAAGCTTTGGCATTTAAACCAGATAGTATTGCCGAAAAACAATTTGTGATTCTGCACTCCAAAAAAGAAAATACTAATCAAACTAATACTAACGCCAATCAAAAAGGAAGTATTTGGATCAAATCAGGCGATACTCTTTTTGAAAAAAATATTGGTATCGATATCAATGACGATAGTAATGTAAAAGTTACGCAAGGGCTAAAAGAAGGCGATATAGTAATAACCAATAGCCAAAAAAGTATTAAAAAAATAGAAGAATCAACCACTCAAACCAGTCCATTTATGCCAAAAATGAACCGTCGAGGTTCTACAACACCTAAAAAAAAATGAGCGTAATTGTTGATATAAAAAACCTCAAACGAGAATTTATCATTGGTGACCAAACGGTAAAAGCACTTGATGATGTAAGTTTTACAATTAATTCAGGTGAATTCATTACCATTATGGGAAGCAGTGGTTCTGGAAAAACTACATTGCTGAATATTTTAGGTTGCCTCGAAAAACCAACTCAAGGTACTTACCTACTCGATGGCACTGATGTAAGTAATCTTTCCAAAAATGAATTGGCCGCTTTACGCAATTCTAAATTGGGCTTTGTATTTCAATCCTACAATCTTCTACCCAGAACATCTGCGCTTGAAAATGTAGAATTACCGCTCCTATACAACAATAAAATTTCATCAAGAGAGCGAAAAGAAAAATGTATAAAAGCTTTAGAATCCGTAAAATTATCAGATCGAATATATTATTTATCCAATCAATTGTCTGGCGGGCAACAACAACGGGTTGCCATTGCAAGGGCTTTGGTCAACGATCCGGTTATGATCCTAGCCGATGAAGCCACAGGAAATCTGGATTCCAGAACCTCCTACGAAATTATGATGCTCATTCAAGATTTGAATGCTCATGGCAAAACCATCGTATTTGTAACTCACGAGCGCGACATTGCAGCTTTTAGCAAGCGAACTATTACATTAAAGGACGGCAGAATTTTAAGCGATACAATCAATAAAAAAGTGAGTAGTGCCAAAGATGTTCTAGAAAATTTACCTCCAATCATAGAAGAGCCGATTAAATGAAAATCGCCAATCTTTTAAATATTGCGTGGCGAGCTATAAGTCGCAACAAAATGAGAACCTTTCTTACAATGTTAGGCATTATCATTGGTGTAGCGGCCGTAATTGCTATGCTTGCTATTGGTGAAGGTTCAAAACAAAGTATAGAAAGACAAATCACCAGTATGGGAAGCAATATGATTATGGTACGCCCTACCAGTAATGTAGAAGGAGGTGTTAGAATGGACAATAGCACAATACAATCACTTGACGAAGAAGATATTATTGCTTTGAAAAAAAAACCACAATACATCAATGCAATCTCTCCTGTAGTTTCCATGAAAGGACAAGTGGTTAATGGCACTTACAACTGGAGCACCACGATTCAGGGAGTCACTCCAGAGTTTTTATTCATCCGAAGTTGGCCATTAAAAGATGGAGTACCATTTACCAATCAAAATGTGAAAGCCGCATCCAAAGTATGTTTAATAGGAGTAACTGTAATGGCTAATCTTTTTCCTGATGGTGGAGATGTTATTGGAAAAACTATTCGGTTCAAAAAAATTCCTTTCAAAATAATTGGAATCCTCAGCAAAAAAGGAAACAATTCCTTCGGACAAGATCAGGACGATATGATTTTAACACCAATAACAACCGTTCAAAAAAGAATTCTCGCTACCACTTATTACCAATACATCTACGCTTCTGCAATTGATAAAAATTCCTCCGATAGTGCTTCGGCAGAAGTTGAAAGAGTACTTCGAAAAACCCATAGATTAAAAGAAACTGACGAAAATGATTTTACTGTTCGAACACAAACGGAACTCGCCAATATACTGACCTCAACAAGTAGTATATTGACCATTTTACTTACCGTAATAGCTGGAATTTCTCTGGTTGTTGGCGGTATAGGCATCATGAATATCATGTATGTTTCGGTTACGGAACGGACCAAAGAAATTGGCTTACGCATGGCTATTGGAGCTCGTGGCATTGATATTTTAATCCAATTTCTAATAGAAGCCATTCTAATCAGTATGACAGGTGGAATCATTGGCGTTATCATTGGAATATCTGCTACAAAATTGGTTACTTACTTTATGCATTGGCCAACGTTAATTAGCCAGTCATCCATTTTTATTTCATTTTTAGTTTGCTTTATTACTGGGGTATTTTTTGGTTATTATCCTGCTCTAAAAGCCTCTAAACTTGATCCAATTACTGCATTGAGATTTGAATAATCTGAATCGTTTTAACAATTTTAAATTCAGATTTAAAGCCTCTAATACGTTATAACAATTGTTAACTTTATTTCGAAAAATCTCGATATACCACTATAAAAAATCCACCAAAAGTTTATAAACTCCTGGCGGAATTTAAGCTAAAACTCAATACAAATTATTTACTATTTATCTACCTCAGCGTATTTTTTTGGAACATCTGCATATTCCAAAATTTGTTTCCAATACTCTTCCAAACTATTTGGCCTTGGTCTCCAATCTGGATCTGCTACATTTTCTTTGGCCTGTTCCCAATTTTTTTCTGTTAGAAAAGCAGTATCAATATCGCAGCCCGAAAGCTTTTTCAACGGTTTTAAAAATACATAGCCATCTGCAATATCTTCCAAAGCACAGTTTTTATGTCCTAAAGAATAATAACTATCATCTCTCAACTTACCTAAAGGTGTATTGACCAGATCAAATCCCACAGGTTCATACTCCATTTTTTGCATTATAGTTTCTATAGCACCATTTGCTGGCGAAACCAATTCGGGCTTGGTATCGGGACGATTCATGAAAGGTTTGTGCAATAAAACAGTATACACTTTCTGCGGATATTTAGCATATAAAAGGTTTCCAAAATAGCCATTTTCCAATCTAACAAAATCTTCTCCCAAGAAATCATACACCGGAAATTTATATCTGGTGAAGGCATGAATATCTCCTGTAAGAATTAAAATTTTATCATCTTTTGTCATAATCTCTTTCTCAACTATTCCAAACCTGTATATCTCTGTATTTCCTTTATAAAATACTTTCATCATTTTTTCTGGAGTTCGATAACCTGAGAAAGAAGACCAATTGTATCGGTAACTTAAATTTAGAATACGGAATTTCTTCGCTGATTCGGGAAGTGACTTATTAAATAGCCAAGCTGCTTTATATATATCCGTATATCCTTTAAAAACCCATCCCGAATTGTAATTAAACATCAATTTTCGGGCTATATTTTCATTATATTCTGGTGCCAGAATTAAAGAATCCAGCGTCTTTTGATTTTCGCTTGCGCCAAATTCCATTCCAATCGTGTAAACCCCATTTTTATACAAAAAAGGAATCAAACTTTTGACCAACTCAAGATTTTCCTTAATCCTATGTTCTTCAGACAAGAGCACTATATCTCTGGTTGCAAACTTAGACACAATGTATTCCTGAGGTGACATTTTGTTTGCAGACAAATATTGAAGTGGTCTATCTATAGCCTCTGTTTGTGAAAACAAGCATACTGGAAGGAGTATTACAAAGAATGAAGAGATTTTTTTGAACATAATAGTATCTTTAAAATTTATAAATAATCGATAGTTTGCAATCATAACAAAAAGCGATACGTTGCTTTTAATATAAATGTATTTTGAGGCTGCTTTCCTAATATTTGAGTATTTAAATTTACAAACAAATCATCAATAGGATTTCCTGAACCATTAGTACCTTGAGACCATACCAAATAAATTTCGGAACCTGGTATGTATTCCCAACGCAAAACCAAATTGGAACGAAATTGAACAAATGAAAAATTAGGATTCAAAAAAGAATAATCAGTGGTGCCATTTTGATTTTCATCCACATTATAAATATTTGTATTACTGTCGTAGGAGATTTGATTGTTAGCATACGAAACCGTCCGATCCCCAAAATAATAGGCTCTAGGGTTAGTAACATAATTAAAGTTTGAATATTTTCCTGTTGAAGCAAATGGCTGTCCATAATACTGAATGGTGAAATTTGGGTTAATATTATAATTCAACCTCAAGGAAGCGCTAACAGTTTGTTGATCTAAATGCGAGGTGATATAACGTGTGCCATTCTCAAAAGAAGATTGGGTTACATATTGTGTTTTACTCTGGTTGATATTAAAATTAGGATTAATCGTAATTGACACCGAATTTGTAGGTTGATACGTGACACTCGGATCCAATTCCTTGTACGAAAACGAATTGTTTTTTCCTTGTGCAAAAAACACCCCCGCCTGAAAACGAAGTTTTTTTCGGGGATCAGAACCAAAGACATTATAACTCACAAACTCTTCTGAGAATCTGAATTTTGGTCCGCCTTGCAAATAGGCATTATTGAACGTTCTGGGTTTGTATGAAAAACCAATATTGGCCCACCAATAATTTTTGAATTCCGCTTTTCCTAAGATATCATAATATGTTCTGTTATGAAAACCTCCAAAATCATAGGTCGTAAATGGTTCAAAACGCACCATTCCGCTTCTGAAAGCACCAAAAGGTTTTAAAGCCTGATAACTAACGTATAATGTTTGTTTGATTTCATCGGCTTGACGAAGAAAACCAATATCATTGAGCTCTAATTCCGGTGAACGCCAAGTCACACTCGCATTATATCGCCAATGCCCATCAGACACCTTGCCTGCTTCGATCTTCCCTCCTGTTCCAGTCAAAGAAGTACGATCATTATCGACCGAGACATAATTAGCATCAACCCGTTGAAACAAATGAGTTATTTCCTTTTGTGTATTGGTAATGGATTCTTTAGATCCAAAAACGTGGCTGCCCACAATATTTCCAGCGACAAAATACTTCCTGTCTTTCCAATTGTGCTTAAAATCCAATCCACCAGAATATGCCGCTGCTCTCAAAAAAGTAAATTGTGGCTCGTCTGTATTTCTATTGGTTGCAGTTACTATAGCGCCCAAAAAACTGTTTCTATCGTTAAAATCTTTTTGAGCACGTCCAACAAAATAATTTGTAAGCGGTTCTACCAACACATCCTTACGTTCCAAACCATTATCAATTTTGACATATTCATTCCCAGTAACACTCTCCAAAATACCTAAAGACCATCCATTTTTGGTTTTACCACTGAATTTTGCAGCACCCAAAATGGTAGAGTTTTGTGGTCGTTTGACAAATTCTCCTTTTTGAGTTGAAATGATTCCTTGCGGACTTCTGCCAATGCGTCTGGAATAAAAGAGATTGTCTTCGTTATTTGCAAAATTATAGTCAAAAATGTTTTTGTTTTCAATAAAAAAAGGACGCTTCTCCTGAAGAAATACTTGAAATCCATCCAGAGCAATCACAGCTGGATCGGCTTCAACCTGTCCAAAATCTGGGTTAATAGTTAAGTCCAAAGTCAAATCGTTTGTGATCCCTATTTTGGCGTCAAGCCCCGCTTTCAAACTGAGATCCTGCCCCTCACGGAAAGGGTTTCCTGTTTCTTGCTCATAAGTATCTAATTGCGTTAAGAAATAAGGCTGAATTTCGAGTTGTTTTTGTGGTTTCAAATGAACTAAACCACGTAATTCTCCAAACTCGCTTACCCAGCCAGGAGCATCAGCAGGTATGCGTTGCCAAATGGAGCGTTCCTGCTTTCTGAAATATCGGCGTGTTGCCTGAAATCCCCACACTTGATTCTCACTAGCACTAAATTTTAGCTGGCTCAACGGAATTTTCATTTCGGCAGTCCAACCTTCGGAATCCACATTGGTTTTTACATACCAGATTGGATTCCAGCTTGCATCCCAATTATTGCCGTTATCGGCAATAAATTCGTCACTTTTTACTCCTGATGCTGATATTGTAAATGAAAATCCAGTTCGTTTATCATGATAGCTATCGATGTTTACTTCCACAAAATCACCATCAAAACCGTCACGTCTCGAAAGGCGTTTTACAATTTTATCCGGTTCTTTATCATAACATTTAAAAGCAACATACAAAAACTTGGAATCGTATAGTATTTTAAACTTGGTCTGCTCTGTTGGAGACGTATTTTCATCGGGAAGATTCTCAATAAAATCCGTTTGCCACTCCACAATATCCCAACTTGTATCGGTTAAAACACCATCAATTATGGGAGTATCTAAATTTTCTAAAGATTTTGTGGTATAAATTCTCTTTTCATTTTTAGGCATATCTTGCCCTGAACAAAAATAAAAAGAGAATAAGAATACCAGCAAAAATCGTATTTGCTGAATAATCATATAATTTTATTTATGTCTAATTTATTTGTAATCTGATGCGTTTAATTATTTCTTATTCTGTAATTCAATCGCATAACAATTACCATCGGCACTTCCAAAATAAACAGTATTATTGGTCACAAAAGGAGAAGAAACAATGGACCCCAATTTATAAAACTGATCCATCACCGCTTTGTTAGTGTCATACATCGAAATATCTCCCTCTTTGACAACATAAGAAAAGTCAAGAAGATTATTATTTAATATTTCAGGAGAAAATAACTTTCTGTTTTCAGTGCTAAAACTATTCCATTCTTTGCCTGAAGATTTCGTGTTTACAGCGAAAAAATTACCCGTAAAGTCCCCAAAATAAGCAGTTTCCCCAGCTATCGCAGGAGAAGAATATACATAACCATTTGCTTTAAACTTAAATATTTCTTTACCCGTTTTTGCATCCAAACCCAGTAAGGCGTATGTATCTGAAGTACCTACATACACAACATCATTATCCACAACCGGCGAACTGATTATCCAGGAATAAGCGGCATCATACTTCCAAACCAATTTTCCTGTTTCGGCATTGAGCGCAAATAAGAAAGGATCACGAGCTCCAAAATAAACCATGTCATTGGCAACTGCCACAGTCGATTCAATTCCTTTGAAACCAATTTGCGTTCCTGTTTGAAATTTCCAGCGCTCTTTACCGGTTTCCATATCTATCGCATACAAATTAGCATCCCAGCTCCCAATGTACAATGTTTTTTTATACAGAACCGGACTGCAGTGAATTGATCCTTTTGCTTCAAACTTCCATTTCAGTTCACCGGTATTGGCGTTGAGTGCATACACGTTACCGTCACTGCTCCCAAAGAAAACACTTGGATTTTGTTTATCAGGATTTATGACTGGGGATGATAAAAAGAAATCCCACAAATCATCCATGTACTTATCAACAGGTTTCAATCCCAAAAAGCCTATTTCGCCAGACCATTGTTCTCCACCCGTTTTAAATTTCCATTTCAAATGACCGGTTTTAGAATCAATCGCATAATAATAGCCATCAAAACTACCTATGTAAACCATGTTTTTGAAAACAGCCGGAGAGCTATGTACAGCACCTCCGGTTTTAAATTTCCAATGTATTTTACCTGTTTTTTCATTGATAGCATAAAGATTGCCATCCTCACTGCCGATATATACTATTCCGTCATGAACAATTGGCGATGAAAAGATTTTACCATCTGTTTTAAAAGACCATTTCAGATCACCCAAAGGCATATATTTCTCACCTTTAAATACGCGATTTCGAAATGCACTTATAGTTCCGCTTTTTTCTTGTTGTCCAAAAACATTAGAATTATTTACATTTAAAAGAATTACTAATACTAATACCAAATACTTTCTTTTCATATCATGCCTTTTTATAAATACCAATCTGTTAATAATAAATATTTTAAAATCTTATTTAGCCAAGATAAATATTTTATTACAAAATAAAAAACAACTGTTTGTTTCCCTATTTTTTCAACTCCAACACCCACATTTTCATCGCAGGAATAGTTGTTTTATTCGAAGTATTCAAGCTTTCCTCAGAAATAACATTTTTTGCTGATGTAAAGCCAGTCGTTCTTTCATCATACTTTTGAAAATCAATTTCTTTTTCAGAATTGCTTGTATTCATAACACACATTATGGTTTGATTTTCATCGTATCTAAAATAAACATACAAACCATCTACAGGAACATAATGCATCATTTTTCCCGTTTTAAGCGCCGAAGAATTTTTTCTGAAATTGCCGAGTTTACGAACTAAGTCCTGTGTAGATTTTTCATCGTCTGTCATTCCTTTTCCAGTAAAGGCATTTTTGGAATCTTCTTTCCATCCACCAGGAAAATCGGCACGCACCAGTCCATCGGGATTTTTAAATCCTTTCATCAATACTTCAGATCCATAGTACAATTGCGGAATTCCTCTACAAGTTAACAACCATTGAAAACCCATTTTTTGCTTTTCGACATTCTCTCCTACTACGGAGAAAAAACGTGGTTCATCGTGATTGTCCAATAAGAGCACTTTCTGCATTGGATTTTTACTCAAAAAATCACTACTCAATGTATAGTACAATCTGCTCACTCCTTCTTTCCAACCAAAAGGTTCTGTCAAGGCTGGAATAATTCCGTAATACAAAGCCTGAAAATCCACAACTGACTGCAAGTTGCTTTTGAAACTAACATCCATATTATTTTGCTCAAAATATGCCTGATTGGCTACACCATGAACCATTATTTCTCCAAAAAAAGTCATTTTCGGGAACTCATCCATAATCGCTTTGTTGCAGCGATTGGCAAAATCCAAATCATTATAAGTGTAAGTGTCCAAACGAATTCCGTCAATACCAAACTTTTCAATATGCCAAATACAATTTTGAATAATAAAATTGGCCATAAATGGATTACCTTGATTGATATCGGGCATGATCTTGTCAAACCAACCATCACTCATTCGTTTTTTATCCGATTTGGTACCATATGGATCAAACAAAGGAATCTCTCTAAAATTGGTTTGTGTGTAGGTAGGCCAACGATGAACCCAATCATTGGCTGGAGGATCCAGTTCTAAAAAGTGAAAAGATCCAATATGATTATAAACCGCATCAAAAATAAGCTTCATGCCTCTTTTATGCAATTGATCACTCAACTTCCCGTACAAAGCATCATCACCATATCGCTTATCTATTTTATAATGATTAGTAATGGCGTATCCATGTTCTGTCCTTTTTTCCATATCATTTTCCATAATTGGAGTAAACCATAATGTGGTAACGCCAAGCCCTTGAATATAATCCAGATTATTCATTACTCCCTGTAAATCACCTCCATGACGATCAAACATTTCGTTTCGGTTTAGGGATTGATCTCTCAAGCCTTTTACCTTGTCATTTGTTACATCGCCATTACTGAAACGATCTACCATGATCAAATCAATAAAATCACTTGACGTTACTCCTTGAGCATATTCTGTTCCATTGCCTGATCTTCGATTATAAAGTGGCCATTTTATTTTTTGCTTTCCTTCTTTTTGATTCAATTCGATAGTCACATCTCCTGCAACTGTCTCGGGTGCAATAACGATATCTACGGCAATATATTTTTGGTTTGAAAATGAATGCGTTTTGACTACAGTTATTCCTGGATAGTTTATACTTATTTTATCCGAAGCAAACAAACCATCGGTACTTCGAATCAGTAATTGGATAGAATTAGTCTTCATCCCTGTCCACCAATTTGTGGGATAGACCTCAATATTTTTGGCATTTGCTACCAAAGAAAAACCAAATAATAGCATTAAAATTAAAGCTGATTTCTTCATAATTATTGTTTAAGGTTTAAATAGTTTGCGAAAGATATTTTACTTTTCATTTATCTTAAAGCCTCTTATTTAAACAACCTGATTTGTGTTGCAAACAACATTTTAAAGTCTCATGTCATTTAAATACAAAAAAGTGTTTTCTGCAACAGATCAATTTTGATTCTAAAACAAAACACTTAGCTTTACATTTCAGAAAACAAATTCGGCAATGAATGATTCAGTTATGTATTCCGGAAGTACATCCCAAAAAATAAAAATGTATACCATCTATTGGTTGGGATACATCTTGTTGTTCAGTTTAATTCAAGGTTTGCCGACAGCCGATTTTTGGAGAGCCTTATCCAATGAATGCTATAGTGTACCTCCCAAAATACTCTTTGTTTTGTTGATTGTTGAAGTTGCCATGCCGCTTTTATTCTTCAAAAAAAAGAGAGCTCTTTTCATTATAATTTATGTGCTTTCAATCCTTTTCTTTGCTTTCATTCAGCGGTTAATTGATAATTACATTATTATAGCTTTCAATTTAACCGAATGGAAAATCGAACCATTATTTTCAGCTCCCGCATATTTGTATAATGTGATTAAACTACAGTTTGTTATTACTATCCCTTTGGCAATAAAATTAGTATATTATCTTGCTGAAGAGAAAAACAGAGTTCAAGCAATCCTGTCTGAGAAGTTAGAAGCTGAATTATTTTCATTGCGAAATCAGTTTCATCCTCATTTTTTATTTAATGTTCTCAATAGTTTGTACTCGAAAATCCTGAGCAAATCGGATGATTCTGCTGAAATTGTACTTCAAATTTCAGATTTTCTTAGGTATTCCGTTTATGATGTGAATTCCAGACACATTCCTTTGGAAAAAGAAATTGAATATCTAAAAAACTACATTTCGTTGCAGCAATTGCGATTTGATAACCGACTTGAACTGAGTTTTAGTACCAATGGAATTTGTAAAAATCAATTTATCGAACCATTTTTAATCCTTCCATTTATTGAAAATAGTTTCAAATATTGCTTAGACGATGCCTATTCCCAAGCATGGATTACCATTTCTATTTCAGCTTCAGAAGATTGGTTGACTATTAAAATTGAGAATAGCTTACCGCCAGACTTTTCAAAAAACAAAAATATGGAAAACCCATACAGCGGAGTCGGAATCGCTAATGTGAAAAGAAGATTGGAATTGCTCTATCCAAATCAGCATAATTTGATCATCAAAAATGAAGAAGATTCGTTTTTTGTTTCTTTAAAAATAAAAATAAATGACACCCACTAGAATCAATTGTATCATCATAGAAGATGAACTTCCTGCATCCATA
Source organism: Flavobacterium aquariorum (assembly GCF_003254745.1). Lineage (GTDB taxonomy): Bacteria > Bacteroidota > Bacteroidia > Flavobacteriales > Flavobacteriaceae > Flavobacterium > Flavobacterium aquariorum. Next base: position 36,944 of record NZ_QKXH01000006.1, on the reverse strand, counting down.
TTACTTGAAATGCATATTGCCAAATTTGATTTTTTGGATTTGAAAGGAAAATTCATGAGTACAAACAATGCTTTGAATCTTTTGAAGATCCAAAAAATAGATTTGCTTTTTTTGGATATAAATTTACCAGGAAAATCGGGTATAGAATTTGCAAAATCATTACCAAAGGATATCGGAATCATTTTCACAACCGCCAACCCACATTACGCAGTGGAGGGATTCGAATTGGAAGCGATTGATTATTTATTGAAACCCATTTCATTCGATCGTTTCTCGAAAGCAATACAGAAATATTGCAAAACTCAGAAAACAAATCAGGAATTTGAACAACTTTCTAAAGCAGAAACAGAGCGCCCTTTTATTTTTGTCAAGTGCGAAAGAAAAACACTAAAATTGTATCTCGATGAAATTGACTATTTTGAGTCCCAAGGCAATTATCTCTTAATTCATACTGAAAAAGATTGCTTTAAAACACATCAATCCATTACGGAGATGATCGAAAAATTACCCGAAGGTATATTTTACAGAATTCACCGCTCTTTTTTGATTACTTTAAAAAAAGTTAATCAATTCAGTAGTCGCACTGTTACCATCAAAAATAAAGTTTTACCTATTGGACGATTATACGCTTCAAAAACGAATGATTTATTGCAGTCGATTCAGTTGAAGTATTAATTTTTTTTCAAAACATTCCGCAAATAATACTATTTTTTGTTCTACCAATGTGAGTCTTTTGACCGCCACTAATGCCAAAATATAAAAACTACGTATAAAGGTCTAGATACCCCACTATGATATTTGTCTGAATTATTGAATTCTGCAAATGTGGCGTGTCATCAAGATTATTTGATTAGGTATAAGGAAAAAAAAGCGATACAATTTCCTAACAAATCAAAACGTTAAAAGCTCTATACTTTTTGGAACCAAAACGCATAATTAAGGTTTATGCATCATACCAAACCTCCATTTACATGATAATGAAATACAACTCTCATACTAGTAAAATGTTTCGTTTCCCATTATAAACTCTCCTATCTACTCTGCTCACAATTTAACTTTTATTCGTATTCATGATACTCCGTTTGAATTTTGCAGCTATACATTAGAAATCTAAAGTAACATCTTCGTAATAATATCCTTGTTTAATGGCTTTTCAATGTAGCCGCAGACATTTTTGTTTTCATTTGCACGATCTTTATCAAGCTGATCAGTGGAAGACGAAAGCATATAAATTTTTAGTTCCTCTTTTATACGAGCATCAAAACCCTCAAATTCTTTTAGGAAATCCCAGCCTGAAAGAATAGGCATGTTAATATCCAGAAGTAGTATCGTTTTCTTTCCAAAGGAATCGGCATAATTGGACTTGATATATAAAAGCGCTTTTTCCGGATTGGTAAATGCTAACACCTCCGCTTCAGGAAAAACGAGGTTGATAACTTTTCGGCATATAAGGTTGTTAACGGAATCATCATCAACAATAATAAATTTTTTATTCATTTTAAAAGAGCTTATAAATTCACTTACAAATTTGCTTTTCAATTGGGTCTTTTAGTCTAATTAATTATCAAATTCTATCTTTCCAAGTAGTTGTAAAATAAAATCTCCCATTTCCTTGTTGATTTTCTCTAATGCTTCATCCACTGCAAACCATTGCCCTTTGTCAGTTTCGGGAAAAATTTGTAATATCCCAGACTTTGGGGGCCATTTCATTTCAAAAGTATTAGTCGATATTGAATTTGTATCGATATCCTTTTCCAGAGCCCATGCATAAACTATTTGACCGGATTTTAATTTTATAGGAGAAAGTTCAATGAAGCTTCCTTCTAATCGCATTCCAGTTTCTTCCTCAAATTCTCTGATTGCCGCATCAAATGCATCTTCTTCATCATTAAATTCCCCTTTTGGTATTGACCAATGTCCCCTGTCTTTATTTTTCCAGAAAGGACCACCGGGATGTACTAGCAAGACAAACAATTGATTACTAACCTTTTTATACAAAAGTATTCCGGCGCTTTTCTTTAGCTTCATTTTTGAAAGGTCTTCGTAAAAAGAGTCTTACTTATAGCATTAGGATTTGATGTAAATTAATCTTTTTAATTGACCATCGCAATACCCACTTTTGGTGATATTTCAATTTAAAAAAATCAGAACGTAGTAGACATTATCCATGTGCTATCCACTTTTTCTATTTATTAAAATTTTGTACAAATAAGTATTCATTCTAAAATTCAACAAGTGATATTTCTGCTCTATTTTTTTTATTTATAAAACATAAATCACTAACTTTAAACAACTTAAGCCATTTATATAAATTACATCCAAACTATATTGCTAATCTTTAAAAATAAAAAAAATGAGCGTTCTAACAAATAATGTAATTCCAGGAAATTATGGTAAAATTTTTGGAACAAATGCCGTGAAAGATGCTGATTTAATGAAAATCAAAGCCAGTCTATTGGAATTAGACGGGATAGCAGATGTGTTATTGAATACAGAAATTTTCCCCAGAGAATTGACGGTACACACAAATAAAATGGTTTCCGTAGCCGATATTGAAAACACGGTCAAATCAGTTGGTTTTCATGCCATTCCGAAGGATTTATTCGAGCTTTAATATTTTGAAATAAATTTCGCTTAATATTTTGTCTTTCGCAATTTCTCCTAAAATAATAAATAATACCGATTCAGTCAATCTCAAACTATTCAAAAAAAGACTAAAATGGAAGCCAAAAAAACAATTTCTGAATTACACGAAGAGCATAAAACTTGGTTAAACAAACTTTTGTTCTACAAAGATGAACTTAAAATTATGGATAACCGAATTTTGGAAGTGGCAAGAAAGAACACTTCAAAAGAGGTACAATCCTTGACTGATCATTTTAATAATCAGCTGATTATTCAAAAAGAACAGATTGACATCCTAAGCCATGATATTAAAAGTCACGAATCGTATCTTAATGCAGCAGTGATTGATAATGATAAAGGTATCTATAATGAAATTTTTTTAGACCATAAAAAACACAGGGAAAGTATAGCAATTTTTGAAAAACTATTTAAAGATTTGAGAGAAGAATTGATTGATTTTCTGTCGAAATGGATGTGAATTAAATAATTTGATACTGACTTTCTTTTTGAATTACTATTGAAGTAGAAAACTTTGCATCTATTCCGTAAGTCGTTTTACTACATTTTGCCGTAATAAATCGAAAACACAGTATTCAAGTAATTGCAATAAAAAAAATATTCTCATTTTAATAGATAGGTCATTTCTCATTGACAGTCATGGAATACAATTCCGTGACATCGAGTTTTCTGTTGCTGCATTGTTGATTCTGAATGAATATAATAAACCTGATAAAATTTCTGAACTGTAATAATTTCAGACACCCCAAGGATATGTCTCCGGCATTTGTAAACCGTCTGGCTTTATATGCAAGGAATTAAGAGCCTTTGTTGTATCAAGGTAGATAAATGCTTCGTAACGCTCGGGAATAATACTCGGGACATAATTTCCATATTCATAACCAGGGTCATAAACCACTCCTATGGCACGGTGCCCAATAGGGTAATTGAAATTTTCAATATCCTTCGAAAAAATCAATTTGTCATAAGGACCAGCTTCATGCAATAAGTATTCCCAGCTGTCTTGTTTCGCTTTTGGTACCTGCATTTTTTTCATTTCTGCCCCCCAATTGTATCCTGCGATTACAGTTCCTTGATAAGAGCCGAAACCGATTCGCATTACGCCCTCCTTATTGTGTTCTTCCTGTATCAATTGACCAATATTAATCAACCCGGAATGTTTCATATTTGTTGCCCTTGCATCACCTATATGCGTATTGTGCTCCCAAATAATTATTTTGGAATCCGAGCCGTGAAAGTTCATTAGTCGGTTTACCGTATCGGACATATGATGATCACGAATATTCCATGTGAATTCTCCTCCACTCAGCATAGCATGATAATACCGTTCTGCATTTAATGCCACAAAGGCATTCTGTTCTGCATTAAATACTGCTTCATGATCTGTATCAAAAAAAGGCATACGGTTCCTAATATTTACCAAAAGATCTTGGACTTCCCGTTTGCACGAAAAAGGGATGCCGTAGCTTCGTTCAGCATAAGAAAACCCTTCTTTAATATTGAAAGGTTCAAAGCAATCCATCGCTTTCTGTACTGAGCGAAACGCAATAGGATCTTTTTTATGAAGATAGATGAGTATCGCTTCCATAGATTCCCATAAGCTATAAACATCTAGTCCATAGAATCCTACTTTCTTATTCGGGGGCAGTTTCTTATTGTATTTATGCATCCATTCAGTCAATGCAACTGTTTCCCAGTTCGCCCACATCCACGTGGGCCAACGATTAAACTCTTTTAAAACTTCTTTTGCATTCTCGCCCGAGTTCTCATAGCCCTTAACATAACGATTTAGTCGATAGCAATCTGGCCAATCTCCTTCCACTGCTATCATCGAAAAATTCTTTTCTTTAATAAGCCGCTTACTGATGCGAGTACGCCAAGTGTAATATTCATGTGTCCCATGGCTTGCTTCTCCCAATAAAACAAAACGCGAATCGCCAATTTCATCTAAAAGCACATCAAGATCAGCATCTGTATCTAACTTATGTGAAGCCTGTTGTAATTGATCAACATTTCTGGGAATATCTTTTGATTTTACTTGACTCATTCTCTTTTTTTTTGGATATTACTGAATTAATATGGAATCAACATTTCAATGTTTTCTTTTCCTTCTGTTTTTATTCCCATCTTTATAAAAAGGAATTATAATACGAACCAGACCATGCCTTTTTACATTGGTAATCCTTTATTTTTCAAGACTATCCACATTTAGACCATGCTTTACCGCCCACTTTTTGGCTTTGCTGATAGCTGTCGCTATTAAAATTCCTTCATCCATATTCCTTTCTTCAAGTAAAGCATTTGCAATTTCGATGGCTTTATTTCGCACCGCTGCAGGAAGGTTCTTCATCGAATTAGGATAATCCGTTTTTGTCCACGGCATACTATTTAGATTTAAATTATTTTTTAAAGAGGCCAATTAGACTACCCGAGGCAAGAATATGCCCGTCCATTGCTTTAAGCAGAACATTTTTATTGGCTCCTAACGGCAAAATCAATTTGGCATCAAGTGCATATACCTTGAAATTGTAATGGTGTGTGCCAGTAGGCGGGCAAGGTCCAAAATATTTGTTTTCACCTTTTCCGTTTTTTCCTTGTATTCCGGGAGCGCTATTTTCATCAATCATGGAAATTACAGGGACATTCCACATAACCCAATGTACAAATGTGCCATTAGGAGCATCAGGATCATCAACTATAATCGCTAAAGATTTTGTGTCATTTGGAATATCTGTTATGGCAAGAGCCGGATTGATATTGGAGCCAACGCAGGTGTATTTTACAGGAATCCACTCGTTGTTTGAAAAAGCGGGGCTTTTAATAATGAGCGGTTTATTAAGTACAGTTGTCATAACTAATAAGAGTAAGATTTTCATGTTAGGTTCTATTTTTTATCCAAATTTATCTTCAACCCCCAAGCTCGATATGCCTTTTTTCTCCATCTTTTTGGGGACAGTTTCATATCTAAAAGTGCTGCACTAAAGTTCTCCACACTTGTTGTTTTTATCACTTTTACATCTTCCTTTTTTAATTTTATATTTATGTAATACATTTAAAATCTTCACATTACATAGCAATAAAAATAATAATAAATATTCCAATCAAGGGTTAAATTAATTATAAAAGATTTGAAGATTCTTTAAAAGATGATTTGAATACTAATGATGGACTTTACTTTATTTTTTTTCAGGCTATCCACTAATCCACTTATTTGTCTAGTCTATTGAAGTAAATAATTGCCTATTTTTTTGTACTTTTATTAGGCATTTTTTTTAATTCATTCCATTATGAATTTTAATTACAAAAAATTTGATGCGGAGATTTCCGAAGAAACATTTGTAATAAAATTATACTTTTTTGAATTACACTATAAAATATAATAGCCATACCCAAACATAAAAACAGAGCCTACTAGAGCCTACTATAGAATCTAGCATTTATAATTATGCCCAATTATTCGATTGATTTTTTAATTGGTTTGTAATATTGTCCTGTTAGAAAAAGGAACTTTGTAATTACGTAAATTTTGAAGATATGAGTATGGATAAAATATCAATAGAACGATTATTATCAGAAGCAGGGATTACCATAGATGGAAAAGAACCATGTGACATTCGCATAAAAAACCAAAAATTTTATACACGAGTATTGCGTGATGGATCAATTGGATTAGGCGAAAGCTATATGGAAGGCTGGTAGGAATGTGATGCCCTTGATGAATTTTTTTGCAAACTTTTTTTGAAACAGATCGAAAAGGGATTTTTAGGAAATTTCAGAACTAAATTACATCTCTTAAAGGCAAAACTATTTAATCTTCAAACCAAATCAAAAAGCCAAAACGCAATTATGAGCCACTACGACATTGGTAATGAATTATATAGTAAAATGCTTGATCCGTTAATGATGTATTCCTGTGGCTATTGGAAAAATGCCACAACATTGGCTGAAGCACAAGAGCAGAAATTAAAACTGATTTGCGAAAAACTACATCTTAGCCCAGGCCAGAAAGTACTTGATATTGGCTGTGGATGGGGAGGATTTGCATATTATGCCGCTAAAAATTACAAAGTCAATGTCGTTGGAATTACCTTATCAAAAGCACAGCAGGAGATTGCAAAAAAACGTTGCAGCGGATTGAATGTTGAGATCCGCTTTCAGGATTACAGAGATATTGATGAACAGTTTGATCGCATAGTTTCTATAGGAATGCTTGAACATGTAGGTTATAAAAACTACAATAAGTTCATGCAAACCCTTAATAGAAGCTTGACAGATAACGGAATATGCCTGCTTCATTTTATCGGGGGAAATGAAACCAATCTGACTTTAGATAGATGGATCAATAAATATATTTTCCCAAATGGCCTAATACCTTCAATGGCACAAATAGGGAAAGCAATGGAAAACCAGCTAGTTATCGAGGATCTTCACAATATTGGCATCCACTATGATCATACTCTTAAGGCTTGGCATAACAATTTTATAAATTCGTGGGATGAACTCAAAGATAATTATAACAATACTTTTTATCTGAAGTGGATATATTACCTTATGTCTTCGGCCGCGTCCTTCCGTTCCAGACGACTCAACCTTTGGCAAATTGTAGCCAGAAAGTCAGGCCGTCTTATAGAGTATCAACCTATACGGTTTTGATATAATTTTTCATGAATCAAATTCAGGATACACAAACGGTAATAATTCAATTTTTTACTCCGAAAACTCCACTGTTTTCAATTTGTTCCATCCGCCACGAGTAAAATCAGGGATTTGGACAGGAGCCGAACCATTGTCAAGGGAGATTTCGGTCAATGGACCAAGACAAGACCATTCGGCCAAATCATAGACATCCATATCCAATGGCAGTCCGTTTTGAAGGCAATGAATCAAACGATAATCCATTATGAAATCCATACCTCCGTGACCTCCAATTTGTTTGGCTTTTTCTTCAATTCCTTTTACAATAGGATGTTTATATTTAATCATTAATGCTTTTTTCACCTCTTCAGACACATACTCCTCCGCATCCAATTTTTGATAATCTGGAGTGATGTCAGCACCAACAGCTTTAGATCCCAAAGCATATCCTTCAACTGGATATTTATTGGCAAATCCTTTTGTCCCTGTTAATTGATACATACGAGTATATGGACGAGGATTAGCCACATCATGCTGAATCTGAATTGTTTTTCCGTTCTCCGTACGAATCATCGTCATAGTGTGATCCCCATTTCTAAAATCTTTCAAATCCTCACCTTTTTTCTCTTTGATAAAAGTTGGAATTCCCACAGTTTTAGTATCCATAGAAACCAAATAATTCATCTTATCCCCACGGTGAATGTTCAATGCCAGACAAGCAGGCCCCATTCCATGAGTTGCATAAATATCTCCACGATGTTTTATGTTATAGTCTAAACGCCAATTATTCCAGTAATCCATCCAATACGGTTCAAGATTATGAATATAAGCACCTTCGGCATGAAGAATTTCCCCAAACAATCCTTTCTGAGCCATATTCAAAGTGGTCAATTCAAAGAAATCATAAACACAGTTTTCCAATTGCATACAGTGTTTTCTTGTTTTTTCAGAAGTATTGATTAGTTCCCATATTTCATCCATTGTCATTGCAGAAGGTACTTCTATGGCCACGTGTTTTCCATCTTTCATCGCTTGTACTCCAATTTGGGCATGATGCTTCCAGTCGGTAGCTACATATACAAGATCCACATTTGGAAGTGCCGTTACCTGTCTCCAAGCGTTTTCTCCAAAAAATTCTTTAGCTTTTGGAAACCCTGCTTTCACAAGGATCTTATTCGCCGATTTTGTTCGGTCTTCCAACATATCACAAAGCGCAACAATTTCAACTCCCGGAATATGTGTCATACGTTCAACAGCTCCTGGACCTCTCATACCCAGTCCTATGAATGCTACACGAACAGTTGGTATTGGGGTACAAGCCATTCTCAAAACATCCGTTTGTCCTTTGGCACGTTTTGGTGTGTCAGTCTTTATCATTTGGGCAGATGCCCCCATCCATCCCAATAGACAACAAGTAATCAGAATGTTTTTAAAAAAAGTAGTTTTCATTATATGTTAATTAGTTTAAAAAATAGATACAAAATCTGTATATTTTTGGTCAAAATCATTTTGACAATGACTTAACTTTTAAGGCAAATTTTTAAAATCAATGTTTGGTTTATTGTTAGTTAAAGGTCTTGTGAAAATAATTTGCTTCTTAGTGTAATTGTTAAAGAAACCTCCGTTTTTCAAATAGAATGATTTCATATCCAAACCTCCTGAATAATCCATACGATACCCTTTATTTCCTGTGTTATCGCAAGTGAATTTTGCGGCGTTTATTTCAATCCAATCTCCTAAATTATTACAAACCCACTGATTACCAAACAATACTTTGCGTGATATATCCCCCTGCTCTGGAATAAAATTTTCTAAAAATGAATGAAATCGTTTCAAATATGTATTTGTTTGCGGGCGATTAAAACTCGCAATTAACTGCCATTCATTCAATTCTGGAGCAAAGAAATAGGCCGTATAAATAGTCGTATTATCTTTTTGCGGCGCACCATGTAATAAAAATTTATAAGTATTACCAGCAGTCCAATTGTACCTCAAATAACTTTGTCCTCCAGAACCTTCATTGCCAAACTCTCCCGCCGTTACCTCTTTTCCTTTTTTTAACAACTTTATTTTTTGAGAGTCTGGAATACTTTCCGGATTATCAGTTTCAAAAGGACTCCAAACAGAAAACAGAATTCTACGTTCATTATCAGAATTAACCTGAATTCCAAAATAGCCTTCTCCAAAACCGTTTGCCATATAATAAGACCCAACAATATCCTGACCTACTGGCACAGTAATTTCATTATAATACCATTCGGCATTTACATTTTCAGGCACTTGGTAATTTAAATGAACCGAAGGTCCGCGCCTGCCCCAATGATAAAAATTGCCTTCATTATTAGGAACTAGTGCAATTTTCCCATTGAAATCAGTACTCCTAATTGTTAATGTCGGAATAGAAGGAAAAGCATTTGCAGTCTTTCTTATTCCTTTTATTTTTATGGCAACATAACCTGTATCCGAGATTTTCCAATTTCCAACAATTAGAGACTGTTTTTTTGTTTCGTCATATGTAACTCTTTTGGACACATTATTGATAATAAATTCAACTACTGATTTTCCAGAAACAGCAACCAATTCATCTGTAGCAATTGTAAATGTTCCAGGTTTTGAAATTCGGAAGTAGGCTGTAAAATACTCTTTGGGATTAGTCCAGTTTTCTATTCCGTTATTAGTAATTGTTGGATTTTCTTCAAGATGCAAAGAACTGAATGCATTTCCTCCAAGAGGTAATGATAATTCAATTTTTGAATTTTGGGCCGACGATACAAGACTAACAAGAATCGCAGAAAAGAAAGAAAAAACAACTTTTGAATATTTCATTTTGATTAGGATTTTGAAAACTATTTTTGATTTTCAATTTTTTTCATCAATGGAGAAATGTGTTTTTGGGTGTCATCGTCCAATGATGATAAAACTTTATTTCCTTCTTCGGGTGAAAATTTATTAAGTCCTACTACCCCTGCAGCAATCACTTTATAAGATTGTTCTTTGACACTTTCACTCATTAAACCTTTATAAGCAATATCACCTGTAGATGCCAATTTCAAAATTGCTGCGGCTCTAACTCCTGTATTCTTATCATTTTTGGCTATATCCAGTAAGCTTTTCAATGCAGCATCTTTAGTTTGATTATCGTTTAAATCCAATCCTTTAATACTAAGTGTTCTTAAATCATCTTGTTTATCACCTAAACCTGCCAATACTATAAGTTGAGCAGTATGACTTTTATCTTTTACAGCAAATTTTATTGCTTCAATTCTGTTGAAATACGATGGAACATTTTTATATTGGTATAAATAATCTTCCGCCTTCTTGTTTTCTATAATTTGGCCAACCAAAATTTTATCGGCGTCCATATCTACAAAATCAGGTTTGGCAGGTACATCAAAACTGAAAATTTGCTCTCTATTTTCAATTAGAATATTCTTTCTTATTTTACTTCCGTTTACATAAAAATCAACTTTCAGAGGCAGGCTAAACAATTGTACTGAACTATCCTGCGTTTGCTTTACAGAAATAGTCGCTTTCCCATTTGCATAACCATACTTAATTTCTAAAATCGGATTACCACCTTGATAATACCATTGGTTAAAATACGGACTCCAATCTATTCCGGTCACATCTTCCATTGCCAAACGCAACTGATGTGTTTCTCCACTCTTAAAAGCATTAGTTGTCAAATAACGATTTAATGATTTAAAGAAAGCTTCATCGCCCATTTGATTTTTTATAGCATACAATATTATAGAACCTTTTGAATAGCTAATATTGTCGAACATATCTTCTTTATCATTGTAATGAAAACGGGCCAAAACAGGGCTCATTCCATTTTTGCTGGAACCCAAATAATTTTGCAGTTTTTCATAACGTGATCTGTCTTCTGCATCTTGTCCGGCATCATGTCCATGCCAAAGGACTTCTCCAAAAGTTGCAAAAGATTCGTTCATCGTTAAATTAGACCAAGATTCGGCAGTCACATAGTCTCCAAACCACTGATGAAAAAGTTCATGTGCAATAGTACTTTCTTCATTTTCATCCAGCAATTCTCTTTCTGTTTTTTGAACATAAGCACCATGCAAAGTAGCCGATGTATTTTCCATTGCGCCGGAAACGTAATCCCTGGCTACAATCTGAGCGTATTTAACCCATGGATATTCAACTCCCAACATTTTACTGTAAAAATTCATCATATCCGGTGTTTTACCAAAAATTTGTTTGGCGTAAGGCGCATACTTTGGCTCCAAATAATAGCTAACTTCTTTTCCATTATAGGAATCTTTAAATATTTTAAAATCTCCCACAGCCATCATAAACAAGTAAGGAGCATTAGGGACATCCATCTTCCAAGTATCCGTACGAGTTCCATTTTTGTTGGCTTTTTGGGCAACTAATTTTCCATTTGATAAGGTTGTGTATTTAGCATCCACAGTCATCGAAATCTCCGATGTTGTTTTTTGATTTGGCTTATCAATAGTAGGAAACCAAGCAGATGATGCCTCTGTTTCACCTTGTGTCCATATTTCTATAGGCTTATCTTCTTTACCGTCTGGATTGATAAAATACAGTCCTTTTGCATTAGTAATTGCAGCACTTCCTTTTGCTTTTAACTCATCTGGTTTTGCTGTATAATCAATGTAAATCGTGTATTTCTCTGTATTTTTATATTTTCTGTTTAGAGTGATAAAAAGTTGCTCTGTATCGTAAGTATACTTTAAAGGAACTTTTTTTGTCCCTTCCATGATTGCAATTTCCTTAAAATCCATTCCCTTGGCATCCAAGGTAAGGGTATCCGTTTCGTAAAAATGAGGCGTTAGAGTAAGCCATTCTTTTCCGTATAAATATCGCTTGCCATAATCAAACGACACTTCAAGTTTTGTGTTTACGAGATCGTTAACCTTTTGTGCAGTAACTCTATAAACTGCGAGCTCGTCTTTGTTTTTATTTGCGTTCTGTGCACTCATTTCTAATGATACCAGTGAGATGAAGCTAAAAACTGTACATTTTAAAAAAAGCTTATTCATTTTTATTTTGTTTATGATGGTTATTTTCATGATAAAATTACACCAAATCATTCATTGATCTAATTCAATCATCCTTATTTTACATTAGTCATGATGAGACTTTTTACGCTAGCTTATTTTTAAAGTTTTTCCAAAATTCTGACTTCACCATCTTTTTCATCCTCAGTTAAACCAGCAGATTGCTTTTTGATGTAAGTGTGCAGACACCACTGAATAATTTTATTGGAAGGATATATATTCGCTTGCGCCTGCAACCATTCTTCCGCTTTTTTTGCATTAGAAGTTTTTTCAATAGCCCATGCAGAAACCAATTGATTGGCCGGTAAAAAGTTCATAACGGTATTATCCACTTTTGGACTGAAAGCAATGATTTTTTGCAAACATTCGTTAGCGGTTGCCTTATCTCCAAGACTTGTGTAACACAAATAATTCAACCAGTTTTCCAATCTTTCGTCAATGTTTTCGTCATACGGTTTACCCGCGCCCAAATTTTCAGGCCATAACTTAGCCTCTGCGATAAACTGTAATGCTTTTTTGTATTGCTTATTTTTCATTTCCGTTACCGCCTGCATTAGTTTGGCTTCATGATACAATTGTCTACCAATAGTGGCTCCTTCAAAAGGCAGAATTTTCAGTTGGGTTAAGAATACATCTGCAACTGCATATTTTTTAGTAAGCAACAGTGTTTTTGCATATAACATTCCAATGATGTAATTCTCCTTATGTCCTTTGTAAAAAGGTTCTACAACAGCCAATGCTTTGTCATATTGCTTTTGCACGATAAAATGTTCCGCCAATAATTTAGAGTATCTCCATCCTTGTTTATTCAGTTTAATGGCTTGTTGAAGATCAATCAAAGCTAATTCTGGATTCTCTTTCATCAATGCTGCCCTTGCTGCATAAAAAGCAGGGTCCATTGGTTTATAGCCGCATTGCTGAAACAGTTCTTTTGCTTTAGCAAGATTATTTCTATTCCATTCAATTAGTGCCAAATGATATTTTAATTGCCATTGACCATTTGTTGGAATCAATTTTTCTAAAATATTGGCAGTTTCAGCACGAAATGGAAAACTGATTCCCGGTTGGATTTGACTCAAATCTACAGGCTTATTCTCCAAAAATGCTTTCCAATACGCTAACTCTGCATTTGGTACAGCAACCGAGAAAGCTTTTAATGCTTCTTCTTTTCGATTTAATCGATAATACCACATACCCAATTCCAAATAGGTTTGTTCAGGCATTTCATTTTGTATCATCGAAGTGAAATTTTTCTTTGAGGCTTCAGAACCTTCCGAGATAAATTTTTCAAAACGAACAAAATGATTCAAAGGATCAACTGCGCTAATTCTATTAAGTATTTCATTTGATTTTGAACTATCATTTTGCAAGCGGTATATAACAGCCAACAATTGCAAACTTTCCAGATTGTACTGATTGTTCAATAAACTTTTCTCAGCGTATTCAATGGCTTTGTTTAGTTCATTTTCACAAAAGTAAAGTTTAGCTAATTCCGTATAAGCAGCTGAGCGGAATTCAACACTCGAAGCGGCAAGATCAAAACCATCTTTTGCATCAGTTGTTTTTCCTAAATATAAGTTGGCCATCGCATAATAATAATTGGCTGCAGGATCATAGGTATTAATTGCCAAAGCTGTACTGGCCGTTAAAACTGCCTCTGCATATTGCCCTTTTCTAATTTGCAAAGACGCCATATCCGACAAAGCCGGAGCATAATTGGTGTCTTTTTTCAAGCATTCCGTTAACTTCTCCTCTGCTTTTATATAATCCCTAAAACTAATCCAATTTTTGCCCTGCAGGTATAAGCCATATATCGAGTTATTGTCGAAATCTTTAGGAATTTCTAATGGTCGACTTAGGTTTCCATCTTCTGGTGCCGAATTCCAAACCAGTTTATTCTCCCCTATTGTTAGTTTTAACTTATTTTCATTAACAGAAACGCGAATAGAGTCTTTGAATAGTTCCATTGGTTTAACCGAAATATCCTTCGAATACACCACTTTGCCATTATCAAACACAACCAGTTTTTCGTTTAACTTTTGCAATGGCGAAAAATAAATTTTCAACCATCCGCTCTCGTTTTTTACATTTACAGAACCATAATTATTTGCTTTTACGAAACCTTTGGTTTGCTTGACAGGAAACCAAAACTCTGTCCAGGAATCCGTCTGATACGGTGAAAAAGAGCGGTGTTTAAAAGGTGTGTACATGCTGTTTTCACTAGATTGATTGAACAATCTGCCGCTTTGCACTTCTACATATTGTCCGTCTGTGTCTGTCAATAATTTTTCCCAAATCATTCCTTGTTGAGACAAACCCCAAATCCATATTTTTTTTCCGGGTTTATCATCATGATTGCTATATCTGGCCATTCCAAAATCTTCATCATGCCAGTATCCTCCAAAAAAATCACTGTACTTCCCAAACACATGGTATGATTTGTAACCTCCAAAATTGTTATTATTGTAAAAAGAAAGATCTTTTCCGTTTTCCTTGTTGATAGGCCATGAATTATACTCACCATCGTGACCAAGATAATTTTTGCCTGGATAAATGAATTGCAAATTCCCAGCTGCCTTAATACCTGTATTCATCCAAGTATAATAGGGTTGCTCAAAAGCAGTATCGTTAAACCAAAAAGAATTGGTGGTAAAATATGCCTTATCTTTTGGCAAATTAATGTCTAATTTCCAAGAAGTTCGAGTAAGCAAATCAAATACTCCAATAACACAACTTACACTACCATCTTCTCTGGTAATGGTTATATAATCTACCGGTGTGGCACAATTTGGCGTATGCCCAATAATACCATAATTTCCTTCAACACCACCGCTGGTCCAAGGTCCACGCATAGCAATATCCCTAAATTTAATTACGTGATTGTTGTAAATAAAATCTTTTCCGGTTGACTTCTCGATGGCGGACCAAACCTTGCCTCCCACTTCTGGCAATATCGTTAGCTTAATATAATCGTTCTCCAACTCTATCACTTTCCATTCTTTTTGCACAGGCTTATCAGTAAAGCCGTCAAATCGATAATATGGATAGATTTTTGAGTCTGGTTTTGGGATAGGATCCGGATCCGAAAAAGGATAGGTTGTAAAAACCTTTTTATACACTTTGATTGTTGGTGCGCTATTTTGAGCAACAGTAAACTGACTTACAAAAGATAAAAGGATGAATACTGATTTAAATTTCATGGTAAATGTTTATTATTTTTCAACGAATTCGAGCCATAACTTACTGGTTAAACAATATGTTATCGCCACTCTTCCTTTGTTTTTAGAATCATGGCGATTTCATACATTTTGTCTTTTATTCCTTCCCATTGCTTTTCATTTTTATGCTTTAAAACATAAGGTAACCAAACCACAAAGAACAATTGAATTCAAATTAAAAAGACTTTAAAAAAATTATTGTTTAACAATCAATAACAATCCTTTCCCTTTTGCAACCAGTAGTTCCGAATTAGCAGAAAATTGCTGTGCTGATTGAAAATTCTTTACTTCAGGAATTGTTATTGTAGCCTTAGCAGGATCGATTCCTAACTTTTTCCAGTCAATATTCAGTTTTACTTTTACATCCTCATCAGCCCAACTTGCAATAGATATTAATGCTGAACCTTTCTTTTTATAAACTGTTGCTAATACCTTGGTATTAGAAGTTTTTACTGGACAATTTTCGCTCCAATATCCAATCATTTCTGAACCTTTGATACCAAAATCATTCCATACTTTCCAGATTGGTCTTGGATCTGCATTTTCGCTCCAAGGCATTCTGTTCGTCATACCGTAAATCATACCACGCCAAGCGTTTCCTCCATCTTGCAACATTTCACCCATAAGTCCAAAAGGGATTCCACTTACTTCGGTCAAGAAAAAGTCAGGTTGATTTTTCTCATAATCGAAATATTCTCCAAACCACAGTTTATTAAGATATGGAAAATGCTCCATGTATAAATTGGCACTGTTATTAAATCCATCACTTTTGTTGAATTGGTTGGCACTGTGCAAATCAATTATTCCAGGATGTCCGTCTTTAGTCAATACTCTTTTAACACGCTTCATCGTAACCCTGTCAAAAGCAACATCATCAAGATAAACACCATCTATACCAACATTTTGAACCAGCCAATTCATTCCTTCAACGTAATAATTGTGCCAACGGTTCATACCGCTGTTTACAATCGCTGCATCCTTAATTTCGGGAACAAACCATGCTGCAATATAATCTTCGCCAATATGCTCTTGCAACCAATTAAACCCTCCTCCTTTACCTGGAGTAAAAATTTCATGTCCCAAACTGCGCAACGCGTGTATTTCATAACTTTTGTTACTAAGCTCTCTGATGGTATTGTAAATTTTAACTTTTAATCCCTTACTATGCGCCTCATCAATATAGTTTTTCATTTTTTCATGCTCGATAAAAGGATAATTGATGTATGGATTTATTGGGGTTGCATGATGTATATTCACAATTGTAGCTCCCGTTTTTGCAATGGTATCCAAATTATTATATCTGTGATAAAATCTACTATCCCACTGAAAATCTGTATTGATAGCATGAAAAGGTGTAATCAACAAATTGAAATTATAATACAAAACATCGCCTTTTTTCATGCTTCGATTTCCGCTGTAAGCGTTAACCAAAACCGCTTTTCCGCTAGGAACAATATCAATTCCCCCTCTGTTTTCATTACCCCAAGAAGTCGGCAAGATTAATGGTTTTTGTAAATAGAAATTAGTGTTCAAAGGGCGGCTGTATTTTTCATCTCTTAAGGAAAATTGCAATCCTGAATTCACATTTCCAACCCATGCACCATCCTGATTTTTATTCGCCACATCCCATTTCCATTTAAGCGATTCAGGGCGTTCTCCACCTTTTTGACCTAATCCCATCAAATATTTAGCCGATGTAGGCTGCAAAGGCATTTGAAAATTGATATCATTGAAAGTAACATCTTCAAGAGCCGTAATTTTAACGGTGTATGATAAAAAACCATCAAATTCAAGGGTTCCGTTTACCTGCATTTCAACAGCTGTATCTGTGTTGGTGCTTTCCCAAGCTACAGTTCCAGCCTCTTTCTTAGTGAACTTGAAACTAGTATTTTTCCAATTATTAATTTCTTTTCCGGTATTATCCAGTAAATGAAATTGTGCAGGAGCTGCTAATATATCATTGGCTTTGGCACCAATTGAAGTCATTTCAGGAGTGAAAAAAGTTTGAATTTGAGCTGGCAATCCATTTTTACTCAAAAGCACTTTTCTTCCTAATAATGAAATCTCCGATTCCTTTACTTCTAATGGTATATATGGTGCAATTACAGTGTTTTCCTGTGCCATTGTGGAATTCAACCATTTTAATCGGGTCATTTTCTCGGGGTGGTCAATGCCACCATTGTTAGTAACATCTCCATTAACCACCAAATGAAGAGAAACTGCTTGGGTGGCACCACCCGAACTAACCAAAATCTCACCTAAATAATCTCCAGCCACAGTGCTTTCAGGAATGTCAATTCCGCACCATAGGGCTTGTACTCTCCCTTTTGACACATTTACTGTGTTTGAAAAAACGGAACCGTCATATTTTATTCCATCTGTGTTGATACAGCTTATATTTTTTGCTGCAATTGTTTTTCCTGCTGCATTTTTTAAATCTGAAAACGTAACTTTTACATTGCTTAAATCTTGCAAAGCATAAACGCCCAACTGAAAAGCCAAATATTCTCCTCTTAACGCAGTATCTGTAAAAGTTTTTTGAACTCCTTTGTCAATCCAACGCTTTGGTAAATCTTTTTGCATTCTGATAGAATTCATTCGATCTTCTGGGAAAACCAAGAATGCTTTTCCTTGATTTTGTGCAATTAAATTTTTCGTTTCTTTAGCTGTAGCAATTACTTCCATAGGATAAAAACTATTGAAAGCATTGATACTTTGAATTTCCGAAACACTACAATTAGTTTTTAGATCGGTTTTTACTTTCGACAACCATGCTTCATCAGCCGTATTTTTTGCTTTAACGTAAACTCCTTTTGGATAATATACATTAGGGCCTTCATCTATGTATGGCAAATAATACACATAATAGGTCCCTTTACCGGAAACAGCTTCAAAAAAAATAGTTCCTGATTCTCTATTTATATTTTCAGGCTTCACATTAAGAATGTCTTTACCTGTTTTGGCATCCTGAACTATAATCTGTTTTAATTCTGGATTTTCGTCTCTTCTTCTCCAGTCGATTGTTGTTTTGGCAACTGTTCCGCTACCTGTAAACTGTACTACAGCACGGTGATTTCCTAGTAAACTTGGATTCCAACTGTTATTGCCATCAGTGTACTTTAACTCTTGCGCACGTAAAGCTCCAGTCGTTATAAAAAGACAAAGTGCAACTAAGCTACTTATAAAAGATCTCTGTTTTGAGTTGTATTTCATAATTGTATTTTTTTTCAAAAAATGTTCTAGAATAGTAATAGATTGTTTTATCAAACCTTTAATAAATAGCTTCCCAACCTTGTTTTTTCCAATATTCAATAATGGGTTTAAAAGGTCCTAGTCTATGTTGTTTTTCGCTAAAAGGATCAATAAAAGGAGCATGAGCATAATCTATTGCTTTAGCCTTTGGATCTGGATAATCCAATGTTTTAGGATTTGGTCTGGTATGAACGGAATCATCATTCACATAGGCCGCAATATCAAGTGCTTGTGCATCGGTTAAATAGGGTTTACCAACAGTTACTTTATCAAAAGGCATATTCCCTTTTAACCATTGTGCTTGTTTGATAACTCTATGCATGCTCGAACCAGGTTGGTACGCATATTTTCCCCATAAAGGTGGGTAAACGTATCCTGATTTGTCTTCGTTGAATTTCCCTTCCCCCTCATTTCCGTGGCAACGAGCGCAGTTTTCGGTAAAAAGTACTTTTCCTCTTTCAGGGCTTGCTGCCACTGCAGGGAATTCAATTTTTAGGTTTTTAGCTCCTTTAAACAAACTGTCCTTTGGTACAAACTTGCTAATCCATTTAAAATAAGATAAAAAAGCAACCATTTCGTCACTGTCCAATGGCAAAGGTTTACCGGAATGTGGACGCATCACACAATTGTTTACGCGTTCTGCAAGCGTGAGCACTTTGTCTTCTCGCCCACGGTATTGTGGATAATTGTCATGCGATGACATCAAATTGAAAGCGTAAGGCTTCGTCCCTGCATCTTGATGGCAATTGGTACAATTCATTTTATTGCCCAAATATTTTCCTTTAATTCCATTTGGACCAATATAATATGCCGTTCTTAGCATTAATTCTCTTCCATAACGCACCGATTCGCCAAACTTATCATTTGGAATTTTTGAAGTATCGATGGTAATATAAGATTCGTCTTTTGTTTCTTCTTTTGCAACAGTATTGGCCGAAGACGAATTACAAGAATTAAAAATCATTATTGGCAAAGCAAAAAGGATTCCGATAACAACTATTTTTTTCATACTGATAAGTTATTAAATCCAGGTACTTGAAGTTATTCCAATTGAAACATCTCTCACCTTTTGGTTATTTTTTTAGTTAAAAAGAAACGGTTTGAGTTTATCTTCTGGAATAAACTTAACTCGATAAGGAGGAATTTCGGACTCTAAGGCCCATAGCAAAACCCCTTGTTTATTGGTCAAAACAGTTATGTGTCTTTTAGAACAACAGCACAATATGGTTTCTTTATCAATCATATAGGCACTTCCCATTCTGTCATTATAGATTTCCTTCGGTAATTTCACTTGGTAATCCAGTTTTATGGCATTGCCTTTTTCATCTACTTTAAAAGCAAAAACAGAAGATTGTTTTTTATCGACACCATTATCAAAAAACATTAAGCTTCCTTCCTTGTTAATATGTGCAGCGTGGGCTTGCGAGAAATTACAGTTGGCTGGCATTGTCATTGTCCCGCCTTTTCCTATTTTCCAGATTACTTTTCCGGTTTTAGCATCTACTTTCCAAATTTGGCCGTTGTTATAAAACGAAATAATAAAATTGCCGTCTTTGTCGTAATTCAAGCTGTTGGCATGCATCCAATCCTTTTTTGTTTTCAACAATGCTTTATCTTTCATTGGATCTAAATCGTCAAAAACACTCCATTTCCAAAGTTGTTTTCCTTTTTTATCCATGATAATAATTCCGTCACCATTGATGGTATCTTTCTTTTTACCGCCTATCGAGGATAAGTCGGTTATTCTTTCATCAACAAACAAAGTCACGATTTCGTTGGTCGATTTTTTAAAAATTTCATGATGAATAACTTGTTTAAAATCGCCTTGACCTTTTTTGATGTGCGTTAGCGTATCACCTTGCAAATTAATTTCTAAAATCTCACTGCCATAACTCGTTGGCTCATCATTTTTTCCTAGTATGGAAATAATCGTTTGGTCATCGGTAAAACAGGAAACTTTGAATCCCGTCCCTTCTACAGTATGATACCATCTCAAGTTTCCTTTATAATCCACTATATAAGCCACTCCTGGGGTTTCTCTTTTGCTTAAAAGCATAAAGCCTTTTTTGAAATTTTCAGGTAATAAATTAGGCTTTGGACAATTGGCTTTGAATTGTTTTTGAAACCATTCCGGCAATTGCCTGGATTTGAAAGCATAAACTTTACTAGTGTTTTTCACATCATCCTGAATGGTCACAACCTGATAGTTGTATTTAGTGTCTGGCCTAATAGAACAAAGTACCAAAGAATGTTTTGTTCCACTAGTTGTTGTCAAGGAAGTCATTTTACCTTTAGTTCCAGTTGCCTCACGCCAATATTCTACATAGACCTTTGCATCAGTACTTGTAGTAACATCGATTTGAATTTTCAATTCGTTGTTACCATGAGTTCCTACGATGATATTTTGGATACAATTGCCTTTATTAGAGCAGCTCATCAGTATTGATAGCGAGAAAACAAAAAGTCCTATTGATAAAAATCTCTTGATCATTTTATGTGTGTTTTAAAAAAAATGCTAGTCCTTTTTTATAAAAACCAAGGATATAATAGTTTCCCTATTTACTATGTTTTATATCCTTGGTCTTAAATTTAAACAACCAAATTACTACTTACTGTCTGTCGGCATTGCTTAACTTAGGGTTAAGATCCACTTGACTTTGAGGGTAAGTATAAAATTTATTTTGAGGCATCTTGATTTGAGCTGCTTCACCTACTCTAAGGTGATATGCATTTACAAGAACATCATATTTGTTCATTCTAATTAAATCGGAACGACGTTTTCCTTCAAAGAAGAACTCCCAACCTCTTTCTTGCAAAATAGCATCTCTTAAAGTTGTTTGATTGTAATCTGCCAAAACCAAAAGTTTAGCGTGTGATCTTGCTTTAACTTGATTGATAAGATCTATTGCTTCGGCAGTAGGCCCACTAAGTTCATTTATTGCTTCTGCTCTACTTAACAATACATCGGCATAACGTAAAATATCTACACTGTGACCATCATAATAAGTAGTAGTTTCATCATCTGCGTATTTTCTGGTAGATACATCCGGCATGTAGAACTCACCTGCAGGTGGTTCAGCACCCAATGTAGGAGCTTGCTTGTGCAACAAACCGTCAACACCCATAAATTCTGGGAAGAAACATTGTTTTCTGTCATCTTCATCACCAAAAGTATTATAGAAATCCCAGTTTACAGTATAATACTGCCATCTGTTTTGAACAACAGGATGATCTACTGGTCCAAAATGATTCAACAATTCCGTTCCATTTGTATTGGCATCACTAAGGGAAGAGAAAATATTTTCGCTACACCATTTGTTGCTTTCTTTGAACAATCCATTATAAGAGGGGAAAAGGCTGTATTCATTAAGGTCCATTACCTGTTTGGTAACACTCACTACTTGTTGCCAGCTGTGGCTGCGTAAATACAATTTTGCCAACAATGTTAATGCAGCACCTTTGGTGGCACGCCCCACATCATTACTATCATAAATTGCATTGCTTTTATAATTCACGGGCAATACAGCTGCTGCGTCATTAAGTTCTTTAATCAAGAAAGCATCAATATCCTCAACTGATGTTGGAGGTGTTTGATCTAAATAAGCAGGGTTTCCCAAATTGGCTTCCGTAATTAAAATTACCGGACCCCAAGAATCCGTTAAGTCCATATAGGCAGAAGCTCTTAAAAATTTGGCTTCGGCTATAAATTGCGCTTTTTCAGCATCCGAAATTCCAGTCATAGGCGCGATGTTATAAATCGCACTATTGGCATTGGCAATCAACTTATACATTGCATTCCAATCTTCCTTAAGCAATCCATTGGCAGCATTCCAAGTTCCTAAAGAGAGTTGTCCTGGATCACCACCGTATTGGCAATGTCCTAAATCTGTTGCAAGATCTGTCAAAGCAAAATGTCTCGTTGCCCAATACGAAAAGTTATCTCCAACAACAGGTCCTTTTAGCCTGCCATAAATTGAATTGACGGCTGCAATGGCATCCGACTTTGTTTGATACCCGTTTGTATTGGTCAAATTACTGTATACCGTGGGATCAAGATCGTTGTTGCACGAAAATTGTACTCCTGCGGTAAGTAAAAGTAATAGTATTGTATATTTTTTCATTTTAATAAATTTAGTGTTAGTAAAAAAGCTTTTTAGACTAATGAATTGTAACTTTTAAACCCAAAATAAAAGTCCTGGAAGCTGGGAATGAGTTGAAATCGATTCCTCCACCAATGTTTTGTGATGTAACTGAAGCTGTATGTGCGTTTACTTCAGGGTCATTTCCAGAATAGTTTGTAAAAGTTACCAAATTCTGACCAATAGCATACAATCTGATACTATCTATAAATTTAACTTGTTTCAATGCACTCTCGGGAATAGAGTATCCAAGAGAAACATTTTTCAAACGAATATAAGATGCTTCTTCAACAAATTTTGAATTAACATAACTACCATATTTACTTGCGTAATAGCCGTTTCTTGGAATATCTGTATTTTCATTTGTACCGGCAACCCAACGATTTAAGACGTCTGTACTTGTAGATGATTCTCCTACCATTGCGGTCATATTGTACACGGAATAGTCAAAAGCCCCTTGAAAAAAGATATTCAAGTCGAAATTTTTATATCTAAAATCATTATTAAACCCTGCAAGATAATGAGGTGTAGAATTTCCTAAATAAGTTCTGTCATCGGCCGTAATTTTTCCGTCTCCATTTACATCCACATATTTCGGGTCTCCTGGCTTAGACAATGGTTGCGGCGCATACACTTCTCCTGTTTTTACAACTCCCGCATATTCATAACCAAATAATACTCCCATTTCTTTTCCTGGCTCTAATCTTGTAAACTCTTGACCTGAAACTACACCGCTTGGGTTGGATGTATTGGTACTAATTATTTTAACATTGTCAGCAAGTTCAACAATCTCCTGCTTATTGTACGCGAAATTTAAAGATGTTCTCCATGAAAAATTATCTGTTCTAAAGTTTTCGCTGCTTATGCCAAGCTCAAACCCTTTATTTTCAATAATTCCCGAATTAATTCTTTGAGTACCAAAACCCCACCATCCTCCAACAGGAACATTTAAAAGTGCATCACTTGTTGTTTTTTTATAGAAATCAATAGTCCCGCTAAGTCTTCCATTAAAGAATCCCATATCCAAACCTAAATTGGTTTGAGCCGTTTCTTCCCATTTCAAATTAGGGTTAGCTAAATTAGCAGGCTCCGTACCGCCAACAAAACCATCAGGAGCAATTGTTACCCCATAAGAAACAAGTCTACTCATGTATGAATAATCTCCAATACCATCATTCCCTGTAATACCGTAACTGACTCTTAATTTTAAATCCGAAAAAGTATTTAGGTCTTGTATAAACGATTCATTTGAGAGTTTCCAAGCAACGGCCCCAGATGGGAAGATCCCATATTTATTGTTTGGACCAAAACGGGATGAACCATCTTTTCTTATAGTGAAAGAAGCTAGATATTTATCAGCAAATGAATAATTCAACCTACCGAAATACGAAGTAAGCTTCGTCTCTGTTTTCTCAGTTTCCGGTTTCTGATAAACTTCGGCTCCTTGAAGGTTGTAATATGTCAACAAATCGTTGCTAAAACCAGTACCTACTGCTTTTAATCGCTCGTAGGTATCTTTTTGATTTGAAGTTCCCAACATCGCGGTTACAGCATGCTCACCAGTTGTAAATTTATATGTTAAATATTGCTCTGTACTCCACCTAAAATATGTTTTATTTTCTTCAGATCCAATCCCTTTTAAGGCGGCTCCAGCAACAAGCGTACTAGGGGTATAATTTCCTTGTATGTTCTCTTGCCACTCAGCCCCTGCGCCAAAATGGTAAGTTAAGTTTTTGATAACTTCATAGTCCAAAAACATACTTCCGTTTACCAATCTATTGATTATATGATTTGTAGGTTCTAACAAAAGAGCCAATGCGTTATCCTTTCCTTGAAATTTATAATAAGATCCATCAGGGTTGTAAACAGGAATACTAGGAGGTGCAGTTTGAAGAGAATACATCGGAGATAAAATGTTGTCCCCAAAATCACTGTTGTTTCCTTCACTTACAGCACCATAAACATTGGTACCCATATTTAATTTATCATTAAATTTTTTCTCGGCACCCATTCTAACAGTGTATCTTTCAAAATCAGTATTTTCTAAAGCTCCTTTTTGTTTTATATAGTTTCCTGAAAGAAAAAATTTAGACACTTTGTCGCTTCCGCTAAAAGTAAGGCTTCTGTTGATTACGCTTCCCTGACGCGTTGCTTCATCAAACCAATTGGTATTCGCAATTGGAAAACTGGAAGGAAAAACCGGCGGCTTACCATTTTCGGCAGCAAGTGCATTTTGATAGCTGGCGTATTGTTGTCCATTCAACAAAGAAGGCTCCTTAATTATATTTTGAAAACCATCCGAGATTTCGGCCTCAACTTGCATTTTCCCAAGTTTTCCTTTCTTGGTAGTAATCAATATTACCCCATTTCCTCCTCTGGCACCATAAATGGCCGTAGAAGAAGCATCTTTTAAAACCTGAATATTTTCAATGTCATTTGGGCTAATAGATGCACCGGTGCTTGTAATAAATCCATCAACAACATACAATGGTGAATTAGAAGTATTGATTGAGTTACCACCTCTAATAACAACAGAAGGTGTACTCCCCGGAGCAAAATTATTTTGTTGTACCTGAATTCCAGATGCACGACCTTGCAAGGCTTGGCCGACATTGGCAACAGTACCACCTAAATTTAAGTTATCTTTACCAATAGAACTCACAGAGCCAGTAACGTCACCTTTCTTTTGTTTACCATACCCAACAACAATTACTTCGTTCATTTTTAGTCCCTCTTCTTTCAAAACGACATTCACGAAACCAGCACCAGCTTTTACTTCTTTAGTTTCTTTGCCTATAAAGGAAAAAACCAAAGTAACCGAAGCTTCATCTGCATTAATTGTAAAAGATCCGTCAAATTCTGATTGGACAGATTCTTTACTCCCCTTTACCTGGATATTTACTCCAGATATAGGTAAACCACTTTCATCGGTAACCTTCCCTTTAATTTGCTTTTGTACATTTTGAACATTAACTTCAATAGGAAGATTTGTCTTAAAACTTTCTGATGCTGAAGCCTGCAAAGTCCAATTTAACAGTAAAACGGTAGTAATTTTGACCATTCTCCCTGAGAAAATGTTAAGCCGATAGTGCTCCTGCTTGTTTTTGGTTATTTCATTCATACTTATTGTTTTTTTTGGTTGGTATACTTAATCAATATTTTTTCAATTCGTTCCTCTTTTTGTGTTATGAAATCAAACACGTCTATTTTAATTTCATAAAAAAAGAAGAATTTATTTTGTTTCATTTATTCTGATTTTTAAATTTTTAAAGTGTTTTTAGAAAAGAAAATGTTTAACTAAATACATATTCATTTTTAAAGTTAAAATGATGATAAAGTCATTTTTTTGATCGTTAAAAATTAAAATTCAAACAATAAAATCTACAATTCAATTACGAAACTATATATTATATTTTTATTAAACAAGGAAAAACATAAAAAATGTGCTCGAACACATTAAATTTGTGTTCTCGAGCACAAAAAATTGAATAATCACACATTTTTTGTAATACAATTCCAATAATTAAAAAAATAGTTTTATCAGATTTAGAATTATATTTCCTGACAAATGATTGAAATACTGATTAAATGATATTAATTTGTAGAAAATAAATAATATCATTGAAAATTAAATAATTATCAGTTAAGACTAGAATAACCCTTTTTTCTAATTTTATTTGCTTATTTGCAGTTAAAAATTAGAGCTCAAAAAAGTACTGTTAATAACATCACAGAAATAGTGATTTTACAAGGGGAAAAATTGACATTTCTTTTAATTATTTTTTTGCGAAAAATGTTTGAACTAAGTTTTATCCAAAAAACCAATTCAGTATAAAATGAATCACAAAATAAAAGAATACACAGTAAATTTAATCGAAAAAGAACAATTGATTCTCACCGGAAAAGGAGATGACATTCTATGGAATAATGCCATGCCGTTGACCGATTTTTGCTCTCCATGGGATAGTGAAAAGCCATCAAAGATTATATTCAAGGCACTTTGGGATTCTGAAAAATTATTTTTCAACTTCACCGTTGTGGATTCATCAATTCACATTGAAAAACAGGATGATAGTTTTGACAGAATCAATAATTCGGATAGAGTCGAACTTTTTTTTAGGTCCGACGATTCCATGAATCCTTATTACTGCTTGGAAATGGATTCTGAAGCACGATTAATGGATTTCATTGCTTATCCAAATAAGAATTTGGATTTTAGCTGGAGTTGGCCGAAAGATGACATGGTAGTAAAATCATCCGTAAAAAAGGATTCTTTCACCGTAGAAGGTTCAATTTCGATTCAATCCTTAAAATATTTCAATTTAATCAAAAATAACAAAATCGAAACAGGTATTTTTCGGGCAAAATATTCCCAGAACGAAAAAGGAAATTTTGAACCAATCTGGATAACCTGGGTAAATCCAAATACGGAAACACCCAATTTCCATATAGCTTCTTCTTTCGGAACATTAATTTTAAAAGAATAAAATATAGCATTCTATGAATCAAATAAAAAACGGATAGTATTAGAATCTAAATACTATCCGTTTTTTTTATACCGACTATTTCTGTTTTTGATTGATTTAATTGAATTTTAACTATAACTTAAAAAGTATTATTGCCTTCAATTACTTTCAAATCTTTTCCAACTTTAACAAAAGCATTGATAGCCTTCTTTATTTGATCCAGTTCATGTCCCGCAGAAAGCTGAACTCGTATTCTGGCTTTTCCTTTTGGCACAACCGGGTAGAAAAAACCAATTACATAAATTCCCTCTTCCAATAGTTTTCGTGCAAAATCTTGGGCTAGCTGTGCATCATATAACATTATAGGCACTATGGGATGCAAACCAGGAACAATATCAAATCCGGCAGCTGTCATTTCCTGACGAAAATATTTTGTATTTTCTTCCAATTTATCTCTTAGATGGGTAGAATCGGTTAAAATTTCAAGCACTTTTAAAGTAGCGCCAACAATGGACGGAGCTATTGTATTTGAAAATAAATAAGGTCTGGAAACTTGTCGCAACAATTCAACTATTTCCTTTCTTGCAGACGTAAATCCACCCGAAGCGCCTCCCAAAGCTTTTCCAAAAGTTCCCGTGATAATATCTACTCTATCCATAACATTGTGGTATTCATGAACGCCCCTCCCTTTGGTCCCAATGAAACCGGTAGAATGACATTCGTCGATCATAACCAAAGCTCCATACTTGTCTGCCAAGTCACATATTTTATCCAATTGGGCTATTGTTCCATCCATAGAAAATGAACCATCCGTAACAATTAATTTTCGCCTTGAGGAACTAGCCGCTTTTAACTGTTCTTCTAAATCTCCCATATCATTATGCTTGTATCTGAATCGATTTGCTTTACAAAGGCGAATACCGTCAATTATAGAGGCATGATTAAACTCATCTGATATTACTGCATCTTCAGAAGATAGTAACGGCTCGAAAATCCCCCCATTGGCATCAAATGCAGAAGCATATAAAATACAGTCTTCCATTCCTAAAAATGCAGCTGTTTTTTGTTCCAGTTCTTTGTGAATATCTTGTGTCCCACATATAAAGCGAACGGACGAAAGTCCAAAACCATATCTTTTTAAAGCTTCAATTCCAGCCTCAATTACGTCCGAATTGGATGCGAGCCCCAGATAGTTATTTGCACAAAAATTTAATACGTTATTTTGGGATGTTGTATTAATTTCGGCTCCTTGTTTTGAAGTAATTATTCGTTCATTTTTATAAAGTCCGTTAGATTTTATGTTTTCCAACTCGTTTATCAATTCATTTTTTGTTGTCCCGTACATGATGGTCTAATTAATATTAAGTTCAGCAGTATATTTTAGTTTCAATTCTTCAATCATAATACTGGTCATCGCATCAATATCAAATTGTGGTTTCCAATTCCAATCAGCCCTAGCCGCAGAATCATCAATACTGGATGGCCAACTTTCGGCGATTTTTTGTCTAAAATCTGGTTTGTAGACTATTTTAAATTCCGGATAAATCTTTTGAATGGATTTGGTTAACTCTTCAGGCGAAAAACTCATCCCCGACAAGTTATAAGACGTTCTTACGGTAATATTTTCTTTGGGCGCTTCCATTAATTCAATGGTAGCCCTGATGGTATCATCCATATAAATCATTGGCAGTACTGATGTAGACTCCAAGAAACATTCAAAAACCTCGTTCTTAACAGCTTTATGAAAAATATCAATTGCATAGTCTGTTGTGCCGCCTCCTGGCAATGACTGATGTCCTATTACACCCGGATATCTTATGGAACGTATGTCAAGACCATATTTTTCATAATAATATTTGGCCCAATTTTCACCAGCAACTTTACTGATGCCATACACCGTTGAAGGTGCCAAAACATAATCTTGTGGCGTTTGTATTTTTGGTGCATCATTCCCATAAACGGCTATAGAGCTAGGGAAAAACACTTTTTCCATATTGGTCAATCTTGAAACCTCCAAAACATTAAATAGAGATTTCATATTTATATCCCAAGTACTTAGCGGCGCCTTTTCGCCATTCGCAGATAAAATTGCCGCAAGATGGTATATTTGGGTAATTCCAAATTTTATGACTATTTCTT
Source organism: Flavobacterium aquariorum (assembly GCF_003254745.1). Taxonomy (GTDB): domain Bacteria; phylum Bacteroidota; class Bacteroidia; order Flavobacteriales; family Flavobacteriaceae; genus Flavobacterium; species Flavobacterium aquariorum. The sequence goes on along the minus strand of NZ_QKXH01000006.1, from coordinate 7,407 downwards.
TTAAGGCATCAAAATCTGTAGCATCAAGAACTTCAAAACAACCATTAAACGATGGGTTCATGCGCAAATCGGAAGCAATTATATTTTCAACACCATACTTTTCCTGCAGTTTTTGGGTCAAAACGGAACCTAATTGTCCACTGGCTCCAATGATTAATATTTTTATCATTTTATGAAATAAATTTATGTGTTAGCAGTTCATCGAAATGTAATAATTGGGCTTAAAAAGCAGTCGGATTTATTTGCGGCTAAAGATTACATTTGCTGTTTTTTTTGATATTCAAAAAACTTATGATTCAAAGTCCAATTCATCTAAGATCCATTAAGAAAAAAAACAACCTAAACAAGAATAAATAGCTTGTTTTCAAAAACTTATTTAAATCTAAATAAATTTTAAAAGGATATTCTTCATAAGAATTAAAGATTGCTTTTTTTATTACGTGACGAAATTATAGATTACGTTTTAATAAAACAAGCAAAAACAAATAAAATGTGCTCGAACACATTAAAATAATGTTCTCGAGCACATAAAACTATAAAAGCAAATAGAATTGTGTGCACTAATTAAATTAAGTGATAGCAATAAAAATGATTAGCGCTATTTTGAAACTAAATAGTTAACATAAAAGCAGCTATACAGAACTTAGTAATTTCTGTATAGCTACTTTTTGGTAATTAAATATAAAGGATAAGTTATTCTATATAAAACGAAGCGTTTTCAGAATTCACTATGTCAATGGGCAGAAGGATAGTGTTTGGAATCTGTTTATCAAAAAGAAAAAATTCTATTATTGACGTAACCCCAAGATAGGTTTGTCTTTTTTGATTTTGATGTATTAAAAAATCGATTACACCTTGATTCAAATAATTTACATTATTCTCAATTAAATCATAACCGATGACTGCTATTTTTTTATGCTTTGTTTCACTAATTACTTTAGCAATTTGATAGGCTTTTGAAGTAGAAATAAAGATTCCTGACAAATCGGGGTTTTCATTTAGGAAGTTGTTAAAATTGATTTCAACATTGGGATTTTTTAATTTTAAGGTAGTGATATTATAGTCCTGATTTTGTTTTTCACTAAAATAATTGCGGAAGCCCCTCTCCTTCTCCTGCATGTGAATGGCGTTCTTAATGGATTCGTCAATATGGATAATGGCAATCTGTCCTTTTTTTAAAAGTAAGTCCAATAATTTTGCAGCTACTCTTCCACTATGAAATAAGTCCTGACCAACAAAACTCTTTATTGAATCCGATTGAACTTGGTTATTAAAGGTATTTACAATAATATTTAACTCATCATATTTCTTGATAACTTCCAATGTTTCTTTATGAAATAAAGGTGGCAACAAAACGGCATCTGGCGATTTTTCCAAAACTGTTTCATTAATTTTTAAAAATGATTTTTTTCCTTCCGGATTAAAGAAAAAAGTCTCGATTGCAAAATTGTAAGCTCTAAATTCTTGCACTGCATCTTCAATCCCTTTTATGCAAGGTAGCCAATAAGGATCTATTTTTGGATCTGGAAGCAATATACAAATGCGATACACTTTATTGTTCTTTAAATTTCTGGCAATAAGATTTGGCTCGTAGTTTATAACGTCTAAAACTTCGTTGATTTTTTTTAGAGCGTCATCAGAAACTTTTCCTCTTTTATGTAGAACTCTATCCACAGTTCCTTTCGAAACTCCAGCCAATTGGGCAATATCTTTTATTGTATATTTCTTATTCATAATCACAAATATATAAGTTTTTCGTTAAGTTTTTAGACCTAAGATTTAATGGTAATTATTTTTCCTAATCTAATGAAATAAATAGGTTCAATTCAAATTGAATTATCATCCTCCAATTACGCTCCTTTTACAACAATCATTCTTTTTCGCTTGTAAACAAACTGCTCAAAGGAACTACTTAAAACATAATAAAACCCTACTGTGTTTTTAAAATTAACACCAGTAAATCCACTAACTAATTTTGCTAATTTAAGGATACTTTATAAATATTGTGCTCGAAAACATAAATATTGTGTGCTCGAAAACATAAATTTAGTGTGTTCGAGCACATTTTATTTGATTTTACTTGTTTAATTAAAAGTTAATCTATAATTTCGTTGCGTTGAAAAAAACAATGAATAATTATCAATAATTATTTTAAATACAAATTACTAATATTCAGCAACTTAACATATTTAATAAGTGAAGAAAATTACATCATTAGCTCCGGGTCGTACTTGTCTCTTTGGAGACCATCAAGATTATCTCGGATTGCCAGTTATAGCATGCGCAATTGACAGAGAAATAAAATTAACTGCAATACAAAATACAACCAACGTTTTTAAACTAGATATGGTAGATATTGATGAAATAAGAATAATTAACATCAATGAAACTTTCCCCGAATTAAAACCACGAGACTATTTTGCCTCTTCATTAAGGGTTCTTAGAAGACATGGCTGCATTCCAACTGTTGGATATGACATTACCGTAACCGGAAATATTCCCATCAATTCCGGTACATCGAGTTCATCTGCCTTACTAATTGCATGGATCAATTTTTTGATAACCGCGTTTGGCGTTGATGATGAAGTAACCCCTGAATTTATTGCGCAAATGGGATATGTTTCTGAAGTATTAGAACATGGTGAACCAGGAGGTATGATGGATCATTATAGTATCAGCATGGGTAATATTGTACACATCAACACAAGTGAACCGTTTCGCTGTTCTATTATAGGCACTGATTTAAAAGGCCTCATTATAGGTGTTTCCGGTGTTCCAAAAGAAACCATTGGACTAATCGGTGAATTAAAAAACAATGCATTATTGGCAATCGATATTGTAAAACAAAATCATAAAGATTTTGATTTAAATACTGCCGAAAATGAAGATTTAAAGAAATATTGCAACTTTTTACCGGATCGGTTAATTCCTTATTTTGAAGCAGCAATAAAAAATCATCAATACACTAAACTTGCTTTGAAAGAATTTCAGAAACCTTCTCTTGATTTGAAAAAGATTGGGGAATTAATGAATGGCCATCATGCCGTTTTGAGAGATTTACTAAAAATTACGGTACCAAAAATTGATGCTATGATAAATGCTGCTTTAAACTCAGGCGCATACGGGGCAAAAATTGTGGGATCTGGCGGCGGCGGGTGCATAGTGGCAATTGTTGATCCAAAAAATCAAGAACGAGTTGTCCAGTCCATTTTGGAAGCAGGTGCAAAAGAGGCCTATGCTGTGGGTGTAGATCCTGGAGCAAGAATTTTATAATGTAATTAAAAATAAAAAACATGCATAATAGTTTAATTATTTTAGCGGGAGGAGCTTCTTCAAGAATGAAAAAACAAGCTTCTTTGGAAAATTTAAATGAGGAAGAAATCCAACAAGCCAATGAAAGAAGTAAAGGACTTATTGGAGTAGGTCCAAACGGAAGACCTTTATTAGATTACCTTTTGCTAAATGCTAAAAAAGCCGGATACAAAAACATATATATTATCATTGGTGAACAGGGAGAATTGTTTAAAGAATTTTACGGAAGTAAAAAGGAAAACAATGATTTTTACGGGTTAAACATTTCATTTGCAGTTCAACATGTTCCTAAAAACAGAATAAAACCATTTGGTACAGCAGATGCTTTATTTCAGGCAGTAGAACAGTATCCGGAACTAAACACTCAATTATATTCAGTGTGTAATAGTGATAATTTATATTCGACCAAAGCCCTTTTGGCACTTAGGGAAACGAATAGCCCAAATGCTTTCATAAGCTATGATCGGGACGCAATGGAATTTCCTTCAGAACGAATTTCGCGCTTTGCCATTGCTAAATTAGGTACAGATAATCAACTCTTGGATATTCTTGAAAAACCATCAGCTGATAATATTGAGGATTATAAGGATTCCGAAGGTAAATTAAGAGTAAGTATGAACGCCTTCAAATTTAACGGAGCACTTTTATATCCATACCTCAAAAACTGTCCTGTTCATCCGGAAAGAGACGAAAAAGAACTTCCAACAGCTCTTTTAAACGCCATAAAAGATCATCCAAATATGACAGTTGGGATTCCTTTTTCTGAACACGTTCCTGACTTAACTGCAAAAGAAGATATACTCGAGGTAAAAGAATATTTAAAAAAGCATTATCCTGAGATAAACTGGTATGAAAACTAGTCAAAAAACTCAAAAAAGAAAACTATGAATAAATATGTAATTACAGGAGGAGCCGGCTTTATAGGAAGTCACATTGCCGAATATTTATCAAATAAAGGACACGAAGTAACCATATTGGATAGTTTAAGAACAGGATTTGAAAAAAATCTTAGTGGCTTGAATGTTAAATTCATAAAAGGAGATATTCGGGACAAAAATCTTGTGGAAGAACTAGTACAAGGGGCCAGTGGAATATTTCACTTAGCTGCTTTGGTTAGTGTACCGGAATCCCTGTTGAACATAAACGAGTGTATTGAAATAAATACATTGGGAACAATAAATATTTTGGAAGCTGCAAAGAAGAACGACAGCTGTAAAGTGGTGCTGTCGTCTTCTGCTGCAAATTATGGAGATAATCCTATTTTGCCTAAAATTGAAACAATGACACCCGAACCGATGACACCTTATGCAGTAACAAAACTGGATGGGGAGTTTTATTTGAAAATGTATCAGGATCAATGGAATGTCCCGACTGCTTCATTACGCTATTTCAACGTTTTTGGACCTCGCCAAAATCCGCAATCAGCTTATGCAGCAGCAGTGCCTATTTTTATAAATAAAGCACTTCAAAATCAACCTATAACTATTTATGGAGATGGTTCACAAACAAGAGATTTTATTTATGTAAAAGATGTTGTTAAAGCCAATGTTTTGGCTTCAAGAATGGGTGGAGAAACCTATAATGTAGCTTTGGGATATAGCACCTCTATTTTGGAACTGGCCAAAAAAATAATCGAAATTACCAACTCAAAATCTCAAATTCAATTTTTAGAAGAAAGACCCGGAGATATTAAACATTCAATTGCAGACCCAACCAAATTTAATCAATTAGGTTTCAAACCAGATTATACAATTGATCGGGCTTTGCAAGAAACTATTTGTTTCTATGAGAATGAATTACTGCAGATAAAATAGTTACTTCATTAAGAAAGTCCTTTTTCCACATCAAACTACCAAAAAACCTAGATTTAAAATTATAAATAGTAACGAAAATAGTATGAACGAAATGAATAGTTCCCTTGCAAATAAACAAAATAACACATTGGTACCAATGGCTATTTTAACCTTTATGTTTTTTATTTTTGGATTCGTAACTTGGTTAAACGGCCCTTTAATTCCGTTTTTTAAGTTAGCATGTGAACTATCCGAATCACAAGCATATTTTGTAACTTTCGCCTTTTATATCGCTTACTTTGTTATGGCAATACCCTCTTCTTGGTTGATTGAAAAAGTAGGGTATAAAAATGGCTTGTCAATAGGACTGATAATTATTGCATTTGGAGCATTTATGTTTTATCCAGCTGCAGAAACAAGAACTTTTGGTTTATTCTTGGGGGCACTATTCATTATGGGAACAGGTTTGGCTGTTTTACAAACTGCCGCCAACCCTTATGTTGTAGTAATTGGCCCTCGCGAAAGTGCAGCTGCGCGTATAAGTATTTTAGGTACAGCCAATAAGTTGGCTGGATTTATAGCACCGCTTGTATTAACAACATTAGTATTGTCTAATATGGCAGATTATACATCCGATAAAATTGCTACTCTAGACGCTACAGCTAAATCAGCTGCATTAGACTCTCTTGCACTGCAATTACAAACTCCTTATCTTTATATGGGATTGATTATACTTGTTTTAGCGATACTGGTTAAATTTTCTCCACTTCCGGAAATAAGTCTAGACGAAGATGGAAATGTAGCACATCTAAGCATTTTTCAGCAGATTAGAGATGTATTACAGCGTCCTCAATTAGTTTTGGGTGTGATAACTTTGATGTTATATATAGCTGCAGAAGTTTTGGCAGGAGATTCAATAGGCAGTTTCGGAAAAAAATTGGGTGTTTATGGAGATAATGGGGATTTTTATCTAAAGTTGACTTCCTTTACCATGACAGCGATGGTTATAGGTTACATTTTAGGGATGACTTTAATTCCAAAATATGTTTCTCAAGTTACCGCTTTAAAAATTTCTGGTGCACTGGGGGTTATTTTGGTACTGTCAATTGTGACCGTTTCACCGAACACAATGATTGCAATACCAGGAATCCCAGTATTACCGCTCGTAATTATTTTGGTAGCATTAATGGGGCTTTCAAATGCATTATGCTGGCCTGCAATTTGGCCTATGGTTCTTCAAGACCTGGGAGGCTATACCAAAATTGGTGGTGCTATGCTTATTATGGCAATTATAGGTGGTGCCATTTTTCCGTTAATGTATGGTGCATTGGCCGATTCGATTGATATAAGTAACCAAACCAAAATCCTTAAGGAAACTGTAAAAAGCGGAAATCAACTCGCCTATTTAATATTATTACCTTCTTACTTTATGATTCTGTTTTTTGCAATAAAAGGGCATAAATACAGAAGTTGGTCCAGAGCCTAAAATAATAGCACAGTAAAAAAAACAGTAACATAATAAATCAAAAAATGTTAAAGAGCAATATAGATAAGTCGACAGGATTTGAAAAAAGATTTGAGAATATTAACACCGTGGTTTTTGACAACTCAAATTCGGCTTCGGTGGCTGTTGCAAAAGAAATAGCAAACCTTATCCAACTAAAAAAGGAAAACAATGAATCCTGCGTATTGGGATTGGCAACGGGTTCTTCCCCAAAGGGATTATATGCAGAATTGGTGCGTTTGCACAAAGAAGAAGGACTGAGCTTTAAAAACGTAATTTCATTCAATTTGGATGAGTATTACCCGATGGAACCGGATTCGATAAACAGCTATGTGCGATTTATGAAAGAATTGTTGTTTAACCAGGTAGATATTTTACCTCAAAACGTCCATATTCCTGACGGCACTTTGTCAAAAGAAGAAATCGCGGATTATTGTGCCGATTATGAGGCCAAAATCGAAGCTTTGGGTGGTATTGATTTGCAGATTCTGGGAATTGGCGGTAACGGTCATATCGGATTCAATGAATCGGGTTCTTTGCAGAATTCCAAAACAAGATTGGTGGCATTGGACCATATCACGAGAGTGGCGGCAAGCGGCGATTTCAAAGGGTTAAGCAATACTCCAAGAACAGCAATCACATTAGGTGTTAAAAAAATAATGGAAGCCAAACAGGTTATTCTGATGGCTTGGGGAGAAGGAAAATCGAACATCATAAAAGCCTCTGTTGAAGGCACGGTCACCAATCAAATACCAGCTTCCTTTTTGCAGGAACACAAAAATGCTATTTTCGTTTTGG
>NZ_QKXH01000031.1 GCF_003254745.1 Flavobacterium aquariorum | reverse complement strand
AAAGAACTGGCTCACAAGAGAGAATTACAAATTAAATCTTGGAAAAGCAGAATTAAGATTCAAGAATTAATTTTAAAAAAAGGTTAGCTCAGCTGATTCAGAGCATTCCGATTTCATCGGAAGGGGTAGGGGGTTCGAACCCCTCATCGCCCAAAAAACTTCTCAAGAAATTGAGAAGTTTTTTTTTTGTAGTAAACTGAAAAATTTAAAAACCTCCAAAATTTAATAGAATCAAGTGCAGTTTTTGCCTTTTAAAATGGTACTTTCTTTTTCATACATTATTCATACACTATCTATGCCTTTGACTAGGCTTTGCTATACATTATCTATAACGCTGACCCGTCCTGAAATAACTATATGACCCGTCCTGAAATAACTATACAGATTATTAAATAAATCCTAATATAGTTATACAAATATAATTCTTAATCCTAAACTTACTATACAACTGTTTTTTTATGGCTAAATTTTTTATTGTAATTCTT
>NZ_QKXH01000026.1 GCF_003254745.1 Flavobacterium aquariorum | reverse complement strand
ACGTTGGCGAACAGTTTAGAAGCCACACAGAATGTTAACAGCATAAAACTATAAATAATGAATTCTAAGATTATTGAAAAAACTACAAGTGTTTGTATTGAAATTTTTGAAGACAAAAAAAATTACACTCTTCCAGATGTATACAATTATAGCCATCTTCCATTATGCGTAATTGATTCAGTTTTTTCAATTGGAGTCAGATATGAAATCGTCCAAAACACTATCAATAATTTTTGCACACATAATAAAATTGATAAATTTTCAAAATCTGACGAATTATCAACTACGTTTTTTTTAAATTTAATGGAGCAAGTATCCATCAAAGAATTAACTGAAAACGTATACAAAAATCGTCAAAGAACTTCAACAAGAAATGGAATTTTAAAATCTGAAGCGGTTATTAAATTCTTAAAAATTTTGCAAAAATATGATGTAAACAAATTGAGCGATGTCTATAAAATTATTTCAAGTAAAGAGTTTGAAATAGACATCAAAGAAATTCCAGGTCAAAAAAGCGGAATTTCTTTAACCTATTTTTTTATGCTTGCAGGCTCAGACGATTTGATTAAACCTGACAGGATGATTATTCGCTTTTTAGAAAATATATCAGGAGAAGTTGTAAGTTTAACTGATTGCCAAATTATTCTTGCTGAAGTTTCAAAAAACCTTCAAAAGAATGGATTTGATATTACGCCTAAAAAACTTGACAATTTAATATGGAATTACCAACGTGATTTAAATTAAAAACGAATATAAAACCGATTCGCCAACACACGCTACAAGCGATTTGGGCAATTGGCTTAATTGAAAAATGGTTTTGTATTTGAAAGATTTAGCAAATCCGAAAACAGGGCTTAATTTAGTCCCAAACCGCGTGTAGCGCGAGAACGTTA
>NZ_QKXH01000030.1 GCF_003254745.1 Flavobacterium aquariorum | reverse complement strand
TATCGTAGATCGTTACATTGGCTTTTTGGATTTCATTTACTGAAAAACTAATTTCTTTCCCGGTTCCTTTTTTTACGTTAAGTAAAAAATCACCGCCAATTGCATAGGTACTCATTGTGGTCATCGCCACCAATACCACCAGGCTAAGTTTTAAAATCGTTTTCATAATACTGTCGTTTTAAATTAGTAATAATTTCTATTGCTAAAGTAGTATCCTAATTTTGTTCAAAGCACAACTGCATTTTCAGATACAGATGCTATTTTAACATTACGAAAACGATGTATTCCATTTTGAGATAATTACACATACAATTGAGGTAATTACGCATAGTTCCAGATTTTCAGTTTTTATAAAATCTGTTTTTTTAAACCTATTGCAAAACAAAAAACCCCTCATCGTTAGATGAAGGGTTTTATAAAAAAGGCAGCGACATACTCTCCCACATAACTGCAGTACCATCTGCGCAGGCGGGCTTAACTACTCTGTTCG
>NZ_QKXH01000005.1 GCF_003254745.1 Flavobacterium aquariorum | reverse complement strand
CCTTTACCACTTTTAAAATCAACCTTTGGTCATAATGACTTTGCTTACGATCGCGGACAGCATAAACGTCCTGTTCCTTGTATTCCATACACTCGTGAATTGTGTATAGCTATTTCAGGACAAGACACTATAAATTTATTAAATAAATCCTGTAGCTTTTTTATAAAATTGAAATTACTAATCTTTGTGGGCACGGATTACAAATCCGCGCTACCGGGTTCTTATCGTCCTCCATTTTATTATTGATTTTCGTGGTCCTTAAGAGTCTGTTTACGAACCATTTTTTGCATGACTTAAAAAAAACTTGTTATTAAATAAAATGAAGGGTACATTTTATTTTAATGATATCTACTGAAATTTGTTTGCTATATCTTTAGTAAACGAATTTGGATAATTTCAGCCCTCCTATTCTTGTTAATCATCCTTCAGAAGTTTCAACCTAATAATTCAATGGTTAAACAAACAAAGAGCGATATTTTGTGATATTTGAATACTAATTAATAAAAAAAGTAGTTTTTAATGAAAGTTGGGTTGGTCACTTTAAATTGGAAATAGGTAGTCAATATCACTAGAATTTACAATTAGAATTTAACACTGCTGATTTAAAACGGTAATAATTAAATAGTCGCTTACCATGAAAAGAATTCTCATTTCTGCTTTATTGATACTTTCGTTATGTGGATACGGACAAAGACTTAATGTTCTCCCAAAAGACGAAAATGGGAAAGTTCATTTTACTAAAATTATAGAGTCAAATAATTTGAGCCAAGAGCAAACCTATAATAAATCAAAATTATTTTTCATTAATAATTTTAATTCCGTCAAAGATGTAATTGAATTAGATGATAAGGAAAACAGAACAATTATTGGTAAAGGACATACAATACTTAATATTCAAAAAGGCAAATATACCACTCCGGTACCATTATCATTTTTCATTAAAATTGAATCTAAAAATAATAAATGTAAAGTTGATATATACAATTTGATATATAATAACGGAACTTTTGCAGAAACATTCTTTAGCGAATACAACGAAGCCCGATATATTAATGCAAATGTCAAAAACAAATTAATAATGGAAAGCTATCGAGACCAAACACTTGAAAAGATAGCTTTTATTGAATCAAAAATTAAAGAGGAGCTTAATAAGAATTAACAATTCTAGTAAGGAACTTACAATAAAATGAACAACACAGATATAAAAATAGTAGAGTTAAAAATTTAGTACCTTTTTCCTAACCCGGTCTTGTATGTCCCTATTTTATTTTACTTATGACCTTAAAGAGTTATGACCAATAATTCAGCAAATATAGAGGGTTGACAAATTGTAAATAAATTTTGAAGCAATTTTCGAACCAATAGAAAGCTCCAAAATGAAATGACTTTAGAGGTTTGTAATTTTTTGTGGGGGATGAGGGATTTGAACCAGAAAATTTAATAATTGGATACTATTTATTTTTAAATCATCTAGAAAATGGTTCGAGAATTCTCCTGTTAGCGCTACTAGAAAAGCTTCCCATTTCTCTGGAACTTTTTTATATGCAGTAAAATCAAGTATAATGTAACAATAATCTTGTTTATATATTTAGCAAATGAGATTGCTTCGTTCCTCGCAATGACCCATAATAACCATCTGCCAAGTCATTGCGAGGAAAGAATCAAACCCACTAAAATAATCTTCATCTCAACCCACAAAAAAAGACTGTTCAATCATGAACAGTCTTTTTTATGCGTTTAAGAAATTGGTTTATACAGCAAACAAACCTTGCTTGTGAGCGTTGTATAAAACCAAATCGTAAGGAACTAATTTTGGTGTTACTTTCCCTTTCGAATTATCAAACTAAATATGATTGTGCTTTCTAACAACTAAATCTCTTTTGAGCAACTATTAGGTCGCTTTGTCAAGCGTCATACTGCATAAATTTTATAAAACTGATTATTTACCCATACTTTTCTTAAAGTTTAACCTTCTCAAAAGTTAAATATTTTTCATCACACTGAGTAAAATGAATATACTCATTCATGGAATTTCCATAATTTTGAATTACGATGCTTTCCGCGGTATAAAGCCCTCCCATTTTCCCAAGCTCTATGGTGGTTGATTCATTATCATTAATTAGAACTGCTTTACCCTTAGAAATCACTTTTTTTCCATCGAAAATTGAAAAATAGTACACTTTTTCGTTTTCCTCGATTTTTATTTTAAATCTTGATTTTTCGCAGGAATGTAAAATATATAAACCCTCAATATTGTTTTCTGTTTTTCCACACCTTTTTCTTAAACCAACTATAAAATCTTTTTTTAAATCTGATAAATTCATTTTTCCAAACTGCTCATATGTGAAAATTTCATGATTTTCAGTAATGCCTGTTTCATTTGGTTCCGTTTTTAAAACATCAACTTTTTTTAAATAAAGAGCATTAGACTCATAAAAAAAGGACAGTTTTATATATTCAAGTTCTATCTCAAAGCCTATATTGCTTTTATTCAAACCAATATAGGGATCCCCTCCTTGGTAGCCACATGTTGAACATCCAATAATTTCATTGTTGGTAGAAATTAATTTATTTCCTTTCTCATTCCTGATTTGGACTAATAATGATCTTTCTGAATTGTTTTTTTCTTTTACTTCTATTTTATCTAGCTTCCCATCATTATTTAGATCTATAATAAGTGAATCTAATATTTTTTCATTGCTATTCGCATTTTTTTTATTTTTGCTCTTTACGATTATTTTTTTATTTTTTATAGAAACTGTATCATTTGGAGATTGTTTACAATTGATAAAACATAAGCAACTAATTGCTAAAACATAAAATTTAAATTTATTTGAGTTCATTGTAATATTTTTTTAAATTATTTGCGTAATCTGGATTAGTAGTTTTCCAAGAGGAACCATTATATTTTTCTGCAATACTTTCCCAATCTTTATTTTTCATTGCATTTAGCAAACCATCGGTGTTTTCTAAATATCCAACAAAAAATTTAAATTGCTGTAACTCGCACATATTTACAGCCTTTTCCATTTCTTTTGGACTACTAAAAGCAACAGTATAATTAAAACCCATAACTTGAAATTTACCCCATGAACATGCTTTCAATGCGCAAGTGTAATTTATCTTTTTTGCCGTCTTTAATTTCTCATATTGCTCAGAATATTGTCCATATCCACCGGCTGAATTATTCACTATTCTAGGATATTTCTTTTTAAGTTCTTCTAGTTCGTCATCTGTCTTGCCTGTTTTTTTTAAATACTTCCACATTTTATGTCTTTCAAAAAGAATAGTTGCCTGTCCTTTTTTCCAAAAACTATTTCTTTTAGATTCTTGTTTTGCAATAGCTTTCATTACTTCAACTTCAACACCTAGTCTTTTAGAAACTTCTTTGTAATCATCTTCCCGTATTAATGCTCCTTGCTCTTTACAAGATGTTTTAACTATTCCTTGGTTTTGACAATAGCATCCTCCTTTCTCATCTTTCATTTCATCTTCTTTTTTCTCATCCGGCTGAAAAATCTTTAAGACACTATTAATTGCATCAATTGGATTTGGTAATATTATAGGATCTATTTTAATTTTATCTTCAATCCAATCTATAATGTCATCGCCAATAGATTTTTCTTTCTCTTGTTTTTTGGAGGGACCTTTTTTTTGTGCAGGAGTTTGTTTTTTAGGAGTCGCTGGTTTTGCTGTTGTATCCTTGTAACTAGGATTGGCAACATTAGTATTTTTACTCGCTGTTTTTTTATTCAAAATTTCGGCTGTGACATAATACTCATGCGTTTTCCCTTCGTCAGCATCTCCCTTGGCTTTTACGGCATCGGCAATTTTGGCAAAGTCAGGTTCTAAAACAAAATCAATATCGGCAATTCCTCCTTTTACAGTTCCAGGAAGTGTCTTCATTTTGTTCTTTCCATTGGCTTTGTCATGTCCTGCGCCGGCAACATCATCTTCCCAAAGGGTAGCATACACAGTACGTCTTTCCATATGTAGACAATGCACTCTTGCTTTTAGGGTTTGACCATAAGCAAAAGGTTTAGTAGGTTTGTTTCCAAGCTTGTCAAGAAATTCTATACTGTCTATTTTAGGGCTTTCAGCTTTGTGCGGCTTGACATCAAGTCTAGCCACTTGATCACCTCTCTTCGCAAGAATACGAATACCATTTCTTTCCAGACTTTTTTGTGTAAATTTATAGGGAACTTTGTTGCCTGTTTTATTGTTTTCCTCTTTTTGAATCCATCTCCCATTCTCCAATACATGCACTGACCACTCAACATGTTGCTCAAAAGGATTTGTAGCAGCATTGCTCAGATTTTGAAAAGGGAATAAGCTTGGCAATAATTGGCTCACCGAGTACCACTCTTCCTTGCCTACTACTGGGGTTGGATCCCCTATAATTCTAAATTCAGACATACAATTTTAATTTACAAATAGAGTACCTTAAAAGCTACACGTTTCTCCGTTATTGAATAAGAATTGACACGTCATACATTTGTTCTTATACTCCTATTTATTTTTAAATTGTAAATATATAAGAATTAAACTATAATTTAATGTTATTTTTGAAAATAAATACATCTTTTTTGGGTAAGTTTAATTCAACATCTCCTATAAAGTAATAAAACAGTTTTAAAAAAGTAACTTTTAGAAATTACTGCTTTTACTAGTCTTTTTCGAGGAACGAAGCAAACCCACTAAAATCAGCAAACAATCTTTCATCATAACCCACAAAAAAAGACTGCTCAATTACGAACAGTCTTTTTTTATGCATTTAAGAAATTGGCTTATGCAGCAAACAAACCTTGCTTGTGAGCGTTGTATAAAACCAAATCGTAAGGAACTAATTTTGTCGCAACTTTCTCTGAAGCAGCATCAAACTTGATACCGTTGTGTTTTCTGAACAAGTAAATTTCTTTTAAACAATTAGACAAACTCTGGTGAATTAATGTTGTAAAAGTCGGCAACTGCTTGTCGCCTACCAATAAATCAATTTGGTAATTCGAACTGCTTTTCGATAGATTGTTTCCGATTATTTTTAAAGTGAATGTTGTCGGGATTCCGTTTTGCTCCCCTTGATACTGTACTACCATACTATTTAAGATTAAAATGTGGTTAAATTAAATTTCATAGTTTCAACTCTATATTCGTTGAATTCTTTATTAAAGCTTTTAAAAACAAGAAAATGATATAATAACGACCGTTAAATTATCAGTTTATAACAAAGCTAATTAATAAAATGATTACGAATGAAATTAAGTATGTAAAATTTTCATAAATTATTCGTTGAATAAACCAAGTTTGATAACTCAATTAATTGTTGCCGTTAGTACGATTATACATATATTTGTTTTAGAATAAAATCAACAATTTAACTAAAAACAAATAGGTTAGCAACTATAGAATTTCATAAGACAAATAAAAAATGAATCAAAAAACATCACTTCTTAACTTTCTGGAAAAGCTGTATCCATTTTATTATGAAGGCAAAAAACTCCTCCAAATAGTAGGTGTCATTTTTTTGATTTCTCTTTTTTTCAACTACATGCTTCAGCCTTTTGATGTGAACCCACAAGAGCAGAAAATGCCTTATTTTTGGATATGCTTCATCCATTCTTCCTCTCCTATCTTAGTTTTATTGTGTATATCATTAATCTGTAAATTATTTCCAAAAACGACTGACGACTGGAAAATTAAAAACGAATGTATTCTGATTTTCTTTCTGGTTCTGTTTACCGGAATAACCCAATTTCTGATCCGTGATGTTATTTATGATAATCCACAGAATTGGTCTTGGAAGTATTTTCTTGAAGAGATTTCCAACACCTTTATTGCCGGTATTTTCCTTGGGCCCATCATTATTTCCATCAATTTAAACCGACAACAACTTAAAAACACTCAAAAAGCAGAACGCATTTCTTCCTCCATAACTGACATAAAGGAACTTCAAAACAATACATCAATCACTATTGAAACGGAAGTCAAATCGGAAAAATTTGTTTTCGAAAGCCATAGTTTTATTTACGCCAAAGCAGAAGGCAACTACGCTGAAATATTCGTGAAGAAAGAGGAGAAAGTACAGAAACTAATCAAACGCATCCCAATCAAAAATCTGGAAATACAACTGAGTACTTTTCCGTTTATCATTAAAACCCACCGATCGGTTTTATTAAATCTGAATTACATCGAAAAGGTTACCGGAAATGCGCAGGGCTATAAAGTGCAACTAAAGGACTGTCCAGATACCGTTCCTGTTTCCAGAAACTTCATTCAATCGTTCGATTCAGCAACTGCATCGCGATAAAAACACCTTGTTATTTATCCCAAAATGTTGCCAACCACCCCAGAAAAATGCCTTTCGTCACATAATCTTGCGATTCAGAACAAGAATTTGCAGCGTTGTTTTTTTGCTCACACATTTGCAAAAAACTTTAGAACTTATGCGTAGATATGACTTAGACTGGCTTCGAGTAATAGTATTTGGATTACTCATTTTTTATCATGTGGGAATGTTTTTTGTGGCTCCTGATTGGGAATGGCACATCAAGAACAACATTACTTATGAATGGATTAAATATCCCATGTTATTTTTAAACCAATGGCGATTACCCATCCTTTTTGTCATTTCGGGAATGGGAACATCCTATGCCCTTTCAAAAAGAACGGCGATTCAATTCGCTTTTGAAAGAACCAAAAAATTACTGCTTCCGCTAATTTTCGGAATGTTGGTCATCGTTCCTCCACAAGTGTATCTTGAAAAGTTTTCAAAAGGAATGATCGAAGGCAGTTATTTCGACTTTTGGCCTTCGCACGCCTTTGTAGGCACATATCCCGTTGGGAATTTAAGTTGGCATCATTTATGGTTTATACCCTACTTACTATTATTCTCGTTGGTACTTATTCCTGTCTTTATATTTTTAAGAAACAACCCAAATAATTTTATACTAAGAACAACTGCAAAAATAAGCAGCACTCGATTCGGTCTATATTGGTTTATAGTTCCGCTCTATCTAATAGAAGCTTTTGTAGAGCCTTTTTTCAAAGAAACCCATGCTTTAGTCGGCGATTGGTTTGTCCTTATCAATAGCATCACTCTATTCTTTTTTGGATTCCTATTAATCTCCGTGAAAGAAACTTTTTGGAAAACAGTGGAAGCAAACAGAAAGACCTATATAAAATGTGGCATTATTGGTTTTACATTACTAATGTTGATCACTACTGTTTTTGAAGATAGTTATGTGAGACATTTTACAGAAGCTTTAATCAAAGTCTTCTCCTTTTGGTCATGGATTCTAACGCTGTTTGGTTATGCTTCCAAATACCTCAACAAACCCAGTAAAATACTGGTATATTGCAACGAAGCGGTATATCCTTTTTACATATTGCACCAAACGATAACGGTAATTTTAGGCTATTATTTAATGAATTCACAGTCGAATTCCTTCCTTAAGTTTTCGATCATGTCCATTGGAACCTTTTTACTCTCATGGATGATTTATGAATTTTTAATTAGACGATGGTTCTTGATTCGACCGCTATTCGGTTTACACAATACAAAAAAAATATCTGAACCTGAGTTTCTTCATCAATCGTCCCGTTCTGTCTTGTAAAAAAACGAACAACTAAATCACATTACACCGCAAAGCCTGATTAAGAACAATCAGGCTTTTATTTTTATAATACACAACACAGTAGCATAAAAATTTTAATCTCAAAAATCATATCATTTGAAACTCATACAAAAACGAAAAACCCTGTAAAGTATGAGGTTACAGGGTATTCTAACTAAATGTATTAAAACAAACAACTTTCAATCTCTTGAAGACTTGCAAGGAAGTTTTACCCTTTAATAACAGGTAATGAAACTACGTTTCCTACTTCATTTCGCATGGTCATATTCAATTTATCCAACAATGATAATCTGTTGGAAACTAGTCCCGAGAACAAATTATACGATATATTCATTTTTTTTAAATGTATTAATTTCTCCAATTCTAAAGGAACTTGCCCTTTAAAATCATTATCAAAAAGGTTTAAATTTTCTAATAATACCAGATTTCCAATTGCGGGACTTAATTTTCCAGTAAATCTATTAGAATATAAAGACAACGATTTTAGTGATTTTAACTCATAAAAGGAAACAGGCAATTGTCCTTGAAAAGAATTTTCATATAATGATAAATTCTCTAACACCGAAAGTTTACCGATTTGCGGAGGTAATTCACCAGACAATATATTTCGGTCCAATACTAATGCTTTTAAATTAGGCAAATTACAAATTGAAACAGGGATAAAACCAGTTAATTTATTAAACGAAAGATCCAAAACCTGTAAAGCTTTCAGATTGCCAATATTGAGTGGGATTTCTCCGTTCAATAAATTGGTACCTAAATTAAGTTCTTGCAGATTCAACAAAGTAGTAATCTCTACAGGAATACGTCCTGTCAAATTATTATTGTTCAAGTTTATCGAAATTACTTTATCGTCAACAACTTTAACTCCGTACCATTTATTCATTGGCAAAGAAAGATCCCATTTATTAATCCACTTAGCACCATTGGTAGCCTGGTTCAATTTTATAAGGACATCTTTTTCTGCCTGGGATACGTTAGCAAAAGCAGAGAATGAAAAGAAGACGATAAGAAGTAGCGTAATTTTATTACTCATTTGCTTTGATTAAAATTGATTGAGCCAAAAATAATTAAAAAGTTCGCTAACAAACAAAAAAAATCGACAAATTAACACAGAAATAATTTTACTAAATATATATCTTACAAAAAAAGTACAGCAATTCAAAAAAAAAGAATTACTGTACTTACAAAAAAATCAAGTATGACCCAAAATCAACATTGAAAAACAATAAATTAAATAAATTTAGAAACTAATTTTTTAAAAAATTTAATTAGTATTTATTAAAAAAACGGCTTTTAAAGCCATAAACAAAGTCAAGTATTGGCAAAATATAAATTTTGAAGAAAAAATCACAACCAATAAGGTTGTATTCAAAAAAAAATCAAAAGCGCATAAAAAAGCGCAGTAATTTAGAAACTAAACTACTGCGCTTTTGGTAACCATTAAAAATTAAATATTACTTATCAACTAACTTAACTTTATTTAAAACACTTATTCATCTGCAGCCAAAACTCCTTTGGCATTATTAGACACTTCCAACTGGAATGCAAGACCGAATTCATTAATCATTGTACAATTAAAACCTTCTTTTTGGGCTAAAGCTTGAGACACTGCACCGGAAAATGAATTGTATGACAAATTAACACTTTTCAAATTATCCAATTTTGCTATAGTATATGGAATATGTCCATTCATTTTATTGTCAAACAAACTTAAATTTTCAAGTTCTTTTAAATTTTCTACGTCCCAGCTGATTTGCCCCGAAAATTTATTACTGCTCAAGACTAACTCTTTTAGATTTTTCAGTTCATATAATGAAGCGGGAAGTTGACCTGATAATTCATTGTTAAATAAAGACACCACTTCTAATTCTTTTAAATTTCCAATTTGGCTAGGCAATTCCCCTGAAAGCTTATTCATGAAAAGCATTAATGAATTTAAATGAGGGATTTCACAGATTGAATTCGGTATTGATCCTGACAACTTATTAAAAGAAAGATTTAATTCTTTTAAGTTTTTTAATTTCCCAATCTTTTCAGGGATTGTCCCCGAAATTTGATTTTTAAACAAATTTAATTCTTCTAAATTTTTCAAATCGGTAATTTCATTAGGTAATGTCCCTACCAGATTATTATTGGAAAGATTGATTCCAACTACTTTATCATTTTGAATTTTGACACCGTGCCAAGTAGTAACCGGTGCATTCAGATCCCATTTTACTTTCCATTGGCTACCATTTGTACTTTGATTCAATTTTATCAAAATATTTTTCTCGGAATTTGGAATGTTTGCCAATAACGAAATCGAAAAGACTACTGTAAGAAATAATGTAATGATACTTTTCATAATCCTTTATTTTTTGCGTTTAACAAAACAAAAGTAATACCAAAACTCTATTAAATACAAAAATAATCGACGAAATACATGATTTAATATTTAAATATAATCTATATACTACTTATTTTGAATTATGAAGGCTTGAAATACATAACAAAAAATTAATTACATTTGATGCATAACCTTAAAACCTTAAATTATGGAAATGAATTGGATTGCAATTTTTGTAAGTGCATTAGCAACATTAGTAGTAGGATTTGTTTGGTACAATCCAAAAGTATTCGGTACTGTATGGATGAAAGAAACTGGCCTCACCCAAGAGGAACTACAAAAAGGAAATATGTTGAAAATTTTTGGATTGACCTACATTTTTTCTCTTCTTATTGTATTTGTTGAAATGTCATTAACAATACATCAAACAGGAGCCATGAGCATGATAGGAGGATATGCCAAAATAAATGAAGCTCTTCCATCGTTTAAAGCTTTCATGACTGATTATGGTACTGCCTTTAGAACATTCAAACATGGTGCTTTACATGGATTCATCTCCGGTTTATTTTTCGCTTTCCCAATGATTGCAATAAACGGTTTATTCGAAAGAAGATCTTGGAAATATATTTGGATCCACGCTGGATATTGGATAGTAACCTTGACTATTATAGGAGCTTTAATTTGCGGATGGTTGTAAATCCATGCTAAAAATATAAATAAGCCTTATTTCTATGCGTTATAGAAATAAGGCTTTTTTTATTGAAACAAACTTTCAATTTGACCTGCCAATTCAAAATCTTTGGTGGTCACTCCTCCCGAATCATGTGTATTCAAACGGATATTCACCTTATTATAAACATTAAAAAGTTCGGGATGATGATTCATCTTTTCAGCCAATACTCCAACCTGCACTATAAAACCCAGTGCCTGAGTGAAATTCTTGAATTTAAAATCTTTTTCAATGGCATTTTTCTTGAAATGCCAATCTTTTAAATTTTCTAAAAAGGGGCTTGCTGATTCTTCGTTATATGTTTGCATAATCGTTTCTTTCTATAAAGTTAAGGAAAAAGATTCTTAGTTTCTAAGATGCTGAGATTCTTAGTTTCTTAGTTTCTTAGAATGTTATTAATTATTTCAAACTGAAATTCGGTTATTGCAATTCTTTATTGGATGAATACAAAAAAACAAATTGTCGCTCTTTAGCCCCGATGGCAGTGGAAATCCTTGTGGGCTGGGGTTCAGCCCACAAGATTGTAGCGAACAGCGGGACGATGTTTCCTAAAAATGTCAAATGTTTCTGCTCCAAAAAAAACTTAGAATCTTAGTTTCTTAGCCTGTTAGAAACTTAATTACAATTCCATATAAATTGGCTAAATTTGAAAAAATATTCCTATCCAATTTGAAAACAACTCTTTCATATCAGATTTACGAGACCAAAATGCAACTTCCTAAAAACTGGAATGATCTAGGTTGCAAAAATATTTTTTTGTCCGCAGCGTATTTCAAAATTTTAGAAAAGTCAGCTCCCAGCAATATGACCTGCCATTACATTGGCCTTTTTAAGGGCCAAGATTTGGTGGGAATAGCTATCTCGCAATTTTTGGACTTAAACAAATTGGAATCGTTTGGTGATAGGGATCGATGCGTTAAGGCTAGTGTTCGAAAATTTATTCTGAAAAATTTTGCTTCGCACGTTCTGCTCATAGGAAATAACATGCTCACAGGACAAAATTCATTTGTTTTTTCGGATTCCATATCGACAATTGAAGGCATTAAAACTTTAAAAAGAGCAACTAATGAGTTGAAGGCTAAATTTAAATCAATTGGCAAAAAAGTACACATCACCACTTTCAAAGATTACACTCAAAAAGAGGTCGAAAACTTCACAGCAGATGTCTTTGCAAAAAACTACAAATATTGCATTCAGCCAAATATGATCTTCAAGATCCGAGATGAATGGAAAGCAGAACAAGATTATATCGATTCCTTAATCAAAAAATATCGTGACCAGTATAAAAGAGCTCGAAAAAAAGCAGAAGGGATTGAAAAAAGAAAATTACATTTAGAAGACATAATCACGCATGAAGAAACAATTTATGACTTATATCATCATGTTGCGCAAAATGCTCCTTTCAATACTTTTTTTCTACCCAAAAATCATTTTAGGATTTTTAAAGAAACTCTCAAAGACAATTTCTTATTCTATGGTTATTTTTTGAACCAAAAACTTATTGGTTTCAATACATTAATCAAAAATGGCAGCTCGATAGATACTTATTTTTTAGGCTATGACGATACTGTACAGAGGGAAAAAATGCTGTATTTGAATATGCTCTACGATATGATTGCCTATTCTATCAATAAAGGATTTAAAGAAATTATTTTCTCTAGAACGGCTTTGGAAATCAAGAGCTCTGTTGGGGCAAAACCAATGGAAATGTTTGGTTTTATGGAACACAGCAATAAGCAAATAAACAAACATGTTCCTAAAATATTTCCAAAATTGGAACCCGAAATTATCTGGCAGGAAAGAAATCCGTTTAAATGATTAACAAAATTTAGGCAACAGCTACCTTCAATTGTTTGTGCAGAATAGAAATTTCTAAAATACTTTTGGCTCCACAATACTCACCATCAATTTGGAAATTTACAGGAATATTAGTTTTTATGGTAGCACTGTCTGTCGAGATTATTTGAATATCATCAGACCCAATCGGCATATTTCCTGTGATAATTTTTCCAAAAACAATTAAATCCAAATTTTTAATAATTACTAATTCAAATTTGCCATCATTCATTTGTCCATCTGGATTAATGATTACCCCAGTTCCATACTTTTGGGAATTGGCAATCACAATCATCCGAGCTACACATGTAATAGTTTGATTGTTGGCAGTGATTGTTGCTTCAAAAGGATCCTGCAAATCTTTTAAAGTAGTATAGGCTTGAACCGCATATCCCCACATACCACGCGTTTCTCCGTTTTCATAGTTTTTAACAAGATCCGCATTGAGTCCAATATCACTCAAATGCAAACTTTTTTTACCATTAATAGCAATCATATCTATCTCAATATACTTGCCATAAAAAGCAATCTCTAAATTTTCTTCAAGCGTTATTGGCAAATTCAAATCAACTGACAAACCGTTTGCGGAACCAGCTGGCAAAATACCCAGAATTACATCATGCTTTTCTATTGCCTCCGCAACCATTTTTATTGTTCCGTCACCACCAGCAACTAAAATTCTTTCAGGTTGATGCTCTTTATACAATTCTCTTATTTTAACCACATCACCCTCTCCAATAGTCTCGTATAAAATGAGTTCCAAATTTTCTTTTTTTGCAAAAAAACTGACCGCTTCCACAAATTGGGCTTTATCAACATCTCCTGATATTGGATTTACTACCATGATAATACTCTTTTTCATAATTTCGGATCGTATGTTAATAAAAAACGATAAATTTAGTCATAATAAAATCAATCATATCAAATGAAACCTTTTTTAAAATTATATCGTGGATATGCCAATGAACAAGAACTCATTGTCATGGGCCATGTTTTTCATTCCAACAAAGTCAAGGATTATGATTATAAAAAAAATAATTTCAAAAATGCGACTGCGATAATTAATTTATTTCGAACAAAAACAAAAGCAAATGCTGATGTGTATTTAAAGTACAAAAATTCAACAATCCGAACAAGAACATTAGATGATGGCTATTTTAAGTTTTGTATTCCCGTTGATGCTTCAGTTGGTTACGGCTGGATTGATTATGAAGTAAGTATCATACACAACGATGAAAGCATAGTGGAACAAGGAAGTTATATCCGACCCACCAAAGGAAGCCTTGGAATTATCTCCGACATTGATGACACTTTTTTAATTTCGTATACATCAAATCCTTTAAAAAAACTGTATGTCTTATTGTTTAGAAATGTAAACAATCGAAAAATTTACCAAAATGTAGTTCCCCATTATCAAGCTTTAAGCTCCGCAGGCAGAAATAATAAAAACGAACAAAATGCCTTTTTTTATGTATCAAGCAGTGAGTGGAATTTATACACTTTCATAATTCGTTTTACCGAAATCCACCAGTTGCCCAGAGCAGTTTTATTACTAAAAGACATTAAAACAAGTTTAAAAGATTTCATCTTCACAGGAAGAGGAGGACACAACCATAAATTTGAAAAAATAAAACACATACTAGAATTTTATCCTAATTTAAAATACGTTTTATTGGGTGATGATTCCCAGGCCGACCCTTATTTATATGAGAATATATGTAAAATTTTTCCAGTAAATGTAAAAGCGGTTTATATCAGGCAAACTGGCAGTTCCAAGTCAAGAAAAGTAACATCCGTGCTGAACAACTTAAAGGAATTAAATGTAGAAATTTGCTATTTTAAAAACAGTGAAGAAGCCATTGAACATTCAAAAAGAATTGAAGTTATTTAATAACAGAGAACAAAATATAAACCTAAACTCGATTATTATTTTTTGGAGCAGAAAGATTAGGCATTTTTAGGAAATATCGTCCCGCTTTCCGTTGCAATCTTGTAAGCCGAACCCTGGCTCACAAGGATTTCCACTGCAATCGGGGCTAAAAAGAGATATTTTGCTTTTTTTTTACAACATTACAAAAAAAACATAATTCAAATTTTATAAAAAAAGCTCCAAAATGGAGCTTCTCTTTATTACAAATTATCAATTTCTTCCTGAACAATTTCCCAGTCCAAAAGCAGTTTATCCAACTCGGCTTTCTTTTTATTATAAGCTATAAAAAACGAAGCATCTTCAATATGTTTATCATAATTAGAAGCCAACATTTTATCATCCTGTTGAATGTCCCTTTCCAATTGCTTAATTTGACTTTCAACTTTACTTAATTTATTTTGTAAAGCCTTGCCTTTTTTCTGGTCTTCATAGGAAGCTTTGTTGCTTTCTTTTGCTACAGTAGCTTTCAAAGCATCTTTTTTCTCCACTTCACGCATATTTTCCATATTGCGTTCTTCCAAGAAATAATTGATATCTCCCAAATATTCTCTAATTCTTTGATCTTTAAATTCGTAAACGATATTAGACATTCCTTGCAAGAAATCTCTATCGTGAGAAACTAACAGTAAAGTTCCTCCAAATTTTTGCAAAGCGGCTTTCAAAACATTCTTAGATTTGATATCCAAGTGATTTGTTGGCTCATCCATTAACAATACATTAATGGGTTGCAACAACAATTTACATAGCGCTAGACGGTTCCTTTCACCTCCAGAAAGCACTTTCACCTTTTTCTCTACATCATCACCACGAAATAAGAAAGAACCCAACATATCGCGTACTTTCATGCGGTTCGTGTCCATTGCAGCATCTTCCATAGTTTGCAACAAGGTAATCTCTCCATCAAGATATTCGGCTTGATTTTGAGCAAAGTAACCCAATTGTACATTATGACCTAATTTAATCGAGCCTTGGTATTCAAATTCATTAACAATAGCTTTAATAAATGTAGATTTTCCTTGACCGTTTTGACCCACAAAAGCAATTTTACTTCCACGTTCCACTAACAAACTAATATCTTTGAGAATGGTTTTATCACCGTAACTTTTAGTAACCTTTTCAGCTTCTATAACGACTCTACCTGGCTCCTTGGAAACAGGAAAAGAAATATTCATAACCGAATTATCATCCTCATCAACTTCGATACGTTCTACTTTGTCAAGCTTTTTGATTAAAGATTGTGCCATGGAAGCTTTAGAAGCTTTGGCTCTAAACTTTTCAATCAGCTTTTCAGTCTCTTCAATTTTCTTAGCCTGGTTTTTCTGCGTCGCCAATTGCTTTTCACGGATTTCATGACGCAATTCTAAATATTGAGAATAGGGCTTATTAAAATCATAGGCTTTACCAAGAGAAATTTCTATCGTTCTATTGGTCACATTATCTAAAAACATCTTGTCATGCGAAACAATAACAACAACCCCAGGATAATTACGTAAAAAACTTTCCAACCAAATGATACTTTCTATATCCAGGTGATTCGTAGGCTCATCCAGCAACAAAACATCATTTGATTGCAACAACAATTTGGCCAATTCAATACGCATTCTCCAACCCCCAGAAAAAGTTTCGGTTTGATTGTCAAAAACTTCACGTTTGAAACCCAGACCCAAAAGAATCTTTTCGGTATCCCCAACATAATTATAACCTCCAAGTAATTCAAAACGATGGGTATAATCAGATAAATCTTCTATGATTTGACTATATTCTTCGCTTTCGTAATCCGTACGAGTTACTAATTGATGGTTGATTTCCGCTAATTTTTTCTCAACAATTTTGATTTCGGTAAAAGCTTCATAAGCTTCTTCCAAAACCGTCCTTCCTCTTTCAAAATCAATATCCTGACGTAAAAAACCCAAACGAATTTCCTTCTCCTGGGAAATTACTCCAGAATCTGGAGCAAAGTCTTTAGCCAGTATTTTAAGCATAGTCGATTTCCCTGCACCGTTCTTTCCGACAAGACCAACACGGTCTCCCGCTCCTAATCGAAAAGTCACTTCCTCAAACAAATAAGAACCACCAAACGAAACCGATAAATTGTGTATATTAAGCATGTATTATTATTTTATTCCTTTATGAATTAGTAAATTTGGTCTTTCTAAAAATAGAAAAATTAAATTTTTTGCAAATGTTAAAAAAAGGATCCAAACTATATAGCATTTTAACAGGAACTTGTCCAAAATGCATGAATGAGAGTATGTATGTGGATAAAAATCCTTTACATTTAGGTTCAGTACTCAAAATGAATGAACAATGCAGTCATTGTGGTCTAAAATATCAAATCGAACCTTCCTTTTTTTATGGAGCTATGTATGTTAGTTATGGTTTGAATGTTGCAGTCGGCATTGCGACTTTTATCGTATCATACCTTATAATCAAAACCAGTATACAAACTTCGTTTATTGCAATTATTGCTACATTAATTATATTATTTCCAATAGTGCTAAGATGGTCCAGAAACATTTACATTAACATGTTTGTTTCTTATGACCCAACAACTAAAATTTAATTAAGATTTTGCTTTGCGCTTATTGGTAAATCTTTTAATATCAATTTCCTTATCTAGGTCAATATCCTCTTCTATATTTTCAAACAATGCTTTGGCCATTGCTGGGCCGAGCATTACACCACGAGTTCCCAATCCGTTCAATATATGAACTCTTTTATATTCTGCATGTGTTCCCACTAATGGTCTTCTGTCCCTAACAGTGGGTCGAACTCCAGCATAATGATTGATAATTTCAAAATCACATGAAATAATTTCTTTAATTCTATCGATTAATTCTGCTCTTCCTTCCTCTGTAGGTAAATTGGTTTTATCTTTCCAGTTATAAGTTGCACCAACTTTGAACAAATCGCTTCCCAATGGCAAAATAAAAACACTGGTGTTTACAATAACATCCAGATTTAAAAGCGGTGCTTTAATAATGAACAATTCGCCTTTTGTGCCATCCAATGGCAATTCACTAAAAAAAGGATTGGCTTGTAAACCAAAACCCTCTGCAAACACAATATGTCTAGCAATTATTCCCTTGTAAGAGACTCTTTCCTCATCAATAATTAAATCATTATAATCAAAAGTTTCATTTCTCAAAAGTTGGTGAGATAAAAGATAATCATGATATTCAGAAACCAACAAAGCTGTATCAACATATCCTGTCTGTAATACTTCACCATAACCAAAAGGAGAATCAATACCTTCAAAATTATTAAAGATTAAAGAAGTAGACAAAAAGGGTGTCAAAGCTGGTTTATCCGATGCAGCAAACCAATTATTTTGCTCTTCTATTGAGAAAAACTTTCTTAATATAGGTATTTTAAAATCGACCTTTGATTCAATTTTGGCGCTAAGCCTTGAGTAAAAACCCTCCATTAATTGTAATTGTTCTTGAGCTTGCCATACTTCACTAAAGCGCTTCAAAATAACAGGATTATAGAGTCCTCCAGCAACTTTAGATGAATTTTGAGAATCATCATTAAAAACCACAACAGTTTTATTATTCAACAAGGCTATCTCCGCAAAAGAAATCCCCGCTAAACCTGACCCAACAATTATATAATCAATCATAAACAATGTAATAAATGTAAAAAACAAAAAACTCTTACTTAAATTAAGTAAGAGTTTTTATTGTAAAATTTTAGGTAATTAGTAATTCCACATATCATGTTCGAAATCACGAATTTTATCTTTAATTCTATCAGATTCCAATAATTGATTCAAAGCATTTTCATTAACATACTCAGTAATCAAACGGTCACCGTATACATTTTCTTCTTTGTAAATAACACCACTAAACTGACGTGAATCTAAAATTCTATCAAAAGAAACTGGCATAGCCGAATTTTTCTCATTGAAAGCCAAATACTGATGCAAATAATCACGAATCGAAGGATAGAATATCCAGAACAAATCAATATAATCAGGATTTTCACTACCAACTTCTCTAGCTTCTGGAGCAATTGGACAAATACCCAGTAAACGATATTTCAATTCACTTTGACGTTTATCAAAATACCAATACCCTTTTAATTTGTATCCTGTGATATCTTGTGCTGTAAGTTCTCTTTTATCAATAAATTGAGGATCTAAAGCTTTAGCAACGGGAACAGTAGCAGGACCAACCACTTTTACTTTTTTACCTTTAACGGTTTTATAAGTAATCGACGGTTTAGCTTTTGGGTAATACAAATCTCTATTGGCATTTACTTCTTCTCTACCAGCATTGGTCGTATCAATATAAGTAAATGAACTACTCATGTCTTTGAAAGTTTTCTTGGTATTAAAATAATCATCAGCATATACTTCAGTTATTTTATTAGTCTTAATACCCTTAATCAAAACATCAAACAATGATCTTCTGTCCTTTCCAATATTAGTAGAATCGATTGGGAAATAAAGAGGAAAATTAAATCTTTCGCTCAAATCAACAATCTCCCATGTAGTTTTACCCATCAATATATCTCTATCATCCACATAACCATAAGCCAAAGGCTTATCATTGTCAAGAGACACTTGAGATTTAGTTTTTACCCCAATTTGATCTGGTGTCTTAGCATTCAGCAAATTAGACTGTGCAAATGAAGAAAAACTTCCCGCAACAAATGCTATAACCGCAACTAAATTTTTAGTCTTCATCTTTATTAATTATTAGATTATTTAAGTAGAATATAAACTTAAATATTATTGTATTTCGTAAATTACTACAGCTGTTCTTGAAAGCATTATATCAGAACCAACCAATTTAGTTTTTATATCTGAAATAGTTACTTGATCACCTCTTGTAGCTCTTGCTAAAGCAGTTTTACATTGTGCATTAACTCTGTCTCCAGATACAATTACGGCAGCTTGTCCAGCAACTTTTAAAGTAAATCCAACAACATTTAATTGTACATTAAAATCAAAATCAGGAAGTTTTGCCGAAATTTGCGAAACTTCTAAACGAGACTTAGCTCCTTTAACAATTCCCATTTCTCCTCCAATTGCACCTACTGGAGGTGGAATACCTTTAATTCTATATGCTTTTTTATCAGAAACTTTAGATCCGTCTGGCAAAGTACCCGTAACATTAATAACAACTTCAGAACCTTGTCCAGGATTCATGTTGTATGCACCTGGTTTTCCAGCAGAACTTAACCCTGGAGCCGAAGCGGAAACTTTATCAGCAGAGATACCTGCAAAAGAGATAGTCATAGGATTTACAACACCTCTATAAACTACATTCATTTTATCTGCAGAGATAGTTGCAGAGTTTGGCTTTGGAACCACTACATAATTCCCAATAATTGGAATAGCTACTGGTTTACCATCTTCCATAAAAGTAAAGTTACCATTAATGTCGTGTTCACCAACATTACCAGCACCAAAACTAAAGTCAACTTGACCATCGTGCAAAGCAGAACCAAGATTTAAATTACTACCGTTAACCACAACTTTAGTAGGAACAGTTGCTTTATCAAATCGTCCTAAAACGATTTTTCCTTTTACAGCTTCTCCTGCAAAGAAAGCAGATTTTTCAGGAATAACAATTGCAGTATAATTTTTCATAGATGCAGCTGCAACAGCAGTTGAACCTGTTAATCTGCTCAAAATTTGATTCTCGATAGTATTAACATCATTTTGAATAGCAGTTAATTTAGCTACAGAAGCAATAAGTGGGAAATGCTTAAAATTATAATCTAAATTATTCTTTTTTACACCTTCTCTATCCACTACATCTCCAGTATTGAACTTTGTGTTAAATTCTGCTGCAATATCCTTAAATTTAGGATCGCTACCAATAGCAGATTTAATTGCTGATTTATATGCTTCTACAGCAGCAACCACTTCTTTACCTTTTGCAGATAAACCATCCCCACTAAACCAAGACTCATCTAATTTTGATGAATTATCCATGGTTTCGTATGGCAATTTACCATTCTCTTCTCTTTTTATATCTTTAGTAAAATCTGATTTTAACGATTCTACATATTTATAAAAGGAATTAGTTGCAGCATTAACCTTTTTTCCAATTTCATTAGGCACTTTATACTGCTCTGGTTTATCTTGTGCTTTAAGATCCAAATCCGCCAAAATAGCTTCATTTGAAGATAATGCTAAACTATTAGCCGTTTCAAATCTTTCGTTTATTAATCCAAAAGCTGATAATACTTCTTTGGACATGTTTAATGCTAACATCGCGATGAAAACCAAGTACATTAGGTTAATCATCTTCTGTCTAGGGGTTAATTTTCCTCCTGCCATTTTTTCTAATTAGTTTATTATTTAATATTATAATATATAGTTAAAAAACTAATTATCCTTTATTACTCATTGCAGTAAGCATACCACCATATACATTATTTAAAGATGCAATATTTGCAGTCATTGATTGCATTTGCTCTTTCAATTTACTTGCATTCTCTGCAATTTCTTTATTAGCTTCAGCGTTTCTTGAAGCACTTTCCAATTGTACTTTATACAAACTATTTAATGACTCCATTTGAGCTGCAGCCATAGATAACTCTTCACTGTATTTTTTAGTAGCCGAGATAGAATCAACTGTAGGAGAAATATTTCTTGAAGCATCTTCAAAATTTCTAATGCTATTTCCAAGACTACTCATCAATTCACCATCAATTTTAGCTTCTTTTAACATTGCATCTAATTTAGAAGACAACATTCCATCAGCATCATCAGACACAACTTCTTTCTTTTCAGATTTTTCACCACCTGCCAATTCAGGATAAACCAAAGACCAATCTAATTCATGTTCAACTGGTTCGAATGCCGATAGAGCAAAAATGAAAGCTTCTGTACAAAGACCAATAATTAATAATGCACTAGCTCCAGGGTAATGTTGAATTTTAAATAGGGCTCCGATAATTACTACTGCCGCTCCCATACCATAGGTAAAATTCATTGCTTTTTTGCTCAATACTGCCATCTTGTAAAAATTTTAAAGTTAATTTAATAGGTTATTTTTATTTAATTTATTTGGGGTTATTTCTTTTTGTTATTACCGGTTGTTTGTGTTCCCATATAATCTTGAACTGTTCTGAATCCGATATAACTTCTAGCTGAATCTGCATATTCAAATGCTCGAGTACTTACTTGAAGGAAATAAGCAACATCTTTCCAAGATCCACCTCTTACAACTTTACGTTTATTTGAGTTATCTATAACAGCAGGATTCATTGTAGACACAAAATCATAAGAGTTAGCATCATAAGCAGAGTCTGTCCATTCAGAAACGTTACCTGCCATATTATATAAGTTATAGCCGTTAGTTTCATAAGATTTAGCCTCTACAGTATACAAAGCTTGATCCGCAGCATAATCACCTCTATTAGGTTTGAAATTAGCCAAGAAACATCCTCTGTCACTTTTTGTATAAGGTCCTCCCCATGGAAAAGTAGCAGACTCTAAACCACCTCTAGCAGCGTATTCCCACTCTGCTTCCGTAGGTAATCTGAACGAATTCACATTGTCAACATGATTTTTCTTAGATTTTAAATAACTATTTTTATTTAAAGTTCTCCACTCACAAAATGCTTTTGCTTGACTCCAAGTCACACCAACTACAGGATATTCCCCATAAGCTTTATGCCAAAAATAGTCATTATGCATCGGTTCATTATAAGAATAAGCGAAATCCTTAATCCAGACTGTAGTATCAGGATATACCTTAACCTCCTCAGTTCTTATAAAATCTTGCCTTTTACCCACTTTAGCTTTAGCGGCAGCTTGAATATCCATCCAAGTATAGCGAAATTTAAGCTTATTTACATCAATAGTTCTCAATCCATTATAAGACGCTTCTAAAGGCAGGTACATAGAATCCATCACTTCTGTATAGTACTCATCTGGATACTTCTTAACATCCTTTACTAATTTAGATTTTCTATTCAATCTTTTATAAGCGTTTGGATCTTTATCCGTACCAATACTGTAATAGTTATCATACATATACTTATCATATGCAGTCATTTTTTCCGGATCGGAGTTGTTATTACTAAAAGAATAATCAGCAATACTTCCTGTATTCTTTCCTTTACCTTTACCATCAGCAGCAGCACCTTGACCGCTTTCTTCGGCCAAAATAGCCAAACGGAAACGAATCGTAGAATCTTTTACCCATTCCACAAATTGACGGTATTCGCTATTTGTAATCTCTGTTTCGTCCATATAAAATGCCCTAACAGTAACTGTTTTTGTTGGTGCATCTGCAACATTAGCGACATCATCATCAGACTTACCCATGATAAATGAACCACCAGGTACTAGTGTCATTCCATAAGGTTTTTCAGGATGCCACTTTGCTCCTTTTACACCAACCAACTCTCCTTTGTCGCTTGATCTGCCACAGCTAATCAACACTGTTAAAATTGCCGTAAATGCAATGAAATTCTTCATAAAAATTGGGGTTATCTATTCATTATTAATAGGACTGCAAACCTATTTATTTTTTATTTAAAAAACAATTCTTTTATAGTCACTTAATATTTGGTCAAATGTATGTTAAAAATTCTAAA
Source organism: Flavobacterium aquariorum (assembly GCF_003254745.1). Classification (GTDB taxonomy): domain Bacteria; phylum Bacteroidota; class Bacteroidia; order Flavobacteriales; family Flavobacteriaceae; genus Flavobacterium; species Flavobacterium aquariorum. Next base: position 303,705 of record NZ_QKXH01000005.1, on the reverse strand, counting down.
AAAAAAATATTTTATCGCCAAAGCGCCAAAAAAGAACGACAAAAAACATCATTTTAAAAATTTTGTAAGTATATCTCAAATATTTCAAATATTCACATAAAATTAACGATTTTACGATAAATTTAATAAGTAATTTAAAGCTTAAAATTTATATAATGTTTTTCCTTTGAGCTTTCCACCATCTTTCAGGCATTTCCTGATTACAAGCGGCCAAATATTCCTCATAAGAACACGGTAATAACGTGTTTTTTTTCAATTTATTGCTGGCTTTGGAAATAAATGGTATCTCTATCCACCAACGATCTGTTTTATCACTTTTATAAAACACCAAATCCTCTTCTTCAAGCGGAACTATATATTTTAAATAATTTTCTCTACTCCCAAAAGGATACTCATTTGACCTATAATGATATCCTTCTATAAAATACCAAAATATCTGCGCTATAATTACCGCTTCCTGTTTTGAATTATTGTGATTAAAAACTCCAAACGAACTTACTTTATCACTTATCCCTGCATATCTGGACAACGTGCAAATTTCTTTACCATTAAACCCATTTGGGTTAAAAACAGTAAAATTACCAGAATCTGATGATTTTACTGAATTCAAATCTATACTCACAACATCAGCATCTCTAAAAACCGGTTCTGCAATTGAAATATTATTTGAAACTTCTCCTAAACGATATGCATCAAAAAACAACTTCTCTATCAGATCAATTTCCTCTTGAGAATTGTAATAGGTCTGATAGCCAATATTACAAAAATTAAACAGATTATTAGGCTCATCTATAATAATTTTAGTTAAAAAAGAATCGGAACTAATCGTCTCATTTTCTTTACCAAAATCAAACCTACTATCAATAGAAACTAGATTCACCATTTGCTCCAAATCATCATATCCTCTATACAATGCATAGGTTAAATCCTGAGATCCTCCAATAACTAGAGGTACTATTTTTCTTTTTATAAGACTTGAAGCTATTTTTTTTAATGCAAAAAAAGTATCCTCTTTTGAGTTTCCAGGAAGAATATTCCCCAAATCGCCAATTGTAACATTCCAATTCCCAGGAAACATTCCATATAATTCTTTTCGAATGGCGTCTAGGTCAACATCTACATTACCACTCTTATCACCTCTATTTTCAAGAACACCAATTATTGCAATATCAATTTTACTCAAATCAGGTATTGCTTCATTAGTATGCAAAACTATTTTACTCCCCAAATTTTGAGCAGACAAACCTAAAACATAATTTAGAAATTCTTCACTTAATGGTTCTAAAAAATCAAACTCCATTTTTTGCTTCTTTTACCTCTCCTACATTACTTTCCACGAAAGAAAAAATGAGGACTAATTGAATTTAATTCTTTATTTCTTTTTGGCTACTGCTTTTTTAACGGCTGGTTTCTTCGCAGCAGTTGTTTTTTTGGCAGCAACTTTTTTGGCTGGTGTTTTCTTGGCAATCATTTCTTGAACTTCAGCCAATGTTAATTTTGCTGCATCAACATCTTTGCTTAATTCAATTTTTATCTTGCCTTTCGTTATAACCGAACGACCCCAACGTGCTTTTTCAACCAATATTCCTTCTTCTTCCCAATTATGAAGTACTTTATCAATATTCTTCTGCAATTTATCCTCAATCAATTCCTGTATATCCGACTGAGATAAATTATCAAAATTATATTTCTTACTTACATTTATAAAGATTCCATTCCACTTGATAAAAGGACCAAAACGACCAGTTCCTTTTTGAACACCTTCCCCTTTATAAACAGCAATAGGTGCATCTGCTATAGCTTTTTCATCGATCAATTCCTGAGCCCTCACCATCGAAACGTCCAAAGGGTCCTCCCCTCTTGGCAAAGAAATAAAAACACTTCCGTGTCGTACATATGGCCCATAACGTCCATTACTTACTTCAACTTCTTCTCCTTTATATACACCTAAGTTTTTTGGAAGCAAAAACAAATTCAAAGCTTCTTCTAAAGTAATATTACCTATATTTTGTTCGTGTCTAAGACTCGCGAATTTTTTATCTTCATCTTCGGCATCGCCAATTTGGGCCATTGGTCCAAATTTACCCAAACGAACCGAAACCGGTTTTCCTGATTCTGGATCAATTCCCAATATTCGTTCTCCACTTTCTCTATCAGCATTCGCTTCTACATCTTTCACCGTTGGGTGAAATTTATCGTAGAACTCTTGCATCATCTTTGTCCATTCTATATTTCCTTCGGCAATTTCATCAAAATCCTGCTCTACCTTTGCAGTAAAATTATAATCCAAAATATTTCCGAAATTCTTTACCAAGAAATCAGTAACAATTGTTCCAATATCTGTGGGAACTAATTTTCCTTTATCAGAACCTGTATTTTCCTTAAGTAACTTCTCTGCTAATTTCCCAGATTGCAAAGTCAACTGAGTATAATTTCTCTCTAACCCTTCAAGATTTCCTTTCTCAACATAATTTCTGTTAATAATGGTAGAAATAGTTGGTGCATAAGTAGAAGGACGGCCAATACCTAATTCTTCCAATTTTTTCACCAAAGAAGCCTCTGTATATCTTGCCGCAGCCCTTGAATATCTTTCGGTTGCAGTAATAAAATTGTTTTGCAATTTTTCATTCACTTTCAAGGCAGGCAACAAACCTTCCTGCTCTTCTTCTTCTTCATCATGTCCTTCAAGATATACTTTCAAAAACCCTTCAAAAAGTAAAACCTCACCAGAAGCAGTGAATATTTCGCCGTGATTATTGGCTTCAATTTTCACATTGGTACGTTCCAATTTGGCATCACTCATTTGGGAAGCCAAAGTCCTTTTCCAAATCAAATCGTACAAACGCGCTTGATCTCTATCAATATTTACTGTATGAAGTGACATATCGGTCGGACGAATCGCTTCGTGAGCTTCTTGCGCACCTTTACTTTTATTGGCAAAAACTCTTGGGTTAGAAAACTCTTTCCCATACGATTTGATAATTTCAGCCTGGGCAGCATCCATCGCTTCTTTGGATAAATTAACGCTGTCGGTTCTCATATAAGTAATAAGTCCCGCTTCATACAAACGTTGTGCTAATTGCATCGTGATTCCAACAGGCAAATACAACTTCCTAGCGGCTTCCTGCTGTAAAGTTGAAGTTGTAAAAGGAGCCGTTGGTGATTTTTTGGTAGGTTTAGTTTCTAAATCTGCTACCTTATATATAGAACCGATATTTTGTTTTAAAAAATCTTCGGCTTCTTTCTTAGTATTAAAATTTTTTGGAAGTTTTGCTTTGAAAGACTTTCCTGCTTCATTAGTAAATTCTGCCACAACAGAATAAGTTGCTACCGCAGTAAAGTTTTGGATTTCGCGTTCTCTCTCAACAATCAATCGAACAGAAACCGATTGCACACGTCCAGCAGATAATCCCCCTTTTACTTTTCTCCAAAGAACCGGTGACAATTCATAACCAACCAAACGATCCAAAACTCTTCTCGCTTGCTGCGCATTAACTAAATTATAATCGATTTCACGTGGTTTTTCAATGGCTTTAAGGATTGCCGTTTTGGTTATTTCATGAAAAACAATACGCCTCGTTTTTTCTTTTTTAAGTTTCAATTCTTCCGCCAAATGCCAAGAAATAGCTTCTCCCTCGCGATCCTCATCACTCGCTAACCATACCATGTCTGCATTTTTAGCTAAAGTTTTTAATTTAGACACCAATGCCTTCTTATCCGAGGAAACTTCATATTTGGGCTTGAATCCGTTTTCAACATCAACACCAATTTCTTTAGAAGGTAAATCAGCAATATGTCCATAACTTGACTCAACCTGATAATCACTTCCGAGAAATTTTTCGATTGTTTTTGCCTTTGCAGGGGACTCAACTATCACTAAATTCTTTGCCATTTTGTTATTGTTTGAATCGCAAAAGTAATTTTTTTTTTTAAATATCAACCTTTCATTGATTTTAAAAACTAATTAAATCGGTAAATGAACCAATTCAACAACACAAAGCACAACAATTTTCATTCGCATATAAATTGATGCAATCCCAATTTTAACCCGAAAAAGGCAAAACCATTAAATACAAGGAACATCTTTAAAACAATAAAACGACCACCCCATTCAACCTCTATATATAGGTATAAAAAAGAAATCCATATTTAATTTTTCAAAAAGTAAATCCATTTCATTATTTAGTTAAATTTACTACAAGAAACCATCCCAAACCTACAAAAATAGATAATGAACCGAATCGAACAGCTACAAAAACTAAAACAAAACCAAGCTTGGGACTTCATCATTATTGGTGGTGGTGCCAATGGACTTGGTGCTGCAGTGGATGCGTCAAGCCGAGGTTTTAAAACAATACTTTTAGAAGCGGTAGATTTTGCAAAAGGAACCTCAAGCCGAAGCACTAAATTGGTTCATGGTGGTGTTCGCTATTTAGAACAAGGCAATCTTACATTAGTAAAAGAAGCCTTGAAAGAAAGAGGATTGATGGAAAAGAACGCAGGGCACTTGGTTAAGAACGAATCGTTTATCATTCCTAATTACAACTGGTGGGGAGGTTATTTTTATACCATTGGTTTAAAATTCTATGATCTATTAGCCGGTAAATTAAGCCTCGGAAGTTCAAAGTATTTATCCAAAAAAAAGACAATGGAATTAATTCCCTCCATTGAACCAAACGGACTACAAAGTGGTGTATTGTATCATGATGGGCAGTTTGATGATTCCCGACTGGCTATTAACCTTGCACAAACTGCAACAGAAATGGGGGCTTGTGTACTCAATCATTTTAAAGTTGTCCAATTATTAAAGGATGACAAAAACCAAGTTACTGGAGTAATAGCAGCCGACCAAGAATCAGGAGACGAATATACAGTACAAGGCAAAGCAATAATTAATGCAACAGGAGTATTTACCAATGCTATCATGAAAATGAACGATACTGTTTATAAAAAATACATTGTTCCCAGTCAAGGAATACATTTGGTATTTAACAAGTCTTTTTTGCCTGGTGATTATGCTTTAATGATTCCGAAGACGAGTGACGGAAGAGTACTTTTTGCGGTTCCTTGGCATGATAAAATTGTGGTTGGTACAACGGATACTTTGGTCAAAAAATCAGATATTGAACCTATAGCCCTCGAAGAAGAAATTGAATTTGTACTGGAAACAGCGCGAAGATACTTGACAAAAAATCCAACAAGAGCAGATGTACTCTCGGTTTTTGCAGGCTTAAGACCTTTGGCCGCTCCTGATAAAAAAGGACAAAGCACCAAAGAAGTTTCTCGCAGCCACAAAATAATCGTTTCTGAAACTGGACTAATTACAATTACTGGAGGAAAATGGACGACGTACCGGAAAATTGCTGAAGATATCATCGATAAAGCTATCAAAGTGCATGAACTAAAACCAAATAAATGTGTTACAGAACATTTAACCATTCACGGAAACAAGAAAAACAATGCAGCAGATTTTGAAAACCATTTATTTATTTACGGAACCGATAGTAAAGCCATTCTTGAATTGCAAGAAAGCGAACCTGAATTAAAAGAAAAATTACACCCAGATTACAACTATACCTTAGCCGAGGTGGCTTGGGCTATCCGACAAGAAATGGCCACTACTGTTGATGATATTTTGGCGAGACGTGTTCGGCTATTGTTTTTAGACGCTCGTGCAGCAATTTCTTGTTCTACCAAAGTAGCCTATTTATTAGCTAAAGAATTAGGTCATGATGAAAACTGGATTCAAAATCAAGTGGTCGAATTTAAGATTTTGGCCAATGGGTTTTTATTGAAAGAGTTTCGGGTTCAATAAAAATACAGAGATAATTATATTTTACAAAACACGATTTTCAAAACAAACACCTAGCCCCGATTAAAGTGAAAAGCCCGGAGACCAGATGGCTTACATTTTATGTAGTGTCAAAGCGACCAAAGGAAGCTCTTGCCACTACATAAAAATGTTGACAACAGGACGAGGACTTGTAATGGAAAGCGGGAAATGGCTCCTCTTGAAAATGTCCTTATCCATCCCCATTTTGAAGGACTTAAAAAGTTGTTAATTCTTCGGCTGACATCTTGTCATAATCGCTGTAATTGCTTTATCTTTGCACTTTGAAACTACCCAATGGAAAAGATAATTGAAGAAAGCAAACAAGGAAATAGCCTTGTTCTGGAACATAAACCGGAGAATACCAAAAAACTTTTTATAGAAAGCTACGGCTGTGCGATGAATTTTTCGGACAGTGAGATTGTAGCGTCCATATTGTCTGATGGCGGTTACAATACCACTTCAGTTTTGGAAGAGGCAGATTTGGTTTTGGTAAACACTTGCTCTATCCGAGACAAAGCGGAACAAACGATACGCAAACGTCTGGAGAAATACAATGCGGTAAAACGCATTAATCCAAAAATGAAAGTAGGCGTTTTGGGCTGTATGGCCGAGCGTTTGAAAAGTCAGTTCTTGGAAGAAGAAAAAATCGTTGACCTCGTTGTGGGGCCAGATGCCTATAAAGATTTACCTAATTTATTGAGTGAGGTCGAAGAAGGTCGTGATGCCATCAACGTGATTTTATCCAAAGAGGAAACATATGGTGATATTTCACCAGTTCGATTGATGAGCAACGGAATTACAGCATTGGTCTCTATCACTAGAGGCTGTGATAATATGTGTACATTTTGTGTGGTGCCTTTTACCCGCGGACGTGAGCGCAGTCGTGAACCGCAAAGTATCATGAACGAAATTCAGGATTTGTGGAGCAAAGGATTTAAGGAAATAACACTTCTAGGTCAGAACGTAGATAGTTATTTATGGTATGGCGGCGGTTTGAAAAAGGATTTTGCCGATGCAAGCGAAATGCAAAAAGCGACAGCGGTGGATTTTGACCAATTACTGGAAATGGTAGCGATTGGTTTTCCGAAAATGCGAATTCGTTTTTCAACTTCGAATCCACAAGATATGCACGAAAGCATTTTGCACGTCATTGCCAAATATCCTAACATTTGTAAACACATACACTTACCGGTGCAATCGGGTAGTAATCGAATTTTGAAAGAAATGAATCGCTTGCATACCAGAGAAGAATATATGGCTTTGATAGATAAGATTCGTTCTATTATTCCAAATGTAGCCATTACTCAAGATATGATTTCGGGCTTTCCAACAGAAACGGAAGAAGACCATAAAGACACTCTGAGTTTAATGGAATATGTGAAATATAATTTTGGTTATATGTACAGCTATTCTGAACGTCCTGGAACTTTGGCTGGAAGAAAAATGGATGATGATGTTCCTGAAACTACTAAAGCAAGAAGATTGCAAGAAATTGTCGATTTACAACAGAAACATGCTTGGATCCGTTCTGAAGAATTTATTGGTAAAACAGTAGAAGTTTTGGTTGAGAAAATTTCAAAAAAATCGACTGAAGAATTCTCTGGCAGAAATTCACAAAGCATAACTGTCGTTTTCCCAAAGGAGAACTATAAAATAGGTGATTTTGTAAATGTAAAAATTAATTCTTGTACCTCAGGAACTTTGAAAGGCGAAGCGGTTGGATATTCAAGTATGAATTGATTTTTTTAACAACGTTTAATCAACTACTAAAAAGGTTACAAAAAATAAGATCATTGTTATGTCGAAAAAAAATATACTTATCGCTTTAATTACTTTTATTCTTGCTTTTGGAACAACGTTCTATATCATTAGAACTTATTTCCCAAAACACAAAGTTGAAAAAACAGCTATCCAAAAAGATACGCTAACAAAGCCACAATAATAGAAAAAGAATCAAGCAGTTATTCAAACAAATTTCAATTTTAATAATCAGGAAAATTTTCAAAGATTTTTAATTGTGATAATCTGTGAAATCTGTGTTAGAAAAAAAGCAAATGGATACAGTACAATCAATAAAACAACGTTTTGAGATTATTGGGAATGACCCAAAACTCAATCGTGCCATAGAAAAAGCCATTCAAGTTGCACCTACCGATATTTCGGTTTTGGTCGCTGGAGAAAGTGGTGTGGGAAAAGAGAATATCCCAAGGATTATACATTCATTATCACACCGAAAACACGGTAAATATATTGCTGTAAACTGTGGAGCAATTCCGGAAGGAACTATTGACAGTGAACTTTTTGGCCATGAAAAAGGAGCTTTTACAGGCGCTACCAGCACTCGTGAGGGCTATTTTGAAGTGGCCAATGGCGGTACTATTTTCCTTGATGAAGTGGGAGAATTGCCTTTGACCACCCAAGTACGATTGCTGCGGGTATTAGAAAATGGAGAATTCATAAAAGTAGGTTCCTCTCAGGTTCAAAAAACGAATGTCCGAATAGTAGCTGCAACGAATGTCAATTTATTTAAAGCAATTGAAAAAGGAACATTTCGTGAGGATTTATACTATCGTTTAAGTACCGTTGATATAACTCTGCCTCCACTTAGGGAGCGAAAAGAAGATATTCATTTACTATTCAGAAAATTTGTTGCCGATTTTGCCAATAAATATAAAATGCCTCCATTGAAGCTTGACGAAGGTGCTATTTCCTTATTGCAGAAATACCGTTGGAGCGGTAACATTAGACAATTACGAAACGTTGCAGAACAAATTTCGGTATTAGAAACCAATAGAGATATTACTGCCGCAACCTTGCAAACGTATTTACCCACAGAAGGAACTAATTTGCCATCGGTAATAAAAGACAAAAAAAACGACACCGATTTTAATACCGAAAGAGAGATTTTATACAAAGTCCTTTTTGACATGAAAAGCGACTTGCATGATTTAAAAAAACTAACTTTAGAATTGATGCAAAATAGCAATTCCAATGTTCAGGAAACCAATAAATCACTCATAAAAAAAATATACGGTTCCAAGGAAGAGGACAGTGAAATTGATTTTGAAGAAGAACCCAGAACTTCGTTTATATCCAATTCAAATAGAGAACAGAATTACGAAGAACAGGACAACAATAATTACCTTTTGGCTGAAACCATCGAAGAGGAAGAGGTGTTGCGACTCGAACAAAAAGAGATTGAAATGATCAAAAAATCATTGGAAAAAAACAAAGGAAAAAGAAAAGCCGCAGCAGATGAATTAGGTATTTCGGAACGTACTTTGTATCGAAAAATAAAACAATTTGACTTATAGCAAAAAATAAAAATTTCAAAAAAACAAATTTCAAATCACTAATTCGATTTTTGTACATTTGAAATTTGAACCAAATTTAGATTTTGGACTCGAGCGACAGCGAACAGGCGTAGCAATTTATACATTTTATGAAAAAAACACATTATCTCTTATTAATAATTAGTTCATTCATCCTAAACAGTTGTTCGGTATATAACTTTACAGGAACAGGTAAAATTGATGCCAAAACATATCAGGTAAACTTCTTTCCAAACAATTCTGATTTGATTGAACCGGGAATTGACCGAACTTTTACACTTACATTACAAGACTTGATTCAGAATCAAACTAATTTGCACTTAGTAAAAAATGGAGGAGATTTAATGTATGAAGGAGAAATTACAGATTACCGCATCAGTCCAATGACCGCAACTGCCGATCAAAAGGCGGCGCAAAACCGATTAAAAATTAGAGTAATGGTTAGATTTACCAATAAAAACAAGGAAGCCGACGATTTTGAAAAATCATTTGAGTTTTATTATGACTTTCCTGCTGCCCAACAATTGACAGGAGCAACGAAAGATGCCGCGATTAAAGAAATTTTCGAAAGAATTACTCAGGATATTTTCAATGATTCACTTGCAAAATGGTAACCTGCAGTAATCAGATTGCAGTTTTCAGTTAGCAGAAAACAGTTTGATTTTTTAGTGTTTGATATCAGACAAAAGAATACTAAAATAACAAGACAAAACACTTAAATTAAGGAACACAAAAAAATGAACGTTAGTAGCTATAATTATTTATTAAACCAACCCGAAGAAATCAACGAGATACAAACGGTGGCTTTAGAAAAAGTATTGGATGAATTTCCATTTTTTCAAAGTGCACGAGCGTTGCGCTTAAAAGGGCTGTACAATCAAAATAGCTACAAGTATAATTTTGCATTAAAAGTAGCTGCGGCACACACTACCGACCGTAGCGTTTTATTTGACTTTATTACTTCCGAATCGTTTATAGCTATTCAAAAAAAGACTTACGAGAAAAAAATACAGGAACTCCTCAATATAACCGTAATTGACAGTCAAATCGTTGAAAAAGAAGAGATAGCACCAATTACAACAACTCCTTTGGAGCATTCTATACTTACCTCCATAAAAGAGGCTAATGCTAATCCTGCTCAAAACAATTCTCTCTTTATTGAAAAATTAGAAATCGATAAAAATGTTGAACAATCGATTCTTGACTCTATTAAGGAAGCTACGCCAACAAAATCGGAAGAAGTAACAACAGAAGCTGAGAAAAATTTAGAAATTGGGAAACCACTGGATTTTTCAAAATCAGAAACACATTCATTCCATCAATGGCTTCAAATTTCGAGGATACAACCCATTATACGAGAAAATCCAAAAGAAAATAATAGTATGGCAAAAGAACCCGAATCTATCATTGACGAGAGTAAAAAGAAAAAAGCAGAATTGATTGATAAATTCATCGAAACCAGTCCAAAGATTCCACCAATAAAACCCGGAGTAGTGTTCACTCCAAACATAGATCTCAACAAGGAGGATAATTCTTATTTAATGACAGAGACTTTGGCTAAAGTGTATTTGGAACAAAAAAAATACCAAAAAGCCATACAAGCTTATGAAATATTAATTTTGAAATATCCAGAAAAAAGTAGTTTCTTTGCAGACCGTATAAAGGATATTAAAATAGTACAACAAAATAACAATTAATAATAAATAGTATGTTTTCAATTTTTTTAGTTTTAATTACAATAGTATGTTTTCTATTGATCGTAGTAATAATGGTTCAAAACCCTAAAGGTGGCGGTCTTTCTTCTACAATAAGTGGTTCTCAAATGTTAGGTGGTGTACAAAAAACTACTGATTTCTTAGACAAAAGTACTTGGACATTGGCAACTATATTAATTGCTTTAATCTTACTTTCAGGTTTAAGTTTCACAGGAACTTTGAGTGATGCTGATTCAAAAATCATTGACAACACAGAAACTGCAGCACCAAAAACTAATGCTCCTGCTACAAATGCTCCTGCACAAAGTACACCTGCAACTCCAGCAAAATAATTTATTTACATAAATACTCAAAATGCCAGCCTGTCAAAGCTGGCATTTTTTATAAGAAAAAATGTCAGTTTACGTAGTGTGGCATAATTTCTGAAATACAACAACAGTAAAAATTAACATAAACATAAAAAATCATGACTTTAAACATTAAACCACTTTCAGATCGAGTTCTTATTGAACCAGTTGCAGCTGAAACGAAAACGGCGTCAGGAATTTTTATTCCAGATACCGCAAAAGAAAAACCACAAAAAGGAACTGTAGTTGCAGTAGGAAACGGAACTAAAGACCATACCATGACTGTCAAAATTGGTGATACAGTACTTTATGGAAAATATGCTGGGACGGAATTAAAATTAGAAGGAAAAGATTACCTAATCATGCGTGAGGATGATATTTTAGCAATCATCTAAAATCAAATAAACGAATCAACAAATAAACAATAAAATGGCAAAAGATATAAAATTTGATATTGAAGCACGTGACGGATTAAAACGTGGAGTTGATGCATTGGCAAATGCGGTTAAAGTAACCCTTGGGCCAAAAGGACGTAACGTAATTATTGGAAAATCTTTTGGTGGTCCAAACGTAACTAAAGATGGTGTTACAGTTGCCAAAGAAATTGAATTGAAAGATCCATTGGAAAATATGGGTGCTCAAATGGTAAAAGAAGTTGCTTCAAAAACCAATGATTTAGCTGGAGACGGAACTACAACTGCTACGGTATTGGCACAAGCTATCGTTAAAGAAGGATTGAAAAACGTTGCTGCCGGAGCAAATCCAATGGATTTGAAACGTGGTATTGACAAAGCTGTTGAAGCTATCGTTGCTGACCTTGCCAAACAAGCAAAAGTAGTAGGAAGCGACTCTGAAAAAATCAAACAAATTGCTTCTATTTCTGCCAACAATGATGAAGTGATTGGTGAATTAATCGCTAATGCTTTCGCTAAAGTTGGTAAAGAAGGTGTAATCACTGTAGAAGAAGCCAAAGGAACCGATACGTATGTAGATGTTGTGGAAGGAATGCAATTTGACAGAGGATATCTTTCTCCTTACTTTGTAACCAATCCAGAAAAAATGGAAGCTGAACTAGAAAGCCCATACATCCTTTTGTATGACAAAAAAGTTTCTTCTTTAAAAGAATTATTACCAGTATTGGAGCCAATCGCACAAACTGGAAAACCATTATTGATTATTGCAGAAGATGTTGACGGTGAAGCTTTATCAACTTTGGTGGTAAACAAATTGCGTGGTGCCTTGAAAATCGCTGCTGTAAAAGCACCTGGTTTTGGAGACAGAAGAAAAGCAATGCTAGAAGATATAGCTATCTTAACAGGTGGAACTGTAATCTCTGAAGAAAGAGGATACACTTTAGAAAACACTACCCTAGAGATGTTAGGTTCTGCAAAAAGAGTAACTATCGACAAAGACAACACTACAATTGTAAGTGGTGCCGGAGAAGCTGATATGATCAAAAATCGCGTAAACCAAATCAAAGGTCAAATGGAAACTACGACTTCTGATTATGACAAAGAAAAATTGCAAGAACGTTTGGCTAAATTAGCTGGAGGTGTTGCCGTTCTTTATGTTGGTGCTGCTTCTGAAGTAGAAATGAAAGAGAAAAAAGACCGTGTTGACGATGCACTTCACGCGACTCGTGCAGCTGTTGAAGAAGGAATTGTTGCTGGAGGTGGAGTAGCTTTATTGAGAGCTAAAAACGTTTTAAGCACTATTGTTTCAGACAACGCTGATGAGAAAACAGGTGTTCAAATTATTTCTCGTGCGATAGAATCTCCTTTAAGAACTATTGTAGAAAATGCAGGTCTTGAAGGCTCTGTTGTTGTTGCAAAAGTTAGCGAAGGTTCTGGAGATTTTGGATACAATGCCAAAACAGACGAGTACGTAGATATGCTAAAAGCTGGAATCATTGATCCTAAAAAAGTAACTCGTATTGCATTAGAAAATGCTGCTTCGGTTGCAGGAATGATCTTGACTACAGAGTGTGCTTTAATAGACATTAAAGAAGAAAATGCAGGTGGAGCCCACATGGGTGGAGGTATGCCAGGAATGATGTAAAAATCAGCATTACATTCAAATATAAAATCCGTCTTGAATTCATTCTCGACGGGTTTTTTTTATGCCTTTTCAGGAACATTTTGCCTAATTCAATTAACAGTTTTAGGAGCAGAAAGATTAGGCCTTTTTAGTAAAGATGGTTCCCGCTATTCGTTGCAATCCATATGTACCGAACACCAGCACATATGGATTTTCACTCCTATCGGGGCTAAAGGCAAAGATTAGGCATTTTTACAGTGATCAGAGAATTATAAAAACTCCAAAAAACGTCAAATTTGACCTTTTTAGGAGTCATAGCCCACGCTTCAACCTTGGGCAACGTAATGGCATTTTTGTATTCATCAAAACAAAGCACAAAAAAACCGCCTTGCTCAATTGAACAAGGCGGTTCCATTTGTTTAGTAATTATTAATGATGAACAACTTTTTTCTTGATCATCTTTAGAAGAACAGGCAAAGTTGAAACTAAAATAATTCCGATGACGATTTTCTCAATATGTTCTTTTAAGTCAATTCCCATGTCCAAAAACATTCCATAAAGATAATGCCCTGAAAAAATCAAAACAAAAGACCATAAAATCGAACTTACTACATTAAAAAACATAAATTTCTTTCTGTCCATTGAGCCTATTCCAGCAACTATCGGTGCAAAAGTTCTTACTATAGGCAAAAATCTTGCATAGATAATGGCCTTCCCACCATGCTTCTCGAAAAACTCCTTGGCTTGAAGCAAATATTTTTTCTTAAACAAAAGTGTATCTTCTCTGTTGTACAAATAATAACCGCTTTTGGCGCCAAACCAATAGCCTACCATATTGCCCAAAACCCCCGAAAGGGCTACCAAAGACGAAAGTATAACGAGATTTACGAAATCACTTTCTATGAAAAGAATGTTCTGAACCAAATCACGACTATAAATTCCCGCTAGAAAAAGCAAACTATCACCTGGAAGAAAAAAACCGGCAAAAAGACCCGTTTCTGCAAAAACAATGAATAAAACAATGTACAAACCCAGTTGAATGCCACCAATTGTAAAAGTTATATAAAATTCAGGATTTACTAATTGGGTCCATTCAAAATTATTCATAAATTTTTGTTTTTATTTAGGCTGTGAAAGTAAGGATAATTTAGGTTAACCACAATTTATTACTTCATTTTAAAGTTTTATTAACGATTTAAAAACCACAAAAAGCATTAAAATTAAACTTCTATTTTAATGCTTTTTTTTATTAATGTAAGTTACAAATTAATGGGCACAAAAAAAATTTATACCACAAAATAATCTATAGCTGTACAATTACAATCTTTCATATTGGCAACAATAATGAAGATTATCATAGTCTTCTTTCGTTGATTTTACGGAATCCGTATCGTGGCCTACTTTAGCAATTGCTTTTTTTACGTCCGCCAAAGAACATTTTTCTTCATTAATAATTAAGCTCAATTGATGTGTCTCAACACTCCACGAGGCCGACTTCACTCCCGGAACCGAATAGGCAGCCTTTTGAATTCTCTTTTGACATTGCTCACAGTTACCGTTTACTTCAGTAGCATACTTTGCATTTTTATTTTGCTTTTCTTGACCTTGAGCCGAAATTGTAAAAACAGTCATTAGTAAAACCGCAACTACATACTTAACCTTATTGCTGTTTTTTCCGAATCGTAGAATATTTGTCTTCATTTTTATAAGTATAAAAATTTAATTATTTTTTTGATATTGATTATTGATAGTCCTTTATTTTATTTTTAATCTTAACCCCGCATAATACATCTGCCCGAATACTGGTGCATATAAAATAGTCGCATCAAAATAGGGGCCAAAAGGGTTTTGCGCATCCACGATTGCAGGATTTTGAATGTAATTCCCAATATTCTCCCCTCCCACATACACTTCAAAAGTAGAAGAAAATACTCGGGTAATTTGAGCGTTCATCAAAGAATAGGCAGGTGAATATTCCGGGAGTTGAAATCCCACAGGATTTGATGCTGTGTAAGGCAATTGTTGCTCTCCAATCCAGTTATAGGTAAAATCGAATTTCCATTGCTTTCCTTTGTCTTTAATACTGGTTTCATAACCCAAATTCCCGAAGAAACGATGAGCCGCCTGCAAAGGTCTTTGGTACTTCCCAGACAAATAATCGGTTTTGATATCGTAATATTTATAAGCAGAACGCAATTCCAAACGCTTCGCCAATTCATAATTGAATTCCAATTGAAAACTGTTGGCAAACGAAACACCATCCAAATTATGAAAAATCACTTGTTGCGGACTTTGCATAATATCCACCACTACTTGATTCTGAAAATTGGTTCTGTAAAAATCCGCCGTAACATCACCGTTTCGATTGAACAACTTGAAACCTTGCATAAAGCTCACACCATAATTCCAAGCAATTTCAGGATCCAATCCATATATTTTGCCTCCAACATTTGTAACATTAAAAGCTCTGGAACTGGCAAACAAGGTTTGATTTTCGGCAAAAATATTGGCTGGACGTTTCCCTCTACCTGCAGAAACTCGCAAAACTCCTTTCTCCCAAGGATTGTATTTCATATGAATTCTTGGCGTAACAAAAACACCTAAACGATTCCCATAATCTGCCCTACCACCAAGAATCAAGCTAAAATTATCTTGATTATCATAGGTATATTCAAAGAAAACTCCAACAGTATTGTCTATCCTACTGTAATCTGTTGTATTAACAAACTCGTTATAACTATCATAAGTAAAATTCAAGCCTGTGGCAAACTTGTTCTTTTCATTATTGATGATCGAATTAAAAATCAAGTTCGAATAAAAACTATTTTGCTGCATATTGTAGCCATTCAATCCAAAATAAGAATTCTGGTCATAACTAGAAAAAGCATTTTGGAAACCAAAACTTTGAAATGGTATATCCTTAAAAACATAGCCTATTTTTGTAGAGACATCTAGCTTTCTAGTATCGATTTCAGAACCCCAGGAGTTGTTTGTTCCTTTGTCTGTATCAGGATCAAAACTGGTTTCTCCCATTAATTTAGTATCATTCATATACTGCAGATTAATGAAACTAACCCAACCCGATTCGGCATTATAATACTGATAGCGATTGAGTAAATTGAATTGTTTTTGCAAAGGATTATCCAGAAAGCCATCGTCATTTTTATCCATTTTGGAATCCCTTATATTGCCATGCACCAATAAACTGGTTGCCCATTTGTCGGACAGTTTTTGATTGAAATTGGCGTTCAGTTCAAAACGGGAATCAGTAGAACCATAAGCGTTTAATAAAAATGGAACTTCCGACATCGGTTTTATTAATTCAGTATTGATTTGACCCGATATGCTTTCGAAGCCATTTACCACACTACCCGCTCCCTTTGTGATTTGGATACTTTCTATCCAAGGGCCAGGCGTAAAGGAAAGCCCATAAACCTGCGAAGCCCCACGAACGGAAGGAATGTTTTCCTGGGTCATCATCAAATACGGGCTTGTTAAACCCAACATTTTGATTTGCTTAGTTCCGGTCAATGCGTCCGAAAAATTGACATCTATTGAGGGATTGGTTTCAAAACTTTCGGCAAGATTGCAACAAGCAGCTTTGAGTAATTCTTTTTTGGTTACTAATGTAGTATTACCGGAAAGTGTGTATGTTTTTTGCATGCTCTTGCGTTTGGCCTGAACTTTTATTTCTCGTAAAGTATCTTGTGAATAAGAATTAAAAGCAGCAAACAAAAGCACTAAAACTATTGTTGTTCTTTTTTTCATGATTAAAATTATAATGATTAAAAATGTCAAACCTCTAAAAATGGTTCAACTTAATTTAGACATTATAATTTATCGTAAAGGAGGTATTGGCTGTACAGCTTGAAAAGTGGCGGTGCGTTTGCATCGCAATAATAAGAAGTGGCAGAATTATTTTTAAAATTGTCGACAGCGGTAAAAACAAACGAATGTGTTTCTGGAATCACAAAAGCATAATCCATCTGGGAAGAAAATGATTTAATAACACCATTATCTCCTTTTTTCTGAATGACTACTTTTTTATCTTTGCAACAAGTTTCTTTTTTACTGACTACTTTTTTTTCGCAACAACCCTTTTCAACTTGTATTGATGACAAAGTTGAATTCAAAGAAACTGAGGAAATCTCGGCTCCACAATAATGCACATTAAACGCAAAACCTATATTGGAAACCAACAATAAGACTGCTAGAAATATACTTATGTGTTTTTTGAATTGCATTGTGCAAAATTAGCATTATTATTAACTCTAAAAAATCAAATTCTTGTTAAACTTTTAAAAGATAATAAAAACCTACAATTCAAACTCCTGACCCATTAAAGGAACAATGCATTCAAAACCATATTTTTCTTGAATTTTGATTCTTAATTCATCGGCGGGTTCATTTTCACCATGTACCAAAAAAACTTTTTTTGGAGCCTCCTCCAAATCCGAAAGCCAGTTAATTAAATCCTTTTGGTCACCGTGAGCTGACAAACTTTCTATTTCAACGACTTTGGCTTTTACCTGATAGTATCTTCCGTGTATTTTTATATCAGTAGCACCTTCTAGCAATTTTCTTCCGCGAGTACCTTCTCCTTGATAACCAATTATGATTATGGTCGTTTCAGGCAAACCAATATACCGTTCCAAGTAACTCAAAACCCTACCTCCAGTAACCATACCACTGGCGGCAATCACTATTTTGGGCTGTTTATTATAAATGGTATCTATGGTTTCTTGGTAATCTGAATTCAGGGTAAACATTTTACACATGGCGGTAAACTCATCCTGATGCAGACGATGCCATTTTCTGTTATTTGTAAAAAGTTCCAGCATACTTATACCCATTGGAGTATCAATAATATAAGGAATATTAGGAATCTTATTTTCTTCCTTCAATCGCCAAAGTAAATACATTATACTTTGGGATCGCTCAACTGCGAAACTTGGAATTATGACCGTTCCGCCGCTTCGAACCGTATTATTGATATACATTTCCAATTCAACTTTAGGGTCGATAGCCGGATGAAGCCTATTACCGTAAGTGCTTTCAAGGAAAATATAATCAGCTTTTTTAGGTTTTGTGGGCGGAAACATCAATACGTCATTATCCCTTCCAATATCACCAGAGAACACAACAATTCTATTTTCAAGCCGAAGTTCAATCGTACAAGCCCCCAAAATATGTCCAGCATTGGTAAAAACAGCCTCAATCTCGGCATCCAATACAACACTTTCATTTGGATTAATTACCCTAAAATGAGGAAAAACCTTTTCGGCTTGAGCTACTGTATAAAGTGGCTCCGCTATTTCATGTTTCGAAAACTTTCCTTCATTGGCAATTCTGGCATCTTCTTCTTGAATTTTAGCACTGTCCAAAAGGATCAGCTTAGCAACATCTTTTGTTGGACTAGTGCAATATATTTTACCTTCAAAACCTTGATTTACTAATCGTGGCAACCAACCACAATGATCCAAATGACCGTGGGTTAACAAAACAAAATCTATGGTTGAAGGCAAAATTGGCAAGGGCTCCCAATTAAGTTCTCGCAAAGACTTTAATCCTTGAAATTGTCCGCAATCTATCAAAATTCGAATGCCGTTACTTTCGACCAAAGTTTTGGACCCCGTAACTGTTCCTACTCCTCCAATGCATGTAATCTTCATTTTAATTCAATTTATATTAATAGTGAAAGATTCTGAGATGCTAAGTTTAAAAGTTTGAAAATCAGCCACTTTTAAATTGCCAGATAAAATTATTAGCGTCTTAGTCTCTTAGAATCTTAGCCTCTTTTAAAAAAACTATATAAATCCACATAACTCAGACGCTTCTTTTATAACATTTTTTATTCGATTGGGACTCAACCCAATTTTTTCCAAATCATCTCTATTATTGACAATTTCCAAAACCAAAATAACATCCAAAATCAATAATTTCTCTTTTTCAGAAAGTGTCAAAGTCGTCAAACAGGTTATGGGATATAAGCTGTGCCTATCTATTTTTGTTTTTAAATTATTGGCTGGAGGGTAATCCCAAGATAACAATTCAAGACCAGAACATTTTGCAAAATCAATCGCATCAGCTGTAAAACGGTTATTACTAACAATCCAACATTTTGAAATAACATCATTTTTAAAAAATATTTCATGTTTTTTCTCTTTCAAATCATTAAATCGAGATAAAATATACATTGGAACTTTTACATCAGTGGCAGCGTCTCTACCTAAATGAAATTTACACTCCACCATCGTAATAATATTGTTATTCTTAAGTAAAATATCAACTTCATGTGAAACGCATTTGCCCCATAAAATCATATTAACTTTGGTTTCATAGTGTTCAGAAGAAAAAAGTCGGGCAATAAATTTTTCGAAAAAAAAACCTGCAGGTCCCAGTAATCGAATTGCCTCTCTTAAATTATATCGTGCGGCATTCGAATTCGAGATTTTTTTAAGAAATCCAAAAGCCATTTTATATATATGCTTGGTAGAAATTCCTTCATAAACTTCTTTTTCTATCAATTGCAAAACATCATCAACCATAGTTGGAGAAGCGCCTGATTTCAGCAAAGATCGTTTTAATTTTGAACGGTTAAAATCAACAATATCCCCAGAATGTTTTACAATTTTCATCTTTAATAAATTTGACAATTACATAAGTCCAAATCTGTCTTAAAGATAAGAAAAAAGCATTACTAATTCTTTAACTTTTGATAATAAAAAGCTGGTAAAAAGAGAATTAAAAACAAAGGCTGTATCAAAAAACGGCGTACGTAAAACAGCAATAAATTTTCCTGATTTTTAAAAAAATGAAGAATACAAAAGAAAGTGACAATTAACAGAACAAATAAAAAAAAGTACAAGATGGATACAAATGCAATCATTTGTTTGTCTTTAAAAAGGAAATAAAGAATCCCCAAAGAAAGTATCGTATTCAATAAAAAACGAAAAGACAATCCAAAAAACAATTGTAAACCATCGAACTTGGGTAAGGGCAATTTCATATAATCTCCTTCAAAATAAAACAAAAAAGGATCATAGAACAATTGCTTTTCAAACATCCTAATAAGCACCAATAGCAAGACAAAGGTCGTAATAACAAAAACTGCAGTTTTATTTTGAAGCAATTTATTTAGCATATTTAGAAAATTTATTCACCCAAATCACCCATAAAATAAAAACCAAACCATAAATCATCAATGGAAAAAGAACACCGTGCAATAAATGGGATTGATTAGGAAAATAATACAGTAAAACTGACAAAGCCGCAATTCGAAGTACATTTAGAATATAAATTATGAGGCTTCCGCCAAAAATAAAAAGCAACGTGTTTTTTAAGCTTCCCGAAAATGCCACAATAAAAGAAACAAATAAAATAATGACACTGATTCCGTTACAGCCTTCTACAATCTTGGCAACACTTCGGTTTTGAAAAAATATAGTAAAAACAGGAGTAATATCACTTTCCACAATATAACTCGATTGATTCATCCAAGAAATAACTTCCTCTGTATTTTTTGCCACCATTCGTGTTATTTCATCTACTTTTTCATTTTCAAAACCATTCAAAAAGAACTGATAAAGCAAGGTAAGCAGTACATAAGTGCCGAAAAAACTAGCAAGAAAAAACAAAAAAGGTTTGTACTGGACGAAATATTTTTTCAAAATTAAATTTTTAACAAATTTATACAATTTTTAAAATTGGCTTTAAATACTTTTGTAAAAAATACCAGAATATGACTTTTCAAGAATTAAAGCCCAAAGTAAGCGAAATTACATTAAACACAATTCTCTCAAGAGACGAAAAACTTTTAGCAGTTTGCCAACTTTTGAGCGATTCCATTTCCTACTACAACTGGGTAGGATTTTATTTTGCTAATCACGAAGCCAAAACACTTCATCTAGGTCCATACGTAGGTGCAGAAACTGACCATACAGTTATCCCTTTTGGAAAAGGAATTTGTGGACAAGTAGCAGTTTCCAACAATAATTTTGTTGTTCCGGATGTAAGTGCTCAGGACAATTATATCGCTTGTAGTTTTACTGTAAAATCTGAAATCGTTGTCCCTCTATTTGTAAATGGAGAAAACATTGGCCAAATAGACATAGACAGTCATGTAATTGATCCTTTTACAGAAGAAGATGAACGCTTCTTGGAATTTGTAAATGAGGAGATTGCAAAGTTGTATTAAAATTTAGAAGATTGAAAAGGTTCAAAAGGCAATTAATCATTTAATTTTTGAATATTTCAATATTTTGCATTACTTTTGCACCCGTCTTATAATAGATGTAAGACATACATAAAAATCATTAAATAATATTCGAATGTATTTAACTAAAGAGATTAAAGAAGAAATCTTCGCTAAACACGGAGGAAAAGCAGAAAACACAGGATCTGCAGAAGGTCAAATCGCGTTATTCACTTACAGAATTAGCCACCTTACTGAGCACTTGAAAAAAAATCGTCACGATTTCAATACAGAGCGTTCATTGGTACTGTTAGTAGGTAAAAGAAGAGCTTTGTTGGATTACTTGAAGAAAACAGAGATCAACAGATATCGTGAGATTATCAAAGTATTGGGTATTAGAAAATAATCAATATATAAAAGAGGTGCGAGAGTGCCTCTTTTTTATTTTAGAGTTTAGAAGTTATATTTTAAATTCTTAAATTCGATATTAATTTGAAAAGATTGATATTTACATTAAAAAAAGTTTGGTTTTTCATTGGGTTTTAGGCATTAACTACGCAACAACTACAACTAACAACACAACTAGAACCCATTGTATAACCAATAAGGAAAAAATTTATGATTCCACAATTATTTGTAGAAAAAATCGATTTAGGTGATGGAAGAAGCATCACAATCGAGACAGGACGTTTAGCTAAACAAGCAGATGGTTCTGTAGTAGTAAGAATGGGCGACACAATGATACTTGCAACAGCAGTGTCAGCACGTAGCGCTAACCCAGCGGTAGATTTTTTACCTTTAACGGTAGATTACCGCGAAAAATTTGCAGCAGCAGGTCGTTTCCCTGGAGGTTTCTTCAAAAGAGAAGCTCGTCCAAGCGACAGCGAAGTATTGACAATGAGATTAGTTGATCGTGTTTTGCGTCCGCTTTTCCCAGATGATTACCATGCTGAAACACAAGTTATGATTCAGTTAATGTCTCATGACGAAGAAGTTATGCCAGACGCATTAGCTGGTTTAGCTGCCTCTGCAGCACTAGCTGTTTCTGACATTCCATTTTACAACTTAATTTCAGAAGTTCGTGTTGCACGTATCGACGGAAAATTTGTAATTAACCCAAGTAGAGAAGACTTAGCAAAATCTGACATCGATATGATGATTGGAGCTTCTATGGACTCTGTTGCGATGGTTGAAGGTGAGATGAAAGAAATCTCAGAAGCTGAAATGGTGGAAGCAATTAAATTTGCACACGAAGCAATTAAAGTTCAAATTCAAGCTCAATTGCGTTTACAGGCTGCTTTTGGTAAAAAAGAAATCCGTACTTACGAAGGAGAGAAAGAAAACGAAGAAATTTACAAAAAAGTAAAAGCTGCAGCATACGATAAAATTTATGCTATTGCAAAAGTTGGATCAGCTAAACACGAAAGAAGCGCTGCATTTGCTGAAGTAAAAGAAGAAGTTAAAGCTTTATTTACTGAAGAAGAATTAGCTGCTGACGGTGATTTAGTTTCTAAATATTTCTACAAAACAAACAAAGAAGCTGTTCGTAATGTAGTTTTAGAATTAGGAATTCGTCTAGACGGAAGAAAAACTACTGACATCAGACCAATCTGGTGTGAAACTGATTATTTACCAAGAGTTCACGGTTCTTCATTGTTTACACGTGGAGAAACTCAAGCTTTGGCTACAGTAACTTTAGGAACTTCAAGAGAAGCAAACCAAATAGATTCTCCATCTGAACAAGGTGAAGAGAAATTCTACCTACACTATAACTTCCCTCCTTTCTCAACTGGTGAAGCAAAACCACTAAGAGGAACTTCAAGAAGAGAAGTAGGACACGGAAATTTAGCTCAAAGAGCTTTGAAAAATATGATTCCTGCAGATTGTCCTTACACAATTCGTATTGTTTCTGAAGTATTGGAATCTAATGGTTCTTCTTCTATGGCAACTGTTTGTGCTGGAACAATGGCTTTGATGGACGCTGGAGTTCAAATGATAAAACCAGTTTCCGGAATTGCTATGGGATTAATCACTGACGGTGAAAAATTCGCTGTACTTTCAGATATTTTAGGAGATGAAGATCACTTAGGAGATATGGACTTTAAAGTAACAGGAACAAAAGACGGTATTACTGCTTGCCAAATGGACATCAAAATTGATGGATTACGTTATGATATCATGGAGCAAGCCTTAGGCCAAGCCCGCGAAGGTCGTATGCATATTTTAGGAAAATTGACTGAAACTATTGCCGCTCCAAGAGCAGACGTTAAAGCACATTCTCCAAAAATCATCACCAGAACTATTCCTGGAAACTTTATTGGAGCATTAATTGGACCTGGTGGAAAAGTGATTCAAGAATTACAAAAAGCTACTGGAACAACAATCGTTATAAACGAAGTAAACGAAGAAGGAGTAATCGAAATCTTAGGTACAGATCCTGCTGGAATTGAAGCGGTATTGGCAAAAATCCAATCCATAACTTTCAAACCACAAATGGGAGAAGCATATGAAGTTAAAGTAATTAAAATGCTTGATTTTGGTGCAGTTGTAGAATATACTGCTGCTCCAGGAAATGAAGTTTTACTACACGTATCTGAGTTAGCTTGGGAACGTACAGAAAACGTTACCGATGTTGTAAATATGGGAGATGTATTTATGGTAAAATACCTTGGTGTTGATCCAAAAACTAGAAAAGAAAAAGTTTCTAGAAAAGCGCTTTTACAAAGACCTCCACGTGAGGAGAAAAAAGAGTAATCAGATCTTAAGTTTACTAAAGGTTTATTTATAAAGAAAACCCCGTTTCATGTATGTGAAACGGGGTTTTTCAATTTACAACATTTATTAACGCAACTTTTTTAACTTATCGCAATCTATTAAATAACTAATAAATACATTATAAATTCAGGCCTAAATTGAAACTATACGGAATTCACATATTATCACAAACAATTTTTCAAATACTATTTATTCTGGCTTTTATTTTAGAATTTAATAAAAATTAAAAAATATAACAAATCGTGTTGCTTTTGTAAGATTAAATATTAATTTTATAAAAAAATGTATGATTTTTCTAAAATTAAGCTTAAAATCATCTATTAGCTAAAAACCAACTATAAAAAACCATTTATAAAAAAATGCAATTTAGAAAATCAAAGATTAAACTTATAGTATTATTGACTATAGTTACAAGCAGTGCCTTTAAAGCACAATCCCAAACCAATTCTGAAATTACATTATATACTAAATTTGATTCCATTGTTGGAAAAGAAAATCTTGGGCTAAATAATGGCCCCCTCGCTTTAAACCCCTACAAAACCATTGGAGACAACAATATGTTCCTCAAAAATAACAAATACACTATTGGAAATCTAGTTTATGATGGTCAATCCTATTTTAATGCAAAATTAAAATACGATATTTACAAAGATCAATTGATTTTAAACCCACCTGAACAGCCTGAGCATATTGGAATTGGTCTAATTCAAGACAAAACAGATTCTTTTTCGATATACGGGATTAATTTTATCAAAATAACAAAGAGTCAAACCGCACTATCCGATTTTACTTCTGGATATTATGAGATGATAAAAATTGGCAAAAAATTTAATTTATTCATTAAACACCACAAAGATATTCTTAAAGAAATCAACGAGGAAGGTGTTTATTATTCATTCCATGAAAAATATCAATATTACATTGAATACAACAATAAATTCTATGAAATAAACAACAAGGCTAGTATTGTAAAAATATTTCCGGAAAACAAGAAGAATATCAATGTCTTTTATCAAAAAAATAGAAACCTAAGCACAACTGACTACAAACAATTTATAAATAGTTTAATGATTTCTATTTATGATTTTTCAATAAATAATTCAAAATAATAAAAATGAGGAAAATATTACTCGTCCTTTTCACAGCCTTAATTCATTTTTCTTTATTAGCACAAAAAACTGGAGACACTTATTCCTTTGAATTCAAAAATGTAGATAGATTAAAAGCTATAGAAACTATAGAAGCTACTACTCCTTATCATTTTTATTTTGAAAAGGAATGGATGGATTCTGATAAAAGTTTAATCTCTGGAAGTTATAAGAACGTTACAATCACAACTCTTCTAGAGAGCATCTTTAACAACACCTCTTTAAACTTCTATGTTACAAAAAACAAGATTATTTTGACTCAAAATAATGTTATTCATGAAAAATTGGCTACCAATTATTTTGGAGCGATTAAAACTGAAAATAGTAATAAAGATTCTAATGATTTAACTGGAAAACCTGTTTTTTATCAGCAGTATGATTCTATAAACAAATCATACACCAAGAATAATAATGGAGTAGTTTTTATTGGAAAAGAAA
The DNA here is from genome assembly GCF_003254745.1 of Flavobacterium aquariorum. Taxonomy (GTDB): domain Bacteria; phylum Bacteroidota; class Bacteroidia; order Flavobacteriales; family Flavobacteriaceae; genus Flavobacterium; species Flavobacterium aquariorum. Next base: position 277,886 of record NZ_QKXH01000005.1, on the reverse strand, counting down.
CAAAAACAACAGATGCTAAATTCTGTACTATAACCGGAATAATAATTAACACGACAACTGGGAAACCTGAATCCAATATTGTTATTAAAGTCCGAAACAAAAACATAAGTACAATTAGTGATAACGATGGAAATTATTCCTTAAAACTTCCAACGGGTACAAACATAATAGAAACAAGATCCTTAAGTCACAAAAAGGTGGTAAAGACATTGGTGGTTTACAATAACGGAGAACTAAACATCAATATAGCCGAAAATTCAAATCAGCTAGATGAAGTATTTATAAAAGGTAAAGGATCAAAAGCTGTAGAATCAGTTGTTTCGGGTGTAATTTCCATAGACATAGAAGCTATGAAAAATATGCCATTGATACTTGGAGAACGAGATATCTTAAAAGTGGCGACTACATTGCCCGGGGTTAAAACCACTGGTGAAGGATCTGCAGGGTTTAATGTGCGTGGTGGAAAAGATGATCAAAACTTATTTCTTCTTGACAATGCTGTACTCTATAATCCTCAACATTTTTTAGGGTTTTTCTCTTCTATAAATCCATATACTGCAAAGAAAGCAACCATCTACAAAGGAAGCATTCCTGCCGATTTAGGAGGAAGATTATCGTCTGTATTTGATATAACTACCAAAAACGGAAATCCTGAAACCATTACTGGTGAAGGAGCAATTGGCCCAATAACATCAAATTTAAGTGTAAGTGTGCCTTTAGAGAAAAACAAATCCAGCCTCCTTTTTGGTGGTCGTGCAACCTACTCTGATTGGGTTTTAAAATCTTTAAAAAACGACGATTTGGCCAATAGCCAAGCCAGTTTTTATGATGGAATATTAAAATACAACAATGCTTTAAATAAAAACAACTTCCTAGAGTCTACTCTTTATTATAGCCATGATAAGTTCAGCCTTAGTTCTGATTCTATTTATTCTTATAGTAACAGACTTGCTTCTATCAAATGGGATCATTCTTTTAATTCTAAAAACAAAGCAGCCGTAATTTTAACCAATAGCGAATACAAATTCGACATTGACTTCGATACAACTGCAAAAAATGCTTTTGTGTCAGGATATAAACTAAATGAAACACAACTATTATTAAAATTCAACTATTTATATAGTGACAAACATAAATTTCAATATGGTTTAACAAGTAAACTATACAATGTTTACCCAGGCTTTTTGAATCCTACCAACCCTAACACCACACTAAAACCAATAGAAATTGCACAGGAAAAAGGGTTGGAATCGGCACTTTATGTTTCAGATAGTTATAAAATAAATGACAAATTCTCTGTAGATCTAGGCTTACGTTATTCATTATATGCTTCTTTGGGTGAAACAGATCAAAGAGTTTATGCTCCTAACCTTCCACTAAATGATGCAACGGTTATTGAAACTAAGCATTATGGCAACAACCAAGTAGCAACCACTTACGGAACTTTTGAACCACGTTTAGCTGCCCGATATTTACTAACTGACGATTTATCTATTAAGGCTGGTTACGACAAAACCAGCCAATATATTCATTTACTATCTAGTAATGTCACACAATCACCTACAGATACTTGGATACTGTCGAATTTGAATATAAAACCACAAACAGCGCAACAAGCTTCGATTGGTATATTCAAGAATTTCGATAACAATTTATATGAAGTTAGCTTAGAAAGCTATTATAAAAAATCAAAAAACATCCTAGATTATAAAGTCGGTGCTCAACTGCAATTAAATGAGCATGTTGAAACCGAACTTTTGCAAGGAGAAGGAAAAGCATATGGTATTGAATTTTTAGTCAAAAAACAGTTTGGACGATTAAACGGTTGGTTGGGATATACCTACTCTAGAACTTTCATAAAACTGGATAGCCAGTTTAGTGAAGAAAAAGTAAATAATGGAAATTATTTCCCAGCTAATTATGACAAACCTCACGATGTAAGTGCTATTTTAAACTACAAGTTTACTAAAAGATACAGTCTCTCTTCCAATTTTGTTTACCAAACTGGAAGGCCTATTACCTACCCTATTGGAACCTATATATACAATAATGCAAACTATACGTTATATAGTGATCGAAATGCATTTCGTATTCCAGATTATTATCGTTTAGACATAGGTATAAACATTGAGGGAAATCATAAAATAAAAAAATTGGCTCATAGTTTTTGGAACATCTCTGTTTATAATGTTTTGGGGAGAGCAAATCCTTATTCTATTTATTTTGTGACTGATGGTGACGGAAAAGTTAAAGCTTTCAAAACTTCAATCTTTTCAATACCTGTGCCAAGTATTACCTATAATTTCAAATTTTAATTGAAATAATGAAAATCAAAATAACATCTAATCTTTTCTCCTTACTACTATTATGCTTCATTTTTAATAGTTGTACTGAGCCTTATATATTAGAAACAAACACATACGAAGAAGCATTAGTGGTTGAAGCCACCATAACCAATGAACTAAAAAAACAAGAAATAACAATAACAAAAACTTCCCGATTTGAAGATAAAGAAACCCAAATAGAAAAGGGAGCTGACGTTTTTATAACAGATAATACTGGAACTCGATATCATTTCGAGGAAGAATCGGGTAAATATATTTCTACAATAGAATTTCAAGCCATTCCAGGAAAAGAATATCGATTAAATATCAATACTAAAGATGGCAGAACGATCGTATCAACAACTGAAACCCTTTCAGCTATAAACCCAATGCAGGATGTAAAAGCAGCTGTAGAAACAAAAGATAGCTTAAGAGGTGTTGCCATTAGAGTAAGCAGTTACGACCCTACTAATACCGCCAAATATTATCGTTTTGAATACGAAGAAACCTATAAAATTATTGCTCCTGAATGGCGTTTAAAAAAAGCGATTACCATAGATGGTGTAAATGGCGCTAACCCAACATTAGAAGTAATAGCTAATGATCCTAACACTAGAATTTGTTACAGTACCAAAAAAAACACTGAAATCATACTTACAAGTACTAATGAATTAAATGAAGACAGAGTAGATTTCGTTCCTCGTTTTATCAGTGACCAAAACTATATTATATCACATCGCTATTGTATTTTAGTCAAGCAATATGTCGAAAACCTACCTGCTTATACCTACTACAAAACGTTAAAAAAAATTTCAGGAACGGAGAGTATATTATCACCTCTACAACCTGGTTTCCTAAATGGGAATTTAAAATCGGTAAATAATCCTAATGACAAAATAATGGGCTATTTTGATGTGGCTTCTGTTTCTTCGAAAAGAATTTATTTTAATTATATAGATTTATTTCCAAAAGATCCCCCACCTCCTTACTACACAAAATGTGACGAGCAGGCACTTTTATTTTGTTTCGGACCACCGCCATGCTATGGAGATGAATTAGTTTATTATTTTGCAAATAATTTAATGACTTATTCTCTCCATGAAGGAATTCTTTATCATATATACCCTGCTCCCTGCGGAGATTGCACCACTTTTTCATCAAACATTAAACCACCATTTTGGGTAGATTAATTACATATTTAGTTTCAAAATCTAAAAGCCTACTATTGGCTTTAGATTTTACTTTTACCTCCAAAAAAGAGCGTAAACAAATAACTATGCCTATTAATAAAACAATTCTATTACTGATAATCTATTTTACGATAAATAGTTGCACTGAACCCTATATATTAGAAACAAACACATACGAAGAAGCTTTAGTTGTTGAAGCCACCATAACCAATGAACTCAAAAAACAAGAAATAACCTTAACTAAAACTTCCCGTTTTGAAGACAAGGAAACCCAAATAGAAAAGGGAGCTGACGTTTTTATAACAGATAATACTGGAACTCGATATGATTTCGAGGAAGAATCGGGTAGATATATTTCTACAATAGAATTTCAAGCCATTCCAGGAAAAGAATATCGATTAAATATCAATACTAAAGATGGCAGAACGATCGTATCAACAACTGAAACTCTTCCTGCAATAAACCCAATGCAGGATGTAAAAGCAGCAGTAGAAACAAAAGACAGTTTAAGAGGGGTAGCCATTAGAGTAAGCAGTTACGATCCAACAAATACAGCTAAATATTACCGTTATGAATATGAAGAAACGTATAAAATTATTGCTCCTGAATGGCGTTTAAAAAAAGCGATTACCATAGATGGCGTAAATGGTGCTGACCCAACATTAGAAATAATAGCTAATGATCCTAACACTAGAATTTGTTATAGTACCAAAAAAAACACTGAAATCATACTTACAAGCACTAATGAATTAAGTGAAGACCGAGTAGATTTCGTCCCTCGTTTTATCAGTGACCAAAACTACATTATATCACATCGCTATAGCATTTTAGTCAAGCAATATGTCGAAAACCTACCTGCTTATACCTACTACAAAACATTAAAAAAAATTTCAGGGACAGAGTCTGTATTATCACCTCTACAACCTGGTTTAGTAATTGGTAATTTGAAATCAGTAAATAATCCAAATGACAAAATAATTGGCTATTTTGATGTGGCTTCTGTTTCCTCAAAAAGAATTTATTTTAATTATATTGATCTATTTCCTACCGATCCCTTACCTCCTTACTACACACAATGCGATGAGCAGGTACTTCGATTTTGTTTCGGTGCGCCAGAATGTTATGGAAATGAATTAGCTTATTACTTTGCTTTAAATAAAATGACTTATTCTCTCCACGAAGGAATTCTTTATCATATATATCCGGCTCCCTGCGGAGATTGCACTACAATTGGCTCTAACATAAAACCAGCATTTTGGGTAGATTAATTACATATTTATTTTCAAAATCTAGAAGCAAACCAATAGCCTTAGATTTTACATTTACCTCCAAAAAAGAGCGTAAAGAAATAACTGTGTCTTTTAACAAAACAATCTTCTTGTTCCTAATCTGTTTTACTACAAATAGTTGCACTGAACCCTACATCTTAGAAACAAACACTTACGAAGAAGCATTAGTCGTTGAAGCCACTATTACTAATGAACTCAAAAAACAAGAGATAACCTTAACTAAAACTTCTAAATTTGAAGATACAGCAACACAAATAGAATCGGGTGCCGATGTTTTTATTATTGACGAGATTGGAACTCGATATGATTTCGAGGAAGAATCTGGTAAATATATTTCTACAACGGAATTTCAAGCAGTTCCAGGAAAGGAATATCGATTGAATATTAATACCAATGATGGTCGATCTTTTGTATCTTCAACCGAAACACTTACTCCAATAAATGCTATGCAAGATGTAAAAGCTTCAGCGGAAACAAAAGACAGTATTAGAGGAGCTGCCATTAGAGTGACAAGTTTTGACCCAACAAACGAAGCCAAATATTATAGATATGAATATGAGGAAACCTATAAAATTATTGCTCCCAGTTGGAATTTAAATAAAGCAATTGTAGTTCCTGCTGATCCAAGAAACCCTAGAGCAGAGCCAACTTACGCCTTAATTCCCAATTCACCTGACACTAGAATTTGTTATAATACAAAAAAATCAACCGAAATTTTGTTGACAAGCACAGCGGAGTTAAATGATAATCACGTCGATTTTAACGTGAGATTCATCAGCAACCAGAATTATATCATTATGGAGCGCTATAGCATTTTGGTTCGGCAATATGTAGAAAACTTAGCTTCCTATTCTTATTACAGCACTTTAAAGAAACTCTCTGGATCCGGAAGTTTATTATCCCCTAATCAGCCTGGTTTTTTATATGGAAATTTAAGATCCGTAGATAATCCTAGCGATAAAATAATTGGCTATTTTGATGTAACTTCGGTATCAACAAAAAGAATTTATTTTAATTACATCGATTTATTTCCGGGTGAGGCTCCCCCACATTATTATACGGATTGTACCCCATTTTGCTATGGAGAACAACCCTGCACTCATAAAGATGGACTTATAGACGACATCGGATTAGGTAAAGTAACCTATTTTGGTAGCCCAAATTGGGTTAATGCTCCTTGTGGTGACTGTACAAAAATTGGCTCAAATATAAAACCTTCTTTTTGGGAAGATTAAAGAAAGCAAACGAATTAAAAATAAATGACTACTTACAATCAAAATAAAAACCAAAAAAGTTCTTCACCAATAGCGTGTAAAAGAACATCTATTGTATTAAATGGGATTATCTTTTTAATACTGTCTTCCTTTCTACTGAATGGATGTACTGAACCGTATATATTGGAAACCAATACCTATGAAGAAGCATTGGTCGTAGAAGCAACAATAACGAATGAACTCAAAAAACAAGAAATAACACTAACGAAAACGGCTCGATTTGAGGACAAAGAGATTCAAATAGAAAAGGGTGCAAAAGTTTTTATTACTGATAATACTGGAATTCAATATGACTTTAAAGAAGAGTCAGGAAAATACATTTCTACAACTGAATTCCAAGCCGTTTCAGGCAAGGAATATAGATTAAACATTAAAACAAGTGATGGCAGAACTTTTGAATCTTCAACCGAAACACTTACTCCCATAAATGCTATGCAGGAGGTTAAAGCAGCAGTGGAAACGAAAGACAGTTTAAGGGGCGTTGGTATTAGAGTAAGCAGTTACGACCCGACAAATACTGCAAAATATTACCGTTATGAATATGAAGAAACCTATAAAATAATTGCTCCAAAATGGGTTCCTAGCAAATCAATTGCACTGACCGAATTTACAATCGGCATTATCCCAAACCCAACTAACACCAGAATTTGTTATAGTACAAAAAAGAATACAGAACTACTTTTAACAAATACTAACAATCTAAATGAAGCCCGGCTTAACTTTTTAGTACGTTTTGTTAGTGATCAAAATTATATTATTACACATCGGTATAGTATTTTGGTAAAACAATACGTAGAAAGTTTAGCTTCATACACTTATTACACAACTTTAAAAAAAATATCCGGTTCCGGAAGTATTTTATATCCTACCCAACCCGGCTTTATAAACGGCAATGTGAAATCTGTAAACAATGAAAATGACAAAATAATTGGCTTTTTCGATGTCGCTTCAGTTTCATCCAAAAGAATATATTTTAATTATGAAGAATTATTTCCAGGAGAATTAGCACCACCATACTATACCAATTGTGATCAAGATGTATATCCACTTTGTTTTGGTCCCGATCCTTGCAGAGGTGCAGATTTAATTCAAGGCATTGAACTAAATAAATTAGCATATCAATTTCACGAAGGTATAAATTATCATATGGTCAATATTGAATGTGGAGATTGCACTTCATTTTCATCAAACATTAAACCTTTATTTTGGGAAGATTAAAATACATCTAATAAAATCTTATATATTTTGAAAAATTTAAAATACACCCTGCTCCTAGTTTTAACTATGGTTAACAAGCAACCGGCATTTGCCCAGCAAATCAACTCATCCAGTGAAAAGCAAAATTTTCATAGTGATGAAACCGTATTTCTAAGTACAAATGCGACAACATTTGTCACTGGTGAGACGCTTTACTATAAACTTAATTGCCTAAAATTATCCAACAAAACACCAAGTAATGTTAGTAAAATAGCTTACGTGGAACTTGTGGACAGTGACAAAAAAACGGTTTTCAAAAACAAAATTTATCTTGAAAACACTAGAGGCCAAGGCGATTATTTCGTGCCTACCACAATAAAAACAGGTAATTACAAACTCCTTGGCTATACTAACTGGATGCTGAACCAAACTGTTGCACCTTTTTTCCAAATTGATATTGTTATTATCAATCCATTTCAAACAGCGGAAAACCAAACTGCAGCAAGCGTTGCCGCTGTCAATACCGCAGCTGAAACATCTACTGCAATACCAATTCAAATAACTCAAAATGATTATTTAAAACTCAATTTAAATAAAAAAGCATTCACAAATAGAGAACAAGTAAACGTTAATGTTGCAACCTTAAATGAAATTGCAAAAAATGGAAATTATTCCTTCTCTGTTAGAAAACTAGAAGATTTACCTTCAACGAAACAAACCTCTGCTGAAGAATTTTCAAAAATAGTTTCAAAAATAGAACCAATAAATAAAGGCAATAAAATTACTTTACCTGAATTAAGAGGCGAAATGATTAGCGGTAAGATCACTTGCAAAAACAATCCAAACGATATCCAAAATATAAATATCGGTTTATCAATTCCTGGAAAAACATTTGCTTTCAAAGTAGTGAAAACTGATAAAAATGGAAATTTCATTTTCAATCTTGACAAACCCTACTACAACTCAGCAGTAAACATCCAAGTTATAGATGACAAACGTTCAAATTACACGGTGGTACTAGACAACACTTCTGGAGTTGATTATTCAAAACTCAATTTTCAACCCAGTATAAGTTTGACACCTGCTCTTTCAGAAACGTTACTTAATCGATCCATAGCCAGTCAAATTGAAAATGCTTATTACAGCAATAAAACAGATAGTATTCTAAAAACAAAATCAATAAATGCTTTTTACGAGCCAATTGCCAAGGAATATGTTCTTGATGACTATACACGATTTCCTACGCTAAAAGAAACAGCTATTGAGATTGTAAAAGAAATGTATTATGAGCAAAAAGATAAAAAATACACTTTACATTTAAGAGATGTTAGTATTTATACTCAATCTCCAGAACCCGCATTAGTACTTATTGATGGATTACTTTTACAGGACACAAATGAACTTTTTGAATACAACATGAAAAATATATCCAAAATTAGTGTGATTCCCGGACTATATTACCTTGGCCCAAAAGCTTTCAACGGCATCATCAGTTTTACCACAAAAACTCAGGATTTTGTCAGTAAGCAATCCGGATCCTATATTCTTGATGCATCAGTTTTAAGACCATCACTAAAAAAAGAGTATTACACCCCAGACTATACCGACAAATCTAAAAACGAAAGAATTCCAGATTATCGCTATCAATTATTGTGGCTTCCTCAACTTACCTTAGCCAGCAATGAAAACCCCATATCCTTTTACACTTCGGATGTAACAGGAACATTTGAGATTACACTCGAAGGTTTCACAGACCAAGGCATACCGGTCTCGCTAAAAGACACTTTTGAAGTACAATAAATACCCCCAAAACCCCAACTCATTAATTTGATTTGGGGTTTTTTAATCCAAATAAAAATTATTAGGGCATGACCCCGTTGAGTAAAGGGGCTTACCAATAGCACCGCTTACAAAGCCCCTCCCCTCAACGCGGTCGGGCTATCCATGCTACTTTGGTAGCTTATTCCTATCCTTCACGCAATCGTAAAAGCGAGAAATTCATACCTAAAAATAGTATCCCAATCACACTTCTCAACACATAAAGGGTAGTGCCTTTTGCATTAAATTCCACAAAACAACTATTTTAAAAAATCCGTGTAAATCCGTTCCATCCGTCAAATCTGTGGCCAAAACCAACACACAAAACTAAAACTTTGCGTCCCTTCCGTAAACCTTTGTGTTCCTTGCGTTTAAACAAACTCAGCAACAATTACTATTTTATACAATTCAAAGCGAATAATTCAAAAAAATAATAAAACCAATACATTTTATTCAAAGAAAAAAAATATCTTTAACGTGAAAATTAGTATCTATTAACCAATTAAAAAAACAACTATGTGTGATTCTACAAAAGAACTATCCTTTACCCCTTACCCAACCATCCAAACCACCAAGATTAACACTTTACCGTTTACTTTCCTTGAGCCAGCTGAAGTTAATTACCCAGTAGCCCCATTGGTTTCTGCAAAATTCTACACCCCAAAGGGAGGTCCTTTAACCATAAAAGTAAGAGCAACAGTATACATGAACTCCGAAATTCCAGACGCTCCTGTTGTAGAACCCCCTACAGAAAAAGATGGTGTTTTGACTATCAACTACGATTACGATTTTTCTATGGAAACCCCAGAAACATGTGATGTGTGGTATGTAGAACTAGATTACACCTCGCCTACTGTTGGAGATATTACTACTATTATGTCCTATATGGTAAACTTAGATCCTGAGACTTCAAGAGGAACGGAGACCAAAATTCCTTAAAATGAATTTAAAACTCAACAATTATTACTTTTACTTTATTCTAATAATTCCTTTTTTCCTTTTTTCACAATCGAAAGAGAACAATACATTTGAAAAAAAAATACTCCAGCAAAAAGCAATAGAATATAAAGGAGAAATCAATTTTGTTAAAGCCCAATCTTTTTATTTAAAAAAAGATTGGGATTCTACTTTATTGTATTCAATGAAACAATTAAGTACTAGCAATAATAGGAAAATAGCAGATTATTGTCATCATTTTAGAGGAGTAAGTTTTTTCAACAAAAAACTCCATAAAGAATCTCAAAAAGAATTATTCTTAGTGTCAGATAAATTTCCTCTTAAATCTGTCAAATACTATTTTCTTGGCGCTTCCTTTTTAGAATCAAGAGAATATACAAAATCTCTTTTTTTCTTTAAATTAGCAGAAAACCAATCAATTAACCAAAAAGAAGTTACTTTTTTAGCAGATATATATACAGGGGTTGGTACCACATATATTTTTCTAAAGCAATACAAGAAAGCCGAAGAATTTTTAATTAAAAATTTACAATTAAATATAAAAACTAAAAACAAAGAAAGAATTTGCACTTCATATACTAATCTTGCTAATTTATATTACGAGCTATATAAAGACAATTTAGCTATTTTCTATTTTAAAAAAGCTTATAACCTTTCAAAAGAAATAAAAGATTTTGACTCAAATAGAATTGCTTCAAAAAACATGGCTGTTGTAGAAGAAAACAGAGGCAACTTCAAATTAGCACTAACCTACAGAAAAGAATCCGAGAAGTGGAAAGACTCTCTTAATAATCAAAACAAAGTTTGGGCACTTGCAGATTACGAAAAAAAATATGCGGTAGCACAAAAACAAAAACAAATCTCAGTACTTAAGGTAGAGAACAAATTAAAAGACACTCAACGTAATGGTTTATTTTATTCAGTATTAGCTTTGTTATTTCTACTAATAGGAGGCGTTTATATATATGCTCAAAAAGTAAAAAACAGCAAAATAATCCTTACTCAAAAAAATAAATTAGACGAGCTCAATGCCACCAAAGACCAACTTTTCTCCATTGTGAGTCATGATTTGCGTTCCTCTGTCAATGCCTTAAAAACCAGCAATGCAAAATTAACCACTTCGCTGGAAACCAAAAACTACAACGAGCTAGATCAACTCCTACATCAAAATAGCGCGATTGCAAACGGCGCCTACAGTTTGCTGGACAACTTGCTTCATTGGGCTTTGCTGCAAACTAAACAATTATATTTTCATAAAGATTCAGTCCACTTGTATTCCATCGTTCAACAAATAGAATACAACTACAAACCCTTACTACTGGATAAAGTCATTACTTTTGAGAACGCCGTTTCCAAAAATAGTTTTATCTTCGTAGACCTTGATTCGTTAAAAATTGTATTGCGCAACCTGTTTGACAATGCTATTAAATTTTCTAATGAAAATGGTGAAATCAGGATTTATACGACAGAAACAAATACAAATTTTTGTCAACTTGTGATTCAGGACAACGGTTTAGGAATGAGCCAAGACACCATAAACGAGTTGCTTGAAGACAATGAGTTATTGGCCAAGAAAAGCAATTCGGAGATTATAGGAACGGGGTTAGGAATGCAATTGTGCAAACAAATGATTAAGAAAAATGGAGGAAAGCTAGCCATAGAAAGCGAACCAAACAAAGGAACCAAAATTGTATTGACGTTCCCAAAAACAGAACAAAATGGATAACATCAATGTACTTATTATAGAAGACACGCCAGAGCAAAGTGACGCACTGAGTAAAGTCTTGCTAGCCAATAAATACAACATTGTAGGCGTTGCCAAAAATTATATTGATGCACTGACATTATTCTACCAAAATACAGTGGATATTATTGTTATCGATGTCTTTCTTGACGGAAAACCAGACGGAATCACTTTTGCAGAGACTATCAACATTGTACCAAACGCATCCAAACCCTTTGTTTTTTTGACCAGCTCTCAGGATCGTCAGATTTTCGAGAGAGCCAAACTAACGAAGCCTTTCAGTTTTTTGATGAAACCCTTCAATGAATTAGAAATTCTTTACGCCCTTGAAATGGCTGTCGAAAAATTCTACGAGCAGACCAATGTCTTTTTGAGTGAAGATCAGGATACTGTAATCAGTAATGATTATCTGTTCATCAAAAAGAAAAATGCACTAAAAAAAGTATCGTTACAAGACATTCTCTACATAGAAGTGGAGGAACGCTATTGCAACATTATCACCGAGAAAGAAAAATTTGTCATCCTGATTTCATTAACCAAAATCAGCGCACTTCTCGACAAGGACAAATTCGTCAAAACGCACAGAAATTATATTGTCAACACCGACAAAATAGAAGAAATCATCTTGGCCGACAACCTTGTCATCCTCAAAGGAAACCACAAAATAAATCTTAGCGATACCTACAAAGATTTCATCAAGAAAATGAATATTATATCGTAATACCCCTTTTTTGAATACCCCAAATATTCTCTCCTGAATGTTTGTGTTTCCTTGCTGCCAAGTATTAGGCATTTTTTTGCAAAAATTTAATATGCTGGCTCTTTAGCCCTGGTAGAAACAGCATCGCGTCCCGTCTCGTCCCTAAAGACGAGACGGGACGGAATATAGCGGATTGCTACGCCAGTTCGGCTTTCAGCCTCGTGTGCAGGAACAATGCTTGCTAATAAAGCCTATTCTTTCGCTCCTCAAAATCTTTTACAATTAACTGTTCCGAATTTATAATCTTCTTAGATTATTCCAGAACGTGGATTTACATATTCAACCTACCCTTTCATGACAGTAAAAAACGCATTCATGACATTTCTTTAAAAAAAAGATGTTTTGCACTTTACTTTTACTCTACCAAAAAATTAAAAAGCCGAATTACCATGAGACTAGAAATTAACAACCAAACAAATATGCAATTCAAAACTTTTTTTAACAAAATCAATCCTTGGATTGGACTTATAGCATCATTATGCCTCATTATACCGAGCTTATATGACATCCTAGACGAACCTTTTTTGCTCACCTCTGATCACTTGATTTTAGCTGCAGGCGTGTTTTTTATGATTTTATTCTTAAAGCAAATATTCGATCGAATCATCAATTTAGAAGGAATGGAATAAAACCAATGAAAATAAAAAATAGTCTATGCCATTTAGCACTATTTCTTGTATTAACTAATCGACCAATTAACAATTAAATTAGTTAGATTTACCTGTCTCAATCTTTTTGGGGCAGGTATTTTTATTTTAATTTAAAAAAAAGAATATGTCTTTTGTAACTTTTTTGAAACCCCGTACGTATAACCACTTGTACACTTAAAAAAATTGAGGAGACAGAAACATGAGACAACTTAAAATCACCAAGCAGGTTACCAATCGTGAAACCGCTTCATTAGACAAATATTTACAAGAAATTGGAAAAGTTGACCTTATTACCGCTGACGAAGAGGTAGAATTAGCTCAAAGAATTAAAGCCGGGGATCAAAGAGCCCTTGAGAAATTAACAAAAGCCAATTTACGTTTCGTAGTTTCGGTAGCCAAACAATACCAAAATCAAGGTCTTACCCTTCCCGATTTAATCAATGAAGGAAATCTTGGATTGATAAAAGCAGCACAACGTTTTGACGAAACTCGTGGATTTAAATTCATTTCATACGCTGTATGGTGGATTCGTCAATCGATACTTCAAGCTTTGGCCGAACAATCTCGTATCGTTCGTTTACCATTAAATAAAATTGGTTCTATCAATAAAATCAACAAAATGTATGCATTATTAGAGCAATCTAATGAGCGTCCGCCATCTGCTGAAGAAATTGCAAAAGAACTTGACATGACCGTAAATGACGTAAAAGAGTCTATGAAAAACTCTGGTCGTCACTTATCTATGGATGCTCCTCTTGTAGAAGGAGAAGATTCAAACCTTTACGACGTATTGCGTTCTGGTGAGTCTCCAAATCCTGACAGAGAATTAATCCACGAATCTTTGCGTACTGAAATCGAGCGTTCACTGGAAACATTGACTCCAAGAGAGGCCGATGTAGTGCGTTTGTACTTTGGTCTTGGTGACCAACACCCAATGACATTGGAAGAAATTGGTGAAACTTTTGATTTAACTCGCGAACGTGTACGTCAAATCAAGGAAAAAGCAATCCGTAGATTGAAACATACTTCAAGAAGTAAAATTTTGAAAACGTATTTAGGTTAGTATAAAATATCCCCAAATTAAAATTTTTAAAAAAGTAATTTTAACTATTTTAATACAACGTGAACAACAGTCTGATTAACTGTTCGTTTTTTGATTGATGATTGAAACTCCGGCTGATTACCGGAGTTTTATTTTTATCAATAAAACCCCAGTCTGTTCGAACTTCGTTCTCGGGTTTTGCTTCGCACTATTCGCCTTTTTAAGGCTCGGGTCCGGAGTTTTATTTTTTACACCATTAAGACCTCCATCAATCTCATTTCTTAAATCTCCCCGAAACCCAAAAAATCGTTAATCTTTGCGAATTTGAAAAAATCTTTGCGCCTTTGCGCTAAAAAAAACTAATTTTGCAAAAAACTACAAATTTGTTAAGATGCACAACAGTACGTCTCTACGCAACAAAAAACAATGATGAGTAAAAACACACTAATTGCCCCTTCAGTTCTAGCTGCCGATTTTGCCAATTTGCAACGTGATATCGAAATGATCAACAACAGTCAAGCCGACTGGTTTCACATTGACATCATGGATGGCGTTTTTGTTCCGAATATCTCTTTTGGAATGCCAGTTCTTGAAGCCATTACAAGACACACTAAAAAAACAGTTGACGTGCATTTGATGATTGTCAACCCAGACCAATACATTAAGACATTCAAAGATCTTGGTGCCGATATTTTGACCGTACATTACGAAGCCTGCACTCACCTACACAGAACGCTTCAAGCAATTAAAGCGCAAGGAATGAAAGCTGGAGTGGCATTAAATCCACACACGAGTGTTGATTTATTGGAAGATGTAATCAATGATATCGATATGGTTTGTATCATGAGTGTGAATCCTGGTTTTGGCGGGCAGTCGTTTATAGAAAACACTTATGTCAAAGTAAAAAAATTAAAAGATTTGATTACCCGAAAAGGAGCTTCGACTCTTATAGAAATTGATGGTGGCGTTACCAATAAAAACGCTTTACAATTGGTTGAAGCCGGAGCGGATGTACTGGTTGCGGGAAGCTTTGTATTTAAAGCTGAAAACCCTATCCAAACCGTAGCCGATTTAAAACAATTGACAACAGTATAAAAATACAAAAGTCCCAATACTCATAAAAGAGACATTGGGACTTTCTTCTTTAGTAAACACTTATTTGTACTGATCAATTAAATACTTTATCAAATCGGTAGTGGTTACTATCCCCACCAATAAATGGTCTTCACAAACCGGCAAAGCATGAAATTCTTTAGTGGCCAATATTTGGGCGGCCTCTTTAATAGTTGTATCCGGGGTGATGGTAATTAATTTTTTGGCCATAACCTGCTCTACGGTAAACATATTATAAACGGTGGTATCCACAACCTCTTCATCATCATCTATTGCATCTGCAAAGGAAATACGCAACAAATCAGTATAACTCAGCATTCCGATTATGGTTGCTCCGTTGACTACAGGAATGTGCCTAATTTTGTAATGCTTAAAGAGCGACTCCGCTTTTGTTAAATCATCTGCAATAGTCAGTTTAATTATATTTGTTGTCATAATTGTTGACACGGGAACCTGCTGTCTCATAACACCCTAATTTTAAATTGTAAGTAAATTTAAAACAGAAAATCAAGTCAAAATATGATGTTTATCAGTTGTTAATTAAAACTATTTTAGGATATAAAGTAAAGCAGCAGAAACTTATTAATTCTTACAAAATATTATTGCCTATTTTGCAAAACACCTACGTAAAAATACGCGATTTAAGAACACTAATGCACTCCTATTTCTCTTGTTTTTTATAAAAAAATATCATTATTGAAAGATTTATCTCTAACATGTATGCAAACTTGAAAGAAAAAATTAACATTTTTAATTGATTTAGTATCGAAATAATCAAATTTAAAGTAGAAATCAATCCGAAAAAAGTTCCTCAAGTATTGATTTTTATAAGAAAAATCACATTTAACAAAAAATTAACATTCTTACAAAATAGTGTACGAATTTTTAGCTAGTTTTACTTTGTAAATAAATAAATTTATAACTAAAACATTTTTATTATGTCATTTTCAACAACATTGACCGTAGGTGGGAAAGATTACAAAGTACTTTCTGTAAGCTACGACTTAGCACAAGAAACTGACGCTTCAGGGCGTCCATCTACAGTAACACGTGGAGGAAGAATCATGGTAGAGGTTGAATCTACTGGAGGAACTGAATTGTTCGAATGGATGACCAACAATTTCGAAAGAAAAGATGGTACAGTAAAATTCATCAAACGCGATTCAAACGCAACTCTAAAAGAATTGAAGTTCACAGAAGCTTACATGGTGAAGTACAAAGAAAACTTTGACCACACTGGTGACAATCCGTTAACAGAAACTTTTATGATTTCTGCTCGCAAAATTGCAATGGGTGGAGGAGAATTTGACAATGCTTGGGTATAATCCGATAGACTTTGTCAAACTTTTTTAAGCTTGAACCTATTAAAGGAAGTCTATTTTATGGACTTCCTTTTTGTATTACAATCACATTTCGCCCTATTTCATACTGTTTTAGCATTCCCCTTTTTTGAATCTAAAATGCAAAATCTAAAATTATAAAATATGAGTTTTTTATCCACCTTCCATGTTGACGGAGAAGAGTACAATGTACTCGAATTTAATATTGATTTCAAACAAGGGACAGACACTACAGGAAAACCAATTGGAGATCCAAAAGGTGGTGCTATCAAATTAATAATAGAAGCTACACAAAACACCAAATTCCTTTCTTGGATGCTAAACAGCGAATTGACCAAAGACGGGAAAATTATATTTTATCGCCGTGATGCCTTGAGCAAAATGAAAGAACTTGATTTTAAGAAAGCTTTTTGTATTAACTACCATGAGCAGTTTACAAGCACTACTGACATTCCAATGAAAATAACTCTTGAGCTCATCGCCAAAGAATTAACTTTTGGCGACGCTAAATTTTCAAACAATTGGATTGCTTTAGACTAGTAACTATTTAATTGACACCGATTAAATTCTTAACCGATTAAACCCCCAAACTCATGAGCAGATTTGCAGAACAAGTACATTTAGATATTAGTGGCTTCACACCAAGCGTCATTTATTATGATTTAAAGCTGGAACAAAAAATGGCGGATCACCATCATTTTTCCTTTGTCTGGCAATACACGAATACTGCCATTATAGATCCTAACGCCCAAGCACAAGCCATAAGGGATTATTTAGGGAGAGATGTTATTTTTACTTTCAAGAGTCTTACCGGAATCCAGCTAATGGCCAAAGGAGTTATTAATTCTTTGGAGTCCATTGATTTACACGGAAGTCCTGCGGGATTACATGTAAAAGGAATAAGCCACTCAATATTTCTAGATGACATGAATCGATCACGAACCTTTATGGAACAGGATTTAGAAACAATTGTTAAAACCGTTCTAGCCGAAGGTCCGGGAGACTTTTATAATCGTGAGGCTATCGTGCCAACTTATGAACCGAATCTGGCCTATATGCCACAATACAACGAAACCAACTTTGGTTTCCTGAAAAGGCTGGCACAGCGTTACGGACAATGGTTTTACTCGGATGGAATGCGCATGCAGTTTGGGCAGACAAAGCCTAGTAAGGTAAAATTAATCAATGGAGCTTCTTTGCATCATTTTAAGATACAAACCCTATTGGTTTCCCACAAAGAATCTCTGGGGGGTTACGATTACAATAGTGCTTCCAACATCAAGAATGCCTCGGCCAAAACCACAACAGGAAGCGGTGATGGCTTTGCATCTGCTGTGGGATACAGACAAGGAGCCGTAGCGCAACCCGATCTTGAAGTAGGAGCTTATACCGCCCAAGCGCCGGATTCAAGCACTCTTGAAGAAATGGTAAAATTGCAAACCAATGGTAAAGATGCAAATAGTATTTTTTACAGCGGTGTCTCTTATCTTCCACTTGGAATTGGTCAAAAATTCACGATTCAGAATAAAACGGTAGAACATAATTTACTGGTTATTGAAGCAACACATAATTCCGAAGTTTACGGAAATTACAGCTGTTCTTTCAAAGCCATACCTGCCGACGTGACTGCACCTCATTACACAGATGTGCACGCCTACGCTAAATCCGAAACCCAGCCCGCCAAAGTAACAGACAACAACGATCCCGAGGGTTTGGGAAGAATACAGGTTTCGTTCTACTGGGCAGGAGGAAATATCAAAAGCGACTGGATACGACTCATACAGCCTCATGCAGGTGCAGGGAAAGGATTTTATTTTGTCCCCGAAGTTGGCGAAGAAGTGCTCATAGGTTTTGAAGGCGGTAATGCCGATAGACCGTATGTTATGGGAACAAACTACAACGGAAGTGAAAGTTCAGGATACAACACCAGTGGCAATGATCAAAAAGTGATTCACACCCGCTCTGGAACCAAAATGATTTTTAATGATGCCGAAGGAAGTGTATTCATCGAAGACCCAAGTGGCAATACTTGGAAAATGGATGGAAAAGGAAATATTAGTGTGAATGCACCAAATGATATAACTTTTACAGCCGGCAAAAATTTAAACATAAACGTTGGGGAAAATATGACTACAAATATAGCACTGAATAAATCTGATACTATTGGTATGAACAACACAGAAAGTATAGGTGCCATGAAAATGACATCTGTAACCGGTGATTTTTTAGCAAATGTAGAGGGAAGTTTCTTTGAACTTATAAAAGGAAACAGAGAGTCAGAAAGTAAGGAGAGAAAAGAAACAGCAAAATTGGTAATTTTAGATAGTACAGAAGCTGCAATAAATATAAAAAGTGCCAAAAACGTAAACTCACATAGTGGCGAAAAATCCAAAAACGCTTAACTATGAGTATTACAAGAATTATTGGTGGAGAAATGAAGAATGCCACCACAGGAATAATGGATTTACATGCAACTGATGGTGATTATAATCTTTATGCCGCCACACAAAATAATTGGCATGGAGAAGAAAATGGAATTATTCATAAAGAATACGAACCTTTACATCCTGCTGATACAATGTCAAACAGGCTGGAACTTACCCTGAATATATTTTTTGATGGTACAACAAATAATAAAATCAATACAGAAGCCAGAGAAAAAAATGACAGTGCCTATCAAAAAAATTCTAATAAAAAAGACGATAGTTATGAAAATGATTTTACCAACGTGGCAAGGGCTTATGATGCAGTTTCTGTAGATGAGCCAACACAAAAATCAGTGTATGTCGAAGGGGTAGGCACGAACGATTTGGATTCAGATGATACCCTGCCCATTGGTATAGCACAAAGTGCCGGATTTTGGCATTCGGGCTTAAAAGACAAAGTAAATAGAGGTTGTGAAAAAGCAGCATTAGAAGTTAAGAAAGCTTCCAAAGGGAAACCTATTGATTTACTGACGATCAATGTATATGGTTTTAGCCGTGGCGCAGCAACGGCTAGGCACTTTTTACATATTACAAATGAATCATATACGGCAAATATTTTATCTAATGGGTCTTTTTATCTTCCGGGGAAAAACAAACCCCTGACCCATCCCAAAAACGAGGACAATACAAAAGCCCCATATCCAAAACAATTAGTGATAAATCATGGCTATTTTGGGCAATGCCTGATTGCCAATGGTATGTATGAGGTAAAAAAAATAGCGTTCAATTTTGTGGGTCTATACGATACGGTTTCTTCGCACGGAATCTACCATGGCAACGATGTTTCCGAATTAGGTCTTGATGCAATAAAAAAAGCAAGAATGGTATTTCAGCTATCCGCAGCTGATGAATACCGCGAAAATTTCGATTTAACGGATATTCACAGTGCCGGCATACACGGCCTCGAATTAATACTTCCCGGCGTACACTCCGATATTGGCGGTTCGTATCTGCAAAATGATAAAGAACGTTCTGCTGTTTATGGCGAAATCTATACTGAAACCTACACCGAGAACCGCGAGACAGTTCCGTATACTAAAAAAGCTGCTGCTTTTAAAAAAATAGTAGTGGAAGAAGGATGGTACGAACCGCATGAACTGACTTTTGAATTTAAATATGACGAAAGTAAAACCTATCTTGTAGGTACCCGCACTTTACAAAATACATATGATAAAGTACCCCTGAATAAAATGATTATGGTCTCGAAACAGTTTGATATAAAATATGATGAAGGAAGAGAGAAGAAAAAAACAAATATTTCAGATCCGTTTATTGCCGATATTTTTGAGCAGTTAACCACTTACAGTAAGGCAGTTATGGCGCATCGAAATGATTCCATCAAAGAAAAAAAAGATACACAGCAGTATATTGCAGAGTCAGCAAAAATAAGTTATCTTGATTATATAAAGCCTGAAGATTTAAAAAGACTGCGTCACGAGTATCTGCACTGGTCAGTAAAGGCAGATAAGTTTGGTTTAGGTCCAAGATTCGAGGAAGTATTGCCTATAGAAAAACGAAAAAGAGAAATACATCATGGATAAATTTTATAAAATTGTAATTTTATTAATAGTAAGTTTAAATGCCAGTTGCCAAATGAAAAACAAATACGAATGGGATAGTTATACCTGCCAGCCTCGACTATCTGTTAAAGGGAATGAAAATGTATATTGTGTAGAATTTGTTCGCGGAGATATTATTACGCTCGAAGGCATTCCTGCCACTTTGCCATTTGGAGGCTCCTCAGGTCGTTGGGGAGATTCTGGAAAAAGTTGGACTTCTCAACATGGTACACCAATAGGAGCCGATGTAATTTATTATGCAGGTTACGAAGATAAATTTTACCATCTTAAAACAGATTTTCCTGTAGAAGAGATGAAAAAAGCAGTGGACACAACCTATCAATACTATGATGATAACCATGAAAAATTTTCAGGATTAATTTTTGGTTTTGCGCCACAAGGTATGGTGGTCGTCTGGAAAGAATATGGTGTTATCAGGATTGAATTGGGGCGTTATCAGGCAGAAGTCATTACTGATGATAAGGAATTGGAGAAAAAACTCTTTAGGGATTGGTCTATGAACCGTGAAGAGGTAAAGGCACGTGATTTTATGCCCAATGCTTCCTGTGCCCAGTGGGATATGTACCGCAAACGCTATACCTTTAGGGTTGTGATGCAAAATGAAAACCCCAATTTGCGTCTATTTCAATATTGTTTTACCAATTATAATGGGGAACAAGATATTATTTTTATGCCTCCCTTACCGGCAACCAGTTATGACAATCGGGCTTTACCGCAAATTCTGGAGATGGACTGGGAAACCAGTGGGCGTGAACGTTTTCGTGGCAATATCTTTTTAAATGAGAAAGTGATATTCGAAAAATTCAAAAACTTCAAAGCTGAGGATAAGCAGGAATTTGAGGTAAAAATAAGTAAAGACAACAAAAAACTGGAATTGTTTTTAAATAACCAACCTGTTGAAGTAGACAGTGTACGAATTTATAAAGGATCAGTTATGTACAAAGGGTCCTACTAATAAAACAATTTAAACTTAGAATTATTAAGAGTATTAAGGAATACATCATGAATAAATTTTATAAAATTTTAATTTTATTAATAGTAAGTTTAAATGCCAGTTGCCAAATGAAAAACAAATACGAATGGCAGAGTACTGCCTGTCAGCCACAACTATCTGTAAAAGGAAATGAAAATGTATATTGTGTAGAATTTGTTCGGGGAGATATTATTACGCTCGAAGGCATTCCTGCCACTTTGCCTTTTGGAGGATCTGGTGGAGGGCGGGGGTGGTCTCCTAGTGCTTGGACACCACAGCACGGCACACCTATAGGAGCCGATGTAATTTATTATGCAGGTTACGAAGAAAAATTTTATTGGACATGCTAACTTAGCCACTACAGAAAGTTAAGAAATAATCTTAATTTTAACCTATGAAACAAGTGCGCAAAATTTATGACAAAGCTTTTAAAGAAAAAGTCGTTCAATTGAGTTATGAGAGAACAAATGTATCAGAACTTGCCAGAGAGTTGGGAATAACAGCACCACAGTTGTATAAATGGCGTAAAGAGTTCGAGGAATTTGGAGAAGGACGTTTTCCTGGGAAAGGGAATTTAAAACTAACTCCTGAGCAAGAAAAAATCCACGAACTAGAGAAAAAGCTCAAAGATGCCGAGTTAGAACGTGATATATTAAAAAAAGCAATCGGCATTTTTTCCAAGAGCGGTCGATGATTTATAGTTTCATAAAAAGCAATGAACAACTATTCCCGATTGAAAAAATGTGCAAAGTTCACAAGTAAGTAGCGGAAGTTATTACCGATGGAAAAAACAAGCAATCACCGCAAGACAACAACTAAAAATTGCCATAAAAGAACAGATAACATTGATTTATTTTGGAGCCAAACAAAGATATGGAAGTCCTAGAATAACATTGAAATTACAGCATTTAGGCTACAAAGTTTCACAAATTACAGTTGCAAAATACATGAAAGAACTTGGCTTACGAAGCAAATTAAGCAAAAAGTTCAAAGTTACAACCAACTCAAATCATAATTATTTAGTTGTCGAAAATGTATTAAACAGAGAGTTTATTGTAAAAATGCCTTCAAAAGTTTGGGTTTCGGATATTACATATATTAAAACTAAAGAGGGATTTGTATGCCTTACCACTATTATGGATTTATACGACAGAAAAATTATCGGCTGGAGTTTAAACGATGGAATGAGTACTGAGGAGACAACGCTTGGAGCTTGGAAAATGGCGATTAAAAATCGAGATATTGAAGAAGATTTGATTTTTCATTCCGACAGAGGTGTCCAATATGCCAGCAAAAAGTTTGTAAATGTTCTTGATTCCTATAAAAAAATAATCCGCAGTACGAGTCGTAAAGGAAATTGCTGGGATAATGCTGTAGTGGAAAGCTTCTTCAAATCTTTGAAAACCGAATTGATTTATGGGAACAAACTGATTTCTAAAGAACAAATGAAACTGGAAATCTTTGAATATATTGAAATTTGGTACAACAGAAAAAGAAGACATTCTACTTTGAACTATGCAACTATTGAAGAATTTAATAATCAAATTAATTACAAAAATGTAGCTTAACTTAATGTGTAGTTTTTATTTGCATATCCAGTCCTTAGATGCATATAAAAAGAAACAAGGCAAAAAAGCAGATCCCAAAATCGAAAGAAAATTTGAAATTGAACGCGCCAAAATGATGAGAGAGCCTAAATTTTAACACAATAATCAGCTCATTCAAAAGAAAATAATGAATAAAAACATACTATTTCCAGTTCTAATCAGTGTTGCTCAGATTATAAGCTTTGGATATTTATATTATATTAATAAACATGGGAACAGCCATATACCAATTGCTTTGATTGAATCAACTATTTTATCATTGTTTAATATTCTATTATTAATAGGTATTTATTTTTTTGTATATAAGCCCCAACAAGTATTAGACTTATGGATTATTCCAGTGTGTTTATCAATTCTATTAATAATAATAGTAGTAATTGTATATTCTAAAATGTTTATAAATAAATATAATTAAAAAATTATTGATTATCCGTAATTACTCATAATTAATAAAAAGTGATGAAATTATTCAGTTTTACATCAAATTTGGGGAGTGAAGAATCTTGTAAATAAATATAATGCGGATCTTGTTGCAAAATCAGATATGAGCATAGAAATGGCTAAAAAACATGGAAGTATTCCTTATTTAGCGACAGTTTCGCACAGTTTGAGTCATACTCAATATTGGCTAAAGGTCGATGAGGTATTGAAATCTGCTTTTAGTTCGGGTAAAAACACTGGATATAAACCTAAATAGACATTTTTTTATTTAAAAAAATCCGTTTGTTAAAAAAAATAAATATCCCCTTATTTTAAACCTTAATTATTTTAAATGAAAATTTTAGCAACAATTATTAAATACCTAATATGGCTTCTTATAAGTGTATTTTCAGGAATGGGATGGATGAGAATAGAACTTGGAAAACCCACTAGGGCAACGAACTTTTTCACCATATTTAATGGACTAGATGAATCAATAATAATTTGGATAGGTGAATTTATTGGATTGATTTCCTTTATCCCGTTTATACTAATCGACTTATATTATATTAAAAGAAATATAGAAATTAAACGAAATCAAAATATTGTAAGGATTTTTGCAATTCTTATTATAAGTGCAATAGTTACTTTAATTCATTATGCTTTAGAATTCATCCTAAATTGGATATAAGTTTGGATTTTTTCCCCTCTAAAACTTTTTTTTAAATTAGAATGGCATTAAAAGAAATATGGATGGTAAAGTCGTTGCTATATTATCTCATGATTTATGTTATACACAATTCTGGACAGAGGTTGAAGATGGATTAAAAAACGCTTTTAGCTCAGGAAAAAAACCAGGATATAAAAAGAAATAAACATGAAAAAATACACACTTTATGGGACAGTGTCATATTATCTAAAAAAATAATGAACCTCACGGAAAGCTTCAATTTAATTTTTATGATCACTTTGGTTTAGATTATCCAGACATAGAAAAATTTGATTATGATATATTTATAGCTTGGTTTATATTTCAACATTTTAGAGGTTACAAACCATTTATAACCAAAATATCATTTACTGACAATTTTTAACACAATTTAGTTATGAGATTTAAAACCATTTTTTTTACTAAAAGAAGTATTCTAGAGTTATTTTTAGTTTTAGTTTTATTTTTTTCCTTTTTACTATTCTGTTATGATTTTGGAGGTGTACCAACTAAGACATGGTTAGCTTTGAATATCTTTCCTATATCGGCTGGTTTTTTTTCTTGGTTATTATTCCAAACAATAGTTTATTTTCTGAATATAAATAAGATAAAATATTGGTGGTTTATTCTTATAAATAGCCCGATTTGCTAGTTACTATTATTTCTACTTAAAAAAATATAGTTGAATTCTCACTTGTTAAAAGTATACCCATATTAATTTATCTACACAATAAGATAAATTAAAGATATAATTAAAAAATCTAAAAATGACAACATCATATAAGCCTCTTATTGTTGGTTTTTTTTGCGCCATACTAACCACTATCCAAACATATCTATCAATGGGTCAATATGCAAATCAATTATCCTCCGGTTGCACATCATGCACATTTAATGAAGTACTAATTAAATATGTTACCTTTTTAATTTTCATCCCTATTGTTATAATTCATTTTATTTTGAATTTTTACAAAAAAGATTATTTATCTGTGATTGTTGTGATAATCTATTTAATTTTTATTTGGCTAAAAGTAATCAATACTGATATCTTCGAAACTAGAGTGTCTGATTGGAGTTCGTTCTCAAACTATGATATTGATTCTTATGTTTTTAAACTATCATTTTTTCCAATTTTGATTTGCTCTATTATTTATTTATTATTTCATTTTTTGTTAAACAAATACTCTAAAAAAACATTTACATAATCTATAATAAATGAAAGATAAAATAATAATTACTACAATATGCATAGCAATACTGTATTGTAATTAAATAATACCCAATTTACCACAACTAATTAACGATAAACGTTTTTCAAAATAATAATCATAAATAAAGATTCAATACATTTTTAATAATATGAGGTAAGAAAGAATAAAAGACAGAGCACACTCAAAATAGCGACTAGAGCGTGGTGATTTTCTCTGTTGGTTTACATTACAACACAAATATGGTCATAAAACTTTTTTGACTATAATGAAAATAAATAACAAAATAATCAATGAAAGTTACTAAGAGCTTAAAAATTATTTTAATCATTATTACTATATTATCATCTCTTATTTTATTTTATAAACTTAAAGGAACTAGAATATACTGGCTTAAGTTTGATTCTGAAAAAATTGGTGATGACAATGGTGATATCTTTATTATTCAAAATCCACCTTCAGCAAAAGAAGATTTAATAAGACTGATAGCAGAAATGAATGATACAATAAATTTTACAGACCGATTAAATAAAAAAACTTATTATGTCCAATATTTTTATAAAGAAAGTTTTCATTTAAATCGTTTTTTTAAACCTTACTACGCTCCTATTCTGGGAAACTATGTTGACATTAGAGTAGATAACGATGGTGATTTTGACAAAGAACATCTCGTTGATTACATCTATAAAAATGACAAAGATGGCAATATACATAGAGAGAATATTCCAATTTATCCCTACTATATATTTTATAAATATGATGATGAAGGATTCCATAATTCTGAGTATTATCCAAAAGGACTAAAAAATAACCCAATAAACATTGAGAAAAAGTAAATGCTTCTTAGAAATAACCAATATATGCCATTGAAAAATATATCGAAAAATAATTAATGAAAGTTACTAAACGCTTAAAAGTTACGTTAATCATTATTGCAATATTATCATCTCCTTTATTGTTTTATAGACTGCAAGGGACTAAAATTCATTGGCTTAAATTTGATTCTAAAAAAATTGGAGATGGCTATGGTGATATTTTTATTGTTCAAAATCCACCTTCTTCCAAGGAAATGTTAATAAAATTAATAGAAAAAATGAATGATTCCATTGATTTGAAATCTAGAATAACAACTGAACGATATACTCAAGCATTTTACAAGGAATCTTTTAACTTAACCCGATTTTATAAGCCTTACTATACTGCCTTTATAGGAGCCCATGTTGATATTCGAGATGATAACGCTGAGTTTACGGAGGAACATCTTGTAGATCAAATATTTAAAAACGATGAGACTGAAAAAGAATATGGAGATAGAGCCCCAATATATCCCTATTATATATTTTATAGTTATGACAATAAAGGCTTCCATAATTCTGAGTATTATCCGAAAGGATTAAAAAATAATCCCAATAAGCATTGGAATATAAGATAATAGCTTGTTATAAAAAACGATTATATAAATTCACGAAACGTATAAAACCTTTTTTGCAACGATAAAAACTTAAAAACCAAATACATCTACAGATTATTTTTTTACAAAATTAAAACAAAAAAGTGACAATGGATTTACAGCCGATGTTAAACACCATCAAAGTGATCTTTCACCCCAGACTTGCAATAAAAGAAACAACTTATGAAAATTTAAATTATAGAATAATTCCTAATTAAGTATTGTGTTTTTTTGAAGCTCTGTAATTACCAATCGTGATTCCCACAAGAACTATTAAAAAAAAACCTTCCTTACACATCCATTTTATTCAATTTGATCTTCTAAAATAGAATACGTTTTTTTTGATACAAAAATCTTATTTAAAAAAAATAATATATAAGAATAAAATTATTTTGTTCTTATATTTACGCAAATAATTTTACTAAAATCCGTTTTCGAAAACAACAATCGTAAATAAAGATTCAATACATTTTTTTAGAATATGAGACAAGAAAGAATAAAAGATAGAGTACTGAAAAGAGCGGCAAGAGCTTGGGGGTTTTCGGATATTGAAATGGAAACCACTTTTGACCCGGCGGTCAGTTTACTGCTAAATGCCCTTTCTTATGAATTAGAAAAAGTTTCACACGAACTCGAAGATTCCAAAACCAGAGTGGTAGAACGCGTTTTGGAAATTATGTTTCCCGAAGTTACTTCAGGTTCAAAACCAGCGAGAGGTATCCTTCACGCATTGCCTTTGGAAAACAACCTCAATGTTTCACTAAAAAACCAAATGGTCGTTAGCCGTAGGATGCACAACATCTACAATCCGCTAAAGCCAATTTTAAAAGAAATCCATCTTTCACCAACATTAGAAGTAAAACTATCTTCCTGTAATGTAAAATACATGGCCTACGAACGTAATTTATTCGAAATTTCGAATCTTTTTTACAAAGAGCCTTTGCGCGGTTATAAAAACGTGCTGCTTCCCGGTGAAATTATGTTAGGCCTAGAAATCACCAATCCTGATGTCCTCGAATTGGAAGATTTAATGCTATATATTGATATAAAAAACACTCATCAAAAAGAGATGTTTCAATATTACCTAAAACAATTAAAATGTTTTCATGATGACCAACAGTTAAAAATAGGGGAAGGATACAATGTTCCAATAAACGACATGAATATTAAGTCCATAATCAACAGGAATTATACTCATTTGGCTGAAATATCCCGCGAAGTAAATGAATTTTATTTCGATAATTTTTATACGATAAAAGGCAAACTGAATCATAAAAAAATTTCCGAATACAAGCCAGAATACAAGGTGTTTGAAGAAATAGATGCGGAGAACCAAAACAATATTATTTGGATAAAAATGATTTTTCCAGAATCCTTAGTCCCTGAAATTATTGATAACGTTTCTATTACTTCAAACTGTTTTCCAGTAATCAACAAAAGGCTGCACGCCATAACCCGTGAACTAAGCGGTTTTTTGAGCTATATGGCCTTGGATACAGCCGAAAACAACTATTTAGACATTGATTCTGTCGTTGATCCATCGGGAAATCATTATGAGATAAAAGAATTCAAAGACGGAATTGTCGATGAAGGAAATGCCGTTTTGAGAACCGGCGGAGTATCCCGTTTCGATTCCAGAACTGCATCCGAATTGTTACAAAATGTTTTAGATTTATTAAAAGACGAGAGTTCCTCCTTTTCAGATCTTGGGCAGGATTTCATGAAAAGTGCTCTCACAGAAATAAACCAATTATTGGCATCCGTAGAACAGCAAGCCAAAGAAAGCAGTTTTTCCAGAAATAACGCTCCCTACTTGATGATTAGACCCAAACACAACGCCGAAAAAGGGAAAAATTTCACAGCCCAGTACTGGTCAACATGTGCCGAAGACGGCAATGACATCAAAGCAGGAACCGCACTGGAATCCAAAGATGATTTGTTTTTTGTCAGCAAGCAAGCCACATTAATCACAAACACTGTGGGTGGCATCAATAAACAAAACAACAAAGATCGTATCCTTGCCTACCGTAATGCCCTGCTTACCCGTGGCCGAATCGTAACTTTTGCAGACATCAAAGCTTTTGCTTACGATCACTTTAAGGCTACTGCATTAGAAGTTCGAATTGAAAAAGGAACCCGAAAAGAAATCTCAATAAAAGCAGGCTTCAGCAGAACAGTCGATGTGTTTATTAAAACAAATCCTGAAGAAAAACAACATATTTCCACAACCGAATGGGATTATCTATGCGAGAGTTTCATGAAATACTTAAAACAAAGGTCCTCCAATGTTTTTCCCTATCGCCTTTTTATTGAAGAATAAGAAAAATATTAAAGGCCATTTGGGTGTGCCACCAATAAAAAAAGGAGCTAACTTAACATTCGTGCTAGTTGCTCCTTTTTTTATTGCTGTCGGGCTATCCATGCCACTTTGGTGGCTTATTTCTATCCCTCACACTGTCGAAATCATCAACTTTAGTGGAATTTAGGACAATCCTTAAATTCCTATTCAGTTAAAATAAAAAAGCAAGCACTCGCGTATTTGCTTTTCATCAAAATTATAAAACTAATAAAATTATTAATCAACCAATACCAATTCTTTCATCCACTTCACTTCTCCATTTTCTATAGAGACTGTCATCCTATCCCCTTCTTGCACTTCTCCCGAAATAATTTTCTTGGCTAGAGGTCTTCTCAAATGACTTCTAATTATACTTTTTATAGGTCTTGCACCGTACTTTGCATTGTAACCGCTTTCGGCCAAGTGCATTTTGACTTCCATCGGAATATCGACTGTGATACTGATATTTTTGAGCAAATCGACAAACTCTTTCTTGAGATGCACTTCAAATATTTTAAGGGCATTTTCTTTGCTAATAGGAGCAAACGGGACAATCTCCGTAAGTCTTCCCAAAAACTCAGGCCTAAAAAAACCACCCATAATTTCCATTAAAGAAGTTGAAGTTGGCACAACATTTCGGCCAAAAGACTCCACTATATGATCAGCCCCAATGTTCGATGTAAATAACACAATAGCATTCGAAAAATCCCCTTCTTTCCCCAATCGATCGTGAAGTTTTCCTTCGTCCATTATTTGCAAAAAAACATCGTAAACAGAGGTGTGAGCCTTTTCAATCTCATCAAAAAGTACAATAGAATAAGGTTTTTGCCTTATTTTATTCACCAATAATCCGCCTTCTTCGTAACCAACATAGCCAGGAGGTGCTCCATAAAGCAATGCAGCCGAATGTTCTTCTTTGAACTCCGACATATCAAAACGGATAATTGCATTTTCATCCTGAAAAAGAAACTCAGCCAAACTTTTTGCTAATTCCGTTTTCCCTGTTCCAGTTGGCCCAAGAAAAAAGAATGAAGCAATAGGCTGACCAGCCTTGCTTAGTCCAGATCGAGATTCTAATATAGATCCAGCAACTGTAGCAATACAATGATCCTGACCAATTACTCTTTGACTCAACACTTCTTCAATTGAGTTCAATTTGTTTTTTTCTTCCTCTTTTAATTTTCCCACGGGAATACCTGTCTTTTGTGCAATCACAAGAGATAAATCAAAAGCTTCAATGTGCACTCTTTTATCCAATGCTTTTTCTTCCAGCGTATTAATTAAGCTTTCAATATGCTGCAGTAAAAATTTAGAATTTTCAAAAACAACACTATTTTGCTCATCAACAACCATTAGAAAAGTTGTCTTTTTTATCAAATCCTGCATGAACCAATTTGCTTCTTTAAACAATTGTTCCTCAGACAAATCCTTTTCATTCACTTTTAAAATTTCAAGTTTAGCAACCAATAATTGCTTTTCTTTTAAAAATGATTCCCCTGAAGTCTTCAGTACTGACATAGTATGATCTATCAGATTCAATGCAGACTCCGGCAAACTTTTCTCTTTCAAATAACGTCTTGATAATCGGATTGATTCTGAAATTGTTTCGTCATCTATCTTAATTTTATGATGTTCTTGATAGACTTGTATCGATTCTTTTACCATTCGAAACATAGTGTCATCATCAGTTTCTTGCAGTTTCAAAATTTCAAACATTCCAGCTAGTCCCTGCTCCTTTTCAATTCTTTTTGAATACTCTTCAATTGTTGAAGTCGCAATGATGGTTAATCCTTTGGCTAACTCCGCTTTTAAAACATTTGAAACTCCAGAATCTCCTCCATTTTTATCCAGCAAAGTATGAATTTCCTCTATAATCAATATTGCTTTTGGGTATTGATTCAATTCTTGAATGCAATTACGCAATCTATCTTCAATTTCACCTTTGTAAGATGCTCCCGCAATCAAGGAAGACAAATCCAACTCAAATAATTGCACTTTATGCAACACATCAGGAACCTGATTCTGAATTACATTTAGAACCAAATTATCAATCAATGTGGACTTCCCTATTCCCCTATCCCCTATAATTAACACATTGGGTTTGGAGAAACGACACAAAATTTCTTTCATCGTATTCAATTCTTCTTCCCGTCCAATTGCAATTCTATGCTTTTTATTTTTTTCGCTATTTTTGTGAAAACAATACTTTCCTAAAAATCCTTTTTTCACTTCTTTATTTGAAAAATTTCCTGATTCTTGAGGTGATATAATTTGCTCATCAAGCAATTCATTTCTAGAGATTGGATAGGTTTTCATTTGATCAAAATTGAAGCCCACTCCTGGTGAACTCAAAGCAACCATGATTGCAAAAAGAGAAATCTCCTCTTCATTAAACATCTCCCTTACAAGTTCGGCTTCATTTACAATCGCGTCAATAACATCATCCGGCTCAGCGTTGAGTACATTATTGGTTTTGGGTTCATTTTCCATTCTCACTTCAGCCCATTCCTCCAAATAATAAACATCTTTACCAAGAATCTCCAACTGTTTCAAAAGAGAAAAATCTCTATTCAAAATGGCTTTTAGCAAATGGGAGCCTGCATAAAATGGATTCGAATTATTCTTCGCAATTTTCTTTGCAATTTCAAAAGCATCTATTAATTCTCTGCTAAATATATTTTTTCCTTCTTCCATTTCTACTTTAATCTTTTGTCCAAATGAACATTTTTTTGACTTTATATGTAATGTTTAACCCTTTTATACCATTGGTCTTCTTGTCTTTATTCAAACGAATGGCATCAATTCGTATCTTTTTACCTTTTAAACTCTCACATAATTGATCGAAAGTCAAAAGATCTTCTCCATTTTTAACCACAGGAATTTCAAAATTTCCGCAGAGATATTCTTCAAAATCGTCTTTAACTTTGCTCCCTTCAGCCACTTTTAACAGTAAAAGCTCAAATTGGTCTTCGGAAATTTTAGGAGCTTTTTTATCAATTTTTGTTGAGTCTTTTTTCGCTTCTGTGCGAGACGCCACAGGAATATACTGCAACATATCTTCCAGTGGGTCTTTTTGAACTTTCCCTTTTGGCAACGAAAATTTTTCCGGTTCTTTTTCATACTCATAAGAAGCAACATCCAAAGGATTTATTTTTTTTACTTCTTTCGGATGCACGTAAACCGCAATTCTTGCTACACTGCTAAAATTGCCGTTAGTCACAAGTGTAATTATTTTTTCTCCAGCTTTTTCAAACGTATAAACAGGATTTTGGGAGGTATCATCTACTCCGCTATTTTCGCCAAAAGACCATTCCCACGTTTTGCCTCCTTCTTTTATTCCTCTAAAATAAGTTGGGCTTCCTACAGTAATACTCCGTGAGGCAATAATGGTTGGCATTTCTTCTTTATTGACACTGTTATTATCAGTAATTATTACTTCTTTGGTATGAATACAATCACCATTAAGAGTTAGAGAAACTATGTATTTTCCAGGCTGTTTATAAATATGAAAAGTGTGTTGCCTAGAGTCTAATTCTGAGTTATCACCAAAATCCCAAAGCCAGGTATCAACATTAGCAGTTTTATCATAAAACTCAATGGATTCATCACTCTGAAAATGCTCCGACAGCACATAAAATCTTGCTGTATCACAATCAACTCTGTTAAAAAATTGGACTAAAAAATACACAACTGCCCCCAAAAAAAACAGAGTAAAAAACAATACAATCTTTAAATCAAACTTAACATCCAAAAAACCTTTTCTCATCAATCTATTTATTTTAAAAATAAAAACAAATCATACAATTATCAAGTAAATGTGTATGATTTTAAATACAAACATATATCTTTATTCTATTCTAATCATCATAAGTATAAGAAAATTTTTAAATAATAAGAATATAAAATAAGCATTAATAATTATTAACAACTAACTATCAATACATTACAATCTAAAATATAGACTATTTTAAAATTATTTTTTTAACATTAAAATCACACAAATCAAATAGCAACATTTTCTTATACGTGTTTTTATTTTTTTAAGTTTTAAATTACAAAAAATATTTGTTTTTAAATTTTAATTTATACATTTGCGCCTTACCACACTTTTTTTGAATTGCAAATTTTAGTCAATCAGAAAAATTTCCAAAGCGCATTTCATCCTTTTCAGAGCTTTCTGTTTTTTAGAAAATCCTATAATTTCTATTAAGGTTTTTCCAATTAAATTTTAAAGCATAGATAATTATTCTTGTTTTTTCAGGAATAATAATACCATTTAATAAACGAAAAAAAATGGACATCGTTTTATAAATACAGTGAAAACATAAACCTAATAAAGTTGATGTTCTCAAAAAAAATAACCTACAAATGAAATGTAAAATATTGTATATACTTCTATTCTTAACCCAATTAGGTTGTGGAAGCGAAAATTATATTGCTCAGGTTCCATTTAAGTACGATTATTCTATTGATTTGTTAAAAAAACAAAACAAAATGGATGATATTTCTTTAGGAAATCAAGCAGTTGTCAATGATAATTCCGAAAATTTGAATGATGAAACTTTGGCTATTAAAGAAAAATACTCAATTGTCCTCGGAGTAATGCCGACAAAAATTACAAACTATAAATTATATTCATATATCGATCAATGGATTGATACTCCATACAAAGAAAAAAGTTTTTCTAAGGATGGTATTGACTGTTCTTATTTCATACAATCCCTGTTTAGCAGTGTTTTTAAAGTGACGCTACCTAAAGATCCTGCAGGAATGTTTCGATCAAAATCCTTACAGCTGTTTACAGGACGAACTTTTCTTGAAGAAGGTGATTTAGTCTTTTTTAGATATGACAAAGATCATCCTATCTCCGATGTAGGTATGTATTTGCACAATGACAGAATCTTGGCTTGTACCGATAAAGGACTTGCTATCTACAATTTCAATGACGAATATTTCCAATTAAGGTATATTGCTTCAGGAAGAATTAATAAAGATGCAACAAAATAACATCATGGAGTTAGACAAAATAGTCAAACAGATAGAATCCATTTCTCATGACATTAGAGCTGAGATTATTGTTAATGAACTCATTCAAAGCGGAATGATTTCTGAAAGCAATATCATGGTTGCAAATGAAGGCCAATTCTCCCGAGCTTATCGTCATGATGTATTAAGTTCAAGCATTGTTGACAACAACTATGATAATCATGAGTTACTCAAATTACATCTATCCAGAGATAGTATTTACGATACACTCCCCGAAGGATTTATGCATAGCCCAAGTGACAATGGCTCCGAGAAATCAGTTCATCAAATGATTAAAGAACATAAACAGCAGAAAAAAAAGGAAGCTGAATCACGTAATTTTTTCAATCCGTTCGAAAATGAAATATTTCATTATAGAACTAAAATCGAAAATACAGAACGTGATTTTTTATACAAACTAAATGGAAGCAAACCTTTAGAATTCTTTTATGAGTTTTGGGGCTTATCAAAAAGCTTCCCACCTGTCTTGGTTTCAAAATTCATCCAGCTATTGCCCTATGCTTATAAAATCGTGGGCGACATTGAACTTTCCTGCCGTTGCTTGTCCAGTATAATCGAAGAACCGGTAAGCTTTAAAAACTCAGGATCAAAAGAATACAGCGACAATAAAGAAGAAATAACATTAGGAGATAATCGTTTGGGCATTGATTTTATATGTGGCAACAGCTATACGGACTATTCGTATAATGTCACGGTAGAAATTGGGCCTATCACTAAAAATCCATTCGAAAAATTCATCAATAACGGAGAGATAAAAAAATTCATTGATTGTTTCTATGACCACTTCTTCCCTATGGAAGTAGAGCTCAAAACTCTTTTACTGATGAATCACGATATAGAAGAATTTAATTTTAACAAACAACCTGTACTAGGCTACTCAACAAGAATATAAAAATGATCAAAAACCATTTAAGAGATCTTATCGACATAAGACTTATTATAATTTTAGCAATTCTGATTGCCATCACGGTCGTATTGACTATGATTTTCAGTGATAAAGTCAAAGATTTCAATCAAAACTACAGAAGGAAATTTTACATCTATGCTTTGTCATTTGTCTTCATTTATGCCTTAGTTGCTTTTTTGGGGTTCAATAAACTTTTCTCAAAATTATCCGATGAATACTTATTTTATCAAATTGCAACGCTGCTTTTTGGCGGAATACACGTTTTCTTCTACCGATGGTATTTTAATCAATTCGATATAAAAAAACTCGGTGCAGAATTACTATTTTCTTTAGTCATCATATTGTATTCCTGCATTCCATTTATTCTTATATATACTGCCCTTAGTGGATTGCAATTTACAGCACTAATGTGTTCCCAATTCATTGTATTTTTCGTACCTACTTGGATAAATGGACTATTCGATTACATCATAAAAATTCCACCAAAAATTTATGTCACATGGAAATTCCCAGAAGAAAAAAATGCATACGCCGATTTAGAAGATGCAGAAATTAGAGATCTTTTATTAATAACCTTATTGATAAAAAAGAATGAAAATGATAAAGAGTACACCTCAATAAGAGCAAAAGGGCCAGTAAGAATGGACTTTGGTCGATTATTTTATCACACAGCACACGATTATAACAAACACTTTTCAAATCAGCCCATACAACTCAATTTTGAAGAAAAACCTTGTAATTGGGTCTTTTTTCTACAACCTAAATGGAACGAAAAGGCAAAATATGTTGATGCTAGATACACTTTGGGCATGAATGGAATTACTGAGAATTCAGTAATTATATGTGAACGAAAAGAAAAACAAATTGTAAACAAAAAAGAAAGCAACACTATAGGTTTTATTCATGAAAACCAAGAGAACTAATACAAACGAACTACTAATACTATAAATAAATGGTTGAAAAACTAAATCATTTTCCGGTCAATTGGATTGATGGAATGAAGATAAATAAAAGTCATTTTTTGGCAATGCAGGATAATGTTGCGGAGTTAGTAAATGATGCCATTGGTATTCACACTACCCCAATAACCTATGGTTTATTGAATTTAGGCAGTCAAAATAAAGAGGCTATTAAAATCACTTTAGGAATAGACAATCACAAACTCCTTAGAGTAAGAGTCGAAGAATGCCATGCCATAACACCCAATGGTTCCAGAATAGAAATTAGTCGAAACTATACTGACACTCTTGATTTACAAATCCCTTATCCTGAGGACACTTATCAGATAAAAGAGGGTGAGCAACATGTATTACTTGCTTGTATATCTGTAAATTCCATGAAAAGAATTCCTTTTGGCGAACCGGATCCAGAAGAGGTGCCTCCAAGATACCCAAACACGCAACCAGAATACAAACTTCACTTGATTAATTCGGATGAGTTTAGATCAGGAATAGGATACGGTGGTTTTTATCTTGCAATAGGTAAAATAGTTATTGGAGACAATACTACTCTTGACGAAGCCTATATTCCTTCGTGTATGACGGTATCTAGCCATCCAAAACTTATCGATATTCAATCCAATATCTCTCATTCATTTGGGCAATTAGAAATATACTCTGTACAAATATCCCAAAAAATCAACCGAAACCAACAAACTGGTATTCTGGTTCAAATGATGATGGGCTTGGCCGATTTTACAGCCAATTATTTAGGGCAAGTCCTTACGCAATTTCGTTGGTTTTCGCTGCACCAACATCCAGCGGCCATGTTTACAACAGTTGTATCCTTGGCTAGGGTCATGAAAAATTTTATTGATTCAAAATCAGGATCTGGTAAGGAAGAGCTTTTAAACTATTTTGCAGACTGGTGTGAATTATCACAAGGTGATTTTGAAACGCTGTTTACGACGTTAATAAACACCAATTATGATCACGTTCATATTGATAAAACAGCTTCTGCATCGCTGCATTTTCTAGAAAAAATAGAAAAACTTTTCGAAACCCTAAACAGATTGGATTACATAGGCAAGAAAAAAGAAAACATCGAATTATTTGTAGCGGAAACAGACAAACCCGATAGCATTTTAAACAACAAAAAACGTCACAGTTTCTTTATAGAAAAATAAAATTAATAAATCAAAATGGAAGTATTAAACAAACAAGAACGCCAAAAAGCATTTCTCGCCTTTTTAATCGTTTTTATTCTAACGGTTACCGTTATACTAATTGCGGCTTCATTCAATTTTTATATGCCAAAGGCCGAAAATAAAGTATTGAAGTCAGATAATGAAAAACTCAAAAAAGAGATGGAATACCAAACCAATTTCGCTCTTAAGATTGATAGCGTAAGAACGGTGATAGACTCAATAAATGCACCAAAACAAGACAATGATTTCCAACAGCGATTGGCGAATGTAATCTTGGCAGACATTTATCAAAAACTGCCAAAAGACTCAATCAATAACAAAAAAATGTACAACAACATTATCTTGGCTTACAAACAAATCATCGATTACAAAAAAGAAATCAGAAGCCTTACACATAATGCACATCTTATAGACAGCTTAAATCAATCAGCTAAAACCTACAAAGAAGAACTGGAAAAAGTGCGCAGAGACTTAGATGTTTGCCGACAAATTTACCAGAATCAGTAAGCAGATCTTTAATTTTATAATAACACTACTATAAACAGGAACATCTTGAGAACAAAAGAAAGAACCTATACCATCAAAACAGGAGATACTTTGCACAAAGTAGCCCAAGAACTTGCTATTCCACCAATGGAACTTCGCAGGCATCACAATATCTATTGTGAGATTCCAGATTTGATCGAAGCAGATTTCCCAAGTCATCTTGAATTATTGTTATTACCATCCGATAAGAGTGAAGTTACAGCAAATAGTTCAACAGGGGGAAAAACTAGAAAAGTTGGTTTTGTTAATGGAAGCACATTGCCTTTTTTGCCTTCAGGTTCTAAGAAAAACTATGATGTACTTTATGTTTTAGAAGATGGAGACGAAAAAGATACTATTCATTTTG
Organism: Flavobacterium aquariorum; assembly: GCF_003254745.1. Classification (GTDB taxonomy): domain Bacteria; phylum Bacteroidota; class Bacteroidia; order Flavobacteriales; family Flavobacteriaceae; genus Flavobacterium; species Flavobacterium aquariorum. The sequence continues at coordinate 239,426 of NZ_QKXH01000005.1, read as the reverse complement.
AAACTAGTGTAAAATGGATGGCTGTTGATCCAAAAGGATTTCACTTTTTTGAAATAGACAGATTATCCAAAACATACATTAACGATACTGAACCTGACACTATGATGGAGGAATTGGCAGCAAAAACAGCCGAAATTCTATATCCGTTACAAATAGTTGTTGACCTTACTGGAAAATGGATTGATATACACAATTACAATCAAATTCTAGAACGTTGGGAAAATAAAAAAAATGAAATAGTAGATTATTATGAAGGTGAAGTCGCTCAAATATATATAGAACATACAGAACAATCTCTTACCAGTAAAGCTGCATTAAATGATTCATTAAGATCCGATTTGTTTTTGAGAGCCTTATTCAATGGAATACATATTGACTACACTACAAATCACACTTTTGAAAACAACATCACTTTCCCTTTAATAAAAGATGAACAAGCTTCATTTCTTGTTCAACAAAAAGTTACTCCTTTTTTGGAAGATCGTAAGTGGATTAAGATAGAACAAAAGGGAGATTATTTAGATACCGATTTTGATATTGATTTTGAATTTGACCCTTGGAAAGGAAATTATAATGCTACGTATTTTTTGAATCCAAATTCGTATTGCGTAGAAAAAATGGAATTAGAATGCGTAATTCATTATGATAGTCCTATAAAAGCGACCATAAATATCGAGGAAATAAAACCAGAAGAGGTTGTAGACACCAATAATGAAAATTCAACAAATACAGGTGGTATGCCTAAAAAAGAAAGCTTTTTTAGTTTACTGACTGGCGTTTTTAATGAAACACAAAATTAAAGCTATGAGCGAGAAACATATAGTAGTACAGGGAGCCACCGTAAAGTGTAAGTTTAGTGTAGAGCCTAAGTTAGACAAACTAAAGGTAAAAACACATAGTAAGCATTATGCCAATGACAAAGATGCCTCAAAAAAACTCATAGCCACCGATAAAGAAATTGGTCAAACCTTAGAAAAGAACACTTTTGGTAAATGTAAAAAACAACCCAACGGAAGTGGTGATTACTTGCCATGCCAAGCTGTGATTACCAAATGGAGCGGTTTTTATGATAAAGTAACGTTGTCTAATAAAGGGAAGATATTATTAGAAAGCAGTAAAGCAACCTGTCCCATAGGTGGACCAGATTGCATCACTGTTGACAAACACGGGCAAAAAGCAGAAGCCAGTAAACAAAATGCAAAAAAGGCAAAGCCACAAGTAAGCAACCAAATTAATCCTTTGGTCAATACCGCAAAATTTCAAGCCGAGGTTAATGGAACAGATTCTATTTGTAAATAAAAGTAACTAGTATGTCTGAATTAAAAATAACAGGAAACCCGACCCCTACAGTAGGCAAGGCTGAATTCTATTCGGTAAACCAATTGCTATCTAGCGCAATACCGACTAAAATTTTTGATGGTTCAAAACTTAATGCTTTTGAATATCCAGTGGAGTGGTCAGTACATATATTGGAGAACGGGAGATGGATTCAAAAAGAAGAAAACGACAAAACGGGTAACAAAGTTTCTTACACTTTTATACAAAAAAGTCTGGAAAGAAAAGGTATTCGCATTCTTGCCAAGAGAGGTAATCAAGTGGCTAGACTTGATATAAAACCACACAAAGCCGAAAGTCCTAAAATAGAAAGTATAGAATTTCTTGACAGAAACGGAAATAAACCTACCAAACCTTTTGCATACGGACAAACACTCAAAGCTAGAGTACATTGTCTGCACATGGAAAGACGTACAATATATGCTACCTTATGGGAAGACGACGCTGCCGGCGCAGGACATAACAAAGCCAATGAGAAGAACAAAATGAAGACACTTCCCGGCACTGTAAAAGGAGGAATTGCTGATATTGATTTTGTTTTAGAACCTGATTTTGCCAAAATTGCCAATGCCATAAAAGCAAAAGGCGATACCGACGAAGGCAAAACGCATGAGTATTATGTCACTGCCGAAATTTTGAATAAAAAAACAGCTAGTGCCAATACTAATGTTGCCAATCCTAGTTACAAGGACACAACAGCACAACCAGCTGCTCCTAAAAAAGAAACACCTGCTCAGAAAAAAGGACCATCCAAAAAACAAGAGAAGCAAAAAGAGAAAGAAAAATCTATTGGAGATGACATTATAGATTGGTGGGAAGGTTTATTTAAAGTTAAACCAATAGTTGCTCCTAACCCAAAAGCACCTACTGGAAACAATCCTTTAAAAATTGGAGAGCCTGATAAAAACCCTAAAGATGAGAAAAAAGAAAAGAATGGCCTTTGTGTTTGTAAGGACTATGATTTGATTTGGGGAAATAAAGTAAGTTGCGACTTTAGAAAGAAAGTTGTTGAAATATCTAAAAACCTGGGATTACCTCAAGAGAAGAATGAAGGAGCAAACTGGCTTATGGCAGTAATGGCATTAGAAACGGGAAGAACATTCAGTCCTACATGCGGTACATTCAAAAAACATAAAGATGACACAAAAAATGGCTATGTAGGGTTAATTCAAATTGGAAAGGTTGCTGCTATTGATTTAGGTGTAAAAAGATCTGAATTAATAAAACTATCAGCAACTGCACAATTAGATTATGTAGAAAAATTTTTCAAACAAAAAAAATTCGATGGAAAGCTAAAAACAAAAACAGACTTATATTTAGCAGTTAATTATCCCAATGCGTGTGGCCACGGTACAGAAAAGAACTATGTCGTTTATGATAGCACTAAAGATGCATATGATGACAATCCAATATTTAAAAGAGAAAAGGATGAATATTGGATAGATAAAAAAGGAAAAAAACATTATTACGCAGGAAAAAAAGGGAGTTCTTATGCTTGGGAATTTGAGGAAGCGATAAATGATTTGCACAATGAAGGTATTCCTGAAAAAATTATTTTTTTTGGTACTTGTCCAATAGTTTTAAATAATACTACTGATAAAGATATTGTTACCTATAATATATACAGTGATGGTAAAATCGAGAAGATAATCCCAAAAACCATAAAAGAAGGTTATGAAAATAGATATAAGTATGTTTATCATGATAAGAAGAACAAAGAGCATCCTATATGCATTTTAGATTGGTACAATACAAAAGGAAAAGAAGTAGGAATAATACACAATAGCAAACCGACTCACGCTGAAGTTCTTACTGACGAAAAAGTCTCAGATGGAAGTACATCAAGAAGAGTTAAATATAAGAATGATGACATTGCAGAATACGGAAAACACCCTACGAAAGGCTTAATTTGGAGGTTATATAAATCTACTGGAAATGATATTGAATTGATAAAAATGCCAGATAGTTTGAATTATTCGAAAGATGGTATTGTAATTAAATATAGTTTTTCTCAAACAAAAAGGAAATATACTGGACCTAATGTATTTGCAGGCTTTATCGGAGCTTTAGCTGAATGCAGTTACTCTGAAGGAATTACAACAACCGGAAGCTGCTTTAAAGAAGGTTCTTGCTTTCCTAGTGCGGAACATGTTAATGGAAGAAGTGTAGATACAATTTATTATAATAGCCTTATAAAAGACCAATCATTTATAGACGCTATAATTAAATTCAAATTCACTGAAGTTTTGGTTGGTAATAACCACTATTGCAAACAAATCAAGAATGCAGAGGATGGTGGAGCATTGCATAACAGCCATTTACATTCCGGAAATTTCAACAATGATAGTATAATAATAAGTAAAAAATAATGAAAAAAATAATTCTTTTTTTAGCAGTTATTTTATTAATTTCTTGTAAAAAAGAAACTGATAAATCTATATCAAATAAAATACAGAATACTCAGAATAGTGAAATAGGTTTTATTTCATATGGTGATTTATTAATATCAAAGTCTGATTTTGTGAGTCAAATACAAAACAACAATGATATAAAATTACAACGTGCAAATTTATCAAAAATTAAATTCGATTATGATAAGTTTACAACATGGGATTATAACACCACTGAAGAGAAGAATATTGGTACTATTACTTTAAAATTAAAAAAGGAAAAAAAGAAAAACCCAGATGCTACCCTTTTTACCCACATTAATCTTTCAATTTATAAAAACGATAAAAAAATTGATGAATTGACCGTTTATAAAGAAGAGAATTATTCAGAAGCACTAGTGGCAATAAATCAATATTTTTATATAGATTCTGATCTAAACTTATGGACTTTAGAAACTAATGAAGATGAAGATGGAATAAAAGTAATATTTTGGAATTACTATAAGATTGATAAAGGGAGTGGGAAAATCAATTTGATAAAGCATCACATTTTTAATAATTCTCAAACTCCGGATGTTAATAAAAATAACAATTCTTGGATAGGAAAATATTCCTTTGAAAAATCAAATAGAGATGATTTAAAAACCAGCTTTGAAATTGTTATTAATAATTTAAATAATATAACGGTAGTTTACATAAGTGATGGGGAAAAACCCGAAACGTACAAAAATATAGTTGGAGAAATAGTAGCTGATGACAAAATAAAAATAGTTTTTAATAAAAAATACGATGATATGGGTATTATATACATTCAAAATTATGGAAAAGAGTACATTATTTCTGGAGAACCAATTTCTACTATAAATCCAGGTAATGAGGAGTTTCCTTTAAGAAAAATAAAATAAATCCCAATAACCCGATAGCGCAGATTTGCAATCCGTGCCCACAAATAGAATAAACAAAACAGTCCTTAAAGGATTCTAGATATAAAAGTTCATTGACATTTAGAAAAACAAAAAAATAGCTCATCAGACAGACAATAGCGCTTCGTAATAAACGCGATGCGCTATGGATTTGTTAAAATAAGAAAGAGGTGCATTTCTTATATCAAAGTAGTGGAGCGAATACTTATATAGTAGATAATTCCTGCAAATAACTAATGATATAAATTTTCGCACAGTAACACAAATAAGAAATAACAATAAAAAATGAGAAAATTAGTATTTATTTTATTTTTATTAAACATAATAGTATCCTGCAATTCACAGAACAATCAAAAAGCCTATATAGGCACATGGTTAGAGATTCAAAAAAAAGGTGGAGATTTTGTAATAGTAGATTGTGGTTATGAAGGAGCAAGTATAAAAGTTTCTAATACTTCAATTCTTGACAAAGGGATAATAGAAAATAGTGACTTTAAAATTGATCATATAAAACAAGACAATGATGAAATAATTCTATTTACAGATAAGCAAGAAAAATCATACTATAAATTTCTTTGGGAAAATAAAGAAAAAGGCATCTCTAAATGGGAAATACACTATGATAAATCAGCTACAGTTGTTAAATACTATGTAAATATATTGAAATTAAAGACCATAAAAACTGTAAAGGGAACCAAAAAAGATTGTGTTACAAATGATAACGTTGGGGATGTAGTTAATGACTCTTTTAAAATTGACAATGGTAATAAAGTAATCAATATAGAGGATGATAATTGTATTTCATTAAAAAACAAAAAAGACGAAATGATTTTTGAAAGATGTTTTGAAAACAGTATTATTCATATTAGACATATAAAAGGAGATTTTATACCATTAACTATTATAAATGGACAAAAATCGATAGATGTTGATTTTTTTAATACGGGAAATAATTGGGTTTCAAATTCCATCACATATTACAGTGATTCTCCTACAGGAGAAGTGAAGCAAACAAAAAAAATCACAATATCCATAAAAGAATTTGATTTCAACACTGTAGTAGAACAATTTGGAGAAATGACTAGCAAAAAAACATCTTCTCTTGATGTCATTAAAGATAAAGAAAAATTGATGCAAATGGATATTTATGCTATAGCAGATATTTTAAAAACTAATCCTATTTCCAAAGAAAATATTACGATTTACAACAATGCTGCATATAACTTAATTGAAGGCGGGAATTATAATGAAGCTAGAATAATTCTATTAGATATTGTTAGTTTTTCTCCTGACAGAGTTGTTGCTTATTTAAATTTAGGAGATGCACAATGGGGCTTCGATCAAAATGAAAAAGCTAAAAAATCATACCAGAAATATCTTGAATTAATGAAAGCTCAAGGTAAAGATTTAAATAAAATCCCCAAACGAGTTTATGAAAGGATTAAATAAACCCTAGATAGCGCAGAATTGCAATCCGCGCCCACAAAGAACATAAACAAAACAATCCTCATGGGATTCTGAATATATAAAAAAAGTTCATTGACATTATAGAAACAAAAAAGCTCCTAAAGGCAAACAATAGCGTGTCGCAATAAACACGATGCGCTATGGGTTTGTTAAACAATAGAACCCTGAATCAAGAGCAATTTTGATACATTCTGGAAATTACGCTTCAGATACTGAATATTGCTTATTGATCGATTCTAGCAAATCAGAAGATTTTGTTGAAGCAAGCAAGCCAAAACTAAAATAAATAAATGATTATGTAACACTTAAGGGAATAGAAAGAGTAGAAATTATAATAACAGCAAATTATGAATAAATTTTTTATTTTATTACTATTACTAGTTTCATGTAATAATAAAGCACAAGATATCGATAGCACTAAGTTGTTTAGAAAAGCATATATAGCCAAAGACGAAAAAGTTTTTTTAGAGAAATTTCCAGAAAATTTCGAAAATTTTAAAGCAACTTTTGGATGGAATGACAAGTTAGATAAACCTAATATCTTTTATGATAGTGCTAATGAATATATAGATTATTTCTTCAAGTTAGTGTCTCAATCGAAGTATAATAGCTACAAAACAAAGATTGTCAATATTGCTGTTAATGGTAAATGGGAAGCTGATGGCGTTAATTATTTCCATAAAAACTTACAAAATATAATTGAAACAGATAAAGAGTTTGTTCTATTGCTAAATAAATTAGACGAAAACAAAATAAACTCATTTTGGAGCTTTTATTTTGATAAAGAAGATTTAAAATATCCTCAAAAATTAAATCTTGTCCTTGATGAATCTATGAGGAATAAAGCAATGTTAGTTTTTGAAAAAATCAAGAAAGAACGAAGCACTGTTCCTGAAAATGTATCCAAAAACAAACAAAATAAATTTGAAATCTTTGATAAAGATGGCTATACTAATTTAAGAGCAGATAAAAATTCTTCTTCAAAAATTATTGACAAACTAATCTCAGGTGAAGAGATTAAAATAATAGAAAGTCTAGGTGATTGGTGGTATATAAAAACTAAAACAGGAAAAACAGGTTACGTACATAAAAGTAGAGTTAGAGTTAAAGAAGAAAACAATTCTAATCTTTACAACATCAACACTTTCAAAAAAGATCTTCAAAATAAGGGATATGTGATAAGCATCGAAAAAAAATGTGATTTAAATCAAGATGGAAAAGAAGATGAGTTATTAATTTTTGAGCCTAAACAAGTAGCTACTAATTCCGAAACTGATATTACAATGAATTCTCCTGTTTGCATATTACTAAACAAAGGGAATAACGATTATTTGGTGTATAAAAATTTAGATATAATTTATACGACTATATCAAATTGCCCTTCGGATGGATTTCAAAACTTAGTAGTAAAAGATAATTTTTTCACCATTGAGCAAAACACTTGTGGAGGCTGGTATCTTATTGATGAATACACAACCTTTAAATACGATAGAAGTACAAATCAAATAGTGCTTCATAAATTTGGACAATCTTTTTCAGACAGAAAAAACCCAGATAAAGAAATACCAGATACTATACTTTCAAACAAAAATTTCGGGACAGTTTTATTTGAAAATTTTAATTCAAAAACAATCAAAGTGGTGGATAAAAAATAATCACCATCATTAACCCGATAGCGCGGATTTGCAATCCATGCCCACAAAGAACATAGACGAAACAATCCTCAAGGGATTCTGAATACAAAACAAAAGTTCATTGACATTTAGAAAAACAAAAAAATAGCTCATAAAGGTAAACAATAGCGTGTCGTAATAAACAAGATACGCTATGGTTTTACCAAAGTAGTAAAGTCAATTGTTTTAAAAAAGAAATTAAGTATATAGATCAAGAATTAGAAAAGAACCAAGATCATATTTCATCTAAGTTTAAGATAAATAGTAATATGAAAAAAGCAAAATTATTTAGTATCATCTTTTTCTTATTTCAAGTAATACACTGTAATGCTCAAAAGAAGGAAACGCGATTAGAATATCAAAATGACAATTTAATAAAAGAACTAGGTATTGGATTAGTACAATTAGTAAATCCAAATGAAAAAATTGCCTTATATAATGATAGTTCATGTAAAATCATAAAAACTAATCAAGCAAAAATCGGAAAGGATATAATTCCTATCTTAAACAAACCTGATTATGGTATCCAATTTTTTGTTTGCTTAGAAAAAAATAGCAAATACTATAAAATTGCTATTTCTAATGGTAAATATGCATATATAAAGCCTACTCCAAAATATTTGTATTATGACTGGTATGATTTTTTAAAAAATCAAGTAACTAGTATTGAAAATAAGAACATACGCTTAAATCCATTGTTTGATAAAGTGAATGGAAAAGCAATTAATATTAAAAACTTACAACCAGACGATGAAATTGAAGTAATTGAAATTAAAGACGATTGGTTAAATATTAAAAACACTACTCTGAATAAAGAGTATTGGATAAAATGGAGAGAAAAAAATAATCTTTTGGTATATCTTAATCTTTTAATGTAAAAAAAATGAAAAAAATAATAATATTCTTCTTTTGCATCTTATCTCTTAACTCTTGTTTTGGGCAAAACAAATCAGATCAAAAACAAACTTTGGGTTTTAATATACCTGCTGGTATGTATATTCTGGATAGTGCTATACTAAATTGGAAAGATCAAGCTTTTAAAATTTTAGCATTAGAAAAAAAAGCAAACAAAGAAAACACACAACATAATTCATTACAAATAATTATTTTAAAGAAAGTTGAAAATGAATTTATAGAAGTTAAATCAAATAAAAATATAGTTTTTAAATATGATGATAATTGCCCTGCAGATGGATTTCAAAAAATTGTAGTTAAAAATAATTATTTCACAATTGAGCAAGTCTATTGTAAAGACTTTCTTTTCGTTAATTCATATACCACTTTTAGATTTGATGAAAAAACTAATGAAATTGTGATGCATAAATATAGTGAAGCTTATACAAGCCGTAGTGATCCAGATAAATTAATTCCTAACAAAATGAAAGCAATTAAAGATTTCGGTAAAATACAATTTGAAGGAGTTACACAAGAATTATTAATAAAATTAATAAAATAGTCTCATAGCTCTAATTTGCAACCCCGATAGCGCGGATTTGCAATCCGTGCCCACAAAGAACATAAACATAACTCCTCCTTTAAGGGTTCAAAACATAAAAAATTCATTGGAATATTAAAAAAACAGTTCACAAACATGAAAAAATTACTATTATTTACCATTTTAATTTTAGCAAACGCATCATATTGCCAATTTATTAATTACAAGTATAATATGCACATATTATACAAATTGGGTGAAGAAGGAGAGCTACATTCCATCCTTTACAACAACAAAGAATATGCTCCAATTATGAATAAGCAATTTACTGTTGATCAGAATTTTACAGACAATGACGATGTAAATTTTTTTTACTCCTTTAAGGACAAGACACATATAGTAAATGGCAAAATGTATAATCAGAAAGATGTTATTATAAGAGGTATTAGTTCTTCTGAAATAAATTTTCAAGCTACAAATCTTGAAAAGACAACAGATTTATATACTGTACACAACCTTAGCTGCAACGAATATAAAAAGGAAATTGAAGATACTAAATCATACATTGTACTCTACACAACCAACCTAAAAGACGGAGTAGATTACAACGAACAGATGAAAGAGATTGAAAAATTAGTAAGTGTAGAAATTCCGGTTCTAGAAAAAGGAGAAATTGTTATTAGCATTGGAATGAATATGTATGACGGAAACTATTGGGAAATGATAAAATATATCAAAAGCGAATCCATTAAAAAAGAAATGACATTATCTCAAAAAAACCTTAATGAATTGTATGAATTGATGATACTTGACATAGAAATACCGGAACCGAGTCAATTTCCTTCTCCTTCATACTGTACCGTTATAGGCTTTGATGAGAATACAGATGAACTAGTCAAAGAAAAAACAGAATATTTTTTAAATGACATGTGTAACTATTTTGAGGAGTTTGGTAAGTACAACAATGAATCATTTTGTCAGTTTTTTGATAATGAGATAGAAAGACAGTCAAAACATTTAGCAAAATACGAAATATTAGATACTAAAATATAGAAACGAATTACTCAAATATTCAAAAACAAACTTAAAGGAAAATCTTTTTTAACCCAATAGTGAGAATGCACAATTTTCGGCCACAAGGAGAATAAACACAACAGTCCTTAAAAGACTCCAAACAAAAAGAAACGTTTCTCTAAGAAACATTTAAAATAAAAGTCTAAGGCAAAATACCACAATTTGCAAAACCTTAGTGTCGAGCCAAAAGCTCGAGGGAGATACTCATGCCCAAAAAAAATCCAAAAACATAACATAAGGAAAAACACGCTATTGTATAGCAAAAAATATAAATCAATAAATCATTAAAAAAGTAAAAAACGAACATTCATTTAAAAACGAAAATTATGTTAACAAATTATGGAATCGGAGGGAATGAGGTAAAATTAGACGCTGATGAAGCAATCAGTGCAATCCCTCAAAACAGAACCCTTATCGCACAAAAACTTACTATTGACACACCTGTAAAACCAGAATTGGTTGAAGGTATTACAAGTATCGAAAAAGCTTTCGAACACTTTAAACCAGAAGTAAAAGTAAACTTCGAAAATGCTGAAGGAGCAACCAAAACTGAAGCGTTGAAATTCAAAAATCTTGGAGATTTTGGCGTAAAAGGAATTACTTCTCAAAGTACTTTCTTATCTGACTTAGAAACTGAGAAAGATCAGTACCAAAAAATTATTCGCCAGTTGAAAACGAATAAAATTTTGAAAGCGGCTCTGGAAGATGGTGATGCAAAAAAAGCATTATTAGAAAGCTTAGGTGGATTAATTAATGAATTAAAAGACAACAAATAGTTTAAGAGATATGAAAGAGAATACTACAAAAGGAGCATTTCAGGATAATGATGGGGATGTTGCAGTAATGGAACGTAAAGTTGCCGGATCAATAGAAAAAAGTGTTGAGAAATTAGCCAAATACGGAGGTTTCGATTTATTGGAAATGTCTATTGAAGGGACTCAAAACTTAAATCCTGATAGAAAAGCAAGAAGAAAAATTTTCTTGGGAGAAATCAGTAAAGCCAAAGAAAGAGAAACTTTGATGAAAACCCTTGAATTATGGGTTGCCGTTTTGAATAACAATGAAGCACTGACTGACATGGTTGCTCAATGCGAAGATAAAAGTAAAGAATCTGAAGCATTGCTTAAAAAGAATCTTGCAAAAGCGGTTGAAGAAACTAGAGAAATTGAAGCAGCTTATCGAACATTATCTTTGTTTTACAAAAACACTGAAACCGATAAAGTAAAAAACGTAACTATCGTAAATGCCGATATAGAGCAGCTGAAAGACCTTGACAACACTCGTTTTATCGATTCAATTCATTCTGAATTGGTGGATAACTACGATCGTTTGGATTTGAAAAATAACTACGGTATTGTTGTTATTCCTGGTTATTTAGGATCAAATAAAGTAGTTGAAAAATGGGCTAAAATAGCACACGAAAACAAAGTAATGCTTGTTACCGATTTTGAACACCTTGATGAACCGGATGATGTAATGGAAATGTTTGACGCTGCCAACTTAACAGGTGGTGATGTGTACCGTTCTAATGTCATTATGACCTGCAATTGGTTAGTAGGACGTGGCCGTTTTGAGCAAATTGGAGAAGGCGAAGATTTATTTATCGCTCCATCTGCAGCTCTTGCCGGTAAAATTTACAAAACATTAATGTCACAAGTTACTGCCGGTAAGAAATTTGGTGGTATCAACGAAGTGGACGGTGTTAAATTTGATCTTAAGAAAAGTGAAATTGCCAATCTAGAAAACATGGGATTGGTTCCTATGGTAAATGAGTATGGTAAAGTAATGGCGTTTTCGGCTAAAACATTGTTTAGCGGAGACAACTTAGGATTACAAACCTATTCAGTAGTTCGTGTATTTGACTATGTGACTAAAGTATTAATGGATTTCCTTAACCGTCGTGCTTTTGAGAATTTCACAGCAAAAACTCGTAAAGAAATCATGGGACAAATCGTAAGTTTCCTAGACGGAATTACTGGTCCAGACAAATTGATCGAGAATTTTGAAATTCGTCGTTTTGAGCAAGATCCTATCCAAAAAGATAGAATCTATGTAGACATTCACATGAAACCTTATTTCCCTGCAAAGAACTTCCTAATTAAAATGGATGGTCATAAAGGTGATGACGGAACAGAATGGGATACAGATTACGAACAAAAATAATCGTTTGAAATAATCCACAAAAAAGGGAACACAATTATTGTGTTTCCTTTTTTTAAAACCCATTTCATAGAAAATCAAATGCTATAATCAAAAACCAATGAAACTGTCCCATAAAATTTTACTTTTAATTGCAATGATTACTTTTTCTGGGGTATCTGCTCAAAAAAAGAAAAAGAGTCACCCCTTAGACGGTATCAATTGTCCTATAACCCAAAATGAGTTGTTACTCGACGGTAAACATTTTGCGAGTGTCCCTCCTATTTTTTTAAGAGTTTATAATGAGAGTTATGAATATGCAACACTGCAGCTTGGAAAAAGAAAAGGGAATATTTTTTTGTATTTCAAAATATTCACGGATAATACCTGTGTCAAACAAGAACAACCTTTGGAACTTTATTTTGAAAACGGCGAAATCTTAAGCTTAAAAAATAAGCTCAAAGTAAATTGCGAAGGAAATGTTGTCTTAGAATTGAGCGTCAGAGAAATTAAGATCATAAGAAGTCACATGATTAATAAGATTCGACTTTTTACTCTAAATAAAGATTATGAATTTAGTCCTACAGATGCTGACAACAAACTATTAAGAGAGTATTTAACCTGTTTTAAATATTATAAAGTCAAAAATGATTAATCCATTTTATTGTCCTTTATAACACCACAAACCCTATCAAAATTAAACACATAAAGATATGCCAATTCCTCAATTGAACCTTTCATTAGGGCTGACAGACAATGACGGATCTGTATTTTATGCCGGATCTGGAGAAGGAAAAGTGATTGTTCGAACAGATACTGCATTAACAAAGCATACGATTAGCATTACTATCTCTGAGCAAGAAGTAGGAACGATTAATCTAAGAACTCATTTATCGGGTTCGGATACTCCTTCAGAAATTGAGATCCCTACTTACCAAATGATTCTCACTGATGATAAAACCAATGAAAAAGCAATCTATAAAGTGACTAGAGATACTTTCTTTTTCAAAGAACAAACCACTAAAAAAAGCATTTGGAGTTTTCTAGGTTTAAAATTTTTAGCGCCTAAGAATTTCTTATTCGAAAACATTCCGTTCGAGCCTCTAAAGGAAGAAATAGAAACTTTTGATATTTCAAAATACAGAAAACTCAATTCAGAAGAGCTCACTTATACTTTTGAGAAAGACAACCAAACTATTCAACTTTTTGCAGGTGACATTAATACGCTTCAAATACAAAAAGGAATTAGTTACTTTATCATTGTTGATGAAAACAGTGGCAAAAAACTGATTGGAGACCTACTCTACCGAGAGAAATTTTTGAAGCTTACACCAAAAGTAAAATTGCATATCGTAAAGAGAAAAAAAGTCTCCAAAGCCATACAAACCGACTTAAAAGGAAAAACAGACAAACTCATTTATCTATAGTATATGAAAGGAGCATTTTATAAATTACCTATTGATTTTGGAAGCATTGTCCAAAAAAAGGAACTCGAAAAAACGTCTTTAGAACATTCTATTGCCCAACAAATTATACTCTTGGCTACCACTACTTTTGGCGAATGTAAATTTGATGAAACTTATGGTTCTAAAATTTGGGAAATCGATTTTGATCTTCTGATGAACGAAAACACTTTGAAAGAAATCATTTCAAAAACGATGAAACAATCGTTGAACCAACACGAAGAAAGAATTAAAGTAATTGATATAAAGATTGAGCTGTCCGAAACAAAATTCTTGGTAAAAGATGTCAATCGCGCAAAAAAAAGAGTCGACATCATCATTGAAGCTACTGTTAAAAGCACTAATAGACCTTTTGATTTTAGAGGTTATTTTTTTGTGGGACCACTATCTTATAAGTAAATTACAAACTCTTCTTTGAAAAACTAAAAACAGTTAAGCCTTTTGATTCAACATCAAACCTACTTTCTGATACAAATCTGGAAAACGCGTTTTAAACTCTAAAGGCGTTTCAAAATAGTTTTCTAAAATCACAGCCAGAAATTCAAACTGGTTGGTAAATGCATAAACTCTGAAATAATTGGATTGCATTAATTGCTCCCTGAAGGCAGTCTCACTCACTTCTTCATTAATAACGGCATACATTCTCGAAAACAATACACCGCTGCTGTCACTACTTTGTGATCCCTGATAATGCAAAACATGGGCAAATTCATGGATTCCCAGATTTAAATTATCCGAAGAGATATCAAATCCCTATTGAAAATCTTCCCAAGAGAAAACAACTGTTTTTGTGTTCGGATTAAATTCTCCCTTATGATATTCCTTCGAAATCCTAGAAAAGTAGATTGACGGATAAATGATTATTGTATCAAAAACATCGCAAAGATATTCTCGCATACCAAAAGACAACATAGTAAATGTAGCGGCAACATGAACTTTTATATCTTCGGTAATTACAAAATTTTCACGACTGACAAATTTGTATCTATCCAAAAAACAAGCTATTCTATGCTCAAAATACACTTTCTTTTTGTCCGACAAACGAACATAAAACGGGAATTGATTATTTAAAAAATGAAGTGCATTAGGGCTGATTTTCTTTGGAAAAGGACAAAAATGAACAAAAAGAGGTCTTCCGAATACCAAACCAAAATAGTATTCCACAAACCAAAAAAAAGCTACCAGAAGAGCCACTACTACAAAAAAAGTAAGACTAAAAGTAAAAACTACTAGTACAATGTAATCCATAAAAAGATTTGGCAGCTTTGGTTAGGTTTAAATATAAATAAAAAAAGCAAAATCATAAAATTTATTTACGCTTTTGCTTTTTTATGTGACCGCGGAGGGGTTCGAACCCCCAACCCTCAGAGCCGAAATCTGATATTCTATCCAGTTGAACTACGCGGTCAGTTGATTTTAGATTATTGATTAACGAATTTAGATTTAAGATTTTAAAAACGTTAATCAACCGCCCATTTTTTTTAAGTCAATAATTTCTTTACGATAGTAGAAATAGTTTTTCCTTCGGCAGTTCCTCCCAATTGAGCAGCTGCCAATCCCATTACTTTACCCATCGAAGCAATTCCAGATGCGCCTGTTTCTGCAATAATTTTTGCAACGACAGCTTCCACTTCTGCTTCGCTTAATTGAGCTGGCAAGAATTTTTCGATTACTGCGATTTGCGCCAATTCTGGTTCTGCCAAGTCCATACGGTTTTGCTCTGTAAATATCCTGGCACTTTCCTTACGGGTTTTAACTAATCTTTGAAGCAATTTAATCTCGTCATCGGCTGATATTTCTTCTTTTGAACCAGATGCAGTCTGTGCCAATAAAAGCTCTGATTTTATAGCTCTTAAAGCTTCTAATGCTACAGTATCTTTGGCTCTCATGGCGGTTTTGATTTCGTCCATGATCTGAATTGATAAACTCATAGTATGTTTTAGATTTTAGATTGTTGAATTTAGATTTAAGATTCAAACTGCAAATTGAAGTCTGCAAACTGAATACTTTAAAAACTGCCCCAGATGGAAATGAAAAGCCTTTTTGAGAGAAACTATATTTTTTCTTGAACCAGAAAAGCGACTGAAAGAAGCTCTTTCTTGTTCTTAGAAAAAAATAGTAACGACAAAAAGCTAGTAATGTACAGCTGGATAAGGCCCGACAAATTTAGAAAATTTAACTCGCATTAACAACTTCTTGTTTTATGCTTTATACTCAAAAAAATAACCCGAAAATTGAATGAAATTTTCGGGCTAAATCAAAATGGTTTGAGTTAGTTAATCTACATTGTCATGTAAATAGGAGTTGTTGGAACGCAACTGCAAGTCATTATTACTATCAGTTCCAACTGATATTCTTGAAGTAGAATTATTAGTTTGCGAACTGTTTAGATCAATACCAAATCTTTTGTAGGCTGGTTCTCTTTCTAGTTCATCCACTCTTGACACATTATCATGGAACTTATAATTGAAGTCTTTAAGTTTTTTTCTTCTTTCTTCCGCTCTGAATCTTAGTGTTTCTTCGATCGTCATCTCAACGGGAGAATTGTTTCCCAGAACAGGTGTCTCAGCTATTGGCTCAGAAACTTGTTTCATAGTAATGTTTAATTCTGCCGGTATTACTTCCTCAATTTTGGCAGCAGGCTTGCTTTCTACCAAGTCATTCTCTGTTTCCATGTATTCTTCAAGCGAGTATTTTATAATACCGTTATCAGACAATTCGGTTACAGGAACAAACTGGACAGGTTCTACTACTTTAATATCTCTTGTTTCATTTGTCAATTCAAACAAAAAACTATTTGACTCAACTTTTGCCTGAACAGGTTCTGGTTTGCTTAATGGCAAATCAAATGAAAAAGCAGTTTGCTCTTGTTTTTCTTCAAAACGTATTGGTTCTGACCTTACTTCCCTTACTTGCTCAACAACAGGATTAGTAACAATAAAATCGATCTCTTTCATAGGAGAAACAATTTCGAATGTTACATCCAAATTTTTGATAAATTCGGTCATACCGATTAATTCATCTTCATTGATTGAAGCAATTATTGGGGACTCAATCACAGGATTTGGCAGGGCAACATCTTCGATTAAATCAAAAACGATTCTTTCCCCTGTATTTGAAACCGGGCCTTCACTGTTTAAATTAAAACCTGCAACAGTATTTTTTGTTAAATCAAAAACACTTTTTTGTTCTTCACCTAGGGTATGGATTATTTTTTTGGGCTCAACATTTACAATTTCGTTTTGCTGTTCCACATTGAAACCTGTAGCGATAATGGTTACTGCAATTGCATCACCAAGACTTTCGTCTTCCCCAACCCCCATAATAATGTTGGCATTAGAACCTGCTTCATATTGAATATGCTCATTGATTTCGGCAATTTCATCAATAGTAATTTCATTGGTTCCAGAAACGATAAGCAACAATACGTTTTTGGCTCCTGTGATTTTATTATCGTTTAAAAGTGGAGAATCTAAAGCAGCAACAATCCCTTCCTTAGCTCTGTTTTCGCCAGATGAAACAGAAGATCCCATAATAGCTGTTCCGCTGTTATACAACACTGTTTTAGCATCTCGTAAATCGATATTTTGAGTATAGTGATGCGTTATTACTTCGGCAATTCCTCTTGAGGCAGTTGCCAAAACTTCATCCGCTTTTGAAAATCCAGCTTTGAAACCTAGATTTCCGTATACTTCTCTTAATTTATTATTATTGATAACGATTAAAGAATCGACTTGCTTGCGCAATTTTTCGATACCTATAAGCGCCTGTTCTTGACGTACTTTACCTTCAAACAAGAATGGCAAAGTCACGATTCCTACCGTAAGTATGTCTCTTTCTTTGGCTAGTTGAGCGATAACTGGCGCAGCTCCTGTTCCAGTTCCACCACCCATTCCAGCAGTGATGAATACCATTTTGGTATTGATATCCAACATTTTTTCAATGTCGGCGATGCTTTCTATAGCAGATTGGTGTCCAATATCTGGATTTGCTCCAGCGCCTAATCCCTCAGTCAAATTCATACCCAACTGAATTTTATTAGGCACGGCACTATTGTCCAATGCTTGAGAATCGGTATTACAGACGATAAAATCAACGCCTTTAATCCCTTGTTTAAACATGTGGTTTATAGCGTTGCTACCGCCACCACCTACTCCAATTACTTTGATTACATTTGATTGATTTTTTGGTAAATCAAATGAAATACTTCCAAATTCTGTGTTGCTTGGCATCATATGGGGTTTTAAATTTTTTATTAACTTTATCTTTAACTACTCTAGGCTTGGGGCAAAAAGGAGGTATGATAACTTTTTTATTCCTTAATTATTATTCTGCGTTGTCCAAAAAATCTTTAATCTTGTCCACATATTTATCAAAAAACGACCTTCTAATTTTATTTTCTGTAGATTCTTCCTTTATCGGTTCCACTTGAAGTACTCTTTCAGGCTGTACATAAGCCTCTTCTTTAATTTCTACTTTCTCCTCCACAATAGGCTCCCTAAAATAAGTTACTTTTTCAGGAGTAACGGCAGCTTGCATTTTCACCGCACTTTGTGTTTTGTTTTCAATACTGTTCATCACCAATCCAACTGCTGTTGCATATAGCGGACTTGAAATTTCTTCATCTGAGTTTCCGGCTAAATGCTCGTTTGGATAACCAATTCTAGTATCCATTCCGGTAATGTATTCTACCAATTGCTTGATATGTTTCAATTGTGCACCACCACCTGTAAGAACGATTCCTGCAATCAATTTTTTACGAGGATCTTCATGTCCATAAGCTCTTACTTCGGTAAAAACTTGTTCAATGATTTCAACAACTCTGGCATTAATTATTTTCGAAAGATTCTTTAATGAAATCTCTTTTGGCTCTCTTCCTCTCAATCCCGGAATAGAAACAATCTCATTGTCCTTATTTTCGCCTGGCCAAGCAGAACCAAATTTCACCTTCAACAATTCGGCTTGTTTTTCAATAATAGAACAACCTTCTTTAATATCATCTGTAATTACATTTCCTCCAAAAGGAATTACTGCGGTATGACGAATAATTCCGTCTTTGAAAATAGCTAAGTCTGTTGTTCCTCCACCAATATCGATAAGGGCAACTCCAGCTTCTTTTTCTTCCTGACTCAAAACCGCATCAGATGAAGCTAGTGGTTCCAACGTCAATCCTGACAATTCGATACCTGAACTTTGAATACATCTACCAACGTTTCTTATAGAAGAAGCCTGTCCTACTACCACATGAAAACTGCTTTCCAGCCTTCCTCCATACATTCCGATCGGTTCCTTAACATCGGATTGACCGTCAATTTTAAATTCTTGTGGCAATACATGAATAATCTCTTCTCCCGGCAACATGGCCAATTTATGAACCTGATTAATCAATAAATCAATATCACTCCCTCCAATAACTTCCTCAGGATTGCTTCTGCTGATGTAATCGCTATGCTGAATACTTCTAATATGCTGACCTGCTATACCTACTACGACATCTTTTATTTTATACCCTGAGTTATTTTCCGCCTCAAGTATTGCTTGCTGAATAGATTGAATAGTTTGCGTAATATTATTCACAACTCCTCTTGCCACACCCAAACTTTTAGATTTACCTACACCTAAAATTTCAAGCTTACCATATTCATTCTTTTTGCCTATCATGGCAACAATTTTCGTCGTCCCAATATCTAGACCTACTGCAATGTTCTCTTTTTCCATTTTCTATTATTTTGTGCAAACTACTTGTTCCGTAAATCTGAGATCTATTTTTTTATACTTATCCAAAGAACCATCCAAACTTACTTTTTGAAAAAAAGCTTTATAGTTTTGGAATTTACGTTCTACATTTATCAAACTACCAAAATCAATTTGATAATTATAATTTCTATTGAGCATTAATAAGCTACCATTAGGCATAATTTGTATACCAATGATGTTTTTTCTCAAAAACGCATCATCATAAATTATCTTAAATAATTTAAATAAATCTTTGTTGTTTTTCTTGTTTATCTCCCCAGAAACAAGTGGAACTCGAGCTGTAAAATTCGCTGACAAAGGCATGGTATCACCCTCACTGTCAATATAGAAGGAACCCTCATCATTAAAGACTCTAGCTATAGGCGTCTTTTGTTTCACAACTGCTTTTAGAACACCATCGATACTCACATACACATCTGCCTTCTCGATCATTTCTTGAGCATTTAATACTTGCTCCAATCTATTCAAATCTAGCCTATCTTTTCTTATGGTTTTAGCATCCGAATTATTTTCTATCAACAATTTATTAACCGTTTCATTTTTTAAATAAAGAGAGTTTTCGCCTACAAAAACAACTTCTGATTTAATCAATTTTCTTTTGGAATTTCGTTTGGATGTAAACGAAAAAAGAAAAATAACCAAAACAAACATCAATAATAACCTTACATTATTCCAATTAAAGACTTTCATATAATGCTTTTTTAATTGAAGGAACCATTTCTCCCAAATCTCCTGCACCAATTGTTACTATAACACTCGCATCATTAGCCAAAATTGAAGGAATCAAATCCTCCTTACTAACAATCTTTTTATGCTCATTTGTCATTTTATCCATTAACCATTGTGAATTAATACCTTCCATCGGTAATTCACGGGCTGGATAAATTTCCATCAAAAAGACTTCATCAAAAGCAGACAAACTTTTAGCAAAATTATCTGCGAAGTCTCTTGTTCTGCTGAATAAATGAGGCTGAAAAACAGCTAACACTTTTTGCCCCGGATACAATTCCCGAACTGCTTGATGCACTGCATTTATTTCTGTAGGGTGATGTGCATAATCATCAATATATACTAAATTATCTTCTTTAATTTGATACGAAAAACGTCTTCTGATTCCCTTAAAAGAAACCAAAGCTCTGGCAATAACATCGGTTGGGGTGCCGTATGTTATTGCCATCGCTAATGCCATTAAAGCATTCATTAAATTATGCTTGCCTGGCAATCCGAAACGCAAATCTTTCAACATTCCGCTTGGGGCTTTAACATCGAAAACATAAGTACTTTTTTCTATTCTTACGTTGAAAGCTTCAAAAACTGCTTCCTCATTAACCGCACAAATCACCCCTTCGATAGGCAATTCATTGGTTATGAAAAGCTTGCTTTTATCTTCAACTTTATTCGCAAATTCTACAAACGATTCTTCAATTGCTTCACTTGTACCATAAATATCCAAATGATCGGCATCCATAGAGGTAATACAAGCAATATTTGGGTGCAAGTGCAAGAAGGAACGATCAAACTCATCCGCTTCAACAACAGTTACCGTTTTACCACTTCCAATTAAATTAGAATCATAATTTTCTACAATTCCACCTATAAAGGCTGTCACATCAGCTCCACTTTCATATAGAATATGCCCTAAAATACTTGAGGTTGTAGTCTTTCCATGAGTTCCTGCCACCGCAAAACAAAAAGTATCTTTGGTAATAATACCCAAAACTTCGGCTCTCTTTTTTACGTGATACTCTCTTTCCAAGAAATAATTCCACTCCGAATGATTAACCGGTACCGCCGGAGTAATTATAACCAGCGTATTTTCAATATAATAATCGGTTGGAATTAGACTAATATTATCTTCAAAATGAATATCAATTCCATTTTCAATCAATTCACTGGTAAGAATAGAAGGTGTTTTATCATATCCCGAAACTTGCTTTCCAATCGTTTTGAAATAACGAGCCAGAGCACTCATTCCGATGCCTCCAATCCCTATGAAATAGACGTTTTTTATTTGATTTAAATCCATTTTGCTTTTTATTTTAATTTATCCAGATTGCCCATTTCCATCTTCACACCCGACATACTAATCGATTCATTAACTTTATTTTTTAATCAACTTAACAATTGCGTCAACAATTTGCTCAGTCGCTCGTGGCTTAGCCAATAGTTTAATATTTTCACTTAATTGGTCTTGCTTTCCCTGGTCTTTTATCAATGATTCGAATACTAAGCTAAAGTCCTCATCCAACTGTGATTCTTTAAGCAAAATAGCTCCTTTCTTTTTCACTATTGCTTCGGCATTTTTTGTTTGGTGATCCTCGGCAACATTAGGTGATGGGATAAAAATCACTGGTTTCCCAACAATGCACAACTCTGAAACAGAAGAAGCTCCGGCTCTCGAAATAACCACATCTGCAGCGGCATAAACCAAATCCATTCTTTCGATAAAAGCTACAACCTGAACATTGTGCCTGTTATATTTTTTATAATCCTCCAAATAAAATTTCCCACACTGCCATATCACCTGCACATTTAAAGAAAGTATAGTACTCAATTCCTTTTCGATCAATTGATTGATTCTTCTGGCACCAAGACTTCCTCCGAGAACCAAAAGTGTTTTCTTAGAGGAATCCAAATTGAAATAGTCGATGGCTTCTTTTCTTTTATCCTGAATATCCAATAAATCTTGACGAACAGGATTCCCTGTTAAAATTATTTTATCTTCTGGAAAAAAACGCTCCAGATGATCATACGCGACACAAATGCTATTCGCTTTTTTACTCAAAAGTTTGTTGGTAATTCCAGGATAAGAGTTTTGCTCTTGGATGACGGTTGGGATATTCATGCTATTGGCCATTTTCAATAATGGTCCGCTGGCAAATCCTCCTGTCCCAATAACAACATCTGGCTGGAATTTTTTTAGAATTTTTCTGGATTCCCATAAACTATTCAATAATTTAAATGGGAACATTGCATTTTGAATTGTTAGTTTTCTTTGTAGACCAGCAATCCAAAGACCTTTTATTTTGTAACCCGCTTGAGGCACTTTTTGCATTTCCATTTTGTCTTTGGCACCAACGAACAAAATTTCAGCATCGGGAAAACGTGACTCCAATTCATTTGCGATTGCAATTGCAGGATAAATATGTCCTCCTGTCCCACCTCCACTCAAGATAAATCTATGTTTTGCCATTTTGAAAAAATTTCTAAGTTGCTTCTTCTACTACTAAATTGTAACGAACTGTATTATTTTATAATATCTAATAACCTCAATTATTTTAACACCGCATTCATTGGGTTTGTTGAATTATCCGTAATAGAATAATCGCTTGTGTCAAAATTGTCATTTACATTTTTAAAATCTGCTTCCTCAAGATCTGCTTCCAATTCTCTATCTATAAGTTTTTGAAGTATTTCTTCTCTTTTTTCTTTTTCTAATTTTTCCTGTGCAATTTCTTCTTCTTTCTTGGTCACGCTCAAAATAATTCCCAGTCCAAAACAAGTCATCCAAATCGAACTACCTCCACTACTTATCAAAGGCAATGTTTGTCCTGTAACAGGCAATAATTCCACGGCAACCGCCATATTAATCATGGCTTGAAAAATCATTGGAAACCCTAAACCTATTACCACCAATTTTCCAAAGAGTGTATTGGCTTTATGGGAAGCAACAACAAATCGAAATAATAAAAGAAGATACAATATTAAAACTCCCAAACCTCCTATAAGTCCGTATTCTTCAACAATAATTGCATAAATAAAATCCGAAGAGGATTGCGGCAAGAAATTTTTCTGAACACTTTTCCCTGGTCCCAAACCATATATTTGTCCCGAGGCAATAGCAATTTTAGCTTTCTCTATTTGATAATCATCCTCATCAGCTTTATTACTTGTAAAATTTTCAATACGACTTTGCCATGTCCCTACCCTACTGAAAAATTTAGATTCAGGAAAAGCTTTCGACATTAAAAAAAACAAAATCAAAATAACCACACCAGAACCTATAATGAAAAAGATATATTTTAAAGGGTATCTACCAATAAAAGCAAGCATAACTACCATTGCAAAAATCAAAGCCGTAGTAGAGAAATTGGCTGGAAGAATAAACATCAAGGTTATAAAAACCGGAGTCCATAGCTCCCATAAAGAGGACTTAAAAGTAATAGGTGTCTCTCTAGTTTTAGACAAATATCGAGCGACGAAAATAAACAACATAATTGCCGCCAACGTTGAAGTTTGAAATGACAATCCTATAAAAGGAATTTGAATCCATCGACTCGCATTGGCACCTGCAATAACAGTTCCTTTAACCAAAGTATAGGCCAATAAAAGCCAAACTATAGGTAATCCCGCTTTGGAAATGGCTCTAAAATAATGGTAAGGAATCTTATGAACCCAATAAATAATTAAAAACCCAATACAAATATGGGCAAAATGTTTTACCAAATAACCTAAAGTATTCCCAGTACCATGACCTAAATAAGCCAAATTACTACTAGCACTAAAAACTGGCATAAAGGAAAATAGTGCCAGTAAGGCCACGAATGACCAAATGCCTTTATCTCCTTTTAGCTTGTTAATTAGTTCTTTCATTACTTATTAAGTTTAGAAAGTTTAGAAGGCTTATGAGTTTATTGAAATAAATTTAGAATTACTTTTATCTAAACTTTCTAAACTCCTACCCTTTTAAACTTATTTTATAAATTCTTTACCGCTTGTTTGAATTGTCTTCCTCTATCTTCATAGCTTTCAAACAAATCAAAACTGGCACAAGCCGGTGACAACAAAACGGTATCTCCTTTTTCAGATAAACGCTGAGCCATACGAACTGCTTCATTCATACTCGTTACTTCAACCATTATATCAACCACATTTCCAAAGGCATCGATAATTTTTTTATTATCAACTCCCAAACAAACAATTGCTTTTACTTTTTCACGAACTAAAGACATTAATTCATGATAATCATTTCCTTTGTCAACACCTCCCACAATCCAAACAGTAGGTGTAGTCATACTGTCCAGAGCAAAAAACACTGAGTTTACATTGGTTGCTTTTGAATCATTGATGTATTGAACGTTTTGAATTTTCAATACTTTTTCCAAACGATGTTCAACACCTTGAAAATTAGACAAACTTTCACGAATCGTTTCTTTTCTTATTTGCAAAATTTTTGCAACAGAAGTGGCTGCCATAGCATTCTTTAAATTATGTTTTCCTTCTAATGCAATGTATTCTGTGTCCATTGTAAACTCTTCGTGGTTGATCTTTACTTCCATTTTGTTGTTTTTTATATAAGCTCCTTCAGTAAATTCGTCGGTTAACGAAAAAGGAATTAATTTGGCTTTAACTTTATTTTTACTCAACCATTCTAAAATGGCTTCATCATTTGCATCGTAAATGAGGAAATCTTCCTCTGTTTGATTCATCGTGATACGAAACTTAGACTCTATGTAATTTTGATATTTGTAATCATATCTATCTAAATGATCAGGGCTAATATTCGTTATTATAGCAATGTCTGGTCTGTAATCCACAATTCCATCCAACTGAAAACTGCTCAACTCAATTACATAAAAATCATAATTATTATCTGCGACCTGCCATGCAAAACTTTTACCTACATTTCCGGCTAATCCAACATTCAGTCCTGCCGTTTTCAATAAATGATAAGTAAGCATTGTGGTAGTTGTTTTCCCGTTGCTACCTGTTATTCCGACCGTAAGAGCTTTTGTAAAAGGAGCGGCAAATTCAATCTCGGATATTACTGCGATACCTTTACTTTTTAATTGCTTCACAATTGGTGATTTATCTGGAATGCCAGGGCTTTTCATAACCAAATCGGCATTCAAAACTAAATCTTCAGTATGCTTTCCTTCTTCCCAAGCGATGCCGTTTATAATTAACACCTCTTTATAACTGTCTTTTATCTTTCCGAAATCGGACACAAAAACATCATAACCTTTTTTCTTACCAAGAATAGCAGTACCAACACCGCTTTCTCCTCCCCCTAAAATCACTAGCCTCATATTATCTCAGTTTCAGTGTAACAATTGACAAAATGGCCAGCATGATAGCTACTACCCAAAACCGCGTCACTATCTTACTTTCGTGGTACCCTTTCTTTTGATAGTGATGATGCAGCGGCGACATTAGAAAAATCCTTCGCCCTTCACCAAAGCGTTTTTTTGTATATTTAAAATAACTTACCTGCAAAACAACAGAGAAGTTTTCGACCAGGAAGATCCCGCACAATAGAGGAATTAGCATTTCTTTTCGAACGGCAATTGCCAATACCGCTATAATTCCACCGATTGTTAAACTTCCTGTATCTCCCATAAAAACGGAAGCGGGATAAGAGTTGTACCAAAGAAAACCGATCAAAGCACCGAGAAACGAAGCAATAAAAACGGTCATCTCACCTGAATTTGGTATATACATTATATTCAGATAGTTTGAGAAAATAATATTCCCCGAAACAAATGTGAAAATCGCTAGTGCAAAAACTGAAACCGCAGAAGTTCCTGCAGCCAGACCGTCAATACCATCAGTTAAATTGGCTCCGTTTGAAACTGCAGTAATAATAAAAATAACGATTGGAATAAATACCAGCCAAGCCCATTTCTCATAACCTTCACCTGTCCAAGCTAAAAGCTCCGCATAATCAAATTCGTTATTTTTAAAAAAAGGAATTGTAGTTGCAGTTGATTTTTCCTCCAATGAGGCTGGTTTAACAACGGTTTCTGTGGTTTGTTTAAAAATATCGACCCTTCCTGTATCCGTTCTAACGGTAACAGCAGGACTGAAATATAAAACGGACCCTACAATTACTCCAAGTCCAACTTGACCAAACACTTTAAAAATACCTTTAAGCCCTTGTTTATCTTTCTTAAAAATCTTTATATAATCATCAATAAAACCAATGGTTCCCATCCATAAAGTGGTAACTATCAACAAAACAATATAAATGTTATGCAATTTTGCAAAAAGTATCACAGGAACTAAAGTTGCAAATATGATAATTATACCCCCCATTGTTGGTGTACCAGCTTTTTCATTTTGACCAGCCAATCCTAATTCACGAACTGTTTCTCCCACTTGCTGTCTACTTAAAAAACCAATTATGCGTTTCCCATAAATGGTAGACAATAACAATGATAACATCAATGCTAAGGATGATCTAAAGGTGATGTATTGAAAAACCCCTGTACCAGGTACATCCATTACTTTGTCTAAATATTGGAATAAGTAGTATAGCATATCTCTTTGTTTATTTAGTTAATCGTTAATTTGTGTAATCGTTTGGCATTTTACTATTCGGTTAAACGAATAAACAAATAACCGATTAAACCATTATTTACCTAATTGGTTTAAAATTTCTCTTACATTTTTCATGTCATCAAAATCATGACGTATCCCTTTGATTTCCTGATAGGTTTCGTGACCTTTACCAGCAATCAATATAATATCATTTGGCTGAGCCAATTGACAAGCTGTTTTAATCGCCTGCAATCTATCTGTAATCGACAAAACTTTTTTGAAATTTTGAGCTTGAATCCCTTTTTCCATTTCTTGAATAATGGCTTCCGGCTCTTCGTTTCTAGGATTATCAGAAGTCAAAATTACTTTATCACTCAATTCTGTGGCGATATTGGCCATAACAGGACGTTTTGCAGTATCTCTGTTACCTCCACAACCCACAACTGTTATTAATTGTTCATTATTGGTTCGAACATCATTAATGGTATTCAAAACATTTTCGAGTGCATCTGGCGTATGAGCATAATCTACTATAGCCGTTATATTCGTATTGGAAACAATATATTGGAATCTTCCAGAAACACTTTCCAATTCGGACATTAATCGAAGTACTTCCAAACTGTCTAGTCCTAATTCTACAGCCGTACCATAAATTGCCAACAGATTGTAAGCATTAAAAGTTCCAATTAATTTCACCCAAACTTCATTGCCATTTATTTTCAAAAGCAATCCGGACAATTGATTTTCCAGGATTTGTGCTTTATAATCGGCATATGTTTTTAAAGCATACGTAAGTTTTTTAGCTGACGTGTTTTGAAGCATTACTTGCCCATTTTTATCGTCAATATTGGTAAGGGCAAAAGCATCACTTGGCAAGTGGTCGAAAAAAGACTTCTTTACATCTCTATATTCTGCAAACGTAGGATGATAATCTAAATGGTCATGTGATAAATTGGTAAATATTCCTCCTCTAAAATACAGAGCTTCAGTACGCTTTTGGTGAATACCATGCGAGCTTACCTCCATAAAACAATATTCAACGCCAGCATCAACCATTTCTTTCAAAAAATGATTTATAGTTATCGAATCTGGAGTTGTATGAGTTGCTTTATATTCTATATCATCAACTAAAATCTTCACAGTCGAAAGCAAACCTACTTTGAAACCAGCCTTCTTAAACATTTGATACAACAATGAAGCAATAGTTGTTTTTCCATTTGTTCCCGTAATACCAACCAATCTTAGTTTTTGGGATGGATTTCCAAAATAATTGGCAGCCATAAAAGCCAAAGCTGCATTAGTATCTTTCACGCATACATAAGTCACACCATTACTTAAGTTAGCTGGAAGAGTATCACAAACAACCACCGAAGCTCCAAACTCAATTGCTTTTTCAATAAAATCATGTCCATCCGAAATAGTTCCTCGAATTGCAATAAAAGCATCATTTTTTTCGACTTTTCTGGAATCGAAATTCAATTGATTTATAGCAATATCTGTAGAACCCGTTACAGATTCTATCGCCACTTTATATAATATATCTTTTAGTATACTCATGATAATTCCAATAGAATTGACGAATTTTTTACAATACTCTGCCCTGCTTGAATGGATTGTTTTTTCACTTTCCCAACTCCGACAGCTTTAACCTTTAAACCCAAATTCTCCAATAACGCAACTGCATCCATTCCTGACATTCCCTTTACATTTGGAACAGAATTTTGCTTTTTTTGCATTTTAACAAAATAAGTATTGTAACTGCTCTCTTGTTTTGGATTAGGATTATCTAATTTCTTAATCACATTAGTAGAAGGCGTATCAGTAAATATTTTTTGGGCAATTCTCTTAAAAACAGGCCCTGCAACATCGGCTCCATAATAATTATTTCCAGAAGTATTAGGTTTATGAACTACCACAATACAAGAATACTTAGGATTATCAGCAGGAAAATAGCCAACAAATGAAGATGCATAATACTTATCCATTCCCCCATTTTGAGCATAATTCACAGCTGCAGTCCCAGTTTTACCAGCCATAGAAAAATCTTTAGAATACAACTTGGATCCTGTTCCTTTTTTTACCACATTGGCCAAAACTGCCTTAACTTTTTGTAACGTTTCAGGAGAACAAATTCTAGGGTTCATTACTTCGGTATCGTATTTTTTTATGGTTTTATTCCACGCCTTGATTTCAGAAACCAATTGTGGCTTCACCATCACTCCATTATTGGCTACAGCATTATAAAACGTTAGTGTTTGCAATGGCGTAACCGAAACTCCATACCCGAAAGCCATCCATGGAAGTGAAATATTAGACCAATTTTTATCGCTTGGTTGCGGAATGAAAGGTTTTCCTTCACCTTGAAAAGCCAATCCTAATTTCTTATTTAAACCATAAAAATTAATATGGTTCACAAACTTCGTAGGATTGTTTTTGTAATTATTATAAACGGCTTGAACCATTACCGTATTTGAAGAAACTTCAAATCCTCTAGCCAACGATATTTTACCATAACCACCTTCATGTGAATCTCTTACTTTTCGACCTGAGTAAACAACAACGCCACCGTGACTATCGTAAACAGTACTTGTATCAGCCACTTTATCTTCTAGTATCGCCATCAAATCCACCAATTTAAAAGTCGATCCTGGCTCATGAGATTCGGCATAAGCATAATTAGTTGTTTCGTAATAACTGCCATCGGTTGCTCTTCCTAGATTTGAAATCGCTTTAATATGACCTGTCTTTGTTTCCATAACTACAACACACCCGTGATCTGCTTCGTATTCTTCTAATTGTTTAAGTAGCGCATGATGTGCAATATCCTGAATGTAAACATCTATTGTTGATATAACATCATATCCGTCTTGAGGTTCCACTTCGTTTACATCACGAATGGGTTTCCATTGCCCTTTAGCTATTTTTTGCTTTAATATTTTACCGTCTTTCCCATTAAGGTATTTACTATATGCCCACTCAATCCCTTTTCCGTCTGAATATCCTTCAGCCATCTTTCTTTCATAACCAATAGTGCGTTCAGCAATATGGCCAATTGGATGTTCCCTAATTGTTTTTTGTTCGATTATAATTCCACCTTTATACGCTCCCAAATTAAACAATGGGAAACCTTTGATTTTCATATACTCGGTAAAACTTAAACCTTGGGCCACTAAGAAATATCTGTTTTTATGCGCTCTGGCTCTCCTCAGTTCATTTTGAATTGTAGTGCTGGATTTTTTAAGTAACATTCCCAATGAATCCGATAACAATTTTACATTTTTCTCAAAAGTTTCTGTTTTTGGTGCTACAGCATCAAAACGAATTGCATAATTTGGAATTGAAGTTGCCAAAAGACTTCCATCAGCTGAATAGATATTCCCTTTATTGGCAGGAATAACAAAATTCCTGACTGTTCTTTCTTTAGCCAATTCCCTGTAATGATCTCCATCAACCCATTGGATATTAGTTAACTTAACAGCAATAGCAATTGCCATCAAAAAGATGAAAACGGCAACCAAGTAGGTTCTATAGGATATGTATTTATCTTCTACTGCCATATTCTTTCTAAGAAATTTTTCTCTTTAGGTTCTTCAACTTCTATTTTAACTGGAGGAACAGTGGATGGGAAAATTTGTTTTTTTTCCATCTTAGCCGAAACCGTGGATTCCATTTTGAGTTTCATCAACTCAGAACGTCTATCTACAAATTCAGAACGCAATTCTTTTACTTTATTGGTCAATTCAACAATCTTAAATACTTTTTGTTCGTAACGCTGTGTATTGGCAATCATTATTATAGCAAGTAAAATCACAAAGACAATAAAGCGCCAATTTTTGACTGCGTTATCATCTATAAGAAACTGTGCTTTTAATATGTTATAAATTCCACCTTTCATTAGTAAATTATGAATTATGAATTATGAATTATGAGTTACAGACTCTAGAATTCACGTCTTCTTTAAACTTTTAACCGATTAAACCATTTTAAACATTTAAACTTTCTTACCCCTTTTTCTCTGCAATTCTCAATTTAGCACTTCGGGCTCTACTGTTTAGTTTGATTTCTTCATTATCAGGAACAATTAATTTTCCAATGGTTTTAAAAGGAACTGAGAAATTTCCATAAAAATCACGTTCTGGCTCCCCTTCAAACATTCCATTTTTTATAAATCTTTTCACCAATCTATCTTCTAATGAATGATACGAAATGACACTCAATCTTCCTCCAGGCTTCAAAATCTCAAGTGATTGTTCCAAAAATTCTTTTAAAACATCCATTTCCTGATTCACCTCAATGCGAATCGCCTGATAGATTTGAGCTAATATTTTATTTCGAACTCTTTCGGGCAGATATTTCATCAAAACCTCTTTTAGCTCGTCTGTTGTTTTGATTAGTCGATGCTCTCTCGCCTCTACAATTGTTCTTGCCAAAGCTGGTGCATTTTTAAGTTCACCATAATCCAGAAAAACACGTTTAAGATTTGCCTCATCATATTCATTGACAACCCGATAGGCATTCAAATCATTTTTCTGACTCATTCTCATATCCAAATCAGCATCAAAACGGGTAGAAAAACCTCTTTCAGGCACATCAAACTGATGCGAAGAAACACCCAAATCCCCTAAAATACCATCCACTTCTTTTATACCATAAAAACGCAAAAACCTTTTAATAAATCTAAAATTTTCGTTAATTAATGTGAATCTTTCATCAGGTATAGCATTCGCCAAAGCATCTTCGTCTTGATCAAAAGCAAACAATTTACCATTTGGTCCCAGCCTACTCAAAATTTCTTTTGAGTGACCTCCTCCACCAAAAGTAACATCCACATAAACTCCATCTGGTTTTATATTCAAGCCATCTACGGAAGCATGAAGCAATACAGGATTATGATATTCCATTTTCGTCGTCATTTAAATTACCCATTACATCCTCTGCCAAATCTGCAAAATCAACATCTGCACCATCAATTGATTTTTCATACAAATCCTTATCCCAAATCTCTACAATATTAACTGCAGAAGAAAAAACCACATCTTTATCAATACTGGCAAAAACCACTAAGTCTTTAGGAACCAATAACCTACCTAACGCATCAATTTCTACCACTTTGACTCCAGCTGTGAAACGACGAATAAAGTCATTGTTTTTTTTTACGAAACGATTAAGTTTGTTGATTTTTTTCATCATCAAATCCCACTCGACCATAGGATACAATTCCAAACAGGGCTGAAATACAGAACGCTTCAAAACAAAACCGTTTTGAAGCGAGGAAGCCAATTGCTTTTTTAAGGGAGCAGGCAATAAAACCCTTCCTTTTGCATCGACTTTACACTCATATGTCCCTATAATTGTGTCCAAGTGAATTGTATTAATTGCATTAAGCAAAAATATATAAAATATTACCACAATTTACCACAATCTACCACTTTGTTAATAAGTTTAACCACTTTTAGCCAAAAACACTTAGTTTATAGACAATCAGAGCGTTAGCCAACGCATCAATAATTTGTAAGAAAGATTGTGTTTTGCTTAAAAGTCTGCATTTTGGATAATTAAAACACATTCTTAAAAGCCTGAAAATTTCATTACTCATTAGTTAAAAAACCAATAAAATATCAATCCAAAACCTCTCTTTTCCTTACAGACAATAAAAGGTTAAAAAATGACCACTAAAATTCTTTTTAATTTTATAAACCCTATATTTGTGAAAAATTGAAAATTGTCATTTAAAACATGGAAAAACACTATAAAAAAGAAGGCAAATACGGATATTACGAAGCAGGAGAAGGAATTCCGATTGTCATCTTACATGGTTTAATGGGGGGACTTAGTAATTTTGATGCCGTAGCTAGTTATTTCTCTAATAAAGGATACAAAATCATAATCCCCGATTTGCCTATTTACACTCAAAATATATTAAAAACAAACGTGAAGAGTTTTGCCGTCTATGTAAAAAACTTCATTACTTACAAAAAATTAGACAGAGTCATTCTTTTAGGAAATTCACTTGGAGGACATATTGCATTATACCATACTAAAATGTTTCCTGAAAAAGTATCAGGACTTGTAATAACCGGAAGTTCAGGATTATACGAAAGCGCTATGGGTGACAGTTACCCAAAAAGAGGTGACTACGAATATATCAAGAAAAAAGCTGAAGACGTATTTTACGACCCAAAAATAGCCACACCCGAACTTATTGACGAAGTTTACGCAACCGTAAATGATCGTGTAAAATTGATCAAAACCTTGACCATTGCCAAAAGTGCAATTCGCCATAACATGGCCAAAGATTTACCAAAAATGCATGTACAGACCTGTATTATTTGGGGGAAAAATGACCAAGTTACCCCTCCAGATGTAGCTAATGAATTCCATAGACTATTACCTAATTCCACTTTATACTGGATTGACAAATGTGGTCATGCTGCTATGATGGAACAACCCGAAGAATTTAACAAACATCTAGAAGACTGGCTTACCCATACACATCTTAGGGAACACTAATTTAGAAGGAGAATTTTACACCCAAAAAAATGAAAATTAATACCGCCGAATTCGTAATAAGCAACTCAGATGTAAGCAAATGTCCAAAGGATTTTTTGCCGGAATA
The DNA here is from genome assembly GCF_003254745.1 of Flavobacterium aquariorum. Taxonomy (GTDB): domain Bacteria; phylum Bacteroidota; class Bacteroidia; order Flavobacteriales; family Flavobacteriaceae; genus Flavobacterium; species Flavobacterium aquariorum. Next base: position 205,894 of record NZ_QKXH01000005.1, on the reverse strand, counting down.
TGCTTTTATTGGTCGTTCCAATGTTGGTAAGTCATCATTAATCAATATGTTGACCAATCAAAAAAAATTAGCCAAAACATCTGGAAGACCTGGAAAAACACAACTAATCAATCACTTTTTAATCAATAACAATTGGTTTCTTGTTGATTTACCCGGTTATGGTTATGCCAAAGTTTCCAAAAAAACAAAATCCATATTTCAAGAATTCATCACCGATTATTTCGAGACAAGAGAGCAGTTGGTTTGTGCATTTGTTTTAATTGACATCCGTCATGAAGCACAGACAATCGACATTGAATTCATGTCGTATATGGGAGAAAGTGAAATTCCATTCTGCATTATTTTCACTAAGGCAGATAAAATTAGTAAAGTAAAGATCGATTCCCATATTGCCGCTTACAAGAAACAAATGTTTGCCAATAACTGGGCCGAAATGCCAAAATACTTTGTCACTTCGGCGACAGAATCAACTGGTAAAGAAGAATTGTTAAACTACATAGACGAAGTAAACCAAGAAGTATTCAAAAATAATTCGGAGTTTTAAAACCTTTGTACATAGAAAAAATAAATCCCAAATCTGAAATTAAAAATTCAGTTTTGGGATTTTTTCTGATTTGCCTACAATGAACTATTTTTTTAATTCTAGTTTCTCTGCAAAATAATCACAGAAGTCCAACATCGTATCTGACATCTTTTCATCATTTGTAGCTCTTTTGAAAGTATCCGCCATAGCCACTAAAGTTTGATGAAAGAAAATTTTCATTTCATCAACAGGCATTTCTTTAGTCCACAAATCGATTCGCATGCTTTCCTTGGCTTTACTATCCCAAACATTAAGCATAATTGCTTTTGATTCTGAAAGCTCTACTCCACCATCTTTTGCAGTCCAAAACAATTTTTCTGGAACGCGGTTTTCATCCAATTCGACTAAAAATTTAATTTCTGAGGTATTTTTATTTGACATTATTTCTTGGGTTTGTATTTTGATTTTTCGAAAATTTCTTTGGCATCCGTTTTTAATAACCGATCTACCGTAACATCATTATTTGTCATAAAAGACCTAACAATTTGCCAGCCTATCCAAGAACCTACTTGCCCTGGAGAATCATTATCTATTTCTAAATAAAATTTTGAAAAAGGAGCTGGATCAATAAAACGAGAGGTCAATTTTTGTTCATCACTAAAAAGCATTTCTCTTTCAATAAAATAGCGCCATATATAACTTTCATTTTCTTGGCACCAAACAATTTGCTCTGGAGTGTATCCCATTTTTTCGGCATCGCTGTATTCCGGAAGCAAAAGATCCTTTAAATAGAGTTGCTTTCCAAAATAAATCATTTGGGACAACAAATTCTTATCCGTTGGAGGAGCAATTTTTCCTAATGAAAAACTCTTCACTACATCTGGCATCATTTGTCTTTCTTCAAAATTTTGTTTCAGATATTTCGGAAAAGTATAAAACTTGTGATCCTTCCCTAAATACAATTCCAATGAAATTATAACCAACGAATCTGCATAAATTGCTTTATTAGTATAATCCATATCCGAAATCAGCGTAATCAGTTTAGGCGTTTTTGTCTTAGGAAAATAATATTTCATATGCTGAACCAAAGTTTCCATCTCATCTTGTATCCTATCAATTGAGGCATATTTTTTTTCTACTTCCGTATATACTTCTCTCCAAATTGGAGCTGTCATTTTATTTATCCAAACGCTATCATTAATAGCAGGTGAGAAAAAATAAGGGTATTGCTTTTTTAATTTTGCCAAATCGTTTGGAGAAGTTTCAAAGAACTGCTTATCAAAACGTTCTACCTTAATTTTATTTACTGGTGTTTCTTCAATAGCTTTTTCAACTTTGCTTTTTTGGTCACAAGACAACAAAAGCAAACTGCAAACTATCGTTAAGAGAAATAATTTCATGTTATTTTATTTATTTATCAGTTTCTCGATTGGTTTAAAGAATAATTCACAAATCTTCATAGGCTATTTCAACCTAAACCAAACATCCTCTATCTAATTGTATAATTTTATTTAAATTTGTTTCAAAAGGAATTCCGAAAAACAATGCACATATTTTTTGCAAATATACATCCCTGCTTTTTAAAACTTAAACTATTATGACTAAAAAAAGAATACTCCAAATCGATAAAGTAAACACTCATATTGTAGAATGGCTAAAAAGCTACGCTGAAAAGTCAAAAGTTAACGGATTTGTAATTGGAATATCCGGCGGAGTAGACTCGGCAGTAACCTCAGCACTCTGTGCCCAAACAGGTTTAAAAGTTTTATGTGTTGAAATGCCAATTCATCAAGCCCATAGCCATGTTACTCGTGGACGTGAACATATTGAACAATTAAAAAAACAATTTTCAAATGTAAGCAGTATTGAAGCGGACTTGACTTCGGTTTTTGAAGATTTCAAAAAGCAGGTTCCAGAAACAAGTGATGAACACAAACTTCATTTATCGCTTGCCAATACCCGTTCCCGACTAAGAATGACGACTTTATATTATTTTGCGGGTATTTACGGTTTATTGGTCGCCGGGACCGGAAACAAAGTAGAAGATTTTGGTGTTGGATTCTTTACAAAATACGGTGATGGCGGAGTAGATTTGAGTCCGATTGCTGATTTAATGAAATCCGAAGTCTATGAACTAGGTATATATCTCAAAATTCCAAATTCTATTTTAATGGCTGCTCCTACCGATGGATTATTTGGGGATGAACGAACAGATGAAGATCAAATTGGAGCGAGTTATGATGAATTGGAATGGGCAATGCTTCTAACTGACTCAGAAATAACCACAAACGTTTTTACCGAACGTGAAAAAGAAGTTTTAAAAATCTACAAGAAACTCAATCAAAACAATCAACATAAAATGAATCCTATACCAGTTTGTACAATAAACTGTTAAAAAAAAATAATTTGTCCGAAAAATTAGACTTATATGAAAATATTTTTTTAATTTTATATCTTCAAAAACAATCCTAAAACTAAATACCATGATTAAAGTTTGTTTAGCAGATAACTATCCTGTAGTACATTTTGGAATAAAATCGTACTTCAAAGACCATTCGGACATTTCCATCGTTGCCAACGTTGGTAATTTTGCAATGGTAAAAGACATCCTTCTTACCAAAGAAATAGATGTGCTTGTATTGGACCTAGAACTTGAAGGCCTATCAAGTATTTTCGAAATCAAATCGATTTTGAAAAATTTTCCAAAAACAAAAATTATTTTTTACAGTGGACTTTCAGAACAGATTTACGCTCCAAATGCTATTAAAGCAGGAGTTTCTGGATTTGTTCACAAAACTGAAAAGCTGGAAACTTTAGGTCAATCGATCATCAAAGTAAATCAAGGCAAAATCATCATGAATGAAGCAGTCATGAAAAACATTGCTTTGATTGCAAAACAAAGCAAAAGCGAACGTTTGTACAGAAAACTTTCCAATCGTGAAGTAGAAGTATTGCGTTATTTAAGTGATGGTAAGAAAAACCACGAAATCGCTGAGATTTTATCGCTTAACGAAAAAACAATCAGTACTTACAAATTACGATTGTTAACTAAATTAAACGTTACGAATCTAGTAGATTTAGTAAATAAAGCTAAAACTTTAGAAATCGTTTAACTGTATCGCGACATGACTCTTCCTAGTTTTTTCGAAAAGGAATTAATTAGTTTATAGTAGTCCATCGCCATAGACATAGACTCTGTATTATCTGAACCTGGTTCATTTGATACAGAGTTTTTTAATTCCTCTATTATTTTATCCACCAAATACCAGCGCATCGTCAAAATAGTTTCGGATACATATTGACTAATAGTCTCATTTTTGGTCTTAGGAATAATGTTTTGCCCTTCCCAATTGTGCAACACTAATCGCTCATCTTCCATCAATATATCGGTCACTTCTTGAGCAAAGTCGGAATTTAAATGCATCAAATATTTTTCAAATTCTAGATTTTCATTTTGAAGAAAATATTGAATTAAGTCATTGAAAATATCACGGAATAAAGGATTGGCTAGTTCCACCTCATCTTCCTGCAAACTCAGATAAATCCTTTGATAAACTTTATATTCTTTCTTTTCCGTTACATTTTCGATTTCACCCGATTCATTTGTTCTGAGGTAAACATCTTCAAATTCTTCTGTTTTATTCCCATACAACAAAAGAATCTCAATTATTTTGCGCTCCAAACGATACAATACATCAACTTTTGCTGTTTGAACTGGATTTTCATTTTTTACAATTTCAAAAGCTTTTTGCTCTTGTTTTGCTTTTTTACCAACTTCGGCAACATCTTTTTGAACTAACTGCGCCAAAGTACTTGTCAGGACCTGCTCGGAAATATCCATTATTCTGGAACATTCCTGAATGTAAATTTCGCGCTGAATTCTATCCGGAATTTTCGAAATACTGCTAACCATATCCCGTATCAAATCGGCTTTCTTAACGGGATCATTTTTGGCATCATTCATCAAAAGAGAAGCCTTGAACTGAATAAAATCTTTGGCATTATTATCTAAATATGCCACTAATTCTTCATAAGGTGTTTTTTTGGCAAAACTATCGGGATCTTCTCCATCTGGAAACGCACAAACTTTTACGTTCATTCCTTCTTCAAGAATCAAATCGATTCCGCGAATAGAAGCACGAAGCCCGGCAGCATCACCATCAAACAGAACGGTAATATTTTTGGTTAACCTATTAATTAATCGTATTTGGTCTGGTGTAAGAGCTGTTCCCGAAGAAGCTACCACATTCTCAATACCCGCTTGATTGAACTGAATAACATCGGTATAACCTTCAACCAAAAAACAATTATTTAGTTTCGCTATAGACTGTTTGGCTTGAAAAATACCGTAAAGCACTTTACTTTTATGGTAAATTTCACTCTCTGGCGAGTTTAAGTATTTGGCAGCTTTTTTATCATTAGTCAAAATTCGACCTCCAAATCCAAGTACTCTTCCAGACATACTTTGAATAGGAAACATTACCCTGCTTTTGAATCGGTCAAAAGGACGATCTTCTCTGGCAATGGTCAATCCTGTACTTTCCAAGAATTCCATTTTATATCCTTTTCCTAACGCTTCCTTTGTAAAAGCATCCCAAGTTTCTGGCGAATATCCCAAAGCAAATTTCTTGATAGTATCATTGGTAAAACCACGCTCTTTAAAATAAGAAAGTCCAATAGCCTTTCCCTCTTCAGAGTTTAAAAGTGTTGTGTGAAAATAGGTTTTAGCAAATTCAGAAACCAAATACATACTTTCGCGAACATCTGTATTTAATTTCTCTTCTTCTGATTGTTCCGTCTCTTCAATCTCAATATTGTATTTTTTTGCCAGATACCGAATGGCTTCCGGATACGTGAAATGCGAGTGCTCCATCAGGAAAGCAACGGAGTTCCCACCTTTGCCTGAGCTAAAGTCTTTCCAAATTCCTTTTGCTGGCGAAACCATAAAAGAAGGAGAACGCTCATCCGAAAACGGACTCAGCCCTTTGAAATTACTTCCTGCTCTTTTTAACTGTACAAAATCTCCAATAACCTCCTCTACTCGAGCGGTTTCAAAAACAGTATCTATCGTTGCTTGTGATATCAAAATTTATGAGAATATTTAATGGTAATCTTTTCGAAAATTCGAACAGTTGCAAAAATACACAAATCAAACTTTATAATTCAAAATAAAAAAAGTGCTTCATCGCTGAAACACTTTTTTACATTAAACAACTTAACTAATAATTAATTAAAATCGAAACGAAGTCCTAACGAAATATTGTTTTGATCAACAGCATTATTTTCAAATAAAGGCTGCAAATCATATTTTAAGTAGATACTTGTTGCTTTATATCCAACATACGTACTTAGCCCGTAATTGAAATCATTTACATTATAATTGCCTTTCGTTTTTTGTTCCACATCATTTCCGCTGGTATCGTCAAAACAAAGAATTTGTTTTGATTTCACCCTAAATCCAGCATATCCACCCAAACCAACTCGCATACTTTTATGGGTTCTAAAATAATTAGCATCATCACGTATTTCCTTCTTGGTGAAATCAAACTCTAAATGCAGTGGCAACATGATATATACATTTCTAAATCTAGATTCGTCTAAATGTACCGTACTGGTTACTAAATCAGTTTGCGCGCCATTTTTTACAAAATAACGATCATCTGTTGGGCGAAGATTATTATACATCAAAGATATTCCGTACTTAAAATGCAACAGATTATCTTCTTTTAAAATTCTAGTATTATAAGTTAAACCCCATTCGTAAAAGTGAGATTTCCAATATTTAAAATCAGAATTAGCAACTTGTTGGTCGGTTACTAAATTATTTGCCCCAAAAGCAAATACAAACTGGGAAGTAGTTCTTTTTTCTCCATTACTACACTTATCGTGGTGAGCGAAATAATCTTTACTAAAATGAATCGTAATCGTTTTGGAAGTATCTATGACTTTTATTTTTCCATCCACTTTATCCTGAACTAACGTGTGCAGTTCGTCTTCAACTTTTGCTACTTTCTCTTCTATTGTTTTCGCACGGGCCTCCGCCAAAGCTTTCTTTTTCTCATCAGCTTCTTCATTCGTTAGTTTACCTTGTGCTAATTGTTCATTAACTGCTTCGACTTCTACTTTCAATTCATTTTTTTCTTCTTTTACAATGGTTTCTATCCGTGAAGCAATGTCTTTTGCCTTGCCTTCAAATGATTCTTGAGCTCGCATTTTGCTTCCGAAAAGGCATACGAATACTACTAAGTAAATTTTAAAATTCCTCATGTTTGTTTGTTTTTAAATGTGATTGATGATTTATTCTGAATTTCGATTGCTCAAAGCTAATTTTACCGCTTTAAAATTTTGATTTACAGTTTTAATTGCTTTTTCTCTAAAAGTAAGATCTAATTCACCATCTACTTGAGTCAGTAATTCATTTGAATTAACTTTGACATTGGATTTGACTACAATAGAACTCTTTTTTTGAGAGGTATTATCTACCGATGCTAATAGCTCGTCAGCATTGACATACGTTGATTTTTGCAGAACTATTTTCTGTTCTGCTTTTTGATTGATGATTGGTATTTGTTGTTCTTGAATAACTTCTTTTTCTGGGGCTTGCCTTTCTTTATTGAACAAAACCCTATTAGAACCAGCTTCAGGTTTTATTCCTGTTGATGCTAATTGCTCTTTAGTATTTTTTACTGCCTCAACTTTTTTTTCTGAATTTAATTTTACAGTTGTTACTTCTATTTCAGGAATAACTTTGGGTTCATTAACTACGATCGAATCATTTGCAATAGTAGTTTCTGCTTTATTTTGATTAAAATACAAGGTTCCTATCAACAAAAAACCAAAAAGACTCGCTGCAATATACATCCACTTAAAATTACGTTTTGGTTTTTCGGCAACAGTAAGCATAGCATCCAGCCTATCCCAAGAAGCTTTTGAGGGGGTAATTTCCCTTGCATTAATCTTTTCTTGAAATTGATTTTCTATAACACTCTTTTTCATCATATTATTTTTTACTCAAGAATACTTCTCTTTATTTTTTAAAATATTTATTTGATTCTTCAAAATTCTTCTTGCATGGGCAAATTGCGATTTGGAAGTACCTTCATTAATTCCCAACATACTTGCAATTTCTTTATGCTTATACCCTTCTATAACAAATAAATTAAAGACGATTTTATAACCATCCGGCAAACTATCTATCAAACTTTGAATATCTTCTAAAGAAAACTGAATATCAGCTTCATTGTCAACTTCTTCAAAACCTGATGAATCTTCTATAAAATGCATCTTTTTTTGAACCCTAATAAATGAAATGCATTCATTAATCATCGTTCTCCTAATCCAGCCTTCAAAACTTCCTTTGTTTTCAAATCGGTCTAAGTTGACAAACACTTTCATGAAAGCGGTAATCATAACATCTTCGGCTAATTGTAAGTCTTTAATATACTGTCGACAAACACTTAGCATCTTTGGTGAATATTTGGAATAAATAAATTGTTGAGCCTGTCGGTTGTTTTTAACAGCCAATGCAATTATTTCATTTTCCTCATGATGTAAATTAATTACTTTCAAAATCGTTTAAAAAGTGTTTCTATAAGTATAGACGAGAATTAATGCAAAAAGGTTGCATGGATTTAAAAAAAAGTTAAAATAAAAGTACAATTCATCCATACTGATATCTTAAGTCGTTGTTTGTCAAATGTTTAAAATTATAAAGTAAAAAAAATAAAAATTTAAACTTATTTCTTTCTTTCGATAACGTAGTTCACCATTAAAATAAGTGCTGCTTTATAGTCGGATTCGGGATAATCGTTCAGCAGTTGTAGTGCTTCTTGCTGAAATTCCACCATTTTATTTTCGGCATAAGTCAAACCATGATTGTCTTTTACAAAGGCAATCACTTCTTTAACTCTTTTTTTATCCTTATTGTGATTTTTTATCGAATTGATAAGCCAGCTTTTTTCTTTGGGAGTACAATTATTAAGAACATGAATTAATGGCAAAGTCATTTTTTGTTCTTTGATGTCTATTCCTGTCGGTTTTCCGATGGCTTCTTCTGAATAATCGAATAAATCATCTTTAATCTGGAAAGCCATTCCGATGAGTTCTCCAAACTTTCTCATATTCTCTACCTGAATCTCATCCTCCGCAACGGATCTTGCACCAAGAGCACAACAGGCTGCAATAAGTGTAGCTGTCTTTTTTCGGATGATTTCGTAATAAACAGCTTCGGTAATATCGAGTCTTCTGGCTTTTTCTATTTGAAGTAATTCACCTTCGCTCATTTCTCGAACAGCAACAGAAATAATTTTAAGTAAATCAAAATCTCCATGATCGATAGAAAGCAACAGTCCTTTGGACAACAAATAATCTCCTACTAAAACGGCAATTTTATTTTTCCAAAGCGCATTAATGGAGAAAAAACCTCTTCGTCTATTACTGTCATCTACCACATCGTCATGAACCAATGTAGCCGTATGAATTAATTCAATTACACAAGCTCCTCTATAAGTCCTCTCGTTTACTTCGCCTTTGGACACCATTTTGGCCATTAAGAAAACAAACATAGGTCGCATTTGTTTTCCTTTTCTGTTGACGATATAATACGTAATGCGATTTAAAAGTGCCACTTTGGAGGTCATCGATTCATAGAACTTTTTTTCAAAAAGTTCCATTTCATAAACTATTGGCTGCTTTATTTGTGTAGTAATATTCATTTAGATGTCAAATATACTATTTTAAATAAAAAAACGTTTATCATAGTATGTTAAGTGTGAATAATTATTTTGTAATTTTATACTAGTAATTATATTCATTGATCCTTTTACGCTATAAGTTTCTTGCAAAACGGTTTTAAGTATGATTATAACTTTATAAAAAATAGTGTTTTATAGTACACTCCATTACTGGAACACAAATAACATTACTCAAAAAAATCCTAAAAACATTGATTCCACTCAAAAGGAATTACTCTTTTATTATTTTCAAAAAAAATAAAGTCTCTAGGCTAAACTTTTTTTAAATTAAACATCTTACAATAAACCTAAAATCTATTAATTATGAAAACAAAGATTTTTTTCATTGCTTCATTCATAGCAATAGTCTTATTTATCAGTTGTGACAATTCAGACAATACTGCTGATAACATGAATCCAACTTCTCCAACCAGTCAGGTAGCTGTAGATAACAAAATTGACGCTTCCATTGAAGACGTTTCAAATATAGCGGAAGATCAATTTTCTATGAAACAAAGCAGTACTGCTAAATCATCTGAAACAGTAAAAAGTTTTTTACCCGCTTGCGCCGTTACAACATGGACATATGTAGATGGAACTTTCACTGGTACAATTGATTTTGGAACTGAAGGATGTACTCTTGAAAATGGAAATGTGCTAAAAGGAAAAATCACCCTCTCTTTCTCAGGGAACTTCATGACCCCAGAGCAAACAATTACATATTCCTTTGATCAGTTTTACCACAACGGTAATAAAATTCAAGGCAGCAAAACCATTATAAGAACTCTTAAAAGCACCGAATTACTTGCTGCTGTGCATCCTGTATTCACTTGCACCATTGACATGACAATAACTTTTGAAGACGGATCTGTTTATACTAGAACAGGAAATAGAACAAAAGAAATGGTAGAGGGTTATGATACAAAAGGCAATTGGAGTGATAATGTTTTCTTAGTAACAGGAAGTGAAACCACAACTTGGCCAAATGGTGACACCAGTTCAAGTACAATTCAAACACCGTTGCGTTATGAAATGGCCTGCAAAAAACCATTCCCTGTTTCCGGTACTGTTTCAAAAGTTAAAAACGGCGTTGAAACATTGGTTGATTATGGAACTGGAGAATGCGACAATCTTGCCTCTGTAACTGTTAATGGTGTAACTACTACAATAGAATTAAAAAAATAAAAGAACAACTTCTATAAACCAAAAAGCATTAAAAAGGATAGTTAAATTCTTTTTAATGCTTTTTTATTTCTATTAGTCTGATATTTAAGCTTCTTTATTGGCTAATTGTCCACAAGCTGCATCAATATCCTTACCACGGCTTCTTCTTACTTTCACCACAATTCCAGTATTTTCAAGTGCTTTTATATAGGCATTTATTGATTCTTCTGAAGCTTGTTGAAATTCCCCGTCATCAATTGGATTGTATTCAATTAAGTTTACTTTACAAGGAACATATTTACAAAATTTCACCAGGGCATCTATCGAGGCTTTATCATCATTAATTCCTTTCCAAACCACATATTCATAGGACACTTTGCACTTTGTTTTTCGATACCAATATTCAAGCGATTCTCTTAGGTCGGCCAAAGGAAAATTTTCACTAAAAGGCATGATACGGGATCGTATTTCATCAATAGCAGAGTGTAATGAAACTGCCAATTTGAATTTCACATCATCATCTGCCAATTTCTTAATCATTTTGGGAATTCCCGACGTAGAAACCATAATACGCTTTGGAGACATTCCCAATCCTTCTGGAGATGTGATCATTTCAATCGCTTTCAAAACGTTATTATAATTCATAAGTGGCTCACCCATTCCCATAAAAACAATATTTGAAAGCGGATGATTGTGATACAGCCTGCTTTCTCTATCAATGGCAATTACTTGGTCGTAAATTTCGGCTGGTTCCAGATTACGCATACGTTTCAATCTAGCGGTAGCGCAAAAATTACAATCCAGACTACAACCCACTTGGCTCGACACACAAGCGGTTGTTCTGGTTTGGGTTGGAATCAAAACACTTTCTACCACCAATCCATCATGCAACCTTACGGCATTTTTGACCGTTCCATCTTCGCTTCGCTGCATCGTATCGACCTTGATATGATTGATAACAAAATTATCTTCCAACATTGCACGAGTACTTTTGGCAACATTGGTCATATCCTCAAAACTGTGTGCTCCTTTACTCCACAACCATTCATAGACTTGATTGCCCCGGAAAGCTTTATCACCATTGGCTACAAAAAAATCTCTCAATTGGTCTTTAGATAGTGCCCGTATGTCTTTTTTCTCAATTTGCATGGTGCAAATTTAATGACAATTTGTTGATAGTACAATTTTAAATAAATGACACTCTAAATAATATCAATCCTAACGAAGAATTTCAGTTTTAAAAATTCAATATTATCCCATTTGCTATTGCATCAAAAAAAACACCAATCCAATTTACACAAAACCTTTTGATTATTTATTCAAGTCGTCAAAAAAGCAAATCTCCTAATTATTTTTAAAATGTTAAAAACAAATTTTTTAAATATTAACAAAATAATTGGAGGAAATAAAGTACATTTTATCTATTAAATTTAAAATAGAACAAATAAAAGACAAATCACATAACGGAGAAAAATATCTTTCATTAAAATCTTACAAAAAGACCCTAAAGTCTTATATACAAGCATATTAAAATTGTTTTTTTACGAAATAAATTTGCCAAAAAGCAATAAAAAAAACGATATAGTCAACAACTTTATGCAATCGTTAAATAAAATACAAGTTTTATAATTTTCTTAACATGATTTATATCATATTCCTATTTTGACTTCCATCCTAAATTTGTACCAGTTAAGTAAGTAAACAGATTTTAAATGAAAAATCAGAACGAAATCTTACTGCTCTAACAAAACTTTAATTACAATCAATTTAAATAAAAAGTCATGAATTCAAAAATTAAAACAATTATCACCTCAATGGTTTTGTTTACAATGACCTTAACTGTAAACGCGCAAAAAACCTACAATTTAGATGCAAAAACAAATTTTTCTGTATTCGGCACCTCTACATTGCATGATTGGGAAATGAAATCACCTTCAAGAACAGGAGCAGCCAATCTTACGGTAACCGATTCAAAAATAACTGACATTAATAGTATTGATATTACTCTTCCTGCTGAAAGCATTAAAAGCGAAAAAAAGAGCATGGATAAGGTAGCTTACGAAACTTTAAAAACAGACAAATTCAAAAACATTAAATATGTTTTAAAATCTGCTGACAAAGTAAACGAAACTACTTGGAATCTTACCGGTACCTATACCATTGCAGGAGTTTCTAAAGTCTTAAAAACACAAGTAAAAACTACGGTAACAAATGGGGTGGTGAACATACAAGGATCCAATAAAATAACATTCAGCGAGTTTGGCATGAAATCTCCTACTGCCATGTTTGGAGCAATAAAAACAGGAGAAGACTTAACAATAAAATTCAATTTAAACTTTAACTAAATACCATAATCATGAGAAGAATTTATTTCTTAGCAGTAGGGCTATTATCAATGGCCGCTGCAAACGCTCAAGTATCATTTGGGCAAATGCAAAATCAAATTCCAAGAAGCAAAGAAGGAATCAACGTTTTTGACGTACAAAAAGACGACAAGGAATTCAAAGGACTTAGTGTTGACTTAGGAGGTGCATTCAATATGGATTTCCAAGCAATAAATTCGTTCAATGACCAACCTGCAAATTTTCCTGCACCTTCAAAAATTACTGGATATCGATTAATGAATACTGAAAATAATTTTGTCCTTCCTGCAGCTGATATGACTATTGGAGCTCAATTGTTTGATGGTGTAAGAGTAAATTTAGATATTTATTTAGCTTCAAGACACCACAATGACACTTATGCAAGAGGTGGATATTTACAAATTGACAAGCTAGACTTCATCAAAAAAGACTTTTTGGCTGATGTAATGAAATACGCAACCATTAAAATCGGACAAATGGAGAACAACTATGGTGATGCTCACTTTAAAAGTTCCGACAACGGTAGCACGCTTAGAAATGCATTCGTTGGAAATAATATCATGAATGCATTCACTACTGAGATGGGTATTGAAGTATATTACAACAGAAACGGATGGGTAAGCATGTTAGGTGCCACAAATGGAAATTTAAATCAAGGTACTCAAGAAGTGATTTATCCTACTCTTTCTCCTGCTACTCCAGATGCAAATACATCAGTTAGCCCTACAATCTTGGCTAAATTTGGTTATGACAAACAAATCAATGAAGATTTGAGAGTAAGACTTACAGGTTCTTACTATCATAATGCAAACTTGGGTAATTCAAACCTATATTCTTCTTCTAGATCAGGATTTGGTTTTTGGGGTGTATTGAACAATAGCGCTTATAAAAATAACGGTGTCGATGTTGCTAGTAGTTATAATTCAACTTCCACACCAGAAGCAACCTTCAACCCTAATTTCAAAAACTGGGCTACTTCTTATATGATTAACCCATTTGTAAAATACAAAGGTTTTGAATTCTTTGGAACTATCGAATTAGCTTCAGGAGGAGATAAAGCAGGTGTTGACGACAAACGTACTGCTGACCAATATGCCGGAGACATTGTTTACAGATTTGGAAAAACAGAACAATTCTATATCGCCGCAAAATACAATACTGTATCTGGAAAATTGTCTAATGCTGATGCAAAAAAAGTTACCGTAGATAGATTTGAATCAAGCGTTGGTTGGTTCATGACTAAAAACATTGTAGCAAAATTAGATTATGTTAATCAAAACTATAGAGATTACACCCAATTCATAGGAAATGTACCTACTGGAAATGCCAATAATTTTTACGGTGGTAAATTCAACGGTCTAGTATTTGAAGCAGCAATTTCATTCTAATAAAATGTCTCGAATATCAATAATATTAATGGGTTTGGCACTTTTCTTCATACTTGGAAGTGCTAAACCCCATTTTTTATTAATTGACCCCAACATTATCATCATTGACAGACTGGAAATAGAAATCTTAGGAAATTCGACTGTTGGCCAATACAATTGTTCGAACTCACTTGCATACAGAGACACCATTTTTTTAAACTCAAACACTAAAAACAGTTTAAAATCTGAAATCTCTATGAACAATTTTGAATGTGGTAACAGAATTATGAACAAAGACGTTAAAAGCACTGTTAAAGCAACTAAGTTTCCTAAAAGCACCGTCACCATTACTAACATAAAACCTTTTGGAACCAATTATAAATGCAGTTTGAATTTTCGTATAACTGACAAAACCCTTTCATATCAGAACATGATTTTAAAAACCACAAAAAAATCACTAGAAGGTGTCGTAGCAGTAAATTTTTCAGACATTGAACTTGAGCCACCAACCAAAATGGGAGGCCTAATAAAAGTAAAAGATGAATTTGTGATTCATTTTAACTTATACAAACAATAATTCTACACATTATTTGATTATCAGATTTTTAATTAAAAACAAACGTTTTTAATTAAATTCTTTTAGTTTATAATCGGCTATAAAAACTTTCCCAATTCTTTTAAAAAACCAAAAAGATCAAACTGGAAATAGAAATTTCAGGGAAGTGCACTATGCATAAATACAATTGGCTAATTCACTCGTATACAGAAATACAATTTATTTAAATTCAAACGCTAAAAACAGTTCGAAATCAGAAATTTCTACGAATCATTATAAATGTGGGAACAGAAATATGAACAAAACCTTAAACCATTGTTAAGGCTCCCAAGTTCTCCAAAAAATACGGTACAATTCCCAATATAAAACCTTGTGGAACCAATTACAAATGCACTTTGAATTTCTACATAACAGACAAAGCTCTTGCAAACCAAAACTTAGCTTTAAAAAACACCAAAGAATCAACCAAAGGATTTGTAGCAGCAAATTTTCAGACATTGGCCTTGAAGCACAAACGAGAATGAGAGGTACAATAAAAGAAAAATTCGTGATTCATCTTAACTCGCATAAATTAAAATTTCATTTCTTGTTTGCTCCTATCCCGAATAACAGATGCTCAGTCACTTTTTTGTTCTTCTGTAAAGGTTTAAAAAAAACTTTTTTATTGTTTTTAATTTAAAACCTAACCATTAAACTATCTACAAAATCAAATACAACTCCTTTTTTATAAAAGTTAAATGAATAACTTTGCAGCAAATTTCAACAATTTACAAAATGCATTTCATTTCCCAAGATTTAGAAGATTATATTGAGCAACATTCTGAAAAAGAACCAGAATTACTGGCAGCTTTAAACAAAGAAACCTATCAAAAAATATTGTTGCCCAGAATGCTCAGCGGTCATTTTCAAGGGCGTGTTTTGAGTATGCTGTCCAAATTGATTCGCCCCTTAAACATTCTTGAAATTGGGACTTACACGGGCTACTCGGCTTTATGTTTGTGTGAAGGAATACAGGAAAACGGCCAATTACACACCATTGACATCAAGGAAGAACTGGTTGATTTTCAACGAAAACACTTTGACAAATCACCTTGGGGCAAACAAATTGTTCAACATTTAGGAGAAGCTGTAGATATCATCCCAAATCTAGATTTGAAATTTGATTTGGTTTTCATTGATGCCGATAAAGAAAATTATTTGAATTATTTTGAAATGATTTTACCAAAAATGAATAAAGGCGGTATTATTTTATCCGATAATGTGTTATGGAGCGGCAAAGTACTCGAACCGATACATCCCAATGACATCAGCACTAAAATACTCGTGGAATACAATCAATTGCTTAAGGATGATCCAAGGGTAGAAACTGTTTTGTTGCCTATTCGCGATGGTTTGACGGTGAGCAGAGTGATTTAAATTGCAGATATAAAAAATCCCATTCGTTCCGAATGGGATTTTTTATGATTTTTTTAATCTATCGTTGGGCCTGCTAAATTCTAATTTCTACTGTCTTAAATCTTTCCATTTTTAATTGCCCATTGATATGTTTTATACATCAAATATCCTGTGATTAGTCCACACAGATATCCTGCAAGAATATCCAACGGATAATGCAATCCCAAATAAATTCGGCTGTAAGCAAAGATTAACGGCCATAGAAACAGCAAACCAAAATATTTGAATTGTTTCTTAAAAATAAGATACAAAAAGGTAGAAACCGCCATTGTATTGGCAGCATGTCCCGAGAAGAAACTAAAAGAAGTTCGAACTTGAACAACTCTGATAATAGTATTGATTTCGGGATTATTACAAGGTCTTAGCCTTTGCACCGTATATTTAAACAGATTAGTTATTTGGTCTGTAGCCAACAGCAAAAAAGCAATAAAAAGCAACAAATAACCTGTTTGCTTTATTCCTAGTTTTTTATAAATAAAATAAAATAACAATAGAAAAAAGGGAATCCAATTAACTTGTTTGGTAATGATAAGCCAAAGCCCATCATAGGCTTCAGAACCTAAACCATTGAGATAAATAAATAATTGAGTATCCAGGGCGAGTATTTTTTCAAGCATTACATTTGTCGTTTTACAGGTCCAGTCAGATCATCTAAAACGGTCGTTCCATCAGGATTTGTAGTGCCACTAAGTACGCTGTCTTTTGTCTTGTTAACTTCCGTACTGAATGTTTCAGTAATTCCATTTAATGTATTGGATGTTTCTCCCAAAAGATTTGTCTTTACTTTATTAATTTCGGAATTGATGCCACCGGTTAAGTCATTCAAGGTCTTTTGATCAAAACCATTAGCCTCGGCTCCTTTTTGAATTTCGCTTTTAATATCGTTGGTTGCGTTTTTAAGCTGTGCCATAGCTTTACCCATAGTCCTAGCTATTTCTGGCACTTTATCAGAACCAAAAAGCATCAATACGATAAACATGATAAAAACTAATTCGCCTCCTCCTATTCCAAACATAATTTTTTTATTTAATGGACAAAGATATTAAAATTTAAAACTTTGTGTTTTAAATTTGTCTTAAAAAAAGATGCTAAGTTTCTAAGATTCTAAAGCTTAATTCCACTTTAAAAAATCTTAGTAACTCAGCATCTTAGTAACTTAGTCTCTTATGTATTAATCAAATTTTGATTTCGTTTCCACTTTTGGCCATGAATTATTGGTTACATCAATATCGGCGGTTTCAAGTTTTGGATCAATTAAAATTTGTTTGATGGCTTTATTAGTTGCATACACTTTTTTGGCCGTTTCATTATTTTTTCTCCAAATTTGAGCAGGATATTTGTAATTATCCATTGTTCCATCTTCATAGGTAATTTGAACAATAATAGGCATTGGCATTCCACCCGGCTTATTAAATTCTACTTCATAAAAGTATTTTGGGTTTTTTAAGGTTGCTTTTTCTTCGGCAGTAAGTTTTTGATTCACATATTCTGAAAGAGTACTCACTTCTTCTATTTGCAACGGTTTCTTTGAAGCTGGATTCAGTTCTGGATTATCGCCTGCTATTAAGTACACGAATGGGCCTTTTTCAATTCCACTGCGTCCTTTTCTAACTTTAGTCTCTTTCAAAGCCGCAGTTGGAGTTTCTGTTACATAATATTGTTTTACATCGTTAACACCAATATCAACAAAGTCTGTAGAGTAAAACCAACCTCTAAAGAACCAATCCAGATCTACCGCCGAAGCATCTTCCATAGTTCTGAAAAAATCTTCTGGAGTTGGATGTTTGAATTTCCATCTGTTCGCATATACTTTGAACGCATAATCAAACAACTCACGTCCCATAATTGTTTCTCTAAGAATATTAAGTCCTGTAGCTGGTTTTCCGTATGCATTATTTCCAAACTGAATGATATTTTCAGAGTTTGACATAATAGGCTCCAACATCTTTTGATCACCACTCATATAAGGAACAATATTCTTGGCCGGTCCACGTCTGGAAGGGAAATTAGTGCCCAATTCCTGTTCAGCCATATATTCCATAAAAGAGTTTAATCCCTCATCCATCCAAGTCCATTGACGCTCATCAGAATTGACGATCATTGGAAAAAAGTTATGTCCTACCTCGTGAATCACCACTCCTATCATTCCGTTTTTAATTTGTTCGCTAGTCACTCCATTCTCATCTGGACGACCAAAATTCCAACAAATCATAGGATATTCCATTCCTTGATCTTCAGCCGAAACTGACACTGCTTTTGGATAAGGATAATCAAAAGTGTGCGAAGAATAACTTTTTAAAGTATGTGCCACCATCATTGTTGATGTTTCACCCCAAAGTGGATTGGCTTCTTTTGGATAAAGTGATTCAGCCATAACAACTTTTCCACCCAATTGCACCGCCATTGCATCATAAATAAATTTTCTTGAAGTGGCTATCCCAAAATCCCTAACGTTTTTGGCACTGAATTTCCATGTTTTCTTTTTGTCCGAGAACCCCTTTTCAGCAGCTTCTGCTTCAGCTTGAGTCACAATAACCACAGGTTTATCAAATGATTTCTGAGCTAATTGATATCTTTTTACCTGTTCTGGAGAAAATACTTCGCTTCTGTTCATTAACTCGCCAGTAGCATCAACAACATGATCCACAGGAACAGTAATACTTACATCAAAATTACCAAATGGCAAGGCAAATTCTCCACCTCCCCAAAATTGCATATTTTGCCAACCTTCAACATCATTGTAGACTGCCATTCTAGGATAAAATTGCGCAATAACATACAGTCTGTTGCCTTCTTTTTCGAATAATTCATAACCCGAACGACCACCATCTTGCTGATAATCATTGATATTATACCACCATTTTATAGAAAAAGTCATGCTTGTACCTGGCTTCATTGGTGTAGCCAAGTTGATACGCATCATTGTTTGGTTAACGGTATAGGATAATGGACTTCCTTTAGCATCTTTTACATATTCGATATTAAAACCGCGATCCAATCCTTCTTTCAAATATTCATTGGCAAATTTATTTACAGGCAAAACAGCCTCTATTTTTTCATTTTCTACCAATGGAGATTGTGAGTTTTTGGCGGCTTGGTTTTGATCCATTTGCACCCACAGATATTCTAAATTATCAGGCGAATTGTTATAATAAGTAATCGTTTCAGAACCGCTTAATTTAGCATTTTTATCATCCAGTTCTACATCAATTTTATAATCAGCCTGTTGTTGATAATAAGCTGGTCCTGGGGCTCCTGCTGCAGTACGAAACATATTGGGAGTTGCCAATAAATCGTACATTTGGCTGAATTTATTGGTATCATATTTACCCGGTTGTTTCACAGCTGGTGTAACTGCTTTTTCTTGTGCCAATAAAATTGTTGGAAGAATAAATAAAAATGAAAATTTTCTCATAAACTAGCGTTTAAGTTGTTTTTAGGCGGTGAAAATAACAATTTTAAATAGAATTGTTGTTTCTGCTTAATATTTTAACACTTGTTTAGTAGAACTCTCCGTAAAAAGAAAACTTTTCTTAGCTCCAAATGCAGTTATGTGAACAATATTTTGCTGTTCGGAAAAACAATCAATCAATACCGAATTATACATTTCAAGAGCATTCATTTTCGAAATGTCTTTAATGTTTAAATAGCAAACCAACACATCACCATCCATTTCTTTACTCAAGAAATTCATTGTTTTGGGTTGTCCATTGACTTTAATGGTAAAATTTTCAGCTAGGTACTTTTTTAACAGATCTATCGATTCGACAGTTTCTTTATCAGTCCCCAAAAAAAACTTTTTGTTGTATTTTTTTTCTAAGGCTTTATCTAGGTCATCAACAAATATACGAGAAGTAACTTGGAGCATTTTTTTTTCGGGTGCATAATTAATTTGGTAAATGGCCATATAAAATTTATGAACACCAAAACTGCTTACCGAAAACGCAAAAAGCAATAAAAGAGCAATAACTATACCTTTTTTCATTTTTCAAAAGTAGCAATATTTTTGAACTCATTGTTTTTTGTAATTAAAAAATCCATGATTTCAAATTCTTGATTTGTATTGACAAAAGTTTTTGATTTTGGATCATTTTCGCAAAACAACAGAAACAAACCTATTTGATCGTCTTTCAATTTTAATTTATCCGTAAAAAAAGAATAACTTACACTTTGCATGGCTATAGTTGTAAAACCAATATCCGAAATCAAATCAGATTTATTCGGGTTGTTTTTAAATAAGTTTTTGAAAATTTTATTATAAACTCTAATAACATCCATATTATTTGGATCTCCAGTTCCTGTAGGCATCATTAAAATATTATCAGGATTGGATTGCTGGTCATCATAATATTGAGTGTCCACAATTTTTTGTGTATTCCCAAATTCCGGATGTGGACCGTTTTTCGCATAAACAACTACCGCCAGTAATTGATTGGCAACTGCATCAAGTTTTATTCTGTAAAAAGAAGAAGCAATATCTTTTTCTGAAAGCACTACTTTTTTACTTTTAAAACCCAAACTAGTAAAAACCAAAGTATCTTTTACTTTAGCCAAAATACTAAAATATCCTTTAGTATCTATTATTGATCCAGTTTTTGCATTCACATTAAAAACCAAACCATTTTCAATAGCAACAGAGTCATTTACTACTTTTCCATGCACAGTTTTTCGAGTTAAAACCTGACCAAAAGCAAGATTACAACTCAAAAACAAAACCAAGATTCCTAATACATTTTTCATATGTAATTACTTAAGGTTTCACAACTCAAAAAAGCTGTTTCAGTATCAAAATGATACCTTTGCACCTATTAAAATTACAACTTTATTTTAATCTTAATGATATCTATGATTGTATTTTTTTATGATTTCTGTCAAAAAAGGATTTAACTTTTGGTTATCAACTTTATCATAACAAGGTTCCTCAGTCTGTTTCAACCGATATTTTCACCATTAAAAACGAAACAATTCAATATCAATTATCTTTACTAATCCTTTCTTGATTGTAAACAATAGAAAGATTTGTCATTAGAAACATGCTCATCGTTTTATCTTTAAGACTTAAAGATTCAACAAATCGCTTATCTTCAACACAATAATACTGAAAACCTTTGATGAGTTCTTCAGGAATTTTTAAAGTTTTAGTGTAATATTTATTTCCAAAAAGATATTCTAATTTTTTTAATAGCAATTCTTTCTTTTCTATTTCAACATTCATTTTAAGAATCTCTTTTTCTCCTGAAATAGAACTGAACAAACCTTGAATACCTCCAGAATTAGAATACAATCTTCGTTCTTGTGGCGTAAATTTAACTTGTCCCCTCGGAATTATCCCTAAGTTTTCCGCAGATATATTAGCATTTTTATTAATAATTACCTCCTCCAGTTCAACAGCATTAAAAATCATGTCAACTTCCATCATTCCTGAATTGTATTCGTGTTTGTACACATATTTTTTCAAATATTTATAATCAATTCCCGAGAAGTTTAAAATATCCCCTTCTTTTGCCTGTATTGAAAAACAACCATCTTTGTCGGTTACCGCCATCATTTTATTCATGCAATTGATAACACTAATCCCATCCAATTTTTTAGTATCGGATAAAACTGTTCCTATTATGATTTTCTCAACATATGTTTGAGCTCTCAATAACTGATTTTGGCCTAATAAAACAAGTAATACAATTATACTATTTTTCATTTATAACAAATAAAATTCAACACTTTAGGCTAATGATTTTCGACAGCACTTTGTCTGTTTTTATTAAAACTGGAAGCCAAACCAACAATTAAAAACATACTCATCGTCTTGTTTTTATCTTTTAAAGACCTAACAAAATCTTGGTCTTCTATACAATAATATTGGAAACCCTTGATGTACTCTTCGGGTATTTTTAGAGTTTCTATATAATATTTTTCTTCAAATAGACCCTCCATTTTTGCCATCAAAAACTCTTTTTTCTCTACTGTAACAGCTTTTTTGAGCATTGCAGTCCTGCCATTTATGGCATTCAAAATGGGATCAACTGCCAACATCCCACCAAATAACCCCAATAAATGTATTGGTTTGAAATCACCTGCTGTTTGAAGTTTTCGTTCTTGAGATGTTAATTTGACTTGATCACGAGGAATTATCCCAAGATTTTCAGCACTTATCTCCGAGTGCTCATTAATAATCACTTCATTCAATTCGATACTTTTCGGTGTTAAATCGACAACAATATTGCCCATTTTAAATTCTTGAATCTTAATATATTTCCTTAATTCCTCATAATTAACGGCCGAAAAATTCAAAATGTCACCCACTTTTACAAGAATAGAAAAAGCACCATATTGATCTGACACCACCATTATTTTGGTTGAGGCATTCGTAATATTGATTGCTTCCAACGGAACTCCATTCGAGCTTACTTGCCCCTTTATCCATTTTTCGACACCCACTTGTGCTATCGCAAACTGAACTATAAAAAAGAAAATAAATAAAAAAGTAAAATTATTCTTCACGCGCAATTTTGGAATTGATTAAAAAAACTAATTATTCTTTAAACCTAAATATTGAAATAAACAGTTCCTATTTGGCGAATAAAACCGATTTCATCTTTTTAAGTTGAAAAAATCTTCACCGCAACTTATTTGCAAAATGTAAAAGTATCCCAATCCCATCCAAATTAATTACTAATAAGTTGGTAAAAGTTTGTTAATTAAAATCGTTCCTCCATACATTAAAAAACAATCATTTAATACCTTTACAGCGAATTTTACACAGCATATAAAATGAAAAACTGCATTATAGCAAGTACTTCAACCTTGCACGAAGGACAATACTTAGAGTATTTATTGCCTGAATTACAATCGCATTTTAAGGATTGCAAAACGATCCTATTTATTCCATTTGCAAGACCAAGCGGTATATCGCACGACGAATACACTTCGAAAGTCGCTACGGCTTTCGCCAAAATAAACATGACTGTAAAAGGTATTCATGAATTTGAAAATCCAAAAGAAGCCATACAAAAAGCAGAAGGAATTTTTACAGGAGGCGGCAACACTTTCCTGCTTGTCACCCAATTGTATAAAAACGATCTCATGAATATTCTTGCTGATACTTTGAAAAAGGGAACCCCTTATTTGGGAACCAGTGCAGGAAGTAACATTTGCGGATTGACGATGCAAACGACCAACGATATGCCTATTATTTATCCGCCTAGCTTTCAAACTTTAGGAATAATACCTTTTAATTTGAATCCGCATTATTTAGACCCAGACGATCAATCCAAGCATATGGGAGAAACAAGGGAAACAAGAATCAAAGAATTCCACGCTTTTAATTCTTTGCCTGTATTGGGATTACGAGAAGGAAGCTGGTTAGACGTAAAAGGAGAAAAAATCACTCTAAAAGGAAATTTGCAAGCACGCCTTTTTAGACAGAACCAATTACCTGAAGAATTAGCCAGCGGAAGCGATTTGAGTTTTTTAAATTAAATCACAAGTAAATTCCAGGTCAAAGTGACAACGTACAAATGAAGCAATGTATTAAAAAATGGATTTGCTATCAATTAGGATTTGCCATGATTTTATACAGTTCAGAGTTGGAAGTGTAAAAACGGTTTTCTAATGCAATCTGCGATAGACGGGCACTAACCAAACTGTTTTCTCGAGTGTTGATAAGGAATAGTGAACTCTCTCCCAAATTGAATAATCGCTCTTCAGATTTTAACATTGTTTCATAATCCATGACCAACTTACCGGTCAGTTTTTGCTGTTTAACCAAAGACTGAATTTCAATCTTTTGGGCATTGATTTTGTTCGTTAACTGCACTTTTTCTAAATCTCTTGTAAATTCGGACTCCTGAATTTTATATTGAGCTAATTTTAAACTGCCTCTTTCTTTTCTTAGAAACAAAGGGAAATAAAAATCAATACCAACTTTAAAATTATCAGAATTGTTCGGAATGTTTGGATTTGGCTGAGCCAAATAAGAGTAACCTAAATCTATTTTGGGCAAAAGCATATTGGCTTTTAGCTTTTTTTCGACAGTCAAAAAATCAATTTTACTTTGCAGAGCTTCAATTTTTGGATGACTTGCCAGTGAAAATTCCTGATTCAAATCATTAATATTCAACGTTTCCTGTATGGTTTCTACAAGGCTTTTCTCTGGAACAATAGCATCAGCAAGTTCCAGCGGTATGTTGTTTTCTATCCAAAGAAAGTTTGACAGCTCCAATTTTGCTTTTGATAATTTCAATTTTGAATCCTCAAGAGCAAGCAATCTGTTTTTGACCACAATACCTGCTTCGACGCTATCTATAGCAGGTTTGTCACCTTGCTTGATTAAAGTTTCAATTCCTTCATATCGTTTTTGGGCGTTGACGCTGTAGCTTTCATATAATAAATTTTCTTCGTAGTTTTTTTTCCAGTTAAAGTAAGCAACTGAAGCATCGTATAAAACCGCAATGGCTTGAAGTTTTTGTTCGGCTTGACTTAATTTGACTTGGATTTTTGCTTTTTGCAGGTCGGCCATTCTTTGGTTAATCAGTAATCCTTGTCCAATAGGAACGCTAATTCCTAGCGATGCTAAACCATTAACTGGTGTCTTGTTTTGTGGATTAAGATAATACCCCTCATTGTCTTCAAACCCCGCTTTAATGTCAATTCCAAACCAAGTCGGGATTTTGAAACTGCTGTTTAGTACTGAATAATATTCGGTTCCCTGAAATTGTTTTTTGTTATAATCCAATTCAAGTTTAGGGTCAAATCCGCCACGTGCCATCATCAGATTGGCTTGTGCTTTGCTGATTTCCAAATTGGCATTTTTTACCAATGGATGATATTTTTTCACAAAACCCAAATATTCATTATAACTCATTTCTTTGAGATGTAGCGGGAGCTGTTCCTTGCTATTGGTCTGACCATAAATAGTCATTCCCAGTAATGAAAGTATGACAAGAAGGTGTTTCATTATTTTTTTCCTTTTGAAGGTTTCTCTTTTCCTTGATAATAATTTGGAGGAAAACCATTTAGTGTTCTCCATATTTCAAACCAAACCGGCACTGTATTTAATAATGCCAACGTTTGTGCGCCCGATCCAATACTCAATTGTTTTGGCCACGGAGTTTCGCTTTTGTCTGGTGCGATAAGGATTCTGAATTTGCCATTATCACTGATAAAGTTTTCAATCGCGACTATTTCACCGCCAAATGTACCATACGACATATCTGGCCATCCTGAAAATACGATTGTAGGCCATCCGTCAAACCAAACTCTTACTTTTTCCCCTTTCTTTATTAAGGGCAGATCTATTGGATCTA
Source organism: Flavobacterium aquariorum (assembly GCF_003254745.1). Classification (GTDB taxonomy): domain Bacteria; phylum Bacteroidota; class Bacteroidia; order Flavobacteriales; family Flavobacteriaceae; genus Flavobacterium; species Flavobacterium aquariorum. Next base: position 180,429 of record NZ_QKXH01000005.1, on the reverse strand, counting down.
CAAAAGATTCTACCGCTATATCATATCTGGAAGGCATAATCGTGGCAATAGGGGTTCCTTCTTTTATGGTTTCACCAATTCCCGACTGCAAAGCTCTATTGATGTATCCGCTTTGTGCCGCTTTGATATAGTACATCCCGTTTCGGATACTGTAATTAGCATACTGATTCTCTAATTTACTTACTTGCGCTTCTGTGTCGTATTGATTACTCATTGCAGTATATTGGTCACTTTGCGCTTTGGATAATTTTTCAGAATACTCAGCAATGATTCTGTTGATTTCTACTTCTGCATTGATTAATTCATTTTGGCTCGTGTAAAACTTGTTTTCTTGAGTGATGATTTTAGCCTCAGATTCTTGCAGTTTCAAGCGTTTTTCTTCTACATCTGACAAGGCTTTTAGACCTTCTTTGTTCAGTTGTAGCGAACGGTTATACTGTGTGTTGGCAATCTTAAATTGTGTTTTTACCGCTTCAAGATCCATACTGTCGCTTTTTATTTTCAAACGTGCCTGTTTAATCTTGTTTTGGGACTGTTTGAGTTTTAGTATTTTTTCTTTTTCAATGGCCTGCATTTGTACATTAAGAGTTGTGACCTTCGAACCATAAGAAGCTAAAGACTGTTTTTTTGCATTCACCTGATTTTTGGTATTTTTAACCAAATTTGGATCCATATAGTCTTCTTTGATTTCAGATATAAAAAGAATAGTATCTCCTTTATTTACATAATCTCCCTCCTGTACATACCATTTTTCAATACGCCCTGAAATAACGGATTGAATAGATTGTGGTCTCTGGTTGGGTTTCAATGTAGTGACTGCTCCAGAGCCCGAGATGTTTTGTGTCCAGGGAAAGAAAAGTACAATAACCACAAGTATGGATACCGCCAGAATTATTCTGTTCAGAATTTTGTAATGAGGCCTGTTGCTCAAATTCTTTACCGTAGAATATTTTTCGAGAGCTTTATTATTTATTGGATTTTTGTCAGATATATTTAACATAACCTTATTTTTTAGTGTCTAATAAAACCGTTCCTTTTTGCATTGTGATTTCCCGCGTACATTTGGTTAACCAATGTGGATTTTGAGAAACAACAATGACTGTCCATTTATTTTTTTCAGAAATAATGAAGTCTATAATTTCATTAGCCACTTTTATATCCATTTTATCTGTCGGTTCTTCATAAAATAAAATGTTGGGTTTGTGAACTATGCTTCTTGCCAATAAAATCTTTTGCGCATTGGAAGAGGAAAGCTCTTTTCCTTCCGGGAATATTTTAGTGTCTAGTCCTTTTGGCAATGTTTTTATATAGTCGGTTAGCTGAACGGCATCCAGTGCCCATTTCAACGTTTCTGTATCAATATTTCTGTCATTAAAAGTTATGTTCTCCAGAATAGTTCCTTCAAAAGGTGTTTCTCCTTGTATGATACTTCCAATTCTGGAACGGTATTGCTTTGTGTCTATTTTACTAAAAGTGTCGTCATTGATGAAAAAATTTCCCGAAGTAGGATGCAGTAAACCAGAAAGTATGCGGATCAATGTCGTTTTTCCTGAACCATTTTCACCATTGATTATAATTTTTTCACCTGACTCAATTTTCAAATTAATCCTCTTTAAAATTCTGGAATTACTCTCCGGAAGCCTGAATTCTAAATCATTAGTTTCAAGGCTGATGTTGGTGTAACAGCTTTTACTTTCAACATTAAATTCTTCTTCCAGTTCCATATCAGTAACCTGACCAATCTTCTCGACTGCAGTCAATACATCATAAAAAGTTTCCAATCCAAGAATAATTTTCTCTACAGAATTTATTACCAGTAAAATAATGATTTCGGCAGCGACGAATTGACCAATGTTCATTTCTTGGCTTAAAACCAAATAACCGCCAATAATCAACAAACTTGCAGTAATAACTACCTTGAAAATGATAAGATGCCCAAATTGTCTTTTGAGGACATTAAAATGATTTTCACGGCTGTATAAATAATCTTTTATAATTCCATCGTTTTTTTCTAATGCAAAATCATAGTTGAGTTCATTTCTGAAACTAAAATTGTTTCGGGCAATTTCCTGTAGCCAGCCAGCCGCTTTGTATTTATTCTTGGATGTTTTTAAGCTGGTTGAAATTCCTTCATTATACGAAAATTTAAAAATGACATATAGAAACCCTAACAATAAAAGCCCGAATACCATAAAGAAAGAATGATAAAGTGTTAGTAATATGATGCTAAAAACTATCTGCAGGATTGCTGCCGAAAAATCAACCAATAATTTTGATGTCCCTTTCTGTATTGTCAAGGTGTCAAAAAAGCGGTTTGCTAATTCGGGCGGATAATGACCATAAAGTTCTTTGAATTCTATTTTTGGCAGTCTGGAGGCAAATTCGAATGACGAGCGTACAAACATTTTTTGCTGTAAATTTTCCGTGATTCTTAATTGCATCAGAGATAAAACACCTACAAGGATAACTCCGATAACTACAAGTATAACCAGAACAACCCACGACGCACTTACTCGCCCGGATTGAATAAAGTTTACAATCGCCTGAATACCCAATGGGAGGGACAAACTCACGATTCCTGAAAAAATAGCGTAGAAAAAAATTTGTGAAACATCTTTTTTGTCCAGTTTCAAAAGGTTGAATAATCTTTTTAATGAAGTCATGTTTTACTTTTTTAGTACATTTTCAATTAAGTTGAAATAAAAATCAGTTGGCGATATTGTTTCATTACAATTAGTGATCGTTTTCATATGTTCTCTCAAAAAATGCTGGTGCAATGCGCCTTCCACAATACTAGAAGCAAGGCTTTTGGCATAATCATATTCGGGATTTACCTCGTTTATAATAGCCGTTATTCTATTGATAACCCTTTTGTAAATGAAATAAAAACCTTCTTTGTTTTCTTGGTCCACTTCTTTGGTGTGAAAAGTTTTGGTGAATTCCGCAATAATGATTCTGTTCAAAACCGATTCGTTAATATGAGCTGTGTTTTGATCATCCTCTACTTTTTCCGTTATGATACTTACTGCTTTTTTTAATTTTTCCCAAGAATCAGTTTGATTGGAAATTGAAAATACTAAGCGGTATTCCATCCAACCCCAATACCAAGAAGACAAATACACTAACAGTTTGTGTTTACTTTCAAAATAACGATAGATAGAACTTTCATTGGATCCTATTTTTTTACCCAGTTTTTTAAAAGTAAAGTGATCAAAACCAATTTCATTGATAAGCAAAACACTTTCCTGAATAATTTTTTTGCCCAATGAAGAGGTTTCAGGATCCTTTACAAAGAGCTTGCTGTTTATCTGAATTTTGATGTTTGATAATATTTGATCCATTATGATTTATTTAATTGCAAATATAATAGTAATACTTTTAATTATGAGATTTTAACTTTTATTTAAATATTGTTTTACTTTGAATATGAGCGTTGTCATATTTTGGTTTTGTCTAATTGAATATATTTGTGATAAATACAAGTTTATGGGAAAATATGTAACTGCCGAGGAAGCTGTCAAAGTCGTAAAATCGGGAAATAGAGTATATCTGCAGGCGGCTGCGGCTGCACCAACGATTTTAGCGAATGCTTTAACCGAAAGAGCTTCCGAACTAAGGAATGTAGAAATATGTCATTTGCATACCGAAGGAGAGGCGCGATATGCTAATCCTGACCTTGCGGAAAGTTTTCATGTCAATTCATTTTTTATTGGCGGGAATGTCCGACATACTTTAAAAGCGGGGAACGGTTCCTATACTCCTGTTTTTTTAAGTGAATTACCGCGTCTCTTCCGAAGAAATGTGTTGCCGATAGATGTGGCTTTTATTCATGTGTCACCGCCAGACAGCCACGGCTATTGCTCACTTGGAGTTTCAGTGGAGGCTTCGGTTGCAGCGATTGAGAATGCAAAAATTGTGATAGCGCAGGTAAATCCTCAGATGCCGAGAACTTTTGGTGACGGAATCCTGCATATTTCAGAAATAAACTATTTAGTAGAAGTAAATGTGCCTATTTATTCACATAAAGTGGAGACTTTTACCGCCGAAGAAGATAAAATAGGGAATTATATTGCCTCTTTGATTGAGGATAGAAGTACACTACAAATGGGAATTGGCTCGATTCCTAATGCCGCTTTGAGCAAATTGGGAAATCATAAAGATTTAGGATTGCACACCGAAATGTTTTCGGACGGTGTGATTGATCTGATTGAAAGCAATGTGATAAACTGCAACTATAAAGGATCATTACGAGGAAGAGTGCTATCCACTTTTGTGTTGGGCTCAAAGCGCTTGTATGATTTTGTAAACGATAATCCGTTTATTGAATTACGGGAATCTTCGACGGTGAATGACACTGCCAGAATCAGGAAAAACCCAAAAATGATTGCTATTAATTCGGCTATAGAAGTTGATTTAACTGGACAGGTTTGTGCTGACTCTATTGGACCAAGAATGTATTCGGGTGTTGGAGGGCAAATGGATTTTATACGTGGCGCATCTTTAAGCGATGGCGGAAAAGCGATTATTGCCCTGCCGTCAACAACAAAAAACGGGGTAAGCAGAATTGTACCTTTCTTGAAACAAGGCGCTGGAGTGGTAACAACCAGAGGACATATTCATTATGTTATTACCGAAAATGGAATTGCTGATCTTTACGGAAAAACATTGAAACAACGCGCAGCCGAACTAGTCAGAATTGCTCATTCGGATCATCAGGAGAGCATTGAGCGGGAGTACTTTTATCTGTTGGACAAATTGTAGAAATACAATTAGTACATATAAAAAGGGCGTGAAAAATTAATTTCACGCCCTTTTTGATTTATTAAAAAATGCCAATTGGCTTTTTATTTATAGTAAGGAATGACAAGTCATAGCGGCCGGTTGATCAATTCCCATTAAAGCAAGAATCGTAGGAGCAATATCCCCTAAAACACCATCATGAATGGTTTTCAACTCTTTGTCCACAAGAATAATTGGCACTGGATTGGTAGTATGAGCAGTATTTGGAGAACCGTCAGGGTTAATCATGGTTTCACAATTACCGTGATCTGCAATAATGATGGTTGTATAATTATTGGCAAGAGCAGCTTCTACAACTTCTTTTACGCAAGCATCAACAGCCTCACAAGCTTTTATTGCTGCTTCCATAACTCCTGTATGTCCAACCATGTCACCATTAGCAAAATTTAAACATACAAAATCAACTTCCCCTTTGTTTAATTCAGGCACCAAAGCATCTTTCAATTCATAGGCACTCATTTCTGGCTGTAAATCGTAAGTGGCTACTTTTGGAGAGTTTCTTAAAATTCTAGTTTCTCCATGAAAAGGGGTTTCTTGACCTCCAGAAAAGAAGAATGTCACGTGCGGATATTTTTCTGTTTCGGCGATACGAATTTGTTTTTTGTTGGCTTTTTCCAAAACTTCACCCAATGTTTCTGTGATGTTGTCTTTGTTATAAACCACTTTTACATTCTCGTATGTTTCGTCATAATTGGTTAGCGTCACATAGTACAATTTTAATTTGTGCATGTTTTGCTCGTGGAAATCCTTTTGCGAAAGTGCTTCAGTCAATTCACGACCTCTGTCTGTTCTGAAATTGAAGAAAATAACCACATCGTCTTCTTGAATAGTTGCAAGAGGCTTATCATTTTCGTCCACCATAACCATCGGAGCGATGAATTCATCTGTCACGTGGTTTTTGTAACTTTCTTTTATGGTTTCGTAAGCATTAGTTGAATGAGTTCCGGTCCCGTTTACAAGTAAATCATAAGCCAGTTTTACTCTTTCCCAACGTTTATCACGATCCATTGCATAATAACGTCCAACTACAGAAGCTAATTTTACGGTAGTATTTGCGATGTAATCTTCAAGATCTTGTACATATTTTTTTCCTGATTTAGGATCTACGTCACGACCGTCCGTAAAAGCATGTACAAATACATTCTGCAATCCATAATCTTGGGTCGCATCGATTAATCCTCTTAAATGAGAAGTATGTGAGTGAACTCCTCCATCAGAAAGCAAGCCTAAAAAATGCACTTTTTTATTATTTTGTTTGGCATATTCGAAAGCATCGATAAGTACTTGTTCTTTCACCAAAGTTTTGTGTTCAACAGCAAGATTTATCTTGGCCAAATCTTGGTAAACAATTCTTCCAGCTCCAAGGTTCATGTGCCCTACTTCGCTGTTTCCCATTTGTCCTTCAGGAAGACCAACATGTAAACCGTCAGTCCTAAGTTGTGCACTCGGGTATTTTGTATAGAGACTATTTATAAACGGAACATTTGCATTATCAATTGCAGAAACTTTCGGGTCAGGTGATTTCCCCCAACCGTCTAAAATCATTAAAATTACTTTTTTGTTCATGGTATGAAATTTTTTGCAAAGATAAAGCTTTCCAAAAAAATATAAGTTCGTCAAAACTACTATTGTACATAAAAAAGAGAAGTACAACAAATACTTAAAATTGTGTTGCAAAAAGTGTCTTTTTCTAAAAAAAATGCAAAAAAAGCCCTGAAAATTCCGGTCTAAAAAACGAGAATTTCGAGGAGAATTTTATCCTATAAAAAGATAAGTCTTGTAACAGGAAAATTTATTTTAAATTGACACAATCTAGAAAACGTTTTTGATCTGATTGTAGTCTATAAAATATTTTACACTAATGGAAATCACATGACTTAAATCTTCATTGTTAAGCACACTAGTATAGTTATTTCCAAAGTCCTTAGTAATTAAATTATCATATTTTGCGGCATTACTTCGATACAAAAGAGTCAACTGACTTCCTGGAGCAAACCACCAATTGTATGATAGATCCAAATTCCAGGTAATCAAATTTTGGTCTTTGTTATCGGTATAACTGTCATAAGCAGTTAGTCTTCCGTTATCCTCTAACTTATAAAAATCTTTATTCTCGGTATAAGACCAATAATAACGGGCAGATAGATTAAAATTCATTTTACTGTTCAATGAATATTTTCCATTTATATTATTAGTATAGTTAACTACATTTCGGTTCGCATAAATTATGGTATTGGGAGCCAAAGCATCGTTTTTCGAACTACTGTCAACAAACCCTTTATTATTATTTTGGCGAAAAAAGTTGAATTCATAGTTTAATGCCAAATGGTCATTGAAACGATATCTTGGACTTAAATAAAAACTAAATGTTGTTCTTTTTGTTTCATTTAACACTGCAAAAGAAGGATTAAAATCAAATGCAAATTTGTTGTTGTAATTCGTTGATATTGAAAACCAACTACCAAAACGGGTAGGATCAATGCTGTAACGACCTTCAGTTCTTGGTTCATAATAATTATAGGTTTCTACAGGTCGATATTCTAGTCCAAATCCAATATAATGATTCTTTTTTGTTGTGGTATTTACGTTCCAGTTGATTTGGTCATCCTGTACTTTACCGGTTTCTTTCTGAAATTGGGCATAGCCATTGACATTCGTGTTAAATGAATTGAATAATTTGGTCGGGTTAAGAATTCTGTAACTTGTAAATCCATTAAAACTATAATAATTGGTTTCAAAAATAATCCCCAAATCGTTGTTATCGAAGTCTTTTGTGACTAAGTTTCCGCCAAAATTATAGCGATATTTACCGCTTGTCTCTGCAAAATTCAAAGTCGTATTGATTCCGTCTTTCTTGCTTTCAATATCGTTCACATAACTATATTCAAAATTCCCAGACAAATTATAGGTATTTTTGGCGGTGTTTAAATCCCAAACCAACGCCGTTACATTCCCGTCTCTAAAGGAACCATCTCTGGTAACATTCGTATTTATTAATGACGCTGACGAATTCTTGTGAAAACGCTGATCAAAAACCAAAACATTGTAATTAGTGAGCGGTTGCACTAGAACCCTACGTGTTTCTTTGGAAATGGTATCTTTAATAGTCGCATATGTTTTTTGGGTAACAGCATTCAAATATCCAATTCCTAGACCACCTTTTGTTCTACCTGATATTTTGGTAGCATTATAAAGATCTACAGTAGTTGGATTTTCTACTATTTCTTCGTTAGTTTTAGTCTCGGGAGAATAGGAAGGTGGCCCTCCGATTCTTCTGGAATAGAAAAGATTTCCTTTGCTGAACAAATCAGTCCCTTCAGTAAAAAAGGCACGATTTTCATTGAATTGTTGTTCGAAGGGCGATAAATTTAGAATTCGGTCATCATATTTGGTTTGTCCAAAATCAGGAATAAGCATGGCATCGAGAGTAAAGGCATCATTTATTCCATATTTAATATCCAAACCTCCTTTTAATTCTCCATACGTTTTTTGGTCGGCATTGGCATACGTATAAAAAGAAGCATACGGCAAAAAGAAAAGTCTAGTAGGTGTTTTTATGTTTTCAATGCCATCCACCGTTCCATTTTGTTGGGTAAACGTTCCTATTTTATTGTCAATCAAATTCCATGAATATTTTTGTCGGTCTCTGCGTATTTCCCTAAAAAAGTTAACACCCCAAGTTTGTTTGCTTTCACTAGAAAATCGCAAAGCAGAATAAGGAATTCGCATTTCGACAACCCACCCGAAAGAAGTAATAACCGCTTTACTGTCCCAAACGGCATCCCAAGAATAATCTTCTCCATTGCTGTCGGTTGCCAAACAATCAGCTTGACCATCTGCCGCATTTACAAAAAACTCAAAATTCTGCTGTCCATCATTGTAACCATTGACGAACACACCAAAAAAATCTGCCGCACCAAAATCATCCCTCTTATTTAATTCCCTTAGTATTTTGTTTGGTTCATCGTCATACATTAAAGCACCAATATAAATAGCCTCGTTATCATACAAAACTCGAACCTCGGTTCTTTTATTTTCTGGGATTACCTTACCATTATCAGGTTGAAACATAACAAAATCAGTTGCTACAGGAACCGATTGCCAAATTGCTTCGTCTAATTTTCCATCTAAACTTATTTTTTCAGTAATAAATTTTGTCTGTAAAGATTTCTTCTGACTATACATCAAAGTTGAAAATAAAAGAAAACAAAAGAAATAACACTTTTTCATGAAAACAATAATTTTAGATACCTACGAATATTAAACCAGATTTTAAATTGAGATCTAAAACCTGAGTTTAATAAGTTGTTGCATCAATAGACTATTGATTACAGTTTATGTTACAGTTTTATGTAGAAATGATTAAAATTTATTTTTCACCATATTATAGTCAATATAATAGCGAACGCTAACCGAAAAAATACTGGTCAAATTGCTATTAAAAATATTTGTCAAGTTGGTCGAAAGGTCTTTTTCAACTTGATTGGTTTCTTCCAAAGCGTAATTTCGATACAGGACAATTATTTCGCTTCCGGGAGCAAACCACCATGAGTACGATAAGTCCAAGTTCCAAGAATTGAAATTTCTGTTTTTATTAAGATTGTAATTGGAATTTGGAGTTAAATAACCATCATCCTGTAGTGTGAAAAATTCATGATTATCAGCATAAGACCAGTAGTAACGGGCATCCAGATTTAGAGCCATTCTATTAGTAATGGCAAATTTCCCGGTAAGTGTGTTTTGAAGAATTTCTCTATTTCTTTCGGCAAATACAATTCCCGAATCATCATAGCCCACGCGACCTCTATCATTGTTTTTGGAGGTGTAGTCTAAGGCATATTCTAATGAAAATTGATTATTGAATCGGTATTTTGGATTAATGTAGATCTCGTAAGTTTGTCTGTTTTCTTCATTATATTTCGTAAATGAAACAGTTGCATCCAAAATAAAAGAATGATTTCTATTCAATTCAAATCCAAAATAGGAATATACCCTTTTTGGTACATACACATAGCGACCATAAACCCGTGGTTCATAAAAATCAAAAGTCTCCTTTGGCGTGTAATATAAAGAAAATTCATAATAGTTGTTTTTTAATGAAGATGCCCCTATGGTAGTTTTCAGATAGTCATCTTGAATTTTACCAGTTGTATTTTGAATTTCCAAACTGGCTTCTTGAAGAATCTTGAAAGTATTGAAAAAAGAAGTCGGATTCAGGATTCTGTAACTTGCATTGGCGTAAGCGGCGTGATAGTTGGTATAATAAATCAGTCCAAGGTCATTAACGTCGTAATCTTCGGAAATGTATTTTCCTGAAATTTCATATCGAATTTTCCCACTTGTTTTTTCAAAATTCAGGGCTGTTTTATAGCCGTCATAATCTTCGAAAGTATTTACCGCACTGTATTTAAAATCACCGTTTAAACTATAGCTGTTTTTCTTCGTATTCAAATCGAATAAAAGTCCAGAAACATTGGCATCCCTAAAACTACCGTTTCGAATAGTATTAGTATTAATAAAAGTTATTGATGAGTTGTGATTAAAACGCTGATCCAAAACAACTATATTATAATTGGCCAGCGGTTCAATGACTTCTTTTCTGCTGGTCGAAGTTATCGTGTCTTTTATGGTAGCGAATGTTTTTTCGGTAATGGCATTCAAAAAACCTATTCCCAAACCTTTTTTGGTACGTCCCGATATTTTGATTGCATTGAGTAAATCGACCGTACTTGGATAATCTGTAATTTCCTCATTTTCTTCAACCGTTGGATCTGAACTCGGATATCCTCCAATTCTTCTTGAATAAAAAAGGTTCCCCTTAGAAAACAGTTCAGTTCCTTCGGTGAAAAAAGGCCTGTTTTCGTCTAATTTTTGCTCAAATGGTTCAAGATTTAAAATAGCATTGTCAAATTTGGTTTGACCAAAATCAGGAACCAAAATAGCATCTAATGTAAAAGCATCATTGATTCCGTATTTAATATCGAGCCCACCCTTAAATGTATTATCCGATTGGGTGTTGTCTTTTTGATTGTAAAATGAAGCGTAAGGAATGAAGAATAATCGAGTTGGAGTTTTGATGTTTTCAATCCCTTCCAATAGTCCGTTTTGTGTGAGCTCGGCACCAATTTTAGTATCGATTCTGTTCCAAGAATACACTTGTACATCTCGTTCAATATTTCTAAGGAAATTTATGCCCCAGATTTGCTTATTTGGATTTGAAAATCGTATTGCCGCATAGGGAATTTTCATTTCTACTACCCAACCCTTATCAGCTATGACTGCTTTACTTTCCCAAATAGCATCCCATGAAAAATCTTTGTAATCTTCGGTAGCAATACAATCTAACTGTACTCCGGCTGCGGTAACATAAAATCTAAAATCCTGTTGTCCATCATTAAACCCATTAATAAAAACAGAAAAATAATCGGTTACCCCAAAATTGTCTCGATTAGTGATTTCTTTTTTTATTTGGCTCGGATTTTCATCATATAATGTGGCGGCAATATAAACCGCATCATTGTCATATACTACTTTTACTTCTGTTCTTTTATTTTCATTTATTGACTTACCGTTATCTGGCTGATACATAACAAAATTGGATGCAATTTCGGCCGAATTCCATGCATCTTCCGTTATTTCACCATCAATAGAAATCTTAGATGTAATAGACTTCGTATTAAGAGTCTTCTTTTGACTGTATAACAAACTTGTGCAAATAATTACGAAAAAAACAATACTGTTTTTAATTATAATCATAAAAAACTGTTGATTTATAACCAAAAGTAATATAAAAATTTAAAAAAATACTGACATAAGTTATTTTTTACTAAAAAAAAACGATGAAAAGTTAAATTTTACCGTTAAAATACATTTTTATTTTGCCAAGTGTTATTAGTTTGTATATTTGCAATCCCCGAATTAGTTTGTAACAAAATGAAACACAATGATTTATAAGATATTCATCTCTACACTTTATCTGTTTGTATCATTATCCTTTAAAGGCAATACCACAAACACCCCTAAAATAGCCACAAATAATACGGCAGTTTCTAATGTAATGTCAAGTATTGACAACAAGATTCAATTAGTTTACAACTCACTACAAACCAATCAATTTCAATTACCTAAAGAAGAATGTTTTGCTGAAGCATTGAAAGGGTTTTATGAATTAAAAGAAAAAGGGCTAATCAAAAGAGACATATTGACCTTGGTGGATTTCAGTTTATCATCTAATGCCAAGCGTCTTTGGATTATTAATTTGTCAACCAATGAAATACTGTTTCAATCATTAGTTGCTCACGGAAGAAACACTGGTGACGAATTTGCAAATAATTTTTCCAACACACCAGAATCTTTCAAAAGCAGTTTAGGCTTTTATGTTACAGGAGAAGTTTATAATGGAAAACATGGGATTTCACTAAAACTTGATGGTCTAGAAAAAGGTTTAAATGATCATGCGCGCGAAAGAGCTGTTGTGATTCATGGCGCTGATTATGTTTCAGAATCCTTCATAAAATACCATAAGCGATTAGGAAGAAGCCAAGGATGTCCAGCTGTTCCACTTGAATTTGCTCCAGAAATTATTTCATTGATAAAAGGTCAATCTTGTCTGTACATCTATCATCCTTCTATAAATAATTTGAAACAATTCAAACTAATTTCGTAATTGATTATATAAATCGGTATCCAGATTGTAGATATCATTTCTAAAAATCAATTCATCATTTTCACTCCATGCCGTCCAGTACCATTGGTAAATGGCATAGCGCTTTGTTAAACCTATAAACAGCGTTTTTTTGATAGCAATGATAGAGTCCATTTTTTTCCTTGAATATTTCTTTGGGTTGTCCAGTAAAAGCTCCACCAATTCTAAAGGCTCCTCAATGCGCACACATCCTGAACTTAGTGAGCGAAAATTTCGTTCAAACAAATCTCGATGATTGGTGTCATGCAAGTAAACACTATACCTATTGGGAAAATTAATTTTGACAACTCCCAAAGCATTGTAATAACCCGGTTTCTGAATATAGCGATATCCTCTGGGGCGCTTTTCATTCCAATTTTTCGGATCTACTTCATTGGTATCAGAGTCATATATCCCAATCCCCTTGTTTTTCAAATAGTTTCTGTTTTTGATTAATTCAGGCATAATGTCCTCTTTCAATATAGTCGGCGGAACTGTCCATGTAGGATTAAAAACAATCGTTTGCAACACCGAAGTCAATACTGGCGTCCTTCTTTTATTTTTCCCCACCACAATACGTTTACTCATAGTAACGTTTTGGTCCTCTACTACATTTAGGCTATAATTGGGAATATTAATCAGAACATAATTTTGAGCAAATGTTTTGGAAAACCATCTCCAACGTTCCAAATTAACTATGATTTGATGTTTTCTTTCTTCTTTTGTAAAATTAAGTGCCTTTATAGTGCTTTTGCCAATTACACCATCAGAAATCAAACCATGTCGAGTTTGAAATTTTTTGACCGCTTCAAATGTTTTATCATCATACACAGAAGTAACACTATCTTTACCTGCCAAATCTTTCCAATAAAGCAGTTTCTTTTTGATATTGACTATTGCCCTACTATTATGATTCCGTTTTATTATGCTTGCTGTATCTATCTGCTGAGTTTTGTCCTCCGGAAGTTCATCAATAAGTGCCAAAGCTTTTATTAATTTTTTATAAGTCAGCGCTTTTGGCTCGAATTTTTCTGTTATACAAATAAGAGAATCTTTTTCCAAAGCATTATTCAAAATAGAGTTCATGTCCAGTTCATCTAAAGGTAAGTCCCAATTTTTGTATAGTTTTCTTGGGTTAAGTTTTCCATTATGAAGATGCATCAGGTATTTTTCAAAATTGTAAGTAAGTAGCAAATCATAGTTCACCTGCTCTTCATCGTCCAATTCAGTAAATTTTTTTTCAAAACTTTCTAATTTTGAAATGTTATAATCAGATGGATTCAACCCTTCGAGTTCACATCTTTTTATGGTTTCAAGAATTATTTTCCTATTTTTTTCCGATTGCCATACCGTTTGATTCTCTCTAGACCTATAAAAATCCATGAGCGATTTGCTTTTAAAAGGGGCGATCAACAGGCTGTCTATTTCAATAACTTCTCCTTCTTTGTCTGTAGGGTCAGATATTTTAAAAGAGTCCAAATTTAGAATAGGCTCTTTTTTGCAACTTATCAAAACTGCAAAGACAATAAATAAATAGAACTTATTCATTTCTTACGCTTTTTACCATTAAATAATGCTCGCCTACATCACTGATTTCAAAGGCTGTCCCAACTGTAGTATATCCAGATTTTTCATAAAAGCCAACAGCAGCTGTTCTGGCATTAAACCAAATTAAATCGGATTGCATTTTTTTACAATACACTTCACAATGCTTAACCAATGATTCTCCGATACCTTTATTTTGATGTAATTCTAACACAGCCATTCCACGAATTTGATATTGATTATTGGCTGCAAAGATGCTATTATTATTTTTAAAAATAGATATAATTCCTACTAAATCATTATTTAGGAAATACCCAAAATGATATGTTGAAGGTAAACCATCACCCTCAAATTGACAAGTTTCAATTGGTTTTCCTTTTCTAAGAACAGCATGTCTTACGGAATAGGTCTCTAAATCAGTTATTTTTTCGATGTTTTGCATGGTCTTTAAAAAAAAATAAAAGTATAACATTTTAATTTTAAAATGGTTGTAAACAGGAATGAGAAAGGTCGATTTATTTTTCGAAAAAAAATTTGCAAATAACTGTTTTTATTATTTATCTTTGCACCTCAGTAATGCGAAAGTAGCTCAGTTGGTAGAGCTCCAGCCTTCCAAGCTGGTTGTCGCGAGTTCGAGCCTCGTCTTTCGCTCTAAAATCAAATTCATTTTGATTATAAAGGGTAAATTTAATGATTAATGCGAAAGTAGCTCAGTTGGTAGAGCTCCAGCCTTCCAAGCTGGTTGTCGCGAGTTCGAGCCTCGTCTTTCGCTCCAAAAACCTCAAATGAAAATTTGAGGTTTTTTTTATTCCAAAATTTCACACCACAAAACTTTGCAGAAAACATTCGACTGCATAAATCAAAAGCCCCACCAAACCTCCCACAAGAGTTCCATTAATTCTTATATACTGAAGATCACTTCCTATTTCCAGTTCCAATTTTTTGGAAACCTCTTCGGTATCCCAGCTTTTTACGGTAGATGATATCAAGTCGCCGATCATCTTTTTATTATTGATAAGAACTGACAATACATCATTCTTGATAAAATTATTAATCTTATCCATCATCAACTGATCGCTTTGTATTCCCTTTCCAAAACCCTGGATCATGTTGGCAATACTTTTTTTAATAGTTGATTCCTCCTTTTGATCCAAATCATTCGAAATAGCCGTTTTGATCTCCAGCCAAATTCCATTGATATAATCCTGCACTTCTTTTTTATTGGCAAAGCCAAAAACCAAATCATTAACCTTCTGCTGCATTTCGTGAGATTCTTTCAACTCGGTTATAAAATCCAATACATAGTTGTTTACTTTCTTTCGAATAGTACTGTCTTGATGACTTGCCTGCTCCAGAAAATTATACAATCCATTAAAGATTCCTTCTGTTATTTTTTTATCGGCCAAGCCAAAAGAAAGAAATGGCGTCGAGCTTTTTACTTTTTCTTCAATCAGGTGTTTGTTGTTTTGTAATTCAATAATAAGTGTTTTCAGAACATTGGTTACCAATTCTTCTTGTTTATCGCTTTTGGCCAATGATTCCAAACCAAGAGCAATCCATTCAGCAAAATTTACTTTGCTTAATTTACCACTAAACTGCATTTGTATAAAATGCTGCACTTCGGCATCGTCTATCGTTTTCAAAACTCCCGGAATAACATTTTCAGCAATCAAGCCAGCAACTATATTAGCATTTTTCTCATCAATCAACCAGTCAGAAGCTTTTATAGCCACATTAAATTGATCAATTTTCACTTCCAATTTTTCTCTTATCAAAAATTCATCTGAAACAAAATTCCCTAGATTCTCCCCAATTTTATCTTTATTACTCGGAATCAAAGCAGTATGTGGTATCGGAATTCCTAGCGGATGCCTAAACAGAGCCACCACAGCAAACCAATCGGCAATTCCGCCCACCATTGCAGCTTCACTCAAAGCTTTCAGCCAATCAATCCTATAAACATTGGCAGCCACAAAAAGAACTACGGCAAATCCCAAAAGAATCAATGCGTTTCTTTTCATTTTACTCAAATCCTGTTCTTTCTTGCTGTTTTCCTGTTCTAGAGATGCATTCATAGTCATCAAATTGATTTATTAGCTAATTTAAGCATTTAAAAAACTATACTTTAAAAAATTAATTGCAAAATTAACGTGTGTTTGTTATTAGTATAAAAATTAAAACAAACCCAACACGAAAGAAATAATTTTAAAATTGTACTTTTGCAGACTGAAAATTTGAAAATATGATTATTCAAAAGAGCCGTGAGGAAATAGAATTAATGCGCGAAAGTGCATTAATCGTATCAAAAACATTAGGAATGATAGCTTCTGAAATAAAAGAAGGTGTTACAACATTATATCTAGACAAAAGAGCTGAAGAATTCATTAGAGATCATGGTGCTGTACCAAGTTTTCTTGGACTTTATGGATTCCCGAATTCATTGTGTATGAGTCCGAATTCACAAGTGGTACACGGAATTCCAAACAACAAACCATTAGAAAGCGGCGATGTGATTTCGGTTGATTGTGGTGCTTTCAAAAATGGATATCACGGAGACCACGCCTACTCTTTTGAAATTGGCGAAGTGGCACCGGAAACCAAAAAATTACTTCAGGTAACCAAAGAATCTTTATATGTAGGAATCCGCGAATTACGTGTGGGTAACCGTGTAGAAGATGTTGGAAATGCAATTCAAAAATATACCGAAGCACACGGTTATGGTGTGGTTCGAGAACTAGTTGGCCATGGTGTAGGGCAAAAAATGCACGAAGATCCTGAAATGCCTAATTACGGGAAAAGAGGTCGAGGTAAACTTTTGATTGAAGGAATGGTTGTTGCCATTGAACCGATGATCAATATGGGAACCAAAAACATCAAACAGCACAAAGACGGTTGGACAATCACAACTGCTGATGGAAAACCATCTGCGCATTTTGAACATGACGTAGCCATTATAGACGGAAAACCTGAAATTTTATCGACTTTCTATTATATCTATAAAGAATTGGGAATCGTGAGCAATGAAGAAGATGAATTTAGAAAAACCCCGCTAGTTCTATAATGAAAAAAGCCTTTAAACTTATACTTAATACAATCCCACGCCCCATTCTTATTCGTTTAAGTTATGTAGCACGTCCTTTTATCGCTTTCACTCTAAAAGGAGACACTTATACCGATCCAATTGATGGTAGAAGCTTCAAATCGTTCTTGCCTTACGGATATGAAAAACAGCGTAACAATGTGCTTTCACCAAGTACACTTTCGTTGGAGAGACACCGTTTGCTTTGGTTGTACCTAAACGAGCAAACTGATTTTTTTACCGCTCCAAAGAAAGTACTGCATTTTGCACCAGAACAGGCTTTTTACAAAATGTTCCGCAAGCAAAAAAACCTGGATTATACCACAACCGATTTGTTTTCGCCTTTGGCGGATGTAAAAGCAGATATTTGCAATTTGCCTTTTGAAGACAATCAATACGACGTTATTCTTTGCAATCACGTATTGGAGCATATTCCGGATGACACCAAAGCTATGCAAGAATTATATCGGGTTTTAAAACCGGGCGGAATGGCTATTTTACAAATTCCACAAGATTTGAATAGAGCTGTAACATTTGCAGATGACACGATTACAGACCAAAAAGAACGCGCTAAAATATTTGGTCAATACGATCACGTACGTATTTATGGCCGTGATTATTTTGACAAACTGAGAAGTATTGGTTTTACTGTTATCGAGGAAGATTACACAAATAAAATAGCTCCCGAATTGGTAGAAAGATATTGTTTGGCAAAAGGTGAAATCATTCCTGTTTGTTTTAAATAATTATTTCACAATTAGTTAGAAACATATAAGTTCCACAAATTTACACAAATCAATATGTGCAAATTTGTGGAATTTGTCTTTTAAAGAATTGAACAACAATCAAATATCCTTTCGCTTTTGGAAATTAAAAATTCTTTTCAGTTTTGCTTTGATATTAGTTTTGAAAAAAGGCTAAATACCTATATTCCGACTGCTTATATTTTAGGACATTCTGAGGCTATAACTTATCTGGACAAAAAAGCGAGTCCCGAAGTCCTTGAAAGTTTTGGAGTTATTTTTGAAAATTTAGAAACAAATACTAGAAAAGTTTTATCTCTTTGTGAAGCGCTTAAGCCTGAAGTGATTTTCAAGAAATTCAGCAAAAACAGTAAATCGTCCAAAAACATTGAGGATTTACTTAAAGACTCTAAACTTGAATTTGGGATTCGGCAATTCATAAAAACTAATTTAGACCAGTTTTACTCTTTAGTTTCTCAAGACGATTTTCCGATTTCACTAAATCTGGGAAAAGAAAAAGATTTTCGCATTAGTCGAATTACTCCTAAAAATCCAGCATTAGAAACCAGTCTTCTATTTGATAAACACGAAAACGGAATCTCCTATACGTTACTCTTGAAGGACGAGACTACGGAATTCTCCCCCTCAAATACTGCGATTACATTGCTTTTGGATGAACCAGGATGGTTAGTTGCTCACCATAAATTATACCTTCTAAAAGACATTAATACTAAAAAAATCACACCTTTTTTAAAAAACAAAACCATTGAAATCCCTTCAAAATTGGTTTCTGAATATTTTGAAAAATTCATTAAGGATGTGGCAAAAAAAGCAGATATAAAAGCCACTGGATTTGCTGTCGAGCTAAAGGACAAAATCACTTCCTGTTCGCTCCAGCTTACCCACGATTTTTTTAAGAACACCTATTTTGTCAACCTTTTATTCGACTATGACGGTTTTAGTTTCGATAATAGCAAAACCAAGAAAATCCATTCTGAAATTGACACCCGCAATTTGGATGAAATCAAAGTCATTCAATATAAAAGGACAGCCGAAGAAGCATCATTTGAAAACAAATTAGTAGAACTAGGTTTGTCTAAAACCGAAAATGGTTTGTTTGGGCTTCCGCCAAAAGCAGAAAAACAAGATCCATACGCAACGATTCAATGGGTGATAGAAAATCAGAAAACCCTTGAATCTTCCGATTTCTCTGTTAAAGATTTAAAAATTGACAGCAAAAAAATTGACACTCATAAAGTTGAAATTCAATTTTCAAATGAAGTCAAAAGCGATTGGTTTGACATCAAAATGATTGTAGTATGTCACGCATTTGAATTTAATTTCAGTGAAATAGTCTCGAACATAAAAAACCGGAACCGACTTTTTCTTTTACCCAATGGTAATTACTTTTTAATTCCAATCGAATGGATGACGCTTTATGGCCCAATGGCAAAACTGGCGAAAGTCGAAAATGGAAGTATTGTGTTACCCAAAAGTAATTTTGCTGTTTTGGAAGGCATTTCGGAACTTAAAGATTCTGTGGGTTTGCAACGAACCATCGAATACCAGCCGTCAACTCTGATAAAGGCAACTTTACGCCCCTATCAAATTGAAGGAGTCAAATGGCTTTTGGAACATTACAATAATGACTTAGGCGCTTGTCTAGCCGATGATATGGGACTAGGAAAAACTTTGCAAACCCTAACCACACTCGTTGCTGTGCAAGAACAATTGGATTTTGAAAAAGCCGAAAACATCCAATTGGATTTATTTGGAAACGAAATAGTAACACCCAAAGAATACCTAAAAGCATTAATTGTTCTGCCATCGTCATTGGTTTTTAATTGGTATAATGAAGCCCGAAAATTCACACCCCATTTCCGTAGAGTACAATACATTGGCAACGACCGAAAACTGATTTCGAGGAAATTAGAAAGATACGATTTGATTTTTACCAGCTACGCTGTCGTTTCCAGAGATGTTGCTATTTTGGAAAAATACAATTTCAGGTATTTGATTTTGGACGAAAGTCAATACATCAAAAACAAAAACTCCAAAATTTTCAAGGCAATCAACCAAGTAAAAGCCAGTCACAAAATATCGCTAAGCGGAACTCCCATAGAAAACTCACTCGATGATTTGTGGTCGCAAATGCAATTTATCAATCCGAATATCTTGGGAAGTTATTCCTTTTTTGCCGAAAATTATAAATTGCCAATCGAGAAAAAACAGGACGAACATAGTTTATTGGAACTAAAAAACCTCATCAGCCCTTTTATTTTGCGTCGTACCAAAGAACAGGTTTTAAAAGACTTACCGGAACTCTCCGAACAGATTTTCTATTGTCAAATGGAACCTGAACAAGAGAAATTGTACGAAGAAGAAAAATCCAAAGCCCGAAACTTCCTTTTGAAAACCGAAGGCCCAAGCAGAGATAAAATTAGTATCATCAACACTTTAATGCGCTTGAGACAGTTAAGCAATCACCCAAAGATGATTGATTCCAAATCAGAAATGGATTCGGGAAAATATATTACTGTTACCCGATATTTGGAAACTTTGGTACAATCCAACCAAAAAACGATTGTTTTCAGTTCGTTTGTTTCCAACTTGGATTTTTACAAAACGTGGTGCAAGGAAAATAAAATCGATTTTTGTGAACTCACCGGAGAAACGCCTTTGAAAGAAAGGGAATACCAAGTCAGTCGTTTTCAAGGACAGGAAAAACCATTGCTGTTTTTTATCTCTTTGAAAGCAGGTGGCGTTGGGCTTAACATTACTAAAGCCTCTTATGTTATTTTCTTAGATCCGTGGTGGAATCCTTTTTCGGAAAAACAGGGAATTGGTCGCGCGCATCGAATTGGCCAATTGAATAAGGTAAATGTGATTCGGTTTATTGCCAAAAACACTGTTGAAGAAAAAATTATCCGTTTACAGGAAAGTAAAAAATTATTGGCTGACTCGCTTTTGGACGAAAATTACATAAGCGCTGAGATTGAGGAGAATTTGGATTTTATACTTGAATAGCTTTAGGCTTTAAGCTATACGCAATAAGCCTTTCGCCTAAAGCTTAGTGCATACAGCTAACATATAATTTGTATATTTACGACTCATGAACGAAAATCAATAATGAAATCAATAGCCGTTTTACTTCTTTCATTCTTTTCCCTAACTCTTACTGCCCAAGTTGAGACTGAAATAGCACCTCCTTATAACATTAAAACGGCATCTTTTATACAGAGCAATCAAAATGTTATTCCCATATTTAGGCTGGGAGAACAATTTGAATTCCAATTTGATGATTTATTTGGCAACGAAGCCGACTATTATTACGAAATCAAACACTGTGATTACAATTGGGTCCCAACAGACATTCCAAAAAGCGAATACCTTTCTGGTTTTGACGGTCAAAAAATCCAAGAGTATGTCAACTCTTTCAATACGTTGCAGATTTTTACCCATTATAAATTATCCCTTCCCAATAATTACACTAAAATACTATTAAGCGGTAATTATGTTCTTACCATTTTAAATTCGGACAAAGAAGTGGTCATAAAAAGGTATTTCACTTTATATGAAGACTTGGTATCAGTCCCTTTAAGGATTAGAAAAGCCCGGACAGTCAAAAACATTTATACGAAACACAATTTAGATTTTGAAATCAAAACTGGAGATCAGATATTGTTTCAAAACCCAATGCAAAACCTTAAAGTACTTTTGTTACAAAACGGAAAATTCAGCACAGCAATAAAAAATGTTCCTCCACAATACACCGTCAGCAATAATTTTGTTTATAAATATGACATGGAAACGCAGTTTTGGGCAGGAAACGAATTTTTGAATTTTGATTCCAAAGACATCAAAAATGCCAATAACTACGTGAGCTTTGTCAACGCAGACAATGATATTTACAATACTCATTTGTATACCAATAATGACAAAGCCAATTATCCATACACAAACTATTCAGACCTTAACGGAAATTTTTCCATCCGAAAACTAGACGGTGAAAACAACACAATTGAAGCGGATTATTCTTGGGTTTACTTCAGTCTCTCCTCCCCTTTGGCCAATCCAAGTTCTTCAATTTATATAGTTGGGATGTTCAATAATTACAGCTTAACCCAAGAAAATAAAATGGATTTTAATTCCAAAAATGGTCTTTATGAAAAAGCCATCTTGATCAAACAAGGATTTACAAATTACCAATATTTGACCGTAAACAGTAAAGGAGTTATCGATCAGGAACACGCTGTCGATGGGAATTTTTACCAAACTGAAAATGAATACGATGTATTGGTTTATTACAAAGGAAGCACCGATCGATATGAGAAGGTCATTGGTAGAGGAACCGCCAGTTCATTAAACATTACAAATTAGAAAACTTTAGTTTTTTTTTAATTAAAATATTCATTTTTTTTGTAGATTTGTCACCATACAGCACTTAATTAGCTCATTAACATGGTTTCACAAATAACAAGAGGCATTAAAATTTCGGTATTGACTAGTTTTGAAGGGACCTACTTCAAAAACTACAAGATTCATTTTGCCTTTAGTTACGAGATTACAATCGAAAACCACAGTAAAGATTCTGTCCAATTAACTTCACGCCATTGGGAAATCTATGATTCTTTAAATGATTTAGAATTTGTGGATGGAGAAGGCGTTATTGGAAAAAAACCTGTATTGAAGCCGGGAGAACAACATACTTACAGTTCAGGGTGTCTATTATCCTCTCCTTACGGAGCCATGAAAGGGTATTTCAATATGATTAACTTTACTTCTACCAAATCTTTTAGAGTTATAGTGCCTACTTTCAGACTTTGCGCTCCTTTTGCATTGAATTAATACCGATTGCATATTCAATATAGTCCAATTGCATTGTACTATTTTCATATTACATCGGCATTATACCAAAAGACTTGGGACTATAACAAAAATTCTATTAGTATAATTTGACTTTAATTATGACATTTTTAGCATAATTTAAATCTTTCCTTTGTACTTTTGCATCAAATTTATAATCGTTTAATATTTAATTATAGAGATATGCTAAAAGGATTTTTCAATGTACCCAAAGCGGTAAACGAACCCGTAAAAGGATACGCACCTAATTCCCCAGAAAAAGCGGCTGTTTTATCAGCTTATAAAGAAATGTGGAATACTAAAATTGACGTTCCATTATATATTGGTAGCGAGGAAATTAGAACAGGAAACACCAAAAACATGACCGCTCCCCACGATCATCAGCATATCGTAGGAACTTATCATTTAGCCGAAAAAGGACATATACAAAAAGCGATCGCCAATGCATTGGAATCCAGAACAGCGTGGGCAAATATGGCTTGGGAACAAAGAGCAGCAATTTTCTTAAAAGCTGCTGAATTGATCGCCGGTCCTTATAGAGCAAAAATTAACGCCGCAACAATGATTGGGCAATCCAAAAATATTCATCAAGCCGAAATCGATGCTGCCTGTGAATTGATTGACTTTTTACGTTTTAACGTTGAATTCATGACCCAAATTTACGCAGACCAGCCTAAATCGGCATCCGATATGTGGAACCGTTTAGAATACAGACCGCTTGAAGGTTTTGTATATGCTATTACTCCATTCAACTTTACAGCTATTGCTGCTAATTTGCCTGCAAGTGCCGCCATGATGGGGAACGTTGTTGTTTGGAAACCAAGTGACAGTCAAGTATTCTCTGCCAAAGTTATTATCGATGTATTCAAAGAAGCGGGAGTTCCTGACGGTGTAATTAACGTTGTTTTTGGAGATGCATTGATGATTACCGATACTGTTTTGGCAAGTCGTGATTTTGCTGGAATCCACTTTACGGGTTCTACACATGTATTCAAAGATATCTGGGCAAAAATTGGAACAAACATTCACCACTACAAAACATACCCAAGAATTGTTGGAGAAACTGGAGGTAAAGATTTCATCATCGCTCATCCAAGTGCCAATCCAAAACAAGTGGCCACAGGAATTGTTCGTGGAGCATTTGAATTTCAAGGGCAAAAATGCTCTGCTGCTTCAAGAGCTTATGTACCGCAAAGCTTATGGCCAGCTATTAAAGAACAATTGATTACAGATACAAAATCAATGAAAATGGGTTCTCCAGAAGATTTCAGCAACTTTATCACTGCTGTAATCCATGAAGGATCTTTTGATAAATTGGCTAGTTATATTGACAAAGCCAAAAAAGATGCTGATGCCGAAATTATAGTTGGTGGAAATTACGATAAATCTGTTGGATACTTTATTGAACCGACAATTATCGTAACTACAGACCCTCATTATTCTACAATGGAAACCGAATTATTCGGACCTGTAATGACGATTTATGTTTATGAAGACGCCAAATGGTCTGAAACATTGAAATTGGTAGATTCTACATCTGAATATGCTTTAACTGGAGCAGTTTTCAGTCAAAACCGTTACGCTATTGAAGAAGCAACAACAGCTTTACAAAACGCTGCCGGAAACTTCTACATCAATGACAAACCAACTGGAGCTATCGTAGGAATGCAACCATTTGGTGGAGCAAGAGCTTCTGGAACCAATGACAAAGCTGGTTCAGCATTGAACTTATTGCGTTGGGCTTCTCCAAGAACGATCAAAGAAACATTCGTAACTCCAACAGATTACAGATATCCATTTTTGGGCTAGTCCTAAAGTTTGAAAGTCGAAAAGTCTTAAAGGACTTTGTCAATGTAAAAAAGCCGAATCTTAAATTTAAGATTCGGCTTTTACATTATGACTACTGCTTATTCATTGCGTAATATCGTTTGACAATTTTATGGTTCTAAAGTAAAGACACTAGTCAAATAAAATTTTTTATTTGATCTGTTCAAAACAATATCTTTTTTATTTAACTCATCTAATGAAAAACTATAAATACCACTTTCAACCCTATTTTCGAATATTGCATCTGTAACATAAATTCGGTTTTCAGACCAGCGTATTGCTTCACCACAATTGAAACCCTCTACTAAAACTTCTGCCTCAATAGGCTTTCCATTCTGTACTATAATTCTAATTAACCTGGAAAAATTTTCATTTCTGGTGAAAAATTGATTATCCATTAAATAGATATTCCCATCAGGTCCAAACTCCATTCCCCCAAGGCTTACTTTTTTACTAATTTCTAGATATAAATTCACCTTTTTATCTAAAGCCATTCCGCTGATTCTCTGGCGCTTTTCACCCAAATCAGCAAATAAGACGGGTTCTATTAATTTTGAAGGCTGACTCCCTTTAATTTCCTGAGAAAATAGGTTTGAACTACATATTAGAATTATAATAACAGTAGCATTTTTAATTGTGAGTTTCATTTGTTTAAAATTTATTTAATTTTTAGAATAGTTTCATTTTAGCTCATTTACGAGCAACAAAACGAGTAACAGATTAAGTTTAATCATCTTTTTTAGCGAATATAAACTCAGGACAATATTCTTATTTACTACGCATTCAAAAAAGCAGTTTTAGCCTCCAAATAACAGATAAACATACCAATCTCACATTCGTGGGCTAAAAGCTTATTTTTGGAAGCGAAATACTATTATTTATCTTAACAAACGAACCTTACTTTAATATTTTATTACCTTGCTCCCAATTAAAATATGGCATGAATTTCTTGAAAAACATTAATCTAAAAAGAGTCTTAATGCATTGTGTGTATTGGATTTCTTTTTTATTATTTTACGTCTCAAATAAATCTGATAACACTAGTTATTATGACTTTACCTTTGTTTATACCTGGAAAATTTTGGCCCAGGCAACAGCAGGTTACGGATTAATTTATTGGATTATTCCTCAAACACTTAATAAAAAGAAACATCTTCTTTTTATAGTTTCTGCCGCAGGCTGGCTCTACTTTGCTTTTGCAATCCTAATGACTTTTAAATATTATTATCTCGAACCAAAATTTCCCAGTTTCTTTGATGATTGGCTCGGACATAAAATGACTGTTCCCGAAAGATTAACTTCCTTTAAATTAATCCTTAGAGAGTTCTCTTTCATTACGTATCCGATTATAATTTTGGGATTTATTAGTTTTAATCGCAAACAGCAACGTCTTTTAAAACTGGAAGAAGAAAAAAAATCAATGGAATTGAAGGTTTTAAAAAATCAGTTGAACCCTCATTTTCTTTTCAATACCTTAAATAATTTATACACTTTAACTTTGAAAAAAGATGATAAAGCACCAGAAGTTATTGCTAAATTATCTGAAATTTTAGATTTTGTTTTGTACCGCTGCAACGAAGATTTTGTTGCCGTTGAAAAAGAAATTGCGTTAATTAAAAATTACATTGCTTTAGAAAAACTTCGTTATGACGAAAACAGATTAGACATTTTGTTTACCAAAGACATTCAGCAAAGCAATAAAATTTCTCCTTTAATTATACTGACTTTTATAGAAAATGCTTTTAAGCACGGCGTTATAAATGAAACTGAAAAAGCAACAATTCGTTTGAATTTACAAAGCAAAAAAGAACAAATCATTTTTAGTATCGAAAACACAAAGCCTCAAAATGAATTTGCTCGAATTTCAGATAAATCTAAAATTGGTTTAATGAATGTTCGAAAGCAACTTGATTTATTATATCCCACAAAACATCAATTAGAAATTGAAGAAACACAGACTCATTATACTGTTAAACTTTACCTTACAATTTAATTTTATTATGAAGAAACATTTTTTAATTAATCTCATACTCTTTTGTTTATTTATTACCGTTAAAAGTCAATCCCAGACCATAGATACTTTGGTTGATGTTGGAAATCATAAAATCCATTTTAAGATTGTAAAAGGAAAAGGAGCTCCAATACTTTTTGATGCCGGAGGTGGAAATGATGGTTCGGTTTGGAAATCAATTCTTGATCAAACTTCTAAAATAACAAATGCAACTCTTATCACATATGACCGTGCAGGTTATGGAACAAGTACAATTGATACTTTACAAACTGACAATTCTAAACACGGAATTATAAGCAGCATTGAGGATTTAGAAACAGGATTAAAAAAGCTAGGTTATGATAAAGAAATCCTGTTAGTTTCACATTCTTATGGAGGTTATCTTTCTAAGCTTTATGCTTCAAGACATCCTAAATTAGTTAAAGGTGTTGTTTTAATTGACGTAAATCATAATTATTATGAAGACGGTTATATCGAAAAAGTATTAGCCACGCAAGACAAATTGATTCCCCAATGGAAGAAAAACAATAAAGGCACTTATTATATGGCGTCAAATATTCTTGAAACTGTCAAAATAATGAGCAAAATATCAATTCCTCAAAATATTCCGGTTGTTGATTTTGTGAACGGAATTCCTTTCTTAAAAACAACCGAAGAAATAGAACGTTGGAAAGAATGCCATAGAAACTATGTCGCCAACAACCCGAATGTTACAGGCATTACAGCAAATGGCTGCGGTCATGGCATTTGGATGGGTAATCCGCCTTTGGTAATAACTACAATAGCAAAATTGTATGCAAGCACTTCTAATCAAAAAGCTGAAATTCAAAAGCGTGCGTTACAATATTCGATAATAGCTTGCAATGAAGAAAAAGCCCAGGATTTGGCTTTCAATAATTCTGATGATGATTTGAATACTTGGGGGTATCAATTGTTAGGCAAAAATGAAAACCAAAAAGCGACAGAAGTTTTTAAGTTAAACATGCTATTAAATCCAACAAATGTAAATACATATGACAGCTACGGTGAAGCTTTATTAAAAATTGACCAAAAAGAAGAAGCCATCAAAATGTATAAAAAATCTATTGAGTTAAACCCTAAAAATAAAAACGGAAAAGAAGTTTTAGAAAGAATAACAAAAGACAACTCAAAACTTTTAAATTAGATTTTTAGAAATTTCAAATACTTATTCTTTTTTAAATGAAATACAAATGCATAATCATTGACGACGAACCTTTAGCAAGAGAATTAATTTCTGCACACTTGATAAATTTTGAAAATTTCGAATTAGTCAATTCTTTCGAAAATGCTCTAAAAGCGTATACGTTTTTAGAAAAAAATACAGTCGATTTGATTTTTTTGGATATCGAAATGCCATTATTAAAAGGAAATGATTTTTTGAAGAAACTAAAAAATCCTCCTAAAGTAATTTTCACAACTGCCTACAGAGAATATGCATTAGAAGGTTATGAGCTCAATGTGATCGATTACCTTTTGAAACCCATAACTTTTGACCGATTTTTTGCTTCAATAGAAAAATTCAAACAATTGCTGATTCCAAAAAACGAAGGAGAATCAATTAAGGAGAATCATATTTTTGTAAATAGTGGGTGCAAAAATATTAAAATTGTATTTGATGAAATTTTATATGTAGAAAGTCTCAAAGATTACATTACAATACATCTTGAAAATGGCAAATTTCATCATATCAAACAGAATATTTCTGTTTTTGAAAAAACATTAGATTCCAATTTTGTACGGATTCATCGTTCTTTTATTATTCAGACAAAAAAACTAACTTCCTATTCTAAAAACGAAGTCGAAATAAATGCTGTAGAAATACCAATCGGAAATAGTTATAAAGAAAACTGGTTAGATTATTTAAATTCTTACATCCTGAAATAAAAAACAATAGCCGAATCTTAAATTTAAGATTCGGCTATTTACTTTATGACTTTCAAACTTTCGTCTTTCGGACTTACACCACAAACTTCAACGGTAAGTGAACCACTTTTTTAGTCTCGAAAAACTCATCTTCAAAGAAATCGGAAATATTGTATTCGGTCGCTTTCGGAAAATCTTTTAGTTCCTCTGTTAAATCACCACCTTTTAAATAAAGAATACCGTTTTTCAATTCGTGTTTATTCTGTTTCTTGATTTTGTTTTTTACCCAAGAAACAAAATCAGGCATGTTAGTCACCGCGCGACTTACTATGAAATCAAAATCACCTTTTACATTTTCGGCACGAAGTTGTTCGGCTTTGACATTTTTCAATTCTAATGCTTCGGCAACGGCTTGAACCACCTTTATTTTTTTAGCAATAACATCAATTAAATAAAATCTAGTTTCAGGAAAAAGGATGGCCAATGGAATTCCTGGAAATCCACCACCCGTGCCTACATCCAGCACATAGGTTTCAGGTTCAAACTTATTTATTTTGGCAATAGCCAATGAATGCAATATATGTTTGGTGTATAGCGAATCAATATCTTTACGTGAAATAACGTTGATTTTTTCGTTCCAATCGTGGTATAAAAAATCCAGTTTTTGAAACTGTTCTATCTGATTATCAGATAGATTAGGAAAATACTTTAGAATCTCGTCCATCTTAAAAATTTTTAACAAAAGTACTGCTTTTAGCTTAGAAATATTTAACTCAATATTGTATGTTGAAAATTTATATTGGTTACCTTTGCAAATATTCAAAAAAACATATGAACAATACCGCTCCAACATTTGCAAAACAAGATAATTTAAAATTTTTCAGAACCCTTAATTCTCGAGTTAACAGCTACTTTAAAGAAAACAATATAGAAAAAACCGGAAACTGGAAAATCCATTTGAAGACTGTAATTCTTTTTACTGTTTTTCTTGTTCCCTATTTTTTGATACTTACATTAGACATGCCTTTTTGGGCACATCTTTTATTGACCATTGTAATGGGAATTGGTATGGCCGGAATAGGAATGAATGTAATGCATGATGCCAATCACGGTTCATATTCTACCAAAAGTTGGGTAAACAAATTTATGGGGGGAACCATATATGTATTAGCAGGAAACGTGCACAACTGGCAAGTACAGCACAACGTTTTACACCATACTTACACAAACATTATAGGTCATGACGAAGACTTGGAAGCCGGAAGAATCATGCGTTTCTCCAAAGAAGCAGAATGGCATAAATTCCATAAATTCCAACAGTATTACGCTGTATTTTTATATGGTTTATTAACCTTCAACTGGGCTATTACTACTGATTTCAAACAAATGAGCAGTTACCTAAAAAGAAAATTATCGTATGGTGAACCGAAAAGTCCAAAAATACTTTGGACAACTTTGATCATAACAAAAGTAATTTACTTGTCGATTTGGATTGTATTGCCAATTGTTATAGGAATAACTTGGTGGAAAGTACTCATTGGATTTTTTGTAATGCACTACACAGCTGGATTAATTTTAAGTATCGTATTCCAATTGGCTCACGTAGTTGATGAAGCTGCTAATCCGCAACCAAACGAATCAGGTGAAATGGAAAATACTTGGGCTATTCACCAATTATTTACTACCGTTAATTTTGCACCAAAAAACAAAATTGTAAACTGGTACACAGGAGGATTAAATCACCAAATTGAGCACCATATTTTCCCACACATCAGCCATGTTCACTATGGTAAAATTGCAAAAATCGTAAAAGAAACTGCCAACGAATGTCAGTTACCGTATTACGAATACAAAACTATGACAGCTGCTGTTGTAGCACATTTCAAACATTTAAGAACATTAGGTTTAGAACCTGCATTATAATAATTATCTAAAAAAAGAATAAACCAAAAAATTACATTTTAATGAGCAATCCACTTTCAGACAGAATTAACAATTTAGCCACATCACAAACATTAGCGATGGCTGCATTGGCAAGAGAATTAAAAGCACAAGGAAAAGACATTATCAGTTTAAGTTTAGGAGAACCAGATTTCAATACTCCAGATTTCATCAAAGAAGCTGCAAAACGCGCCATCGATGAAAACTATAGCACATATTCTCCAGTAGAAGGTTATGCAGAATTGAAAGAAGCAATTTGCAGAAAATTCAAAAGAGACAATAATTTAGATTACAAACCATCACAAATCGTGGTTTCAACAGGAGCCAAACAATCTTTATATAACATTGCACAAGTAATGCTTAATGACGGTGACGAGGTAATTTTACCCGCACCATACTGGGTTTCTTATTTCGAAATTGTAAAATTATCAGGGGGTGTTCCTGTAGAAGTTCCAACTTCTGTAGAAACAGATTTCAAAATCACTCCAGAACAATTGGAAGCAGCCATCACACCAAAAACAAAAATGATGTGGTTCAGTTCTCCTTGTAACCCAAGTGGATCGGTTTACAACAGAGAAGAATTGACTGCTCTAGCTAAAGTTTTAGAAAAATACCCACACGTATATGTAGTTGCCGACGAAATTTATGAGCACATCAATTTCTCAGGAACTTTCTGCAGCATCGCTTCTATTCCAGGAATGTTAGAAAAAACAATTACTGTAAATGGAGTTGCCAAAGCTTTTGCCATGACAGGATGGAGAATTGGATACATTGGAGCACCAGAATTTATCGCAAAAGCTTGTATCAAAATTCAAGGACAAGTAACCAGTGGAGCAAACAGTATTGCACAACGTGCTACTATTACTGCTGTAGATGCTGACCCATCTGTATTGAAACACATGGTTGACGCTTTCCAAAGCCGTAGAGATTTAGTAGTTGGATTATTAAAAGAAATTCCAGGTGTAAAAATCAACGTTCCAGAAGGAGCATTCTATGTATTCCCAGACGTTTCTTCTTTCTTCGGAAAAACATTAAAAGGAACCCTTATAAAAGACGCCAATGATTTCTCAATGTACCTTTTGGCAGAAGCTTGTGTAGCAACAGTAACCGGAGACGCTTTTGGAAACCCAAATTGTATTCGTTTCTCTTATGCAACAAGCGAAGAGTTATTAAAAGAAGCTTTACGCAGAATCAAAGAAGCAGTTTCACTTACTGAAGTTCCGGCATAAATAGAATAATTTATTTCAATTATAAAACAGTTTAAGGTATAAAGTTTCATCACTTTATTCTTTAGACTGTTTTTTTATATCCAAAACCCAAACAACTTCCTCTCCTTTTATACAAAGATAAAACTGGTTTATTGACAAAAAATCCGTAACTTCATGACTCTAAATCATTAGAAAAAATGAAGACGTCAATTGTATTAATCAGCACGTTACTACTCTCCATTTCGACTTTTGCCCAGCATGAAAAACTAGACTCGAATACATTTACCATTTCGGCAAATTATAGTTTTTCAGACCCCTCACTATATGGTATAAGTGTCGAATTTGGCAACAGTAATTATTTTCTTTTTAATGAATACACATCAAATCTCCTAAACATTTCCGCTTCACAATTGGATTATGACAATAATTTGGTGAAGGTAAAAGGCAACGGTTTCGCAGTTGAGATCGGCAAAAGAATTTATCAAAAAAGAGGCCGTAAATCCGGAATTTATCTGCAATGGCTATTGGCTTACTCTAGCACGGATTTTAACAAAACAACCTCTTTAGGTAATTTCGAAGGCAACTATTCGTACTGGAGTTTAATTAATCAAGATATTGGATACAAAATAAAAGTCGGGGAAAATTTCAGCATCGACCCTTCAATGGGATTCAATTGGAAATGGGAAGTAAAAGGAAAAGGAGACATCGACAACACCTACGTTGATAATTTCGTATTCCGATGCGGGGTAAAACTAGGTTATAGTTTTTAAACAAAGTATTGGGGCGTGCCACCATAAAGAAAAGAGGCCAACTCATCACACCGGTGAGTCGGCCTCTTTTCTTTATGGTGTCGAGCTATCCGCGCTACTTCGGTAGCTTGCTCCTATCCCTCACGCGGCAAACTGCTAAATAAGTCATTCAATATTTTCAAAAGAAATTACCAAAACACAGCAAGCATTCCTGTAAAAAATTCAACCCAAAAACGTATTTTTGTTATAATTATACAAAACAGAATAAACTCATAAACCTCATAACCCCACTAAACTTTTTTTCAATGAAAATACTACTTCTAGGCTCTGGCGAATTAGGAAAAGAATTTACAATCGCTGCACAACGCATCGGGCAAACCGTAATTGCTGTTGACAGTTATGAAAACGCACCAGCAATGCAAGTAGCACACGGTTTTGAAGTTATCAATATGCTCGATGGAGACGCTATGGACAAAATCGTAGCCAAACACCAACCCGATTTCATCGTTCCCGAAATAGAAGCTATCAGAACCGAGCGTTTTTATGATTACGAAAAACAAGGAGTTACGGTAGTTCCATCTGCAAAAGCGGCCAACTTTACCATGAACAGAAAAGCCATTCGGGATTTGGCTGCCAAAGAACTGGGATTGCGCACGGCCGATTACCGTTACGCCACTTCAGCCGAAGAATTACGCAAAGGAGTTGAGGCCGTTGGAATGCCTTGCGTAGTAAAACCGCTAATGTCTTCTTCCGGAAAAGGACAATCCACCATAAAAACTGCTGCCGACATTGACAAAGCATGGCAATACGCTGTAGAAGGTTCGCGTGGCGATGTAGTCGAAGTCATAGTTGAAGCTTTTGTAAAGTTCAATTCAGAAATCACATTACTGACCGTAGTTCAAAACAACAACCCCACTTTGTTTTGCGCACCAATCGGACACAGACAAGAACGTGGAGATTATCAAGAAAGTTGGCAACCCGCAAAAGTATCCGACGCAGCTTTATACGAAGCACAGGATATGGCCGAAAAAGTAACCGAAGCTTTGGGTGGCGCGGGATTATTCGGTGTTGAATTTTTCCTTGCCGATGATGGTGTTTATTTCTCTGAATTATCACCAAGACCACACGATACCGGAATGGTCACTTTGGCGGGAACGCAAAATTTTAATGAATTCGAATTGCATTTACGTGCTATTTTGAGTTTACCAATTTTCGAAATTACTCTAGAAAAAGCAGGAGCAAGTGCCGTAATTTTGGCTTCCGAAAATTCAGTAAATCCAACTTTTACTGGAATAGAAAAAATCGCTGCTTTACCCAAAACCGATTTTAGGATATTTGGAAAACCTACTTCAAGACCCTATCGCAGAATGGGTGTAGCTTTAGTCACTGATACCTTAGACTCTTCAATTGAAGAAGTGGTAGAAAAAGCAAAAGCTGCTTCCCGATTAGTAAAGGTACTTTCTTAATTACCGTTTAGAAATCCGAAAAGCTGTCGGCGTCATTACAGTATGCTTCTTGAATAAGCGCACAAAATAGGAATAGTCATCGAAACCCAACTCTGTTGCAATTTCGTTGATTGTTCTTTTTTTATCCATCAGCATTCTTTTCGCTTCCAAAATAATTCTGTCGGTAATGACCTGAGTGGTGGTCTTTTTTAGGATTTCATTACATATTCTGTTTAAGTGCTTTAACGTAATATGAAGTTGGGATGCATAAAAAGAAGGCGCTTTTTCGGTTCGAAAATATTTTTCCAAAAGTATGTCAAAATCTTTGATTTTCACATTATAGGAATGCGCTTGGAGAACATATTCCTCATTGTATTTTCGCGAAATTTCAATATGAATACTATCCAATAAATTCATGATTTTATCTTGTTTCATGATTTTATTCCCCTGATATTCCTCAAGCATATTATAAAAATAAGGTTCTATTGCCTTTAATTCTTTAGCATCAAAAATCATTTCAGGAGAATTCTCCAAAGCATAATAAAACGGATACGTTTCAATTGTCTTTTGTCTAAAATAAAGATTATACATATCCCGGGAATAAAAAACAACAAAACCATCAATATCATCAGACAAACTCCAATGATGTATTTGTCCAGGCTGCATAAAAAACATGCTCCCAGGCCGAATCTCAAAAGTATCAAAATCGATGTCGTGAGTTCCCGATCCATTGGTAAAAAGAACCAGTACATACGAATTATGTCTATGCGGCTCTTCTACAAAACTGTGATCAACCAAGTGATTTTTAAAGGTGTTTATATAGAAATCACTATTAACATCATTGCAATTGAATCGCTGAATGGAATAAATCGGATATTTGCTCATGATTTTTCAATGTCTTTATTGTCCTATAATTGGCGAATATAGAAAATACCTGTGACACGAATAAAAAATACCTTTGAAAAAAATAAAAAATGTCACACACACTCGTCCACATCCTAAATAACGACTGCCCTCATTGTTATGAGGGAAAAGTATTTAACGAAAAAAACATCTTTTTAAATATTGGTTTTCCAAAAATGAATCAATACTGTCCGCATTGTCACTTTAAATTCGAAAAAGAACCTGGCTATTTCTTTGGCGCCATGTATGTCAACTATGGCTTAACAGTAGCACAAGGAATTGCTACCTATCTAGTTGCGCAACAATTCTTCACAGAAAGGTTCGATTTAAGAATCATTGCCATTATCGCCATAGTTATTCTGTCAATGGCTTCTTTCAACATTCGTCTTTCAAGATTATTATGGATTTATATGTTTAAAAACTATTCCATTTAGAATTAGAACCAAAATCCTTAACTTAGGGCTTTCAAATTCGTCCTAAATGAAAAATTCATTCGCAACCATATTACTGTTTATAGCATTAATATCAAGTGCTCAAGAAAAAAAGGAACTCTTAAAATCTCAAATTGCAGAAGTCTCCTGTGGTGAATGCCAATTTGGTTTAAAAGGAAAGGGCTGTGATTTAGCCATTCGCATCGACGGAAAATCTTATTTTGCGGATGGAACCAAAATTGACGACCATGGAGATGCACACGCCAAAGACGGTTTTTGTGAAGCCATTAGAAAAGCTAAGGTTACAGGGAAAATAGAGAATAATCGTTTCAAAGTTACTTCCTTTACTTTACTTCCAGAGCAAAAATAAATGGAATTAATACTCAAAAACATCGCGCAACACGTATCGCTCACACGACAGGAGCAGGAACTTTTCTTGTCCAAAACAGAAATACACCATTACAAAGCCAAAACCATTTTACTCAACAGTGGTGCGATTTGCAAACATTCCTATTTTGTAAATTCCGGTATTTTACGCAGTTTCAACATTAATGATAATATTGTAGAACATGTGTTGACTTTTGCCTGCGAAGGCTGGTGGATTGGCGACATGTACAGTTTGCTTTCGCAAAAACCCGGTAATTTATTTATCGAAGTTCTAGAAGATGCCGAAGTGGTTTTGTTATCCAAAGAAAATCAAGAAATACTGTATCGTGAAATCCCAAAGCTCGAACGTTTCTTCCGGATACTTACAGAAAACTCCTTGGTAGCCAACCAAGAACGCTTAATGGATAACCTAAGCCTCACAGCCGAAGAACGTTTTGAGAAATTCTGCAAAAAGTACCCCACGCTCATTCAGAAAGTTGCCCAAAAGCAAATTGCTTCTTATTTAGGAGTTACACCCGAGTTTTTTAGCAAAATGAAAAGCAAAATGCTAAGAAAGCAGTAGGAAGAAGGCAGATTGCAGATACCGCCTAATCGTCCGTAACCTGAGACTGAAAACTGCAATCTAAATTCTGTTACCGCTATCTGCCTTCTGCCTTCCGCTACCTGAAAACTCCTTTCTTAATCTAGATTAAGTGTCCTTAGCTTACATCCAACGTAAATTTGTATAACAAAAATCACTAAATTTATATATTATGAAAAATACAGTTTTACACAAAGCAGACACAAGAGGACACGCAGATCACGGATGGTTAAATGCCTATCACAGTTTTAGCTTTGCGAGTTGGTACAATCCAGATAGAGTTCAATTTGGGACGTTAAGGGTTTTAAACGATGACACCATTGGCGCCGGAATGGGGTTTGGAACACATCCGCACGACAATATGGAAATCATCACTATCCCATTGGAAGGTGATTTGGCTCACAAAGACAGCATGGGTAATGAATCGACTATAAAAACTGGCGATATCCAAGTGATGAGTGCCGGAACTGGAATTCAACACAGTGAATTCAACCCAAATGCAGATTTACGCACCAAACTTTTTCAAATTTGGTTATTTCCAAAAACGAGAAATGTAACTCCTCGCTACCAACAAATCACGTATGATACTACTGAACAAAAAAATAATTTTGCTCAAATATTATCCCCTAATCCTGATGATGCTGGAGTTTGGATTCATCAAGATGCTTGGTTCCATTTAGCCGATTTTGAAGCTGGTTTTTCTAAAAACTATGAGCTTAAAAAAGAAGGAAACGGTATGTATATTTTCGTAATATCTGGAACAATAACTGTTGATGGTCAAGAACTAGAAACTCGTGACGGTTTAGGAATAACTGATTTCAAAACTTTGGACATCAAAGCAACAACTGACGCAAAATTTCTGTTAATGGAAATTCCGATGACTTATTAATTTAAAATAAAAGTTGCTAAGATTCTAAGTTTCTGAGAGACTTAGAATCTTAGCAACTTAGAATCTTAGCAACTTAGAATCTTAACAAAAAAATCATGACCGAAACAGTAAACATAGAATTCAACGAAAAAAACGGCAATTTCAACATTACTTCCGAAGGTAGAAAAGTAGCTTTAATGACTTTTGTATTTGCCGGACCAGATAAAATCATCATTGATCACACCGAAGTATCGCCCGTATTCAATGGAAAAGGGTTGGGCAAAAAATTAGTGGAAAAAGCAGTTGAAGTGGCGAGAGAAAAAAATTGGAAGATTATTCCGTTATGTCCTTTCGCTAAAAAAATTTTTGACAGAAACCCTCAATTTAACGACGTATTATAATGGAAGATCTTTTCGAAAATGACATACTTGGTCGCATCGGCACTCAAAAGTACTTATGCAATATCACTTGGAGAAACGGGCAATTCCTTATGGATGAACCAGAAAATGTTGGTGGGAAAGATTTAGGAATGGATCCGTTTTCTACTCTATTAGCTTCTTTGGCAGGTTGTACCCTTTCTACCTTGAGAATGTACATTGACCGAAAAGAATGGGTAATCCCCGAAATAAATATTTCACTAAATTTATATCAAGAAACTGTAAGTGGAGAATTAACAACAACGATAAGAAGAAACATTACTTTTACGGGAGAAGTTACTGCCGAGCAAAAAGAACGATTGCTAATCATTGCTGATAAATGTCCAATCTCAAAATTACTTAAAGGAAAAACAATCATTAACACCTCACTACTATAGCCATGGATCCAAAAAATATCAAAAAAGAATATACCAATGGTGAAGTAACCATTGTATGGCAATCAGGAAAATGCATTCATTCGGGGAACTGCGTTCGTAATAATCCGGAGGTCTTCAAACCGAAAGAACAGCCTTGGATTACAGCCGAAAATTCAACAACAGAAAAAATTATTGAAACTATCAATAAATGCCCATCTGGAGCATTGAGCTTTTATATGAATAAAACAGATTAATCTTCATTTAATTTCCGAATCACTTTGGCAGGATTGCCCACTGCCAAGGAATTTTCGGGGATATCTTTGGTCACAACAGATCCGGCACCAATTACACAACCGGCACCAATGCTTACTCCTGGACAAATTACCGAATTCCCCCCTATCCAACAATCATCTCCAATCGATACTGGCTTTGAACTTTCGACAGTTCTTCTTTCTATAGCATTAAGCGGATGGGTAGCCGTGTAAATATGCACCCCTGGCGCAAAGAAAACATTATTTCCTATGGTCACTTTCATCGTGTCCAAAACAACACAATTGACATTGAAATAGACATTTTCACCAGAAAAAATATTGTAGCCGTAATCACAGTGAAACGGTGGTTCTATATACAATCGTTTATGGGAATTTGGCATTAACTCTCGCAGAATCGCACGAGATCTTCCATTCATCAAATATTCGGTAACATTCAATTTATGCAATAGTTTTTTGGCCTTGGTTCGTTCTTCAGTAAGTTGTTTGTCATTGGCAAAATATATTTCGCCCGAAAGCATTTTTTCTTTCTCAGTCATTTTTTAAGATTCTATTTTCAAATGGCATAAGTAATTGTCGTATCTAAATGTCTGTACTTGTCATAATCCTTATATTCGTTCATGATGAGCTGGGCCTTAAAAAAGCAAAGTGTCGATTCGGCACCTTGATTGATATTGACATTTTTTTCTTCAAGCCCATCATATGAGGCTCCGTTTACCGAATTATAAATAATTTGATTTAGACGATTATTTCCCAAAAACCACGAAAATGCCAGATTCAATTGGTTTCTATATTTAACATTTCCGGTTACCCGATAAAACAAATGCAATGTAGCAATTGTTGTCGATACTTCGATAGGTTGTTCACCATAAGTATTCTTTTTCTCGCCTTTAATAAACCATCCTCTATTTGAAATCACACTTAATTCCCCTTTCATAAAATAATGTGACAAAAGGAAATCGAAGGTTATTAAAGCTATTTTTTTGTATTTTAAATTCCCCGTTACCAAAAAACTAAAGAGCATTGCCTCTGGAAGCACATTGTTGGCATAGGTCATATAATCTTCATACCAACACCAATCATCATCCGAATTGATGTGATAGTGATTTAGCAATGTGTCTGCAAGTTGAGTTATAGCTGTTTTAATTTCACCCTCTTTGTTAGCTTGGTAATAATAATAAAGCCCCTTAAGTGTATAAGCAATCGCTCTGGGCGACGTAACCTCATCTATATGTACAATGGCTTTGTCCCATATTTTTTGTGCTTGCTCAACTAAATCTGTCGGAAGTTTTTCTTGATAGGACAGCAAAAAACCTAAGCTCCATAATGCCCTTCCGTTCGAATCCTGAAGATTCACCAATTCATTCTGTTTTGTCAGTTGCCGATTAATATCCTTATAATTATCAAATCTGCCGTCCTCCCGCTGTATTTCGGCAATAAAATTCAAATAGATTTTGGCCAGATCCAGTGCAAGATAATCCGAACTCTTATCATAATACATCACCATATCAATCAATGCACGGGCGTTATCATCCAAGGTATAACCTGATGATAAATCGGGCTGACTAAATTTTGAAAACTGAAGAATCCCATAGTCTGTTGTCAACTCTTTGATGTGATCTAATTTTATCGGTGGAAAATTTAATCTTAATTTCTCCTTGCCTTCGGTTATTTCAGCAAAAAGGGATGCATACCTTAAAGCAATATTCTCCCAAGTGGTTTCATGAGTCAAAGCATAACCGTTGCGTCCCATTTCCAATCGCTTTTCTTTATTTTCAACCAATTCCAATATAGCTCTTTGAAATTCTTCCTGATTATCAAACCCATTCAACAATATTCCTATCCCTGGATTCAAAACCTCAGTGGCATGGGCAATTGGAGTTGAAATAATTGCACAACCACAACTCATTGCATATGCAAAGGTTCCGCTCACAGCCTGATTTGGGTCTTTGGAAGCAAACAAATAAACATCTGATAAAATCAAATAATTTAGCAGTTGTTTTAACTCCAGAAATTCATTGACAAAGAAAACGTTGTTCTCAATTTTGAGTTTTTTGGTTGTTTCAATGAGCATGTTTCTGTATTTCTCCCCATCCCTCTTTAAGATTTCAGGATGTGTTTTCCCGATAACTAAGTATATGACTTCCGGATGCTTTTCAATAATCTTAGGAAGAGCGGACAAAACGGTCTCAATATTTTTATTATCACTAATTAACCCAAATGTTGACAATACCGTTTTACCGGAATAATTGAATTCCCTTTTTAATTTTTCCTTTTGGTCCCAAAGTACCATATGCGTGCCATGGGGAATTATCCTCAATTTTGATTCCTTACAGTCATAATCCCTTATTAAAATCTCTTGTGATCTTTTGGTCAGTACCACAATTTTATTTGACAAATCAATGATAGCCTGAACTATTTTTTTTAATTTATTATTCGGTCCTGGCAATACGGTATGAAAAACGGTAGCAATTGGTTTGTTTATAGCTAATAAAAATGATAGTAAATAATTCCCATAATCCCCGCCATAAAGACCAAATTCATGCTCAATACAAACCATTCCAATATCGTCTCGATTGTTAATCTTTTCAGCCAAAAGACGATATTCATCGATTAAAGAAACGGTTAATGCGTAATGTACCTCAAGACCATAGTCAAATTGATTTACCTCCTTTTGCAAAGCACATACTTCTATTGGGAGTGAATCCCCAAAAACTAATTTAACAGAATTAACTATATCATTGGAAAAAGTAGCCAATCCACATTCTCTCGGTGGATAAGAACTCATCAGTAATATTGTTTTGCTTCCTAGTGATTTCATCGTATTTACTTTTTGCTGTTTTTCAAAGCAACCATTAATTCTACCATATCCACCACGGCATATGTAGAAGAATAATCCGAAACAGCATAAGGCAATATTAGACTGTTATTATGAATTATTGAACCACAGGAATAAACCACATTTGGCACGTACCCTTCACGCTCATCTTCCAAAGGGGTTAACAAAGGCTCGGGCAACCTGCCAATTTCTTTTGATGGATCCTCCAAGTCAAACAATGAAACACCTATACAATAACGTCTCATAGCCCCCACCCCGTGTGTAATAACCAGCCAACCTTCTTGAGTCCACAAGGGAGAACCACAATTTCCTATTTGAGTATATTCCCATGGATATTCGGGTCTCTGAATAATCTGTGGGTCTTTCCATTCATTGGGCCGTGTCGAATACATCAGATAATTGTTGACTCCATCTATTCTTCCCAACATGGCATATTTACCTTTTATCTTCTTAGGAAATAACGCCATTCCTTTGCTCTGCGAGCCTTCACCATGCAAAGGCATTATACGAAAAGTATAAAAATCTTCGGTGGTTATTAATTTTGAAAGTATAGAATGCCCATTATAAGCGGTATAGGTTCCCATTACACTTTCGGAGCCATCATCATCCACAAAACGAACAAAACGGGCATCTTCAATTCCGCGACTCTCAACATCAGATACTGGAAATATAACGCGCTCGGAAATATCGGAATCATGCTTGAACTGTATGTCATAAAACGAATCCAGCAACCAAATCACTTCTTCAATAGCCTCCTTTTTTTCTTTACTAATATTGGGATCCAGTAATTCTGTACTAAGCAAATCTTTAAACATAGAATACTCAAAGACTTCGGGCAAGTCACACATTATGGGAGAATAAATGTCAAGCGTATGCATTTCTGTCAATTTGGACAAAACTCGCTTTTTATTGAACATCATTTTATGCAAAACCTCTGCCTTGTCAATACTATCGCCAATTCGCATCATCCGCAAATTATTGTCTTTATCAATAATTCCTCTTCTAAATACAATAGAAGAAACATGTCCTTCTCCAGTTGCCCGAAACGAAATAACCACACGTTTCTCCCCTTTTTCTAAACTGGTCTGATCAAAATCTTCTACCATAGACGGATTAAAAAATGCCGCCGATTCGATTGAATATTCCATGGTCAGATAAGACCCAATTAACAATTTTCGTTCCTCAGATAATTCTAATTCACTGATTTTCATCTCCTT
This sequence comes from Flavobacterium aquariorum, assembly GCF_003254745.1. Lineage (GTDB taxonomy): Bacteria > Bacteroidota > Bacteroidia > Flavobacteriales > Flavobacteriaceae > Flavobacterium > Flavobacterium aquariorum. The sequence goes on along the minus strand of NZ_QKXH01000005.1, from coordinate 138,360 downwards.
AATTACATGTCGAATCTTTCCATAATGTTTATGAAATATATACGAAATGTTCCGATGTCGTCGTGCAAACTCCCTATATATCTGTTCCAATGTGTGATTAACCTGTTGATTGTTCATAACCAATATACGACCAACCAATTCTTTGGTCCGTTCTTCACCACTCATAAAATACCGAGCTACAATTCTTCCGGAATCTGGTAAAAATTTTACATTTTTTCTCGTAACAGAGACTTTCATAAATTTATTTTTTAGTTATAAATCAATATACTAGCACATTTGGGGTGTCGCGAAAAAAATCTAAATGAAATTGTACTGATGAACTCAATTTCCTATCAATTCAAATAATTTTTCTAAATCTGATGTGAGTTAAAAAAAAATAAAAAACTTCAATTTTTGCGTAAGAAACTCTATCAAATATACGAAATAAAAAAATATAAAAAACTGATTTCAAATATGTTAAGCAAGCATTTTTATCTAATCTTCCTCTAAAAAAACAAAATAATGTCATTTAACCCTGATAGGAGAAAAAATCCCTTGCTTTTGGGTGTAGATTGGAATGATAGCAGGAGAAATTTTCTTGAAATACAAAAAATTGCTGCTCCTAAAAAAAGTAGTACTTTTGCAGTCGGTTTTTCGATTTCACTTTTGAAAACCCGAAACTTTTAAACTTTAAACGAAAAAATATGAAGGCATACGTATTTCCAGGTCAAGGCGCACAATTCACAGGGATGGGCAAAGAATTATATGAAAACTCCCCATTGGCAAAGGAATTATTCGAAAAAGCAAATGAAATTCTAGGCTTCCGCATTACTGATATCATGTTTGAAGGAACGGCTGAGGAATTGAAAGAAACTAAGGTAACTCAACCTGCAGTTTTTTTGCATTCTGTTATTTTGGCCAAAACATTGGAAGATTTCAAACCAGAAATGGTAGCGGGACACTCTTTGGGTGAATTTTCGGCATTGGTTGCCAACGGTACTTTGTCTTTTGAAGATGGATTAAAATTAGTTTCACAACGTGCCATAGCAATGCAAAAAGCCTGTGAAATCAAACCATCTACTATGGCCGCCGTTTTGGGATTGGCCGATAATATCGTTGAAGAAGTTTGTGCTTCGATTGACGGCATTGTGGTTGCGGCAAATTATAACTGTCCTGGACAATTAGTTATTTCTGGAGAAACCACAGCTGTGGAAAAAGCATGCGAAGCAATGAAAGCCGCTGGCGCAAAAAGAGCTTTATTATTGCCTGTTGGTGGCGCCTTTCACTCACCAATGATGGAGCCTGCAAGGGAGGAATTGGCCGCAGCTATTGAAGCGACTACATTCTCTACTCCTATTTGTCCAGTCTATCAAAACGTAACGGCAACTGCTGTTTCTGATGCAAACGAAATCAAGAAAAACTTAATTATTCAATTGACTGCTCCAGTACGTTGGACACAATCTGTACAACAAATGATTGCTGATGGCGCTACTCTATTTACAGAAGTAGGTCCAGGAAAAGTATTGGCTGGTTTGATTGGAAAAATTGATAAAGAAGCTGTGACTGCGAATGCTTAAATTTTAGGTTGCAGTTTTCAGGTGACAGAACGCAGTTTGCAGTTTTCAGTCAGAAAAACAGATAATAAAAGAGAATCTCCATGAACTGATGTTTGTGGGGATTTTTGTTTTTGTCTTATAGCGATGTAAAAACTATTCATCTTTGCCGGCACCGCACAATAATACTTGAAAAAAAATCCCAAACCATTGTAAAAATGACTTAGGATTTTATATTCTGAAATCTAGTAACTATAATCTGCGTTCTGCCACCTGAAATCTCAAATCTAACCTCTAATTTTCTGCTCCCATTTCCAAGCACTGGCCATGGCTTCATCCAAGGTTGATTGTGCTTTCCAGCCCAATACATTATTAGCTTTATCGGTATTGGCATAAGCTTCGGTAATATCACCTTCCCTCCGAGGAACTATTTTATAAGGAAGTTTTTTACCGCTCACTTTTTCGAAACTGTGAATCACTTCCAGCACCGAACTTCCTGTTCCTGTTCCTAGATTAAAAGTTTCTACTTTGTCTAAATTCTTTTTATTTAGCAAACGCTGTAAAGCAATTACGTGGGCTTTTGCCAAATCGACTACATGAATATAATCGCGTATTGCCGTTCCGTCTGGCGTAGGATAATCATCTCCAAAAACAGACAATTCCTGACGCAAACCAAAACCGGTTTGGGTTATAAAAGGAACTAAATTCTGTGGCACTCCTAATGGCAATTCTCCAATTTCGGCTGAAGGGTGTGAACCAATCGGATTGAAATAGCGCAATAAAATAGCGTTAATATTCGTCGCTTTTGCCGTATCAATAATAATCTCTTCTCCGATTTTCTTGCTATTCCCATAAGGAGACATTGGCTGTTGTACCAGAGCATTTTCGGTAATTGGCATCTTTTCGGCCTGACCATAAACCGTACAAGACGAACTAAAAATAAAATTAGCTTCATCTTTCTTTTCTAATTCCTGCAAAATGTAAACCAACGTACCTAAGTTGTTTTCATAATACAGTAAAGGATTTTCAACGCTTTCACCCACTGCTTTGGAAGCTGCAAAATGAATAACTCCATTAACATCATTATGTTCTTTGAAAAATTCTTGCACGCTCTTTTTTTCACGTAAATCCAACTTTTCGAATAATGGCATCTTGCCTGTAATAGCAAAAATCCCTTTTAAAACTTCTTCCGAAGAATTAGAAAGATTATCAATAATCACAACTTCAAAACCCTCATTTTGTAATTCGACTACAGTATGGGAACCAATGAAACCTAAACCTCCTGTTACTAGTATTTTCATGTTTGTTTTTATAAAAAAGACGCTATAAATAGCGTCTCAATTGAAATTATTTTAAATATTCTAAAACACTGTCCGTTATAAATTTAATTTGTTCATCGTCAAGTTCTGTGTGCATTGGTAATGAAATCACTTCTTTTACCAACTGATTTGTTACTGGGAAATCTTCCTCTTTGTAACGCACATCCAAATACGCTTTTTGCGAATGCAACGGAATCGGGTAATATATAGCACATGGAATTCCTTTGTCCAACAAATGTTGCATTAATCCGTCTCTATTAGCCCCAATAATTCGCAATGTATATTGGTGAAAAACATGGCAATCACAATTATCACAAATACTAGGACCAACAATATTTTTGTGCCCTTCAAAAGCAGTAGTATATTTTCTGGCTGCATTTTGTCTTGCTTTTCCATATTCATCTAAAAAAGGCAATTTAGCATTAAGCACAGCGGCTTGAATACTGTCCAAACGAGAATTCACACCTACTACATCATGATGATAACGTTCGTACATTCCGTGATTTACGATACCACGCAGTTTGTGTGCCAAAGCATCATCATTGGTAAAAATAGCGCCACCATCTCCATAACATCCTAAATTTTTTGACGGAAAGAAAGAAGTAGAAGATACATGACCTATTGTCCCCGCTTTCTTTTTAGTCCCATCCGAGAATTTACAATTCGCTCCAATGGCTTGTGCATTATCTTCTATTACATACAAATTATGTTCTTTGGCGATAGCCATAATAGCTTCCATATTGGCAGCTCGTCCAAATAAATGAACCGGTACAATCGCTTTGGTTTTTGGTGTAATCGCTTTTTTGATAGCCTCAATAGAAATATTCATATTCACCATATCCACATCTACCAAGACAGGCGTTAATTGCAACAATGCAATCACTTCAACAGTAGCTGCAAAAGTAAAATCAGCTGTAATAACTTCGTCGCCAGGCTTTAAATCCAATCCCATCATGGCGATTTGCAAAGCATCGGTTCCGTTAGCACATGGAATTACATGCTTAACATCTAAATATTCTTCTAATGATTTTTGAAATTTATGAACCTGTGGTCCATTAATATAAGTATTGGTATCCAAAACTTCTTGAATCGAAGCATTTACAGTTACTGCGATTTTATCGTATTGACTTTTTAAGTCAACCATTTGTATTTTTTTCATGTATTCTTTTTTAGTATCCTATACCTTTCAAAGGAACAATTAATAGAAGTAAACTTGCTTTAAGATCAAATTTAACTGCAATTTAGCCATCCCAAACAAGCACCACAAAAATAGTTATTTAATGAGTTTAAACCAATCAAAATAACACAAAGAAAATGTATTTTTACAAAAAAAATTATCGATGCATTTTCTTTATAATTTAGCCATTCTGTCAACCCAATTTTTATTAAAAATCATAGCGTTTTTCAGCCCTAAAATGAAACTTTTCGTTGATGGAAGAAAAGATGTTTTTACAATTTTGGAACAAAAAATATCAGCTAACGACCAGACCATTTGGTTTCACGCTGCGTCTTTAGGAGAATACGAACAAGGTCTTCCTGTCATTGAAAAAATAAAAGACAACTACCCTACCCATATAATTGTGGTTACCTTTTTTTCACCTTCAGGTTACGAAGTCCGCAAAAACAATACAGTTGCCGACGTAACCGTTTATCTACCTCTAGACACCCAAAAAAATGCAAAACGCTTTTTAGAATTAGTTCATCCAGACCTTGTTTTCTTTATCAAATATGAATTTTGGATTAATTATTTGGATCAATTACAAAAGCAAAACATCCCCACATATCTAATTTCAGGTATTTTTAGAAAAAAGCAATTATTTTTCAAATGGTATGGTGGTTTTTACAGAAAAGCACTAAACACATTTACCTATTTCTTCGTTCAAAATGAGGACTCAAAAAAACTTATCACCCAGTTAGGAAAAACAAACGTCATTGTTTCTGGCGACACCCGGTTTGACAGAGTTGTTGCTATTTTAGAAAAAGACAATACTTTGGATTTTATTGCTCAATTTAAAAACACCAAAACAACTATAGTAATAGGAAGTTCTTGGCCTAAAGACGAAACTATACTTTCAGAATACATCAACTCATGCATTTATGATGTTAAATTCATTATTGCACCTCACAACATAAAACCTGAACAAATCGAACAACTGCAAAATAGTATCACTAAAAAAACAGTATTGTTTTCAGAAAAAGAGAACAAAGATTTATCAAAATTTGAAGTGTTTATAATAGACACCATTGGAATATTGACCAAGATTTACAGTTATGGGGACATTGCCTATGTAGGGGGTGGTTTTGGAAATCCAGGAGTGCATAACTTGTTGGAACCAGCTACTTTTGGAATCCCTATCGTAATTGGCCCAAATTATTCGCATTTTGACGAAGCCATTAATTTAGTAGAAATCGGAGGTTCCATTTCAATAAACGATTCTAAAGAACTCGAAATAGCCTTTTCAACTTTAATTCAAAATGCTGACATAAGATATCAAAAAGGAGAAATTTGCCGCTCTTTTGTGCAAAAAAACAAAGGAGCCACTAACAGCATTTTGGAAAAAACAACTCACAAGAAAAGCTCAAAATAAAAGAAATACAACTATTTTTAAACAATTGAAAAAGAAGCATAAAACCGCATAAAACACGAAGCTATTTAGCTATTTGTAGTTATTTACCTATTTTTAATTCCCTAAAAGAAAAAGCTAACCCGTTGATTGAAAATTATTTTTAAAAAATAAATGAAAAAATATTTTACGTATTAAAAATTTTATATCTTTGCCACGAATTAATAATTAACCTTTATATTAAATTAAGATGAAAAAAGTATTTTTAAGTTTAGCTGTTGTTGCTGTATTAACTGTTGTATCTTGTAAAAAAGCTGACGCTCCTGCTGAAGAAACTACTGCTGTAGATTCTACTGCTGTTGCTCCTGCTGATACTACTGCTGTAGCTGCTGATACTACTGCTGTAGCTGCTGACACAACTGCTGCTGCACCTGCTGCAACTCCTGCTGCTGCTCCAGCTAAGTAATTTCAAATTACACTAGAAAAAAAATAAGCTGCATTTAATGCAGCTTTTTTTTATGACTATATTTTAACGAATCTACCATTTCACTACTTAGAAATAGATCCAAAAAAAATACCATCCCGAAATCGTGATGGTATTTTTTTTTATTTGCAAACCGAGTATTAATCTAAAAAAATTAGATCATTATCCGAGAAATCCAATATTTCAGAAACTGACGCATATTTCATGATTTCATCAATCCCTTTCTGAACCCTTAGTTCGGTCGTATATTTTCTACTTAAAGCAAAAGGCGCCCCATCCAAAAACAGCTTAAAAAAATACTTCCCCCCAGCCGATTTGTGCTTATCAAAAGTCGCCAGATTAATATTGGTTTTAAAATACTCAACCGCTTCCTCACACTCAAACTTAAGCTCATACTTCATACTTGTAAAAATAACCTTCCCCTTTCTGGAAGTAAACACAAACTTATATTGATCATCAAATCTTTTACTAATAACAAAAGCCCCCATTTGATTTTAGATTTAAAATTTAGATTAAAGATTTTAAAAGCAGATTAAACAGCTGACATCCAAACTAATTGACCGTCATAATTTGTGCAAATAAAAAAAGCTCCAAACATAGTTTGAAGCTTTCTTGTACTCAGAGCGGGACTTGAACCCGCACGAACATTGCTGTTCACTGGATTTTAAGTCCAGCGTGTCTACCAATTTCACCATCCGAGCATTATGCAATTTTGAGCGAAAAACGGGGCTCGAACCCGCGACCTCGACCTTGGCAAGGTCGCGCTCTACCAACTGAGCTATTTTCGCATTTCATTCTTAAAAAGAACCACAACAATTGTTTCATATTGCGGTTGCAAATTTAGAACTTTTATTCAATTACACAAACCTTTTTCTCAAAAAAAACAAAGATAAAATTTAACGTTCTGACAACGATAACTTTAAATCTAAAAACTATTTCCTAGATAACATTCTTTTAATCTCATTTAGTTTCATTAACGCTTCTACAGGAGTAATGGCATTTATATCCAAATTAACGATTTCTTCCTTAATTTCTTCCAACAACGGATCATCTAGATTAAAGAAACTCATTTGCATTTCTTCATTCGCAGATTTTATTCCATTCAAAGCATCGCTCGAATGGTTTTTTTCCAATTTCTTTAACATTTTTTGAGCTCTTGAAATCACCAAATGTGGCATACCCGCCATTTTCGCCACATGAATTCCAAAACTGTGCGCACTTCCTCCCTTCACTAATTTTCGAATAAAAAGTACCGTATCCTTTAACTCTTTTACTGAAACATTATAATTCTGAATTCGAGGCATTGTCTCACTCATTTCATTCAATTCATGATAATGCGTTGCAAACAATGTTTTAGGCCTTGATGGATGCTCGTGCAAAAACTCGGCAATAGCCCAAGCGATTGAAATTCCGTCATAGGTACTCGTTCCTCTTCCAATCTCATCCAACAACACTAAACTTCTGTCTGATATATTATTCAAAATAGAAGCAGTTTCATTCATTTCGACCATAAAAGTAGATTCTCCCATCGAAATATTATCCGAAGCCCCTACTCTGGTGAATATCTTATCCACAATTCCCATCCTGACACTTTCGGCAGGTACAAAACTCCCCATTTGGGCGAGCAATACAATCAGGGCCGTCTGTCGCAATATAGCCGACTTACCCGACATATTGGGTCCGGTAATCATAATCAATTGCTGCATTTCTCTATCCAAAAAAACATCATTGGAAATATATGGGACTCCGACAGGCAATTGTTTTTCAATTACGGGATGTCTTCCATCTTTAATTTCCAGTTCAAATGTGTCATCAATTTCTGGACAAACATATTTATTTTCTATTGCCAATTGTGTAAAACAACACAAACAATCCAGTTGTGCCACAAGATTGGCATTCATCTGAACCGGCTTGATATAAGTAGCCACCCAACTCACTAATTGCTCAAATAAATCGCTTTCAATTTTCTGGATTTTCTCTTCTGCCCCTAAAATTTTAGTCTCATACTCTTTCAGCTCTTCAGTAATGTAACGTTCCGCGTTTACGAGTGTTTGCTTTCTGATCCACTCTGCAGGAACTTTATCTTTGTGTGTATTTCTAACTTCAATATAATAACCAAAGACATTATTGAACGATATTTTCAATGATGAAATCCCTGTACGTTCCGATTCTCTTTTTTCGATTCCTTCCAGAAACTGTTTTCCTGAAGTGGATATCGCCCGTAAATCATCCAATTCCGGATTAATTCCTTTCGCAATCGCGTTCCCCTTGGCGATCGCCACGGGTGCATCCTGATTTAAGGTAATTTGTATTTTTTCACGTAATAAATCGCAGCTATGCAAACTATCACCAATTACTTTTACAGCTTCTTGCGGACTCGACAAAGCCAATGTTTTGATTGGTATAATAGCATCCAAAGATTCTTTCAAATACACCACTTCACGAGGAGAAACTTTACCTGTGGCAATTTTGGAAATCAAACGCTCCAAATCCGAAATCTGCTTGATTTGATTTTGGATATTTCTTAAAACATCCTGATTTTCTTTTAAATAAGAAACCACTTGATGACGGCTTTTTATTTTATTACCATCCTTTAAAGGCAAAGCCAACCAGCGTTTCAACAAACGACCACCCATTGGCGAAAGTGTTTTATCAATTACATCCAATAGCGTAACAGCATTAGGATTGTAACTGTGATACAATTCCAGGTTTCGAATCGTGAATCGATCCATCCAGACATAAGCATCCTCAGCAATTCTATGGATAGCCGTAATATGCTGCACTCTATTATGTTGCGTTTCGGATAAATAATAAAGAATGGCACCAGACGCAATAATTCCTTCTCTCAATTCTTCAATCCCAAAACCTTTTAAAGAAACAGTTTGAAAATGCTTGGTTAAGGTTTCAATAGCGTAATCTTCCTTGAAAATCCAATCTTCCAGATAGAAATTATGAAAATCCTCACCGAAAATTTCGCGAAATTCACTTTTATTATTTTTAGGAACCAAAACCTCGCTGGGATTGAAATTCTGAAGCAATTTATCAATGTATTCGGCATTTCCTTGGGCTGTTAGGAACTCTCCAGTAGAAACATCCAAAAAAGAAACACCAATCATTTTATTGGCAAAATAAACTGCCGCAAGAAAATTATTCGTTTTAGAATGCAAGACCTCATCATTCATGGAAACTCCAGGCGTTACAAGCTCTGTAACCCCTCGTTTAACTATAGTTTTGGTCATTTTTGGATCTTCCAATTGATCACAAATAGCCACTCGAAGTCCCGCTTTGACTAATTTAGGTAAGTAGGTATTGATAGAATGATGCGGAAAACCAGCCAACGCAGTCTCAGTTTCGGAGCCAGCACCTCTCTTTGTTAATGTAATTCCCAGAATTTTTGAAGCCCGAACGGCATCTTCTCCGAAAGTTTCATAAAAATCCCCAACACGAAACAACAAGCAAGCATCAGGATACTTCCTTTTGATTTCATTGTACTGTTTCATTAATGGAGTCTCTTTAACTATCTTATCTTTTGCTGCCAAAATTGTTATATTTGAATGAATAAAAAACTCAGCGAATTTATAATTTTATACTGCAAAAAACTAAGGCGAAAAAAAATTAAATTAGTTTTAAGAAAAATTTACAATACAATTTTGTTAATTTGTTTAAATTTGTCAATCAAATCTAAAAAGACTATGAAAAAAATACTTCTATTAGCGATGCTAACTATTTTGGGAACAACTGTTTCTAACGCTCAAGAGACTTCTAAAAAAGCTAAAAAAGCAAAAACAACTGCAGTTGCCGCATTACCAAAAGTAGATGGTGCAGGTATGGTTTTTGAAAATGAAACTATTGATTATGGAACTGTAGCTCACAATGCTGATGGTAACCGTCAATTTGTTTTCACAAATAATGGTAACAAACCATTAATTATCACAAATACTCAAGGATCTTGTGGATGTACTGTTCCAACTACTCCAAAAGAACCAATTGCTCCAGGAGCAAAAGGAGTTATTGGAGTAAAATATGCTACTGACAGAGTAGGTCCATTTACAAAAACTGTGACTGTAACTTCAAATGCTGAAGGACAACCAACAAAAACCCTTACTATTAAAGGAACTGTTTTACCAGACGCCGCACCTGCTGCTGCAAAAAGCTAACAATACTTTTATCAAATAAAAAAAGGCTTCCTGATTTTTAGGAAGCTTTTTTTATAAAAATAATTACCCAAAAATGAGAAAACTTGAAAACAGCGAACTTGAGAGAAAATCAATTGACGATTTTAAAAAATCCGAAAAAACACCTTTGATTTTAGTTTTAGATGACATTCGTAGTTTACACAACATAGGATCGGTTTTCAGAACGGCCGATGCTTTTTTGATCGAAAAAATAATCTTGTGTGGTATCACTGCTACTCCTCCAAATAAGGAAATTCACAAAACAGCTCTTGGCGCAACAGAAACTGTTACTTGGGAGCATCATGAAAACGTACTGGAAGTAATTACAAATTTAAAAGAAGAAAACATCATCACCCTTGCCATTGAGCAAGTGGAAAGCTCTGTTTTTCTTCAAGATTTTAAAGTAGATAAAAACCAAAAATATGCTTTAATCTTCGGAAATGAAGTTTACGGTGTAGCACAGGAAGCTGTAGCTTTATGCGACAGATGTATTGAAATTCCGCAATTGGGAACAAAACATTCTTTGAACATTTCAGTTAGTGCTGGGATAGTCGTTTGGGATTTATTCAAACAATTTAACAATTAAAAGCCAATTTGTAATTACTCTTTTTTTATCTAATAAACTTCTAAACAAACTTTTGCATTTTGATTTAAAAGCCTATTTTTATAAAATGAAAATTAGACTCCACATCAACATACTACTATTTTTTGCATTTTCAATTTCCAATTTTGGCTATGCTAATATCATATCTAATCCTCCTAAAAAAGGATTAACAAAACCAAGCAAAGCATCTCATTCTTTTGCCAATGTAGCTCCAACACTGAAAGCGGATGGGGATCAAACCTATTGCCCTTTAACCAACGTCAATATTGCAACCAACATTACTATAACTGACCCTGATGACACTGGCACAGATGCCATTTACATACAGATTTCATCAGGTTATGTCAAGGGAGAAGACCTGTTATCTCTTAATAACGCTTTATCCCACACCTCAATTATAAGCAGCTGGAACTCTAATGAAGGGAAATTAACATTAAAAAGTCCCACAGGAGCACAAGTAACCTATACCGATTTTGAAAGCGCCATAAAAGACGTTCAATTTAGCAATTCTTCGGCCACACCCTCAGGGATAAGAAAATTTTCAATCAGTATAGGACAGGCCAATTATTTACCACGTAACGGTCATTATTATGAATACGTGCCTAACTTAGGAATTACCTGGACCGATGCCAAAACCGCAGCTGACATCAGAACCTATTACGGTCTTAAGGGCTATTTGGCTACGCTTACCGCCGCAGACGAAGCGCAATTAGCAGGAAAACAAGCGCCGGGAGCAGGATGGATTGGAGGAAGTGATGCAGAAACTGAAAACGTTTGGAAATGGGTAACTGGACCTGAGGCGGGCACTATTTTTTGGAATGGCCTTTCCAGTGGATCAAGTCCCAATTTTGCTTTCTGGAACTCAGGAGAACCTAATCAAGCTGGAGATGAAGATTATGCCCATATCACAGCACCAGGAGTTGGAATAGCCGGTTCTTGGAATGATTTAGCTAATGCCGGAAGTCCAAGTGGTGACTACCAGCCTAAAGGATACATTGTGGAATATGGAGGAACTCCCGGAGATCCCGTTTTACAACTTTCGGCCAGTACTACTTTGACTATCGCATCTATAACAAGTACCAAACCAGCATCCAGATGCGATGCAGGAACTGTTACTCTACAAGCTACCGCTACAACAGGAACTATTAATTGGTATGATGCTGTAACTGGTGGTAGTTTTATGGGAACCGGTACCAGCTTTATCACGCCGAATATAAATGCAACAACCGTTTATTATGTTGAAACAGCAACCGCTAGTTGTTCTAGTAGCAGAACTGCTGTCGAAGCGAAAATAATCACCACCCCTACTCTCACAATCACAGATACAAACTCTCCCGTAACCAATTGCGGACCTGGACTATTTACATTGACAGCGACGCCCTCTATTGGAACCATAAATTGGTATTCTCAAATTGGCGGAACTGTTGTAGGCACAGGATTGTCCTACACCACACCTCATATTCCTTCAAATACAACTTATTACGCTGAAGCAATAAACGGCGGTTGCACAAACAACAATAAAATTCCTGTTGACTTAATTGTTTACCCATTACCGGCAGTTACTGATGAAACTGTAAAAAAATGTAATCTCAGCACAGTTACCTTAGATGCGGCAATTCCCAATATGAGCTATTTATGGTCAACAAATGAAACTACGCAAACAATTGACGTTTCAACAACAGGAATTTACACAGTGGATGTAACTAGTCTTACGCCTGAAAGTTGTACTAAAAGAAAAACAATTACCGTAGCTGAGGACAATAAACCTGAAATAAAAGAGGTGAAAGTCGACGAAACAACCGTTACAATAGAACTAGCAAAAACGGAAGATTATTTTGAATTCTCAATTGACGGATATAACTACCAAAATTCCAATATTTTCACTAATGCACCCAGTGGATTACAAACCGCTTATGTTCGCGATATCAACAAATGCAATACTGACAGTGAACCTTTCATCGTCATTATTGTCCCAAAATATTTCACTCCAAACAATGATGGATTCAATGATGTTTGGGAAATAAAAGGATTAATAAACTATCCATTGGCCGAAGTTTCCCTTTTTGACCGTTATGGAAAATTAATAACCCAACTCAATCATTCCAATCACAGTTGGGATGGCAATTTCAACAAAAAACCTTTACCCGCAACTGACTATTGGTACCTGTTAAAATTGGACCCTAATAGCCCCGAATTGAAAGGACATTTCTCTTTAAAGAGATAAGTTCTTGATTTTAAATTCATTGTAAATATTCATTTTAGACAAGTTCACTTTTATTTTAAAAAAAATGAATACTTTTATAAAATGACAAGAAAAATTATTTTTTTTATACTAATACCATTGCTTACTGTTTTTTCAAAAACAAGCTATGCAAATGATATATGTCAAAGAAAAAATGATAGCATTCTAAAAAAAGAAAATACACTTACCACTTTCAACACCAATAAAAATAAAACATTAGACAATATTCCTCCTTTCCTAAAAGCTACTGGAAATCAAATTTATTGTCCACAAACCAGTATTCCTATCGTAACTGACATGAATATTACCGACCCTGACAACACTAACACCCAATCTATTTACATTCAAATTTCTGTTGGATATAATAACAAACAAGATTTGTTAACTCTTTCAGGAAATCATCCTTCGATTGCTGCAAATTGGGATCCCAATGCGGGTAAACTAAAACTATCGGCACCCGTAAATGGAATTTTGACATCATACACTGAATTTATTACGGCAATAAAAGATGTAGTTTACACCAACTCTTCCAAAAAGCCAACCGGAAACAGAACGTTTTCAATAAGTATAGACAAAGCGAATTATTTACCAACCAATCAACATTTTTATGAGTATTTTGAATCACCGGGAATCACTTGGGGAGATGCCAGAACAGCCGCAGAAACAAAAACTTACTTTGGTTTAAAAGGATATTTAGCTACTATCTTATCTGCCGAAGAGCAACAAATAATAGGCGAACAATTACCCGGAACTGGCTGGATTGGCGGATCTGATTATAAAGTAGAAGGAGAATGGAGATGGTTAACAGGTCCAGAAAACGGCACTTTATTCTGGAGTAATCTAGAAGTAGGACCCGGTGGCGTTAAATATTCCAATATTTTCGGACCTGGTTATACTCCAAATTTTGCCTATTGGAATAGAAAAAATGGCACCAATAACGAACCCGATAATGGTACAGGTCTAGAACATTTCGCTCATATTTTAGATAAAGATTCAAGTCTCGGCCTAAAGGGCTCTTGGATTGACTTAACCTATAACGGAACAACAACGTGGTCGATGAAATCAAGAGGCTATATTGTAGAGTATGGAGGCATGCCTTCGGATCCAGAACTTCAAATTGCGACAAGTACGACATTGACCATTCCTCAAATAACAAAAACTACAACTGCTTCTAGATGTGATATAGGCGAAGTAACTTTAGAAGCCAGTGCTAATTTAGGTGAAGTTAAATGGTATGAAAATGAAACTGACGGAATTCCAATTGCTTCTGGAAATCAATTCACCACGCCAAAATTATCAAGCACAACTACTTATTACATAGAAACCGCTTATGCCTTCTGCGCAAAAACATCTGAACGTACTCCAATAACGGCAACTATATATACAATTCCAGTCATTACAACACCACAAACCACATTTACAACCTGCGGGCCAGGCGATGCAACTTTATCAGTGCTTTCGAGTGAAGGAGAAACCTATTGGTATGAAGGACCCACGAATAACAGTCTCGTTGGAATCGGACCTAGTTTCACCAGAAATTTTTCAAAAAATACCGATTATTATGTTGAAGCCGTTAGTAATGGTTGCAGTAATGGTAGTCGAATAAAAATCAACGTAATTGTATATGACTTACCAAAAGTTGAAGACGAAGAAATTCTTTGGTGCACCAAAAATAAAATAACACTAGATGCGACTTTAAACGGAATCACTTACTTATGGTCAACCGGTGAAAATACTAAAACAATAATTCCAAACAATCCTGGTGTATTTACCGTAAAAATCAAAACTCCCGAACCCGAAAGCTGTACCGTTACAAAAACCATTACGGTTTTTCAGCACCCAATCCCTGAAATTATTGACCCAATTAAAGCAGATGAATCACAGGTAACTATTCGTTTGAAAAATCCACAAAATTATTTTGAATACTCTATAGACAGAATCAATTATCAAAGTTCCAATGTATTTACAAATGTTCCAAGCGGATACCAAACTGCTTACGTAAGGGAAATAAACTCATGTGAAAATCCAATTACAAAAAACTTTATTGTACTAATCGCACCCAAATACTTCACTCCAAACAATGACGGATTTAATGATGTCTGGGAAGTAAAAGGATTGCTCAATTACCCATTAGCGGAGATAACAATTTTTGACCGTTACGGAAAAATAATTACGCTACTTAATAATTTAAATCGCAGTTGGGACGGCACCTTCAACAAAAATATTTTGCCTGCAACCGATTATTGGTATATATTAAAATTAGATCCGAATAGTCCAGAATTGAAAGGACATTTCTCTTTGAAAAGATAATGTCACAGATTAC
Organism: Flavobacterium aquariorum; assembly: GCF_003254745.1. Taxonomy (GTDB): domain Bacteria; phylum Bacteroidota; class Bacteroidia; order Flavobacteriales; family Flavobacteriaceae; genus Flavobacterium; species Flavobacterium aquariorum. Next base: position 123,117 of record NZ_QKXH01000005.1, on the reverse strand, counting down.
TTTTCTCTTGGATAGAATTTAAAATAAAAAGATAATCCTCCTGATTATTTACAAAGTCTCGATCAGAAACATCGATGATCAAAACATTCAAATCGGTTTGGGTCTTGATATACTCCAAGTATCCTTTATTTATTTTTTCCAAATAGTCTGCTGTGATATCTTGTTCGTAGCTTCTACCTCGAGTTTTTATGTTTTGCAACAATCGATTTGTATTTTGATATAGATAAATATACAAATCAGGCTTTGGCATTTCTTTATAAATGATATCAAATAATGTACGATACAACCTGAACTCGTCTTCTTCTAAAGTAATTTTAGAAAATAACAACGATTTAAAAATATGATAATCGGCAATGATAAAATCCTTAAACAAATCAAATTGTGACAAATCATCCGACAACTGTTGGTACCTGTCCGCCAGGAAAGACATTTCAAGTGAAAAGGCATAACGGCTTTGATCCTCGTAAAATTTAGGCAAAAATGGATTATCGGCAAAACGCTCCAAAACGGTTTTAGCATTAAAATCTTCTGCCATTTTTAGTGCCAAAGTCGATTTTCCCGCACCAATATTACCTTCAATTGCAATGTAGTTATATTGATTCAATATTATTTTATCCAAAGGACTTTGCAATTTTTGAACTACTTCACAAATACTGTCATCTGGCGTAATCTGAATTAACTCTGAAATTGTTTTTTTCAGAACGGGATGCATCCAATCCACATTCAAATCCTGAAAAGGCAACAAAACAAATTTTCGGTTTTGCATTAACGGATGTGGAATTTGAAGATGATCCAAATCTAGGATTTCATCATCAAAAGCAATCAAATCAATATCAATTATTCTGGATTGATAACCCGCATTCTCCTTGCGAATACGACCCAACTTTTTTTCTACTTCCAAAACCAGCTCCAAGATTTTCTGTGCAGAATAAGTGGTATGCAAAACCAAGGCACAATTATAAAACGCCTCACTTTCAAAACCCCAAGAAGGCGTTTCATATAATTTTGAAACTTTTATAATAGTACCGATTTCCTCATGAATCAATGCAAGACACAATTCAATGTTTTTCAAACGATTGCCTTGATTACTTCCTAGAGATAAAATAACTTGATGCTGTAATTCCATATTAGGCACAAATTAAGTAAAAGAATTTTAGAATAGCAGTATATTTGCCCAGAGTGTTTCAATTTATTTTCAGCATTAACTGTAACAAATATGCACTTTTTGCAACTTATTAGAAAAATATAATATATGAGATTTTTAGGAAATGTGATGGCTACCATTATTGGTATTTTTATTTTTTTTATGTTGTTTTTCTTTGGGATAGTACTCATAGGAGCATTATTTGGAGGAGAGTCAGAAGGTGTCGAGATCAAAAAAAATTCAGTTATAGAATTAGACCTGAAGAATATTTCCAATGATTATGCCGGTAAATACAAAGACCCATGGATGGATGTCTTTTCTGAGAAAAAAAACATTGGACTTACCGATATCGTTAATGCCATAGCTGTTGCAAAAACAGACAGTGATATTAAAGGAATATCTATTTTGAATCAAGATTCTGAACTTGGATTAGCCCAAAGCAAAGAATTGAGAGAAGCATTGAATGATTTCAAAAAATCAGGAAAATTTGTTATGGCCTACGCCAATAATTATACACAGAGAGATTATTACCTGAACTCAGTTGCTAACACTATTTATTTGAATCCTGCCGGAGACCTTGATTTTAAAGGATTATCTACCGAAATAATGTTCTTTAAAGATTTCCAGGAAAAATCAGGTGTTAAAATGGAAGTGATTCGTCACGGAAAATACAAAAGTGCAGTTGAACCTTTTCTTGAAAACAAAATGAGTGATGCCAATAGAGAGCAAACCACTGCTTTGCTAAACTCTGTTTGGAGCTCCGTTCTTGCTGATATTTCGGAAAGTCGCCATATATCCACTTCTAGATTGAATGAAATCGCAACTGGTTTATTGGCTCGTACCCCAGAAATGGCCAAAGCAAATAAACTTATTGACATTGTCGCTTACGAAGATGTGTACCATGATGCCATCAAAAAAGCGATGAAAGTTGCAGGTGATGAAGATTACAACAAAGTATCGATAACCGATTATGCACAAAAAGTAGCGACAACATCGATAATTTCAGACTCAGACAATCAAATTGCCGTAATTTATGCGCAAGGTGAAATTCAAAGCGGTGAAGGAGATGTCAATGTGATCGGCGAAGTTTCTATGCGTCGTTCGCTGCAGGAGGCCCGAAAAAACAAAGACATAAAAGCCATTGTGCTTCGCGTTGACAGTCCTGGAGGAAGTGCCTTAACATCTGATTTAATCTGGAGAGAAATTGAACTAACCAAAAAAATAAAACCAGTTGTTGTATCTATGGGAAATTATGCCGCTTCTGGAGGATATTATATTGCCTGTAACGCAAATACCATTTTTGCAGAAAGAAACACAATAACAGGTTCAATTGGAGTTTTTGGAGTTTTACCAAACCTTAGTCAGTTAACCACAAAAATTGGAATCAATACGGAACAAGTAATGACCAATGAAAATGCTAATTACAGTCCATTTGTTCCTTTGAACGAAAAATTCAAAGCAGTAACCCTAGAAGGCATAGAGAAAGTATATAAAACATTTGTAACACATGTTGCCGAAGGACGAAAAATGACATTTGCACAAGTAGATTCTATAGCTCAAGGTCGCGTATGGACGGGTACTGAGGCCAAAAGAATTGGTTTGGTGGACAAGATTGGAAATTTAAACGATGCCTTAAAAGAAGCTGCAACATTAGCCAAAATTAAAGATTACTCTACCCAAAACTTTCCGGTTTACGAAAAAGATTTTAGCGATATCTTTTCCAAATTCCCCTTTGCAAAATCAAAAGAAGATTTAATCAAAGGAGAATTAGGAGAAGAAAATTATTTTATTTTGCAGCAAATTAAAAAAATTCAAATGCAAAAAGGAATCCAAGCCCGAATGCCTTTTGAAATTTCAATTCACTAATTTATTTTCAATTATTATAAACCCTTTCAGATTAAAAAACTGAAAGGGTTTCTTTTTATCAAATCTTCATAATTTCAAAATCATAAAATAAGATTAAAGAATGGCGATACTATATTCAATTAAAAAAACAAATATTAACTTCGTATGATAAATTTATAAGCAAAAACATCATAAACCCTTATTTTTGTATAAACAACCCAAATTATTCAACCTATATGCTAAAGAAAATTTTAAAAATCGTTGGAATTACATTGGTACTGCTAGTCGTTTCCTTATTTGCTATTCCGTATTTCTTTAAAGATCAAATAAAAGCTAAAATCACGGAGGCTATCAACGAAAAAGTAGATGCTAAAGTTTCCTTTTCTGACGCTGATTTGAATTTATTCAAAAATTTCCCAAAAGCTACTGTTACTTTAGATAAATTATTGATTATAAACAAAGCCCCTTTTGAAGGCGATACTTTGGTTTCATTGGGTGAATTGAACCTGAAGATGTCCATTAAAGAATTATTCAAGGGCAAGGAAGAGGCCATGCAAATTGAAGGGATCAATTCCAAAAATGGTTTCATCAACATCATATTCAACAAGGACGGAATAGGGAATTTTGACATTGCCTTGAAAGAAAACAAGGCAAAAGAAGAAGGCAAAAGCGAACCCATGTCATTAAAAATCCAGAAATATCAAATCGAGAATTTCAAGTTTCAATACTTTGACGAAGCTTCGCAAATGAGAATGGTCATTGACAGTTTGAACCACGAAGGAACTGGAGATTTCAGCAACTCAAAATTGGATTTGGACACCAAGTCAACAGCCAAAGTATCATTTGACATGGGCAAAATCAATTATATGAAAAATGTTGCTTTGTCACTGGATGCGGTTCTTGGAATTGATTTGGAGAAGAGCAAATACACTTTTAAGCAAAACAAAGCTTTAATCAATCAATTGCCATTAGAGTTTGACGGTTTTATACAATTGGTCGATGCGGGACAAGTATATGATTTGAAATTCAAAACGCCGACTTCCTCATTCAAGAACTTCTTGGGGTTGATTCCGGCTGTATATTCTTCCAGTTTGGAAGGCGTAAAAACGACCGGGGATTTTACAGTTAGCGGTTTTGCTAAAGGAATGCTTACAGACACCACCATTCCAAAATTCAACATTGCCATTGCGTCCAACAACGGTTCGTTCCAATATCCGAGTTTGCCAAAATCGGTTCAAAGTATTGTAATCGATACCAAAATTGTAAACGAAACCGGACTGATGAACGATACGTATGTTAATCTCGACAAGCTCTCATTCCGAATAGACCAAGATGTTTTCAATGCCAAAGCCAACATCAAAAACATCAGTACCAATGCATTGGTTGATGCAGCTTTGAAAGGAACCATCAACTTGGCCAGTCTTTCGAAAGCATACCCAATCAAACTTGACAAACCGCTTACTGGAATTTTGAAAGCAGATGTGACCACCAAATTCGATATGGCTTCGGTAGAGAAAAGTCAGTACCAAAACATAAATAACGCCGGAACCATCGGTTTGACTGGATTTAATTATGCAGATGCCAATGGCAAAAACATGACTATCAGTAATGCTTTGGTGCAATTCAACCCAAGCCAAGTGCATTTGAAACAATTCAATGCCAAAACAGGGAAAAGTGATCTTAGCGTAACAGGAGTTTTGGATAATTTTTACGGTTTCATGTTCAGAAAACAGGAGTTGAAAGGAAATTTCAACATGACTTCTAACCAACTTGCTGTTAGTGATTTTATGACAACCAGCACTGCTCCTGCAGCTACAGGAACAACTGAAACAACAACTGCAAAAACAAAGAAATCAGAACCATTGAAAATCCCTGCTTTCTTAAATTGTACGCTTACCGCAAAAGCCAATACGGTTTTGTATGACAACTTAACGCTGAAAGATGTTTCGGGGAAAATGATTGTCAAAGACGAGAAAGTAACTTTGGAAAATGTAAAAACATCCATTTTTGGCGGAAACATTGGTGCCAGTGGATCGGTTTCCACAAAAGGAAAAACACCGTTATTTGACATGAATCTTAATTTAAACCAAGTCGATATTCAACAAAGTTTCACCCAACTGGATATGTTGAAAAAAATAGCTCCAATTGCAGGCATTGTAAATGGAAAAATAAACACCACTATCAAATTGAATGGAAATCTAGATGCTACTGAAATGACCCCGGATTTGAAAACAATCACAGGCGATTTAATTGGGCAATTGCTTTCCACTACCGTAAGCGCCAATAACTCGACCTTGTTAAAAGCCTTGGGCTCCAATCTGAAATTTATCGACTTGAACAAAGTCAACCTCAATGATATTAAAGCCGCTCTTACCTTTAAAGACGGAAAAGTAAACGTAAAACCGTTTAACATCAAATACCAAGACATTGAAGCGGTTGTTGGCGGAACACACGGTTTTGACCAAAGTATGGACTACAACATCAAATTTAATGTTCCTGCCAAATATCTAGGCAAGGAAGCCAATGCCTATATCTCAAAAATGTCACCGGCTGATGCTGCCAAATTTGACAATATACCAATAAATGCATTAATGACTGGCTCATTCAGCAATCCGAAAATTTCGACGGATATGAAAACGGTAATGACCAACTTAACGATGCAATTGGCCAAACAGCAATCCGATAAATTACTTAAAAAGGGAGGTTCTGCATTGGATAAATACCTAAATACTAACGCAAAACCAGGCACCGACACAACTAAAACCAGTGCCCAAAAAGAAGATATTAAACAGAAAGCTGGGGATTTAATCAATGGTTTGTTCAAAAAGAAAAAACCTGCAGAACCTGCAGCACCATAAATTGTTTAAATCAAAATAAAAGCCATCTCCAATTTTTGCACCGCCCCCAAAAAGTTAGATACTATTTGGGGGCGGTGCATATAGATGAGTTAACCCCATTGCTTTATGATGGCACGCCCAACAGCTTTTAAATCTCCAAGCGAACTACATAGCCTTCGAAACTTCGGACATTGAAAACGGTACCATCTTCAAAGATTAGGTATTGTCCTTTGATCCCCACGAGTTTCCCTTTGAAATTATGTTCTTTTTCAAGGTTTAAGCTGTTTACTTTTTTGGGGTAATTCAATACCGGGAAATGCATTTGATAAACGTCATTTTTCTCCAAATGATAAAATTCCTGCACTTCGACGGGGATTAACTTTTCGAGCTTTAATTTCTCGGCGACTAAATCCACATGAACAATGTCGTTTTGAATCATTTTGCGCCAATTGGTTTTGTCTGTATAATGGCTTTTCAGAGCCACCTCTGTAATTCCGGCCAAGTAACGATTTGGCACTTCAACAATAGATATGGCTTGGCTCGCGCCTTGATCAATCCATCGTGTGGGAATTTGGCTTTTTCGGGTCACCCCTACTTTGATTTCACTGGACAAGGCTAAATAAACAATATGGGGCTCCAACTGAACTTGTTGCTCGTATGCCAAATCACGATCTTCAATCCCAAGATGGGCGGTGCTCAACTCGGGTTTCATAATCCAATCACCCACCGCAGGGCTCGAATAGAAGCAATCATAACAGAATCCTTGACGGTATATTTTTTTCTTTTTACCGCAATTCAAACATTGATATCCCTCGAAGTTAATTTCCAACTCTTTGTTCAATACTTGATTCATGTTCAAAAAACTGTTTTCGAAAACCAAATAATATTGAATGGGATCCCCGAATTCAGTTTGCATTTTAGTGAGTACGCCTTGGTAAGTCATTTTAGATTGCAGATTTTAGATTATAGATTGCAGGAAGCAAGGCTATACTTTGAGTTAGAATATTTAACCAAATTGAAGCATTTTTTTATAAAAAAACACTATTTTTGGTACTATTGCAAAGTTAGTATTTGTGAATCTATTTTCAAATCTTTAATCAGCAATCATAAATTAAATCAAACCCCATGCCTTTATCAATTATCAATTCCATTGCTTCCTGGTTTTTAAAACAGAGAATTCACCAGATTGAACTGTTCCTCAAATATCCCAACGAGGTTCAGGAAGAATTGTTAATGAATTTAATCCGCTCCTCTGAACAAACGGTTTTTGGCAAACAATACGATTATTTATCTATAAAATCATATCAAACTTTTACTGAAAGAATTCCGATTTCGACCTACGAAGACTTAGAACCCTTAATAGAACGCACCCGAAAAGGGGAACAAAATGTGCTATGGGAAACCCCCATAAAATGGTTTGCCAAATCAAGCGGAACTACCAATGCCAAAAGTAAATTTATACCAGTAAGTAACGAAGCACTAGAAGATTGCCATTACAAAGGCAGTAAGGATTTATTGTGCCTGTATTTGAATAACAACGAAGAATCTGAAATGTTTGTGGGGAAAAGCCTTCGTTTGGGAGGAAGTTCTCAGATTTACGAAAACAACAATACTTTTTTTGGAGACTTATCGGCGATTTTGATTGAGAACATGCCTATTTGGGCCGAATTCAGCAGTACACCCAGCAGTAAGGTTTCTTTGATGAGCGAATGGGAGACGAAAATAGGCGCCATCATCAACGAAACCAAAAATGAAAATGTAACCAGCTTTGCCGGTGTTCCATCCTGGATGTTAGTCCTATTGAACAAAATTCTCGAAGAAACCGGAAAAACAAACCTAATGGAAGTTTGGCCCAACTTAGAAGTCTATTTTCATGGGGGTGTAAGTTTTGATCCCTACAGGGAACAATACCACAAAATACTGCCACACAACCAATTTAAATACTACGAAATTTACAATGCATCCGAAGGTTTCTTCGCCATTCAGGACTTGAATAATTCCAGTGATTTGTTGCTAATGTTGGATTACGGAATTTTTTATGAATTTATCCCAATGGATACTTTTGGCACTCCTGACCAAAAAGCCGTTCGATTAGCAGATGTGCAATTGTTCAAGAATTATGCTATGGTGATTACTACCAATGGCGGTTTATGGCGCTATTTAATAGGCGACACCGTTCGATTTACTTCTTTAAATCCGTATCGCATACGTATAACCGGAAGAACCAAACATCATATCAATGTTTTTGGCGAAGAATTAATGGTAGAAAATACCGATCAGGCCATAGCCAAAGCCTGCCAAATTACTGAGACCGAAGTCGTCGATTATACTGTTGCCCCAATATTCATGAAAGACAAAGAAAAAGGTGGTCATGAATGGATGATAGAATTTAAGAAAAAACCAAAAGACATCGGTGCTTTTCAAAAAGCATTGGATGAAACCCTGCAGTCTTTAAACTCCGATTACGAAGCCAAACGGTACAACAACATGACTCTTAATCCGCTAGTAATTAATGTGGCAAGAGAACGATTGTTTTATGATTGGCTCAAAGAGAGCGACAAACTGGGAGGTCAACACAAAATCCCTAGATTATCCAACAAAAGAGATTATCTCGAACAATTGAAAAAAATGCAAAACTAAGCCACTATGAAAAGAATATTCCTTCTACTAACTGTTATAATGATTACTTCCTGCAGCTCCTCCAGTCATATTTGTGGTGGTAATGGCGGAAAAACATGTGTCAAAACTACTCCTAAAACAAATATCAATAAAAATCTTAATGCATAGAAACCCATTATCATTTCTATTAAAGTCAAAATAAAAGTCACTCAAAATTTAATTTGAATGACTTTTATTTATTCCATCATCATCTTACACGACATCCCCAACATTACTTCTCGAGTATCTTTTTCAGGTTGGCCAGATTTTGGTTTTCGGCTTCAGTAATATATTTTTCACCCATAAAATTCATTAAATTCATTGGATAAGATGAATGCCCATAAAATTCGGCGGTAATTTTTGTTTGGTTCTCTGAGATTGATTTCAATATTGTACTCGCCTTAGCTTCGCCTTTCATCGGACGCTCAAAATGCAAATCGACATCGATTCTGTCTTCGGAAACGGCTGTAATTTGTTGCGATCCCGCCCCGACGTTATCATCTTTACTGTCCCAGGAAGCTTTGAATCCTACAGTTCCATCCACACCTTGATAATCCATTTTTACATTTGGATCCTTCATAACCCAAATACTATAATTCTCCTGATTCTTGACCAATTTTGCATAATCAAAAACCACTTGCTTTGGCTTGTTTATGGTTGTTGAAACCGAAACTGTATAATCATTTGGGATAAAAAGCGCTATGATTAGTAATAATACTATAAGACTAACTATTCCTAAACCAATAAGTTTTAGTATTTTCATATGTGTAGATTTAATTAGTTGGTTTTTCATCGAAATTAACCATCCAATGGATTCCGAATTTATCCACAAACATTCCAAAATAGGCTCCCCAAAAAGTTTGGTTCATCGGCATAAAAGGATTTCCACCAGCTGATAGCCCATCAAAAAGTTTATCCGCTTCCTGCTTACTTTCGGTATTGATTGAAATCGAAACATTTGAACCAAAAGCAACCGAACCACTAGCTTCATTACTGTCACTTCCCATCAAAATTGAGTCTTTCCCTATCGGCAAGGAAATATGCATAATTTTGTTTTTATCCTCTTCTGATATCGCATCTCCACCTTCAGCATCTGCGGGCATATCATTAAACTTTCCTACATAGGGGAATTCACCCCCAAAAACCGACTGATAAAACAAAAAAGCTTCTTCGCAGTTTCCATTAAAAATTAAATACGGATTAATTGTTGCCATACTGTACTGAATTTTAAATTAATATTTTTTTATTTAAAGACTCTCAACGTGTTTTCTAAAATTATCCAAAATAACCTGCCAACTACCTCGTTGCCTTTCCGCCGGATTCATCGTCTCAAGGGCAAAACTTTTGTCCCAATTATAATGCAGGCACCTTTATCATTCGTAAATTTCGGATCGAGTAATAAAACCAATTCTGTAAAAAATTGCAAGGATTTCTTCAACTCCTTTACAGAAAAATCTAAGAAAATTTGCGTTTCATTTTTGCATAAAATTACAAATATTCTCAAATTAAATTCATTTTTAGGCATAAAAAAACCCGCTAAAAAGCTAGCGGGATTATATTAAGTTATTGAATATTAAGAGGCTATCTCCAAACGTTTCAATAAATTTTTGTTCAATGTTTCTTTGGCGTATTCCATATCAATTTCTAACTTTTTATCATCAGAACTTGGTAATTCATACATTGCATCAGTAAGTATGGCTTCGCATAACGAACGCAGTCCACGTGCACCTAATTTGTACTCCAATGCTTTTTCCACAATAAAATCAAGAGCTTCATCAGTAATAGTAAATTCTACATCATCCATCAAAAAAAGTTTTTGATATTGTTTGATTAAAGCATTCTTTGGCTGGGTCAAAATGGCACGCAACGTTTCTCGATCCAAAGGATCCATGTGTGTCAAAACTGGCAAACGTCCAATGATTTCAGGAATCAATCCAAAATCCTTGATATCTTTTGGAATGATATATTGCAACAAATTGTCTTTGTCTATATTATCGACGTTTTTGGATGTTGAATATCCCACCGCCTGACGATTCAAACGTTTTGAAATAATACGCTCCACTCCATCAAAAGCACCACCGGCAATAAACAAAATGTTCTGGGTGTTTACCTCAACGAATTTTTGGTCCGGATGCTTACGTCCACCTTTTGGCGGCACATTAACAATCGTTCCTTCCAATAATTTCAATAAAGCCTGTTGTACTCCTTCTCCTGAAACATCACGAGTGATAGAAGGATTGTCGCTTTTACGGGCAATTTTATCAATTTCATCAATAAAAACAATTCCTCTTTCAGCTTTGGTTACATCATAATCGGCAGCTTGCAAAAGGCGGGTCAAAATACTTTCAACATCTTCTCCCACATAACCTGCTTCGGTAAGCACTGTTGCATCAACAATAGCAAGTGGCACATCCAACATTTTGGCAATCGTTTTGGCTACCAATGTTTTCCCTGTACCTGTTTGCCCTACCATGATGATATTGCTTTTTTCAATCTCTACCTCATCGTCCAATTGCTGTTGCATCAAACGTTTGTAGTGATTGTAAACCGCAACGGACATCACTTTCTTGGTTTGCTCCTGTCCAATAACGTATTGGTCAAGGAAAGCTCTGATCTCTTTTGGTTTCTTTAAAATTAAATCACCTACGAGATTAGAACCTCTATTCGCTTTTAATTCTTCCAGAACAATTCCGTGTGCTTGCTCGATACATTTATCACAAATGTGAGCATCGATTCCAGCAATCAATAAATTGGTTTCCGGTTTTTTCCTTCCGCAGAAAGAACATTGTAATACTTGTTTTGCCATCTTTTTAGATTGCAGATTTCAGATTGCAGATTTCAGACTGCAATAAACTGCTACCTGAAATCTGTTATCTGTTATCTAATTTAACTTCTTCTCAACACTTCATCAATCATTCCGTATTCTTTGGCTTCATCGGCAATCATCCAATAATCGCGCTCGCTGTCTTTGTGGACTCTTTCAAAAGTTTGCCCTGAATGATGTGAAATAATTTGGTATAGCTCATCTTTCAATTTCAACATTTCGCGTAAGTTGATTTCCATATCGGTAGCAACACCTTGTGCTCCTCCTGACGGTTGGTGAATCATAACACGCGAATGAGGCAAAGCCGAACGTTTTCCAGCTGCACCTGCACACAAAAGAACTGCTCCCATAGAAGCGGCCATTCCTGTACAAATTGTAGCTACATCTGGTTTGATGTATTGCATCGTATCATAAATTCCTAAACCTGCATAAACACTTCCTCCAGGTGAATTCAAATAAATCTGAATGTCTTTGGAAGCATCAGCACTTTCCAAGAACAATAACTGTGCCTGAACAATGTTTGCAATTTGATCATCAATTCCTGTACCTAGGAAAATAATTCTATCCATCATTAATCTCGAAAAAACATCCAATTGTGAAATATTCAATTGACGCTCTTCTATAATATAAGGAGTCATATTTTTTGGATTCATCGCAGCTACTATTTTATCATAGTACATTGCATTTACCCCTTGACCCTTAATAGCAAATTTTTTGAATTCTTTTCCGTAGTCCATTTTAAAAAGTTTATAAGTTTATAAGGTATAGTTTCTAATGTTTTTCTGTCTAAATGGTAAAGCAAAGGTTGTTCCTTTTTCTTTTTTGTGACAAACTGTCTCGTTTTTCAAGTCATTTTCGTTTTATAAGAACCTATTCAAACAAAAGAGCGTCAAAACAAATATTTTGACGCTCAAATATACTTATTTTTTTATAAATTATTCTCCGTAAGAAGCTGCAATAAACTCTTCGTAAGTCACTTCTTTAGTAGTTGGGTTCGCTTTTTCCTTGAATAATTCAAGTAATTTAGCCGCAACAACTTGGTCAGAAAGTCTTTTCACTTCTTCTTGATTAGACAATACTCTTGCCACAATTCCTTGAACTTCTTCGTCTGTTGGATTTGTTTGTCCAAATTGAGCCATCTGTTGTTTGATTGCATTTGTTGTAAATGCTTTCAAATCTTCAAAAGTGATTTGGATATTGCTTGTAGCCATTGCTTTTCCTTCGATCAATTGGAAACGCAACCCTCTTTCAGATCTTGCATATTCTACGATTGCTTCTTCTGGAGTCAATTGTTTTTCTCCTACAGTTTGCAACCATTTGATTAAGAATTCAGATGGCAAATCAAATTTTGTGTTTTCAATCAAAAATTCTTGAACATCAGCCAATAATTTTTGGTCAGCTTGTTGAGCAAATTGCGCTTCAGCATCTTCTTTGATTTTTGCTTTCAAGTCTTCTAGTGAAGCTACATTTCCAGCACCAAAAAGTTTGTCGAATAATTCTTGATTCAATTCAGCCAATTCAGCTCCATTGATAGCCTCGATAGTAAAGTCAACATCCACAGCCAAACCGTGAACGTTATCATGACCTACTTTCAAATAATCCATTAATTGGTGGTCATCTTCAAATAACCCTTTAGTGTTTACGGTTACTACATCACCCACTTTTTTACCAATAAATTTGTCGGCAGTCGCTTTATCCTTAAAAATTGACAAAGCAATTGTTGTTGTATTATTAATTCCTTCCGCTTCGTTTACAAAAGTTCCGGTAATATCAGAATCAGCAACTACAACTTCTTGAGGAATTGGAGTACCAAATTGTTTTTGGATACGCGCTACTTGACCGTCAATTAATTTATCATCAGCAGTAACGATATATTTTACGATATCATTTTTAGCTTCAAGGTCTAATTCAAAACTTGGCACCAAACCAATTTCGTACTCAAAAACCAATTCTTCAGCATCCCAGTTGAAGTTTTCGTTTACTTTAGGAAGTGGAGTTCCCAAAAGGTTTAATCTTTCAGATTGCACAAAACGCTCCAAAGCCAAATCAACAACTTTCTTTACTTCTTCTTGTTTGATAGCCTTACCGTATTGTTTTTCAACAAGGTCTTTTGGCACAGCACCTTTTCTAAAACCTTTTACAGTCGCCAAAGGCATTTTTTCGTTTATTCTTTTTGCTACTTGTCCTTTGTAATCCATGTGAACAACTGTCATTACAATCGTTTCATTCACAGCGTCTATTGCTACTCTTTTGATATCCATCTTCTTCTTTAATTTACATTATAAAATTGGGTTGCAAAATTATGAAATTTTTGCAACGCAAACAAGTATTTTAAGATTTTGAATTTTAGACAATTATTTCTAGAAATCACACATCTAAATACGCTTTTAATTGGCCTTAATAAATAAAGACAAAATGACTTGGGCGAGACCCCATTTTTGGAAAGGGCCAAATTCACATTGCGCTTAAAACGGCCCTTTCCAAAAATGCGGTCGAGCTATCCGGACTACTTCGGTAGTTTCCTACTATCCCTCTCGCATCTGCAAAACGAGTTGTTTAGTTCAAAAATCATCACAAAGAATCCGCATATAAACTACCTTTGTTATAATCAACGCTTTAAACCAAAGCAAAATGACGCTAGACCAATATCTTTCAGGCATAAGTTCAGCATACAAACTAAGTATTGAGCCCGAATTATATGACACAAGGATTCCAAATCTAACACAGGAAATGATCGATAAAATAGCCCACAAAACAGGTTTACACTTTATTTTGGCAAAAGACCCCGAAGGCAACGTTTGCATGGCAAACAACAAAGAAGTTCGTCTAGAATTCAGAGAAGCTTTCACTTCAATCGACATTCTCGACTATGCATATGCCATTCTACATTCATCAACCTTCCGCTCTACAAACAAAGAATCTTTAAAAAAGAATTTTCCATACCCAAAAAACGAGGAAAGCTTTTGGAAATTGGCCGAATTAGGTTCGCAAATCAAAAAAATCCATTCATTGGAAAATCTAAAAGCAGAAGAATTTATTACTTACCAGCAAAAAATAACACTCGCATTATTGGAAACGGACAAATTAATAAAAAGAATAGACGAAATTAAACATGAATAACTAAAAAAGACTAATCTATTTTCTAAAACTCAAAATCCGAACGGTATCACCAACCATCACAGTTCCCAATTCAAGTCCAATCACATTTTGACCAAACAATACTTTATTGCCAAAATTTCTATATTTAGCCAATGTCTTCAATGGGTCTTTTCCGGAAATCACTCCCTTATCTTGATCAACAGTTGTCATAACACAACGGTCGCATGGCTTCACGCCAACGAATGAAACATTCCCAATTTTAAAATCGCGCCAATTATCCTCCTCAAAAGGGTCTCCATTTGCAAAAACAAAATTTGGTCGGAACCGATTCATCGGAACCTTTACTTCCAACCTCCCATTCAAATCATCCAACGAAGCTTGCCCAATGATTAAAAAAGGATAAGCATCCGAAAAAGAATTAATTTCATTTCCCGTTATCGCATAATCCGGATCTAATTTTCGCTCACTTTTATCCGGCATATAAACCAACTGCACTGAAAATCCAAGAAATTTTGAAAACCAATCGCTCGTGTTTGAACTTACTTCAAAAGCATCAATCGTATCCTCCCAAACCGTAACTTTAATTTTGGATTTATCATTCGAAAAAACTGGATGAAGCGGAATATCGAGCGATTCCAAATTGACCCTGTGAGTAATTCTCAAAAAATCATTAACAATTTCCTGACAGAAAAGAGCCAATACAGGATATTCCCGTTGCGATAAAAATCTCCCGCTTTCATCCACTAACAGCCAGCGCCTATCCAACTCCAAACCACGATCTGTAACTTTGGCTTTTTGCAATTGAATTCCACCTAAAGATTTTACAGGATATACCCAGATTTCCGAAAGTTTCAACATAACATTATTTTTTTTCAAATCTACAAATTAAACTTTTACACAAAAGTCAACAAATAACCCAAAACTGAACCTCCAATTACTATAAAACTACTGTTAATGTTTTTAAACCAAAAAGCAATAGCAAGACTTGTCAATGCGATACAAATAGTTCTCCAATCCGTAATTGTAGTCATTCCCATATCCACACAAACTGCTACGATAATAGCTACTGACGCAACATTTACTGCATCCAAAAAAATAGCAAATAGTACCGAATTCCTCATTTTCTTCACCAACGGATTCAATAAAGCAACAAACAAAAATGATGGTAAAAATATTCCGATCGTAGCCAATAAAGCACCTGTCCAATTATTAATTTGGTAACCAATAAAAGTAACGGAAGAAAATACCGGACCTGGCGTAAATTGCCCAACCGCAATTGCATCCATTAACTGATGACGCGATAAAACCCCCGTCGTAACCAACTCGCTATCCAAAAAAGCAAATAAAACATAACCACTTCCATAAAGAATGGCACCTATTTTTAGAAATATTAAAAACAAACCACCATTGGAAATCGAAATATTGGGAGAGACCGAAAAAGGAAAAATTGTAATAAACAGAAAATTTTGATTTGTATTTTGAAAGAATTTATTTTTTATCCCAAAAAGAAATAAAGCAAAAAAACCTGCACCAAACAATAAATACAATTCATTAAATTTCAACAATGTCAATATCAAAACTAAGATTCCAATACAATAAAGCTCAACTGTTTTTAAAGATTTTTTGGCCAAAGGAAAAACAGCAAAAAGGATTATCGCTATTATAGCTGGTTTAATTCCATAAATAAACGGCTGAATTTCTGGAAGCTGTCCGTACTTTTTGTACATCCATGCAAAAAATCCTGTTATCAATACCGCAGGAAAAATAAAACAAATCCCAGCCACTATTAATCCTCTCCAACCGGCCCTTTCCTGCCCGATATGAATAGCCATTTCAGTACTATTAGGACCCGGAATCAAATTGGTAGCGCCTACCAAATCCAAAAAATGCTGTTCGGTTATCCACTTTTTCTTGGTAACCACTTCCTCTTTCATCATTGTGATATGAACAGCAGGCCCTCCAAAACCAATAATCCCTAATTTTAAAAATAATTGAGCAAGTTCCTTTAAATTATTATTCATTTACTTTAAAGTCTTCATTTGTAATAAGAACCCATAAAACCCTTTTTATTGTTATTTCCCAAAATTAAAACAAAAAAAACAGCCTTGTAAAAAGGCTGTTTTTAAAATCAATCTTTTTACAGATCAATTTATTTTTTATCAATCTTTCTTTCAGTCATTGCCATACCGCATTTTGGACATTTTCCAGGTCTATCAGATGTTGAACCATCCATAGTACAAACATATTTACTTTTTAACGAAGTTGCAGCTTGATTTTCTTTTGTTGTGGCAGTATGTACTGTTTCTTTACTCGCCACCAAATCCATTCCGCATTTTGCACATTTCCCTTTTTTATCACTCATTACTTTGGGATGCATCGGACAAGTATACATTGTTTTTTGCACTTCTTTTTTGGCAGTTGCAGCAGTCGTTTGAGCTGATACAGCAGTTCCTATAGCAAAGAATACCGTTAAGACAATAATTAAAGTTTTCATAATTTATATTATTTGATTATAGTTATTTGAATTACTTCTTGTTATTTGGTTTGAAAGTTAAAAGTTTTTCTCTCCATAATAATTCATAAAAAAACTGCATTTGGTATTCCGAAGAAACCAGATGCAGCTGTTATTTATATCAGGAAATTCACATTCATTAGGTTAAAATCTTTGAACAAAATTACATTATTTCAACTTCAGAAAAAGAAAAAACATTCCAACTTTTAAAAAAAACTAAAACTATTTATCACCAATAATAGAATAGATAATTGACTGGGATAATGACAGTATGATACTAAAAAACATCGCAACCCAAAATGTATCGACAGTGAATCCTCCAACTATCTTAGTGCATAGTAAAATAATCAAAGCATTTACCACCAACAAAAACAAGCCTAAAGTTACTATTGTAAAAGGCAAAGTCAGCAATACCATGATGGGCTTAATAAAAATATTAAGTAATCCCAAAACAACGGCTACTACCATTGCGGTGAAAGGCCCAGCCACATGTACACCTGGCAAAAAATGAGCAATCCCAAAAACCAATCCTGCGGTAACAATTATTCTAATAATCAAATTCATAGTCTCGTCTTTTAAAATTTCATTAAATATAATCAATTTTCTATACTATACTAAATTATTTTAAAAAAGCACTTGCTAATTCATAAAACATTGTAGGGTTTTCGGCATGTAACCAATGGCCAACATCAGGAATTGTTGCTAATGTTGAATTGGGAAAATGTTTCTTTATCCCATCAAAATCGCTATCAAGTATATAATTAGAGTTTCCCCCACGTATAAAAAGAGTTGGTTTTTCAAAAATGAAGCCAGAAGCTAATGCTTTACCGATTTCGTCGATTTTTTCATTAAAAACGTCCAAATTAAAACGAAAAGCCAATTGTCCTGGTTCCTGCCAAAACAAACTTTTCATCAAGAATTGACGTGTCCCAAAATCCGGTATATAATTTTTCATTATTTCCTCGACTTCATTTCTGCTTGGTTTAACCGAAAAATCAACAGCGTTTAATCCTGCCAATATATCTTGATGATGAGGAGCATAAAACTTAGGTCCAATGTCAGCTACCAGTAACTTATCAACTAAATTTGGATAGGAAGTTGCCAAAAGCATAGCTACTTTGCCTCCCATTGAGTGACCAATAATATCAATCGACTGAAGGCCATTTGTTTGACAATAGTTATAAACATCTTCAACCATAATTTCATAACTAAATTCATCTGAATGAAAACTGCGCCCATGATTGCGCAAATCCAACAGATGCACTTGAAAAGCATCGGCAACAAATTGTGTCCCTAACGTTTTCCAATTGTCGGACATCCCAAGAAAACCGTGAAGTATAAGCAAAGGCTTTCCTGAACCTTCTATTTTTGAGTAGAGCATTATAATTTTAGATTGCAGATTGCAGATTTTAGATTGCAGATTTTAAATTCTACATCTCATAATCATTAATCTATTAGAGACTACTTTATTAGTTAAAAAACTAAGCAAAGATATAAAAAATGAAATTTCAATCAACTAGGAATTTTAATGCATTTTAAACAAAAATATCACCAAAAGTGGGTATTGCATAACCAATTTGAACAACCTATTTTAGCCGACAATAATTATTTTTTGAATTAAAAATAACAAAAAAATACTTTTAAACACAATGGATTCTTAAACAGATATATACCAAAAATAAATATTCAAAAAACTTTACTTTACTAATATTAAATTTAAAAAAAAATGATTAAAAAATTCCTTTTACTTTCAGTTGTTATTTCTCAACTTACAATTTCATGCAGCAAAGATGACAGCCCGACCGATTCTTCTAGCGATCAAAATTTAGAAACACAAATTTCAGAAATTTCAAAACTGCCTTATTCGTCGTTAAAACCAGAGCAACAAAAAGTAAAGCTTGAAGCCGATGCGAATGATATGTTAGTTCAGTTGGATAAATCAAAAACATCTGGGGCAATTGAAGCCATTGAAAACTTAGGAAACTTGTTAGGTATAAACACTGTTGACATTCTAAATGGTAAAAACGAAAACCAAATTGCAGACGTTCTTAATGTTTCGGGAGTTTACGGTATTTACACTTGGAACAGTTCAAACCAAATTTGGGTAAAAACTGATTCTGCAACTGAGTTGAAATTCATCTTCCCTGCAAAGGAAAACTCAACAACAAACAATGCTATTTTATCATTAAAAAGCACTTCTTCTGACATAAAAGTAAAACTAACAGACACCGAAGGAGCTTGGACTTACGATAACGCAACAGGCAATTACACACAGGCGCCTTCTGTTGAAGACGAGTTTTTCTTACCAACTTCAGTAGATGCAACTTTAACTATTAATAATGCTCCAGCAGCCACATTCGTAGTAAATTCTAAATATTCAAATGGAAAAGAAACTCCTGACGAATCAAGCTACAAAATGGTTTTGAATGACGGATACACATTCGAAATGAGTGGCAAAAAACTTCCTATTGAAGCTAAATCATCATTTACTTTTGAGGGAAAAAATATAATTGAATTTAATTCTGGAAGTACAGCTAATATTGACGAGCTTCTTAAAGATAATTATCTAAATAAATATTTAGGCTCAGCAAACGGTTTAATTAAATTAATGGATAACTTTGTTATTGTTGTCAATACAAATAACGAAGGTCTTACAAATGATGAAGCAGCATTAGAAAAATCATTAATATATCCAGATTACAATTCTAAAACGTACTATACTGATTTAAACATTTATAACAAAAAATTCTCAGAAGGAAGTATTCTTGCTAACAACAACAATGTTAAGATGATCCTTGTTTCTAAAAAGGACGGAACAAAAATTGCAGATGTAATCCAAAAATCTGTAAAAGGATATAGTTATGATTCCAACAGGTTGTGGGTGACCGACCAAACAGTAGCAGTTTACGGTGGATACTGGGATTGGAGCAACAATCCTGAAACTTTAGTACAAGAATATGATGAAGTGTTATACTTGAAATTTAATGACAGTACAGAAGTTGAAATGAGTACATACTTTTCAACTGGATTTGATGCTTTAAATACAAAATTTGAAGATTTCTTAAAAGCATTTGGAAACTAATCTATTTTAAATTTTCATAAAAATGAGGCTACCCAAAAAGGTAGCCTCATTTTTTTATTGCTTGTATTAAAACTGTGCTTTGTCCATAACCTTCCCAAATACCAAGTCCTCCTTTTATATTGGACTTCAAGCTTGTATTTGCTGGAAATATAGGGCTTCTGCCATTAATAATTTCATTTTGCCAGCTATTCCAAAACTCAAAACCAGATTTACTCATCGTTCTTAACTTAACATAAATCAAGTCACCATCTGCGAAATATGGCTTATATTTTTCTTTAGATAAAACATAAATACCACGAGTTACTTGTAAGGAAACAGATGATGAAGTAAAATTATCATCATTCAGATTCCCATACAGTGCTGGCACAAAAATAGGTTCTGTTTTATCCACTCTTGTCTCTATTTGATAATAATTTTTATCTAGAGCTGGGTCATTAAAATTCAAATAAAGAAATCCAGTAGTATCAGTTGAAGAATTCTTTCTGTACTCCGCAGACTGTATATTTATAACATTAGGAATACTTGTTTTGGCCTCGATAACTTGATCTAAATATTCAATTTTCAAACTATATGTTTTACCTACTTCTCCAATTATTTTAGATCCATAGTAAACGTAAGGTGGTACTCTGTCATTATCGCTCCTCAAACTTAAAACTTCTTCATTTACACCATCGGTTACAGTTACTTTTGCCGAACGAATGAAATAATCAAGAATGGTTGTGGAATCAATAACAGCATTAATCGGGATACTTCTCGATAAAATCACTTGAGGAACATCTCCTTGCTCTATCCATCCTTCTACAACAATTTTTGAATCCCCCTCAACGTTTTTTACATAGTCCTCCCTACTGCACGAAGCAGCAAAAACAACAAATAGAATAACAGATAAAAAATATAAAAACTTCATAATTTAAAATTTAAATCTCCAACTAATTGAAGGCAGGATTGAATATAAATGTTTCTCATCAGTATCAACAGCTATTTTTTTCCCATTGACCGTTACTCGCAGCACAACATAAATTGGATTAGATATATTAAATGTATTAAAAACAGAAAAATTTAAAATACTTTCCTTTTTGAGTGTTTTAAAAAAAGAATAATTAACCGAAACATCTGTCCTTATATAATTAGGCATTTGTGCATTATTATAACTATCAAATTCCCTCACAGGAGTATTATTAATGAAATACCAAGAAGTTGGCATTGTAAACCGATTACCAGAACTAAAAAGCTGGGTCAAACCAACATTCCATTTTCTGTTAAAATCGTAAGTCCCAACTAAAGCAAGATTATGCCGCCTATCATATTTCGAATAAAACGGCTTACCATTATTCAGTCCATCAAATTGACGTGTAGACCAACTTAACGTATAACTTATCCACCCATTAAACTTCCCATTATCTTTTTTTAACATCCACTCCAATCCATATGCCTCTCCATCACCAATTAATATATCATTTTTTAAGGAAGTGGTTTCATTAAACTGAGTAAGCCCATAAGGATATTCGATTAAATTTTTCATAGAACGATAGTAGCCATTTAAAGAAGTGCTAATTTCTTTTGAAAACACTTTATTACTGCCTATCGAAAAATTATTCGAAGATTGCGAAGGAATTCCTTCTGAAGCTGCCACCCAAAAATCTGTTGGAATACCAACACTCGAGGCAGTAATTAAATTAATGTATTGGTTTTGTCTTGTGTATGCGGCATAAAAAGACAGATCCTTTTTAGGAAAATAATAAAACATGACTCGAGGTTCAAAATGCAAATACGAAGTGGTATTCGAATCTGAAGTATAATAGTTTAGCCTCAAACCTAAATCAGCGCTAAATTTATCAGAAAACTTTGGTTTTGCATTTGCAAAAACAGCAGTATTATTCGCACGGATTATCTCAGCTTGTTTTCCGGATGTAATAGTCTCTAAATTAGCAACTTCAAATCTCTGAGGCAATAAATTGTGCAATGTATATTGAAATCCAGACTCAAGAGAAACATTTTTTATATGATATTGAAAAACATTTGAAAAACCAAGATCTTGTATATAGGAAGAGAAGCCAATATTAATATCGGTCTGTTTCATTTGCAAATCATTTTCATAACGAGTATAAAAAAAAGAATTTTTCATTATTACAGCATCCGACAACGAATACTTCCAAGTTGGAGAAATCACCACATTACTCCATTTTAAATCTGCGTTCAAGGAAGTTTTTGGATCATCTATAGTAAACTTATCTCCACTCAAAAATGAATCTAAAGTTAAACTATTCCTTTTATTAATCTCAGTAATAAAAGTAAAATTACTGTCATAAAATCCATACCTATAATCCTCAGATTCTTTATTAGCATTATCCTCGGAGGATTTCAAAAGAGGCCCAACTATTTCGTCAATATAGGTTTTTCTTCCAGAAATATAAAAACCAGTTTTACCAGTTATGGGAACAGATAAAGTTACTTGAGAAGACAACAGGCCCAAATTTCCTTGCACCGAAAAATCTTTAGGAGCTATTTGATAAGGCAATACAGAAACAGTAGAACTCAAACGACCTCCAAATTTTGAATTCGAATTATTTCTATCAAATTGTACTTCGGTAATATGATCAGCATTATAAAAAGGAAAAACTCCTAATAGGTGTGCCATTCCATAAACGGTTACATCTGAATAAAGCATTAAATTATGCCCGGGATCTCCACCTCGCACATAGATATAACTATTTCCATCCCCAGAATTCTGAACTCCTGGAGTTAATTGCAGCAATTTTATAATATCTGGAGTTCCTGTAAGTGATGGAATATTACCCATTTTTTGAGGACTAAACGAGAGTTTCCCACCAATCCCAATAGTAATGGGTCTCTTTATATTATTCTTGACGACCACTTCTTTTAATTCAAACTCACTTTTATCCAAAGTAAAGAAAAGTGACGTATCCTTTTTTATTTCAACCTGCAAGGACCTATTTTTATAACCGATATGTTGAACCTCAATATTTATGGCTCCGCAAAGAATCACGATGGAGAACTTCCCCACTGTATTAGTAGTAACGTGAAGTTTCAAATCATCAGTTGTGAATAAAGAAACATCAGCACCAACTATATTTTTTCCATAATTATCCTTCACAAAACCGTTAATTGTGACTTTTGACTGTGCTATTAAATTCGAAAAACAAAATAAAAAAATAAAAAGAACTGGTTTCAAAATACAACACTTTAAGATAAAAAAGGAACAACTCAAAACCAATCCTATTAACTATTGACTCTTCAATCCTCTAAAAAAATCAATTTAAAACTATTTTAATTTTCGCAAATACATATTTATCACATTATCCAAACCAAGATAAATTGCTTCAGAAATAAGGGCGTGTCCAATTGACACCTCCAATAATCCTGGAATATTTTGTTTAAAGAACTCAATATTATCCAAACTTAAATCGTGCCCTGCATTGATTCCCAATCCTAGTTCATTGGCCAAAACTGCCGAAGCTACATATGGATCAATCCCTTTTTTATTTCCTAAACTATATTGATGCGCAAAAGCCTCGGTATATAATTCAATTCTATCGGTACCCGTTTTTTTGGCACCTTCAATCATCTCAGAAATTGGATCAACAAAAATCGAAGTCCTGATTCCGTTTCGTTGAAATTCCTGAATAACTTCCGATAAATACGATTGGTTTTTTATAGTATCCCAACCCGCAGAAGAAGTAATTGCACCAACGGCATCAGGTACCAAGGTAACTTGATCTGGTTTGCATTCCAAAACCAAATCGATAAAATTATGCTGAGGATTTCCTTCAATATTATATTCTGTATATACAATGGATTTTAAATCCCGGGCGTCTTGATAACGAATGTGACGCTCATCCGGCCGCGGGTGAATCGTGATTCCTTGACCTCCAAACTTCTGAATATCAGTGGCTACTTTTAACAAATCAGGCACATTTCCTCCACGAGCATTGCGTAAAGTGGCAATTTTATTTATATTAACGCTAAGTTTTGTCATAGAAACAGGTATTAATAGATATGTAATTATATTTGGTAAGACAAAAATACAAAGTAAAACCTAGCAGATTTTGTATATTTTTGATTATTTTGCATCGATTATTGAGGATAGATTTATGGCAGATTTAAAAGACTATATTACAAACGACTACAAAGCAATTGATGCTCAAGAAACTATTGGGACAGTCCAAGATTTTTTTGGAGACTTAACCTTTTCACATTTTCCTGTCATCGAAGAGGGAATTTTTATTGGAAGTATTGCCGCTGATGATATTGAAACTTTTGACGGTGATAAAAAAGTCAATGAATATAAATATGTACTGGAACATTTTTTTGCCAGAACCGATATGATTTGGCTAGACGTTTTGGAAGTTTTTGCCAAAAATCATACAAATTTAGTTCCCATTTTAGACGAAAACAATAAGTATGTTGGGTATTATGAAATTGAGGATATCATTAAATTTTTTCATGAAACTCCTTTCCTAAAAGAACAGGGAGCTATCATTATTGTAAGCAAAAACACTATTGATTATTCGATGAGTCAAATTGTGCAAATTGTAGAGAGCAACAATGGTAAACTTTTAGGCCTTTTCATTTCAAATTCCGATTTAAACACTATTGAAGTCACTATCAAAATTAGTGTTGGTTCATTGAATGAGATTATTCAAACTTTTAGAAGATATAACTACGACATCATTTCAGAACATAACGAAGACAATTACATCAAAAATTTAAAAGAACGTTCGGATTATTTAGACAAATATCTGAATATGTAATTATTTGGATTAAACGATTTAAAAAAACCAAATAACAAAAAATCAAAAGAAATGAAAGTAGCTATTTACGGCCAATATTATTTAGTAAGCACAGAACCAATCATAAAAGACATTTTTGTGTTTTTCAACAATAATAATGTAGAAATGGTTATTGAATCCGATTTCTTGAAAATGTTGTATGAAAAAAAAATCATTGAAAACGAATACAACACTTTTTCCTCTCACGATGAATTAGATTCCAGTTACGACATGTTGATTAGTATTGGAGGTGACGGAACAATTCTAAGAGCAGTTACCCTAGTTCGCAATTCAGGAGTTCCAATTTTAGGAATAAACGCTGGAAGATTGGGTTTTTTGGCAACGGTACAAAAAGAAAACATCGCAGCATTCATGCAGTTAGTCATTGACAAAAAATATAAAATTTCAAAACGAACCTTATTAAGCCTAACGTGTTCTCCAGAAAACAAAGCAATAGAAGGGCTTAATTTCGCCATGAATGAAATATCGGTAAGTCGAAAAGAGACTACATCGATGATAACAATAGATACATATTTGAACGATGAATTTTTAAATTCATATTGGGCAGATGGATTAATTATTGCCACGCCAACCGGAACTACAGGATACTCTTTGAGTTGTGGAGGTCCTATTTTGACACCTGATGTAAAAAGTTTAGTCATTACACCAATTGCTCCCCATAACCTGAACGCAAGACCACTAGTGGTTCCAGACGCAACTGAAATTCGTTTAAAAGTCTCCGGCAGAGAAGAACAATATTTAGTGTCATTGGATTCCAGAATAACAAGTGTCGCAAATGATTCGATTTTAACCATTAAAAAAACGAACTTCGAAATAAATATGGTAGAGATTCCGGGAGAAACTTTTTTGAAAACCCTAAGAACAAAATTACTTTGGGGTGAGGACAGAAGGAATTAAAAGTTCCTTCATACGAATCATTACTTTTTTGTCGTTACTATTACATCCTTTGTATATAAAAAAAGGGATCTGGTCTAAAAAAAGACAGTATTCCTAAGATACGTATTGAATCCTATTGATAATTATTATATTTGCAGGCAATTTTATAATTTATGAGTAAAATTTTCATTTCATTTTTATGCTTTTTTACCTTTTCTTCTATTCATGCCCAGATTAATGAAATAGGAGTTTTTCTTGGAGGCAGTAATTACATAGGAGATGTAGGTTCAACAACTTACATTGCTCCCAATGAACCTGCATTCGGCATTTTATACAAATGGAATAAAAGCCCAAGACATGCCTATAGATTTTCCTATACACAGTCGCAAATATCAGGAAACGATCATGATTCAAAAGAATCTGGAAGAAATAATAGAGGATATAGTTTTGTAAACAACATAAAAGAGCTTTCAGCTGGATTGGAGTTTAATTTTTTTGACTTCAATTTACATGAGGAAAAACCAAAATTCACTCCTTATGTATATTCTGGCTTAAGTTATTTCCTTTACGATGATTTATATGTAACTTCAGGGGTTACACATAAAAGCAATACAAAAAGCACAATTGCCATACCAATGACCCTTGGTGTGAAAACAAATTTATTAAGGGATTTCGTTTTAGGCTTGGAAGTTGGAGCTCGCTATACCTTTACGGACAACCTTGACGGCAGCAATCCAAGCAACAGTAGTTTACCTAAATTTGGCAATATAAATAATAATGATTGGTATGTATTCTCAGGAGCAACATTAACGTATACTTTTGGAAACAAACCATGTTACTGCGCAGATTAAAATAAGATGTTAAAAGACGAAATAAATACAGACAATATTCCCAAACACTTGGCCATTATCATGGACGGGAATGGTCGATGGGCAAAACAAAAAGGATTCCTAAGAACACTTGGACATGAGAGTGGCTCAAAATCAGTAAAAAAAATAATCCAAGAATGTTTGGATTTAGGAGTAGAATACTTAACCCTCTATGCTTTTTCAACAGAAAACTGGAACAGGCCTAAGCTTGAAGTAGACACTTTAATGAGAGTTTTAATCAATTCATTAAAGAAAGAACTTAAAACAATGCAAGAAGGCAACATTAAAATGAATGCTATCGGTAATTTAGAAAAACTACCCTCGAACGCACAAAAGCAGTTATTTGATGTATTGGACAAAACAAAAGACAATACGAAAATGACATTAACTCTCGCCTTAAGCTACGGATCTAGGGAAGAATTAGTAAATGTTGTAAAAATAATAAGCGATAAAGTTAAAAATAATATAATTTCAATAGACAGTATTGACGATTCAATTATAAATGAGCATCTTTACACGCATAATTTACCGGATGTTGATTTATTAATAAGAACTAGTGGAGAGCATAGAATAAGTAATTTTTTGCTATGGCAAATAGCCTATGCAGAATTGTACTTTACTGATGTATTATGGCCCGATTTTAAAGAACAAGATTTACATGAGGCTATCATTAGTTATCAAAAAAGAGAACGTCGATTTGGAAAAACAAGTGAACAAATTAAATAATTTTTTAGTGTTACATAAAAGCATAAAACTAGTCCTTACCTTTTTAATTTTAGGAACCTTCACTCAAATTAAAGCCCAAGACAGAGTACCATTTGACCAAGGTAAAAAATACATATTAGCAGATGTAAAAGTAGTTGGAGATATTAGTTTCAACCCTCAAACTGTAGTTACTTTTGCTGGATTGGAAAAAGGACAAGAAATTACAGTTCCGGGAGAACAAATCAGTAGTTCAATAAAAAAATTAGGAAAGCTGGGTCTTTTTGATGAAATTTCATTTTATGTAAATAGAATAGAAAATGACAGCATTTACCTAGACTTGAACATTAAAGAATTACCAAAAATCAATGAAGTAAAATTTGTTGGTGTATCCAAAAGCAAAACGGAATCTTTCATTAAAGACAATGGCTTAACCAATGGTAAAATTGTAACCGAAAACTTAATTACCACAACAAAAAACTACATTGAAAAAAAATACAAGAAAGATGGTTTTTTCAATGCTAAAGTTTATATAACCACTTCAAAAGACACAGCCCTAACAAAGAATCAAGTAAACATGCTTGTAAAAGTTGACGTTGGGGAAAAAGTCAAAATATATAAAATTGATTTTGAAGGCAATAAAAATGTCCCAAGTAGCAAGCTACTTGGCTCCATGAAAAACACCAAAGAAAAAAATTTCCTTCACGTTTTGAAGCGATCGAAATATATTGAAGACAAATACCAAGAAGATTTAGAAAAGATAGTTAATGACTATAAAAAAATCGGATATCGTGACGCCCGTATTTTAGGAGACTCTGTTGCATATAATAAAGAAAAAAATGCTGTTTACATAAAAATCAAGGTTGAGGAAGGAATTAAATACTATTTTGGGAATATCAAATTTATTGGAAACACAGTTTACTCTGACGAAGGGCTAAGAAGCATGTTGGGCATCCATACGGGAGATGTATATAATGGAGTTCTCCTTCAAGAAAGGATTGCAGACAAATCTAAACCAGACGGAGAAGACATTACCAATTTATACCAAAATAACGGATACTTGTTTTCAAGCATAAATGCTGTCGAAACAAAAACAACTGATAACGTAATTGATTTTGAAATACGAGTTACCGAAGGTCCAATTGCATATTTTAATAAAATCACCGTTGTTGGAAACGACAAAACCAACGATGAAGTTATTTATAGAGAATTAAGAACAAAACCTGGTGAAAAATACAACAAAGGAGAATTAGTAAGAACCATTAGAGAGATTGGACAATTAGGATTTTTTGATCCTGAAAAAATCGATCCTCAATTCAAAAATGTTGATTCTGGTGCTGGAACTGTAGATATTGAATACCATGTTGTAGAAAAAGGAGCCAGTCAAATTGAACTTCAAGGAGGATATGGCGGAGGTGGTTTTGTAGGAACTTTAGGACTATCTTTCAATAACTTTTCGGCAAGAAATTTATTCAACAAAGATGCCTATCATCCGCTTCCTATGGGAGATGGACAAAAAGTAGCTTTACGTCTTCAAGCAAGTTCTTACTACAAAACCTATAGCTTATCATTTTCAGAACCTTGGTTTGGAGGAAAAAAACCAATCCAATTTAGTAGTTCATTTGCGTTTAGCCAACAATACAGCTCTAACTACCAAATGCAAAAGGTCGACAAATCAAAATACATCAACATCACTTCATTGTCTGTTGGAATGGCAAAAAGATTGACAGTGCCTGATGATTTCTTCACGCTTTCACAATCTATCAGCTACCAACAATACGATTTGCATAATTATCTTTACGGGCTGTTTACATTTGCAAATGGAACATCTAGAAATTTATCCTACTCTGTCGGTTTAACGAGAAACAGTAAAGGATTCAACCCAATATTCCCAACTTATGGTGCTGAATTTGGAATAACCGGCGAGTTTACACTTCCATATTCCCTTTTCAACGGTGTAGATTATGCAACATTAGGAGATCAACAAAAATATAAATATATTTACTCTGGAAATTCTTATGTAGATAATAATGATAGAGTTGTAAATGCCGGTGATTATTTGGACAAATATCCAAGTTCAGCATATGTCTCCAATAAAGTAGACAATTATCAAGATGCAGCTGCCGATCCCGCAAAAGTGGATCAAGAAAAATATCGATGGTTGGAATATTACAAAGTACAATTTACAGGAGACTGGTTTACTACTTTATATAAAAAATTAGTATTACGTACTTTAATGCAATTTGGATTTTTGGGAGCTTACAATCAAGATCGAGGAGTTATTCCTTTTGAAAGATACTACATGGGAGGAGACGGAATGGCAGGAAGCTCAATTGATGGAAGGCAGAACATACAGTTAAGAGGATATGAAAATGGTGCTTTGACTCCTGCAAGTTCAAGTGGAGATGCTTATGGAGCTACTGTTTACAATAAGTTTTCATTAGAATTGCGTTATCCTATTACATTGAAATCATCGGCATCTATTTATGCTTTGACCTTTGCAGAAGCAGGACAGTCATACGAATCATTATCTGACTATCAGCCATTTAACTTAGCTCGTTCAACGGGTGTTGGTTTAAGGGTATTTATGCCTGCTTTTGGTTTGTTGGGTATCGATTTTGGTTATGGATTCGATGCTGTACCAGGAGCTATAAAACCCAGTGGATGGCAAACGCATTTCATCATAGGCCAGCAATTTTAAATATATTTGGTTTAAAATTTCTAAAATTAAAAATTATGAGAAAAGAATTTTTATTTATAATTTTATCCCTTATTGTTGTAACGACAGTAAAGGCTCAAACCAAAGGAAATAAAGTAGGTTACATTGATATGGAATACATATTGCAAAATGTACCAGACTATATAGAGGCTAAAGCTCAATTAGAACAAAAAGCACAAAAATGGAAACAAGAAATTGAGGCTAAGAAAATAGAAATCAACAAACTTACTGAAGCTTTAAAAGCTGAAAAACCATTATTGACAGCCGAATTAATTGATGAAAGAGAAACGGAGATAAAGTTCCTCGAATCTGAAAAATTGGATTATCAGCAAAAAAGATTTGGCCCAAATGGGGATTTAATAATACAAAAAGCTGGATTAGTTAAGCCTATTCAAGATCAAGTTTTCACAGCTGTCCAAGATATAGCCGAGGCCAAGAAATATGACTTTATATTTGACAAATCTTCACATTTAACTATTCTTTTTGCCGCAAAAAGATTTGATATTAGTGATCAAGTGATTCGGGTATTAAATCGAACAGAAAAAAGAGAACAATTAACAAAAAAACAGCAAAAAGAAGAAGAGGCAAAAGAGAACAAAGAAGACGAATTAGACGA
The DNA here is from genome assembly GCF_003254745.1 of Flavobacterium aquariorum. Lineage (GTDB taxonomy): Bacteria > Bacteroidota > Bacteroidia > Flavobacteriales > Flavobacteriaceae > Flavobacterium > Flavobacterium aquariorum. The sequence continues at coordinate 92,523 of NZ_QKXH01000005.1, read as the reverse complement.
AAATCCTGTTCTAGCCGAAAGAGAAAAAGCGTTATTAGATAAAAAAGCAGCTCGAGAAAAATTGGTCGCTGATAAAAAAGCGGCTCAAGAAGAAGCTCGCAAACAATACGAAGAAAAAAGAAAACAATTACTAGCCGAAAGAGAAGCAAAAAAAAATGGCACAGTTGTTGCACCAGCTAAAACTGAAGGAGCAAATACTTTCACACCAAATACAACTGAGAACGCAACGACAACAAAAAAGACGACCGAAGAGGTTAAGCCAAATATACAGGAAGAGCGTAAAAAAGCGCTAGAAGAAAAAAGAAAAAAAATACTTGAAGAAAGAGAAGCTGCAAAAAAAGCCGCCGAAGAAAAAAGACTAAAAGAAATTCAAGACAGAGAAGCTTTGAAAAAAGCTAATGAAGAAAAATTAAAATAAAACAACTAAACAAATTCTAATTATTAAATATTTTAAAACAATGAAACAATTCAAAACTTTACTAATTGCTGCGATACTATTTTTAGGTGCAACTCAAATTTCAAATGCTCAAACAAAAGTAGCTCACGTTGATGTAAATGAAATCATGTCTAAATTGCCTGCTATGCTTGATGCCCAAAAACAATTGGAGAAACTGAGTGGTACTTATGATGCAGACTACAAAAAGATGGTTGAAGAATACCAAGCAAAATTAAAAAAGTACGAAGCTGAATCTGCAACAGTTACTGAGGCTGTAAATCAAGAACGTTCTAAAGAAGTTCAAGATATGCAAAAAAGAATTGTTGACTTTAGAGACAATGCTCAAAAAGAATTACAGACAAAACAAGAAGAAATTGTTAAGCCAATTATGGAAAAAGTAAAAGCTTCTATCCAAAAAGTAGGAAAAGCTAAAGGTTTCCAATATGTTCTTGACGGATCTACACTTTTACTTGCTGATGGAACAAACATCACTGCTGACGTGAAAAAAGACTTAGGTTTTTAATCTAAAATAAATCATTTACAAACTGCTCCTCCAAAATATTGGATGAGCAGTTTTTTTTTACAAAAAAAAATATAGTATATTTAAACTATAGCTTTTAAATTTGCAAACATGACAAACGATAGACCAATTGGTGTTTTTGACTCTGGAATTGGAGGAACCTCCATCTGGAAAGCCATTCATGATTTACTGCCAAATGAACAAACGATTTACCTAGCTGACAGCAAGAATGCTCCATATGGGCAAAAATCAAAAGCAGAAATCATTGCTTTAAGCATGAAAAACACAGATTTACTGATTGAAATGGGTTGCAAACTAATTGTAGTGGCCTGTAATACCGCAACAACCAACGCTATCCAGGAACTAAGAGCGAAATATTCCATTCCGTTTATTGGTATTGAACCTGCTATTAAACCTGCAGCAACACACTCCAAAACTCAAACAATAGGAATCTTGGCTACAAAAGGAACTTTAAACAGTGAACTTTTCAACAAGACCACAGAGAAGTATCAGGACATCAAAATTGTTGAACAAATAGGTCATGGATTGGTTCAACTAATAGAAGATGGTCAAATCAATTCCCCTGAAATGACTAAACTACTTAATGCCTATTTAACTCCAATGATTGAAGCCAACATTGATTATCTTGTATTGGGTTGCAGTCATTATCCCTATTTAATTCCACAAATAAAAAAAATCCTTCCAGAACACATTCACATAATTGATTCTGGAGAAGCGGTTGCCAAACAAACCCAAAACATACTTAGAGACAAAGTAGGATTTTCAACTGCCAAAACCAGCACTCCAATTTTCTATACGAACACCAATCCAAAAGTTTTAAATGAAATTTTAGAAAACAAATACCAAGTTGAAGAAAAGGATTTCTAAACTATTCTAGTTTTCTCCTAACAAACCAGATACCGTCTAAATTAAGATTCAAAGTTAGTTTATGATAATTTTCTTGGACTAATGAATTTGTAATTTGTCCTTTTTGCCCATACGTATAGGAAATAAACAAGGCCGAAGACAAATGATCCAACGGTAATGAAGCCCCAATTGAAAAATTCTTATCCTCAATTTTCTTATTGTCAACTTCTAAATAACCTGTGTCATAATTAACACCCGCAGCATATTTTATTCGATCAAAATAACTTCTTGATGCTTTTGCCTTTTGATAAGACAAGCCCAACGCAAACTTTTCTTGGTTGGAAAAATTACCATACATATCAGATTGGTTGGTAGCATCCCAAAATCTTTTCTCATAATCAAAAGCTATATTTAGTTTGTTTTTAAAGGCTTTATTGAAACCTACCCCTACTTCTAAAGGTAAATAAAAATCATCTGTATTGGATTTTTCATCTGTCTCCAAAGTAGAAGTACCAGTACCATTTACAACGGTAACAGATTGAATTTTGGTTGCATTTACACGTGTAGGCGATTTTACATTTAATCCAAAAGTCAATGACTGATTCATTTTGAATTGCGAACCCAAAATAGGTCGAATACCACTATAACTTACTTTTTTATCTATACTGGTAACTGAGCCATTGATTGTATATGTCCTTTCATCAGTCGTATTTCCAAAAAGGACTGAGGCTGAAAAACCCAAGGATAATTTATTGCTCAATCTATAGGCATACGAAAAATCCAAATTATTCAATCCGCCTGTCCCCATTACGTCCAAATAATAATACTCATTACTACTGTCCAATATTGGTATTTTTAATCCAGAAATTTTAAAAGATGAACTGGAATAAGGCATCATAGCAACACTAACTGCCGATTTATTATTAATCGGAAAGGCAAAAGCGAAATGGGAAAACTGAAAATTGTTTCGATTTTCTTTTTTTAGATTATCTTCAAAAGAGGATTGAATCCCTTTTCCTCCAACTTCAAAAAAGAAATTATTCGCCGGAATATTCACAAGTGAGGCGGCATTTTTGTTATTGATAAAATTATCCGAAGGTAATGCTATGCCGGCAGTACCCAGAGATGGAATTAATCCAAAATTAGCTTCATACAAACTTCCCAATCCATAAAGCGAATAAGGCGAAGTAGCAATACTTTGGGAATAGGCAATAAAAGAAGAAAAAAACACTAAAACCAAAAAAGGGCAACTCTTTTTCATTTAATACGTTATATAATAGATTTGTAATTTCATTTCACTTTCTTTATTGGTCTGGTCTCCCAATACAACTCTATCTACAACTTTGGACAAAATAGGCAACGTAAAGATTAAACCACTCTTTGCATCCGACTCTTTCAACATTTCTTTCTGCAAAAAAGAACCTAAAGACAGTTGATAACCCACACTTTCATCAAATTCATCATTCTCATTATTGAGAGTAGCAACTATACTTTCACCAGTGGAATTGGTGAGCGTTGTTTTTATTCGATTCAACTTATCAACAACATAAACATTCAATTTCTCTGGCAATGGAAACATTTTCGAATACGAATTCTTGACGGGTTTCAGTACTAACTTCGCATCGACTATGGCTCCTTTGTCTGCGAGGTATTTTAGTTGTTTTATATTTGGAAAATCGACACGACAGACAACTCCTGTACCGGATTGAATGAATCCTGCTTTACCGGTGTACAAACTGGACAAATTCATTTTTGACAATGGCAAATCTTGAATTAAAGTTCCTGACCTATCTGATGAAATTGAGTTAAACTGCTTAGTGGCATCCAAAATGGTAAAATCCTTCTTATAGAAATCTTCGGCATCACCTTTCCCTTTTGAATAGTACAATCGAAGTACACTTGATAAGTTGAATCCAATTATACTACCTGAAGTGCTCGAAACTGACGTTAACACAAAACCTTTTAAATATTCTGTAAACTCACTAGAATTACTAATTTCATTATTCTTGAACTTATTAAAAAGCTCTAACCCAAATTCATTATCCAATTTGACATTAATACTATCTCTTCCTATTGGATTTGGTTTATAAGTTATTGTACCTAAACTCGTAGTATTGTAATCTAAAGTAGAATTATTATAAAAGCTATCATCATTAGCGTTGGGCTTAAACTTTTTGACAACCCTATGAATGTTTAAAGTCTGAATTTTGGTCGTATCAGCATAATAGTAATTATCATATCTTAAAATCATTGCAATAGAATCAAACACATATCCTGTTGCATCAGTATCTGAATTTTCACTGTAAAGATTAAATGAGGATGCCGTAACCTGGAAATAACTATCCGACTTCACTTTTCCAAAAAGAGGATCATCATAATTCCCTACCAGGATTCTACTTTCATTGGAGGTAACCAAAGAGTCCAGCTTTATGTTAGAAACATCAATTGTAACTGTGTCTATTGAGAGCACTTTGTTTTTTAAGGCCAGATAATCTGCTCCAACAACAAATTCCCCCGAATCAACATCAGAATCACAGGAGAATAATAATAACCCGAAAAACATCAAAATCAAAAACTTGTACATACTTAATTTTTGGGCAAATATATAAGCGCTCGTTGCTGCGCTCCTAATAACATATACTGTTGGGCCTATTCAATCTATAAAGAGTGATAAACCGTCTATGACTTACAAAATAGTTTAAAATCAAGATTCACCAGTGATAATAGCCCGTTTGTCTATAGAATAAACCCATGCATATATATTCTTTTTTATTCATTGATAACACAACTACTTTTGGGTCAATAATTAAATAATGAGAATAAACAACTTTACGAAGCTTTTAATTTTGATCCCGCTATTTAGTGTTTATGCACAAAAAGCATTCACAATTGATTTGAACATAAAAACCGAACCGATAGAAAATGGTTCCATAAAGCAAACCGGAATTGGGGTGTTATTTTTTAAAGACATTGGAACTAAAAATAAACTAACAAATACTTTTAAATACAAAAGCACAACAGTTACAGATGAAATTGAAACCTATTTATTAAAAAATTATGTTACAAATTATAGTAGCACTCACTTTATTAGTTTTGAAAACATTTTTGAATTTTCTCATCAAATAACAGAAAAAACAAAATTGAATATAGCAATAGAACCAACAGCAAATTATGAAAGTAATTTTGATGTTTCAGACATAAGCATATTAGGCGGCATTGAACTTAGTCAATCGCTAAACAAGAACAATAGTATTGATGTGGGAGTAAAAAGAATGACCGTTTTTGGTAAACCCGAAATACTTCCAACTTTTTCATTTAACCACCAATTCAACAATAAAGCATATTTAAAATTAGGATTCCCGTACTCAGAGCTATCCTATTCCAATTCAATTCGAAATAAATTCAGTCTGAACAATGATTTTAGCGGAAGCAGTTACAATCTAAATTCACCCGTAGTAACAGAAGATATAAATGCCATAACAAAACTTGGATTTTCTCAAATAGAAACAACTCTCCAATTTGAAAGGAATATGGACACCTCTTGGTACGTCAGCCTCAAAGGTGGATATTCATCAAACAAAGAATTTAAATTTTCTGATGAAAACAGAACAAAAGAAATGAATCAAGCCTTAAAAAATGGAGGTATCTTTTCTATCAGCATAAAATACAAACTTTAATAAACACCATGCACATTATGAAACATTTAAAAAAAGGAATATTTCTTAGTACTTTACTCATCGGTTTAATTTCAATCAGTTGCAGCAATGATGACACGGAAGAAAAACTAGGGAACTGGATAAAAAAATCCGCATTTGACGGACCAGCACGATCTGGTGCGACAAGTTTCGTAATTGGAACTTATGCTTATGTAACTACCGGTTATACTGGAGACGAATATCTAAAAGACCTATGGGCTTACAATTCAGATGGAGATTATTGGGAGCAAAAGGCTGATTTTATTGGCATTTCAAGAAGTTCTGGATCAGGTTTTGAATTAAACGGAAAAGGGTACGTAGGTCTTGGCTATGATGGAACCAATAAATTAAAAGACTTTTTTGAATACAATCCAGACACCAATACTTGGGCACAAAAAGCAGATTTTGCAGGATCTGCCAGATATGGAGCCGTGGGTTTTCAAGTAGGAGGAAAAGCATTTCTGGGAACAGGATATGATGGCAATTATTTAAAAGATTTTTACCAATACAATCCAACAGATAATTCTTGGATACAAGTCAATGGATTTAGCGGTAACAAAAGAAGAAACGCCACCGTTTTTGTTATTGATGATATTGCTTATTTAGGGACTGGAATAAACAGTGGATCTAATCAAGTTGATTTTTGGGCATTTGACCCAAGTACTGATGTTTGGACAAGAAAAAGAGATTTGGATGATGATGAGAGCGATCATGACTCCTACTCCATTAAAAGAGCCAATGCATCCAGTTTTGCGATTAATGGTTTAGGATATGTTACTTGTGGTGAAAGTGGAAATACCATTTGGGAATACAATCCCAAAACAGACATTTGGAAAGAAAAAACAGCCCTAGAAGGTTCAGGAAGATCTGATGCAATGGGAATCACAATCAACGGACAGAAAGGTTTTGTTATGTTAGGAAAATCAGGAACATCATACTTTGATGATATATGGGAATTTAAACCAAACGATGAACAAAATGACGACGATAACTAGTGGCAAAAGCAAATTCTTTCGGAAAAAACTCCGGAAGAATTTGTCTTATATATTTAATTTAGTCACGATTACTTTTTTAGTAGGTCTCATGATTTATATTTTTTGCCAAAAAGAAAAAAATCTAAATGCGCAAACTATAAAACTAAATCATGGCTGGGGATACGCTATCACAAACAATAATCGAATAATTATAAAGCAAACAATCATCCCGGTTATTAGTGCGTACAGGAGTTTTCAAACAGAGAAAGAAGCCATGGCTGTCGGGCAATTGGTAATAAAAAAATTGAACGCCAATAAATCGCCAACTATTACAAAAAATGAATTAATTTTATTAAAAATAAGACTGTAAATGGATATTGTATCAATAAAAAATAGCAACTCAAACAAAATACTAATCCACAGTATTATTTGGTGTTTTTTTATTAGTACCTCACTTATTCAATTTTATGAAAGTCCATTTCATATCAACACCGATTTCTACATACAATGGATATCTGGAATAATACTATTTTATCTCAACTATATCTACCTTGTTCCTCAATTGTTATTGAAAAAAAAATACGGGTATTATTTTGCTGTTTTACTCATTCTGATAGCTATTTTCATGTTCTGCAGATTCCAGTTTTTCATGCCTGAATTTCGAGAAATGAGACCACCAAATGGTATAAATTTTTCTAAAATACCGCTCGGAGATAAAAATATAGAACATAGAATCCACAGAAGGGACCAACCTATTTTCTTTCAACTTGTTCCTTCATTCTTTTATATTTTGATTGTTGCCATTAGTACGATAATCAAAACATTATCCGAGTTTTACGATGACCAACAAAATAAATTGATCGCCGAAAGTCAAAGAACTTCGACAGAGTTAAACTATTTAAGAAAGCAAACCAACCCGCATTTTTTATTCAATTCACTCAATAGCATCTACTCGTTGGCCCATAAAAAATCTGACCTGGTGCCAGATGCTATCGTGACTTTATCCGAAATGATGCGGTATATGCTTTATGAAACGGACAATAAAACGGTTTTACTTGAAAAAGAAATCGATTACATTAAAAATTATATTGAATTACAAAAATTAAGACTCAATAATATTGAAAACATTAGCATAAATATTCATGGTGACACTAAAAATAAGTCTATCGAACCCATGCTATTAATATCATTTATTGAAAATGCGTTCAAATATGGAACCGATTACAAAGGAACTGCTTATGTCAAAATTGTTATAACAATTGAAGAAAATATATTGACTTTTTGGGTCGAAAATAAAATAGAAAACAACAAAAAGGATCCTGAAAACTCGGGAATTGGGCTATCAAATATTAAAAACAGGCTTAATTTGCTTTATCCAAACGCCCATAAGCTAAATCTATCAGCTACAGATTCAAAATATACTGTACATTTGATTTTACAATTGGATCAAATTCACCTACAAGCAAATTCAGTTTTTATACCAACATCATAATTTAAGAAAACATGAAATCGCAATTAAGAATATGTTTGTTACAAACAACCATAAATAAAAGGCGATAACATATATGAACTATAACAAATAAATTTTACATAGATGAAATGTGTCATTATAGACGACGAACCACTAGCGGTTGATTTATTGATTGAATTTGTTAGAAGAGTCGATTCATTAGAACTGGTCACCACATTTACTAACGCAATAGATGCCATTTCTATAATCAACCAATCCCAGATTGATTTAATTTTTTTAGACATCGAAATGCCTCATTTTTCTGGAATTGATTTCATCAATGCTATCGAGAAAAAACCTTTAATAATCTTCACAACTGCTTATTCCAATTATGCGGTCGAAGGATTTAATCTTGGTGCAGTGGATTATTTGGTAAAACCCATTCCTTTTAACCGTTTTCTGAAATCTGTTTTACGAGCTCAACAAATCTTTGCTCCCAAAAATCTACCAATAGAAACCCCTACAACAAATACACCAGAAATGGAACATGATTTTATGTTCGTTCGCGCCGAATATGAAAATGTAAAAATTAATTTTGCCGATATTTTATTTATCGAAGGATTAAAAGATTATGTCAAAATATACACTACCGACAATAAATATACGCTAACCCTAATCAGTTTGATAAAACTGGAAAATCTACTATCATCCAAAGGTTTTGCGAGAATTCATCGTTCCTATATCATCAATATCAAGCATGTAAAATCGATTCAAAAAAATAAGGTTTTAATCGCTGAAAAAAGGATTCCTATCAGCGAAAGCTATAAAACTTCCTTCTTTGAAAAAATAAACATTTGATTTTAAAACATAGATTTCCGAATGGCTCTATTCCTCTTTAAACCAACTCGAATACATCACGTAATTATTGGAAATACGCTCTATTTCGCCAGCGAAATTAGACTGGTCAATATCTTTTACTTTCTTGGCAGGAACACCCGCCCAAATGGTACCTGGTTCTACAATTGTATTTTGTGTGATAACTGATCCCGCTCCAATAATTGAATTGCTCCCAATGACGCAATTATCCATAACAATTGCACCCATCCCTATTAATACATTGTCATGAATCGTACAGCCATGAACAATCGCATTATGACCAATGGAAACATTGTTTCCAATAATGGTTGGATGTTTTTGATAAGTACAATGAACAATCGCTCCATCTTGTATGTTAACTTTATTACCAATTGTAATAAAATGAACATCTCCCCGAATTACCGCATTGAACCAAACACTACATTGCGAACCAAAAGTAACATCTCCAACAATAGTAGCGTTCTCGGCTACATAACAATCTTCTGGAATAGCCGGTGATTTTCCGTTTACAGCCTTTATTATCATTTTCTTTTTTAACTATTAATTAATTGCGGGACAATTACAATCGTATTTTACAGGTTTACATAAAAAGTTAATTCCTAAAGTAAGTTGATGAAATCCTGCATTATCATATTGCACATCGCCCAACAAATGGGTGTAGGTATAAGCAAACATAAAGTTTTTATAGTTAAATCCCAAAACAGGAGTAATATATTGCAATTTCTGGCTATTTGTACCGCTTCCATTACTGTACTGAGCGCCATCGAAACTTCTTCTATAAGACAAACCTCCCCATAGCTGTCCCATATCCAAGTTTTTATAAGCTTTCAAGTTCATGTCCAATGAACTCTCTTTCGTCTTATCTACAAATTGATACAAAAGCGAAGGTTCTAATAAAATTTTCTCGGCATTACCAAAAACATAACCTCCACTAACTATAAATTTACGCAAGTTGTCACTTTCATATTCGGTATAGATAGTCTGTCTCGTTTCCAAAACATTTTTAACTACAGCATTAAAGCTAAAGTCAAGTACATTATATGACGCTCCAATATCCAAATTAAAATAAGATGCATGTTGAACAACATTTCCAAGAACCGGATCATAATCTCCTGAATTCATAAAATCAGTTTCGTCCAATTGACTTTGATTAACTCCCACATTAACACCAAATGATAATTGATTCAAGTCAACTTCGTCCCTGGAAAACATAATATGATGAGCATATGTAGCTTTGAAACCAAATTGAGAATGATAACCATTGACATCATTAAAAACTATTGCTCCCACACCGGATTTCTCTCCTACTCTACCATTATAGCTTAATGTTTGAAGCGCTGGTGCATCAGTTTGATCGAACCATTGTTTTCGCGCTGTAAGTCTTACTTTATGACAATTGGAAGCTCCAGCCATAGAGGGAAAAATCAAGTAATAATTATCCGATAAATAATCAGAATATACAGGTATTCCTTCCTGTGAAAAAGTATTTAGTGAAATAAAAAAAAGGGCTAATACAAACTTGATTTTGTTATACATTTAGGGGGCTATTTTATAAAATTAATCACGAAAAAAAAACTTTTGTTAATTTATTCATTAAAAAATCAAATATAGTTAAACGTAGAAAATAACTTCACTAAATTTGCATAAAATCACAAAAATCATGACAAAAGTTACTATAAAGGAAACTCAAAATCCAACGATAATAAAATTTGAATTTCAAGATTTTATCACTCAAAATGAAAGTTTTGAATTCAAAAATATAGATGAGGCCAAATCATCTCCACTCGCCCAACAACTTTTTTATTTACCATTTGTGAAAACGGTTTATATATCAGGAAATTTTATTGCTGTCGAAAGATTTAGTATTGTAGAATGGGACGATGTTAAAGAAGCAGTAGCTGAGCAAATTGAAGCTTATGTAGACAAAGGAGGAGTTATAATCACTGTTGATGAAAACAAAACAAAAAAACAGCCCGTTACAGTTTATGGTGAATCAACTCCAAATCCTGCAGCTCTAAAATTTGTTGTCAATAAAATGATAACAAAAAATGCTGTTGAATTCAAAAACATTGACCAAAGCGGGCCTTCACCATTGGCAACCGAATTATTTAAATTTCCATATGTAAAAGAAATCTTTATTGATGAAAATTACATTTCGGTTACTAAATATGACATCAATGAATGGCAAGATATCACGATGGAATTAAGAACCTTCATCAAGCAATTTATTGAAAACGGAGGTACAGTCCTTGATGAGAATTTAATTCAAACCATTATTAAAGACGAAAAAACAAAAGACGAATCATTTGATTCACTTGACGAAACGTCTCAAAAAATCATCAACATTTTGGAAGAATATGTAAAACCGGCTGTAGCTGCAGATGGTGGTAATATCCTTTTTGATTCGTATGATGAATCTTCCAAAACAGTAAAAGTAATTATGCAAGGTGCTTGTAATGGCTGCCCATCTTCTACTTTTACCTTAAAAAGTGGCATCGAAAACATGTTAAAAAGCATGCTAAATGATGAAGGAATTAAGGTCGAAGCTGTATAATTATAAAGATTTATCTAAAAGCGTTTCCATTTCGGAAACGCTTTTTTCATGCCCAAAAAAATTTAACCGTAACCCTTTTATATAAAAAACACTCTAATTTTTAATCTATAGCAAATCAGATATTCTTTTCTACAATTAAATTGATTTTCAATATTTTACATTGTATTTCATTTAAAATTCTTAAAAAAATGGTTACTTTTGAGTTCTTAACTAAAAAGTAAAACTATGGGAGTATCATCATTTTTCAAGAATTTATTTGGCTCGGCCAAAGAAACTGCAAACGAAATTGTAGACCAAGCGGAATCTGCTATTGAAGAAACCAAAATAGCGGCCCAACCATATGTAGAAAAAGCAGAAGCTTTTCTAGAAGACACCGTAACAAAAGCAAAAGAAACTGCTACGCCTTATATGGAAAAAGCGGAAGCAATTGTAGAAGAAACTGCAACTAAAGTAAAAGAAACCGCAACTCCAATACTAGAAAAAGCAGAAACTTTTGTTGAAGAAACTATATCCAAAGCAAAAGAAACCGCAACTCCTCATGTAGAAAAAGCGGAAGCATTTGTAGAAGATGCTGTAACAAAAGCAAAAGAAGTTGCTACACCCTATATTGAAAAAGCTGAATCAATAATTGAAGATGCCAAAGCAAAAGGCACTGAAGCCATAAACAATCTAAAAGAAAAAGCAAATACATCAGACTCAAAAAAACTTGAAAACCTAAATAAAACTGAAGAAGAATCAGAATAGCTTTTTATAAAAAATATTAAATCCGTATTTTTGCAATTCAACATACAACCTTCTCGTTTGAGGAGGTTTTTTATGAATTAAAATATGACTTTAGATCCAAATTACATTACTGGCTATGCCAATAAATTTATAGAAACACTTATAGAATATTCCCCACAGGTTGTTTCTGCTTTAATTATTCTATTTATTGGCCTTTATGCTATTCGAATAATCAATAGGCTTATTCGAAAAATAATGATCAAAAGAAACTTAGATCCTACTCTTAGTAAATTTCTTGCCGATATTTTACTTTGGGTTTTAAGAGTATTATTATTTGTTACTTTCATCGACAAATTAGGAATCGGAACCTCTTCATTTGTAGCTATTCTAGGAGCAATGGGACTTGCAGTTGGTTTATCTTTGCAAGGTTCATTATCAAATTTTGCTGGAGGAATGCTTATTATTCTCTTCAAACCTTTTAAAGTTGGAGACACAATTGAAGCACAAGGAGTATTGGCTACCGTTTTGGAAATTCAAATATTTGTAACCAAATTGATTACTTCAAACAATCAAACCATTTTTATTCCCAACGGAACTTTATCGAACGGAACAATTATCAACTATTCGATGCAAGGATCTCGAAGAGCAGATTTAACGTTTTCCATATCGTATGAAACCAATCTAAAAGCGGCGAAAGATATTATAACAACAGTCCTTAAAAACAACCCAAAAGTACTTACTTCACCTGCAGCAGAAGTATCCGTAAAGAACATAACAGACAATTCTGTACAACTGGCAGTTAGACCTTGGGCAAAAAACGAAGATTATGGAACGGTGGTTTCAGACACTTTGGAAAACTGCAAATTGGCCTTGGACGCTGAAGGAATCAATTTTCAACCTTTTGTTACCGAATTCTCCAGAAATAACAATACCAAAAAAGACTAACTATTTTTTCGGAGTGGCAATCAAAAAGTCTTTCAAATAATAAGGTTCAAAATAGGCGACATCGACAGTGTCGCTTTTTTTGTATTTATCAAAACTTAAAACACTCATTTCATTTGCGGAAGGATATTTAATATCATCCAAAAACACAAAATTATCTTTTGTCAAAACACTTTTGCATTTCTCATTGCAATCGCCTACAAAATATATTTTTTCCTTTATATCCTCAAAAGAGTTTTCCGTGATAATTTCGGCCAAAACTTCTCGTTTTTTTTCTAAAGAAGCAGAAAAAACAGCACTATAAACCTCCATTCTGCGAGCGTCAATCATAGGCACGATTAAACCGTCTGTCACCGAAACTTTAGAAGCCAATGTTTGCAAAGTATCTATCGCAATTAATGGTATACTCAAAGCGTAGCACAAGCCTTTTGCCGCAGAAACCCCAATGCGCAATCCAGTATAAGATCCTGGCCCCTGACTTACGGCAACTGCTTCTAAATCTTTCATATTAATTCCAGCTTCACTGATAATTTCTTCAATAAAAACGTGTAAACGCTCTGCATGAGAATAACCTTCTTCCGCAATTTCTTTGCACAATATTGTTTTTCCTTCTTTTGCCAAAGCAACAGAACAATTTTTGGTAGCGGTTTCAATGTTGAGAATATAGGACACTTTTTTAGATTTTAGATTATAGACTGCATACTTTAGATTTATAAATCCGCAAACATCAAATAATCGATTCGGTTGCAAATTTACATCGAATTTTGATAATTCCTTTATTAAAAAAGGAGTTCGATTATAAAATTTGAAGCAGAGAGATTTGGCTTTTTTGGAGACATTGTCCCGCTTTCTGTTACAATCTTATAAGCCGAACCCCGGCTTATAAGGATTTCCACTGCAATCGGGGCTAAAGGGAGATATTTTGCATTTTTGTACTCATTAAAAAATTATCAAACCTCCAAAACCGTTACATTTGTCGCTCCTCACTTCATTTTTGACAATCAAAGCATAAAATTTGACCTAAAAAAAGTCAAATATAACGTTGCCTTTCGCAAACTTGACGTTTTAGGCTATCTCAAAATCAGGTAAAAAAAACGTCCTGAAAATTCAGGACGTGTAAAATTTTTGATTTAAAAGAAAAACTATTTCTTCTTATCTCCCTCTGTTTTAATAAATACTTTATCTCCAGAGTTTAGATCTTTCGAAACTGTTGTATAAGGTCCTGTAATAACTACATCTCCTTTTTTAAGGCCGGAAACTACTTCAATGTTAGTGTCATCTTGGATTCCCGTTTTTATGATTCGAATTTTGGCTTTATCCCCAACTTTCACAAAAACACATTCTAGTTTTTTATCACTTTTAAGAGTTGCTTTTTTATCGTCAGATTCTGGTCCATCCATTTTGACAGCCTTTACTGCAGTTGTATCAGACTTTACAACAACTGAACTGATAGGAACGTGAACCACATTTGTTTTGGTTGTCGTAATGATATCTACCGTAGCGGTCATACCCGGTCGGAATGGAGAATAAGAAGCTGGTTTACCCACCATTAAATCCTGGTAAGACTCTTTTAAAATTCTAACTTTTACTTTAAAATTAGTAACCTGATCTGCTGTTAAAGCTGTGCTTGCTGAATTGGAAATACTGGTTACAACACCTTTGAATTGTTTTTTTAAATAGGCATCCACTTCAACATTGGCCAAATCTCCCACTTTTATTTTTACAATATCATTTTCGTTGACATCAACTTCCACTTCCATATTGTTTAAATTCGCCACTCTTAAAAGTTCGGTACCCGCCATTTGTTGCGTCCCTAAAACTCTTTCTCCAAGTTCTACGTTCAATACAGAAATAGTTCCATCCGCTGGAGCATAAATCACCGTTCTTCCCAAGTTATCTTTAGCTTCATTTACAGATGCCGAAGCGCTTTGCACATTATAATATGCCGATTGCTTATTAGCTTTTGCCACTTCAAAAGAAGAAACTGCCTTGTCCCAATCTGATTTGGAAATAATCCCTTTCTCAAATAATGTCTTATTCCTTTCATAATTGGCCTTAGCCTCATTAAAAGATGCATCAGATTGACTTAAACCTGCTTTGGAGCCTGACAAATTAGCGACACTTCTATTCAATCCAGAAGTATATAAATCAGGATTTATCTTTACCAATAACTCCCCTTTCTTAACCACTTGTCCCTCTTTTATAGGCAAATCAATAATTTCCCCGGAAACCATAGAAGCTATTTTAACCTCAATTTCTGGTTGAATTTTACCTGTTGCCGAAACTGTTTCTACTATTGTACCGGTTTCAACATTGGCAATTTCCACTTCTTTGCCCTTATCTTTATTCCCAATGACTCCAGCTTTTGAAAGACCTACTAATGCTCCAATAATTACTACTGCAGCTCCTATTATAATGTATATTGTTTTTTTTGACATGGTATTATTTTTTCATGATTTGGTCAATTGGAATTCCAAAATAAAATTCTAATATTTTTATTTTGAAAATATAGTCATACTTAGTTCTTATCACTTCTGACTGAGCATTGGTTAACAAAGTTTGTGACTGATTGAAATCGAAAGAATTCATCAAGCCTACTGCGTATTTTTCCTTAGCATAATTATAAGCTTCTTCCCTAGATTCTAATGCTACAATTGAGGACTCATGAGCATTCATAGCTCCTTTTGCGTCTGTGAAAGCAGTATATACGTTTCTTTGCAAATCTAAGTCTTCTTTTTCTAATGCAATTTTAGACTTTTCTAAAGCAACTTTATTACGATCTACATTGTTTCTGACAGACCACCCATTAAATACAGGAACATTTAATTGTAGTCCAAAATTTTGTCCTTTGTTATCATTTAATTGTTCTAAAGGGGGATCGGCTGGCTGAGTTTGACCCGTCTGAGCATTAAAGGTATCTGCGTAAGAAACGCGGCTATTAAAACCATAAAAAGCGGTTAACGTTGGCTGAAAAGCACCTTTTGCAATTGCCACATCTTTCTCTGCAATTTCTAAATTCGTTTTTGCAATCTTCAGCTCCGTTCTGCTTTCTTTTGCCTTAGCATAAATATCAATTGGTTTAACCGACATAATATTATTCTCATCATTAATATTGGTATCATCAATTACATCGAAGTCCCAAAATTCTTTTAATTGCAATAATTGGGCTAAACTCAATTTAGATATCAATAAAGCATTCTCCGCATTAATAACATTTTGTTTATTGGTCGCTACCGTAGCTTTTACATCCAATAGATCACCACGAGGGATTGAGCCCGCTTTAACCAATTCATCAGAACGTTTGTATTGTTTTTCATTTATAGCTAGTTGCTCCTGTTGCACTTTCAGGTTTTCTTTATTAAAAAGTACTTGCAAAAAAGCATTGGCAACATTCAAAGCAATGTCTTCTTGCATTTTCAATAATTTATATTTGGAAGCTACAATAGAAAGATTGGCTCTTCGCATAGTGTTCTGATTTTGCATTCCTTTATATACATCTACGCCAACATTCGCACCAACTCCCGTTTGTTGAGTAGTCTGATTTCTCAAAAGCCCAGTTGTAATATCCTGATTCAAACCAATATTCCACGAATGACTTGCACTTAAATTAGCGCTTGGTAAAAAACTACCAAAAGCACCCTTTTTATCAATACTGGCAGAAAGCGTGTCCAGTTCAGTGTTCTTTATAGAGATGTTATTTTTTACGGCATATTTCACACACTCTTCTAAAGTCCATGCCTTAGTTTGTGCTTGGGAAGCAAATCCAATCAGGAATACAAAAGCGATACTTATATAATTTATTTTTTTCATTTTTAATGGGATAAAAATGCAGCAAGTACACTGCATATATTTAACTTAATTTGTTAATCAAAATGTTCTCCAGTGCTTATTTTGGTTTTGCATCCTCGGTTATCAAACCTTGGTTCCAAACTTTTATTTTATCCGAAGCTTTAATACCGCTTTTCACTTCTACATAAATTCCGTCACTAACACCCAATGTTATATCTTTTCTCTGAAACTTTTGGGGCCCCGTTTGAATCTCTACATATGGCTTTGATGTTTTTTTGTCAAATTGAACTAACGATTCTTTTAAAGCCTGAACTTTATCTGCTTTTTCCAGAATGATAGAAGCATTAGCACTCAAACCTGCTCTAATAAAAGTATTGTCTCTATTGGTTAAAGTAGCTTTAATTTCAAATTGGATAGCTCCATTTTCTGTTTTCCCCTTTGGGGCTATATCGGTCAAAACAGCAGTAAACTTCTTATTTTCAATGGCTCCAACAGTGATTTCTATAGGCATGTTTAATTTTATTTTCCCTACTTCAGATTCATCCACTTTACCCACGAATATCATTCTTCCAACATCAGCAACACTTGCAATGGTTGTTCCTTCATTAAAGTTATTACTTTCAATTACTTGGTTACCTACTTTAACCGGAACATCAAGCACCATACCATTTACAGTAGAACGAATCAAAGTATTGGCATAATTCCCTAATCCTGAAGTCGTACCTGTTTTTACGATATCAAATCCTTGCACAGAAGCATTATAATTTTGTTTGGCTTGATTATAAGCTAATTGCGCTGCATCAAAATCATTGGCAGAAATCACTCCTTTATCAAACAAGGTTTTTTGTCTTTGATATAATTTCTCTTGGTTATCCAATGCGATTTTTGCAGTTCTCACTTGATTTTGTGTACTGCTCAGATTAGAAACATTTGCAACAACTTTGATTTTAGCAATCATGTCTCCAGCCTTTACAGATTCCCCTGCTTTTATATAAACCGCTTCTATTATTCCAGAAATATTTGGTTTAATCAAAACTTCTTCATCAGGCACAATATTTCCTGTAGCCAGGGTACTTTTTACTATAGTTTTTACTTCCACTTTATCTGTTTCAAAAACTATAGGAGATTCTTGATTTTTTGCATACAAATAATATAAAGCTCCAAAGAAAACTATTGCTATTAAAATCAATACTGTTACGGTTACTCCTTTTTTCATTTTATAAATTTTATTCGATTATTATTGTTTTTTGATTGTTTTTATTCTGTTCGTAGAGCATCTACTGGTTTGACATTTATAGCTGTTTGTGCAGGAATAAATCCGGCCAATAATCCAGAGCCCACTAAAATTAATAGGGCTAAAAACACTACTGTTAAATCAACACTTGGATTAATAAACATCATTCCATCTGTTGGCATTGTTGCCAAAATCATATTCAGTATGGCCAGTAATCCGGTTGCTACGGCGATACCAAACATACCCGCTATTATAGTTAGAAAAATTGCTTCCAATAAAATTTGGGACCGAATGGCACCTGGTGTTGCTCCTAATGCTCTTCGGATTCCTATTTCATTGGTTCGTTCTTTTACAACAATTAGCATAATATTTGAAATCCCAATAATGCCAGATAACAATACTAAAGTCCCAACAAAATAAGCGATGAATTTAAGAACCATAAATAAGTCCTGTACCTTTTGAAATTCAGCAAACAAGTCAAAATTACCAACAGCTCTTTCATCATCAGGGTGAATAGAATGTCTCTCTCGAATCAATGCCAGAATTGTAGGTCTAAGCTCAGTAATTGATGCATTATCATTTGCCGTAAGTGCCATCCAACCTACTTTATCCCCAAAATTAAAGGCTTGCTGAAAAGTAGTAAAAGGAATGAAAATATTTTTTTGAGCCCCTTCAGCATTTCCATTATTATTCCCCTTGGACTTATAAACACCCACCACCATAAAATTGATGCCATTTATTTTGATGTAAGTACCTATGACTTCTTCGGCATTCATGTACAATTCATTGATAACACCATTACCTATTATGGCAACTTTGCGTCTTGCCAATATATCTTGTTGATTTACAAAACGACCTTTAACAATGTCCATTTGCTCTTGTTTTACCAATTCTGGATAATCACCATAAATAGTATAAGCACCTGTTTTTGTACCTCTAACTACATTACTGACCCCATTAAAATCACCCAATTGATTGCGGGGAGAAACGTATAACAAGTCAGGAAATTTTTGCTTTAAAGCATCAACATCGCTATTTCTAAAATCATATCGTCGGGTTTTAGGTAACCCTTTATAGGCCTTTGACGTAGTTTGTGTCCAAACAAACATAGTATTTGTAGCAATACCGTCAAATCCTTTTTTCACACCATTCTCCAATCCATTTGAAGCAGCCAATAATATTACCAAAATAAATATTCCCCAAAACACTCCAAAAGCTGTAAGCAGCGTTCGGAAGGTATTAGCGGTCAGCGCTTCTAAAATTTCGTTCCAATTTTCTCTATCAAACATAATTATTCGTCTCTAAGTGCTACAATAGGTCTAATTTTGGCCGCTCGATAAGCTGGAACAAATCCCGCCAAAGCTCCTGCAACTACCAAAACAATTAAGGTTGATATCGCTACCGTAAAATCTACTTGTGGATTCACAAAATATTCACTTTGTGCATGGGGACCAATTAATTCCAAAAGTGCCAATCCAGTTAATAATCCAGTAAAACCAGAAATAGTGGTAATAAAGATAGACTCGTGTAAAATCATTATAATAATTGAAATCGGAGAAGCTCCAAGCGCTTTTCGAATCCCAATTTCCTTAGTTCGTTCTTTTACAATAATCAGCATAATATTACTTACTCCAACAACCCCGGCAATAATGGTACAGATTCCAACCCACCAAAAAAACAATCGAATATAAAGATTCAAATCATAAAACTTTTTGGCTTCTTTGACCGAATTAAAAATCCCAACAGCGCTTTCATCATCAGGAGCAGCACCATTTTTACTTCTCAATAATTTCCCATAATCATTTTTGAATTTTTCGGACTCGGCTACAGCTTCTTCATAAGTGTCTTTCTTTTTCAAAGTATAAGCCATATAACTTATTTTATCTCCTAATCCAAAAACCTGCTGCGCTGTAGTTAAAGGCACAAATACTCTACTTTCTTCTCTCTCCCCTCCTGGGTCAGTAAATACACCAACTACTTTAAAATTGATATTCGCTACAGTAATTTGTTCGCCTATAGGATTTTTTTCTTTAAACAGGTCTAATTTGACTTTTTGACCAATCACAGCTGCTTTTACATTGTATTTCAGATCATTTGCATTAATATATCTGCCTTTTATAACTGATACATTTTCTATTCCCATACCATCTGTATTAACACCTCTGTATTGATAATTTCCTGATTCCTTTCCATAACTTACGGTAATTCCCCAGCCGGTAGCAGTAGCCCCATTTTTATCCAATTGGTCTCCGTATTTTTGTACTCCAAGATCAAAATCACTATTTCTAAATTGTATTTGCCTTCCAGGATTCATTCCTTTGTATGCTTTAGTTGTCGCACCTGACCAAACCTCAATTACGCCAGCGGCATCACGTTCAAATTGTTTTTCGATTCCGTTTTGCAAACCTTTTCCAACACCAAGAAGAATCACCAAAATAAAGATACCCGAAGCCACAGAAACTCCAGTGAGAAAGGTTCTCAGTTTATTTTTGGCAATTGCCTCAAATATTTCCTGCCAACGTTCTATATTAAACATAAGAAGAAGCTCTAACTTGTTCTACCATTTTATCGTCAATGATCAATCCGTCTTTCAGGACCACATTTCTTTTGCACATAGCGGCAATATCCGGTTCGTGTGTCACTATCAAAATAGTTTTCCCTTCATCATTGATACCTTGAATCAACTCCATTACTTCATATGAAGTCAATGTATCTAGTGCTCCGGTAGGCTCATCAGCCAATAATACTTTTGGATTGGAAGCCAAAGCTCTAGCGATAGCAACACGCTGTTTTTGTCCTCCTGAAAGTTCATTTGGTAAATGATGTGAATGGGAAGCCAAACCTACTTTCTCTAAATATCTCATTGCAATTTCGTTGCGCTCTTTTCTCTTTATACCTTGATAATAAAGAGGCAAAGCCACATTATCTAATGCACTTTTGTAATTAATCAAATTAAAAGATTGAAAAACAAAACCAAGAAATTGGTTTCGATATTTAGAAGCGATAGTTTCATTTAATTTTTTAATTGGCACATTATCCAAAGTATAAAGCCCGGAATCTGCTTCATCAAGAATACCCAGAATATTAAGCAACGTAGATTTTCCTGATCCAGACGAACCCATGATGGCAACCAATTCACCTTCTTTTATATTGAAATTAATTCCTTTTAGCACATGCAATTCGGAATGTCCCATTTTGTATGATTTATGTAAGTCTTTAATTTCAATCATGATTTCGTTTGTTTTAAGCAATAGTATTTATCTTCTAAAAAAAATAGCAACATGAAAAGTGAATACTCCAATAGCCAATTTAAAACATAAGACATATATCTCACTAAAATGTTACACCCTTAACCAAAAAATATATTTGTTTTGTTAAATTTGCGCTCAAAACACCAAACAAATGCTAAAATCACTTTCGATTCTAATTATTTCCTTAACTACATTAGCACTAACAACAAGTTGCTCATCAACTTCTCAAAAAATAGAAGCCTTAAAACCCGAACCGGACGACGCAGTCCCACTTACCTATACGAATACACCTTCATATATAAATCTACCCGTTAGCATTAAACTAAAAGATATTGAAAACCAAACCAATACCTTGTTAAATGGTTTAATCTATGAAGACAACAATATCGAAGATGACAATATCGAAATAAAAGTTTGGAAACAAGCCCCAATAACTATTGTCAACGATCATGGAAAAGAAGGCGAAAAAATCAAAACCGTCTTACCATTAAAAATTTGGGCAAAATACAGGATTGGAACAAAAACAATGGGTGTTGATTTATACAAAACACAAGAATTTAATCTAAATGGAGTAGTCACTTTGTTGAGCAGTGTGAATTTGAACAATTGGAGATTAAGTTCAAAAACAACTTTAAAATCCTTAGACTGGGTAGAAAGTCCAACAATGACTGTTTTTGGAAAAAATATGCCTGTAACGTATCTCATCAATCCTGCCGTAAGTCTTTTCAAATCAAAAATCGAAAAAAGCATTGATACTGCCATCGAAGATTCTATGGATTTCAAACCCAATGTTATGGAGGCGCTATCCAAAATTTGCACTCCTCTTGAGATGAGTGAAACCTATAAAAGTTGGCTCAGAATTGTTCCGATTGAAGCATATTCAACCAATGCCAAATTAAAAAACGATTCCTTTTTACTCAATATGGGAATGAAATGTAATATGGAAACTTCGATTGGAAAAAAGCCTGAATCAAAATTTGAAGCCAACAAAATTATACTGAAAGCGGTTGACAAAATTCCTGAACAAATCTCTGCCAATATTGCTGCCGTCTCTACCTATCAAGAAGCTTCCAAATTAATGACTACCAATTTTGTTGGTCAAGAATTTGGATCCGGAAGCAAAAAAGTAAAAGTTCAAAATGTGGCTATTTGGCACAAAGAAGGAAAACTGGTAATTGCTTTGGATCTTTTAGGCTCCGTAAACGGAACAATTTATTTGACTGGAATTCCGCAATATAATGACACGACCAAAGAAATCTATTTTGACAAATTAGATTATGTATTAGACACCAAAAGCAAATTAATGCGTACAGCAAACTGGTTGGCCCAAGGGATTATTCTGAGAAAGATAGAAGAAAGTTGTCGTTATTCCATCAAACAAAATTTGGATGAAGCCAAACAAAGTATGATGACTTATCTGAAAAACTACTCTCCTATGCCTGGCGTTTTTATTAACGGAAAAATGGAAGACATTCAATTTCAAAAAATAGAGCTGACCAACCAAGCAATGATTGCTTTTATAAAAGTAAACGGAAATATAAACGTTGCTATTGACGGACTGAAGTAAAGTAGGCAGTTTTCAGTATTTAGTTGGCAGTAAAAAAGGAAGTCTCGAATAATTATTGTTCGAGACTTCCTTTTTTTATTAAAATTGCAATTGATTATTGAAATTGAACTATTGTTTCTTCTTTTTCATTCGGTAAACGTAATAACCAAGCACACCTACAAGTACATAAGGAATCACCATAAGATAAACGATTCCGTCATTTACAGCAGCGGCTTTGGCTTTGTTTTCGTCACCAGACAATGCGGCTCGACACATTGCACATTGCGAATATGAAGAAAGCGAAAAGAATAAAGAACATAAAATATAGAAATATACTTTTAATCCAATTCTTCTTTTTGCTACTCCCTCTTTTTTATTTTCTCTACTAAACATAATAAGGCGAAATCATTAAATATACAATCACTCCCGTTACCGCAACATAAAGCCAAATTGGAAAAGTGATTTTGGCAATTTTTTTATGTTTATCGAATTTACTGGCCAAGGCACGAACGTAAGTTATCAAAACCAATGGTATTATGGCAATAGATAAAAAAATATGAGTAATCAAAATAAAGAAATACACATATTTTAAAACGCCTTCTCCACCATATTTTGTTGATTCAGCAGTCATGTGATAGGCAACATACATAACAAGAAAAGCAACCGAACACCCAATAGCCATCTTCATTAGCAACTCATGACGCTTTCGATTACCGTTTTTAATAGCCAATACTGCAGCAACCAACAATACTGCTGTTATTCCATTTATAGTGGCATAAATCGGCGGTAAAAACGAGAGAGGTGTTACATCAAAACCAAAATCTTTTAACTTCACTTTAAAAAGAACCGCAACTGCAAGAGGAATTGCAATTGACAGCAACACAATCCATTTATTATATTTTTGTTCTATTGTATTATTTTCCATTATCTAATTAATCTATTTCTTAAATCTATTCTGTAAATTCTACTTTCTGCCTCCTGAAAACTGCCTTCTGTTTTTCTATTCACACTATTCCTTTAACAAAGCTTGTATATCCTGCTGAATATCTCTAATTCCTTTTTTCTCCAATCCATCATAATATAAAATCGGATTTCCGTAATCGTCTTTTCTACATCTGATATTACCATTTTTATCTATCAACGCAAAAAGTCCCGAATGTTCAAAACCGCCTTTTGCTTTACTATTTTCACCAACATAAATATTAAATCCTTTGTTGGATAAATTGTATATATAATCATGGTCTCCGGTCAGGAAATTCCAATTGGAGGATTTTACTCCCAATAATTTTGCATGCTCTTTTAAAACAGCTGGTGTATCATGAATTGGGTCGATAGTAATCGAAACGATCCCAAAATTAGGATTCCCAAAAAACTCATTTTGTAGTGTCACCATATTGGCGTTCATCTTAGGACAAATGGAAGGACATGTTGCAAAGAAAAATTCCAACACATATACTTTCCCTTTATAAAAATCATTAGAAATTTTCACATTATCTTGATTTGTCAGTTCAAACTTTGGCGCAGGCCCAACTTTAACCAACTTCCCATCTACAGCTTTAGAACCGCTTACTTTGTCCAAGCGATCACCTTGAACCACACTGTTATTCTGCATTCTATCTACAATTTTTGGAACAGCATATATTCCAAAAACAAGTATCACAAAAGAAATTCCTATATATGATTTATTTTTAAGCATCTTTTATAATTGTTTTGTTGCGTTATGATTCTTTTTTAAAGCGGCACGGTATTCATAAAGAATAACCTTGAAATCATCTAGCATTTCATTACTTAATTCCGCTGGATGGAATGTACTGTAACCTTCTTTGTACCCTTTCTTTTCTTTTCTACCTCTCAAGTTTCTTTCTTTATCAACTATATAAACATCGGGAGTGCCAAAATCAGAATTCAGATTCCCTTTTAATTTTAGTTGACCAAAATAAGCCTTTATTTGTTCTGGATTTGCAAACACAAAATGCCACTGACTCACATCAGTAAAATCTCCTAAAGCATCAACTACAGCTTTAACATCTTTTTCGGTTCCCAAAGGAGCAACTACAACAAATTGCAAATCTTTAAAATCATGATAACGTTGGTAAATTTTCTCATTTAAGTTGAAATAATTTCCCCTATTTTTAAGAATTTCAATACCCGAAAAACCAAGTATTGTAATCTTATTGTCCAAACTCACTTTTTCACCATTTAAGGATTTCCATTCTCCAAGATTAGGAATCTTTGGAGTTATAACAGGCAATTTTGTAAAACTATTAACCCCAGACGCAAAAAACAAATAAGCTACTATGGGCAATATAAACAATACAAAAAGAACAATATTTTTTTTCATTATGACTTTATAAAATTTATTGTATTAAAATAAAAAAAGGCATCCGTCGAGACGGATACCTTTTTCATTGAATTAATATCTTGTTAAAAATTCCATTTAATAGTAGAATTTTTAAAAACCTCAAATACATAGTCTCCCTCTGTCAATAGAATAAAAAGCAAATAACAAACTAAGAATATTAATGGAAAAACAACTGCATTTCTCAATGCCTTTTTTTCTCCTTCCATGTGCATGAAAGCCCATACAATGTAATATGCTTTAACTAATGTCAATATAATAAACAACCAGTTTAACAAATTCATCGTTAAAAAATTGTGCATATATAGTGCATCAGGTCTGATGATACCAAAAGCAACCTCAACAGTCGTGATTAAAGACAATAGACCAAAAACAGTCCAAATTCTTTTTGTATTAGAAACATGTGCGTGTGACATAATGATAAATCTAAAATTAAACTAAATAGAAGAATGTGAAAACAAATACCCAAACTAAATCAACAAAGTGCCAGTATAACCCCACTTTCTCAACCATTTCGTAACTTCCTCTTTTCTCGTAAGTACCCAAAAGAACATTAAAAAAGATAATGATATTGATTACTATACCTGAGAAAACGTGAAATCCGTGGAAACCTGTAATAAAGAAAAAGAAATCAGCAAAAAGCTTACTTCCGTATTCATTATGAGTTAGATTGGCTCCTTCAATAACCATCTTAGCTTGACCTAAACGCACTAGAGATTCTTCTCTTGAAAGGACAATTTTTTCTTTGTTTTTGTTTAAAGTTTCGATTCTTACTAAAACATCAGGATGAGCTTTGAATCCAGCTTGAACTTCTGCCACTGTGTAAGTAGGAATAGCAGCTTCATCCATGAACCATTTTCCTTTAGCTCTTGTTAATTGTTCTCTTTCTACCGGCAATTTTGCAGCAAAATCTTCCAAAGCAACACGATGACCTTCCTTGTCAACAAACTGTAGCAAGCTACCTCCTGTTGTTTCAATAGCACCATATTCTCCTTTGATAAAATTTTTCCATTCCCAAGCTTGAGAACCAACGAAGATTAAACCTCCAATGATTGTAAGAAACATATAAAGGGCTACTTTATCCTTTTTCATTTGGTGCCCAGCATCAACGGCTAAAACCATTGTTACAGACGAGAAAATCAAGATAAAAGTCATCAACGCCACATAATACATCGGAGCAGATACACCGTGTAAAAATGGAAAGTGTGTAAACACCTCATCGGCTAATGGCCATGTTTCAATAAATTTAAATCTAGAAAACCCGTAAGCTGCTAAAAATCCAGAGAACGTTAAGGCATCTGATACGATAAAAAACCACATCATTAATTTACCATAACTTGCTCCCATTGGCTCATTGCCGCCTCCCCAAGTTTTTTCACTATTTGCAGTAGTAACTGTCGCTTCCATAAAAGTTATTCGTTAAAAAGTTTCCAAATTTACGTTTTTTTCTTATTTAAAGAAATATAAAAATAAAAATAAATAAACCCACAAGAAGTCTAGAAAGTGCCAATACATTGCACCTAGTTCTATTCCAAGAGTTTGAGTTGAATTATATTTTTGTTTAAAATGATTATAAATAATAATTAATAATGATATCATACCTCCAGCAAGGTGAATCAAATGAACCACCACTATTACATACAAGAATGTTGTAGTGATCGAACTAGCATTTCCAGTAAAATAATGACCATTCGCAACTATTTGCCCAAATCCAACAAACTGCAATACTATGAATGAAATCCCCAAAGCTAATGTTGCCAAAAGCAGTGAAGTAGTCTTGCTACGATTGTCTTTTTGAATCGCTTTTTTGGCCAAATGAAAAGTAAGACTACATCCCAAAATAGCAATAGTACTAAAATAAAAAGCGGATGGCAATTGAAAATCTTTCAACCAATCTGCTCGTGATTGGCTCACTACGTAAGCACTTGTTAGACCCGCAAACATCATTGTCATGCTCACCATAGCGAACAATAAAATCAATTTATAAGATCTTGCCGTTCTTAATTTATAATCTTCGGCTGTCATTGTCATTTCCATAATTATCTTAAAAATTTATCCAAAATATACACTAATTGTAATAACGTTATATAAGAAACACTTACCAGCATTAACGTTCTTGCAGCCTTTGCAGTTTTTATCTGATATAGACGAACTGCATAAAACAACATCCAAAGACCAAGACATAATACTAAAATCGATGCAACTGGTGTAATAAACAAACGCCCGGTGTACCCTAATGCAGGCAAAAGAGACGCAATTATCAACCAAATGGTATACAGTATAATTTGCAAAGAAGTCCCTTTATCCTTTTTACCTGTTGGCAACATAAAGAAACCTGCTTTTTCATAATCTTCATATAAAAACCAACCAATCGCCCAAAAATGAGGGAATTGCCAAAAAAACTGAATCAAAAACAAAGTTCCCGCTTCAATACCAAACTCTCCAGTTGCTGCAACCCATCCTAACATAAAAGGAATTGCCCCCGGAAAAGCGCCCACAAAAACCGACAGCGAAGTTACTGTTTTAAGTGGTGTATAAATACTGGTATATAAGAAAATTGAGATAGCACCAAACATGGCTGTTTTTGGATTTATCGTGTAGAGCAAAGCCACACCCAAAACAGTAAGCAAACTTGCTACAATTAAAGCCAAACTGGGAGACATTCTTCCAGAGGCAACAGGACGATTCTTCGTGCGATCCATCAAAGCATCCAAATCTTTCTCTATTACCTGATTGTAAGCGTTGGACGCTCCAACCATACAATATCCTCCTATTGCGAGTTTTAACAAAACCAACCAGCTAAAAGAATGTGTAGAATCAAATCCTAATATATAACCAGCGATTGAAGAAAAAACAACACTTATGGCTAAACCAGCCTTTGTAATTGCTTTAAAATCAACATAAATAGACTTGAACGAAATAGAATTAGGTGTTGTATTCAATGCAGATGAAATTGGTATATTTTTTTGAAAACTGGTGCAAATATACAAATTAGATTCAAAAATGGTCTATGAAATTGAAATTTGAAAAATTAGTTATTGCATTAGTCGGTTTTTACTGTTTAATTAATCTTTTAAAACAAAAATATCATTTCTCAATAACATCAACACTGAATAAAATGCATTACTTTAATAAAACAAAAACTATTTAGTTTTTAATTGATAAATCGCATCTATCATGCCATTCCTGGTGGTATCCAAACCAAGCTCCCAAAACATAATCCCCCCAAGTTTCTTTTTTATAACATAAGAAGTTTTAGCTTTCACAGAGGCAATATCATCACTTGTTGCAAACATTTTTTCTTTCTGATTGTACCAATATGGAGAATTTGCTTTTTTATCCCAAAAATACTTCCACCCTTTTTCTTCAGTCAATTCATCTTTAAAATTATTAAAACTCACACCTCCCGTATGTACTCCCGGTTGATACAATCCATTGTTAATATTCTCTACATCTTTCCATGTTCGAGTGTAAAAAGCCGAGCCAATAACTATTTTATGAGACGGAATACCTAATTTCAACAAATATTCGACCGCTCTATCTGTAGATTCCTCATCTTTATTGGTGCTAAAAAGCGGTGTATGATGTCCGGTAACTTTCGAATATCCATTAACCAAGTCGTAACTCATAATATTAACACGATCCACAAGTGGCATTACCAATTCCCACTCTACCGATTCGTCTAAATATTTTTGAAACCCGCCTGCCGCAAAACTTAATTCGTTAGAATTCCCTAATTCAGTTCTTAAAACTTTTACCAACTCTGTGAAATTCTTCCTATCTGCTGGTTGATATAAATGATCTGGAAACCCTTTAATAGTAGGATATTCCCAATCCAAATCCAACCCGTCGGTTTTAAAATAGTCATTAATTTCTTTTACAGATTTGGCAAAAACAGCCCTCCCTGAAGCTGTTGAAAAAGCACTCGAACAGTTTTCACAACCACCCCAACCTCCTAGAGACAACATTATTTTCAACTGAGGATATTTGGCTTTTAATGAAACTAAATGCTTAATCGTGATAGAATCATTGGCATTATCAACATTTAGTTTTCCATCCCTAAGATGACAAAAACTATATATTATATGAGTTAATTTTTCAACTTCAAAATCATTTATCTGTTTATCATCACCTGTATAATAAGCCAATACTGAAAAATTTTTGCTTTTTTGAGCTTGTAAACTAAAGCAGGTGATCATTAAAAGAAAAGCCATTATGTGTTTTCTCATTTTTTTAATTTTAAATTAATCCTAAAAAAAATACTTTCCAAATCTATTAATAATCAAAATACCAATTAAATACATCTGATCTAAAACCAACAGTAAACCAAGTCGTTTGCTCTTTAAATACTGTCGCAGTATTGGTTGTAGGGTCAAAATTTCGATATAAAAAATTACCAAAAAACTTCAAATTAGTAGCAGGATTTACCAAATAACCCACCTGAACTTCTGTGATAAAAAGACTTGTTTTATTTCCCTGTCCCACTTTCACTCCTTTGTCATAAGGTCTATTCTCATCATAGTCTTTATAAATGTTTTGACCATAGTTGAAAGAATTATCAGCCGTATCAAAATCAAGTCCTCGTGTTCCTATAGTAAACTTAGCATTTGAATAAAATCTGTCTTTATGATAATACCCTAACAAAACCAACTCCTGAAAATTCCCTCCCCATTGATGGCCCAAACTTTGGTTGTTATGTCCATAATTGGTAATCGGATCGCTATGTGAATACACATAAGGGCGAACATGATTGAACTCCAATTGCAACACCAAATTATCCACATGAAATGCATTGAAATATTTGGCTCCCAATTGATATCCCAATTTATTTTTCCAACTTTTTTCACCGGCAGCTATATCACTAGTAGAAAATTCATCGATAAGAAATTGCCCATACAAATTTACCTGATTGTTCCATTTGTACTTATAGCTCAATCCCAAAACAGCATTCCCACTTCTGGATGAAGACGAAAACTCAACTGCTCTATAAAACACGATTGGGTTTATAAAATTCGCATCAAAACCTCTTCCATTAGTATTTGTCCAAATAGCCGATTCAAAAAAACCTAAATTCAATCGATTCGAAACATTCCAACTTAAATAGTGATTCACCATATATTTGGACGCATACGTTCTATCAACAGTAACTTCTGGACGAACATCCTTTAGCCACATATAATTTACGGTGTATTTAATTTTCCAAAAATTAGCATCTATCTTAAAAAAAGGATAAGGACTCGTGCCATCGCCCAAAAACAAGGAACGGTAACCATCTCCTATAAAATTTTTTCCATATCCCAATTGCAAATCCAAGAATTTTGCAGCATTATAGGAAATATTAGCATCGGCCAAAGGAAAATCATAAGCATCCGAATTATACGACTTTGCAATACCAATACCTGGAACAATAGCGGGATTACCACCAGACGGCTTTATCGAATTGGCATAAGCATTATAGTAATCAGCAAAGCGTCCCTGGCTTTCATAAAAAGTGGTTGTGAAATTCAAATGATTCCCAAGACCTCCTTTAAAATTAAGTGCCCTTGTATTAACAAATGTATAATCTGTCTTGCTTGGATTGGAAATCCCACCTTGAACATTAAACAGAAAATTCAAGGCAAACCAATATCCTTCACCTTTAATTTCTGCTAAATTTTCATTCCATACTTTTCGTCCCCACCAACCCGACTTATTCTTCATAAGACTGGCATTAACTTTTTGAAAATTATAATATTTCTCAACTTCGGCATAAGAGTAAGGCTTTGAAGCTGTATGATTATTACTCCCTACCTGATTTATTTCACCATCGAATTGGGCATAATAACTATGCGAAAAGGGAATACTTAAATGACTAGAAAATTGGGGATTATCAAAACGTTTGTATACAATACTATCCAATTCTGTTAAGCCTTCGTTTACGTTAATATTTTCTTTTCTAGCCAATGCTGTAGCTGCAATCTCTTCAGGAGATAACAACGGAATATCTATACTTATATTGAATTTGGAATAAGTTGGATTTCCAGCATAAGTAGGCGGGTCAATTATAGGAAAACCGCCAAATACCCTTTTAGTTTCGGCAATAAGTTCTTCATTATTCGAATTTATGTACAGTACTTTAAATTTACCAGTCACATCAACTTCAAAAAGCACTTTAACAAGTCCTTTATAGTTATTCTGTTGCAACTTTTCAGGCACTTTAAAATTATGATATACATATTGTTGTACTTCGTTATAGAAACAATTTTTTAAATCTTGTCCCTGCAAATTTTGACAATTTGAAAAAACAGGAAAGCGCTCGTCAGAAGATTCTAACTTATTCGAAGTTGGAGTTTGTGCATTTATAGCTAATGCCCCAAGAAATAAAAGAAAAGAATAATAATTTTTTATCATTTGAATAATATGTCTAATCAATACTGAGAAGAAGACTCTTCTCCATTTGCAATTGCTTTGGCACCTGAAGTCCCAATTCGTTTCACACCAAGCTCAACCATTTTCACGGCTTCTTCATACGTTCTTACACCACCGGCCGCTTTGACAGGAAGTGGTGATGCATTTTCAAGCATTATTTTAATGGAAGAAACAGTAGCGCCATTAGGTAAATCATTTTCTGTTTTATAAAAACCCGTTGACGATTTTACAAAAACAGAACTAAACGATCTTTCGTTAAAATTAGAAATCACCACATTTTTAATCAATGCAGAAAATTGTGCAATTTGTGATTCATTTAAAGCTGCCACTTCAATAATCCATTTTACTGTTTTATTGTGTTTCAATCCTAGCTGAGTACCTTTTAGGATTTCTTCTTCAACCAAGTCAACATCACCTGCTTTGAAAGCTTCATAATTACAGACAAAATCCAAATCATCGGCACCATTTTGTATACATTCAAGAGCTTCATCTAATTTTTTATCCAAAGAAGATTTGCCTTCTGGAAAGTCTATCACAGTTCCCACTAACACCTTTGATTCTGCAGCAACTATCATTTCCTTTGCCAAAGCAACTCTATCAGGACGTATCATTATCAACTTAAAACCCTCTTCTATAGCTTCTTGAATAAAACCCTGAGCTACAACTATGTTTTCACTTTCGCTCAAACCAGCTTGAACATTAGTTTTCAAATAGGTAGAATCCAAATAATCCTTAATGTTCATCTTTAGAATTTAAGAAGTTAAACTAAGCAAAATTACATTATTCGAATGAAACGACCTCAATGGTATTTCATACAAAATAAAAAAACCCACCGAAGTGGGTATTATTTTTTTAATATTGAATTTAAAATATTGAATCTATTACAAATCACAACCATGAAGACAGCTAATATTGCTCCCACTACATTAGCTAGAACATCAAGAACGTCAGCACTTCTAGTTGTGGTTATTAAGTTTTGCAATATTTCTATCGCAATCCCAAAAACAAAAGAAAAAATAAAAGAATACATCAAAGGTTTAATTCTATTATCACTTTGAAACTGTTTTTGAAAAAACAAAAACCAAACAAAAGTAAATACTAAATGAAAGAAAGTATGAATACACTTATCTAGATTTTGAATGTTTATAACAGGAATTTCATTCGAGTTGACTAAACAAAAATAACTCACAATCCCAGTCCATAGTAAAGCAACCAAGAACAAAAAATATTTAGGCACCTATAAGCTCTTTATACGCCTCACTTGAGAGTAACTCTTCAACTTCTGACGGATTAGAAATTTTTACTTTGATCATCCATCCAGCACCATAAGGATCTGCATTTACACTTTCTGGATTACTTTCTAAAGCATCATTGAATGCAATGATTTCCCCAGACAACGGAAGAAACAAATCAGATACTGTTTTTACAGCTTCGACTGTTCCAAAAACCTCATCTTTATCTAAAGTTTGATCCAAAGTTTCAACTTCAACATATACAATATCTCCTAATTCCTTTTGTGCAAAATGAGTGATTCCCACTGTAGCAACATCTCCTTCAAGACTAACCCATTCGTGATCTTTTGTGTACTTTAAATTTGCTGGTATGCTCATAAAAATGATAATTGATAATTAATACTTATTTTTTGTACAAATGTAACAATCTTATGCACAATTATGGTTTAGATTTTCAAAAATTAATTTCCAAAACTATAACGGAAAGTAAATCCGGAACTAATATTCGTTAGTGGAAACGAAGTTGAAATAACCGGTTTAGAAAAAGAGTGATTGTAATAAAAAATTATAGTTAAGTTTTTGCTCAAAGAATAATCAGCAGTAGCATTCAATGTCCATATATTTTGTCCACCCCCCAACTGATTGTTATCATAATCCAAATAGCGGACAATTGTTTGATTGTCTCTCAAAGTCAAATCAACCTTGATATTTATATCACTTTTTATAATTCCCATTGGATTATCTGCCAATCGGGAAGAGAAAATCACATCTTTTATACGATACCCCAAACCTACCACATATTCTATACCATGAACTTC
Organism: Flavobacterium aquariorum; assembly: GCF_003254745.1. Lineage (GTDB taxonomy): Bacteria > Bacteroidota > Bacteroidia > Flavobacteriales > Flavobacteriaceae > Flavobacterium > Flavobacterium aquariorum. The sequence goes on along the minus strand of NZ_QKXH01000005.1, from coordinate 58,849 downwards.
GGTTAGCAAATTATTATCAAAACTCATAGACAAAGCCCTATCCTTATTAATTTGTGTCAATAACTTGAAAGAGTTTTTCAATTCAAAATCAATTCTCATCAAAGGATTAAACTGTTCAACCAGAGTAACGTTTGACATAATAGTAGGGTTATAAAAATTTCCACTATCATCAACACCATTTGGGTTATTTGTATAATTAAAATTAGAACGGAATGAATTTACCGTATAAGAAGCTCTATAATTTTGTTGCAAAGAAAATCGCTTAAATGTTTTCTTGAAAAACTCATACCGCATCAATCCAGTATATTTGATAGCCCAATTGGGTAATGGAAAACTTTTAAAAATATCAAATGAAACATGATCAGCGCTTGTACCAGAATAAGCAGCCAAAAAAGCAGGTAACAAAACAGCCTGATTGGAACTTGAATAACCAATAGGATACCCTTTCGAATCAAGACTTGCCGGATTATTAATATCTATTCCTCTTTCGGTAGCCAACCTATTGGCAACAATAAGCCTATTCTTTCTAAACTCATCAAAAGCCGTAGATCGAACTTCATTACTGGTAGAAAAAGAAGTCCCTATCAGCACTGTTGAAATGGAGAAAATACCAAAATTATACGGAGACCTTGGATTATAACCTCCATCAGCACCTACGTCATACTGTTCTGAAAAGTTCTCCGAATAGGAACGATCTCCCAATAAATCAATCTTTAAATCCGGCGTCAACTCCAAATTGGCAGAACCTTTAAACTTTTGATCGTTTACTTTTGTATAATTTTGATTGAACTCTTGATAATTGGTCAACCAACCATTCTTTGCAGCTTCATATCGCACATCACTTTGACTACCAAAAACAAAACCCAAAGTAGGTTTTGAAGACCCAAAGAATCCAACGCTAGGAATATATCCCGGAAGAACAGTTCCTTGATTCTCAGTAAAACTAAGATTGATACTTTTTACACTCGTCAATATCCCTTTCAATCCATCTATAAACTGATTTTGGTTAATCTTTTTTAATGGATCCGTTTTTACTATTTTTTCGCCTGGCTTAGGAGCGACAACAGGTTTTGGCTTACTTCCTGAGCTTTTGGAAATCCCTATGTATTTATACAAGGTTTCCATATTGAATGTGGAATTAAAATTAGTTGATCTTGCATTCTGCACAGTATTTCCCAAATTGTAACGCGTTCCTTCAATTTCAATATTACTCAATGCCTCAGAAGACTGCTGCCAACTGTAATCACCCGTATATGAATAATTAGCCTTTATAAAGCTTAAAAAAGGGATCTTATCAAAAGGAATTTCATAGTTTAAAATGAACTGTTGCATATGAAAATTGGCAGTTCCGGTATCGAAATAGCCATCCCAAATAGTTACATCATTCATTGGCTGATCATTAGCATCCAAATAATTTTTCACTAAGTTTCTGGAAGCTGCAGTATAATTTATTTTTAATGATTTTGTCAAATTAAAATTAAAGCCATATTGGTAATTAAAACCAAAATTTCTTCTATACAATGGTTCAAAACCAATACCTATATCTTCTACCTGTCTAAATTGCTGTTCATTACTTTGTCTAACCACATTGGTATTAAAAGTAACACTTGAAGGTAAATAATTAAAATTAAGATCACTCAGAAACTTCCAATAAGTACTTTTCTTCATGAATTTAGTTTTTTGAAAAGGCTCAACAGGTTTTGGCTGAAAAGCAAAAGCATAATCAACAGTAGTTCTAGATTGTTGGTCTACATTCTTTTCAACTTCGAAATCGTGACGCTCTACTACATTATAATATTGAGAAAAAGTGAAATTTTCGGCATCATATGGCATGGGTTTCTTTTCAGCGCTTCTTTCTTTTCGTACTCCTATCAAATTGATACTTTTACGCTTGGTGTAATCTATTGCCTGATCCAATTTGCTTTTTCTTTCTGCGTCAGTATCGGCATTATCCAAAACTTGTTTCAGCTTGATATCCTCATAAAAAGGATCGTATTCGGGCTTAATAATTTCTTCTCCAATGGAATAATTAAAAGGCACATTGACCGCCCATTTTTTAGGCAAAAATTTTCCTAAATTAATATTGGTCACTACATTATACTGCTGGATATCTTCTCTACTTCTTTCATTAGGCCCCTGCTCGATAGTACCAAACCCAAAATTTTTGATATTACCTGTCAATGAGACTGTTGCCAAATCGGCAAAGTTAGTATCTACGTTTAGCAAAGCTGCAATACCACCTTTATTATCCATATCAGCCAAACGAAGTTCATTGAACCACACTTCCCCTTTTATATCTTGATGAAGCTCATTACTTTTTAAACCAAGCATTATATTTCGAATCAAACCTAAATTTGGATTTCCCTTGATTCCTAAACGCAACTTGTTATTTCCATCACCATTAGTTTCATTTGGATCGTCATCCGAATAATAAATCCCATCTGCCGGCAAAGTTGACTTGTCTATCTTTAAAGACTTAAGCTTTAATTGAGTCAATAATTCCAAAGACAAATCTATTTCGTTATCTGATGGCCAAACTAAATCTGCACTCAATGGCGGACAATCTTTTCCACCAGAAGCAGAAGCCACAGTAACTTTCAAAGGAATTTCTACTTGATAAAAATCATTCGAGTAATCCGCACCAAAACGCAGAAATGCCACCATTTGATTGTCTTGCAGGGCAATTTCGTCTGGCAAAGATTCGGCATGCAAAAACATTTTAAGTTTATTATATTGACGCATGTCAATATTGAAATTTTTGAAAGCCCCACGCCCATCTAAAGGCTCAAGCCCTTTCCCGGAAACCTTCATCGACAAGGACTGCTCATCCTGATTGATAACTGTATTATTATTATACAATTGTTCTCTTTTCACACTTGGCGGACTCACGTAATTTATGGGGCATCGACTGGAATTCTCTTCAATATTCACAGAAGCTGTTTCATAAACAGTTCCATCATCATCAACATTCAAATCATTAAAATCTAATGCTTGTGTATAACGTCTCCATTCTCCTCTTATCAAATCCAATGCTCCGAAACGCAAAGTAACCTGATCCGTAAATTTGGTCATAAACATTCTCATGAATCGAATGGATCTAAAATCAGAAATTTTTCCAATAGTATTTTCAGGTTGGGAAATCGGAATCTTAAATTGTATCCATCTTGCTTCGGTTGAACTGCCGTTTGGTAAAGTAACAGTAGTATTTCTTACATCCGCAATATAGTTTTGCCCAACTTGCATATCAGGTTTCATATCAATGCTGTATTCATAATAGGCATTGATGGTGTTCATTGTATTGTCCCTATTCACATCTTCCACATCAGGAACTGTTGAAGAACCTCTGTTAGCCGAATTAATGTTAACATTTGAATTTCCATCGACTCCATTGTAATTTCTATAGCGATCTAATACACCTCCAGTAGTATTTAAATAATAGGTATAGTCATCCCCTGCAGGATCGGGTTCTGAAGCATAATTAGAATACACTTTTGCCTCTTCAACAGAAGCAAGCCCATCTAATCCAATATCTTGGTTGGTACGGTTGCCCTCATTATTATCAAAAGCATAAATTAATGATTGGGAGGCTGGTGCATTTCCCCATACTGGAGGAGGATTCACTACAACTTGATCGGGACCAAAACCATTTTCATATACTTTTCTGCCGTCTTTCAAAACATCCTCAGAAATTTCTCCAAGATTGAAATAGACTTTTCCTGTATTAGATTTTGGTACACTTCCCGCACCCACATAAGGATCCATAACCCAAAACTGAATATATTCTACGTTACTTTGCTCGAAATTGGTAGAACTTAACGATCTCACAATTCCTCCAAAATTTTCGTTGGGATTGTCAGAGACAGTCGAGGAATTATTGTAAGGTCCACGATCCTTTGGATAATAACTCATATCCAGCGTACTAACCACAAGCGACTGACCTTGAACAATATCTGTCAATGGATACAATTCTTCACTATAAACCCTTCTTGTAGTATTCAAAGACAAATCATCATTTGTTATTCCCGATGGTTTTGAAGTATAAAAAACGGGATCTATAGAATACCACGCTAATTTGGCTCTTTTGAAACCATAATCCAACCCATTTAAATTTCCATTAAAATTATAAGTACTGGTTGTATTGTTCTCTGGAGTAGATGACATGGTCCAAGCATAAGGAGATCGCAAATCGATAGAGGACTGAGAACTTTCAAAATCATCAACATAAATAGTGGATTCACCCTGAAATTTATCCCCATCAGATGCATTGGGCATCAAATAAGCAAATTCTCCACTTACTGAAATATTAGAAGGCACATCAGTATCCATGTTCGGTAACTTATTAACCAAACGAGTAAAAAACGGAACTTGAGATGAAAAATTCCCGTGCAATCCAAAAATACTGTTATTTACGGATTCCTGACCATAACTTGATTTTTGTGTGAATGGTTTCTCTTTCATGTTTAAAAAAGTAGCCCCAACCATAAAATTTTCGGATATTAAATGATCCACATTTACCCCAAAAAACCTTCTGGTTTGTTGTCCAAAAACAGAGTTGTTTTCCAATGAAATTTCAATTGGAGTATTTGAAGCCTGTAATGATGGATCCAAAATTTGAACTCTACCCAATTGATAATTGACACTATAATCAACACCTTCAACCAACACCCTTCCGGCAGCAGTAACTTTCACGGATCCCAAAGGAACATTGAATGCACCAATCGGAATTCCTTCTCCACCTACAGATTTATATTTTCCTCGCAAAAGAAACTTATTTACTTCTGGGTTTTGAATGGCTCCTGCTTGGGTAACCCTGTACATATACGGATTTACGTATTTTTTTTGATTTTCGTTGTAAGTATTTACATCATTGTAATCTTCGGTTGAGCCTTGATTTTTTAGTTTAGAAAACAATAACTCACCAAAAGGTTCTTTACTTGTAAAAATGATTCGACCATTCTGTTGATCCACGGTTAGACCAGGAATAAAATCAAAAAAACCATCACCCCCTGCTTGTGGATCATTGTTGTAATTCAATTTGTCTACATTAAGAACTTTCAACAAAGTAGTGTTTTCTACCGTATTTTCAGGAGTTGGATTGGCAGGAAAAGGACTTCCGTCAACAGGAGTTATATAATTTAAGGCTGATGGATTTTTATATAAAATGTTTAACCTGAAATCTTCCTGCTGCAATTGATAGGCGCCTTGTATTTGATAAATGTTTTTCATCATCAAATTCCAAACTGGGTTTGATACATTTGTCAAACTACTTTTTAACATTTTCAGAATTAAAGTCTGAGAAACAATCGTTTGATTGGAAGGCTGATTCCCTCCCACAACAGTAGCTTCAACACCATCATTACCAAACTCACCTACTTGATAAACTTTGTCACCAATTGAATACTGATAGGCTACTGCCAAAATCTCATCATTCCCTAATCGTTGTTGCAAGGAGATGTATCCTAACTGAGGATTAAAAGTATATTCATTCGACAATAACTTTCTGGCATTTTCCAATTTTGAATAATCCTGACCTTCACTAACAGTGATAGAAGGCGAAAACCCAGAACTTGCGGTTACTATTTCACGAATGTTATCATTCAAATAACCTGTGTTGGTCTTAATTAAAGCAGGGTCATAGAAGTTATTGGTATTATCTGATGGAGAATCAATTGGCTTGATAAACATTCCTGTAGAAGGATTCAACACTACTACCTTATTATCAGGCAACCCAGTTATTTGTGCCTCACCTAAATCCTGAAGCGCAATAATATTCCTTAAATTATTGCTGGTTGTGTTTACTCGGTTTTGTTTGTTGGTAATCCAAACTTCCAGTCTTGTTATTTGAACCCTTGAATCAATAAAAGGATAATTTTTTAATGAAGCATCATATTTATCCCTGAAATATTGAGACAAGAAGAAGTGGCGGTCATTATCATAGTCCAAACCATACATTTCAAATTCCTGAATAGTTCCTCCTCCTTGGGCAATTACGCTTTTGGCTTGTGATTTTTGTTCTGAAAAAACTCCCGTAACCGTTGTTTTACCAAATTGTAATTCCGTTTTTACACCAAATAAACTCTGAGCTCCTTGAATCAAAGTGCTGTTTAAGGGCATACTAACATTCCCCACTTCAATTTTCCGAACAATGTCATCGTCCGCTGGGGTGTATTCCAATTTTAATAAATTTTGGAAAGCAAAGGTGGATTGGGTATCAAAATTAGCATTAACCTGTAGTCGTGTCCCCACTTTCCCTAACAAACTCATACTTATCCTTTGATTAAAATCGAATGAGGTGTTCGTTCTATTACGGGGGGAGAATGCTGGGTTATCTTGTTTGGTATACAATACCCCTAAGTCAATTTCAATAGATCCTGTTGGTTTTACATCGATGGTATTACTTCCAAAAACCGATTCAAAAAGTCCAGATTTGATATAATATCGAGGCAATAAATCCTTTTTGGCTGCATCACTTCCTTCTTTTTTCCCATCAATGGCATCCAACTTTTTGCCAAAATAATCATTCATCGATTCTTTTAGCATCAACTTTTCATACTCAGCAGGAGTTAAAACAATAGGATAATTGATATTGAAATCGTCTATAGAACTGGTATAGACATAGGTATCCGTAACTGGATCATAGGTATAGGCAGACAAAATGCTTTGAGGATTTGCCATCTGAACCTCACCAACATCGTATCCTTTTTTTATTGTATCCTGAACAACACTTTGCACTTGAGCCTGCGATACAAAACCACAAAATAATACCAGCAAAAAAATGTAAATTTTATGCATATCGATTAGGCTTCTATTATCCTCTTATAAATTTTTTAATGCTTTTTTGATTATAGTCTCCACAGTAGCCTCTGGGTCTTCTTTTACGATTTTTTCAATGATTTTTTCAGATGTTTTTCGAACAAAACCAAGAACTTCTAGAGCAGATAACGCCTCATCTTTATTTGTATTGCTCAATGACATTGAAACTTCATCTAAATCATACAATTTTAACACTTTTTCTTTTAAATCAAGGATTACTCTTTGGGCAGTTTTGCTACCAATTCCTTTTATTTTTTGAATTGTAACTACATCCCCCGAGGCTATGGCATTAATAATTTGTTTGGGTTCCAAAGAAGAAAGCATTGTTCGTGCTATACTGGCTCCGATTCCAGATACAGACAACAACATTTTAAAAATTTCTCTTTCAGATTTCTCTACAAAACCGAACAAAGTATGGGCATCTTCCTTTATTTGAAGATAGGTATAAAGTTTTATAAAATCGGTATTGGGTAATAATGAATAAGTGTGCAAAGATATATTTACGTGATAACCAACTCCACTACAGTCAATCACAACATCTGTAGGTGATTTTTCCACTAATTTTCCTTGTAAATGTGCTATCATAAAATAAATTATCTGTTCAAATATAATAAAATTTGAGATTAAAAGACAAATGTATTGCGTTTAATGGAGTACTCTTTTAAGTATAAACCAACACATTACATTTAAATCTTAAAATCTCAAATTTTAATCTCTGGGTATTTTAAATCTATTTCCCTTTCAACCTCATACTTTTTTCTTGTGCATCAATTACCGCAATTGCAGCCATATTTACCATTTCTTCAACACTGGCACCCAATTGGAAAACATGAACAGGATTTTTCATTCCCATCATGATTGGCCCGATTGAACCTACTTTATTCAACTCTTTCAAGAGTTTGTAAGTAATATTGGCCGATTCCAAATTTGGAAAAACCAAGGTATTTACTTTTTTTCCTGCTAGTTTTGAAAAAGGGAATTTGGCTGACAACATATCTGGATTCAATGCAAAATCAGCTTGAAGTTCTCCGTCAACAATAATATCAGGATGATTTTCATGCAAATAAGCTACTGCTTCTTTCACTTTTGTAGCACTTTTATTCACCGAAGATCCAAAATTTGAATACGATACCATCGCAATAATAGGCTCAACTCCAAACATTTTTGCAGTATTGGCTGTCATCACTGCAATTTTGGCCAATTCCTCGGCAGTTGGATCTATATTTATCGCTGTATCAGACAAAAACATCGGACCTCGATTTGTCATCATAATATTTGTGGTAGCTACCAAAGAAACATTCGGGGCTTTGCCAATTATTTGCAACATTGGTTTCACAACGGAAGGATAACTTCTGGAATGTCCAGAAACTAAAGCGTCGGCTTCACCAGTATTCACCATCATGGCAGCGAAATAATTTCTCTCTCTCATGAACTTTTCAGCATCAAAAAGTGAAATTCCATTTCTTTTTCTAGACTCCCATAATTCAACAGCGTATCTAGTTCTTCTTTCCTGTTCTTCGTCAAGTTTTGGATCTACAATTTGAACATCAGCATCAAAACCAAGCTCTTCCTTTAGTTCCAATATGATTTCTTTATTCCCTAATAAAATTGGGAACCCAATACCTTCTTCATAAACAATTTGAGCAGCTTTTAAAACATCCAATTGTTCCGCTTCCGCAAAAACAATTCTCTTAGGATCAGTTTTGGCTCTGTTGGTAATCATTCGAATCATTTTATTATCGTTACCCAAACGATTCAAAAGTTCTTCCTCATACTTTTCCCAATCAGTTATTGGATTCAATGCCACTCCCGATTCCATTGCAGCTTTGGCAACTGCAGGCGCAACTACAGCAATCAATCTAGGATCAAAAGGTTTTGGAATGATATATTCCCTTCCAAAAACCAATTTAGTAGCCCCATAAGCAATATTTACCTGTTCTGGAACATTCTCTTTGGCAAGTGCAGCAAGTGCTTTTACGGCAGCCATTTTCATAGCCTCATTTATCTTAGTGGCACGAACATCAAGTGCCCCTCTAAAAATATATGGAAATCCTAGTACGTTATTTACTTGATTAGGATGATCAGAACGTCCAGTCGCCATAATAACATCTTTACGTGTTGAAATAGCTAGATTGTACGCAATTTCTGGATCTGGATTTGCCATGGCAAAAACAATAGGATTATCTGCCATTGCCAATAACATTTCAGGAGTCATCACATTTGCAGTTGACAATCCCAAGAAAATATCTGCTCCTGTCAGTGCTTCTTCAAGGGTAAGAGAAGCTCCTTCTACAGCATATTTCAATTGCAATTCAGACAAAGCAGGATTGTCTTTGGTCAAAAGACCTTTACTGTTGAACATTAAGATATTCTCTCTTTTTACTCCCAATAAAACGTACAAATCGGCACAGGCAATAGCTGCAGATCCTGCACCGGACACGACCATTTTCACATCTTCTGCTTTTTTGTCCGCCAATTCTAATGCATTAATTAAAGCTGCGGAAGATATAATTGCTGTCCCATGCTGATCGTCGTGCATTACCGGAATATTCAGTTCCTCAACAAGTCTACGCTCGATTTCAAAAGATTCCGGCGCTTTAATATCTTCAAGATTGATTCCTCCAAAAGTGGGAGCAATATTCTTTACTGTCTGAATAAATTCTTCAACATTTTCGGTTCCAATTTCGATATCAAACACATCAATATCAGAAAATATTTTAAACAAAAGACCTTTTCCTTCCATTACTGGTTTTGAAGCTTCCGGCCCAATGTTACCAAGTCCCAAAACGGCGGTTCCATTTGTGATAACAGCCACTAAATTTCCTTTAGCGGTATATTTATAAACATTATTGATGTCTTTTGCAATTTCCAAACATGGTTCTGCAACTCCTGGAGAATAGGCCAGAGACAAATCTCTTTGTGTTGCATATTTTTTGGTAGGGACTACTTGGATTTTACCTGGAGTTGGTTTAGCGTGATACAATAACGCTTCTCTTCTTTTACTGTTCTTATCCATTTTTTATTTTTTTTCTAATCCGCAAAGATAACGGACTTCCTTTAAAACAGAAGCCTTTATCTCTTTCTTTTATTATAATTTACGATAATTTATAACCAAAAAAAATAGCCACACGTGATGTGGCTACTTACTGTTCATTTTAACTAACTGTTATTGCGAAATATAGGAATCTAAATGTTTTATGGTTTCTTTTTGAACTTCTATTATGGATTTTACGACATCACCAATTGAAACAAGTCCAATTATATTTCCATTTTCAATCACTGGTAAATGTCTGATTCTTCTTTTACTCATTAATTCCATACAATAATCCAAATTATCAGAAGGCTTAACGGTCACCACATCACTCTCCATGATTTCGCTAACAGGCGTTTTCTTTGAAGACTTATCTTTTAAAACAATTTTTCTCGCATAATCTCTTTCTGATAAAATTCCTTTCAAAGCTCCGTCTTCAATTACAAGAATAGCTCCTATATTTTTCTCCCCCATTACTCTCAACGCTTCGAAAACGGTAATGGTCGAAACAATAGAATAAACCTCTCTTCCTTTTGTGCTTAGTATTTGATTTACAGTCATAATAGATAAATTTTAGAAAGTTAAATTTAGAAAAAAATCATATACAAAAAGTAAAAAAAATAATAAATTTTATTTACTAAAACAATTCATCTGGAGATGTCAGTCGATTCAATTCGTCTATTAATTTACCATCCAAAATTTGCAACCCATATTGATACGATGCATTTACCCAACCAAAACCTTCTTTTGCAATGTAATCAAACTCAGTTCCCACATTTCCATATTCGGCAAAAACTTTATGTGAACTGGTTTCTAAATCAAATTTCTCTGGAATAGTTCCATTGTATTCTACGGCATTTTTTGTAATTAACCAAAGCCAACGATAAACCATTTCATGGGCTTTGTCCTTGTAATTGTATTTCAGTAATCCTTCCCATAACAACATTTGGTGCGGAGCCCAACCAAAAGGGTAATCCCATTGCCGTTGTGGAGATTTTGAATCCAATTCTAGCCAACTGTTTTGGGTACTGCCTGTAATTCCACCCGTTTTTATAAAAAGGGGCAAAGCGTTTTCCACTAATTTTTGAGCTTGATGTTCGTCACATAATCCAGCCCAAAGTGAAAAGAATGTTGTTGCCGCTTCGAATGGGAATTGTTTTTTATTTACAAAATCGTAATCAAAATACATGCTTGCCTCTTCATTCCAACACAATTCATTCATTTTCTCTTTTCTGAACTCAGCTTTCTTAGCCCATTCAATTGGAGTATATGTAACATTTTCTACAGTAAATGAACCTTCAAAATAATCTCTGATCAAACTTTCGATGTCTTTTTCATATTTGTAAAGAAAACTATTGACATCAACTGAATTCAAATTGGCGCACGTATTAATTAAGCGATTGGTTGTATCGTGACCACTTTCGCGCATACTTCGATCGTGCACAAAATACAAATCCAGTTCTGGATCTGTAATTGTTCGGGCCAAATATTGTTTTTCGAATTCTCGAATTGGTAAATTATATTTAATCGCATAAGGTTGTAACACATCATCAAAATGGCCTGGTTCTACCTCAAAAGGCATTCCCACGCCATCCGCTTTATATCTACTCAATCCTGTCGGAGTCAATCTATTTCCCTGTACCATCCAAACCGTATTATATTCTAGAATTACAGTTTCCAGATGGCTCCTCAACCATTCTTGACCGACATTACCCTCTTTGACAATCGCAACCAGTAACGAAGAATACAAAGGCGGCTGTGTTCTGGTGAGGTAATAACTACGATTAGCATTTAATATTTTACCGTAATGTATAATTTGATATTTAAAATTCTCGGCGATAGCAATTGCCTTATCAAATTTCTTGTCAATCAATAATCCAACTCCAATAAAGTAACTATCCCAACCATACATTTCGTTGAATCTTCCCCCAGGCACTACAAAAGGAACCCCCTGTAAACTGTACACTTTTTTCTGTAATGCTAAAGCCAAAATCCCTGGCTTATGATCCAATGTTGCTACATAATCTTCCGAAATAACCGAAGGCATAACGACCACTTCAAAATTTTTCAACTCGTTTTCTAATTCTTTAAAATAAGTAACACCTTGTGAGTCCTTTTCGGAAACATAAAGAGTAGCTACTTTATTGGAAGTTTTTACATCTTCAATAATTAGTTTCAATCCTTTCTTATCAATAGTTCGGGTCAATTCATCCCAATAGTCCTCTTTGATTTTTCTGGAAATTCTTTCTACAGGATTCTCCAGGATATAATCCAAATCAACCTCGCCCAATATGTCTTCATTTTCTTTTAGCACCGCCAATTCTTGAAGCAGATTGGATAAATGATAAGTCCCTTTAATAATTTGTTCTTCTTTAGTATTTTCATCTATCAGAACAAATTTTTTTGGACCTAAATCATCTTTGGTTATTTTTTTGTCATTATCCGTATCTTCTTGAAGCAAAAGCGCTTCAAATACCATTTCGACATTAAGTAAGAGCTTCATTTTTTCTATTTAATTTGTTAATAAAAAACAAAACAACAACAAGAACTGCCAGAGGAATTAATGAAAAATAAAATGCTTTACTTCCTCCAATTTTTTGGAATAAATATCCAATAATCACCGATCCGCATGTTCCTCCAATTGCTGAGAAAAAAGTCAGCAAACCAGCAACGGCTCCATGAAAATGTTTCTCGGTAGCACTTATAATTGTTGAGTTCACGATAGGATAAATGGGCGCTAAAAACAATCCAATTAATGGAAATACAAATCCAATTAACGGAACTTGTGCCAAGGTATCAATCTGTGTAATCGCAATTCCCGAAGCCATAGGCAGAACAAAAACAACTAAACTCGCTGCTGCAAATAAACAAATAGTCAAAAAAACATACCAATGTATTTTCTTGACAATTATCCCCGAAACAAATCGTCCGAAGGCAATGGAAAGCATCAAAATCACGGCCATTTGTCCTGCCAATCTTTCATTGAGGTGCAACACTTTTTGATTAAAAGTAGGCAACCAAGACATTATTCCCTGTTCGGTCATCACATACATAAAGGCAAAAACAGCAAAAAGCAAAATCAAAGGTCTTTTCAACAAACCCAACATATCTTTAAAATCTTCTTGAAAAGATTTAGGGTTTTCTACTTTGGGCAAATTAAATTTTGAGGTTAAAATAAAAACAAAAACAAGAGCTATCAATCCCGCCAGAACTAAGTAAACATTGAGCCACGCTTTTGGATTGGTTTCACTATAAAACATTGGAAAAATCACATAGGCAAACACAATCCCTAACATAAAAACACTTTCTATATAACTCATAAAGGCCTTATGCTGTTTTTCGGTATCGGTAACTACACCTATTAAAGCCATAACAGACACCTTAATTATGGCAAAAGAGAATCCTGTACAAGCAAATAGCACGATGACACTCCAAAACGAATCCCCAAAATACATCACAAAACACCCTGTAAAAACAACAGCCAAACTGATTAGCATCCCTTTTTTATAGCCTAACTTAGGAAGTAATGAACCTATCAAAAAAGCAACAAATGCAATAGTTAAATCTTTCGCAGGTTCCAAGACACTTGCCTGTACTTCTGAAACACCGTACATATTTTGAGACTTTTGAATCAACAATCCCACACTATTCAAAAGGGCTGCAAAAACAAAATAATTAATAAATAATGCGAGTTTAATGGTGATGTTTTTCATATAAAGTTAATATTTGTTTTTTATTTGAATATGGAATTCGCATATCTTCATTAGTTTTTTACGACCAATTTACTTTTATGCTCATTTCATTTAAGGTTTAAATAAGGTTTATAAATCGGTGTTTAGATAGTCCAGAATATCGATTCCGTTTGGCAAACCTCCCATATTTTGAAGCTTTAAAACAGCCAATCTTTGAGCAATGGCAATCGTTTCTTCCCAATTTCTATTTTGCAATTGAGCGTATAAAAATCCTGTCCAAAAAGCATCTCCTGCTCCAGTGGTATCTTTTATTTCTGCAACAGGCAATGCCTCTTTACGAATTATTCCGGTTTCTCTATCAGACAACACCACTCCATTCTTGCCTTTGGTCAAACAAACAGTAGAAACCCCCAAACCATGAAAATAGTCGAATATAAAATCTTCTGATTTCGCTTCCGCAAAAAGACGGTAGCAGTCATCTTCACTTAATTTCACAAAAGGATTAGTTGATAGATAGTCACTAAGAATTTGCTTAGCTTCTTCTCTATCAGGCCAAATTCTTTCCGAAAAATTAACATCAATACTCGTCTGTAAACCCAAAGCTTTGGCTTTCTTGGCATTTTCAACAATGGTTCTTTGAGCTGGTTTTTTGCTTAAAGCAAAACAAGTAGTATGATACATTTTTGCGCTTTTTAATAAATCTTCTGGAATTTGGTTTGGCACAATCTGGAAATCGGCATCCCGATATGGAATAAAATCAGGGGTTCCCGTTGATTTTGAAACCAAAATAATCGAGGTAGAAGCTTTATCTAACTGAGAAATTTGTGTAGTAATCACTTTTTTTTCTTTCAATTTTTGAATACTAAAATCACCCAAACCGTCTTTACCGCATGCAGCCACCAAAACTGACTTCAATCCTAATCTTGACGCATTCAAAGCCACATTCGTTGGAGAACCGCCAAGATATCTGTGATAATCTTCCGTTTCTCTAATAGTAGCATTCACTTGATGACCGATACAATCAATCAACAATTCCCCCACACATATAATATCTATAGTTTTTTCCATTTTAAACTAAAAATTTAAAATTAGCATGCCTATTTTGATGCAAAAAAACCGTTGCTGCAGCACTCCACGCACAAAAAGGGACTCCATTTGGAACTTTGGTCTCACTATTGAAATTTTCATAAAAACTAAACTCTTCAACAGCATTGGCTTGATTTATGGCGTCCAAAACTTCATCAGCTTCTTTTTGTTTTCCTTTGGACAATAACGCCAATCCGTAAAATCCATTCACCATAGACCAAGTGCCTCCATTATGAAACTCATTGGGGTAATTCCTAAATTCGTACTTACAATTGTTTTTAAGAAGGTTCCAATCCAAGTCGTTTTCATATATGGGAGGCCAAAAAGCGGGTAATAATCGCAATGCCATTTTATTTCTCAGTTGCAAAGAATAGTCTATTATGGAATTCTGAAATTCATTTGACCCAATATTAAGCATCAAAGCCAGAGAATTGGCAAATGCATCGAATTGAGTTTTGTAGCCTGCAGGTGAAAAAGAGCAAGGCATAAAATCTTGAATATTTATTTCTTTATACGCTCTTTCGTGGTATTTCTCTCCAACTGAATGGGGTGTGAAATTACATTCAATTTGAGCTGTTATCATTTCGATTTTGACAGTTAAAGAATCTCTATTTGCAAAATGATTATAACTTTTCAACGCCCAAACCCGAAGCAATTGATCATATAAAACATAACCATCGGTAATATATTCATCGGCCCAATTCCCGGATAAAGGCACATACAAAAGTCCCTTGTTATTAAATTCCCAGGCTTCGAGCAATTGCAAACATTTCTCAATATTGGCTTCGTGTTTTTTTACAAAAGAATAGTCTTTGGTATGAAAAGCATATTGACAAATCCCAATTACAAACCAAGTTACTGCATCTACTCTGCCGGCAAGACCGCCGTAACTTACTTCCACACCTTCTTCGCTAGTCATTACATTGGAGGGAATTGTCCCGTTATAATGTTGATTTCGTGCTAAAGTCTCTAATGTTTTTCGAAAAGTAATTATCAAATTTTCATCTCCAGAAGCTAATGCCGCTAATCCGCAAATCACACCATCCCTAGCCCAAACTCTTTTGTAATTTGAGATGTTTTGAGCACTTGCCAAAAATCCTTCCGAAGAAGATACTTCCTGAAGTAAGTCGATTGCTTTATTATATGCTAAATTATTCACTTATACTTTCTTTTTTTGTTGCGATAAATAGAGTAAAGACAGCACTTAAAACTAATAAAACTCCGGCAAATGTTATTGCCAATCGAGGATCATTATTTAAAAAATGCTTTAAAATATACCCAAAACTAATAGTCTGGATAAACATTGGGATTACAATCATCATATTAATGATTCCCATATAAACACCATATCGCTCTTTAGGGATTTGTGAAACAACCATTAGATATGGAATTCCCATCATGCTAGCCCAACCGATTCCAAAACCGGTTATGGCAGGAAATAACAAATACTTATTCTCAATATGGGGAAAAAGTAAAAATCCAATTGCGGCCAAAATCAAGCAGGTAAAATGAACCATTTTTGCTGAATACTTTTTTGCAAAATAGACCAATGCAAAGGCAACCAAAAAAGTCACTACATTATACCAGCCATTTACTAAACCCGTCCAACTTACCGCTTCTCCATACAATTTCATGTCTTTTTGAGGTGTCGTATGCCAAACGGAAAGTGCTATGCTTTTTGATGAATTTTGCCAATAACAAAAAAGTGCATACCATTGAAATAAATAAACTAGTGCAAGTTGCCACATTACTTTAGGCATGTGCTTTACTGCTTTTGCAATATCAATAAATGGAGTAAAAACATTTAGTGATTCCGATTGCATGATTTTTAACTCCTCTTCTGATGGAGGAATTTCCTTGGTTGTATATGAACTCCACCAAACCGACCCAATAGAGCAAATGGAGCCCAGAAAAAAGGATGCAAAAACCCAAGTTGGCAATTTTCCTGTTGTTCCAATAAAAATTAGTGGGAAAATAAATAATGAAACATTAGCTAACGTTTGCCCAAAACCTGTAAAAAAACTTTGTGCCTGAAAACCGGTTGGTTGTTGCGACTCATCCAGCTTATCGGCAATAAAAGCCCGATACGGTTCCATTGCGGTATTATTTCCTACATCTAATATCCACAGTAAACCAGCAGCCATCCATAACGAACTGCTAAAAGGATAAAGAAATAGAGCCAAACTACACACCAATGCACCTATAAAAAAATAAGGCTTACGTCTTCCTCCAAATTTTGGAGACCAGGTTTTATCACTCAAAGCACCAATTATGGGTTGAATCAATAATCCAGTTAGCGGTCCCGCCAAATTAAGAATTGGGAGTTGGTCAGGACTTGCCCCAAGAAAATCATAAATTGGATTTACGGCACTTTGTTGTAATCCGAAACTATACTGAATGCCAAAAAAACCAACATTCATATTAATAATTTGCCAAAAACTCATTTTTGCTTTAAAATTCATGCCGTGGTTTAGTTAATATTTAATTAAAAGTAATTCTATACAAACAATTAAAACATAATATAAAATCGAAATCGATTTCGAAAACACCAAAAACGTTTTCGTAAAGCAAAAAGGATCGAGAAATTATTTTTTTCCGAAAGGAATGATGACTTCTGTCTTCCAAGTAAGTTCATCTCCTCCGTCAAAAGGATTTGCAAAAAAATGTTCCAATGGTTTATTATTTAGCTCATAACCATTCTTTTTTGCATAATCTAACAACGCAAACCAAGAACGATCCGAAGTTCTCATGTTACCAAAATAAGTCGCTTTCAAACCTTTCATTGCCGGAATTGTTTTAAACTTTACATCATTATCAGCAATGATTTTTGTATTTCTATTAATTGGAAAACAATAATTAAAATCAAGGGTTTCCTTTTCAAAATCCCATTTTAAAACCTCAACATAGGGTCTTCCTATAATTTTAATATTATGTGTTTGAAGAAATCCAGTAATTACTCCATCATTCTCAATCATGGTTTGCGCTTTGGTTTGCAAAACACTTTTTAATGATAGGTACGCTACAAACTCTTCTTTTGACGAACCTAGTCCATCAATTTTATATTTAAATTTCGAAATATGGTCATTTAAACCCTCTTTAAAAGACTTTATTTTTTTTATTTGACTTACTTTGAATGGCGTGTTGCAAAATGGAGCTGTAATTTTATTATAAAGTCCATGCCCCAATTCTTTTACACTCACATTTACTTTAGTCATGGAATCATTTATGGAAACCATTTCCCAAGTGTAATCAATTTGAGAATTGCCCTTAGTCATTCTTTGTTTAATAAAATCAAAATTATTTTTTTCAATTATTTTATAATTTTCTTTCTCTTTCTCCAATTGAGTGGCACTCCACTCTTTAATTCCCTGAAAAACAGTCCCTGTTGCTGCTTTAACAGTAAATGAAATCGTATAATCGCTTTCTTTTATAAACAGATACCAAATCAAAAAAAACGATAGCAATAAGCTAAAACCCAATATAATTTTACTTTTCATAATTACTTAAGCATCTTCAATTTTGAAATAATAAAATCCCCTATATTTTGACCTTGAACAACTCCATTTTCAACCGCAGCTCTGTAATGGATTCCTCCATACATTCTACTATTTGCCGCTTCTTTTGCCGCTGCTTTAAAAGATGTAAAGTTTCTTTTTGGTAATCCAAAAGGAATTTCTGAATCATCTACAAAAGCAAAATTATCTCCAAAAATGGTGGTTAAAAGTGCTGCCGAACAAGTTGAAACTACAGAATGTCCACTTGTATATTCAGGAAACGGAGGCGTCTGTAACAAGGGTTTCCAATTCTCATCAATATTCTGATTGATTACCGTTTCAGGACGTACCATATTACTTTTGTATTTCTCGTCCCAACAACTGATAAATGACTCAAAAATCCCTATTGATGTCTTGGTGTAAGCGTAAACAGTTTTTTCAAAATCGGCATTGGTTTTTACACATGCAATTTTGGTTATACCAATCCAGTGTGCATCTGGAGTATTCTTCTTTTTGGCAAACATCATGTGACCTTGACTTACGGTCACATAAGGGTTACAATCCCAAAAAACGGCAACTTTTGATTCCTCTGGAACTGGATTGCTTTTAGATTCCTCCGATTTTTTTAATCCTTCAGAAATTTTTAGACTTATATTATATATCTCCATTACTTCCTTGAAATAAGCTGACTTTTTATCTAATGAAAAAGGTATTGCTGCAGTCGGTTTAAACTGTGACGCCGAATCCAAAACCATCGTTCTTATCTCTCCCCAATGCGGCTCAACTCCATCCATATAAGCTGGTGGAGTGGGTTGCCATCTTCCAGGTTGACTCGCAAAAACTGAAAATTTAGGCAAGGTTCTTGTTTGCTTGTAATTATCTTTCCCCATCCATTTTTTAATACGCTCGGCAACTTTCAATCCATACTCTTTGGAAACTTCAAATTCTTTTGAATTTTCACCTTCCCATTTTTTATACAAACTGTCTCTAAATTTCTCCAATGCATCTTCAGAGAAAATCAATTGCTTGCTTACTTCCATGTGTGCAATTATCGCAGCCAACTTTTGGTTTACACCTGCTTTAGAATCCAATGTTGGAATAGAATCCAGTCCATTCAACTGACCTTGTAAACTAGAATATGTTTTGCTGTTTTGGGCAATAACTTCATAAGCTGCAATATTTGGATACGCATATATTCTACTAGCTACTGGAGGAGAAAAAATATCATGAATCATTATTTCTGAAACGGTATCAACCGCAGCACGGAAATCACTAGCTGACACAACTATTTTTTCTTGTTTTCCACATGAAATAAAAAGCAAACAAACTGCTGCTATCGTATATAATTTAGACTTCATATTATATATTATTAAATTTTGAATAGTTTTTTGTTAATTAGAACTCATCGGTAATTCGTAAACCTCAGCTTTCTTATTATTTATAGTAACCAATAAGTATTTTTTACCGTTAAAACGAATGACATCCACGTGTCGCACCGCTTTCTGGGTCAAGTCAATTCCTATTTGACTGCCTAAGAATATTGTTTTCTCATCTTTGATTAATGCTCCAGAGAATCCGTCAAATCGGCTGTGATAAGGTGTAACTCCAAAATAATTCCCAGCAGCAAAAACTTCTTCTTTTGAATCGCTATCAAAATTGGATTTCACAAAACTTGTAATAGGAGACACTTGCATTTTATTGGCAAAAGAAACAAAAGCAAATTTCCCGTTATCATTTCTCAGATAGCCCGATTTCAAGTTATGTACTTCATACAATTTCCCCTGTTCGAGCATTTTCATATCAAAAACTTCTTCAAGTGGTTTTCCTGCAAAAGATTTGTAACTGTTGAATTTCTTTTTCAGCAAACCACTAAACTCTTCCACTAGTTCATCAAGTCCTAATATTGTATAATATTTTCCGTTTTTTTCTTTGGCTAAAATTGTTTCATAAGTTCCATTTTTATCAAAATCATCGTAATACATTTTCATAGGAAATTCTTGCGATGCTTTAAACTTAGAATTCATTCCCCAGTTTCCTACCAAATAATCTTGATCTCCATCATTATCTATATCAAATGGAATAATCGATTGATACAAACCGTTGCTTTTTTCAGGAAAAACAGTTTCAGTTACATTAACAAATTTCCCCTTTTTATTAGCAAAAAAGGTCGGTTTCATCCATTCACCAACAACGATTAAGTCGACTTTACCATCTTTGTTGAAATCACTAAAAACAGCGTCAGTAACCATCCCAATACCTTCAAAAGTTTTCGCTTCCGCTAATGCAAATACCCCTTTATTGTTTTTTAATAAATAACAGTCTGAAGTACTTCCGAATCTATTATTCAATGAATTATTGCCAATAAACAAATCTAAATCTCCATCTTTATCATAATCAAAAGCTTTGACCACTGATGCATTTTGAGAAAGATCAGGCAAAACAGAATTTATCAATTGATTACCTTTGGCAACATATAATCGATCTTGCAAGTTCGAAGCATTTTCTCCACCTCCCGAAGCCACAAACAAATCATTTATTTTGTCGTTATTAAAGTCACCAATTACGGCAGAAGCATCTTCAAAAAT
Source organism: Flavobacterium aquariorum (assembly GCF_003254745.1). Classification (GTDB taxonomy): domain Bacteria; phylum Bacteroidota; class Bacteroidia; order Flavobacteriales; family Flavobacteriaceae; genus Flavobacterium; species Flavobacterium aquariorum. The sequence goes on along the minus strand of NZ_QKXH01000005.1, from coordinate 38,148 downwards.
AGAATCCTTTTCGATTTCGGAATATCCTTTTTCCGAAAATCCATTTGTGTTTTGAATATAAATTGCCGCTTTTTTTCCTTTCGATCCACCAAAAAAGATATCTTCTTTGCCATCACCATTTAAATCTCCAATTGCTGCCGCAGGTCCTCTATCGGAACGTCCGTAAGGAATTAATTTTTGGTATACAAAATCAATATAATCATTCTCCTGATGGGTAAAATCAATACCTAATCCAGTTTCAACTTTCTTAAAAACAGGAATAACGGTTGGATGCAATTTTTGATAATCAAATGCTTTTCTATTGGCATTTGCTTTTATGGCCAACGTTTGATCGCACTTGACATTTTTTAAGGTCTGATACGTTTTATCAGGCCAAATTACAACCAGAGAATCAATAACTGCAATTTTTCCATATCCAAAATGAAGCATCGGCTCTGACGATGATTGAAAACCTCTCGTCGTTTGCAATTCTTTGAATTGTTTTTTTCCTTTTGAATAAGAGATCACTTTGGCACCAATTCCATAAGTATTTTTCCCTGTAAATTGAAGTTTTACTTTTAAATAATGAGATTTGTTATTCGTTTGATTGATGTAAACCGATGCAATATCGTTGATGTTATTCGTTACCACATCCAAATCTCCGTCATTATCCAAATCGGCATAACCGCTTCCATTTGAAATTATGGAATCATTCTCAATCCATTGATCTGATTTGTTTACAAATTGAAGATCAGATGACCCTTCAAAAACAAAGTTGGTCACATTACCAGCTGGCATTTTTTTTAATGCCTCTTTGTCTAATAATTTCGTCGAGCCTATCTTCCTTTTGACCTGTTCATTCGAAAAGTACTTCACATAATCCAAATCATTTGGTCTTTTTGGAATTCCGTTACATACAAATATATCCTGTTCTCCATCTTGATTATAATCGGCGAACAAGGCACTCCAACTCCAGTCGGTTGCTGCCACGCCACTCAACAAGGCCGTTTCTGTAAAATGTTTTCCTCCTTGATTTATTTGCAACATATTTCGGGTATATTGATTATGATAACCATACTTTTCGGTTCTCAATTTCAACATTTGGACGTTATCGTCTCCCAAAGATGATTTTAAAACTTTCTCGTCTTCCGGAAGCATATCCAATGACATTATATCGGGAAAACCATCATGATTTATATCGGCTACATCTACACCCATCGAGAACCTACTGGTGTGACCAAAATAGCTTTTCAGACTTTCCGTAAAAGTTCCATCTCCATTATTGAGGTAATAATAATCGTCTTCGTGAAAGTCATTTCCGATATAAATGTCTGGATAACCATCTAAATTAAAATCAGAAACAGCGATACCTAATCCATAACCATTGGCTCCACCAAAAATTCCTGCTTGAGCACTTACATCAACAAATTTTCCATTGTCGTTTCTAAATAATTTATCACCGCATTCGTAGTTCCTATTATTTCGAATATTGGCGTTCCCAAAAGACAACTCTGAATGCACAGCATGATTTAACAAATACATATCCAAATCTCCATCTAAATCATAGTCAAAAAATGCCACCGATGTACTGTAATTATCTAGATCTAAACCGTACTCGGCTGCGCTTTCGGTAAACGTATTGTTTTTGTTGTTAATAAATAACTCGTTATGTCCTTCAAAACCATTAATCCCAACAACAGCACAGACATAAATATCGAGATAACCATCTCCATTTACATCTGCCATCACCGTTCCCGTGTTCCAATCGCTTTCGCTTTCAACTCCTGCTTTTTTTGAAATATCCTCGTATTTATTATTGCCTTTGTTGAGATACAATTTATTTTTCCCCTGGTTTGAAGTAAAATAAATATCTACCAAACCATCTTTATTAATATCTCCCAAGGCAACACCTCCACCATTGTAATAATAGAGGTAATCTAATATCGAGATGTTTTTTGACTCCAATAATTCATTTTTAAAAGTAATGTTGCTAGTGGCAGAATCTAATTTTTCGAACAAACGATCTTGTTTTTCCGAACAACTCAACATAAGCAATGCAACTATTCCTAAACTATAAAACTTATTCATTGCTCTTAAATATTTTTGGGGCATTATCATTTGTAACTGTCAGTATTGAAACTCCTTTGTTTTTATTCTTCAAAGTTTGAATGTGCTTAACTTCTCCTTTCAAAAAGAAACCTGATTGGTTATAAGGCAACCATGAATAAGAACCTGATTTGTTTCCTAAAAGCACACTTCCACAATTGGCATCCATTCTTCCGAATTGAGGTTTGAATTCATATTGATTCCCCCCCAGAACGAGATCAAAGATTCCATCTTTATTCACATCCGTTACAGAAATAGCATTTACGCATGAGAACTGAACTTCTTTTGGAAGCGCCTTAACCTGAAAATTGCCATTCCCTTTATTAATAGCAATTACACTTTTCTGAATCGTCGCAGTTTTCTGAATGGAATTATCAACTACGTCTTGAGCAAATATTTCTTGAAATGATTTTTTTGCATATTCAGCATAGCTCAAATTTTTCTTTTTTATCGAAGGAATTTGACCTGCTAATTCTTTTTTCAAATGCAAAGGCATATCTCTTCCATCGATAGAGCGTGTGGTTATTTGTTCAATGGTTCCGTTATTATCAAAATCATTTACAAACATTCGCATCGGATTTTTATCAGTAGCTTTATAGGAAGTATTGGTTCCTTTATTTCCTAAAACCAGATCCTTCTTTCCATCATTATTTAGATCTACGCAACTTACTGCGTTCCAAAAACCACTAAAATTGATCAAGTTAGATTTAAAATCAACCAAACGACGACCCGTATTTTTGAATATTCGAGGAGCCATCCAATCGCCAACCACAATTAAGTCTTTCTTCCCATCGTTGTCAATATCTTCCCAAACGGCGTCAGTAATCATTCCAACTTCATTCAGTTTGAAAGCTTTTTTATCGGTAGCATTACTGAAATTTCCTTTCCCATCATTTTCCAGAAACAATTGTTTTGGGTCAATTCCATATATCCCCGGCACGCTTCTACTCCCTACAAAAACATCCATATCACCATCGTTATCATAATCACAGGCGGTAATTACCGAAACATTATTATTGGTTGTTGGAATATTGGTTTTACTTTTAGTAAAGACACCTTTTCCATTATTCAAATACAGACGGTTTTTATAATTTGCCTGATCTGCTTTTTCATTTCCACCAGAACCTACCATTAAATCCTGATCTCCATCATTATCGACATCAAAAAAACTGGCGGCAGTGTCTTCGTAATCTGCATCGGCAACCAAATCAGTTTGCTTAGTAATCGAAAAAGTATCGTTGCCTTTACTCAAATAAATATTCCCTGACATTCCCTTGGCTCCGCCAATAAAGACATCATCATTCCCATCACCGTTAATATCCCCAACGGCAAGCGAAGGTCCTTCTTGAGATAGCATTTTGGAAATCAATCCTTCATAATCAAAATCAATGTAGTCATTTTCTTTGTGCGTCAAAAATGAGCTTGGCTTTTCAGAAAACAATGGTTTTACATTCGGTTTTTTGATAGTATAATTTAAAGTCGCGTCTGCGATATTCAAGTTAACAGTCGAATTATTAGCCACTTTTTTAATGGTTTGGTATTTACCATTTGGCCAGATTACTTGAAGTGAATCTATTTTTTTAGTTCCAATTCCAAAAGTCATCACATAATCTATCGAGGATTGAAAACCTCTTGAAGGAATTAATTCCTGTCTTAAGGTTTCTTTTCCAGAAAACAATTCGACAACACTTCCGATGGCAAATTTATTCTGGTTATCGCCTTTCAATTTTACTTTCACAAAATGGTTGTCTTTCTTTTTTTCCGAATTATTTTGAAAAACAAAAGCTTCTTGATTGACATTATTTACAATTAAATCAAGATCACCATCGTTATCTAAATCACCATAGGCAGCTCCATTTGAAAAACTAGGCGTATCTAATCCCCAGTTAGTAATTTCATTGGTAAAGGTTAAATCTTTATTATTTCTAAAAGCGTAGTTTGGTATTGGTGTACTTGGCATTTTACCAATAATGTTTTCCATTTGTTCTTTCTTGCCTGTAACCGCCATTCTTTGAATTATCCCATTGGCAAAAAAGTCCATAAAGTCCTGATTGGTCAAATCATTATTAATTCCATTACATACATAAATATCTTTATACCCATCATTATCCATATCAAATATTAAGGCTCCCCAACTCCAATCGGTTTTAGCAACTCCAGCATAATTTGCGATTTCAAGAAATTGATTATTTCCGTTATTCAACTGCAAAGTATTTTGCATGTATTGATAAAAAAAATCCAGATTTAATTTTCTTCTAAACAAATCGTAATTATCAAAACTCGTTGTGGTTTTCAAACGCTCATCACCTTCAGGCAACATATCGGTTACAAAAATATCCGGTTTTCCGTCATTGTTTATATCAGCCATATCAGCTCCCATGGAAGACTGACTTGTATGCGATGTCCAACCTTGAATTTGTTCACTAAAAGTTCCGTTTTTATTATTGATATACAAATAATCGCGTTCGTAAAAGTCATTTGAAATATAAATGTCCGGATACAAATCTCCATTAACGTCGCCAACTGTTACCCCAAGTCCAAAACCGATAAGGCTTCCATAAATACCCGCAGCTTCGCTTACATCAACAAATTTTCCATTATCATTACGCATCAACTTATCACCACCTCCTTTTAGAATATCACTAACCGCCCAATCTTTATCTCTTAATTCTCTTTTGTTGGAATAATTGAGACTGCTTACTGGAATAAAACTATTATTTAAAATATAAACATCTAAGTCACCATCCTTATCATAATCAAAAAAAGCGGCATGAGTGGTAATACCGGTATCGGCAAGATTGTACTCAGCTGCTTTTTCAGTAAAAGTCAGGTTTCCGTTATTGATAAATAATTCGCTTTTTCTTTTTGCATCAATGCCATTCCCAGCATTGCAAACAAAAATATCCAACAATCCATCACCATTAATATCAATCATTTCAACACCAGTAGACCAAGATTTAGATATCACAATTCCTGAAGATTTAGAAATATCTTGAAACTTGAAACTTCCTTTATTGAGATACAATTTGTTCTCTCCAAGATTTGAAGTAAAAAAGACATCCGATAAGCCATCGTTGTTAATATCTCCAATAGCCACACCTCCACCATTATAAAAATTTCGGTATTTGAAGATATTCATGTTTTTTCCGTTCTTAACTTCATTAACAAAATTAATTCCAGTTTCGGAAGATTCTAGTTTGGTAAATAAACTATTTTCATTAGCGCTATTTTCTTTGGAACAATTAGAAAAAATAATAATAAAAAGAGAAAATAGGACAACTCGATTGTGCATAATAATTGGTAGTATTTGGTTAGGGAATTGGCTATGTTATTACGGTGTAAAATATGCAATAATTAGTAATAAAAAAGTAATAAATATAAAAAATTAAATAAATAAAGAGGGTAATAAAATTACCCTCTTTATAACTAACTCAAAACAAAATGAAGTAAAAAAATTCTTAGTATCCAGGGTTCTGTTTAGCATTTTTATTAAACAATGCATCTGCTGGAATAGGATACAATGCATATTTTGGATCTGAAGCGATTGGTTTTAACTCTCTAGGTTCCAAGAATTTTCCAAAACGAATCATGTCATTTCTTCTCCATCCTTCATACCATAACTCTTTTCCTCTTTCTAGATAGATGCCGTCCAAAGTTGCTGGAGTAGATCCTGCTGGCAATTTAGCTCTAACATCAATCTCATCAAGAATTGTTTTTGCTGTTGCTGCTCCTCCTGTACCACCTCTTAAGGCAGCTTCAGCTTTCATTAACAAAGCATCAGAATAACGCATCAATACATAATCATTTTCTGGATTTCCTAAATTGGCATGATCTGGTTCGTATTTTTGAGTACGAATACCTGCAGTTTCCAAAGTAGGTCCACTTGTAATCATAGTTAATTCTTTTGTGAAAAATAGTGGATTACCTTTTCTATCTTTCAGAGGAGTAACTCCTCCTGGAGCATACATTTGTCCGTATTGAAAACCAATCGGATTACCATAATAAGTAATAATGTCTGGTGAGGTATGTTGTCTACGATCATCCGCAGCATCAAACCTATTGTAATATTCTGCAACAGTTGCAAAACCATTCCATCCATCAGGAGTTTGATTATAATGCATTCCCATTCTCCATCTTGATTGTATTCCTCCACCTGATCCTAACACATTTTTGGATGAAAATATAATCTCGTTAGAAGTATTGTTTGTTGGAGCAAAATTACTCCAATATTCAGTTGCCAAACTACTAGAAGTGATTGCATCAACATTTGAAATTACTTTATTCATATCGGCCGCATCAAAAGTGTAAGGTCCTGCTGCATTGTCTGCATTAAATACGGCTTTATTCAGATACAATTTAGCCAATAACAAATGAGCAGCATCAACATTAGCAATACTTGCATCGGTTGGATTACGAGCTGGCAACTTATTAACAATATCTTCTAGCTCGCTTATTACAAAAGCGGTAGCTTCTTTTCTTGTCCAATATTTAGGATCATCCGTAATCGCAGAACCCTCTTCTCTATAAGGTGCTTGACCAAAGAAATCAATTACATTATAGTAATAGAACGCTCTTAAAAAACGGGCTTGTGTTTTTTGGGACTCAGTAGATTGGTTGAAAATAACTAAGTTACAGTTATACACATTGGTCAACAATGAATTCCAAGCATTTCTAATTTCAACATTATCCGGTCCCCAAGTGTGGACGTGAAATTGTCTCCATTTTGCGTTGTCATCCCAGTCACCACCCCTTGTAGGGCCAACTAATCCGTCTCCCGACATTTCCTGTAATGTAAACATTTTGTCTTGATCCTGAAATCCTCTTAATCCTTCATAAGCGGACTGCAAAAAACTACCTGTATTCACATTTCCCCCATCACCACTTGTAACGAAACCGTCTAAAACTTCTTCATCTAAATTTGTACAACTCACACCAAAAGCGATTGTACCAACAAAAAAGATGCTTTTAATTATATTTATTCTTTTCATTTTTTTCTTAATTAAAATGTTACACTAACTCCTACAGAAAAACTCTTATCTTTTGGATATGATAAATAATCCATACCTGCAGAAGGAACTCCATTAAGAGCTTTATTAGTATCTACCTCTGGGTCAAATCCGGAATAGTTTGTAATTACAAATAAGTTTTCACCACTAACAAATAAACGTGCTGAACTTAATTTTATTTTATCCATATAAGCTCCTTTGAAAGTATATCCAACAGTTAAATTACCAAGCCTCAAGAAATCTCCACTTTCCAAATACTTAGTAGATGGTGAGTTTGGATCGCTTCCATTTTGAGGAGAACTTCCAACTTCTGGAGTTACGTTTCTACCACCATACAATGCACTTTTAAAGAAGTAAGCATTTGCAGTATTGTTATATAAGTAATGTCCGAAAGCGCCATAAAATGACATTCCTGCATCTAAACTCTTATAAGTAAAACTAGTTGAAAATCCAAGATTGATTTTTGGCAAAGGCTGTTTATCTAATAATTTTTTATCAGCATTTCCTAAACCTGTATCTGATCCATCTGCAGCAGCATAAATAGAATTTCCTGTTGCATCATATCCTCTAAATTCATAAAGAAAATAAGTATATAATGGATAACCATCTTGTATGATTTCAGCATTAGCTCCAGACAACCCTTGTCCATTAATACCTCCTGCCAGTAAAGAAACTGAACCAAAATTTGTCATTTTATTTTTCAAAAAGGCAGCATTCGCTGCAACGCTCCATGACATATCATCGCTATCAATAATTTTATAGTTCAAAGATACCTCAATACCATCATTTATTAAATTACCTGGCAAATTAACACTTCTGTTAGAAGCTGGACCCGGTTGAGTTGAAGCTTGTGGTACTGGTGCGATTAAATCTTCAGTATCTCTTTTGTAATAGTCTACCGAACCAGTCAAACGATTATTGAAAAAAGTAAAATCAGTTCCAATACCATATGAAGTAGTAGTTTCCCAACGCAACTCATTATTTGCACCTGAAACCGTTTGTGCAGAACCACCGTTTCCATAAATTGATTTTGAAACAGCTGAATTCACAGGAAATTCTTGATTACCTGTAATACCCCAGTTCCCTCTTACTTTAATATCATTTAAAATACCTTCTTTATTATTTACAATTTTATATGCTGCACCAACTGCAGGGAAATAACCCCATTTGTTATCCTCTCCAAGTTTTGTCGATCCATCAGCACGAATTGATCCATTAATAATTAAATTTTTATACAATGTAACTTCAGCTTTAGCAAAATAAGACTGTAATTCTATTCTGTTTTTAAAAGAAGTAGTCCTAAACTCCTGAGCAATACCCCCTTGAATATTGTCGACAAGCAGAGTTTGTTCTGGTAGATAACCATATCCTCTAGCATTAGAACCTTCAGTATCATAAGAATAATAAGAAAAACCACCCAATGCATTAAGAGATACATTGTCGCTGAAATTATTATCATAAGTCAGTGTGTGCTCAATTGTTTTATTGAACTTATTTATACCTGATATCTCTGCAAAACCTCTTTTTTTAACACCTCCGTTTGCATTATCATTCTTAATCAAATCCGTACTATTGATTAACATCGTAGGCAATAGCTGGCGTTTTCTTGTAGAACTAGATGATTCTACACCGAACAAGAATTTATATTTAAAATGAGAACCTAGTTTCAAAGTTGCTGCAACACTTCCTAATACTTTATTCGTAGCAGTATGATCATCATAGGAATTTAGCAATTGAACTGGGTTTAAATAATCTTCAGCAACAAAAGTATAACTACCATCTGGTTGGTATATTGGCAAAGTTGGGTTCCAATACAAAGCGGTACCAATTAAATTCCCAATATAACCAGCATCATTACTAATTAAAGTAGTTTGATCTTTAAGTCCTGCATATAATAAATTAGTGTCAATTTTAAGTACACCACCAAAAAAGTCATTTGAATTGGCAAATGAAGCGGTATATTTATCTATACCCGTGTTTTTTACAATTCCATCTGTAGAACTTGCACCCAATGAAAGTCTTGTATTAGAACTGTCAGACCCACTGCTTATAGATACATCATTATTAGAAGTGAATCCACTTCTTAAAATAGCATCTTCCCAGTTGTACGATCTAGATCCTTTATCTGGACCTCCGGCAGCTACAAACTCATCTCCGTTTAACAATCTAAAATCTCCAGACATTGTACTAAATCTCATTGAAGAATTAAATGTCAATGTAGGAACTTTTGTTTTTCCTTTTTTAGTTGTAATCACAATAACTCCATTTGCTCCACGAGATCCATAAATCGCAGTAGAAGAGGCATCTTTCAAAACAGAAATACTTTCGATATCATTTTGATTGATAAAATTCAAAGGATTTCTTGCAGAAGAAGACCCCAATCCTGCCACATCAGAACCACCTGACGAAACGTCTCCACCATCTAATGGAACACCATCCACAACATATAATGGATTATTTCCAGAACGAATAGATGAGTTACCTCTAATTCTTACAGAAACACCAGCTCCTGGCTCACCACTAGTTTGCGTTACTTGTACCCCTGACACTTTTCCTCTCAATAATTCTGATGGAGAAGTTGCTGATATGTTGTCAAATTGTTTTGAACTTAACATGTCTACAGCACCAGTTGCATCTTTCTTTTTTACAGAGCCATAACCTACAACTATAACTTCATTCAATTGGCTTTGATCTTGTGCCATTTTCACATTTATAGTGCTTTTACCCCCAACACTTACTTCCTGAGTTTTAAGTCCAATGTAAGTAAAAACTAAGACCGCGTCTGAACCCACATTCTTAATTGTAAATCTTCCATCAAAATCAGTTTGTGTCTCTGTTTTTGTTCCTTTTACTAATATCGAAACCCCAGGGAGCGGGCCACTCGCATCAGTCACCAATCCTGATATATCTTGCGAGTATATCAAGCTAGTACATAGCATGGTTATGAAAACCATTAAGCCTTTTTGTAGACTATTTTTCATACGTAATAAATAAGTTAGTTAATAATTTGGTTATTTGTTTAAAATATAAAGTCAAACATAGTTATTTTATTAAGAAAATTTTAAGAAAAACAAAACTATAACGTTGTAGTAAGACCGAAAACGTTTTCGATTTCGAAAATTGAGTGTTAAAATTTTAAGAAATAAAAATATATAATGGAATAAAAAAGTGTAAAAAAAACACATTTAGTTATTTTTAACCATTTTAATTGAAAAATTCAAAATTAAAAGAAAAAAACATTTATTTTAATAATTTTTTACTTACAATAAGACAAGTGATTAAATTGATTTGGTAGCAAAAACCACAAATAACTCATTTTGAATTAATTAACAAAAACTCTTAAGCATAAAAAAACCGCAAACCTTAAAGTTGTATTTTTTAGAGAAAAAAACTTTAAGATTTGCGGCAATAAAAAAAAATTATTTTATTGTAATTGTATTATTGTCAGGACCAATCCCTTTTATCGTTAAAGATTTCCATTGTTTAGGCAAAAGCCCTTGATTATACTTCAGTCCTTTATCCGTTTGCTCAACACCACCAAAACCATAAATAACTGCCTGAAGCATTGCGCCCGCACCAGTTGCAAAATAAGGATTATTGCTATTTGCCGATTCCGAGAATACTCCAAATGGAGGGCGACTATTAGGCAAATATGATTTTACAAAATAAGCATATGCCTTGTCCTTATCTCCTAATCTGGCATATAAAACAGATAATACTCCCGATGCCATCGCAGGACCATCTTTTTTATCAATTTTTTCAGTGTAATATTCTAAGTCTTTTTCGATTTGTTTTCGATCTATGATCACATGCAATGGATATGACAACAAATTAACATCAGCTTGTTTAATCATTTGTCCTTTGTATCCTTTGTAGTTTTGGGTAATTCCATTTTCAGAATGAATGATTAACTTATTCGAAACTTCTACCCACATTGGATTTATGGGCTCATTCAAAATGGTTGCCGCTTTAATTGTGTTTTTCAAAGCTTCTATAGCAGAAGCATTTGTAAACGCATTATCATCTACATGCTGTGCATATTCATCGGCTCCCACTACATTTAGAATAGAAAAACTTCCATTTTCATTTTTGATTACGCGACTTACCCAAAAATCGGCGGTTTCCCTAAGAACTTTGTAATTTTCTTTTAGCCAAGTTTTATCTTGGGTGTATGAGTAATAATTCCAAAAAGCAATAGCCACATCAGCAGTAATATGTTGCTCAAAAATCCCTGTCAAAGCCCAGGTTGGAGTAGCCTCCTCGCCCGTATCATCCGACTCCCAAGGATACATTGCTCCTTTGTAACCATAAATAGTCGCTTTTTGTTTGGCTTTTTCCAGTCGATCGAAACGATAGTCCAAACACGATTTGGCCATATCCGGTTGTAAAGCCAATAGTGTGGGATACATCCAAAGTTCACTGTCCCAAAAAATATGCCCATTATATCCTTGTGAAGACAATCCCATAGGAGCAATACTTTCTCTGGTTTCAGGACGATTGTAGGAATACAAATTAAACAAAGCAAATCGAACACGCTGTTGTGCATCCAAATCGCCTTCTATTTGAATGTCACCAGTATTCCACAATTCGGCCCAGGCTAGTTTATGACGATTCAGTAAATTATCAATTCCCTGTTGAAGGGCATAAATTGGTTGTCTTTCGGATTCATTCAACGGATCGTTAAAATCTTTTGACGTGCAAATTCCGCCAGCAATAGCAAATCGGTAAATTTTACCTTTTTGCAATTTCTTCGAAAAACCAACTTCATTCCCTGTTTGTTTCAAAACTTCAGTTTCTCCATCAAACAAAAAAGTCGTAGCAGCTGAAACGGTATACTTACCTGTTAATGTTTTAGCAGTTGTCCCAAAAACGGGCATCAAATACTGATTGTCTTTCAACACTCGAAACTGACTTTTTGCATCCTTTAATTCATCAGGCACAGTCATATAATTATTAGCCGCAATTTCGATGTCTTTTTTGGGAACAATAGTAACAATCGCCATAGCTGAATAAGGCACTGCTCTATTGGCCAAAATTGTATAATTGATAGTGGCAAAATCTTTAAACGAAAATGAAGTAGTACTTGTCCCTTCTTTCATATTGACAACCTGGCTCCAATTGGAGATATTGTCTGATTTGACTTCTTGTCCTTCTAACGTTAAATGAAGATTCAAAAACTCAATTCCCCGTACTATTCTGCTGATTCCGTTTTCGGGACTCCCATCGTACACTCCATTGAGGATTATTTCCTTGGTTTTTAGAGGTGTATCATCGGTTACAATACCAATTTTCCCATTAGCCATAGCCACACCAAAATAATTCTCTCTAGAATTAGCATACAAATGCCACTCATCTGATTTTTCCTGACCAAACATCGCTGAACCAATCATGAGTATGAAAAGACACCCTTTTACTTTTGAAGTCATATATTTTCTTTTTTTTAGTTAATCAAACTTAAAACATTTATTTTGTAACTCATTGAAATTTAAATCGAAAACGTTTTCGAAGCCTCGAAAACGTTTTCGATTTTTATAATTGGAGATAACTCAAAATTGAAGCCTAATTTTATAAATCGCAATTCATATAAAAGTAAAACATAAGACAATGCAATTGAAACTTCATAACCTATTATTCATTTTGGCACTAAATATAATTGCATTGCTCTTTTCCTGCAAAAAAAAAGAAGATAATAGCCCAATAACTATTTCTACCACTGAGGCAATTACAACAGATTCTACATCGTTTTACAAAGAATCCTTTCGTCCACAATTTCATTTTTCCCCCGAAAAAAAATGGATGAATGACCCAAACGGCTTGGTATTTTACAAAGGAACCTATCATTTGTTTTACCAATATTTTCCCGGAGACATTGTTTGGGGACCAATGCATTGGGGACATGCCACCAGTAAAGATTTAATTCATTGGAAACATCATAAAATCGCATTATTTCCAGATAAATTAGGTCTCATTTTTTCTGGGAGTGCCGTTATCGATATTAATAATACTTCAGGACTTGGCACTACCCAAAATCCGCCAATGATTGCCATTTTCACCTATCACAATATGGATTTTGAAAAAGCAGGGAAAATAAATACGCAATCTCAAGGTTTGGCTTACAGTCTTAACGAAGGAGAAACTTGGACGAAATACAAAGGGAATCCCATTATAGGAAACAACAATCTGAAAGATTTCAGGGATCCCAAAGTTTTTTGGAATCCAGAAACAAAACTTTGGAATTTAGCCTTAGTCGCTGGAGACCATGCCCAATTTTACAGTTCAAAAAATTTGATTGATTGGACGTATATGAGTCAATTTGGAAAAAACAGAGGCGCCCATGGTGGTGTTTGGGAATGCCCAGATATTTTCAAACTTAAAGTAGAAAATTCCGAAGAAGAAAAATGGGTTTTACTCATCAGTATCAACCCTGGAGCACCGAATGGTGGCTCTGGAACACAATATTTCATTGGTGATTATGATGGAAAAAGTTTTAAAACCAATCAAAAAGACATCAAATGGATTGATTATGGAACCGATAATTATGCAGGCGTGACTTATAACAATACTCCAAATAACGAACGCATTTTTATTGGCTGGATGAGTAACTGGCTGTATGCACGTAACACGCCAACCCAAAACTGGAGAAGTGCCATGACTTTGCCCAGAAAACTTTCACTTGAAAAAATAGGCAGTAATTATGTACTTAAAAACACCCCAATCCAACAATTAAAAACAATTAAAATTCCTGAATATTCAAAAGAATTACTATCCGTTCAAGCAAATAACAAAATAGCTTTTGAGTACAACCATCTCAATCAATCTCAATTTCATTTTAAAGCTTTAGCCAAAAATTTAAAATTAACGTTCTCGAATGAAGTCAATGACTCGCTAGTTCTTATTTATGACCACAAAATAAATTCTTTTTCGGTAGACAGAACCCATTCCGGTATAGTTAATTTTGAAACCGATTTTGGAAAATTGATTCATAAAACCGAAACACCAAATCTGACTACACCTACTTTAGAATATCAAATTATTCTAGATTGGTCATCAATAGAAATTTTCTTGAATGGTGGTGTTTATTCCTTTACAGAGCAAATTTTTCCCAATAAACCCTATACCAAATTAAGCATACAATCTAATGAAGACCAAGAAATTAAGAACCTAAGTATTGCTAAAATAAAAGGTATTTGGGAAACCAACTCTACATCCAAACCCTCTAAAAAATAAAAGATGAACAATGTACAAAAATGGTCCATAACCGTAGCGGTCGCCGGTTTTTTATTTGGTTTTGACACTGTAGTTATATCAGGCGCCAACTTACCTATCAAAGAATTATGGCACACAACTCCCCTATTTCACGGATTATTCATCATGTCGATGGCATTGTGGGGGACTGTTTTAGGCGCATTGTTTGGTGGCATTCCCTGTGACAAATGGGGAAGAAAAAAAACCTTGTTATGGATTGGAATTTTATTCTTAGTATCTGCATTAGGTTCGGCACTGGCTCCCAATCCGTATGTTTTTTCTTTTTTTAGGTTTATAGGTGGAATTGGGGTTGGAGCTTCTTCGGTGGCAGCTCCTATTTATATCTCCGAAATTTCAAGTGCCAAAAACAGAGGAAAACTAGTTGCTCTTTTTCAATTCAATATTGTGTTTGGAATCCTAATTGCTTTTTTTTCCAATTATCTATTTGAAGGTTTTAGCGGTGTAAATGATTGGCGATGGATGATCGGGATTGTAGCATTACCAGCATTAATCTACAGTATCATTGTTTTTCAAATTCCAGATAGTCCCCGTTGGTTAATTTTAAACAAAAAGGATGATGCTACAGGATTGAAAGTTCTTGAAATGATTTATGCTAAAGAAGAAGCTTTGGAAAATTTTAATGAAATCAAAAAGGATGTAGTTGACTCCACTGAAAAAGAAAAATTATTTACCCAAAAATACAAATGGCCAATCGTTTTGGCTTTCTTAATTGCTTTCTTTAACCAACTTTCCGGCATTAATTTTATTTTATACTATGCTCCGGAAATCTTGGAAATGGCAGGATTAGGTTCAAAAGAATCCTTAATGAATTCGATACTCATCGGTGCCATTAATCTTATTTTTACCATTATTGGCATGCGCTTGATTGATATTTTAGGTAGAAAACTATTAATGACAATTGGCAGTATTGGTTATATTTTGAGCTTATGCATAATCGCTTGGGCTTTTAATACTAATGCCGGGCCGGTTGTGCTATTAACTTCCATTCTTCTCTTTATCGCTTCGCATGCCATTGGACAGGGAGCCGTAATTTGGGTCTTTATATCCGAAATATTTCCAAATACTGTTCGTGCTCGAGGGCAATCCTTTGGCACAGGTATTCATTGGATTTTTGCAGCATTAATTACTTTACTAGGTCCAGTTGTTATTGATATATTTCACGAAAACCCTTGGCCTATTTTTGCCTTTTTTGCGTTCATGATGGTATTGCAATTGACATTTGTCTTATTCATGATGCCCGAAACCAAAGGATTATCACTTGAAGAATTAGAACAAAAAATGATCACCGAATGAAAGCAACAAACCAAAAAATCAGCGTAGTATGCTTTGGAGAAGTCTTGTTTGACGTTTTTTCAACTCATAAAAAAATTGGAGGAGCACCATTAAACGTGGCTATCCGACTGGCTTCTTTGGGAATACAATCTCAAATTATTAGCCGAATAGGAAATGACGAAATAGGAAAAGAATTACTACAATACATTAAGGATCACAAAGTAAATTCGGATTCCATTCAAATTGATAAAGACTTAAAAACAGGCGAAGTCATTGTACAATTGAACGACAAAGGCTCCGCTTCGTACACCATTAATTATCCTGTAGCTTGGGACAAAATTATCGAAACACCAGAAGATGAGATTATTGTAAAAAAAGCCGATGCATTAGTTTTTGGCAGTTTAGTTTGTAGAGACAGCGTCTCACAAAACACTTTGTTTGAATTAATAAATTATGCAAAATATACTGTTTTTGATGTCAATCTGCGTGCTCCCTTTTACACAAAAGAATTACTCAATCATCTGATGCATGAAGCCGATTTTATAAAATTTAATGATGATGAAATCTATGAAATAAGCGAATATCTCCAATCGCCTTTCCATTCATTGGAACAAAACATCCTTTTTATAGCAGAACAAACCAGCACCAAACATATTTGTGTTACCAAAGGCAGTCATGGAGCTGTTTTATATTACAACAATCAATTCTACTACAATAGTGGTTACAAAATAAATGTCGCTGATACTGTTGGAGCTGGGGATTCTTTTTTGGCAGGACTTTTAAGCAAATTATTAGCCAAAGAAGACCCTCAAAACGCCATAAATTTTGCTTGTGCAATCGGAGCATTAGTGGCACAAAAAGAAGGTGCCAATCCCAAAATCAACGAGTCAACCATTGATTCTTTTATGAATCCTATAAAAAATAAACAACAACTGAAATGAAAAAAAACATCACAATTTCGCTCGTAGTAATTACACTAATTAATATCCTTTGCAATACTTTGACAGCTCAAGAAAAAAAAGCTCCAATAGACCGAAAATGGTGGAAAGAAGCAGTCGTTTACCAGATTTACCCACGAAGTTTTAAAGACTCTGATGGTGATGGCGTAGGCGATTTGAAAGGAATTATTTCCAAACTGGACTACTTGAAAAGCTTGGGTGTCGATATCATTTGGCTGAATCCCATTTACAGCTCCCCAAATGCTGATAACGGTTATGACATTTCTGATTATCAAAATATAATGAAAGAATTTGGCACCATGCAGGATTTCGATGCTCTGTTAAAAGGAATGCATCAAAGAGGAATCAAACTCGTAATGGATTTAGTTGTCAATCACAGCAGTGACGAACACAAATGGTTTCAAGAAAGCCGCAAATCACGTGACAATCCATACCGCGATTATTACCATTGGTGGCCAGCCGAAAAAGGAAAACCTGCTTTTCGTCCAGGAGCATTTGAAGCCGATGGAAGTGGATGGAGATATGACAAAACTACCGATTCTTATTACCTGCATTATTTCAACTTCAAACAACCCGATTTGAATTGGGAAAACCCAAAAGTAAGGCAAGAAATTTACAGCATGATGCGTTGGTGGTTGGATAAAGGTATCGACGGATTTCGAATGGATGTGATTCCTTTTATTTCAAAGGACCCCAATTTTCCAGTAATTACACAAGCAGAATTAGACAAAAATTACCATGGCCGTTGGGATGTTTATATGGGAAGTGGTCCTCATTTACATGAATATCTTCAGGAAATGAATCGTGAAGTTTTAAGTAAATACGATTGCATGTCATTGGCCGAAGGCGCAGGAATGCTTACCTCAACAGCTTTGAATTTTGTGGATGCCGACAGAAAAGAGTTGAACATGGGCTACCATTTTGAAGGAACCAATTTGGGATATGTTCCTGGTTACTTCAAAAAAGCGGGACCATATTCCTTAGTCGATTTCAAAAAAATATATTCGGATTGGGATGCCGTTTATCAAACAAAAGGTTGGGGAACCATCTATTTAGGCAATCACGATCAGCCTAGAATGGCAACCCGATGGGGAAATGATTCTCCAGAGTTTCATGATTATTCCTCAAAACTACTGACTACCTTTTTGCTTTCAATGAGAGGAACTCCATATTATTATAACGGAGACGAAATTGGAATGGTGAATGCCAAGTTTGATAAAATTGAAGATTATCGTGATATTGAAGTTTTTGCAGAATACGAAAAAGTAAAAAATGCAGGTGGCGATCTAAAACAATTCATTGAAGATCAAAAAACAGGCGGAGCAAGAGATAACGGAAGAACTCCTTTTCAATGGAATAGTTCAACCAATGGAGGGTTTACCACTGGAACTCCTTGGTTAAAAGTAAATGACAATCACACTACTTTGAATGCTGAAGCTCAAGACAAAGACCTCAACTCGGTGTTGAATTATTTTAGAAAAATGGTAAAATTACGTAAAAACAATCTTGTACTAGTTTACGGGAAGTACACTCTTTTGGACAAAGACAATCCAAATGTATATGCCTACACCAGAGAATTAGACGGCAAGAAAGTATTGGTGCTATTAAACTTTAGTGATAAAAATGCTTCCGCAAATACTGGAATCAACATTTCGAAAGCCAAAGTTTTAATCAATAATTATGCAGCACCATCAAAAACGGGAGAACTTAGACCGTATGAAGCGATTCTTTACCAACTTTAAAACTAAAATAAATATGAAGTTAAATCATTTTTTATTTTTATGCATAGGTTTAATCCAATTCTCATCTACAACTCTTACTGCTCAAGACAATAAAACACTACTATTGAAAAACGTAGACACAAAATGGTGGAAAGAAGCTGTGGTGTATCAAATCTATCCACGCAGTTTTAAGGACAGTGATGGAGATGGTGTTGGGGATTTAAAAGGGATTATATCTAAACTGGATTATATAAAAAGCCTAGGAATTGATGCTGTTTGGCTCAATCCTATTTATGCTTCACCAAACGATGACAATGGTTATGATGTTAGCGACTATAGAGCTATTATGAAAGACTTTGGAACCATGGAAGATTTTGATCTCATGTTGAAAGAAATGCACAAACGGGGCATCAAACTCATCATGGATTTAGTGGTGAATCACAGCAGTGACGAACACGAATGGTTCAAACAATCCAGAAGCTCAAGAGACAATAAATACCGGGATTATTACCATTGGTGGCCAGCCGAAAAAGGGAAACCTCCTTACAGATGGAGTTTTTTTGATGTTAATAGTGATGCTTGGAAATACGATGCTCAAACCAACTCGTATTATCTTCACTATTTTTCACAAAAACAACCCGACCTCAACTGGGAGAATCCAAAAGTTCGAGAAGACATTTATGATATGATGCGTTGGTGGCTGGATAAAGGCATTGATGGCTTTAGAATGGATGCCTTTCAGTTTGCTTCCAAAGATACTACATGGCCAGAACTACCAAAAGGTTATGAAAAAAATATTATAAAATACTACGGAGTTGGACCTCATTTACACGATTATTTGCAAGAAATGAACAAAGAAGTTTTCAGTAAATATGACATCATGACTGTTGCCGAAGGCGCCGGAAGTTCGCCTCAAGACGCCATGCTTTTTGTTGATCCTGCTCGAAAAGAATTAAACATGGCTTATCATTTTGAAAGTGTCGATATTGGAAAACATTTAAGTGATTTTGGACTGATCAAATACAAGGCTATTTTTTCTCGATATGATAAAGAATTTAAGGATAAAGGTTGGTTGGCTATTTTTCTAGCCAATCATGATCAGCCGAGAATGGTGAGTAAATTTGGTAATGATTCGCCTGAATTCAGAACTATATCCTCCAAAATGCTTTCCACTTTTTTAATGACGATGCGTGGAACTCCCTATTATTATTACGGAGATGAATTGGGGATGGACAATATTCGTTTCAACAATATCAATGACTATCATGACCTTGACACTCGTAACAAATACATTGCATTAAAAAACAAAGGAGGAGATTTGGAAGCTTTTTTAGAAGGTGAAAAACAAACAGCCAGAGAAAACGGCAGAACACCTTTCCAATGGGATGCCAAGAAAAATGCAGGTTTTACAACAGGAACACCTTGGCTTAAAGTCAATCCAAATTACACTACCGTAAATGCTGACCAACAAGAAAAGGATCCTAATTCGACATTGAATTATTTTAGAAAATTAGTTCAATTGCGCAAAAAGAATCCCACTTTAGTTTATGGCAAATTTGAATTGATTGACGAAAACAATCCTGCTATCTTTGCTTACACAAGAGAATTGAATGGAGAAAAATTACTAATCGTTTTAAATTTTACATCCAAAAATGCTTCCGTAAAAACAGGAATCAACATCAAAGGAGCCAAAGTTTTAATGAACAATTATACTACTCCATCAAAATCCAAAGAATTACGACCTTATGAAGCTGTAATTTATCAGCTATAAATTAAAAAATAAAATTATTTCATTTTGAATTTTTCAACAATCAACAACGATCAAAATCACATTATTTCACCAATTGATAAAAAATGGTGGAAAGAAGCCGTCATTTATCAAATATATCCTCGCAGTTTCAAAGACAGTAATGGTGATGGAATTGGCGATTTAAAAGGTATTATTTCCAAATTGGATTACCTCAAAAATTTAGGGATTGATGCCATTTGGATCAACCCAATTTATGAATCTCCCAATGACGACAATGGTTATGATGTGAGTGATTATTGCTCGATTCTTGCCGATTTTGGCACTATGGAAGATTTTGATTTGCTAATGAAAGGTTTG
This sequence comes from Flavobacterium aquariorum, assembly GCF_003254745.1. Taxonomy (GTDB): domain Bacteria; phylum Bacteroidota; class Bacteroidia; order Flavobacteriales; family Flavobacteriaceae; genus Flavobacterium; species Flavobacterium aquariorum. The sequence goes on along the minus strand of NZ_QKXH01000005.1, from coordinate 17,732 downwards.
CAAGAAAAAGGAATCAAACTCATTATGGATTTGGTATTCAATCACAGCAGCGATGAGCATTTTTGGTTTCAGGAAAGCCGAAAATCTAGAGACAATCCTTATCGAGACTATTATTACTGGTGGCCAGCCGAAAAAGGAATTCCTCCTTACCGCTGGAGTTGGTTTGATGTAAACAGCAATGCTTGGAAATATGATGAAATTACCGATGCATATTACTTGCATTATTTTTCACAAAAGCAACCTGATCTCAATTGGAACAATCCAAAAGTACGCCAGAAACTGTATCAAGTAATGCGATTTTGGCTGGACAAAGGCATTGATGGGTTTAGAATGGATGCTTTTCAATTTATTTCCAAGGATGATTCTTTTCCCGAATTGCCATCTGAAATTTTGGGCAACATACCCGAAATCATGAAATTTTACGGAAGGGGCCCACACTTACATGAATACATTCAAGAAATGAATCGCGAAGTTTTGAGTCAATATGAAGTAATGACGGTTTCTGAAGGTGCTGGTGCATCTCCCGAAGAAGCGATGCTTTTTGTAGATCCAGACCGGAATGAATTGAGTATGGCCTACCATCTGGAAGGTGTAGAAATAGGAAAACACCTTGACGAATATGGTTTTGTCAACTACAAAAAACTCTATTCCAGATGGGATGAAGGGTTTAAGGACAAGGGTTGGCTTTCCATTTTCTTGGCCAATCATGACCAACCTAGAATGGTGAGTAAATTTGGCAATGATGCGCCCGAATTTAGGGAAGTATGTTCCAAAATGCTTTCCACATTTGTCATTACAATGAGAGGGACGCCTTATTATTTTCAAGGAGATGAATTAGGAATGATCAATATTCGTTTTGACAATATTGACGACTATAATGATATCGACACCAAAAATAAATACATTGCTATACAAAGCGAAAATGGAGATTTGAAGGCTTTTCTCGAAGAACAAAAACAAGCTTCAAGAGAAAATTCAAGAACACCAATGCAATGGAATACTAATGAAAATGCTGGCTTTTCGAATGGGAAACCGTGGCTAAAAGTGAATCCAAATTACGTAACCATCAATGCTGAAGCCCAGGAAAAAGATCCCGATTCGACATTAAATTATTTCAGGAAATTGGTTCAATTACGCAAACAAGAACCAACATTGGTTTATGGAACGTATACCTTATTAGATGAAAACAACGCAAAAGTATATGCTTATCTAAGAACATTTGAGGGTAAAAAAATAATTGTTTTACTTAATTTTTCGCCAGAAAGAGCTGACTATAATTGTGGGTATAATTTAGAAAAATCAACCGTATTACTTAACAATTATTCAACTTCAAAAAAAACAGCTGAGTTGAGACCTTTTGAGGCACTTGTTTTGGCAGTAAATGAGTCTTAATCATATATTTTAAAACTAAAACAGCAAAAAATATTTTGTGAAAACACAAACAAACAAAGCAAAAACCTTTTTTTAATACAAATAACAAAATAAATTAACTTAATTTATATTAAATTAAAATTTATTTCTTAATTATTTATTTTAATCACCAATAATCAATATTAATTGTTATTTTTGGAACGAATGAAAAAAATAGCTTACATATTACTATTTACCACTTTGCTTGCAAGCTTGTTTTACAATGCATTAGGCTATCGCATGCTTTTTGCTTTTGATCAAGAGCAAGAATGGGTAACGGCTATGAAAAAAATTCCAGATCCTGAATTTAAGGTAATTCATCTGAACGCTTCATTGTATACTTTTGCAGATGATACCGAATTAGAATACGTAAATGAAAACATTTCAATCAACAACAAAAACTACCATATTTTCAAAAAACAAATCAAGGACAATATCCTTAATTTATATTATCTTCCGAACGTTAATTCTTCTTTATCAACACAAGAAATTGAAGACATTGTAGACAGTCAACTTTTTAGCGGCAACAACGAAAACAAAGGATCTTCAAAAAAAATCGTTAAGTCGTTTACGGTAGATTATTTTATACAATATCCAGAGTCTATTACAATTACTAATACTACAGATTTCAAATCAATTCCTTTAATTTCTTTTTCAAAAGAGAAATTGCATGCTGGATTTGTACCTTCTTTTTACTCTCCTCCAGACTTAGTTTAGTTTTTTATTATTTATAGAAAAAAGCAAAGACTACTATCATTTGACATTACCCTTTATTCGTATTTATTGTAAGTCCTTCATGACCAATCATCAATTATTATGATTGAAATTATTTTGAATGGACATATTTAAAATATTCGATTAATCGGATTCAACAATTTACATTCTGCTATTTTAGAGTTTAATTGTTATCAAATTCAATTTTACAGTCCTCACTTTTTTAACTAAAAAATCAAAAAAACCTAGCGATTTTAGCTAAAATTATTTTTAGTGCCTACAAAACATTTTTGTTCAGAACAAACTTGTTCAATATATCGCATAGGTCCAAAACTAAACAAGTAAAACCTAAATTTTGAAAAATTCAAACTCTTTTATACATATTGCATTTGCCTTTATCCTAACATTTGTTATAACCGTTCAAACTCAAAAAATGAACGCTCAAGGATGCGTAGCCGTCCGACAAATGGGAGGACTTAACATGACTTTAACCAACTCTTATAATTTAAACAAGGGTGATTTTCAAGTAGGCGGAAATTATCGTTATTTTCACTCTTGGAGACATTTTATCGGTAAAGAAGAGCAACCACAAAGACAAACCACAGGAGGAGGACTAGATGAAAACGGAAACGAACGTGGTAATGCTGTGAATATTTATTCGCACGCTATTGATTTAAACATTTCTTACGGATTAACCGACCGTATTCAATTGAATGCTACATTACCCTATGTCAACAATGAACGTTCCCAGGTTTTAAAACAAAATCCGACAACCAAAAACTATCGCTATAGCGTATATGCTGATGGAATAGCGGACATCCGCTTGAGCGCTAATTTTTGGATATTTGATCCCGCAAAAATGCCAAAAGGAAATATCATGGTAGGTTTAGGAGTAAAACTAAACAATGGTAGCCATAACGAAATGGACAATGCACCGCAAACTGACGGAAGCATACAAAGTGTTGTAATGGACCAAGCAATCCAGCCCGGAGATGGAGGAATAGGTATTATCTCAGAACTCCAACTTTTTAGAAAACTAACTGACCGTCTTTACGGTTTTGCCAATGGATATTATTTATTCAATCCAAAAGAATCTAACGGCACATTCAAATCAGCTCCTAAACCTGGCTTAGAAGGATATGAAATATACGCCTGTCCTGATCAATATTTTGCCCGTGGCGGACTAATGGTTGCCGTGGACAAAAACCAGAATTTCAATGTTTCTTTAGCAGGTCGTATCGAAGGAATTCCTGCATATGATGCGTTTGGCGGACAAGTTGCTTATCGTCGCCCTGGTTATGTAATAGCTGTAGAATATGGTTTTGCTTACACACTAGGTCGTCACGGCTTTAGTTTATTCATTCCTTACAACATTGTAAAAAACCGTATTCAAAGTGCGGCAGATATTGCTGCGCAAGATTTAGCAAACTCAACCATAACAGATCCAAGTAAGTACGTTCACATACAAGGCGACGCTGCTTTTGCTGACTATTCTTTTAATGTGGGATATTATTATCGTTTTGGACTTGGAAAGAAAAAACATGTAACAGTTAATTTATAAAATTTAAAAAAGGATTAAAACATGAAGAAAATTTATTTAGGTTGCTTTTTACTCGGCACTTTTTTTGCAAATGCTCAAACAGAGATTGACGCTATTATGATGAGCAAAAATCGATTCTGCGTTGGTTCCGTCTACCAATACAGCAGTTGGGATAAGTATTGGGAAGGAACTAACAAAAGAGAAAATTTGAATTTGGGCAAGGTTTCTACTCAATCCATTGGCGTTATGGGCAACTATGGAATCACCGACAAACTTAATGTTTTATTCAATATTCCCTATGTCATAACAAATGCTTCAGCTGGCACCATGAAAGGACAAGAGGGCATTCAAGACCTTTCTTTGACGGTAAAATACATGCCTTTTGAAAAGAAAATTAAAAACGCTACTTATTCACTATATGCTCTCGGAGGTTATTCTACTCCTGTTTCCAATTATACTGTTGATTATTTGCCATTAAGTCTAGGCTTAGGCAGTCAAGTAGCATCCTTTCGATTGATGGGAGATTATCAAAGAGGTAAATTCTTCACTACGGTTTCTGGCGCTTACTTATTTCGAAGTAATGTTACTATCGAAAGAAACACTTATTATACCAATGAAATGCATTACACCAACGAAGTGGATATGCCAAACGTCATCAACATAAATGCCAGAGCAGGTTATCGTTCAGACAGATTGATTGCAGAAGCAATTGTTGACAACTGGGTTACACAAGCCGGCGGATTTGACATAACTCAAAACAACATGCCGTTTCCCAGCAATACCATGAATGCTTTACGATTGGGAACAAACATAAAATACACTTTAAAAAAGATTCCGGAACTCGCCTTTATCGGAGGAACAAATTATGTGATTGACGGCAGAAATGTTGGCCAATCAACTAGTTTTTACGGAGGTGCATTTTATGTAATCAATTTTAACAAAAAAGCGAAATAAGATGAAAAATAAGATTCAAATAACTATTTCAAAAAGTCTATTAATACTTTTGGTAGCATTCAACTATGCCTGCAATGATGACATTACTGAACGTAACAATCAATTCCCTCAATTAAACCCAACAAACGCAGATGAACTTGCAGGAACATGGAAACCTATACTATTAACTTCTCCCGATGAATTCCCATTAGACGCTCCTATAGCAACAACATTACCAGCCTACACTAGAGAAATAAACGAAATTAAAAGCTACCAAGCCAATATTACCAAAGATCAACAAGCCATCATTGATTATTGGAGCGTTGGCGGAGTCTTACGTTGGAATGAAATCATGAGAACTCTAGTTGCCAAACACAATCGCCCACCTTTTCAAAATCCTGATGGAACCTACCCTATTCCATCTGGCGCAAATCCTTTTGCAAATCCAGAATTTCCATTTTCAAATCCACCATATTCTGCCAGAGCTTATGCTTATGTAAGTGCTGCACAATATGACGCAATGATTGCTGCATGGCATTACAAAAAACTTTACAATAGACCAGCTCCATTTGTTGTAGATGCAACTTTACCTGTTTTAATTCCAAAAAGCAGTTTGCCGTCTTATCCTTGCGAAGATGCTGTTTTGGCAGGAGTTACAGTTGAATTATTAAAATTATTATTTCCAACCGAAATTGCTTTCATTCAAGAAAAAGCCGAAGAAGAAAAACTATACCGAATTATTAGTGGGGCCAATGTACGTAGCGATGTCGATGCTGGAATAAGTTTAGGTAAAAAGATAGCAGCCAAGTTTATCGCGCGTGCTTCAACAGATGGAGCTGGAGCTGCTGTCGGCAATCAAGACTTATGGACCTTACTCGAGACGCAAACGGCAGCAACAGGGGAAACCCCATGGAAATCATTGGAACTACCGGCAAGACCTCCAATGTTGCCTTTGTTTGGAAAAGTAAAATCTTTCTTGATGACCCCTGCTATGGTTGTAGCCAGTCGTCCAGGACCGCCTCCTTCTACAAAATCGGAACAATTTGCAAAAGAATTGGCAGAAATAAAAGCATTCAGCGAAGACAATTCCAAAAAACATCAAGAAATTGTTACTTTTTGGGCGGATGGCGTTGGAACTTACACCCCTCCAGGACACTGGAATGCCATCGCTGCCGAAGCATTTGTAGAACAAAACTATAGTGAAGTAAGATGGGCAAGAAATATGGCTTTATTAAACCTCTCTATGATGGATGCCGCAATAAGTTGCTGGGATGCAAAGTTTTTCTATTTTAATCCAAGACCTACTCAAATGGATTCATCTATAAAGACGACAACGGGAATTCCTAATTTCCCAGCATATGTATCTGGACACTCTACTTTTAGTGGAGCAGCCTGCACCGTTTTGTCACATATCTTACCAGCTAAAACAGAAAATTTCAAGGCATTAGCGCGAGAAGCATCAGACTCAAGAATGTTTGGAGCCATACATTACAGAAGTGATTGCGAAAAAGGCTTGATTCTTGGTGAAACAGTTGGTAACTTTGCAGTGGCAAGAGCCAAAATAGATGGAGCCGAATAATTTAATTTATTAAATACAATATATTATTTAGTTACACAGTCTTAGATGGATAAAATTATGGGTCTTTAATTGACTGAACACTTTTAAAACCCTGTTTTATTTAGTTAATAGTTTGGTTACTATGTTTAAAACAAATTCTAAGGCTGGTAGCTATTTAAAATACCTTTTGGAACAAAAACCTACTCAAATCCTCACAAAACACTAAAAGTTAGTGAAATAATTTCAATAGAAGCTTAACATAATATTAGACACCTTTTTTAGCAATTGATTATTAGGTGTTTAAAAAAAGCCTATCTTATATTTTAAGTAAAATATATCTCAAACTGTTACTTGAAAAATGGAAATACAATAAATAAATTGTATGTTTGTTTTTCAAATAACAGTTTTTTTTTGAAAAGAACTAGGTTTTAAAATTTGGGGATCATATTATGAAAAATGCCACACTCAAACAAATCGCAGACCAGTTAGGCATCTCCATCACTACTGTTTCAAAATCGATTAAAAACTATCCTGACGTAAGCCCAGTAACAAAGAAAAAGGTTATTGACTTAGCTACTTCTCTTAATTACACCCCAAATAGTTTTGCAGTAAACCTTAGAACCAAAGAGTCTAAAACGATCGGACTAATTATACCAACTGTGGATTATCATTTTTTTTCTAAAGTATTTCAAGGAGTATTGGAGGAAGCCGAGAAAAGAAATTACTTAGTTATCATTTTAAGGTCTAATGAAAAATTAGAATTAGAAAAAAAACAGCTTGAATTACTATTAAATAAAAGAGTGGATGGGATTATCATCTCACTATCAAATGAAACGGGCGAATTCGATCATATAAAAAACGTACTGGCACAAAATATTCCTTTGGTCCTTTTTGACAAAATTGCCAAATTAGTTAATTGTTCCAAAGTAACCATAAATGACAGAAAAGCGGCTTATGATGCAACCGCTTACCTTATTAAAAAAGGACGTAAAAAAATTGCACATTTCCGAGGATCTTATATGCCCCAAAATTCAATTGATCGATTTTTAGGATACAAGAAAGCATTGGAAGACCACAATATTCCCTATGACCCATCCTTGGTTTATGTTTGTGACAACAATGCCGACTTAGAAGATGGTTATGCAAATGCGATAAAAGCCATAGCGGAACACCCTCATTTAGATGGAATTTTCACAGTAACTGATATGGTTGCAGTCGGTGTTCTCAAATACTTGAATGAAGTGGGCATTCCAATGCCAAAACAAATTGCTATTGTTGGTTTTTGTAATTCCTTTGTCACCGAAGTAACTACTCCAAGACTTTCAACAGTTGATCAGCCTGGATTTGAAATAGGCAGAATTGCTGCATCGGTTTTATTTGATGAAATCAATTCAAAAAAGAGAAATGAGCCTATCGTTTTTCAATCCATAGAATTAGGAACATCTATTTTAGAAAGGGAATCCACTTAATTATTTATTCGATTATAATTAATATATTGCCGAAGCATTTTAAACACCAAAACTTAATTTCAAACTTAGTTTAGCCTCTTTTAATTATGAAAGACATTACTCTCAAAGAAATAGCGACTACATTAGGAATTTCAATTACTACCGTTTCAAAAGCTTTAAAAAACTACCCTGACGTAAGTGCCAAAACCAAACAGGCGGTAATTGACCTTGCCCAAAATTTACATTACACTCCGAATAGTTTTGCAGTAAACTTACGTACGAAAGAATCCAAAACTATAGGTTTGATTATTCCAGAGGTAATGCACCATTTTTTTTCGAATGTAATTAACGCCATTATAGACGAAGCTGAAAAAAATGGTTATTTGGTTATCATTCTACAATCCAATGAATCTATTGATTTAGAAAGAAAGCAAGTGGATTTATTAATTAATAAAAGGGTCGATGGTATCTTGATGTCTTTATCCAACGAAAGTAATTATGATGACCACATACAGCAGATCATAAACAGAAAAATTCCATTTGTAATGTTTGATAAGATATCCAAACTGGCTTCTTGTTCTAAAGTTATCATAAATGACCAAAAAGCTGGATTTAATGCTGTTCAACATCTAATAAATATAGGATGCAAAAAAATAGCCCATATTCGTGGGCCGCTTAATCCTCAAAATTCCATAGACCGCTTTATTGGATACAAAAAAGCATTAGAAAAAAACAACATTCCATACGATTCAAACCTTGTTTATACCTGTGACAAAGTATCTTTTCAAGAAGGCTACGATTTTACTGCACAAATAATAAAAGAACATCCAGATGTAGACGGTATCTTTATTATCACTGATTTGGCCGCCTCAGGTGTTATATCATATTGTAACGAAAACCAAATTAAAATACCTCAACAAATTGCCGTAATTGGTTTTAGCAATTGGTTCATGTCACAAGTAATTTCGCCAAAACTAAGTTCGGTTGATCAACCAAGCCATGAAATGGGCGTTGCATCCTTTAATTTATTATTGGAAGAAATGAATGCCCATAGAGACGAACTTCCTTTTACACCGAGAACCATAGAACTGGAAACCAATATTATTATACGAGAATCAACTACTCGGTAAGTATATCATAAAAAAACTTCGCACGGAATTACCTCAAAAAGAAGGGGTTTTTTGATAAATTCTTAATTAACTATTCGTGTATCGAAACAATAATGAATTCGCTTCGTCTATTGGCTTGATGTTCTTCTTCGGTACATTTCACCCCATCAGAACAATGATTTACTAACTGAGATTCGCCATAACCATTCCCTATTAATCGAACCGAATTGATGCCGTTTTTTATTAACCACTCCACTGTTGCTTTAGCTCTCTTATCTGATAATTTACTATTGTACTTAGCCGTCTGACGACTATCAGTATGCGAACGAACTTCTATTTTCATATCTGGATATTGTTGCATCACCGATAAAACTTTGGACAATTCGTAGGCAGCATCTTTACGAATGGACGATTTATCTAAATCAAAATAAACAATCGGAATATTCAATGTTTTTGCTAAATCAGTTCCCACTCCTACCGGCTTGATGCGTCGTTCCAACACCACAGGAAGGTCTTTACGACCAGAGAACATCTTGGTCACAACGGGAATTTCATTAGTCTGATATTCATCTTTCTCCCCCCTAACATAATAACTTTTACCACAATCAACCGGAAAACTATAATGCCCTTGCGTATCGGTTTGAACCACTTGCAACGGTTTGAAGTTGGCATCAAACAAACTCATCTTAGCATTAATCAAAATTTGGCCTGAATCTAAGTCGGTTACTAATCCTGAAAGTGTTTGTTCACAAGTCAGTTTTTTATTCTCCACAAATCGGTAAATATCATCGTATCCTTCACCTCCCGATCTATTAGAGGTAAAAAATCCGTTTCTGTTTTTGCTATTGATTAAAAAAGCAAAATCATCTTGGGTACTATTAATTGGTTCACCTACATTTTGTATATCATAAAAGCTATTATCTGTTCCGATTCTAGCAACAAAAACATCCAATCCACCTAGACCTGGTCTTCCATCAGAGGCAAAATATAATTCGTTATCATTGGAGATAAAAGGAAAGGTTTCCCTACCTTCGGTATTGACTTCCAGACCGAGATTCTCAGGAACTCCATAAGTACCATCACCATTTATTTTGACTCGAAACAAATCTGACTGTCCTAATGTTCCGGGCATATCCGAAGCAAAATACAACGTTTTTTCATCAGTGCTCAATGCGGGGTGTGCTACACTATATTCATTGCTATTGAATGGCAATTCCATAACATTACTCCATTGCCCCTCTCGATCGAGTGTAGCTTTGTATAATTTAAGTAAAGTATTTTTATTAGCATCTCTACCTCTTTTCCCTTCCAAAAAATTGTTTCTGGTAAAGTACATCGTTTGACCATCTTGTGTAAATATTGGAGTTGATTCGTTGAACTTGGAGTTAATCTTGCGTTCGAATCGTTCCGGTGTTCCCATTTCCCCATCGGGTTTAATCTCTGACCAATACAAATTGGTGAACGATTTATTGGTCCATTTGAATACTTTCTTAGAAACTCCTCCTGTGTCTCTAGCGGATGCAAACACTAATTTATTACCTAAAATTGAACTGCCATAATCGGAAAAAACTGAGTTTACTCCAGCATCAACAACTTCAAAACGACCAGAATTTGCTTTGATTTCGTCAAGGTAATTTCGATTGTCTTTGAAGAGTAGCCCTCGTTTATCGTTACTTGTTTTTTGATTGAACTGTTCGAGCATTTGATCTGCTTTACCATAATCACCATTGGACTTTAAAGTCTGGGAATAACGATAAAAATACTCCGGATCTTGATTAGGGTATAAAGTAAAAAGTTGATCATACCACTTCAAAGCTTGCGAAAATTCTGCTTTAAAATAATAGGAATTTCCTAATTTTTGAAACATTTTCTCGTCTTGATATCCTTTTGCCGCAACTTTTTCATAGTTATCTATCGCATCTACGTAAGCAAAACGATCATAATTTTTCTCAGCTTTGGTTACCGTAGATTTTTGGGCAAATCCATGCAAAAAGAAAATACTCAAGAACAAACTAAATAGTAATTTTTTAATTTTCATAGGTGTCGATTTTAGAAGAATCTTGGGGAGATAATTTTGTCATATTTATTAAACAATTCGTATCGCAAAAAGATTTCGTGAGAACCGGAATTGTATTTCGCAAATTCAGTGGTGTCAAAATCATAACTGTATCCAATAAACCATGAATCGCTTGCCTGAAATCCAACCATTGCGCTCATAGCGGCACTCCATCTATAAGCTAGACCTGCAACAAACTTTTCGTTCATCATAAAATTAGCCGACACATCGACTTGTAAAGGTGCACCTTGAACGTATTTGGTTTCCAAAGAGGGCTTCAATTTTAAGCTTGGACTCAAATCAAACACATATCCTGCAATTAAATAATAGTTGATTTTCTCTGTCGCAACATGGCTTGTCGCACTCGAGGTTGCTGATTTATCAAAATGTTCGGTCTCAATCAAATTCGGTGCCGATATTCCAATGTAGCTATTATCAGAATGCAAGTAGAATCCAACTCCAATATTCGGAGAAAATTTATTATCGATATTATCTTGATACGCATTTGGATCGCCAGGTTGATATGTAAGTTTACTAAAATCTACACTCAACAAATTGGCACTTGCTTTAATTCCAAAAGAGATTTTATACCTTTCAGATGCTGGTATTGTATACGAAAAATCTGCAGCAATATTATTCTCTGTAGAAATTCCAATTTTATCATTTACAACAGACAGTCCCAGTCCTACTTTACTTTCATTTAAAGGAGTATTAATAGAAAAGGAATTCGTCACTGGGGCTCCATCAACTCCAACCCATTGGTTACGATGCAACGCAAAAATACTCATTGCTTGTCGAGACCCGGCGTAAGCGGGATTCACCACTATCGTATTGTACATATATTGTGTATATTGAGCATCTTGCTGTGCAGAACTTACAATAGTGAAAAGCATTACTGCCAACCCGATTATTCTTGTTTTCATGTGTTGTTTTTTATTCATAATAGTTGGGCTCATTTGACTATTTTCTATTCAAATACAAGTAACCTGATTTCTCAAAAGCATTGGATTCACTGTCTTTGTATTTCAGTATGTAGAAATAGGTTCCTGCCGGCAATTCTTGTGATTTTTCTACAGTGACCCTTCCTTCAGAGGTTCCTCTAAACACGACATCATCATTGTTGTAATGTTCTCGCTCAAATACTAAAACTCCCCAACGATTAAAAATCTCTATTGAATTATCCTTGTAACATTCTATTCCCTGAATATATAACTTATCATATTTATCACTTCCGTCTGGTGTCACTGCATTATACACCTTAATTGCACATCCGGAAACTGTCAATACTGTAGGATTGTCATTTACAATATTTATGTTATCTGATTTATCCTCAACCACCCTATTATTAGGGCTGGTTCCAAAAACCGTTGCTTGGTTCGAAATAGATCCTTTGTTAATATCCGTTTGTTTAATCACATATACTCCTTGAAAATGGGTTGCATTGGTTTCTCCTATTGCCAATGTCAACGTGCTCCCTGTCATTACAACTCCCGGTAATGGATCTGATATGGTTACATTCGTCAATGGAACATTTCCAGTGTTGGTTATTTCAAAATTATACGTAATAGTTTCACCTACTTGTGAATAACCATCTGCATTCTCATCATTGAAATGAGCCGTTTTTACCAAAGCAATACTTGGACTAGAGACAAATACTGTTACAGTCGCCGTGCTGCAATTACTCTGATTCGCTTTTTCGCAAATACTGTACGTCAAAGTATAAGTGCCGCCAGGAATATTTGACAACGTATTTAACAATCCATTTGTACCCATTGTAAAATTAGGACTTGGAGTAAATGTCACGATTACATCAGACAGATTTATAGGCAATCCATTAAAAGTATCATTGGCAATAGCATTAAAGATTCCATTTGATGCTTTTAATCCATCTATTGTTCCAGCATCATCATTGTTTGCTACTATATCAACATATGTTTTACAACTAATTCCAAAATCCAGATCCAAATGAACTTTCTCCGTTGCTGAAAATTGTGCGTACAAAATATTATTCGTCGTTAATCCACAATCAACGTAACTTTTTGATTTATTAGCGTTGGCTTGTTTAAGAGTAGCGCTTGGTAATACTTTTACCAATCCAGATGCAGACATCGCTTCTGAAGCCATTTCGAAATTAGCTTCTTTTATAAACTCAATTTTATATTCCCCGTAAGCATCTTTAGGCGCTCTTGTTCTCCAATATCCTTCAACACCCATGGTTACACTTCTCGAGAATCCATTAGGACCTGTTACGAATATATTTGGAATATTGGTTGTCCCATTTCCGAAACCTGCCGCATTCAATTCTCCAGTATTTTCTTTTCCTTTATAACTACCGTCTCCATTGAAATCAATCCATTCCCATTTACTGTAATCGACAACTCCACTGGCATCTGGTAGATTTTGAGTCACAAGTCCGTCATTATTGGCATCATACCACTCGTCTTGTATTCCGTTATTATTTATGTCATACCATACAAAATCACCTAGTACTAATAAATCGGTTTTATCATACCCAAAATCAATTTTTTGATATTTACAATCTTCAACTTTTAATATCAGGAAACTAGGAGTTGTATTAAATAATTCTTGAGCCGCATTCAAATTAGCATCTTGAACTTGCAATACATAATCTCCGGGAATCATCCCTGAAAAAGCATACAAACCATCTGCTTTTGTTAAACTCAATAAAATAGGACCGGTTGTATTATTGATTGGTTTTAATGTAACTGGCACGTTGGCTAATGGTGTATTTGTCCCTGCATTATAAACTACTCCTGAAATAGCTGTAGACAAATTACAAATTACCGTTACTGCGACTTTTGCAGATGCACAATTATTAGCAATATTTATATCACAAATTGAATAAGTTAAACTATAAGTTCCTGCAGGCGTATTGGCCGCTAACTCAATAGTTCCGTCAAGTTTTAATTTCATAAATCCAGCAGAATCTGCTGTTACAGTCGATAATGTCACATTATTCAATGTGGCTTTGTTTAAATCTACAAAATCATTGTCCAAGACATTCATAATATTTTGAACACCAATACTACTTGTTATAGGACCTGCAAGATCATCACCTGCAAAAATTGCTGGTGGAGCAGGAGCAGGAATATCATTATCAGTGATGGTAGCCGTTCCTGTTACTGTTGGATTACTGGTGTTACCCGATGTCACAGTAGCGTTCAAAGTAAAACTCTCAGATGGCTCATCGATGGCGTCGTCTGTCGTCGGAACACTTACCGTTACGCTGGTTTGTCCCGCTGGGATTGTTACTGTCGTGGTGGTGACAGTGTAATCCGATGTTCCCGCTGTGCCTGTCGCCGTTACAACGTCAACAACCGTATCAACTGAACTTGCAACGTCTATCGATACCGTGAATACCGCATTGGTTCCTTCGGTAACCGTTAGGTTGCTAATGCTCACCGTTGGCGTGGCGTCGTTATCGTTTATGGTAGCCGTTCCTGTTGCTGTTGGATTACTGGTGTTACCCGATGTCACAGTAGCGTTCAAAGTAAAACTCTCAGATGGCTCATCGATGGCGTCGTCTGTCGTCGGAACGCTTACCGTTACGCTGGTTTGTCCCGCTGGGATTGTTACTGTCGTGGTAGTGGCAATGTAATCCGATGTTCCCGCTGTGCCTGTAGCCGTCACAACGTCGACAACCGTATCAACTGAACTTGGATTATCTATCGATACCGTGAATACCGCATTGGCTCCTTCGGTAACCGTTGGATTGCTAATGCTCACCATTGGTGCGGCTTCATCATCTACTATAGTTACTGTAGCTGTTTGAATACCATTTTCAGCAGCACAACCTCCTATTACACTTGTTATATTAGCAATAACTGATTCATTCCCTTCCGATATAATATCATCAATAGGATCAATACTTACTGTTCCTGACAAAGAACCTGCAGGAATTACAATTGAAATACCCGATGCATTATAATCTAAACCGCTTGCAGTGCCACTAAACGATAAATTTACAGTTACATCTTCATATGACAATGTTGATAAACTTGCTGTTAAATCAACAGTTACTATTGAATTTTCTAAAACATTTGTAGAACCTGATAAAGATACCGTCGGCGAATAAACACTTACCGTTCTTGTAACTGTTGCATCAGGACACCCGCCAGTTCCTATAATTTTATATGTTATGGTCGCTGTTCCTGATGAGATTCCAGTAATTAATCCTGTTACAGGATCTACTGTCGCTATTGAAGCATTACTACTAGACCAACTTCCACCACTTACGGTTGAACTAAATGTAGTAGTTCCGCTTACACAAATAGCTTGTGTTCCAGATAATGTACCTGCATTTGGAGCAGCATTTATGGTCAAATTAAACGCTTGCTTGACAGCACAACCAATTATGTTAGTCATTGTATATTCTACCGTTACCGTTCCTGCTATTTGTCCAGTTAAAACTCCACCAATTGTAATACTTGCTGTTCCTGTACCGTTGGTTACAGACCATGTTCCCCCTGCCATAGCATTTAAGAAAGTTACTGTTCCTGAACCAGCACATACATTAATTGAACCACCTGTGATTGCAGGTACAACTGGCAAGGCAATTACACTAACATCTCTTGTCGCAGTCACATCTGAACATACTCCAGTTCCCGCTACAGTATAAGTAATCGTTACTGTTCCTGCAGTTACTCCTGTAATAACTCCTGTTAATGAATCAACAGTCGCTTTCGAAAGATCTCCGCTAGTCCAAATTCCTCCTGTTACTGTTGAACTGAATGTCGTATTTCCTCCTACACAAACAGCTTGTATACCCGAAAGAGTTCCAGCACTAGGTTGTGCCTGCTCACTTACCACAACCGAGGCTGTCGCATCAACCGCACAAGGTGTCGTAGCGGCAACGGCATAAGTATAGGTTCCGGCTCCCGCCAACGCCGGTGTCCAAATCCCTCCTGCTGTTGGTGTTCCACCTAATTGCGCAAATAATTGTCCTGCAGTTACCGTACTACCTGAACAAATGGTCAAAGTACCATCCGTTCCAGCATCGGGTCTTGGCATTATCGCTACTGTAGTTGTTGCACTCAATGCACGTGTACAACTACCATTACTAACAGTTGTTAGATTCAATGTTGTGGCGGTTGTTATTCCTGTTATTGTAATATCTACAGTTCCTGCGGCTCCTATTGTCGCAGTGCCCGAAGCGGCTCCAGAATAGGTCACTATATTCCCTTCTGTGCCTGTTATTGTAAAGATAGCATCACTTCCTGAACAAACTGAACTGCTTGAACTAACAGTAGGGACCGCCGGGGTAACCAACTTATCCAGATTGCTGAACGAAGCCGAAGCCACCGAAGTACAGCTTCCGTTGTTTGAGGTAACCGTATAACTTGTGCCAAATACCATTGAACTTACCAATCCCGTGGCATCCACCGTTGGACCCACAGGACTGAAAGTATAAGTGTTTGTTCCAATGTAATTGCTGATCGTGCTTGTCCCCGCCGCCGCGCATGTTGGCGCAACAGAATCAATAGTAGGGACCGCCGGGGTAACCAACTTATCCAGATTGCTGAACGAAGCCGAAGCCCCTGAAGTACAGCTTCCGTTGTTAGAAGTAACCGTATAACTTGTGCCAAATACCATTGAACTTACCAATCCCGTGGCATCCACCGTTGGGCCTGCAGGGCTGAAAGTATAAGTATTTGTTCCAATGTAATTGCTGATCGTGCTTGTCCCCGCCACAGCGCATGTTGGCGCAACAGAATCAATAGTAGAAACCGCCGGAGTAACCAACTTATCCAGATTGCTGAACGAAGCCGAAGCCCCTGAAGTACAGCTTCCGTTGTTGGAAGTAACCGTATAACTTGTGCCAAATACCATTGAACTCAACAATCCCGTGGCATCCACCGTTGGACCCGCAGGGCTGAAAGTATAAGTGTTTGTTCCAATGTAATTGCTAATCGTGCTTGTCCCCGCCGCAGCGCATGTTGGCGCAACAGAATCAATAGTAGGAACCACCGGGGTAAGTAGTTTATCCAAATTGCTGAACGAAGCCGAAGCCACCGAAGTACAGCTTCCGTTGTTTGAGGTAACCGTATAACTTGTGCCAAATACCATTGAACTTACCAATCCCGTGGCATCCACCGTTGGACCCGAAGGGCTGAAAGTATAAGTGTTTGTTCCAATGTAATTGCTGATCGTGCTTGTCCCCGCCACAGCGCATGTTGGAGCTGTTGAGGCAACAGTCGGAATCGCCGGGGTAAGTAGTTTATCCAGATTGCTGAACGAAGCCGAAGCCACCGAAGTACAGCTTCCGTTGTTTGAGGTAACCGTATAACTTGTGCCAAATACCATTGAACTTACCAATCCCGTGGCGTCCACAGTTGGACCCACAGGACTGAAAGTATAAGTGTTTGTTCCAATGTAATTGCTGATCGTGCTTGTCCCCGCCGCAGCGCATGTTGGAGCTGTTGAGGCAACAGTCGGAATCGCCGGGGTAAGTAGTTTATTCAGATTGCTGAACGAAGCCGAAGCCACCGAAGTACAGCTTCCGTTGTTGGAAGTAACCGTATAACTTGTGCCAAATACCATTGAACTTACCAATCCCGTGGCATCCACCGTTGGACCCGAAGGACTGAAAGTATAGGTGTTTGTTCCAATGTAATTACTGATGGTACTTGTCCCCGCCGCAGCGCATGTTGGCGCAACAGAATCAATAGTAGGAACCACCGGGGTAACCAACTTATCAAGATTACTGAACGAAGCCGAAGCCGCCGAAGTACAGTTTCCGTTGTTGGAAGTAACCGTATAACTAGTGCCAAAC
Source organism: Flavobacterium aquariorum (assembly GCF_003254745.1). GTDB lineage: Bacteria > Bacteroidota > Bacteroidia > Flavobacteriales > Flavobacteriaceae > Flavobacterium > Flavobacterium aquariorum. The sequence continues at coordinate 171 of NZ_QKXH01000005.1, read as the reverse complement.
ACCATTGAACTTACCAATCCCGTGGCATCCACCGTTGGACCCACAGGGCTGAAAGTATAAGTATTTGTTCCAATGTAATTGCTGATCGTGCTTGTCCCCGCTGCCACGCATGTTGAAGCAACAGAATCAATAGTAGGAACCACCGGGGTAACCAACTTATCAAGATTACTG
>NZ_QKXH01000025.1 GCF_003254745.1 Flavobacterium aquariorum | reverse complement strand
CTAACGTTCTGGCACTACAGCGGGTTTGGGGTTAAATTAAGCCCTATTTTCGGATTTGCCAAATCATCACAAATACAAAACCATCTTTCCATTAAACCCAATGCCCAAATCCGTTGTAGTGGCTGTTATGGGCGGTATTTTTACGTGATATTGTGCCAATAATGTCCGCATCCATTTTTACATTCAGTTTCTCGTCTTTCAGTATCTGTAATTTTAAAAATCCAAAGAAGCGAAATGATTATTTTTTCATATTCACTTTCAGATAATTCACTTAATTTTTTAAAAGCATTTTTGGTTGAAAATTTATTAAGTATGATAATTGGTGTAAAAGTTTGTTTAATTGGAATGCTAACAATTGCTTTTTGATAAGAGTCAGAATTGTAATCAGATTTATTTGGAATCGAATTAAAAATGTAATTTTTTAGAATTTCAAATGTTTCATTAAAATCAAATTCAGAACTTTTCAAGATTAGTTCTTGACCTTTGTCAAATTCAGTTTTGTTCTGGGCTATTAAATTAATTTGTTTCTCAAGTATAGTCATTTTAATCAAGCATCAAATTCCGCATAGTATATAATTCGTTCAACTTTTTTAACGTCTGATTTGAATTCTTCAATTTTCAATAGGTCATCATAAAAATCTTGTAAAACAAAAATCTCTAAAAAATATTCAAACCCTGGACATTTTATTTCGGCTATTCTGCTTAACTGCATTTCCATTTCTTCAGGAGTTAGTTCCAAAACTAAAGCTTCAGAATCGGGTAGAAATTTTCCATTATTTCTTTTTGCAAAAATTGAATGTATAATTTCTTCGGTGTCTATATAATTCTTGCAGTTTAAAATTATTTCGCTCAATATCATTTCTTTCGATGTTGTCTTTTAGTATTTCGTTCCTCGAATATCGCCCATAACGT
>NZ_QKXH01000004.1 GCF_003254745.1 Flavobacterium aquariorum | reverse complement strand
AGGGCTGAAAGTATAAGTATTTGTTCCAATGTAATTGCTGATCGTGCTTGTCCCCGCTGCCACGCATGTTGAAGCAACAGAATCAATAGTAGGAACCACCGGGGTAACCAACTTATCAAGATTACTGAACGAAGCCGAAGCCGCCGAAGTACAGTTTCCGTTGTTGGAAGTAACCGTATAACTTGTGCCAAATACCATACCGCTTACCAATCCCGTGACGTCCACCGTTGGACCCACAGGGCTGAAAGTATAAGTGTTTGTTCCAATGTAATTGCTGATCGTGCTTGTCCCCGCTGTCGCGCATGTTGGCGCAACAGAATCAATAGTAGGAACCGCCGGGGTAACCAACTTATCCAGATTGCTGAACGAAGCCGAAGCCGCCGAAGTACAGTTTCCGTTATTTGAGGTAACCGTATAACTAGTGCCAAACACCATTGAACTTACCAATCCCGTGGCATCCACCGTTGGACCCGAAGGGCTGAAAGTATAAGTATTTGTTCCAATGTAATTGCTGATCGTGCTTGTCCCCGCTGCCACGCATGTTGAAGCAACAGAATCAATAGTAGGAACCACCGGGGTAACCAACTTATCAAGATTACTGAACGAAGCCGAAGCCGCCGAAGTACAGTTTCCGTTGTTGGAAGTAACCGTATAACTAGTGCCAAGTAATATACCGCTTACCAATCCCGTGGCGTCCACAGTTGGACCCGAAGGACTGAAAGTATAGGTGTTTGTTCCAATGTAATTGCTGATCGTGCTTGTCCCCGCTGCCACGCATGTTGGCGCAACAGAATCAATAGTAGGAACCGCCGGGGTAACCAACTTATCCAGATTACTGAACAAGGCCGAAGCCACCGAAGTACAGCTTCCGTTGTTTGAGGTAACCGTATAACTTGTGCCAAATACCATACCGTTTACCAATCCCGTGGCATCCACCGTTGGACCCGCAGGGCTGAAAGTATAAGTGTTTGTTCCAATGTAATTGCTGATCGTGCTTGTCCCCACTGCCGCGCATGTTGGCGCAACAGAATCAATAGTCGGAACTGCAGAGAACAAATTAAAAGTAACATTAACATCATCCGTAGAGTCTGTACAAGGATTATTAGAAATTGTCCAGCGCAGCACATAAGTTGTGCCTGCTGTACCTGAAAAAGTTGTTGTTGGATTGGTATCCGAAACAAAGGATCCACCCGTTCCACTTACAATAGTCCATTTACCGGTACCTACTGTTGGAGTATTTGCACCAAGAGTAACTGTAGTAAGTCCGCATGTAGTCGCTCCTATTTGGTCAGCTCCCGCACTGGATATGGTTGGATTGGGAGTAGTTGAAACATTTACAGTGCCACTCGTTGCGGTACAAAGCGCAGCATTGGTAGCCACAACATAATAACCATTTCCGGCGGGCAATGAAGACCATGCTAATCCTGTTCCTGTTCCTACTTTAGCACTTTGTACCGCAACGTTACCAGAATTATACAATTGATAAGTTACTCCGCTTACTGATGTTGTTGAAGTTATTGTGCCATTTGAACCAGGAGATACACAAATTGTACTCCCTGTTAAAGAGAGAACTGTTGGATTAGGAGTAGTCAAAACATTTACCGTGCCACTCGTTGCAGTACAAAGCGCAGCATTGGTAGCCACAACATAATAACCATTTCCGGCGGGCAATGAAGACCATGTTAATCCTGTTCCTGTTCCTGCTTTAGCACTTTGTACCGCAACGTTACCAGAATTATACAATTGATAAGTTACTCCGCTTACTGATGTTGTTGAAGTTATTGTGCCATTTGAGCCAGGAGATACACAAATTGTACTCCCTGTTAAAGAAAGAGCTGTTGGTGATACAATTGGAGTAGTTGACATACTAGCCGAATTGTTTGAAGAATTACTATCTGGTTGACTCCCTGCTGGAATAGCAGCCGTATTCAAGTATACTCCACTAGCATTTACTTTGCACAAAACTTTTAAAGTAATAACCTGTGCACTATTTAAATTACCTATACTCCAAATTCCTGTAGTTGGATTATACGCTCCAACCGATGGAACGGAACTAATATAAGTATAACCCGAAGGCAATAAATCATTAACCGATAAACCAGAAGCATTATTGGAACCTAAATTAGTCACCTTTACTGTAAACTCAACATTTGTACCTACACAAGGATTGGCAGTATCAACTGTTTTGAGTACTTCAAGATCAGTACATAAAGTAACAATAATCGGTCTTGATTGAATCAGAGACCCGCAAACTAAAGTTGACGCAACTGAATACGAACCGGTCTGTGTAGCCGTATATGTATTCGAAGTTTCTCCAGAAATAGCAACTCCATTATAATACCATTGATATGGAGCAAATCCAGATGGTGTAGATAAAATTGCCGAATTATTAGTACATCCACCTCCCGAAACATAAGTCAAAGTAGGATCATCGGGCTGTTGTGCAAAATTAGAGAAAAATCCTGCCATAGAAAACCCTCCTCCTTGTTGGACAATAGAAACTGTCAACTTAGCAGAACTTGAAACTGAAATTATATCTGGGCTACTAATTTGTGTATCCGTAAAATTTATTAAATACCATCCAGTTGTACCTAATTGATATCTTGCCCCCGCAAGAGTTTCAATATTAACCCCATTAACATCAACAATAGCTGTTGCATCTTTCAAAAGGACATATCCAAAATAAGGCAATGAAGTAGCAGAATTATAAGCTCTAAATTTTTTGGTTTCTATAAAGTTTGAGCCTCCACAGGCCGATACCGGAGCAATTACTGAAATATCTACCTCACAGGATTGTGCAGTACCTGAATAAACAGCTACATTTTCAGTTGACGAAACTCTTGTCGCTGTAAATGGAGTATTGGAAACTCCATTTTTAAATGTGTAAAAATCTCCTGCATTCACAAGAGTAGTAGTAACTGTACCAGTCAAAGTTCCAGTTGTTGAAAATGTATTAATGGTTAATACCGTATTGGCTTTTATAGCAACCACAGTTGTTTGTTCGGCCGTATCATTACCCTTACCTCTCTCTATAAAATATTCAGAACCCAAAACTGATTCTGGTGGAACTTGGTCAAAAACTCCATCCCCGCATCCACTTGGCATATCAATTCTTGCAGAAGTATTCATAACTGTTCCACTTGAAGACTCCACCAAAGAACCTATTGCAGCCTGAAATAAATAACTCTGACCTGCATTCAATGTCGTTAAAACTACACCATTTAATTTTATTGTTGTACCATTATTTATAGCCATAATGGTGTAAATTGGATATTGAGTTCCAAATCCCCCAAAATTACCTAAACCGCCATCCCTGTAATATCCTATCCTATAACGAACCCCAATTCCTGCGTCTCCAAAACTCGTTAAAGATGCATTTCCTTTTATATTGGTATCACTTCCGTCAGACCCTAAATTATCAGAGGCTACATTTCTTAAATTAACTGAAGTTGGTCCATCACCAGTAATTATTAATCCAGCAGCATTTACAATTGTATTGAAAGGATGAACACCTAAAGCACTCGGAAGTCCTGAAAATCTATAAACTGCTGGTGTCCCCTTAATTGCCGTCAAATTCGTTATTAAAGTGCCATCACTTTTTTTCAAAGCTATATTTACTGTAGTAGTAGAATTTGTAGCTATGATAATTTCATTAGCCTTACTAAAGTATTGCCATGGTGCTGGAGCTACATAGTGTGTCGTATAAAATTGAGAAAAAACAGTATGACTACTGAACAAAAATAAAGCAACAATTAACAATGGCTTAATAAGGTTAAGCCTTTTCCAAGTAAAGTTTGTCATAATTAGTCGTTAAGTTTCAATAGATTGGGTCTGTCAAAACTAAATAATTATGAATAACTTATTAACAATTTCCGTTTAACTACATATTTTGTCGTCAATTCACACTTTTGTCGACATAAAGCGCATTAAAACGTTAAAATACAGTTATTTAATGTCAGAATTTTACGTTTTTATAATCTGCTAAAAAAAATAATATAGAGACGATCACAAAAAAAGGAAATATTATTCTAAGAAAAGAATATTTCGTTTTACTCCTTGAAATTTTGATCGTTTAAGAGGAGAATCCTTAAATACGATTTTAAAAGTTTCTTCGGTTATTTCGATCCAATCTTTTTTGGACATCGAAAGTAATTCGGGATTGGGACTGAACAAAGGTTCATTATGAGATTTTGAAAAACGATTCCAAGGACAAACATCTTGACAAGTATCACAGCCAAAAGCCCAATCATCAAATTTACCCTTCATATCCGAAGGAATATTCTCTTTAAGTTCAATAGTGAAGTAAGAAATACATTTACTGCCATCCACAACATAAGGCGCCACAATTGCCTCTGTTGGACAAGCATCAATACAGGCCGTACAGGTTCCACAATGATCTGTAACGGCATAATCATATTCTAGATCCAAATCAATAATAAGCTCGGCGATGAAATAAAAAGAACCTACTTTTTGAGTCAGCAGATTACTGTTTTTACCTATCCACCCTAAACCGCTTTTGGCAGCCCAAGCTTTATCCAAAACAGGAGCAGAATCTACAAAAGCACGTCCGGAAACAGCACCAATATAAGACTCTATCGAAAAAAGCAACTCTTTTAGTTTATCCTTTATGACAAAATGGTAATCCTGTCCATAAGCATATTTGGATATTTTATAGGAATCTGAATTTTGAAATTCCGAAGGATAATAGTTTAGTAAAAGAGAAACTACACTCTTGGCACCATCGACCAATAATGTTGGATCCAAGCGTTTGTCAAAATTATTCTCCATATAGGACATTTGCCCATTGTAATTTTGATTCAGCCAATTTTCCAAACGAGGAGCTTCCTGTTCTAGAAAACCAGCTTTTGAGATGCCACAAGACAAAAATCCAAGACGCTTGGCCTCGGATTTTATAAATTGCGTGTATTTTGACTTATTGTTTATGGCTTCTAATTTTTAATAAAAGATCTTGATCACTATTAAAGCCCTAGCCCTGATAGCAGTGAAAATCCTTTTCTATTTTTTCTTTAAAAATAGAAAAGATTGCAACGGATAGCAGGAATAGCTCCTAACCATTAGAATAATCCACCTTGAATATTGGCTTTGATTTTTCCTAAATGCTTATAAGCTTTTTCCGTTACTTCACGCCCTCTAGGCGTACGCATAATAAAACCCTCCTGAATCAAGAAAGGTTCATAAACTTCCTCGATAGTTTCACTACTTTCGGATACGGCGGTTGCCAATGTGGACAAACCAACGGGCCCTCCTTTGAATTTATCAATTATGGTATTCAAAATTTTGTTATCCATTTCGTCCAGACCATGGGCATCTACATTCAATGCTTTTAAGGCATATCGCGCTATTTCAATATCAATGGTTCCGTTACCTTTTATTTGAGCAAAATCACGAACACGACGCAATAATGCATTCGCAATACGAGGTGTCCCTCTACTCCTACCGGCAATTTCTATTGCGGCTTCCATAGTAATCGGCATTTTGAAAATCATGGCACTTCGCTCCACAATTGTAGTCAAAAGTTCCGTAGTATAATATTGCAATCTTGACGAAATACCAAAACGAGCACGCATAGGAGCAGTCAAAAGACCAGAACGGGTAGTTGCTCCGATTAGCGTAAAAGGATTTAAATTGATTTGAACCGTTCTCGCATTAGGTCCAGATTCAATCATGATATCGATCTTAAAATCTTCCATAGCCGAATATAAGTACTCTTCGACTATAGGACTTAAACGGTGTATCTCGTCAATAAACAGAACATCCCTCTCTTCAAGATTTGTAAGCAATCCAGCTAAATCACCCGGTTTATCCAAAACAGGTCCGGAAGTAATTTTGATACCTACTTCTAATTCATTTGCCAAAATATTGGCCAGAGTCGTTTTACCCAAACCAGGAGGCCCGTGAAAAAGAGTGTGATCAAGAGCCTCTTTCCTTTGATTGGCAGCAGCAACAAAAACCTTAAGATTTTCCAATACTTGATCCTGACCCGCAAAATCATCAAACGATAATGGTCTCAATCTCTTTTCAATATCCAGTTCTTCGGAACTAAAATTATTATTTGTTGGATCTAAGTTTTCATTCATGAGGTAAAGGTAAAAAAAGTAATCATTTTATATAAAAAATGCCTTTCAATAATGAAAGGCATTTATATAATTTTGAAATTTTAGTGATGTAAAACTACTTCTCCTTCTTTCATTGGAACCGTTTGAGGTACAAAATCCTCTTCATGAGCAGGATTACTGTAATCATAAGGCCAACGGTGTACGTGAGGGATTTCTCCTGGCCAGTTACCGTGTATGTGTTCTACAGGAGTCGTCCATTCCAATGTATTTGATTTCCATGGATTTTGAACTGCTTTCTTACCATAGAAAATACTGCTAAAGAAGTTGTATAAAAATACTAATTGGAAAGCTCCACCAATCAAGGCAAATGTTGTAATCAAGACGTTTACGTTTTGTAAATCGTCAAATAACGGAAAGTTTGTATTAGTATAGTAACGTCTTGGTAAACCAGCTAATCCAATAAAGTGCATTGGGAAAAATACTCCATAAGCACAGATTGCAGTTACCCAAAAGTGAACATATCCTAAATTCTTGTTCAACATTCTACCGAACATTTTTGGATACCAGTGGTAGATTCCAGCAAACATTCCATAAAGAGCAGATATACCCATTACTAAGTGGAAGTGAGCTACTACGAAATAAGTATCATGAACATTTATATCTAATGTACTGTCCCCAAGAATGATTCCAGTTAAACCTCCAGTAATGAAAGTCGAAACAAGACCAATCGAAAACAACATGGCAGGATTCATTTGAAGATTACCTTTCCAAAGTGTAGTAATATAATTAAATGCTTTTACCGCAGATGGAATCGCAATCAACAAGGTTGTAAATGTAAATACAGATCCCAAGAAAGGATTCATTCCAGAAATAAACATATGGTGTCCCCAAACAATTGTAGATAAAAACGCAATTGCAATAATTGACATAATCATCGCTCTATAACCAAAGATTGGTTTACGAGAATTTGTGGCAATAATTTCAGAAGTAATCCCCAATGCAGGTAAGATTACAATATAAACTTCAGGGTGACCCAAAAACCAGAATAAGTGTTCAAAAAGAACTGGAGAACCACCTTGGTAATGCAAAACTTCGCCAGCAATATAAATATCAGATAGGAAGAAAGAAGTACCAAAACTTCTGTCAAAAATCAACAACAATGCTGCAGACAATAAAACAGGGAAAGAAACAATACCGATAATTGCAGTAACGAAGAAAGCCCAAATAGTAAGAGGCAATCTTGTCATAGACATTCCTTTTGTTCTTAAGTTAATTACAGTTACAACATAGTTCAAAGATCCCATTAAAGATGATGCGATGAAAATAGCCATAGAAACTAACCATAAAGTCATACCTGCACCAGAACCAGATATAGCCTGAGGAAGTGCACTTAAAGGTGGATAAATTGTCCAACCAGCATTAGCAGGTCCTGATTCCACAAATAATGAACAAACCATTAATACACTAGACAAAAAGAACAACCAATAGGAAATCATATTCATGAATCCTGACGCCATATCCCTTGCACCAATTTGAAGTGGTATCAATAAGTTACTAAACGTACCACTTAATCCTGCAGTAAGAACAAAGAATACCATTATAGTTCCATGTATAGTAACTAATGAAAGGTAAATATCGTTTGCCATTACTCCGTTTGGAGCCCATTTGTCTCCAAGTAATATATTGAAAATCTTAAAAGATTCTTCTGGCCAAGCCAATTGCATTCTAAAAAGCATAGACATACCAACACCTATAACTCCCATTATAATACCTGTAAGCAGATATTGTTTGGCAATCATTTTGTGATCAATACTAAAAATATATTTAGTAATGAATGTGTCCTTATGGTGATGTTCGTGTTCGTGATCGTGTCCGTGATCGTGACCTTCTGCTGACATATATTTATACTTTAAATTTTCTTAATAATTATTTCATAGCTATTTTAGCAACAGCTGCTGTATCTTTTGTAAGAGTTGAATCTTTACCTGGAGCTGCATCTGGAGCAGCAGGTTCAGCTTTAGAAGCTTTTACTTCGCTAACCAAAGTAGTTTTTTCACTCAACCATTTTTTATAATCCTCTGGAGTATCCACTACAACTTTCATTTGCATATTATAGTGAGAAGCCCCACAAATCTTGTTACATAATAACAAATAATCAAAAGTGTAAGGATCTAATCCAGTTTCACCTTTCGCTACCAATTCTAAGCTTTTTTTAGCTCTAATAGCATTGATATTAGCTACTTTTTCAATCATGAATGGTAAAGCTTGATATTCAGCTGTTGTATAAATTGGAGTAAAAGCAAACTCTGTAACCATACCTGGCACACAGTTCATTTGAGCTCTAAAATAAGGGAAGTATGCTGAGTGCAATACATCTTGAGATCTCATCTTGAAGTGAATCTTTTTTCCTTTAGGTATATGTAATTCTGAAACCACGATATCATCTTGAGCATATGGATCTGATAAATCAACCCCAAGAGTGTTAACTCCTTCAATCAATCTAACATTTGCTTTCCCTAAAACATTATCAGCTCCAGCGTATCTTGCAGTCCATTTAAATTGTTGAGCGTATAACTCAACAACTACTGTATCTTCATCCTCATCAATAAACATGATATTTGTCCATGCATAAAGACCATAAAGAATCAAACCAGCTAATACTACAGCAGGAATTACACTCCAAATAGCTTCTAATTTATTATTATCTGCAAAATACAAGGCTCTTTTATCCTTATTACCTCTGTATTTAAAAGCAAAGTAATGTAATAGAACTTGAGTAATTGCCTGAACAGTAAAAATCAACACCCATGTGATATTCATCAAGTTATCAATCAAAGCACCATGTTCAGATGCTGGAGTGTGCAGGACTAATGGTCCCCATGTGTAAACTCCATATATCGTAAAAATATAGATGAAGGCTAAAAAACCAAACATCAAATATCCTTGCACATTATTGTCATCGTCGGTTGCAATTTGCGAATTGTCCGAAGTCGAAGCAACTTGTGTTAAATCGAATATTTTCGTCAATTGCCAAACAGCAACAGCCAATAAAACTAAAACTATAATTACCAACAAACTTGTCATCTGTTTATCTCTTTAAATATTAATAATGAAAATGTTTACTCTCTTCTATATATGGATTTCTTTTTGGTAACAAAGGAGCTTTAGTTAATGCTGAGAAGACAACAAAAATAAATAATCCAAGAAAGAATAAAACTGATGCAATTTCTGAAACACCAATAAACCAACTACCACCAACGGTACCAGGCATAATCATATTAAAGAAGTCAATATAATGACCTAACAAAATTACAATACCAGCCATAACTAAGATCCAAGTGATTCTCTTGAAATCAGTATTAATCAAAATTAAAACCGGGAACAAGAAATTCATAACAACAGCGCCAAAGAAAGGCAAATTATATACTTGAATTCTCATTACAAAATAAGTAATCTCTTCAGGAATGTTAGCATACCAAATCAACATAAATTGAGAAAACCATAGGTATGTCCAAAATACACTGATACCAAACATAAATTTAGCTAAATCATGGATATGACTTGTATTTACATTCTCTAAATAACCTCTAGATTTTAGATAAATAGTAACCATAGCAATCATCGTAATACCACTTACGAAGAAACTAGCAAATACATACCATCCAAAAAGTGTGCTAGACCAGTGAGGATCTAAAGACATAATCCAGTCCCAAGACATAATCGATTCTGAAACAATAAAGAATACCAAGAACATAGCCGATATGTTGAAATTCTTTTTGTAGAAACTGTTATCATCCGACTCATCTTGAGCCAAACAATTTTTTCTAGAGAAATAACGATAAGCATTCCAACCAGCCAAAAATACTGCAGCTCTAACAATCCAAAATGGAAAATTTAAATAACCAGATTTATTAGCAATAATTTTATCATGAGCAACTACTTCTGGATCTAACCAAATAAACAAATGATTAAAGTGTAAGCCACACAAAATTAAAAATATAAAGAAAATAACAGACCCTACAGGTAAGTAGGCCGTAATTCCCTGCATTACTCTAAAAAGAACTGGAGACCAACCTGCTTGTGCCACTTGCTGAATACCATAAAAAACCAATGTTCCCAAAGAAAGTAACATAAAGAAAATACAGGCTACATATAAAGCAGACCATGGTTTATTTTCTAATTGATGCAAAACATGAGTTAAATGTTCTGCATGTTCTGCTTCAGCTTTCACTTTTGCTTCAGCAGAAACTGCGTGAGCCCCTTCAGATTCACCACTTGCCTCATGATGACTACCATGAGCATCAGCAGCAAGTATTTTTTCAACATCTTGAATATCTTTAGGTGCAGTTAAAAAACCATATCCAATTCCTAAAAGACCAACAGCCATTAAGACGAAAGAAAAAGTTTTTAATTTACTTGAAAATGTATACATATCTATTACGATCAGTTTGTTCAACAATTATTATTGTGCTTTTAGTTTAAGAACATAGTCAGCAACTAACCAACGTTCGTGTGCACTCATTTGATTAGCATGTGAACCCATAGCATTTAAACCATAAGTTTCAACATAAAAAATACTTCCTTCAGTAATTTCCCTGTCTTTGTAATTTGGAACACCAAGAAATTTTTCTCTTTCTACTAATTTTCCTTTACCATCACCAGCAGCACCGTGACAGCTAATACAATAAATCTCAAAAAGCTCTTTTCCTTTATCAGAATTTCTATCTAATGAATCTAAAGGAGATTTCAAATTAGCTTTAGCTAAAGCATATCCTTCTGGAGTATTTTCATATTCGAATGGCTCAAACCCTCTATTTATTGAACCAACAGCTGGAAGCTGACCTTCTTTACCGTTTTTAAATACATCAACTGGAGCTGGAGAATAAGTTTCACCACTCACCGATTCATACATATTTGGAAAATATTGATAATTCGGTTTATCATTATGAAAACATGACGATACCGTTATCATTAAACCCAATACAAGTGTTATTTTATATAAACTTTTCATATCTACAATTAATGCTTTTCAATTACTTTAACTTCTACCGCACCTGTACCTTCAAAGAAAGAAACAAGTTCTTCTTCATTATTGTTAACCGCTACTTCCATCAAAAAGTGATCATCAGTAGTTCTTACATCAGGATTTTCAGCTTCTTTAAACGGCCATAATCTACTTCTCATGTAAAAAGTAATTACCATTAAGTGAGCTGCAAAAAATACCGTTTCTTCAAACATAATAGGCACAAAAGCTGGCATATTATCAATATAACTGAAACTTGGTTTACCTCCAATATCTTGAGGCCAGTCTTGAATCATAATATAATTCATCATCCAAGTACCAAAAGACAAACCGCACAAACCATAGATAAAAGCACATATCGCTAAACGTGTAGGTGCAAGTCCCATTGCTTTGTCCAATCCGTGAACTGGGAAAGGCGTAAATACTTCTTCAATATGGTGATGAGCTGCACGTGTCTTTTTTACGGCATCCATCAAAATATCATCGTCATTATAAATGGCGTATATAACTTTATTACTCATGATGTGAATGTTTATTAGCTTCTCTTTCTTTAATATAATGTTCTCCTGTAGCTTTCAATATTGTTTTAACCTCGGCTTGAGCAATAACAGGAAATGTTCTTGCATACAATAAGAATAACACAAAGAAGAAACCTATTGTTCCGATAAAAATTCCAATATCAACAAATGTTGGAGAGAACATAGTCCATGAGGATGGTAAATAATCCCTATGTAATGAAGTTACGATAATTACAAATCTTTCAAACCACATTCCAATGTTTACCACAATTGAAATAATGAAAGAAAACATAATACTAGTTCTTAATTTTTTGAACCACATAAATTGTGGAGAGAACACGTTACAAGTCATCATAGCCCAATATGCCCAAGCATATGGTCCAGTTGCTCTGTTCAAGAAAGCATATTGCTCATACTCTACTCCAGAATACCAAGCAATAAACAACTCGGTAATGTAAGCAACCCCAACAATAGAACCTGTAATCATGATTACAATGTTCATCAATTCGATATGTTGAATAGTAATGTAAGCTTCAAGATTAGAAACTTTTCTCATAATGATAAGCAAAGTGTTTACCATTGCAAATCCAGAGAAAACCGCTCCAGCAACGAAATATGGAGGAAAAATTGTAGTATGCCATCCAGGAATTACAGAAGTAGCAAAGTCCATCGATACAATAGTATGCACAGAAAGTACAAGAGGGGTAGCTAAACCTGCAAGAACTAATGAAACTTCTTCAAAACGTTGCCAATCTTTAGCTCTACCACTCCATCCAAAACTTAGGATAGAATAGACTCTTTTGTTGAAAGGCGTAATAGCTCTATCGCGCAACATTGCAAAGTCAGGCAACAATCCTGTCCACCAGAAAACCAATGATACTGAAAGATAAGTTGAAATCGCGAATACGTCCCAAAGTAATGGAGAGTTAAAATTCACCCAAAGAGATCCAAACTGATTTGGAATTGGTAATACCCAATACGCCAACCAAGGACGTCCCATGTGTATAATTGGAAATAAACCCGCTTGGATTACAGAGAAAATTGTCATCGCCTCTGCAGAACGGTTAATCGCCATTCTCCATCGTTGACGGAATAATAAAAGTACTGCAGAAATAAGAGTTCCTGCGTGACCAATACCAACCCACCAAACGAAGTTAGTAATATCCCAAGCCCAACCAACTGTTTTGTTTAATCCCCAAGTACCAATACCTGTGGACACTGTGTATATAATACAGCCTAATCCCCAAAGGAAAGCTGTTAATGCAATTGTAAATACAATCCACCATTGTTTATTTGCTTTACCTTCGATAGGTGCGGCTACATCAACAGTTATATCGTGATAAGATTTATCACCTATAACTAAGGGTTTTCTAATGGCTGCTTCGTAGTGAGACGACATAATCCTTTATTTGATTCTTAATTAATAATTTTTGTACTAGGTATTTCTAACTTTAACGTGGTATACAACATTTGGTTTTGTACCAACATGCTCCAATAAATGATAACTTCTTTCGTCTTCTGCTAATTTAGTAACAGTCGCTTCTTTATCATTTACATCTCCAAATATCATCGCTCCAGTAGAACAAGCATTTGAACAAGCAGTTTGGAATTCTCCATCTTTTATTGTTCTTCCTTCGTTTTTAGCTTTCAAAATTGTCGCTTGTGTCATTTGAATACACATTGAACATTTTTCCATTACTCCACGAGAACGAACATTAACATCTGGATTTAAAACCATACGTCCCAAATCATCATTCATATGATAATCAAATTCACTGTTTTTGTTGTATAAGAACCAGTTGAAACGACGTACTTTATAAGGACAGTTGTTAGCACAGTAACGAGTACCAACACATCTGTTATAAGCCATTTGATTTTGGCCTTGACGACCGTGTGAAGTTGCAGCAACAGGACAAACAGTCTCACAAGGAGCATGATTACAATGTTGACACATTACAGGTTGGAAAGAAACTTGTGGATTATCTCCAGCTTTTTCCATTTCATTGAAAGTAGATAATGAACTAGACAATCCAGCTATATTTTCTTTTCTTTCGTTATCCCCTTCAAATGTGCTTTCAGAAGAATAGTATCTATCAATACGCAACCAGTGCATATCTCTACTTCTTCTTACTTCAGATTTACCAACTACAGGAACGTTATTTTCAGCATGACATGCAATTACACAAGCCCCACATCCAGTACAAGCATTCAAATCTATAGAAAGATTAAAGTGATGTCCAGTAGAACGATCAAATGAACCCCATAAATCTACTGAAGTAGCTTCAACTTCTTTGTGGTCTAAAGAAACCATTGGTTTTTCATTCCAAATTTCAGCATCTTTAGTATTGAAAATTTCAAGAGTAGTTTCTTTAATGATGTCTCCTCTTCCCATTAATGTTTTTTGACCTTGAACACAAGCAAATTCGTGTTCACCGTCTGCTTTCACTATTGAAACAGATTGTACATTATTAAATCCACTATATAAAGCGTAAGCATTAATACCTACTTGCATTTCTTCTTTTAAAGCTGCTTTACGACCATATCCTAAAGCCATCCCCACAGTTCCAACAGCTTGACCTGGTTGAACAATTACAGGAACATTTTCAAGTTTAACACCATTAGCAGTCAAAGTAACATAGCTACCATTTAATCCACCGTTAGCAACGATTTCATTTGTTAATCCCCATTTCTTAGCATCAGCATTCGAAACAGTAACATAATTATCCCAAGATACTCTTGTTAATGGATCCGGAAACTCTTGCAACCATGGGTTGTTAGCTTGCTGACCATCTCCCATTCCTGTTTTAGTATACAATACTAATTCAAGACCAGTAGATTTTGCTTGAGCCAATGTATTTGCAGCACCGTTGTAATCAGCAGTACCAGCAGCTGATGTTGGTATAACACCTACATAAACCCCATCATGCAAAACTTTATTCCAAGAAGAACCAGCAATTACTGAAGACGAAAACGCTTTCAGATAATCATAATAAGTTCCAGGAATTCCGTTTATAGACAATAAAATATCTTGAAATTGCTTTGTATTAAATAATGGACGAATAGTAGGTTGAGTAATACTATATGTTCCTTTTGTCAAAGCTAAATCTCCCCAAGCTTCCAAATAATGAGGAACTGGAGCAGCAATTGTAGACAATGAAGCAGTTTCATCTTCTTTTAATGATAATGAAACCGAAGTTTTTACTTTTTTCAATCCTTCAACAAATGACTTGCTGTCAGCCAAAGTGTAAACTGGATTAACACCACTCATAATCAAAGTATGAACACTTCCAGCATTCATATCTTTTATTAATTGAGCAACTTTCTCATTAGATCCTTTACGGATTTGTCTAGTTCCAGAAGTAGCAAAAGCTTCACTTGCCAAAACTTGATTAATAGCAAGAACTAATAATTGAGCATTTTTATCTTGAATACCAGACACCAAAACTCCTTTAGACCCAGCAGCTTTCAATTGTTGAGCTGCTTTAATTACATCCGCTTTGAAAGTAGCATCCAATGAAGTACTAACATTTGCACCGGTAACAACATTGTATATTTGAACTAATGCTTGCTTTTGATTAGCGGTTGACATAGCAACACGCTTATCAGCAGCAGCACCAGATAAAGTCATATTAGACTCTAATTGTACGTGTTTTGATATTGTTTTCTTTCCAACAGCACCAGATGGGATTCTTCCTTTTGCATATCCAGAGTCATATCCTCCACCTTGCCAATCTCCAAGGAAATCAGCTCCAACAGAAACAATAACCGAAGCTTTAGAAAAATCATAATCCACTAAAGCTCTTTCTCCATAAACAGTTTCAAAAGCATCTAAAGCTTCTGAAGAAGAAACAGCATCGTATATTACATGTTTTGCATTAGGATTCTTTGCAATGAAATCAGCAATTAGTTTTTCAGTAGAAGGACTTGCCAATGTATTTGTCAAAAATACTACTTGCCCACCTTTTGCTTTAGCATCAACAATACTAGATTTTATTTTTGAATCAACTGCAGACCAAGAAGCATTTTTAGCATCTAGCTTAGGCTCTTTCAAACGCATATTATCATACAATGACAATATAGAACCATGAATTCTAGCATTAGCCGCAAACTTAGCTCCAGCAATAGTGTTATTATCTATTTTAATTGGACGACCTTCACGAGTTTTTACCAAAAGGTTTGCGAAATCAAATCCATCAAAAACTGAAGTTGCATAATAATCTGCTACTCCAGGAATAATTTGTTCTGGTTGCAGCACATAAGGAATTGACAAATGCACAGGACCTTCGCAAGCAGCTAAAGAAGCTGCCGCTGTACTAAAACCAACGTACTTTAAAAAGTCACGACGTGTAGTTGAAGAAGAAGACAAAGCTGCTTCATTCCCTAAAAATTCATCTGTAGGAATCTCTTCAACAAATTCGTTATTTCTAAGCGCCTCAACAATAGAACTATTTCCGTCTAGTTCTTCAACACTTTTCCAGTATTTTTTGTTTGATGACATATTATATATAAATATTAATCTTAATAATTTTTTTTAGTTTCAAGTTTTCTTTGTCTTAAGTTTCAAGCTATATAAAAGACAACTTGAAACTTAAAACTTTTAAACTCTTTTTAGTAGTGACATTTACCACATTCTAACCCACCCATTTGAGCAGCGGTTAATTTATCTACACCATATTTTTTAGAAAGCTCTTCGTGTATTTTTGTGTAATACTCATTACCTTCCATTTTAACATCAGTTTTTCTATGGCAATTAACACACCATCCCATTGTCAAAGGAGAGAACTGTTTCATGACTTCGAATTCCTGAACAGGACCGTGACAAGTTTGACATTCAATACCAGCTACAGTAACGTGTTGTGAGTGATTAAAATAAACAAAGTCAGGTAAATTATGAATACGAACCCATTTCACTGGCTCAGTTTTACCTGTATATGATTGAGAAGTAGCATCCCAACCCACAGCTTTATATAATTTTTGGATTTGCTCATCATAAAAAGCTTTACTGTATTCTGGAGTTGCAGTAGTTTCAGCAACTTCACTAATACTTTTATGACAGTTCATACAAACATTCAAAGAAGGAATACCTGCAGTTTTGCTCACACGAGAAGCAGAGTGACAATATTTACAGTTGATTTCATTATCGCCGGCATGTATTCTGTGAGAGTAGTGTATCGGCTGAATTGGTTCGTAATTTTGATCTACACCAACTTGCATTAAAAATCCGTATACTAAATAAGCACCCGAAAGCAATAAAAATATAGCAGAAACCAAAACCAAAAACTGATTTCTAACAAAAGCTTTCCAGATCGGTAATGTAGGTTCTTTTGCAACCACTTCAATTCCATTTGCAGCAGCCACCTTTCTTAATACTTTGTTAACCAAAACCAACATCACAATAAGAATTGCCATTACTAATGACAAAGCACCTAATATAACATTATTAGAGATTCCTTCTTCTTGAACCGTACCAGGAACGGCAGCAGAAGCAGAAGCACCGGCAGCAGCAGGAGCAGTAGCTTTTGGCTCAGAAGTATAAGCAATAATATTATCAATATCCCCTTCAGACAACTGAGGGAATGCAGTCATCGGAATTTTGTTGTTAGCCTCAAAAACTTTTACGGCAGCAGCATCACCAGATTTAATTAAATCTGAACTATTGTGGACCCATTTATAAATCCAAGAAATTTCATGTCTTGAAATAACATCTCTAAGAGCCGGACCCGTAGATTTTGCATCTAACTTGTGACATGCAGCACAATTGGTATTAAAAAGCTCTTTACCTTTTGCCGCATCACCTCCAGAACTCGCCGCTGGAGCTGCTGCAGTTGCTTCGGCCGCAACAGGAGCTGCATCTTGCGCAAATGAAGCTACGGAAATACTCAACATTAATGCTAAGCTTAAAAATAATTTCCTTGAATTCGAATTATGGTTACCCACCTTTTTCATATTAATATATTGATTATCTACTAAAAAATTGTTCGCTTGTTTATCTAAAACTAGAAAACAAAACGAACCTTATTTAAAAACTTGCACAAAAATACGACTTAAGAACTATTCTCAAAACCTTAAAATAATCTTAATTATAATTTATATTAAATCTAAATAGCGAAACTATTACGATTCCCTGTTAAAAAACTATTTTTGCAGAATAAATAATCAGATTATGAGATTTTTAAGAAACCTTAAAGCATTGTTGCTATTTACTTTATTTCTAATAACAACAAACAGAATAACTGCCCAGAACTCCAATTTAAGTTTAAATCAAGACCCTAAATTTGAGCAATTATTAAATGAAAAAAGAAAATCCAATAGCAATTTATCTTATTCCGATCGCTACAAAATCCAAATTTTCAGTGGAGCTAGTGAAAGCGCTAAAAAAACTTTAAATGAGTTTCGCCAAGAATTCACGAATTTAGATGGTACCATTATTTTCAATACACCGAATTATAAAGTTTGGGTTGGCAATTTCAGAACCAGAATGGAAGCTGAACGAAATCTTGTTGAGATCCAAAAGAAATATAAAAATGTGTTTTTAATAAAACCAAGTAAATAATATTTCGAACAAAAATAGCCCTTTTAAGGGCTATTTTTTTAACAGTTTTTTAATTATCTCAACTCCAAACCTTGAAGCTACCTGAGATACGAATTCTATAAAATCTACAACAGAATTATCATTAGCCTCATCTGAGATAATTCGAATTATGACATAAGGAACATTGTATTCAAAACATACTTGTGCCACTGCAGCTCCTTCCATCTCAGCACACAAAACTTCAGGTAGTATTGCCAAAAGGTTTTCTTTATCTTTATGACTTGCAATGAAACGGTCTCCACTGGCAATTTGACCAACAACCATTTTGGGATTCCACAAAGAAAACTTTTCCCTTTGTTTTGGAGAAAGTAAGTGAATTAAACTCTTATCATTTACTAATTCATCCATATTCTTTACTGTCTTAGCCAACATCTCTTTTGGAGAGTACAGTGCAGTTTTTCCCAGTAAAGGAATTTCAAATCTCTGGATTATTGGACGCGCATCTAAATCATGTTGAATTAAACTACTAGCCACAACAATATCACCAATATTTAAATCTGAATGAATAGCACCTGCAACTCCTATGAAAAACAATTCTGTTATCCCAAATTCAACAATTAAATGGGTAACAGTCGTAGCTGAAGCCACTTTTCCCCATCTAGAAAACACAACTACTACTTCAATATCATTTATTGTCCCTAAATAATAGGTGCGCATTCCCTTTCCAACTTCTTTTTTGTCTTTTAACAACAAAACGATACCATTTATTTCTTCTGGCATTGCACCCAGAATACCAATTCTTTCCATATTATATTATTTTTTAATCTACCAACCTGATTCGGAATAACACTGTTTTCAATTTTAGAATGACGGTAAAAATACAAAATGCCAGCACTTAGCCCCGATTGCAGTGAAAATTTTTTGCACCAGTATTAGACAAAAAATTAGCGAAAAGCGGGGCGATATTAACAAATAAGCCAAAAATTTCTGCTGCTAAAAATTAACAGTTCAATTCATATCCAATTTAAAAAATCATCAAACATTAAAAACAACAATATATAAACAAAAAAATCCCAACGAATTGGGATTTTTAATTATAGATCTAAGAAATCTTATTTCAATTTCTTTTTAATTGCAACTTCGTGGTAAGCTTCAATAACATCTCTTTCTTCGATATCATTGTATCCTTTTATTTGAATACCACAATCATATCCTTTAGCAACTTCTTTCACATCATCTTTGAAACGTTTCAATGCAAGTAGTTCACCCGTGAATACAACAACTCCATCTCTAATGATTCTGATTTTGGCATTTTTGGCAATTTTACCATCCATAACCATACATCCTGCGATAGAACCAACTTTAGAAATTTTGAATATTTCTCTGATCTCAGCAGTACCAAGTACTTCTTCTTTCATTTCAGGAGCTAACATTCCTTCCATTGCATCTTTCAAGTCATCGATAGCAGCATAGATAATAGAGTAATAACGGATATCGATTTCTTCTTTATCAGCCAATTGTCTAGCATTTCCAGCAGGACGAACGTTAAATCCGATAATGATTGCATCAGAAGCAGAAGCCAACATAACGTCAGTTTCAGTAATAGCACCAACTCCTTTATGTATAATATTAATCTGTATTTCTTCAGTAGATAATTTAGAGAACGAATCAGACAATGCTTCAACAGAACCATCTACGTCTCCTTTAAGGATAATGTTCAATTCTTTAAATTGACCCAATGCAATTCTACGCCCAATTTCATCCAATGTGATATGTCTTTGTGTACGTACAGATTGTTCACGCATTAATTGAGAACGTTTAGCAGCAATTTGTTTCGCTTCTTTTTCGTCTTCAAAAATATTGAATTTATCACCCGCAGTAGCTGCACCATCAAGACCTAAAACAGAAACTGGAGTCGAAGGACCTGCAACAGTAACAATATTACCTCTTTCATCGTGCATGGCTTTAATTTTACCATGGTGTTTTCCAGCCAACATATAGTCTCCAATTTTAAGAGTACCATGTTGTACTAATATAGTAGATACATATCCTTTCCCTTTATCTAAGAAAGCTTCAACCACTGTACCTTGAGCCGCTTTATTTGGATTCGATTTCAAATCTAAAATTTCAGCTTCTAACAATACTTTTTCTAATAATTCTTTTACACCAGTACCTACTTTTGCAGAGATATCATGAGATTGAATTTTCCCACCCCAATCTTCTACCAAAAGGTTCATACCTGCTAATCTTTCTTTTACTTTTTCAGGATTAGCATTTGGTTTATCAATTTTATTAATTGCAAAAATAATAGGAACCCCTGCTGCTTGAGCATGAGAAATAGCCTCTTTGGTTTGCGGCATGATATCATCATCAGCAGCAATCACAATAATTGCAATATCTGTAACTTGAGCACCACGAGCACGCATCGCAGTAAAGGCTTCGTGACCAGGTGTATCTAAAAATGCAATTTTTTGACCATTATCTAAAGTTACTCCATATGCACCAATGTGCTGTGTAATTCCTCCAGATTCCCCAGCGATAACATTTTCTTTACGGATATAATCCAGCAAAGACGTTTTACCGTGATCGACGTGACCCATTACAGTTACAATAGGAGCTCTGAATACTAAATCTTCTTCTTTGTCTTCAACAACCTGAATTGCTTCTTCAATATCTACTGTAATAAATTCAACATCATAACCAAATTCATCAGCAACAATAGTTAATGTCTCAGCATCCAAACGCTGGTTCATGGTAACCATGATTCCAAGTGACATACACGTTCCAATCACTTTAGTAATTGG
Organism: Flavobacterium aquariorum; assembly: GCF_003254745.1. Taxonomy (GTDB): domain Bacteria; phylum Bacteroidota; class Bacteroidia; order Flavobacteriales; family Flavobacteriaceae; genus Flavobacterium; species Flavobacterium aquariorum. The sequence continues at coordinate 323,358 of NZ_QKXH01000004.1, read as the reverse complement.
CACATCCATCATGATTGCAATTTCACCTACAGTAACAAACTCAGTAACTTTGATCGTTTTACTTCCTTCGTCTAAAGCTCTTTGCTCATCATCAGATTTCTGACGGTGTGTATCTCTTTTATCTCTTCTGTATTTAGCTGCTTTTGATTTACCACCTTTACCTTGAAGTTTCTCCAAAGTTTCACGGATTTGGTTTTTTACTTCTTCCTCCGTAGGCTCTACTTTGGCAACAATTGCAGGTCGATTTCCTTTTACAAATCCAGGTCTTGCACTTCTATTTGCATTAAAACCTCCACCTCCAGTATTCGGAGTGATTTTGTTAGGATTTGGTGCTCCAGGAACTCCAGGAGTAGCAGGTGGTCTAGGCGCACCTGGCTTTGGAGCAATTCTTTTACGTTTATTTTTATTCGCATTATTAGCACCAGCCACTCCAGGAGTTCCTGGCTTATTAGGCGTAATTTTTGGATCTTCTTTTTTCTTCTTCGGCTTATTAAATTGAGACAAATCAATAACTTGACCTGTTAGAGTTGCACCAGAAAGTTTTTGATATTGAGTCGTAATAGATTCTTCAACCGGAGTTTCACCTGAAGTTGCTTCAGATTTTTTCTCTGTTACCGCTTCTGATTTCTCTATATTTTTTACCTCCTTAAACTTAGGCTTATCTTTTACCTCAGGGGCTGGAATTTCCTTTTTAACTTTTTCTACTGGAGCTTCTGTTTTAACAACATTCTCAACAGTTTCCTTTTTAACTTCTTCTTTTAGAACAGGTTTTTCTTCTGGAACTACATCTTTAGGAGCAATTACTTTTTCAGCAACAACAGGGCTTGGAGCGACCGCAGGCTTTTTAGGATTAAGATCAATTTTACCAACTTGTACCGGACCTGACAAAACAGCTCTCGCTTTTATAACTTCTTGTTGTTTCAAACGATCTTCTTCTAATTTGCGTTTGTCTTCAACTTCTTTCTCACGCTCAATACGCAAAGCTTCTTTTTCTTTCCTTTTCTCCTCACTTACTTCTTTCGAAGCTTCTTTATTCCCCTTGTCGCCTGCAAACTGACTTTGTAGGATATTAAATTCCTGCTCAGAAATTTTTGTGTTTGGGTTTGACTCAATAGCAATACCCTTATCTTTTAGATAATCCACAGCTCTTTCTAACGAAATATTTAATTCCCTTAAAACCTTGTTTATTCTAATAATTCTCTCTTCAGACATAAAACCTTTTTATTTTTACCTTATTCGTTGTTCTATTTAATATTTTATAATAAAAATAGAAATTTATTTTATATGAGGCGCCTATAGTATATTAACTATCAAACTCCTCATTTAGTATTCTCATTACATCTAAAATCGTTTCCTCTTCTAGGTCGGTTCTTCTAACTAAATCATCTACATCATGTTTCAAAATACTTTTGGCAGTATCCAATCCAATTTTTGCAAATTCCTCAATTACCCAATCCTCGATCTCATCTGAAAACTCAGTCAATTCAACATCGTCATCATCTGCAATTGCACCAGCTACATCACCTTCACGTATTACATCCAATTCATAACCGGTCAACAAACCAGCCAAACGAATATTATGCCCACCTCTACCTATTGCTTTAGAAACTTCCTCCAATTTCAAAAACACTTCAGCTCTTTTTGTTTCTTCATTAATCTTAATTGAGGAAACTTTAGCAGGACTTAATGCTCTGGTAATATACAATTGAATATTGCTAGTATAATTGATTACATCAATATTTTCATTTCCTAATTCACGAACAATTCCATGAATACGTGAACCTTTCATACCTACACATGCTCCAACAGGATCAATACGGTCATCATAAGAATCTACCGCTACTTTGGCTTTTTCACCTGGTATTCTCACAACATTTTTAACCATAATCAAACCGTCAAAAACCTCTGGAATTTCTTGTTCAAACAATTTCTCCAAGAACTTATCTGAAGTTCTTGACATAATAATTTGAGGTTTATTTCCTTTTAGTTCAACGCTTTCAATTATACCTCTCACATTATCCCCTTTACGGAAGAAATCTGAAGGAATTTGTTTTTCTTTTGGCAAAATGATTTCATTTCCGTCATCATCCACCAAAATTACAACTCTTGGACGTACATGATGCACTTCCGCAGTATAAATATCGCCAATAATATCTTTAAATTGTTTGTAAAGATTAGTATTATCGTGTTCGTGTATTTTCGAAATTAAATTTTGTCTTAAAGCCAATATCGCTCTTCTACCCAAATCTATCAGCTTAACTTCTTCAGAAACCTCTTCACCAATTTCAAAATCAGCTTCAATTTTTCTAGCTTCAGTTAATGTAATTTCTTCATTTTCAAAATCCAAATCCTCGTCAGCAACGATTACTCTTCTTCTCCAAATCTCCATATCTCCTTTATCAGGATTTATAATGATATCGAAATTATCATCTGAACCGTATTTTTTTTTCAATGCATTTCTAAATACATCTTCCAAAATTGCCATAAGCGTTACACGATCAATAAGTTTATCATCTTTAAACTCTGAAAATGAATCGATTAATGCTAAATTTTCCATGCGAATTCTTTAATTAAAATGTTACTGTAACAATTGCTTCTTTAATATCTGAGTAAGGGATTTGTTGTTCTTTTTGAACCGTCTCTTTTCCTTTACCAATTTTTTTGGGTTCTCTAGCTTTCCAAGACAAAATTATAAAAAGATCATTAGCTTCAACTAATTCTGCTTCAATATTTTCGGTATTCGTCTTAACAATTAATGTTCTACCGATATTTTTTTTGTACTGTCTAACCAATTTTAAAGGAGAACCAACTCCAACTGAAGCCACCTCCAAAGAATAATCTTGCTCTTCTCTATCTAAATTACTTTCAACAGCACGACTTACATCGATACAGTCCTGCAAAACCACACCATTATCCCCATCAATCCCAATAATAATTTTAAAACTGTCCGTTATGGTCAAGTCAATTAAAAAAACAGATGGTTTTTCAAGAAGAGCCTCTTCTAATACTTGCTTTACTTTTTCTTTAAATGTCATATCTTTATAAAAAGAGGCACGCTATGCGTGCCTCATTATCTAGTATATTAATAAATAACGGTGCAAATATAGTGTTTTTTTATAAATCAAAAAAATTGATTACTATTAAAAAAATTTATATCTTTATTATATTAAATTTGCCCAACATTACTGAATAAATCAAACCCCAAACAGATGAAAAAAATTTTAATCCCTACTGACTTTTCCAAATATGCTGATGAAGCAATAGAAGTTGGCGCAGAAATTGCAAAAAAAAACGATTGTGAAATCATCTTAATCCACATGCTTGAATTACCTGGCCAAATGAACGATGCCTTAACTGGAGCAACAAGTATTCCAGAGGTAATGCTTTTTAAACGCAAAGCAGAGGAAACATTAAAAAACATTAAGAACCGCCCTTACCTACAAGGAATCAAAGTAACAGAAGTAGTTCGACTTGACGGCGCTTATCATGGAATAAACAACTACATTAAACAACATGACATGGACCTGATTGTTATGGGTTCACACGGAGCATCCGGAATCAATGAAATCATCATTGGATCGAATACCGAAAAAGTAGTAAGACAATCCGAAACCCCTGTTTTGGTAATTAAAAACAAAATAAATAATTTCAAAATCCAAAATATCATTTTTGCCTCCGATTTTTCAAAAGAAATCAAAAAACCATTTCAAAAAATGCTTGATTTCACTAAATTATTTGAAGCAAAATTAAATCTGGTAATGATTTGCACGCCAAATAGCTTCAAAAGCACTTCGGCCGCACGTAAAATAGTTACCGACTTTGTAGCTGATTTTGACATGCCTGAATACTCATTTGAAATATACAATGAAAACAATATAGAGAAAGGAATTATCAACTATTCCAATGAAAAAGATGCCGACCTGATCGCATTTTGCACTCATGGAAGAACCGGCCTTAATCATTTCTTTGCTGGAAGCATCTCAGAAGATTTGGTAAATCACGCCACAAAACCCGTATTGACATTTAGAATATAATTCTCAATAAAAAGAAAGCCTCTCAAAATTTGAGAGGCTTTCTTTTTTACATATTAACATTTCAGTTAATACCATAAAAAAAGCCCTTCAAATTTGAAGGGCTTTCGTTGGTCTACTAGGACTCGAACCTAGAAAGACTGCACCAAAAACAGTTGTGTTACCATTACACCATAGACCAGCTTTGTTGCTAACATTTCTGCTAAGCGAGTGCAAATTTAAAACAAATTCCAAGCTGTGCAAACTTTTTTTACCTTTTTCTTCAAAAAAAATGAAACAAATTTCAATTTAAAAATCAAAATCTGATTAAAATACTGAAAGACAAAGCGTTTACTAAAAGGATTATTTTCCATAAAATTATAATAATGCGACTTAACTTTAAAAAAAAAAACATTTTCTTTGTAACACTTTTTAAAACATATAAAAAACAGAAGACTAGTATATGACATCATTCAATTTCAACAAATGGAATACAATTACAGGTTGGTTTGCCTTTTCAATAGCATTAATAACTTATACACTTACTGTTGAACCCACAATGAGTTTTTGGGATTGTGGAGAATATATCGCGACAGCCGCCAAACTTGAGGTTGGCCACCCACCAGGAGCCCCATTATTCCAAATGATCGGTGCTTTTTTCGCAATGTTTGCCATCGATAAAGAACATATCGCTTTAATGGTAAATATGACTTCCGTATTTTCCAGTGCATTTACTATATTATTTATGTTTTGGTCATCAACAATGATCCTAAAAAAAATAATTGGACAATATTCAGAAATCAATACAAACAATTCGATTGTCATCCTCGGAAGCTCTTTAGTTGGTGCTTTGGCTTACACCTTTTCGGATAGTTTTTGGTACAATGCTGTCGAAGCTGAAGTATACGCCATGGCCACTTTACTAATTTCTTTACTATTGTGGTTGGGATTACGCTGGGAGCAGGAGATGAACACTCCAAGAGGAAATAGATGGCTGCTTTTAATTTCTTTGGTAGTTGGATTGTCTTTTGGTGTACACTTTATGTCTCTATTGACCATTCCTGCAATTGGATTTTTATATTTTTTTAAAAACTATAAAGTAGTAACGGTTAAAAACTTCATTATAGCCAATATTGTAGTTGTTTCTATTTTACTTTTTATATTCAAATTATTACTACCATTAACGATGGCGTTCTTTGGTAAAACCGAAGTCTTCATGGTTAATTCGATGGGACTGCCTTTTAATTCAGGAACAATTTTTGTAACCCTGCTTCTTATAGCTTTCTTTTATTTTGGATTAAACTACACCCATAAAAAAGGATTAATACATTACAATACTCTTATTTTATGCGTGCTTTTTATACTAATTGGGTTCTCAACATGGTTAATGCTACCAATTCGCGCCAATTCAAACACGGTCATTAACGAAAACAAACCATCCGATGCCGCCGAAGTTCTTGCTTATTACAACAGAGAGCAATATGGTGTAAATCCCTTATTTTACGGCCCTCAATACACAGAAGCTTTTGCAGGATTGGATCCTAACAATCCTTATTTGGACAAAGCGCCCAATTACGAGAGAGATTACAAAACTGGCAAATATGTAATTGTAAACAACTACATAAAAGCAGAACAAAATAGTGATGACGCTCAAAAAACTATTTTACCAAGGATGTGGAGTACAGAGCATATCGAGAACTACATCAATTTTACTAATCCGCCTGCATTTAGAGTAGACCCAAACCATGATTATGATGAAGATTTGGTAAAATATGGTTTAGATCCAAGCAAATTAAGCGAGGAGGATTACAACAAAGCAACGGCACAACTAAGAAACGAAACTGAAAAAACAGTTGCAGAGTTCAGACAAGCCTATGCACAAAAACAAATTGATAATGAGGGATATGTTTCCTTCCTAAGTCATTATAAAGATTATTTAATCATTGAAAAACCAACTACTGCCGATAATTTCAGTTTCATGTTTGAATATCAATTTGGCTATATGTATTGGAGATATTTGATGTGGAATTTTGTCGGAAGACAAAACGATAATCAAGGAAGATATGATTATCTGGATGGAAACTGGATCAGTGGAATTACACTCCTTGACACTTTACATTTGGGCTCACAAGATAATCTACCTTCGGATGTTTTAAATAACAAAGGCAGAAACGTGTATTTCTTCTTGCCATTTATACTTGGCCTAATTGGAATCATGTATCATGCAAGCAAAGACAGAAAAAGCTTTTATGTTCTATTAGCTCTTTTCCTATTCTTGGGAATTGCTCTAAAGATATATCTAAACGAACGACCATTTGAACCTCGCGAAAGAGACTACGCCTTAGTAGGTTCATTTTACGTATTTGCTATTTGGATTGGATTTGGAGTATATGCGTTGTATGAAAGCGCACAAAAATACCTTGCTCCAAAAATTGCAGGACCAGTGCTTATCGGTGGATGTTTATTAGCTGCGCCAATGCTTATGGCTTACCAAAACTGGGATGACCATGACCGTTCCGGAAAGTATACTGCAACTGCAATGGCAAAAGCCTATCTTGAATCCTGCGATCCTAACGCCATTTTATTCACTATTGGAGATAATGACACTTTCCCTCTTTGGTATGCTCAGGAAATAGAAGGCATTCGTACCGACATCAAGATTGTCAACACCAGCTTGTTTATGACTGACTGGTATATTGATCAAATGAAAAGAAAAGCGTACCAATCCGAAGCTTTACCAATATCGTTTACACATGATGAATACGTTGGAGATAAACTTGACTATGTGGCGCACATTCAAAAAACCGAAAGCCGTTGGGATTTAAATGCTTTCATAAAATTCATAAAAGACCCAAGATCTACAGTTGAAATGCAAAACGGACAAACCATTCATTTCTTCCCAACAAATAAAATCAGAATTCCGATAGACAAAGAAAACATCTTAAAGAATAAGGTGGTTGATCCCAAACTTAGCGATTCTATTGTTCCGTATATCGACATTGACATCAAAGGAAGCGCCATATACAAAAACAGGTTAATGATGCTCGATCTAATTAACAACAACAATTGGAAAAGACCAGTGTATTTTAGTGGAGGAGCTTTTGATGCCGAAGATTATTTATGGATGAAAGACTATCTTCAATTAGAAGGTATGGTTTACAAATTAGTTCCAATAAAAACAGCATTAACAGAAGATTCAGGTCAAATGGATATGGGTCGAATTGATACAGATAACATGTACAAGAAAGTAATGAAATGGGACTGGGGCAATAGCGAAAGTGACAAAATATATCACGATCCTGAAACCCGCAGAGAAAGCCTTACTTACAGAATGAATTTGTCTCGCTTAATGAACAAACTCATAGCCGAAGGAAAGATTGACAAAGCGAAAAACATCATTGATTTGGCTATGACAAAAATGCCTTTGGAAAAGTTTGGATATTACTCACTTTTAGAGCCATTCGCCAAAGGGTATTATGACGTTGGAGAAAAAGCAAAAGCACATGATTTGCTAGATCGACTAACGGAAAAATACAAGGAAAACCTTAATTACTATGCCAAATTAGCGCCATCTGAACAATCCAGCATTAGCATTGAAATCATAACAGATTTAGAACGCTACAGAGGTTTATTGATTGTGATGAAAGACAGTAATGACATGGATTATTACAATTCAAGCAAAAAAACATTCAACACCTATATTGAAATATTTGCTCGATTTGGACGTAAAAAAGAATAGTTATCAAGATTAAAAACATCACTTAAAAATGCAGTGCAATTAAAAAAGCACTGCATTTTTTTATTTAAATTGCATTGAATTGTGCTATTGAATTATGAAAACCTACTGGATTAAAACAAATAAGTTTTTAAAAAAAATATTCTCCAATTATATTTGGGACATCCCGAATTTAGAGAATAAAATCTACCTCACATTTGATGATGGACCAACTCCAGAAATCACAGAATGGGTTTTGGAAGAATTAAAAAAACACGAAGCCAAAGCCACATTTTTCTGTATTGGAAAAAACATAAATAATCACGCAGCTATTTTTTTGAAAACGATAGAAGAAGGCCATTCCATTGGAAATCATACCTACAATCATTTGAAAGGATGGAATACTTCAACCGAAGACTATTTAGACAATATTGCCTTATGTGAATCGGAAATCTTAAATCTTCAATCTAAGATCTGCAATCTAAAACCTAAAATTTTCCGTCCACCTTACGGCAAAATAAAAAAATCGCAATCTAAAAAATTGCAACTATTAGGTTATAAAATAATCATGTGGGATGTCCTTAGTGCGGATTTTGACCAAACCATAACACCCGAAAAATGTTTGGAAAATGTATTGCAGAATGTACAATCGGGAAGCGTAATTGTTTTCCATGACAGTGTAAAAGCATTCAAAAACTTAGAATACACACTCCCAAGATCTTTAGAAATTTTAAAGCAAAGGGGATTTATTTTTGAAGTAATTCAATAATCTAAAAAACTCAAGATTACAATTGTTCTTGCACTATTCCAATCAAAGTATTGGCATCCAATTCACCCGATTGTCTCCAGATCATCATCCCTTCTTTATAAATCATCAAGGTAGGCAGCCCTTTTATGCGTAAAGCATCAGCTAATTCTTGATTTTTGTCAACGTCTATCTTGATTACCTTTACTTTGTCACCAAGCGCCGCCGCTACATCTTTTATAACAGGATGCATCGATACCGAAGATTCGTTCCAGTCTGTGTAAAAATCTATTAACACAGGAACTTGAGTATTTATAAGTTCTCCAAATTTTGACATAAAACCAAAATATTTAATTTCTATTACTTTCGAAAAGAGATATCATCCTGCAAATTTAGCATTTTAAACCAATTATGCTAATTTTTTGCTCTTTATTAGTTGAATTACTGTGATTTCGGGCATAATTCCAACCCTACCAGGATAGGCATGAAATCCAAATCCACGATTTACATATACATATCTACCTAAGTTTTCATATAATCCCGCCCATTGTTTATAAACATATTGAGCCAAACTCCACTTAAAAAAACCTGGAATTTCAATCCCAAATTGCATTCCATGTGTATGACCAGACAAGGTCAAATGAAAATGCTTATCGTCGTACTGAACCACTTCATTCCAATGACTTGGATCATGACTCATTAAGATTTTGAAATCCTCTTTACTTAAATGTTGTGATGCTTTCTTTAAATCACCAGCCTGTTTGAAATTTTTACCCCAATTTTCTACTCCAACCAATGCAATTTTATCGCCGTCTTTTTCGATAAAAGTATGTTCATTCAATAACAGTTGAAACCCTATTTGACCGTATAATTTTTTTATGTCCTCAAAATTTTTCTCCTTGGCGGATTGCGTTGGCCAAGTCACATATTCTCCATAATCATGATTTCCAAGAACCGAAAACTTACCATATTCATGCTTCTCAATCCTGTTGAAAGTCTCAATCCATGGATGCATTTCCTTGGCATGAGTATTAACGATATCGCCCGTAAATAATATCATATCCGAATTCTGGGCATTCACCAAATCAATAGCGTAATTAATCTTCTCAGGATTATCAAAACTACCGCTATGTACATCTGAAATTTGGGTAATTGTAAAACCATCGAAAGCATCGGGCAAATCCGGAAAATGTATCGCTTGCTTTATTACTTTGTAGTTATATTTCCCTTCAAATATCCCATAAATCAAAGATAAAAATGGAATGGCAGCCAACCCTAAACCAATTTGACTAACAAATTTACGTCTGGAAGGCAAAAAATTGGCATTACTATTATTATCAATAAAATAATTGACTGACCCAGCTGCCAGTCGGAATACATCTTCTCCCAAAAGAATTAAAGTCATTACAATCTTCGGAAGATAAACAACTAGCAACAATCCCATTGTAAACATTGTTTGCTTGGTTTGCCCTACGGAACGGTCAAACTGTGTGAAGGAGTAAAGGATAAATACAAAAAGAAAAAGGCTAATTATTTGATAAGAAATCAGCACCCATCTCAATTTAATTAAAGTTTTAATTGCCTGAAAGGCATAAAGTTCAATAACAAAAAGAATAGCACCTATAAGGAATAAACGTAACATCATTATTTTATAAAATTTTACACAAAGTAACAACTATTGAAAATGCTAATTATCTTTATTACCATAATTTTAACGCAAAAAAGGGGAGTAAAATTCTTTATCTCCCCTTTTCTACTATTAAAACCAACCTTTAACATCTTTTGAACTATTCTACAAAATATCCGCTCGCAAAAGATTGTATTATTTTTTTGGAGTTGCAGCCTCCGTAGTAGTTGGTTTGCTAACTTCTGTTTTGTGTGCTTTTTTTGTTTCTTTTTTCGCTTCGCTTTTAGTTGCTTTTACTTCTTTAGTGGGCTTCGTTTGAGCTGGTGTAGTTTGTGCACTTACCATAACTGTTGTTCCTAAAGCAACCGCCAATACCATCAATAACTTTTTACTCAAGCTTTGAAGTTTGTTTTTTCGGTTTTCGTGAATCTGTGATTTCATGATTTTAGATTTTAGATTAATAATTTAGTTTATTAATAGGTCAAAGTTATGTTTGCTAAATGAAGATTAAATGAAGTTTTGGCCATCAGGAAAAAATTAACTTTTAATTAATTTTTTCCTCATTTGGAAACAATAAAAGAAAGGTAGTTCCAACGTTTATTTCCGAAGTTATCTCAATGCCGATACGATGAAATTGAGCAATGCTTTCAACAATTGCAAGCCCCAGCCCCTGGCCTTCCTGATCAGAACTTACTCTGGTGAATCGTTTGAAAACATTCTGTTGTTGTTTTTCATTCATTCCAATACCCGAATCCGATATTGACAAGAAATAATTTCCATGTAAAAAACCGTCTTTAATTTCAATTGTTCCTAAAGGTTTATTGTATTTGATCGCATTAACAATTAAATTATAGAAGAGAATATGCATCAGGGTTTTATTTCCTCTAAAACTACAATGATGTTCCAATTTTTTTTTAAAAGACAATTTCTTGTCATCGATCCTATCTTGCAAGTCTGTTACCAAATCGGTAATTATAACATCAAAATCAATCATTTCATTCGCTTCATATTGATTGTTTTCAATTTTTGAAATCAACAATAAATTGCCAATTATCTTTTTCAGCAAATCCAATGTACTTAGGGAACCTACAAGTTTATCCACTGCATTATCATCCAAAGACTCATTTTGAAGTAGATTTTCAAATTTGTTTTTTAACAATGCAATTGGCGTTAAGAGTTCATGGGAAACATTGGCTATAAATTGTTTTTCTTTTTTAAACAATTCACTAATTCTGTCCATCATTTGATTCAAAACTGTATCTAATTCCTGGAAATCCTTTGAATGTGTTTTTATTGGGGTATGATCAAAAGATTCTGGCTCGTTTACATGGCGGATTTTAGTATCGATAATTTTATAAAAAGGCTTTAATAAATATTCGATATAAAAAGTATCAGCCAGAAAAGTAATGACAACAATTATGATTAAAACAATTATGAAGAAAAGCCTAATAACAAAGGTAAGATCATTGATTTCGCTTAAACTATTTCCTATTTCCAAGAGGTAGTTTGTGTTTTCATACTTAAAATAATATTGAAGAATTTTATAATCGTTACGTTCATCTTCTATTATTCTTGGTTCTGTGACAAACAGGGTTTGATTAATTTTGCCATTCGATGGCACTCTGGAAAGCGAAAGAAACTCACTATGTAAAGTTGAAAAACTGGAATAAGTTTCGGAAGTGTCGTTCCGAACAATGAAGTCATTTATTTCTTCTTTGTCTAAATGCTCAATGAATTTTTGCTTTTTCTCCAGTAAACTTTTATTGATATGATTATAAACTACTTTTTCGACCAAAATGGGAAGCATAAGCCATAAACCCAAAACCAGTAACAAACGTGATAGTGCATTAAAAATAGCAAGTTGGTGCTTGATTTTCATATCCTACTTATTTATTTTAAAATCATACATTTATTCTGTAACCCACATTCCTAACCGTTTCAAACCATTCAATTGGGGAATGTTTATCCAATTTTTTTCTAAGATTTCGAACATGGACATCTATAAAATTAGAATCGGAGTTAACTTCAAGAATATCCCCCCAAATATGCTCGGTCAATTGCAAACGGGTTATTACACGATTTTTATTCAAAACTAAATATTGAAAAATATCAAACTCCTTCTTGGTTAGATTTATTGGGATCTCACCATAACTCACTTTATAATCCTGCAATTTCAAACTAAACCCATGAACATCCAACTGATTGACCGTATATCCGTGCATTCTGCGAATAATCGCAAATAAACGCGCTCCCAACTCTGTTAAAGCAAAAGGTTTTGTCAAATAATCATCGGCGCCAAGTTGCAATCCATGTATTCTATCTTCCAATTCTCCTTGGGCAGTGATAATAATCACCGCAACTTTGGAATCTGTTTTACGTATGCTTTTTAAAACATCAAAGCCACTTCCGTCAGGTAAGCCTAAATCTAAAAGCATGATATCATAATCATTACTGTTGATTTCCTCCAATGCCTCTTCGCAATTCTTGGAAATTTTGCAGATATAACCGCTGCCGGAAAGATATTCTTTCACTTCAATAGCCAATTCGGGATTATCTTCTACAATAAGAATTTTCATAAATAATTAAAATTAAAAACACTCAAAGTAACAACTAAGAAAAAATTAAAACACTTTACGTTATTAAAATTTTAACGTATCTAAAAATACAAAAAAGCCAGTAAATTTCTCCACTGACTTTCAAAAACAATCAACCCTTTTGTTTTCTGTCCATCCTCATTTGCGCACAAAACAAAAACATTCATTATTTTTTGGCACTAGAACTTGCTGTTCCGGTTGTTGCAGATTTTTTCTCTGTTTTGTTTTTTTTGTGTTTTGGGTGTTTAGTCATTTTTACTTCTTTGGCTGTAGCTGATTTTTCAGTTACCGGCTTAGCACTAACCATAACGCTTGTCCCCAACAATACTGCGATTAACATTAACAACTTTTTCATGATTTCTAAGTTTTTGAATTATTAATTTATTATTTACAGATCAAATGTATAATGGATAAATGAAGACAAAATGAAGATTTGTCGCTCTATAAAAGTTTAACTTTCCCTTAACGAACTCATCTTTAAAGCTTAAAAAAAGGATTCGCTATTACTTTTCCATTAAACAATTATAAATTTTGACAACAAATTCATTTTTAAAACTCAATTGTCTATTTTTACAGACTAAATTTTTTATATGTCTGCTCAAAAACGCCTTTACCTTCTTGATGCCTATGCATTAATATTTCGTGGTTATTTTGCCTTTATAAAAAACCCGAGAATCAATTCGAAAGGAATGGACACTTCTGCCATTATGGGATTTATGAATGCCTTGATGGATGTCATAAAACGAGACAAGCCCGATCATTTGGCCGTAGCTTTTGACAATGGAGGAAGTAATTTAAGAAATGAAATATTTCCAGAATACAAAGCCCATCGTGATGCAACTCCCGAAGCGATAAAGATTGCTGTTCCCTACATTCAAGAATTATTGAAGGCAATGCATATTCCGATTATAGAAGTACCGGGTTATGAAGCAGACGATTTAATAGGGACCATTGCAAAACAGGCGGAAAAAGAAAACTATCAGGTCTTTATGGTTACACCAGATAAGGATTTTGCCCAATTGGTATCCGAAAACATTTTTATGTATAAACCCGCACGTATGGGAAATGGCATAGAAATTTGGGGAGTTCCTGAAGTTTTAGCCCGATTTGAAATAGAACGTCCCGAACAAGTTATTGATTATCTTGGAATGATGGGTGATGCCGCCGATAATATTCCCGGACTTCCAGGAGTTGGCGAAGTAACCGCCAAGAAATTATTGAAGGAATTTGGATCAATGGAAAATCTTTTGGCTAATACCCACAAGCTGAAAGGTGCCATGAAGGAAAAAATCGAAGCCAATGCAGACAAAGGAATTTTGTCAAAAAAATTGGCCGCTATTTTACTGGATTGTCCTGTTCAATTTAATGCAGGTGACTACGAATTATCAAAACCCGACGTCGAAAAAACAGACGAATTATTCCAGGAATTGGAATTTCGTCAAATGAAAGCACAGTTTGACAAATTTTTTGGAACCGGAAAAGACTACGACGAAATCGAAACCAATGGCAATGCCGATGGCAATGACAACGAAAAAATAGTTAAAAAAGCTCCTGCCAAAAAATCAAATGAAGACCAATTTGACTTATTTGGTTTTTCGGATGAAGAAAACAACGAAGTTCACTCCAATTTACATTATGCAACTTTAGAAAACACAGAACATTTTTACCAAAGTATTCAAGGAGATTTTGCAGTGAAATTACTTATGCAAAACTTAATGAATCAAACTTCCGTTTGTTTTGATACCGAAACAACAGGAATTGATGCCTTGAATGCTGAATTGGTTGGAATGTCATTTTCTTTTGAAAAAGGAAAAGCATTTTATGTCCCGTTTCCGGAAAACCAAGACGAAGCACAGATTTTAGTTGACAAATTCAAACCTTTTTTTGAAAGTGAAAGCATCGAAAAAATTGGCCAAAATATCAAATATGACTTGAAAATCCTTTCTCATTATGGTGTTCAAATCAAAGGAAAACTATTTGATACGATGATTGCGCATTATTTAATCAATCCTGATATGCGACATAATATGGACGTTTTATCAGAAACCTACTTAAAATATTCGCCAAAATCAATTGAAGATTTAATTGGTAAAAAAGGTAAAAATCAAAAATCGATGCGCGATGTCGCTTTGGAAGATATCAAAGAATACGCCGCCGAAGATGCCGATATTACGTATCAATTGAAACAAAATTTCAGTCCAATTCTCGACAAAGCCGAAACAAAAAAACTATTTGATGAAATCGAAATTCCTTTAATCCCAGTTTTGGCGGCCATGGAATTGGAAGGAATTAATCTAGACGTTCCCTTTTTAAAGTCAATGTCCGTCGAAATGGCTGCCGAGAGCAACGCATTGGAACAAAAAATCTACGAAACCGCTGGCGAGAAATTTAATTTGGCTTCACCAAAACAGCTAGGTGATATTTTATTTGATAAATTAAAAATTGGCGGAGTAAAACAAAAGAAAACCAAAACAGGCCAATATGCCACTGGTGAAGAGGTTCTGTCTTATTTAGCGAATGATAATGAAATTGTCCGCGATATCCTCGAGTGGAGACAAATGGTAAAATTGCAAAGTACATATATCGATGCATTGCCTAACCAAGTCGACAAAAAAACAGGACGTGTCCACACCGATTACATGCAAACGGTAGCTGCAACAGGCCGCTTGAGTTCCAATAATCCCAATTTACAAAACATCCCGATTCGTACTGAAAGGGGACGATTGATCCGAAAAGCTTTTATTCCCCGCGACGAAAACTACACTTTGGTTTCTGCCGATTATTCGCAAATAGAATTGCGCATTATAGCCGCTTTGTCTGGCGAAGAAAACATGATCAAAGCCTTTAAAAACCACGAAGATATTCACAGAAGCACCGCCGCAAAAGTTTTTCACGTTCCATTGGAAGAAGTTACCAAAGAACAACGTAGCAATGCCAAAACGGTAAATTTCGGAATTATCTACGGTGTTTCGGCTTTTGGATTAAGTAATCAAACATCGCTTTCGCGAAAAGAAAGCGCCGAGTTAATTGATGCTTATTACAACACGTATCCTAAGTTAAAATCATACATGTCAAATCAAGTTGATTTTGCACGAAAAAATGGATACGTACAAACCATATTAGGTCGTCGTCGTTATTTAAAAGATATAAATTCCGCGAATGCAGTTGTTCGTGGCGCCGCAGAAAGAAATGCCGTAAATGCTCCTATTCAGGGAAGCGCAGCAGACATTATCAAGATTGCGATGATTAATATCCACAAAAAACTAACTTCAGAAAATTGGAAAAGCAAAATGTTATTGCAAGTTCATGATGAGCTTGTGTTTGATGTTCACAGTTCTGAACTGGAAAAAATCAAACCGATGATTAAATATGAAATGGAAAATGCCTTTACAATGGCAGTTCCCTTGGATGTAGAATTAGGATCAGGGAAAAATTGGTTGGAAGCACACTAAGAAAAAACAGTCAGTTTTAAGTATTCAGTCTAGAGCTAAAAAAAGAGCAGAAATCGTAAAGTTAATAACCTTCTCGATTCCTGCTCTTTTTATTTGGATCCTACAAGCTGTGTCCAATTCTCAATTTATAAAGAATGAGAAAACATTGATTACAAAAAAAATGTAAAAACCTCAAAATTAATTATTTATCTTTGATTCTTTGATTTATAAACCATTGTATTAACCAAAAAAATATTATTATGAAAAGAACAATCAAAACGATTATTTTGTTTTTTGCATTTCTTATCGGAGTGGGCAGCTATGCGGTCAGCGCCCAAAACCCACCTGCACACGCAAAAGCACACGGAGTAAAAAAAAAATACAGGTATTATCCTGAATCCAATGTCTATTTTGATCCCGTTGTTAAGAAATACACTTATCTAAAAGGAGGAACTTGGACTACGGTTGTCAGTTTACCTACTACCATTAGATTAATTGGAAGCTACAATGATTTTGATTTTGAAGGAGACAATCCTTGGAAAGAAAATTCAATGCACAAAACGAAATACAAACCGACTAAATCCGTCAAAAGCACTGACATTAAAAAAATAGACCACGATTATGATTCCAAATCATATAAAGGAAATAATGGTGGCAAAAAGAAATAGCTAGTTTTAGAAAAACATTATTTTATGTCCATAAAAGGCAATCGAAATTTTCTTCGATTGCCTTTTTTTATGATTCTATTTCTACTTAGTAGATTCCCTTTCTTTTAATTGAGTTTTAATAACTACGGTTTCATAAGGCTTGTGTTCTTCCTTAGATTCCAATCTGTCAATCAGTAATTTTACGGCAACTTCTCCAATATCAATTCCGTGCTGACTGACAGTTGTTAAACTTGGGGACAACCTTCTTGAAGCAAGAATTCCGTCAGCAAAACCAATAATTTTGAGATCCTTTGGTATTTTATATCCTTTCTTGGCACCCACTTTTAAAGCAGCAACCGAATCGTTTTCATCCAAAGCAAAAACACCGTCCACAAGATTATTCGAATACAAGTCAGTAATTTTATCAATAAGATCTATTTCCGAATCTGTTCTGATAATAATATTCTCATTTATAGTTATATTATTATCTTTCAATGCTTTTAAATATCCTTCCGCTCTCAGTTTACCCACACTCAAATTATCCACAGATGAAATTAACGCGATGTTTTTACATCCCAAATCAATTAAATGCTGCGTCGCATTATGACCAGAATCAAAATCATCCACAATAACTTTATCACATTCTACTTCGTCTGTGGTTCTATCAAACATCACAATTGGCGTACCATCATTTATAATATCTTTGAAATGATTATACTCATGTAACTTTTGGGCTTCTTCAGAAATAGACAAGACAAATCCATCTATGGTACCATTACTCAACATTTCAAGAGTGTGCGCTTCTTTTTCCAGCGACTCATTAGAAATACACATAATAACATTGTATCCTTTTTCATCGGCCACTTTCTCGATACCACTAAAAACTTTGGCAAAAAATGAGTTCAATATATTAGGTATAATAACTCCAATTGTTTTGGTTTTTCTGTTTTTAAGATTTAAACCAATAACATTGGGTTTATAATTTTTTAATTTTGCGTATTCTTTAATTCTAATTTTTGTTTGCTCGCTTATTTCCGGACTATCATTAAGTGCCTTAGAAACAGTCGATACCGAAACATTAAGTTCTTTTGCAATTTGTTTTAATGTTGCTTTTGCTTTCATTGTAGAATGGTATTTGGTACTATATTAAGAGTCGTTAAAAAAATTAAAACAACAAAGGATTAAACAAAACATGCCAAATTTTTATTAAATATATAAAATTTAACAGGCATTTGAAAGGTTAAAAGCGAAAATTACAAAAAAAATGCAACATCAAAAAAAATATTCCAGTAAATTATTTTAAAAAAATGAATCTCAAACTAAATGTTATTTGACTCAATCCAAATATATATTTGATAATCAGCAGGAATCCAACAAAAAAATATTCAAATAAGCTATTTGTATTTAAAATAATTAATTGTACTTTTGCAACCCCTTTATTGGGGATGGAATGTTTAATTAAAATATATTATTGTGAACGCATTAAGCTACAAGACAATTTCAACAACAAAAGCCAATTCTACAAAAGAATGGATTGTTGTAGATGCTGACGGTCATAACTTAGGTCGTCTTGCTTCAAAAGTCGCTATGATTTTAAGAGGTAAGTACAAACCAAGTTATACGCCACACGTGGACTGTGGAGATAACGTAATTGTTATCAACTCAGAAAAAATCAACCTAACAGGTAACAAAATGGATGAGAAAACATACATCCGTCACACTGGTTACCCTGGAGGACAAAGAACTTTAACTGCTAAAGTATTGCAATCAAAAAATCCTGCATTACTAGTAGAGAAAGCGGTAAAAGGAATGTTACCTAAAAACAAATTAGGAGCTGAACTTTTTAGAAATTTAAATGTTGTTGTAGGATCTGAGCACAAACAAGGAGCTCAAAAACCTAGAACTGTTAACCTAAACGATCTTAAGTAATGGGAGTTATTCACAAAATCGGTAGAAGAAAGACCGCTGTTGCACGTGTTTATGTTTCTGAAGGAACAGGAGTTATCGTTGTAAACAAAAAACCATTCGCAACTTATTTCCCAACTGCTACTTTACAGTACAAAGTTTTGCAACCAATGTCTATGACAGAAAACGCATCCAACTTTGACGTAAAAGTAAACGTTTATGGAGGTGGTTCAACTGGACAAGCAGAAGCTGTAAGAATGGCATTGGCACGCGTTATGTGTGAAGTAAATGCTGAAAACAGAGCTATCTTGAAACCAGAAGGTTTATTAACTAGAGATCCAAGAATGGTTGAACGTAAGAAATTCGGTCAGAAGAAAGCTCGTAAGAGATTCCAATTCTCTAAACGTTAATATTGCCTGTCTTGCATCATTTATGCAAGGCATCTCAGAATGTATTAAACAATTTAAAACAATGTTGTTGTTGTCCGACCGAGGTTGGAAATTAGTTTAGCATCTAAATGTATGTAGCCGATTAATCGCCATTCATGCATTGCTAATCAACAGAACGTAAACTAGTACAAAAAATGTCAAACAAAGTAGAAGTAAAAGAATTACTAGAAGCAGGTGTTCATTTTGGACACATGACTAGAAAATGGGATCCAAATATGGCTCCTTACATTTATATGGAGCGTAATGGTATACACATTATAAATCTATATAAAACTGCAGCAAAAATTGAAGAAGCAAATGACGCTTTGAAAAAAATCGCTGCATCAGGTAGAAAAATATTATTTGTTGCTACCAAGAAACAAGCAAAAGACATCGTTGCTGATAAAGCAAAAGCTGCAAACATGCCTTACATCACTGAAAGATGGCCAGGTGGAATGCTAACTAACTTCGTAACTATCCGTAAAGCTGTTAAAAAAATGGCTACTATTGATAAAATGAAGAAAGATGGTACATTCATGACCCTTTCTAAAAAAGAGCGTTTACAAGTTGATCGTCTTCGTGCAAAACTAGAGAAAAACTTAGGATCAATCGCAGATATGTCTAGACTTCCTGCAGCATTGTTCGTAGTAGATATCAAAGCTGAACACATCGCAATAAAAGAAGCTCAAAAATTAAACATTCCAGTTTTTGCAATGGTTGATACCAATTCTGATCCACGTGAAGTAGATTATGTTATCCCTGCAAATGATGATGCTTCTAAATCAATTGATAAAATTTTATCTTTAGTAACTGCTTCAATTATCGACGGTCTTGCAAATAGAACTTCTGATAAAGAAACTGATGCTACTGAAGTTGTTGCTGAAACAGAAGCTCCTGTAGCTGAAACTCCAGCAGTTGAAGCTCCTGTAGCTCCAGCAACTGAAGAATAAATCAAATTTTAAATTCCAATTTTAAATTCCAAGTTCCATAAAAAATTAGAAACAGTATGTTGATAATTTAATAAAATTGGAATTTGGGATTTAAAGATTGGAATTTTTATTTTTATAACATTAAACACATTATATTATGGCAACAATTACTGCTGCAGACGTAAATAAATTAAGACAAACTACAGGTGCCGGAATGATGGACTGTAAAAAAGCTTTAGTTGAAGCTGAAGGAGATTTCGATAAAGCTATACAAAACCTTAGAGAAAAAGGACAAAAAGTTGCTGCTAACCGTTCTGACCGTGAGTCTTCTGAAGGAGCTGCTGTTTCTTTTGTTAATGCTGACAAAACTAAAGGAGCTATCATCACTTTAAACTGCGAAACAGATTTCGTAGGTAAAAATGAGGCTTTCGTAACTTTAGCTAAAGAATTGGTTGAAAGAGCTATTAACTTTTCTTCTAAAGAGGAATTTTTAGCTTCAGATTTCAACGGACTTACTGTTGCTGAAAAATTAATCGAACAAACTGGTGTTATCGGTGAAAAAATCGAAATCGGTGGCTTTGAAATTTTAGAAGGTGCTTTCGTTGGATCTTATGTTCACGTTAACAAAATTGCTGCATTAACTGCAATTTCTGCACCAATTGCTAATGGTGACGTTTTAACTAAAGACATCTCTATGCAAGTTGCTTCTATGGGAGCTGATACATTATCTTACAAAGATTTTGATCCAGCTTTCGTTGCTTCTGAACTTGCTGCTCGTATTGCTATAATCGAAAAAGAAAATGAAGAAGCAAAACGTTTAGGAAAAACTTTAAAAAATGTTCCTAAATATATTTCTTACTCTCAATTGACTGAAGAAGTTATCAAACAAGCTGAAGAAGATGCTAAAGCTGAATTAAGAGCTGAAGGTAAACCAGAACAAATTTGGGATAAAATTATTCCAGGAAAAGTTCAACGTTTCATCTCTGACAACACTACTTTAGATCAAGAGAAAGCCTTATTAGATCAAAACTTCATCAAAGATGACAGCAAAAAAGTTGGTGATTACGTTAAAGGATTCAATGTTGAAATTACAGGTTTCAAAAGAGTTACTTTAGGATAATCAATTAGATCACATTAACGATTTTCTAATTACAGATTTTCGTTTACTCATAAAGTTCCATTTCATCACGAAATGGGACTTTTTTTATGCCTTTTCTTAATCATTTAAAAATAAGTTTTCAGAACAAAAAAAAAAAAAAACACTGATATGATCTAGGATCCTAAAAACACTTTAACAAAAACAATTAATAACTTTTAACAAAGCATCAACAACAAAAATAACATAAGTCCTAAAACAAAAAAACAGCAGCAAACAAAAGTTCACTGCTGCTAATAACAATTTTTATTCTATTTTTTATTAATCCCGAACTTCTTTCTACAGTAAACAATATAACATTACAATACAAAGATAAGTCGAATTAAACCGAACTATTTCTCGTTACTTTCTACGGGTATCATTCTCTCTTTCAACTCTTCTTTTTCAACCATCTTAGACAACTTAAAAACAAGCAAAGTACCGGCAACTCCTAGAATCGTCATAAACATCCAATTCGACTCATAACCAGAATTCTGAATTATTTCCATACCTGTTTTAGCGCTTAAAATATGTGCAAAACTATAACTCATAGTAAAAGCTGCCATATACTTACCTTCTTGCATTTCATTGGATCTCTCCATTGCAAATGAATTAGCAAATGGGAAAGTCAACATTACTCCGCATGTCATAAAAAGCATCATAGGAATCAAAATAGCCTCCCAAGGGAACAACAGAAGTAAAAAACTAGTTGCCATAAGCAATAACCCTAAAGAAATAACTTTATGATTGTTTATTTTATTTTTGCTTACATAATTCACAATTGGAAGTTCGAAAAGCAAAATAAGCAGTCCATTTAAACTCAATAGCAATCCGCTATCAAATTCCGACATATTAAATCGTTCTTTATGATATAATGGTAAAGTTGTAAAAATCTGAAAAAACAAGATTCCTGTTATCAAACATATAACCAAGTGAAGCATAAAAGGCTTGTCCTTCATCACGGAAACTTTCTTAAAAGCTTTCTCATGATGTTTTTTCAATTTGACTTGCAATTTCTTCTCTTTCACAAAAAACATGAAAACAATAATTGCCAAGATACAGGTTGCACCATCAACATAAAATATATATTCATATCCCAACTGCATAATAATCAATCCACCCAATACCGGCCCAAAAAGGAATCCCAAGTTAATCGCTGCACGGGTTAACGAATAGGCACGAGCTCTATTTTCTTTTGTGGTAAACGTCTTTAGACACACAAGCATTGCTGGTCTAAACATATCAGCAATAGTTGTTAACACAAGTATACCTACGCAAAGCTCTTCAAAAGTTGTGGCATACTGCAATAAAATAAACACGATACCACTGACAAATAAACTGAACACCATGACCTTATAAAAGCCAATCTTGTCAGATAATTTACCACTAAGCCAAGTTCCAATTATAGAACCGACTCCAAAGAAAACCATCACCCAGCCTATTTGACTGTAACTGAATTCTAAATTTTCTTTCATGTACTTTGATAGAAAGGGAATAACCATAGTCCCTGCTCTGTTGATGAATGTAATTAAAGTAAGTATCCAAATCTCTTTTGGAAAATCTTTAAAATTGTCTAGGTATTTTTTTATCATAATTAATTTTTTTTGGGGCAAAAAATTTTTTCATTTTGGCAAAAATAGATTTTTTTTTCAATCAACCAACAATCAAGTAGTTAAAAAACATAATAATTTTATAACAATTCTAAAACATTTTTGCTTAAAAAAAAAGTTCTTCAAAAAAAACATTAAAAAAAAGGAAATTATAGATTTTTAATATAGATTTGCAACCAGCATTAACCCCAAATAATAATAATTATGAAAGAAAAAATTTACTATTTAATAATAGGCCTAATCTTTACCTACACAGCACAGGCACAACTCTACGGTGGTATTGAAATCGGAAGTAAAGGTATCAAAATGACCGTTCTTCAAGTTGAGAGCATTAAAAGAAACACTTACGATGTAAAGGAGTTTTGGACTGAAAACGTAGGAATAGCAGCTGGTATCGGAATCGACGGTACTTTATTGAAAGAAGATATTGACAAGGCAGGTGGAGTAGTTTACAACAACTACAAAAAAATGCTTAATGAATACAAGATTGAAGACAAAAATATTTTCGTTGTTGCCTCTTCAGGTGTTGGTCTTGCAACAAACACTAATGATTTAGTAGTAAAAATAAAAGAGTTGACAAATAAAAAAATAGAAATCATCTCCTCATCATTGGAAGCCAAATTACTTTTGAGAGGTTGTATTCCTCCTAAAAATTATTTAAACTCCGTAATTATAGACATAGGTGGTGGAAACACTAAAGGAGGTTATGCTAAAGACATCAACGACTCATCTGTATTTTTCCCAATTTCATGTGATCTGGGAACGGTGACTTTGACTGAAATCATCAATAAAAAGTGTAAACAAAAAACAGTATTTGAATTCAACGAAAACTTGTTTGACTATTTACCAACAATGAGAGAGAGTTTCAAAAAAATGTACACAAGCAGAGCTGAATCTCAAGACAAGAGCAATGTTTACATCTCTGGTGGTGCAGCCTGGGCTTTCTACACTCTTTTAAATGGAGCCAAAGCAGAAGAAAACTTTACTCAAATCCAATATGATGATATTCTAGCTATAAGAACAATCGCAGAAAACAATTATCAGAGATTTGTTACTAGCGCTGAAAGTAATGTTGAAATGAAAAAAGTTTTGAACACGTACCAACAAAAATACTTAATCGCTGCTTTTAATCTTTTAGAAACATCTCTTGAAGTTATCCCCAACATACAAAGCAAAAAGATTTATTTCGCTAAACAAGGTCAAATTGCATGGTTAGTTAGTTACGTATTTGATAATGCTAAAGGTGTAAAACAAATATACTAAGTATAGAATCAAAAAATATTTCATTAAAAATCAAATCCCATTCATTATATGTTTGGGATTTTTTTTGCACTTTTCAATTATTCTTTTGAATAAGATTTTAAAAAAAAGTTTAAATTTGAGTAATTAAGTATCTTAACGCTCTAATCATGAAGAACTTTAAAATAATATTTTCTTTTATATTTCTTGCTTTGCTAATTAGTTGTGGAAAAAATGAACCTGAAGAAGAGGAAGCAGAAACTAATTATACCCAAACCTCAAATATTACAACAGACACTCCAGCAATGAACGCAGAAAACGCAGTGTCAAATACTGAAATTGAGAACGCGGAAACAGAAGATACTGATATTGATTCCGGTTTAGCATCAGCCATTCAAAGACAAATTCCAAAGTCACAAACTTCAAACAAAAACACCCAAAACAATAGTAATAATCAAGATCAAATTATAGTAACGATTGCAACACCAATAGCGGAAAACGCAGAAGCTATCGTCAACACTCCTTTGAGAAATTTATTGAGAAATGCCCAATTCGGCAAATCATATACCAAAAAAGAATTAATTGAAGAGTACAAATTTCCAAAAGAAGCCGTCGATCTCATAAAACATGTAACCTGCGTAGGACCAAACAAATTATATTTCAACTGGGGATCCACTTGGCTTGTAGAAAAAGTATCGGATGCCGAATTCGAAAACGACACCATGATTTTCACCTTCAAAAAAAATAAAACTTACGTATCGGGAGGTGCCATCGGTATTAAATACAATAAAAAAATATACACTGAATTGATACTTAATAACGGATCAGCCTACATTCCGACTGTAAAAGGCTACCATTGGGAAATAAACAAATGACACAAAAAGAACTCACAAGATGCGCTTGGTGCAATTCCAGCGAATTATACCAAAAATACCACGACGAAGAATGGGGCGTTCCCGTTTATGACGACCTAAAACTTTTTGAATTCCTGTTGCTGGAAACTTTCCAGGCAGGATTAAGTTGGATTACCATCTTAAACAAAAGAGAAAATTTTCGCAAAGCTTTTGACAATTTCGACTATAAAAAAATAGCCAACTATTCCGAAGATAAAATTCAGGATTTGCTTCAAGATCCAGGTATCATTCGTAACAAACTAAAGGTTTATTCTACCGTTTCCAATGCTATAGCCTTCATGAAAATTCAGGCTGAATTTGGCAGTTTTTCCAAATACATCTGGGGCTTTGTCGACGGAAAACCAATTATAAACAAACGAAAAAGCTTAAGCGAAGTACAGTCCGCAACTCCCCTATCCGATGCCATCAGCAAAGATTTAAAAAAGCGCGGATTCAAGTTTGTCGGTTCCACTGTGGTTTACGCCCACATGCAGGCCACCGGAATGGTTGACGATCATGTAGAAGATTGCTGGAAAAGAAATTAATACACAATCATCATTTTAACACTCCAAAACACAAGTTACATCTGTAACAACTTTAAACTTTTAAACCTTTAAACTTCTAAACTTTTTTAATTACATTTGTTTCACACTTTAGGGGTGTCTGCAATCGCAGGCTGAGACTTTACCCTCGAACCTGATCTAGTTCATACTAGCGTAGGAAAAAGTAAGATGACTTCTTGTCGCACATTTGTGCGTATTTGTAGCCATTCCTAAAGTATAACTTATACTAAATTCAAAAAGGAATGGAACTAAAAATCAACAATCAAACCAAACAATTTCCCCTTGACAGTCTCACTGTACAAGCGCTTCTTGACATAGAATTTCCCGAAAAACAAAACGGAATTGCCCTAGCGATCAACAATACGGTAATTCCAAAATCCGATTGGAATACCCATTTCCTCAACCCAACAGACGACATTCTAATCATTTCTGCCACACAAGGCGGATAAAATAATTATGTCTAGTTACTGCGTCAGTTCGCAAAAACTCGTGTGGGCGTGCCCCCGTTGAGAAAAAGGGCTTACTCTTAGCACTGCTTATAAAGCCCTTTTCCTAAACGGGGTCGGGCTATCCGCGCTACTTCGGTAGCTAGCTACTATCCCTCACGCAAAACCAGAAACCAAGAACTTTTCATTTTCAACTAAAAATATAACTACTCACAACATAAAAGCTAAAGCTATGAACAACGAAGAAAAAATCTCAAAAACCCCCTTCCCAAACTCCAAAAAGGTCTATATCGATGGAGAAATCCACCCTATAAAAGTAGCAATGAGAGAAATCTCCTTGGCCGACACCAAAATGTCCAACGGAAGAATCGAAAAAAATCCTTCGGTAACCGTTTATGATACTTCAGGACCATTCACTGACCCAAATATCGAAATCGACATCCGAAAAGGATTGCCCCGCATTCGCGAACAATGGATTCTAGAGCGTAATGACGTAGAAGAACTAACAGAAATCTCGTCCGAATACGGAAAATCACGTTTGAATGATGAAAAACTAAACCACCTACGTTTTGAGTATTTGCATAAACCGATGCGTGCCCAAAAAGGAGCCAACGTAACCCAATTATATTACGCAAAACAAGGCATCATCACTCCCGAGATGGAATATATTGCCATTCGCGAAAACCAGCGCATCGAACAACTGAATGAGCAAACCAAAGCGATGCAATGCCAGCACCAAGGGCATAGTTTTGGAGCACAAACCCCAAAAAGCAAAATCACTCCCGAATTCGTTAGAAGCGAAGTAGCCAGAGGTCGCGCCATTATCCCAAACAACATCAACCATCCCGAAAGCGAACCTATGATTGTGGGACGTAACTTTTTGGTAAAAATAAACGCAAACATCGGTAACAGTGCCGTAACGTCAAGCATTGAAGAGGAAGTAGAAAAAGCCGTTTGGGCATGCCGTTGGGGAGCCGACACTATTATGGATTTATCAACAGGTAAAAACATACACGAAACTAGAGAATGGATTATTCGTAACTCACCAGTGCCTATCGGAACGGTGCCTATATACCAAGCATTGGAGAAAGTAAATGGAATCGCCGAAGACTTAACCTGGGAAGTATTCCGTGACACCCTTATCGAGCAAGCGGAACAAGGAGTTTCCTATTTCACCATTCATGCCGGAGTATTATTGCGCTACATACATTTAACCGCCAATCGCGTTACCGGAATTGTTTCTCGTGGTGGTTCAATTATGGCTAAATGGTGTCTATTTCATCATAAAGAAAACTTCCTTTACACGCATTTTGAAGAGATTTGCGAAATCATGAAACAATATGACGTAGCTTTCTCATTGGGAGACGGTTTACGTCCTGGCTCAATTGCCGATGCCAATGATGCCGCACAATTCGCCGAATTGGAGACTCTTGGCGAGCTGACAAAAATCGCTTGGAAACACGATGTACAAGTTTTCATCGAAGGTCCTGGTCATGTCCCAATGCACATGATCAAAGAAAATATGGACAAACAATTGGAACATTGCGACCAAGCACCTTTTTACACTTTAGGCCCGTTAACCACCGATATTGCTCCGGGTTACGACCACATTACTTCTGCCATTGGTGCCGCAATGATTGGCTGGTACGGATGTGCGATGCTATGCTATGTCACTCCAAAAGAACACCTTGGTTTACCTAACAAAAAAGACGTAAAAGACGGTGTTATAACCTATAAAATTGCCGCACATGCCGCCGACTTGGCCAAAGGCCATCCTGGTTCGCAATACCGCGACAATGCCCTGAGCAAAGCCCGTTTCGAATTCCGTTGGGAAGACCAGTTTAATTTATCATTAGATCCAGACACGGCTAGAGAATTCCACGACGAAACACTTCCTGCAGATGGCGCCAAAGTCGCCCACTTCTGTTCGATGTGCGGGCCTAAATTCTGTTCGATGAAAATATCACAGGAAATCCGTGATGTAGCGGAAGCCGAAAAAGGGATGAAAGAAAAGTCAGAGGAGTTTATTGAACAAGGAAAAGAAATTTATATTTAAAAAGAGAATAGATAATAGACTAGGAGATGAGAGACAATCTCTAATATCTTTTAGTCTATTATCTCTTAGTCTATTATCTCTCATCTAAAATTAATATGATCGTAATCACAAATCCAATTCCGATAGCCAATGAAATCGACACCATCCATTCTCTTTTTGAGAGTGGATTGGAGTTGCTTCATGTGCGGAAACCTTATTTTTCTGCAGTAGAAATGAGATCCTTCTTGTCGGAAATAAAATCAGATTTAAGAGAACAATTGGTTTTGCACAATCATCGTCATTTAGCTTCAGCATTTGGCATCAATCGAATTCACTTTAGCGAAAGCGAAAGAAAAAAAACAATAACGTTATTCGGAAAATTTCCATTTGAAACATACAAAACAAAAGGGTTTCATTTATCGACTTCGGTTCATAGCATGGACGATTTCAATACTTTGGACAGCGTGTTTAAATATGCTTTTTTGGGTCCAATTTTCCCAAGTATTTCCAAAGAAAATTATTCTTCAAAAACAGATTTATTCGATGCCGTTAAGAACAGATTTAATTATTCAACAAAACTCATTGCTTTAGGAGGGATAGAATCAAAAAACACAGGGAAAACATTACAAAACGGTTTTGATAATATAGCCTTACTAGGAACCATTTGGAGTCAGAACAATCCAATAGAAAACTTTAAATCATGTCAAAAAATCGTCCAATCGTATTAACTGTCGCTGGATTTGATCCTTCGGGCGGTGCAGGAGTTTTGGCAGATATCAAAACTTTTGAGCAGCATAAAGTGTATGGTTTTGCCATCAACACGGCCAATACCATACAAACTGAAAATAAATTCCACAAAAACGAATGGAGCTCTATAGATTTTGTTTTAGAATCCATAACAACCCTTTTGGACAGTTATGCTATCAACACAGTCAAAATTGGCATTATACCTTCATTGGATTATTTGGGACAGATTATTTTTTACCTAAAAAAACACTCCCCGACTATCAAAATTATTTGGGATCCAATTTTGAAATCTTCAACCGAATTCGAGTTTTTGTCACTACTAAATCGTACGACCTTGATTGAAATCCTGCAACAAATGGAGTTGATTACTCCAAATTACAACGAAATCAAAAATTTTAATCATAGAGAAAATGACCCGAAAAAGATTTCAAAATTCTATTCTGATTACTGCTCGATTTTACTAAAAGGCGGACATAACGACAACGAAATTGGAGTTGACTATTTATACACCAAAAATAACATCCTTAAACTTTTGCCCAAAACCAACGAATGTTTTGAGAAACATGGCTCAGGCTGTGTGTTATCTGCCGCAATTACGGCCAACCTTGCATTGGGACAAAACCTGAAAACGGCTTGTGAAAATGCAAAAACATATACCGAAAACTATTTACTGTCCAACTCATCTAAACTAGGATTTCACCATGTATAACAAACTACAATACATCTCCCAAGGAGAAAGCGTCGAAGAACAATTGTACAACATCCACCAAGCACTCGACAATGGATGCGACTGGATACAAATGCGATTCAAACATCAAAAACCTAAAAAAGCATTGGCTTTGGCGGAAGCCACAAAATTTCTATGTGAAGAATACCTAGCCAATTTCATCATCAACGATGATGTACATTTAGCCGAAAAAATTAATGCTGACGGTGTCCATCTTGGTCTTTCGGATATGAGGGTTTCAGAAGCAAGAGCTATTTTGGGCAAAACCAAAATCATTGGTGCAACGGCAAACACTTTTGAAGACATTGTCTGTCAAGTCACCAACGGCTGTGACTATATTGGCTTAGGTCCTTTCCAACACACTAAAACCAAGACCAATCTCAGTCCGATACTTGGTTCTGAAGGCTATCATTCCATAATAACTAAAATGAAAGAGTCGCAAATTGACATACCGGTTTATGCCATTGGCGGCATTACATTGAGAGATGTTAACCCCCTAATGAAAACGGGAATTCATGGTATCGCAGTTTCGGGTGTTATTACCAAAAGCGACGACAAACAAGAACTCATTACACAACTTAACTACAACTTATATGGCAACGTCACTATTTAAAATTGGGGATAAAACACTCGAATCCAGATTATTTTTAGGAACCGGAAAATTTGGCTCCAATGTCGAAATGGAAGAGGCTATACTGGCTTCCGAAAGCGAATTGGTAACTGTAGCCCTAAAAAGAATCGATCTGGAAACAGATACCGATGCTATTCTAAATCATTTAAAGAATCCCAGAATCAACTTATTGCCCAATACTTCTGGAGCACGAAATGCCAAGGAAGCGATTTTTGCGGCACAACTCGCCAGAGAAGCACTGGAAACCAATTGGCTAAAACTTGAGATTCATCCCGACCCGAAATACTTGATGCCAGATCCCATTGAAACCCTCAAGGCAACTGAAGAACTCGCAAAATTAGGATTCATTGTTTTGCCCTACATTCATGCCGATCCTGTTTTGTGCAAGCATTTAGAAAACGCGGGGACAGCTGCCGTAATGCCATTGGGATCCCCTATCGGAAGTAACAAAGGATTGAAAACCATCGATTTTCTAGAAATAATCATCGAACAAAGTTTGGTTCCAGTAATCATTGACGCAGGGATTGGCGCACCATCTGATGCTGCCAAAGCAATGGAAATGGGAGCCGATGCAGTATTGGTCAACACCGCAATTGCCGTAGCCGGAAATCCAAAATTAATGGCTGAATCCTTTAAGGAAGCAGTAATCGCTGGACGAAAAGCATTTGAAGCAAAACTGGGACAACAATACAAACAAGCAGTTGCTTCTAGTCCTTTGACTGCTTTTTTAAATGTATAATTGTCGAAAATTAACCGCAAGGGATGCAATGATTGACGCGAAATCCGCAAAGCCTTGCGGACTTAACTCTAAGAATTCAAAATATAAAACTTTGCGAACCTTACGGTAAAAACAAACATTATGAAAACATACAAATCGGTTTTTGAGGGTTATGATTGGGATACCATTCAAACCAAAATATACCAAACGACCACCAAACAAGTGGAACAGGCATTGGCAAAAAGCAAAAGAAATCTAGACGATTTCTTGTCTCTGATTTCACCAGCAGCCACGATCTATTTGGAGCAAATGGCACAAGAATGCCACGAATTGACCAAAAAACGTTTTGGGAAAACCATTCAAATGTATGCACCTCTGTATTTAAGCAATGAATGCCAAAACATTTGCACGTATTGTGGTTTCAGTTTGGATAATAAAATCAAACGCAAAACACTATCCGACACTGAAATAAAACTGGAAGTCGAAGCCTTGAAAATGGCAGGTTTTAATCATGTATTATTGGTAACGGGAGAAGCCAATTATACCGTAAACATCAATTATTTCCTGAATGCGATTGATCAAATAAAAGAGCAATTCTCAACCATTTCGGTAGAAGTACAGCCTCTTTCCACCGAAGAATACCAAAAACTACACGAAGCTGGAGTGTATTCGGTTTTGGTATATCAGGAGACCTATCATCAGGAAGTATATAAAAAATATCATACCAAAGGTAAAAAGTCCAATTTTGATTTTCGCTTGGAAACACCAGACCGAATTGGAAAAGCTGGAATTCACAAGATTGGACTGGGCGTTTTATTAGGCTTGGAAGATTGGCGAACGGATAGTTTTTTCAATGCCATGCATTTGGATTATTTACAGAAAACTTATTGGCAAACTAAATATTCAGTTTCCTTTCCGAGATTGCGACCCGCCGAAGGAATTATCGAACCCAACTTTATTATGGACGACAAAGATTTGACGCAATTAATATGCGCATATCGATTATGGAATGAAGATTTGGAGATTTCAATTTCGACACGGGAGAATGAAAATTTCAGGAATAATATCATTCCGATTGGGGTTACCAGCATGAGTGCGGGATCCAAAACCAATCCGGGCGGTTACGTTGTTGACCCACAATCTTTAGAACAATTTGAGATTAGCGATGAACGTTCTGCCCAAGAAATTGCCAAAATAATCAGCGATAGAGGATACGAACCGATATGGAAAGATTGGGACAGAACATTTAGCCAAAAGTCGAAAGCCGAAAGCCTTAAAGAGAATTCAATCCATAATTAATACCTCCTTTCAACTTTATAACTTTAAGACTTAACAAAAATGAGTATAATTCAAGAATATTTAAGATACAACCGCCAAATGATCCTCCCCGAAATTGGCGACGAAGGACAGGAAAAACTAAAAAAAGCAAGAGTATTGGTCATTGGCGCCGGCGGATTGGGCTGTCCTATTTTGCAATATATGGCTACAGCTGGTGTAGGCACAATTGGAATTGTCGATTTTGATAAAATTGAGATTCATAACCTACACCGTCAAATTTTATACACCCAAAACCATGTGGGTAAAAGTAAAGCCATCATGGCAAAAGAAACATTGGAAGAAATGAATCCTTTGATTTCCATTTTGGCATTCGAAGAAAAATTAACCTCCGAAAATGCCGCTGCAATTATGCAGGATTATGATTTTGTTGTCGATGGATCGGATAATTTTGAAACTCGTTATTTGGTCAATGATACCTGTGTTGCTTTAGGAAAAACATTGGTTTACGGAAGCATATTGAATTTTGAAGGACAAATGGCCGTTTTCAACCGTAACGGAAGTAAAAATCTTCGGGATTTATTTCCGGAACCGCCCAATCCAAAAGATGTACCCAATTGCAGCCTTAATGGCGTACTGGGAACTTTGCCAGGAATGATTGGAACTATGATGGCTCATGAAACCTTAAAACTGATAATTGATTTACCTACTTTAAAGAACGAATTGGTATTGTTCAGCACTTTGAATTGGAGTTTTACAAAAATAAAATTTTAACCATATAAGAAATATAAGTTCATTTAAGCTAGAACGTTAAACTCTTATATGTCCTTATATTTCTTATATGGTAAACCTTTCTTTTTTTAAACTATTTACTCTTCAAAATTGCCATGAAAGCTTCCCGCTCAATTTCCCTACAGCCTAAACTTTCGAGATGTTCGTTGTAAACCTGACAATCCAACAAGCGATAATTGTCTTTTTTGAGTTGGTTTACCAAAGCGATAAATGCCACTTTGGAAGCATTGGAAACCAAAGAAAACATGCTTTCACCACAGAAAACATGTCCTAAATCGATGCCGTACAAACCGCCAACTAATTGATCATTTTGCCAAACTTCGATTGATTTTGCAATTCCTAATTCATTCAGCCTACAATAGGCTTCAATCATTTCGTTGGTAATCCAAGTTCCTGTTTGTCCACCCCGCTTTATTTGCTGACAATTGGAAATAACGTCCCTGAAATTTTGATTGAAAGTAACCGTAAAAATGTTTCGGTTTAGGATGTTTCGCATGCTTTTGGAAACAATCAATTCATCCAAGAACAGCACCATTCTAGGATTGGGTGACCACCAAATAATAGGCTCTCCTTCGTTGAACCATGGAAAAATTCCACTATTATAAGCTAACTGCAAACGCTCTGGAGACAAGTCCCCCCCAAACGCAAGAATTCCATCGCTATCGGCGTGAGAAACGGGTGGAAAAAATAAAGCTTTAGATAAATAATACATTTTCAATTTTAAAAATCAATTTCAATGGCAACTTCAAATTCCAATAAATGAAAAATTCCAAATTCCAATTATATATTGTTAATTGGAATTTGGAATTTAAAAATTGCATTTTATTTTTTAGAATGGCAAATCGTCCGCATCTTCTTCATTTAAGTTAGTTGCTGGTGCAAAAGTTGCTGCAGCTGGCATTGGAGGTGCTTGTTGAGTTGGTGCATCAGCAACCAATCTTTCAATTCTCCAACCTTGGATACTGTTAAAATATCTTGTTTCACCTTGTGGATTAACCCATTCTCTTCCTCTCAAATTGATAGATACTTTTACGGCTTCTCCAATATTATAATTGCTTAGTAAATCACATTTGTCTTGAGTAAATTCAATCAGAATGTGCTGTGGATATTGCTCATCTGTAGTAACAACCAATTCTCTTTTTTTGAATGCTGCACTCACTTGTTGCTCTGGATTAACAACTTTAATTTTTCCTAATACTTCCATCTTCTTTTTGTTTTATTATTGTTACTTTGAATTTATTTTTTGGCTAAAAGCACTTTCCAAGCCGAAAGCACATCACTGTCTAAAAGATATTTTTTGGCTTCCAAGTGCTGTTTTTCAAGGTCATCCGAGCTCAAAACAGCCTTTACTGCAAAATTTTGATTTACAAATATACTAACTTCCTCTTTAGTAGGCAAGGCTTCAATATTACCTAACATTCCTAAATCATTCCCGTCAAAAACCGAACTATTTTTAACAAAATCAGGTATAGCATCTACCCCAACTCCCAGAGTTGTAAGCGGTTTTGGCACTTCAAACAGTCCTTGATTGGATCTGGAATACCAATTAGCCCCCAGCCTGGAAACCAAGTCAATTTTATGCTGGTCGATGGCTCCATTCTCATTTAGAACCGCTTCATTGATATGCATACGAATCACTTCACAAATAATTAAATTCCCTGCACCACCTTCTGTTCCCAAAGGAATTATCTGGGTCACCTTGCACTCAAACTGTACAGGCGATTCTTTTACCCGATATGGTTTTACAATATCTGAAGGAACCGGAGTAAATCCAGCTTTTAAAAACTCGTCAACACCTTCGGCATATTCTGTACTGGCCAAGGAAGTTTGCTGCACCATATCGTAATTTACCACGTTGATTACGACTTCTAAAGTGGCTTCTACATTTATCAAGGTGTGTTTGACCGTATTATCCCTTACGCGTCTTGCGGGTGAAAAAATAAGCACTGGCGGATTGGCACTGAATACATTAAAAAAACTAAAAGGAGACAAATTGGGAATGCCATTTTTCCCTATAGTACTAGCAAAAGCAATAGGCCGAGGCCCAACTGAGCTTTGTAAATACCCTTGCAGCTTTACGGTGTCAATGCTTTTTGGATCAATGCTAATCATAAAATTTTTATTTGGACAAAAATAACAAAATAGCAGTTAGATTATCGATAATTCAACAATTATATTATGAAATGAGCATGTCCTTAAATTGGTAACAAACACCAATGAAGATATGCGAATTATGTATGACCGATAAGAAAACAATGAATATCTCCATATAAAAACAAATACCCTAAACCTTATAGAAGTGGCATCTCCCGATTTAGAAAAACAAGTTTTTTTGCCATAGTTTTTGTTAATCCGGAATATAATGGACAGCGGGAAATCGGAGATTCAACGAAGTTAAGTAGCTCCAAAAGCAATTACAATTTGGATATTTGAAACAATGATTTTTTGTACCAACACAATCCGACGGCTATTATTTCGTTATATTTATACCACAAATTTACTTTTATGAATTTTTCTGAAAACAGCAATCCCATACGTTGGATCATTATTTTTATTTCACTTTTGATAATTACGATTATTCTTTGGAATACATATACTTTTTTTCAAATATTCAAAAATGAAGAGCGAATAAAAATGAATCTTTGGGCTACAGCCGAGAAAACATTAATTAATGCCCAAGAAAATACCGAAGTGGATTTACCGCTACAGATTTTCAACAACAATACCACAATTCCACTCATATTGACTGAGAATGACAGTATTATTAACTCCGTAAATATTGATGAGGAAATCATAAAAAACAAAAAAAGAGCTATTGAATATTTGGACGAACTAAAAAGCGAAAATGAGCCTATCAAAATCATCTATGCGCCTGGAAAATCACAGGAATTATATTATGGTAATTCTTCCTTGATAGGTAAACTAAAATATTACCCAATCGCTTTGTCACTAATTATCGTTTTGTGCGGCATTCTTATTTACAATTTTTACCTCAGCCACAAAATGTCTACCCAAAACAAATTGTGGGCTGGAATGGCCAAAGAAACAGCTCACCAAATAGGAACACCTCTTTCTTCATTAATCGGTTGGTTGGAAATTTTAAAAATGGAGAATATTGATGAATCCATAACTCTTGAAATCGAAAAAGATATCGAACGTTTACTGACTATTACCGATCGCTTTTCTAAAATTGGTTCAGAGCCCAAATTAGAATTAAAAGATGTAGTCGAAGAAACCAAACAATCTTATAATTATTTAATTTCTCGCTTTTCTGACCAAATTGAATTCTCCTTCAAGGCACCTTCCAAGCCCATAAACATTTTATTAAATCCTACTTTACACAGTTGGACTATAGAAAATCTAGTCAAAAATTCCATTGACGCCATGAAAGGAAGGGGGAAATTGGCAATGGAAATAGAAGAAGACAATCATCATGTAAAAATAAACGTAACCGATACCGGCAGCGGCATTCCAAAAAAAGAGTTTCACCGCATATTCGAAACCGGTTTTACCACCAAAAAAAGAGGATGGGGACTTGGACTTTCTTTAACCAAAAGAATTGTCGAGGAATACCACAAGGGCACGATCAAAGTATTAAACTCTGAGATTGGAAAAGGAACAACGATGCAAATTGTCTTAAGAAAAACGTAAATTTTATTTAACCGGAATTCCGAAAAAAGTCACTTTGGTAAACATTCCTTTTCTGCCCGATTTGCTTTTGCTTAAATAATCGTTCCCGAATTTTTCTTGCACTTCGATTTGCTTAAGAACATCAATTATAGAATTCTTTAATGATTTTACACTTGCCGTATTGCTGTCATTATAAGCACCAATCTTATAAATACGGCTTTGACAATCTATTATTTTTTGTTTTGGAGATTCAATCATAGCCTTAATTGCTTCATCTGGCAAAACTGGTTTGAATCTATTATTACGATAATAAATAAAATCATTAAACATTGTGATTGCTTGATTATAATCGTCACTAATTGCCTGCATCTTATCCATTGCTTCATTATTCTGAATAGCATCTACCTCACTCTTTTTTGAAAAAACAAACTCTTGAATCAATTTGTTTTTGACTCCATTTTTCTCCATTCGGATTAAAGAAGTTTTTGCTTTATCCAAATCCGACATATTATCAAACTCCCCTATTTGAGCAACGAAATCAAAATTCGGTTTGGCTTTATTCAACAGGGTTTTCCCCTCAATAAATTCTTGATTTGTCACTGGGTAATTTAAAAACTGCCATAAATAATCAAAAGGCATATGTGATGCGATAAATTGACTTGGAGCAACCTTATAATTGAGATTGTTTATTTTCTTAAAAAACTTCTTTTTATCAACATAACCCGCTCCCCAAGTGGGATCAAAAAGCCACCAAACATTGTCAATTCTAGCGGCACACCAAGCATGTGCCAGTATATCTACTTTCCCATTTTGCTTGGTATATCCGAAAACAAGATAGGATTTGACTCCCACTTTTTTGGCAATATCATTAAAGACCTCAGCATAATGGATACAAACTCCTTTTTTGGTAAGTACTGCGTTTTTTATTTTATCTTGTGAAATCTCTTTGTAATCAATGGATTCTATGTTCTCAATATCATACCTTATGTTTGAGGCCGTCCAATAGAAAGCAGCTCTTACTTTATCATTTTCAGATTTGAAATTTGCATTGATATATTCTGCAATTCCAACAGTTGTGTTACTCAAATTATAAGGGATCTTGTCCATTTTAGCATCAACCACATCATAAATCCCTTTGGTTTGGCCTAAACTGACAACAGTAAACATCAAAAATAAAAATATGTATTTCATAACTATCCCTTTTTTAGGCATAAAAAAACACGAACCTTTTAAAATTACTCCTTAAAAGATTCGTGTTACTAGCCTATATTGTTTTACAAATTTGCTTGAATACTTTTTGCCAAAGATTCAAACTCTTCCTTTGTTAAGCTTACTTTGTGTCTAAATGTCATTTCGCCCATTTCATTCAAAGGAATTAAATGAACATGCGCATGAGGCACTTCAAGTCCCACAACAGCCACGCCTATTCTTTTGCAAGGAACTGTTTTCTCTAAAGCAATGGCCACTTTTTTGGAGAAAGCCATTAATCCAAGATATAAATCGTCTTCAATATCAAAAAACTTGTCTACTTCTTTCTTAGGAATACAAAGTGTATGTCCTTTTGCATTTGGATTTACATCCAGAAAAGCCAAGAAATTTTCATCCTCTGCTACTTTGTAACAAGGTATTTCTCCGTCAATTATTCTTTTAAAAATAGTACTCATTATCGATTGGTTTATTTTTTATTTGATTAACCAAATAAACGATTCAACAGTTAAAAAATTACTCTCTTGAAATTTCAAGAATTTCAAATTTCAAAACACCATTAGGTACCGTAATTTCGGCTACTTCACCTACTTTTTTACCTAATAAACCTTTCCCGATAGGAGAAGTAACCGATATTTTACCAGTTTTTAAATCGGCTTCACTTTCGGCAACCAATGTGTATTTCATTTCCATTCCATTGGTTTGGTTTTTGATTTTCACAATCGATAAAACCAACACTTTAGAAAGATCCAAATGCGTTTCATCAATTAATCTTGCGTTAGAATGCACCTCTTCCAACTTGGCAATTCTCATTTCCAGCATTCCTTGGGCCTCTTTGGCTGCATCATATTCTGCATTCTCAGATAAATCGCCTTTATCCCTTGCTTCTGCTATATCCTGAGATGCCTTTGGGCGCATCACGCTTTTTAAATAATCTAATTCTTCTCTTAATTTTTTTAATCCTTCCGCTGTGTAATAAGATATTGCGCTCATAATTTCGTCATTTATATAAAATAGAAAAAATCCCATCAGGACGGGATTTCTTTCCACAAAGATAGTATATTTTTGTTTTTAGTTTACAATTATATGTTAATCATAACAAATTCAAAGTTAAATAATTTAAATTTGTTTCGCTAATAGTTTACACTTAATTTTTGACATGAAAAAATACTTCCTTATAATTATTATCTCGCTTTTTTTCTTGGGATGCAGCAATAACGAAAACTCCAACAAAAACCCATATATACCCAATTATTCTTTCTCAGTAGACTTGAATCTGAACTTTCCTCTTTATTCAAACTTAAAGTACGTTAGTAATCCCATTTATTATGCTGATGCGGGTGCTAGAGGTATAATTGTCATCTATACAGGAAGTGGCTACAATGCTTTTGATGCTGCTTGCCCTAATCAAGAATTAAGTTCTTGCTCAACAATGACTATCAATGGGATCAATGCCGTTTGTTCTTGTGATAAAAAAGAATACAATCTTTTCACCGGTCAAGCAACTACAGCAGCGACTTACCCAATGAAACAATACCGCGTACAAGTAATAAATGAAACGCTTATTCGTATTTACAATTAAGTCCTTTCGGGCGTGTCACCATAAAGAAAAGGGAGCTACTCATCGTACTGGTGAGTCGCTCCCTTTTCGTTATGGTGTCAGGCTGTCCGCGTTACTTTGGTAACTTGCTTCCATCCTTCACGCATGACCAAGATATTATTTCCTAAAACTTCAAACTCAGTCCTACCAAGAAATTAATTCCCGCTTGAGGATAATAGCCTGCGCCCTCAATTGTTGTTATTGCTGGTGGATTACTGTAGTCATCATCATAAGTATAGAAATACCCATTGCTCACATACTTCAAATCAAAAATATTGTTGACCAAAGCTGAAACCAAAATAGACTTGAAAATACTTTTTGGTCTAAATTCATAAGACACATTCAAGTCATTGACAAAATAACTGTCCAATTTTGACCCTTCCGAATCGATGTTAGCCATATACTGTTCCCCAACAAACTTGGAATACAATGATATCTGAAAATCTTCAACAGGTGTAAATCCTAAACGATTTCCAGCAACTACATCTGGAGAATAAGCAATATTGGTGTTTCCTAAATTTTGCAAAACGCCGTCTCTTGTAAAATAAAAATCTTTGTTTTTATTTTGACTCAAAGTCACATTCGGCTGCAACACCCATTTTTCTGAAAGCTGAAAAGTAGCATCTACTTCCAATCCAAGTCTGTAACTATCTCCGCTATTGGCTCTTATTGGCGCACCAACATTGTCTATCTCTCCGGTCAATACCAATTGATCTTTGTATCCCATATAATACGTGTTGGCATTCAGTTTAACTTTATCCGAAAGATAACGCCATCCTAATTCAAAATCATTTAGTCTTTCCGGTTTTGGACTTCCATTTTCATAATCGGTTCTGTTTGGCTCACGGTTGGCCCTTGCATATGAAAAATACAAACTATTCATTTTGCTTAATTCATAGGTAATACCAGCTTTTGGATTAAAGAAATTAAAATTATCATCCACCAAACCGGTTTCTGGTGAATTCGCTTTATAGGTAACGTTTCGCAATTGCAAATCGCCGAACAAACTCCATTTATCAGCTATTTGATAATTGGCTTTTGCAAAAATATTGCCATCCGTTTTCGATGCAAAATCATCATAGTAATGATCTCCCAACTCGGTTTGTGAAGCATATCTTGCCCAAATCACTTCCCCAAAATGATCTCCTTCATATTTATTCCATCCGCCACCTAAAATAACATCCCAATCATCTTCTTTGTAATTGGCAGAGAAAGTAGTTCCATAAAAATCATTGTCCAACCATTTTTGACGTACAAGATCAGTTGTATTTACAGTTGGCGCGGCAGGAATTGGTGCTAAACCATAATCAGCAAAATCTTGGTCTTCCTTATATTCCTCATAGTATCCTTTTCCTTTAGTATAATGAAATGCTAAATTGGTACTCCAATTTTCAGAAATTCTTTCATTCCAATGCAGTTGATAGTGATCTTGTTGGTAATTATCCGTTTGATTGTTATAAAAACGAATGTTACCAAACTCATCTGTAAACATTCCGGCCGCATTGAAAGTTCGGTCACTTTCCAAAGTAGCTGCATCCACACCAAACCAAGATTGATACGTTTTTTCGGTTCCGCCAAAAGCCAGCGCTTTGATTAAAGTTGTTTTCCCTACATAAGTCCCTTGAAGAAAATATGATTTCAAATCAGAGCTCGCTCGATCAACATATCCATCTGATTTTAAAACTGACAAACGTCCTGCAATTTCAAAATGGTCATTCATCAAACCTGTGCTGAATTTTACGGTATTTTTAAACGTATTAAAACTTCCATAAGAACTAGAAATTTCACCAGAGGCCTTATCCGAATAGGAATCCGTCAACATATTCAAACTCGCACCAAAAGCGGCAGCTCCATTTGTAGAAGTTCCTACTCCACGTTGCAATTGCAAACTCTGAACCGACGAAGCAAAATCAGGCATATTTACCCAAAACGTCCCTTGACTTTCAGAGTCATTGTAGGGAATTCCGTTGATTGTTACATTTACACGGGTAGCATCACTTCCTCGCACACGAATTCCGGTATAGCCCAAGCCATTCCCAGCATCTGAAGTAGTCACAACAGAAGGCAGGTAATTCATCAAAATAGGAATGTCCTGGCCTAAATTTCTCGTCTTGATGTCTTTTTTGTCCAAA
The DNA here is from genome assembly GCF_003254745.1 of Flavobacterium aquariorum. Classification (GTDB taxonomy): domain Bacteria; phylum Bacteroidota; class Bacteroidia; order Flavobacteriales; family Flavobacteriaceae; genus Flavobacterium; species Flavobacterium aquariorum. The sequence goes on along the minus strand of NZ_QKXH01000004.1, from coordinate 281,948 downwards.
TCACTGAATGTAACGGGCGTTTTCGTAGTAACACGAATAGCCGAAACCAATACTTCATCAAGTTGATTAACCTTTGTAGTATCTTTTATCTGAGAAAAAGAAACAATAGAAAATAGAGAAAAGAAAACAGAAAATAGAAAACGTTTTGAAAATTGAGTCGTTTTCAGATTGGCTACTTTAAGCCTAAATAAATTTTTCATCCGTAAAAAAATTACGAATAAAAGGGGGAATTATTCTTTTGTTTAAATTAATAAATGATTGTTCTACGACAAATAGATAGTGTAAACACTATTTTTTGTCGTTTTTTCCCTTGGCAGCATTACCCGCCCAGGTTCTTTGGGTATGATCTCAGCTCGTTATTTGGAGCACCCCTTTGAGACAGCGCAAAATTAATTATAAATTGTGAATTATGAATTATGAATGAGAAGAAATTTAAAAATCAGGTTTCCTTCTATTTTGTTTCGTTTGAGATAAATTCTTTTTATCCTTAATTCTTTTACGGATTGCCGATTTTGGTATTTTGGTGGGCTTACGTTCTTTGGGAACATACAATCCTTTTTTTATGATATCCAAAAACCGTTTGGTGACAATTTCTTTATTTTTTATCTGACTCCTATCTTCATCGCAATTCAAGATTAACAATAAATCTCCAGTTAGTCTGTTTTGCAAGTTGGTTTCTAACAAAAGCTTCTCTTCTTCAGAGAGCCCTTGAGAATTAGACAAATCAAAAGTCAGTACCACTTTGGACGAAACTTTATTCACATTTTGTCCACCGGCACCACTGCTTCTTACAGCCTTATATTTTATCTCTGAAAGGATAGTTTGAATTTCCACTTTATATCGCTTGATGAGCTGGTTTTAATAAATCATTCACCGTTTTTACAGGACTGAAAGTAAATAAAGGAACTTCTACAAAAACGGTAAGCCAATTGGCCATTGCTCCATTCCACAAACCAGGTAGTTCGTAGGCTTTTAAATCCGTTCCAGCATTATTTTTATGCACTATAAAACCACTGTTTGGATCGATAAATTCTTTTAAATTAAATTTCTCGTTTTGATAATTCTTCAATCCGCAAACCAAATCCACTGGATTAAAATGAGTTGCATTTGCCAGAATTTTCAATTGTGAAGCGTTATTCAAATCAATCTGTGAAGTTTCTACAATTTGCAATGCTAACTTCCCATCTGTTCCCCTTACCCAAAATGGGCCTCCACCAGGCTCTCCCTCATTTTTCACCATTCCACAAACCCTGATAGGTTTGTCTAGCGTTTCTTTTAATTTACTGATTTGGTTCTTTAATTTGAATTTATGAAAATCATCATTAAACTCAATATTCAACTGCTCCCTCAGAAATACTAAAATTTCACCAATTTTTTCCGAAGTGATTTCATTACTGTCCAATGCTGTTAAATAACCAAAAATTTGATGCTGCAGCTCTATTAAAACACCCGCCAAGGCTTTCTTATAAAAAGAAATCTGTACAATATTATTTTGGCAGACATTGTCTATGTTTTTGATAAAAACGACATCGGCATCAATTGCATTTAGATTCTCAATCAAAGCGCCGTGTCCTCCAGGCCTAAAAACAAGCCCCCCTTTTTCATTACGAAAAGGCTTATTCTCTTTATCTACAGCAACAGTATCAGTTTCTTTCTTTTGATACGAAAAACTAACCTCAATGGCTGAATTTGATTTAGACTCAATTTCCCCTTTTATTTTTTCAATAATTTCTTCAAATTCAGTTTGATGATTTTCGGAAACCGTCAAATGCAAACTGGATCGATTATCTGAAGTAGCATAAAAAGCACATTCATACAAGTGTTCTTCGATAGGAGAAGCTATATGATTTTCATATTTATGAAACGGAAGAACTCCTTTTGGTTTGTTGGCAAAGTCGAAATGTTCCGGTGACAAAAGGGTCTTTATGAAATAATAATTTTTAAAGTCACGTCCCAAAGCATTAAAATCTGGATACATTTCCTTTAACTTTTGATCTACAGCTTCAAAAAATGGAAATTTATCCATCCCAATAATAAAAAGAGCCAATTCAGTATCCTTTTTTCTATTGATGTAGGCATTAATACTTTCGTTTCCAAAATCAAATTCATTCAAAAAAGCACTCAAAAACTTAAACATTCTAGTTGCGGCTCCTGAAGCCGGAACAAATTTCTTCAATTTTAATTTTGATTTATTAACATCAAAATAATCAGCTTTTCGTTCAAAATCATCATCTGACAATTTCAGGATTCCATTATTTAAAGTTGCTGGATTCACCAAAACGCATTTTTGAATTCCTTTCTTAAAAATATCAAATTGCGTTTTTATGTTATCCAAAGGAATACCATGCTCGTAAATTTGCAAAAAATCAAAAGAAGTAAGGCCCATCTTTAAAGCCATCGTCAAATCTTCTATTATTGCAACCGCCTTTTTTAAGCGAATTTCTTTATCACCGGAAATAGTAATAAATGGCTTTTTATTATCAATCAACGACTCTTTGAATGCTTCAAAAATAGTTTCCCTTCCTTCTGGACTGTCTCTCAAACCGTCGTCTTCCCATGGCACATCAATATCTGTCAAGAAAAACAAATCGTATTGATGGGCACGTGCCGCTTTGTCCAATAATGAATCGCAAAAATTATAATACAATTCAGAAAACACTTTGGTTACCATTAAATTAGTATCACAAAAAAGATATTTATTTGCAATTAAAGCGCTTTCATTTTCCAATTTCGTCTGACCATACGCAATAGGCAACATATCATCAATATCACAAATACCGCGACCGCTATCTAATTTTTCCTGCAGATAATCGCGTGCGAATTCGGGAACCCAAACCGTTTTATAATATTCGGCGAGTTGTGTTGCCAAAGTAGTTTTCCCAGTAGATTCTGGGCCAAAAATGGCAATTTTTATAATTGGCGAAGCTCCAGATTTTGAGAGCTGTTCAAGATTTTCTTCCATTCTAAGTAGCCATAAACGGCAATAATTGTAAATACTATATATTGAAAACTGGTAAAAGTATATCCTTTTGCAAAATAAAGCGGTATCGAAAGCAAATCACCAACAATCCAAAAAATCCAATTTTCAATTTTCCTTTTGGCCATCAACCACATTCCAACAAAGAATATTGCGGTCAACAACGTATCCACATACGAATACCAACTTGTAAATTTATCAAAATAAAGATATACTATAATCACAAAAATGAGGGTTAATATAAAAATAACAACCGACATTACTTTTTCTTTATTAGTTGTCACCGATACCGGGAATTCATCGACATCCCCTTTTTTACGTGTCCAATGATACCATCCATAAATACTCATTATGAAATAATACACATTAATCATGGAATCTCCCAACAAACTCCATTGCCAAAGCAAATAAGCATATATCGACGTACTGACTAATCCTGTTGGAAAAACCCAAATATTATCTTTTTTGGCGCACCAAACACTCCAAAGCCCAAAAAAAACTGCAACCAATTCCAAGTACACTTCGTGAAGTGGATAACCTTTGTATTGGGCAAAAAAATAGTCAAACATTTGGAATTATTTTGTTAGAGACGTTACACTGTAATGTCTTTACTTGTTTTGATTAAAAAATTCGGCATCATTTTCAAAAGCTGTTCCTATTACAACCAAATCTGCACCTGCTTCGTAGGCTTTTTGAATACCTTGCAAATCTATTATTCCGCCACCAACAATTAGAGGAATTTCAATATTATTTGATACTTTTCTTATCATTTCAAAAGGAACGGCTTTTTTGGCACCGCTTCCCGCTTCAAGATAAATGAGTTTGTGCCCCAACATTTCGCCTGCTTGAGCGGTGTGCATCGCATAATCACAATTATTCCTGTCCAACGGCTTTGTATTACTCACTCTTGCCACCGCTGTTTCACTGCCACTTTCGATTAACATATAACCTGTCGGAATAATTTCAAGTTGGGTCTTCTTCAAAATTGGGACTGCATCTACTTGATGATCTATCAAATAATCCGAATTTCGGCCTGATATTAAAGATAGAAACAAAATAGCATCGGCATTTGCAGAAATTTGGGATGGATTTCCCGGAAAAAGAACAATTGGCAGACTTATTTTTTCTTTTAGACGAATAATTAATTCATCCAGAATATTATTTTGAACATGGCTTCCGCCAATAAAAATGTGTGTTGCCGGTGATTGATTGATTTTTTCGATTAAATACCCCAAATTTTCCCAAACAATTTTATCAGGATCCAAAAGAATAGCAAGTAATTTTCGTTTTTCAGTTTTGGCCTGAATTATGGCATTATAAATATTGGTCATAGGCAATTAAACTGAGATTCACAAAGAGGAAGCAAAGCTACGCAAAGATTTAAAATTATTTCTTATTATTCTAAAGCGTAAACAAGCGTGAAATTTTGTTCCAAACCATTTTTATCATAAGATCCAAATTCTTCAAAGCAAATATTAAAATCTCTTATTATACCATCAAAATGAAGTTCAGTTTTAGTATGCTTATTGCTCATTTCAAAAACGTTGACTTTAATATGATCTTTGAAACTAATTCCCTTTTCGTTTCTGATTTTAAAAACAGCTTCTTTGGAGCCCCAAATCACAGTCAGTTTCCTGATGTATTCTGTTTTTTCTTCTGGGTTTAAAAAAGAAAACTCAGTTTCGGCGAATTTATCGGCAATGCGGATGATTTTTTCCCGTTGCAGTTCGATATCGATTCCAACGACTTCATCACTTAAAATAATGGCCGAAAATTGATGCGAATGCGTAATCGAAATATGTTTTCCGTCATTCAAATGTGGCTTCCCAAATTCATCATAATACAAATCAAAATCCGTGTAGCCTACTTCCTTAAAAAGTTTACGAACACTCAAGAAAGCGCGCTGGTGTATTTCGGATTTCATTCCGTTTAGCCGATTCAAGCTGTTTTCATTGAGAACCACTGCCTCAAAAAGCTCCTGGTAGGATTCAGTTATTTCCCAAACTAAGATTTTAGTTGATGAATTTAGGACTATTGTTTTGTATAAAGGCATTCTTGAATTATGAATTGTGAATTGATAAACTCCGTGTATAATTTAGCCCCGATAGAAGTGAAAATCCTTTTTGTCTCGTTTTTTTCGAGACAAAAAGATTGTAGCGAATAGCGGGATTAGCTCCAAAAAAAATTATTTATCTAATGTTCAAAAGATTAAGACATTAAACAAATCACAAATCTCGCATAAATTAGTTTATTTCTAAACTTATTGCCTAAATTTGCAAAAAATTTTACAATACAAATATACTATAAATGAGTACAACGACTATGCCTTTTGTGGCTTTCAAAGTAAAAGACATTTCTCTGGCAGCCTGGGGAAGAAAAGAAATTGAACTAGCTGAAGCTGAAATGCCAGGATTAATGGCGCTTCGTGCAGAATATAAAGACGAACAACCTTTGAAAGGTGCTCGTATTGCCGGATGTTTGCACATGACGATTCAAACTGCTGTTTTGATCGAAACATTGATTGCTCTTGGTGCTGAAGTGACTTGGAGTTCTTGTAACATTTTCTCTACTCAAGATCAAGCTGCTGCGGCCATTGCTGCTGCGGGAATTCAAGTTTATGCTTGGAAAGGTCTTGACGAAGAATCTTTTGACTGGTGTATCGAGCAAACATTATTCTTTGGTGAAGACAGAAAACCATTGAACATGATTCTTGATGATGGTGGAGATTTGACAAACATGGTTATTGACCGTTACCCTGAATTGGTTGCTGGAATCAAAGGATTATCTGAAGAAACAACAACTGGTGTTCACAGATTGTACGAAAGAGTAAAAGCGGGAACATTGCCTATGCCGGCTATCAATGTAAATGACTCAGTTACTAAATCTAAATTTGACAACAAATACGGATGTAAAGAATCTGCTGTTGATGCAGTTCGTCGTGCAACCGATATCATGTTAGCTGGAAAAAGAGTAATCGTTTGTGGATACGGAGACGTAGGAAAAGGAACTGCAGCTTCTTTTAGAGGTGCTGGCTCTATCGTAACTGTTACTGAAATCGATCCAATTTGTGCTTTACAAGCTGCAATGGACGGTTTTGAAGTTAAAAAATTAGATACCGTTGTTGCTAATGCTGATATCATCATTACTACAACTGGAAATAAAGATATCGTTTTGGGTTCTCATTTCGAAAAAATGAAAGACAAGACTATTGTTTGTAACATCGGACACTTTGATAACGAAATTGATATGGCTTGGTTAAACAAAAACCACGGTGCTTCAAAAATCGAAATCAAACCACAAGTTGACAAATACACTATCGCTGGAAAAGATATCATCATTTTGGCTGAAGGTCGTTTAGTAAACCTTGGTTGTGCTACAGGTCATCCAAGTTTTGTAATGAGTAACTCATTTACAAACCAAACTCTGGCTCAAATCGAATTGTGGAAAAACAGCGCTGCGTACAACAATGAAGTTTATATGTTGCCAAAACATTTAGATGAAAAAGTTGCAATGTTACACTTGGCTAAATTAGGTGTTGAATTGGAAACATTACGTGACGATCAAGCTGCTTACATTGGAGTTGAAGTTCAAGGTCCATTCAAACCGGAATATTACAGATACTAAATAATTGTAAATTTTTAGATTTACGATTTTAGATTATTTCAAAACCCTTACAGAGATGTGAGGGTTTTTTGTTTAATAGCTGTATCAAAACAAATAAAATCTAACCATCTGATTTTTAACAACTACCACTTTTTTTCAATAACTTTACGTATTAAACTTGATGCAATTTTTAATTATTTTGCTATGGACGATATTGGACAAAAACCAAAATTTCTTCGTGCAGGAAAAGATGATTTTTTCAAAAAATTAGCCAAAGAAGTGCATGAAACCGTACTAAAGAATAAAAAATTACAATACAAAAACATCGCAAAAGCACTGGGATTACTATTTCTTTTTTTTATATCCTACTCGTGCATTTTAGCATTTGGAAATAATACCGTCCTATTATTTTCAATGTATATCATTATGGGATTTACAATGATACTCATTTTCGTAAACTCATTTCATGACGCCAGTCACGGAGCTCTTTTTCCAACCAAAAAACAAAATCGAACTTTCTGCTATGTAATAGATTTTTTTGGAACTAATAGCGAGATCTGGATTCAACGCCATTTGCTATTACATCATCCCTATCCCAATATTCAAAACTGGGATTGCGATATCAAACAAACTGATGTTATACATATTTTTCCCAATAGTCCTTTGTACAAATTCCACAAATATCAGCACATTTACATATGGCTCTTATATCCATTTTACACTCTAATTTGGCTATACATTAGAGATTTTAAAGATTTTTTCGGATCCAAAAACAACTATTTAAAGCGAGTGTACACCATTCCTCCCGTGGAATACATAAAACTTTTTGTTTCCAAAGCTTTCAATCTATTTCATATGCTGATTATTCCTTACTGGATCCTAGAACAAAGTTTCGGAACTATCTTTCTTGCTTGGATTGTCATGCATCTGACCTCAAGTTTATTTGGAGTTGTAGCATTAGTATCTACCCATGCAGATGAATCAGCTCATTTTCCATTACCTCCTTTGGACGGCAAAATGGAAGTTACCTGGATCGAGCATCAACTTATGGTTACCAAAGATTTTAATGCTGGTGATCCAGTATTTGATTTTCTCTATGGCGGATTTACACATCATGTTGCACATCATTTATTCCCTACAATTGGTCATACATACTATCCAAAAATAACACCAATTATACGTAAATATGCCAAAGAAAATCAACTTCCATATACCTGTAGGCCTGTCTTAAAAGCTATAAGATCTCATTATTTATTATTGAAAAACTCCAGCAAAACCGATTCTATTTTTGATACATCTGAATTGTAAAACTCCAAGAAAGTGAATCGAACGATATCATTCTAAAAGACTTAAGTTGGCAAAAAAAATTAAATATTAAATTTAATTTTTCTTTTTTATATTTCAAAAACATAATTTTCAATATCTTAGTATCTATAATTGGATGTAAAAAACATTTCATGTCCTCAATTTTCAACACAAAACGAAACACTTTGAAAAAAAAAATCTCTCTCTTCCTTTTATTTATTTTTTTAATAGTTAGTCAAAGTATTTTTTCTCAAGAAAAAAAACCAAAGGTAGTTTTAGTATTAAGTGGCGGAGGCGCCAAAGGAATTGCACACATTCCACTGTTACAAGCGCTAGATTCTCTACACATTGTTCCAGACCTTATTGTAGGAAACAGTATGGGAAGTGTTATCGGAGGTTTATATGCAATGGGATATTCTGGTGATAGCATAGCAAGCATAACCCAAAACATTGATTGGGACAAATTACTCGGCGGAAGTTTGTCGTTAAGAAATGTAAGCGTGGAAGAAAAAAGCGAATTTCAAAGATATTTGGCAGGAATAGGCATAAAAGACGGAAAACCAACTAGCGTCAGCTCTTTATTAAACGATCAAAATTTAAGAGAATACCTTTCTGAACTGACTTTTCCAGTTTATAATGTCAAAGATTTTGACAACCTTCCCATTCCATTTAGAGCAATGGCTACAGATGTGGTACATGGAAAAGAAATTGTCTTAAGCAAAGGAAGTTTGGCTTTTGCAATGAGGGCGAGCATGTCATTACCCGCAGTCTTTAAACCTATGTCATATGAAGAAACTCTCTTAGTCGATGGTGGCGTAATGAATAATTTTCCAACTGATATTGCCAAACAAATGGGAGCTGATATTATAATTGGCAGCGATGTTGGTGGAGGAATGGAACCTATAGACAAATTAAACAATTTGGTAACTGTACTAATGCAAACCAGCATGTTCCCCAGTAACATCAAAGATCCAGAGAATAGAAAACTCTGTGACATCTTGGTAGACCACATGCCCAACTTAAGGTTTTCCACGGCAGATTTTAATAAAAGTAACGAAATCTACAAAGACGGTAAAATTGCCACAAAACTCAACTTAGACGCTTTGTCTGCATTAGCCAATAAATTAAAGGGATATAAACAACGCACACATGAACTTCCGAAAGTCGCCAATGAATTTTTAATTGACTCCATTGTTTACAAAAACATCAGCAAAGAAAATATCCCCTTGGTAAGTGCCCGAACAAATATAAAGCCACATGCAAAATATACCACCAAAGATTTGATTAAAGGAATCAATAGAGCAATGGGAACGAATCTTTTTAACCAAATTACCTATAGCTATTTCGTGTATGATAAAGATAGATTAGGACTAATATTAAACGGTTTTGAATATTCAAAAAACCTGGTGAACGCTTCCTTGCATTACGATACCTATAGAGGTGTTGGATTGATTCTTAATTATACTGCCCGAAATATTCTCGCTAAATCTTCTCGCCTTGTAGTTACTGCCGATATTGCAGAGCAACCGAGAGCGCGAATCGATTTTCAGAAAAATTTTGGAAAAAACAAAAACTGGTGGTGGGGATCTGAGCTATATGGGGCATTCTTAAAACAAGAACTTTTTATAGATGGGAAATCAGCCGATAATATGCTATACAATGCTTTCGAATTCAACAATGAGGTGAACCGGAATTTAAATTCCCTAAAAAGCTATGCCGGACTTGGTTTAAAATACATTTACACTGAAGTAAAACCAAAAAACGATCCCAATTTAAATCCTAATATAATATCTCTTAACAATTATAATTTTGAAAATGCAGAAGTAAGTGCATACTATTCATACAATGACATGGACAAAGTTTTCTTTGCCACAGAAGGAACAATTTTAAAAGCAAACATTAGTCGCTCACTATTAAGCAACACAAATATTAACTTTACTGATGTGAATTTAATTGATTTTTCAGGCTCCACAAACGGATTCACTAAATTAGGATTCGCATTTGAGAAAAGAGTACAACTTAAAAAGAAAATCACAGCAATGATCGGATTTGATGCCCATTTTATTTTTCAAGACAAACTTAAAGACAATCAAGTCTCTTTTTCTGATTATGGCTATGCCGCGAAATATTTCTTGGGAGGCATTCTGCCAAGTCCGGGAAGTAATCGATTTACATTCCCAGGCCTGCATGAGGATGAAATAAATACCACTCAGTTTATGGGCGTTAAAATCGGAGCACAAATAAACCCAACGGGTAAAATCTATTTAACTCCCCATTTTAATATTGCTACTGTTGGCTTTGACAATTTCAACGAATATATTGGCGATGTATTTAATCCAAAAGGAAATTGGGATAATGGTAAAGAAACCAGTCTTTTGCTTTCTGGTGGAGCAGCCCTTTCATATCAATCTATTTTGGGACCGATTCACTTTGATACTTCATGGATTAATAATATAGGCAAAGTGAGGGTGTTTTTTAGTGTTGGATTTTCCTTTAATCCTTCAAATTAAAAAATGTTTATATTAGACGTAACTGCTTTTATATTGATTTCAACAAGCAATCTTCCCTTAAAGAAAGATATCCAATCGTTTCTCAAACAAAAAACCCGTTTCTTTCGAAACGGGTTTTGCAATAATATTTAATTCTTATGATTATGCTTCGAATGGAAGTATAGAAACATAAGATTTATTATCTCTTTTCTTTTGGAACTGAACAACTCCATCTACTCTTGCGTGTAGGGTGTGATCTTTACTGATGTAAACGTTTTCACCTGGATTGTGTTTTGAACCTCTTTGTCTTACGATGATGTTCCCTGCGATAGCAGCTTGTCCACCAAAAATCTTAACGCCTAAACGTTTTGATTCTGATTCTCTACCATTCTTGGAACTACCGACACCTTTCTTGTGAGCCATGACGTATTAGTTTATTTTGTTATTATTCTTGTGTATCTTCTTTTTTAGCTTTTGGAGCTTTTTTTACTTTAGGAGCTACTGCTTCTTCCGTAGTTGCTTCAACTGCTACTTTTTTAGAAGCTGCTTTTTTAGGAGCTCCCCCAACAGTAATACCTTCAATTACAATTTGAGAAAGATATTGTCTGTGACCATTTCTTTTTTTGTATCCTTTTCTTCTTTTCTTTTTGAAAACGATAACTTTATCTCCTTTTAAGTGTTGTAACACTTTAGCTTCTACTGAAGCACCTTCTATAGCTGGGGCGCCTATTGTGATTGAACCGTTATCGTCTACCAAATAAACTTTATCAAAAGAAACTTTTGATCCTTCTTCATTTGCCAAACGGTGAACGTAAACCTTTAGGTCTTTGCTTACTTTAAACTGTTGCCCTGCTATCTCTACGATTGCATACATACTGAATTGTTTTAATAATTTTTAAGGTTGCAAATATACAATTAAATATTTACCCTGCAATCCTTTACTGAAAAAATATTTCATAGCATTTTCGACACCTATTGTATCCTATTTTTGAATCAGTTACCAATGTAAAGCAAAATAACGTTAATATATTCCTAATGCCGAATTTACCTACTTTCTACAGGATAAAAAAAGGTATTTTTGCTATCACAAACAATTACCCTTAAAAATAAATAATGATGTCGAGTACCGTATTAACGTTAGGAGGAGTTGCTTCAGCTCAAAAAGTAGTTTTCGAGGAATACGATTTAGATAACGGCTTACATGTTATTTTGCATCATGATGATTCCGCCCCTGTCGTGATTACCTCCGTAATGTATCATGTAGGTGCCAAAGATGAAAATCCAGACCGAACCGGTTTCGCACACTTTTTCGAACACTTATTATTTGAAGGAACCAAAAATATCAAGAGAGGTGAATGGTTTAAAATTGTAACTTCAAACGGAGGAACAAATAACGCTAACACTACCGACGACAGAACCTACTATTACGAAATATTTCCATCAAACAATTTAGAATTGGGACTTTGGATGGAATCCGAAAGATTAATGCATCCTATAATCAACAAAATTGGGGTTGATACCCAAAACGAAGTCGTAAAAGAAGAAAAAAGAACCAGCTACGACAACAGACCTTACGGAAACATCCTTGCGGCAGTAAAAGAAAACATGTTCAAAAATCATCCTTACCGATGGACAACCATCGGCTCTATGGAACATATAGATGCTGCAACACTAGAAGAGTTCCAATCATTCAACAAAAAATTCTATTTACCGAATAATGCTGTTTTGGTAGTGGCTGGTGATTTTGAAAAAAAACAAGCAAAAGAATGGATTCAAAAATATTTTGGACCGATCCCTAAAGGAAAAGTTCTTCCAAAAAAAACTTTTTTAGAAGATCCAATCACACAGACTATAAAAGCCACTTACGAAGATCCAAACATTCAAATCCCGATGTTGGTTGCAAGTTACCGCACTCCATCCATGAAAAGCAGAGATGCTCGAGTATTGGACCTAATTTCATCTTATTTAAGTGATGGCAAAAGTTCTAAATTATACAAAAAAGTGGTAGACGATAAAAAGATGGCACTACAAATCGGAGCTGTTGGCTTTAGCCAAGAAGATTATGGCATGTACATAATATATGGATTACCGATGACCAACTTCACCACCACAGACTTACTTAAAGAAATTGACCAAGAAATTGTAAAAATCCAAACGGATTTGATTTCTGAAAAAGATTATGAAAAATTACAAAACAAATTTGACAACACCTTCGTAAATACTAATGCAACCATAGAAGGAATCGCCAATAATTTAGCATCATATTACCTACTTTACAAAGATATTAACCTAATCAACACAGAAATCGAACTGTATCATTCTATCACACGAGAAGAAATTAGAGCGGTTGCCAATAAATACCTAAATCCAAATCAACGCTTACTTTTGGATTACATACCGGCAAAACCAATTAATTAAAGGAGCCGATATCATAAAAAAAACAAGTACAATATTCATCCTTTCATTAGTAACAGGAATTATGCAAGCAAAAGATCGCACGCAACCCAAACCCGGAAAATCACCTATAATCAATATCAAAAAACCGCAAACCTTTGTTTTGGCCAACGGCATGAAAGTATTGGTAGTAGAAAACCATAAATTACCCAGAGTAACCTTCAACCTAAGCTTAGACAACGCTCCCTTTCTTGAAGGCGATAAAAAAGGAGTCGATGAATTAACCAGCAACTTAATTGGCAACGGTAGCAAAAAAACATCAAAATCTGCTTTCAATGAGGAAATCGATTTTTGGGGAGTTGATATCAATTTCAGTTCCCATGGAGCTACAGCAAATTCACTTTCTAAATACAGCGGAAGAATCCTTGAATTAATGGCAGAAGGTGTCTTACACCCAAATTTCACACAAGAGGATTTTGACAAAGAAAAGGCCAAATTAATCGAAGGGATGAAAGCCGAAGAAAAAAGTGTTCCCGCAATTGCCAGCCGCGTTGTAGATGTTTTGGCTTTCGGAAAAAACCATCATTCCGGTGAATTTATGACCGAAGAAACCTTAAATAACATAACTCTAGCCGATGTAGAAACAAATTACAAAACCTATTTCGTTCCCGAAAATGCCTATTTAGTAATTGTTGGTGATGTTAAATACGATAGTGTAAAAATAGTTGTAGAAAAATTATTTGGTAATTGGGAGAAAAAAAGCATTCCAAAAACACCATATAACATCCCAGTAAACGCATCAAATCTACAAATCAACTTAATAGATGTACCCAATGCCGTCCAGTCCGAAATTACATTGGTGAACACCGTAAATTTAAAAATGGGAGATTCTGATTTTTTTCCTGCCGTAATTGCCAATCAAATTCTGGGAGGAGATTTCAACAGTTATTTAAATATGAATTTACGCGAAGAACACGCTTGGACTTATGGCGCAAGATCAAGCATTGGCGCAAGCAAATACGCTTCCAAGTTTTTCGCTAAATCTGCAGTAAGAAATGCCGTCACACATAGCGCAGTAGTAGAATTCATCAAAGAAATAAAACGAATTCGTACCGACAAAGTTACCGAAGAAGCACTTGCAACTGTTAAAGCTGGCTACATTGGAAGATTTGTAATGCAGGTAGAAAAGCCCCAAGCTGTTGCTCGATACGCTTTAAACATAGAGACAGAAAAACTCCCAGCCGATTTTTACGAGAAATACATACAAACTATCAACGCTGTAACGGTCGATGATGTACTGCGTGTAGCCAACAAATATTTCTTAATAGATAATATGCGAATTGTGATTGCAGGCAAAGGATCTGAGATTGCTCCAAGATTGGAAAAACTAAAAATCCCGATGTCCTATTTTGACAAATATGGAAACCCTTTAGAAGGACCGATTTTAAACAAAGAAATCCCACCAGGGATCACTGCCAAAAATGTACTTGAACATTACATCAAAGCAATTGGAGGCAAAAAAGCAGTTGAAGCAATAAAATCAATTGCAATGACTGGATCAGCATCTATTCCGCAAGCTCCATCACCTTTAACGTATACTTCAAAAATTGACATTAAGGGAAATTCTTTAGTAGAAATTTCAATGGAAGGCATAAGTATGATGAAACAGGTTATCACTCCAAAAGGAGCTTACGTTATTGAACAAGGACAACGGAAAGATTTCGAAGGAGATGAGCTGGCCGAAATGCAAGCATCAGCAACTCCTTTTGAAGAAATTCTTTTATTAAAGAAAACTGAGTCGACAATCGAACGAATTGAAACCATCAATGGAAGCGACACATATGCCATCCAAAATGGAAAAAACACCTATTTTTATGACACCAAAACAGGACTAAAACTAGCGGAATCTAAAATAATTGATCAGGATAAAGAAACAATTATTGCCACTACTAACTTCAACAATTATAAAGAAGTAAAAAACGTAAAAATCCCTTTTAACATCATCCAAAATATAGGCATTGAACTGGATATTAAAATATCTGAAATCAAAATCAACGAAGATGTAAACGATATCGATTTTCAATAATTTAAAAAATTTCCAACCCAAAAGACTTTCTTAATCGGCAGTCTTTTTTTAGAATAAGGCACAAAAAAACCGCCAATCTGACGAAAGGCGGTTTTTTGTTTTTATTCCTTAATAACATTTCCCTTTTTATCGTAAAAATGATATTCTAAATACGTGTAAGCGTCACGTGGTATGATTTTTACCCATTTTTTGTGTTCAAAAAACCATCTTGAACGCAATGATGGAAAACCTTTACTGAGGTATGCAGCCACAAATGGATGTACATTAAGCACAACTTTATTATGGGTTTTTAAAATTCTTTCTAGATCAGAAGCAATTCTGTCAATGATTAAAATTGGCGCTTCTATTTCGCCATGTTCATTATTGGGGTCTTCTTCTCTAGTCTTGATATTAACTTCTGGTCTTACGCGTTGTCTGGTAATTTGGACTAGCCCAAATTTACTCGGTGGCAAGATCTTATGTTTCGCTTTATCATCGCTCATTTCTTCTCTCAAGAAGTCGAACAAGACTTTACGATTTTCTGGATTAGACATATCGATAAAATCAACTACTATGATTCCGCCCATATCACGAAGACGTAATTGTCTCGCTATTTCGGCGGCTGCAATCATATTGACTTCCATAGCTGTGTCCTCTTGGTTGGTAGCTTTATTTGAACGGTTTCCACTATTTACGTCAATAACGTGTAAAGCTTCTGTGTGTTCTATAATAAGGTAAGCCCCTTTACTCATGGAAACAGTTTTCCCAAATGAAGTCTTGATTTGTCTCTCTATATTGTATTTCTCAAAAATCGGTGTGTCTTTGGACTGATAGAACTTAACAATTGATTGTTTGGATGGTGCAATTTCCTGCAGGTAATCCTTTGTTTGGTTGTACAACTCTTCATCATCAATCTGAATACTACTAAAAGTATCATTAAATACATCTCTTAATATTGAAGAAGCCCTGTTGAGTTCTCCTAATACTTTGGAGGGATGATGAGCAGTTGGTAATTTTTTACACATTGCAGTCCATCTGCTAAGCAGGTTCTGCAAATCTTTTTCTAATTCTACTGTGCTTTTGCCTTCGGCTACTGTGCGAACAATAACGCCAAATCCTTTTGGTTTGACTGATTGTACAAGGCGTTTCAAACGTTCCTTTTCTTTTTTGTCTTCTATTTTTTGTGAAATAGAAACTCGGTCAGAAAACGGAACCAAAACAATAAATCTTCCGGCTAGGGAAAGCTCTGCGCTTATCCTTGGCCCTTTGGTCGATATTGGTTCTTTGACAACTTGTACCAAAACAGATTGATTGGCACTGATTACATCTGTAATTGTACCATTCTTGTCTATCTCTTTTTCAAACTGAAAGTTTTTTAGGGAGAAATCTTTTATTTTACCTGCGCTTACAAGTTTTATGAATTTCAGCTGGGAAGCTAAGTTAGGACCTAAATCATGATAATGTAAAAAGGCATCTTTTTCGAAGCCTACGTTTACAAAAGCAGCATTAAGTCCAGCAACTGGTTTTCTTATTTTGGCAATAAAAATATCACCTACTTGAAAGTTGCTTTTCTCTTCTTCCTTGTGTAATTCAATTAGTTTTCCATCTTTTAATAAGGCAAAATCTACGAAATCAGAACTAGATCGAATGATTAATTCTTTATTCATTTGTAAATTTTTATCCAAACTTTTAGTTAAAGTTTAAAAGTTTAAAGTTTAAAGTTTAAAAATACTCATAACTCATAACTCATAACTCACAACTGAATTGTAAGGATGGATTAAACAATAATTTAACAGGTATTGTACCCGGGAGGGATTTTTTAGAATGCAGATTTAAGATTTTAGATTGCAGTTTTAAACTGCCGCCTGATAACTGAATTCTGCGTACTGTTTTCCCAAATTTCAATGAACTTAAAAAAGAAAAAAGTAGTTTAAAACTACTTTTTCTTTTTGTGACGGTTAGCTCTCGCTCTTTTTTTACGTTTGTGCGTCGCTACCTTATGTCTCTTTCTTTTTTTACCACTTGGCATATCTAATAGATTTTATGATTAATTAATAGTGTTATTTTGCTTCGTTGTTCACTTTTACACCTTCAACAAAAACTTTCGCAGGTTTGAATGCAGGAATGTTGTGTGCTGGAATTTTGATAGTGGTATTTTTGGAAATATTTCTTCCAGTTTTTTCAGCTCTTGTTTTAACGATAAAACTACCGAAACCTCTTAGGTAAACATTGTCACCAGTTTCAAGTGAGTTTTTTACTTCGTTCATAAAAGTCTCTACGGTTGCTTGCACATCCCCTTTTTCAAGACCTAATTTTTCTGAAATCTTCGCTACGATATCTGCTTTCGTCATTTTCTTTCCTTTTTATTATGTTGTAATAATTTTTTTGAGTTTGCAAATATATGAATTTAAAAAACAATAAATCAACCTAATTCGTTAAATTTTAATTACATAAACAATTACTTTTGTTTTCAAATTTTTTATAATGAAATTTCATAACACATTAATTAAGTGGTACTTACAAAACAAGCGCGATTTACCATGGCGAAAAACAACCAATCCTTACCCGATTTGGCTCTCCGAAATCATGCTTCAACAAACAAGAGTGGCTCAAGGAACACCTTATTTTCTATCATTTACTGCGGCTTTTCCGACTGTATTTGATTTGGCAAATGCCAATGAAGAACAAGTCCTAAAACTTTGGCAAGGATTAGGGTATTATTCCCGTGCCCGAAATCTGCACAAGACCGCCCAAACTGTCGCTTTTGAAATGAACGGCATCTTTCCGGACAATTATGCCGACTTGTTAAAACTTAAAGGAATTGGCGAATATACCGCTGCCGCAATTGCGTCCTTCTCCTATAATGAATGTGTTCCAGTGGTTGACGGAAATGTGTTCCGGGTTCTTTCACGTTATTTTGACCTGGAAACCGACATTGCGCAGCCTTCTGCAAAAAAAGAGTTCGCTGCATTGGCTTTCGAACTAATGCCAAAAGATAATCCGGCTCAATTCAATCAGGCGATAATGGAATTTGGCGCCCTGCAATGCATCCCAAAAAGTCCAAATTGTTTTGAATGTGTCTTTAATAACAGCTGTGCCGCTCTACAAAAAAAGAAAGTGGACCAGTTACCAGTAAAGTCCAAGAAGACCAAAGTCCGAAACCGCTACTTTAATTATATAGTAGCCGTCGATGATTTGGAAAACACAATCATCCAGAAACGCACAGCCAAAGGGATTTGGCATAATCTATATGAGTTCCCTTTGATCGAAACCGACAAAGTCGAAGATTTCGAAACCATGGCTCAGCAAATCAATCAGCAATTTTTCCAAGAAAACAAAATCGAGAGTCTATTAGAATTCAATGAAGAAAGCATTATTCACAAACTCTCGCACCAACACTTGCATATCAAGTTTTGGAAAGCAAATTTAAAAGGCACAATCGAAAACGGAATCGACCTCGAAACAGCCAAAACATTTCCGTTCCCAATAGTGATTCATAATTTTATAGAGGAGAAACTATAAAATCATTTATTTCGTCAGTTCGCTAAGGCTCGTGTGGGGTAACCCTATAAAACAACGGGGCCTACTTTTAGGAACGTGTATTCGGCCCCATTGTTTTATAGCGTCGGGCTATACGCGCTACTTCGGTAGCTAGCTGCTATCCCTTACCCAAGCCGTAAAACGAGATGTTTAGTCGAATAATGTTAAATATACATTAAACCGTTTTGACTGTTAAGTAGGATATTTCTATCTTTCAAACATGAAAAAAATCTTCACTTTGAAAAAAATTATTCTTTTACTAAGTCTGCATTGCGGATTACTAACATTTGCACAAACAAATTCCGAAACAATTAAGAAAAATCAAGAAGCCATAATAGAGGAATTCGTTACCAATTGTGCCGAAAAATACAGTTATAATTCTCAAATGTTTGAGTGGCAACAATGTCTTGACGCGGGAATAAAAAAAGACAGTACAATCTCCTATTTATGGCAACAAAAAGCAATGCCGTATTTTAAAGCTAGGAAATACGAAATTGGAATGGTTTATTTAGACAAAGCGGTACAATTAAATCCGGAAAAACATCAGTCATATAGGGCTTTTATCAAATGTATTTTTGCTAAAACGTATAAGGAGTCCATTTCAGATTTTGAGGATTGCATCAAGAAATTCGGGAATAGCTATGTGATGGATCATACCTACAATTTTTATATTGGCTTGTGTTATTTGCAACTCAATGAATATGCTAAAGCAGAGAAACTTTTTGGAGAATACAATGATGATATTTTTAAAAACCGACAAGGATTAGAACATCCTACCGCTTTGTTTTATTATGGAGTTTCAAAATATGAACTAAAAAAATGGGAAGAAGCAATTGTTGTTTTTGATAAAGCGCTAAAATTGTATCCCAATTTATCGGATGCTAAATACTATAAAGCGATTTGCTTAGCTCGATTGAATAAAAAAGAAGAAGCCAAAAAGATATTAGAAGAAGCAAAACAAGACGGAAAATCAGGTTATACTATTAATGAGGATAATGTAATTTATGAAACCTATCCTTATCAAGTACGATGGAAGTCGTAAAACAATGTTAAGTTCAATATCAATATCAAATAATAATATGAAATCAAAACAATTCTTACTAATCGGATTACTCTTTATTACTGCTCTATCTTTTGCACAAATCAATCCCTTAATTGTTCCTGCAAATGTTATTTTGCCAAAAGATACTTTGATAGCCAATCATCTTCTAAAATCCTTAAATGGCTTTTTGAGTCAAAAAGAAAGCCCTAACAAAGAAAATACTTTTGTCCTGAACGAAGATTTACTGGAAACCTCCATCCTTCTAGACGAAATGAAAGGAATTGAGAAAAGTGTCAAATCCAAAGATGATAATTTCTATAAAGGTTATTTATCCAACGTCGTGCAAATCGACAAAAGCAATTTCATAATTCAGATTTCATATATAGGTATAAATGAAAACACGCCAATTTTGAACGCCAGTTTTGAAATTCTAGCCAAATATATAGACGGCAAATTCTATTTCTTATCACCTTTACAACGCAACACCCTTTCCTGGCAAACCAAAAAAACAGGAAATACTACCTTTCATTTCAAAAAAGAATTGAACACCAAAGTCGCCACTGAGTATGTAAAAGATGTCGCAGTGTTTGACAAAAAACTAAATTCCCAGCAGGACAATATCGTTTGGTACGGTTGCAATGATATGCCGGAATTGTTGAAAAATATTGGCGTTCTGTACAAATTAGAATATAATGGACGTTCCGTTAGCACTTTTAATGCAAATGAAAACAAAACCACTTTGTTAGTCAATGGAACTTACAATGCGAGTTTCAATAGTTTTGACCCGCACGATTTATGGCACGAAAGAACCAGAAATGCTATTCCAAAAAACACAATCAACAAACCAGTTGACGAGGGTTGTGCTTACCTTTACGGAGGAAGTTGGGGTATCACTTGGCCACTAATCCTAAAAACATTCAAAGAAAAAGTAGCCAATAATCCAAAATCAGATTGGCTGAGTTTGTATGATGGGTATTATAATTTTGGCGAAAGCAAAGAAAAACACCTAATCGTAAGCTATTTGATTAACGCTTTAATCGTTGAAAAAATCGAAAAAGAAAAAGGCTTTCCTGCCGTTATTGAACTACTTAGTTGTGGTAAATATGAAAAAAGTAATGACAATTATTTCAAGGTACTTGAGAAATTAACAGGAATCAATAGAAGTAACTTTAATGAAAACATTTGGACTTTGATTAAAAAAAGTGGAAAGTAGTAAAATTAATTTGGGGTTCGTGATGCTGAATCGACACAATTATTTATAAGAATCCAATAAAAATAGTTTTCAAAAAATAATGTACCTTTGATAGAAATACCACCAAATCATGAACGGAACATTAAATAAAGTGATGCTTATAGGCCATCTTGGCGACGATGTCAAAATGCATTATTTTGACGGAGGAAACTGCATCGGAAGATTTCAGTTGGCTACAAATGAAGTATATGTCAACAAAACAACGAATGAAAAAATCACTTCTACCGAATGGCACAATCTAGTAGTCCGTAACAAAGCAGCCGAAATTTGCGAAAAATACCTTTCGAAAGGAGATAAGATTTACGTAGAGGGTAGAATAAAGTCAAGACAATGGCAAGCTGAAGATGGCTCTACAAAACATACAATGGAAATTCAGGTAACCGAGTTTGTTTTTTTGAATACGAAAAAAGATGCAGAAAGCAATAAGACATTAAATTCTTCTGAATCCACAAAAAACACTAACTTTGACACTCAAAATAACGACTTGCCTATCAATGACTTGCCGTTTTAATTGTTTAACTAATTTATAAGAATTTGGACCCAGAGCCCAGTTTTGAGATAGCCTCTCAAGTTGACCTTACCTTAATATTCGGTTTAATCGGAATTATTATTTTGCTGTTTTGCTCCGCAATAGTTTCAGGCGCCGAAGTGGCATTATTCTCCTTATCGCAAAAAGATTTAGATGATTCCATTCAGGAAAACAACTCCAAAGGAAAAATAATAGCCCATCTTTTGGAAAAACCAAAAAAACTCTTGGCTACATTACTCGTAGCCAACAATTTCATTAACATAGCTGTTGTTATTCTGTTTTCTTTCGTTGGAAAAGACGTTTTTGCTGCGATACACTCCCCTGTTTTAAAATTCATAACCGAAGTGATTTTGGTAACTTTTCTATTATTGCTTTTTGGTGAAGTTTTGCCAAAAGTATATGCTAGCAGAAACAATATAAAGTTCGCCCAATTAATTGCTTATCCCGTTGCTGGATTGGATAAGATATTGTCTCCGGTGAGCATTCCAATGCGCTCTATAACCCTGTATTTACAGAATAAATTGGGGAAACAAAAATCAAATTTCTCGATAGACCAATTATCTCAAGCTTTGGAACTGACTGATACTGGTGAAACTTCAACCGAAGAACAAAAAATATTGGAAGGAATTGTGTCTTTTGGAAATACAGACACCAAGCAGGTAATGAGTCCAAGAATAGATATTTTTGCTTTAGAAATCACAGAGTCTTTTGCTGTAATTTACCCAAAAATCATAGAAAAAGGATTCTCCAGGATTCCTGTATATCGAGACAATATTGATCAGATTGAAGGCGTTTTGTTTGTCAAAGATTTACTTCCATATATCAATAATATGGAATTTGACTGGACCACTTTATTAAGAGAGCCCTTCTTTGTTCCCGAAAATAAAAAATTGGACAATTTGCTCAAAGATTTTCAAAGTTTGAAAAGCCATTTGGCCATTGTGGTCGATGAATATGGAGGAACATCAGGATTGGTTTCGTTAGAGGACGTTATTGAAGAAATAGTTGGAGAAATCAGTGATGAATATGATGATGCACCCGTTAATTTTTCTAAAATTGATGATAAAAATTATATTTTTGAGGGCAAAATAAACCTGAAAGATTTCTATAGGATTATTGATGTGGATGAAGATTTATTTGAAGAAAAAAAAGGGGAAGCAGAAACCTTGGCAGGATTTATTCTTGAAATTTTAGGCAATTTCCCTAAAAAGGGGCACAAAATAGTTTTTGAAAACTGTACGTTTGTCATCGAATCCGCGGACCAAAAACGCATCAAACAAATTAAAGTAACGATTGAATAAAATTAAAATGCTTAAAAAAATTACAGCTATAGCGCTACTTTTTACATTCTTTTATACTGTAGTTGGATGTAAGAATGATGTTTTGCCTAAACCAGCCAGTTATTTAAGATTGGATTATCCCGAAGCAGAATATGTTACCCTTAAAGGGCATTGCCCATTTGAATTTGATATGAATTCCAAAGCAATTATCAAAGAAGACAAGGATTGTGGATATTCTATCACATATCCAAAAATGAAAGCCACTATTTATCTGACCTATAAACCTGTAAATAACAACATAAAAAAGCTGCTTAAGGATGCACAAAAATTAACATACGAGCATGTCATCAAAGCGGATGACATCTTGGAACAACCTTATCTAAACCCAGATAAAAAAGTGTACGGAATGTTTTATCAGGTCGATGGAAATGCGGCTACCAATTCCCAGTTTTATGCCACTGACAGTATCAAGCATTTTGTTACGGGTTCTGTTTATTTTTATGCCAAACCCAATTTTGATTCCATTATGCCAGCGGCCAGTTATATCAAAAACGATATGCAGCGTTTGATGGAAACTTTGAACTGGAAGTAATAAAAATACTCGAGAGGAATAGTTTACAGAAGTCGAAATGACTCACAGGTTATACTGATTAACAAGGATTTTAATATTAGATCATAAAAAAAGCATTCGATGACGAGTGCTTTTTTTATGCGATTTATTTTTTATTGAAATATCATTAAAAGTGGGTATTGCGATTGAATAGTTTTAGTTGTTCATTTGTCGTAAAATACTGTACAAACGATTAATCCAAAATTAGTCTTTATGAAAAAACACCCTTTGATGATAATAATGTTTTTTTTATTTGAATTTGCTTTCTGTCAAGATAATGCAATTGTTTCGAATGATACTTTATCTACTATAGAAGTTGTTGATAAACTACCCGAATTTCCAGGTGGCATTTATAATTTTTATAGGCTTATTGCTAAAGACCTACCTGTCCCTAAAATTGAAGGATCACATAATCGATTATGCGTCAACTTTGTTATTGATATTGATGGAAGAATAATAGATATAAGGATTTTAGGAGATATAAGGGAGGGGTCAGAAAAACGATTAATGAAGACTATGAAAAAATGTCCAAAATGGATTCCAGCAGAGCGCAATGGCATTAAGGTAAAACACGAGTTGCAGATTCCTGTAATCGCAGCAAATTAAAATTTTTTAAACAAAAAAAGCATTCGTCATTGGCGAATGCTTTTTTTTATAGAAAATCAGTCCGTTTAAGACTTCATATTCGAAACCTTGTATGTTTTTCCGTCACCAGTTGCTTGAACCACTTTGGTTAAGCTTTCTGGAGTTTGAACAGTTTTATCAAAAGTTACGGTAGCCAGTTTTTTGTCAAAATCTACTTTGGCTGTTTGCACACCGTCTAATGCTGTTAATTCTTCTTGGATTGTTTTGGCACAACCTATAGCACAAGTCATTCCTTCAACGGTAAAATTAGCCGTTTGCAAATTTGCTGCAGCAATTTCTTTTTTAACTTTTGGAGCCGCTACTTCAGTTGATACAGTTACCGTTTTTACTTCAACTTTATTGTCTTTACAGCTTGCAAAAAGCAATCCCGAAAGCGCTATAATTGCGATTGATTTTGTAAAATTCATTATGATATTATTTTAATTGATTTAAGTTTCTTCTGATTGGTTGCAAAATTAATGAAAAAAGAGGTGGAAGTTTTTAAAATTTTCACAATTTTGCATCAAAACAATGTTTATCATGACAAAGCAGTTGAAGTGGGTTTATTTATCGGTTCTATCCTTAATTTGGGGAAGTTCTTTTATATTGATAAAAAAAGGGTTGATTGGATTAACCGCTTTTCAATTAGGGTCATTGCGCATTATTTTCGCATCACTTTTTCTGCTTTTAATTGGGTTTAAGAGTTTGTTGAAAATTCCGCATCATCAATGGAAATATATTGCATTGACGTCACTGTTCGGGACATTTGTGCCTGCCTATCTTTTTGCCATAGCCGAGACCCAAATTGACAGTTCAATTACAGCCATTTTAAATTCATTGACACCGCTGAACACCTTGATTTTGGGAGCCTCTTTTTTTGGAATTACTTTCAGGAGAAGCCAAATTTGGGGAGTGATCATTGGACTTTTAGGAAGTATGCTTTTGGTTTTTAACGGAGCTGTCAACCATCCCGAACAAAATTACTATTATGCCATTCTTGTTTTGATTGCTTCGATATGTTATGCTGTGAACGTCAATTTAATCAAAAGATATTTATCGGATTTGACGCCTTTGAGCATTACGACCGGAAATTTTTTAATCTTGCTTTTTCCTGCTTTGGGGATTTTGTTTTTCTCTAATTTTTTTGATGTGGTTCATGTCGAAAAAGTTCAGCATTCCCTTTGGTTTATATTAATTTTGGGTGTGGTTGGAACAGGAATTGCCAACGTTATCTTCTTTAAATTAATTCAGGTTTCGTCACCTGTTTTTGCAACCTCGGTTACTTATTTAATTCCTATCGTTGCTTTCTTTTGGGGATTGCTCGACCATGAGGTATTGACATTTGTTCAGTGCATTGGTGCCTTTATCATTTTGGTCGGGGTTTATTTATCGGCTAAAAAGTAGTGTCGAGATAGCAGAAAGCAGAATTCAGATTCCAATAAATGGTCTTGCTACGACCGCATGAGGGATAGTAGCAAGCTACCGAAGTAGCGCGAATAGCCCGACCCCGTTGAGCAAAGGGGCTGCATAAGTAACCCTATAGGTAGGCCCCTTTGCTCAATGGGGGCATGCCCAAAACATCATGATTATTCTTTTACAATCTCAATTTTTCTTCGGATTTCGTTTCCAAATTCATCAACAACAGTAATGTAGTGAAATCCCGTCGTAGCCGAAATAGGCATTTCATGGAAAGTTTTGGTTGCGCCTTTGTAAATATTATCGACATACCAAAACAGTTTGCTTTCGCGTTGCGAATGAGCCACTTTTAGAATCACAGGCTGTATTTCGCTGTTGAAATTTTTGGTAAGATAGATTTTGCTATTCGTTTTGGGATAAATAAAATCCATCGTCGCCGTTTGTGTTCTCATACAATCATCCCGAAACGGCGGCAAAGGCAAATATTCTATATGCTGACTTTTATAATACCAAGCCATTACAGGCGGCAAAACAAACCAATTTCTGGTCATAATATTTTCTATATTCTCACAACTGCTGTTGACTTGAAATTGAAGTGTTTTATCTAAATGCACTATTTTATGATACGGACAAATTGAAGTGTTTTTTCCTTTCTTTGAAACGAGCTGCTTTATTGTCGGACAGCCTTCTTTGGCCAGATGACCGCTCAAACTGCACACCTCCACTTCTTCTAGATCTTTATATGGTGTATCAAACCATCGCTGTCTGGGCAATAAATTAAAAACATCAAATAAAATGGGTGCTGCGCTTGTAACTCCCGTCAATGTAGGTCTGCCCTCACCTGTCGCATTCCCCACCCACACGCCTACAACGTATCTCGCATTGGTTCCTATCGCCCAAGCATCACGATTCCCAAAACTTGTTCCGGTCTTCCAAGCTATCTTGAGTGAGCTGTCATAGAACTTCCACGCTTCGTCTCCCTCGGGACGATTAACTTGCTCCATTGCAATATATGTTTGCCAAATCGAACCCGCTCCCAAGATGTTCTTTTGCTTGGTTTCGTCCCCAAAATGGACTTGAAAATTATCATCATAATTCAATTCAGCAAATTCATTGGTTCTGTATTGCCCCTGATTATTATTGAAATAATTCAAAGTTGAGGATAAACCGGCGTAGGTTCTGCACAAATCCCACAAATTGCTTTCGGCACCACCCAAAATAAGCGATAGACCGTAATGGTCAGGCGGTTTTGAAATATCCCGCAATTTGAATCGTTGCAATTCTTCATAAAATTTATTGACTCCAAAATCCTGCAACATCAATACGGCCGGAATATTCAAAGAGCGAGACAAAGCCCGATGAGCCGGAACAGCTCCGTCAAATGTCAAGTTGAAATTTTGTGGAGTGTAGCCCGAAATCTGGGTAGGGATATCTGCGACTAAAGTATTGGGCAATAACTCGCCATCGTCGAGCATAGCAGCATACAACAATGGCTTAAGGATACTTCCCGTGCTTCTTGGTGCGTCAATAATATCCACATCTTTTTGGTGATTGCCATCTGTTGGTGAATTACCCACATAACTCATCACTTTTCTATTAGACACATCGATAACCAAAATAGCCAAATTATGAACTTCATTTTGCTTGTACTGGTTATAATAATACTTTACGATTTGATTCACCCTGTTTTGTAATCCGATTTCTATTGTAGTTTTCACCCGAGTTCCTTGTTGATTCTTGGCAACTCGTTGCAGTAAATGAGGTGCAATTTGTGGCAAATCAAATGGTTTTTGAGGCAAGGGTTCGTCTATAGAAAGTTCATAAGTCTGTTTATCAATAATTCCTTCTTGGTTCAACTTTAATAAAAGTCGGTTGCGCTTGCTCAATAATTTAATTTGGTTTTTTCCGGGATAAATCAAACTAGGTGCGTTTGGCAAAACAGCTAAAGTAGCACTCTCCGCCCATGACAATTGATGCGATTGCACGCCAAAATACCGCCAAGAAGCCATTTCGAGCCCCACAACATTTCCTCCAAAAGGAGCGTGAGCGGCGTACAATTCTAAAATTTCGTTTTTGGAATAGCCCAATTCTAATCGGGTAGCGAGAACGAGTTCGATTATTTTTTCGAAATACGTTCGGTCTTTTCCATTTCTGGACAACCGAATGACTTGTTGTGTCAATGTACTTCCTCCACGAACTACTTTACCTGCTTTCCTGTTTTGCTGAAAAGCATTGACCATCGCCATAGGGTTGAATCCAGGGTGCTTATAGAAATATTCATCTTCAAAATAAACAATACACTCCTTAAATTTATAAGGGACGCTGTCTTGTGCTGGAAATCGCCATTGCCCGTCAAGCGCAATTTTGGCACCAAGCAATTCTCCTTCTTTACTTTCTATCACTGTCGAATAGGGTTCTTGGAACAAAGTTCGTGGCAACGAAAAACAATAAACCACCAATAGCAAAAAAGCTATTGATGATTTAATTTTATTACGTTTTATCCAATTGATGATGCGTTGCAGGAACGCTATTAGTTTGTTTTTCAAAATGAATTTTGTTTGTTTTATCCTAACAGGTTTTGGAAACCTGTTAGGATACTTGCTATTTCACTACCTGAACCCAAAAACCTTTGGTTCTGGCCAAAAACGTATTATCATACATCGCTTCGCATTGCAATCCCGGTAAATAATAAGTTCCTAAATAAGAAGCGTTCAATAATATTCTAAACGTTTTTGTTTCTCCGGATTTCAATCCAAAATAGAAGTTCGTTCTATCATCACGAATGTCAATATAATCGGCTACATTATTGGTTGCGTCACCGTAATCCGTAAAACGGGTATTTACAATTTCGAAACCGGATGGTAGAATTTGAGATAACGCCACATTTTCTACGTGTTCATTTTTCTGGTTTTTGACCGTAACCTCAGCGACAAATTCCGTTCCTTGATTAATTTTAGACACATTGATAACGCCTCCTTTTCTGTTTTTGAAAACAATGGAAGCCGAGACATTGCTCTGAATCGCTTTTTCCTGGCCAATAGGAAGAATACCTGTATTCAGTACACGGACAAACAATCTGTTCTTTCTATTATTTTTTAGAGTCAAACTATTTGAACCCATTTTGACAACCAAACTTCTGTCGGCGATTGTTTTCATCGTTTTGATACTTTGCGCTTTTCCATCTTTACTAAACTGAACATCAATTCCTTTGCCACCATTGCTTGCAGAAAACTTAGTCATTGCATACAAACAATAAGCAGTAGTTTGCGTGCTCATCCATTGGTCACTTGACATATCTTTGGCCAATTTTGTTGCCATTGCAAATGCTTTTTGCTTTTGCCCAAGCAATAACATTGTTTCCAAAGCCATTGCACGATTTCTATCGCTGGAGCCATAATAGTAATAATTATAATTCGAATCTTCATCAACTTTACTGCTCAGAAACAAAGTCAAACCTGCCGATTTCTGTCCAGCCAATACATAAGCTGTTGCCAAACGCAATTTACTTTCGTTCGAAATACCTTTGGTCTCACGCAATCGGTTCATTGAAGACAAATCGGGAACTCCTGCCAAAGCCAAAGTATATAAGCGATAGGACTGTGCAAAATCATTTCCATAACTCGGCATAAAGCGCCATTGCTTGGCTTCTTTTTGTTGGTATGAAATCCATTTTGATTTGAAATTGACAGGCAAAAAGTATCCTTTTTTCTCCGCTTCAATCATAAAATGTCCAGCGTAGGAAGTACCCCAGTCATCTGCAATGGTTCCGCCTTGCCAATACGTTATTCCACCATTCGATAATTGAAAACTTCCTAATCGAGTAATACCAGCAGTTATATTTTTTTGAATTAATTGCTTACGCGTAACGTCAAAATCGGCAATATCATTTAGATACAATTGCGGAAAAACAGACGAAGTAGTTTGCTCCACGCAACCATGAGGATATTGAATCAAATACTGCAATCTTCCATTCAAATTGATTGTTGGCATTGAGGAAACCTCCAATTTTGCTTTATTACTTCCCGAAACACCAAATGTTTTCCACGAAATAGTTTTAGTACTATTAGGTTCCAAAATCACATCAGTAAACGTACTGGTCACTGGATTGGGATTGGTCATATCGATCTCTACATCATACACTGATTTCTCATTGCCGGAAGTCGCCACAATTTGTACTTTTCCAATTCCGGTAACAGAGCCGACTGCCAAATTGAAATAGGCCATTTTCTCGTCAGGCTGCGCGAATGACACTTTTTGAGTAGCACTACCAATAACTTTTAATCCATTATTCGTCTTAATCTGAACCGTAACGTTTTTGATGTTTTTTTCCATTGCAAAAATGGTAACAGGAATCGTCACTTTCTCGGACGGAGAAATTTTTCTTGGTAAAGAAGCCAAGACCATTAGAGGACTACGAACAGGAGTAGCTTTTTCGACACTACCATACGCACTTGTAGTTGCATCACCAGCCACTATCATTGTTTTTACGGAGCCAATGTATTTCGGCAATTTCACCTGATGCGTTTTGGTTTCTCCTTTTTCCAATTTAAAAGGCCCCATATAAATTACAACTGGTTTGAAACGATTTGCTTTTTTGGCCTTTCCACCACCCAAATCCTGGTCACCACCAATACTGAAAATCTGATTCACTTTTCCGCCATACGCTCCAATCACATCATCATAAATATCCCAGGTTTTTACACCCAAAGCTTCACGAACATAAAAACTATCCCATGCATTTGGTGCTTTAAAACGGGTTAAATCCAATAATCCTTCATCTACAATTGCAATTGTGTAGGTCATTCCTTTTCCGGATTGTTCACTCACTTTTATGGCAAATGATTGTTCAGGGCGCAAAACATCTGGCATTACTAATTTGGGTATCAGAATCGTATTTTTGTCAACTACTTCGATTGGGACAATTCCATACATTCGAATTGGCAAATCGTTCTTGCTTGAAGCGTGTGGCTGCAAAAGCGTAATATTGAAATACACATTCGGCGCCATAGCAGCAGTAATAGGAATACTTACTTTTGTTTCTCCTTTTTGAGTCTTCACCCAAAGCGTTTGCACTACTTTCGAGCCATTTTCGACAGAAATAAAAGCACGGCCTCCTTCACTTGATGGGAATGAAATTTGAGCATTTTCACCCACGGCATAATTTTGTTTATCGGTAGAAAAAACTAGCATATTAGCCGTTGATGCATCGGTATTTCTGGTTTTTCCAGACCACATTGGCCAATCGATATTTACCGTTAAAGCTGTTGCATGACCGCCAACGACATCCGAAACCCGAATCAAATAACGTCCCCATTCTTCATCGGTCAAGGCAAATCGTACATTCCCTTTTCCGCTGGCATCTGTATTAATGGTAAAAGTCTTGTACGAAGTCGTTGCATTATCCGAATTATAATTGGACAAATTATCGCTTGAAGCATCCCACCACCAACGCCATTCTACTTTATATACTTTTACTTCTAAGTTTTTGACCGGTTTGGGTCTACCATTTTCATCAACCGTTACCACATCAAATTGGTTCACTTTACGGGTTTCCAGCATTCCGTATTTATTGGGTTCGGGTGATTTTATACCCACATAAGTGTTATATGGAGAATAGGTAGTGGCAATAACATCGGTGCTGAAATCACCTCCTTCTTCATATACTTTTGTAATGAACGAAGCTTTTAACATTCCTGGTGCTTCTCCTTGTATTTTAGGATCTATCGTTGCATTCGCTTTTCCATTGACATCTAATTTACCAGAGAAAACCGTAACTTCTTCAGTGCTGAATTTTCGAACCAAATCATCAAAAGTATATTTTTCATAGTTTTTGAAAGTTGTTGTTTGTTGCGAAAATTTGGCTTGCATTTCGACATTCAAATTTTTGGCCACAGCCCCGTGAAGCCAAGTCACTTCGAGATTACTCGTATTTGGATACGAAGAAGAAAGTACTGCTCTCTTGAAAGTGTTTTTGATTTTTAAACGATTGGGTTTGATGGTTTCAATTTTAATGCTTTTATAAAACTTAGCACCACCCACGCTAACCATTGCTTCCCAATTTCCGGTAGGCGCATCATTTTCTGTTGGAATAGTAAACGCATAATGATTCCATTCATTCGATTTTTGAATGGTTTGATAAGTGATTTTCCCATTTGGATCGGCTAATCTAAATTTTATGGGATGCCCCAACGGTATTTTATTCGAAGCATCATTCAAAATGAAAGACAAATACAAATTATCCCCAGGTCGCCAAACTCCTCGTTCCCCGTATATGAATCCTTTAAGTCCTTTTTGCAAAGTTTCTCCAGACACATTAAAATTACTCACCGATAAAGAATGACCGTCATCGAGTTTTACATAAGTGGATTGTGTTCCGTAAGTCACAATCGCAAAATAAGCAAATGTATCTAACTGAAAACTCGCAATTCCTTCACTGCTTGTCGCTGCTGTGGCCAATTTTTGCTGTTGAAAACTGTACAAATCCACTCTTGCATTCGCAATTGGTTCGGTAGTTATAATATTATTTACAGCAAACAAATACGATTTATTATCTCCTCTTTTAGCAATTACTCCAACATCCGAGGCTAAAATATTAGTTCCAATCTTAGCATTGTAATAATAGGAACTCGTACAAGGATCTTGGCTTTCTCTCCATTCATAATCGTCATAGTAGTACTCATCATAAGAGTTTTCACTATAATTCACATCTTTTTCATCCACCTCTTCGGTTTCCTCATTATCAGTGTCACCAGCTTCTGAGCTCTCACATTTGTATAAGGAGTACGCTTTTTTATACGAGAACTCCACTCTGTAAATAGCACCCGGTTCTGGAGTTATTATTTTAGACAAATCCAATGCAAAAGTGTTCCATTTGCTCAGATTAACCAAGTTGCTTTCCTTTAGATTTAGAGTTGATTTAGCAATTGGTTGGGCTACTTTTTTTAGATTTCTCGTACCATTCAACTCATTATCCTGTAAAAATTGGAGAATATTATTTTTATAAATTTTATACACTTTTACATCAACCGCACTTAGATTTACAGCTTCAAAATTGAGTTTTAGATTGCTCGAACTTGGCAAAATTGTACCATTTTTGATAAAACGAACATTAGGTTTTATTTCATCAAATGAAATTTTCTCCGAGTAATTTTCATTAAGCTTTTTACCATATTCGCTTTCAATTCCTTGAAAAACCTCCAATACTAATTCTCCCATCAGTTTTTGTGAATCCACAACTGGCTCAGGCTCGACAACTTCTTCTGGTTCCTCAACCGAAGCACTATCAGAGACAACTATCGTAGAATCCGAAACTACAGTTACAGGAATTGCTTCAACTGGTTTTTCAACTGCTTTCTCATTATTGAAATAAACCTTCAACACATTGCCTTGGGTCGAAAACTTTAAGTTATTGGTGTTTTGAATCGCAACTAAACCTTTAAAATCTTGTCCTTTTTCCAATGGTTCCGAAAAATTGATGGTCAAGGATTGATTGTTTTCTTCGCTTATTTCGGTTTTTATAACTTTAAACTCATTTAGCGCCGTAATCGGGAAATCAATGGTTCCGTTTTGGTCCACTTCATAATCCGTTCCGTCGTATTTAATTTCGAGATTACTTTTAGAATTTAATCGCTGAATACTATCAATTCTAAATTTAAATTCTTTGCCAACCGCATTCGATTTTTCAAACACAATTTTCAAATCGTTTCCACCATGATTGGCTTCCACCAATTTTTTGGCGGTTTCAAAATCGATATTGTCTGCTGTTTTCAGTACACAATTCAAATATTGGTATTCTTTACTGTACGATTGCAAATCAAGCGTATTGACAATAAAGTCCTGCTTGATGGTCTTTACCGTAAAATTGAAATTGGAAAGTGTTTTATCCTTTTCGGCAACCTTTGGATTTAATTTATCCAAATGCAAAGTCACCTGATATTCGGTGCCCGATTCTAGTTTTTTTTCGGGAATAAAAGCAATCGTATTATTCGAAAGTGCAATCACTTTTCCGTTGACACTTGGAGAAATATCGAATAAATCATCGTCTAAAACCTGATTGACTTTCCAATTATTATTATCAAAAGCCAAAACCACACGAATATCAGATTGTGCCGAGACTATTCCCCCAGTAAAACTGACTATGTACTCTTTGAACAATGAAAAATCGGAATTAAAATCGGCGGCTGATTTTTTACCACACGCTTGAAACAAAAAAAACACACAAAACACGTAAATTAATCCTTTTGTTTTCACTTTTATCTGGAGTTAATGGGTTACAAATTAAAATTATAGCAACATTTTACAATTAAAACGATAACTGCAAAAGCACTCATTATATTGTAGTAAAAGTATAGTATTTTAATTAATTTTTTAAGAAGAAAATTCTTTGGAGGTGAAATATTTTTTAGGAGGTTATTTTAGGAGCTAATCCCGCTATCCGTTACAATCTTATATGCCGAACACCGGCACATAAGGATTTCCACTTCTATCCGGGCTAGGACTTTTCAGGTTATCAAGACTATTTCCTTCTTTCAGCAAAAAATCGTTTCATCAGTTCTGAAGCTTCATCAGCCATAACCCCACGGACAACAATAGTTTTGGGATGCAATTGGGTTCCCATTTTCATAAAACCACGGTGTTCATCGCTGGCGCCATACACAACTTTAGTAATCTGACTCCAATACAAAGCTCCGGCACACATCTGACAAGGCTCGAGCGTAACATAAAGCGTACAACCCATTAAATATTTCCCGCCAAGGAAATTTGCAGCTGCTGTTATCGCTTGCATTTCGGCGTGGGCGGTAACATCATTAAGTAATTCTGTTAAATTATGGGATCGAGCAATGACGGTGTCATTGACCACAATAACTGCTCCTACAGGAATTTCACCTTTGCCAAAAGCCATTTCAGCTTCCTGAAAAGCTTTTTTCATAAAGTACTCGTCTGTAAAAATGTTTTCCATAAATCCCCGAATCCCGCGAAGGGAATTATTAAGTTGCCGTACAAAAATAGAAAACAAAACCGTAAATTCGCTTTTTAGACTATAATGAAAAGCAACTTACTCGAACATATCCATTCCCCAATCGATTTGCGCCAGCTTGATGAAGCAGAACTTCCTCAAGTGGCACAAGAATTACGCGATTTTATCATCAATATTGTAGCGACCAAAGAAGGCCATCTTGGTGCCAGTCTTGGAGTAGTGGAACTTACGATTGCTTTGCATTATGTTTTTAACACACCCGAAGATTTATTGGTCTGGGATGTGGGTCATCAAGCCTACGGACATAAAATCCTGACCGAAAGAAGAACCATTTTTCATACCAATCGTCAATTGGGAGGCATTTCAGGTTTTCCTAAAAGAAGCGAAAGCATTTACGATACTTTTGGCGTAGGCCACTCCTCCACTTCTATTTCGGCAGCGCTTGGAATGGCAATTGCTTCTAATTTAAAAGGAGATTTCGAAAAACAGCATATTGCCGTAATCGGCGATGCTTCTATAGCTTCCGGAATGGCTTTTGAAGGACTTAATCACGCCGGAGTTACCGATGCCAACTTATTGGTTATTCTGAATGACAATGCTATCGGAATTGACCCAAGTGTAGGTGCACTCAAAAAATACCTGACTTCCGTAAAAGAAGGAAAAAATCCGAGACAGAACAATATGATTCGGTCACTGAATTTCGATTATTCGGGACCTATTGATGGTAATGATATTTTTGCGATAATCAAAGAATTGAAGCGTTTGCAAAAAATAAAAGGACCAAAATTTTTACACCTAATTACAACCAAAGGCAAAGGTCTCCAACAGGCGGAAGAAAATCAAGTAATATATCATGCTCCTGGTAAATTTGACGCTACCACAGGAGAAATTATACCGAAATCTGAAGAAAATTTACCTCCAAAATACCAAGACGTTTTTGGACTGACCATTTTGGATTTAGCCAAAAAGAACGAAAAAATTGTTGGAATCACTCCGGCAATGCCTTCGGGAAGTTCCTTGAAATTCATGATGGATGCCTTTCCAAAACGCGCCTTTGACGTGGGCATTGCAGAACAGCATGCTGTTACGTTATCGGCTGGAATGGCTACACAGGGAATGATTGTGTATTGCAATATTTACTCCACATTTCTACAAAGAGCTTATGACCAAGTTATACATGACGTGGCTTTACAAAATTTGCCGGTGATTTTTTGTCTCGACCGAGCTGGTTTAGTTGGGGAAGATGGCGCCACACATCATGGTGTTTTTGATTTAGCTTACTTGCGCTGTATTCCAAACATGATTATTTATGCTCCTTTGAATGAAATTGACTTACAAAATATTTTATATACCGCACAATTGGGCTTAAACCATCCAATTGCAATACGTTATCCACGAGGAAGAGGTGTAACCAACAATTGGGGAAAATTACATTTAGGAAAATACGAAAAAATCGAAATCGGAAAAGCAAAATTTCTCAAAAACGGATCAAAAACAGCCATATTATCCACGGGTACAATTGGTAACAATGTGACATTGGCTCTAGCCAAAATACAACATTCAGAAAATTTTGCGCATTATGATTTTGCTTTTGTCAAACCACTCGATGAAAAGGAACTCCATACTATTTTTAATCAATTCAAAACGATCATAACTGTCGAAGACGGAGTCATCAAAGGAGGATTTGGAAGTGCAATTTTGGAATTTGCAGCAACCCATAATTATACCTCTAAAGTACAGCTTTTAGGAATACCAGATGTATTTATTGAACAAGGTTCTATTGCTGAATTACAACAATATTGTAAAATCTCCGTTGATAGTTTAGAAATAATTTTCTCAAGTTATTGAAATTAATTACTTTGCAAGCTTAATAATACCTCAGCCTTACTATGACTTTTTTAACCAAACCCATCCTACTTCTGTTTTTACTACTTTCAATATGTAGTTTCTCACAAATTAAAATAATTACCAGCAAAGCGGACACTATAAACGCAAACAAGATTGACCAGGCGCTTACAACCATCATAACTTCAAAACCTGACACCATTTCGTACTGGACAAACAAGAACATTCTGGGAATCGACATTTCAGAAATTGCCTTTGTGAACTGGAGTGCCGGGGGTACCAGTGCCATAACAGGATTGGTAAGAGGACATCTTAAACGAGATTATAAAGACGACAATCAAGTTTGGTCAAGTGAGCTTATTTTTAGATATGGCATGAATAAACAAGAGGGAATTGAACTCAGAAAAACAGATGATGTTTTTAAAATCAACTCCACATATGGATATAGAACAGACACATTATCGAATTGGTATCATTCAGCCAAATTCAACTTCAACACCCAATTTACCGACGGATACAATTATCCAAACACCAAAGATCCTATTTCAAAACCGTTTGCTCCAGCATATACCTTTTTAGGTATTGGCTCGGAGTATATCAATAAACCCGAAAAATTAAATGTCTATTTATCTCCCCTAACATTAAAAAGCACACTTGTCCTTGACCAAGCTTTAGCCGATGCAGGTGCCTATGGTGTCAAGAAAGCAGTTTATGATGTAGATGGAAATTTAGTTTTAAAGGGAGAACGTTCCAAAACAGAGCTTGGTATCTTAGCAACTTCTTATATTGAAAAAGAAGTTTTTACTAATATTACCATAAAAAACCGCCTGTCTTTGTATACAGATTATCTTCATAATTTTGGCAATATCGATGTTGATTGGCAATCTTATGCAGATTTAAAAGTAAATGAATACGTAAAAGCAAACGTAGGTTTCAATTTAGTCTATGACGAAGATATTGATGTCATTAAAGAAGAAAATGGCGTAAAAATCAATGAAGGCGCAAAAGTCCAGCTAAAACAAGTATTGGGAATTGGTCTAGAATATGTTTTTTAAAACAATACTTAAATAAAAACGCCCTCAAATAGTCAACTTTTTGAGGGCGTTTTTCGTTATATTCGTTTTTCAACTAACTCTTTGCAGCGGTTATTGTTTTGTAAAACAATAATGCATTTCCGTCGGTCAGCATTGAAACAAAGTGGCAAATATGAAGCAATCTTTCGTATAGATTTTCTTTTTCCAAATGATGCTTTTCGGGTAACATTTTTAGGATAAGATTGTCATAATTGGACATTTTTCCTTCGAATTTATTATTAAAAGCCGTTACGAATTTATCCAATAGTGTCTGTATGATTTGGTAGCCGACAATCTCCTTTTCCACCACTTCGCGGCTTTGATAGATGTTCTTCACACTAATCTTGATAATATCATCCATTTGGGCTTTGTACTTGCTTTTATCGGTTAAGGAAAAAGGAAATTCCCCTTTCATAATGGCTTCTTCATTTTCAATAAAAACTTTCACGGCATCATTAATCAAACTTCCGATAGCCAATGCCCGCAAGTAACTGATTCTGTCTTCTTTGGTTTCTAATGTCTTGTATTTTGAAGTATCGATACTGTCCTTCACCAATTTGATTAAATATTCCAAAGCAAAATCTTCAGAAACCAAACCTAAATTGATCCCGTCTTCAAAATCAATTATCGTATAACAAATATCATCGGCTGCTTCCACAAGATAAGCAAGTGGATGTCTTTCAAAACCAATATCATTTCCTGTTTTATTGGCAATCATCCCCATATCTGAAGCGACTTCCTGAAAGAAAGCCTTGTCCGTTTGAAAAAAACCATATTTTTTATCGGCGATATTTTGTGTAGGTTTTTTGGGCAAACTCTCTTTTGGGTATTTCATGAAAGCACCAAGTGTGGCATATGAAAGTCTAATTCCGCCCTCAACACCCGGGCGCGAACTGTTCAAAACTGAAAATCCATTGGCATTTCCTTCAAAATCAATCAAATCTTGCCATTCTTTGGCTGACAATTGTTCTTTGTATTTAAGCCCATTTCCTATCGAAAAATATTCACCAATGGCTTTTTCACCCGAATGTCCAAAAGGTGGATTCCCGATATCGTGTGCCAAAGACGCTGCAGCAACAATAGCTCCAAAATCATTCATCTGATAACCGTGAACTTCCTGTAAATATGGATATTTTTCTAAGATTTTTTTTCCAACCAATCGTCCCAAAGAACGTCCCACTACTGAAACCTCGAGACTATGTGTCAATCGGGTGTGTACAAAATCGGTTTTAGAGAGCGGAATCACCTGTGTTTTGTCCTGCAAACTTCTAAAAGCAGACGAGAATATGATTCGGTCATAATCGACTTCAAATCCCAAGCGGGTCTCGTCCTGCTCGATTCTCAATCTTTTGCCTGTGTCTCCTTGCCTTTTTAGTGATAATAATTGTTCCCAGTTCATTGTGATTTCTGATTGTAGATTAACGAATTATGATTTTAGATTTAAAAGAACCAAAAATACATTTTATTTTAAGACTTTCTGCAGGAATTAATAGTCTCACAAAGCCCTTATTTAATATACTTTTTAGTGTATTAAATAGCCAATGCTGTACTATGCTTGATTTCGCCCATAACAAAAACACTTTGGGTATTCCCGATGTTTTCGATAGTGGAGAGTTTGTTCATCACAAAATCCTGATAACTGGACATGTCTTCGACGAGGATTTTCAGCATAAAATCATAATCGCCCGCAATATTATAGCATTCGATAATTTCGGGAAGTGCAACGATGTCTTTTACAAAATTACTTCCCACGTTTTTGGCATGCTCCTTTAGCCGAACATTGCAAAAAACGGTCATTCCAAGATTCATTTTTTTCTTGTCCAATAAAGCCACATATTTCATTATGTAACCATCGCGTTCCAGTCGCTTTATACGCTCATAAACGGGAGTTGCCGTCAGGAATAGTTTACTTGCAAGCTCTTTTATGTTGATATTGGAGTTTTCCTGCAGCTGTTTTAAGATTTGTAAATCGATAGAATCAATATTTTCCATAGCTTTTATTACTGTTAGAATTCAGTTACAAAATTTTATTTAGAACAAATTACTGTAAAAATTACAAAATAAACATCATTTTACTGAAACAAACAGATAATTTAATATTAATTACCAAAGGATATAATTTTGTTCAGTAATAAATACTAAAACAAAATGAAAACAAACAATTTAGGTTACCCACGAATTGGCAGCAACAGAGAATTAAAAAAAGCGAATGAACTGTATTGGGCCAACAAAATTTCGGCAGAAGATTTATTGGCGACTGCCGCTACAATCAGAAAGCAAAATTGGCAATTGCAAGCAGACAAAGGCATTGATTTAATTCCTTCCAATGATTTCTCCCTTTATGACCACGTATTGGATTTGACTCTGATGTTGGGCGCGATTCCGGAGCGCTATCAAGATTTTTCAAAGACAAACAATTCCCTGGATTTGTATTTTGCTATGGCAAGAGGGGCTCAAAAAGAAGGTCAAGATGTCGTAGCTATGGAAATGACCAAATGGTTTGACACCAACTACCATTATATTGTTCCTGAGTTTACAGAAAACCAAAAAT
Organism: Flavobacterium aquariorum; assembly: GCF_003254745.1. Taxonomy (GTDB): domain Bacteria; phylum Bacteroidota; class Bacteroidia; order Flavobacteriales; family Flavobacteriaceae; genus Flavobacterium; species Flavobacterium aquariorum. The sequence goes on along the minus strand of NZ_QKXH01000004.1, from coordinate 242,376 downwards.
TTGAATTGTTTTCGACCAAAATAATCGCCGAATTCATTGAGGCCAAAAAACTAGGAATTACAACAAAACCCGTACTTATTGGCCCTGTTTCCTATTTATTGCTCGGAAAAGAAAAAGAAGAAGGTTTTCATAGAATTGAGCTTATCGATAAATTATTGCCTGTTTATTTCGAAATTCTTAGTGCTTTAGAAAAAGAAGGGGCAGAATGGATTCAAATAGACGAACCTTTTTTAGCATTGAACTTAAGCGACAAAGAGTGTAATGCCATTACACACGTTTACAACGAAATCAACAAAAAATTTCCATCCCTAAAAATCATTTTGGCCAATTATTTCGACTGTTTTGGCGAAAACCTAGATACTGTTTTGGCTTTGCCTGTTCACACTTTGCATTTGGATTTGGTGCGTTGCTCGTCTCAGTTGGATGATATTTTAGAGTCAAATCTTTTCTCCAAAGACACGACACTTTCACTTGGAGTTGTTGACGGAAGAAATATTTGGAAAAATGATTTCAAAAGGTCTTTAGCTTTAATTCAAAAAGCGACAAATGCCATTGGCCAAAATCGAGTGATGATTGCTCCTTCTTGCTCCCTTATTCACAGTCCGTGTGATTTGGATTTGGAAACCAATGACGACACATTAACTCCCGAAATCAAGCAATGGTTGGCTTTCGCCAAACAAAAAATTGAGGAAGTGACACTTTTAAAATCTTTTGCTTCAAATGAACAAGAAGCTGAAACTTCATTGCGATTCATTGAAAACACCCTTGCTAATGAAAACCGCAAAACATCCAAACTAATACACAACCCTTCCGTAAAAAACCGTGTATCTTCAATTACAGCAAAGGATTCAAAAAGAGAAAACACCTTCGCCATTCGAAGAAAAAAACAAATAAACGTATTGAATCTTCCTTTGTTTCCAACAACAACAATTGGTTCTTTTCCACAGACAACCGAAGTAAGAAGCTGGAGAGCCAAGTTCAAAAAAGGTGAACTGAATCAAGAACAATACAATGATTTACTTCAAAAAGAAACCGAAGAAACGATTCGCTTTCAAGAAGAAACAGGTATTGATGTTTTGGTTCACGGAGAATTCGAACGCAACGATATGGTGGAATACTTTGGTGAGCAGTTAGACGGATTTACTTTTACCAAAAATGGTTGGGTACAAAGTTACGGTAGCCGTTATGTGAAACCGCCCGTGATTTACGGTGATGTTTCCAGACCAAATCCGATGACTGTAAAATGGGCTGAATTTGCGCAATCACTTACGCCAAAATGGGTAAAAGGAATGCTAACCGGTCCTGTTACTATTTTGCAATGGTCATTTGTACGTAACGATCAACCGCGTTCTGAAACCTGTACCCAAATTGCTTTGGCGATTCGTGATGAAGCAGTCGATTTAGAAAAAGCAGGAATCAAAATCATTCAAATTGACGAACCTGCAATTCGAGAAGGGTTACCATTGCGCAAAGAAGAATGGGATACTTATCTGGACTGGGCAATAAAAGCCTTTAGAATTTCGTCCAGTGGCGTAAAGGACGATACACAAATTCACACCCATATGTGCTACAGTGAGTTCAATGATATTATTCAAAACATTGCCGATATGGATGCCGATGTGATTACCATAGAATGTTCGCGTTCGCAAATGGAATTATTGGATGCTTTTGCTGATTTTAAATACCCCAACGAAATAGGTCCAGGAGTTTATGACATTCACTCACCACGCGTGCCATCACGTAACGAAATGATAAAATTATTAGAAAAAGCTTCGGCAGTTATTCCGGTTGACCAACTTTGGGTAAATCCTGATTGTGGTTTAAAAACAAGACATTGGGAAGAAACAAAAAAAGCCTTGATTGAAATGGTTGCTTCTGCAAAAGAAATGCGGGCTGCTGTTGAGAATATTGCTTCTGTTTAAACTAAAAACCCTAGTAGATTTTACAATTTACTAGGGTTTCATTTTATACAAATCATTATATATTATCCGTTTAAGGCAAAATAATAATTTTCTTTTGTTTTTCAAATTCTTGTTTTTTAACCACATAGGTCTCAGACATAGAATCGTGCCATCCTACCGCCGTACCGCCTAAAAAAGAAAAAATTTCAAACGGAATAAATCTACAGAGTGTACGTTTCAAGATGCTTTTATAATTTGGTTTGGAACCATCTTTCATGATTATATAGGTTTTTGTCAAAAATTTTGCCATTGAACGAGAGAAATACAACTCAGTCAAATAATAGTAGAAACCGGAAATAATAGCAAAAGTAATCCCTTTTTCTAATATTCCCATAGTACTAATCCAAGTCTTAAGGAAAGAACCACTAGCAACATCCGCTAATATGAATATAGTTTCGCCAATACTGATCCAAATAATATATTGCACCACTAAATCAATGATCAAATTCGCCAAACGCTGTCCCTGTGAAGCCAATAAATCATCCGTAATTGTAAATTTTTTATGTTCCATATTTTTTATTTTTTAATGGTCTAAAAAAATACATCAAAAACAATAACTACCTCAAATATAAGGAATTATTTTCATAAATATCGACTATAAAACTACCAATTACAATGCGGTTTGTACATCAAGAAACTAAGGTTTATTAAATTAAACCCATTTACTTTTGCTTATTAATTTCCGCCTGAATAATGTTATTTTTCACTTCTTTGAGTAAATGATTTTTCGCTTCCGCAAAAGTAATATCATAAATACGGGTTACTTTTTGAAACTCTACAGGATATTTTGCGAGTAATTTAGAGTAATAATTATCCAGAACCTCCTTGGAAGGAGCGGTAAATTCCAATTGCATTTCGAAACGACGCACCAAGGCCTCGTCTATCATTTGGATTTGATTGGTCGCAGCCAATAACACTGAACGATTGGGAAAATTATCAATTAGTTGAATAATCGAGTTGACTACCCGTTTCATCTCGGTACTGTCTTTGTTGTCATAATCCCGGATTTGACCCAAAGAATCAAATTCATCGAAAAACAAAACCGAACTTTCGTATTGCACTTCCTTGAACAGTCCTTCAATATTCTTGGAGGTTTCTCCCAATTTGGAAGAAACAATTCGGGAGAGATTGACAATGATTAGTTTTTTATCCAGTTTTCTGGCAATGGCTTTCGCCGTCATGGTTTTGCCACAGCCTGTTTTTCCGTGCAACAGTATTTTATTAACCACAGGCAACTCGTATTGCTCCAAAACGGAACGAAACTGATATTCCTTCAAGAACTGATTAATTTGCTCGGAAACGGCTTCGTTAAACACTACATCTTCGAGATGAACAATGCTTCGGTCTGTAAAATATAATAAACTCAAGGGAATTGGATTTTAAAATAATATCTTTAAATCAATTCCACAAATTTAGATAAATTAAATTATGAAAACGCATGTCTTTTAGCCCCGATTATAGCGGAAATCCTTTTTATATCGTCTTTTGGGACGATATAAAAAGATTACTTCACTTAATATTTATTTTCATAGGAATTCAGTGAACTTCGTTTGAAACGGAAAGCGGGATTAGCTCCTAAAAAAAACAGCCATCATTACGACGGCTGCTTTTCTTTATTCTTTGTTCTTTAATCTATTTTCTGATTACGACCCACACATTTCGCAATCTTCAGGATCAGCAGCTTGTGCTTTAAGCAACATTGCTTTGAAATCTTCAACATCGATTGCTTCTGTTACCGGAAGATCTTCTTGTTTTTTATCATTGTTCAAAGTAAACTTGATAGCGTCAACTGCCGCTTTGGTTCTCAAATAATACATACCTGTTTTCAAACCAGATTGCCAAGCGTAGAAGTGCATTGAAGTCAGTTTTGAATAATTGGCATCTTGCATAAACAAGTTCAATGATTGTGATTGATCTACGAAATACCCTCTTTGACGAGACATATCAATGATATCTTTCATAGACATTTCCCAAACGGTTTTGTACAATTCTTTCAAGTCTTGCGGAATGATGTCGATGTTTTGAACCGATCCGTTATGACGCATGATTTCTTGTTTCAAATTGTCATTCCACAATCCTAATTTTACTAAATCGTGTAATAAATGCTTGTTCACCACAATAAATTCACCAGACAATACACGTCTTGTATAAATATTAGAAGTATACGGTTCAAATGCTTCGTTGTTACCCAAAATTTGAGAAGTCGAAGCCGTTGGCATTGGTGCAACTAACAATGAGTTACGAACACCGTTTTTCACCACTTCTTTTCTAAGTGAATCCCAGTCCCATCTTCCTGATAATTCTTCGTCTTTCATTCCCCACAAATTGTGTTGGAATTCTCCATTTGACATTGGAGAACCTTTGAAAGTAGAATAAGGACCTTCTTCGATTGCCATTTCCATAGAGGCGGTACAAGCTGCAAAGTAAAGGGTTTCAAATATTTCTTGGTTTAATATTTTAGCTTCATCACTTGTAAAAGGCAAACGCAACATAATAAAAGCATCGGCAAGACCTTGTACTCCAAGCCCAATTGGTCTGTGACGCATATTGGAATTTTCGGCTTCTTTTACTGGATAGTAATTTCTGTCGATTACTCTGTTCAAGTTACGAGTCACACGCTTGGTTACATCATACAATAATTGGTGATTGAAAGCTCCATTCTCTACAAACATTGGCAAAGAAATAGAAGCTAAATTACAAACCGCCACCTCATCACTTGACGTATATTCCATAATCTCGGTACACAAATTCGAAGAACGAATCGTACCTAGATTTTTTTGATTTGATTTTCTGTTAGCAGCGTCTTTATACAACATATAAGGAGTTCCAGTCTCGATTTGTGACTCAAGGATTTTCTCCCACAATTCACGTGCTTTGATGGTTTTTCTACCTTTTCCTCTAAATTCGTAATCAGTATATAAAGCTTCGAATTCTTCCCCATACACATCATACAAACCTGGACATTCATTAGGACACATCAAAGTCCAAGTAGAATCTTCCTGTACACGCTTCATGAATAAATCCGAAGTCCACATCGCAAAGAACAAATCTCTTGCGCGCATTTCTTCTTTTCCTGTATTCTTTTTCAGATCCAAGAAATCAAAGATATCAGCATGCCAAGTTTCAATATAAATAGCAAAACTACCTTTTCGTTTTCCTCCACCTTGATCCACATAACGAGCAGTATCATTAAACACTCTCAACATTGGTACAATTCCGTTTGAAGTACCGTTTGTACCGCGAATGTAAGAACCAGTCGCACGAACATTATGGATAGAAAGCCCAACTCCTCCCGCTGATTGTGAGATTTTGGCAGTTTGTTTTAAAGTATCGTAAATACCATCAATACTATCATCCTGCATTGCCAAAAGAAAGCAAGAAGACATTTGAGGTTTTGGTGTACCTGCGTTGAATAATGTTGGTGTTGCATGGGTAAAGAATTTTTTAGACATTAAGTCATACGTCTCCATTACCGATTTTAAATCGTCTAAGTGAATCCCAACAGAAACACGCATCAACATGTGCTGCGGACGCTCTACTATTTTTCCGTTTATTTTCAATAAATACGAACGTTCCAGTGTTTTAAAACCAAAATAATCGTAGTTAAAATCTCTGTTATAAATGATATGCGAATCCAAAAACTCCGCATTTTCCATAATCACTCTATGAACCTCTTCGGCCAATAAAGGTGATTCTTGGTTGGTTCTTGGATTGATGTAATGAAACATCTCATTCATTGTTTCCGAGAATGATTTTTTGGTATTCGAATGTAAGTTTGATATCGCAATACGAGCTGCCAATTGTGCATAATCCGGATGAGCAATAGTCATTGATGCAGCAGTTTCAGCAGCAAGATTGTCAAGTTCTGATGTGGAAACTCCATCATACAAACCTTCAATAACTCGCATAGCAACTTTAACTGGATCTACCAATTCGTTCAAGCCGTAACATAACTTTTTGATTCTCTCTGTAATTTTATCAAACATTACAGGTTCCTTGTGGCCGTCTCTTTTTACTACAAACATACTTTTATCAATTTTTTAATTAATGAATTGTGATTTACAAATAGCAGGAATTCATAAATCATTTTTTACTCACAGTCAATCCATAAACCAATTAGATATTCTGTTTCATCGCATAAATGAGATGAAACAAAACGTCGTCATTTGACCCAAAATTAATCAGGCTGAATTAACTTAGTTTTTAGATTTGGGGATCTTACAAAAACTATTTAATTATAATTATTTTTTATTTTTTTAGCGCTATCAAGCACTATAGGAAATATTTGAAATTCAAAACTTCAATCTAAAAATCAGCGTCAAAGCTAATTTTTTGGGAATCACCTTCAGTAACTTTAACTCCCGATTTTTGATATTCAGCAACTTTTTTCTCAAAGAAATTAGTTTTTCCTTGAAGTGAAATCATATCCATGAAATCAAATGGATTGGCAACATTGTATTCTCTGTCACAACCCAATTCTACCAATAATCTATCGGCAACAAATTCTAAGTATTGAGTCATTAAGCCCGCATTCATCCCGATCAAACTTACTGGAAGCGATTCGGTAATAAATTCTCTTTCGATATTCAAAGCATCAACGATAATGCTTCTTATTCTTTCTTTTGGTACTTTATTAATCAAATGGTGATTGTGTAAATGCACTGCAAAATCACAGTGAACTCCTTCATCACGAGAAATCAGCTCATTAGAGAAAGTCAATCCTGGCATCAATCCACGTTTTTTCAACCAATAAATAGAACAAAACGCTCCTGAAAAGAAAATCCCTTCTACCGCTGCAAAAGCAATTAATCTTTCGGCAAAAGAATCAGACTCAATCCATTTCAAAGCCCAGTCTGCTTTCTTTTTAATAGCTGGAAAAACATCTAAAGCATTAAACAAATCAGATTTTTCGCCTTCGTCCTTTACATAAGTATCTATCAAAAGTGAATAGGTTTCACTATGAATATTTTCCATCATGATTTGGAAACCATAGAAAAATTTAGCTTCTGCATATTGCACTTCATTCACAAAATTCTCAGCCAAATTTTCATTTACAATTCCATCCGAAGCTGCAAAAAAAGCAAGAATGTGTTTTATAAAGTAACGCTCATCATCACTCAACTTATTATTCCAGTCGTTTAAATCTTGTGACAAATCAATTTCTTCAGCAGTCCAGAAACTGGCTTCCATCATTTTATATCTTTCCCAAATATCATGATGCTTAATTGGAAAAATCACGAAACGATTTTTGTTTTCTTGTAAAATTGGTTCTATTTGAGACATTAGATTTTGTTTGTTTATTTTGATTTTTATACTGAAAATAGATGCGAAAAGCGAATTACAAAGATTGTGAAATAATGCCGTTATTAAAAGTCAAACTTATTCACAATAGCTCATAGTTTTTAACAAAAAATAAAAATGGGAATATTTTTCATACAAAATGCATTTAATTGAATACCAATGAATTAAGCGCAGTACAAAGCCTTAAACACCTGTAAAATATAGGAATTTTAAAATAAAAGAATAGAAGTTTAACATTAATTTTTACAAACCTTTTTTTAAGTCTTCGGCCACTTTTTCAAGTTCCAAATACCAATCTTCACCAAAGCGGCGAATAAGAGCTTCTTTGACAAATTTATACACAGGAACTTCGAGTTCTTGTCCTAAAGAACAAGCTGCATCACAAATGTCCCATTTGTCATAATTAACAGCTGCAAACTCAGTAAAATCTTTAACCCGTATTGGATACAAATGACAGGAAACAGGTTTTTTCCAGTCTATTATACCTTGATTGTAGGCTTGCTCAATTCCACAAAGAGCAGTTCTTCCGTCAAAAATAACGTAGGCACAATCTTTATTGTCAATTAGCGGAGTTTCAAGATCCCCATCAGCTCCATTTACCCAAGTTCCTTGGGCTTCTATAGCCTCAATTCCTTGTTTTCTCAAAAATGGTTTCACTTTTGGATATATTTCTTCTAATATTTTTGTTTCTGCCAAACTCAATGGCGCCCCTGCATCGCCATCGACACAACAAGCTCCTTTGCACGCTGACAAATTACAAACAAATTCTTTTTCGAGTATATCCTCCGAGACGATGGTTTTTCCTAGTTGAAACATTTTGCAAAGGTAACCAAAGATTCAAGAAATAAAAAACCCACTCACAAACATATATTCCCAAATCAGACAAATTAACACATTGCAACTATTTTACCTACATAAATTTATAATCTGCTTTATTGAACACGTAAGCGTTTTTCTCCAAACTAACACATTTCATAGTCGTCACTTTTCCTTTGTTTTTCAAATCTTTCATACTCATATCCATCAACAAGGTTTTTTCATCTGGTTTGAAATATCCTGCTAAAGCATCGGGCATTTTCCATTTTTTTTGATTTTTAAACATATCCCCAAAACTCACTTTGGCCTCATTTGTGTAATAAAAAACGATATCATATTCATCATTTGTAGCCTGAATTCCTTTACAATTGTACCCTAAAAATATTTTATTGGGCAATGCTTTATATGTAAATTTCGACTTCTCTCCCTCCCTTTTTGCCATTTCAGAATAATCCGCCATTTTAGAAGCCGAAGCCATCTTATCTTTGCCACTGCCAAAACAGCTTACCGTAATCCTGTTTTTGGTATCCATTATCATCAACATACTTTGCCCTTCATCTTGCCCAACATTGAATCCAAAATAAGACGCATTAGGTTCAAGTAAATAATCCGCATTCATAGCTTTGCTTTCATCACTTTTAATTTCCATAACGTATTTCCAACTAAAAACATACGAATTTGGAACTACAGAAGCATCCACCCGGTTTTTTCCGTAACCCAAAATGGCATCATTCATATTTACATTTTGATTTGCACTTGAATCTACATTTTGATCTACACTTGAATCTACCGCTTTGTCCATTTCCTTATTTACCTTTTGCGAAGCTTTATTCATCGCATGCTGCTCTGCCGCTTTTTGAACTTGTTTCCAAATCTGCGCCTGTGAACTATCAAATGAGAACAACAGAACCAAGAATACTATAACAAACCACATCTTTTTCATAGTTACAATATTTAAAATTACAAACAAATTTACTAATTGATTTTCAGTAAGTTAAATATTTTAACGTTTGATTTATCCTATTTTTATAATTCAATAAAAAGCAAAAAAACTGACGCCTAAATCATTTAATAATAGAATTCCCAAAATGAAAAAAATAACCGTATTTTTGAAACACAAAAAACTTTACCCTAACTTTTCATAAAAAGTAATACTTATGATGGATTTTGATTTAAAGGAAATAATAACTGTAGGAATGGTACTTTTCGCCGTAATTGATATAGTAGGATCTATTCCAATAATAGTAGGATTGAGAGCCAAACACGGCCACATCGAATCAGAAAAAGCAGCTTTGGTAGCTGGATTGATTATGATATTATTTCTATTTATTGGAGAGGAATTTTTAAGTCTAATAGGAATTGATGTCCATTCATTTGCAGTGGCAGGTTCTTTTGTATTATTCTTTTTGGCCTTAGAAATGATTTTAGGTATTCGTATTTATCGAGATGAAGAAGCTAGTTCTGCATCAATTGTACCATTGGCATTTCCATTGATTGCAGGTGCAGGAACAATGACCACTTTACTTTCTTTGCGTTCCCAATTTCATACCCTGAATATTGTCCTGGCAATTATATTAAACATTATATTGGTTTATATAGTCCTGAAATCATCCGGAAAAATTGAAAAAATGCTAGGACAAAATGGACTTGGCGTAATTCGTAAGACTTTTGGTGTAGTACTTTTAGCAATAGCTGTTAAATTATTCGCCGCTAATGTTAAAGGTTTGTTTGTCTAAAAAAAAAAATTATAAATTTACCCCCTAAATATTTTATTCGCCAAAGATTACAGCCCATTTTAAGCAATTTTTATTTCAAAATTAGACTCAAAAATACTTTGGCATTTTTTTCTAAAAAAAATTAAACCTATGAAAATTTTCACTAACATCTTAGTGCTTTTGGCAGTTGCGCTTCTTATTTTCAACATTACTTTAATTGATTTTCAAAATCCATTCAAAGGAGATAGCGTAGTGGCGTTCGTTGGTGTAGTCGCTTCATTTTGTGCAGTATTAATTCTTCTTATTTTTAGAATGTCTAAAAAAATAGTTGAAAAAATGAACGACAACGCATAACTGTGTTTGACGTATTAATTATAGGCGGTGGCGTTTCCGGAATATCATGCGCAATGGTATTGGGTTCTGCTAAAAAGAAAGCTTTTGTTTCGTCTAAGAAGATCGGAATTCTCACGCATCAAAAGACTTCATCTCTTCAAGAGGCCCTTTTCAACAATGCTTACGGAATTCCTCCTGGAAAATTAGGTTCGGAATTACTAATTGAGAGCATCGATCATTTATCCAATATTTATCCCCATATTATTCAAATCCCTGAAGAAAAAGTATTGAAAATCGAGGGCTACTATCCCGAATTTACGGTTATTACAAACAAAAATACTTACAAAACTGTTAACATTGTAATTGGCATTGGCTCAGCAAACACATTTGCTATCGAAGGTTTAATGCAGTTTGTGGAACCTCACAAAAAAGCACTACCCGAAAAACAAAGGATTCAGCTTAAGAATATTGACCATAAAGTGGCCGATGGTATTTATGTTATAGGAACACTTGCAGGCTGGAGAAGTCAATTGGCTATTGCCGCAGGAAGTGGTGCCGCTGTCGCTACAGATTTACTTACTTTATGGAACGAAGGCATTCAGACTCATTCCCACGATAGTATTAGGTAACTTTTAACCAAAGAAAAACAAAATACATCCAAGAAAAGTAATCGAAAATATCTAAAGAAGTCCTGTATAAGCTAATTGTTTTAAGACCTCAAAATCTACTTTCTCGAGAAAAATTTTATCAAAAATAAAATTAACCGCAATTAAAACACTCAATCCTATTAAACCTATTGTCGACACTCCAATTACACGACTAATAAACGAAAAAGGAAGCTGATTAATTAATTGCTTATGCTGTTAATGGCTTCCTAAATAAAAACACTAAAAAAAGCAGTTATTCCAATATAATCACAACAGAAAATATATCGAATGCTTTCAAATGATATTTTACTTTAATTAAAAACAATTTCTTAAATCTCACAAATTAGAGTAATCTAAGAAAATCATTAAATTCCATTTACTTAACAGAAATAATCTCTTTTACTTTCATGTGCTTTTCAGTTTCGGTTTTCCAAATTTCTCCTTTTAACGAAACTTCTTCTCCCTCTTTAAGCAGTTTGTAATTTTGTGGCCCACCAACATTTACGATACTAATTACAGCAAAATAAATTTCATTTTTATCAGTGCTAATTTTAGCTGTGTATCCGTCTTTTCCAAACTCAACAGCTACAACTTTACCAGAAATTTCATTTTTACCTTTCATACAGGCACAGGAAATCACAAAAAACAAAAGCATCAAAACTGCCGAAAATCGAATTGTATTTTTCATATCATTTTTTAATTTCTATTTAATAGCACTACATAGCTACCATTTTTACATTTAAAGCAAAGATTTAGCATTATTGTTTTTCCTTCAACACGGCTTTTATCATGGCGTCGTCTTTCAAAACCATTTCATAGTAGTAAGTATCACCAAATAACTGTCTCGCAAACTCTGCATTGATATATCTTTTTACCAATGTTTTATAGTTCCCAAGATTAACCTCCAAACCGTTTTTGGAAAGGTATTTTTGGAAAGCAGTAAAATAAGAATCGGTAGCGCTTATTTGTATTTTAAATTGATCGAAAGTCAATTTGGTAAATGCATTTCTATCTTTGTCTAGCTCTTCAAAAACAAAATGTCCCACAATACCTGACTGCAACAAATACGAAATATTTTCTGCTCCGTGTTCCGCTTCCAAAGGCACAAAAACATCAGGCACAATTCCACCGCCACCATAAACAATTTTCCCTTTTTTGGTTTTAAATTTTAAAGAATCAACCACTTTTATACTGTCTTTTTTATACAATTCACCGTGTAAAAACCGATTATCCGATTCTTTGAAATATTCCTCATTCCCTTTAGAATAAGGCTTTTGAATAGACCTTCCTGTCGGGGTATAATATCTGGCAATAGTCAATCGAACAGCTGAACCGTCATTAAAATCCATTTCACGCTGTACCAATCCTTTCCCAAATGAACGTCTCCCCACAATCGTTCCGCGATCATTATCCTGGATCGCTCCAGCCAAAATTTCACTAGCCGAAGCACTGTTCTCATTAATCAAAACAAATACATTTCCAGTTTCAAAGCTACCTTCTGCTGTAGCATAGGTTTTCTCAGTTGGTTCTTTCTTGCTTTTGGTAAAAACAATTAATTCTTTATCTTTCAAAAACTCATCGGCAATAGCAATGGCTTCTTCCATATAGCCGCCCCCATTATCCCGAACATCGATCACCAGTGTTTTAATTCCTTGTTTTTTCAAAGAAGTCAAACCTTTTTTAAACTCATCGAAAGTAGTTTCCGCAAAACGGTTAATCTTGATATAACCTGTTGTTTTATCCAAAAGTAATGCAACATCAACGCTCTTTAAAGGAATTACATCGCGCTTTATGGTAACCTTTATTTTCTTGTGTTCGGATTTTCTATAAACCGTCAATTCAATTTGCGAACCCGCCTGACCTTTTAACGTGGCAAACAAACTGTCATTAGGCAATTTCCGACCAAACAGCTTAGTTTTATCCGCATACAAAATTCGGTCCCCAGCCTTGATTCCTGCTTTTGCCGAAGGGCCATTTTTAACTGGATTTATGACTGCAACAGAATCATTGTGCATATAAAAGTTAATTCCAATCCCAACAAAATCACCTTTCATTGTCTCAGCTATTTCGGCTTGATCTCTTGGCGGAATGTAAACTGAATGAGGATCTAATTTTGCCAATATGCTGTTTACCGTAAGACTCACGATAGAATCCGTATTTACATCATCTACATATTCGTTATCAATGAAATCAATCAGTTTATTGAGTTTTTCTTTGGTATTCTTTTTGGCCATAAAAGATTTGGAGGAAGGAGTACCGGACAAACTACCAATAAAAATTCCAAGAGCAAAAATGCCCCCAATAAGTATGGGTAAATATTTGTTGTCGAATTTCATATATGCAAAAGTTATTTATTATAAATCATATATGTTATCACTTTTTATTTATTGGTATTTGTTTACAACAAATTTGTTTTTAATGGCGATTTCATTATCGTTTAATCTTCTTCTCTTAATCTTCCAAAACAGGAATATGTTCTACTTCTATGCCAGCCTTCATTAAAAATTGTATTCCCGAATCATCACGATATCCATTGTGATACACCACTCTTTTTATCCCCGACTGATGAATCAATTTACTGCATTCCTTACAAGGCGAAAGCGTGATATACAAAGTCGCCCCTTCGCAGGATTGAGTTGATCTGGCTACTTTCAATATTGCATTTGCCTCAGCATGGAGAACATCCCAACGTGTTAAACCCTCTTCGTCTTCACAGCAATTTTCAAATCCTGAAGGTGTCCCATTATATCCGTCTGAAATAATCATACGGTCTTTTACAATGATAGCTCCTACTTTTTTTCTTTGGCAATAGGACAACAAACCCCATTCTGTAGCAATCCTAAGATAAGCTTTGTCGTATTTATTTAATTTTACTTTATTCATACTTTGAATTATCTTTTCCAGATTTCACTTTCCAGAATCATAGGCAACACGACCCCAATTATAAATGCCGACATCACTAAGGTCCAATCGCGTTTTGAAAAACGAAATACTGTCTGTACAATATACGACAAAATCAACACAACAATCACTACCACAATTTGAGCGGCTTCGATTCCCAGTGCAAATTCGGCCATGGGCAATAACTTCGAACTTGGACTTCCTCCTAATATGGTTTTAAAATAATTAGAAAAACCTAAACCATGAATGATTCCAAAGAATAGTGTTATTATAAAAACTATATTGACGCTTCCATTTTTACTGGTTTTACCGGCTGTAAACAAATTATAGAGAGCTGTTATTAATATTGTAATCGGAATAAGTAATTCTACCACATTTACCTTAACTGAAATAATTCCAAAAACCGAAAGAAACAATGCAGTTGTGTGGCCTAAAGTAAACACTGTCACTAAAAGCAAAATCCTTTTCCAATCATTGAAAGAGAAAGGAACAGACAAAGCAATTAAAAATAAAACATGATCATAGGAATGAATATCCAGTACGTGTTTCAATCCTATTTGAAAGTAAATCAAAAATTCTGACATCATAAAATAATTAAATTGATATGGGGTTGTAAACTTACGATTAATTTTGAAAATGGAATATTTGATTAAAAAATCATTCTTCAAAAAAAATAAAAAATAGAGGTCAATCGTACAAAAAAGTCATTAAAAACAAAAATCATTAGTGAAAAATTAATTATCTTTATGTCAAACCTTAAACACCACAATTATGCCATTCTCAGATTTATTTAGTAGCGAATTCAACCAAGCAAACAAAGGCCATTTTTCAGCCATTGTGCGGGTAGCCTATGCCGGTGGAAATATTACGGAACAAGAACAAAAATTTCTCGACAAACTTGCTGTGGATCTTGAAATTTCCGAAGAAGAATACAAAGAGATTTTAAAAGATCCGAACAAATATCCAATCAACGCGCCATACCTATACATTGAAAGACTGGAAAGTCTCCACAAACTAGCCCGAATAGTACGTAGAGACCATCAACTGGGCGATCAGCAAGAACACTTAATGGTTAAATTTGCATTAGCTCTAGGATTTACTCCTGCCAATGTTAATTATATTGTGGACAAAGCACTCAAATTAGTTGACAAACATGTAGATCTAGATACTTTTATATATGAAATGAAGAATATGTATAAATAAAAAACAGCTCCAATTTAGGAGCTGTTTTTTTGGTTTAATTTTTCGGTTTGTTTCTTGGTTTAATATTTACTCAGCTTTGCTTTATGCATAAACTCTTCCGCTTTTTCAACCATTTTTATGCTACCGCAAAAGAAAGGTACTCTTTCGTGTAATTCTGTCGGCTGGATTTCCATTATTCTATCAAAACCATCCGAGGCTTTTCCTCCTGCCTGTTCCACAATAAATGCCATAGGATTACATTCGTACAACAAACGCAACTTCCCTTTTGGCGCTTTGGAACTTGTTGGATAAATATAAATCCCGCCTTTTATCATATTTCTATGAATATCGGCGACTAAACTTCCTATGTATCGGGAAGTATAAGGACGATCTTCTTCTTCCAACTGACAATATTTAATATAATCTTTCACGCCTTGTGGGAAATGAACATAATTCCCTTCATTAATGGAATAGATATTTCCGTCTTCGGAGAATTTCATATTAGGATGTGAAAGATAAAATGTCCCAATAGCAGGATTCAATGTAAATCCGTTTACACCATGACCCGTTGTGTACACCAGCATAGTCGATGTCCCGTAAATCACATAACCTGCAGCCACTTGTTGCGTTCCCGGTTGTAAAAAATCTTCTAATGTAACCGGAGTTCCTATAGGTGTTACTCTTCTATAAACAGAAAAAATAGTTCCTACCGAAACGTTTACATCAATATTGGACGAACCATCTAACGGATCCATCAAAAGCACATATTTATTATTATGACTGCTGTCGCTTCCTTCGACGGTGATAAAATCGTCATTTTCTTCCGAAGCAATTCCACAAACAATTTCGCGGTTAATTAAAGTTTGGATAAAAATCTCATTGGCATATACATCCAATTTTTGCTGATCTTCACCTTGAATATTTTGTTCACCCGCTGCACCCACAATATCTACCAATCCCGCTTTGTTTACTTTGTAATTGACCACTTTTGCAGCCAAGCGAATTGAGTTGATAATCCTGGATAATTCACCCGATGAATACTGAAAGGCTTTTTGGTTCTCAATAATAAATTCCCCTAGTGTTTTGTTTCTTTCTTCCATTACGAAATCGATGTAGTTAGTTTGAAGTCACAAATATCGTTTTTTTTGTGAAATTGAAAAGAATAATACTTAGATAGTTTATCAGTATTGTATATTTGCTACATATTCCACAAAAACTAGTCGCTATTTGACTGTTTTTTAATAGAATTCAAGAATAATAATACGAAATCATGAAAATACGCAAAGGAGAAAAAGAAGACATGCATGGCGTTTTAGCCTTAATTCAGGAGCTGGCAGTATTCGAAAAAGAGCCGGATGCCGTTTTGATTACCGAAGAAGATTTGATTCGTGATGGTTTTGGCGCAAATCCATTGTTTCAAGTTTTTGTAGCCGAGGTTGAGAATGAAATTGTTGGCATTGCTTTATACTATTATAGATATTCTACTTGGAAAGGGAAAACAATCCATTTGGAAGATTTGGTAGTCAAAGATAGCATGCGCGGAACCGGGTTGGGCTATGCTTTGTATTCTGAAATCATCAAACAGGCCAAAAAAGATAAGGTTCGAAGAATCGATTGGAATGTTTTGGACTGGAATACACCGGCAATTGATTTTTATGAAAAATCGGGAGCCAAAGTATTGGATGAATGGCGCGTTGCCCAAATGGACGAAGCTGGAATTAACTATTTCGTGGACAACAAATTAAAAAATTAAAAAGACAAAATATGATTTCATTTTGATAAAATCTGAAATCGAAAATCTGAATAAAATGAGAGTATTTAAATTTGGTGGTGCTTCTGTGAAAGATGCTGCCGGTATCAAAAACGTTTATGACGTTTTGCAACAAGTGGGTTACGAGGATGTATTAGTAATTGTTTCGGCAATGGGAAAAACGACTAATGCTCTTGAAGAGGTTATCAAAAATTATTTTGACAAATCTTCAGAATTAAATTCATCGGTTCAAGAAGTAAAAAAATACCATAATCAAATCTTATTGGATTTGTTTGAGGATGGGACCAATGAAGTTTTCGCTGCAGTTAATGCTCAGTTTAATGATTTAGAATATTTTCTGGCCCATAATAAATCTCCAAATTACAATTTCGTTTATGACCAAATCGTAAGCTACGGAGAATTGATTTCGACTACAATTTTGAGTCATTTCATGACTTTCAAAGGTATTCAGACACAATGGCTGGACGTAAGAAACTTTGTAAAAACAGATTCAACTTACAGAGATGCGGAAGTAGATTGGGAATTGACGCAAAAAAATATTTCCAATAACATTAAACGCAAAATTTTGAACATTACCCAAGGATTCCTAGGTTCTGACGAAAATAATTTCACTACCACTTTAGGTCGTGAAGGTTCAGATTATACCGCCGCAATCTTTGCTTATTGCTTGAATGCCGAAAGCGTAACGATCTGGAAAGACGTTCCTGGGGTTATGAATGCCGATCCAAGATATTTTGAAAATGCAAGTTTGCTGAATCAAATTTCATATCGCGAAGCCATTGAATTGGCATTTTATGGCGCATCGGTTATTCATCCAAAAACATTACAACCCTTACAGAAAAAAGAAATTCCATTGTATGTAAAATCTTTTATCAATCCTTTGTTGCCAGGAACCCGCGTTGCTAAAGGCCCAGATTTAGAGCCTTATTTGCCTTGTTTTATTGTAAAAAGAAACCAATTGTTAATTTCATTGTCTTCAATAGATTTCTCTTTCATCATGGAAGAAAACATCAGCGAAATCTTTGGTTTGTTTCACCAATTCAAACTAAAAGTAAACTTAATACAGAATTCGGCGATTAGTTTTTCAGTTTGTGTGGAAGATAAATTTGGAAATTTCAATGAATTGAATGCGATACTTTCCAAAAAATTCAAAGTAGATTTTACCGAAAATGTTACGTTATATACCATCAGACATTTCAATGAAAATGCTGCGCAAACCGTGGAAGAAAACAAAACAGTCTTGTTGAAACAAGTTAGTAGAGAAACCATGCAGATTGTGACAAAAGAAAATTAACATATTACCAAAAAATCATTTTTTTTAAAGAAGGAAGCTGTAAATTCAGCTTCCTTCTTTTGTTTCTTAATGTTACTTATTTTTTAAAATTTAATCCTCCAAATCATTTTCTGCATGGCAAATTGCGGCATCGACTAATTAACACATTTTTAAATAATAAACACTATTTTTGGCACTTTGAAGTTATACTATTTATGCTGAAAAAAGTATTATTTTGGGTTATCATTTTTTATTTTTCTGGGCTTCAGGCGCAAGAAATAGATTCGACTTACACCACCAAAAAAATAGCTTTTACGACCGACACCATTCATTTGGAAAATGTTAGTATCAATTCCAGTTTTTTTAAAGTAATGGATGCCAAAAATCAAGTGGTTGACAGTACTTTGTACCAAATCGACTTTCCTAAAGGTTATGTTTTATTCAAAAAACAAAACTTCTCTCCTACTGATTCTCTAACGGTTCATTATCTAAAACTACCTGATATTTTAACCAAGGAATATACCATTTACGACAGTAGCAAAATCATTGACAACGATGCCACCAATCAGAATTTGTACAGGATGGAGAGTATTTCGGCTCCAAAAAACATTCCCTTTGATGGTCTTTTAGCAACAGGAAGTCTTTCGCGTGGTGTTACTGTTGGCAACAATCAAAATGCGGTGGTCAATTCAAATCTAGACTTTCAAATCACAGGTAAAATATCCGAAAAAGTCAGTATTAGAGCTTCGATTCAAGACACGAACATTCCCGTTCAGGAAGGCAGTTATTCGCAACGGTTGAACCAATACGACAACATTTTCATGGAGCTTTTTACCGACAGTTGGAATGTTCGTGCAGGCGATGTTTTTATCGGCAACAACACTACCCGATTCCTTACTTTCAACAAAAAAATTCAAGGACTATCTGCAACAGTCAATTTTGGAAATGAAGACAGCAAGACCAATGTTTTTGCATCGGGCGGATTGGTTACGGGGAATTATGCCAGCAGTAATTTCAAAGGGCAGGAAGGAAATCAGGGGCCGTATAAATTAGTTGGACAAAACGGAGAATTGTATGTTTTGGTCATCATTGGTTCGGAGCGGGTTTATGTCAATGGTGTTTTGCTAAAAAGAGGCGAAAAATTTGACTATGTCATCGATTATAATTCGGGGGAAATTGTGTTTAACTCTCAATTCCCAATTACTTCCGAAATGCGAATTGTGGTCGAATACCAATATTCCGAGAACAATTACACCAGATTCATCACTTATGACGGCGCCAGTTATACTGACAAAAAATGGAACTTTGGCGTAGCGGTTTATTCTGAAAATGATTTGAAAAACCAGCCCGTTCAACAAAACCTTTCTTCCGAGCAGGCTCAGATTTTGGCGGAAGCCGGAGACAATCTCAATTTAATGGTTGCTCCATCGGCTATTCTTGACGTATATGACGAAAAGAAAATACAATATAAAAAAAACATCCTTGGTCCTGTAACTATTTATGAATATTCCACAAATCCCGATGACGAATTGTTCAATGTTCAGTTCACTTTGGTCGGTCAAGCCAAAGGAAATTACATACTGACAAATCCTACCAGTGTTGACAAAATATTTGAATATGTTGCACCAATAAATGGAATTCCACAGGGAAACTACGAACCGATCATACAATTGGCTGCCCCAATAAAAGCCCAAGTAGCCACTTTCTTTGGAAAATACAATCCTTCAGAAAAAACTGCTGTAGATTTTGAGTTGGCCGTCAGTAACAACGATAAAAATTTATTCTCTTCGATAGACGACACCAACAATCAAGGGCTGTCGGGCGAAATTAACGCCAAACAGAGGCTGTATTCCAAAAAATGGAATATTGATGCTTTCTTCAATTTTCAAGATGTAGAAGCAGAGTTCAAGCCCGTAGAACGTATCAACAGCATCGAATTCTACCGAGATTGGAATGTAAACACAACAGCAACGGGAGACCAAAGCTTATTGGGAACGGGTTTGAATTTTAATTTAATTCCAAATAAAGACTCCAATAATATCGCCACAATCACCTATGCATTCCAGAAACTCAATCTTTCCAATACGTATTCCGGTATAAAGAACAACCTCAACGCAGGATTTGAATTTAACCATTGGAACATTAAAACCGATGGAAGTTATTTGAAAAGTGATGATTCGGAAAACACCACAAAATTCTTGAGAAACTTTTCGCATGTACGCTACAATTCCAAAAAAAACTGGATTGGCAGTACTTTACGCTTTGAAGACAATCAGGAAAAAAACAAAGCAACTCAACAATTCTCTTTACTAAGCCAACGCTTTTCGGAATACGGAATATATGCCGGACATGGCGACAGTACTAAAGTTTATGTCCAATTGGGTTATTTAAAAAGAGTAAACGACAGTATTCAAAACGGCTTGCTTCAAAGAGTAAACAACTCAAACAGTTATAATCTGCAAACCAAATTATTTCAAACTGAGAGTCGCGATATATCCTTATTCGTCAATTACAGACAATTAAATTATACCGATCCAACTTTAAAAACAACAACCTCTCTCAATGCAAAAATGCTATACAACGACCAATTTTTCAACAAATTGATTCAAAGCAATACACTCTACCAAACCAATTCCGGAGCGATGCCTTTTCAGGATTACACTTACGTGGAAGTTCCTGCCGGACAGGGAAAATATACTTGGAATGATTACAATGGCAACGGAATAAAAGATTTGGAAGAATTTGAAATCGCGCCTTTTTCAGATTTGGCGACCTATACCCGAATCTTTTTGCCAAATCAGATTTACATAAAAACCAATCAAAACAGATTCTCCCAGTCTTTTATAATCAATCCTATTGTTTGGCAAAATAGTAGTTCGTTCAAGAAAAAGCTGTCCTATTTTTATATGCAGACTTCCTTTATTATGGATCGAAAGATTAAAAACAGCGGAGAACATTTGGCCCTGAATCCATTTGAATCTTCATCGGAAGACATTTTGGGACTTATCAAAACCTTTACGAATAGTCTGTCGTACAATAGAGGAAAAAGAGACAATTCGGTTACCTACACTTTCACAAAAAACGAAACTCAAAACTTGTTGTCTATTGGTACCATTCAAAACAAAAACAGCTTTCATCAATTGCAATACCAACACTTATTACAAAAAAGCTGGCTGTTTGATGTACTGGCTAAAAGCATCAAAACCGCTACAGAATCACAAACATTTGCAGAAAAAAACTATACTATTGAAGGATATTTATGGACTCCAAAAATCAGTTACCTCTTCTCCAAGAATGTTAGCTTAGATCTTTTCTACGAATACATCAACAAGGAAAATCAGATTGGCAGTTTGGATACTTTGACCCAAAATCGATTTGGCACTTCTTTTAGTTACGTTGGCAATTCCAAGTTTAACGTAAACGGCGAAATCTCTTTGTATGAAAATGACTTTGTTGGCAATGAATTTTCTTCAGCGGGATACCAAATGCTGGAAGGATTGCAAAGAGGTCAAAATGTAACCTGGAGAACCCTATTTCAAATGAATTTAACCAAGTTTTTGGATTTAAATTTTGTGTACCAAGGCCGAAAAAGCGAAACCAGCGATGCTATTCATACTGGAAGCGTGGAGCTAAGAGCTTATTTTTAATAGTTTTAAATCCAATATTAAAAAATAAAGTAGTAAATTTAGGTTTAATCTAAAAACTAAATTGATATGAAAAAATTATTGTTATTAAGCTTCCTATTTATTGTATCCAATACTTTTTACGGACAAACCACTAAAACTCAAGAAAAAACAGCCATAGAAAAAGCTACAAAAGACACTAAAAAAACTTCAGACAAAGTAGCTAAAAATTCTAAAGCAACTGCTGACAAAACAACTAAAGATGTCAAAAAAACAACAGATAAAGTAATCAAAGATTCTAAAGCAACTGCTGACAAAACAACTAAAGATGTTAAAAAAACAACGGATAAAGTAACCAAAGATTCTAAAGCAACTGCTGAGAAAACAACTAAAGATGTCAAAAAAACAACGGATAAAGTAACCAAAGATTCTAAAGCAACTGCCGACAAAACAACTAAAGATGTCAAAAAAGAAGTTGCTAAAACGACAGACAAATCCAAAACAGCAGCAAAAACAGCTGATAAAGCATCCGGAGAATACTATAATGGCAAAAAAGTATATACTGGCCCACAAGGAGGTAAATACTACATCAATTCAAATGGTAACAAAACGTATATCAAACAATAAACTTGTTTTTTCGAATACTTTGAAGGCTACCCAAAATTGGATAGCCTTTTTGTTTATTATGGATTTTCCATAGTATTTTAGCATAAAAAATATCAGCTTATTTAATTAATCTTTTAGTAATACATTGCAAACATTAAAAAACAAAGCATCCAGTATCTTTCGCCTTACAACTAAACTGTAAGACTGGCACATGAATTTAGACTCCGAAAATAAAACTATTTTGATCGCTCCATTGAATTGGGGACTCGGTCATGCTACCCGTTGCATTCCTATTATCAAAGCATTGCAGGAAAATAATTTTACCCCAATAGTTGCTTCTGATGGGGTTGCGCTTGAGTTACTTCGAAAAGAATTTCCTTATTTAAAAACCCTCGAATTGCCCTCCTACCAAATTGAATATGCCAAAAACGGCAAGAATTTCAAATGGAAACTGATGAAAAGCCTCCCAAAAATGATTGAGGCAATAAGGGAAGAAAAAAGAATCGTAAAAAAATGGATTCAGAAATATGAAATAGACGGCATTATATCCGATAATCGATTAGGGGTTTTTAGTAACAAAATTCCATCGGTATTTATCACTCATCAATTGAATGTAATGACTGGAAATACCACCTGGCTTACCAGTAAATTACACCAATACATTATCCAAAAATACAATGCCTGTTGGGTCCCAGATGTAAATAGCCAATTAAACTTGACCGGAAAACTAGGTCATCTGGAAAACAACTCTCTAAACTTACGTTATCTGGGTCCATTGAGCCGTATGCACAAAATGGCCTTGCCTATTCAATACGACTTAATGATTATCCTGTCCGGGCCAGAACCGCAGCGAGGACTACTGGAAGCCCATCTTACCGAAGAGATAAAGCGATTTCAAGGAAAAGTAGTTTTCGTAAAAGGCATTATCGAAGCCGAACAAAAAAAAGAGCAAATTGGGAATGTGACTTATTATAATTTCATGAAAACCCGTCAATTGGAACAAACCTTTAACGAAAGTGAAAAAGTGCTTTGCCGTTCTGGTTACACGACGATAATGGACTTGGTAAAACTCCACAAAAAAGCCTTTTTTATACCCACTCCTGGTCAATATGAACAAATTTACTTGGCCGAAAAATTGCAAAATGAAGGCTTAGTTCCCTATGCAACCCAAGATGCCTTTAAGATTGAAAATCTTTCGCAAATAGAAAAATTCAAAGGACTTCCACTATTGGACACTACTGTTAACTGGGAAGAATTATTCAAGGTGTTTTAAAGAATTCAATTATTTCTTTTTGGCACCAGAAACGTTTGCCCATTTTTGCAATATGCTTCACATTTTCCATTGCAATCTTATAAAACCAAAACAACTTTTATAAGAATTCACACTTAACTCGAGCAAAATGAACTGGCAAATACATCGGGACCAAAGGGGCGTATTTTACTTTTTTGTTATCATTAAATAAAGGAATAAAGTCATAATCGAATTTAGCTTCTTAGATAACTTTTACAAATTTTATCCTTTTGTTCTTTGCGCATCTGGGCTTTGCGAGTCGAATTTGACTAAAAAAAACAGAGACGCAAAGAAAACTATATTTACACGCTTAGCATGACTATAAAAAGCAAAAAAAAAGCCGGAACAAACGAATGTTCCGACTTATTACAATTTATGTGTTCCAAATTCCGGAAGAAAAACTAATCTTCAGATCTTAAATCATCAAATTTATCGTGTTTAATAATTTTGGCATTAACCGTAAAATAAACGTATTCCGCGATGTTGGTACAATGCTCGGAAATACGTTCCAAATGTTTCAAAACAATCACCAAATTGGTTCCTGAAACCACAGCTTTGGAATTCACCTTCATTTCATTGATAATATCGTGAATGGCATCCTCACAGCTGTTTCTGATATCTTTGTTTAAAACAAATATTTCCCCGGTAGCTTTTCCATCTTGCTCAGCAAAACATATGTTCGTTTTAGCTGTAATCAATTCCACTTGTCTGGAAATATCGGCAATATTGAACTTCACGATCAAATCATGTTTTTCCTTTATATTTTTTGCTTTTTTAACAATACTAATAGATAAATCTCCTATTCGTTCAATCTCATTACTGATTTGCATTGCCGACATAATAAAACGCAAATCAGAAGCAACAGGCTGTTTCAAAGCAAAAATACTTTGACAGATTTCGTCTATTTTGACATCTAATTTATCAATTTTATTCTCGGTTTTTTTTATGATTTTTCCTTCGGCGGCTTCTGGTTCCTGCAAAAGTATTTTCACTGCTTCGCTCACTTGGCCTTCAGCCAATTTTCCGATTTTTTTAATAATACTTTTTAAATTATCTAGTTCCATTTCGAAATGTGTTGCCATTGTATTTTGTTTAAAATTGTAGAAGTTTATAAATTTAATAGTCTAAAAGTTCAATAGTTCAGAATCAACTATCATACCAAAACTAATATACTTAAAACCATTAACCAAATCTTCCTGTAATATAATCTTCAGTTTGTTTTTGCATTGGTTTGGTAAAAATAGAATTTGTTTTTCCCATTTCTATTAAATTACCCATGTAAAAGAAAGCCGTGTGATCGCTTGTTCTGGCTGCTTGTTGCATATTGTGGGTCACGATAATGATCGTGTATTGTTCTTTTAACTCGTGTATCAACTCTTCAATTTTTGAAGTGGAGATAGGATCCAAGGCACTTGCAGGCTCATCCATTAAAATAATATCTGGGCTTACCGCCAATGTTCTTCCGATACATAAACGTTGCTGTTGCCCACCGGAAAGGCCTAATGCTGAATCTTCCAGACGATCTTTCAACTCATCCCAAATAGCGGCTTGACGCAGTGATTTTTCAACAATTTCATCCAATTCTGCTTTATTGTTTATCCCGTTAATACGAGGTCCGTAAGCAATATTTTCATAAATAGATTTAGGAAAAGGATTCGACTTTTGGAAAACCATCCCAATCTTCTTTCGGATATTAACTACATCCACATTTTTATCATAGATATCAACCCCTTCCACTAGCATTTGCCCAGTAATGGAAACATTTGAAATCAAATCATTCATTCTGTTGATGCATCTCAAAAAAGTAGATTTTCCACAACCCGAAGGCCCAATTAAGGCTGTCACTTTATTGGCGGGAATATCCATCGTGATTTCATTCAGCGCCTTTTTTTCACCATAGTATAATGATAAATCATTAACTTTTATTTTTATGTCTTTCATTATTTTTTATTGTTTTATAAAAGGGATAATTTCATAATTATCACAGAAAATCTACATTCAAAAATCGTTAATCTGCAATCATAAATCATTACTTTGCTCTTCTTCTAATTCTTGATCTGATAATTACGGCAACAACGTTTAGTGATAGTGTCAAAATTAGCAACACTAAAGTTGTGGCAAACTGTATTGGCATTGTCTTCTCTACATCGGAAGATTGAGTTGACATAATATAAACATGGTAACCCAAATTCATAAATTGGTCACTCAAAGAACCTGGCAATGTAGCTAAATAATAGGCTGCACCTGTGAACAATATCGGGGCTACCTCACCAGCACCTCTACTCACAGCAAGTATAGTTCCGGTCATAATTCCAGAAACAGAACCTGGAAGCACTACTTTTTTAATGGTTTGCCATTTGGTTGCACCAAGAGCCAAACTAGCTTCTCTTAATTCACGAGGGATTGTTTTCAAAGATTCTTCAACAGAAACAATGATAACTGGCAAAGTCAATAAAGACATCGTTAAACTCGCCCAAAGAATATTGGGTTGTCCCCAGCGTAATTGTCCGTCATTAAAAACGGTATCTGCACCAGCTCCTAAAAATTGAATAAAAAAGCCAAGACCAAAAAGACCAAATATAATCGATGGCACTACCGCCAAAGTACGAACCGAAAATCGCACCGCTGCAGCAAATTTTGAATTTTCACTGGCATATTCGGTTAAGTAAAGTGCTGTTATGGTGCCAAAAGGAACCGCTGCAATCGACATGACGACAACTAGAATAAAAGTACCAATCAAGGCAGGAAAAATCCCTCCCTCAGTCATTCCGTTTGTTGGGAAAGTAGATATAAATTCCCAAGAGAACTTAGTTCTTCCTTGGTAAATAATGATTCCCAAAATAATAAAAAGAATAGCAATAATAAGGATTACGGCTAATTGAGTAATACCAATGAAAATTTTACCTTTTACTTCAGAATTACTTTTTTTACTGGAAAAAAAGTGGCTTTCTGATTCATTCATAACTTTATCCATAACTATTTTCCTTGGAATTTTTTTAATAATTTACCCTTTACATAAAACTCAGCTACTGCATTCAAAGCGAAAGAAAAAATAAAAAGTAATGACCCTATAAAGAACAAAACACTGTAATGCGTTTCTCCAAATACCGTTTCTGCCATTTCAGAACCAATTGTCGCAGCAAACGTACGCACACTTTCAAATGGGTTAGCAGAAAGTAAAGCTGCATTTCCGGTTGCCATCAAAGCTATCATTGTTTCTCCAAAGACCCTACCAACTCCCAGTAATAATGCGGCAAAAATACCTGGCGTTGCCGCCGGCAAAACCACAAAAAAAGCTGTTTGCCACTTACTGGCTCCCAATGCCAGACTCGCTTCCGTATAGGTTTTTGGAACCGATGCCAACGCATCTTCCGAAATCGTGTAGATAATTGGAATAGCAGCAAGAGCCATCGCCACTCCACCAATGAAAGCATTCAACCTGGAATCATATCCAAACACATCTTGGAAAAAACTAGCCAATACCATCAATGCAAAAAAACCAATGACCACCGATGGAAAAGCTGCAAGCATTTCGATAATAGGTTTTATGATTTCTTTGACTCTTTTGGAAGCAAAACAAGAGGTAAATAAAGCGGCCAATACTGCCAATGGACCCGCAATGAGCATGGCAATAATAGTCACTTTCAACGTTCCTATTAACAATCCCATCAATCCAAATCTAGGATTATCGGAAACGGGTACCCACTCAGTACTAAAAAAAGTACTCCACGTTTTATCCGATCCCTCTTGGTTTTGAGATGCTTCATTCATCATTTCATCTGCAGGCGCAACACTTAAATCCTCTTTTGGAGTGTCTCCGTAGCTTTCCGGTTTTAAATCATCGTTTGCTGCAGTCTCAGATCCATAGGTTTCTGGTTTTAATTCCTGTGTTGTTTCCGCCCCGTAAGACTCAGGTTTTAAATCTTCGGTGGTTTCTGCTCCATATACTTCAGGCTTCAACTCTTCTGAAGATGCACCGTATGATTCCGGCTTATTTGCAGTTGTCGCTTGAGCTTCAGTTTTTGCTTTGGCATCACTACCTAAACTAAATAATGGTAATGACTCTTTGAAAACAAAAATGAAAATCAGAAAAATAATTGCTATTGATAGAAAAGCAATTGACGATATAATTTTTTCAGCTAGAAATTCAGAAAGTCTGAACTTCTTTTTTAAGCTTTCTTTAGTGAAACTTTGTTTGATTGGTAATTGGGAATCCATTTTATTTATTTAGGAATTCATCTGTAGATATTAATTGATTTTTATCGGTCATATGTAATTGCTTCGCCTGTTCGCTATCGCTCGAGTCGCATATCATCATTGGTGCTAACTACCTACTTACAATAATGCTCATTCCGTATAGAATAAACATAAATATCCCTCACTTTAATTTAAAATGAGGGATGTTTTACTTCAAATTACTTTAAAGGATAATAACCTACTTCAGCAATAATTGCTTGGCCTTCGGCACTTAAAATCCAATCAATAAAAGCTTTAATCTCACCCGTTGGTCTTGATTTCAAATACATGTATAAGTATCTTGAAATTGGGTAAGTATGATTCTTAATTGTAGCTGCAGTTGGCAAAATCCCAGGGCTTTTGTCGTCTTTTTTCACGGCGCAATCCTTTACTCCTTCAGCATAAGCTGCTCCACCATAACCAATTGAATATTTGTCTTTTTTAACTGCATTTACAATTGCAGCCGTTCCAGGCAATGTTTGACAAGATGGTGAAAAATCAGTTCTTACAACATTGTCTTTAAAGAAACCAAAAGTTCCTGAACTGCTTTCTCTTCCATATAATTTGATTGGAGCATCTGGTCCACCAACTTCTTTCCAATTCGTGATTTTTCCGGCAAAAATTTGCCCAATTTGTTTCAAAGTAAGTGTAGTAACTGGATTTGCCTTATTCAAATAAACAGACAAACCATCTTTGGCACAAGGAATCTCAACTCCTACAGAACCGTATCTTGCTTTCAATTTTTCAACTTCAGAAGGTTTAATTGGACGACTTGCATTGGCAATATCAGTAGAACCGTTAATTAATGCTGCAAGACCTACTCCAGATCCACCACCTGTAACTTGAATAGAAGTTCCTGGGTTTTTCTTCATATATACTTCAGCCCATTTTTGAGACAAAATAACCATTGTATCGGATCCTTTTACCGTTACTTTGTTAACTGTAGTAAAAGAAAAACCAATTCCCATAACTACTAACATGAATAATGCTACTTTTAATTTTGTTGTTTTCATTTTGATATAAATTAATATTTTTTTTAAAATTTTTAGAAATTAACTTGAAATCTCAAGGTTGTTGTATTGTTTTTAACATCATCATTATAAATTCCACCAACTGTTGAACTCGTTTCATTTATTGGCATTGAATATCCTAAAGCAATTTTTGTATAATTAGTAAAGAAATAATCAAAAGCAAATGACCAAGTATGTACTCTCAAATCTGGAGCTACAGTAACTGAATCACCAGATAATCTTGAATTTGGATCCCATGAGTCATAGCGAACTGCTGCTTGAAATTTTGTTCCAAAGTTTTTCTCCAATTCTACATAATAACCAAAGAATTCTCTTTCTCCACTAAAGTTGAATGAAGGATTGTTGTTTACTATGGCACTTCCTGCCGTACCAGAAATAACTCCTTTATTGAATTGAGACTTCAAGGCAAAACCACCTAGAACATCATAAAACATTTGAACTTCAGCTCCAAACCAATGTTTGTCTAATATATCACCAACTGCAGCCGTAAATGGATTATTATTAATATCACTATAAGTACCTGCCGCAAAAACGGTGTTTTTTCCAAAATAACCATTTCCTCCAAAATCAATTCCTAAACCTGCATTTGGAAATTTCAAAGAATAAGTTGCTCTTACCGCAATATCTTTGTGACTATCCACATCCGAAACTTGATTGGCAATAGGTCCTTCACCAAAATTTCCGTTAAATGCTGCGAAGTCAATTTTTAAAGGGATTTCATATCTAGTAGTAAAATCAACAACAAACTTTGCTCCCAAATCTCTTTCTTGAGGATATAAAATAGTTGTCATTCTACTTCTTTCTAATATTATTCTGTCTCTCGAAGAAAATTCAACCTCGTAATCAGGTCTGTTGAATTGCCCAACCCACAGTTGAAAAGTGTTTAGCCAAGGGTCATTCAACTGAACATAAGCGTCTTTCAAAGTTACCGCACTAAAGGAAAAATTAGGCTGTAAAACGAATGCTACTCCTTCAATAGGCTTATACGTAAATTTAACCCTTGCTCTTCTTATCACAAATGAATTTGATACATCAACAGGATTGGTAGTTAAAGGCACGTTCGTTTCGGATGTTCCAGGTTTCAATTGAAACATTCCTGTAGCAGTTGGTACATCTTGATAATTATACATCTCATACTGAACTTGCATATAACCCGATATTTTCAACTTAGACATTCTATCAACTTCTTCCTGTAAAGGAGATAGCTGTTCATTAAGAGCATCAAACTTTAATTGATGTTCATTTATGGCTTGTTGTAATGAGTCAAGACTAATTGGTTTAATTGAGTCATTTTCAACTTCCTGAGCATTAACTATACCACAAATTGATATCATTATTGCAACTATAACTTTTTTCATTTTCTTTTAATATGAATGTTAATTTGCCGCAAAGGTGATACTGCAATGTTAAGTTAAAGTTAACACAATGTTATTTAGATGATAATTTAATGTTAATGGGGTTTTTCTTAATCAATAATACGTGTAATTTTCTTATTTAAAATTATATATAACCTAAAAATCAGTTACTTACAAACATTTTTTTTAAGTTAACAAATTTTTAATTTAATTTCTTTTTTAGGCCAAATTGATCAGTGATGTATGTCTTTTCGAGTGTAAAAGAGAATTCGGAACCTATTCCGAACTCGCTTTCGACATATATCTTTTCTTTATGAGCTTCAATAATATGTTTCACTATCGAAAGTCCTAAACCTGAACCTCCTTCAGTACGAGAACCGCTTTTGTCCACTCTATAAAATCGCTCAAAAAGCCTTGGTATATTGTGGGGCTCTATCCCTTCCCCATTATCGGTAACCCGAACCAATACTTTTTTGTTGGTCAAATTCACGATCGAAATCTCTGTCAAACCGCCTTCTTTTCCATATTTTATCGAGTTTACAAGTAAATTCTCGATTACTTGCTGAATTTTGTCTTTGTCGCCATTTACAAAAATGGGTTGAATATTATCATTTTCGAATGCCAAAGTGATATTCTTTTTATCGGCTTTCATTTCTAACAAATCAAAAACATTCTGAATCAGTTTTACGATATCAAACTTTGTAAAATCAAGATTCAAATCCCCAGATTCCAATTTGGTAATCATATCCAAATCTTCCACAATATATATCAAACGCTCTACTCCTTTTTCAGCTCGTTTCAAGTATTTCTTTCTAATGGATTTATCGTCCATCGCACCATCAATAAGAGTTGACAAATAACCTTGAACCGTAAATAATGGCGTTTTAAGCTCATGGGAAACATTTCCTAAAAACTCTCTTCTATACTCTTCACGTATTTGAAGCATTTCAATTTCTAGCTTTTTATCGGTAGCAAACTTCTTTACTTCCCGTGTTAATGTCTCCATATCAGTGGTGATGGGCTTATTGATAAATGTACTCGACTCCAATAGCGCCACATCATCGTAAATTTTCTTTACTCTTCGGTAAATAAATCGTTCCACTCTGTATTGCAAAACAAAAAACGAAAACACATAAACAAAGAACAGACTAATAAAACCAAAAACTAACATGCTCGCAAAAGAAGATTTGAACAGTATCACAGATAGAATCATGCAAAATCCTGACACAAATAAACTGATATACAAAGCTGATTTTATAGCAAACTTGTAACTTTTTTTGAAATTGATTTTCATTATTAATATAGCACACGCATTATAGTTATTTGAAAAGACTTTTAAAATCTATCAAAAGTACCATTTATTTAAACTTCAAATTTATACCCTACTCCTTTTATGGTCTTAAAAAGATCATCCCCAATTTTTTCACGAAGTTTTCTAATGTGAACATCGATTGTTCTACCACCAACCACTACATCATTTCCCCAAACTTTATCCAGTATTTCTTCTCGTTTGAAAACTTTTCCGGGTTTTGAAGCTAGGAGATAAAATAATTCAAATTCTTTTCTTGGCAAAGCAATTTCTAGATTATCCTTTACAATTTTATATTCCTCACGGTTGATCTCGATTCCTCCCACATTAAGAGTTTCACTGTTTTGATCTTGTTCTTTTAATCTTCGCAACAATGCTTTCACCTTGCTGACCAATAATTTTGGTTTTATCGGTTTGGTAATATAATCATCGGCGCCGGCATCAAATCCTGCCACCTGAGAATAATCTTCACTTCTTGCAGTCAAAAATGTAATGATAACATTATTCAACTCAGGTATTCTTCTAATATGTTCACAAGCTTCCATCCCGTCCATTTCGGGCATCATAACATCCATTATGATAAGGCTTGGCATTTCTTTTTTAGCTTTTTCAATAGCATCTTTACCATTGACAGCTGTAACAATCTGATATCCTTCTTGTGCTAGGTTGTAGCCTACAATTTCTAAAATATCTGGTTCATCATCAACCAGAAGAATTTTGGTGTTTCTTTTCTTCATATTAATAGCAAAAATTGAGTTTTCTATTGTATTTATCTCTTAATTAAACACAATGACTTTTTATTGCAATGTAAAAGTAATAATAAACGGTAAGTATCAATACTAAAAAAGCGGACTTAACCTTAATTTAATATGTTAACGATTTCATAATAATTATGATATCCATTCATAACTTGATGTTAACACAAAGACTAGAATCCCACCATTTCTTTGCAGAAAATTAAATACTACTTAAAATGAAATTAAAATTTCTATTCTTTACACTATTTATTTGTGTTATTGGTTTCTCACAAAACAAAGGAACAATAACTGGTGTTTTATTAGACAAAGATTCCGATAATCAATCCTTGCCATTTGCCAATGTGCTGATAAAAGGAACAAAAATTGGCACTAACACTGACGTAGAAGGAAAATACACAATTACTATAGCTCCCGGAAATTATACTGTACAATTTAGTTTTGTAGGTTATGAAACGGCAGAAGTTCCTGTAACTGTAGTTGCAAACGAAACTGTAACTGTAAATAGTTCTTTGGGTTCAGGAAGTTACAAACTAAAAGACGTAGTTGTCAAATCAAGTGGCGGACGTGAAAAAGAAACAGCATTATTATTGGAACAAAAAAATGCAGTTGTAATCAAACAAAGTATCGGTGCCCAAGAAATGTCCAGAAAAGGAGTTAGCGATGTCGAGGAAGGTCTAACCAAAATAACCGGGATCACAAAAGTAGAATCACGTGGCTTATTTGTAAGAGGACTAGAAGATCGTTATAACAATCTACTCCTTAACGACTTAGCTGTACCTTCAAATAATCCATTTAAAAAAATTATTCCTTTAGATATTTTTCCAACCGACATTGTAAGTGTTTTAGAAACCTACAAAACTTTCAACACAAATTTATATGGGGATTTTGCTGGGGCAACTTTTAACATAGTAACAGCAGCCTCTGGAAAAAGTATAACTAAAGTTAATTTTGGAGTTGGTTACACTATAAACAATAACCTAAAAAAATTCCTTATTTCTGAAGACGCAAATTCTACTGCTGATTTTTTTGGATTCTCTGGCAACGAAAGAGATTTACCATCTGCATTAACCAAAACTCCTACTAATCAAACATTAACTGCAGATCAGGCAGCAAACGGATTTGGATCAGGTTTTGACGTAAAAAGTGATGTATCTCCATTAAATACAAATTTTGGGGTTCTTCATTCAGAAAAATTTATTGTTGGCCAAAAACAAAACACATTTCAATATTTGATTTCGCTTAACTATGATAATAAATTTCAAGTTAGAAGTGGCGCTGATAGAATTTTCAACACAGCACAAGGAAACTATGACAATGATTTAATTACAACACAGTACAAATTTATAACAAATTCTTCTGTATTGGCAGCTTTAACTTATAAAACAAAAAGACTTTCCCTGACCTCAAATACCACCTATCTAAAATCGAATGAAAATTTAATACAAGATCAGCTAGGTTACACAAATTCTAATTCAACCCAAACTAATGGTTTTATAAGAATGAACCAATTACAGGAATCTACTTTTTTAAACACACAGTTATTCGGCAATTACAAACTAACCGAAGATGAAAGACACAATATAAAATCTGGTGTTTCATACTCTACAACACAGTATGAACTTCCTGACAGAAAATCTTTCAAGGGTATTAAGATTGATGATAATACTACTTCAATATCTTATTCTGGCAACAGTATAACTAGACAATATCTCGATTTTAATGGCGAGGAGCACATCTCTGGTTTACTTGAATACAATTGGAAATTTGGCAATGAAGACTTAAGCAAATCAAACAAGCTTACTGCAGGATATAGCGGATATTTGAATAAAATGGGATCTGAATTCAGATTTTTAGTATCCCAAAGATTAAACTCAAATTCAGCTACTTTCCCAACAAACTCTCCTGATGAATATTTCAAAAGTGAGATTTTAAATAATAATTTCACCTATACCGAAGGAACAAACTCAACATACAAAGCAATGTTAGAAGAGTTCATTAATGCTGGATATTTAGATCTAGCCTTCAAATTTGGCGAAAAAATAGAATTAAATGCAGGTGCAAGAATAGAACAGACTAATAGAGAAACAAAATATAAAACATCAGGAAGTTTTACAGATCCTTTTATAACAAAAAAAGATGATAAAACCGATATTTTACCTTCTTTGAATACAAGATATATTTTAAATCAAAATTCAAACTTACGATTTGTAGCCTCAAAAACAATTACAAGACCTGTAATCATGGAGTCTTATCCTTTGGAGTTTGTAAATCCAGACGGTACTATTGAACAAGGTAATCCTTTGTTAATCAATAGTGACAATTACAACTTTGATTTAAAATATGAATTGTTTCCAACAAATAAGGAGTTATTTTCCGCAACAATTTTTACTAAAATAATAGAAAATCCTATTGAACGATTATTTACAAATTCAGCAGGAAGCGGTGGGCAAATTATAACATATGGCAATTCTAAAGAAGCTTTACTTTATGGTGCAGAATTAGAATTCTTATTCCAATTTGAAAGAATTTCAGAATCATTATCTAATTTTTCTTTAGGCGCTAATGCATCATTAATGGATACAAAAGTAACTATTGAAACTTCTAAAAATGGAGTTAACAGTCCCGAAACTATTGCAAAAGATGACAATCCATCAAGAAAACTGCAAGGAGCATCGCCTTGGATATTAAACGCTGATATTAAATATGACTCTGAATTTAGCAAAATGTGGAAAAGTTCAATGACTATGGTATACAATATCTATAGCAAACGAATTTATGCCGTGGGAACAAACGGATTGGATAATTATTATGAAATGCCTTTTGGTAAACTTGATTTTATTTGGCAAAATAAAATTTCAGATAAATTTGACGTTAAATTTTCTGTAGATAACCTATTAAACCCTCGCTACAAAATAGAATTGGGTAAGGAAAGCAGAATCCCGATCACTGAAAGTGATTTAACAATTAAAGAATATAAAAAAGGGGTGGGTTTTTCTATGAACATATCCTATACTTTTTAACAAAATAAACCAATTTGAAATAAAAAGCTCCAGATATCTGGAGCTTTTTTATTTACATCCGATTTGGTATCATTCAAAATTTTCTTAACATTATAATTAATTTAATGTAATATTCTGATAATATACTGTATTAATTATCTTATTACTTTTATCTAAACTAAAAATAAATATTTATGAAAAACATGAAATTATTATTAAACTTCCTTTTTTTTGCAGTATTATCTGTAATTTCAACCTATGGACAAACAGTAACAATTTCTAATTTAAGATATACAAATGGTGCTCTTATACCTAATGGGGCGGCTATTGAAATATATGAAGGTGGATCTAAATCTGTAACTTTTGATTTAAAAATAGATAACCCTCAATCACTATCAGTGAGCGGTAATTTATATGTCATGAGTAAGAAATCATCTTCAGCAAGTAGTTCTCTACAATATTTAAATGTTGATTTCACTAATAATAACTTAAGCTCTTGGTATAGTAAAGAATTTACTATTTCGTTAAATGCTACAAATTTTAGTGCTACTGGTGGAAGATTATATGGTCAGTTTAATGTCACTTCAAGTAGTGGTGGCGTAATTACAGGAAATATTATCCCCATAAAAGTTATTCCCTCTCCTCCTGGTACAATACCCCCTGAAATGATATTTATAGGAGGACCAGGGGGAACTATCAGCACAACAATAAATGAAGGCGATACAGCCTCCGTAATAAGTGGCACGGGAGCAGGCAACTATACATATCAGTGGTACAAAACAGTAAACGGTGTTTTTACACTTATCCCTGGAGCAACAAGTTTTTATTATTACCCAGGAACTCCATTTGTAACAACAAAATATTTTAGACAAAATATAGGGTCTCTTACAAGCCGCAGTAACGAAATTACGATAACGGTACTTCAAGCTCCTACGCCAATTTCAAATAATACAATCACCTTAGATGGATTAACAGCTTATGGTAGCGTACCTACTGGAGCTACAGGTTCTTATCAATATTCATGGTATATACTTGATCAAGATGGAGACGCCAGCACCTTACCTGATACATCACAAAATTTAATCCTAACTCCGGCTACCTTTAATAGATATTTCAGTTCACCTAATAATTTTATATTAAAAAGGGTGGTATATTCTGGAAGTCAAGTTTCTGCTAGTAATGGTCTTTTGCTGCCACATAATTCTCTTATACAAAATAACACCATTACATTGAATGGATTAACCGTTAATGGCAGTGTGCCTACAGGAGGTTTAGGACCAAAATCTTATCAATATTCATGGTATATACTGGATCAGGATGGAGACACCAGCACCTTACCTGATACATCACAAAATCTAATACTAACTCCAGCTACCTTTGATATATATTTCAATTCACCTAATGATTTTATATTAAAAAGGGTGGTATATTCAGGAAGTGAAGGTTCAGCTAGTAATGGTATTCTCCTGCCACATAATTCCGGATTAAGTATTAAAGCTTTAAACAATGAAGACAAATTAATATCTGCTGTTTATCCAAACCCTACATCAGACTCTGTAAATTTCACAACGAATTCTTCTATCGATAAAGAAATGGAAATACTTATTTATTCTGAAGGATTGCGACACGCACAATCCGTTTTTAAAGGTACTGCTACTCCAAGTCAAATTGTGAAATGGAATATCCCATCAAATTATCCAAAAGGGATATATTACTATAAAATTATATCTGAAAACAAAGAGATTAAAACTGGAAAGATTGTATTTAAATAAAAAACTATAGATTATTTACGCATTCACAAAAATAAAGTTCTGTATATCGGGTCTTTATTTTTTTTTAAATATTCTTAATATTAACTTAACATTATATACTGATTTTGATAACTTTTTTGTAATTATTAAGTAACATCTATTCCAAACTCCCAAAGTACTTTTGACTTATCAAATTATGAAAAATAACACACAAACTATGAAAACAAAATTTTTAGCTTTAGCAATGTCTTTAGGCTTATTAATCGCATCATGCAGTAATAATGATGAGGATCCAATTACAGTAGCTCCATTAACTGGTACTGAAAGCATTGTTGTTGGAACAACTACAACATTCACAAGTACAACTACAGGAGGTACTTTTACAAGTGCTACTCCAACGGTAGCAACAGTTGACGCTAAAACTGGAGTAATTACCGGGGTAACAGTTGGTACATCTTTAATAACTTATACCGTTACAGGAGCAGCAGCGCCAGTAACAAAAACAGTGACTGTAACTGCAATTCCTGCTGCAACAGGTGAAATAACTGGAGATTTTACAGCAGATAAAGTATATGCTTATGGTAATTATACTTTAAAAGGAATGGTTAAAATTAACAGTGGAGTAACTGTTACTTTCGCACCTGGTTCTACAATTACTTGCGACAAGACTACTGGACAAAATGGTCTTATTATACTACTTGGCGGAAAATTAATTGCCAATGGTACTGCTGATGCTCCAATAGTTTTTACCGAAAAATCAAAAATATCGGGTTCTTGGGCTGGTATTATTATGTATGGTGATGCTCCAATTGTAAATTCAGCATCTGCTCCTGCTCCACAAACAGCAACCTCAGAAGATGGTTTAGGATTGAAATACGGAGGTTCAAATGCAGCACATAATGGAGGTTCATTGAAATATGTAAGAGTTGAATATGCAGGACAAGTTATTACAACTAATAGTAAAGAAAACAATGGATTCTCATTCTACTCTGTCGGTTCAGGAACAACTTTAGATCATTTAGTTGCCTATAAAGGTAACGATGATGGCTTTGAATTTTACGGAGGAACAGTAAGCTTAACAAGCTCAATCTCTTACGGTAATTCTGACGATTCCTTTGATTGGCAAGATGGATGGAGAGGTCAAGAAAATACAAACTGGTATGCCTACCAAGTAGGTGTTGCAAACTACGGACTTGAAGTAGAATCTAAAAGCGTTGATAATAATTTCTGGCCTAAAGTTACTAACATCACTCTAAAAAGAGCTGCTGGTACAACTACAGAAGCACAGAGTGAAATTCAATTAGATGCTATTCAATTTAAAAAAGAAGGAAACGGAGATTACAGTAACATCGTAATTGATGGTTATGGTAGCCAAACTACTCCTACTGCATTTAATGGTGGTGTCATTCAAGTACTAGATAAAGCCACTTACGACCATCAAGTTGCTGCAGGAAAAATTAAATTAAACAACGTAAAAATAACCAACTCTCCTCTTACCTTCATTTCAGGAGCAGCTACTTTTACATTGTCTGCAGCTAGTTTTGTTCCTGCAACAAACTGGACAACGAACGATGCAGCTACAGGAGCTACATTGACTCCTGGTGCATGGTCTACTGTTGACGGAGTTAGCTTAATAAAATAATAATTAAAACATTGTGAATTAGTTAAAATACCTCTCAATTTATGGGAGGTATTTTTTTTTAAATCATTTTTTTATTATATTTACTGTGAACTTAAAATGCTAATGACAAAAAACTACTTTTATATTACTCTTTTACTGGCAATCTTTTTTACTTCTGGTGCAAAAGCACAAGAAAGTAAGCAGTCGCCAAAAATACAAGAAAGCACTTCAATTGAAGGGTTAAATTTGTATCCAAATCCTGTGACTAATGGAAAAGTCTATATTACTTCAAAAAACGACTTAGAAAAAGAAATTATCATTTTTGACGTATTAGGAAAAAAAGTATTGCAAACCATTATTAGCAACAAAGAACTAAACGTTTCCAATCTTTCTCCAGGGGTTTACATCATTAAAATCACTGAAGAAAGTGCAACGAGTAGCAGAAAGTTAATAATACAATAATTCTTCTTAAAATATTCATAAAAGTTCCAATTAAAATTGGAACTTTTTTTTTGAAACTTTTCAAAGTCATAAACATCAAAAACCAAAAAAGGTTCCAAAATAATAATACCTTTGTCCTCAAAAAAAAGAACTTGATTACAGCCAGCGACATATTTACCATTTCGAGTCAGAAGCAATTTGAAAAAACAGCTTTAAAAGTATTCCGATTTCAATATGAAAACAATTTGGTGTACCAAGAATTTTGTGATTTGCTAAAAACAAATCCGCAAAAAGTAAAATCGTTGCATCAAATTCCTTTTTTGCCCATACAATTTTTCAAAAGCCACGATGTTGTTTCAAACAACAATCCAATTGAAGCAACTTTTACAAGTAGCGGAACAACAGGCACCATCACAAGCAGACATCTAGTTACCGATGTTTCCATTTATGAGGAAAGCTATCGCAAAGGGTTTTCTCAATTTTACGGAAATATAGAAGATTATGTTGTCTTGGCCTTACTTCCATCCTACCTTGAGAGAGAAGGATCCTCGCTAATTTACATGGTTGAAGATTTAATTCAATTAACCAACAACAGCGACAGTGGATTTTACCTCAACAATCATGACGAATTAATTCAAAAACTAATTGATTTAGATCAAGCGGGACAAAATGTAATTCTCATTGGAGTGACCTATGCTTTATTGGATTTAATCGAAAAAAGAACATTCCAACTGCAGCACACGATTATCATGGAAACTGGCGGCATGAAAGGAAAGCGCAAAGAAATGATTCGAGAAGAATTGCATGAACAACTTTGCAACGGATTTGGCGTTACTGCTATACATTCCGAGTATGGCATGACCGAATTACTTTCTCAGGCTTATTCGTTAGGAAACGGCTTATTTGAATGCCCTTCATGGATGCAAATACACATTCGCGATACCGAAGATGCCTTAACATATGTAAACGACGGAAAAACGGGCGGAATAAACGTTATTGACCTAGCCAACATCAACTCCTGTTCCTTTATTGCTACACAAGATTTGGGCAAAAAATATCCCAATACCACTTTCGAAGTATTGGGACGTTTTGATAATTCTGATATTCGAGGTTGTAATTTGATGGTCGTCTAAGGTTTATTACGTTGTTTAAATATTTAATTATAGTTTAAAGTTGTTCAAACTGAGATTTAAATCCACTTTTAAACCATATCAAACAATTAAACCTTAAACCACTCTAATCACAAAATAATTTTTCTTACCGCTTTGCAACAGCACAAACTGATTGTTAATCAAATCTTTTGTCGAAAGCACAAATGTTTCGTTCACTTTTTCTTTATTCACTGAAATTGAATTCGCAGTCAAAGCTCTTCTTGCCTCACCATTTGATTTAAAAAAACCTGTTTTTTCATTCAGGACAGTAACGATATCTAATCCTGCTTCGACATCACTCCTTGAAATCTTTGCCTGTGGAACTCCATCGAAAACTTCTAGAAAAGTAGCTTCATCCAGTTGTTTCAAATCATCGGCGGTGGCGTTTCCAAAAAGAATATTCGAAGCTTTAATCGCTTTTTCTAATTCTTCGGCAGAATGTACAAAAACAGTTAACTCTTCAGCCAATTTTCTCTGCAAAACTCTTAAATGCGGCGCTAATTTATGCTCTTCGATCAAAGCATCGATAGTTTCTTTGTCCAAGAAAGTAAAAATTTTGATATACTTCTCAGCGTCAACATCGGTAGTATTCAACCAAAACTGGTAAAATTTATACACTGAAGTTTTATCAGCTGTCAACCAAACGTTTCCGCCTTCAGATTTTCCAAATTTAGAACCATCTGCTTTAGTGATTAATGGACAGGTCATCGCAAAAGCTTTTGCTTCTTCTCCAACGTTCATTCTTCGAACTAATTCGGTTCCAGTGGTGATATTCCCCCATTGATCCGAGCCACCCATTTGCAATAAACAATTGTATTCTTTATGCAAATGATAAAAATCGTATCCTTGTATCAACTGATAAGTAAACTCCGTAAATGACATTCCCTCGCCTTCACCAGACAATCTTTTCTTCACAGAATCTTTGGCCATCATATAATTTACCGTAATACGTTTACCGACATCACGAGCAAAATTGATGAATGACAAGCCTTTCATCCAATCGTAATTATTCACCAAAACAGGTGCATTTACAGCAGTATCATTAAAATCCAAGAATCGTGACAAAACACCTTTTATACCTTCAACATTTTTGGCTAAAGTAGCTTCATCTAATAAATTTCGCTCATCCGATTTCCCTGAGGGATCTCCAATCATTCCGGTTGCTCCACCCACCAAAGCAATAGGTTTGTGTCCAAAATTTTTAAGGTGAACCAATAAAATAATAGGCACTAAACTACCAATATGCAATGAATCTGATGTGGGATCAAATCCAATATAAGTGGTTGTCATTTCTTTTAAAAGTTGTTCTTCAGTCCCTGGCATGATATCGTGTACTAAACCACGCCATTCTAATTCGGAAATAATATTTTTCATCTATAAAATAATCAATTTAGAGCAAAGATAAAATTTAATGTTGATTTGCTTATTTGTTTAATCGGTTAATCGAAAAAAAATCACCAAATAAACACGCAAACGATTTAACGAATCAACATTAAATAATATATTTGTAAATATGGTATTAGTTACGGGAGGAACAGGTTTAGTGGGCGCACATCTTTTAATTCACCTATTGGAAAAGGGAGAAAATGTACGTGCCATCTATAGAAATCTAGATAGCACCAAAAAAACCAAAGCTCTTTTTTCATTGTACCAAAAAAATGGCCTTTATGATTCTATCCAATGGGTTCAAGGCGATGTTCTGGATATTCCCACTTTAGAAAATGCCTTTCAGGAAATAAACCAAGTATATCATTGTGCAGCGATGATTTCTTTTGACCCAAAAGAAGAAGCACTCGTTCGAAAAACCAATATCGAAGGCACAGCAAACATTGTCAATTTTTGTTTGGCCAATAATGTCAAAAAACTTTGTCATGTGAGCTCCATAGCGGCTCTCGGCGACCTGCCGGAGCACGAATCCATTATTACCGAAGAAACCGAATGGAATCCCGAAAAACCGCATAGCGATTATGCTATTTCAAAATATGGTGCCGAAATGGAAATATGGCGCGCACTGCAAGAGGGACTTGAAGTCGTGATTGTAAATCCAGGCGTTATCATTGGTCCAGGATTTTGGGACCAAGGAAGCGGTGAACTTTTTACAAGAGTAAAAAATGGTCTGTCTTTTTACACCAACGGATTAACCGGTTTTGTGGCAGTTTCGGATGTGGTAGACGTAATGTATCAACTAATGAAAAGCTCCATCCATGGCGAACGATTTACATTAATAAGTGAGAATATTGTTTTTAAGGATCTGCTTTTTTCTATTGCCGATGCTTTAAAAGTCAAAAGACCTAAATATCATGCAACTCCATTTATAATGAATGCTTTATCAAACCTGGATTGGGTTTCATCCAATATTTTTGGTCAAAAGAGGCAACTAAGCAAAGCCTCTGCAAGATCTTCTTACACAACTGATTTATATTCCAATGAAAAAATAAAAAACGCCTTGAATATTAAATTCGAAGACGTTCATAATTATATAAAGGAGATTACAAATCTGTAACTGCTTCTATTTTTTAGCTTTTATTTCTTGCTTCTTTTGAGCAATTGAATCTTTCTCTTTTTTAATTTTCAAATCCTTGACTTTCTTAGCCTTTTTTATAGAATCCTGCACTTTCTTGGCTTTTGCTTTTTTTAATGCGGCAGCTTTTTTTGCTTCTTTTTTGATTATCAAATCTACGGCATCTTTTTCCTTTTTTAAACGGTCGTTAAGAGCATCATACATTTTTTTGTATTCTCTATAATCAGCAGCATAATAGGCATTGCTTTTTGCAAATTGAAGGCTATCAATTTTATATTTTTTAAAAATATAAGTCTTTGGATTA
Organism: Flavobacterium aquariorum; assembly: GCF_003254745.1. Classification (GTDB taxonomy): domain Bacteria; phylum Bacteroidota; class Bacteroidia; order Flavobacteriales; family Flavobacteriaceae; genus Flavobacterium; species Flavobacterium aquariorum. The sequence continues at coordinate 199,479 of NZ_QKXH01000004.1, read as the reverse complement.
ATTCCGTTCGTGTATAAAGAGTTGGGATTTTGGTACTTTAAGGCTTCCAAAATTGACATATCATAATAAATATCTCCCATCACTTTTTTGTCAATAAGATTATCTGGCTTTTCAACCAAATCCTTATTGCAGCTCAAAAACAAGGCAACTAATGCAAAAAGAGATATTATTTTTTTCATCTAATGATTTTTTATCTATCAAACAACATTCTTTGGCCGGCACGAATGTCTTTTACTTTAAAACCAGAATAAACCAATTTACCATTCACAAAAGTATGGGTAATTCTAGATTTAAAAGTAAAACCTTCAAAAGGGGACCACCCACATTTCGAAAGTATATTTTCTTTCTTAACACTCCAAGGCAATCCTGCATTGATAATAACCAAATCAGCAAAATAACCCTCTTTGATAAAACCTCTTTTTTCAATTTTAAAAATCTTGGCTGGATTGTGACACATTTTTTCCACAATTTTCTCAACGCTTATTTTCCCTTGGTGATGCGCTTCAAACATTGCTACAAGAGCATGTTGTACCAATGGTCCACCAGAAGGAGCTTGGAGGTATTTTTGCTTTTTTTCGTCCAATGTATGTGGCGCGTGATCGGTGGCAATAACATCAATACGTCCATCATTTAGCGCCTCCCACAGAACTTTTCTATCGTTAGCCGTTTTTACTGCAGGATTCCATTTAATCAGATTGCCCTTAGTTTCATAATCGTCATTGGTAAACCACAAATGATGCACACAAACTTCGGCAGTAATCTTTTTTTCCTCTAGCGGAATTTTATTAGTAAACAATTCCATTTCCTTGGCGGTCGAAAGGTGAAAAACATGCAATCTTGCCCCCGTTTTTTTAGCCAAAGCAACGGCTTTCGAAGAAGAAATATAACAAGCCTCTTCGCTGCGGATAAGATGATGCGCAGTTACCGGCACATCTTCACCATATTCTTCCTTATATTTTTCTAAATTGTTTTTAATTGTCATTTCATCTTCACAATGAACAGCAATCAACATTGAAGTACAAGCAAATATTTTCTCCAAAACCGCTTCATTGTCCACCAACATATTCCCTGTTGAAGAACCTAAAAATATTTTGATTCCAGCAACATTCTTAGGATTTGTTTTCAAGACTTCCTCCAGATTGTCATTGGTAGCGCCCATCATAAAAGAATAATTGGCAAAAGACTTTTCGGCTGCAATTTTATATTTTTCTTCAAGAATTTCTTGGGTAACGGCATTAGGAACAGTATTGGGCTGTTCTATGTAAGACGTAATTCCTCCTGCAACCGCAGCTCTAGATTCCGACTCAATATCTCCTTTATGGGTAAGTCCCGGTTCTCTAAAATGCACTTGATCATCGATAACTCCAGGTAAAAGATAATTCCCTTCTGCATCAATAATCATACAATCTGAAGATTTCAGGCTAATGTTCTCAGAAACCTCAACGATAAGGTCATTCTCTACAAGCACATCTCCTTCAAAAATGACTCCTTCATTTACTATTTTAGCATTTTTAATCAAATATCTATTCATAGTATCTTTCTTTTACAAACTGTTAACTAACTTTTTTAAACGCAACATAATGACGCCAAATACGGCTTCAATGATTATAGAATTGCTCATTTTAGACTGCCCTTTGGTTCTATCGGTAAAAATAATAGGCACTTCTGAAATGGCAAATTTTTTACAATACGTTCGGTATTTCATTTCAATCTGAAAAGCATACCCAACAAATCTAATTTTATCCAAATTTATAGCTTCGAGTACCGCTCTTTTGTAACAAACAAATCCAGCAGTAGCATCATGTATTTTCATTCCGGTAATCATACGAACATAAACCGATGCAAAATAAGACATTAAAACGCGACTTAAAGGCCAATTGACAACATTTACCCCTGTAACGTAACGAGATCCTATGGATAAATCAGCATCACCAAAATGACAAGCATCATATAATTTCTCCAAATCATAAGGATTATGAGAAAAATCAGCGTCCATTTCAAAAATGAAATCATAATTATTTTGCAATGCCCATTTAAAACCATGCACATAAGCTGTACCCAGCCCCGATTTCTTAGCTCTTTTTTCCAAAAACAACCTACCGCCGTACTCTGACTGAAGCATAACCACTTTATCCGCAGTATGGTCTGGAGAGTTATCATCAATAATTAAGACATGGAAAGGTTTGTGTTGAGAGAGCACTGCTCTAATAATGCTTTCTATGTTTTCAATTTCGTTATAGGTGGGAATTATAACAATGCAATTGTTCATGTTTCGCGTAATTTCCGTGCAAAAGTAACCTTTTTATGCCATTTGATTATTATAAAATTATAATAAATAATGTTATAAAAATCACTAATTTTGCTCTAATTATGACTGAACACGTACTTCATCCTAGAATAACCGATACTAACGACTGGGTAACACTCGTTTTTATCATGGCTTTTGGCATCATTGCTTTAACCAAATCCGTCTATGAAAACCGCTTTGAAGATTTCACTAAATTGATATTTTCAGACAAATACGTTCGAATTTACAGAGACAGTAGTCATTTGATGGGAATGTTCTCCATATCCTTATTCATTGTCCAAATTATTTCATTCTCGTTTTTTATTCAAATTTTACTAAACAATTTTGGTTTTGGTTCCAAAACGGATTGGGTCTTATTTATTCAGATATTTACTTTTGTCATTTACTTCATTTTATCAAAATTTTTAATCGAAAAAATCATTGCAACGACATTCAAAATAGAAGAACTTGTCGAACAGTTTAATTTACAGAAAGTTACCTACAGAACATATATAGGTTTATTACTACTGCCAATTGACATCATTTTATTCTATTATGAATCTATCTTAAAAAATATACCGCAACTGGTTTTATATAGTATCATAGTTTTGAACGTTTTACTGTATGTGTACTCCATAAAAAATTACAGAAAGGAAATTTTCAGCAAGTTGTTTTATTTTATTTTATATCTTTGCACTCTTGAAATAGCACCCTATTATTTTATGTATTATTGGTTTACAAAAGGTAGCGTTTAGAAATTATTTAAATATGAAAGTGAAAACAATTTTGGTATCACAACCAGAACCTAAAGTGGAAAATTCTCCATACTTTGAGCTGCAACAAAAGCATAAAGTGAAAATTGATTTCAGACCTTTTATTCATGTAGAAGGAGTAAGCGCAAAAGAGATTAGACTTCAAAAAATCGATCTTAATAACTACACTGCTATTATATTAACAAGCAAAAATGGCGTGGATCATTTTTTTAGAGTGGCAGATGAAATGCGCTACAAAGTTCCTGAAGGATTAAAGTACTTTTGTCAATCTGAAGCAATTGCATTTTACCTGCAAAAATACGTAGTATACAGAAAACGTAAAATTTATGTAGGCCCTAAAGATTTTGCTGATTTGTCGCCTTTAATCAAAAAATATAAAGACGAGAAATTCTTATTACCGGCATCTGACCAATTAAACGCAGACATTCCTGTAACGCTAAACGCTTTGAAAGTTGACTGGACTCCAGCCACTTTTTACAAAACGGTTATGAGTGACTTATCAGATCTGGCCGATGTTTATTACGACGTCTTGGCTTTCTTCAGCCCAACCGGTATTAAATCATTATATAAAAACTTTCCCGATTTTGAACAAAACAATACTCGAATAGCCGTTTTTGGCAGTACTACTCAAAAAGAAGCTTTGGATCACGGATTGCGAATTGACATTATGGCTCCAACACCTGGAACTCCATCGATGACAATGGCTTTAGAAAAATATATAGCTGAAGCGAATAAAGGAAAATAGACACCAATGAAATGGCAATTACATTTGCAATTTCAATAACAATAAAAAAATCCAAATGCCAATCGTAAAATTGGAATTTGGATTTTTTTTAATTTTTACTTTCTTACCTTCTATTATTAAAAATCGAAATATAATACAACAAAGTAGCAATAGACCCTAATGCAGCAACCACATACGTTCTGGCGGCCCATTTTAAGGAATCTTTTGCTCCAGCTTGTTCTTCTTGGGTCAACATATTTTTGTTTTCCAACCAAGCCAAAGCCCTGTTACTCGCATCGTATTCTACCGGTAAAGTAACAATCGAAAACAAAGTCGTTGCTGCAAATATTACAATTCCAACCAACAGCAGTTGGGGAAATGTACGCAACATCAAGATTCCGGCCAATAAAATCCATTGCATATAAGTCGAAGCCACATTTACAACTGGCACCAGTTGAGAACGCAAAGTCAGCATACTGTAAGCCGTGGCATGTTGTACCGCATGCCCGCATTCGTGCGCTGCAACGGCGGCGGCGGCGGCATTGCGTTGGTTATAAACCGCTTCGCTTAAATTAACCGTTTTATCTGTTGGATTGTAATGATCGGTCAATTGTCCCTCAACCGAAATCACTTTTACATCATAAATTCCATGATCTGCAAGCATTTTCTCGGCGATTTCACGTCCAGACATTCCGTTTTGCAAATGCAATTTCGAATAAAATTCAAATTTACTCTTTAGTGTAGAACTCACTAACCAACTTGCCAGCATAATACCACCGGCAAGAATCAAATAACTCATTCCCATATTTTGTTTTTTTTATTTTCTGTTTAAAATCTGTAAATTAAACATCAAATTCCGAACCACGATTATTATTGTGTCATTTTGGCATTTACAAAACTATTTGCAAATCGTAATAAAGGCTATCAATTCTGCACCTTCATAATACGTAAAAGAAACATTTATAACCTCGTACCCTTCAGAAGATTTAGTATTCAAGAAAACTTCAACTTCTTTTGACAATTCTTCTTTCATACCGGAAAAACCGGCCTTCTTTTTCAAAATGTGAATTTCGTGTTTTTTCATTTTTGTGTTTTTTATATTGGTATAAAAACACGCAAAATGTTACACAAAAAAAATCCAAACCCCAATCGTAAAATTGGAATTTGGAATTTTTAATATTGAAAATTTATACTTCTATCCCACCAAATTGATAATCTTCCCCGGAACGATAATCACCTTATTTGGTGTTTTACCGTCCAGCTGTTTGATGGTTCTTTCGTCTTTCATTACGATTTCCTCGATTTGTTCTTTGGTTAAATCCAAAGGCAAATTGATCGTAAAACGCATTTTCCCGTTGAAAGAAACCGGATATTCTTTATCGCTTTCCACCAAATGAACTGCTTCAAAAACTGGGAACGGCACGGTTGCAATAGAACCAGTATTTCCAAGCAACGACCACAATTCTTCAGCAATATGTGGTGCATATGGCGAAATCACAATTGCCAATGGCTCTAAAATTGCACGAGAATGACAATTTTGCGCTGACAATTCATTCACGCAAATCATAAACTGCGAAACCGAAGTATTAAAAGAAAAACTCTCGATATCTTCCGCCACTTTCTTTATGGTTTTGTGCAATGATTTTAAGTTGTCTTTCGTAGGTTCGTCATTGGTTACAATCAAACCGTTTTCGTCAAAATACAAACGACACAGTTTTTTCAAGAAACCAAAAACTCCCGAAATTCCCGCCGTATTCCAAGGTTTCGCCTGCTCCAATGGCCCTAAGAACATTTCATACAAACGCAAGGTATCGGCACCATACTCATTACAAATATCATCTGGAGTCACTACATTGTATTTCGATTTCGACATTTTTTCGACTTCGCGACCGACAATGTATTTTCCGTTTTCATCACAAATGAATTCGGCATCAACATAATCTTCTCTCCAAGCTTTGAATTTTTCAAGATCCAATTCATCAGAAGAATTTACCATTGAAACATCTACGTGAATTGCATTTGTACTTATTTGAAACACAGAGATATCCTCAATCTTTATTTTCTCAATTTCTTCATCCCTGCCTTGTAAAGCTTCTTCGTTAAGTAAATATTTCTTAATCCCATTAATACTTTTCTCGGCAACAGATTTACTAATTACATCTTTATATTTTTCAAAATCATTATATTTTGAAGTAATAAAAAAGACAGAACTTTTTTCAGGAGACAAGGGAAATCTAGCATCTAAACCTTTAACATGAATAAATGGCAAAACTCTATAAACAAACGCACTCATCCCCAAAATCATCCCCTGATTAATCAGTTTCTTGAACGGTTCTTCAGTCGGAGCAAATCCTTTGTCTTTTAAGAATTTGTTCCAAAAACGGGAATACAACAAATGACCTGTCGCGTGTTCGCTTCCGCCAATGTACAAATCCACGCTTTCCCAATACGCCAAAGCTTCTTTGCTGGCAAATTCTCCTTCATTTTGCGCATCCATATAACGCATCCAATACCAAGAACTTCCCGCCCAACCCGGCATGGTGTTCAATTCAAGAGGAAATATATTTACGTTATCTATTAACTGCGTACTGACAACTGCATTCTGCAAACTATCCCAAGCCCAAACCGTTGCATTTCCTAATGGAGGCAATCCGTCTTCGGTTGGCAAGTATTTCTCCACTTCCGGCAATACGATTGGCAAATGTTTCGCATCAATCATTTGCGGTAAGCCATTCACATAATACACCGGGAAAGGCTCTCCCCAATATCTTTGGCGGGAGAAAACCGCATCACGCAAACGGTAATTGATTTTCCCTTTTCCTTGACCTATATCTTCAAGTGCTGAAATTATTTTCTTAGTCGCTTCTTTATAGTTCAATCCGTTTAGGAAATCCGAATTGGCTATTTCCACATTGTCTTTAGAACCAAAAGCTTCTTTGGAAATATCAACATTTGCAAAAATGTTTTTGATTTCCTGCATTCCATTTTGCCCTTTGAAGAAATTGGCGAAAGCATAATCTCTCTCATCACCACAAGGAACCGCCATCACAGCACCTGTTCCGTATCCTGCCAAAACATAATCCCCAATCCAAACCGGAATTGGTTCTTTCGTAAACGGATGCTCAGCAAAAGCTCCAGTGAAAACTCCCGAAATAGTTTTCACATCCGCCATACGCTCTCTTTCGGAACGCTTGGCTGTTTTTTCTATATAGGCTTCCACTTCCGCTTTTTGTTCAGCAGTTGTGATTTGTGCTACCAATTCGTGCTCTGGTGCCAAAGTCATAAACGTGACTCCAAAAATCGTATCAGGTCTTGTCGTAAATACTGAAATACTGCTTTCTGAATTCTGCAATCTGAAATCTACCATCGCCCCTACCGATTTTCCAATCCAATTCCTCTGGCTTTCCTTAATACTTTCACTCCAGTCAATATCATTCAAACCTTGCAGCAAACGCTCCGCATAAGCCGAAATTCGCATGCTCCATTGCGTCATTTTTTTACGGATCACAGGATAGCCGCCACGTTCCGAAACACCGTTTACGATTTCGTCATTTGCCAAAACTGTTCCCAATCCCGGACACCAGTTCACTTCGGTTTCTGCCAAATAGGTCAATCTATATTGCAGCAAGATTTTCTCCTGCTGTTCTTTTGCGAAAGCGTTCCATTCATCTGCCGAAAATAATTCAATAGTATCATCGCAAACTGCATTTACATTCGCATTTCCTTCTGCAGAAAAAACAGCAACCAAAGTCGAAATATCCTCCGCCTTGTCTGTGCTTTTATTGTACCAAGAATTAAACAATTGGATAAAAATCCATTGTGTATGCTTGTAATAATCGGGATTCGAAGTACGCACTTCACGATCCCAATCAAATGAAAATCCTATTTTATCCAACTGCTTTCTGTATCCGGCAATCACTTTTCCTTCCTTGTCAACGCCACCATCAATGTTTACCGAAGTCGTGTCCTCAGGACGCTGACCTGTTTGTATAGCATATTGTTCCGCCGGCAATCCAAAACTATCATACCCCATTGGGTGCAGCACGTTAAAACCTTGGTGTCTTTTGTATCTCGAATACACATCCGAAGCGATGTACCCCAGCGGATGCCCCACGTGCAATCCAGCTCCAGACGGATAAGGAAACATATCCAACACATAATGTTTTGGCTTGTCTGAATCGTTTTTGGCCGCAAAAGTCTTATGCTCTGCCCAGTATTTTTGCCATTTGGCTTCTATTTCGTTCGGATTGTATTTCATTTTTTATGCAGTTTCTAAGCTACTAAGTCGCTAAGTTTCTAAGATTTTCTCCTAATTTTCAGTTGGCAAATTTACGTTTATTGTAGCTTGTTACCAAAGCTAATTTTATTTAAAAAAAGGAGCCAAATTAATTGATTTTGGAGCAGAAAGATTTGGCATTTTCAGGAGGCATGAGTCCCGCTATTCGTTGCAATCCCCGCCCAAAAGCGGGGGATTTTCACTTCTATCGGGGCTAAAGGGAGAGATTTTGCATTTTTGCCATGATCCTAAAAAAGAAAAACTGCAAAAATCAACCTCCCGCTAAAAATAAATCAAAAAACAGATTGCCTTTATGAAAAATTAGCCATTATACCTAAATAAGTTAGCCTTTAAGCATAACTATACTAACACTTATCGCTAACTTAGTTGGCTTTTATCCATAACTAAGTTTGCCTTTAAGCATAACTTTACTTGCATTAAACACTAATATTATTATCCTTTATTACTAATTTACTTAGCCTTTATCACTAACTAAATTATCCTTTATGGCAAACTTAGCTAGTGATAAAGCATAATATAATCAGTATTGAGTGCTAAAATCATAAATTTTGAATGACAACACTCCTCCAATTACGCTTTTTTAAAATCCCAATTACCCACAAACTTGTCATGCTGACAGAGGAAGCATCTCCGCAAGTAGCTCCCCAGGGTATTCGCTTTTAAAATTTTCTACCACAAATTACACAGATTATCACAAATTTTAACAATTTTTAAAATTGAATTGAACAAATTCTGTCTGTTTTAAGAGTTAGTGTAATTAAAACAGATCGTAATTCGTGCAAATTTGCGTAATTCGTGTTTCACTTTTTTTAAATGCGAATGCCTTGTTCGTTTGCCCTAAAATAAGAATACTTACATTTGTGTATCTAAAACCTAATAGGAAGCCAAAATAGAAATCAGTAAATGATGAACATTCGAAAATTACTCTTCAGCGCAACGACCCTAGTTCTATTATTATTTTTTAGCGTTGCAAAAGCCCAGCAAAAAATCACCATAGTCGCCGCGGCCAATCTAAAAGTGGCCTTAGACTCCATAACAACCGTTTTTAAAATCCAATACCCAAATATTGACGCACAAGTAACCTACGGCGCTTCGGGAAAATTATTTGAGCAAATTTCTAATGGCGCTCCCTTCGATTTATTCTTTTCCGCCGACATGGATTATCCCAACGAACTCAAGAAAAAAAAGCTAACAGCATCGGAAGTTAAAATGTATGCCACCGGAAAACTGGCGCTTTGGAGCAAAAAAACGGATCCCAACATCAAAAAAATGAATACGCTCCTGAACGCAAATATTGCCAAAATAGCCATCGCAAATCCAGCAACGGCTCCCTATGGAGAAAAGGCCGTAGAAAGTTTGAAATACTACAAAGTGTATGAAAAAGTAAAAAACAAATTGGTTTTTGGCGAAAACATTACGCAGGCCGCCCAATTTGCCACAACTGGAGCAGCCGATATCGGAATCGTGGCGTTGTCACTCGTTCTCACCCCAAACATGCAGAAAGAAAGAGGCAAATATTACATCATCCCCGAAAAAAGCCACACTCCTTTGGAACAAGGATGCGTAATTTTGAACCACGGGCAGGGAAATCCAAACGCCGTCAAATTTTACAATTTCATCTCTTCAAAAAAAGCGGGAGCTATTTTAAAACATTATGGTTATTCAACTAAAAAATAATGAATACACTAAACGGAAATATAACATCAATTCAGTCATACGAGGGAATTTCATTGGTGAAAGTAAAATCCAACGATACTATTTTCACCTCAATTGTTCTTGACACACCGGAAACGGCATCCTATCTCGAAACAGGCCATTCCGTAAAAATTATTTTTAAGGAAACCGAGGTAATTATTTCCAAAGATTTCAGCCCCAATATCAGTATTCAAAACCGACTGCAATGCACCATTGAATCCATAAAAAAAGGCGTTCTGCTCAGTCAAATCAGCCTGAACTTTGGTGAAACAGTTATAGAATCCATCATAACGACCAATGCCTGTGAGCAATTGCAGTTAGAAAAAAAAGACGCGGTAATGGCATTAATAAAAACAAACGAAGTAAGCTTATCTCCCAATGATTGATCTAGACCCATTATGGCTCACGGCTAAATTGGCGTTTATTACAACGCTTATTCTCCTGCTTATGGCAATTCCGCTTTGCTATTGGCTCGCGTATAGTCGTTTCCGATTCAAAGCAGTAATCGAGGCCATCATCAGTTTGCCTCTGGTGCTGCCACCCTCAGTTTTGGGATTTTATCTCCTAATTGCTTTCAGTCCGGAAAATGCTTTTGGCAAATTTCTATCCGATTATTTTGATTTACGCTTGGTTTTTACTTTTCAGGGATTAATTCTGGCATCCGTTTTATACAGTTTGCCTTTTATGGTGAATCCTATTCTTTCGGGCTTAAAAAATCTGCCTACCACTTTACAGGAAGCTTCTTTCACATTGGGCAAATCGAGATTCTCGACCATCCTGAAAATTATCCTTCCTAATATCCGTCCTTCCTTACTCACTGGAATCATAATGACCTTCGCGCATACAGTGGGAGAATTTGGAGTGGTTTTAATGGTGGGGGGAAGTATTCCTAAAGAAACCAAGGTTGTTTCAATTGCCATTTACGAAGAAGTCGAATCGATGAATTACGATAATGCCAATGTTTATGCGGGGATATTGTTTGTATTTTCTTTTTCCATTTTGCTAGCCGTCCATTTAATCAATAACAAAAGAAAAACAGCTCTTTATTAATGATACAGTTTAAAACCCATAAAATGCTACAGACGGCAGACGGCAAATTACCGTTGGATGTTTCTTTCACTATCGAGAAAGGTCAGTTTCTGGCTATTTATGGAAATTCGGGTACCGGAAAAACAACACTACTTAGAATTTTAGCGGGACTTACCCAAGCTGAAAAAACTCATATAGAAGTGGCAAATGAAGTTTGGGACAATTCTCAAAACAAAATTCATTTATCCGTTCAAAATCGTTCCATCGGTTTTGTTTTTCAGGACTATGCATTGTTTCCTAATCTGACCGTAAAAGAAAATCTAGAATTTGCCCTGCAAAAAAACGACAATACCCAAATCGTTTCCGAATTAATCGAACTCATGGAATTGCAGTCTTTACAAAACAGCAAACCTCAAAATTTATCGGGAGGGCAAAAACAGCGTGTGGCTCTCGCAAGGGCGATTGTCCGCAAACCAAAAATCCTTTTGCTCGATGAACCACTCTCGGCGCTTGACGATGAAATGCGTTTTAAACTTCAGGATTATATCTTGAAAATCCATCAAAAATATCAATTGACAACAGTAATGATAACCCACAGCATCCCAGAAATATTCAAGCTTTCGGACAAAGTAATCATTCTCGACAAAGGAAAAATCCTTAAAGAAGGAACGCCCAGCGAAGTCTTTTCGGAAGAAAAAATAAGCAGCAAATTCAAACTGACGGGAGAAATAATAAGCATTACCAAAAGCGACATCATTTATATCATTCAGGTATTTTCAGGAAATAACATTATAAAGGTTGTAGCTACCGAGAATGAAATAAAGGATTTTAAAATAGGACAAAAAGTATTGGTTGCCTCCAAAGCATTTAATCCTATTATTCAGGTGCTATCATAAAATGTTGTTGTATATTTCATTTTGCACAATCTATATTGAACCAATTTGAAATAACAAACGGTATTATTTGCACGAAAGTTAAAACTTTGGGAGTTATTAACTTCAAATTAAAGAATATGTTTATTATTTTTACCCCATAATTTAGACATACTATGAGTTCATCCTTTGAAAAGTTTCAAAAGCGCAGGTTAATTTCCTCTTATTTTTCAGTAGTGCTAAGTGTATTCTTAGTGTTGTTCCTATTAGGTATACTGGGATTTTTTATTATCAATTCCAAAAAACTGGCCGATGACTTCAGAGAAAAAATAGCAATGACTGTTTTTTTCAAAAATGAAGCCAATGATTCTATTCTTAAGGCTTTTGGCCAAGAGCTGAAGGGCTCCAAGTTTTCTAAAACTTTTGTGTATGTTTCCAAAGAACAGGCAGCAAAAGAACATACTGACATTATTGGCGAAGATTTCGTGACTTTCTTGGGTGAAAATCCATTGCAAAACTCATACGACATTCATTTAAAAGCAGATTACGTTGTTAAGGATAGCATTGCAAAAATCGAATCCCACTTACGCAAGAACCCAATGGTTTCGGATATTGTGTATGACAAACAATTGGTCAACCTAGTAAACGACAATATTAAAAAAGTCAGCATGTGGATTTTAATCGTTAGTGCTTTCTTAACTTTTATAGCGGTACTTTTAATCAATAGTTCATTGCGACTTTCCATATATTCCAACCGTTTCATCATCAAAACCATGCAGATGGTGGGCGCTACCAAAGCCTTTATCAGAAAACCATTTGTAATGCGCAGCATAAAACTGGGAATGATTGGCGCTGGGCTGGCAATTCTAGCTTTAATTGGCGTCTTGATTTACTTGGAAAACAGTTTTCCAGACCTTGGAATCCTAGATGACAAGTTATTAATAGGACTTGTATTAATTGCCGTATTTGGACTTGGCGTTTTAATCACTTGGTTAAGTACTTATTTTGCAACGCAACGTTTCTTGAATTTAAGAACAGATGATCTTTATTAATTTTAGATTGCAGAATCTAGCCTAAAAAATTAACTCGCGGAGCATTAAAAAAAACAAATAATGAAAAACGAAGAACACAAACACGAATTCCTTTTTGAAAAGATAAACTACAAAATTCTATTGATTGGGATTGGAGTAATTGCACTGGGTTTTATACTAATGTCTGGCGGAGGAAGCGATGATCCTAATGTTTTCAATGAATCCGTATTTGATTTCCGAAGAATTCGTTTGGCTCCAACAACTGTTTTAGTTGGCTTTGGAATTACCATTTATGCCATTCTTAAAAATCCTAAAAAATAGTAAACAGTCGTCAGTATTCAGTTAGCAACAGTCTGGAAACTGAAAACTGAAAACTGAAAACTTTCACAAAAATGAATACATTACAAGCTATACTTATTGCCATTGTCGAAGGAATTACGGAATATCTTCCTGTATCTTCAACGGCTCATATGATTTTTACGAGTTCTTACTTTGGCATTCAAAACGATGATTTCGTAAAGCTTTTTCAAGTTTCCATACAATTTGGAGCGATATTGGCAGTAGTTGTATTATACTGGAAAAAATTTTTTGATTTCTCTAAATTTAATTTCTACATTAAACTGACTTGTGCTGTTATTCCAGCATTAGTACTAGGGAAATTATTTGATGACAAAATTGAAGCCATCCTTGGAGACCCCATTCCTATTGCTATTGTACTTATCCTTGGCGGAATAATTTTGCTTTTTGTTGACGGTAGATTTCATAGCCCGACAATAGTAGCAGAAGAAGACATTACTATTAAAAAAGCGGTTGCAATAGGTTTTTGGCAATGTTTAGCCATGATGCCCGGAACAAGTCGGTCTGCTGCTTCTATTATTGGAGGAATGCAACAAGGATTGACGCGCCAAGCTGCAGCAGAATTTTCGTTTTTTCTTGCAGTGCCAACAATGTTGGCGGTAACAGTTTATTCGTTATTATTAAAAACGTATGAAACTTCACAATTAAAAGGATACGAACTACTAATGCAATCTCCAGAAAACATAAAATTATTCCTGATGGGGAATGTCATTGCATTTATTGTTGCCATTTTGGCCATAAAATTTTTCATAGGCATCATCAAACAATACGGATTCAAACCTTGGGGATGGTATCGTATAATTATGGGGGTTTTCCTTTTTGTTTACTTTTCATATATAAAATAAAAATCCATTGACAACTGAAGATTTTTTAAACGGCCAAGTTCTCTTAATTGACAAGCCTTTGCATTTTACTTCCTTTCAGGCGGTAAACAAACTCAAATATGCCTTAATTAATAAAGCAGGATTACCGAAAAAATTCAAGATTGGACATGCAGGAACTTTGGATCCATTGGCTTCTGGATTATTATTGGTTTGTACTGGTAAATTCACCAAAAAAATTGCCGAATTACAGGGGCAACCCAAAGAATACACCGGAACGTTCTACATTGGAGCCACGACTCCATCCTATGATTTGGAAACCGAAATTGACCAAACTTTCCCGACAGATCATATAGACGAAACTCTTATTCACGAAACCGTAAAACAGTTTTTGGGCGAAATAGATCAAAAGCCACCAATTTTTTCAGCTATAAAAAAAGACGGTGTACGTCTATACGAGCACGCCCGAGCTGGAGAAACGGTAGAAATTGCTGCCAGAAAAACTACTATTCATGAATTTGAAATCACTAGGATTGCACTCCCCGAGGTCGATTTTAGAGTTGTTTGCAGCAAAGGAACTTACATTCGTTCCTTGGCTTATGATTTTGGAAAAGCAATGAATTCAGGATCACACTTAACGGTTTTACGACGCACGAAAATTGGCGAGTACAATGTGGAAGATGCTATTGATGTAACTTTATTTGAACAAACTCTGACACTTGGATTCTAAACAAAAAAAAACACATGACAAATAATTTTGCGATGTGTTTTTTTCGAAAATCAAAGTAATGTCAACTCATTCTCTCTTTTTTTAAACTTGTTACGCTATTGGTTAATAATGAGTAGCACTTTCATTTCCAAATAGCAAATGCGATACATAATCATAAATCTTTTCAAATAAATTTCTCATAATGATGTTTTTTTAAATTGTTAAACAATATTTAAACACACCAATAAAAAAAGTAAATCAAAACAATAGATCTGGTAGCAGTTACTAATTTACTTTTTTTTGAAATAAAAAGAGAAACAAGAATCTTATAGTTATTAACTATTTATAAACAAGCTAATTCTTTTAAAGAACACATTATTTCTACGACCTCATTTTGCACAGACAATCCTTTATCGTGTAAATACCACAATTGCAATAGTCTTTTGGCTTCTTCATCTACAATGCCAAATTTTTCTTTGTAGTTTTTAATTAAATCGAAAGCGCCTTTTGGCCTTGGGCCCCAATGGTTGCAAACCTTACCCAATTCTTTATCAATTATGAGGAGTTTTGGAATGGCTTTGGCTCCATTCGTTAAAAATTGATTCATTAATTCATCGTTCAAATCACGGAAAACAATTTTCAAATATATCTTACCTGATTCTAACGCCATTTTATTCAATATTGGTAAAATCTGTGCAGCATCCCCACACCAGCCTTCGGCAATGACCAACCAAATATATTCTTTTTCAAGTGCTTTTAATTTGGAACTGACATCATCCGGAACACTTATTGTTTTGTCCAAACGTTTCAAACGGATTTCGTTTAAGACACTATATTGCAATAAATCTTCTGATTGTTCGATTCCGGTTGATTTTCCTTCGGAGAGCAAATCGGATATGATTTTTTTATATTCTAGATAAGTATAACTATTAAACAAAGCCTTCGCTACTGAACTTTTCATAACTAAATCTTTTCCATTGTTTCATAAAACGGCACATCTTCATTGGTGTATACTCCCAATGACGACATGCTCATTTCATTATACAAATTTATTTGAAGCAAAATTAACAATACCCGTTGTTTAAAAACGTGATAAAAATCACTTTGTAACAAACAAAATGCATATTTTTATAAAATGGACAGCAAATCAAAATCAATCGGTTTAATACTATCCGGAGGTGGATCAAAAGGCATCGCGCATGCTGGCGTTTTAAAATTTTTGGAAGAAAAAAATATTGTTCCTACGCAAATTGCCGGTTCAAGTGCTGGTTCAATTGTTGCTGCTTTATATGGAAGCGGTAAATCACCCGAGGCTATTTTGGAATTCTTTAAATCCATTTATTTTTTTCATTGGAAGCATTTTACCTTCTCAAAAGCAGGATTAATTGATTCGGAGTCATTCAAAGAATATTTCTATGAAATATTTAAAGACACCACTCTGTCCGAACTTAAAATTCCTGTTTACATTACTGCAACTGACATGATTAAAGGAAGATCAAAAATATTTGGCCCCGAAACCAAAACAATAGATGCAATCTTAGCCTCATCATCATTTCCAGGGGTAATGTCTCCTTATGAATTTAACGGTAAATTATACAGTGATGGGGGCATTCTCAATCATTTTCCAACAGATATCTTAAAAGAGGAATGCGACATTTTAATTGGTGTTTATGTTAGTCCAATCCAAAAAATAGAAGCCAAAGATTTGACCTCTATCAAATCGGTAACCGCTAGAGCTTTTGATTTATTCTCTGCCAATTCCAGCATACACAAATTTGAGCATTGTGACTGGCTGATCGAGCCCGAAGCTTTATCACTCTATAGCACTTTCGAAACAAGCAAAGTCAAAATGGAGGCTATCTTTGACATTGGATACGAATCGGCAAAAAAAACATACAAAAAACTTCATTCTTCCCTAAACACTAAGTTACTTGGATACTAAGTCATCAAGATTTAAAAGGTTAATTTTAAAAACAAGAAAAATTGTCATTCCGGCATCCAAAAAAGGTTATAAATATTAAAAAAACATAGGCTATCAGTGTTTTAGCATTCAAATAAAAGCACGAAACAATCACTAATAAACTTAATTTAAATATTTAAGGAACACTATTTTCAAAAAAAACAGAATATGTCTATATTTGCACAAATTTGACAGCATTGAACCCAATCAGTGATGCAATTTACTTTCGATAACGAAGGGAGACTTAAAAAAAACAAAAACTGACTGATGAAATACAAAAGAATCCTTCTAAAATTAAGTGGTGAAGCTTTAATGGGCGATTTACAATACGGAATTGATCCAAAGCGATTGGCCGAATATGCCGACGAAATAAAGCAAATTCACGAAAAAGGAGTAGAAATAGCTATAGTAATTGGTGGAGGAAACATTTTTAGAGGTGTTGCAGGAGCCAGTTCAGGGATGGACAGAGTACAAGGAGATTACATGGGAATGTTGGCAACCGTTATCAACGGAATGGCATTGCAAGGAGCTCTAGAAGACAAAGGCATGAAAACCCGTTTGCAAACTGCCTTAAAAATGGAATCAATAGCGGAACCTTATATCAAAAGAAGAGCCGATCGTCACTTGGAAAAAGGAAGAATTGTTATTTTTGGAGCAGGAACCGGAAACCCATATTTCACAACCGATACGGCTGCTGTTTTACGTGGTATCGAAATCAATGCCGATGTGATCTTAAAAGGGACTCGTGTAGATGGTGTTTATGACTGTGATCCAGAGAAAAATGCAACCGCAATAAAATTTGATTTCATCTCTTTTGAAGATGTATTGAAAAAAGGATTAAATGTAATGGATACTACTGCTTTTACTTTAAGCCAAGAAAACAATTTACCAATAGTAGTATTCGACATGAACAAAATAGGAAATCTATTGAAAATTTGTGAAGGAAAAAACATAGGAACCGTAGTAAACATATAAAAAACAGTAAACAGTTTTCAGATGCAGCACGACAATCTGAACCCTGAATCCTAAACTCTGAAATCTTAAAAACAATGACAGAAGAAATTGAATTTATATTAGATAGTACAGAAGAATCTATGACGGGTTCTATCGAGCATTTAGAAAAAGCATTTTTAAATATTCGTGCAGGAAAAG
Organism: Flavobacterium aquariorum; assembly: GCF_003254745.1. Lineage (GTDB taxonomy): Bacteria > Bacteroidota > Bacteroidia > Flavobacteriales > Flavobacteriaceae > Flavobacterium > Flavobacterium aquariorum. Next base: position 181,772 of record NZ_QKXH01000004.1, on the reverse strand, counting down.
CATCTCCAGCAATGTTGGGAAGTGTTTTTGTTGATTATTATGGATCTGCATCTCCACTATCTCAAGTATCAAAAATCAGTGTGCCTGATGCTAGAACCATCACGCTTCAACCTTTTGAAAAAAACATGTTGCATCCTATAGAAAAAGCAATTATGGTTGCCAATCTTGGGTTCAACCCAATGAATAATGGAGACATGATTATCATTAGTGTCCCACCTCTTACAGAAGACCGAAGACGTGATTTGGCTAAACAAGCCAAATCTGAAGCTGAAGATGCCAAAATTGGTGTTAGAAACGCTCGAAAAGACGCTAATTCGGATATCAAAAAATTAGAAAAAGAAGGAACTTCGGAAGACATTTGCAAAAGCGCAGAAGAAGAAGTTCAAAACTTAACTAATTCATTTATCAAAAAAATTGATGAACTTCTGGCAGTAAAAGAAGCCGAAATCATGAAAGTTTAATCTTTGGATTCTATAATTATTAAATCTGTCTCGTTTTTTAGAACAAGACAGATTTTTTTATAGCTATTTTTGCCCTAACAAAATGTAATTGAACACATTTTGCAACAAATTGTTTTATGAAGTACTTTTTTTTACTGTTCTTCTTTTTTACGCTTTCGCTTCAAGCGCAATTTCAAGTAAACGGAATTGTCAAAGACGCTTCAACCCAAAAAACACTTCCATTTGCCTCTATCATTACAAATGACGGCTCCAATACCATTTCGGATGTGGACGGAAAATTCAGTATTTCATCCAAAAACAAAATAACATCCATAACCGTTTCTTACATAGGTTATTTAAAAAATACGATTAGTACAGAAGATAATAAGCTATTTTATAAAATAACCCTTGTTGAAAAAGCAAATCAGCTCAACGAAGTTCTGGTTTCCAATGCCAATCCAGCATTGGCTATTATAGAAAAGGTCATTCAGAAGAAAGCAGAAAACAATCCGCAGAAAAAACTCAAAAGTTTTGAATTCAAATCCTACAATAAACTCATAGTTACTGCCAATCCAGACTCCATTAATGGAACGATAGACTCCGTATTTGTAACAAATTCGTATGAAACTTATTTAAAAAAACTGGATTCAACCGATTACAAATTCAAACAACTCATCAAGAAACAGCATTTGTTTCAAACTGAGAAAGTATCAAAATATCAATACGACGGCAAAAGATTAAAAGAAACTATTTTAGGAACGAGAATGGCAGGATTCAAACAACCTGTTTACGAAATCCTAACTTTTAATCTTCAATCCTACTCCATATATGATCCAAAATATGAGCTTTTTGAAACCAAATATAAAAGTCCCATTGCAAATGATGCCTTAAATGATTACAACTACAAACTACTGGATACTGTAGCCATAAATGGTCGAAACACTTATATGGTTTACTTTAAAAACAAAAAGGAGAAAAGAGCTGCTGGTCTGGAAGGAATTTTATACATCGATGAAGTTAATTTCGCTGTTGCAAAAGCAATTATGCGCATCAAGGGGATACTTGACATTAGTGGAATTCATGAATTTCAATTCATTCCAGAAAAATATTTGTGGTTTCCTACCGCAACAAAGTTTAAAATTGTAAAAGGAACCAATGATGATGATATAAAAATACTGGGAGGAACCATTCAATTTGACGGTGACATAAAAGAAGATTTAACTCCCAGAAAAAGAGTCGAATCTGATTATATCTATCTGCTTTCCCAAACAACAAATTTTGACATTCAATACTCAACTCCTGTAGCAATCAAAAAACCAATAGTTCAAGTCGAAATTAAAGATGATGCGATTAACAAACCCGAAAGTTTTTGGGTCGAATACCGAAAAGACAGCTTGGACAGCCGAAGTGAAAAAACCTATTTGTCATTAGACAGCATTTCGATAAAAAAAAGAATTGAAAGCAGGTTGAATTTTGGCCGTAAAATCTTAACAGGCTACTTACCTCTTAAAATATGGGATTTTAATTTGCGTAAAATTGTAAGCTACAATAATTATGAAGGGTTACGATTGGGAATTGGAGGTGTAACCAATGATTTTTTTTCCAAAAAATACCGACTCGAAGGTTACACGGCTTACGGTTTAAGAGATTATAATTTCAAATACAATTTAGGAATTGGCGCAAGGGTAGATAAATTCTCCAATACTTGGGTTGGAATAAGCTATACAGATGACCTTAGAGACATCGCAAGCACCGACTATGTTGTCGAAAAAAAAGCATTCAAAATCTATGATCCGCGTGCTATCAATTTCAACACTTTTTACAGGTATGAGCATTGGCGAATTGCAATAGAATCCAAAATCATTCCAAAAGTAGAAAGTGTTTTCGCACTTGCCAATACTTTTGTAACTCCACAATTTGAGTACGCTTATAACCTGAATGGCAAATCCTACACCACTTACACGATGAGTACGGCAACAATTTCTTTGAAATGGAGTCCTTACAGTAATTATATGCAAACCCCATCAGGAAGAGTTGAAGCAGAAAAAAAATTTCCAAAGTTTACTTTTCAGCTCACTCAATCACTTCCCGATGTTTTGAACAATGATTTTACTTATACCAAAATTGACTTCAAGGCCGATTATCAAATCAAATATTTAGATGGTCAACGAACTTTTTTGTTGTTTGAAGCTGGACGCGCCTTTGGCGATTTACCGCTCCCTCAATTGTACAGCAACTCACCTAATAATTTAAATAAAGAAACAATTTTTAAGAGAATTACGTTTGCAGGTAGAAACAGTTTCGAAACCATGTATTTCAATGAGTTTTTTTCTAGCGAATACATGTCTTTTCAATTCAAACATGGTTTTAACAGAATCTATATTTTTAACAAACTAAAGCCTTCGCTTGATTTTGTAACTCGAATGGCTTGGGGAAATATGAAAAATCCAGAAAATCATATTGGACTTGACTTTAAAACCTTGAACAAAGGATTCTTTGAATCCGGGATTGAACTCAATAAAATCTTTAACGGATTCGGGCTTGGTGGCTATTACCGTTATGGGCCAAATCATTTAAGCAATTTCAAAGACAATATTGCTGTCAAACTGACTTTTATTCTTGATTTGGGAATTTAACCCAAAATCCTCTCCTTAAATTTACCCTCAGCAAAATTGAAGGCTAATATCCAAAATATTTTTTTGGAACAACCGGTCATTCTCATTTATTTCAACCGATCCATTCAAAATAATAAACTTCCAAAAAACCATTACGGAATTTTTAGCAAGAGATCAATACATGGGAAAAAGACTTCTTTATTATCAAAAAACACTTGTTTTTAAGTCCAAAAAGAATAAAATGATAAATTATTAAAAATTTGGCATTAAATTTGTTTCGATAAAAAGTAAATTATATCGATAAAATACATTTATATAGTTCAAAAACATTCTTTTTCCTACTCTTTATTAAAAACCATTATTTTAAATAAAAAATAGAGAATAAAAAAACTTAAAAATGGACGAAAATATAAATAGCGGAGAATACTACATTCCTACATTTCTAAATTCGACAATCAAAATTGTTACCACTACTGCTATTTTATATTTTCTAATTGCCAAATTATCCCAATTTATATTTATTACCGAAATTCATATACTTCCATTTTTTCCAGCGATTGGTTTTACAATAGCCGCAACCCTACTCTTTGGGCGAAAAGCAATTTTTGGAGTCGCATTAGGCAGTTTTATATTTTCCATAAGTCTATTCAAAAATGATTTTCAAAATGCTACAACATTTGAAGAACTTATTATGCCATCAGCCTTATGCATTGCAAGACCAATCATTGCAAGTCTAAATGCTTTTCTTGTCTCTTATTTGACCAAATTGTGGTGCAAAAGTAAATATCCTTTCAACAGTGAACAAAATGTCATATTTTTCGCTTTAGCCAGTTTACTGGGAACTTTTATAAGTGTAACCATTGTTTTTTTTCCGCTTGCTTTGACTTCCTATTTCTCATTGGATAATTGCATTTTAATTTGGAGCAATACATTAAGGGGCAATGCACTGGGTGCCATTCTATTCACTCCATTTGTACTTTCTTGGTTATTTTCTACAAAAGAATTCATTGGATGGACCAATGGAAAAAAATCCGAAGTCTTTTTCCTGATCTTATCTGCCCTATTCCTATCATTATATATTTTTGAATCATATGCTAACAATGAATCCGTTCTCTTCTTTTTATTGATATGGGCTGCCTGCCGATTCGGGATGAAAATTATTAGCTTTTTGTCTTTAGTAATTACAATCATAGCAATACATTGTACAGGTCATCACATGGGCGGATTTATTTTCAACGGATGGAATAATAACTTTTTGATGTTGCAATTGTTTCTATTTGCAACCATGGTCTCAGTCTTATTCTTAAAGGCAGTATTAGAAGGCAAAAAAAATGAAGAAAGAAAATTAAACACCAGTGAACACTCTTTAGGACTAGAAAAAAACATCCTCAAAGCAACCATTGAAAACCCAACCAGGGTGAGCATTTCTTCAATGGATACCGATTTAAACTATCTCAGTTTCAATTCGGCTCATTCAAGGTATATGAAAAATGAATATGGAGTCAAAATAAAAATCGGGGACAATCATATTAATTTAATTCCACAAGGAAGTCGAAAAGAAAAAATCATTTCTATATTTACTAGTGTTTTAAAGGGAAGCACCTATTCTGCACAAGAAAAAGACGCCACAGAGGCCTATTGGAATGTTGCTAAATCACCCAGCAAAAATGAGGAAGGCAAAATCATTGGGGTAACCACAATTGTCACCAATGTTTCCGAATTAAAATTAAAAGAAATACAATTAGAAAAAAACAACATTTCACTTAATAAACGTATTAAAGAGCTTCGTTGTCTTTATGATATTTCGGAAATCATAAGCAACAAAGCGCTTTCAAAATCCAAAAAACTGGAAGCCTGTGTTCAAATTATTCCAAATGCACTACAGTTTCCCGAAATTGCCAATTGCCGAATCCAAATGTGCGAGGAAGAATTCTTTTCTCCCAATTACCAACAAAACGATTGGACGCTAAAGCAAAAGATTTGCATAAATGCAAAAGAATACGGCTTTATAGAAATCGGTTATTACAATGCAAAAGATTTGAAAAAAGAAACCATTTTTTTAGAAGAAGAAGTCAAATTATTGGGAGCATTGTCAGATATCCTTTCCAGATCTATGGAAAGAAAATTGGCTCAAGAAAGACTACTGAAAAGCGAAGAAACCTACCGTGTTTTATTTGAAAATGCTCAGGACGTCATTTTCAAGACATCAATAAAAACAGGTGAAATATTGGATGTTAGTCCCTCTTGTAGCACTTTTAATGGAATAACAAGGGAAGAACTCGTTGGTCAAAATATGTCAATCATTTATTCAGACAGGAATCAAATGAAATTGATGTTTCAAAAAATAATAACGGAACAAAAAGTTATTGACCATAACAATGAGATTAGTATAAATGGTCAGATTTTTTATGTATCAATTAATGCCAAAGTCATTTATGATTCAAATGGAGAGCCAGAATTTGCAATCGGCTCTTTAAGAAATATTACCGAACGAAGATTAATCGAGGAAAAACTAAAGATAAGCGAAGCAAAATTCCGATCTATTTTTGAAAATTTTGAAGACGTCTATTTGAAAACAACAATGGATGGGACGGTTCTTGATGTCAGTCCTTCATTCGAAAAAAATTTCCATAAACCTTGCTCCTTTCTATTAGGTAATTCAATCTTTGATTTTTATTACGACCAACAAGACAGAGAATCCTTATTGAAAAAACTAAAAGAAGAAGGTCAAGTTCGGGATTGTGATATCCGATTTAGAGATGGAAATAAAAATATTGCGTTTTTCTCTTTAAATGCTCGTTTAATAAATAATGAAAATGGAGAGCCAATCTACATAGAAAAATCTATGAGGAATGTTAACGACCGTGTAGCCTTTCAAAAGGAGCTGCTGACAAAAAACCGACAACTAGAATTTCAAAATACAGAATTAGAACAGTTTGCCTATATCGCATCACATGATTTACAGGAACCGTTAATCACGGTAATTCAATTTATACATCTGCTTAAAGAAGAGCTGGGTGAAGATTTGGATGAAGATCAAAAACAATATCTACAATTCATTGAGAGCTCTACATCACGCATGCAATTATCGGTAAAAGGGTTGTTGGACTACTCCAGAATTGGAAAGGAAAAAAGAACCAACAGCATTAACTGTAATGAAATTGTTGCCAATGTTCTTGCAGATATGGATGTTAGTCTAAAAGAAAACAATGCCTTTATTGAATATGAAAACCTGCCTGTTATCTCAGGTTATACCACCGAAATACGGCAGCTATTCCAAAATATGATCAGTAATGCCTACAAATATCGAAAAAAGGACCGACAGTCGAAAATAAAAATAGCTGCAGTAAAAGAGGAAAACAACTGGCTTTTTTCAATTCAAGACAATGGAATCGGAATTAAAGAACAGGACCAAGATAAAATATTCGTAATTTTTAAACGACTTCACAATCACAATGAATACCAAGGAACCGGAATTGGATTATCGCATTGTAAAAAAATAGTTGAACACCATAATGGAAAGATTTGGGTCGAATCAAAATACAACGAGGGAAGTACTTTCAAATGGACTTTCCCTGCAGAACTAAATTAACAATACAAAAATATTAAAACTCATACAATGCAAGAAATGAACAAGAAACTAAATTGCGTATTACTGGTTGACGATGATTTTGCCACTAATTTTATCAACAAAAAAATCATACTAAAAACCAATTTAACAGAATATATTCAGGTAGCTTTAAATGGCAAAGAAGCTATTGAATACCTTTGTAAACAAGGAAAATTTGAATCCACAGATGATAATGAATATCCAAGTCCTCAACTGATTTTATTGGACATCAATATGCCAGTCATGGATGGATGGGAATTTATAGAGGAATATAAAAACTTGAATCTGGAAAACAAAGAGAATATCATTGTTGTAATGCTCAGCAGTTCTTTCAATCCTGCCGATAGAGCCAAAGCAGAGTCAATAAAGGAAATCTCCGCCTTTAACCAAAAACCTATGAACAAGGAAGCTTTGCTTGAAATTTTCGAAAAGGCTTTCCCGGGCCTTATCGGTGAAAATATTTCCTAAAAATGTCCAATTGATTTATTATACTGCTAGCCGCAAAACTCATTGAGCTTTGCGGCTAATTTTAAGGTTTAATAATTAAAACCGAAGGCGTATTATTAAGCCAGGTGCTATGAGAATCTATTAGCTTTTTCCAACTTTCTAGGCTAATAATCATTAAATCCTGTTGCTCCAAAAATTCTTTTTTAATTATCCTTTCCTGCATCATCATAATGTGATTGGGTGCTATTTGTTCAATTGAGCGAACTGATTCTTGAATTTCCCTACTGTTCCTGATTTGTCCGCCAGCATCCAGAACCGTAATTTGAGAACCATTATTGTGTATCAGTTTTTGTGCGAACTCCATCAAGAATCCATCTTCTTTAGTGAAAATTGGCATAAACACACGATTAATTTCTTCCAACTCTTTATCAACAAGAATTCCAACAGGCATTTTGCTATTAGCAATAATTTGTCTGGTTCTTTCATCAAAAGGAGAATTTTCGAACAAACCTTCTTTCCCCGTAATTTTATCAATCAAACGGTCGGGGTTGATAATTCGCGTTGTAAAACCAAGTACTTTTCCAAGTAATGTTCCTTCAAAAATTGATTGTCCCAAGCCAACCAATAACAAATCATATTCACCATGATTAGCCGTCTCTGTTATTTCAGAATCTATATCATTGGACACTTTAAAAAGAGTTACTATTTTTTGATTAAGATTTTCTGACTCTGAAACCACTGGTAAAAAGGTTTCCTTCTCATAGTCTTTAACATCAAAAGAATGCAACTCCGAACTTAATGACAAATGCATAGCGGTAACAATGCTGTTCCCTCCTTGTTTCTTAACCAGACTGTTGGCTACTTTCAGCAACGTTCTCCCTTTATCGGGTGACGCAAAAGAAATAAGAATTTTGTATTTGCCTTTGTTGCTAATTTCCTCAGGGATAAGAGTTGGCTTGACTCTAAAAATATAGTTTATTAAATCCAAGGCTGGTCCTGTCATAAACGTTGTCACCAAAGCCATAATCACCATCATTGTAAAAATTTGGGTTGATAAAACCCCTAAATCATACCCAATATTCAGCACGACCAATTCCATCAGGCCTCGGGTATTCATTAATGTCCCAATAGACAAACTATCCTTCCAACTATGTCCAACAAACTTTGCTGCAAGTGCGCTCCCCAAAAATTTACCTGCAACGGCAACCAAAATAATGATTCCAGTAATTTTCCATAAATACGGATCATCAATCAATCCGATTTGAGTTCTTAAACCTGTAAAAACAAAAAACAAAGGAAGTAGTACCACCACAGAAACATCTTCTATTTTTTCGATAAAAATAGAACGAAATTTATTGTTTTCCGGCATGATTGCCCCTGCCAAGAAGGCACCAAACAAAGCATGAATCCCTATCAATTCAGAAACATAAGAAGAAAGCAATAATGTCAAAAAGAAAATAGCGACTACTGGCTTACTCAGACTTTCCCTTGTTGAACTCAAATCACCAACTTTTTTTAGAAAAGGGCGAACCACTTTCAACATCAGCAGTACATAAAATACCGCCATCAAGATAACGTATAAAGAGCTGGTAAACGAACCTGCCTTTACAATAGCAATCACTGCCGCCAAAATGCACCATGCAGTAATATCATCGGCAGCGGCACAGGTAATAACAATTGCTCCCAATTTTGTTTTGTGAATCCCACGTTCTCGGACGATTCCTGCTAAAACAGGAAATGCAGTAATACTCATTGCAATTCCCAAAAACAATCCAAAAGAAATAAACTCAACCCCCTGCGGAGCAAAAGAATGATAAATAAAATAAGCCAAGCCCAAACCTAATGCAAAAGGGATTATTATACTGGCGTGGCTAATAACTACGGCATCATGCGCTTTATTTTTTAGCGCTTTCAAATCGAGTTCCATCCCTATGACAAACATAAAAAGGATTAATCCGATTTGGCTCAAAAACTGAAGATTACCCAACGAATCCTTTGGAAACAGCATTGCCGAAAATTCAGGAAAATACATCCCGATTAAAGATGGTCCTAAAACAATACCGGCAATCATTTCACCAATTACTGTTGGTTGTCCAATTTTTCTGCAAACCCAACCAAAAAAACGAGCGACCAAAATGATCGTTATAATTTGTGCCAAAAGAATAGCTAACGGATGTTGCAAATTTTGAACCATCGAAGTTGTGAAATCATTCCAATGTCCTTTTCCTATATGGTGAGGAATAATATTTTGTCCAGATTCCAGCATCTTCCCTTTCAAAATAATCCAGTAGATTAATCCCGAAAAAACACCAATAATCGCCAAATAAAAAAAAGAATTTTTAATATTCTTCATACGACACTCTTTTTAAATTAATTTAAATCTTCATGCAAATATGAGAACTGATTTTGGAGCTAAAAAATGAATTACAATCAAATTTTAGACGAATGTAACAAGACTGTAAAACTTTGTAATAAGAGCTAAATTCTATGATAAACGGCATTTAATTTTTAACCATATAAGTCATAAAAGTTTTTAATTTGACTACAATCAAGTAAAATCTAAGCCCATTTAAGTATGAGGAGCTAAACTTTACAAAGATCGCTTTTAACATATATTCTTTTTTTAATAACTAATTTGACAATCTACTTTTTAAACTTAAATGACTTATATGGTTAAAAATTTAGCGATAATAAGCTAGATTTTCACTTTCGTCAAAAAATCATGACGATAGGTATCACTCAAAACTGATACGATAGGTTTCCCATTTTTTCCATGAAAGGAAAGTGTAATTTCATTATGATTGAAATACTGAACAGCCTTTATTGCAATAATTTCTTTTTTATTGACTCTGCAAAAATCAGCCTTGGGAAGCTGCTTTAATAATGATCCAAAATTGATATTTTTAAGAATTAAAACAGTACCATCTGCCAAATATACTTCTTTGTCTCTACTATCGACAGCTGCAGTTTTAACATATTGAATCTGGTCAAAATACAACAGTCCCTTTCCTTTATCGGTGTTCAAATGAATGTATTTCTTTGAACTATCAAACTTTTGGAATCGTTCCAAAGCTTTAAAAACAGCTTTTTCAAGACGCTCTTTGGTAACGGGTTTAGTAACATAATCGACTGCATCTATATTAAAAGCTTCGGCAGCGTAATTTTTGTAGGCGGTCGTAAAAATAACAAGTTTGTTTTCCAGCAAATGGGCTAAAGTCAACCCATCAATTCCAGGCATTTCGATATCCGAGATACATAAATCAAAATCAAGTTTGGGAACTTCCTCCAATAATTTTTGCGGGTCATTAAATGCTTTTATGATTTCCAATTCTGGAATTTGCTCGCAAAGCATTTTCAGGTACGTCAAACCCGGCAATTCGTCGTCAAGCAGTAAACATTTGATTTTTGTATTCAAGCAGATTGATTTTTAAATGCGCAATATAGATGTCATTTTCGACAAATTTATCCAATTTGAACTGATTTTTGTATATAATTTTCAATCGTTGTTCCAATGTTGTCGCACCGATTCCGCTTCTTTCTTTTTTTAGTGCTTTTTTCTCTGAAATTTTATTGGAAACCGTCAAATAGAAACAATTGTCCTTAAATTCAAATAGTATTGAGATAAAGGCATCGGCATTTTGTAAATCGGCGTGTTTAAAGGCATTCTCAATTAAATCAATCGAAATCAAAGGAGCCAAAAGATTCTGTTCATACAGTTTTTCTCCTTCATTAATCATGGTTTTCACTTTCAATTCAAAAAGCGGACTCACTTTAATTTTGTTGATTTCAATCAGATTTAATGCAAACTGAATTTCTTCTTTTGGGGAAACAAACTTTTTTTGGCTTTCGTATAAAATATAATCCAGAACATTCGCCAATTTATCCAAAGCAAAATAAGTTTGGTATGCATGTGACTGAATCGAATTGAGAATGTTCTTGAAAAGATGCGGATTGAGTTTGGATTCCAATGTTTCCAACTGCAGGTTGTTTACTTTCATTTCAAGCAAATCAAATTTCTCTTCAACACTCTTTTTGGCTTTGCCAGATTGAACCAATCGGTAAACAAGATAACAAAGCAGCACAATAAATACCAGAATAATTAACAGTAATACATATACAATGCTACCGTTTCCTTGCGCGTTATCCATTTTTATATTTGATTTGTAATAATTAAAAAGGGGCTATGTTTTTAATGTGCCGACACGAATTTCAATCCAATTATAGACGATATCAAAGTAAATAAGAAGAAAAGTCTCCAGAAGGTGGCGGGTTCTTTAAATACAAAAATACCAACCAGAACAGTCCCAACGGCGCCAATTCCGGTCCAAACAGCATAAGCTGTACCAATTGGCAAGGTTTGGGAAGCTTTATACAGCAGTGTCATACTGATAGAAAGCGCAATAAAGAAACCAACCATCCACAATGTCGAAGTTATCCCCGAAGTTTCTTTGGCTTTACCCAAACAGGTTGCAAAACCAACTTCAAAAAGGCCTGCAATAACAAGTAAAATCCAATTCATAATTTAATTATGGTTTAATAATCAACACCGAAGGCATCCCGCTTAACCAAACCGGGCGAGAATCCAACAAATCTTTCCAACTCTCCAAACTCACAATCATTAAATCTTGTTTGATTAAAAAGTCATCAGTCAGAATGGATTCATTATCCAAAATTACATTATTTGGAAATTTTTGTTTTAAGGAACCTAGAGCACTTGCAATTACAAAATTGGACTGCATATGCCCATTGATATCCAAAAAGGCAATAGTAGCATTATTATTGAAAATTATTTTTTGCGCATAGTCAATCAAAAAAGAATCTTCGGGTCCATATATAGGGACAAAAACCTGATTCACTTCTTTTAAATCCTTGTCAATTAAAACACCCAGTGGCATTTTGACTTTCAGAACAATTTGTCTTGTTCTTTCATCAAATGGTGAATTGACGAATAATCCTTCTTTACCCGTAAATTTATCCAACAATCTTTCGGGATTAATAATTCGGGATGTAAAACCAATTACTTTTCCCAGTAGCGTGCCTTCAAATATGGATTTTCCAAGTCCGACCAATAATAAATCATAATCCCCTTGATTGGCTATATCTATTATTTCTGTCTCAATATCAATTGTCGCTTTGAAAATAGTAGTGATTTCTTGTTTCAGAATAAGCGCTTCTTTCATTATCGGATTAAAGCTGCTTTTCTCTTTATCTTCCATGTTGAATGTATGCATTTCATCACTCAAGGACAAATGCAATGCTGTTATCGAACAGGTTTCTTTTTGTTTTTTCACCAAGCTGTTGGCCAAACGCAACAAAGATTTTCCTTTTTCATTATTCCCAAAAGAAATTAAAATTCTGTATTTGCTGTGATTTACTTCTTCATCATGGTCAACTATATCGCTGGTTTTAAAAATGTAATTGATTAAATCTAATGCAGGTCCTGTCATAAAAGTTGTCACCAAGGCCATAATTACCATCATCGTAAAGACTTCGGTCGTAAGAACTCCAAGAGCTAGTCCGATATTCAATACAATTAATTCCATCAACCCTCTGGTATTCATCAAGGCACCTATCACGAGGCTATTTCTCCAACTTTGTCCAACGAATTTGGCTGCCAAAGCACTTCCGAAAAATTTACCCACAACCGCAACAAGAATGATAAAACCAGTTACTTTCCACAAATAAGGCTCGTTTAACAAACCTATTTCAGTACGCAAACCTGTAAACACAAAAAACAAAGGCAATAACAATATTACCGATACATCTTCGACCTTTGCAATAAAAACAGTTCTAAACTTAGGTACATCGGGCATAATGGCGCCCATCATAAAAGCACCGAACAAGGCGTGAATCCCAACTAATTCTGTAGCATAAGACGAAATAATTAATATCAAAAAGAAAATGGCTACAACCGGTTTACTCAAACTATCTTTAGATCCATACAAATCCCCAATTCGTTTCAAGAAAGGTTTTACCAGATAGATCATCACAACTACATAAATAGCAGCCAACGAAATTATGTACATTGAACTTTCAAAAGTTCCTGCTTTCACAATAGCAATTACTACTGCCAATAGACACCAAGCCGTTATATCATCAGCGGCGGCACAAGTAATTGCAATAGCTCCCAATTTGGTTTTATGCATCCCTCTTTCCTGAACAATTCGTGCCAAAACAGGAAAGGCAGTAATACTCATCGCAATTCCCATAAACAAACTGAAGGAAAGAAACTTAACTCCCTCTGGAGCAAAACGGTTGTAAACAAAATAGGCCAATCCGATTCCTAATGCAAATGGAATTACAATACTCGCATGGCTAATAACAATTGCTTCTTTGGCCCTATTTTTTAAAACTTTGATATCGAGCTCCATCCCAATTACGAACATGAAAAGAATCAACCCTATTTGACTCAAAAATTTTAAGTTTTCTAGGGAGTTGGCGGGGAAAAGTGCATGAAAAAAATCAGGAAAATATAAACCCAATAAAGATGGCCCAAGCGCAATTCCAGCAATAATTTCACCTATTACCGAAGGCTGCCCAATTTTTTTAAAAAACCAGCCAAAAAGGCGAGCCACAAGAATAATCATTATAATTTGTGCCAATAAAATGGCCAAAGGGTCCTGTACATTATGAATCATTGACGTAAGGAAATCATCCCAAGAACTTACGCTCGCCGTTGGATGAATGATCGTTTTAGTTCCCTCAAGATGCTTGCCTTCTCTAATAATCCAATACATTAGCGCGGTAAAACCGCCTGTAACTCCTAAATAAAATAATGTATTCTTGTACTTTTTCATACCCTTTTTTGACTTCTTTATCCCATTAACAAAAGCGCTAAGATGAGAATTTCAAATATATAATTTATAATGCACAAATTATCTTATTGTAAACAAAAATAAAGTCAAAAAAACACCCATACAATAGCCAGAAAATCGGAGGACTTTCATGTGATTTCTAACTGTTTTGTTTACATTTGCATGCATTTTAAAACGTATATGAAAAAGAAATTCACTGATAGGTTATGGCAGAACATAGCCCGCATTGTACTTAAAAACAGAATAACCATACTAGGCGTAATACTTGGCATAACCATTTTCCTTTCTTTTCAGTGGAAAAATTTGGCCATGACTTATACTGAAGCTAATTTACTTCCTAAAAAACATATCGTAAATAAACAGTATCAAGACTTTCTCGATAAATTTGGAGAAGAAGGAAACCTTATCGTCATTGGTTTTAAAGACGATGCTTTTTTCACGCCCAAAGCATTTGCCGCCTGGAACGAATTGATGACCGGTCTGAAAAATTCTAAAGAAATAGATTTGGTTATTTCCTTAAATGACCTAAAAACTCTTGAAAAAGACACGCTTGCCCAAAAATTTAAACTAGTTCCGTTTATTGACCAAACTCAAACTGCGAATCCAGAATACATTCAAAAAATAAAATTCGAATTGTTTCATAATCTTCCTTTTTATGAAGGTTTATTGTTCAACAAAGAGTCAGGAAGTATTCGCTCTGCGGTTTATATCAAGAAAAATATTGTAAATACGGCTTCTCGAAAGACATTCATTTTGGAAAACTTAGTTCCAAAAATTGACAAGTTTGAAAAAACAACCGGAATCGACCTTCGTGTTTCCGGAATGCCTTACATCAGAACCATCAATGCCGAAAACATGAAAGGCGAAATCGGTCTATTCATTGGCGCCGCATTATTCATAACGTCTTTAATTTTCTTTTTATTCTTCCGTTCATATAGAGCCACTTTTATCTCCATCTGTATTTTGATTATTGGTGTAATGTGGTCTTTTGGAACGCTAGGTTTGTTTCATTACAAAATCACAATTCTTACGGCTATTATTCCACCGTTGATTATTGTAATTGGAATCACAAACTGTATTTTCCTCATCAACAAATACCAGCAGGAAATAAAAACCCATCAAAATCAGGCCAAAGCTTTACAACGTGTAATTTCGACGATCGGGGTTTCTACCTTAATGACCAACTTGACGACAGCAGCCGGATTTGCCACTTTTATGATTACCGGAAATGATTTGTTGTTCGAATTTGGTTTAGTAACCTCTATAAATGTAATCACAGTGTACTTACTTACCTTGGTAATTGTTCCAATTGTGTACAGCTTTATGGATGTTCCCAAAGAAAAACATTTAAAACACCTGAGCAAAACTTATATATCTGCCCTATTAAACTGGGTTGAAAGTGTCGTAAAAAACAACCGTAAAATGATCTATATTATTTACGGATTATTATTGGTTTTTAGTGTAATCGGGGTTTCCCAAATGAAAGTCTCGGGAAGTTTGATAGGCGAAATGCCAAAAACGGCTTCATTTTTCAAAGACATTATCTTTTTTGAAAAAGAGTTCAATGGTGTAATGCCGTTAGAAATCATGGTGGACACCAAACACAAAAAAGGAGTAATGAAGTTATCGACAATGAAAAAGATGGATGAATTGCAAAAAACAATTGCGGAGATTCCAGAATTATCAAAACCGGTTTCTGTCGTTAATTTGGTCAAATATTCGAAGCAGGCATATTACAACGGCAAGCCAGAATATTATGAATTACCCACTTCACAAGAGCAGGCTTTTATATTGTCGTATGCCAAAAATGCCACCAAAGACACCAAGACCAACCTGATGAAAAGCTATGTGGATTCGACTGGACGATATGCCCGAATCACCACTTTCATGAAAGACATTGGAACTCAGGAAATGGCCAGAGTAGAAAAGAAACTAAAAGCCAAAATAGACAAAGTATTCCCAAAAGACCGTTATGAAGTTACCCTTACCGGAAAAGCTTTGGTTTTCCAAAAAGGAACTTCTTACCTAATTGACAACCTTATTGAATCACTGATTTTTGCTATTTTCCTAATTGCAGGATTGATGGCTTATTTATTCCGTTCTGCCAAAATGGTTATGGCATCAGTGATTACAAATGTTTTGCCACTTTGCATCACATCGGGGTTGATGGGTTATTTTGGAATCCCGTTGAAACCTTCAACCATATTGGTATTTAGTATTGCTTTTGGTATTTCGGTGGATAATGCGATTCAGTTTATGGCCAAATACCGTCATGATTTGAATCTCTATAATGGTAAAATAAAAAAATCAGTATTTAGTGCCTTAAGAGAAACCGGCATCAGTACTTTCTATACTTCAATTGTGTTGATTGTGGGATTTGCCACATTCACATTGTCCAGTTTTAGTGGCACGATAGCCCTTGGAGGATTGATTTCCTGCACCTTGATGTTTGCCATGTTTGCCAATTTATTGGTTTTGCCGGCTTTGGTATTGACATTTGAAAAGAAAAGAACGAAGAAAGAAGATTTAGAGCATACACATTAATCAAGAATATTTTTATTTCAAAAAGCATATTCATAATAAAAACAGCCAGTTGTTTTATTATGAATATGCCTTCCAAAATCCCTTTTAATCTTTTAGTTTTAATTCAATACTAAAAAGATTTTTCTTTGTAATCCGGCAGTTTATAAATTAATTCTTGGATTATCATAAGCCAAAATGTGTTAAGAAACATTGTAAGAGTTGTAACAGCCAAGGTTATTTGATAAGTATAAACCCCCACAAGTTGCAAAGAAGATGCCAAGGTCATCAAAACAAAACTAAATTCTCCAATTTGTGATAAAAGTGCCCCTCCATACAAACTATCGCGCCATGAGTTTTTTGTAAGTTTAAAAAGTATGGCATTGATCAGGCTATTTATAAAAAGCACAGCAACTGAAATCCATATTATAGTTCCAATATTTTCAATAAAAAACTTGATATCAAGCTGAACACCTACTGCAAGAAAGAAGAAAGCCATAAAAAACACTCTGAAAGGAATCAGGGATTTACCTAGCCAATGTGTCGCCTTGTCGTGTCCAATTAAAACGCCGGCAATAAAAGCTCCAAAGGCAGGAGACAGTCCAAACCATTCACTAATCCACGCCATACCAAAACAGATGCTGAAACCAATGAAAACCTGCAATTCATGATCAGCAATAATTTCTCTTCGCATGGGGATTGAGAAAAGCTTTTTACTGATTGCCGCTTTCATAAACAGAATAATCAATACTCCTCCTACGCAGACTTTTATCAGTTCTGCAGCTGAAATATTATTTCCTGACATAAAATTCAGAGTCAATATCATGGGAACCACAAGTATGTCTTGCATTAGTAAAACACCACAGGTAATAATTCCGAGCTGACTTTTAATCTCACCTGTCTTTGCCAAATATTGGAACACAATCGCAGAACTACTCAAACTTATTATAAAAGCGATCAAAATTATAGTTGTCATTTTCCACTCCAAATATGAACCAACAATATACATGCAAATAAAACTAAGTACAATCTGCACCACTGCAATTAAAAGAGGCTTGTAAAAATTATGCGATAGATAATGAAGGTCTATCTCATTGCCGATGGAGAACATTAGAAGTACAATCCCAATTTGCCCCAATTCTGAAATTACTTCAGGTTCATAAATGACGTTAAATACTTGAGGCCCCAACAGCAAACCGGTAATTATATAAGCAATAAAATAAGGCTGCTTTAATCGTCGCAAAAGCAATATCAATAATAAAACCATAAAGGACAGCACAGCTATCCCGGAGAATAATTGTGACAACATCTGTGTGTGTTTTATAATGAAGAAAGCTGCCTAAAACAGCAGCTTTCCAAATAGTTAATTTAGGAGAATTTAGGAGATTTCAATCATTCGTGGAGGTCTTGGTTTTGCCTCTTCACGTTTAGGAATGGACAATAATAAAAGTCCATTTTCATAACGAGCAATTATTTTATCCTCGTCCACTACGTTTTTAGGCAATTCAAAACTTCTCTGAAATGATTGGTAACTAAATTCTCTACGACTGTAATTTTCGCTCCCAGTCGTTTTTTCATTTTCTTTCACCGAAGAAATCGTTAATTGGTTTCCATCAAGTGTAATCTTGAAGTCCTTTTTATCCATACCTGGAGCGGCGACTTCCACCTCATAGTTGTCTGCAGTCTCTTTGATGTTTACAGAGGGCAGTGTTGTACTAGTTGTTGAAAAATTGTTATTTTCCCAATTGAAAAAATCACGGCCAAAAATATCATCAAAAAACAAACGATGTAAAGCTGGAGCTTGACCTACATTTCTTTTAATAAGATTCATAACTGTTTTACTTTTAAAATTGTTAAACAAAAATTTAGTCTAAACTTGCGCAAGTTATATACCGAAAAACAAAAAATATGCCATTTGAAAAATATGTCATTTTTTCAGAATTGAGTTGAAAAAATGTCAGATAACTATATATCATTTCAATAACCCAATTCGCTAGAGTTAAAAAACAAAAAAAATAATATTTACTTTTTGCTTCAATCCATATTAATAACTAAAATCGAAAAGCAAGCCCTTACTACTATTTTTAATTTTTCCTTTTATATAAACTAACAATTGAGCTTGAAATGTCATATTTTTACTTTCGCTCTAAAAAACAAAAGATATAAGGATAGCAGGACATCGAAGATTCAGCAAAAACTAAATTGCTCCTTATTACACTATATCTCACAATGACAATTTCAAACAAATCCTTTATATTTGCATTTAGATTATAACATTGATTTTTGTTTTGATCTAAATTTAAAATCTAAAATGAAAATGAGACACACAAAAGTTAAAGACTTACTAAACAGTACAACGACGTTACAGGAAATTAATGCAAAAGGTTGGGTTAGAACTTTTAGAAACAATCAGTTTATTGCTTTAAATGATGGTTCAACCATCAATAACATACAGTGTGTTGTCGATTTTGAGAATACTCCAGACGAAACTTTGAAGAGAATTACAACCGGAGCTGCAGTATCGGTAACAGGAAGTTTGGTAGAAAGCAAAGGTGCCGGACAAAAATATGAGATTCAGGTAAACAAGCTTGAAATTCTTGGCGACTCGGATGCCGAGAAATTCCCAATGCAACCAAAAAAACATTCATTGGAATTCTTGCGTGAAAATGCGCATTTGCGTGTACGTACGAATGCTTTTGGAGCAATTATGCGTGTTCGTTCGGTTTTGTCTTTTGCAGTTCATAGCTATTTTCAACAAAAAGGCTTTGTATATGTAAACACGCCAATCGTCACTGGAGCTGATGCTGAAGGTGCTGGCGAAATGTTCCAAGTGACTTCATTGCCATTGGACAATTTACCAAAAACAGAAGAAGGCAACATTGACTATAAAAAAGATTTCTTCGGAAAACACACGAACTTGACGGTTTCGGGACAATTGGAAGGCGAAACTTTCGCAATGGCTTTGGGTCAGATTTATACTTTTGGACCAACTTTTAGAGCAGAGAATTCTAATACTTCTCGCCATTTGGCTGAATTTTGGATGATTGAGCCAGAAGTGGCTTTCAATGACTTGAATGACAATATGGACTTGGCCGAAGATTTCATTAAATATGTAGTGAAATATGCAGTTGATCACTGCGGTGATGATTTGAAATTCTTGGAAGGCCGTTTGATCGAAGAAGAAAAATCAAAACCACAGGCTGACAGAAGTGAAATGCCTTTGTTGGAAAAATTAGGTTTTGTTATGAATAACGATTTCAAACGTGTTTCATACACTGAAGCAGTTGATATCCTAAGAGATTCTACTCCAAACAAAAAGAAAAAATTTCAATACATCATCAACGAGTGGGGAGCTGATTTACAATCGGAACACGAACGTTATTTGGTGGAGAAACACTTTAAATGTCCGGTAATCCTGTTTGATTATCCAGCGAACATCAAGGCGTTTTATATGCGTTTGAACGAAGATGGAAAAACGGTTCGTGCGATGGACATTCTTTTTCCTGGAATTGGGGAAATCGTGGGAGGTTCTCAAAGAGAGGAGCGTTTTGATGTTTTGGTTGAAAAAATGAAAGCCTTAGGAATCGACGAAGAAGAATTATGGTGGTACTTAGATACCAGAAGATTTGGTTCTGCGGTTCACTCTGGTTTCGGACTTGGATTCGAAAGATTGGTGCTTTTTGTAACAGGAATGACGAACATACGTGACGTGATTCCTTTTCCAAGAACACCACAGAATGCTGAATTTTAAAAAAACGGTTATGTAGTTTAAAAGTTTAGAAAGTTTAGTTCACTCATTTTGGCTAACCTTTCTAAACTCATAAACTCTCTAAACTATCAAATATGCTAAAGCAATTTTTAAATTTAAAAATATCACAGAAATTATCTCCACAACAAATCCAGTTGATGAAGTTAATTCAGTTGCCTACGCAAGCATTTGAACAACGATTGTTGGAAGAAATGAATGAGAATCCCGCTCTTGAATCAGGAAAAGAGGAGGATAATTATGAAAAAGACGAATTCGACACAGAACAATATGACGACTATGATGATTCGGAAGCAGACAGAGTTGAAGCCGAAGACATTAACATAGACGAATACCTAAACAGCGACGACACTCCTGATTACAAAACTCAGGCCAATAATTACAGTGATGACGACGAAACCAAAGAAACGCCATTTGCCGCAACGATAAGTTTTCATCAGGACCTCATCAATCAATTAAACACCTTCATTCTCAATGATGAAGAACGTGATATTGCAGAATTTTTGGTGGGAAGTATTGACGATATGGGGTATATACGAAGAAGCGTATCTGACTTAGTCGACGACATGGCTTTTACCCAAGGAATTTACACTACCGAAAAACAAGTTGAAGCTATATTGCATATCATTCACGAACTTGAACCAACAGGCGTTGGAGCACGTGATTTACAGGAATGTCTGTTACTGCAATTAAAACATAAAACCCCAACGGAATCCGTTGATTTAGCCACGGCTATTATTGAACAGCAATTTGATTCTTTCGTGAGAAAGCATTATGACAAACTGATTCAGAAATTCAATATTTCTAATGAACAGCTTAGAAATGCTATCCATGAAATTGAAAGACTCAATCCAAAACCTGGAGGTTCTTTTTCCGGAAACAATAAAATTACCGAAAATGTAGTTCCTGATTTCACCATTCGTATCGTTGATGGAGAATTAGAACTCACCTTGAATGGCAGAAATGCACCTTCCCTGCATGTTTCCAAAGATTATCAGGAAATGATGCAGACCTATAAAGAATCTAAAGACAAATCGCATTCGCAAAAAGATGCGGTGCAGTTTATCAAGCAAAAACTGGATTCGGCCAAATGGTTTATAGACGCCATCAAACAGCGCCAAGACACTTTGTACGTAACGATGAATGCCATTATGCACTATCAAAAAGATTATCTTCTTGATGGTGATGAAACTCGATTGAAACCGATGATTTTAAAAGATATTGCTGATATGGTCGGGCTTGATATATCGACAGTTTCCAGAGTAGCCAACAGTAAATATGTAGAGACTCCTTACGGCACAAAACTGATAAAAGAATTCTTTTCGGAAGCGATGAAAAATGATCAAGGGGAAGAAGTATCCACAATTGAAATTAAAAGAATTCTGCAAAATACTATTGAAGAAGAAGATAAAAAAAATCCGCTTCCTGATGATCTCTTGGCCGAAATTCTGAAAGAAAAAGGATATCCGATCGCCCGAAGAACGATTGCAAAATACCGCGAACAGCTGGAAATTCCCGTTGCCCGTATGAGAAAAAAACTGTAAGCCATTTTTTTACCCATAACATCCCTCAAAACTCTTTTTGAAATTGAAAAAGATACTTCCCATATTCTCTTATATATTCCATCCGCTTTTTACACCGATACAAGCTTGCTTTTTCTTTTTTTTATTCCATATTGCAGATTACAAAATAGAACAGATTAGCGCGTTTTTTTTGCAAATTTCAATCATAACCATCGTAACTCCGATGGCGCTGTATTATTTATTGCGATTTACAAACAAAGTAGATTCCATAATGATTGCCGATATGGAGCAACGCAAAATACCGTTAATCTTTCAAAGCTTTATAATCATTTTATTGCTAAGGAAAATCATCTCATTAGAATATTACCCTGAATTGCATTTTTTCTTCTTAGGCGCTTTATTTAGCACTTTATTTGCACTTGGCTTATTGTATAACAAAACCAAAGCAAGTTTGCACATGCTCGCTATTTCAGCTTTAACGGTTTTTGTATTTGGATTGAATATTCATTTACAAATGGGAAATATATACTTAGTTCCTTTTCTGCTATTGATGAATGGTTTTGTGGCTTCTTCACGTTTGGTAATGCAGGCGCATACACCAAAAGAATTGATTATAGGATTACTCCTGGGCTGTATCCCTCAGTTTCTGTTTCTTTTTTTATGGCTATAAAATATAAAAGACGAGACCAATACTCAGTGCATTCATGGTGATGGGCACAGAATCGATTTTGGCAGACGATTTAAAAAATGAGTTTATGTTGTAATACACTTGCAGGTTAAAAGCACTGTACCCCACTGAAAGATACACCCCATAAAGAAAGTCTTCAAAATCTTTGCTGTTTTTTATGACAATTTTATTAGTGCCATCATCATAAACTGATTTATCTGCGAGCAAATAACTGATTTTAACACCTCCATAAATTCTAAAAAACTGAAACTCCACAGGAGTTGAGTTACGCCACCTAAACTCAATTGGGATTTCCACACGCAGTTGTTCGAACCTGTTTTTATCATAGTTTACAGTAGATGGAATTATATTATAAACAGGATTTTGGCTAGTTCCCGTAATAGCCATATTTTGAAGATAGTTATTAAACGAGAAACCTATTCCAGGCGCTATTGCAAAAGTCCTGCTTTTGTTTATTGGCATATCCCTTAGAAATCCTGCTGAAAAGCCAAAAGATATTTTTTCTTGGGACACCTCTGAAGGCTTCTTTAAAATCGAATTGTAGTTAAGGCCTGCATAAAACTGATCCTCTCTATAAAGACTATCAATCTTGACGTGCAAAGTATCAATTGAAAACGTATTCTCTTGAGAATACCCTCTGAAAAATGATAAAAAAAGAAAACAGCCAAGAAATAATCGCACCATTATTTTGAGAATTAGATAAAGAGTTACAGCATTCCGAGTTTACTAAAACCAATTGCTTTTACAAATATAAGATTTTGGAAGTTTGATAGCACTTTTAAATATAAATTAAACTTCGACGGAGATAATCGAATAAAAATCATTCAAAATACCAGAAAAAAGTATTACTTATTAATTAAAACACATATTTTTACTATTTGCACGCATAACCGATCCAAAACAAACATACACAGCACTTTAAAAAACAGATAAAAAATGCAAATAGGAATTATAGGACTTGGAAAAATGGGATTTAATTTGGCTTTAAATCTAAATCGAAATCAATATGAAGTTATTGCCCATGATGTGAATACGGATTTCGTCAAGAATATTTCAAAAGAAGGAATAAAAACAGCAACTACTGTCGAAGAATTATGCCAACAGTTACAAAATCGGAAAGTAATCTGGCTGATGGTTCCCGCGGGAGAAATTGTCGATGAAGTAATCACTTCTCTACTTCCTTTTTTAAATAAAAATGACATCATCATTGATGGAGGAAACTCTAATTTTAAAGATTCCAAAAGAAGACACACACAACTAAAAGACCTTGGTTTTGACTTTCTGGATTGTGGCACTTCAGGTGGTACTTCGGGAGCTTTAAATGGAGCTTGTACCATGATTGGTGGAGATGCAGCAGTTTTTGACTACGTTTCCAATGTTTTTGAAGCAATTTCAGTTCCAAATGGCTGGCTCTATACCGGAAAGGCGGGCAGCGGACATTTTACAAAAATGGTTCATAACGGAATCGAATATGGCATGATGCAATCCATAGCCGAAGGTTTTGAAGTATTTGAACATTCTGAATATGATATTAATTTTGAGAAAACGGCCAAACTTTTCAATCACGGTTCAGTCGTTCGCAGTTGGCTTATGGAACTTACAGAAAATGCGTTTTCCAAAGACCCAAAACTGGACAGTATAAAAGGCATTATGCATTCTTCGGGCGAAGGGAAATGGACCTTAGAAACGGCCTTAGACTTGGGTGTTCCCACTCCCGTAATTGCTCTTTCTATAATGATGCGATATCGTTCCCAAATGCAGGATACTTTTTCCGGAAAAGTAGTGGCTGCGCTTCGTAACGAATTCGGAGGCCACGCCGTTGAGAAAAACGAATAAATTGAGTCGAATCATTCCATTTGAATTTAATCTAAAAAGAAATACATGTCAATATTAATTTTAATTATAAGCATCGTATTGCTTCTGGTTCTGATTTCTGTAATCAAGCTCAATGCCTTTATTGCATTAATCATTTCCGCTCTTTTTGTTGGAATTACAAAAGGAATGCCTTTCCCCGAAATCATAAACTCATTGCAACAAGGGATCGGCAGTACACTTGGCTCTTTAATTTTAATTCTAGCATTTGGAGTAATTTTGGGTAATCTGTTATCAAATAGTGGAGCAGCACAACAGATAAGTTCCGTAATGACAAAACTATTTGGCGCAAAACACATTAAATGGGCAATGGTCTTAACAGGTTTTGCAGTTGGTATTTCCATGTTTTACAATGCTGGCTTTATCATTTTGATTCCTATGGTTTTTGCTGTCAGCACAAATGCGAAACAACCACTCATCTATTTGGGTATTGCTATGGCCTCGGCACTTTCTATCACTCATGGATTTTTACCTCCGCACCCTGGACCAACAGCCATTGCCGTAATTTTTAAAGCCAATATTGGTAAAACCTTACTTTATGGTTTAATTGTAGCGCTCCCAGCTTTACTCATAGCCGGAATTATATTTCCTGAATTCATCAAAAAAATTAACGCCAATCCACCAAAAGGATTATTTGAAAGTAAAACATTCCAAGAATCCGAGTTACCTTCTTTTACTATAAGCATTATTTCTGCATTAATTCCAGTTCTATTAATGGCTATGGCTACCATAAGTGAATTGACATTAGCCGAAACCAATTCGATCCGAATTATTCTTGGATATATTGGAAACCCGACTATAGCTCTGCTAATTACAGTTCTGTTTGTTTTTGTATTTTTAGGAATAAATAGAGGTCAAAAAATGAACGCCATCATGGATAAATCAAGTACCGCACTAGCATCGGCAACCATGATTATTTTAATTATTGCATCAGGTGGCGCTTTCAAACAAGTACTGATTGACAGCGGTATTGGAACTGATTTGGCCGTATTCTTCGAAAAATCGACACTTTCTCCTTTAGTATTAGGATGGCTAATTGCCACAATTATTCGTGTAGCAATAGGCTCGGCAACAGTTGCAGGACTAACCGCTGCAGGAATCGTCCAACCTTTGGTAGCGAGTTCAGGCATCAGTCCAGAATTGATGGTTCTTTCCATTGGAGCCGGAAGTCTGATGTGTTCCCATGTCAATGATACAGGTTTTTGGATGTTCAAAGAATACTTTGGCATTAGCCTAAAAGACACTTTTAAAACATGGACTGTGATGGAAACGATTATAGGAATTATGGGATTAATCGGCGTTTTAATTCTAAATCAATTTGTGACTACTTAAAAGATGAAAAAAACATACATAGGAATAGATATTGGCACAACAGCAACAAAAGCAATTTGTTTTGACGCAAACGGAAACGTATTACATCAAATCACCAAAGAATATCAAATGTATCATCCTGAAGAAAATTGGAGTACTCAAAAACCAAATGAAATTTTAGATTCGGTTTTAGCTTGCATTAAAGAAATTACAAAAAACGTAGAACCTGAATTCATAAGTTTTAGCGCGGCAATGCAAAGTATTCTAATCATAAACGAAGAGGGGTTCCCAATAAGTGATGCTTTACTTTGGGCAGACAACAGAGCCATTTCAATTGCCGAGGCATTAAAAAAGTCTGAACTTGGAACTGTTTTTTATCAAAAAACAGGTATTCCAATTCATCCTTTTTCACCAATGACAAAATTGGCTTGGTTCAAAGAAAATGAGCCCGATTTATTCAACAATGCTTTTAAATTTATTAGCATCAAGGAATATATTTGGAATCAGCTAACGGAAGAATATGTTACCGACTCCTCAATGGCATCTGGTACTGGACTAATGAACATCCATACCTTGCATTGGGATGAAACTATTCTTAACTATTTAAATATAAAGGAAAATCAACTTTCGAAAATTGCACCAGCAACACACAAATCCAAAGGAACTAAAGATGGTTTTTTATACATTCTAGGCGGTGGAGATGGCCCATTGGCAAATCTAGGAACTGGCTCAATGGAAAAAAATCGAATTGCCTTATCCATAGGTACTAGCGGAGCTGTTCGAATTCCCATTGAACAACCTCATATTGATCCTAAAATGCGTACACAATGTTATCATTTAATAGACAATCAATACTTAAAATTGGGTGCTGTAAATAATGGCGCCATCATATTGCAATGGCTAAAAGAGTCGCTTTTAGAAACAAATGAATCCTACGAAACCCTTTTAGAACAAGCAAAAGAAATACCCGCCGGTTCTGATGGTTTGCTTTTTGTACCTTATTTACTTGGAGAACGAGCTCCCATTTGGGATGCTGATGTACAAGGAACTCTATTGGGAATTAAAATCACCCATCATAAAGCGCATTTTATCAGAGCAACTCTCGAAGGTATTCTTTTTGGACTGTTTAGTGTTGTCGAAATTTTACTTCCCGATTCCGAAAAAAGAAAAGAAACTACCGTAATGGTTAGTGGTGGTTTTGGCAAAAGTGAATTATGGCTGCAAATAGTAGCCGACATTTTTCAAATGAAGGTAGTTGTTTCCGAAACCATTGAAGGAGCCGCCTGGGGAGCTGTTTTAATTGGATTTAAAGCTATCGAAAATATGAATTCATTCGAAAATAAAACAAACGCAACTTTTTATCCCAATCCAAATCACAGATTGGTTTATGAAAAAGCATTTGAAAAATACAAAAGAGTTTATCCTATATTAAAAGACATCTAAAGGAAAATATCCTAAACTAAAAAAAGCATTGTATCAATTTGACACAACGCTTTCTTTCTGCAGAGAGGAAGGGATTCGAACCCTCGATACAGTTACCCATATACTAGCTTTCCAGGCTAGCTCCTTCAACCACTCGGACACCTCTCTATTATTTTGGTGTGCAAAGAACATTAAAAAAAATGAATTTTGAAAGTAAAAAAACAATATTATTGCATTTCTCCTCTTAAAGAAGTTTCGAATACATTTTTGAAGTCATCTTGAGTAATATTTTGCCCCAATAAATACATTAATTTGGTAATGGCAGCTTCGGTAGTAATATCTTTTCCAGAAATAATCCCTAGCTTTTTCATAATGGTACTCGTTTCATACTGTCCCATACTCACGCTTCCTATAGAACATTGTGTCACATTGATTATACGTAGTCCCTTGGATATTGCTTTCTGCAAAAGCGTCAAAAACCACTCTTCTGTCGGTGCATTTCCTGCTCCGTAGGTTTCGAGAACAATTCCTTTCAAACTCTCAATATTAAAAATGGCAGACAGTACGGTTTCACTTATTCCCGGAAACATTTTGATGATGGCCACATTATTGTCCAAATGCTTATGAACTCTCAAAGAATTTCTTTCATTTGTCTGCAAAAACAATTCCGAATTTATTTTCAAATGCACCCCAGACTCCACCAAAAAAGGGTAATTAGGGGAAACAAATGCGCGAAAATGTTCTGCATTTATCTTGGTAGTTCTATTGCCACGGTATAATTTGTATTCAAAATAAAGACAAACCTCTTTGATTAGTGGCTTACCCTTTTCTTGTAAAGAAGCAATTTGAATCGCAGTAATTAAATTTTCTTTAGCATCCGTTCTTAAATCCCCTATAGGTAATTGGGATCCAGTAAATATTACAGGCTTCGAAAGATTTTCAAGCATAAAACTTAATGCTGAAGCCGAATACGACATTGTATCTGATCCATGAAGCACCACAAAACCATCAAAATTTTCGTAATTATTCTCGATGGTACACACCATTTCAGCCCAATGCTCCGGATTCATATTCGAAGAATCTATTGGATTTTCGAAAGAAAAAGTATCAATCTCGCAATCCAATAATTTTAACTCGGGAATACTATGAAGGAGTTTGCTAAAATTGAAAGCCTTAAGAGCTCCTGTCTCAAAATCCTTTCTCATACCAATGGTACCACCGGTATAAATCAATAGGATTTTAGGTTTAGAGTTCATTAACATATTTCAATTTGTTGACAACCGGATTTGCATACATATCCAAAAAGCCTTGTTTGGCAACAGGATGTTCGTGATCAATTCGCATCTCTAAACGTCTTTCAAAAAGTAATTTTTCATTTTCGGTATACAAGTGAGAAAAACGATTCGAGCAGTTCAAAATATCGTAAGCAATAAAATTTGTGGTCCACAATTTATAATTACTCAAAATTGAATCGTCAATCACTTGTGCCAATGTCTGCACTTGCTTGTTGGTGGTATCAAAATTTTTGATAATTTCATCGATTTCAGTATCAAGAACATCTCCTATGTGTATGTGGATTCTTTTCTTTTGTCCGATGATACCACTCAACAAAGTCTTGAAATCTTCATTTTTTTCTTTTTTATAAATCTCATTATTTGCCTCTGCCAATAATTGCGGCATTTTCAAAGCATCTGTAGGATCATATTCGTATGAAATGGAAACTGGAACAATTTTAATTTTCTTAAAATAGTCCATTATATTAGGCTCATCAGATCCCATGGCGATCATTTTCAAAACACCGGGATTGGTTTCGTCATTTCCGTCTTTGGTTCTTCCTTCACGTTGTGCAATCCAAACCGAACGATTTTCATGCAACAATAGTTGCGCCATATATTCAGATAGTAATTTGGAACTCACCAATAATTCTCTAGGTGATAATCCGCGTTGCACTAAAAAATTTCTATTGAGTTTTGCCAGTGTTTTTAAAAACGATTTTTTT
Source organism: Flavobacterium aquariorum (assembly GCF_003254745.1). Lineage (GTDB taxonomy): Bacteria > Bacteroidota > Bacteroidia > Flavobacteriales > Flavobacteriaceae > Flavobacterium > Flavobacterium aquariorum. Next base: position 152,744 of record NZ_QKXH01000004.1, on the reverse strand, counting down.
ACTAAATTATCACCAATGGCAGAAGAAGTCATGTCCAAACCATGCTCAAACAAAGAAGAGTTCAATAAAGTCGTATCCAAAACAATATCCCTATGATTGGAAATAAAAAGATAGGCAGTATTTTTTTCCAACTTTTCAAAACCGGAAGTAGTTAATCCTTCCGAGCTTTTTTCCAATACTTGCTGCACTCCATGATAAATAAAGTTGCATTGAAAATCACGAATAGAGTGCGTTTTACGAAGCTGTTCTTTCCAAATTTCATCTTCTGTTCCAGGAAAACAAAAGTTCATCAAAGCTTTCATCATTGGGTGATCAATAACTTTTATTATTCCTTCGTTTATTTCGGAATCATAAAAAGACCGAATCGCATCAAATTTATTCATTTTGGTTTTCAATTTAGTTGGACAAAAGAACAAAAAAAATATTAAAGTTACAGAAAATCGATATTAAATACCGAATATTTTTGCAGAATTATCGGTTGTTATAGCTGCTATCTCATTGACTGAAAGACCATAAATTTGGGACAATTTATCGGCAACATTTATTAAATAGCTGCTTTCGTTGCGTTTGCCTCGATACGGAATTGGAGCCAAATATGGGGAATCTGTTTCCAAAACGATATGTTTTAAATCGATTTTGTTTAAGAATTGATCTATTTTTCCATTTTTAAAAGTAACTACACCTCCTATTCCCAGTTTCATATTAAAGGATATCGCTCTCAAAGCCTGTTCATACGTTCCCGAAAAACAGTGAAAGATTCCAAATAATTCAGGAGATTTTTCTTCGTCCAGAATTTCAAATATCTCATCGAATGCTTCGCGACAATGAATAACGATGGGAAGTTTGTATTGTTTTGCCAACTGAATTTGTTTTCTAAAAACAATTTGCTGTTCTGCCAAATGGGTTTTGTCCCAATACAAATCAATCCCTATTTCGCCAATAGCAACGAACTTTCTTTTAGCCAATTCGTCTTCAACATGCTGCAATTCCTCCAGATAATTATCCTTAACATAAGTAGGATGCAAACCCATCATAAGAAACACATTATCGGGATAATCTCGTTCCAAATCATACATGCTTTGGGTACATGTAGAATCTATGGCAGGGATAAAAAAACGGGTTACACCATTATCGATGGCGCGTTGTATCATTTCGCTTCTATCCAAATCAAATTCTTCTGAATATAAATGGGTGTGGGTATCGGTAAGTATTGTTTTTGTTTCCAAGTGCAAGATTTAATGCCGCAAAATTACTCGAAAAAACGGGCTTTACCAAAAAAGGAGTTACGCAAAAATCATTTCCCAAAGATTCCCAAAGAAAAAAAAGATTCGCAAAGAATTTAATATCTCAGCGAATCTTTAAAAATAAACTTTATGAATCTTCGTGTAATCCTCTGCGAGTTTTCGCGAAAGAACCGTTACGAAATATTAATCCAAATCATTCAGCAAAGCATCAACCTGATCATTTCCTTCATAATCCTCAGGAATCATCAGCAAGAGCTCTTTGCATGCTTTGTAATCTTTTTGTTTTAATTTAGTCAAAGCCAAACTCCAAATCGCTTTGTTTTTATAAATGGAATTACCCGTTTTCAAGGCAGCAAAAACAGTTTCGGCTTCTGGCAATTTATTTTCCTCCAGTAATGCCACTCCATAAAAATACTGAATTTCGGCACTTTTGTCCACTTTTAAAATAGTTTCAAAAAACGAAATCGCCTCTTTATATCTTTTCGCATTAAAAGCATCCTGAGCCAATTTTAAATTACTATTCGCTTCTCCCCGCTCGGTAAAAAAAGCGGTTTCCGGTTGATTATAATCTTCAAACGTTGGATTTGAATTCTGATTCAAAAAGAACAAACCGAACAAAACTGCAACCGATGCCGCAACCACATAATACCATGGTCTGAGAGCTATCACCTTAGGCTTGGACTTTTTAAAATGTTCCTTAGAAATCCCTTTCAAATTCTTCTTGAAAGCGTTTAATTCATCGGTTTGACCAAACTTATTTTCCAAATGAAGATGCATCTCTTTATAGGTTTCAAAAGCCATAGCCAAATCAGGCTGATCTTTTAATTGTTGTTCAAAAGCCAGTTGATCTTCAACGGTCATTTCGCCTTGAAGATATTCATCAAATTCCAAAAAGTGTTCTTCGTTCATGGCTAGGTATTTTTTATAGATTTAAAGCGATTAGTTTCTTGAATCCATTGTGTCAATTGACCAATGCAAAGTGATTTTTTCTTGCGAACATACCCATATGTTACCGCTAGCTTTTCGGCCACTTCCTCCATCGAAGGAAGTGTAAAACTCAGTTTGAGCAATTCCTGACACTTCTCGCCTAGTTTTTGAAACATCACATCATACAGTTGTTGCTTCTCGTCAAAATATTCGGTCTGCAAAACCATTTCATCAGCAGATTCATGTATAGATGTCAAATCGTCTTTAATTGTTACCCCTTTATTCGAATGTTTTTTCAACTCATTGAGCCATTTTCGTTTGCACAACAAAAAAAAGTACGCATCGAAAGGACAGGTCAATCTCAATTGCTGGACTTTGGCTTGGTTAAAAAGCAAAATCAGCACCTCCTGAATCACATCCTGCGCCCTATCTTCATCACCAGAATTGTTCTTTATATAGGAGACAACTTTCGGTACAAACTTCTTATAAATCGCATGAATAATCGCCGAATCATTATTCGCCAATCCTTCAATATACATTTGATCGGAATGAACAGTAGTTGGAACCATAAAAAAACTTTTCATCGAAAATACTAAAAAAAGAGCGAAAACCATTGCATAACGTCTTTTATGAATATAGGCAATCTTGTGGGCATAACCCCATTATGAAAAGAGGCCAACTCTCTTTGCGCTCATTCGGCCTCTTCTCATAATGCGGTCGGGCTATCCGCGCTACTTCGGTAGCTTACTAATATCCCTTACGCAGATTCGTAAAACCAGATATTTAGAACTAAAATCAAAGCAAGGGGTAACAATTACAAGACCAAGTTGATATAACTATATAAATCAATAATTAGAAAATTTAAAAAACTTTTAGATTATGGAAAATTTAAAAAAAATAGGGCTCAATTTTATCAATACGATTTGGACATTAATTACTCGATAAAAAAAACAAGGGTAACAAATCAAAACTAAAGTTGATATAAGAATGAAATTAGAATTAAAAAAGAAATTTCAAAAACAAGGGTAACAATATCAAACCTTAATTGATATAGACAAAAAGAAACAATAATTAACAACCAGAATCTGAAACAACCTCCTGGATATTTCCAAGACAGATTTAAAAAAACTTAGAAATCATGAACAGAAATTTAAAATCAATCGCTCTTTTATTTTTAGGAACAATTGCAATGGTAAGCTGTACAAACGACAACATTACCGATAACAATGAAATTCCAAACATTCCAGCAACTGCTACCGAATTCAAAGAAGTAAGAACCGAAGCATTAACAAAACTAAAACAAACCTTCACCATCACCGAGGCCTCAGGATCAGTAACGCTAACTTCAGCGAAAGGGGTGAAATTAATAATCAACAGAGACTACCTTAGAAAAAATGGAGTTGCAGTGACCGGCGCTATCAACATCGAATATGTTGAATTATTTGACAAAGGACACATGCTGGTGGCCAACAAACCAACCATGGGTTTAACCACAGACGGAAAGAAAAACTTACTGATTTCTGGCGGAGAATTTTACATCAAAGCAACTCAAGACGGAGTAGCCCTTGAATCATTAGCCACAATGACCCTTCTTGTCCCAGCAAGCTTAACCGGTGGTCTTGAAACTGGAATGCTACTTTGGACAGGCAATTTAGAAGATCCAGAAAACTTAGTTTGGAGAAATGCGGCTGATGCGGCTGGCACCAACGGTGGAAAAGGCGGAGTACAAGGAGAAGGAAACAATTATTATGTTTCTTTTGGAAACTTTGGATGGACCAACGTAGATAAATTCTACAGTGACCCAAGGCCAAAAACCACCATTCTTGCCGATGCTCCAGAAGGTTACGACAACACCAACAGTGCTATTTATCTATCCTATGATGGAGAAGGTCAAAATGCTCTAGCCAAACTAGACACTTATACTGCCGCAGGATTATTCAGCGAGCACTACGGTCAAATTCCAATTGGACTGGCTTGTCATGTAATCTTTGCCACCGAAGACAATGGACAATGGAGATGGGCAATCAAAGCTGTTACTGTAGCCGCAAATGATGTGTACACTTTCACATTGGCCGAAACAACTGTAGGAACCGAAGAGCAATTAATAGCTGCAATCAATGCTATTCAATAAGTTACAATTCAAATAAACAAGAAAAAGTGGTGATTTGATCACCGCTTTTTTTTACATTTAAAAATAATTTGAATTGAAGTTGCGTTTTCGAACGTTCACAAAGCTATAATGACCGACCAAAATAACCAGATATGAACAAATCGCTGATAGTCTTTTTTCTTATTATCACATTCCCTTTTTATTCACAAGTCAAAGTAAAAGATACCATTACCCGAAGAGCCAATATTGGATACGATCAAAAAGGAAATCTAGTGAATTTCAAACCCGAAACACCTCCATTAATTCCTATTGCGGGAGCTCCAAAACCAAGTTACTCCTATTTGTGGGAATTGGGCGATGGCCATTATAGCAAAGAAGCCGAACCTAAACATGTATATAAAAACAAAGGAACTTATACAACTCGCCTTACCGTAACCAACAATTACGATAATGGAAAACCACCAGCTACCCGTCCCAAAAAAGTAGTAATCAACGATATTGAGGATTCCAACTATAAAGACATCGCTTCTATTGCCGATCAAAATGGATTATCAATTTTCAAAAACTGCGATCCCATCCCGGAACAGGAAATACAAGTAGTGGTGAGTTATGAAAATTTGGAGAATTATGTAACTAACGGAAAACTCTATCTTTTTTTCAATGAAAAGCAATTCAAAAAAAACAATTTCGATTTACAGGAAGTAAGATCTTATGCTAATGAAAGAACCGTAAAAGAAAACAATGTTGTTTCAGCAGATGATATCGATAATTCAAACCGTTATTTGGCTTCGAATAACACTTTGGCTTTCGCCAAAAAATATAGAGAAACAACCAATGAAACCGATTTAGATTCCACTTTATTAGCGGCTACAAACAATTATAAAGATGTTTCCATTTTAGAAATCGATGATCACAATCCCGGCGAAACCCGAAATGTTTTTTACACTTTCAAAACTACTCCCGAAATGATCAAAGACACGAGTGCCACTATAACCATGCGATCTATCTATGTGCCCAATCGAAGTTTTAAAAACCATAAAATAAAAAATCTGGAAATGGAAATCGTTACTTCCCACGATCCTAACAAAATGGGGTCGAACGGAAGTTTTATGAATTATAGATTAGTACGATACAAAAGAGTTAAATTCAAAACCAGTTTTCAAAACAACGGCGAAGGTCCAGCGAGAAAAATTCAACTCGAAACTGACATCCCAGACATGTTTGACAAAAGCTCTTTGAAAATTGAAGGCATGTATCCCGAATGTCCCATTTGTCCCAAAGGCGAAGTGGCTACAACCAGTTGCTTGGATGTTATCGAAAGAGAGACCCAGATTTTCTTTATTTTCAGAAACATTTATTTGCCCGGAAGTAATCAAAAAAACGTAAAAGAAATAGACAGTACCAAAGGATTTGTAAAATACTCTATGAAATTCAATGAAGACTTTCACAAAGTGAAAACCAAAAGCAGAACGGCCATAATTTTCGACAAAAATGAACCTATTATCACCAATTATGCCACTACCCGATTCACTCCCGGTATATCTATTGGAGCCAAAGCGGGTTATAACTTTTACTCCAATTTAGACAATTCAAAAAGTTATTTTGTTGGCGCCACTGTTTCTCCTTTTAAATCGTATCGCTATTATGGGCAAGCCGAATTTTTAAATAGTTTTACTTCCTATGATGGAGAAACAACTTTCTCAGAAAAAGTTGACCAAAGTACAGGCACAGTGAATTTAAAAAAAATAACCACATCCATTGAAAACAAAAATATCAACTGGGAAATTCCATTATTGTTCCGATATAATCTTTCAACTTATTTTGGTGTCGGGGCAGGATTTCAAATCAATATGAATGTATCCGAGCAGCAAACACAAAACATCAAAACCGATGTGTACGAAGGAACTTCAGACAAATTCCTCATACGAACAGAATACTCAACCACTACATCCTCAAATTCGTTTGCCGAATTAAAATCGGGATTATTATTCGACTTTACAGCTGGTTTTGCAAGAATTGGTCCTAGCTTGGGAGCGCGTTATGTACTCAACTTTGACAATAACTTTAATTATATTCAGTTGTATGGTATATGGAAGTTCTAGGATTTAATCCCTAGAAAACACCAATAAGATAAAAGTTATGCCAAAAAAAATAATCTTCTTGTGCCTCTTAGTTTCTCTGAATGTATTCGGACAAAAAAAACATACGCAAGAAGAGATAACCTACGATGCTATTGATTATTTTGTCGCCAATCCATCATTGGAAGGAATAAATAACCTCAATACCATTGAAACCAATTTTTGGAAAAACCAAGACAAAAAATCAAAAGAAGGATTGCTATCCATCGTGATTTTAAACTGCAACAAAGCCTATTTCGAAAATGAATTTGGCAAAACAAACCAAGCCATAATCAGTTATGAAAAAGCATGGAAAACATATCAAACTTACCAACTCGCAGATTATGACATAATCGAATATTGTCTCAAACCATTAGGTAATTTATACACAATAATGGGGGATTATGATAATGCCGAAAACACCATTAAACACTATTATTTTATTGCCAATATTGAGAAAAATGAAAGCAAAAAAACAGCAGCCCTTCTCAATCTTTCAAATGTTTATCAGAGTTCAGGTAGGAATACCTTAGCTATTGATTTATTAGAAAACGCTTTAAAAACAACCAACCTTTCTTCACTTCAAAAAGGGAACTTATTGAATAATCTGGGAAATAACTATTTAATAAATGCCAAAGAAACAGCTTTTGATTCAAAAAACTATTTCAAGGCAGAAGACAGCTACGAAAAAGCAATTCAACTTTTAAAAAATGAAAAAAATCAATCTGAGTCCTTATCGAATTGCTATCGAAATTTGGCTTCTCTTTATGGACAAAGAAACGATTTTGAAAAAGCAAATGTCTATTTCGAAAAAGCAAAAACTCTTTTCTTTTCTTCCAAAAATCATGGAGTTCGATCCATCGCAAAGTTATATTATGAAGAAGCATTATTGTTTTTCGAACAAAGGAAAATACCTAAAGCTCTTCAATCCATTCAGCTGGTTTATCAATCCTTAATTCCATTATATGGCGGTCAAAAAAGAACTGTACCGCTGCAAAGCTCTTTGTATGCCGAAAACGTTTTACTCGATGCTTTAGATCTACAAGCCGACATTTATAACCAACAAAACCAGCCTAAGAAAGCATTACAGATCTATAACCTTTGTTTTCCTATCGAAGAATTAATGGGCAGTTTGTTGCTTTATGAAAATTCTAAAATCATCAATCAAGTCCGGATAATCAATCGAACCGAAAAATGCATTGCGATTTATAATCATTTATATAAAAAAGAAAACAAAATCAGTTATATTGAACAAGCTTTTCAACTCGCTGAACGCACTAAATCGGGTGTTTTAAAAAGCGAACTTTCCAGGAATAGAAATGCTTCAAAAAAAGAAAAACAAAAGATTCAGGAATTACAATTTTGGAATAATGAAATTCTACAAGAACAGCAAAAAGGTGAGTTAGCAAATATTTACAAAATAAACAAAGCCATCAAAAAGCAAAATGAAACCATGCTTTTGTTAAAAGAACTTCAGGCTGACAACAGCAGCTTTAAAGAAGAGTCGATAAATTTAAATGTATTGTATTCCAAACTCGAATCAGACGATGCATCGATGATTTATTATTTTTCGGGTTATGAGAAAATGTATTATTTTGTTTTGGGTGGCAAACAAAAGGAGAAAATAGCAATAAATTCTTTTAGCAATGATGCTCATTATTCTGTTTACTTTTGGCAATTTATTGCTTATTTTAATGATTCTAATGCGATTACCGATGACATAAATGGTTACAATCATTTTGGAAAAATAGCCTATGACAAATTACAATTTCCCAAAAATGCATCCTATAAAAATCTTGTTATTGTTCCAGATGGCGTCCTTGATTTTCTACCGTTTGAAGCCTTAATCACCAAAGAATCCAACACCACCAATTTTGAAAAAATGCATTATTTGTTGCATGATTTCAATATTGCTTACAACAATTCAGCCAGTTTTTATCTCAATGCTAAACCTTTTTCTCCAAAAGAAAAAACGGTTTTGGGCATCTTTCCCATTTTCGAAAAAACCAATTACACCTTGACCTATTCCAAAACCGAACTACAATCCATTAAAACCAGTTTCAAAGGACGCTTTTTTGAAAATGATTCTGCCTCGTTTCAAAACTTCAAAAATAATGCTCCAGCTTATTCCATTCTGCATTTGTCCACCCATGCCACTGCCGGAGACATAGAAACACCTGCCAGCATTAAATTTTACGATCGCGAAGTACTCTACTCCGAGCTATATCACCTTGACATAAATCCGAATTTGGTTGTCTTAAGTGCTTGCGAAACGGGAATTGGCAAACTCTACAAATCCGAAGGAGCAATGAGTATCGCTAGAGGTTTTCAGTTTGCAGGAGCTCAAAATTTGTTATTCTCTTTATGGAAAGTAAATGATTATACTACATCTATATTTATGGGTGATTTCTATAAATACGTCAAGAAAAACGACTCCTATTTTGAAGCCAATGCAAAGGCCAAACTTGATTTTATAAAAAACAAGAACATTCCAAACGCAAAAAAATCACCTTATTATTGGGCTCCTTTTGTATATTATGGCAGTCTCGAAAACAAAGAAAAAAACAACTATTTACTGCTGGGTTTCGTAATTATTATGATATTTTTTGGCGGTTTTATATTATTCAAATTGATTACTAAGCGTATAAAAAAAGAAAAAATCAAGTCCAAAAAGAAAAAGAATCATTAGGAACACTATTTTTACCTTGCAAAAAAAAGACATTTCTAACATGAAAAATTTACACGCTAAACTTAAGAAAGTAGATTATAAAAAAATCAAGTTTAAAATTACCAAAACACAACACCTTTTGATCAAAGCCAAAATCAATGGTGTAAAAGGGAATTTCATACTGGATACAGGCGCTTCTAACAGCTGTGTGGGATTTGAAAGTATTGAACATTTTGCATTGGAAGCTAAAAATTCTAAAACCAAAGCTTCGGGTGCAGGAGCAACAGGTATGCTCACACAAATGTCCTCCAAGAACCAACTCCAATTAGGGAAATGGGCAACCAATAAATTGAATCTCGTAATTTTCGATTTATCTCATGTCAATGAAGCTCTAAATCATTATAAAGTAAAACCTGTTCATGGCATAATTGGCGCCGATGTTTTAATGAAAGGCAAAGGAATAATCGATTATTTTAATCATTGTTTGTATTTGAAGTGAAATTAAGTTTTTTAGTTATATTTGTTGAGCTTATTTTAACAAATCTATTACTATGAAAAAAATTTTACTCTGTTTTCTTTTCTTATTTACTACTGTTTTTTATGCTCAAGTTAATAATATTGTACATTGCTCCGGAGACAACAATTTTGATTTAAGTAAGCAAAAAATAGATTTAATTGGCAATCTAGATCCTGCTCAAACTACAGTAAGCTACCATTTAAGCCTTGCAGATGCAACCAATAATATAAATGCAATTGCAAATCCTTCAAATTATAATACTGCAGCAAGTTCTACAACAATCTATGCCAGAATTGATAATAACGGAACTATTACAACCAATTCTTTTAACGTAAAAGTTATTCCGGCTTTAAATATAACAGCTACGAATACCACAATAGCATGCAAAGGAGGCACTTCGTCGCTAACCATTACTGCTTCTGGAGGAGGTGGACAATATTACTATTCTATAAATAATGGAGGTACTTTTACAAGTAGTAACATTTTCAACAATTTATTGGCTGGGGTATACACCATACAGGTATTAGATGTAGCCGCTAGCTGTCCAACTACATTTACCTACACTATTACAGAGCCAACTTTATTAAATACAACTGCAATGGTAGTTGGTCAAAATGCAACTATTACAGCTATTGGAGGAACTGCACCTTATCAATATTCATCAAACGGCACTAATTATCAAGCTAGTAATGTTTTTACAAATTTAGCACCCGGAAACAATATTTTTAACGCAAGAGATTCTCGAGGTTGTGTAGCAATGGTTTCAGCAACTATCTTACCTGCTTTAAATGCAGCAGTTGCCATTACCAAAGAAATAGATTGCAGCAGTAATGGAAATGCTTCATTGACGGTTAATGCTTTTGGCGGACAATCTCCTTACACATATTCTATAAATGGGGGAGCTTTTCAAGCTATTAATATTTTTAATAATCTAACTGCCGGAACTTATTTAATAAATGTAAAAGATGCTTTAAATTCAACCTTCAATACAAGTACAATAACAATAGCACCACCTGTTCCTGTAAATGGGGTTGTACTTCACAACAATCCAACAAGTTGCAGCAATGCATCAATAACTGTTCAAGCAACCTCAGGGCAAGCTCCATATTATTATTCTATTGATAATGGAGTAACTTTTAGCAATATGAATACCTTCTCGAATTTGCAGCCAAGTACCTATGTCACGTTTATAAAAGACAGTAAGAATTGTGTTTCACCTCCTTTACCTACAACTATAGATCCTGTTCAAACATTGGTGGCGACTGCAACAGTTACAAACGTAAATTGCAAAGGAAGCAACGATGGTGCAATTACAATTAATGCTAGTGGAGGAACAGCACCTTATACGTATTCAATAGGCAATGGCTATGTTACAAGTAATATTTTTAATTATTTAGCTGCTGGATATTATAATGTAAATGTAAAAGATGCTCTTGGATGTATATATACTATGGTTGCAGCCATTGTAGAACCTTCCATTTTATCAATGACAGCAGTTACTACAAACTCAACAACAAGTGATGATAATGATGGAACTATAACCATTAATACTACGGGAGGAGTTGCCCCTTATACTTATGCAGTAACAGATAATTTCGGATTACCAATTATTCCTTCTCAAACTTCCAACGTTTTTATGGGTTTAAAAGCCGGATTATATGGTGTCCGAGTTACAGATGCAAAAGGATGTTTCTACTTACAGACAAATATTGTAATTAATAAACATAATCAACTTTTAGCAACAATTGCTGTAACACCTACAACGTGTGTTAATCCTACTGGAACAATAACCGTTAGTGCATCAGGAGGTGTAGTTCCTTATCAATACTCATTAGACAATGGAGCTACTTATGTTTCTTCAAATGAGTTTAATTTAGTTCCTGGAAATTATTCCATAACTGTTCGGGATACTGAAAACACAACAACTACCGTCCCTGTTACCATAGCTGATGTAAAACCAGTATTTATTACTGCAACATTAGTCGCTGCGGTAAGCTGTAATGGCGCAAGCAATGGTTCTATAACAACAACAGTTATCCAAGGTCAAGCACCTTATGTTTATAAATTAAACAATGTTGATTTCTATGATTCTAATGCTGAGTATACTTTTAACAACTTGTCTGCAGGAGAGCACACTATACAAGTAATCGATAACAATAGCTGCACTTCATTTGTAAGCATAACGATACCGGAACCTACTATCCTTAGCTCAACGGTTGTGGTAAATGACAAAACTATTTCCGTAAATACAACAGGCGGAGTACCTCCTTATTCTTATACACTACAAGATAACGACACAGGAGTAACAATAACAAGCCCTCAGACATCTAATATCTTTGCTAACTTACCAACAGGAGTATATAGTGTCCAAGTTATAGATAGTACAATATGCTCATTATTAAAAACTGGAATTAACATTTCTAATTCTAACGGACTGTCTGCAAGTTTTTCAGCCTCACCTATAACCTGTAATAATCCTACCGGAATAATTACTGTTGTTGCTACAGGAGGCTCAGGCTCTTATGAATATTCGCTGGACAATGGAATTAATTATACTACTTCAAATATTTTTACTGGTTTGGCTCCCGGAACTTATAACATAAACGTTCGTGACGCAGAGAACAATACAACTACTTCAATGGTTGCAGTAATAACTCCTGTGAATGCTCCAGCCATTTCAGCAACAGTTAATTCAAATGTACTTTGTAAAGGTGACAATACAGGTTCAATAACAGCTACTGCAACAGGAGGACAAGCGCCATATACTTATTCGTTAGATGGAATTATTTTTAATACAACTAATGTCTTTACTAATTTACGTGTTGGCACTTATAATATTTCAGTTAAAGATGCCAACGGCTGTATTTCCACCACAACAATTGCCTTAACAGAACCAGCAGAAAATCTATCAGCTACTGCAATATTAATTAATGATCAAGGAATAATTGTGAATGCAAATGGAGGAACTGCACCTTATAACTATTATTTACAAAACAATAACGGAATCGTAGTTGCCGGTCCACAAAAAGATGGAATTTTTACCAGATTACCAATTGGACGTTACTCTGCACAAGTAACGGATGCTAATGGTTGTGGATATATACACTGGAGCGTTGATGTTGTGCAAGCACCAGCACTTTCGGCTACTGTTCAAGTTGATTCTATAAAATGTAATGCTCCCGGAACCATAACCATTAATGCTACGGGAGGATTTCAACCCTACTACTATTCATTTGACAACGGTGCAACTTATACAAATTCAAATGTATACTCAAGTTTCAAAGCTGGAACTTATACTGTAAAAGTCCGAGATTATCAAAATTCGACATTTTCTATTACAGCAATGATTACCCAAGGAAGTATCCCTGTAATTAATGTAACTGCTACTAATATAAATTGCAAAGGTGAGGCTAGCGGTTCCATAGCAGCTAATGTAACTGGCGGGCTCGCTCCATATACTTATTCTCTAGACAACGGTCCCTATATAAATGGCAACATCAGTATGACTTTTACTAATTTACGCGCAGGTGCACATAATATTAGTATGAAGGACTCTAATGGATGCTTTACAACGACTCAAGTTGTTATTTCAGAACCAGTTTCTGCATTAATGACTGTGACGACGGTAAAAAGTCAAACTATTACTATCAATGCAACGGGAGGAACAGGTAATTACAGATATGCAATATCTCCTAATTTAGATAAATTTTCAACGAACAATGTTTTCTCAGGATTAACTCCGGGATCATACATCGTTAATACTTCAGATGAGAATGGATGTTACATCTCGCTGAATGCTCTAGTTGATCCTCCAGCTCCTTTAATAAATGGGCAAATCAAATTGACTTTGGTATTTAAGCCTGGACAAACTTTGGCAGATCTTATTATTGATGGTCAAAATATTAAATGGTACATCAATCAGAATCCTTTGGCTGGAAAAACAAGTAAAACAAGTGAAGCTCCTTTACCATTAACAACAGTTATTGTGGACGGAACTACATACTATGCTTCCCAAACAATAAACGGAATTGAAAGTACGGAAAGATTGGCTGTGACCGTAAAATCTAGCACATTAGGAACGAATGATTTGGCCATCAAAAATTTTGAATACTATCCAAATCCTGTGAAAAACGTTTTAACAATTTCAAATACTTCGATTATTGATGAAGTTACCTTTATCTCCATTAAAGGAGAAACGCTTCTGACCAAAAAAATAAACGGTCTTCGTTCCGAAATTGACTTATCCAATTTCTCAAATGGTATTTATTTTCTAAAAGTAAAAGCCGAAGGAGCAGAAAAAACTGTGAAACTTATAAAAGAATAACCTCATTTACTTTAACAAAAAAATCCGTTTAGAAAACTAAACGGATTTTTTTTATGAATATGTCAAGTGCCGAAACAACGATAGAGATATCTGCACCAAACTCACAAATACACCTATTGGAATTCAAATAACAATAAAAAACAATGGATTATTGATTATTTTAATCATTGTTTGTATTTGAAGTAGCATACTTTTTCAACGAAAAATAAGAAATAATACCGCTAACCATCATTAATAAACCGCCAAGAATAAATGGCATTCCTGCAAATTGGAGCGGCGCACCTTTATGCGTAAAATAATAAAAAAGACTCGACATTACTGGTGGCCCAATAATGGTTGCAGCACTCATTAAACTAGCTATTGTTCCTTGGATTTCGCCTTGTTCTGTTGGTAAAACATGATTTGAAACTATAGCTCGCAAAGCAGGTCCAGCAATTCCGGCTAGACAATACGGAATCAAAAAGAGAAACATCATCCAGCTTTCGGAAGCAAAAGCAAACAAAAACATTCCAATAGTATATAATGTCATTCCAACATAAATACTTTTTTCATTTCCTAATTTTCGGCTAGTCCATCGTATCAATCCTCCTTGAACGAGACTTACTAAAACACCAACAACACCTAATGAAATTCCAACCATTTTTTCATCCCAACTAAATTTGTACATCGTAAAATAACTCCAATTGCTTTCTACAGCATGTGATGCAACATAGATCAAAAACAGAGCAAACAATAACCCATATAGCGAAGGGTATTTTTTTAAATTCAAAAAGGCTCCAATTGGATTGGCCCTTTTCAAATTCACTGGCCTTCTGTTTTCTTTTGATAGTGATTCGGGTAAAATAAAATAACCGTACAAGAAATTCAGCAAGCACAAAACTGCTGCAGCATAAAATGGAATCCTAGATCCATAATGCCCCAAAACACCTCCGATAACAGGCCCAATTATAAATCCGAGCCCAAAAGCCACACCGATCATACCAAAGTTCTTGGCTCTATTTTCAGGCGTACTCACATCGGCTATATACGCCGAAGCAGTTGAAATACTTGCACCTGTTAATCCAGCAATTATTCTTCCTATGAATAACCATGTAATAGTTGGGGCAAATGCCAGCAAAATATAATCCAGCGAAAAAGCAAAAAGCGAAATTAGGATTATGGGTCTTCGCCCAAATTTATCACTCAAATTACCAATTAAAGGCGCAAACATAAATTGGGTTATCGCATACGAAAATGTTAGCCAACCACCGTATTTTGCCGCTTCACTAACATCACCATGTATCAATTCCTTAATCAATTTTGGAATAACCGGAATGATAATTCCCCAACCCGTAATATCAATTAACATTGTGATGAAGATAAAGCCGATAGCAGCCTGTTTTTTGTTTGAAGCCATAAATAGTATTTGGTTAGTGGGGCAAATAAACAAAAAAACCATCTCGTTTTTTGGAACGAGACGGTTTTTTTTTATTTTAAGAAAGAATTTTTAATTACAATTCCAATGCTTTTTTAGCGTTACCACCCATCAATAATTCTAATGGGTTTTCTAAAGCTTCTTTTACAGCAACCAAGAAACCAACAGACTCACGACCATCAATAATTCTGTGGTCATAAGAAAGAGCCACGTACATCATTGGGTGAATTTCCACTTTACCATTTACTGCGATAGGACGCTCAATAATGTTGTGCATTCCAAGGATTCCAGATTGAGGAGGGTTGATGATTGGAGTACTCAACATACTTCCAAAAACACCCCCATTAGTAATCGTGAATGTTCCTCCAGTCATATCATCAACTGTGATTTGTCCATCACGAGCTCTTAAAGCCAATCTTTTAATTTCAGCTTCAACTCCACGGAAAGTCAAGTTTTCAGCGTTACGAACTACAGGAACCATCAATCCTTTTGGCCCAGAAACTGCGATAGATATATCCGCAAAATCAAAAGCGATTTTATGGTCACCATCCATCATAGAGTTTACGTCTGGATACAATTCTAAGGCTCTTGTAACCGCTTTAGTAAAGAATGACATATATCCTAAACCAAGTCCACCATGTTTTGCCTTGAACGCATCTTTGTATTCGTTACGAATCAAGTTAATTGGCGTCATGTTTACTTCATTGAAAGTAGTCAACATAGCTGTTTCATTTTTGGCAGCAACCAATCTTTCGGCCACTTTACGACGCAACATAGACAATTTCGTTCTTTCGGTACCACGAGATCCACCAGTTGGAGTTCCCATAGAAGGCACAGCATTTACTGCATCATCCTTTGTTATTCTTCCAGCTTTTCCAGTACCCGTAACAGTAGCTGGAGCTATATTTTTCTCTTCCAATATTTTTTTGGCTGCTGGTGATGGCGTTCCTGCAGCATAAGAAGCTACAACAGGAGCCGCTTTTGGCGCTTCTGCTTTTACTTCTGCCTTTGGCGCCTCTACCGCTTTGGCAACTTCAGCAACTGGTGCAGCACCAGCTGGTTTTGCTCCATCAGTATCAATAAGGCAAACTACTGCTCCAACAGCAACAGTATCTCCTTCTTCCGCTTTTAGCGTGATAATTCCACTTACTTCTGCCGGTAATTCAAGAGTTGCTTTGTCTGAATCAACCTCAGCAATAGCTTGGTCTTTTTCTACATAATCTCCATCCTTTACTAACCAAGTTGCAATTTCAACTTCTTTGATTGATTCCCCTGGTGATGGGACTTTCATTTCTAAAATCATGTTTTATTATTTTAAATTATGAATTTTAAATTTTAAAATTGTTCTAAAAAACAACTTCTGTTTATTGTTATTGTTCTTTCTAGCCCTGATAGAAGTGGAAATCCTTTTTATTTTTCCTTTAAAAATAAAAAGATTGCAACGAATAGCAGGAAATAGCTCCTTATTATTTTATCTAAACAAATTCTTGTCGAAAACCATTCTGATTGCATCGGCGTGACGACGTTTTGCACGTGTGTAACTACCTGCAGCAGGCGCAGCATACTGACGTAATGAAGCCAATCTCCATTTTACAAGGTCGAAATTCATTAACATATAACTAAATGCTCCCATATTTTTAGGCTCTTCTTGTGCCCAAACATAATCATCAGCATTTGGATATTGAGCAATGATTGCTTTTAATTGCTCTACTGGCAACGGGAACAACTGCTCAATTCTTACTACCGCCACATCATTACGACCGTTATTTTCTCTTTCGGCAGTAATATCATAGTAGAATTTACCTGTACAGAAAACCAATGTTTTTACATCTTTCTTGTTTACTGTAGTATCATCGATAGTTTCTTGGAAACTTCCATTTACCAATTCCTCAACAGAAGAAACACATCTTGGGTCACGCAGTAAACTTTTTGGAGTAAACACAATCAATGGCTTACGGAATTCCGTTTTCAATTGACGACGTAACAAGTGGAAGAAGTTGGCTGGTGTAGTACAATCTGCCACATACATATTTTGTCTTGCACAAAGTTGTAAGTAACGTTCCATTCTAGCTGAAGAGTGTTCTGCTCCTTGTCCTTCGTATCCGTGCGGCAACAATAAAACAATACCATTTTGATTATTCCATTTGTCTTCACCACAAGAAATATATTGGTCAATCATAATTTGGGCTCCATTGGAGAAATCCCCAAATTGTGCTTCCCAAATGGTTAAAGCTTTTGGACTTGCCAAAGCGTATCCATAATCAAAACCTAAAACACCATATTCTGATAAGTGTGAGTTGAAGATATTAAAGTTTCCTTTTTTATCTTTTAAACTATTTATTAAAATTACTTCTTCTTCTGAATCTTCTACTTTAACTACGGCATGACGGTGGGAGAAAGTTCCTCTTTCTACGTCTTGTCCAGAAATACGAACATCAAAACCTTCTTGCAATAAAGATCCGTAAGCTAAATGCTCCGCCATTCCCCAATCCAATTTATCAGTTTCGAAGAACATTGTTTTTCTGTCGTTGATTAGTTTTTGAATTTTACTAATAAACTTTTTATCTGTTGGCAAGTTTGAAATCGAATTGGCAATTTCTGTCAATTTTTCTTTTGGATAAGAAGTATCCACTTTTTCCAACATTTGAACAGACGTTACTTGTTTGTAACCTTGCCATTCGTTTTGCATAAATGGAGTAATGATAGTCAAATCTTTTTTACGAGATGCTTCCAAATTTTCTTCCAAAGTAGCTTTGTATTCTTTTTCTAAACCATTTACATAAGTGGCATCAATAACACGTTCTGCCAATAATTTTTCGGCATAAATGTCTCTTGGATTTTGATGCTTCGCAATGATTTTATATAAGACAGGTTGTGTAAAACGAGGCTCATCACCTTCATTATGACCATATTTTCTATACCCTAACAAATCGATAAACACATCACGTCCAAATTGCATTCTATAATCCAATGCAAAAGACATAGCGTGTACAACAGCCTCGGCATCATCTGCATTTACGTGTAATACTGGCGAAAGTGTTACTTTGGCAACATCTGTACAATAAGTCGATGAACGAGCATCTAAATAATTAGTTGTAAAACCAACTTGATTATTAATTACGATATGAATAGTACCTCCAGTTTTGTAACCGTCAAGCAACGCCATTTGAATGATTTCGTACAAAATACCTTGCCCAGCAATTGCTGCATCTCCGTGAACGGCAATTGGCAATACTTTTGAGAAATCATCCGGGTAATATTTCTCTTGTTTTGCTCTTGTGATTCCTTCAATAACTGCCCCAACAGTCTCTAAGTGAGAAGGATTTGGTGCCAAATTGATATTGATACTTTTTCCAGTTCTTGTTTTTTTGTCGGCAGTAAGACCTAAGTGATATTTCACGTCACCATCAAAATATTCCTGATCGTAATCTTTACCGTCAAATTCACCAAAAATGTCTTGAGTCGATTTGCCAAAAATATTTGCCAAAACGTTCAAACGACCACGGTGAGCCATTCCCATCACAAATTGCTCTACTCCTTGTTCTGCTGCTTTTTCAATTAAAGCATCCAAAGCTGGAATAATTGTTTCTCCTCCTTCTAATGAAAAACGTTTTTGCCCTACATATTTAGTATGCAAAAAGTTCTCAAAAGAAACAGCTTGATTCAATTTGTTCAGTATATTTTTTTTCTCTTCCGAAGAGAAGTTTGGCTGATTATTGTTTACACCCAATTTATCCTGAACCCATTTCACAACACCAGGATTCCTGATATACATATATTCAACACCAATATGTTGGCAGTAAATTGCTTTAAGACGTGTTATAATATCTTGTAAGGAACTAGGCGGAATACCAATAACTTGTGCTGCATCAAAAACCGTTGATAAATCGGCAGTTGTTAATCCAAAGTTTTCGATATCCAAAGTCGGAGTCGTTTTTCTACGATCGCGAACCGGATTTGTTTTGGTAAACAAATGCCCTCGGGAACGGTAACCATCAATTAATTTCAATACGTTGAATTCCTTTTGCAATTTGTCTGAAACTAAACTACAATCGACATTACCAGTGGACACTTCAACAATTTGCTGAACTGGATTTTCATCATTATAAGTAGTCATTCCAAAGTCGAAACCTTGAAAAAAACTTCTCCAACTAGGTTCTACGCTATCTGGATTTTCTAAATATTGATCGTATAATTGCGCGAAAAATTCTGTATGAGCTGCGTTTAAAAATGAAAACCTATCCATAATATTGTTATTGAATATACTTTTGTTAAATAGTCCGGCAAAAATACAATAAAGCAAATTATTTAAATCTATTTTTTTACGTACTTTTACGTAAAAATTTGTTAAAAAAAGCCTCTAGCATGAAAAAATCAACCTTTTCCTCCCTAACAAAGTACCTTTTCATCTTTTTTATCTTATTCTGTTACGAAAACGTAATAGCTCAATACCAGCAAACTCCTCAATCGAGAAGTCCGTTTTGGAGTAATGTACAATTTGGAGGTGGATTAGGACTGAGTTTTGGCAGTGGATACACTGATATTTCTGTCGCTCCGAGTGCCATTTATAATGTAAATCCATATTTAGCTCTTGGTTTAGGACTTCAAGCTAGTTATGTTTCATCTAAAAATTATTACGATTCCGGAATTTACGGCGCAAGCTTCTTGACCTATATAAATCCGATTCCTCAAATTCAGCTTTCCATAAATCTAAATCAATCTTATGTCAATAATCATTACGAAGCCTATTATGGACAAAGTGGTTATACCGATAATTTCTGGAATACCGCTTTGTTTCTTGGAGCGGGTTACCGAACTGGAAATGTAACCGTAGGACTTGCCTATAATGTATTGTTTGACGAAAATGATAATGTATACGGCGATGCTCTTATGCCTTTTGTGAGAGCTTATTTTTGATTTGTAAATGACTGATATTATTTAAATTACGTTTCATATTCTATTTATCAAAAAAACCTTATTGATAGATATAAATAGTAACATAAACAGCATCATCTACTTTTATCAAATATCCATCAGTATCGTAAAAATATTTATACGACTGCGATTTCTGAGCTACTCCGTTATCAACTATTTTTTGCTCAATTACATGTAAATACGGATTAGGTAATGTTTGTCCAAGCAACGATGAAAAAGTGGTTGCGATTTTGTAATAGGGCTCGTTATTGTAAATTCCAGCTTTTGCATTATCGTATTTAGTTATTACGACTCTCCCATTTGCAACCTCTTCTAGAGACGAAAGGACTTCATACCTTGTTTCCTTTACCTCTTGATCTGTATATTCAAAAGTTGATGAATTCATTTTTCCTTTACGATGAATGACTCTCCCGTTTGAATCGTAAGTATATGTGGTCCAATATCCGTCAAGTAAAACATTAGTTATAAGCCCATTTTCATAAGTATACGGTGTGTCATTATTTATTACATTACCGTTACTGTCATATTCATATGAAAATTCAATTCCCGAAGAACCTATAGAACCCGGCCCCTTTTGAATGCTGATTTGCGTCAGTTGACCCAAATCATTATAAGTATAACTGCGAACATCTCCTTTTGGAGTACCAACATTAAGAAGATCTTCATTTGCTGAATATAAATTATCCGTTAAGGAATAGTCCGAAGATTCATCAATTTTAAATTTGTTTTTATCATACTGAATAGATTGAACTAAACGTTTGACGGCTTCCTTCATTTTTCCAGTATTCAATTTTTTATTAATATTCTTTACAGCTGGCTTAAGTAACCCAGACTGAGGAATCGTAGCTATAGGCTGTGTTATTTTTGTGGTAATAACAGCAGTTAACCCTTTGCTGTCAGTAATATTAAATGTATAATTCCCAGCAATTAAACCAGTTTGTGATGGTGAGATAGTGTATGGAGGAGTTCCTCCTGATGGAGTTATGGTAACTGAACCTGTATTACCTCCATAAACCACCACATCTACTTGTGCGAATGTTGCGGTCAAAGGTGCAATTACGACTGGCGGCTCAGGCGCTACCGGTGTTACTGATTGATCGGATGAACAAGAAGTCGAAATAATAATCGACAGCAGGAAGATAATTTTTTTCATGAATTTCAGGAACTATCTCACAAATATTATGCTTTTTTCTGAATAAATTTTGAATACTTTAAGAAAAAACATTGAACACTTAAAATCTTAGCAACATAGAACCTTATTTACTTATACTTATTCCTGAACCACACCTTTTGCCATTCTCTTTTTAAGATTAAAAAAGCAACTTGTTGCGCAAGAATAACTAAATCGGAACCATCGAGTTTTTTGATTTCCTCTTCGGAAACATCAATGATATAAAGCAAATTGAGATACTCGGCAAATTTATACTGGATGAGTCGATAGATTTTTTCGTGCAATTGCACTTTTAATTCGTCTGGATTCAGACTTATAGGAAAATCTACCGCTTCGTTTGCCAAATTAAAATCCTTATTCAATTGAACAATCAAGTTGACATAAAGTGTTTCTTTCTCAGCTTCCTGGAGCAGTAAATCGGTATTTATTGGCGCTATAAACATACTTTCAATTAAAAAATTCAATGACAATATCAATGGCAATATCAATTTCAAAACTCAATATTGACAAAACGCATCATTTTTCAAATAAACACAACTACTACATTGGAAACAAAAAACAATTACAACCTTAATAATTCAACTTTCGAAATTGAAATTGAATTTTGTTATTGATATTGTTATACCTTCCTTCCCATCAGGTTTTCACCAAAAGTTCTTAGCATTTCTTTTTTAGAGAATTCTATATCCATTTTTTCTAAGGTTTCAAAAGCCTTAAAGGTATATTCTTTAATCGCTTCCTGCGTAGCTTTTGAAGCGCCTGATTCATTAAAAATAGTTTTTACAGTTCCTATTTTCTCTGTATTGTTTTCTAATTGCAAACTGAACAATTTCCCTAACTCTGAAGCTTTTTCAGGAGTCGAAAATTCCAATGCTTTCAGATATAAATAGGTTTTTTTATTTTCGATAATATCCCCTCCTACCTGTTTTCCAAAAGTTTCCGGGTCACCGAAAGCATCTAAAAAATCGTCCTGCAATTGAAAAGCCAATCCTAAATTAAGTCCGAAATCATAAATCAAATTGGCATTTTCTTCGGACGTATTGGCAATAATAGCACCCATTTTCATCGCAGCCGCTACCAAAACAGCCGTTTTGTACTCAATCATTTTAAGATATTCCGGAATGGTTACGTCTTTGCGGATTTCAAAATCTACATCCCATTGTTGGCCTTCACAAACTTCGAGCGCTGTTTTGCTAAATAACTTCGCCAAATCCCTAAAAACAATTGGCTCATATTGTTCAAAATATTGATAAGCCAAAATCAACATGGCATCACCCGAAAGTATTCCCGTGTTGATATTCCATTTTTCATGAACGGTTTGCGAACCTCTTCGTAGTGGAGCATCATCCATAATATCATCATGAACCAACGAAAAATTATGAAAAACCTCAACCGCCATCGCTGCCGGAAGTGCCTTTTTATAATCTACATTAAACACCTCAGCCGACATTAAAGTCAAAACGGGACGCATTCTTTTTCCACCTAAACTCAAAATATAATCTATGGGCTCATAAAGATTTTTGGGCTCTTTATTTACACTTTGGTTTTTTAAATAACTAACAAAAAAATCTTGGTACTGACTGATATCGTGCATAAATGAAAATCTGATTTGCGAGGCCCAAAGATACAATTCAAATATGAATTATTGCTTTGCAAATCTGAGTAAAATAAGTACATAGTTTTTGCCTATACATTTATTTTAAAAAAACATTGGAAACTTTATTGGTATTTAAAGTTTCCTGCTTACATTTGCGTCATCAAAAACAAAAGAAACTATATTAGTGTTTAAAGTTTCCGTTGTGTTTGCACTATCAAAATTTTATAAAACAAAACATCAGGAAATAACATTACTTAAAATAAGGATCATGGAAAATGAATGGGCAATTGATTCAAACGGATCAGACGTATTAATAAAATCTAGACATTCTCTAATAGGCTACATGCCTGGAAACAAAAACAATTTCAAAGGTCACGTAGCAATACAAAACGATGAAGTGGAAGATGCTTCTATTGAATTTTCATTAAATGTAAATGACAAAGAATCCAATTCGATTCAAAAAAATAAAGATCCAAAATTCACCGATCTTTTTGAGGAAGATGAAACTCCTTTGATACAATTCAAATCAACTTCTTTTCAGAAGATTAATAAAAACATCAATTTCCTGAAAGGCTTTTTAACCATCAAGAACATTACAAAAGTGGTTGAATTGGACACCGAATTTATCGGGTTCAATAATTACAATGGTGTTCAAAAAGCCTCTTTTGAAATCACGGGAAACATCAACCGCAAAGAATTTGGACTGAATTACAATATTCTTTCACCAAATGGAGGTCACCCGATAGGCAGAGACATTAAACTCATTGCCAACTTAGAATTTTCACATTAAGAATAACCAGTTCTTATAAAGCATAATAACAACCCAAAACTCATTTGACAACTAACTTTTACTGTATTATTCAATAACAATTTTAATTACAATAAGTTACCCATAAAATGAAAGATAAAATTATTTCAAAAGCAACGGAACTCTTCTTAAAACTTGGTTTTAAGAGTGTAACCATGGATGACATTGCCTGTGAAATGTGTATTTCAAAAAAAACGATTTACAAATTTTTTTGTAACAAAGAAATTCTAATCGAGGAAAGCACAGAGATGGTTCATAAAACAATTCATGAAAGCATTGATACAATCGCAGCAAAAAATTATAATGCAATCAAAGAAAATTTTGAAATCAAAAAGATGTTCAAGGAAATGTTTAAATCTGGAGAAGCTTCGCCTGCGCATCAATTGAAAAAACATTATCCTGAAATCTATGACAAAGTAATGTCCAGGGAAATAAATGATTGCAATACGGTCTTTAAACAAAACATTGAAAAAGGAATTCAACAGGGTTTGTACCGAGAAAATTTGGATATCGACATCTATGTTAAATTTTATTACAACCTTATTTTCAGCATTCACGGAATGACGAGTTCCGAAAAAGAATCACAGAAATTAGAATTAGAAGCATTAGAATATCACACTAGAGCAATGGCAACACCTAGTGGAATAATAGAACTAGAAAAACAATTACAAAATCCAACTTTATCATGAAGAGAATACTTTTATTAACATTCTTAACCTTTGCTCTCACTGCACAATCCCAAGTGGTAAGCACAACAGCAACAAATCCGCTTACGTTAAAAGCGGCAATTACCTATGCGCTTGAGAACAAAGCCGATGCTAAAAAAGCAAGATTAAGTGTTGAAAACAGTGAATACCAAATCGAAGAAGTTCGTTCAAGAGCTTTACCACAAATACATGCAAACGGAAGCTTAACCTATAATCCTATTTTACAAACCAATGTAATCGACGGATCTGCTTTTGGCGCACCAGGAACTACCATTCAGGCTTCTTTTGGTCAAAAATGGACATCCGGTGCAGGAGTTTCATTGAGCCAAACGATTTTTGACCAATCTGTTTTTACAGGATTGAGAGCGGCGCAAACCACTCGTGAATTTTATCAAATAAACAATCAATTAACGGAAGAACAGGTAATTGAAAAAGTAGCCAACAATTACTACTCTGTTTATGTACAACGCGAAAGATTGGCTTTATTGGACAGCAATTATGTGAATACCTCAAAGGTTCGCGACATTGTAAAAGGGCAATTTGATAATGGTTTGGCTAAAAAAATTGACTTGGACCGAATCATCGTAAAAATGTCAAACATTGATACGGATCGTCAACAAATCATAAACCAAATTCAATTACAGGAAAATGCATTGAAGTTTTTTATGGGAATGCCTATTGAAACTGAAATCGTGATTCCAAAAACAGAATTTGAAGCAACACCAGCTGCACTATCTGAAGCACCAAATACTGAGAACAGAACTGAATATTTGCTTTTGAAAAAGCAAGAAGAATTATTGCAATTTCAAAAAACTGCCATTAAAGCCGAATATTACCCAACACTTTCTTTGGTAGCAGGATATAATTACATCGGTCAAGGGCCAGAAGTACCTCTTTTTGCAAAACCTGCCGATGGAGTTTATTGGTCAGATTACTCTGCAATTGGATTGAATTTGAGAGTGCCTATTTTTACCGGTTTTGGAACTCGCGCCAGAGTAAGACAAGCTGATGTTGACATCAGAACGTTACAAGAAGATATTAAAGACACACAGCTTTCCCTTGATTTAGATTACAGAAATGCTAAAACTCAAATCGAGAACAACATTATAACCATCGGAAATCAAAAAGAAAATATGCGTTTGGCCGGAGATATTTTGAAAAACACCAAAAACAATTATCTACAAGGTCTAGCTTCATTAACAGATTTATTGGATGCCGAAAACGCATCACTTGAAGCACAAAACAATTACACAAGAGCTGTATTAGCCTACAAAATAGCAGAAATATCATTAATCAAATCAAAAGGAGAACTTAAAACCCTATTAAACTAAAACAAGATGAAAAAGAATATAATAACCATAGTTGTAATTTTAGGAGCATTAGCGCTTATCGCTTTTACTTTAAATAAGAATAAAGCGGAGAACAAAGCTAAAACTGATATTGTTGCCGAAAAAAATGCAGCTGTATCCGTAAAAACAGCTCAGGTAAAAACCGAAGATGTTTCATTGGATTTCTTAGCCAACGGAAATTTTGAACCAATTCAAGAATTGACTTTTTCTGCTGAAAAATCAGGTAAAGTAATCAGTGTTTTAGTAAAAGAAGGTGATTATGTAAATGTTGGACAAACATTGGTAATCGTGAGAAGCGATGTTATAAACGTAAATGCCCAAACGGCAAAAGCAACTTATGACAATGCAAAATCGGATTATGACCGTTATGAAAATGCCTATAAATCAGGTGGTGTTACCAAACAACAACTGGATCAGGCAAAATTGGCTTTGACCAATGCCGGAAACAACTTGAAGCAAGCAAACATAAACGTTGGAGATACTAAAGTTAAAGCGCCGATTAAAGGTTTTATTAATAAAAAATACATTGAGCCAGGTTCTATTTTAGCAGGAATGCCAGCTACAGCAATGTTTGACATCGTGAATGTTTCTAAATTGAAATTAAAAGTTACGGTAAACGAAAGTCAAGTAGCGAGTTTGAAATTAGGAAACACTATTAATATTACTTCAAGTGTATTTCCTGATAAATCATTTGCAGGGAAAATTACTTTTATTGCTGCCAAAGCTGATGAAAGTCTGAATTTCCCAGTGGAACTTGAAATCGAAAACAACGCTGACAAAAGCTTAAAGGCAGGAATGTACGGAACTGCCAATTTTGGTTCTAAACAAAAACTACAATTAAAAGTAGTTCCTAGAAATGCTTTCGTAGGAAGTGTAAGCAGTAATGAAGTTTTTGTTGTAGAAAATGGTATCGCTAAATTGAAAAAAGTAGTCTCTGGAAGAATTATAGGAGAACAAGTAGAAATAGTTGACGGATTATCTGATGGTGAAACTGTAATTATTACAGGGCAAATTAACTTGCAAGACGGTAATACAGTAGAAATTATTAAGTAAAAAGTAATTAGTGAATTGTAATTAGTGATTAGCTATGAACTGTACTCAAGGCTAATCACTAGTCACTAATTACTCTTTACTATCCTTATCACTATTTAAAAGAAAAATATGAAATTAGCAGAAATATCCATAAAACGTCCGTCGATAATAATTGTATTGTTTACGATTCTTACTCTAGGTGGACTGTTCAGTTATAGCCAATTGGGCTATGAATTGATTCCTAAATTCGAACAAAACGTAATTACCATTTCGACTGTTTATCCTGGAGCTTCTCCAAGTGAGGTCGAGAATACGGTTACCAAAAAAATTGAGGATGGAATCGCCTCTTTGGAAAACATCAAAAAGATTGATTCCAAATCATACGAAAGTTTGTCTGTAGTTACGGTTACATTAACAACACAAGCAAAAGTGGACATTTCGATGAATGACGCACAGCGAAAAATCAATGCTTTGATAAGTGATTTACCCGATGATGCCAAAACACCGTCCTTATCTAAATTCTCGTTGAGCGATTTACCGATTATGACTATTGGTGCCAACGGAAAAATGGACGAAGCTGCTTTTTATGATTTGATCGATAAAAAAATCGCTCCCGTTTTATCTCGTGTTACCGGTGTGGCGCAGGTTAACATCATTGGTGGTCAGGAAAGAGAGATTCAGGTAAATCTTGATGCCGTAAAAATGCAAGGTTACGGACTTTCGGTTCCGCAGGTACAACAAGTTATTCTGACTTCGAACTTGGATTTCCCAACAGGAAACATTCAAACCCGTAATCAAAAAATATTAATTCGTCTTGCCGGAAAATACAAGAATGTTGAAGAACTAAGAAACTTGGTTGTTTCTTCGAAAGGCGGAATTGAAATTCGTTTGAGAGACATTGCCGATGTACAAGATGCCCAAAAAATTGCCGAGAAAATTTCTCGTGTCGATCAAAAAAGCGCTATTATTTTACAGGTAATTAAACAATCCGATGCTAATGCCGTAGCGGTAAGTGAGTTATTGCACAAAAGCATTAGTAAATTAGAAAGCGATTATAAAACCAATCAATTAAAACTGGAAATAGCCAAGGACAGTACGGTTTATACGCTGGAAGCAGCAGATTCTGTAATTCACGATTTAATGATCGCGGTAGTATTGGTTGCTTTCGTAA
Source organism: Flavobacterium aquariorum (assembly GCF_003254745.1). Lineage (GTDB taxonomy): Bacteria > Bacteroidota > Bacteroidia > Flavobacteriales > Flavobacteriaceae > Flavobacterium > Flavobacterium aquariorum. The sequence continues at coordinate 124,653 of NZ_QKXH01000004.1, read as the reverse complement.
TGTTGTTCTTCTTGCATAGTATTAGAAACTCATTGATTGTAATGGTTTCGATTCCTGTTTCGTTAATTGCAACCTTCATCGGAATTTACCTAATGGGATATACGTTGAACTTGATGAGTTTATTAGGGCTTTCACTTGTGGTTGGTATTCTGGTCGATGATGCGATTGTGGTTCTTGAAAATATCTACAGGCACATGGAAATGGGTAAAAGCCGTGTTCGTGCCGCCTATGACGGAACAGCCGAAATTGGAGGAACTGTAACTTCGATTACGTTGGTAATTGTGGTGGTGTTTTTACCAATTGCAATGAGTTCTGGATTGGTATCGAATATCATTACACAGTTTTGTGTTACCGTAATTATTTCAACATTGTTTTCATTGTTGGCTTCGTTCACTATTATTCCGTGGTTGTCTTCCCGTTTTGGAAAATTGGAACATATTGAAGGGAAAAACCTGTTCGGGAAAACGATTCTTGGGTTCGAAAGCTATTTAACTCGTTTTACAAACTGGGTTACCTCATTATTAAACTGGTGTTTGGATCATTATTTCAAAACAATTGCTGTTGTACTTGTCTTGTTCTTCGGATCAACTATCGGATTAATGGGTGGTGGTTTTATTGGTGGAGAATTCTTTGCCTCTTCAGATAGTGGTGAGTTTTTGGTTCAAATCGAAATGCCAAAAGACGCTTCATTGGAACAATCAAACTTTATGACTCAAAAAGCGGAAGCATTTTTGAAAAACCAAGAGTATGTTCATAGCCAGATTACGACTGTAGGTCAAACCAGTGAAGGTATGGGCGGTGCGCAAGCTACTGCTTACAAAGCGGAGATTGACGTGAAAATGATTGACCAATCAGAACGTACAGATGATGCTTCAGTATATGCTGCAAAAATCAAACGTAAACTGGAGAAAGTATTGGTTGGAGCCAAAGTAAAAACAGTTCCGGTTGGTATCTTAGGTACTGCCGAAAATGCAAAACTTGGATTGATTGTAACAGGACCTTCTACAGAAGCTGCTATGGCTTTCGCTAAATTAGCCGAAGCTGAATTGCGTACCATTCCGGGAACAACCGAAATTAAATTGACCGTTGAAGATGGAAATCCTGAAATCAATGTACAAGTGGATCGTGATAAAATGGCCGCATTAGGACTAACACTTCAAACTGTAGGTATGACGATGCAAACTGCTTATAGCGGTAACACAGATGGGAAGTTTAGAGCCGGTGAATACGAGTATGACATCAACATTAAGTACAATGCTTTTGACAGAAAAAATATTACTGACGTTAGTAATCTAATTTTCATCAACAATGCTGGTCAACAAATAAAATTATCTCAATTTGCTGCTATTACAGAAGGTTCAGGACCTAGCCAATTGGAGCGTCGTGACAAATCGGCTTCGGTAACGGTACAAGGTCAAAACGTTGGGGTTCCAACAGGAACTATTGTAACACAATGGCAAGCCAAACTGGACAAACTTAAAAAACCGGTTGGTGTAAATTACATTTGGGGTGGAGACCAAGAAAATCAAAGCGAAGGTTTTGGTACTTTGGGAATCGCTTTATTGGCCGCTATTGTCTTGGTTTACCTTGTAATGGTTGGTTTGTATGATAGTTTTATGCACCCGTTTGTGGTATTGTTTGCTATTCCGCTTTCGTTTATTGGAGCGATGCTGGCTTTGGCGTTAACGAATAATACGTTGAATATATTTACCATTTTGGGTATCATTATGTTGATTGGTCTGGTGTGTAAAAATGCGATTATGCTTGTGGATTACACCAATCAACGAAGAGCTGCCGGCGAAAGCATCAGAACGGCATTAATTCAAGCCAATCACGCTCGTTTGCGTCCAATTTTGATGACAACAATTGCGATGGTTTTTGGTATGTTCCCTATTGCATTGGCTTCTGGAGCTGGTGCCGAATGGAAAAACGGTTTGGCTTGGGTAATTATTGGTGGATTGATTTCATCATTATTCCTGACCTTGATTATTGTTCCTGTGATTTATGAAATCATGGAGAAAATCAAAGCCAAATTATCTAAAGGAGAAAAAATCGATTATGAAGCCGAAATGGTTGCTGATTATGACCACAAAGAATTAAGCGAGGATGGTTTCAATCCGAAGCATACAGTTTAAAATAGGTTGCTTACTAATTCAAAAAAGGGCTTTCAACGTGTTTGAAAGCCCTTTTTCATTGGGTATTTGTATTAAATTTCAAATAAGTGAATTGTGGTTGCTATTATTGATAATCTTTAGTATTCACTAGCGGGACGCTCGCGCTAGCGAGATGTGCAGTAGCTAAGCATTAATTTCCTTTATAACTTTGTCACAAGTGTCAATTATTTTTCTTAAATCACATCTGAAAAATTCTCTTCTATCACTTAGTCTGTAAAATTCAAGTTTGTTATGAATTTGTTTTTCTGCTTCTACACAGTCTTTTGTATAGTAACTGTTTATAACAAAAAATTTATCAACAGAGCTTGTATTTGAAAGCTCTTTACTTCGAGTCTCCGTGTTCCTTTTAGTTAATCCAATTTTGAAAATATTTTGTTCATGAGTTGGTTGTCTCATTATATAAACATATCCGGAATTTTCATTATCATATATTTCTACTTCTTCAATTTTAGTAATTCCTTTAGGTACTGAATAGTATGTGTCATTTCTTTCGACCCATGTCTTCCCGACAATCTTACGTCCCTTTTTATCAAATCCTTCTTCATCAATTCCTATTCTTTTCCAGTAGCCCGATTTTTCTATATTAAAACTTTCATCATCCAATTCAGTTTTTTTTAGGATTAATTGATTGTCGGACTCTAAATAATAAAATGGTTTTGCATATAGTTTATAATTACTTGGAACGGAATTGTACTTTCTTTTTGAGAGAAGTCCATCGAGTATTGATTTTAAATCGGTTTCGTATGTGGTATCAACTATTCTTTCATCATTCTCGAAAACATAATAAGGTAGAGCCATACAATACTTCGCAAAGTCGAAAACAGCGTTGTACTTGCTTAATTTTTTTTCGATATTTTCAATAAATTCTTTTTTTTCTTCTTCAGACGTTTCGTCTCTTAAGAATACCGCATTGTAATCGTCTGTATACACGCTAAAACTAATGTTTTCATCTCTTGCAACGTTTCTTATATCGATTGATTTTTTCTCTAGGTCAAATAAGAGCGAAACTGAATGCGCCCATAAATCCTCTCTATCGTCAAAAAAAACTACCTTAGGAATTTCATCGTTATCGTCGATAGTTAGACCCAGAGATTTTTTATATGGACTTATTGAATCTTCAACAACCTTTCTAGTTTGAGTACTAAAATATTCTGTTGCTTTTTGTTTGTCATAAGATTCTCCAGCTTGTAACAATACTGACACTTCATTTCCTTGTCTCACTAATGATAAACTTCCTACATGGAATTTTGTACTCAGATTATTAGAAAAATTAATTTCGTCAAATCCTGTTGTGAAAGTAAAATGATATATAACCTTTTCTGGTATGTTTTCATAAAAATCGATTTCCTCTAAATTGAAGTTAGCTTCTGTTACAAAATCTAGAAAGTCGATTAGTGATACTCCATATGATTCTTCTTCATTAACTAATTCTATTATAGAATTATGATGATTGTATATAAAAAAAGGTTCAAGCGCATTAAAGGATGTAGGAAATGAGTTTGGACCCATTTTAATGAATCTATTTGCGTATTCCATAAGATAATATCTTAATGCTTTTTCATTTGATTGCTTTAAACCATTATGAAGTTGAATAGCTACAATTTGTCTTCCTGTATCAAACTGTTGTTTTAGTTTTTTCCATAACACAGGGTTTTCCTTCTCCAATTTTTCTTGGTCAAAAGATGGTTTGCCATCTTTGAGCCTGGTGAATATGTTTTTTAGTCTCATTTTTGCAAAAGGTTTGTAGTTATTGTGCACAACTGGTTTATAGGTCTGAAAAATATCTAGTTGTACCTTTTTTTCAAATATAGAAAATAATAGTTACAAACCTACAAAGTGTAAATTTTGTTCTTTTCAACTTTTTTATGCTCCGCCCAGCAAAATAGGGCATCCGAAGAAAAAACAATGCCCTGATACGAGCTTCGGAATGCCTGATACGGTCTTCGGAACGCCTGACGCATGCTTCGGAACGCCTGTTGTATGCTTCTGAATGCAATTTGCAATCTTCGGACAGGTAATTAGCTGCTTCGGATGGGTTTTTACAGTCATCGGAAAGCTTGATAACTACAACTGAGCACTTAGACCTATAATAAAGTAGTGTTTTTTTTATATGTAAATGTAGTCCATATTGTTATTTTGATATATTTGTAAGTATTAACTAATAAATTTAAAATAATAATTATGAAAAAACCACCAGTAATTAGATTATACAACTTTTCGGATGCGACATTAGTGACCAAAGGGAAAGAAAAAATTGCTTTTATGCGCAGGGATGCCGCTGCTTTTACCCCTTTTGGTGTTACAGCTCCTCAAGTAACCAGTCTGGAAACAGCGATTAATGCTTTTGCAAACACCATCACCGATGTCGAAGCGGTAAGCAATCAAACAGGAGTTACCGCAGCCAAAGATGCAAAAGCCGACCAATTGCGAGTGGCGATACGAGCTGTCATGGCGCGTGCCGAGCTAAAATATGGTACCAGTAGCGCTAAATATAAAAAGTTTGGAACGGATGCACTTTCGCAACAATCGGATTCGGATTTGCTTATTACCGGAAAAAGAGTCGTTCGCGTGGGTACCGAATTTTTGACAGACCTTACCCCAAACGGACTAACAGCAGCCATGCTTACCGCAATCACTACGCTTTGCAATGAGTTTGAATTCTTGATTATTGACCTGAAGATAAAAATTGGAGAGCGTGATATTATACAAGAAGACCGCGTAGAAGCGGGTAATACGATCTACAAAACTTTGATTCAATATACCACAACTGGTCTTAGTATTTGGGAAACCAGCGATGTTGCCAAATACAATGATTATGTTATTTACAATACGGTGAGTGGCGAAATTACAGAGACTGCAACTGAGCCTACAGTTTAAATTGGCATTTTGAGAAAAGGAAACGCACTGTACTAACAGTGCGTTTTTTTTATTACAGATGTAAAGAGTTAGATCTAGGACTAAAGGAAATACATTCACAAAGGCAGCGCACTATCTTGCCTTTCTCCGCACGATAGGATGTTAGTAAAAGTGTTTTAGTTTAGACTACAAAAAATTTCTAATAAACCTTCACCGACAGTATCAGGAGTAACATAATTCATTTCTACCAGAATTTCATTTTCACGATAGGTTTCTAATATTTCACCGTCTTGTGAATAAGTAATTACTTGAATTATACCGGTTTGTCTAGAACTACAATCAAATTTCCAAAGCATTAATTTGTATCCATCAACAATTATTGTTTTTTTCGACATTTTATCTGGAAAGTACTCTGTTTTATCAGAAACCAATTTTACCCAAGCTGTATTTTTAGTATTTGCTTTATAATAATATGTCCCATTTTTCAGCTCAAAAACTAGTTTCCAATCTTGCGAATAACTGTATGAAAATGCAAATAGCATTAGTAGTAATAAATATTTCTTCATATGTATCATTTTTTAGTACTTCTAAATTGACAATCTCCGCTCGTATTTCCACAAACTAAGTCCAATGCAATGCGGAGTTTGCTTCGTTTGTTCGTTGTCGTTGATTATACTTTTGCGACACAATCGATCATCCATTCAATGCCGTATTTGTCTCGAAACATCCCAAAATAAGAACCCCAAGGGCTGTCGCCTATAGGGTATTCAACATTTCCACCTGCCGAAAGTCCGTTAAACAGCTTGTCGGCTTCATCACGACTTGCTGGCATAATACATATTTTAGATCTGTTTTCATTTTCATTTACTTTACCCATAATTTCGGGAACGTCATTGCCCATCAAAAAATTTGGGCCAATAGATAAGGCAATGTGCATTATTTTATTGGCTTCCTTTTCGGGTACCGGATATTCAGCGTTTGATATGTCTTTGAAACGAACAATTCTTTCGAACTCGCCACCAAATACTGATTTGTAAAAATTGAATGCTTCTTCGGCATTTCCGTTGAAGTTAATGTGAGGATTGATAAGTGCCATAATTTCTATTTTTTAAAATTTATTTAAGTAATACTAGTTGCCAGCTCTTCAAAGTCTCATGACTCATCCAAAAACATTCACCCCTTTCCCAGTCGTAATTAGGCTAAACAAACTTTCTTCAATAAGTTGTCCCCAAGCCCACGAACAGTCTCCGTAACATTCAAATGCAGGAACCAGACCAACGTGAGTAAAACGGACTTGTGTTTTATTATTTTTTTCAGTTATTTCAAATATGATTTTCGTACCTGTCCATTCGCTTTCGTCTTTAAATTTTAATGGATTTAATTTGCTGTCGGTTACAAGCCAAACTATTTTTTCATTTGGAATAAACTCTGTTATTTTCTGTTTTGAATAATGAATTTCTCCCATCCGATAGATAAATTCGTCATTCAATTTATTGGTATTGCCTTCTATTTCCCCTTGCCACCAAGCCCTAACATTGTTAATGGCATTGAATACTTCACTTGCAGAATTATCCACAACTATCGTTGTTGTAAAATTTGTTGTCTCCATTTTTATTTATTTTAAAAATTTATTTAAGTAATACTAACTGACCGGAATGGTATTGCAAATGGGAGGTTCTTGTGATGATGATGTTTAACTTATTGCGATGGGGTTCATTAGCAAAATCTTCGGCAGATACTGCGGTGTGTTTTTCAAACCAATCTTCGGGTTTCAAACTGTCAAATTTTTGTTTTAACACTTCACATTGTTTGGTCCAAAAACTTCTCAATTCTGCTGCCGTTGGAATTTGCGTTACTGTTTTGTCAGGCGATTTAATAAACGGCTCATACAATTCGGGATAAAGTTTTTCGCCCAAATCCAATAGTTTCAGCATTTCGTCGTGCACTGCTATTAAATGTCCCAGTAAATAAATCCCTCTGTTTTTGCCCGGTGCAATTTCCTTTTGCAAAGTTTCGTCAGTTAAGCTATTGAGAATTGCATTCAAATTTGTAATGGATCCATTCCATCTGTCGAATGTCATTTTTATAAATAATTCTGTTGTTGCCATCTTATTAATTTTTATTTTTTGGGTTGTTATAAACAGCTCTTTTAAATCATATTTCTTCTTAAGCACCCATCGTACCGGTCTCGACTTCTCCCGCACGTTTATATTTGGCAATAATCACTCCGGATGGTGTGACCAAACTCTCCGTTAAAGTATAAGTTGCAGGAATCGATCCCTCATCAAACAATTTTTTCCCTTTACCAAGAATCAACGGGTGAATTTTGAGACTAAGTTCGTCCACTAAATCATTCTTAAGTAACAGCTTAACTAGTTTACTGCTGCCCCAGACTTGAATATCAAAACCATCCGAATTTTTGAGCTTTTTTATATCTTCCAAACTTTCGATAAATGCAGTATTTTTCCAGCCTGATTTATTTATGGTATTAGACATAACGTATTTTTTACCATCATTAATACCAGGCCAAATATCGGCATGTTCCGGCCAGAAGGATTCCCAAATCTCAAATGTCTTCCTGCCCAAAAGATAATCCGAAGGTTGTTCCAGTTCTTTTTGCACTACTCTGCCACCAACTTCATCGTCGAACGGTGCGCTCCATCCGCCATATTTGAAACCTTCTGATGGATCTTCCTCGGGACCACCGGGTGCTTGCATTACTCCATCTAATGAAATAAAGGACAAAACAATTATTTTTCTCATGATTCCTATAATTTGAGTTTTAAAAAAGTAAATACAATGTCAATATATGCGAATGTGACAATCATGAAAGCTGCACATTTATTGCTGTCCTAACCAAATTTAAACAGTAGCGATTCGTTTTTTTATTCTTTTTTAAGTTCGTAGTAAAGGATTACTGCACCACCGCCAAAAGTTTTAGTCTTTATGAGTTTAAGAATAGCCCTTTCGTTTATATTTTCAAATAACGGCAAACCTGCTCCCGCTATCACAGGATAAACACAAAATTGATATTCATCGATCAAATTATGTTTCATTAGCTGTATAATTAAACTCCGGCTGCCCACTAAAATGGCTCCACCCGATTGTTGTTTGAGTTCCAAAACTTCTTCTTCAATTGTTTGATTTGACAATTTAGCGCTGTCCCAATCAGTATTCTTCAGCGTATGTGAAAAGACTATTTTTGGAATTTTGTCAATAGCCATAGCAAAGTCGTCCATTGATTTTTCCCCTGAAGGATTTTTAATCAAAGTTTGCCAATATTGCATAAGTTGATAGGTTATTCTGCCGTATAGAATTGCATCTCCTTCTTTTAATAGTTCCGTATAATGGTCATGTATTTCTTCATCGGGCAGTCCTGCCATATGATCACAAAACCCGTCAAGTGTCATATTGATAGCTGCAATTATTTTTCTCATATCGTATCTCTAATTGACATTAGTTGTTACTTATTTGCGAACGTCTTACAAGGAACACCAGCTCGTTTATAAGTCTGATAAAATCGCTCCTATTCACCCTAAGTTGGGCAACTTGGTCTGAAAAAAGGGGTAATTATATTGCCTTTCAAATTTAGGAAATTATAGTTACAAATAGACCGATATATTGTAGTAACAAAAAGCTAATTGCTTAATTTTTAGACAAATCAAAACAAAGCAGTGGAAACTTATTTTGTTTTTAACGTTTCCTTGTTATATTTGCATTACAAAATTATTACAAAAAAACATTTCTTTAATAAATTGACCGGAACCAACTAACCAACAATAACCTACAACATATAATGAAAGATAAAATCGTATCCAAAGCAAGTGATTTATTTTTAAAACTTGGTTTTAAAAGCGTCACTATGGATGATATTGCCTGTGAAATGTGCATTTCCAAAAAAACGATTTATAAATATTTTTGCAACAAGGAAATACTGATTGAAGAAAGCACGGAATTGGTACACAAAACTGTTCATGAAGTTATAAATACTATTGTTGCCAAAGACCATAATGCGATTGAGGAGAATTTCGAAATTCGGAAAATGTTCAAAGAAATGTTTCAGGTAGCAGATACCTCACCTTTATATCAATTAAAAAAGCACTATCCGGAGATTTACCGAAAAGTAATGGATCGAGAATTGGACGAATGCACTATGTGTTTCAAACAAAATATCGAAAAAGGGATTCAGCAGGAATTATATAGAAATGACCTGGATGTAGATGTCTATGTAAAATTCTACTATTCGCTAATTTTTAGCATCAAGGGCAATACCAGCTCCGAAAAAGAATCCACAAAACTGGAATTACAGGCATTGGAATACCACACCAGAGCAATGGCAACAGCGAAAGGAATAGCTGAACTTGAAAAACAATTACTTAAAACCAATATATAATGAAGAATATATTCATTCTAACCCTTACCCTTTTGGCTTTGAGCGTCAATGCTCAGGATTCGACTAAGAGTTACTCCTTTTCATTACAGCAAGCCATAGATCATGCTCTTGAAAATAATTACTCGGCTATCAATTCAGGCCGTGATATAGAAGCGGCCAAAGAAAAAAAATGGGAAACAACCGCGATAGGGTTGCCACAACTTAATGCAGGAGTAGATTTTACAGATAACTTTGTACTGCAAAAATCGGTTGTTCCGGCAGAATTCTTTGGTGGAGAACCCGGAACTTATGCCGAAGTAGCTTTTGGAACCAAATACAATATGGTCGCCCGTTCCACATTGAGCCAGCTTATTTTTGACGGTTCTTATATAGTGGCACTTCAGGCTTCCAAAACCTATTTGGCCTATTATGAAAACGCAAAAAGAAGATCCGATATTGACATCAAAGAGATGGTAATTAACTCGTACGGCAATGTCTTATTGGCCAAAGAAAATATTGCAATCCTAGAAAAAAACATTGCTTCCTTACAAAAAACACTAAACGATACCAAAGAAATTTACAAAAATGGTTTAATCGAAGAAGAAAGCGTTGAGCAACTGCAAATCACATTGTCATCATTGGAAAGTACCTTAAACTACAATAAACGTTTACTGGATATCTCCTATAAAATGTTGAAAATTAATTTGGGTATCGATATTAATGACCAAATCACATTGACCGACAAATTGGATGTTCTTACCATTCAAAATATGGATATTTCTTTTTCAAATACAGAGTTTGATGTAAACAGCAACATCGATTATAGAATAGCCACCAATTTTGAAGAGCAAAGATCATTAGAATATAAACTTCAAAGAAGCAAAGCCCTGCCTTCATTGGATGCAAAATTTAATTTTGGATACACCGCTTTTAAAGATGAATTCCAATTTTTTACACAAAATCAAAACTGGTTTAATTATTCGAATATTGGAGTAAGTTTAAATGTTCCCATTTTCAGCAGTTTAGCCAGAAGTTCCAGAACACAACAAGCAAAAATTGCTTTGGACCAAGCAAAAACAGTTTTAAGCGAAACAGAACAAAAATTGAAATTGCAATATGCTACCGCAAAAAGCGAATACGAATACAGCATCGCCGATTATGAAACAGCAAAAAGCAATTTGAATCTGGCAGAAAGAATTGAGAAAAAACAACAAATCAAATTCACTGAAGGGCTTTCGACCAGTTTTGATTTTAACGATGCACAACGTCAATTGTACAGTGCTCAACAAAAATACCTGCAAACCATGGTTAACATCATCAACAAAAAAGCCAGTTTAGAAAAAATCACCACTAAATAATGAACTCCCATTGAATATAAACTTATGAAATCGCCACTAACAAACAGTTTGTTGCAAACAAACACCAATAAACAAAAGGCGATAACTTATATGACCTCTAACAAATAAATTCTACATATATGAAAAAGATACTAATCCTAACCACACTTTCAATTGTATTGATTGCCTGTAATTCATCTGAAAAAAAACAATCAGTCGACGACATTATTGCATCCAAAGACGTAAAAGCAATCACTGCAAAAAAAGCCGAACTACAATTGCAGCTTGAACAAATCGATGAAGCATTGGCTACCTTGGACGTAAACAAAGAAGTAGTGGCATTGGTTTCCGCCGTGAAATTGAAAGACACCACATTCAACCACTATCTTGAGATCCAGGGAAGTATTAACACCAATGAAAATGTATTAATTCAGCCTGAATTTCCAGGAAACTTAGTGGAATTGAATGTAAAAGCAGGACAAAAAGTAAGCAAAGGACAAGTTTTGGGCCGTACCGATGATGGCGGAATGAGTCAACAATTAGCCAGCGCCGAAAACCAATATGCGCTTGCCAAAACTACTTTTGAACGTCAAAAAAATCTATGGAGTCAAAAAATTGGTTCTGAAATTCAATACCTTCAGGCACAAGCACAAATGATTTCGGCGCAAAAAGGAGTGGCTCAAATTAAAGCACAGATCGCAAAAACAGTAATCAGAGCACCGTTTTCAGGAACTATTGACGAAGTTTTTGTGGAAAAAGGAGAAGTAGTAGCCGCCAGTGCTCAAGGATTAATGCGAATTGTGAATTTAGGTAACATGTATGTTTCTACTTCGATTCCGGAAAGCTATATCGGAAAACTAAAAGTTGGTACTGAAGTAGATGTATACTTATCATCATTGGGCAAAACCTACAAAGGAAAAGTTCGTCAAATAGGTAATTTTATCAATCCAAACAATAGAAGTTTTGGAATAGAAGTCAGCGTTCCCAATCCTGAAAATTTATTACGCCCTAACCAGGTAGCCAAACTGAAAGTGATTGATTATGTGAGCAAAAATGCAATAGTTGTTCCAACTAATGTGATTCAACAGGATTCCAAGAAAAACAGTTTTGTATATACTGTGGCCAACTCTACCGGAAAAACGGGTATTGCAAAAAAAGTGATGGTTACAACAGGACAGTCCTCAGACAATGTAACCGAGATATTAAGCGGATTAGATTCTGATGCCATAATTGTTACCGAGGGTATGAACACCATTTCGGACGGGATGAAATTGAATTTTTAAAAAAAGTTTAGGGAGGGGGATGAGGCTTAGAAAGGTTTAGAAACGGAACCTATAAATTCACTAAACCTTATAAACTCTCTAATCTTTTTCTAAACCTTCTAACCTATTCTAACCCTCATAACCTTTTCTCAATGAAAACATATTCTTTTGAAAAATTAATTGTTTGGCAAAAATCACGAAATCTAGCCGTAATCATAAATAAAGTCACAAAAGATTTTCCTAAAGATGAAATCTTCGGAATGATAAGTCAAATGCGTAGATGTAGTATTTCAATAGCCTCTAATGTGGCTGAGGGTTCAGGAAGACATATGGCAAAAGACAAAGCAAGATTTACTGAAATTGCCTATTCATCGGCACTAGAATTAATAAACCAATTAATAATTTCATTGGACTTAGAATATGTTTCAGAAAAAAATTACTTAAGCATAAGAAACGAAATTGAGGAAATAACATTTATGTTAGATTCACTTCATAAATCACAATTGAAAGGGTTAGAAAAAGTTTAGGAAGGGTAATGAGTTTAGAAAGATGATGAGTTTAGAAGGGTTAGTAAAGAGACCTCAAAACCATCTAAACAACACTAAACCCCCTAAACTTTTTCTAAACCTCCTAAACTTTTTATAAACTAATAACCCTCAATAACCCTCCTAAACTTTAAAATATATGTCACATCAAAGTAAAGAATTCGGAATATCCAGTTGGGCTGTCGAAAATCGTGTTACGGTATACATCTTGACTTTATTGATTGTAATTACAGGAGTCATTGCCTATGTTACGATGCCTCGCGAGGATTTTCCGGAAATCATAGAAAACAAAGTTTACATTTCATCTGTTTTCCCGGGGAACTCAGCCGAGGATGTAGAGAAGTTAATCATCAAACCTCTTGAAAAGGAAATCAAGAACATTAGTGGAGTAGATAAAATTACGTCTAGCTCTTTCCAAGATTATGGAATGATTATCGTCGAGTTTGAAGATAAAGTTACCATCTTGGATGCCAAAACCAAAATTAAGGACAAAGTAGATATCGTAAAAGCAGATACCGATTGGCCAAACCTTGACAATGGTAGTAAAGTGGAACCAAGTGTATTTGAATTGAACATTTCGGAAGAAGTGCCAATTCTGAACATCAATCTGCAAGGAAACTACACGACCCAACAACTTAAAAAATACGGAGAGTTGCTTCAAGACGATATTGAGGAAATTCCTGAAGTAAAAAAAGTAGACATTCTGGGTGTGGATGATAAAGAAGTGGAGATTGCCGTTGATATTTTCAAAATGACGGCTGCCCAAGTCTCTTTCGATGACATTCAAAATGCTGTCAAATATGAAAATATGACGCTTTCTGGAGGGAATCTAATTTCACAAGGCTCCCGAAACAATATCCGAATTGTGGGTGAAATCAAAGACCCGAAAGAACTGGAAAACATCATTGTAAAACACAATGGGGGAACTGTTTACCTGAAAGACATTGCTGTTGTAAAGTTTAAAGAAAAAGAGAAAACGACCTATGCCCGTGAGAAAGGAAATGAAGTCGTGATGTTGAACGTAAAGAAACGTTCGAATCAAAATATGATTTCGGCTATTGAACAGGTTAAGGAAAAAATTAAGGAAGCTCAAGCATCGTATTTGCCGTCCAATTTAAAAATTGAATTAACAAACGACCAATCTTCACGTGTTGAACACCAAGTGGACGAATTGTCAAACCACATCATCTTCGGAATTGTGTTGGTAATGATTGTGTTGATGTTTACTATGGGGCTCCGAAACTCTTTGTTTGTGGGAGCTGCCATTCCATTATCCATGTTAATGGCGTTTAGTATACTATCGGCATTTGGGCTGACCTTGAATACTATGGTACTTTTCGGATTGGTTATGGGACTGGGAATGTTGGTGGACGATGGTATTGTGGTGGTGGACAACGTATTTGCCAATATGAAAAAAGGAATGCCTCGTATTCAGGCTTCAAAAATAGGTATTGGTGAAATCGCCTGGCCCGTTATCGCTTCAACGGCAACTACGTTAATGGCATTTTTACCTTTCGCACTGTGGCCTGGAACAATGGGTAAATTTATGAAGTATTTCCCAATGACATTAACTGTTACACTATCGGCTTCGCTATTTGTTGCAATGGTTGTCAATGCAGCTATGACGGGTGGGTCGATGGAAATTGAAGACAAAAATGTGACCAAAAAATCAGCAAAAATATACTCTATCATTTTTACGATTATAGCGGTTATTTTTGTTCTTCTGGGGAATATTTATGATTCTAAATTAGCAAGAGCCATTGGGCATTTGGCAATACTCTCTTTTGTATTTATGTGGTTGTACAAATTAAGATTGTACCAATGGACGCAAGATTTCCAACACAGTTTTTTCCCTAGAATGGAAGATAAATACAAAACATTTTTGGCAAAGATTCTAACCAGAAGAAGAGCTTGGTATGCCCTAATCGGAATTATAGGAATGCTATTTTTCTCTTTCATCCTTTTGGGAATATTTCCTAGAAAAGTATTGTTCTTCCCGGATAACATCCCGAATCAGGTAATCGCCTACATCGAATACCCGCAAGGAACCGATATTACTAAAACCAATAAGGCCACTCTATTTGTGGAGAAACAGGTTATTTCTATTTTAAACAAATACATAGATCCAAAAACTCATAAAAACTTCTTAGCCGAATCTATCGTGTCTCAAGTAGGTGTTGGTGCCGGTAATCCAAACGTAGATGCAGGATCGGCTTCCGAAACTCCTTTCAAAGGAAAAGTGACGGTGAATTTCTCCGAGTTTAAATTCAGAAGGGGAATCAATACCGCCGATATTCTGGAAGAAATCAGAGGTAAAGTAAAAGGAATTGCCGGAGCTACCGTAACGGTCGAAAAAGATGCCAATGGGCCACCGGCCGGTTATCCAATCAGTATTGAGCTGACAGGGATTGATTATGACGAAATGCTGAAAGAAGCTGACAAAATGATTGCCTTTATCAATTCCAAAAACATTCCTGGAATAGAACGTTTGAGCATTGATGTCAACAAAGAAAGTCCGGAACTTGAGGTAAAAGTGGATCGTGTAAGTGCAGGAAGCTTGGGTGTTTCAACTGGACAATTGGGATTCAATTTACGTCGTTCCGTATATGGGCAGGAAATCTCGACCTACAAAGAAGGTGATGACGATTACAACATCACCATGCGTATGCAGGATGACCAACGCAAAAACGAAAACATATTGTTCAATCAGTCCTTGACATTCCGTAACCAGAACAATGGGCAAATGATGCAAGTGCCTATTTCTGCCGTTTCCGAAACAGAGAAAACGACCACTTATAACCAAATCAAAAGGAAAAACCAAAAACGTATTATGACGGTTTATTCCAATGTTTTGACTGGTTACAATGCCGATGAAATTACCAAACAAATTGCAGCCGATTTAAAAGGCTATCAATTACCAAAAACGGTTACCTATTCCTTCTCGGGAGTACAAGAAGAACAAGGCAAAAACCAAAGTTTCCTCTTCTATGCACTGTTTTTGGCTTTGTCCGGAATCACCATTATCATCGTGTTGCAGTTTAATTCGGTTTCCAAAACAATGGTTATCCTATTTACGGTACTACTCAGTTTCAGCGGAGTGTTTTACGGTTATGTGATTGCCAATATGGATTTCGTTATCCTGATGACTATGATGGGAATCATTTCACTGGCGGGTATTGTGGTGAAGAACGGAATCGTATTAATGGATTTCTTTGTTTTATTATTGGACAAAAAAGTAGCCGACAACCATCTCGAAAGCCACGACGACCTGACCATAGAAGAAATTAAGGAAGTAATCATCGAATCCGGTAAATCAAGGTTGCGTCCGGTATTGCTAACCGCTCTGACCGCTGTATTGGGATTGATTCCACTAGCCATTGGACTGAATTTTGACTTCTTCTCATTAATAACCGACTTAAATCCGCACATTTTCATGGGAGGAGACAACGTCGTTTTCTGGGGACCATTGGCATGGACAATCATTTTTGGATTGACTTACGCAACGGTATTAACTTTGGTAATGGTTCCTGTAATGTTCTATTTGGTGAAAAGAATGAAATATTGGTTAAGGGATAGAAGAAAATCCTAAGCTACCGAAATATAGATTTTTAAGCTTTATAAAAAACCACCTGAAAATTGTTTTAGGTGGTTTTTTGGTTTTTTTTACAGGAACAGCAGGAATTCATATGTCCCGATAAAGCCTAACGTTTCGCTCCTTATAATTATTTGTAATTTTCAGGTTTTGTGTTTTACCTTTGCCGAACTTATAAAAGGAACAATCCAATAAAGTTAAAGGCCCCGAATTCAATATGAAAAGAGAACATTATATCCCATTTGATAAGGAATTCTTACTCGAAGAACAGCTGGCGGAATATGCAGGAGACGAAAAACAGGTTGAGGATTTCAAAAAACTTTTCGATATCATTGAACATTATTACCATTACGAGGCATTTAACCTAATCCGTAATTTGAAACAGAATTACGCCTTTTTCGATCCAGATATGCATCCAAAAGAACGAGAAGCATTTAGGGGTAAAAGTGACTTTGCCTTTTTCAAAGAAACATTGTTTAAGGTACTCGATCGGGGTAATTATAAAAGGGTGGATCAGGAAACTTTGGATTATGCTTTCCAAGATTCGGATTTAATAGGCTTAAAACTTGCCATTGACTTGCATGCCTATAAAGAATATGGACTATTTGTTCGTGGTCACCATACAGCAAAAGAAAAAGTCTCCAAATTCTTTTTTTGGAAGAAAGAAATCGAAATCGAATACTATGATCGTGTGATGATTTACCTCAAATATCACGATGGGGATTATTATAAGAAAAAGAAAAAACGTTTGGACAAAATGCCAATTGACCCTGGCTCGGTCGTGCTGAAAATCTTCAAACGCGTTCCCAAAAACGACTTAGAAACGATTTTCCCGAACGCCGTCCCGATGATGTCCACAACCGACAAACTATTATTATGGGTTCCAGGACTTGTGGGGGGTATTTCGCTATTGAGTGCCAAAGTAATCCCGGCACTGATTAAAATGCAGGCGGCCTACCAATCTGGCGAAACCATCGATTTGTTGAACAGTAAAACATCCTTAAACCAAGGCTTGATTGCCCTTGGCATATTGGGTGCGTACTTGTTCCGACAATACAACAACTTTGTGAACAAGAAAATAAAGTATTCGAAAATGCTTTCGGACAGTCTTTATTTTAAAAATCTGGGTAATAACAGTGGTGCGTTTTATTCTTTGCTAAACTCTTCGGAAGAAGAAGTGCTTAAGGAAACCATCTTGGCCTACTCCTTTTTGAATAGAAGCGAAACTCCTCTGACGGAGGAAGAACTGGATCATCAAATTGAATCTTGGTTCAAAACAAAGCAAAATACCAATCTCGATTTTGACGTAAAAGATGCTTTGCAAAAATTAAAAAACACAGGACTTGGATTGGAAATCAATGGCAGATGGTCCGTTATTCCTTTGGATAAGGCTCTGATAAGAATTGACGAGATATGGGATGGAGTTTTTGACTACAATCAATTGGTTACGAATTAAGTCGTTTATTAAAAACATAAAAAAGGAGAAAATCAAATGATTCTCTCCTTTTCCAAAATAAGCCATAACTTGCTACTCCGCAGTAACCGGGTCGATAATTTCCGAAACAAGACTTATTTTATTGGCTGGAAACCCACCTTTCTCGGCGTGTTCCTTAATCATTTCTGCATTTGGGGCAATATAAACACAATAAATTTTGTCATCAGTCACATAACTGTGCTTCCACTGTATTTCTGGCCCCATTTTTCTCAAGACATCGCAAGACGTATTCGAAATGTCCTTTAATTGTTCTGGCGTTAAATTCCCTGCATTAGGAATTTCTCTTTCAATAACATACTTTGGCATACTAATCAGATTAAAAAATTAGAGTAAAATAATTACAGAAAATCTCTTTTACTTCCGCTTTGGCAAATTGAAAGGCAATGAAAGAGATTTATGCAGAAAGGGGGCGCTATATACAATTGCTTTTTAAATTCGATAAAACTTAAAAGCACTGGAACAGTCAAAATCGGCTAATACAGTAACCTATAAAAGCCGATTTCTTGGCAAACGCAAACTTTATAATTTAGAGCACTGACAAATAGATATTTAAAAAAAATGATTCTCTACTTCACTCTAAACCATACGTTGAATTTCTTTAATAAAGGTACAATAAATTCAATTAAATAAATTTGAACTTAACAAAGTTATAACACTGAAAAACAATAAAAAAAGGAGAAATTCAATAGTGACTTTCTCCTTTTCTTAAATTAACTATGTATTGCTACTCGTTTGAAGTTGCAAAAGCATCTTGTCTCCAGTTTTTAACTTTTTCAACTTTGTTATTGGAGAAATCTACTTCGCTAAGACTACTTTTTCCATCAATTTGAGACCAGAAAAACCATTTGCCTGTTTTTACGCCAGCAACATATTCTCCTGAGGAAATTTTATCACCGGATTCATTATAAGCAACCCAGATTCCTTCCAATTTACCATTTTCAAAATAGCCTTCTTGTTGCACTTGCCCATTTTCATAAAAATAGGTTGCTTTGATTTTTTTGCCAAATGGCTCCAAAACGGGTTTCGCATCTTGTGCAAAGATAACCCCTGAGAATAATACCGCTACTAAAATTACAAGCTTTTTCATATCGTTAGTTTTTAATTGTTTACATCTTATGTATCAAAATTAGAAACAAAATTTACATTAAAAAAACATTTTGGTAACAATTTCGTAACACAGACGAAAGCTTAACATTGGAAATCAAAAACAAGGAAATTTCTTTCCAAAAAGCAATTGTTTTAAGCAAAAAACCAATTTTTATAAAATAATAAGAACACCGAATCTAAAACCAACAGAGTTCAAATATTAATTTGAAGCAGAAAGATTTGGTTTTTTCAGTCGGCATCAGTCCCGCTATTCACTTCAATCTTGTGAGCCGAACTCCGGCTCACAAGGATTTTCGCTTCTATCGGGGCTAAAAATTGGCCTTTTTCATTTTTATAATTATCCCCAAAAAAGATAAAATGCAAAAAATCGACTTTCGCAATCTAAAATTCATAAGTTAATCCTAAATTTGCACTCGCGCTAAAAAGAGCAAAAACTAAAATTTATATCATGTACAGAAGTCATAATTGTGGCGAATTGAACGCCTCACATATCAATACAGAAGTTACACTTGCCGGTTGGGTTCAAAAATCTAGAGATAAAGGATTTATGAATTGGATAGATTTACGCGACCGTTATGGAATTACACAATTGATTTTTGACGAAAGCCGTTCTATAAAAGAAGTTTTTGAAGCTGCCAAAACATTAGGCCGCGAATATGTGATTCAGGTAAAAGGAACTGTTATTGAGCGTGAAGCCAAAAACAAAAACATTCCTACCGGTGAAATCGAAATTTTAGTAACTGAGCTAAACATATTAAACGCAGCATTGACTCCTCCGTTTACTATCGAAGATGAAACTGATGGTGGTGAAGACATCCGAATGAAATACCGCTACTTGGACATTCGAAGAAATCCGGTAAAAAACAGTTTACTTTTCCGTCACAAAGTGGCAATGGAAGTGCGTAAATATCTTTCGGACTTGGATTTCTGTGAAGTGGAAACTCCTTACTTAATCAAATCAACTCCAGAAGGGGCAAGAGATTTTGTCGTTCCATCCCGTATGAATGAAGGACAATTCTATGCGTTGCCACAATCCCCACAAACTTTCAAGCAATTATTGATGGTGGGCGGAATGGACAAGTATTTTCAAATCGTGAAATGTTTCCGTGACGAGGATTTGCGCGCAGACAGACAACCTGAATTTACACAAATAGACTGCGAAATGGCATTTGTGGAGCAAGAAGATATTTTGAATGTATTTGAAGGCTTGACACGTCATTTGCTAAAAGAAATAAAAGGCATCGAAGTAGAGAAATTTCCAAGAATGACCTACGAACATGCCATGAAAACATACGGAAATGACAAACCGGACATCCGTTTCGGAATGGAATTTGGTGAATTGAACGAATATGCAAAACACAAAGATTTCCCAGTTTTCAACGCAGCCGAATTGGTTGTAGGAATTGCAGTTCCAGGAGCAGGAAATTACACCCGCAAAGAAATTGATGCCTTGATTGACTGGGTAAAACGTCCACAAGTAGGCGCCAGCGGAATGGTATATGCAAAATGCAATGAAGATGGAACTTTCAAATCATCTGTAGATAAATTCTACGATCAGGAAGATTTGACCAATTGGGCAAAAACTACAGGAGCAAAACCTGGTGATATGATTTTTGTACTTTCTGGACCAGCCGATAAAACAAGAGCACAACTAAGTGCCTTGCGTATGGAATTGGCCACTCGTTTGGGATTAAGAAATCCAGCCGAATTCGCACCACTTTGGGTTGTCGATTTCCCATTATTGGAATTTGATGAAGAAAGCGGTCGCTACCATGCAATGCACCATCCATTTACTTCTCCAAAACCAGAAGACATGCACTTATTGGAAACCAATCCCGGAAAAGTCCGTGCCAATGCCTATGATATGGTTTTGAACGGAAATGAAATTGGTGGAGGTTCTATTCGTATTCACGATAAGGCGACACAACAATTAATGTTTAAATATTTAGGCTTTACAGAAGAAGAAGCGAAAGCTCAATTTGGTTTCTTGATGGATGCCTTCCAATTTGGAGCACCTCCACACGGTGGTTTGGCTTTTGGATTGGATCGTTTAGTCGCTATTTTAGGCGGACAGGAAACTATTCGTGATTTTATTGCTTTCCCAAAAAACAACTCAGGTAGAGACGTAATGATTGACGCTCCGTCTGTTATTGACGAATCACAATTAAAGGAATTACATATTAAATTAAATTTAACAAATTAGTTGAAAACGTTGAATATCAATAATTTTAGAAAAAAAATATTGTGAGAATGATTTTCGTATTATATTAAAGATTACATTTGCCTATTATAAATTATTATTACTATTACAATGCGTACAGGTACAGTTAAATTTTTCAATGAATCTAAAGGTTACGGATTCATTACAGACGAAGAAACAGGAAAAGACATTTTTGTTCATGCATCAGGAATCAACGCGGAAGAATTGCGCGAAGGTGACAGAGTAAGCTATGAAGAAGAAGAAGGAAGAAAAGGTAAAGTTGCTGCTAAAGTTGCAGTTCTTTAAGTAAAAAAAGGTAAACCCTTTTTTGCAAAAGCGTCTAAAAACGTTTCGATTAATTTCGAAACGTTTTTTTTTGGCTATACGCCAAAAATACAGTCAAAATAATCCTTATTTATAATCAATAAAAATTAGAATTTAATCTACTGCGAACTCTAACTTAATTAGATGCAAAACTTGTGTTTTAATAACACTAAAGCTATCTTTGTGCCTCATTTCAAAGCAAAATATAAATAATTATGCAATCCGAACAAATAAACTATATTCCTGTCTTTATGCAGCTTGTTTTAGCTGTAGGATTTGTTGTAAGTATGATCATAATATCAGGCAAACTTGGACCAAAAAGATCATCGGAAAATAAAGACAAAAACTTCGAATGCGGTATCGAATCAGTTGGAAATGCAAGAATTCCGTTTTCAGTAAAATATTTCTTAGTTGCCATTTTGTTTGTTCTTTTTGATGTCGAAGTAATATTTTTATACCCTTGGGCAGTGAATTTCAAAGAGTTAGGCATTGAAGGAATGATAAAAATGATTATCTTTATGATGCTTCTTTTGGTTGGTTTTTTCTATATCATCAAAAAGAAAGCTTTAGAGTGGGAATAAAATAATTTTAAATTATAAATGTTGAATTATAAATTAATTAAAACATTCAAAATTTAAAATTCAACATTCAAAATAAAAAAACAAAATGAGCGATTCAAAAATAAATATGGTAGCCCCTCCGGAAGGTGTTGTAGGTGAAGGATTCTTTGCTACAAAACTTAATGATGTTGTTGGATTAGCGCGTGCCAATTCGCTTTGGCCTTTACCTTTTGCAACCTCTTGTTGCGGAATCGAATTTATGGCAACAATGGCTTCGCATTATGATTTGGCCCGCTTTGGGTCTGAAAGAGTGAGTTTTTCACCACGTCAAGCAGACATGCTATTGGTTATGGGAACAATCTCAAAAAAAATGGCTCCAATTTTACGTCAAGTTTACGAACAAATGGCAGAACCTAGATGGGTAATTGCTGTTGGTGCTTGTGCCTCTTCTGGAGGAGTTTTCGACACTTACTCCGTTTTACAAGGAATTGACAAAGTAATACCAGTTGACGTTTACGTTCCTGGTTGCCCACCACGTCCGGAACAAATCGTAGATGGTGTTATGAAACTACAAGAACTAGTACGTAGCGAATCTGTAAGAAGAAGAAGTTCACCTGAGTACCAAGAATTATTGGCATCTTATAACATTCAATAAGAAAAATGGCTTTAGAGACAACAGAAATTCAAGAGAAGTTAATAGAAACTTTTGGTTCAAAGGTTTTAGCATTCAACCAAGATAGAGACATTTTTTCATTAGAAGCAGATTCAGACATCATTACAGCTGTTGTCCTTTTTTTAAAAAATGACCCTGCTTTGCGTTTTCATTTTTTGACTGATTTATGTGGCGTACATTACCCAGATAATGAAGAAAACAAACAATTTGCCGTGGTATATCATTTGCACAATTGGTACGAAAACAAACGCATCCGAATCAAATCTTTCATTAACGGGTCAAAACCGGAAATCAAAACTATTTCAAATATTTTTTTATGTGCAAATTGGATGGAAAGAGAAACCTATGATTTTTTTGGAATCAATTTCATCGGACATCCGCAGTTGAAACGCATTTTGAATATGGACGAAATGATTTCTTTCCCTATGCGTAAAGAGTTTCCGATGGAAGACAGCGGAAGAACAGATAAAGACGATAGGTATTTTGGAAGAACAACAATCAACCAATAGCTAAAAAATAAATATAATTTTTCACATTAGATAAATGTCAGAACTATTATTACCACCAGAGCATCGCTATGCTAAAATAATCAAAGAGAGACACAATGAAGATGGAAGCGAGCTTTCAATTCTGAATTTAGGTCCTACACATCCTGCTACGCACGGTATTTTTCAAAATATCCTTTTGATGGATGGTGAAAAAATTCTGGAAGCAGAACCAACAATTGGTTATATTCACAGAGCTTTCGAAAAAATTGCCGAAAATCGTCCTTTTTATCAAATCACTCCACTTACGGATAGAATGAACTATTGCTCCTCTCCTATCAACAATATGGGATGGTGGATGACACTTGAAAAACTTTTAGACATCAAAGTTCCCAAAAGAGTTGATTATTTAAGAGTTATTGTAATGGAATTGGCACGTATTACGGATCACTTGATTTGTAATTCAATTCTTGGAGTGGATACTGGAGCTTATACTGGTTTTCTATATGTATTTCAATTTAGAGAAAAAGTATACGAAATCTATGAAGAAATTTGCGGAGCACGTCTTACTACCAATATGGGAAGAATTGGAGGTTTTGAAAGAGACTGGTCTCCAGAAGCTTTCAGAAAACTAGATGTCTTTTTAAAAGAATTCCCTATTGCCTGGAAAGAATTTGAAAACCTATTCGAAAGAAATAGAATATTTATTGATAGAACGGTAAATGTAGGAGCAATATCTGCCGAAAAAGCCATGGCTTATGGATTTACAGGCCCAAATCTACGAGCAGCGGGTGTTGATTATGATGTTCGTGTAGCACAACCGTACAGTTCATATGAAGACTTTGACTTCATCGTTCCAGTTGGAAAATCGGGTGATACTTACGACCGTTTTTGTGTGAGAAATGCAGAAGTTTGGGAAAGTTTAAGCATTATCCGTCAAGCATTGGACAAAATGCCGGTAGGAAATGAATACCACGCCGAAGTTCCAGAATACTACCTTCCTCCTAAAGAAGATGTTTATCACAATATGGAATCTTTAATATACCATTTCAAAATTGTAATGGGCGAAGTTCCTGTTCCGGTTGCTGAAATTTACCATCCTGTAGAAGGTGGAAACGGAGAATTAGGATTTTATCTAGTGACAGATGGAAGTAGAACTCCTTATAGATTGCATTTCAGAAGACCTTGTTTTATTTATTATCAAGCTTATCCAGACATGATCAAAGGTTCAATGTTATCTGATGCCATTGTTATTTTATCAAGTTTAAATGTTATTGCTGGAGAATTAGACGCATAAATTATGGTACACACACATTACAAACAAGAAATAAACATGACTGAAGCATTGATGTCCCGCATCAATGAATTAATTAGTCATTATCCAGAAGATAAAAGAAAATCAGCTTTACTTCCCGTTTTACATGAAGTTCAAGATGCCCATAACAATTGGTTAAGCACTGAGCTACAAGATAAAGTTGCCGAAATTTTACACATCAAGCCAATTGAAGTGTATGAAGTAGTAACTTTTTATACCATGTACAACCAAAGGCCAATTGGTAAATACATGTTTGAATTTTGCCAGACTTCACCTTGTTGTTTGAATGGAGTTGAGGATTTGATGGATTACACCTGTGAGAAATTAGGAGTTCCAGTTGGCGAACCTACAGCAGACGGTCTTTTTGAAGTAAGAGGAGTTGAATGTTTAGGTGCTTGTGGTTATGCTCCGATGATGCAGTTGGGAGATTTTTACAAAGAACATTTGAACAAAGAAAAAATCGACCAGTTAATTGCCGATTGTAAAGACAATAAAATAATATTACACGATAAATAAGATGTCACAAAAAATATTATTAGATAAAATCAATATTCCCGGGATTAAAACCTATGAAGTGTATCGCCAAAATGGTGGTTATGCTTCGGTAGAAAAAGCTTTAAAAACCTTAACTCCAGACGAAGTTGTAGAAGAAGTAAAAACTTCTGGATTACGTGGTCGTGGTGGTGCTGGTTTCCCTGCCGGAATGAAGTGGAGTTTTATTGATAAAAAATCAGGAAAACCAAGACATTTGGTTTGTAATGCCGATGAGTCTGAACCTGGAACTTTCAAAGACCGTTATTTAATGGAATATATTCCTCACTTATTGATTGAGGGAATGATTACTTCCAGCTATGCATTGGGCGCCAACCTCTCGTACATCTACATTCGTGGAGAATACATGTGGGTTTTCAAAATATTGGAAAGAGCCATTGCCGAAGCAAAAGCAGCAGGGTTTTTAGGAAAAAACATACTAGGTTCTGGATATGATTTAGAATTACATGTTCATTGTGGTGCCGGAGCTTACATCTGTGGTGAAGAAACTGCTTTGATTGAATCATTGGAAGGAAAAAGAGGTAATCCTCGTATTAAACCGCCATTCCCCGCCGTTTCTGGGCTTTGGACAAATCCAACCGTCGTAAATAACGTAGAAACTATTGCCTCTGTACCATGGATTGTAAACAATTCTGGTGCGGATTATGCCAAAATTGGTATCGGAAGATCTACCGGAACCAAATTAATCTCTGCTTCAGGGCATATCAAAAACCCTGGCGTTTATGAAATTGAATTGGGACTAAGCGTTTATGAATTCATGAACTCTGACGAATATCTTGGCGGAATGAGTTCTGATCGTCCTTTAAAAGCCTTTGTTCCCGGAGGAAGTTCCGTTCCTGTTTTACCCGCACATTTAATTTACAAAACTGCGGCAGGCGAAGATCGTTTGATGTCCTACGAATCCTTAAGCGATGGTGGTTTTGCCACTGGGTCTATGTTGGGTTCAGGAGGATTTATCGTTTATAATGACACTTCTTGCATTGTTCGTAATACTTGGAATTTCTCTCGTTTTTATCACCATGAAAGCTGTGGCCAATGTACTCCTTGTAGAGAAGGTACAGGCTGGATGGAAAAAGTATTACACAGAATTGAAAACGGACACGGACGCGAAGAAGATATCGACTTGTTATTGAGTATTCAAAGCAAAATTGAAGGAAACACTATCTGTCCCCTTGGTGATGCAGCAGCTTGGCCAGTAGCCGCAGCGATTCGTCACTTTAGGGATGAGTTTGAATACCACATTCGTTTCCCGGAAAAAATAAAAAACAGAGACCATTTTGTTGCTGAACCTTTTGAAAAAGTAAAGCACCTAGTTTCTAAAGTAATAATATAGTGAAAAGTTAAAAAGTCAAAAGTTCGAAAGTTAGAAAGTCAATTACTACTTGACATTAAACATTAAATTTTAGACATTAAGACCTAAATAAATGAAAGTAACCATAGACGGTCAAGAAATTGAAGTAGAAGCAGGAACAACGATCTTGCAAGCTGCGCGCATGATAGGTGGAGAAGTTGTTCCGCCAGCAATGTGCTATTATTCTAAATTAAAAGGAAGCGGTGGAAAATGCCGTTGTTGTTTAGTGGATGTTACCAAAGGAAGTGATGCTGATCCAAGACCAATGCCAAAATTAATGGCATCTTGTGTAACAGGCTGTCAGGACGGAATGGAAATTGCCAGTAAAGCATCTCCAAGAGTAGAAGAGGCGAGAAAAGCAGTAACGGAATTTTTGTTAATCAATCACCCACTTGATTGTCCAATTTGTGACCAAGCTGGAGAATGTGATTTGCAAAACTTAAGTTTTGAGCACGGAAAATCTGAATCTCGTTTTATTGAAGAAAAAAGAACCTTTGAACCGGAAGACATTGGTCCACACATTCAATTGCATATGAATCGTTGCATTCTATGTCAAAGATGTGTACAAGTTGCCGATCAATTGACTGATGATCGTGTTCATGGAGTATTAGATCGTGGTGATCATGCTAACATCTCTACTTACATATCAAAAGCAATAGACAATGAATTTTCTGGAAACATGATTGATGTATGCCCTGTAGGTGCTTTGACTGACAAAACGTTTAGATTCAAATCTAGAGTTTGGTTTAATAAGCCTTATAATGCGCATAGAGAATGTACAACTCCAGGATGTTGCGGAAAAACAACCGTTTGGATGTTCGGAAACGAAATTCAGCGTGTTACAGGTCGTAAAGATGAATTTCACGAAGTAGAAGAATTCATCTGCAATACTTGTCGTTTTGATAAAAAAGAAGTTGCTGACTGGGTAATTGAAGGACCACGTAAATTTGAAAAAGATTCGGTTATCAATCAAAATAATTACACTCAAAAATTGGAAAAAGTAGAAATTGCTACAGAGAAAAACATCCTTTTGGGTAGAGACCAAGACAGAAAAAAAATAAGTATGGCTGCCAATCCATTGGACACTAACACTAAAAAATCTTAAGAAATGGAAAGTACATTTATTATAGAAAAAAGTGTTGTTATAGTAGTGGTTTTTGCCCTTACTATGTTGATGGCCATGTACTCTACATGGGCAGAACGTAAAGTAGCCGCTTGGCTTCAGGACAGAATTGGACCGAACAGAGCAGGACCATTAGGGTTATTCCAACCACTTGCTGATGGTTTAAAATTATTTTCGAAAGAAGAATTTTTTCCGAACACTCCCAATAAATTTTTATTCGTAGTAGGACCTGCCATAGCGATGAGTACGGCTTTAATGACCAGCGCCGTTATTCCTTGGGGCGATAAATTACACTTGTTTGGAAGAGATATATTATTGCAAGCTACCGATATCAACATTGCCATTTTGTATATTTTTGGAGTAGTTTCTCTAGGAGTTTATGGGATTATGATTGGGGGTTGGGCTTCTAACAACAAATTCTCATTGATGAGTTCTATTAGAGCTGCTTCGCAAATGGTTTCTTATGAAGTTGCGATGGGATTGTCCATAATCGCATTGATTATGATGACTGGAACCTTAAGCTTAAAAGAAATTTCACTGCAACAATCGGAATGGCACTGGAATGTGCTATATCAGCCGCTAACCTTTTTGATTTTCTTGATTTGTTCTTTTGCTGAATTAAACAGAACGCCTTTCGATTTAGCAGAATGTGAATCGGAATTAATTGGTGGATATCACACCGAATATTCTTCCATGAAAATGGGTTTTTATTTATTTGCTGAATATGCAAATATGTTTATATCCTCAACCATTTTGGCTGTATTATTCTTTGGAGGATACAATTATCCTGGAATGGGATGGGCAGTCGAGCACTGGGGTGTTAATGTTGCCAACGTAATAGGAATGGCTGTATTGTTTACTAAACTATGTGGGTTCATTTTCTTTATTATGTGGGTTCGTTGGACAATACCAAGATTTAGATATGATCAATTGATGCATTTGGGATGGAGAATTTTGATTCCGCTTGCTATTATCAATATTATGATAACTGGAGTTGTGCTTTTGAGAAGTGAAATCGCTGTTTATTTCGGATTTTAATAAAACCAAATCCCTTAGTTAATGGTACTAGCCCTGATAGAAGCGGCATCCTTTTATTTTTTTCTTTAAAAAATAAAAGATACAGCGGATAGCAGGATTAGCTACAAATAAAAAATATAAAATGTCAATAGAAACTATATCCTTATCGGGAAGAAAAAAAATGGTCTCCAATAAAGAGATGACTTTTTTGGAACGCATGTATCTGATTGCGATTGTAAAAGGTTTGATCATTACGCTGAAGCATTTATTCAGAAAAAAAGCAACGATTCAATATCCTGAACAAGTTCGTGAAATGAGTCCTGTGTACCGTGGACAGCACATGTTGAAACGCGATGAACAAGGTAGAGAAAACTGTACTGCTTGTGGTTTATGTGCTTTGTCTTGCCCTGCTGAGGCCATTACAATGAAAGCGGGTGAGCGCAAAGCAGACGAAATGCATTTGTACAGAGAGGAAAAATATGCTGAGATCTATGAAATTAATATGTTGAGATGTATTTTTTGCGGACTTTGTGAAGAAGCCTGTCCAAAAGATGCTATTTACTTGACTATCTCCAAAGAATTAGTTCCTTCTAGTTACGATAGAGAAGATTTCATTTTTGGAAAAGACAAACTGGTTATGCCACTAGAAATGGCGATGAAAAATACTCAACTTAAAAACGCTAACTAATGTCAACAGTACTTATTCTATTTTGCGTATTGTCTGCAATCACATTGCTAACAGCATTTTTAACTATTTTTAGCAGAAATCCAATACATAGTGCTATTTACTTAGTAATTTGTTTTTTCTCTATAGCTGGACATTATTTATTATTGAACGCTCAGTTTTTGGCCATTGTACACATTATTGTCTATTCTGGAGCAATTATGATTTTATTACTGTTTACCATAATGTTGATGAATCTTAATGAAGCTGATGAA
The DNA here is from genome assembly GCF_003254745.1 of Flavobacterium aquariorum. Lineage (GTDB taxonomy): Bacteria > Bacteroidota > Bacteroidia > Flavobacteriales > Flavobacteriaceae > Flavobacterium > Flavobacterium aquariorum. The sequence goes on along the minus strand of NZ_QKXH01000004.1, from coordinate 95,374 downwards.
GTTCATAAGCCTAGATTTACGCGATTGGGTGCTATTGTTTCCTTTTGTTTGGTTTGTTTGGTTTTGATCAAAATCTTTATCAATTCTAAACCAATTGTAGAATATGATTATACAGGCGAGGATTACCAATCAATAAAAGTACTCGGAAAAGCATTATTGAACGAATATATGGTGCCTTTTGAATTTGCTTCTATTCTGTTATTGGTAGCGATGATTGGAACTGTGTTATTGTCTAAAAAAGAAAAATTAGAAAAATAATGAACAATATTTTAACTCAAATTGGTATAGAGAACTATATCTTCCTGTGTGTAACACTTTTTTGTATTGGAATTTTTGGGGTTTTATACAGACGAAATGCAATCATTGTGTTTATGTCTATTGAAATTATGTTGAATGCTGTCAACTTATTGTTTGTGGCTTTCTCAACTTACCACCAAGACGCACAAGGACAAGTATTCGTATTTTTCTCCATGGCAGTAGCAGCGGCAGAAGTTGCGGTAGGACTGGCCATATTAGTTTCGATATTTAGAAATATTGGATCAATTAGCATCGATAATTTAAAAAACTTAAAAGGATAAATGGCAATGGATACCAATTTAGCTTTAGTCTTACTATTAACTCCTTTTTTAGGATTTTTAATTAATGTTTTCTTCGGGAAAAGTTTAGGAAAATCTGTTTCTGGAATCGTCGGAACACTTTCGGTAGTGATTTCTTTTATTGTAACAGTTTCCTTTTTTCTACAAATCAATCAAACCAAACAAGCTATAACAATTCAATTATTTGATTGGATTCAAATTAGTAATTTCAATGTTAGTTTTGGTTTTTTACTGGATCAATTATCTGTTTTATGGTTATTGTTTGTAACTGGAATTGGTTCGTTGATTCATTTATACTCCATCAGCTATATGCATGATGACGAAAAAATACATTCTTTCTTTGCATATTTGAATCTTTTTATCTTCTTCATGATTACCCTAGTAGTTGGAAGCAACTTATTGGTAATGTTCATTGGTTGGGAAGGTGTTGGACTTTGTTCATACTTGTTAATTGGATTTTGGTATAAAAACCAAGATTACAATGATGCTGCCAAAAAAGCTTTTATCATGAACCGTATAGGGGATTTAGGATTGTTAATTGGGATATTTATTTTAGGAGGTTTATTTTCTACATTGGATTTTGCATCATTGCAAACCGCTATCGCCGGAGCTCATAATGTTGATACACTTTGGTTAAGCATTGCCGCTTTAGCTTTGTTTATTGGAGCTTGCGGTAAATCCGCACAAATTCCTTTGTACACTTGGCTGCCTGATGCAATGGCTGGACCTACGCCTGTTTCGGCATTGATACATGCCGCTACAATGGTTACTGCGGGTATTTTTATGGTATCCAGAATGCATTTCTTATTCGACTTAACACCAGAAATACAGACTATTATTGCAGTAATTGGGGGCGTAACCTCATTTGTTGCCGCAACTATTGGTCTAGTTCAAAATGATATTAAAAAAGTACTTGCCTACTCTACTGTTTCTCAATTAGGGTTAATGTTTTTGGCTTTAGGTTTTGGTGCATATGAAGTGGCTATATTTCACGTAATCACTCACGCTTTCTTCAAAGCTTGTCTATTCCTTGGCTCAGGATCAGTAATTCACGGTTTACATGGGGAACAGGATATGCGCAAAATGGGTGGATTGAAAAAAGCGATGCCAATTACTTTTTGGACGATGCTTATTTCATCTTTAGCCATTTCTGGAGTTCCTTTGTTCTCAGGTTTCTTTTCTAAAGATGAAATCTTGATGACGGCATTTCATCACAACATTCCTCTTTGGGTTGTTGGCTCTATTGCTTCTATAATGACAGCTTTCTATATGTTCCGATTGATGTTCTTGACTTTCTTCAATGATTTTAGAGGAACTGAAGAACAAAAACACCATTTACACGAAAGTCCGGCTTTAATTACTTTTCCTTTGATCGTTTTGGCTATTTTGGCCACTATTGGAGGTGCGATTAGTTTACCGGGTAATAGTTGGTTGAATGAATATTTAGCCCCACTTTTTACGAAAGCAGCATCAGAAGAGCATGGATTGGGAACGACTGAATACATCTTAATGGCAATTGCTGTTGTTGGTGGATTGGTTGGAATTGGAATAGCTTACGCCAAATACATTAAACAAAATACAGTTCCAAATGAGGATGCTGAAATAACAGGATTCTCAAAAGTACTTTACAATAAATACTATGTCGATGAAATATATGATTCATTGTTTGTAGCTCCAGTAAACAGTTTATCAAAATTCTTTAGAGACTACGTTGAAACAGGCATTTCTTCTCTAGTTTTTGGATTAGGAAAAGTAACCAATGAACTTAGTTTTCAAGGTAAAAAATTACAGAATGGAAGTGTTGGTTTATACTTATTTGCTTTTGTTTTAGGCATGTGTGCCATTGTTTCATTTTTATTTCTAGCTCAATAATTATATACTATGAATGTATCTCTAATATTAATCATCCTTTTATTTGGCGCACTTGTAACTTATTTAGCTGGCGATAAACTGGCTTCAAAAGTGGCATTGTTTTTTGGATTAGCTGCAGCGGGTTGCTCTATTGTTTTGTTGAATCATTTTAATTTGGGTGAAAACATTAGCTATATCAGCCAATGGATTACATCACCTAAAGTTTCATTTGCATTAAAAGCAGATGGTTTGTCTTTGGCCATGGTTTTATTGACCACTGTCTTGACCTCAATTATAATCTTGTCTTCTTTTGGCAATGATTTCAAAAATTCAAAAGCTATTTATTCCCTTATACTGTTTATGTCGTTTGCAATGACAGGAACTTTCTTGGCTAGCGATGGACTTTTATATTACATCTTTTGGGAATTATCATTAATCCCAATTTACTTTATTGCTTTAATTTGGGGTAACGGAGACGCTGAAGAACGTAAAAAAGCAGTAGTTAAATTCTTTATCTATACTCTTGCTGGCTCATTATTCATGCTGGTTGCTTTTGTTTATATGTATCAAAAAGCGGGAAGCTTCCTGATTGAGGATTTATATAAATTAGACTTAACAGTAAATGAACAAAAATGGATTTTTACGGCATTCTTCTTGGCGTATGCGATTAAGATTCCTTTAATTCCTTTCCACACCTGGCAGGCCAATGTTTACCAAAAAGCGCCAACTCTTGGAACTATGCTTTTATCGGGTATTATGTTAAAAATGGGATTGTATAGTCTTATCCGTTGGCAATTACCTTTGACCCCGTTAGCAGCCAAAGAATACATGTATATATTCATTGGTGTAGGTATTGCCGGTGTTATTTACGGTTCAATAGTTGCATTGAGACAAAAAGATTTGAAAAAACTATTGGCTTATTCTTCCCTTGCTCACGTTGGATTAATTGCTGCCGGAACTTATGCTTTAAACCTTGATGGTTTTAGAGGAGCCGTTTTACAAATGATTGCTCACGGTTTTGTGGTAGTTGGTTTGTTTTTTGCCGCCGAAATCATTTATAGAAGATACGAAACAAGAATAATCTCAGAGATGGGTGGGATTCGTTCTCAATCTCCAAAATTCACTTCCATGTTTTTAATTTTGGTATTGGCTTCTGTGGCTTTGCCAACAACTTTTAACTTCATTGGAGAATTTACAGTATTATACAGTCTTTCTCAGATCAATATTTGGTTTGCTCTTTTAGGGGGAACAACAATTATTTTGGGAGCTTATTATATGTTGAAAATGTTCCAACATGTAATGCTTGGAGAAACTAACACTAAAGTTTTTGCCTATGTCACTTTCTCTGAAGGTTTGACAATGATAATTATTATTGCAGTTTTATTTTTCTTTGGATTATATCCAAAACCAATCAACGATTTGATAACACCAAGTCTAGAGGCTATTTTAAACACTATTAATAAATACAATTAAGTAAAAAAGCATAATATAAATGACAACATTAATAGCTATAATAGGATTAGGTGTTTTATGCCTTATATTTGAAATCTTCGATTTTAGAAAAGCGATTATTCCAATATCAATTATTGGATTATTGGCCATTCTAGGACTTACCGTTTCTGAATTTAATTCTCCTGCGAATTACTACAACAATATGATTGTAGTAAGTAAATTTTCAGTTTCTTTTTCAAGTTTGTTTATCGTACTGACTATATTTTTGGTGGCTTTGGGTCATAATTTCTATGATAATCACCAAAGTAAACTTTCAGATTATATCGCCATTAAAATATTCTTATTATCTGGGGCTGTTGCCATGGTTTCTTTTGGAAATTTGGCTATGTTCTTTTTAGGAATTGAAATATTATCCATCTCGCTGTATGTTCTTGCAGCAAGCAATAGAGTAAACGTAAAAAGTAATGAAGCTGGTATGAAATACTTCTTGATGGGATCTTTTGCTTCTGGAATTATTTTATTTGGTATTTGTATGATTTATGGAGCTATGGGCTCATTCGACATCGTTGAAATTAGCGATATGTCCCAATCAGCTGAGCTTCCTATTTGGTTTCCAATTGGAATTGTTTTGGTGACTATAGGAATGTTATTTAAAATCGCAGCAGTTCCTTTTCACTTTTGGGCTCCTGATGTTTATGAAGGTTCTCCAACTTTGACAACTGCTTTAATGAGTACTTTGGCAAAAGTTGTTGCTATTGCAACACTTTATAAATTATTGTCAAGCATGCATGCCGATATTAATTACTCATTCCAAATTGTTGTAGTAATCGTATCAATCGCTTCGATGACTTTTGGTAATATCATGGCTTTAAGACAAGTCAATGTGAAACGTATGCTTGCTTTTTCGGGTATTTCGCATGCAGGATTTATGTTGATGACATTACTAAGTTTATCTACTTCAGCAGGAAGTTTATTGTATTATACTTCTGCCTATGCATTATCTGGTATCGCTGCTTTCAGCGTTATCTTATACGTGTGTAAAAACAGAGAAAACGAAGATGTTGTAAACTTTCACGGCTTGGGAAAAACAAATCCTTTGTTGGCTGCTATTTTAACCGGTTCATTGCTTTCTATGGCAGGTATTCCAATATTTGCAGGTTTCTTTGCCAAGTTGGTTTTGTTTAGCCAAACTATTCAAGCGGGTTATTTAGTCGTGGTTATATTTGCGGTTATCAACTCGATTATAAGTGTTGGTTACTATTTCAAATTGATTTTGGCAATGTATACCAAAGAACCAAACGAAACTCGTACCGGAAAACCATTCTTGATTTATGCAGTTGCCGTTGTTGCTATTCTTCTAAATATCATTATAGGATTGTTTCCTTCACTAGTTTTAGATCTATTAGCTTAAGCCATTAAAGTATCCTATTTAAAGTCACTAATAAAATTATATTAGTGACTTTTTTATTTACCATAAAAAAACCACCAATTGCAATAATTGATGGTTTTTTACCCTAATCTAATTCAACTCAAAACTTAACATTATAGTATTGCTAGCTGTTTCCAGCTATTATTTTGATACAACATAGTTGACTATTATATCCTTTTTTCAATATTATAAATCATTTATTCACCAGATGCTAAAGCACCTCTAGATGAATTATTAATATTTGCCGTATTCATACTGTTCGTTAATTGTTTTACACTACTATTGAAAGGATCAATACTAACAACTTTTTGCAGATTTTTAAACACATCTTTTATAATTTGTTCTTTCTCTGTTTTCAATTCACTAAAAGCTTTTTTATCAGAATTGGAAGATCCTAAATATTCATTCATTTGATTTCCAATTTTAATACTTTTCTCGACCAATAATGCTGAAAGGTTCACATATGCTTCAGCATATTTAGGATTCATTTCAATGGCTTTTTTATAATAGTATTCAGCACCTTCATAATATTGTTCATTTTGGCAATTCAAACCAAAATTGGCCACTAATTCTGCATTATTAGGATTTGCTTCTATAATAACTGATACTAAATTGTCAAAATAATCATAATCTTTGGTTTCCAAATACAAGTTGGCTTCAACCAATGCTAATGACAAATCTTGACTGTCTAGATTTCTAGCCTGTGAGATTGCTTTCATAGCTTTTTCTTTGTAGCCACTTTGTACATAAATCATAGCAATACTTTTATATATTTCGGCCTTTTTAGATTGAAATTCTTGTCTTGGCCTGAAATGGGTTCCGTTTTGAATCTGAACATTTCTTTCTTTTATAGTCCCAAAATACTCATCCTTCAATTTACTTTTACTGTAAGCTATATAGACAGCAATATTTCCTGAATAATTAATATTCTTTAATTCTTCGTAACATTTAAGTGCCAAGTCATTTTCGTTAGCACTTCTATAGCTGACCGCTGCGTTATAAAGCTGCAGCGTATCTTTTTTATCTATTAAATATGCCTGATAAAATTTATCGGAAGAATCGGTAAAATTTTCGACTGCTAAATCCTCATTGGCACTATTTACAAGTCCTTCTTTAATTTTATGAAGTGATTCAATTGCCTCAGAAGTATATTTATATTGGTTTGATTCTTTCTCGACTTCAATCAAATCATTAAATGCTAGAACAGCTTGCGAAAGATTTTTGGAAGTATTAATGTTTTGGTTGGCCAAATCTACTAAAGCAGTTCCTTTTATATAGTAGAAATGAATTCTATCTTCGTCCGAAGCGTTACTAATCAAATATTCGACTGGAGACAAAATTGCAATCACTTGTTCTAAATTTCCAGCTTTTAATTCCTTTTGCGCACTTTTAATTTGATTTTTTTGAGCGTGAGTCAATGGAATAAACAACAGCAAACTAAAAAGACTTTTAAAAATACTTTTCATAAATGGCAGTTTAAATTAATAAAAAAGGTAAATGTTGGGACATTACTTGAATCAAAAAAAGATAAAAAGATTTAAAAAAAATCAATTGAACCATTTTAAAATATTATGTTTTTTTTGACATTTTCAAAGCTATCAATTAAAAAATTTTCTCTTATACGTAATTATACCTGAATTTTAACAAAAAAATTGTATTTAAAATATCCAACAAAACACTTACACAACACCTTGTATATTAAATATAATCGCTACATTACGATATGAATTAAACGGCTAAATATGGGAACTACTAAACACTTCGATTTCGATAAAGAAACAAATACCATAGCTGAAATCTGCAAAGCACTTGGGCATCCAACCCGCATGCAAATTATGACCCTTTTATGGAAAAAAAACAATAGAACTTGTGGCGAAATTGTATCATTAATTCCATTAGCACAATCAACAATATCAAAACATTTGCTGGAATTAAAAAAAGCCGAATTATTAAACGTAAAAAACGTAGGAAAGAAAACCATTTATTCCATTGAAGTTGACAAAATACAATTACTTAAAAAATATCTAATCAACTATCTATCCAACAGAGCAATCTCTAATGAAGCAGAACCATTAGCTATTACTACAGCTCCCAAAATGAAAAATGAAAAAAAATTGAATTTGAAACAATACAACTATCAATTTCCAGCTAAAAAAAGCAAAACAGATTAGTATCACACTTAGTCAATTCACAATAAAATGCTAAATGCAAAAGCTTCAATATCCAATTTCATAATTTTGTATTTTAAAATCTTTGCCTAAGCAGAAAAAATTAAATATGGAAAATCAATTAAAAATTCAAATCTGGTCAGATGTAATGTGCCCATTTTGTTATATCGGAAAAAGAAGAATTGAAGAAGCTCTTTCGCTCTTTGAAAATAAAGATTCAGTAGCTATTGAATGGAAAAGTTTTCAATTGGATCCGAGTTTTGTAGCAACACCAAATGAAAGTATCATTGATCATTTGGCAGAAAAATATAGAAAAGATACCGCTTGGGCGCAAACAATGATAGACAATATGACTGAAAACGCGAAAAAGTCTGGCTTGGATTTTCATTTTGAAAAAGCTATTCTTGCCAATTCATTGCATGCCCATCGCTTATTGCATTTGGCCAAAAAACATAATTTGTCAAACGAATTAGAAGAACTTTTATTCAAAGCCTATCTGACTGATGGTAAAGATGTAAATGATACGAACACTTTAGAATCTTTGGGTCTCGAAGTAGGATTAGAAAAAGAAGCGATTAAAAACGTATTACATTCAGACGTTTACGGCAATGAAGTGAGACAAGACCAACAAGAGGCCCAATCGATTGGTGTTACTGGTGTTCCATTCTTTGTATTTGATAATAAATATGCCGTATCTGGAGCACAAGCAACTGATGTATTTTTGAAAACATTGGAAAAAACTTGGGAAGAAGGAAATTTTAAAACCAAATTAAAACTCCAAAATACCACTGACCAGAACAGTTGTGGTATTGATGGTTGTGAATAATACAAAAAACATGAGTGAAATTACAAAAACAATCCGTTGGGGTATCATTGGTTGCGGCAATGTCACTGAATTAAAAAGTGGTCCAGCCTATCAAAAAACAGCCGGTTTTACTATTGAAGCAGTAATGCGTAGAGATGCTGAAAAAGCAGCGGATTATGCCAAAAGACACGGAATCAATAAATATTACACGAATGCAGATGCGTTAATAAATGACCCTGAAGTTGATGCTGTATATATTGCCACACCACCAGATACCCATAAATATTATGGAATAAAAGTAGCTGAGGCAGGAAAACCATGCTGCATAGAAAAACCTTTGGCCCCCAATTTTCAAGATTGTTTGAGTATCACTGAAGCTTTCGAAGCGAAAAAAATCCCTTTATTTGTCGCCTATTACAGACGAACACTACCACGATTCGAGCAAATCAAGAAATGGATCGATTCAAAAACCATTGGCGAAGTCAGACATATTAGCTGGCATTTGAGCAAACCTACAAGCGACCAAGACCATTCCAGAGAATACAACTGGAGAACAGATAAAACGATTGCAACTGGTGGTTATTTTGACGATTTGGCCAGTCACGGATTAGATCTGTTCATACATTATTTGGGAACCATAAAAGAAGTTTCCGGAATTAGCCTCAATCAACAGGGGTTATACACTTCCAAAGATGCAGCTGTCGCCAATTGGCTCCACGAATCTGGAATTACTGGTAGTGGCAGTTGGAATTTTGGCACTTTTGAACGGGAAGATGTAGTTGAAATTTACGGAAGCAAAGGCAAAATCAAATTTTCAGTTTTTGAAAATACCCCCATAATTCTTAAAACAGAAGAAGGCGAATCAAGTCACCAAATAGATCATCCCGAAAACATTCAGTTGTATCATGTAGAGCAAATTCGGGAACATCTTTTAGGAAATTCTGAACATCCATCCAGCGGCTTTACAGCAAGCCATACCAGCTGGGTTATGGATCAAATCATAGGGAACTGATCCTAAATAAAAATAGCGGTTCTATAATAAGCACCGCTATTTTTTTACCAAACAATTTCTGTTTTCTGACCTTTTTTTAAAGTAATGTCTTGTTTTTTATCACCGCTAATGAGCGTTGTTTTTCCACCTTTATTAGAAAATACTGAAACTTTTTTTAGTATTTTATCATTCCATTCCATCGAAATTTCAAAACCCCCTCTGGCACATATTCCTTTTACAGAACCACTTTCCCAAGCTTCGGGCAAGGCGGGCAATAATCGAATTTCATTTTCATCAGACTGAACCAGCATCTCGGCAACAGCAGCAGCTCCGCCAAAATTCCCGTCTATTTGAAACGGCGGGTGTGCATCGAATAAATTAGGATAAGTTCCCCCTCCTCTTCTTGGTTTCTCTGTTTTCTTTCCATCTGGATCAACATAACGAAGCAGTTCACGAAACATTTTATAAGCACGATTACCATCCCAAAGTCTAGCCCAAAGATTAATACGCCATCCTTTTGACCAGCCTGTGGTTTCATCCCCTTTTATTTCCAGTGTTTTCTTAGCAGCATTAGCTAATTCTGGTGTTTTAAGAGGCGTGATGTGATTCCCCGGAAAAAGGCCAAACAATTGAGACTGATGACGATGTCTTGGGTCTTCATCATTCCAATCAAAATACCATTCTTGCAGGTTTCCTTTTTTACCAACTTGATACGGACAGAATTTTGAAAGTGCCGTTTCTAGTTTGGCTCTAAATTCGGCATCCACATTTAACACTTTTGAAGCTCTAATCGTTTTGTCAAAACATTCCCGAATCATAGCTAAATCAGCAGTTCCGCCATACATCGTTGCACCAATAAAACCATCGGGAGCGATGTATTTATTTTCTGGTGATGTTGATGGAGACGTAATTAAATTACCGTTTTTATCCGTAACCATCCAACCCAAAAAGAACTGAGCTGCTCCTTTCATAATAGGATACCCTTCTTTTTTCAGATAATTTTTGTCTTGCGTAAACACATAATGTTCCCAAATATGGGTACTTAACCAAGCACCCGATATCGGCCAACACGCCCAACTTGGATCTTCCTTGCCAAATTGTCCAACTGGATTGGTCATCGCCCAGATATCCGAATTGTGCGCCGAAGCCCAGCCATCATTTACTCCATAAAAAGTCTGAGCTGTTGTTTTTCCGGTTACAGAAAGATTTTTTATAAAACTCAACAATGAAAGATGCATTTCGGAGAGATTGGTGTTTTCGGCAAGCCAATAATTCTCTTCCAAATTAATATTCATCGTGTAATTGCAACTCCAAGGCGGGTTTAAATATGGGTTCCAGAGTCCTTGCAAATTGGCAGGAACTCCAAGTGTTCTTGACGAGCTAATTAATAAATAGCGTCCATAATTAAAATATAGAATCTCTAGATTTTTATCTTCTTTTCCCTCAGAATAGCGCAACAAACGTTCATCAGTTGGTAAATTGGGAGCACTCGTTTTGCCTAAATCCAAACTCACCCGATTGTAGAATTTTTGATAATCAGCAATATGGGATTGTTTTAGTTTATCGAATGATTTTGCGAATGCTTTGTTTAAATTTTCTAAAGCAATTGCTTTATCGTTTAGTCCTTGGGTTGCAGGATTTTTGTCAAAACCATTAAAACTGGTTGCTATTGAAACGTAAATTATGGCTTCTGTCCCGTTTTTTAATCCTAAGGTATTGTTTGTACTTACAATTGTACCATCTGTATTCTTGATTTTCATCAAAGTGGTGAATCGTGTTCCCCTGTCTTTTTCCAAAAGAAAAGAAGGAACAACTTGATAACCTGGGTTTTCATGAATTGGTGCAACCCCATTCATTAAAAGCAAATTATCTTTTACCTCTGTTTTGAATCGCAATAAACTACTGGAATTGACATCATAACTTAAAGCGCCTTTCTTACTACTCGTCAATTTGATGACCATGATTTGATCTGGTGCCGAAACAAAATATTCACGGGTAAATTTCACTCCGTCAATTTCATAACTAACTTTGGATATAGCATTTGAAACATCTAACTCTCTATAATAATTTGAAGTTTTTCCTTTGTCAGTACTATTAATTTCCATCGTACCCAATGGCGCATAAGATTCGGAATTTTTGCCCTGAATTTTTTTATTCAACTCATTAGCTAGTTTGTAGTTTTCATTTTGCAATGCTTCGCGAATGGCAGGTAAGTTCTTGTAAGCCTCTGGATTCATAGTAGCATTTACCGGTTCTCCCGACCAAAGCGTAATGTCATTCAACTCAATTTTATCTGAATTGACACCGCCAAAGACAGTTGCTCCCATTTTTCCATTTCCTAAAACTAGACTTTCCTCAAAATAATCGGCTGGCTGGTTGTACCACAAAACATGGTTCGATTGTGCAACAACTTGACCGCCAAAAAAGGAGCAGATGAAAACAAAAAGTAGTTTTTTTAAGAAGGTTAATTTCATGAATTTTACTTATTTATATGAAAGATCTTATTTGCACTTCACATGCGTGAGGCATTACTTCACTAAAACATTTATTTTCATAGGTGTTCAGTAAACTTCGTTTAAAGCAAACTACCGAAATAGTGCGGATAGCCCGACCGAATCTACGAAAGGCGCGCAATAAGCGGCATGATAAATAGCGCCTTTTGTAAATGCGGTCACGCCCAATAATTACTTACTAACTTTATAGATTTCATTTGCCGTAATCATTTCCCAATCATCGGTTCTGAAAGGAGATGCAGGTAATTTTTCTTTATTGAAAAGATTGATTTCTGTATCGTCATCTGCCCAACCGTAATGAACCGCAACTGGATTTGATACTTTTTCGCATGAAACTATTACTTTATTATTTTTGATAATAGCCTTCGCGGCATAAAAAACTTTGTCGACACCTGCGATTTCAAAACCTTTTAGGTTTACATTTTTATCAGTTGTTGATAATCCACTTCCGATGCTATCAAAAGTGAGAATAATTTGATTCCCTTTGATTTCCATCGATTTATACATTGGTCCATTACAAACCTGTTTTTTACCATAAACATCATTCAAGGCAATAGAGGCTAAACGTTTTCCTATATCCTGTTTGTTTGTGGGATGAATGTCTTTTGCATTACCAATGTCAGTCGTTACTGCCATTCCAGTGTTTGGCAATTTCAGCGTTTCGGTTTGTGCTTCGCGAAGTTCAGCCCAGCGACTACCTACTTTACTGTTTCCATTAAACTCATTAAAGGTTGATAATTGAACAAAGTAAAAAGGAAAATCCCCCTGATTCCATTTGGTTCTCCAATCATTTATCATCAACGGGAAAGCTTTTTTGTATTGTTTTGCTCGCCACACATTGGCTTCACCCTGATACCATAAAACCCCTTGAAAAGCATACGGAATCAATGGATGGATCATTGCATTGTACAACAACGAAGGATAACTATTGGGTGAAATGGCGACTTTTACTTGTACCACATTGAACTTCCAAAGTCCTTCCAGCGGTATATTTGAATCTTTGAAATTAATCATCAAATCGGCAGGATCGCCGTAAATTCCGCCACCACCTGAGTAATCTGAAATTCGAACCGCAATTACGTTCGCGCCTTCTTTCAAAACTCCTGCAGGGATTTTATAGATTCTTTTGGCTTCCCAAATGTTATTGGTTCCAACCTGAACGCCGTTGACATAGGTTACATCTTCATCATCCACTTTGGACAAATGCAAAACAGCTTCTTTCTTGGCTTGATCCGCTGATAAAACAATCGTTTTTCGCATCCAAACCACCCCATCAATATTCCCTATTTGTTGGTTTTCCCAAAGCGAAGGCACTTTGATTTCCGGCCAATCTGCATCCTGAAAATTCAGGTCTTTTAATTGATTTTCATTGACCATCGTCACATCAAATCCTTGAACTTTTCTGATATTATCTAAAACCGACTTTTTGTATGTTTCAAAAACGGCGTCCATATCCACCTGAGGCACTTCGGAGATCATAGCTTTAAAGTCATCGTTTCTTTCAAATGCTTCACGACTGGTCCAAGTCTCCACACAAGTACCACCCCAAGACGTATTGATAATTCCGATTGGGATTTTTAATTCTGCATATAATTTTTTAGCAAAAAAGAAACCCACAGCCGTAAAATCACTGATAGCCTCTTTACTGCAAACGGCCCATTTTCCAGCTTTTAAATCTTCTTTTGGCGAACCACTCAAATCCTGGGCAACACCAAAATGACGAATCATCGGATAATTGGAGTCTTCTATTTCAGCTTTGGAATTCATCGTTTTATACATTTGAAATTCCATATTGGATTGTCCGCTGCAGATCCAAACTTCGCCAACCAAAATATCTTTTATTAAAATTTTGTTTTTTCCTGTAATAGATAATTCAAAAGGCCCTCCAGCTTTTTCTGAATCTAATTTTACCATCCATTTTCCATTTTGATCGGCAGTAATGGTTTTGGTTTGCTTGTTGAAATGAATTTCGACTTTTTCGTTGGCATCCGCCCAACCCCAAATCGGAATTTGTTTATTACGTTGCAAAACCATTCCGTCTGAAAACACTAAAGGCATTCGAACATTGGCATTAGAAAAAAACGCAAACAATAAAAATAAAGTAACTAATAGCTTTTTCATCTTAAAAAAAATTGATAATCGAAAAAATGATTTCCTATAAATTTAATAGTTATTTATAAAAAATCATTTCGTCAAATTATATGTCGTTTCTACTTATTTTAATCCGTCTTGCAAAGCTGTTAACGCCTGAGCATCGTATATCGTATTGTTGGTACGATTGAATAAAGTCATAGTGTTTACACCCATGAATCCAGCATCCCAATAAAAAGGGAGCAGACCATTAGCTCTTGCTTTTTTTACAACATTCTTTAAATAATCGGCTCTTGATTTGAGGTGTAAAGCCAATGCATCACCCGTTAAATCACGCCTAATAGCTCCAAATTCTCCAAGTACAACCGGAATACCTTTATCTACAAATTGTGTTTTCATAGACAAGAAAAATTTGTCTAAATCAGCCTCTTCACCCCAAGTTGGATTATGATCCGTATCTGTGGTTGAATGATTTCCTGCTCCCCAATAATAAAACATTTTGCCCCAAGATTCATCTTTGGTCATCAAACTAAATTGATAAGGATAAAAATGAATTTCGGCCATCATGCGATTGGCCACCTTATCTGTTGGCAAAGCAGTCATCAACTTATTGGTTTTTTCGATATCTGTTGATGGCCCTTGAACAATCAAAGTACGAAATGCATTTTTCCCTCCTGTAGAACGCACTGCATCAATAAACGTTTGGTGATAGGATGTCAAAACTGCCATTTGAGCAGCATTGTCAACGTTAGGTTCATTGGCACTGGCAAAAAGTAAATGTTCGTCAAAATCGCGAAAATTGGTTGCTATTTGTTCCCAAAATGCTTTTTGTTTGGCATTATTAGCTTCTTTCTTTTCTTCAGTACAATTGTTTTCAAGCCATCCGCCATCCCAGTGAATATTAACGATGACGTACATATCATTATCAACACAATATTGCACTACTTCTTTTACCCTGTTCATCCATTCTGTACTGATTTGTCCCGTAGTTGAACTCACTAGATTTTGATCCCAAGAACAAGGAATTCGAATCGCATTAAAACCATTTGCTTTAACCAAATCAATTAATTCTTTGCTAACTTTTGGATTTCCCCAATTGGTTTCTCCTCCTGTAGCTTCGAGTGTATTACCGATGTTCCAGCCTAGCTTTATTTTGGCAGCAAGCTCCACAGCATTACTTGCCATACCAGTAGCATCTGCAGCTATCGGATTGGTATTATAATTTGGATATAAAGTAGTAACTGGAGCAACCCCAACCTGAGAAACAGCAATTTGGACAGAAGCCGTTTGATTAGAACTAATAGTGATCACTGCTGTTCTAGTTACTGTACCAATATTCTCCGATGCTGTTATATTAAATGTCGTGGTTCCAGTACCACCTGAGAGTTGACTCAACTGTATCCAACTGGTATCCGAAGTAGTGACTGTCCAAGCAGTTGCATTAGTGGTAACTTTTATAGCAGCAGCATTCCCTTTAGTTTGAAAATCAATTTTGTTGGTATCTGCTGAAAGCGATATTGTTTCTGGTTTTGTGTCTGTTCCTGAATCGGAATTACAAGACCAAAGACCAAAAAAAGCAACATATAAAAGGATGCTAAATAGTCGATTGATTACTGTTTTTTTCATTTTCGCAATTATTGGTTTTATGGTTAGTTAGTTATTTAATCCAGAATCTGCATTGAAAATCTATAGCAGATTCTAGATTCAAATTAGAAGGAATGCTAATGTTACTTAATGGTTACGGTTACTTCTTTCTTAATATCACGAGAAGAACTTCCTAATTTCAAAGTATAATTCCCTGGCTCTACTGTCCATTTTTTGGTTTCCTCATTGTAATATGCCAACTCTTTGACAGGAACTTTAACTGATACCGTTTCAGAATTTCCAGTTTTAACCAATACTTTTTGGAAACCTTTCAATTCTTGGGCTGCACGGGTAATTTTTGAATCTGATTTAGAAGCATATAATTGAACCACTTCTTTACCGTCAACTTTTCCGGTATTTTTAACCGTTACTGAAACTGTAATTGTTTCATCGGCTGTATATTCTTTTTTATCCGTTTTAGCATTATCGAAAGCAAAAGTGGTATAGGACAATCCGTATCCAAAAGGATAAAGAGGTTCTATTTTTTTTGTATCGAACCAACGATACCCTACCAAAATTCCTTCGGCATAATTCACAATTTTATCACCAGGAAAACTCTTAGTGGCATGTGCTGGTGAATCCATAATATTTTTAGGCATTGTCCAAGGTAATTTACCTGATGGATTTATTTTTCCTAACAGTACATCTGCCAAAGCATTTCCACCTTCAGAACCGTTGAACCAACTCCAAATCAAAGCATTTGTTTTATTTTTTATTGCTTCAATATCAAAAGGCGCTCCAGCAATCATGACAACAATGGTTCTTGGGTTTACAGCCAATACTTTTTGAATCAATTCTTCTTGTCCAAATGGCAAGTTTAAACTTCTACGATCAGAAGCTTCAGTTTCATAATCACGATTGGATCCCGCAAAGATTATCGCAACATCCGATTTTCTAGCAGCTTCAATAGCTTCTTGTAATTTCGCCGGCTCTAATTGGTCAATAGTAACAGGGCCATTTGAAGTAATATTTCCTAAATTTCCTTTATTTCTTTCATCATAACGCTCTAAATAGCCTTCGGCATAATTGATTTTGATCGAAGCCGGCAATCTGTTTTTCAAACCTTCCAAAGGTGTAATCTCTCTTTTAGTTTTTACGCCTGCGCCAAATCCGCCCAAAGCATTTTTCTTGGTCGCATTATTTCCAATTATAGCGATGGATTTCACGCCATCCAATTTTAGGGGCAGTGCATTATTTTCGTTTTTCAACAAAACAATAGCTTCTGATGCTATTTTGTATGCATCTTGGTAATGTGCTTCGGTTGAAATGCTACCCTTCGCACGATCTTTGCCACCCAAAGCTTTTACTTGGAACAAAACTTTCAGTATTCTTTTTACATGAATATCAATTTCGGCTTCTGAAACTTTACCTGCTTTCGCATCTGCAATTAGTTTATCCGCTAGGAAAAACTCATTAAATGGTTTTGGAGTTCCCATTTCGATATCCAATCCGCTTTTCAAAGATTTTACAGTGGAATGTACGGCAGCCCAATCAGAAACAACGACACCCTTAAATCCCCATTCATCACGCAAAACTTTGTTCAACATATAATCGTTTTCACATAAATATTCACCCCTAAACTTGTTATAAGCTCCCATTATACTATATGCTTTCCCTTCCTTTATAGCGGCTTCGAATGCTGGCAAATAAATTTCGCGAAGCGTACGTTCGTCCATTTGAACATCAACATAATCGCGGTTTGTTTCTTGATTGTTGGCCGCAAAATGTTTGACACAAGCCATTACATCATTGTCTTGTAAACCAACAACCATAGGCACTGCCATTTTTTTATTCAAAAACGGATCTTCTGTCAAATATTCATAGGTTCTACCACCTAGCGGAGTTCGTACAATATTAATTGCAGGGGAAAGCAACATATCCTTATCCCTAGCTCGTAATTCCTGTCCTACACTATTCCCGAAAGTATAGGCTAAATCAGCATTCCAAGTGGCTGCCAAAGCTCCAGCGGCTGGATAATACGTTGCAAAATCGTTAGTCAGACCAGCTGGTGCCCAATTGTCTCTGGAAATTTCTTCGCGAACCCCTAACGGTCCATCGGCCATCTTTAATTCAGGAATACCCAAACGTTTTACGCCTCCACTTGTAAACATACTATTACCATGCAGCATTCCTATTTTTTCTTCAAGCGTCATTTGAGCAACCAATTTGTCAATTTCTGAGTCATATTCATTGGTTATTTCTTTTCCTTCATAGACTTTTGTTTGCGTTGAACCCGAATCCCGTACCTCATTTTTGCAAGAAGCAAAAATCACAAAAGTCATCGCTACCGATAGATGTAAAATGTTATTTTTCATGCTAATTATATTTATTATTGTTTTTGAATCATTATTATTAAGAAACTATTGCTTTACCAAATTCAGCAACAGCACATCATTTTCATTAATCTTGAAATCCTTTTTATATATTCCATTCGCATCAATTTTTACTATTTCGGTTGAAATCGGATCTCCATTATTTTTTTCTTTAAGCTTATTTACTTGTTGTTTGGTCAGTTGATTCGGTTTATTCATTCCTAAATAATCGGTAAAAACGTCATTCACTTTGTAACCTACTTTGTATATTTCTAATGTATAGTTGCCTTTTTGGAGTCCTGCAACTTCAATTTTCACAGACCCTTTTGGTTTTGATGGTAAATCTTTTATATAATATTGTTGATTATTTGTAGCATCCGGCAAAGTATAGGTAAAATCCCAAAACAAAACCTGCACATTCCCTTTTTCATTTTTAGTCGCCCAAGAAGAAGTATCCGTATTTTGTAGTTCAGTTTCTCCCAATTTGTTTAAAAAAGAATATGAAAAATAGGCTGGTTTCTTAATTCCTTGTGTATTCAACAATCCGAAACCACCGTGAAAAGGGGTAAATCTTGGGCCCGGTTCTTCAAAAATATCGGTAAAAACCCAATACGACATAGAGTTTGCGGCATTACCCACTTGTTTCAGTTTTTGAAGAATATAAGCGGCCGAATGATAACTGTCGTGGATTGGATCAGCCGGAGTGTACGATGAACTCCATTCAGTATAATGCAATTCCAGGTTTGGTTTTGCAGAACTTGAAATTTGCTTACGTGAATTAATTACTTCACCGCTCACACTCGATTCTTCTTTATTCAAGACAGTGCCAGAACCTCCAAATTCATCTAAAAAACCTTGACCAACGCCGTAAGCGTGTGTAGAGATAAAATCTAAAGGCACTTTGTTTTTACTACAAAATTCAATTGTTTCAGGTACCCAAGCCGCTCCGGCTGTTGCAGGGCCTCCCACTTTGTAAGCAGGATTTACGCTTTTTACTGCTCTGGCCGTGTAATCATACAATTTGAAATATTCCTCTTGGGTTCCTGTCCAAAAGCCAGGTGACAAATTCGGTTCGTTCCAAACTTCGAAATACCAAGTTTTTACTTCTTCTTCACCATAACGTTCGGTAAAATGCTGAGTCAGATTTCGAATTAAATCTTCCCATTTTTTATAGTCTTTAGGCGGAGTTACATTTCCTTTCCACCAAAAAATAGTTTCATTTCCACTGGCTAATCTTGATGGCATAAACCCTAATTCGACAAATGGTTTCACATTGATGCTTAGTAAAAAATCGTACAGCACATCAATATATTGGTAATTGTAAATTGGATTTCCTTTATTATCCTCTGTATAAACAGCCATATCGTCGGTCAATAAACCGTGCATCCTAATGTATTTGAAATCACATTCTTTTTTGGTCAAAGCCAATTGTTGTTGCCAATCGGCACGTAGTCCTTCATTGGCTCTTCCTGCTCCAATACATTCTTTGAACATTGTATTCAATTTTCCAGCTGATTTATTATAATCGACTTTTATAATTCTGCTTTTAGCATTTGAGTCTTGTCCAAACAATGTAACATTGCCTAAACATAAAATAATAAGTATTGCTAAATATTTTTTCATCTTTATTTTACGGTTATTTTTTTGGTTAAAAGGATTTTATCAGAAGCGCTTCCTACTTCAATTTCAATTTGTCCTTTTTCCAGTTCAAATTGTTTTTTGGATGTATTCCAATATTCTAAATCATTAGCTTTTAAAGTCAACGCAACCGTTTTGGTTTCACCTACTTTTAAAAATATTCTTTGAAAAGCTTTCAATGCTTTTATCGGTTGCTGAATTGCCGAGTCGATTGATTTAACATACAATTGAACGACTTCCTCCCCGTCTCGTTTTCCGGTATTGGTAACTGAAAACGAAACTGTTAGGGCTCCATCTTTTTCTAAAGTTTCCTTGTTTGTGGTTATCGAATTGTAGGCAAAAATGGTGTAACTCAATCCGTGACCGAAAGCATACAATGGTTTCCCTTGAAAATACATATAGGTTCTTCCGTTGCGGATATTATAGTCTAATAAATCAGGTAAATCTGTAATATCCTTTACCCAGGTTTGTGTCAGTCTTCCCGCTGGATTGTAATCCCCAAACAATACATCGGCCAAAGCTGTTCCCAACTCCTGGCTGTTTTGTGTCATGTGCACAATAGACGGAATATGTTCCTGTGTCCAATTGATCGCATACGGAAAACTGCTTATTAAGGCTACAACCGTATTGGGATTGGCTTGATATGCAATCTTAATTAAATCCTCCTGTTCCAATGTCAAAGACTGACGATCTACGGATTCTTTGCCTTCGCTCGGAACCGGACAATCGTTCCACCCTGCATTGCAAACTGGATGATTCCCAACTATTACAATGACTACATCGGCTTTTTTTGCAATAGCCGCCGCTTTGCCATCAGCATTGTTCTTGGCGTATAAAATTTCCACCTTATCTCCCAATTTGTTTTTAATTCCCTGTAAAGGCGTTACCACATAAGGAGGCGTTCCGCTGTACCAGTCCAAAAGCACCTCATCGGTACGAATACCGATTACGGCAATCGTTTTGATTTTTTCTTTTTGCAAAGGCAAGAGCTGTTTCGCTGGATCATTCTTTAATAAAACAATTGATTTCAATGTTGCTTCCAATGCCAATTTTTTATGGGCATCGGATTTCCAAGGATCAATTGTGTCTTTTCCTGTTCCAATTTTAGCATACGGATTGGCATCCATAGCGTCCAACATTCCCAGTTTTATCATTACACGAAAATCACCTCTGATAACTTCGTCTACGTCTTTTTCTTTGAGATAACCTTTCGCAATGGCACCATCAACTCCTTCTTTATAATCATCCAAAAACTGATTGATTCCTGCTTTTACGGCTGCGGCGGCCCCCAAATACGAATCGGCATAATATTTATGATCCGAAAGCAATAACTTAAAAGCGCCACCATCGGTACAGATAATTCCGTTTTGTCCCCATTCTTTTTGAGTAATCTCTTTCAGCATCGGATGCACCATAGCCGGAATTCCGTTTACTTTATTGTAAGACGCCATATAGGCTCTCGAACCTCCTTCAATGATTCCCATCCTGAAAGGAACTGAATAATATTCTCTCCAAAGCCGTTCGTCAAAATCGGATGAAGTATAAGTTCTGCCGTCTTCGTTGCTGTTCGCCAAAAAATGCTTCATCAATGAAGCCGATTGCCAATATTTTGGATGATTCCCCTGAAGCCCTTTTACAAAAGCGACGGTCATCGTTCCGTTAAAAAAAGCATCTTCTCCGTAACTTTCTTCGGTGCGTCCCCAACGTGGATCTCTGGCGATATCGGCATTTGGAGCTCGAATCACCAAACCTCCTCGATGGTATTTCTGAAAAGCAAAACGCGCTTCATAACCTTCCACCTGAGCCACTTTCTGAATCAAATCTACATCCCAAGTTTCGCCTAAACCATAGGCCTGTGGAAATGTAGTTGTTGTAATTGGTTCTTTTCCCTTTCCTCCCCATTTGCCTGGACCACCCAATGCCAATCCGTGTAATCCTTCGACATGGCCTGTACCCACAACTCCCAATCTTGGAACAGAAGGATCAGTGCTTAATACCGCTACTTTTTCTTCCAAAGTCATTAATGACAACAAATTGTCAATGCGCTTTTCAACACCCAAATTTGGATTCTGAAAAGGGTACTGTTGCTTTTTTTGTGCCAAAACTGGTACAATCGACAGTAGAAGAATGATATATAGGATATTTTTTTTCATTTAAATAATTGATTTAAAACCATTTCCATAAAATATCTAATAATACCTAGCAGGTTAAAAAAACCTGTTAGGATAGCTAATGAAAAGCACAAAATTTCTTGATTAATGCTGAATTTGCGTGAGGGATAGTAGTGGAAATCCTTTTTTTATCCCGCCTTTTTGCGGGATAAAAAAAGATTGCAACGGATAGCCCGACCCTTGGGGCACGCCCAAACTATTTTTATAATTTTTTGAATCGGATGGCTGTTCCTCCTGCTCCGCCCAAATGCAATTTCAATACATCTGATGCTTTTACTGTTTTTTTGGAAATAGCAACTGCTGATGGATTGTGTGTTTCATCTGTACCTTCAGCATCCGCATAAATCTGTGCTTCGTAAGTGGCTTTGGAATCTAAAAATGTCAATGGAATAACTAAATCTCTAGCTTTTTCATTGGTGATACTTCCCAAATACCAATCTTCACTATTTCTATCTTTACGGGCAGTGGTGATGTATTGTCCGATTTCTCCATTCACAACTTTTGTGGTTTCCCAATCTGTTGGAACGTCTTTCAAGAATTGCAAAGCTGGTTTTCCTTCATAGTTTTCTGGAAGATCGGCCATCATTTGGATTGGAGCATAAATCGTTACATATAATGCCAATTGTTGTGCCGTTGTTCCATGAACTCTTTTCCCTGGGTAACCTTGTTTTACCTCAACGTCAAAAATCCCCGGTGTGAAATCCATTGGTCCAGAAAGCAATCTGGTAAACGGAATGATGGTCAAATGATTTGGTGGATTTCCTTCGCTCCAGGCGTTGTATTCTTGTCCTCTAGCCGCTTCTCTAGAAACCATGTTTGGATACGTACGGCGTTCTCCTGTATCTTTTATGGACTCATGGTATAAAACGGCCAAATCATATTGAGCCGCTTTTTCTAGAACATATCTGAAATAATTCACTCCAAATTGTCCAAAGTGCCATTCTTTCATGTTCAATTTTGAACCAACGTGACCAATCTTAACCGAATGCATTCCGAGTTTTTTGTATAAAGCAAAAGCGTCGTCGATTTCTTTTAGATAATTAATCAAATTTGAACCAGTTTCGTGGTATCCGATAAGCGCCACATCATTTTTCTTTCCGTACTCAACTACTTTTTCCAAATCGAAGTTATCGGCACTTTTTGTAAAACTGAACATGTGCATTTTGTTTTCATACCAAGCCGGTGTCCAGCCTTTGTTCCAGCCTTCAATTAGCAAATGGTGAAAACCTTCTTTGGCGGTAAAATCAATGTATTCTTCAGCATGTTTGGTTGTTGCTCCTTGCTTGTCGCTTTCCCAAAATGTGTATTTCCCGATGTGCATTCCCCACCAAATTCCGAAATATTTGTATGGTTTAAAGTAACTTATTTTACCTAATTTATTGGGTTCGTTCAGATTTAAAATCAAATAAGACGTAATCAAGTCAGTTGGTTTTTCGGCAATCTGTAACGTTCTCCAAGAAGAAGCAAACGTATCTTTTACACGAACTTTTACTCCATCAGCCCAAGGCACCAAATCAGATTTAAGTTGTGTACCAGTAGTATTTACCAAAGTCATACTGGCAAAATCTTTTAGGTTTGCTTCATGAAAACTTAATGCCAACCCGCTTTTACTTTCGATAGTTAATGGGGTTAAAACGGTATCAAGAGTACTTACCGGCGCATCTTTAAAAAGATATTCATCGCGATTTTCTCTATTGGCCGGAATCCACCATGCTTTTCCGTCCTCTTTCAGGTTGAAAGTCGTTTTTTCATCCATGATAAAAATACTGTCTTTCGTTTCTTGTTTTGGATACACATATCTAAACGCAATTCCGTCATCGTAAGCACGAAACTGAATTTCGAGTTTGCGTTTGTTTTTGTCTTTTTGTTGCAATTGCACCACCATTTGGTTGTAGTGGTTTCTGATGTTTTTCTTTTCCCCCCAAACCTGTTCCCAAGTTTCATCAAAAGTGGAATTCTCTACTTTGAGTACTTCAAAATTATTGCTAAAATCTTCATTGTTTTTTAGCATGAAACCCATATCAGACGGCGTAATCACTTGAGTTTTTCCGTGAGTAACCGCATATTTTGGCGCGCTACCCACCAACTGAAATTGAATTTTGTTTTTCCCTGCAGGAGAAGCCAATTCATAAGATTTTGTCTTTTTGCCTTGAGCATTACCTATACTTATAGACAGTAATAGAACGGGAAGTATTAATTTCTTGATCATAATATTGTTTCTTAATCTTATTTTATAAATCGGGAAATAAAGCAATCCTCCATTCCCCGATTTAAAACTAACTCAACTTATTTATTTTATCCACTCGGTTTTGAAAGTGGTTTTTCCAGTTAATGGATTTGATATTGCTTCAAAATTGCTTCCTTTTTTGGAAACCGTAATTGTTTGTACTGCATCGGTTCCTGGCAAGAATACTTTAGCAGTAGCTGTATTAGTAGCATCTGTAGCATATACTTTTAAGGTCAATTTGCTCCAGTCCATATCTTTTGTCGATTGCGCCAATCCAATATGAGGAATCGCAGAACCGTCTCTAACCAAAACTACGATTGGAATATCACCTGCTTTAATTTTGTGCCATCCACCTTGATATACTTGCTTGGTTTGATAATCAATCCAAGTTCCTTCTGGAAGATAGACGTCTCTTTCAGTTACTTCTTCAAATAAAGGAGCCACTAACATACTGGATCCAAATAAGTATTCATTGTCTACCAACCAAGCACCTGGATCGTTTGGATATTCAAGGAATAAAGCACGCATCATCGGCAATCCTTTTTGAGAACTTTCCTTGGCTTGCGCATAGATATAAGGCATTAATTCGTAACGCATATTATCGGCGTTTCTAAATCCTTCCAAGAAGTCTTTGCTGTACAACCAAGGTTCTCTTGGAGGTTCACCATGACTTCTTACGTGTGAGGTAAACATTCCGAATGGAGCCCATCTTCTGTATAAACTCTCAGGTGATTTTGTTGCAAATCCACCCACGTCATGACTCCAGAAACTGAAACCACTTAATCCTAATGAAAGACCTCCTCTTAATTCGGCTGACATAGCACCATTACTTGTTTCGGCATCACCTCCCCAGTGTAATGGGTAACGTTGGCTTCCTGCCCAAGTACTTCTGGCCCAAATTAAAGTATAGCCTTTTTCTTTTTGAGTAATTTCGGCTACTGCTTTGTTGTAACGCAATGGGTATAAATTGTGTTCGTAGAAACCAGTACGTCCTGAATGGTAAATTCCTTCTGGCGGTGCAGCTTCTCCAAAATCAACTTTGAATACACTAACTCCTTGATCAAACAAATGTTTCAATTTTGCTTGGTACCAAGTCACAGTCGCTGGATTCGAAAAGTCCAAAACCGCATCTTCATAAGGCAAGTTTCCTTTGCGGTCTCTTACGGCAAGATCTTTGTCCATAATTTCATTGAACAACGTATTTTTTGGAGAGAAATACGGTAATTGCCATAAACATACATGGAAACCGTCATCTTTCATATCCGACATCATTTTTACTGCATCCGGGAAACGATCTTTAGAAAATTCGTAATTGTTTCTCCAATCAACATCAAACCAACCCGTGTCAAAGTGAATTACATCAGTCGGAATTTTATAGGCACGTAAATCTTTCGCAACTTGACGTCCTTCTTTTTCAGAGAAATAAGTGATACGACTCATCCAAAAACCAAATGACCAAAGCGGTGGCATTGCAGCTTTCCCTGTCAAATTAGTATATTCATCCAATATCTCTTTTGGTTCTCCGATGAAGAAAAACAAATCGGCTTCATCATCACCAATGTACATTTCATTGGCGCTGTTAAAATATCTTCCAAAGTCAACTGTAATAGGAGTTGAATGATGCATAAAAACACCATAACCACGGCTACTCATATAAAACGGAACTGGTTTGTACATCGTTTCGTTTTGAATACCATTGGCATCATCAGTCCATAAAACCACTTTTTGTCCGCGTTTGTTGAACTGTGTAAATGATTCTCCACAACCAAATATTTTTTCGTCTGGTTCTAAGCTGAAAGCCGCTCCCATACTTCTGGAATAATCACTGTTTCTGCGTACGAATGAAAACGGAAGCGTTGGTGTATACGTATTTTTAAAATCAGAATCATGAAGAGTGCTTGTTAGCAGCTTTCCTTTTTCGTCATAAATTTTTACGTGCCAAGGTTTTGATAAAATTTCAACAGAACCATGTTTGCTTGTGTATTTATAACCGCCTTCAATTTTAGAAGATTTCCATAATTCCGGGTGATTCGGAGCTACTCCATCAACCAGCATCAACGATTCTTTTTCAGGATGAAATTGTGGTCCAGAAGTCGTTTTGATACGAATGGATCGATCCGATACAAACTGAATTTGAAAAGGCAATTCAGGAGAAACTGCATACTCCGTCGTTGGAAATTCATTGGCAGGAACAACACCTGGCTTCATCATCATATTGTTGAAAGCCTGACGCGTTTGATAATTGTAACGCAAATATTTTATAGTTCCTTTTCCTGTTGCAGGGTCAAAACTGGTTAACTCATCAGCAAAATAAAACGTGTTTAGATAATTCTGAAAATCTTTGCTGATATCCATTGGTGCGTTAAGCACATCTGCATTTTGAATTTGTGCTGACGCTTTTGGCGAAACCAGTAAACCAAAACCCATGAATAGAGACAGGGAAGCTATCTTTATTTTTTTCATTGTGTTCTTTTTAATATTATTTAATTGTGTTTTATTCTGCAGAAATTGTAATTGTTGTTGCTTTCAAACCATTGGCGTTAGCGGTTAATTCAAGCTTTTCGGCTTTATTGCCAGACTGAATCACCACTAAACATTTTCCATTTAAGGCAGTATGTTTTGTTCCTTTGTACGATTCATGACTCACTGGATCTCCGCTGCAAACCCCAACAATTTTCCCGTTTCCTTTCAAAGAAAATAGAATCTCGTTATTCGCATTTGGCGAAAGCACACCATTTGCATCGGTAATATCTACCGTGACGAAAGACAAATCGTTTCCATCGGCTTTGATAGTTGGTCTGTCTGCAGTCAATTTTAAAGCTGCTGGTACTCCGGCTGTTTTGATTACCGTTTCTAAAACTGTTTTACCATTTTTTCGAGAAATTGCTTTTAATGTTCCTGCTTGAAAAGGAATTCTCCACATCACATGTAAATCGTCTCCTTTTTTGCTGCGAACTCCAACTGATTTTCCGTTAAGAAAAAGCTCTACCTCATCAGCATTATTGTAGTATGCCCAAACATCAACGTTTTTACCAGCTGTCCAGTTCCAATGTGGGAAAAGGTGAAGAACGGTTTTGTTTGTCCATTCGCTTTGGTACATATAATAAATATCTTTTGGGAAACCTGCCAAATCCACAATTCCGAAATACGAACTGATTGACGGCCATTCATAAGGTGTTGGTTCACCGATATAATCGAAACCGGTCCAGATGTACATTCCTGCAAGGAAATCGTGTTTCTTCATCACTTTCCATGTTGCTTCGTGAGTAGAACCCCAAGGCGCCTGAACCTGATCGTAAGCCGATACTGTATTGCCTGGATTTCCATCCGTAAATTTAAGATCCCATCTTACCGGCCATTTCTTAACGACATCCGAAACATTATCATAATATCCACGTGTTTCTAAAGCTGAAGTCGTTTCGGTTGCAATAAACGGAATATTAGGAAAGTTTTTTTGATGGTGTTCAAAAGTTTGATGCGCATAATTGTAGCCTATAATATCCAAAGCTCCCGAAGTTGCTAATTTATTGAAATAGGTTTTAGACTTTTCAAATTGTAGCGTTACGTCGTCAATATTCATATTAACTGCAGGATTCATTGCAGCAGTAACCAAACGTGTGGTATCTAGTTTTTTTACGATTCCGGACAATTCTTTGGCAATTACTACACCTTCATCACTCCATTGTTCTGGAATTTCGTTTCCGATACTCCACATAAAAATGCTGGGATGGTTGCGGTCTCTCAGGATTTGATCCTGCAAATCTTTGGTATGCCATTTATCCCAGTCAAGGCTGTAGTCGTATTTGGTTTTGGCTTTTTTCCACATATCAAATGCTTCGTCCATAACGATGAAGCCCATTTTGTCACAAAGATCCAAAAGCTCTGGTGCTGGTGGATTATGAGAAGTTCTTATACCATTTACTCTCATTCCTTTCAAAATTTCCAACTGGCGTTCGATGGCTCTAGTATTAATGGCCGATCCCAATGGACCTAAATCGTGGTGCATACAAACACCTTTGATTTTAACCTGTTTCCCGTTTAAAATAAATCCTTTATTAAGGTCAAATTTGAAACTTCGGATTCCGAAGTTGGTTTTGTATTGATCTATTATCTTGTTATCAATGCTAATTGTCGTAACCGAAGTGTATAGTTCCGGTTTTTCATCAGACCATAAAACAGGATTGTTAACAAGGATGTCTTGACTTAAAACTTGATTTGCATTTGCAGCAATACTTATATTTTGGGTAACCGAAGTTACTTTAGTGTCGTTTTTGAAAATTGTAGTTAGAATGGTTGCGCTTTTTGAAGCTGCGTATTGATTTTTAATTGTAGTTTCTAAATGTACCGAAGCACTTTTCGAAGTTACTTTTGGGGTAGTAATATAAGTTCCCCATTGCTCAACATATAATTTATCTGTTGTTTCCAACCATACGTTTCTGAATATCCCTGAACCGGAATACCAACGAGAGTTAGGTTGTTTTGAATTGTCAACTTTGACAATGATTTCATTGTTTTTATCTCCGTAATTCAAATAAGGAGAAAGGTCATATTGAAAACCGATATACCCATTTGGGCGTTTACCAAGATAATGTCCGTTGATCCAGACTTGGCTGTTTCTATAAACTCCGTCAAAAACTATTGACGTGATTTTTTCTTTATTCTCAAGAGCAATCTTAAATGTTTTTTTGTACCATCCCAAGCCTCCGTTAAGAGCACCTCCGCCATAACCAGCAGGGCTTTTTTCATCAAACTTTCCTTCGATACTCCAATCGTGTGGCAAGTTTAATGTTCTCCAAGTGGTAGAACTGTTGATTGTATCTTTATCTTTTATACTGTCGTTCAAATGAAAATTCCAACCTGAATTGAATGCCACTTTTCTAGAATTAGGAACAGTTCCCTTTTCTTTTCCTGTATAGGACATTACTAAAATTATAACTCCTAACAGTGCCAACCCCTGTATAAAATTGCTTAGTTTTTTCATTTTTATTAAAATTATAATCGTTTTTAAAGTAATATAAATGTATCGATAAGTGTTTAAATGACACTAATTATCGATACATTATATTATTACTTTTCAGTTGTAGGTTTTCTTTTCTTTAAAACAGGCTCCCATTGTTTTGGAAATACTATCAAGAGTAGTAGTATGAATCCTAACTCTTGATATTGTATACCCGTTTCAAAGTCCAAAAAACTTAATAACCTAATTCTTTAATCCAACCAATAATTTAGTTTACAGCAGGTTTTGGTTTATAACGAAAAACGATTTGACATTTCCCTTCTCCAGTTCTACTTTGGTCACGAACCACTCCAAGTTCCAGTTCAGTCTCCGTAAGTTTTATAACGTGTACAGAAGTCCAATTACTCACATCTGGGTAATAGTTTCCACCATAAAGCATCTCTACACCTCCGTTAAAAATTAATTTATTATTTGGAATGTCAAACACAAAAGTTCCTGACTTATTTGTCTGAGCAGTACCAACAAGTGCAGTTTGTTTTACGGAAACATTATACCCCTCATTAAGATTAAAGTGCATTTCGCCCCAATCCTTGTTTTCCATTACCCAACTGTTACTTGCATAATCAGGAAACCAATTCCAGTTATCGCCAGATGTACCCGGATACTCTAATCCTGCCCATCCAACAGGATTAGCCATGTTTAGTACCCAAGTTTTTCCTGCAGCTCCATTGGTTAACATTGCCCATTTTGGATCAGTTGTAATAGAGGACAAGTCGGTTTTGACAATCGTTATCGTTTTTGGTTGAGTATATAAAGCTCCACCTCTTGTATAAGCAGTATAAGTTACGGTATAAGTCCCTTTAAAAGGAATTATCACAGAAGAGGAATTAGTATTAAAATGCCCTAACTCTGTTCCAGTAGCATCAGCAACAGACCAATAAGGAGTAACATCTTTATCATTATTTGTCATAGTCAAAGTATTACCTGTTACGACTTCAGTATGATTAAGTGTGGCTTCGGTATAAGTTATTGCCGGAAGACTATCTCTATCCTCTACAGGCTCACAGGAAAACAGTGACCCTAGGGCTATAGCAGCTACAAGTATATATAATTTACGTTTCATAGTTTCTTTTTTTATTAGTTAAAATTACCAACCAGGGTTTTGTGACATCGCTCCGTTTGAAAGTACGACTTGAGATTGAGGCAATGGGAACCAACCCAATGTTTCAGTTCTAAAAGTAATATTAAACTGAGGGTCAGCATCAACATTGTCAATAGCAGCTTTGGCCACTGATGTACCTTGTCTGATCAAATCAAAATAACGTTGCCCTTCAAGAGCCAACTCTAAACGACGTTCCTCCATAATTGCAGTTTTGGAAACAGTGACATGGTGAATTGCATCTTTATAAGCACGGTCACGCACTCGGTCAAGGCAGGTTTGAGCAAATCCAGCATTAGTATCCAAGTTAAGTTCTGAAGCCATCAATAATACATCCGCAAAACGAATTATAGCTAAATCTTGGTAGTTGTCAATTTGGAAATTACCTCCATTGATTTCCACAATAGCTTTTCCTGCAGCGTCAGTAATTGGGCAATACTTTTTCCAAGCATAACCTGTATATTGACGTTGTTCTCTTGCTTGTGGATCAAAATCTAAACCTTCACCTTCAAAATTAATGATAGTAGCGTCTCTACGAGTATCTCCTGCTCCATAAGCATTATACAATTTTGGGTTAACCGTAGCTCCACCCCATCCTGTACCATAACGCCCTATTGTACCTCCACGAGGGGCAATATCAACTTGAAAACGGTTTCCTTCATGAAGATTCCAATCTCCTTTTCCTGATCCGTTAAAACGAACAGCCCATACAGTTTCGGTATTTCCTTCCCCTGCAAAATTTTCAAGAGAAGCCGCAAGCCATAAGTGGGAGAAATCAGCAACTAAAGCGTGTCCGCTATTATTAACGGCATCATTTATATAAGTTACTGCTTGCGCTTTGGAAACTACACCTGCTAAATCCGCTTTTTTATAATAATCAGTGTAGAACAAAAATGTTCTAGCAAGGTAAGCTTCAGCGGCCCATTTAGTAATACGTCCATAATTAGCATTTCCAGGTTGTGAATAATTATCGCTACCTAAATTATCAGCAGCAAATTTTAAATCGTTAGCAATTAATGCATACGTTACTTCTGGAGTCGCTCTTGGGGAATAAAACTCTGCAGAAGTTATTGTTTTGTCCAACGGTACAATGTCACCAAACATTTTGGCCAATTGAAAATGAAAGTGAGCTCTCAAGAAACGGGCTTCTGCTTCGTATTTTGTTTTAAGTGCTGTATCAGTTCCCCAATCTATTTTGTCTAAATTTTCCAAAAGAATATTGGCTCTGTAAATTCCTTGATAAGGTATTTTCCAAGCATCTTTATTCATGTCTTTATCGGAAACGTATAAAAAACGATCCCATTCTACATCCCCTTGAGCATCAGCAATTCCATATCCTCCGAAACAATCGTCCGAAGCTTGTTCGCTTATTAATAAAGGTCCACCATAAGCTTCGCGCTGCAAAATGTCATAAATGGCGACAAGTCCTTCATAGGCGTCATTTGGTGTTTTATAGAAATTCTCGGTTACTTTTTCGGTATAAGGTTCGTTTTCCAAAAAATCATTGGAACATGCCCCTAAGACGAATAGGCTCGAAAGGGCAACTACTTTTATATATTTTTTCATCGGTTTCATTTTTTAAAAGTTAACATTAAGACCCAACATGTATGTTCTTGGCTGTGGATAGAATCCTACGTCAATACCTTTGGCCCATGATTGGTTAGTGTTTCCAAATCCAATTTCTGGATCCATTCCTTGGTATTTAGTAAACGTAAATAGGTTATTTGCCGCTACATAAAGTCTAAACTTGCTGAAGAAATTAAGGTTGTCTGTTAATTTTGTCAAATCACAACCCAAAGTAGCCGATTTAATTCTGAAGAAATCAGCATTTTGAACATACAAATCAGAGAATTTCGTATAATTCCCATTAGGATCTGTACCGTAAGTAGCTCTTGGAATACTGTTTGAAGTTCCTTCAGTTGTCCATCTGCCTAAGATGCTAGTTGTATAATTATTATAGGCACGAGTATAATCATGAACTCCGAAAACATTTTGGCTTCCTGCCACACCATAAGTGTAAACAGAGAAATCAAACGCTTTATAAGATACATCCATATTGAAACCGTATGTAAAATCAGGATTAGGATCTCCAATTTCAGTTTTGTCATTGGCGTCAATTTTTCCATCACCGTTTAAGTCAACAAAACGAACATCTCCAGGCTGCGCATTCGGCTGAACAGAAGTAAGTTCAGATGCATTTTGAAAAATTCCGTCTGTTTTTAACCCATAGAAATAGCCAATTGGTTTTCCAACTTCAACTCTGTTGATTTCATCCATTCCCTGGAACAACAAATTTGAATCCCCGTGAATAATTCCTTCAGCATTAGCAATTCTAAGTACTTCATTTTGGTTGAAAGAAGCATTTGCATTTGCTGAGAAAGTCCAATCCTTTCCGAAGTTTGTTCTATAACCCAAACCAAATTCCAGTCCTTTGTTATTAATATCACCACCATTAATAAAAGGCGCTGTAGCTCCTGCTATATCTGGAACCGAAGCTTGAACTAACCAATCTTTGGTTGTTTTGTCATAATAGTCAAAAGTAAAAGTCAATGAAGAAAACAAAGTAAGATCAAATCCTAAATCCAATTGCTCTGAAGTTTCCCATTTCAAATCAGGATTAGAAATCGCATCTGGGCTAGATCCCACTTGCAATGTTTCATCCGTTGTACCAAAATGGTAGTTTTTGTCATACGAACTTATTGTTGACATATAAGCAAATTGCTTAGCGAATTGGTCATTCCCGTTTTGTCCCCAGCTTCCTCTAATTTTAAGATTGGTTACCACATTGTTTTCTGGGAAGAAACTTTCTTTATCAACATTCCAACCAGCAGAAAATGCTGGGAATATAGCGTATTTGTTATTTGGTCCAAAATTAGATGAACCGTCTCGACGTATAGTAGCCGAGAACAAATATTTGTTGTCATAATCATATAATATACGTCCAAAATAAGATTGCATATTGTAATCATAACGTCCTCCAGAAACTGTATTTGAAGTTTGGTCTGTAGCGTTGCTCAGATATGCATGTTTGAAATCATCAAAATTCAAATCCTTCCCCGTAGCGCTCATATACTCTGAAGTATTTTCTTTAGCTGATGTTCCAACTAATACATCAAAATGGTGGATATCATTTAAAGAAGCTTTGTATTGTAACGTGTTTTCGAACAGCCAACCCAATCCTTTATTAGAATTCTGGGTAACACTGGAAACAGTGGCATTATTATTTGAAGAAAGTGAATATACCGGAGTAAATGAACGATAAGCACTATCAGTAATATCTACACCAAAACTAGTTCTATATGTAAAGTTTTTCAAAAATTTTGCTTCCGCAAAAATGTTACCTACAAAACGGTCAATTTTATTTTCATTGAAATTGTTATAATATAATGACCCTAGTGGATTACTGATATCTGATGCAATAATAGAATGTGCAAAATCCCCATTTGAGTCATAAGCGGCATCTATAGGTGCGGCATTCAAAAATCCTCGAATACTGTTGCTATAAATTCCTTGATCAGAAACACCGCTACTTTTGATGTTTGCATAAGAGAAATTCTCCCCTATTTTCAAATGATTTTCTATAACGTCAGAAGTTGAATTTACAGTAAAAGTGGTACGACCATATTTAGATTGGTTATTTTGACTCCCGATAAGTCCGTCTTGTCCATAATAAGACAATCCAGTTGCAATAGTCGATTTTTTGTCACCACCTGTAATTAATAAGGAGTGATTTTGTTTCATAGCCCCTTCATTAAACATATCGTCTTGCCAATCATGATTTGGGAAAGAAGCGATTTGTGCTGGAGTATATAAAGGAGAAAGTCCTGAGTTTACTCTTGCCTCATTCATGATAGTAGTGTACTCTTGAGTATTCAACAAGTCTAGTTTTTTGGCTACATGTTGGAATCCAGTGTATGAACTTAACGCTACATTCATTTTACCATCTTTTCCTTTTCTGGTTGTTACCAATACAACACCATTGGCTGCTCTAGCTCCATAAATAGAAGCTGCTGCTGCGTCTTTTAAGATATCAACTCTTTCGATAGAAGATGGATCCAAATATCCAATACCATTATCTACAACCACACCGTCTACAACATATAGAGGCGAATTGTTTCCTGCGGTTCCTACCCCACGAATGTTGATTACCATACCTGCCCCAGGTTGCCCGGAAGTAGAAGTAACATTAACACCCGAACTCTGTCCTTGCAAGGCATTTACTACATCACCAACGGCGACAGCTTGAATATCTTTTGCTGAAACTACTGAAGTAGCTGCAGTAGAAACTTTCTTTTTCTGTGTACCGTAACCGATAACGACTACCTCTTTAAGATCTGAAGTTTCGCTTTGCAAACCAACATTAATAGTTGATTGATTATTTACAGAAATTTTTTGGGTTCTGTACCCCAAAACAGTGAATTTTAATACGTCATCTGATTTTACTGTAATTTTATAACTACCGTCGAAATCTGTCGATGTACCTGCTCCTCCTCCTTCTACAGTAATATTTGCACCGGGAATACCCACGCCATCACTTGTAGAGGTTACCTTCCCTGATACAGAAAGAGATTTCTGTTGTGCGAAACCTGACTGCAGCATAAACACACTGAACAGGAGTGACATATAAAAGGGAAGCATTGTCGATGT
Source organism: Flavobacterium aquariorum (assembly GCF_003254745.1). Taxonomy (GTDB): domain Bacteria; phylum Bacteroidota; class Bacteroidia; order Flavobacteriales; family Flavobacteriaceae; genus Flavobacterium; species Flavobacterium aquariorum. The sequence continues at coordinate 60,723 of NZ_QKXH01000004.1, read as the reverse complement.
ACAATCTTTTCTTTTCATAATAATTTAAGAATTGGTTAATTTAAGTTAGTAATGTTTGTATTGGTTCTAAAAAGCATTGGCAATAATTTGTTCAAATAGTTCTTGTTTTCCACTTATTGATTGAGGTTCTCCTTTTGCACGGGCAATGGCACTAAGGTCTTCAAGAGAGAGTTCGCCTCTTTCGAACTTTGCTCCGTTATCGCCGTCAAATGATCCGTAACGCTTTTGGCGTAATTCTTTATAGTTGGTATTTTTCAGAATATGGTCTGCACAGATAAGTCCTCTCGCAAAAACATCCATTCCTGCGATGTGGGCTATGAATTTATCTTCTATATCGATTGAATTTCTTCTCACTTTTGCATCAAAGTTGATTCCTCCGCCTTGAATTCCTCCGCCTTCTAAAATCACCAACATAGATTGGGTAATTTCAAAAACATCTATAGGAAATTGATCCGTATCCCATCCGTTTTGATAATCTCCACGATTTGCATCGATACTTCCCAACATTCCAGCATCTACCGCTACTTGTAATTCATGTTCGAAAGAGTGTCCTGCAAGAGTCGCGTGATTGACTTCCAAATTCAGTTTGAAATCGTCTTGAAGGCCGTGTTTGTGAAGAAATCCTAAAGTTGTGGCCGCATCAAAATCATATTGATGTTTCATCGGTTCCATTGGTTTTGGCTCAATAAGGAAAGTTCCTTTGAAACCTTGTTTGCGAGCATAATCTCTACAGATAGTTAAGAATCTCCCCATGTGCTCTAATTCTCTTTTCATATCCGTGTTCAAAAGGCTCATATATCCTTCTCTACCACCCCAGAATACATAATTCTCACCTCCCAAAGCAATCGTCGCATCAATAGCAATTTTGGCCTGGGCTGCAGCATATGCAACTACATCAAAATTCGGATTAGTAGAAGCTCCATTCATATAGCGAGGATTGCTAAACAAGTTTGAAGTTCCCCATAACAACTTAATTCCTGTTTCTTCCTGTTTGATTTTCGCATAAGCTACTAAAGCTTTAACACGTTGCTCAAATTCTTCTAAAGTAGGCGCATCGTCTACCATATCGATGTCATGAAAACAGTAATACGGTATGCCTAATTTGCTCATGAATTCAAAAGCAGCATCCATTTTATCTTTGGCGCGTTGAATAACATCTTCGCTTTTATCCCAAGCAAATGTTTCAGTTCCAGCTCCAAAAGGATCTCCCCCTTTGTTGCATAAGGTGTGCCAGTAAGCCATAGAAAAACGCAAATGCTCTTTTAACGTTTTACCTGCCACTACGCGATTTTCATCATACCATTTGAAAGCTAAAGGATTAGTACTTTCTCTACCTTCAAATTTTATGGTATCGATATTTTCAAAATAAGATTGTTTTGTTGTGCTCATTATATTATGATTCTAGTTTAATATGATTTTTCCATTCTTGATATATTTCCTGATACTGTGACGTCAATATTGGATTTGGTTCTATTCTCTCTATGCATTTTAAACCATCAAAAGCCTGATCCAAAGAAGCATAATAACCAAAACCATACGCAGCTCCACGTGCAGCGCCTTCGGATCCGGAGGTATTATATAATTCTAATGTGGTTTGTGTAGTATTGGTGAAGATTTCTCTGAAAACAGGGCTTAGAAAAAGATTGGCATTTCCGGCACGGACTACTTCTCCAGAAGCCCCAACCGATTTCATTACATCAAAACCATAATTCATGGCAAAAACAATTCCTTCACAAGCCGAACGAATCAAATGGCCTGATTGATGAATATTAAAATTTAGATTTTGAATTCCGGAATTCGCATTTTTATTATTAAAGATGCGTTCTACACCATTTCCAAAAGGATAAAAACGCAAACCATTGCTTCCGGCAGCAACTTTGGCTGCTTCGACATTCAGCGCTTCATAGGCGATTAAACCAGTTCTGTCAGTCGACATAATTTTACGCAACCATTGGTACAAAATTCCGGAACCATTGATGCACAACATCACACCGTTGTTTTTTTGAGCTTCGGCATTATTGACATGCAAAAAGGTATTGATACGATTTTCCTTGTCATAAACATCTTGATTACTTACGGCATAAATCACTGCCGAAGTACCAGCAGTAGTCGCAATTTCACCAGGTTTTAACACATTCAATGACATGGCATTATTAGGCTGGTCACCACCTCTGTAGGTGATTTTAACATCTGAACTCAATCCCAATTCTGATGCAACATCAGGATGTACCGTTGCTTGATATCCAAAGTTGGGTACGATTTCAGGAATCATATCTACGGGAAGCCCCATAGTGTGCAACACTTCATTTGCCAAAGTTCCTTTTGAGAAGTTCCATAAAGCGGCTTCCGATAAGCCCGAAGTGCTTATTTGTGCTTTTCCGGATAGTCTTGCAGCTATGAAATCGCCGGGAAGCATCATGTAAACCGCTTTTTGAAAAATCTCTGGTTCATTGATTTGAACCCATTTTAATTTAGAAGCCGTAAAATTTCCCGGACTTCCAAGTATTTGTTGTTGACAGGATTCATGTCCAATTCTGTCATAAACTTCATTTCCAATGATTGCTGCTCTACTATCACACCAAATGATAGAAGAACGAACCGGATTCATATTTTCATCGGTCAATACCAAACCATGCATTTGATAGGCGATCCCAATTCCAGCTATCTTTTTTAAATCGATATGTTGCTTTGAACCAAGAGATTGAATACCATATTTTACGTATTCCCACCATTTATTAGGATCTTGTTCTGCCCAGCCAAATTTGGCAGCTACAATATCCATCTCAAATTCAGGAACCGTTACTGTCGCAACGGTAATTCCTTTATCAGCATTAAATACTGACAATTTTATGGACGAACTTCCTAAATCGATTCCTAAAAAATACATATTCTTAATTATTATATGATTGAATTGCTATTGCTTTTTGTACTTTTGGTCAAAAAAACCATAACGTTATGGTTAATTTGACTACAAGTATATAACGAATTTTTCATATTAACAAAAAATTGAGATTAAATATTTGTAATTGATAAAAAAAGGTTTTTATTTTTATTGATATCTTATACAGAAAAGAGGTTTTTATAACTTTTAATTAACACAAAACACACAAAATCAATTAGTTAAATACTAGTTGATTCAGAAATAAAAAATATTTGGAATTTTGAATCCAAAAAGAGGTTTAATCACAATTGTTTTACAAAATATATTTCTTTGTACACAACTGAACTCTTTAAAAAAATATTAATTTAGTGCTAAACTTTGTAAGGCTATGAGCGGAAAAATTATCGATAGGGATCTAATACAAATTGTGGAACAATCTGCCATGAATGCCATTACTATTGACTGTGTTATATTTGGTTTTGACAACGGTATTCTGGAAGTACTTTTGGTACAACATGCCGAAGGTATCAGTAAAGGAAAATGGGGGTTACCCGGTGGTTGGATCAAAAAGAAAGAAAGTACAGATGATGCTGCCCACCGTTTACTAGCCGAACTTACCGGTATGGACAATATTTACCTTGAACAGTTAAAAGCTTTTGGGGAACCCGACCGTTTCCCTTTGAGAAGGGTAATTACTATTGGCTATTATGCTTTGGTAAAAAGAGAAGATTATAACATTAAAGCAGGTTTTACAGCTTCGGATGCCAAGTGGTATAAGATTAATGAAATTCCAGATTTAATTTATGACCATAATGAAATACTAGCCTACAGTATAAAAAACCTTCGCAACAGAGTTCGTCAAGCTCCAATTGGCTTCAATTTGTTACCCGAAAAATTTACTCTATTGCAGCTTATGCATTTATATGAAGAAATTTTAGGAATCGAAATGGACAAATCCAATTTCCGCAGAAAAATTCTTCACATGAAATTACTGGTTCCATTGGATGAGAAACAGCAGGATGTTTCGCATAGAGCCGCTCAATTATATAAATTTGACCCTGAAATTTACGAGAAACTTACCGAAAAAGGATTTAATTTTGAGTTTTAAAAATACCAAATCAAAAAGGAGCATTAACCTTTCTAAAATATTCCTGAAACTAATAGCAATATGACCACATACCTTAAAGAACCAACTATTGAGGAAATCACTATTGATTGCGTTATATTTGGATTTAATAAAGAAAGTCTTGAAGTACTCTTAGTACAACATGCTGAGGGAGAAAGCACAGGAAAATGGGGACTTCTTGGAGGTTGGTTACGAAAAAAAGAAAGCATTGATGACGCTGCTCAACGTATATTATACGAACTAACTAGTCTTGATAATATCTATTTAGAGCAATTAAAAGCATTTACCAATCCAAATCGTGTAAGCAAAAGAAGAGTTGTAACCATTGCCTATTATACATTGGTAAACCGAGAAGACTATAATATAAAAGCCAGTGTTACCCTGAGGGAAGCGAAATGGTACAAAATCAATGATATACCAAATTTGATTTTTGACCACAACGAAATTTTAGATTTTAGTCTGATGCAATTACGCAATCGTGTACGCCAAGCTCCTATAGGATTTAATCTATTACCCGAGAAATTTACATTATTACAATTAATGCATCTTTACGAAGAAATATTAGGGATTGAATTGGATAAATCTAATTTTCGTAGAAAAATTCTACACATGAAATTATTGGTTCCATTGGATGAAAAACAACAAGATGTTTCGCATAGAGCTGCAAAATTGTACAAATTTGATGCTGAAATTTACGAGAAACTTACCGAAAAAGGATTTAATTTCGAATTTTAATCTCGTGTAAAATTCATTTACTTAGGAGCTATTTAGTTTTTACTGAATCTTCACTATCCAAATCCATACTATAATCTTGTTTATCTCATATAACAAAAAAAAGACCCGATAGATAATCAAACTATCGGGTCTGGAGTACCAATAACTAATCAAAACTCCTTTTTATAACAAAATATATCTTCAAATTATTGCCTTATAGTTAATTTGACCACAAGTTAATCATAATTTTTAAATTGACAATACTTAATTCCAAAATTTAACTTTCGTTAACCAAAAGCATACGGCAGTATTCCCTAATTTTACCTCATCGATGCTTTAGTTAATTGCAACTATTTATTCAGCAGAAAAACCAAGAAATTAAAATGATTATAAATAAAAGCAAAAATGCTGTAAATGCGCTACTTTCCGAATACAAGAAAGTAATCATAGAATTGCAAAATGTAATTCAGAATATCCCTGACGACAAGTTAGTTATGGCAATTACCCCAGGAACTAATGACGAAGATTGTAAATCAATTCAAAGTATACTTACTCATGTAGTGAATTCTGGATACGCATATTCTGTTTATATTCGGAATTTAAGAGATGCAACTATTGAACGTCCAAAAAAAGAAATTCGTAAATCTGTAGAAGAATATAAAGAAGATCTAAATAATGTTCTATTGTATACATATGAAACGTTTGACATTATTTATGATGATGACCTAGAAAGCTTTAACGAATCTGAGAAAATAAAGACATCTTGGGGACAAATCTATGATGTTGAACAATTATTTGAACATGCAATCGTACATATTTTAAGACATCGAAGACAAATAGAGAATTTCAAAACGGCATTAGAAATTTAGACAAATTAGCCGCATAAAAAAAGTGTGAAACCAAACGAATTTAGCTTCACACTTTTTAACTAACTAACAAACTTTATTACCAGAACTTCACGTACAAAGCACAAATAATCAATAATGTAATTACAATTAACACTGTTGTTTGCGGTTTAACTTTAAACATTTCAGTATCCAATTCGAATGCTTTTGGATTCACTTTTGGTCCAGCAAAACTGATTCCAATCATTAAAAGCATCGTAAACAAGAATGACAATCCCATACAGATATGGAATGGAATTTCGAAACCACCTTTTCCATTAGGCCAAGCGGTATACAACAAAGTTTCATTTCCAAGTATTGCAGGTGCAAATTCATTAAAAAATACCGATAATAAGAACCCTGAAATTACACCTACAATTGCAGCTGTACCAGTTGTTCTTTTCCAGAACATACCTAGAATAAACATTGCAAATACTCCTGGGCTAATAAATCCAGTATATTTTTGGATGTAAGTGAAACCACCAACACCACCAATTCCTAACAAGTCATTCCAAGTAAACATAACAGCAAGAACCATCGCTGCAAAAACAGCGTATTTACCAATATTTACCTGAGCTCTATCTGTAGCACTTTTTTGAATGTATTTTTTGTGTACGTCCAAGGTATAAATAGTAGAGATACTGTTTACTTTACCGGCCAAAGAGGCTACTATAGCTGCCGTCAAAGCCGCCACAGATAATCCTTTTAAGCCTGTTGGAAGGAAAGTCAACATTGCAGAATAAGCCCCATCTTTTCCACCAACTAATTGTGGTAAATGTCCGTTTTCGTATAAAACAAAAGCAGCGATACCTGGCAACATTACGATAAGCGGCATTAACAATTTCAACATACCCGCAAACAAAATACCAGTACGAGCCGTTTGCAAATCAGCTCCCAATGCTCTTTGAGTGATGTATTGATTACAGCCCCAATAGTTAAGATTGATAATCCAAATACCCGCCAAATAAGACATCATTCCCGGAAAAGTAAGATACTTATTGATTTCCAGTTGAGAAGATGTAGCTGTCGGTCTTGGAATAATCATTTTGAAATGTTCCGGAGCTTTTTCCATCAATACTTTGAAACCAGCGATTGCATCTTGGCCAAAACCAAAATAGTGCCCAACAGTAGTCAAAGCAATGTAAGAAGTAACCAATCCTCCAATGATTAAAACGGCTACTTGAATTACGTCAGTATAAGCTACTACTTTCATACCTCCCAAAGAGATAAGCAAAGCAAAAACAGCCAAACCAATCATAATTACATGCAGATATTCACCCCCTGCAAGTCCGTTGATGGCAACAGCCCCTAAGTACAAAATAGAAGTTAAATTCACAAAAACATATAAAAACAACCAAAAAACAGCCATAATCAAAGCTGTAGATTCGTTATATCTTGTTTTCAAAAATTGGGGCATGGTATAAATCTTGTTTTTCAAATAAACAGGAATAAACCAAATTGCGATGATTATCAAAGCGATAGCAGCAATCCACTCATATGCGGCAACCGCAACTCCCAAAAAGAATCCTTCACCACTCATCCCAATAAATTGTTCAGCCGAAATGTTTGAAGCGATTAATGAAGCTCCGATAGCCCACCAAGTTAATGTTCCTTCTGCAAGGAAGTAAGCTTTGGCATCGTGTTCGTTTTTTTCACGCTTGCGATAAATCATGTATCCGTAAGTGGATACCACGACAAAATAAATAATAAATACTGCGTAATCCGCAAAAGCGAGGTTCTGGCTCATGAGTAAATAGTTTTATAGAAATTAATATTAATAAAATGTGGTTATTCTTTTGTTCTTATATTTTGTAAACTGAAATCTACTGCTTCTTGGTATTAAAACACTTCCTTTTAGAAAAAACATTGTGATTTGGCAATGTAATCAGCTGTAAAATATCATATGTATTTTAATTCCATTATTTTTTTATGAATTATTGAAGCCAAATGTAAAATAAAAATATTTATTTTTAATACTTATAAATGTATTTTTTACATTTATTTTTAATTTAGCACAAAACAACCCAAAACAGTACGATTAACCTGTTTAAATCTAATTATTATGATGCAAATTCAGGACTGGTTCGAATCTTTTGTTCCCATTTCCAAGCACTGTCCATGGCTTCTTCCAGTGTCGAAACGGTTTTCCAACCCAAAACAGTATTTGCTTTATCGGTATTGGCATAAGCCGAAGTCACATCACCTTCTCTTCTTTCCACAATTTTGTATGGCAATTTTTGACCACTTACTTTTTCAAAGGCAGCAATCACTTCCAATACAGAACTTCCCGTTCCCGTCCCCAAATTGAAAATTTCCAATGGTTCAGCATTCTTTTTATCCAATAATCTTTGCAAAGCAATTACGTGGGCTTTCGCCAAATCGACTACGTGAATATAATCGCGAACACAAGTCCCATCAACCGTTGGGTAATCATTTCCGTAAACCGATAATTCAGCACGTAAACCCATTCCGGCTTGAGTAATGAATGGAACTAAATTTTGAGGCACACCAATAGGTAATTCTCCTATTTCACCAGACGGATGTGCGCCGATTGGATTGAAATAACGCAGTAAAATAGCATTAATAGCGCTCACTTTCACAACATCAGAAATAATTTCCTCGCCTATCTGTTTTGTATTCCCGTAAGGAGACAAAGCCGGTTGGATCGGAGTTGTTTCGGCAATAGGCATCACTTCGGCTTGACCGTAAACCGTACAAGACGAACTGAAGATAAAATGAGCTTCTTTCTTTTTCTCTAATTCCTGCAAAATATAAACTAAGGCACCCAAATTGTTTTCATAATACAACAAAGGGTTTTTCACGCTTTCGCCAACTGCTTTTGAAGCTGCAAAATGGATTACTCCCGCAACATCATTATGTTCCATAAAGAAACTTTGGACAGCCAATTTTTCTCTTAAATCGATTGCTGAAAAAATCGGTTTTTTACCTGTAATACGTTCAATTCCATCCAAAACTCCAATAGAAGAATTAGAAAGATTATCTATTACTACCACTTCGAAACCTTGATTTTGCAATTCGACAACGGTATGCGATCCTATGAAACCCAAACCGCCTGTTACTACTATCTTACTCATCTTATTTGTTTTTATAATGTACCCCCGGAAGTGCTTTCAATACTGCAGCACTTTTTTCTGGAGTAATGTCTCTTTGTGCTTCTCCCATCATTTCGTAACCTACCATAAATTTCTTTACGGAAGCCGAACGTAACAACGGCGGATAAAAATGCATGTGAAATTGCCATTCCGGATACTCTTCACCATCTGTTGGCGCTTGATGAATACCCGAAGAATATGGAAATGAGGTTTCAAAAAGATTATCGTATTTTATCGTTAATGCCTTTAAAATTGAAGCATAGGCTGAAACTTCTTCTGAAGTGAACTCCGTTATTTTTGTGATATGTCTTTTACTGATAATCATTGTTTCAAATGGCCAAATTGCCCAAAAAGGAACTAGAGCCACAAAATGTTCATTCTCAATTACGATACGTTCGTTTAACTTTAATTCTTCTTTCAAATAATCCAGCAAAAGATTGCTTTGATTTTTATCGAAATAGGCTTTCAAGCTGTTTTGTGTTTTCTCCACTTGGGTAGGCAAAGAAGATTGCGCCCATATTTGCCCATGTGGATGCGGATTGCTGCAACCCATAACACTCCCCTTATTTTCGAAAATCTGAACGTGGTTGATGTAATCTACACTTCCTAATTCGGTGTATTCTTTCTGCCAAGTTCTAATAATAGTCTCAATACCGGGAAGATCCATTTCTGGCAAAGTCAAATCGTGTCTTGGCGAGAAACAAACCACTTTGGCAATACCACGTTCTGGAACTGCTTTGAAGAAAGTTGGTTTTAACTCCTCTTCAAACAAAATTGGTTCTTGTTTTACGGCTGCAAAGTCATTCTCAAAAACAAAACTCGATTCATACTTAGGATTGTTTTCACCATTGGCACGCACATTTCCTGGACACAAATAACAAGTTGCATCGTATTCCGGAAGTTCATCCGTATGGATTTTTTCGTTTTGTCCTTGCCAAGGTCTTTTCGCCCTGTGCGGAGACACCAAAACCCATTCGTTAATTAATGGATTGAAACGTCTGTGCGGATCTTCGTTTATATCAAAATTTCTCATCTTAATTTCTATTATATAATGATGTACCGTTTCCGATTTTTACATCATAAATTTTCAATTCTATATCAAAAGCCTCTTTATACAACTTAGTAAGTTTTGATTTAATAGCTTCTTCTTCTCCTTTTTTAATCAAGTTGATGGTGCAACCACCAAAACCGCCACCCATTAATCGAGATCCAATTACTGCTTCCTCCTTTTTTAGAGTATCTACTATAAAATCCAACTCATCACAACTTACCAAATACTCTTTGGACAAACCTTCGTGAGTTTCAAAAAGCAATTTCCCTAAGGCTTCGATGTCTCCTTTATCCAAAGCTTCGCATGCAAGGGCTACACGATGAATTTCTTTAACCACATAATGACATCTGACAAATACATTAGGAGTCATTTTATCTTTTAATTGTAACACATGGATTTCGGTACAATCCCTGAAACTGGTAATTCCAGGAAAGTTACTTTTTATAATCGAAAGACCTTCTTCGCACTCTTCTCTTCTGGTATTGTAAGCCGAAGAAAATAGAGAATGCTTTACATTACTGTCGAATAAAATAAGGGAATAATCATTGAAATCGGCATTGTGGTATTCGTATTCCAACGTTTTGCAATCAATTTTTATGACTTTATTTTCTAAACCCATCACACTCGAAAACTGGTCCATTATTCCGCAATTGATTCCAACCCAGTGTTCGGCTTTTTGCCCCATTAGGGCGATATCCACTTTAGGAATTGACAGATTGAAAAGTTCCTTGATTCCGAAAATCGTCCCACACTCTAACGCTGCCGATGAAGACAATCCAGAACCAACCGGAATATTACTGCTAAAAACACAGTTGAAACCATCAAACGAAAAGCCATTATCTTGTAATTGCTTGATTACGCCCAAAATATAATTGCTCCAAACCACCTTACTCAATGAAATGGTTTTAGTCAAATCGACTTCAAATTCTTCATTTAAATCTATAGCTACAATTTTGGATTGCTTCGAGTTGTTTTTTGCAAAAGCGAAACAAATAATCTTGTCAATCGCGGCAGGCAAAACGTACCCGTCATTATAATCGATATGTTCGCCAATGATGTTAATTCTTCCTGGAGAAAGGACTACTTTTTCGGGAGCATCGCCAAATTTCTCCTTAAAAAAAGCGTTCGTTTTGTTAATTAATAAATCGTTCATTATTTTGAAATTATTATTTTGAAATTATTAAAGTCTTCCGTTTATTTCGCAGAGACCAACGTCAATTTACCACTCTTAAGCCCCGCGCCATTTACTTCAAGTTTTACATCACCAGTAGTAGTTGTCGATTTTACAAGCACAACCAGTTTTCCGCTAAAAAGTTTCATGGTATCTTTATGAAACATTTCGAGTGAAGTGGCATCGCCATTGCAGGCAGCTCTGTAAGTACCCGCTCCTGTAACCTTAAATTTTAATTGGTTAGTTGCTGTAGGACATGGAATTCCATTTTTGTCAACTACAGATACTGTTACGAAAGATATATCTTGGCCATCGGCAGTGATTGTTTTCCTGTCTGCTTTTAAAACAATTTGATAAGGCTTACCGGCAGTATGTATTTCTTCTTCAGCAACAGCTTTACCATTGTCATCAAAAGCCACCACTTTTACCGTTCCCGGCTCATATTTCACATCCATCCACATCAGACGATAGCGGTTCTGAGGTGTATTTTTGTTTTTTTTCTGCACTCCCATGCTTTTGCCATTTATAAAAAGCTCAGCACTGTTGTAACTCGTATATACAAAAACCGGAGTTGTTTCTCCTTCACGTCCTTCCCAGTTCCAATGCGGTAAGATATGAAGGGTTGGTTTCTCCGTATTCCAACGGCTTCGGTATAAATAATAACGGTCTTTTGGCAAACCTGCTAAATCGTTAATTCCGAAATAAGAACTTCGGGACGGCCAGCTTTCATCATAAGGCGTAGGTTCTCCTAAATAATCAAAACCAGTCCAGACAAATTCGCCAATTACCCAAGGTTTATCATCTTGAAGCACAAAATCTTCATCAGGTACATTTGACCAGCTACAGGCTTCCAAATCATAAGAGGAAGATTGAAAATCAGGATATTGTTTCATTTTCTCCTGAACTACAGGGAATTTATAAATCCCTCTAGAGCTGACAGTTGAAGCTGTTTCTGATCCTAAAATAAACCCTTGCGGAAATTTATTAAACGCCTCATCATATAAATGCACACGGTAATTCAGCCCCGGAATATCCAGTAGCGCTCCAAAACCAGATTCCATGGTCGCTTTTACTTGATCCATACCAACAGTTACCGGACGTGTCGGGTCTTCTCTATGAAAAATTTCCTGCAACCATTTTGCGCGTTTAACACCAGCTTCTCCCCATTGATCAGGGACTTCATTTCCAGCGCTCCACATCACGATAGAAGGATGATTTCTTGTTGCGTGAACTAAATTCACGATATCTTTTTCGGCATATTCATCAAAAAAACGGTGATAGCCATTTTCTACTTTTGGCTTTGCCCATTCATCAAAACTCTCTGCTAAAAACAAAAATCCCATTTCATCCGCCAATTCAAGCTGCTCGAAAGAAGGCATATTGTGCGAACTGCGTATCGCATTACAGCCGAGATCTTTTAATATCATCATTTGCCTGCGCAACGCGGCTTTATTTACTGCTGCTCCAAGAGGACCAAGATCGTGGTGAAGACAAACTCCTTTAAATTTAGTTATCTTTCCATTAAGGCTAAAACCTTTATTGGCCTCGTATTTTATTTCCCGAATTCCAAAACGTGTTGAAATCTCATCTTTCAGTTCTTTTCCAACATACAATTGAGAAACCGCTTTATACAAATAAGGAGTTTCAGGACTCCATAATTTTGGCTTTTCTACTTTTATATTTTGATCGAACTCTTTTCCGAATTGCAAAGTTGATTCCTCTGAATTTAGTTTCTTTCCTTCAGCATCAAAAATAGTAGTGACTAAACGACTGTTTTCACCAGAAGCTTTTGTCTTAATATTAACTTTAGCAATTTCTTCACTTATAAAAGGAGTGGTTACAAACTGACCCCATTGCTCAATGCTTTCGTTATTTTTCACAATAACACTTACTTTTCGATATAAACCAGCACCAGGATACCAACGGGAAGCAAATTCTTTATTGGTTAGTTTTACAGACAATATGTTCTCTCCTTCTTGTATAAATTGGGAAACATCAAAGTAAAAATAACTATAGCCATACGCCCATTCTCCAACTTTTTTTCCGTTTAAATACACTTGAGGTTCGCTCATCGCACCTTCAAAAAGCAGAATTATTTTTTTCCCTTTTGAATCTTTAGGCAATGTAAATTTATTGCGATACCAAGCTGTTCCAATATGCGGTAAAGCACCTGTTCGTCCCGTTTTTTCGGTAGCAACTTTTTCTCCATTTTGAACAATGGCGACCTTCTGAATGTCTACATTTTTATCAAAAGGCCCGTAAATTGCCCAATCATGTGGAACAGTTACAGATTCCCATTTTGAATCATTAAAATTTACTTTATACGCCTCTTCAAAATCACCTTTTTGGAATTTCCAATTGGTATCTAACACTTTAACTTCTCGTGTTTGAGACAAAGCCATTTGTGTAAATACTAAAAATATAACGAGAATACTTATCAGTTTCTTCATTTTTAAAACAAATTAGAGTTTTAGTTTTTTTTGAACCATATAAGGCATTTAAGCTCATATAAGGTCACTTATTTGAATTATTCATTTTGTTTGCAAATGTTTTATTGCGCTTCAACTTATATGAACTTATATATCTTATATGGTTTATTATTCTTTAAACGCATCCAATGCCATAGAGGGTTTTCCATCTGATCTCCAGGCACTCAATTCATAGTGACTCCATGATTTTGCTCCTTGAGGTTCCCAGTAAATTACACCTAATCCTTTATTATTTGGCACTGCTTTTACCGCTTTTATAACAGCTACTAACATGTCATATGTATTTTGTTCCTGCGTATCAATGCCACCAACCTCAACAACCATAACTTCTTTATCATATCTAGCCGCCATGTCATTTAGATTATTAGCCAAATCTGCAATGTTTTCTTTGTAATCCGTTTTGATCCAAAAAGGATAATAGGACAATCCTATCACATCATACTTAACATTATGAATTTTTGCATTATCAAAGAACCATCTAAATTTTTTACTGTTATTCCCTTCGTCTAAGTGAACAATAACTTTGATATTTTTATCTACAGCCTTGGTCGCATCATATCCTTTATTGAGCAATTGTGCCAACTGACCAAAGTTGTCTGTACTTCCTTCCGGCCATAACATACCTCCTGGAATTTCGTTACCCACTTGCACCCATTCCGGTGTAATTCCAACATCTTTGAGCGCTTTCAAAACATCGGTTGTGTGAAAATAAACATCATTCAGCAATTCTGAGAAAGTATGATTTCTCCATTCCAAAGGCTTATTTTGTTTGCCGGGATCGGCCCAAGAATCACTATAATGAAAGTCAATCATGATTCGCATTCCCATTTTTTGTGCACGAATTGCCATAGCTACCGTTTCTTCCTTACTGCAATGTCCGCTTGCTTTGTCATCCGAAGGATTTACCCAAACTCGCAGTCTAATGGTATTCATTCCTCGGTCTTTCAACAGTTGCAAACAATCTTTTTGGGATCCATCGGTATCATAGAATTTGTATCCTGTTGCTTCCATTTGTGGCAACCAACCCACATCGGCACCTTTGGCGAAAGTATCTTCTTTGGATTGCTGTATTGTTTTATTAGTAGTGCAATATGTGAAAACCAATACTAAAAGAATTACCAATGAACTATATACTTTTTTCATCTTCTTCTAATTTAAATTAAAAACTTGCAAAACTGGCAATGCTTTATTATCAAAATCATAAAGCGCTTGGTTTTCAAACGTAGAACCATCCTTCGCTTGATCCCCTTTGAACGAAATCCATTCACCTCCCCAATACGAAAATCCAATTCCACTTTGAGACGTTTTTACAAGATTTTTAATGGCTAACATAAAACTTTTTTGTCCTTCCGGAGTTGCCGGATAACCTGAAACCAATTGAGAATCCAAGCCAACGATATTATTTGCCCAATCATCATACCCTAATGTAAAAGGATAAGCCGTTTCGGCAATAACTACTTTTTTACTGAACTTAGTACCCAAAGCATCGATGGTACTTTTTACAACTGCCAAATCTTTACCATGCCAAACTGGATAATAGGAAAGACCTATATAATCGTAATCTACACTTTTTACTTTGGTAAAAAACCAATCCGTATCCGAAGCTTTTACTCCTGCATAATGAACCATAATTTTTGTTTTTGGCGCTTTGCTTCTAATGGTAGCACTAGCCGTTTTTAATAAATCAATACATTGTGCTTCTTGATTAATTAAATGTCCTTGAGGCCAAAGCAAACCGCTGTTTATTTCATTCCCAATTTGGATAATATCAGGATTAATTTCTGTTATAATTGTAGATGTGTAAGTGGCGACAGCCGTTTTCAAATCGGTAAACGATAAATTTTTCCATTCGGCTGGAGTAGTTTGAGCCGCTGGATCTGCCCAAGTATCAGAATAATGAACGGTAAGCCATACCTTCAAACCTGCTTGTTTAACACGAGCGGCAAGCGCCTTTACTTCTGTTAATCCAGAATGTCCGCCGGCTGGATTTTTCCATAAACGAATTCGGATTGTATTGCAACCTGCATTTTTCAAAGTGGTAAGCATGTCTTCGGCTTTGCCATTATTACTAAAAACAATACTGGCACTTTCTATCTCAGGAAGAAATGAAATATCCGCAGCGCGAATAAACTCATCGGTCACAACTTGTGGGTCTACAACCGGACCTGGTGAATCACTACCTGAACAGGCAAATTGAATAGCCAACAGAGCGACAAGTGACAGTATGGTTAGGATTTTCTTCATGATGGGGCGAAGTATTTTAAAATGATTGAAACTTATATATTGTATTATGAGTGTATTCAGCACCTTTTTTAAGAACCGCACTTGGAAAATTCGGATTATTTGGCGCGTCCGGATAATTTTGGGTTTCAAAACAAATTCCACTTAACGGATGATAATCGGCATTTTCTTTTCCCTTTATCGTATTAAAACAATTCCCGCCGACATAGATATGAACTCCAGGCTGGTCGGTATACACTGTCATTTTTAAATTATTTTTTTTATTAAAAAGCGAAGCAGCAAATTCGTCCTTTCTGTCCAAAACAAAAGTGTTATCTATTTTCGAAGGACATTTTTTTGGTGTAAAAAAATCAAAGTCGGTATTTTCTATTTCCAAAAACCTACCAGTTGGAATATTTTCAACTGTAGTTTCCAGCATTCGATGGGTATTTACTATTAATTCTTGGTCTGAAACATTGGATATATGACCGTCCAGATTAAAATAACTATGATGGGTCAAATTCACCACGGTATCCGCTGTAGTTTTTGCGTTATATTGAATAATCAGTTCGTTTTTTTCTGATAGTGTATAAGTAAGTTCAACAGTCAATTTTCCTGGATAATTCTCTTCCCCAGCTGGGCTGGAATACGTCAGGGTTATTGCTGATTTTCTGCCTGAATGTACTTTTTTGACTGTCCAATTTTTTTGACTAAATCCAATGAAGCCACCATGTAAGGAGTTATCATTGTTATTTTTATTCAGAACAACCTTTTGCCCATTCAAATTAAAAGAACTGTTATAAATTCTTCCTGCATATCTCCCTACTGTGGCTCCCATATAAGGAGGACTCACCAGATTAAATGACTGTATATAAGACTCTAAAGTATCAAAACCCAAAACAACATCAACAATTTCACCATTTTTCAAAGGCATTTTCAATTCAGTTATCGTTGCTCCATAAGTGATTACCTTTAACTTCATTCCATTTTTGTTGGATAATTCGTAAGAGTATATTTCCTCTCCGTCTGGCATTAAACCGAACAAATCTTTTACGGAAGTGCTTTTAATTTGTGAATTGCGTTTTATTTCCATTGTTTTATTATGAAATTTGAAATCCAAATGTAGAATAAAATTCAAACCATACATACCAGTACCTACCAGTTTTTGAGTCTTTAAAAAAAAACCTCGAATGTTTGCCATTCGAGGTTTTTTTTAAATGTGTGTCTCGTCTATTTTTTCCACAGCATTATTTCACTTCTGTTATTTCAAGTACTACACTAGTCCTCAACAAATTTACGCTCGGATTAATACCGACCTTCATAAGAAAATCACCTGTAAAAACATTTTCAGAAGGCATCGTCGAACTAGTTCCTGGATATACATTCAATTCTTTTATTGCATATTTTTTATTTGGATCCAGTCCTTTCAAAACTACCGGAAGTGGCGTTGCTGTTAACATAAATCGATTATTAACCAAATAATTAAAAACAACTGCTTTGCCTTTGTCTTTATCAACATACATTAATGCCGAAATATCATTTTCATGAGGATTCACTAAACGATACAAATCACCATGCCAAACAACATCTTTGAATGAATTATAATTTTTTATTGCCTCTTTACAAAACAATTTATCCTTATCATTTAAATGACTCACTACAATATCAAATCCCAGCTTACCCATGCTTGCAACATCAACTCTGAATTTTAAAGGCTGTTTTCCCCAGTCGGTCACATGATTATCCGTTGTAATAGAAGGAAAGAAATAAGAATAATCCCATTGCATAAATATTCTTTCAATAGGCTCGGTATCATCACTTGGCCAGAATTCCGTAAAGTATTTTAACATTTCATAATCACCACGCCCTCCTCCACCGGAGCATAACATCATAGGAACTTTAGGATATTTAGCACGGATTCTCTCTAGTACTTTATACAAACCTCTTATATAATCAACGTATAGATTAGATTGTGGAATACCTTTTTTATTAAGGTAGGCTGAATATGCATTGTAAATTACGGCATTACAATCCCATTTTATAAATGCCAATTCAGGATTTTTTATAAAAAGATCATCAACAATTCCAAACACAAAATCCTGTACCTCGGGATTTGACAAATCAAGCACTAATTGGTTTCTATAATACACTTCTGGTCTTTCCGGTTGGCGAATTACCCAGTCTAAGTGCTTTTCGTATAACTCACTTTTAGGATTTACCATTTCAGGTTCAATCCAAATTCCAAATTTAATGCCCTCTTTTTTAGCTTCTTTTACTAAATAGCCTAATCCATGAGGCAATTTCTTCGCATTCTCTTTCCAGTCACCAAGACCCGCTTTATCATCATTTCTAGGATATTTATTTCCAAACCATCCATCATCTAATAAGAACATATCAACCCCAATCTCTTTAGTATCTTTGAACAAATCAGCAATTTTATTTTCGTCAAAATCAAAATAAGTCGCTTCCCAATTATTTAACAATGTAAGACGTTGTCCTTCCCCATCTAACACTCTATATTTTCTTGCCCAATCATGAAGATTTCTGCTGGCCTCACCAGTACCATTATTAGATAAAGCATATATAAGAGACGGTGTTTTAAAAACTTGGTTCGCAGGTAAAAGATATTCAGAAGCATATGGATTAATCCCAGCTATAAGACGAAGATTTTTGTATGAGTCGACCTCAAAATCTAACTTGAAATTACTGCTCCAAGCCAATTGCCCTAGCATAACTGTGCCATCAGTATCTGAAGCAGGTTTACCAAAAGATAAAATAAAATTAGGATTTTGAAGCAACATTGCCCTTGTTCCTAGTTTAGAATCTACTGTTCTGATTCCCTGTAGAAGTTTTGACTCAATAGGCTGCATTTCTTTTAAATACTGACCTTGAAAACTGGTCAAATAAAAATCTTTATTGGTGAAATATAAATTGGCTGAAGCAAATTTCTGCAACAGAACAGCTTTCTTTTCATTGTGCTTTATTTCCGTCCATTGCTCGATTACATTCTCTTTTGCCCAAATTTTATAAAACAAAGTTACCTCAAATGGATAAACAGGATCTTTTAAAACAATACTTGTAATAGATGAATTAGCATCAACCTTTTCTGTTTTATGACTTACATATTTAAGTTCCAAAGATGGATTCCCATCTGCATGTTTTACTTGAATAGCTGGCTCTGAAAGATTCCAAGTTCCTGCCGGAGTATAGGCTCCATTATAAATTCCTGCATTTTCATCTTTGAAATTATAAGCTCCGGAAACTGCTAGATATTCACTAGTATTTACCAGAGGTTTCCCAAAATAAACTGTCATTAATCTATTGTTACTATCTGTTTGCAACAAGATCATATTGCTATTGGTTTCGATAGGTATTGTAACTTTTTGCGCCCACAAACTGATGACACCAAACATAAAAACCAATGTAAACATGCGCTTTTTATTGAAACAGATTTTTAGTTTTTCTTTCATAAATAATTAATTTTAACAATATCCTTTGTATCAGCCCAATTATATTTCACTCCTATTTATAATTTCTAAAATAGGAGTGAAATTTTATTTTTTTATTTCTTTTTCGGTTTAATAACAAAACCGTAACTGTATTCTTTATTTTTCAATTGATATTGTTCGTGTGGCAAAGCTCCCCAACTATTATCTCCGCCCACACCTCTTTGCGCTAAATCGACACACACTACAACTTCGTGACGTGGTGTAATATCATTAATGTGACGGTATTTTTTTGTCAAACCTGGATCAAAATCTTCAGGGTAATTATGCAGAGCACTTACTCCTAACGGCTGTAGACCTTCGATTTCAATTCCATTTCCTGAATTATTAGTAAGTGTCAACCAACGAACATCTGTTTTATATCCATTTTCTTGAGGGCGCGTGTAAGGAACATATTGGTCTGCAACTTTACTCTGATAAATTCCCTTCAAAGAAGAGGTATTTCTGTCTTGATAATTTTCCCAAGGTCCTCTTCCATAGTAACTAAAATTATCCAACTCTTTTTTGAGAGAGAATAATATCCCAAAACGAGGCATTTCTGCCAATGGATTATTTCCTGCTTTGAAAGAATTTTCAACAGTCAGACTTCCATCCGAATTCATCGAGTACGTAATAGTACATGTAGACGCTACATCTTTTAATAAAAGAGTCGCCACAACAGTTGTTTTACCAGATTCTTCTTTAACCTCAATAGCATTCAAACTGCTAAATCTCCCCACTGATCTCCACACATTACTGGTTACTTGCATATAATTCCCAAAATCATTATCTGTTGGAGCACGCCAAAAATTAGGAACCGGTAACTGATTGAAAAAACGTTCTCCGTTTGATTTGTAATCTTGAATCAGACCTGTGTTTTTGTTTATTGTCACCTCAACACCAGACGCACTAAGTGTAATACCATCTTTAGTTTCTTTAACAGCAGGTTTTGACCCTTTATCTACTGCTTTAACAAAATACTTACTCTCGCTAATTGAAAACTGTTCTCTAGCCACTTCAAAATTTTGTGGCAAAACCTCGGTTCCCTCAACAGTATAGGCATAAATATTCAAAAGGTATTCAACCCCATCTTTTGATTGTAATTTTGGCAATTCAATTTGAATTTGCTTCTTGGATTGCGGAGCAAGATTTATATCAACAGTGCCTTTCTTAATAACCAATCCATTTTCTAAAATCTCATACTTAAAAAGGTATTTATCAAGATTTGTATAAGCAAATCCATTTTCTACCTGAATAAGTCCATTATTCAAATCAACCCCTGAAAATAATATATCCTGATACACCTTTTTTACTTCAAAAGCACCCGGATGAGGCGTACGATCTGGCCAAACTAATCCATTATGACAAAAATTTTCGTCGTTCGTATAATTTTGACTTCCCATATCACCACCATAAGCCCAATATTTCCGTCCCACTTCATCAGTCATTTCAAACCCTTGATCTACCCAATCCCAGATAAACCCTCCTTGCATATTGGTACTACTATGGATAATATCCCAGTATTCCTGAAAATTACCACTACTGTTACCCATGGCATGTGAGTATTCACACATGATGAAAGGGCGTTTTACATCTTTACGTTTAGCATACTCTTTCATGTAGTCCATACTTGGATACATTGGGCAAACTACATCTGTATTATCTTTTTCTCCTGCTTGCTCAAATTGCACCAATCTTGTATTGTCTCTTTTTTTAATCCAATTATAAGCCTCTTGAAAAACAGGTCCGTTTCCACATTCATTCCCCAAAGACCAAAGAATAACAGATGGTTGATTTTTGTCGCGCTCCACTAAGCTATAAATACGATCCATATGGGCTGCTTTCCACTCAGGCAGATACGCGGGGTGTTTTGTTTTGTCAAAGGAACCTTGTAGTTCGGCTCCCATTCCATGACTTTCAATATTAGCTTCATCTACTAAGAATAATCCATATTTATTACATAGTTTAACCCACATTAAATTATTTGGATAATGACTGCACCGCACCGAATTAATATTAAGCTGTTTCATTAACTTAATGTCTTTCATCATGGTTTCTTTATCCTGATAATGTCCAGTTTTAGGATTGTGCTCATGAATATTGACACCATGAACCATAATTCTGACACCATTAACCAATAATTGACCATTTTTCAATTCTACTTTTCGGAAGCCGATTTGCGTAGAAACCGTTTCAATAAATTTTCCGTTCTCATCCTTTAGCGTAAGTAATAAAGTATAAAGATTTGGCGTTTCATTGCTCCATAATTTAGGAGATGAAACATTTTGTGTGAATGTGGTTGATTCCGCTGAATTAGCTCCTAAATTAATTTTTATTGCTTTTTTGAAAATTTCATTTCCATTTGCATCTACTAATTTAGCTTCAACAGTTTGATTGTTTTTTGCAACCGCATTCATGTTTTTGAGTTTAACATCAACAGACAGGCTTCCGTTTTTATAGGAATCGTCAAGATCCGGACGTGCAAAAAAATCTGCAATACGGGTATTGGCCGTACTATAAAGATAAACATCACGGTCAATTCCTGACAACCGCCAAAAATCTTGATCTTCTAGATAAGAACCATCACTCCAACGATACACCTCAACTGCAACTTGATTTTTACCTTCTTTTACATATTTAGTTATATCAAATTCTGTTGGACTCTTTGTATTTTCACTATACCCTACTTTTTCTCCATTTACCCAAATATACATCGCCGAAGTTCCTGCTTCAAAATGAAGGTAAACACGACGTCCGTTCCAGTTTTCTGGCAACTCGAAAGCACGTCGGTAAGACCCCACTGGATTATCCGCATGATCAATAAACGGTGGATTTTTGACAAATGGATAAGTAATATTAGTATAAATAGGAATCCCATACCCATCTAATTCCCAGTTTGATGGCACAGCAATTTCTTTCCAATTGGTTGTATTAAAATCTGTTTTGAAGAAATCCATTGGACGTTCAGCTGGTGTTGGTGACCAATTAAATTTCCACTTTCCGTCTAATGTCAAAAACCAAGGAGAACGTGTATAATCATCCGCAATAGCAGATGACTCATCAGCATAAGGCAAAAAAGCGGCTCTTGCTGGTTCTCTATTAATCTGAAATACTGCTGGATTTTCCCAATCATTATTTGCAGTCTTTTCTTGTGCATTGACAACCAATGATGAGAACGCAAAAATATAGGCTAAAATTTTATTTTTTTTCATGTAAAATGTATTATGTATAACAAAATTTATTATTGGCAAACTAGTTATAAAACCACTATAATTGTGTGTTTTTGCAAAAAATATTTCGCTAATAATTATGCTTTATGGTTAAAACTAACTCCTTATTTCAATTGATTTATATCCCAAAGCAATTAACTATCAATAAATAATCATAAGAGAAGACAAATGATTGATTTACATTAAATCAATCATTTGTCAAACACTTATGAAAAACTAACTATTTAAACAAATAAAACAACTTACCAAGGTGAGTTTTGGGTCATATTCGGATTATTATTCAATTCACTTTGTGGAATTGGATAATATGAGAATTTAGTAGTGAAAAGTTGGTATCCACCTACTTGACTAGATTTGATTACTGACTCAAGGGTTCCCCATCTTCTTAAATCGAAAAAGTGTAGTCCTTCACGAGCAAATTCAACATTTCTTTGATGCATAATCTCAGTCATCATTTGATCTTTGGACCATCCTACCATTGAAATATCCGTCAATTTCGCTCTATCTCTAATTCTTTTTACCAATGGTGCAGCACCAGCTACATTTCCTTGCATAGTTCTTGCTTCAGCAAGCATTAAAAGAACATCAGCATAACGCATTGCGAATTCATTCAATTCAGATTTCCAATCCCCTTCGTCATTATTCCACCAATTTTGATTTTTTCTAATCCATATAGCATTTGCTCCAAACTTTGATACAAAATCTGAATTATAGTAAATACAACCAGGATAATTCCAAGCCAATGTAGCCAAAGCTCTAGGATCAAATGAACCATCAACAGTTTTCTCATTTGTCATCGCATTTAACAATACTGTTGTAGGCAATAACTCATTCCATCCCCCTACTTCACCAGGTGCACATTCCTGAGCCATCGTTGTTGCTCTTGTTCTTTCAGCTGGACTTCCTCCCCAAATAGTTGAACCACCAACTTTGCTAAACTGAATTTCAAAAACAGATTCTTTACTATTTTCATGTTTACCATCAAATAATTCAGCATAATTATCAACAAGACCATATCCATTTGTAGCTTCATTATTAACTAACTTATTAAATTGCTCTTCGGCTTTTGCATAATCTTTCATATACAAATATGTCTTCCCTAAAAAAGCGATTGCTGCATTTTTTGTCACTCTTCCTTTAAGAGCAGTAGGATAGTTCTCTGGCAAAGCACTATTGGCCGCAAATTGAAAGTCAGATATAACTTGGCTCCAAACTTCTGCTTCAGTAGATTTTGATTTAAAATAATCTGATTGAGATTCTACTAATGCTGTAGTAATAGGAACAGCCCCAAACTCGTTAACCAAATTAAAATAATTCAATCCTCTTAAGAAGGTAGCTTCAGCTAATAATTGCTCTCTTTTTGTTTCGTCAATGTTTTGAATTTTTGGAGCATAAGTAATCACTTGATTGGCGCGGAAAACCCCAATATATAATGCTTTAAATATGTCTCTTGGCACGCCCGTACCGGCATCATTCTTATAATAAGAAACAGCATAACGGTCTGGTACATCATTTCTTGCAACAAAATTTTCTGTTCTGTTTTCTTTAAGCTGCATTGCCTGTATTTCCCAATACCCTGCATTATTATTATCTACAAGAGTATTGTAAATGGTTGCTACTCCAGATTCAAGATCATCAGAAGTTTTCCAAAAAGAAGATGTTGTTTTTTGATTTGGATTTTCTAATTCAAGATTATCATCACATGAACTTAAAAACACAAGTCCTGTCATTAAATATAGTATAATTGATTTCTTTTTCATTTTTGTCGATTTAAAAGTTAAGTTGCAAACCAAAAAGTATAGTCTTGCTCAATGGATATGATTTATAATCAATGCCTCTTCCTCCCAATGCATCTGCAGATACATCTGGATTATAACCAGAATATTTAGTAAAAGTATAAAGGTTATCTCCTGCAAAATAAATTCTACATTTATCAACAGACACCTGTTTGGTTATGCTGTTTGGTATTGTATACCCAACTTGAACAGTTTTGATTCTAAGATAGGAACCATCTTCAAGAAAACGATCAGAATAATCCGCTCCGTTATTATTTTTGTCATCAATATCTAATCTTGGGAAATTTGAATTTGGATTAAAAGTATATGAATCTAATGTTGCAGCAGAATAGTTAATGTTAGATCTTACCGTTTGAAGATCTGTATTGTTTCCATTATAAATCTTATTTCCTTCTACTCCTTGTAAAGCTATCGTACAATCGATTCCTTTCCAATCACCTTGTAATCTCAATCCGTATTCAAACTTAGGGAAAGCACTTCCTTTATATTGTCTATCTTCTCCATTAATTTCTCCATCTCCATTATAATCTATATATCTAATATCTCCTACTTGTGCATTTGGTTGAATCAGTGTTCCGTTTTTACTGTGTGCATCAATTTCAGCTTGAGATCTAAACAATCCATCTGTATCAACTAGAAAAAATGAATAAATTGGGTAACCAACTTTGCTGTATGTTACTGGGGCACCGTGAAATGAACCACCAGATCCTTCTAATACTTGGCTTCCTGTGCTAAGTTCGTCAACATTGTTTTTGATACTTGAAAAATTACCAGTTACATTGAAATTAAAATCTCCAATTTTTTCATTATAAGTTAAACTCATTTCATATCCTTTATTAGTTACATTTCCTGCATTTGTATAAGGATTGTTATTTGATCCAACAGACAATGGAATTGGCACTCTTAAAAGTAAATCAGAAGTTTGTTTATTAAAATAGTCAAAAGTATATTGCAGTTTTCCATTCCATAAATCAAGATCTAAACCAAAATCGGCAGTTTCTGTAGACTCCCATTTTAAACCAACTCCTGGAGAATCTGTTTGAATATTTCCACTCCACAAAGTATTTGGCTCTCCTACTCCATAACTTATCCCAGAAGTAATTAATCCTAAATATTGGTAATCTCCAATTTCTTGATTTCCTAATACCCCATAGCTAGCACGTAATTTCAAATCTGTAATTGGAGTCTTTAAATTAGTAAAAAATGTCTCTTTACCTATACCCCATGCAGCAGAAACAGAAGGGAAATTACCCCATTTATTGTCCGGACTAAATCTAGACGATCCATCACGTCTAATAGTAGCAGACAAAGTGTATTTACTATCATAAGAATATATCACACGCCCTAAATATGAAACCAAATTGTTCTCCAAATTATAACCCGTTACTGCTGGCTGTACAGCTCCAGCAAGCACATAAATATTATCAGGAATTCCACTAACAGAACTTACAACTGATTTGAAACCATTATTATAAATTGTATAACCAGCCAAAGCATTCACATAGCTCTTACCAAAAGATTTTGTATAATTCAATGTATTTTCTACCTGAGTGTATAGATTAAATTCATCTGTATGAGACAAATCATTATCTAAATTTTTAAAGAATCCACCCACCTCATAACGTGGAGTATAATTATCTCTTTTGTATTCAGATACAGTTGCCCCAACATTTAATTTATATTTAAAATCTTTGAAAAAACTAGCTTCAACATATGTATTTAATAAAGCTTGGTAAGTATCACTTGTTACATCAAAAAGATTTAATGCCGCTACTGGATTAAAAATATCAGTCACAGAACCAGAGGCTCCACCGTATCCACCTATAGCATTTTCATCATAAATGGCAAAACCAGGAATCATTGTAATGGCAGATCCTAGAACATTCCTTCCTTGTCCTGGTACACCTGGCAATTCTTTTCTTTTTTCTTTGGTTAACAAAATTGTTTCGCCGATTTTAAATATCCCTTTTTTATAATCTGATTTCACTCTCATGTTGAAACGGTCGTAATTTGTTTCTTTAATTACACCCTCTTGATTATAATAATTTAAAGACATACTGTATTTTAAATTATCCGATCCCCCCAGAAAACCTAACGAGTAATTTTGAGTAGGTGCAGTTCTAAAAATTTCATCTTGGTAGTTAACTCCAGCTCCACCCACTTCAGGATTAAGAGCAATATCCAATGGTGCTTTTCCAGCTGCAGCATATGCCGCATTACTTACTTTTGCCCATTGTTCTTGATTCAATAAATCTAATTGTTTTGTCACACTGGCAACCCCACCAAATACATCTAAAGTAACTTTTATATCCCCTTTTTTTCCATTCTTAGTTGTAATAATAACTACACCATTTGCAGCTCTAGAACCATAAATTGCAGCAGCGGCGGCATCTTTCAAAACTTCAATTGATTCAATATCATTTGGACTCAAGCTATTCATAGATGCAAC
The DNA here is from genome assembly GCF_003254745.1 of Flavobacterium aquariorum. Taxonomy (GTDB): domain Bacteria; phylum Bacteroidota; class Bacteroidia; order Flavobacteriales; family Flavobacteriaceae; genus Flavobacterium; species Flavobacterium aquariorum. The sequence continues at coordinate 34,114 of NZ_QKXH01000004.1, read as the reverse complement.
TTGAATATCATCTACCAAAATCAAAGGAGTGTTATTATTTAATGAACCTGCTCCTCTAATCTGAATTCTAGTTCCAGAACCTGGACCACCTCCTGCAGATTCTACAGAAACACCTGCAACCTTACCTTGAATTGCACTACCTAAGTTGGTATTACTTTGAGCATCCAGTTGTTTAGCTTTCAAACTAGCTATTGCGCCAGTAGCACTGGTTTTTTTTACGCTACCATAACCTATAACAACTACTTCGTTCAAAGCATTGCTTTCTTCTTTCAATGAAACATCAATAACATCTCTACCGTTTATAGCTTCTTCAATGGTAGAATATCCAACGTATGTAAAAACCAATATACCTTTTGGATCCGTTACATTTAATTTATAAGTTCCATCAAAATCTGTAACAGTTCCATTCGTGGTTCCTTTGACAGAAACCGTAACACCCACAATTTTTTGATCGCTTTTACTGTCTTTAACTGTTCCTGTAATAGTATTCTGAGCTTGCATTCCAATACACGACATCAAAATGAAAATCGACAGTCCGAGTTTAGACGTAATGAAAGATCTTAAATTTTTCATTCTATTAACATTCTTTTTCTTTTTCATAAATTCATAGTTTTAAAATAGTTTGGTTATTAAATTGAGTTTAGTTTTGAAAAATTAAAAACATATTAAATATTTCGATTTTGGCAACCAAAATCCAATTATTTATAAAAATTATCAATTAAAATTATTATATTACTTTTTTTATCTTAATTAATTAATTAATGTTTAATGCAAACTTACATGGATAAAACAATTGTACATACCAGTACCTACCAGTTTTTTATATATTTGCATAAAAACCAACCTCAGCCATGAAAATTATTTCGATCCAAAACAACCTTGGAATTCCAAAATACAAACAGATAATTCAATCGATTGAAAAAGCAATAGAGGAAGAAAAACTTACAAAAGGTGATCGCCTTCCATCGGTGAATAAAGTTTGTTTAGCCTTTTCATTATCGCGCGATACGGTCCTATTAGGATATGATGATCTCAAAAAAAGAGGAATTATTTATGCCATCCCAGGCAAAGGATATTATGTGAAAAGTGTTGAAATCACTATAAAACAGAAAATATTTTTGCTATTTGATGAGCTTAATATTTTCAAAGAAGACATCTATAATTCATTTTTAAAAAATATTGGAAAAAATGTACAGGTTGATATTTTCTTCCACCATTTTAATGTACAAGTTTTTCAAAAATTGATAAATGACAGTAATGGAAATTATACCAAATACATCATTATGCCGACCAACTTAATCGATGTAGCTACAACTATAAAAACCCTACCAGTAAATGATGTTATTATCCTCGATCAAACGAATGACGAACTAAAATCATTCCCCGCAATTTATCAAAATCACAAAAAAGACATCTTTGAGGGGCTCTATAAAGGAAGAACAAGATTAAACAAGTATAAAAAATTTATTATGATTTTCCCCGGCTTTAGAGAGCCTTTGGGAATGAAAATTGGGTTTGAAAACTTTTGTTTAGAATACACTATCGACTACGAAATCATCAACGAATTCACGGACAATGAAATAACCATTGGTGGCGTTTACATCATCCCAAATGATAGAGATTTGGTTAGCGTAATAGAGAAAGCCCGAGAACAAAACTTAAAATTAGGAACTGATTTTGGAATCATTTCCTATAATGAAACCCCATTAAAAAAAGTCGTTTCTAATGGAATTACTACTATTTCAACCGATTTTACTACCATGGGAAAACTACTGGCCCAGATGGTTCTTACCGGAAAAAAAGAACAAATCGAGAACAAAAGTGCCTTGATTATTAGAAACTCATTGTAAAAAACTACCCAAATACCTTTACAATTTTAAAATAAGAAGGCTAGCCATAACCTTCTTATTCTGAACCAAAACTTAAACTCAAATCATATGAAATTTAAGCTTTTTAAATAATTTTTCACTTTCAATTTACTTTATTTATACCCAAAAGATATGCTTCGGGTATAAATATGTAAAAACAAATTTTCACATTTCCCTATCAAATGACATTTCAGAGATTCATATAATTTTAAAATTGTCCAACTAACCAAAGACATTTACAAAGCCGATAACAACAAACCGCTGTAGTATTGTATTTTATAGACATAAAATAAGGCTTAATTTGAAAACCTCAAAAGGGGTAAATTCGAAAAAAAAGGGTCAAATTCGTAATTTCATGTTTTAAAAAAAATGAATGTGACTATCATTTATGGTTAAAAAATGATTTATACCACCAAAAATGATTAAAAGCAACTGTTTTTTCATTGAAAAAATAATTTAAAGGCAAGAGTTAAAAAATGCTATTTTCTTTTTTGTTATTGTAAAACAAATTTAGTTATATTTGCAAATGTATTTTTTACACTTATTATTTTATTCTTCGTTAAAGTCTCAAAAATAGCCTGTTATTTAAAGAGACAAATCGACATCAGAACAAAATATTAAACCTTAATTATTCGATTTAAGATTTCAACCTGATTAAAATCAATCTGTATTTAAATCAAAAAAAACGTTTCTAAGTTAGAATTAGAAAAAAGAAAATATTCCTTTTAAAATGATTTACAAAAATCTGAAAAAGCAGCAATATCAATAACACTATTACAACCAAATAAAAAAATTATGAACCACAAAATGGACCAACTAGCCGCCGACAACATAAGAGCACTGGCTATTTCTATGGTAGAAAAAGCAAATTCAGGACACCCCGGAGGTGCCATGGGAGGAGCCGATTTTATGCATATTTTATACACTGAATATTTAAATTTTGATCCAACCCAAATGGATTGGCCTTTTAGAGACCGATTTTTTATGGATGCGGGGCACTTGTCGGCTTTGATGTACGCACAATATTATTTATTAGGAAACTATAAAAAAGAAGATCTACAGCAATTTAGACAATGGGGCTCTGTAACGCCTGGCCACCCTGAAGTTGATGTTCTAAGAGGAATCGAAAACACTTCGGGACCACTGGGACAAGGACATGCAATGGGTGTTGGTGCAGCCATCGCAGCCAAGTTTCTTGGAGCTAGATTCAAAGGCCTTTTCGACCACAAAATATATGGTTTCATCACTGATGGCGGGGTTCAGGAAGAGATTTCACAGGGAGCTGGAAGAATCGCCGGCCACTTGGGATTGAACAACTTTATAATGTTCTATGATTCGAATGATGTACAGCTTTCTTCGATGACCGATGAAGTGACTTCTGAAGATACCGCTATGAAATACAAATCTTGGGGATGGAACGTAATCACGATAAATGGACATGACCATTCGGAAATCCGCAAAGCATTGGATTCAGCGAACCAAGAAACCGAAAGACCGACCTTAATCATTGGAAAAACGATTATGGGGAAAGGCTGCGTTACTGCCGATGGTTCCATGTATGAAGGTGAGTGTGAATTGCACGGAAAACCAATTGGTGACACCAAAGCCGATTACATAAAAACATTGCTGAACCTCAACGCCAATCCAGAAGATCCTTTTGCAATTTATGAAGAAGTAGCTAAACATTACACCAGTGTTTTAGCAAAAAAAACAGAAAAAGCTTCTTCGAGAAAACAGCAAATTGCGAAATGGGAAAATGAAAATCCTGTGTTGGCAAAAAAAATGCAATTGTTTTTATCTGGCGAATTACCCGAATTGGATTTAAGCAGTGTAGCACAAAAACCTAATGCCGCAACTAGAGATGCTTCCTCCGCAGTACTCGCCTATTTGGCTGAAAACGTAGAGAACATCATTGTTTCCTCGGCAGATTTATCCAACAGTGACAAAACTGATGGCTTCTTGAAAAAATCATCTGTGTTGCAAAAAAATAATTTCAACGGTGCCTTTTTACAGGCTGGAGTTGCCGAATTGACCATGACTTCCATCGCCAACGGTATTGCTTTGCATGGTGGAGTAATTCCGGTAGTTGCGACTTTCTTTGTATTCTCGGATTACATGAAACCTGCAATTCGATTGGCCGCGATTCAAGAACTTCCGGTAAAATATGTTCTAACGCACGACTCGTTCCGAGTGGGAGAAGACGGACCAACGCACCAGCCAATCGAGCAGGAAGCACAAATGCGTTTATTGGAAAAAGTTAAAAACCATTCTGGACATCAAAGCCTTTTGGCATTGCGCCCTGCCGATGCCATAGAAACTTCCGTGGCTTGGGATATGGCTTTAAAAAACACCAAAACGCCAACCGCTTTAATTCTTTCGAGACAAAATATAAAAGATATTCCAGCTAGTTATACTTCAAGATATGAAGAAGCAACGGAGGCTAAAAAAGGTGGCTATTTGGTAAAAAAAACACAAAACCCAGACATCACTTTAATCGCAAACGGATCGGAAGTTTCGACACTTATTGATGCTGCAGTGATTTTGGAAAAAGACCATAATCTAAAAATAAACATCGCTTCCATTATTTCCGAAGGTTTGTTTAAATCGCAGTCCAAAACATATCAAGAAAGCATTATTCCAAAAGAAAAACTAGTTTTTGGACTTACCGCCGGACTTCCCGTAAACCTTGAAGGACTGATTGGTGATAGTGGAAAAATAATAGGACTTGATCATTTTGGCTATTCGGCACCAGCAAGTGTTTTGGACGAAAAGTTTGGATTTACAAGCCAACACGTTTGCGCGGAAATACTAAAATATATTGAGGATAGTAAAATAGAGACTAAGACGCTAAGTAACTAAGAAGTTAAGAAAAAACTTTAAATCATAGTAATACAGCGTCTCAAAAAAATATTTAAAAAAAACTCAGAATCTTAGCCCCTTAGAAACTAAGATTCTCAAAAAAACATACACATGAAATTTTTTATCGATACAGCAAATTTAAAAGACATCAAAGAAGCCAATGATTTAGGAATCTTGAACGGAGTAACAACAAACCCTTCACTAATGGCGAAAGAAGGAATCACGGGAGCCGATAATATCATTGCACATTATGTAAAAATATGTGAATTGGTGGATGGCGACGTAAGTGCCGAAGTTATTTCTACTGATTTTGCAGGAATGATTGTCGAAGGAGAAAAATTAGCAGCATTGCATCCTCAAATCGTGGTAAAAATTCCGATGATTAAGGATGGTATAAAAGCCATTAAATATTTTTCGAACAAAGGAATCAGAACCAACTGTACTTTAGTATTTTCAGCTGGTCAGGCATTACTTGCCGCCAAAGCTGGAGCAACATATGTATCCCCTTTCATCGGAAGATTGGATGACATTTCAACCGATGGATTATCACTTATTGAAGACATCAAATTGATTTATGACAATTATGGCTACGAAACCCAGATTCTGGCAGCTTCAGTTCGTCACGTCATGCATATTATAAATTGTGCCAAAATTGGTGCTGATGTTATTACGGGTCCATTAAGCGCTATTGAAGGTTTGTTGAAACACCCACTTACCGATAGTGGATTGGCAACTTTCCTGGCTGATTACCAAAAAGGAAATAGCTAGAGTTTAAATTTAGACAGTTCATTTTAGTCCAATAAAAAAAGGAAGCTTCTGCAATAGAAGCTTCCTTTTTTATTAGCCTTAAAATCAAATATGCTTAGCTGTTTAAAAATTTAAAGCAAAATGATTCAAGAGTTTAGCGTCATATTTTTCTTTGTCAAACGTATAGAGATAGGACCCTTTTCTGGAAGAAGTCATGTCTTTCTCATCTAATTTTATCAAAATATCCAACGAATTGATTTTACTGATAAAATTTCTTTTGTCGATTTGTTTGTCCAAAATGGATTCATACAGTTTAAGTAACTGACTCATTTTAAATTTTTCGGGTAGAAGCTCAAATCCAACAGGTCGCATTGATGTTCTGTAACGCAATCTTCTTATTGCATGAGACAACATATTGTCGTGGTCAAAAATCAACTTTGGCACTTCAGAAACGCTAAACCATTTTGCATGGTAGTTCTGAATCAATTCGGCATTATGATTTTCAATATTAATCAGTGCATAATAAGCTACTGATACGGTTCTTTCTACCGGGTCACGGTCAATTTCGCTATAGGTATAGAGTTGCTCCATATAGATATCCTGCAAACCGGTATAGGTATTCAACACCCTAATGGCAGCATCATCCAATACCTCCTCTTTTTTAAGAAATCCACCCATTAAAGACCATTTTCCTTTTTCTGGTTCAAAATCCCTTTTAATCAAAAGAATTTTCAAACCATCCTCATCAAAGCCGAAAATGATACAATCTACCGCTAGAAGAACTTTGTCGGCTGTACTATAACTATTTAGCATTTTCTATATATTTTGACGTAAATATAAGAACTTCCTTAAAACTACCAAATTTTATTAATGTTGTTTTTACACTAATGAAATTAAAACACAAAAATAAATTTAAGTACCTGATTTACTAAATTATGCATTCTTTTGAGTAATTCTAACTGTTCCCTTTTATCCTTATTAAAAGCTAAAAACACGTATCTAAAGACAATATTTCGACTTACTTTTCAATATAAATACTATAATTAAGTGTTAAAATTACATTTAAAGACGTTTTTTTTGCTTTTTAGAGACCAAAAAACAATCAGAAAAAGGGACAAAAAACAAAAAAAATCGACTTTAATATGGTTTTTTTGTATTCTAAATCTTTCTTTTTTTGATCAAAAACTGAATATTCATAAAAAAGATTTAAAATTTATTCATAAATAAAAAATATCATTAACTACTTGATTTTTAGTTAATTATAATCAACGAAAACGTTTTTCGTAAATATAAAATACACAAATGCTTACGTTTATCAGCATATTTTAGGATATCCGTTTTTTTTAGCGACTTTTTTTATCAGATTAATTTGTTTTTATGCTTTTTTTTTATTTAAATTTACAAATGTAAAAACTACACTTATAATTAACCAAAATGCAATCAATATGACAACAAACCACAGATTATTTTTTTATTGCAATTTTTTATTGCCGAAAAAAGAATGGCTAATAACATTATTCATGATGCTCCTTAGTGTTTATACTGTATCAGCTCAACAAGCCAATACTGTGACAGGGAAAATCTCTTCCGAGAAAGACAAAATGCCTCTTTCTGGAGTAAATATTTTAGTTAAAGGAACTTCTATAGCTACTTCTACAGGATTTGATGGCGATTATTCTATCAATGCAAAACCAACCGATGTTTTAATTTTTTCATACATAGGGTATGAAACTAAAGAATTAGCTATTGACAACCGTTCACAAATAAATTATGTCTTAAAAGACGACACTAACAAATTGAACGAGATAGTAGTTATTGGATATGGAACACAGAAAAAGGCCGATTTATCTGGAGCAGTAAGCGTCGTTAGCTTAAAAGAAGCAAAAACCATTGTTACTTACGATCCTGCAAAAATGTTGCAAGGACAAGTAGCAGGTGTAACCGTACAATCATCTGGCGAACCAGGAGGTTTTGTTAATATCAAAATTAGAGGTATATCTTCTTTTGCCAATACTAACCCTCTATTTATTATAGATGGAATGATTGTAGATAATCCATATGATTTTGCGCCAGGTGATGTTGAATCAATGCAGGTATTGAAAGATGGAGCTTCTGCAGCCATTTATGGAGTACGTGGTGCCAATGGAGTAGTTATCATTACAACCAAAAAGGGAAAACAAGGAAAAATGAGCGTTGGTTTTAAATCTATCACAGGGTTCCAAACCGTACCAAAAAAATGGTCAGTAACAGACAGAGTAGGTTACCAAACCATAACTAGTGCAGCTGAGAAAAATGCTGGATTAACAGTTGCTCCTGGAAATGATCCAACTAATGCTCTTTATATTAATAACGTGAATACCAATTGGCAAAATGAAGCTTTTGACACTGGTATTATACAAAATCAAGCAGTAACACTTAGCGGTGGATCTGATGGTTTAGCCTATAACATGAATTTAGATTACTTTAAAAATAGTAGTTATGTGAAATCTCCACAAGATTATGAAAGATACACTATGAATCTGAATTTATCAGGAAAAAAAGGAAAATTCACGTATGGCTCTAAAATAGCTTATACACAGTCTGGCAAAGAAAAATTTAACAGTTATGTTGGAGAATCGGCTATTTCCAGTTTATTGACTGCAATTCCTACAATGCCTGTATACGATGAGAATAGATTAGGCGGATATGGCGGAACAGACAATTTAACGCAAAGAGCTATATCGATGAACGTTATCGGTTTCAACAACTTACTTGAAAACAAAGACAGAAGAAACCGTTTCATTGGAGACATCTGGGGACAGCTTGAAATCGTTAAAGGATTAAAATATAAAATTGATGCTAGCTACGACAGAACAGATACTCAAAACAGATTGTTTATACCTCCAAGTGATTTAGGATGGTATTACATTACAACTAATGATGAAGCTTCACTAGATATAGCAAATGCGAACCAAACAAACACATTCCTAAATAACATATTGACATATGAAAAAACGTTAGGTAAACATAAATTTGACGTTTTGGGTGGATGGATTCAAGAGAGAAAAGACTTTTACAACCATTGGTCAAAAGGTGTAGGCTATACTCCAGGAGAAATTAGTAAACTTCAATATGCTGACGATATCAGCGGTGGAGAATTTGAAAACACCATTACAGGTATATCTTATATCAGTAGAATTAATTATTCTTTTGACGATCGTTATTTATTTCAAGCAAACTTCAGACAAGATAAATCATCTCTTTTCGGGGAAAACTACAACAAAGTTAATTCCTACTCATTTTCGGGAGCTTGGAAAATTAGCAACGAAAAATTCCTTGACTTGCCAGAATATGTAAGTAATATTAAGTTAAGAGGAAGCTGGGGACGTTTAGGAAATAATCCAATCCCTGCTTATTCATTTGCTACAACAGTAAATCGTTTTGCCGGTTATGATTTTAATAACACTTTGGCCAATGGTACAACAGTAGTAAGCGCATTAGACCCAAATTTACGTTGGGAAACATCTGAAACTAGCGACATTGCACTTGAACTTGGTTTCTTTAACAATGATTTACAATTTACAGCAGAATATTTTAATAAAAAATCGGATGATCTTTTAGTTAATGTTCCATTACCTTATTCTACTGGTGCATTTCCAGCCCAAATTTTAACAAATGGTGCTGCTATGAACAACAGTGGTTATGAATTTTCAGTAGCATATAACAATTCTCATAATGAATTTAAATATAATATTAGTGCCAACGTTGGGACTTTAAAAAATGAAGTAACCAAAATTGGAGTTAATGGAAATCCAATCTATGGTGCCGCTTCTAAAACAGAAGTAGGCAGAGCTGCTGGTGAGATTTATGCATACCAAACAGACGGAATTTTCCAAAATGCTGCTGAAATCGCTGCTGCTCCGACACAAACAAATGCAGGCATTGGAGACCTTCGTTTCAAAGACATAAACGGTGACGGTAAAATTACCGACCAAGACAGAACTTTCCAAGGATCAGCAATTCCTACATACAGTTTTGGTGCTAATTTTGGTGCTTCTTACAAAAACTTTGATTTCACAATGGTATGGCAAGGTGCTGGTGGTAATAAAGTATTCAATGCTATGTACCGTGATTTAATGGTTGGACAATATGGCAATCACAGTACAGATGAACTTAATTATTGGACTCCAACAAATACAAATACTGATGTTCCTCGTCCTATCATTGGAGATCCAAACGGTAACAGCAGAGACTCTAATCGTTTCATCGAAAAAGGAGATTATGTAAGATTACAAACAATGGAAATTGGATATCAAATCCCTGTACCTACATCCTTTTTTATCGAAAAAGCTAAAGTATATATTAATGGCCAAAACCTTTGGACTATAACAAAATACAAAGGATACGACCCGGATTTTAATAGTAATGATGGATTGTTCTCAAGAGGATATGATGCGGGTTCTTTCCCAAATCCTAGAACTATTTCGTTGGGACTTGACGTGAAATTTTAAAATTAGCTAACCAATTAAAAACGAATCAAAATGAAATATAAAATATTTAATTATGCAGCTGGTTTCTTTACGCTTGCATTAATAACTACAAGTTGCGTTAGTGATGACGCTTTAAATCAATTGGATCCAAATAATGATTCTGTAGATAAATTTTGGTCAACAGATCAAGATGCCCTCGAAGGAATCAATGCCACTTATTCAAGCTTATTGACTGATGGAACGTACATGAGAAGTACTCCATTACTATTAGACTTAAAAGGAGATGATACTCGAAGTAACAGTCCTTGGGGAGCTATGTATAATGTAGGTCGTTTTAACTCAAATGTAACTGATGCCGCCATTTATGGTTGGTGCTATGAAACATGTTATCAAGGTATCTTCAGAGCCAATCAAGTTTTGACTAATGCACCAAAAATCAATTTTACTGATGCTGAACTCAAAAACAGAATACTTGGTCAGGCTTATTTCTTAAGAGGACTGTATTTGTTTCATATGGTAAACATGTTTAAAAACGTACCTGTTCCTACAGAAATAGCAGTTTACTATCCACAAAAAACGCAAGAAGAAGGATGGGCTCAAGTAATTGCTGATTTTAAAGCTGCTGCTGATCTACTACCTACTACTTATGCAAATGTTCCAGGTATAGATGCAGGACAAAAAGGACGTGCAACCAAAGGAGCTGCATTAGGATACTTAGGAAAAGCCTATTTATTTACCAAAGATTTTACAAATGCAAAAGCAACTTTCAAACAGGTAATTGATTCAGGCGTTTACTCTCTAGTTTCAAATTATCGTGATAACTTTACAGATGCCAACGAAAACAATTCAGAATCTTTATTCGAGGTTCAATTCAGTAGAGAAGCAGGTGGAGTTGCATTAGGATGGGGTGGAATACCAGCATCAAACTGGGGTAAAACTTCGGCAAGAGCAATTACATACGGACCGAGAGCTTTTGGATGGACAGACGTACAACCAACTTGGACTTTATTTAATGAATATCATGATGAATTAACAACTTCTGGTGCTGTAGACCCTCGTTTGGATGCTACTATGTTTTATAACAAACCTGGAACAAAACTTTACGGACAAGATTTTGCTACATTTTATGCTGCTAATCCGGGAGATTTAAATGATTTATTTTGCAGAAAATATGAAAACTCAGATGGTGCCTATGCAAACGAATTCGACTGGCGTTCTGGAATCAACGAGCGTTTGTTACGTTATGCTGATGTATTGTTAATGTATGCTGAATGTTTGAATGAAACTGGTGATACACCAGGAGCGTATACTTATATTCAAATGGTGAGAGACCGTGTAGGTTTGCCAAACTTAAGCACTGCAAAACCAGGGCTTAGTCAAGCTGCCATGAGAGACCAAATAGGTCACGAAAGATTCTTGGAATTCCCTCTTGAAGGTCACCGTTTCGATGATATTCGTCGTTGGGGATGGTTACAAGATGCTGCAAAACTAGCTTGGTTAAAAACAAGAGATGTAGAGTATGCTTCGTATGCACCAGGAAGAGAGTATTTCCCAATTCCGCAATTAGACATGGACAACAACCCTGGAATGGTTCAAAATCCAAGTTATTAATATTTATTTGAGTTAGTTTAGTTAGAATTTTTAATATCATGTGGTGAACTTTCCGTAGTTTGCCACGTGATATTATAAAATAAAGCCATTATGAAAAAAGTCATATTATCCATGTTTATTATTGCTTTTTGTAGCCAAACCAGTTTTGCTCAAAAAGAAACCACTGTACTTACCATTAAAAATACTGCAAATGCTCCAACTATTAACAAAAACATCTACGGCCATTTTGCAGAGCATTTGGGAAGGTGTATTTATGGAGGCTTTTTTGTTGGTGATACTTCTAAAATACCAAATACAGCCGGCGTTCGTAACGACATTATTGACGCTTTAAAAAAGTTAAAAATCCCTAATCTTCGTTGGCCTGGTGGTTGTTTTGCAGATACATACCACTGGAAAGACGGTATTGGTCCAAGAGAAAACAGACCAACAATCGTAAACAGATGGTGGGGAGGAACTACCGAAGACAATAGTTTTGGAACCCATGATTTCTTGAATTTATGTGAAACGCTTGGCGCTGAACCATATCTTTCAGGGAACGTAGGTAGCGGAACCGTACAAGAACTGGCAGACTGGGTACAATACGCCAACTTTGGCGGTAAAAGCCCGATGAGTGATTTGCGTAAAAAAAACGGAAGAACAGAACCTTGGAAAGTTAAATTCTGGGGAATTGGAAATGAAGCGTGGGGTTGTGGAGGAAATATGACAGCTGATTATTATGTGGGCGAATATAGAAAATTTGCCACGTTCATGTCTGATTGGGAAAACACAGGCGGTTTAACTCGTATTGCTTCGGGATCTAATAGTGCCGATTATAATTGGACCGAAACTTTAATGAAAGACATTCCACTAAATATGCTAGGAGGAGTTGGAGTACACCATTATGCTGTAATCGATTGGGCAAAAAAAGGAGATGGTGTGGATTACACCGAATTTGAATATTTCCAAACGATGAAATCAGCTTTGAAAATGGAGGAATTGGTTACCAAACACTCCGCCATTATGGACAAATATGATCCAGAAAAAAAAGTGGCAATGATTGTAGACGAATGGGGAGCTTGGTATGAAGTGGAAAAAGGGACAAATCCTGGATTCCTTTACCAACAAAACACAATGAGAGATGCAGTTTTGGCTGGATCAACTCTTAACATTTTCAATAATCATGCAGACAGAGTTCGTATGGCCAACTTAGCGCAATGTGTTAATGTTTTACAGGCTGTTATCCTTACCGACAAAGCCAAAATGATTCTAACGCCAACGTATTATGTAATGCAATTGTACAGCGTGCACCAAGATGCACAACAATTACCTATTTCCATAAAATCACCATTATACACTTTTAATGGCGAATCACTTCCTGCTTTAATGGCTTCAGCTTCGAAAGACAAAAAAGGATTGACACATATTTCATTAGTAAATGTGGACTCTAAAAAAGAAAACACTGTAGAGATTGATCTTAATGAACTTGGTATCAAATCTGTAACTGGTATGATTATCGGTTCATCAAAGCTACAGGATTTCAATTCATTTGATAACCCAACAAAAATTCAACCTGTTACTTTCAAAGGCTTTGATGTTAAAAAAGGAAAACTTACAGTTAACATCCCTCCTTTTTCAGTTATAATGTTAGAAGGCAAATAAACGATTCACCATGAAAAAATCAAATTCCATTGTAAGAGTAGCGTGCTATTTAGTGCTTGTTCTAAGTATAGCAGTCTCGTTGGGTAGTTGCTCCAAAGGGGATGATCCTACACAGGAGCCAACTCCTACTCCTACTCCAACACCGACACCAACTCCTACCCCTACTTTCGATGGGCCTACCTACGCAGACAATTATTCCTCGATTTCCTCTTGGGGTAGTAATTCACAATGGAATTTAGCCAACGTACATGATCCGTCAGTAGCCAAATGCGGTGAATATTATTATATGTACCAAACAGACGCTTCCTACGGAAATGCAACAGATGGACACGGGCATTTTTTCTACAGACGTTCCAAAGATCTTATTAATTGGGAATTCATGGGATCTTCCATGACCACGGCTCCGGCTTGGGTTAAAGACTCTTTGAATAACAAAAGAGCCCGAATGAATCCTGCATTGCCAGCCATTACAAATCCTAATTATGGCTATTGGGCACCCTGTGTTCGAAAAGTGGGAAATATTTACAGAATGTATTATAGCATTGTGGTCGACAACCCTATAATTGGAACTACTTTTGATAACACCTGGGGCGAAAGAGCCTTTATTGGTTTGGCCGAGACAAGTGATTTGGCATCCAATGTTTGGGAAGACAAAGGAATGGTGGTGTGTTCAGAACCCGATGGTGTAAAACCATATTCATTTACAGGAACCAGAAACTGGGATGATGCTTATTTTAAATTCAATGCAATTGACCCTAGTTTTATTGAAACAAAAGAAGGAGAGCAATACCTGATTTACGGTTCTTGGCATTCTGGTATTGCAGCTTTAAAACTGAATCCAACTACCGGAAAACCAGATCAACTGAAAACCTTGAGCGACTATGGGACTCGCATTGCTACACGTAGCGCGACAAGTCGTTGGCAAGCATCAGAAGGTCCGGAAATTATCTACAACCCCGATACAGATTATTATTATTTATTTTTAGCCTATGATGGTTTGGATGTACCATACAACACCAGAGTTTGTCGTTCCAAAAACATTATGGGACCTTTCCTCGGAATTGATGGTGCCAATGTAACAAGCGGTGCCGATTGTTGGCCAATGCTGACACATCCTTATGGTTTTAATAATCATACTGGTTGGGTTGGAATTTCGCATTGTGCTATTTTCCAAAATCCGGAAACTAAACAGTGGTTTTATTCCTCACAAGCTCGTTTACCAAAAGATGTGCCGGGAATCAATGTTTCCAATGCTATAATGATGGGACATGTTCGCGAAATCCAATGGACTGAAGATGGATGGCCGGTAGTTGCTCCAGAGCGTTATGCTGGTGTACCTGCTACTACCATTACTGAAGCTTCTTTTATTGGAACATGGGAACAAATCACCATGAATTATCAATATGCAGCCATTCAAAAATCAGCTACCATTTACTTGACCGCCGACAAAAAAGTAAGCGGTGGTGTTTCAGGAACCTGGGCATATGACAGCACCAACAAAACATTGACCGTAAATGGTGTAAAATGCAAAGTAAATGATGCCTGGGATTGGGAAAGCGCCACTCGCAAAGTGACTCTAACTTATTCTGGACTTACTGAAACTGGCGTACCAGTATGGGGCAAAAAAATAAATTAATCTTAAGACAATCAAAACCCTTTTTTAATCTTTAAAAAAGGGTTTTGAATTTCAACAAATTACGTCTTCACAAAATCAAACTATAATGAAAAATATTTTTATCCCTATTCTTTCTTTTGTTCTGATAACATCATTCAAAACAATGGCGCAAGATAATACTTCGGCTTCCGCCAATGGACCAAAAAAAGCTACAACATCAGTTACCAATAATCCAATCATCAAAGACAAATACACTGGAGATCCAGCGGCTTTGGTTTACAAAGACAAGGTGTATCTCTATGCAGGTCATGATGAAGCACCCAATGATTTTAATTTTTATAAAATGAATGAATGGTTGGTGTATTCCACCTCAGACATGGTGCATTGGCAGGAACATCCCGTTCCATTAAAAGTAACTGATTTCGCTTGGGCAAAATCCGATGCTTGGGCAGCTCAAGTTATTGAACGCAACGGTAAATTTTACTGGTATGTCACTGTTGAGCACGGAACTATTAATGGAAAGGCCATTGGAGTTGCGGTTTCAGACAGTCCGACTGGGCCTTTCAAAGATACACTTGGAAAAGCACTTATCACCAATGATATGACAACCCAGACAAGCATCACCTGGGATGATATCGATCCAACAGTGATGATAGATGATGATGGACAGGCCTATCTTTTTTGGGGAAACACAGTTTGCCATTATGCCAAACTAAAAGCAAACATGACAGAACTTGATGGCCCAATCCAAACCATTCCTTTACCTAATTATACCGAAGCTCCATGGATTCACAAGCACAACAACTGGTATTACTTATCGTATGCCTATCAGTTTCCTGAAAAAATTGCCTACGCCATGAGTAAATCCATCAACGGGCCTTGGGAATACAAAGGCATTTTGAATGAAATAGCAGGAAATTCAAATACCAATCACCAAGCGATAATCGATTTCAAAGGAAAATCGTACTTCATTTACCACAATGGAAGCATCGAACCCAATGGTGGTAGCTTTAGAAGATCTGTTTGCGTTGACCGTTTGTTTTACAATAAAGACGGGACTATGAAAAGAGTGATTATGACTACTGAAGGGATAACGAAGTAGATTGCAGATTGCAGAATTAAGATTGCAGAATGCAGTCGCAGTATCCAGACTAAAATTGAATCTAGATTGCGTAATGGCACACGGATTTTACAGATTTACACGGATTTATAATACCTAAATAAAAAATAAAGTTCTGTGAAAATCCATGACATCTGTGACATCTGTGGTTAATTTACAGACTCAAAATCATTAAAACTTATACTTTCTTAAATGCCTTATATGGTTAAAAAAACACAATCATGAAACTACATAAACTATATTCCCTCTTACTTGTTTTAATTGTGACCTCATCATTTGCCCAGGATATTACTGTCCATGACCCAGTGATGATCAAGCAAAAAGATACTTATTATTTATACTGCACCGGAAAAGGCATCAGTGCTTTTAGTTCCAAAGATTTAAAAAGCTGGAATCCGGAACGCCAAATATTCAAGGAAAAACCTGTTTGGGCAGATGCCGTGGTTCCTAATTTTGACAATCACATTTGGGCACCGGACATTTCTTTTCACAACAACATCTATTATTTATATTATTCGGTTTCTGCTTTCGCAAAAAATACTTCGGCGATTGGAGTGACGACCAACACCACTTTGGATCCAAAAGACCCCGCCTACAAATGGGTAGATCAGGGAATTGTTATTCAATCCATTCCCAATCGAGATCTTTGGAATGCTATCGATCCTAATTTGACTTTTGACGAAAACAATACGCCTTGGTTGGCTTTTGGTTCTTTTTGGGAAGGGTTGAAAATGGTCAAATTAAATTCCGATTTAAAGTCAATCGCACAACCGCAGGAATGGCATACTATTGCAAAACGCAAAAGAACATTCGAATTAGCTGATACTGATCCAGGTGATGGCGCTCTAGAAGCTCCTTTCATCTTCAAAAAAAATGGTTATTATTATGAATTCCTATCTTGGGATTTATGCTGTCGAGGCCCAAAAAGCACCTACAAAGTTGTTGTTGGAAGATCAAAAAACATTACAGGCCCTTACGTGGACAAAGAAGGGAAATTATTAACCGAAGGTGGTGGAACTTTGTTGATTCAAGGCGGCCAAAACTGGTATGGAGCTGGACACAACAGCGCTTATACCTTTGACGGTAAAGATTATATTATTTTTCACGCATATGATGTTAAACAAAAAGGAAGGCCTATTTTACAGATAGAAGAATTGAAATGGGATGCTGATTTATGGCCAACGCTGTAAAAAAATTTAAATTATTTTAAAAATGTATTTTATACACTTATTTTATTTATCTTGCACATTGCTAATAAAAACCGTTTATGAAATCGCCATTAACAAGCATTTTGCGAAAGCAAACACCTATAAATAAAAAGGCGATACCATATATGACCAATGACAATTAAATTTTACATATATGAAAATTTTTAATTTAAAAACCAATGCATTACTTCTGATTGCTTCATTCTCGCTTTCAAGCGCTACGAATGCTCAGAATACTGCAACCAAAAACACAGGATATCCTATTACACCAGTCAACATCCAGAATGTTAAAATAACCGATGCTTTTTGGTTACCCATCATCAAAAGAGTACAGGAAAAAACCATAGAATATGCCATTCATAAATGTGAGGAAGAAGGACGTCTTGACAATTTCTTGATTGCGGGCGGAAAAATGAAAGGGGAAGTAAAAGGACAAATGCCTTTTGACGACACCGATGTGTATAAAATAATTGAAGGAGCTTCGAATACCCTAATAAGCGAACCCAACCCTAAATTGGAAAAATTATTGGACTCCCTTATTGGCATTATCAAAATTGGCCAAGAAAAAGATGGATATTTAACGACTTGGAGAACCATCAATCCTGCCAAACCGCCTGCACCGTGGGTTCCTGTTATAGAAGGAAAACGTTGGGAATCTTTACAAATCAGTCATGAACTGTACAACCCAGGGCATATGATAGAAGCCGCAGTAGTACATTATGAAGCAACTGGAAAAAGAAACTTCTTGGACATTGCCATCAAAACTGCCGATATGTTAGTGCGTACTTTTGGAGACAATCCAGACCAAGTTCATGGCGTTCCGGGTCACCAAATTGTAGAAACGGGTTTAGTAAATCTATATAGAATAACCAATAATAAAGCGTATTTGAAATTAGCCAAATACTTTTTGGACAACAGAGGGAATCCAAAAAACCATAAACTTTACGGTGCTTATGCACAGGATGACATTCCCGTTATTCAACAAAAAGAAGCAGTGGGACATGCCGTGAGAGCCGTTTACATGTATGCAGGAATGACCGATATTGCCGCAATATACAACGACAAAGACTATCTAAATGCAGTGAATGCTTTGTGGACCAATATGGTAAACAAAAAAATGTACATCACTGGCGGTATTGGTGCCATACATGACGGAGAAGCCTTTGGAGCAAACTATGAATTACCAAATCTAACTGCTTACAACGAAACTTGCGCAGCCATTGGCGATGTGTATTGGAACCACAGACTGCACAATATGACTGGAAGTTCTGATTATTTTGATGTGATTGAACGCTCTTTATACAACGGTTTAATCTCTGGTATTTCATTGGACGGAAAACAATTTTTCTATCCAAATGCACTTGAATCAGATGGAGTTTACAAAAACAACAGAGGCTCTTGCACACGTCAAGCTTGGTTTGACTGTTCTTGCTGCCCGACCAATTTGATTCGTTTTATTCCTTCGATTCCGGGATTGATTTATTCCACAAGCAAAAACACGCTTTATGTTAATTTATATGCTTCGAATACGGCAAAAATTTCTTTAGACAAAACAGAATTACAAATCTCACAACAAACGAATTACCCATGGGACGGTAAAGTGGCAGTAACCGTTTCTCCCAAAAAAGAAAGTGAATTTACTATCAAATTAAGAATTCCTGGTTGGGCAAGAAATCAAGTTTTGCCTGGAGATTTATACAGCTACAAAAATACCGCTTCCGCAAAAGTTACCCTAACGATAGATGGAAAGCCTTTCGATTATAAAGAAGACAAAGGATACATTACTATTACAAAAAAATGGAAAAAAGGAGAAACTGTAACACTCGATTTTCCAATGGAAGTTAAAGAAGTCGTGACCAATACCAAAGTAGAAGGCAACATCGGAAAAGTAGCTTTAGAATACGGCCCCATTGTGTATGCTATTGAGGAGATTGACAATCCAACCGATTTTGATAAAATCACTGTCGATGCCAATGACACTTTCAAAGTAACAAAAGAAAACAACCTTTTGGAGGGAGTAAATTCCATCCAAACGAAACAATTCAAAGCCATCCCTTATTATTCCTGGTCTAATAGAGGCATTGGAAAAATGAAAGTTTGGATTGATTTAAAAAAATAAATTAAGATGCTAAGATTCTAAATTACTGAGAGTCTAGTTTTTGAACTAAATAAAAAAATAAAAGGAACATGAAACCGAATTTAATCACCAAAATAACCCTTTGCGGCCTTTTGCTAAATGGAATATATTCCCAAGCGCAAACAACTCTTGAAGTCAATACCACTAAAACCATTACCAAAATTCAGCCAACAATGTATGGTATCTTTTTTGAAGACATCAATTTTGCTGCCGATGGTGGTTTGTATGCCGAAATGGTAAAAAACCGTTCATTCGAATTTGACGATCCTTTGATGGGTTGGAAACAGCCAAAAAGTGACAAACATAATTACAATACCGAATCTGGAATCGCAGTTCCTGTTCAATTTTCGAAAAAAGGAACCAATCATAATTATTGCCGAATTACGGTAAAAGATGCTAAAGGCTATGAAATCATCAATGAAGGTTTCAGAGGAATGGGAATTAAAAGCGGAGCAAAATACAATTTGACTCTAAAAGCATCCAAAGAAGCTGGAAACATTTCGAAGATCATTATTCAATTCATTGGAAAAGATGATAAAATTTTAGGCGAAACGAGTGTTGTTCCTACAACTTCGGAATGGAAAGAATATACCGCACAGCTTATTCCAACAGCTACTGAAGCGAAAGCAAAATTGCGTTTTACTTTTGAAGGGACAGGAACTATCGATTTAGATATGATTTCATTATTCCCGCAAGATACTTGGAACAATAGAAAAAATGGTCTTCGTAAAGATTTAGTACAATTACTATATGATATGAAACCTGGCTTTTTACGTTTTCCAGGTGGATGTATTGTTGAGGGAAGAACTCTTGCACAGCGTTACCAATGGAAGAAAACAGTTGGAGAAGTTGATAATAGAGAAAGCTTAGTCAACCGCTGGAATACAGAGTTTGCGCACAAACCAACACCAGATTATTTTCAGTCTTTTGGTTTAGGATTTTTTGAATATTTTCAATTATCAGAAGATATCGGAGCTAGTCCATTACCAATTTTGAGTTGTGGAATGGCTTGTCAGTTTAATACAGGCGAGTTGGTTCCTATGGATCAATTGGACCCTTATGTTCAAGATGCAATTGACTTAATTGAATTTGCCAACGGCAGCATAGATACTCCGTGGGGAAAAGTTCGTTCGGATATGGGACACCCAAAACCGTTTAATTTGAAATTCATTGGAGTCGGGAACGAACAATGGGGAACAGATTATATCGAGCGTTACAAAGTATTCGAAAAAGCAATCAAATCAAAACATCCAGAAATTACGATTGTTTCAGGAAGTGGGCCATTTCCAGAAGGAGATTATTTCGAGTATGCCCAATCGGAACTTAAAAAATTGAATGCCGAAATCATAGATGAGCATTATTATAAAGATCCAAAATGGTTTAGAGAAAACGCAACTCGTTACGACAATTACGACCGAAAAGGGCCAAAAATTTTCGCTGGAGAATATGCAGCACAAACGGTAGCCATTGCAAGTCCTGACAACAAAAACAGTTGGGAATGTGCTTTTTCTGAAGCCGCTTTTATGACTGGAATGGAACGTAACGCTGAAGTAGTTCATCTTACTTCGTATGCTCCTTTATTTGCTCACGAAGAAGGTTGGCAATGGACACCAGATATGATTTGGTTTAATAATTTAGAGTCCTTTGGTACACCAAATTATTATGTGCAAAAATTATTCGCAAACAATAAAGGAACTGATTTACTATCCATAACCAAAGATGGAAAAGCGCTTATTGGTCAAAACGATTTGTTTGCATCGGCGGTGAAAGATGTCAATACCAAAGAAGTAATTGTAAAAGTAGTTAATACTTCTGCAAAAGCACAAGAGGTTACTGTTGATTTAAAAGGAAGCAAATTACAATCAAAAGGAACTGTTATTACTCTTACAAGTCCAAAACTTGAAGACGAAAATTCATTTGCTTCTCCTAAAAAAATAAGTCCAACAGAAAGCGAGTATATCCTTAAAAGTGAGAAAGCACAATTAAGCCTTCCGGCCTATTCTGTTACTGTTTTGAAGTTGAAAATGAAATAAACAGAACAGCACAAATGTATTTTAAACACTTGTTTTTTATTTCCTTCGTAAACACCAGTAATACTGCCGTTTCAATAAAAATGTCAATGCAAAATAAATTAAGTGTTTTTTATACACTTATTAAATAATTATATATATTTGTACGTATTAAAAAAGTATTTGTGATGAAAAATTATGTAATAGGATTAGATTACGGCTCAGATTCTGTTCGTGCAGTATTGATAGACACTGAAAATGGACAGGAATTAGCATCAAGCGTTTGTGATTACAAGCGATGGAAAAATAAAGAATATTGTAATGCCTCAATAAATCAGTTTCGTCAACATCCTTTGGATCATATCGAAGGGTTGGAAACTACCATAAAATATGTAGTTGAAAATAGCAAAGTAGATTCCTCCTTAATTCGAAGCATTTGCATTGACACTACAGGATCTTCTCCAGTGCCAGTTGCCGAAGATGGAACTCCATTGGCACTGACCAAAGGTTTTGAACATAATCCCAATGCCATGATGGTTTTATGGAAAGATCACACGGCAATAAATGAAGCGAACGAAATCAATGAATTAGCGTCCAACTGGGGCGGAGAAAATTTCACTAAATACGAAGGTGGAATCTATTCATCTGAGTGGTTTTGGGCAAAAATTCTTCATGTTGCCAGACAAGATGAAGCGGTAAAAAAAGCGGCCTATACTTGGATGGAACATTGTGATTTAATGACCTACTTATTGATTGACAATAAAGACTTAAAATCGTTCAAAAGAAGCCGTTGCGCCGCAGGCCACAAAGCGATGTGGCACGAAGACTGGAACGGTTTACCTCCTACAGCATTTTTAGAAAAATTGGATCCGTATTTGGCATCGCTTCGCGGAAGATTATACGATGAAACTTATACTTCAGATTTGGTAGCGGGTCATTTAAACCAAGAATGGGCTACCAAATTGGGACTTTCAACAGATACTGTAATCGCAGTAGGTACATTCGATGCACATTCAGGAGCAGTAGGAGCCAAAATAGACGAACACACTTTGGTACGTGTAATGGGAACCTCTACTTGTGATATTATTGTTGATACTAAAGAGTCTATCGGAACAAAAACCGTTCGTGGAATTTGTGGACAAGTTGACGGATCGGTAATTCCAGGATTCATAGGTCTTGAAGCGGGACAATCTGCTTTTGGGGATTTATTGGCTTGGTACAAAGAATTATTATTATGGCCAACAGAAAATTTATTGACTGCCTCTACCCTTTTGACCGACGAACAAAAAGAACAATTGAAAGCTGAAATCAGCGACAATTTAATCATACAATTAACTGCCGAAGCAGAGAAAATACCATTATCCGAAAGTGTTCCAGTAGCATTGGACTGGATTAATGGAAGAAGAACTCCAGATGCGAATCAAGAACTTAAAAGCGCCATTGCAAATTTATCTTTAGGAACAAAAGCACCGCATGTATTCAAATCATTGGTAAATGCCATTTGTTTTGGTTCTAAAAAAATTGTAGATCGTTTTGAAGAAGAAGGCGTTCGAATTGACACCGTAATTGGTATTGGTGGTGTGGCTCGTAAATCGCCATTCATCATGCAAACATTAGCCAATGTATTGAACAAACCTATCAAAGTAGCTTTATCAGATCAAGCACCTGCATTGGGAGCTGCTATTTATGCTGCCGTTGCTGCCGGAATTTATCCAAACGTAATTGAAGCGGCTCAAAAAATGGGAAGCCCTTTTGAAAGCGAATATGCTCCACAACTCGACAAAGTAGCTGCTTATAACAAGTTGCTTTTGGCATACGACCAATTAAGTGCTTATGCAGATCCATCCATTAAAAAACAACAACATGAGCTCTATATATAAAGACTTAAAGCAAGAATGCTACGAAGCGAATATGCAGTTGAACGCATTGAATTTGGTAGTTTACACTTTTGGAAACGTTAGCGCTGTCGATCGCAAAAATGGTGTTTTCGCCATTAAACCAAGCGGAGTTCCTTATGAAGACCTAAAACCGGAAGACATTGTTATTGTCGATTTTGACAACAACATCATTGAAGGCAGTATGCGTCCCTCTTCGGATACCAAAACACATGCTTATTTATACAAGAACTGGCCAAACATTGGTGGTGTGGCACATACGCATGCGACCTATTCGGTAGCTTGGGCACAATCGCAACGCGATATTCCAATTTTTGGAACCACTCATGCCGATCACTTGACCGCCGATATTCCTTGTGCAGCGCCAATGGCCGATTCACTTATCGAAGGAAACTACGAACACAATACCGGAATCCAGATTTTGGATTGTTTCAAAGAAAAAAACCTTTCGTACGAAGAAGTAGAAATGATTCTGATAGGAAATCACGGACCATTTGCTTGGGGAAAAAACGCTGCCAAAGCAGTTTACAACAGTAAAGTATTGGAAGTCGTAGCTGAAATGGCCTATCTGACTTTGCAAATAAATCCTAATGCTCCTCGATTGAAAGATTCTCTAATCAAAAAGCATTACGAACGCAAACACGGAAAAGATTCCTATTACGGACAGTAATTTTAGTTTAAGGTTTCTTTAGTTTAAAGTTGTTTAAACTAAAACGAAACTTTAAACAATTTTAAACTTTAAACAATTTTAAACAAAATATTATAATGATAGATATATCTCAAAAAGAAATTTGGTTTGTAGTAGGGAGCCAAGAATTATACGGTGAAGAAACATTAAGAAAAGTAGCCGAACATTCTCAAATAATTGCAAAAGGATTGGACGCATCCTCAAAATTACCAGTAAAATTGGTATACAAAGATGTAGTAAAATCACCTGCACAAATCACGAATGTATGTTTGGAGGCAAATTCCAATAAAAACTGTATTGGTATCGTGGCTTGGATGCACACTTTTTCACCAGCCAAAATGTGGATTGGTGGCTTAAGCATTTTGAATAAACCATTATGTCACTTACATACACAATTCAACGCTGAAATCCCTTGGGCTAGTATTGACATGGACTTTATGAACTTGAACCAATCGGCTCACGGAGACAGAGAATTTGGTTTTATCATGTCCAGAATGCGTAAAAAACGCAAAGTGATTGTAGGACACTGGGAAGACGAACGCGTTCAAACCAAAATAGGAAACTGGACAAGAGTGGCATTAGGTTGGAACGAACTTCAAAACCTGAAAGTAGCCCGTATTGGTGACAATATGCGTGAAGTTGCCGTTACCGAAGGTGATAAAGTAGAAGCCCAAATTCGTTTTGGAGTTTCAGTTAATGGTTTCGATTCCTCGGATGTGACCAAACATATCGAGAAAATAACAGATAAACAATTGAATGATTTATTGGCACTTTATGAAGCTTCTTATAATTTGACTCCATCATTGAAAGAAGGCGGTGCACAAAGACAATCATTGGCAGATGCAGCAAAAATCGAATTGGGATTGAGAGCTTTCTTGGAAGAGGGCGGTTTCGGAGCTTTTACCGATACTTTTGAAAACTTGGGTGTTTGGAAACAACTCCCTGGAATTGCAACGCAACGTTTAATGGCCGATGGTTACGGTTTTGGTGGTGAAGGAGACTGGAAAACGGCTGCAATGGTTAGAGCTTTGAAAGTAATGAATGTGGGACTTGAAGGAGGAACTTCATTTATGGAAGATTACACCTATCACTTTACACCTCAAAAATCTTATGTTTTAGGATCACACATGTTGGAAATTTGTCCATCTATCGCTGATGGAAAACCAAATTGCGAAGTACATCCATTAGGAATTGGAGGAAAAGAAGATCCAGCTCGTTTGGTGTTTAATTCACCTGCTGGAGATGCTATCAATGTGTCACTTGTGGATATGGGAACCCGTTTCAGATTAATCGTAAACGAAGTAACAGCTGTAAAACCAATGGCCGATTTACCAAAACTTCCAGTGGCACGCGTATTGTGGGATTGCAAACCAAACCTTGATATCGCTGCAACTGCTTGGATTCTTGCTGGTGGTGCGCACCATACGGTTTACAGCCAAGCGGTAACTACTGAATTTATGGAAGATTTTGCCGATATTGCCGGTATCGAATTATTGGTAATTGATGCAAATACCACTATCCGTAATTTCAAAGATACTATCAATGCTAATGAAGCTTATTTCCATATCTTCCAGCACCGTTTATAATTTAACATAAAACTATAAAGCCCTAAAGTCGAAACCTCCAGTTAATTTTTTAACTTTCGCCTTTAGGGCTTTAAACTTTACGCTTTTAATTAACTAAAAAACTAAATAATTTATGAATCTAGTAAAACGTTGTATTTATGGAATTTCCATTTTAAGTTTAGCGAGTATGAATGTGCAGTGCAAAGGAGAAAAAAAAGAAGATGCAGCAGAAACTGCTCTCGAAGCTAAGGCTACTGATTTAGTATCTATAGCCAAAACGGTTTATGGTAAAACAGACAAAGGGGTGCAAATAGACCAATACACGCTGAAAAACCACAAAGGCATGGAAGTAAACATCATCACTTACGGTGGTATTATCACTTCGTTAAAAGTGCCTAACAAAGCGGGGAAATCCGAAGAGGTGGTTATTGGTTTTAACTCATTGGAACAATACATGAAAGCCAATCCGTATTTTGGAGCCCTTATCGGAAGATATGGAAACCGTATTGCGAAAGGAAAATTTACTTTGGATGGAAAACAATATTCATTGGCCATCAACAACGAACCAAATGCTTTGCACGGAGGACCGGAAGGTTTCCACAGAGTGGTTTGGACAGCAGAGGAAGCCAAAGGCGGTGACTCAGCTTCTCTAAAATTGAAGTATGTAGCCAAAGACATGGAAGAAGGCTATCCTGGAAACTTAACAGTTTTTGTAACCTACACGTTGAACAAAGACAATGCATTGGACGTATTGTATGAAGCTACAACCGATAAGAAAACGGTTGTGAACTTAACACAGCACTCGTATTTCAACCTGTCATCTGATTTCTCTAAACCAATTTTGAATCACGAAATCACAATCGATGCAGATAAATTGGTGCCAGTCGATGCAACGCTTATTCCAACAGGACAATTGACGGATGTAACCAATACTCCTTTCGATTTCAGAAAACCTAAATTGGTTGGGAAAGAAATTGGTGCCAATGACGATCAGTTGAAAAAAGGATTGGGTTACGACCACTGTTGGGTGCTAAACAACCAAGGAAAAGGAGAACGTTTTGCGGCCTCAGCTTATGACGCAACAAGCGGAAGAGTATTGAAAGTATATACCGATCAACCGGGAATTCAATTCTACTCCGGTAACTTCCTTGACGGAACTTTACCAATGAGAAACGGCGGAACATATGCCCACAGAACAGGTTTTTGTTTAGAAACCCAACATTATCCAGATTCACCAAATCAAAAAGATTTCCCAACGACAGTTTTAAACCCAAGGGAAAATTATAAAACAAAAACAACTTTCAAATTTTCAGTTAAGTAATTTAAAATACTAGCTATCATATAATTTGGTTATTTGTTGAATATCTAGTTTAGAAACTGACTATTGTTGGTTTTAAGTTCCTCGGGAGGTTATACTTCCGAGGTTTTTTTGTTTGTAAATATTAAAACACATTACAATTTGCAACGCTTTTGTTAATTTATTCAATTATTTCTTATATTTGAGAGATAACTATTATAAAAACTATTTACAAATGAAAAATTCAATCAAACTATTACTTCTGTTATTAATATCTTCAATATTTGGAATCGCAAATGCTCAGGTTGAGATGAATTTTAAATTTGACACGCCTTATGGTAAAAACACCTCTGTTGGAAAATTTGCTG
This sequence comes from Flavobacterium aquariorum, assembly GCF_003254745.1. Taxonomy (GTDB): domain Bacteria; phylum Bacteroidota; class Bacteroidia; order Flavobacteriales; family Flavobacteriaceae; genus Flavobacterium; species Flavobacterium aquariorum. Next base: position 7,020 of record NZ_QKXH01000004.1, on the reverse strand, counting down.
AAATCAATGGAGCTAAAATCTACTATGAAGAATATGGCAAAGGAGAACCTTTGTTATTGATTCACGGAAATGGAGGAAGTATTGAATCAATGGGAAATCAGATTGATTATTTTAAAAGCAAATATAGAGTTATTGTTGCCGATAATAGAGGGCAAGGCAAATCGGAGTTGAAAACAGATTCTTTGACCTTCGTTCAGATTACAAAAGATACAGAGGAATTAGTTAATAGGTTAAAACTAGATTCGATAAGTATTATTGGATGGAGTGATGGTGGAATTGTTGCTTTACAAATGGGTATTTCGGGTAAGTCAAAAATAAAGAAAATTGTCGCGATGGGGGCAAATTTAAGACCTGATTCTACAGCTATTTATTCGTGGGCAGTAAAAGATCTACAGAACATGAGAAAAATGATTATCTCAAAAATTAAAGAAAAAGATACTAGCGAGAATTGGAATCTAATGAAACAAATTTCTGGACTTTTGGCAGATCAACCTAATATTGCAACTAAAGATTTATCAAAAATTAAAGCAAAAGTGCTTGTAATAGCTGGTGATAGAGACGTAATCAGAAATGAGCATACCGTTGAAATTTTCGAAAATATACCTAAAGCACAAATATGTATTATGCCTAGAGAAACCCATTTTGCACCGGCTTCAAGTCCGGAAGTATTTAATGCATTAGCGAATAAGTTTTTATCAGAACCTTTTAAAAGACCAGATTCGGATTGGACTAAATGGGGTAAATAAAAGTAGACTTAAAGCTTTATTTTTATGACAGCTTCGCATTTTTGTGAGATTAATTTGTTACAACCTATAAAATCTTAATTTAGCAAAATGAAACATCTTTTTAAAGCAGAAGCAAAATGGAATTCAGATCAAAATCTAATAGATTCAACGAAGAGATTTTACAGCAAAAGCCATAAAATTATAATCGAAGGAAAACCAGTTTTAAATGTTTCGGCTGCAAAAGCTTTCAAAGGTGATCCAGAATTATACAATCCGGAAGATTTACTTTTAAGTAGTTTAGTTTCCTGCCACATGATGTCCTATTTGTATGTCTGCTCTGAAAACGGAATAGAAGTTTTGGAGTATTCAGACAATGCTGAAGCAACACTTGAAGTTTCTCCAGACGGAAGCGGGCGTTTTGTTACGGTCACATTAAATCCTGAAGTAAAGATTTCCAATTCAAGTCAAATTCAACTAGCTTTGGATTTACATCAAAAAGCAAATCAATTATGTTTTATTGCTAATTCTTGCAAGTTTCCTATTTTGCATAATGCAAGTTGTGAAGTAAAATAAATAAGCCATATAAGTTTACTAACATGAACTTATATGGCTTATATGGTTGTAAAAAAAACTACATCTTCACAACAACCCTCCCGCTCGGCGAAGTCTCCAGACTTCGAACTTTTTTAAAGATGTTATTGTAATACGTAAATCTACTAAAAGTCTCCCGACTTTTTTCGTTAACATCTTATAAATTCAAAACGTTTGTTTATAAATCGAAGTGCTCCCTCTTTAAACAAAAATAAAAAAACTACAAAATAAAAGGTTCTAACTTTGTAGTTTTTTATAACCCTTGATATGCAAACAATTCTAAAGAAATTACGTAAAAAGTCAGGAGACTTTTTACATATTTAGCATTTTCAAGAACTTTAAAAAAAACGCAAAGTCAGAGACATGCGGAGCAGGAAAATTATAAAGCAAAAACAACTTTTAACTTTTCGATTAAGTAAATTAAATACTAGTTATCATATAATTTAGTTATTTGTTGAATATCTAGTTTAGAAACTGACAAATGTTGGTTTTAAGTTCCTCGGGAGGTTTTTTTGTTTAATAAACACGATTGGACAATTATAAAACAACTGCTATTAAGTCAAAATTTAAAAATACCTACTTAAGTAATTATAAAAAAAAGGCTCAAATCGTTCATACGGTTTGAGCCTTTTTCATTTTTAAACTATACTGTTTATCTCTTAATAATTTTTTGCTGATGTTCTAATCCATTTTCAAAATGAATCTTAACAAGATAAAGACCATCGCTTAAATTACCTAAATCAATACTGTTATTTATTGCTTTCCCTGCTTGAACAACACTTCCATTCATAGCAAAAATTTGATAATCCAAAGCAGCAGAACTAGAACTGATTTGCAATAAACTACTCACTGGGTTTGGATATAAAGAAACTGTTGTCATTTTAGCTGTAACCTCTTCTTTAAGTCCCAATTTAGCAGTACTGGCTCCCCAAGTATAGGAATATCCATTTGTTTTATTCAATAAATCAGCCGTTTGATTAGCTGTCCCGCTAGAACCATTATTGAAAATCAAATTAATGGATGTTGGTCCTGTAATAGTATATTTATAGAAACCATTAACATCTGCAACCATAGTTACTCCTGGCCAAGTTGTATTGGCAACACTTCCGGTTGGAACTGCATTCCAATAGTGTACTTTTGGCACTACTGTCCATGTAGTAGGCGGTTTAAAATAAACCGTTAAAGTAGGAATGGAAACAAAAGTATAAACCTCTGTTTTTATAGCAGATAATGTTCCACCTGTGTTTTTTACAAATGCTTTTACTGTAGTATTTGCAGTAATTGAAAGTGTTTTTGTTCCAACAGCAGAAGCCGAAGATGTCGTAGGAGCAGTTCCGTCCAATGTATAGTAAATTGTCGATGTAGCTACATTGGCAGTCAATACTGGACTTACCGTTGTTCCTGTAGTAAATGTCCCTCCAGCTGGCAAAATTGTCAAATCTGGCGTGACAACTGGGCATCTGTTTGCAGGCTCAGCGCTTAACCAAGCGGCATCATAATATTTAATTCCTGCAGTTGCAGTTAAGTCTGCAGTTTTTAAAGTCCCATCGTTAAAAATTAAGTTAGAGGCACTAACTGTGGACGGGAAAGTAAATGTATACCAATCACCACAATCCTGAGTCATGGCAACTCCAGGCCATGCAACCACCGGCGCTGTCCCTGTTGTTCCCCAATAATAAATTTTAACGGCAGAATTCCAATTTGTTGGTTTTTTGAAATAAACCGTAAATGTTGTTGGTGTACTAAAAGTATAAGTTTCGGTTTTTACTGCAGATGAAGTACCTGCTGTGTTTATCACCAATGCTTTTACGGTTGTATTGGCCGTAATTGACAGTGTTTTTGTCCCAACAGCCGATGCTGAAGATGTTGTAGGTATCGTTCCATCCAATGTGTAATAAATAGTTGAAGTATTTACATTGGCAGTCAATACAGCACTTACCGTTGTTCCAGTAGTAAAAGTCCCTCCTATCGGTGAAATAGTTAAGTCTGGCGCAACAACAGGACATCTATTAACGGGTTCTCCGCTCAACCATGCACCATCATAATATTTAATTCCAGCAGTTGCTGTTAAGTCGACAGTTTTTAATGTTCCATCGTCAAACAACAAATTAGTAGCGCTTACTGTAGAAGGAAAAGTATATTTATACCAATCCCCACAATCTTGTGTCATGGCAACTCCTGGCCAAGCAACCACCGGAGCAGTTCCCGTTGTTCCCCAATAATACACTTTTACGGATGAAGCCCATGTCGTTGGTTTTTTGAAATAAACTGTAAATGTTGGAATCGCAGCAAAAATATAAGCCTCTGTATAAACAGTAGAACTTACATTGGCAGTATTTTTTACAAATGCTTTCAAAGTAGTATTGGCAGTAATAGAAAGCGTTTTGGTTCCAATAGCAGAAGCTGATGCAGTTGTAGGTGTTGTACCATCCAAAGTATAATATATTGTAGAAGCTGTATTATTAGCCGTTAATACCGTACTTACGGTTGTTCCAGTTGAAAATGTACCTCCAGCCTGAGAAATCGTCAAACTCGGCACATCAACGACAGTTCCTTTGTCCCAGATTGCAAAACCTGTACCTGATATTTTCAAAATCCAACCCGTTCCAGACGGTGACCAATTATCAGATCCCAATTTCATAGCCACTTTATCATCAATAATAGCAGCATATAAATTGTTTGTCGCAGCAACAATGTTTAAGTTTGAAGTGCTGCTCAATCCGTTATCTTTTCTTATTTTAATCATGGCATCAATTTCATTTTTGATACCCCAATTGAAATAATGAGGCCACCAAACCATTGGTGTACCAGGATGTGTCAGTAAATAAGCATATCCTTTTAATACTTGATCACCAGGAAAAATCCATAAGTCCTGCCCATAAGGTTTTGGTCCCGTATCATGGTTATCCAACATTGTTACCGCATTAGATGGCCACACCCCTATTAATCCTGAAGCTTTTCCAGAACTATCTTTTAGGTAACTCAAATTATTATCCTTAAATGCATTTTGCAAAGCACTTTTGGTTGCAAAATCAAAAGCAGTTGACGATGCTGTAGCAGTACCACCTTTGGTATAATCCAACCATTTTACAATTCTGCTTCGATCTCCTTCCAATAATTCTCCTACTGAAAAATAAGGATTCGTGGCATCATTGTATTCTTTGATGTATTTGCCATCATATCCATGTACAAAATCATAACGCCATCCATCAAAACCAATGTCGTTTTTCAACCAATTCATCCAAGTTTTAATTCCATCTCTAACTAATGGATTGGAATGGTCTAAGTCTCTTGCTGCTGAAAATGAACCTGATTCTCCAGCAGATTTCAAACCGGCCGCCACAGGATCATAATCTGGCGCACCCGTTCCCTTTTGTCCAGAAGCACTAATATTGGAAGTATTACAGATAGACCAAGTTTCCGTAGGTGTATTCCAAGATGGTGTAGAAAAATCATACCATCCAAGAGTTCCCCCTCTATGATTAATCACAATATCTGCAATCACTTTGATGTTTTTTGAATGCAGATCCGTAATCAAAGACACTAATTGTGCCTGTGTTCCCTGAGCATTATTCAAATCATACCATACAGTAGGAATGTACCCCATACCTCCTGTAGATTTACTAGGTGGCGGAAGCCAAATAGCATCAAAACCAGCAGTTTGCAAAGTGGCTGAGTTGCTTTTTATAACTTCATACCATTTAGTTGCTGATACATCTGTTGTCCAGTGAAAACCCTGGATCATAACTTCTTTTCCGGTTGCTTTTGCTTGTGAAAAAACAAAATAATGGAAGAGAAGAAACAAAATCATCGAAAAATAATGTTTTAATTTCATAAAGTTTATTGTAGTTTATTTGGGTTAATATTATATGAAATTAACAATAAAAAGCATAATTTTTTACATATTTAATTTTAATTCGCTAAAATTATTACACTAATCAACAATCAAACGTTGTAGTAGCAGTTCTTGTTAATAAATAGTTAAACCGATAAATAACCAAATGAATATCAGCAAGTTAAAATCACTTAATTTGAAAATTTATTTGACAAAAAAAAAGGCTCTAAATGATGATACATCAAGAGCCTTTTTGGGTAAAAAATTTACTTTTCTATTTTTTTATAAACTTCTTATAATACTGTCTCTCATTTTCAAATTTAATTTTAACTACATAAATACCTTCATTTAAACTACTCACATCAATAGTGTTATTAACAGGAATACCTTCTCGTAACACTCTGCCATGCATCTCTATAATTTGATAAAATACCGAATGAGAATCAGAGCTGATATGTAAAATATCACTCGCCGGGTTAGGATAAATAGTAACCAAATTTTCAACTCGTTCGTTTTCAATATTTCCAAGTGTTTCTTCCCATGAAAAAGAATAACCATCTGTTTTATTTAGTAATTCTGCAGTTTGATTATTTGCTCCTGTCGAGCCGTTACTAAAAATTAAATTAACACTAGTTGGCCCAACAATAGTATACTTATAAAAACCATTTAAATCAGCAACCATTGCTGATCCAGGCCATACACTATTAACAATACTTCCTTCAGGAATAGCATTCCAGTATTGAACTTTTGGTACTACTGTCCAAGAAGTAGGTGGTTTAAAATAAACAGTAAGAACATTCACTGATGTGAAACTATACACTTCAGTTTTTACAGCCGAACTCACATTGCCCAGATTCTTAACAAAAGCTTTCAAAGTAGTATTCGCTGTTATTGACAACGATTTTGTTCCAATTACCGAACTTGAAGCTGTCGTAGGCTCGGTTCCATCTGTTGTATAATAAATCGTTGATGTATTTACATTGGCAGTCAAAACAACATTTACAGTATTTCCAGTTGTGAACGATCCTCCTGCTGGAGCAATAGTCAAATCTGGAGCAGCACTAAAACTATACACTTCGGTTTTCATCACTGAACTTGTATTGGCTGTATTTACAACAAAGGCTTTCAAAGTGGTATTGGCTGTAATAACTAACAATTTACTTCCAACCGAAGAATTCGAAGCTGTTGTTGGCTCGGTTCCATCTATGGTATAATAAATTGTTGAAGTATTTGCACTCGCTGTCAACACCACATTTACAGTATCTCCTGTTGTAAACGACCCTCCAACTGGCGAAATGTTAACCACAGGGGTAGAACTAAAACTATACACTTCGGTTTTTACAGCAGAACTCACATTGGCAACATTCTTAACAAAAGCTTTCAAAGTAGTATTCGCAGTCATTGACAAAGATTTTGTTCCAATTGCTGAACTTGAAGCTGTCGTAGGCTCGGTTCCATCTGTTGTATAATAAATAGTAGATGTATTGACATTGGCAGTCAAAATAACATTTACAGTATTCCCTATGGCAAAGGTTCCTCCTGCTGGCGAAATACTTAAATCTGGAGTAGAACTAAAACTATATACTTCGGTTTTTACAACCGAACTCATATTGGCAACATTCTTAACAAAAGCTTTCAAAGTAGTATTCGCAGTTATTGCTAAAGATTTGGTTCCAATTGCTGAACTTGAAGCTGTCGTAGGCTCGGTTCCATCTGTCGTATAATAAATAGTAGATGTATTGACATTGGCAGTCAAAATAACATTTACAGTGTTACCTATGGCAAAGATTCCTCCTGCTGGCGAAATACTTAAATCTGGAGTAGAACTAAAACTATATACTTCGGTTTTTACAGCCGAACTCACATTGG
>NZ_QKXH01000003.1 GCF_003254745.1 Flavobacterium aquariorum | reverse complement strand
TGCTGAGTGTCGGAACTGCAGGTGTTGGCAATTGCGCCGCATTGCTGAACGATGCCGAAGCGGCAGAGGTACAGCCTCCGCTGGTGGCGGTAACGGTATAGGAGGTTCCAACGGTCATTCCGCTGATTGCCCCTCCTGCACCTGCGCTCGGACCTGTCGGAGTGAAGGTATAGGTGTTACCCGCGTTGTAATTACTGATGGTGCTGGTTCCGTCAGCCGAACAGCTTGCCGCCGTGCTGCTGAGTGTCGGAACTGCAGGTGTTACTGGTTGTGCATTTACTGTAAGGGTTGTGGCACTTGAGGTACATCCTGTAGTTGTATTGGTTGTGGTCACAGAGTAAGTTCCCGGATTTAAACTGGCAAATGTTGCTCCCGCCTGCGTTACCGCAGCTACAACCGGAGCCGTTCCTGTTAAGGTATAAGTTACATTGGCAGCCGGAGCAGGAACTGTTACCACTATTGTTCCCGTTGAAGTGGTACAGGTAGGCTGTATGGTTACACTGGCCGTTGGCGCTGCCGGATTAGCCGGTACAGGGTTTACCGTTAGGCTTAATCCACTTGAAGTACATACAGTAAGAGTATTATTAACAGTTACCGAATACGTTCCTGGAGTTAAGTTCGCAAATGTGGCTCCTGCCTGTGTCACCGCAGCTACAACTGGAGCCGTTCCTGTTACCGTATAAGTAAGATTGGCATTAGGCGCAGGCGCTGTTATGACTATTGTTCCTGTTGGAGTGGTACAGGTAGGCTGTACTGTTACACTGGCAGTAGGTACTGGCGGATTTGCAGGTACGGAATTTATGGATAGGCTTATTGCAGTTGAAGTACATCCTGAGGTAGTATTGGTAGTTGTTAGCGAATATGTTCCGGGATTCAAGTTTGCGAATGTAGCTCCCGCTTGCGTAACCGCTGCCACCACTGGAGCTGTTCCTGTTAAGGTATAAGTTACATTAGCTGCTGGAGCTGGGACAGTTACCACTATTGTTCCTTTTGGAGTGGGACAGGTAGGCTGTGCGGTTACGCTGGCCGTAGGTGCAGCAGGTGTTACAGGTTGTACATTAATAACTACATTGGCAGATGGTGCCGAAGCCGAAGCGCACCCTGCCTGTGTTACTGTAAAATTATACGTACCAGGAGCTAGTCCAGAGACTGTGGTGGTTGCTCCACTTAAAGATGTAGTTGCACCAGAAGTACCAGTTCTTGTAAGTGTATAGGTGCCAGGTGTAGGTAAGCCGCTTAATACCATACTACCCGTGGCTACTCCACAAGTGGGTTGTGTGATGGTTCCAACAGTTGGAGGGGGAAGAGATCCAACCATAACAGTAACGGTGTTGCTGACAGCGCTACAGCCACCTCCTGCAGATCCGTATATGGCATAGCGGCGGAAGTATGTTGTTACGCTAATATTTGGTGAGTCGTATGTACTTGCGGTTGCACCAGCAATATTGGTAAAGGTGACATTGTCTGTCGAAGATTGCCATATATAAGAAAAGCCATACCCACTTATTGGTGTTGCAACCGATGGAGCTGCTGTTTGGGTAAATGCAGCAGGATTAAAAGGAGATGTGCAGGAACTTTGGTCTGCGGCAATTGAACCTGGAGTTAGAGTAGGGTTTCCATTTGTGGTTAATGTAATGACGTCACTGGTGCCTGGGCATCCATTAACGGTAAGTATTAGTCGGAAATAATAAGTACCGGGTGTGGTTTCAAAAATTGTGTAAGCGGGGTCAAATAGATATTGTGGTGTAGTACTTGTAGGGCCAGGGGCATTTACCCAAGTTGCTTGATTATCATAGCTTACCTGCCATTGCCCTGTTGCTGTAGGACCAAATGTAGTAGCGTTTACTCCAGCAGGATTACCTGAATGGACATCAATATCATTTTCGGCTTGCGCAATATGTCCACAAGCAGCTATACTATAAGTTTTATCATTCACCTGTTCAGTAAACTCAATAGTGACAACAGGTGTTGGGGTTAATGTTATTGCAGCCGTTGCTGTTCGGGTAAGACTACTACAGCCTGCAGGGGTACGAGCTTCCGCATAATAAGTGGTCGTGCCTCCAGGGGGCGTAACAGATAAATTAGCCCCACTGTTACTGTTTCCAATAGTAGAGCCCAGTGTTGCTACTGTGTACCAATATATCGTATTACCAGCAGAAGTGGCATTCAGATTAATATTTCCAGAGCCACATATTGTAACTGTAGAGCTTGGAGTAACAGAAGTTGGAGCAGTGGGAGTGGTATTTACCGTTAAAGTAACGGAATTAGAAGTAACTGGGCAGGTTGCATTATTGAGTACCACATCAAAAGTGGCACCATTATCACCTATAGGAGGATTGGTAATCGTTAGCGTTGCGGTAGCAACTCCACTATAAGGAGCCACATTAGACAGAGGAGTGCCATTTTTCCTCCACTGATACGTGGTCACTCCTGTTCCGGCTACACTAATAGTTACCGCTCCTGTTCCGGCACAAGCAGCAGCAGGAGTTGCAGGTTGTGTAGTAATAACAGGAAGAACATTTGATGTTACCGAGGCAGTGGCGGTTCGGGTGGGACTGACACAACCACTACTGGTACGAGCTTCTGCATAATAAACCGTAGCTGTTGGGGCGGATACCTGAAAATTTGCGCCACTTGTAGAGGTTCCAAGCGAAGAACCACCGGAAGCGACAGTGTACCATTCAATGGTATTACCAGCAGAAGTGGCATTCAAAGGAGTTTTTCCGTCTGAGGTACAAACTACCACCGGACTATTTGGTGTAACTGCTGTAGGAGCTGCCGGAGTGGCGTTTACTGTTAAGGTTGCATTGTTCGAGAGAAGTCCGCATGTTGTGCCATTGAGCATGACAGTATAAGTTCCACTATCTGCAGTGGTAGGGTTGGTTATGGTTAAAGTTGCAGTATTAACTCCGCTAAAGGGGGCAACATTAGTTAAGTCCACGCCATTTCTTCGCCATTGCCAGGAAGTGGCTGTAGAAGTTACGCTAATAGTTCTTGTCCCAGATCCTTCGCAAATTGCTGCAGGAGAAGCAGGCTGAACACTGATAGTAGGGGCAGCACTTGTTGTTACTGTACCAGTTGCTGTTCGTGTAGCACTAAAACATCCTGCTGCAGTACGTGCATCAGCATAATAGGTTGTTGTGGCACTGTTAGGGGGTGTTGTAAGAAAATTTGCACCACTTGCTGAACTTCCAAGATTAGCACCTCCTGTTGGTACTGTGAACCAAAAAATAGTATTGCCGGCAGAAGTAGCATTTAAGTTGATACTCGATCCGTTGCAAATATTTTGAGGAGTATTAGGAGTAACTAGGGTAGCATTAGTAGCGGACGGATTTACAGTCAAAACTACTGCATTAGAGGTTATCGTGCATCCTGCGGCATTTGTTACTACCACATCAAAAGAGCCACCATTTTCAGAGAAAGCTGGACTGGTTATTGTCATAGTCGCTGTGGTAACGTTTGTATATGGAGCACCATTAGTTAAATTCGTTCCATTTTTTCTCCATTGATAGCTTAAAGATGTTCCAGTTGCAGTAACACTGATGTTTCTTGTTCCGGTTCCGGGACATACAGCAGCAGGTGCAACGGGTTGAGCAGTAATTGCAGGTAACGCATTTACCGTTAAAGCAACAGCATTAGAGGTTACATCGCAACCTTGAGCATCTGTTATAATCACATCAAAAGAGGCACCGTTTTCAGATATAGCCGGATTGGTTATGGACATGGACGCTGTGGTAACATTTGTATATGGGGCACCATTAGTCAGATTCGTTCCATTTTTTCTCCATTGATAGGTTAAGGATGTTCCTGTTGCGGTAACATCAATAGTTCTTGTCCCGTTTCCAGCGCAAACAGCAGCAGGTGCAACGGGTTGAGCAGTAATAACCGGAAGAGCGGTTACTGTAATCAAACCAGTTGCTGTTCTTGTAGTACTGACACATCCTGGAGATGATTCCGCTTCAGCGTAATAAGTGGTATCTCCCGTAGGTGATACCGAAAAATTGGCACCACTTGCAGATGATCCGATAGAGGAGCCTCCAGAAGCTACTGTGTACCAATTAATGGTATTTCCAGCAGAAGTGGCATTCAAGTTAGTGCTTTTTCCACTACATATAGATGTAGCAGCTGAAGGTGTAACTGCTGTGGGAGCATTGAGAACAGGTTGGGTATATGTTATTTTAATTTGGCCATTGGCTCCATTTCCGCCTTGAGAGGGACCTGCTCCTGACAGCAGTAAGCCACCACCTCCACCACCTCCAGGGGCTGTTCCGTTGTTTCCATTTGATTCTGAAGTAACAGCAAGGCCACCTGTTCCAGCGACAGTGCTATTTCCTCCGACTTCACCTGTAGTTGTAGTTCCTATTATTCCATTGCCACCAGTAGTATTTGTAGTTCCACCAGAAGCAGCTCCACCAACTCCGAATGCACCCATGTCTTGACCACCACCACTTCCACCATTGGCGGTCAATGCTAGAATTGTAGTTGTGCCACCATCCCCGCCATTTCCTGTGCCTCCTATGCCACCAGATCCAATGGTGTAATTTATAATTTGACCAGAAGTAACTGTAATTACTGAAGTACTATATCCACCAGCACCTCCGCCGGAACCTCCACTGGGGATTATTGTAGCTGCACCACCGGCGCCTCCGCCTCCCCAAGCCTCAACGGTAAGGGAAGTAACACCACAGGGAACTGTCCAAGTAGCTGAACCAGGGGTCGTAAGATCTACAGTGGTTTGGGCAAAAACGGAATTCCCAAACGCAAAAAGGATTAAAACAGTCCAAAATAAAATAACTGTTTTCGATACATACTGTTTCAAGTTGAGATAGAATTTTTTCATGCTACACCTTTTTTATTATTCTTTAGATGAATTTAAAAACGGGAGTTACACATCCATTTTTAATTGGCAGTTGTAGGTGAGAAAAGAAGATTTTGGGTAAGGGATCAATTATATGAAAATCAATATTTTAAGTAGTTAAAATATTGATTTTTAATATGTTAAAAAACAACAGATAAATATACAACGACAATTGTTAAAAATTAAATTAAGTCGTTGAAATTCAGTTTTATCCGTTGTTGTGACGCTTTTTTTTACACTTCTTTTTAGATAGATGTTTTTTTGGGTTAAATCTTTGTTATTATTTCTAACCCCCATTTTTTATTAAAAATAACGACTTATAATTTTTTTTAATGATCTTGTGAGTTGATACTATTTGGTTGCAAATAAGGTACTAACCTTACGGATTGATTTTATACCAAAAACGATTATAAATATAATTCAGTCCTATTTTGTCTAATCAATTGCAGTCAAGAAGTATTACTGGTTCCTCACATTCAAAATTGTGTTGCGGTCATAAACGTTTTGCAATTCTAAAAACCCGCTGACTTTTCATACTCACAAAGGTGGCATCCCTGCATTCCGCATTTCATAGGACTCGGCTTGTTGAGTTACTTTTGTAGATTATTTTGTTTGTTCGATTTTGCTTGTGTGAGTTAAGCTTTAATTTTTCTCACGAAGGTGTTAAGTCCAGAACGGATTTCTTTACGTTTCCTATCTGTTAAATAATTTTATGAATCTAAGCGTGTACTTTAAGTTTTTAAGTAATTTAAAATCAATGATGTAGGAATTTTTTTAACCAGGTAAATTAAAAAAAACAGTTTTTATCTCATTTAAATTTTAACAAAGTGTAGTTTGTGGCTTTTTTTAACACTTATGTCGAAAATACGGTTAAAACGGCTTTTATATTTTAAGAATAATATAACTTAGTACTATAATTTTATAATTGAATTAACATTTGTTTAGGTTTAAAAAAGGCTTACTTTTTTCTTAAAAAATGAATTTCGATTATATAAAAAAATAGAAACCCCAACTCTATATTTTTTCATTAAGATAGATACCCCAAATTCTATCGATTTTTTTCAGTACCCACAGATACCCCATTCTGCCGATTTTAGTCTATATGTCACACATATTGTAGTTGTTTATTTATAATTTTAATTTCATAAATATGAAAACATTTCTACCTAAATCCGGAATTTTTGCTATTGTTTTTTTAATTGCGAATTTATTTTTTGTTAGTAGTTCATTTGGACAAAATACAGGGCTTTTATCTCCAACAACCAGCTTGAGCGTTAGTAGTGTTATAAATGTTGGCAATGGTTTGGCATCGGATAATGCTTATGCTGTTTTCGACGCAAATGGTGATACTGGAGATTATGGAGGGTTTAATATTAGCATACCTGCGGGGGCCACTATTTTAGGAATAGAGGTACAATTAGAAGGGAATCGTCCTTCTGGTGGTGGAAGGGATGTAACTGTTCAACTTACTTGGAATAATAAAACAAATTTTACTGCTACTAAAACAATAACGGCATTTGGCACGACCGATGCTCTCCGTACTGTTGGTTCTCCATCAGACACATGGGGGCATAGTCCTTGGGCACTTAGCGAATTTGGTAATGGTATTTTTTTCGCAAGAGTTGCTTCAACAGGTGGTGGTGGAACCATAAACTTGGATCAAGTTTTAGTAAGAGTTTATTATTGTACACAACCAACTATTACAGCTAGTAGTACAGCTGCCGTTGTTTGTTTTAGTGCTAGTTCACAAACCACTACTTTGGCATATACTGCTACTACAAATAGTCCAACTTCTTATAGCATCGCATGGACAGGTATGGCAAATCAAAGTTCAACTGCATTTGCTTTTAATGCTGCTGGTGGGACAATAACTGGTATTACAATACCGGCATCGACTGCAGCAGGTACTTATAATGGAACCATGACTATTGCCAATGCGGGGGGGTGTACTTCTACCACTCCAATAAGTGTTACTGTAAATGCATTACCTACTGCAAATGCCGGTGCTGCTCTAAGTCCCATATGTCAAGGAGGAACCTCAGCTGCATTAGGAGGTTCCGTAGGAGGTACCGCCACTGGTGGAACATGGTCAGATGGTGGAATTGGAGGAACATTTAGCCCAGGAGATACTGATTTGAATGCTACCTGGACACCACCTCCCGGATATAGTGGCACAGCAACATTGACTCTGACATCAAGTGGAGGGTTATGTGGTACTAAAACAGCTTCAAAAACTCAAGTAGTAAATATCCAACCCACAGCATTAGCAGGAGAAACTCAAACGATATGCTCAAATAAAACTGCTATTATAAACGGAACAGCTTTAAATGGGACTATAGTTTGGACAGTAGATGGAGGAGCAACTGTAGGTACACTTGATAATCCAAATATAGAATCGCCTGTATTTACACCAGATCAATACTTTGAAGGGACAGCTACTTTAACCATGACCGTTACTAATGCGGGTTGTATAGCAGTTTCCGTAACGTCTGTTGTAATTGTAAATGGCGGTGCAGCTACCGTAGATCCGGGAACCAATGTTACGGTTTGTATGACAACTCCGGGAGAGGTACCATTGTCAGGGATAGTTGGAGGTGGTGCATCTTCTGGAACATGGTCGGGTGGTAATGGAACGTTTTTTCCAAATAATTCAGATTTGGCAACAAGTTATACACCAACCCAAGCTGAAATAGATTTAGGTTCAGTAACCTTGACCTTAACCTCTGAAGACCCGGGAGGATTATGTCCTGGCGCGGTATCTAGGTCTAAAACCATTACTTTTAAGAAAGCGCCAATAGCAACAGCTGGGGGTAGTACAAGTATATGCCCAGGCGGTAGTGCAATAGTAAGCGGCGCCACATCCAGTAACGGAACGATATTATGGACTCACAATGGAAGTGGTTCGCTAAGTAATGCAAATACGTTGACACCAACATATACATCTGTAGTAGGTGATGCAGGTAACACAGTTACTTTAACTTTGACCGTTTCAAACAGTCCCTGTCCAGACGCGACAGCAACCTATACTGTAGTGGTTAATCCATTACCGGTTAGTAAGAATCTACTAGGTACCGGTACCATTTGTTCTGGATCCAGTACAGATATACAAGTTGTCGATTCTGAATATGATTTTACTCTAGGGATACAGTACCAATTGCGAAATAATTCAAATAATGCAGCTGTTGGAATTCCAGTTTCAGGCACTGGAGCAACAATTAATTTGCCTACGGGAATCTTGACTAATAGTACAGCTAATCCAATTACATTTACATTTAATGTGTTGGCTACTAATTTGAATACAAATTGTTCTGTACAAATGGCAAATGTTGTAACAATTACCGTGAATCCGGCACCACTAAACAGAACAATAACGGGACCAGCAGGTGCGATATGTACAGGATCCACAGCAACTATTACTGTGGGGACAGCTTCAGCAAGTGTTAATGGGACAACTTATCAGTTAAGAAATAATGCCGATAATAGTAATATAGTAGGTAGTACGGTTACGATTTCGAATACAAGTACTGCTTCATTCAGTTTATCGACATTGGCTTTGACATCTACAACTACCTTTAATGTGTTGGCTACAATCAATGCAACAGGTTGTACAGCGCAAATGAGTGGAACACCTACTGTAACGGTAAATTCTTTAATTTCAAACAATACAATCACTTCAGATCAATCTATTTGTTCAGGAACTGCACCGGCAGGTTTGGTTGGAAGCACACCTACAGGTGGTAATGGAACTTATACTTATTTATGGGAGCAAAGTACAAATAATGATACTGGTACAGGTACTTGGGCTAATGCGAGTATTACTAATGGTGCAAGCGCATCAAGAACGCTTCAAAATTATACGCCGCCTCAAACACCCCCATCAACAGTAACAACATGGTATAGAAGAACAGTTACTTCTGCCCCATGTGGTGCTAGTATTTCACCTGCTGTTAAAATAACAGTCAATCCTTTACCAACCGTTTATGCTGTTACAGGTGGAGGTGCATATTGCGAAGGTGGGGCAGGTATGCCTATTGGTTTAAGCAATTCGCAAACAGGAGTAAATTACCAATTGTATTTAGGAGCTTCTCCCGATGGACCTGCTGTAGCAGGAACAACGGGATCTGCAATCACTTTTGGAAACAAAACGGTAGCGGGTACTTACACAGTGGTTGCAACAGCAACATATAATATTACTACAAATTGTTCTTCGAATATGACTGGATCTGCAACTATTACTGTCAATCCAGTTCCTGTCACTGTTGGAGCTTCGGTTTGCTTAGGGGAAAGTGGAGGAGTGTTGACTTCTTCTTGTCCTAATCCAAATGTAAGCGTGGGACCAAAAGATCCAGTAACAGGTGCTAGTGCAGCTGGAGCGGGAACGGCTTGGACTAATCCAACTAGGGTTGTTTTAGATGATGCCAGTTATGCTACGGCAGCTACTACTTTTGGAGGTGGTGCTGTAACAACGAATAGTCTTCAAGCAACAAATTTTGATTTCTCGGCAATTCCAAATACTGCAACTATTTTAGGGATTCAGATTTCCATTAAACGATTTTCTAGTGTCGATTCATTTAGCGATTTTGTAAGGGACAATACAGTTAGTTTAATGAAAGCAGGAGTTGTAGCAGGTAGTAATTATGCTAATACAGGAACTAATTGGCTTGTTGCAAATACAACTGTTATTTCTTATGGTGGAGCTTCCGATTTATGGGGAACAACCTGGACTCCAACCGATATTAAGACTGTAAATTTTGGAGTCGCTTTATCTGCAAATATCGCTAAATCTGGTTTTAATGTCAATACAGCTTCTGTAGATAATATGAAAATTACGGTTTACTATCTAGCGAATGGTGTCCTCAATTGGTACACAGCTTCTTCTGGAGGAACATTAATCGGTACAGGTTCACCCTTTAACCCAGTTGGAGTTTTAAATTCAGGCTTGCCTGATACAAATACTGCCGGCACCACTTCTTTCTATGCAGAATGTACTTCGGTTCCGGGTTGTCGAACTAAGACTGATTTTGTTGTAAAACCTTTGCCAACTATGACCTGTCCATCCAATTCATCAGTATGCGTTGATGCAGCGGCTTATGAATTAACAGGGGCTTCTCCAGCAGGAGGAACCTATAGCGGAACAGGAGTCAGTGCTAATAATTTCAATCCTGCAACAGCAGGAGTTGGCCCACATACGATTACATACTCTTATACTGATGTAGGTAATGGCTGTAGTAATTCATGCTCATTTACGATTACAGTGAATGCATTGCCAACTTTAACCTGCCCATCGAATTCATCAGTATGTGTTGATGCAGCACCTTATGCGTTGACAGGAGCTTCTCCAGAAGGAGGAACCTATAGCGGAACAGGAGTGAGTTCAAACAATTTCGATCCTGCAACAGCGGGAGTTGGTCTGCATACCATAACGTATTCTTATACAGATGGCAATGGTTGCAGCAATTCATGCACATTTACTATTACGGTGAATCCATTACCAATTGTAACCTGCCCATCCGATTCATCAGTATGTGTTGATGCGGTGGCTTACGAATTAACAGGGGCTTCTCCAGCAGGAGGAACCTATAGCGGAACAGGAGTAAGTGCAAACAATTTCGATCCTGCAACAGCGGGAGTTGGTCTACATACGATAACATACTCCTATACGGATGGCAATGGCTGCAGTAATTCATGCACATTTACTGTTACGGTGAATCCATTACCAACTGTAAGCTGTCCATCCGATTCATCAGTATGTCTCAATGCAGCGGCTTACGAATTAACAGGAGCTTCTCCAGCAGGAGGAACCTATAGCGGAACAGGCGTAAGTGCGAACAATTTCGATCCAGCGACAGCGGGAGTTGGTCCGCATACGATAACATACTCCTATACGGATGGTAATGGCTGTAGTAATTCATGCACATTTACCATTACTGTGAATACTTTACCAACTGTAAGCTGCCCTTCCGATTCATCAGTTTGTGTTGATGCAGCAGCTTACGCATTAACAGGAGCTTCTCCAGCAGGAGGAACCTATAGCGGAACAGGTGTAAGTGCGAACAATTTCGATCCTGCGACAGCAGGAGTTGGTCAGCATACGATAACGTACACCTATACGGAAGAGGTTGGCTGTAGCAATTCATGTACATTTACTGTTACGGTGAATCCATTACCTACTCTGACCTGTCCATCAAACTCATCAGTTTGTGTTGATGCAGTAGCTTACGAATTAACAGGGGCTTCTCCTTCTGGAGGAACCTATAGTGGAACAGGTGTAAGTGCGAACAATTTCGATCCTGCGATAGCAGGCGTTGGTCCGCATACGATAACATACTCCTATACGGATGGCAATGGCTGCAGTAATTCATGTACATTTACTGTTACGGTGAATCCATTACCAACTATAAGCTGTCCATCCGATTCATCAGTATGTCTCAATGCAGTATCTTATGAATTAACAGGGGCTTCTCCAGCAGGAGGAACCTATAGTGGAACAGGCGTAAGTGCGAACAATTTCGATCCAGCGACAGCGGGAGTTGGTCCGCATACGATAACGTACACCTATACGGATGGCAATGGCTGCAGTAATTCATGCACATTTACTGTTACTGTGAATCCATTACCAACTGTAAGCTGCCCTTCCGATTCATCAGTATGTGTTGATGCAGCGGCTTACGAATTAACAGGGGCTTCTCCAGCAGGAGGGACCTATAGTGGAACAGGCGTAAGTGCGAACAATTTCGATCCTGCGACAGCAGGCGTTGGTCAGCATACTATAACATACACCTATACGGATGGGGATAGCTGTAGCAATACATGCACATTTACTATTACAGTGAATCCATTACCTACTCTGACCTGTCCATCAAACTCATCAGTTTGTGTTGATGCAGTAGCTTATGAATTAACAGGGGCTTCTCCATCAGGAGGAACCTATAGCGGAACAGGCGTAAGTGCGAATAATTTCGATCCTGCCACAGCTGGAGTTGGTCCACATACGATAACGTACTCCTATACGGATGGCAATGGCTGCAGTAATTCATGTACATTTACTATTACGGTGAATGAGACAGTGGTAGCCAGCGGAACTAAAGTAGATGTGTTCTGTAAAGGAGGAACAAACGGATCCATTGATTTGAGTGTTAGCGGCGGAAGTGGCTCATACACCTATTCATGGAACAATGGAGAAAGCACTCAGGATATTAGCGGATTAGCTTCTGGAACCTATACTGTAACAATTACAGAATCCAACGGCTGTGCCATAACTGGTACAACAAGTTTCACTATTGGAGAACCATTGGAAGTATTGGACGCATCGATAACAGAATCTACCAATGTGGATTGCTTTGGTAACACCAACGGTTCAGCTACAGTAACTGCCACAGGGGGAACTCCTGAATATACTTATTTATGGGATGATGCATTGGCACAGACTACTGCTACCGCAACCAATCTGGCAGCAGGGACTTATCATGTAACAGTGACTGATGCCAATGGCTGTACAGATAATGCAACAGCAACAGTAATAGTGGATGACACTGAACTGCCCACTGTTATTACAAAAAATATCGATGTTGAGTTGAATCCAACCAGTGTAAGTATTACTGCTTCTGATGTTGATAATGGTTCGCATGATAATTGCGCTATTCAATCGATGAGTGTTTCACCGAATAGCTTTACGTGTGCCAACGTAGGCCCAAACACAGTAACCTTAACCGTAACTGATACTAATGGTAAGGTAAACACTGGGACAGCTATTGTAACTGTAAAAGATACTATTAAACCAGTTATTAGCAATATGCCAGCGAATAAAACGGTTAATCTTTCCGGAGGTAATTGCTCTGCTTTGGTTAAATGGAATGCTCCATCTGCAACGGATAACTGTGGAGTAGCTAGTCTGCTTAGTAATGATGATACCTTCAATGAAAACGGCTCAACATTATTGGGTATAGGACTGCACACAATCACTTATACTGCTACTGATGTAAATGGTAATACCGAAACAGCTAGTTTTACAATAACTGTGATTGATAATATAGCTCCTACTATTACAAATTGTCCAACTAATGTAACAGTTAATAATGATAATAACATTTGCGGAGCGAGAGTATTCTACGTACAGCCAAATGTAAATGATTGTAATGGTGCAACTTTAACTATTAACAATAACGGTATTGATAATAACAGTTATTTGTCGGGTAATATCTTTCCTGTAGGAACTACAACGGTAATTTGGACAGCGACTGATGCATCAGGAAATCATAGTTCTTGTAGCTTTACAGTAACTGTAATTGATAATCAAGCTCCTGTTCCGAATGTCGCTTCCTTGCCAACATTAAACGCTGAATGTTCGGTAACAGTGACAGCTCCAACAGCTTTGGATAACTGCGATGGAACCATTACAGGAGTTTCGGATGTCGATCCAACTTTTAATACTGCTGGACCACATACTATTGTGTGGACTTATACAGACAGTCATGGAAAAAGTTCATCTCAAAACCAAACAGTGAATGTTACCTCTTCATCTCCAGTTATCAATACCCAACCGGTTAGTTTGACTAAGTGCGAAGGGCAACCTGCAACATTCAGTGTTAGTGCCACTTCAGCGACAGGGTATCAATGGCAAGTTGATGTTGGTGGTGGATGGGGAAATCTTAATTCAGAGACTAATAGCAGTTTAAACATTGCTTCAGTTACAAATGAGATGAATGGAATCCATTACAGAGTGATTGTCAAAGGTTCATGCGGCGATATAATATCTGACGAGGTGATATTAACTGTTTATGGTATGATAACCGTAAGTGATCAGCCTAATCAAACCTTGTGTAACTCTTCGAGTTTTACAATGACACAAACTGCACCCTCGGCTGGTCAACAAGGAAAATGGACATTGATAAGCGGTAGCGCAAGTATTACAGATGAAAACTCTCCAGTCACAACTATTACAGCTGTGGCAGTAGGAACAAGCGCAAAAGTTAGATGGACAGTAACCAATGGTTCCTGTAGTGTTTCTGATGATGTAACGGTAACCAATAGCATATTGCCATCCGTAAGCAATCAACCAGACCAAACCTTATGTAATACTTCAAGTTTTACAATGACACAAAGCACGCCATCAGTAGGAACGGGTGTTTGGACTTTAGAAAGCGGAATAGCAACTATCACGTCGCCTAATTCGCCAACTACAACTATTACTGGAATACAAGGAGGAACAAGTGCAACAGTAAGATGGACGGTGACAAACGTAAATTGCAGTAATTATGACGATGTAACAGTGACTAATGCTACATTGGCAGCCGTTAGCGATCAGCCAAATCAAACCTTATGTAATACTTCGAGTTTTACAATAACACAAAGCGCACCATCTCTTGGAAGCGGATCGTGGAGTTTAATAGGCGGAAGCGCAAATATTACATCTCCAAACTCTCCAACCACAACGGTAACAGGAGTAGCAGTGGGAACAAGTGCAACTGTTAGATGGACAGTAACAAGTGGTTCTTGCATTTCATATGATGATGTAACTTTGTCGAATACCGTATTGCCAACAGTAAGTAATCAGCCAGACCAAACACAATGTAATACTTCAACTTTCACCATGACACAAAGTGGTTCAGGTACATGGTCATTTGTTGGTAGCAGTGGAAGCGCAATTATTACGACACCAAGTTCTCCAACCACAACAATAACAGGAGTGGCTGCAGGAACAAGCGTAACGGTAAGATGGACAGTTGGTAGTGGTTCTTGTATTGCGTCTGATGATGTTATAGTAACTAATAATACTGCTGCACCATCCGTAAGCAATCAGCCAGACCAAACTTTATGCAACACATCAACCTTTACGATGACACAAAGCGGTTCAGGTACATGGTCATTTGTTGGTAGCAGTGGAAGCGCAATTATTACGACACCAAGTTCTCCAACCACAACGATAACAGGAGTGGCTGTGGGAACAAACGTAACGGTAAGATGGACAGTTGGCAGTGGTTCTTGTACAGCGTATGATGATGTGAAAGTAACGAACAATTCAGGTTCTTCATTTACTGCATCGATAGCAACCAGTAGTCCTGATGCATTCTGCAGTGGTTTGACACTTACAGTGAATCCTTCATTAGCCGGAAGTTACAGTTATTTATGGAGCCCGGGAGGTGCAACTACACAAAGTATAACATTGTATAATTCTGCTACGGCAGGCACCTATACAGTAACTGTAACTCAAGTGGGAGGCTGTGGTGGAACCGCACAGGCTAGTTATAATTTCCAACCGCAAAACCTTATTAATGACTACACGATTCTTGCCTTTAATCAAGTGGATTTGGGTAACGGAAACTATGTTCAATCTGGAAGCGTCGGGGTTACAAAACCTTTGGGTTATGCAAAAATCGGCACCAACAGTACAGTGGCAGCGCCAGGAGCGTTTGTGAAAGCAAGGTTTATTACAGTTCAGCCTATGTCCAATGTTCCAGTAAGAATTTATAGCGCAGCTACAGTAGTATTGCCTAATATGCAGGTAAATAACACTAGTACAACAGGATTGGCAGACTTGAGTATTCCAAATAATACTACGGTGACTAAAACTGGTAATTACAAAAATGTAACGATTGGAACCAATTGTAATGTAACCTTTACTACAGGAACAATTTTTGGCACAATATCGATTGGTAAAAGTAGTCAGGTTAAATTTAATGCTAACAACACAGGTGTTCTGAATGTTAATAGTATAAGCTTAGCAGATGGAACTGATGCTTCACCTACGAAATTACTTTTTGCTTCCGATATATCTGTAAGAGTAAAAACTACTGTGTCTATTGGTAAATCATCGATGGTAAATCCAATTGGTGGTTATAAAGCAGTTTTCTTTATTGGTGGAAATGAATTCCGAGTGTTGCCTGGAGGTAATGTAACCGTAAATGCCAGTGTGTTTGCACCGAATGGAACAGTCAAAGTGGACGGTGATGCTGCTAAAAATACGAATATGAAAGGTGCTTATATAGCTAATTATGTTACTTCGACAAATAAAAATGTTTTTTGGAATCAATTCGATTGTGCAAATCCTACTGCTAAAACTGGTAGTATAGAGAATATTGTAGCCAAAGAAATAGAGCCAACAATTAGCCCAGATCCTTTCGATGTGAAAGCATATCCTAACCCAAGTAATTATCAATTTACTCTTGAAGTGGAAGGCGGCAGCGTTGAAAAAATTGAAGTTGAGGTATATGACATGGGTGGTAGACATATCAAACATATTGAAAGCGACTTTAACCAATCAATTGTATTTGGAGAGGAATTACCGACAGGTACTTACCTTACAATAGTAAGTCAAGGATCTAACCGAAAAGCTCTTAAGCTTATTAAAAAGTAATTTAAACATTAACAATAAAAGTAAAGCCATTCCAATATAATTGGAGTGGCTTTTGTACTTTAAAGGTGCTTGGGATTAATAAAAAAAAGGGATTTAATTTTTTTACACAAAAAAAGCCGAACATTGCTGTTCGGCTTTTTTGTCGGGGTGGCAGGATTCGAACCTGCGGCCTCCTGCTCCCAAAGCAGGCGCGATAACCGAGCTACGCTACACCCCGTAAATCGAGTGCAAATATAAGGTTTAATTCTGCTTTTCAAAACATTTTAGAGAAATAATTAAAATTTATTTCGGCATCAGTTTTTTGGATTTATTTGAGTGTGTATTTTTTATAATAAAGATTACATTTGCAATTCAAAAATCAAAAATATGTCGGATACAATAGAAAAAATTAAATGCCTTATTATAGGTTCTGGGCCAGCGGGTTATACTGCTGCCATATATGCAGCAAGAGCCAACATGAGTCCTGTATTATATCAAGGAATGCAACCCGGTGGACAATTGACCACGACTAATGAAGTAGAAAATTTCCCTGGTTATGTAGATGGAGTTACCGGTCCCGAAATGATGGTCCAGTTGCAAAGTCAAGCGCAACGTTTTGGTGCCGATATCCGTGATGGTTGGGCTACCAAAGTAGATTTCTCTGGAGATATCCACAAAGTTTGGATCAATGATAAAATAGAATTGCATTGCGAAACTGTGATCATTTCTACAGGAGCTTCTGCTAAATATTTGAATATTGCATCGGAGCAACATTATTTGAAAATGGGTGGCGGAGTTTCAGCTTGTGCCGTTTGTGATGGATTCTTTTATAGAAATCAAGAAGTTGTTATTGTAGGAGCAGGGGATTCAGCTTGTGAGGAGGCTCACTATTTGTCTAAATTATGTTCTAAAGTAACAATGTTAGTTCGTAGCGAAAAGTTCAGAGCTTCCAAAATTATGGAAGAACGTGTTCGCAAAACGGAAAATATTACCATCTTGATGAATCACGATACAGTAGATGTATTGGGAGACGAACAAGTGGTAACTGCCGTGAAAGCTAGAAACAAAACTACTGGAGAGGTGTTTGATATTCCAGCTACAGGTTTCTTCGTAGCGATTGGACACCAACCGAATACCGAAATATTCAAAGACTATTTAACATTAGATGAGACGGGTTATATCATAAATACACCGGGAACTTCAAAAACTAATGTAAATGGGGTATTTGTAGCGGGAGATGCTGCAGACCATGTGTACCGTCAAGCAATAACAGCTGCAGGTACTGGTTGTATGGCTGCTCTTGATGCTGAAAGATACTTGGCTTCTAAAGATTAAATCTTTTCTTTATAAAATGAAAAGTCCCAACTTTTTAAGTTGGGACTTTTTTTATGGACTGAAAACTGTGACTAAAATCCAACTTTTGGATTACTTCGCTTTTTTTATCAATTGAGCTTCGCCCAGAAATTTTCTCACCTCTATTTTTGGAGTGCCGAGCAAGTAGATTTTAGATGTATGATTTGCGTCAACTATCAGTGAAGTATCGGCCATTAGATTGCATATTGCACTGCCTTCGGTAGTTACATCAGCATTTTTTATAGTGAAATTAAAACCAGTAAATACAGTATTATTATCTTGTCGAATAACTGCATTAGTAGCATCTCCTTCTATTATTGCTGTTGCTTTTTGGTACAAATCAAATGCAATATCAGTAGTTGTGGTAAGTGCTTTGATTTGGGCGTTTTTACTTAACTGAATTTTAGCTTTTTCAGCTTTTAAATTCAATTCTATTTTAGATTTATCATCAGATATTAGTGTGAAATTTTTTGAATTGACATTCAAGTATAATTTTGCAAAATCTAATGAGCTAAAGGTAATATCATCTAATATTACGGCTTCAAGTGCATTAACAATAGTAGCGTTTTTGGCAACAACCGATTTTAAATCATTGGTATAAGTAATTTTTACGACCAATTTTTTGAAACTGCTGATTTCTTTAGAAGTGTAAATGCGAAGTGTTTTTTCTTTGATGTCAAAGGAAATATTGTCGTGAAGATTGTCATCAGCATCAATTTTTATTTCATTTTTAGCGCCTTTTTCCAAGAAAATAGTTAGGTTGTCTTCGATTTCCAAAGCAGTAAAATCACCAATTTCTTTTGGTTTTTCGACTACTATTTTAGAGCCTTTTATTTTTTCTTTATTTTGACCAATGGTCATTGTTGTTGCAAGTAAGAAAAATACAACTAGGTATGAATATTTCATTTTATACAATTTGGTTGGGCACAAATATAAAAAAATCACCCATTTTTGATGGATGATTTTTAAAATTTTTAAGTTTGAATCACTTATTCTTGATGAATGCTTCCTCCAGAATTTTCCTCTTTTTGAATTGATTTCGGTGTTCCATTATAGGTAATATTCCCACCGCTGGAAGCTTTCGCTTTTAGGTTTACAATAGGATGAACAGTTACCGATCCACCACTGGATGAATTGGCTGCCACTTTATTTGCTAGCAGGTCAGCAGTATTGATTACACTAGCGCTAGAAGCCGATACATCAATATGTAATGCTTTTCCTTTGACGGTTTGATTACTGGCACTGCTGCCTCTTAATTGTACAGTTTCATATTCAACAGTGACATTAACATGGGCAGCACTAGATGACTCCAAGGTAAGGTTGCTCCCTTTTAGTGTGGTATTAGAATTAACAGTTGATGCAGATGAGGCTTCAATCCCTTCAATAATAGGCATTTTTACTGTAATTTTTTTGGAGGAAACATTGATGAAGTTACCCGATTTACAAGAAATAACCAATACTCCATTTTCTACTTTAGTAGTGATTTCTTTTTGTAAATTATCATCGGCTTCTACAATGATTTCTGTTTTGTTTGATTGTTCAATAACAAGGTCTAAAGCATTGCTTACTTCTACGTTTTTAAAATCGCCAGTAACTGTTCTTTTTTCTGTAGTTACATGACCGCTTCCTGTAATAGCATTTATTTCTCCAAGTTGATTGCATGAGCCAAAAAGCAAAGCTGTTAATGCAACAATAATAAATTGGGTGATTAATGTGATGACTTTTATCATGGCTATTGGTTTTATTTAGATTGAATAATATCACCGGTTGAAATGGTGTGTGTTGTTACCTCTTTTTTGTTTGAACCAAGAATTAAATAATAATTTTTAAAATAGGATGGAAGGCCTTCTGCCTGATGGTTGATAGAATTGCGAACTTCAAAATGCAGATGTGGAAAGAATGAACTACCAGAAGTTCCAATAGAAGCAATTTTTACGCCCTTTTTTACTTTATCACCCACTTTCATTCCGATTGCACTTTGATTTTTCAGATGTCCATATATACTGTACAAATGTTCATTGTGTTTTATAACAATATAATTCCCGTATAAAGTTAATGGATTATCTTTTAAAGAAGGAATATCAAAAGTTTTATCGTCTTTTTTATTCGTTTCAATAGCTACAATTTCTCCATCGGCAACAGCCAAAACATCAGTTCCAAAACCATACCAGTCTGTGTTGTTTTCACCCTTTGAAAGGTGCTTTTTTCCTTCAGAATCAACTACTACAAAATCATAGGCGTATCTCATGAAATTGCCAGTGAAACCTAATTGTTTGATAGGAGTAAATTCGTAGTCAAAACGCCTGTGATGTGAATAAAAATCATGCCCGTCATACACAAGTATTTTGTTTTTTAGAGGCAGAATAAAATCCGTTTTTTGATCATAATCTGTAGGGATAACTACTTTTTTAATCTCAATGCTATCATTGAAAACAAATGTGTATTCCAGTTTAGCAGCCATACTATTTTGATCCGGAAACGGATTAAAAAGCATTCTTTTTGAAACACTATTCCATTCAATGTTTGGAATAGTGTTTATACTAGGAGCTGTACCGTTATTATCCAAAAATTTTTGTTGGATAAGTTTATTTTGCCTGTCAAAAGCAGATACTTCTAATCTGGTTAATTTAAGACTATCCGTTGATTGGTTTTCTATGACAAAATCAAAATTCAAACTGTATTGTTGTTCATTGATTTTCTCTTTCAGCGGATGCTCAGGTTTACATTCAATTGTCAGTTTGTTTTGAGCATTAACAGCCAACGTAGATAGTCCAAAAATAAGTATTGCAAAAGATTGAATGGTTTTCATCTTTACTTATTCAGTTTTAATGATTATACCGTCTTTGTTGATTTTCAATTCTTTAAATTCTTTTTTTGTTTTAACAACAGAATCACTTTCAATAGTAACACCGTTTTTAGTGATGGTTACATTAGTTTCATTGTCATTATCATCGCTATCATCATTGTCATCTTCAGGACAATTGATACATTTTATTTTGTTGTCCTCTACTCTGAAAATTTCATTCGTTGAATCAGCGTGCCATAAAAAGGAATCACCATCTGTACGATCATAATTTGACATTGAAGCGTCTGGTTTTAATAATGTTCCTTTAGGCAAAAATACAGTGATTTCGATTTCCTGATCGCGAAACTTGTTTTTCAAATCGGTGATTAAATAGTTGTCAAATATTAATTGATTACCCACAATTTTATAGCTGTATCTAATGGCATCAGCTCTTTTCTTAGCTTCAGATAATGATTTTCCTTTAGCTTCTTTTTCGATTTGAAGGTACGCATATTTTTCATCCGATTTTTCGATTCTGATACTCACTTGATTGGAGTAAATAATATCATTATTCAATGAATCTTTTGTAATCATAAAATTATTTCTATCATTCACATCCTTTGCAAAATAATCATTGTGTTTGAATTTGATTAAAAGCGTATCCGTTGGTTTTAGATTGATGGTTTCTTTTTGAACCGATCTACCGTTTACGGCAAATGCTGTGGCTTGTTTTATTCCGATTGAAATTGCAATCGAAACAGCAATTAACCAAAGAGCCAATAAAGTGTATTTTGCAATATTCCCGATAGAGTTCATATTAGGTGCTAACAATTTAAAACCTAATAATGTCATGAAAAAGAAAGGAATACCAACAGCCAGAAACATTAATAAACCAAAAGACCAGATAGGATAGTCGGTAAAATTGCCTGCTTCAACAAAACTTTGCCAAGGAAAATCCATAGACACACTAGTTCCCAATGTAAATACTCCAATGAATAGTAAAACTAATACTGTTAAACCTCCCATTATTAGAATTACTCCTAGGAATTTGGCAAAAACTTTAAAAACGGTCATGATAAAGTCGCCTAATCCGCTGCCAATTTTTTCGGCTCCTGTTTTTATCTGATTACCGTATTTATCGTAATCAGCATTTTTGATTTTTCCTGAAACATTTTCAAATTCTTCACGAACCTTTTTTTCAATATTTGAAATTGTAACAGGTTCTCCGGTCATTTCCAGTTTTTCTGATGTTGTTACAGCTTCTGGAGTTACAATCCAAAGGATAATGTAAGCCAAAATTCCAGTTCCAAATCCAGCAAAAACAAATATTAAGAACATGATTTTTAACCAAACGGCATCAATTCCAAAATAATGTCCCAAACCTGTGGCAACACCACCTATCATTCCGTTTTCTTTGTCACGGTATAGTTTTTTAGTATGTCTGGGAGCTGAAAAGTCTCTGTTGTCATTTGAAGTTGGACCATCTTCTTCGATAATGTAATCCTCAGGTTGTCCCATAACGGAAATAACTTCGTCTACTTCTCTAATCGTAACTACATGTTTCTCTGTTTTTTGTTTCTCTGTCAATAATTCCGAAACTCTCATTTCGATATCTTTGATAATTTCTTCTTGTCCAGATGATTTTGACAGCGATCGTTTTATAGCGTCAAAATAACGGGTTAATTTTTGGTATGCATCTTCATCGATATGGAAGAACATTCCGCCTAGATTTATATTTACAGTTTTGTTCATGACTATTATTTTTGGTTGGTTATTAGGTTTACGGCATCAGACAATTCCGTCCATGTGCCATCTAGTTCTCTTAAAAAGGTTTGTCCAATTTCAGTCAAACCATAATATTTTCTAGGTGGTCCCGATGTGGACTCTTCCCAACGATAGTTGAGTAATCCGTCGTTTTTTAATCGAGTTAAGAGCGGATAAATGGTTCCCTCCACGACCAATAATTTAGCGTTTTTCAAAGTGTCTAATATTTCTGAGGTATAAGCGTCTTTCTCTTTTAATACTGATAAGATACAAAACTCAAGAACACCTTTACGCATCTGGGCTTTTGTGTTTTCAATGTTCATAATTTTTTAATTTGAGTTGATTAGATTTGTTGATGAAACTGTTCATTTTTGATTGATGATTGAATGATTAATTTATTTTGTGATATTATGTTTGTATAATTTAATTCAATGCTGATTTGAGCATGATGTTTTATTATTTAAGGAAAGATATTGTCAAAGGGTAACTGTATTCTTCTCCATTAGAAGCTTTTATTGAAGCATAAATGACTAAAAAGAATTCGCCAATTTTCATACAGGCAAAGATAAAAAGTGCTATAACACCTACTGTCAAAATCCCTATGCTGTTGCCGTAGTCAAAATTTTTTAAAATAATATCGTCGTTGTTTATCAATTCATTGAATGAGATGTTTTTCAGAACGGTATATAGAAATATTGGAATGGCAATCATGGCCAATATCAAAGAGTAAATTAAAACACTCAATTGAAAGTTCAAAGCTTGTTTACCATTATGGTTTACAAATTCCGATTGCTCTTTTTTGGATGTCCAAAGGATAATTGGAAATATATAATTTCCAAACGGAACTATATATTGACTAAAAGTGCTCAAGTGTGTAAATGCTGCAATGTTTCTTTCGGTTGAAGTTTCCATTTTTTTGATTTTTTGATTACGTTTTTTGATTGATGATTGATGACAGAAATTGATAAAGTGACTTACCTAGTAATTTCTTATACAAATATATGTTCAAAAGAGAGTATCTTGTATCGCATAGTAGTGTATATTAACATAATATTAACAAAAAATAGAAATTTTGAAAGAAAAATATATCATTTTTGAACAAATTATTGCTTTGTTTTACTATATGATGTTGAAGTGTAGTGAGCGTGAAGGATAGAAGCTGGCTACCAAAGTAGCGCGGATAGCCTGACAGCACTAGCGAAAGGGGCGGTATATGTGTTCCTATTTGTTTGGCCCCTTTTTCTAGTGGTGGCACGCCCAAAGATTTGAGAAAGTTATCGTTTAATTGAAAGTAGAATTATTTTGTACAAGATGGAAAGAAGTAAAATAAACTAATTGTTATTTTTTATATGTACGCATAGTATTTTTTGTATTTTAGCAAAAAATGTAAGTCATGGAATTAACAGTGTCTAAATTAAATCGATTCATATTTTTCAAATTGCCTTCTGCATTTATTTGTGGGGTTAGGGTGAAATCTATAGATAAAGATAAATGTGTGGTAACGGTAAAGCACCGATGGATAAACCAAAATCCATTTAATTCTATGTATTTTGCTGTACAAGCAATGGCAGCCGAGTTGACAACAGGTGCGATGGTGATTGATAAAATCCAACAAAGCGGAAAGAAAATATCAATGCTTGTCGCTAATAATAAATCTAATTTTTCGAAAAAAGCTACCGGCCGAATTACTTTTGAGTGTAAAGATGGTCACCTAATAGAGGAGGCGATTCAAAAGACAATTGCTACAGGTGAAGGTCAAACGTTTTGGATGAAATCTATCGGAACGAATGAGGAAGGCGTACAGGTTTCCGAAATGGATTTTGAATGGAGTATTCGATTAAAATAAGGTTGTCTTAAAAAATAAAAAAAAGCTTCGTTAACTAGAAACGAAGCTTTTTTTCATATAAGGCAATAGTGAATTAATAATTATATAGAAAACAACCTTACTTTCAATATTTGAGAGTTGTATCCTTGGGGGAACGAATAAAAATCTTGTCCAAAATTAAATAAAACTATAACGTAGTAGTCTTAAAATTATATTAAAGTTTTGTCTAAGAAAAGAGGATATTTACTTTGGGAAATTTTTATTCTTAAAAAAAGATGACAATTTGACATTTTATAAGTTTTGGCAGTACTTTTGCAATCGAATCTAATGAGTAAAACTATGTTTAAGAATTTTTTTAAAAATAAAAGTAATATGACTACAGAAAATACAGAATTCGATCAAGAAATAGATGATGTGACATTAGAGAATAATGCAAATGGTGAGCAACTTATTATTGAAGAATTAAGTGTTGAAGAGCAATTAGCACAAGACTTAGCTAAAGAAAAAGATAAGTTTTTGAGATTATTTGCTGAATTTGAAAATTACAAAAGACGTACTACAAAAGAAAGAGTCGAGTTGTTTAAAACAGCCAATCAAGAAGTTTTGCTTGCAATGTTACCAGTACTAGACGATTTTGACAGAGCAATGGTTGAAATCAACAAATCGGAAGATGAATTGTTAGCCAAAGGTGTAGAATTGATTCATGAAAAATTGAAAGGAACTTTGGTTTCCAAAGGATTAGAGCAAGTTGATGTTAAAGCGGGTGATGTATTTGATGCTGATTTTGCTGAAGCAATTACTCAAATTCCTGCGGCATCAGATAAAATGAAAGGGAAAATTGTGGATGTTCTTGAAAAAGGATATAAACTAGGAGATAAAATTATTCGTTTTCCAAAAGTGGTAATTGGTAACTAAAAAATATAATTGTAAATCATAAATTCTAATGTGTTGAACAGTTAGAATTTGATCCCGAAAGTTTCGGGATTAATATTTACAATTTACTTTAAATTATTATGAAAAAAGATTTTTACGAAATATTAGGCATTTCAAAAGGTGCAGATGCTGCTGAAATAAAAAAGGCATACAGAAAAAGTGCATTGAAATACCATCCTGACAAGAATCCGGGCGACAAAGAGGCAGAAGAAAAATTCAAATTAGCGGCTGAAGCCTATGAAGTTTTGAGCGATCCTGCCAAAAAAGCAAAATATGATCAATATGGACATCAGGCATTTGATGGTTCCGGAGGATTTGGCGGAGGTCATGGCGGTATGAATATGGATGATATCTTTAGTCAATTTGGAGATATTTTCGGTGGAGGTTTCGGTGGATTTGGCGGAAGCGGAGGTGGTGGCCCCCGTCGCGTAAAAGGTAGCAATTTGCGTATTAAAGTAAAGTTGACTCTTGAGGAAATTGCCAATGGTGTTGAGAAAAAAGTAAAAGTAAAGCGTAAAGTTCAAGCTCACGGGGTTACTTATAAAACCTGTTCGACTTGTAATGGCCAAGGTCAGGTAATGCGAGTAACCAATACGATTTTGGGTAGAATGCAATCGGCTTCAACTTGTCCTACTTGTGGTGGTTCTGGTCAAATTTTGGACAAGAAACCAAGTAATGCAGATTCTCAAGGAATGGTTGTAGAAGACGAAACGGTTTCTATCAAAATTCCAGCAGGTGTAGTAGATGGAATGCAATTGAAAGTTTCCGGTAAAGGAAATGATGCCCCAGGAAATAGTGTTCCAGGTGATTTAATTGTAGTTATTGAAGAAATCGAGCATGAATTCTTGAAACGTGAAGGTGAAAACTTGCACTACGATTTATACATCAGTTTCGCAGAAGCTGTACTTGGAATTTCAAAAGATATTGATGCCGTGAACGGAAAAGTGCGAATCAAACTGGAAGAAGGAATTCAATCAGGAAAAATTCTACGATTAAAAGGAAAAGGTATTCCAAGTATCAATGGTTACGGAAGTGGAGATTTACTGGTACATGTAAATGTTTGGACTCCAAAAACTTTGAACAAAGAGCAAAAACAGTTTTTTGAAAAAGCGTTAACGGATGATAATTTCACTCCAAACCCTGAAAAATCTGAAAAATCATTTTTCGAGAAAGTAAAAGATATGTTTTCTTAACTTTTATAAATAATAAAATACAAACCCATCCTTTATTCGTTAAGGATGGGTTTTTTATACCATTTAAAGTTAGAATTTGCCATAAAGAAAATTTAGATTTTTTTTCTTTATTCGATATAGAAAAATAAAGCATAGCATCGCTACGGTATCTTTTTATTTTGAAGAAGAAAGGAAAAAAGAACATTTTATTACGGTAAATTCTAATTTTAAACGGTATTAGTGGATAATTAAGAGAATTTAGGCTCGAAATTATTTACTTTTACGCCAATTAAAAAAGTAGCATGAGTAATATACTTGAAGTAAATAAAGTCGTAAAGCAATATGGTGAATATGTAGCGCTTAACGAAGTTTCATTGACCGTTCCCAAAGGAAGTATATATGGGCTTTTAGGTCCAAATGGAGCTGGAAAAACTTCACTAATTCGAATTATCAACCAAATTACGATGCCGGACAGTGGCGAAATCATCCTTGATGGTGAAAAGCTTCAGCCCAAACACATACAATATATTGGATATCTTCCTGAAGAAAGAGGATTGTATAGCACCATGAAAGTAGGTGAGCAATGTTTGTATTTGGCACAAATGAAAGGATTGTCGAAAGCCGAAGCCAAAAAACAATTGGAATATTGGTTTGATCGCTTGGGGATTCAAGGTTGGTGGAATAAAAAAATCCAAGAATTATCTAAGGGGATGGCACAGAAAATCCAGTTTGTGGTTTGTATTTTACATAAACCAAAATTGTTGATTTTTGACGAGCCTTTCTCTGGATTCGACCCAGTAAATGCCAATGTTATCAAAGACGAAATTTTGGCATTGAGAGATGAAGGTGCCACGATTATTTTTTCTACCCATAGAATGGAAAGTGTGGAAGAATTGTGTGATCATATTGCACTCATCCACAAATCGAATAAACTGATAGAAGGTAAACTGATTGACGTAAAAAGAAAATTCAAGACCAATAGTTTTGAAGTTGGTATCCTGTCGGACAATGTAGAAGGTTTGATGTTTGACATTACTCAAAAATTTAAAGTGGGACAAGCCAATTTCAAATCGTTAAACGATGAAATAAAACTGGAGATTCAACTCGGGAATGCCACACCAAACGAATTGCTAAACGTCTTGTCACAACGCGGTCAGGTAATGCATTTTGTTGAAAAAATTCCGAGTGTAAATGATATCTTTATTCAAACAGTAACAGGATAGATTAATTGGATTTTTGATTTTTAGACTTTTCGATTAAAAATCAAAAATCCAATAATCGAATAGTCAAATAATCTAAAAATCGAATAATCTATATAAATGAGCATTATTTCATTAATCATAAAAAGAGAATTTATTGCCAAAGTTCGCAATAAGTCGTTTGTAGTCATGACGTTTTTAAGTCCTTTGCTATTTGTTGGAATTGCTGGATTTGTTGCGTATTTAAGTTCTATGAAAGCCGAAACAAAACGTATTGCAATTCATGATGAATCGGGTTTGTTTGTCAACGAGTTCGTAGCTCAAAATAATAAAGACAGCGAATACAAATACTTGGACTTGTCGGCAATTGATATTCAGGCTCTTAAAGACAGTATCACTAAAGAAGATTTTGAAGCCTTACTTTATATTCCAAAGACGACCAGTAACAAAGATTTGGAAAATAAAATTCAATTAATTTCAAACAATAGTCCTAGTATTATTTTTATCGAAAAAGCCCAAGGAATTATTGCCGATAAGTTGACTAAAAATAATCTCGAAATGGCGCATTTGGACACTTTGGCAATAAAAACTGCCAAAGCCGAGGTAGTTTTGAATCTGTCAAAAGCATCTGGTGAAGAAAGTATTAAGGGACTTAACGAAATAAAAATTGCAATAGGTGGTGCTTTTGGTTACCTTATCATGATGTTCATCATCATTTATGGAAATATGGTGATGCGAAGTGTAATAGAAGAAAAAACAAATCGCATTGTCGAGATTATCATTTCATCGGTGAAACCTTTCCAACTTATGATGGGGAAAATTATCGGAACTTCATTGGCAGGTTTACTGCAGTTTTTAATTTGGACTGTTATCGGTTTGTCGTTAATGTTTGCTGCCTCTGCATTTTTTGGGGTTAATATTGGACCTACATCCAGAGTTTCTCCTGAAATGATGAATGTTGCCCAACAAGAATTTGCGGGGGCTGCCCAAATGTATATTAAAGAATTATGGAATCTGCCTATTGCAAGTATTTTGATCAGTTTTGTGGTTTATTTTATTGGCGGATATTTTCTTTATAGCTCTTTTTATGCCGCAATTGGAGCGGCTGTAGACAATCAAACTGATTCGCAACAATTTCTTTTGCCTATCATAATGCCATTGATGCTTAGTGTTTATATTGGTTTTTTTACGGTTATTAATGATCCGCATGGAACTATTGCTGTAGTTTTTTCAATGGTACCCTTAACATCACCTATAGTAATGTTAATGCGTATTCCTTTTGGAGTACCGTGGTGGCAAATTGCAATTTCCGTAT
Organism: Flavobacterium aquariorum; assembly: GCF_003254745.1. GTDB lineage: Bacteria > Bacteroidota > Bacteroidia > Flavobacteriales > Flavobacteriaceae > Flavobacterium > Flavobacterium aquariorum. The sequence continues at coordinate 463,306 of NZ_QKXH01000003.1, read as the reverse complement.
CTTTGTTGTTCGCCACGTTCTTTGGTGTAGTTTGGTTTGCTGCCAAAATTTACCGTGTTGGTATTTTGATGTACGGAAAAAAGCCGAGCTGGAAAGAATTGTATAAATGGTTAAAATATTAAAGGCTATTTGAATAGTTAAGTGATAAAGCCAAAATAAAAAAGTTATTTATGTCGAAAATTCTAATTATCGAAGACGAAGAAGCCATTAGAAGAGTGTTAGCCAAAATACTTTGCGAAGAAAATGAGTCTTATGAAGTGGATGTAGCTGAAGATGGTATTGTGGGACTTGAAAAAATAAAAGAAAACGACTATGATTTGGTTTTATGTGACATAAAAATGCCAAAAATGGATGGCGTTGAATTGCTCGAAGCCGTAAAAAAAATAGATACCGAAATTCCCATCGTAATGATATCAGGGCATGGTGATATGGAAACGGCAATCAATACGATGCGTCTAGGAGCCTTTGACTATATTTCAAAACCACCAGATTTAAATCGATTGCTAAATACGGTTCGTAATGCATTGGACAAGAAAAAACTGGTTGTTGAGAATAAAATTCTGAAGAAGAAAGTCAGTAAAAAATATGAAATAGTTGGAGATAGCGAACCAATCAATCTGGTGAAAGTCATGATTGATAAAGTAGCTAAAACCGATGCAAGAGTTATGATTACCGGACCAAATGGAACCGGAAAAGAATTGGTTGCCCATCAATTGCATGACAAAAGCGATCGCTCAAGCGCTCCAATGGTAGAAGTAAATTGTGCTGCCATACCAAGTGAATTGATAGAAAGTGAATTGTTTGGCCATACAAAAGGCGCTTTTACTTCGGCGGTAAAAGATCGCGCAGGAAAATTTGAAGCAGCCAATAAAGGAACTATTTTTCTGGATGAAATAGGTGATATGAGTTTGTCAGCCCAAGCCAAAGTTTTGAGAGCTTTACAAGAAGGAATCATAACAAGAGTAGGAGCGGACAGTGATATAAAAATTGATGTGCGTGTTATAGCTGCCACCAATAAAGATTTAAAAACTGAAATTGCAGAAGGCCGTTTTAGAGAAGATTTATACCATCGTTTGGCTGTAATTCTCATAAAAGTTCCTTCCTTAAATGATAGGAGGGAAGATATTCCTTCTTTGATTGAGCATTTTACAAATAAAATTGCAGTCGAACAAGGTAATGCGGTAAAGCATTTTTCAGTAGAAGCCATTCGTTTATTGCAAGAATACGATTGGACGGGTAATATTCGTGAATTGAGAAACGTGGTAGAACGTTTGATAATCCTTGGTGGAAACGAAATTTCCGAAAGTGATGTTAAAGCTTTTGCCAGTAAATAAAGTAAAATAAAAAACAAGAATATTTTATGTAATAATTCATTAGCTTTTGGCTTATGTCTTATGCCTAATTACTAAAAAAAATGAAACTAAAGAAAATAAATCAAGTATTGCAAGAAGCCTTAATTGATAGCGGGTTGACTGAAGCTAATGAGATGCAAAAAGAAACTTTTTCGACTATAAAAAGTGGTGCAGATGCAATTGTTGTTTCACCAAAAGGTTCGGGAAAATCAACAACTATTGTGATGAATGTGATTCAGCAATTGGTTTGTGAAGGAGAAGAATCGCCTCGTGCCCTAATTATTGTTGAAGACAAAACTAAGGTTCTTGAAATGGAAGAACTTTTCGAGAAGTTTGGAAAGTATACCAACTTGAGAGTATATGGTGTTCATGATAAAGGCGATATGGAATATGATAAAAACTATATTTCAACAGGTATTGACGTTCTTATTGGAACTCCAAATAAATTGAGTGATATGTTTACCACAGCGGGATATAATGTAAACCGATTGAGAATGTTCATTCTTGATGATGCAGACCCGATTTTGAAATTGCGTCATGAAACAAAAATCATGCGAATCTCAAATAGTATTGCCAAAACGCAACGTATTATTTTTACTGACCAGTTGACCGAACGAATTGAAATCTTGGCTGATAAAATGTTGTTGGAGCCTTATGTTTTTGATTTTGAGGAAGAGTATGACGAAGATGAGGAGGATTTGGAAGAAGAAGAATCAGTGAATCCAGACGTTGATGATTTTGAAGAAGAAGACGAAGAAATTGATGATGACGAAGAGGAGTAAAAGTTAATAATAGATCAGAAGGCAGGAAGCATAACTCCGAACGGACAGGTTTTAAGGTGCTTTTAGTTTAATGATTCGATATAATAGTAATTTAAAAAATAAAAGCATCATGGGATTAATGAAAGTATTTTCGGGAAGTGAAATTTTAGCATTGGCTTTACAAGAAAAAATTGAAGCCGTTGGAGTGGAAACTACAGTTAAAAATAATGTCCAATCGGCTAGAATGTCTGGTTTTCCAAACTTAGACGCAGCTGTTGAGGTTTTTATCCAGGAAACTGATTTTGCAAAAGCAAATCCGGTTATCGAAGAATTTAGGTTGAATATCTAGTTGGAAAGAAGGATTTTTTTAAAACCTTGAGACTTTTACGAGTGTCAAGGTTTTTTAATGGCACAATAATTGTAATTTGTTAATTTATAATTTATTAGCCGAAATTTTATATAATGAAAGAAGTAAAATACAAAATGCTTGTTTTAGATATGGATGACACGTTGTTAACCGACGATCATACCATATCGGATGAGAATAAAGAAATGATTTTTAAAGCCCAGGAATTGGGAGTATATGTGGTTTTGGCATCAGGAAGGCCCACTTCTGCGATGACAGCTTATGCTAAAGAATTGAAGATGGATTATTATAATTCATTTATGCTATCCTACAATGGAGCTGTAATTACAGATCTGAAAGAAGATAAAGTTCTATTTGAGCAAACATTGACCAAGGAACAAATCCATGAATTGTACGACTATAGTTTAAAAAGTAAAACACACATAATTACTTATGTAAATGATGAAATTGTCAGTGAAACTGATTCGGAATATATAGATATTGAAAAACATATTACAGGGTTGACACACAATAAAGTAGTGAGCTTTAAGGGCGCTGTACAATCGAATGCCGTCAAATGTATTTTGCTTGAAGAACCATCCTATCTAAAAACAGTTGAAGATGATTTGAAACTGGCCATGCCACATTTGAGTGTGTCGATGTCAAAGCCTTTCTTTCTTGAAGTTGCTCAGCAAGGAATTGACAAAGCCTACAGTCTGAAAAAATTGGCAGAGAAATTAGATATTCATCAAAGTGAAATTATTGCTGTTGGAAATGCAGGAAATGATTTGACAATGGTTGAATATGCTGGTTTAGGTGTTTGGGTGGACAATGTAACACCTGAGTTAAGAGACAAAGCAGATTTAATTGTTGCTTCAAATAATAATCATGGTGTTGCCGAAGTCATCAAGCGTTATATTTTAAATTTAAATTAATGAAATCCTATATAGAAACCGAAAGGTTGATATTAAGGGAAATGATTGCTTCAGATGATGAAGGAATGTTTGAATTGGATTCGAATCCTGAAGTGCATCGTTTTTTAGGGAATAAGCCAGTAAAACACATTGATGAAAGTAGGTTATATATTGAAAATTTAAGGCGGCAATATGCAGATAATGGAATTGGGCGTTGGGCTGTAATTCTTAAGGAAACCAATGAATTTATTGGTTGGTCGGGTATAAAGTTAATTAAAGAGACTATCAATAACCATCAAAATTTTTATGAGATAGGTTATCGTTTTATTCAGAAACATTGGGGGAAAGGTTACGCTACCGAAGCTGGATTGGCTTTTATAGATTTAACCTTTAATGAAATGAAAGTGGAAATGTTGTATGCTTATGCAGATGCTGGAAATATAGGCTCAAGAAATATACTGGAAAAACTGGGAATGCATTATGTCAATTTCTTTGAATACGATGGTGAAGAAGAAGTTTGGTATGAAATGGAAAATCCAAATTTATAAAAATCCTTTTTTACAAAATGAAAAATCCGTCTCGTTGTCGAATGAGACGGATTTTTTATGGATTTTTTGTCGTTGTGTGGAGACGTACCTCCTACATTTTTTTTATTTTTTCGCAACCGAAATAAAATAATTATTTCCGTCACCCATCGTAAGTTTTACCCTTTCGTCACATACGTCGATGTTGAATTTGCCATTGTCATAACAAGTACAAGTTGTTTTCTTGTCTTTCGACATTTCGTTGTCACATTTCCCTGTTTTATAACCAGCTAATTGTGGAGTGTAAAAAGACACTAAATCGGTTGAAGCCGTTACCAATGAAATTATGCTTGCAGAGTTGTCATTTGCGATTCTGTAAACTATTCTGTCTGTATAGTTGATGTTGTCCACCGAAACTTTTCTGATATAAGTGTAGGAAGTTGAAGCCGTTTCAACTGATTTTTCTTCGAATTTAAATCCAAGAGCTCTAATATCAAGATTGAATTTTTCTTGTGAATTGTAACTCGCCCAAGTAGTTAAAGTACTTATTGTTGGGAAAGGATTTTTGGTAGCTATTGACGGAGCATTTTGAGCTTGTGAGCAAAGTGTAACAAATAGTAGGGAGATTGTGAGGCAGAACGATTTCATTTTGTTTTTGTTTATTTAATATTTACCTACTCTTTATGGTTTTCGGCGATCCCATTTACTGTTATTAATAGTATAATTTTGTTTCTAAAGTATGTTTTTTGAAGAATTAAAGGAACATCAAATGCAAGAAAAGTAATGTCATTAATTTAATCTATTTTTTAAACAGATAAAATCATAGATTATTACTTCTCCACTGAATTATTTTTTTGAAATAATTAGTTTTGATATTTCTAATGACGAATCACGGCAATTTTATTTGGTATAAGATAAAGTTAGTGCCGTTAAGTTGTTTTTGGAGGTGTGAAATTAGTATTTAAATAAATAAGAACAAAACCTTGAGCGGAAAAATAAAGCCTTTTTAAAGTGTATCGCTCCATCTTTTTAAATAACAATATCATGGTGTTTTATCTAACGGTTGTAAATGATATGAATATATATAATCATCGGCTTTACAGTGTAAATTTTTGTTCGTAAATTTGCGCACTTAAATTTTTTGACAACGATTTCATTAATTTAAGGTAATTATGGAGAATAGAAAAAAAGTTGCTTTTTACACGCTTGGCTGCAAACTGAATTTTTCGGAAACATCGACTATTGCGCGTAATTTGGAGGATGAAGGTTTTGATCGAGTTGATTTTGAGGATGTAGCTGATATGTACGTAATCAATACTTGTTCGGTTACGGAAAATGCCGATAAGCAATTCAAGCAAGTGGTGCGCAAGGCGATGAAATTGAACGATAAAGCTTTTGTCGCTGCGGTAGGTTGTTATGCACAGTTGAAACCTGAAGAATTGGCCAATGTTGATGGAGTGGATTTGGTTCTTGGAGCTACTGAGAAATTCAAATTAGCAGATTATATCAATGATTTATCGAAGAATGATTTTGGTGAAGTTCATTCATGTGAAATTGCCGAAGCTGATTTTTATGTGGGCAGTTATTCGATCGGGGATAGAACACGTGCCTTCTTGAAAGTTCAGGATGGCTGTGATTATAAATGTACTTATTGCACAATTCCTCTTGCTCGTGGAATTTCGAGAAGCGATGAATTGGAGAATGTTTTGAGGAATGCCTACGAAATTTCGAAACAAAATATCAAAGAAATTGTCCTTACTGGTGTCAATATTGGTGATTATGGAAAAGGAGAGTTCGGGAATAAAAAACACGAACACACTTTTTTGGAATTGGTTAAGGCTTTGGACGAAGTTGAAGGAATTGAAAGATTACGTATTTCTTCGATTGAGCCTAATCTGTTGAAAAATGAAACGATAGAATTTGTTTCTAAAAGCAGAACTTTTGTACCCCATTTTCACATTCCGTTGCAATCGGGAAGCAATGATATTTTGAAGTTAATGAAACGTCGTTATTTACGTGAAGTCTATACTGAAAGAGTGAATAAGATTCGTGAAGTCATGCCACATGCCTGTATTGGTGTTGATGTGATTGTGGGATTCCCAGGTGAAACCGATGAGCATTTCTTGGAAACCTATCATTTCCTAAATGAAATGGATATTTCGTATTTACATGTTTTCACTTACTCGGAGCGTGATAATACTGAAGCCGCTGAAATGGAAGGTGTTGTTCCCGGAAACGTTCGTGCCAAACGCAGTAAAATGTTACGGGGTTTATCGGTTAAAAAACGACGTGCTTTTTATGAAAGCCAGTTGGGAACCAATAGAACCGTACTTTTTGAAAGTGAAAATAAAGAAGGCTATATTCATGGTTTTACAGAGAATTACGTAAAAGTGAAAACTCCTTGGAATCCTGAATTAGTAAATACTCTTCGTGATATTAATTTGACAAAAATTGATGAAGATGGAAGTGTTCGAATGGAATTTTTGAATGTTGAGGTTTAAAATTTAAGGTAAAAACGATTTTTAAACATAAAAAAAGCATCATTATACTTTTTATAATGGTGCTTTTTTAGTTGGTAAACTTTATACCTGCCCTAATTTAGCTACTTCTTATTTTACTGTCATTAATTCATTCCAACAAAAGCTTTTTTATTCAGGTTGTTTTGCAGTAATGTATTTTTATTAATTTCTTTAAGGTTCAAGGAACTTACTTCATCAGAAACAGAGCTTTCAATAACCATTTCAAGTTGTGCTATTTCAGATTCAATATTGTTTTCAGTGGAAAGAGGGTAAGCTTCATTTGAAACTGTATTCTCAATTATTAAGTCAGATTGGGCTATAATATCTTTCATAGAATCTTCGAAAACTATAAATTCTATTTCATCCGAAGTTGTGTTTTCTATTAATTTATCGTTTTCAGTAATAATTTCGTTAACCGTTTTAGCATTGAACCCAATTACAGTTTCTGGATTAAAAATTTCAGAATCCATAATTACTTCCGGTTTTACTATTGCTGTTTTTTCATTTGATGTTATTGTATCATTTTCGCTCAAAGAAACTAGTGCTTGATAAGTACCAACTTGACTGTTTATTGTGTTTGAAGCTTTACAAACATTAGATAAAGATACTAATGCGATTCCTAAGATTAAAATTGAATTTTTCATGATACTTGATTTTTGATTGTTGTTTTTTTTGATTGTTGTTTTGTAGGTATTAAAATCATATAATAATATCCTATGCAAATATATATCTTAAAAAAGGTATTGTGTATCGCATAGTACTTAAAATTAACTTTATTTTAACGTTTATAGCGAATTTGTTATTGTCATAGAGTTAATATGAAATCCATTCATCAATCTATTTAGAGAAACATTCTAATTAAGTTTAAAAAAAATACAAGTATTAGGAGTAATGCAAAAGATTGTATAAAACATCAAATTATACTATAATGCAGTAATTATATTTAAAAAAAATGAGCCCGATACAATATCGAGCTCATCATTATCAAAATGAAATAAATACTTGTCAATACTTTTAGAAGTAATCTGTTTTTTATTGTTTTTTTAGATTTATAAATATTTGATATCTATACATTTATTTATTACAGAATATTTTCCCCCAAAGATATTATCTCAAAATTCTATATGTTTACTTTGTAAACTAATGTATTTTGGCAAATTTAAAAGAAGCAGTTTTTAGTTGACGTTGGTATTGGCTAAGGATTTGTTGACCAAATACTGCTGTTTTTGATAAAAACGCGTCGGTTTAATTTTAGCTGGGCAATGATTAATTCGGCCATATCTTCAGATTGCATTACTTTTTCTGGATTACCATCCGTAAGATTTAATTCTTTTGCCATATCAGTTGCTACAGTACTTGGTGTTAAGGCTGTCACACGAATATTGTGTTTTCGTACTTCCTGCATCAAAGAATCCGTCAAACCTAATACTGCAAATTTTGATGCACTGTAAGCACTGGTTAGTGCATTTCCGTTTAATCCTGCTGTTGAGGAAATATTGATAATGTCTCCTGTTTGTTTTTCGATCATATTTGGTAAAACGGCTCGAGTAACATAATAGGTTCCCATTAAGTTCACCTGAATAATACGTTCCCAAGCGGAAGGTTCTAATTCTAAAAACTTACCAAAAGCTGCAATTCCGGCGTTATTGATTAAAATGTCAATGGTTTCAAATTCGGTTAAGGCTTTTTCTACAGCTGAATTTACGGAGTTGATATCAGCAACATCAGCGGTTATGGCCAATGATTTTACTCCTAAAGCTCTTACTTCATTGGCGACTTGATCAATATCTGATTGTGTACGGGCCAATAAAATTACATTCACCCCTTCTTTAGCCAAAGCGATGGCTACTGCTTTACCAATTCCTTTTCCAGCACCCGTAATTAGGGCGTTTTTATTTTTTAAGTTGTTCATTATTTTACTTTTAATGTTTTTTGTTTAATGTCAATTTATAAATATTGGTTTCCAAAACTTCAGTGTCGCTATCTTCACAAAGTAAAAATTCGATCTTATCAGCAGAATTTTTATAAACAGTTAGTCCTTCAAATTTATGGGTATCGCTGATTTTTTTGGTAAAATCAATTTTCATGGTTTTGGTATCGATGCACCCGATGAAACTACCTAATATTTCACCATCATGGTATGTAGAATCTGTGTTTTCGGCAGTTGATAAAAAGTAAATTTTATCATCAAGTATAACAGCATCGGTAAAACTGCTGCGAACTCCTTTTATTTTTGGCAATTTGTAATTGTTGGAAAGGATGTTGAATTCGTTAATCAAATTTTTGCCTTGAATAGTAAACAATACATTTTTGGCCGATTTTCCGTTTCCTCGGTTGAATAAATACCATTCTTCACCCGTATAAACAGCGCCCTCTATATTGAAATCTTCTGGTTTTATTTCGCCAAAACTTTGCATAACGCCATAGAGACCGGCGAGGTCATTGGTACTTATTTCTTTTTCAAGTGTATTGATCTGGATCATCTTATTCCTTTTTTCGGTAGATCCAGAGCCAAAAACATAAAGATTGTCGCCAAAATAAGTAATAGCCTCAAAATCGGGTTTTTCACTTTTTGCAATATTTTCGGTAGCGTTTTCTATGATTTCGTGACGTTGCAGATTTTTGGATTCTATATTGTATTCGTATAGAAAACCGCTGTTGTCGCCTATGATAAATAAACTGTTGTCTTTGTAAATAAGTCCGGAAGCTGAACCAATTCCGATAATGTGAAAAAGAATTTCAAGTGTGAATTTTTCCATGAAAGTTGTTTTGAAAATGAATGCCCTAGCCCAGATGGAAGCGGAAACCCTTTTGAAAAATGGCTTTTTTTTCTTTTACTGGCAAAGCGACCAGAGGAAGCTAATGCGAGGACTTAGAAAAAATGCAGTTCTTGAAAAAGATTACTTCACTAACTTTTATTCTCATAGGAGTTCAGTGAATTTTATTTGTAGCGAACAGCTGGATTTGCTTCCCAAAAGTAATCTTTTTTGGTGGGAGAAGAAAACGGAGCCTTTATTTTGAAAGGTATTACAACGAAAATAGGACATTTTTTGAATCTTCATTTCTTTAGTTATTTTGCGGGTTTGTGTAAAATAATTACTTTTTATGTTACTTTAGTCAACTTTTATTGAAGTTTTGTTAATGTTTAGTTCATTTTTAGTTAAAAATATGGAGGTTTCTTTGTGTTGAATTTAAACAAACAACCAAATGAAAAAAATTATTCTATCGATGCTTGCAGTTGCATCATTAGTGTCATGTAACGATGATAAAAGTGCAGAAGAAAATCCAATTAACAGTACTGTTTTGGCGGCTAACCAATCTGTAACACCCGTTTTATTGAAAAAACAAGCTGGTTTTGAGAAACTGGAATTGTTTTCTCTTATTAGTTCTGATGATGTTTTGGCGGGAAGCCCAAATTATGTTTTTGGGGGCTCTGCAGATGGTTCCGGATTATTAAAAAATGAAGATGGGACTTTTACATTTTTAGTAAATCAAGAAGACAACTTTTCGGTATCAAGAATAACATTGGACAAAACGTTCAAGCCGGTAAAAGGAGAATATTTATTGAATTCAAAAGGAGGTACTTGGAGATTATGTGGAGCTACAATGGCTACTCCTGCAGAACATGGTTTTGGACCAACTTACCTGACTTGTGGTGAATCTGGTGAAGAGTCTCGTACGCATGCTTTGAATCCTTATGGAGACGTAGGAACATCTAGTGTTTCTAAAGAGTTATCTGGTTTTGGACGCTTAAGCGCGGAAAATGCTTTGCCTTTAAGAAAAACTGCTTTTGCTGGTAAAACTGTTGTTATTATTGGTGATGATGATTCTGGAACTTATGGAGGTCAATTGTTTATGTATGTAGCCAATACGGTTGGGGATCTTACAAACGGTTCTTTGTACATGATGAAAAGAACGGATGGTAATCAGAGAGAAAAAGATATGATTACAGGGAAGGATTATCCTGTTTCTTTCGTGAAAATAGAAAACCATACTACTTTGACAGGAGCGCAAATCAATGCATCAGTAAATAAATTATCAGCCATAAAATTTGGTAGAGTAGAAGACCTTGATTATAGAAAAGGTGGTGATGCTGCCGATCGCGAAATTTATTTTAATGTTACAGGTCAAGATTACGTTAAAACAAATGCTGATGCTTCCAGAACAAAATATGGTAGAGTCTATAAATTGAATTTGGATGCGGCCAATCCTTTGGTTGGAACATTACAGGTGTTGCTTGACGGAGATGATCGTACGGGGATTGCCAGAAAATTTCAAAACCCGGATAATATTTGTGTAACTAAAAACTATGTTTATGTAGAAGAGGATGCTAACGGGTATGGTGATGAAACTCATGACGCCTATATTTATCAGTACAGTATTGCCACAAAACAATTAAAAGTGGTAGTAGAATTAGACCACCGCCGCACAGCAACTGATGCAGCCAAATATAATGTTGGTGGAACTTCTAAGTTTGGAGACTGGGAATATGGTGCTTTAATTGATGTTTCTGAGCAATTGGGAATAGACGATACTTTTTTATTAAGTGTTCAACCGCATACCTGGACTGGTGATAGATATAAAAATATTGACGGTGGAAATGGTCGTCCAAATGAAAATCAAGCGAGCCAAATTGTATTGATCAAAGGATTAGCAAGATAATTTATTTTTTTATTTTTTTTTCAGAAGCTCACGGTTTCATTTTATTGAAACCGTGGTTTTTGTTTTTTATTCTTATAGTTTTATGAAAAATATTGTTTTCTTTTTTATCTCTTTTTTACTGTTTTCTTGTTCCGATTCTAAATCCAAAGCCGAGCAAATTAATGATTTGTATAAATCGGATTTGGTTGTTTTGCAAAAAGAGGTTACTCAATTGCAACGTTTAGTCGAAAATGGAGCAACTCAAAAGCAATTACAAAATCAATTTTTAAAAGCTCATCAAAGTTATAAAAGAGTCGAGTCCATAAGTGAATATTATTTTCCGACAGTATCGAAAGCAATAAACGGTCCGGCACTAGATGAATATGAGGAGGATGAAGGAATTACGGTTCCGCCAGCAGGTCTTCAGGTAATTGAGGAATATTTTTTTCCAGTGTATGATAAGAAATCCAAAAAGGAAATCTTAAAGGAAATTGGAATTCTTAATGCAAATTTGTACCGTTTGATAATGATTTCCAAAACTAATGAACTGACAGATTCTTCTGTTTTTGATGCGATGCGTTTGGAGGTTTTTAGAATAATTACATTGGGAATAACTGGATTTGATTCCCCGATAGCTCAAAATTCTTTGACGGAAGCTAAAACTTCATTGGAAACTATCGAAAAACAACTTGCTGTTTATGGTGAGAATGAACAAAATTCGGTGACTTTAAAAATACTAAAAGAAGGAAAGGATTATTTGGATAAAAATTCGAAATTTAATGAATTTGACAGAGCTTATTTTATTAAAAAATATTTGAATCCTTTGAGTAAAGCGATTTATAAAACACAGTTGGCTCTTAAAATACCTTTTTTTAAGGAAAGCCGTGGATTGAAAGTTACGGCTCAAACATTATTTGATAAAAATGCTTTTGATACCGAAGCTTTTTCAGGATTTCCGGATTATAAAACCACAAAGGAGAAAATAGAATTAGGTAAATTGTTATTTAATGATCCTGTTTTATCGGGTAATAATACTCGTTCTTGTGCTTCCTGTCATTATGCAGACAAAGCTTTTACTGATGGTTTGGAAAAAGCAGTTACATTGGATGGAAAACAAATGGTCAAAAGAAATACGCCAACGCTTTCCAATATTGCTTTTCAGCGCAGTTTTTTTTATGATTCGAGAGTGAATTACCTCGAAGATCAGGCAGTTGCCGTTATTACAAATGAGAATGAAATGCACGGGTCTTTGGAAAAATCAGTTTTTGATTTAAAAAAGAGTGAAAAATATGCAGCCAATTTTGATAAAGCATTTCCAAACAAAGAAATTACTGCTTTTACCATCAAAAATGCATTAGCATCATACATTCGGTCTCTGAGTAATTATGATTCAAGATTTGATGGTTATATGAGAGGGGAAGAAAATTTTAATCTTGATGAAATAGCCGGTTTTAATCTTTTTGCAGGTAAAGCCAAATGTGCAACCTGTCATTTTATCCCTTTGACAAATGGAACCGTTCCTCCTAATTTTGACAGGTCTGAGAGTGAAGTTCTTGGAGTTCCTGGAAAAAATAAAATGGTAGATGGAGATTTTGGTAAATTTGATTTAACAAAAGCTGAAGTGAATCGCTATTCGTTTAAAACGCCTACGATTCGAAACATTGCATTAACAGCACCTTATATGCATAATGGAATTTTCAAAACTTTGGAAGAAGTAATAGATTTCTATGATGGCGGAGGCGGAAATGGTTTGGGATTCAATTTACCCAATCAAACGTTGCCAATTGATAAATTAAATTTAACCCAATTAGAAAAGAAACAGTTAATTGCTTTTATGAAGACCTTAACCGATAAAAGACAATATTAACGAAACAAAAAAATGCCCTGAATTTCAGGGCATTTTTTTTAGATAATTATATTTTTTATAATTTGAATCCGTAGGCTACACGCAATGCGATTTGATTGGTATCATAATCAGTGTAAGCTTCATAACGTAAACTTACATCAATATTGTCATGTGCATATCCAATTCCAGGAGACCAGATGTAAGTGTTTTGATCATAACCATTGGTTACTGCAAAACCACCACCTACTTCACCTAATACATAAAATTGATCTTCCCAAACGAATGCTTTAAATCCAATTTTTGCAGGAATAAAACCTAAATCATTTACATTTGGATCAACGAAAAGATTAGTGAAACCAGTTGTAAGCGTTAGAGACGCTTTTGGAGTTAAATCATATTGAAGGCGGACATCACCACCAAGTGACCAGTCATAAGTATCATTGTTTGTAGGCATTCCTCCGTTTAGACCAATTCCTAATCGGAATCCTTGGTCAAAGCTTTTTGTTTCTTGAGCTTGTGAATTGTTTGCAAAGAATAGTGCGATTGCGAATGTAAATAATGCTTTAATTTTTACAGTAGTTTTCATAATTGAAATTTTGGGTATTTTTTTAATTGGTTCTGTTTATTTGTATCAGAACTACCCTGCAAATGTAAGGTTAGGATTTGCCAGGAATGTTATAGAATTATTGCTTACTGTTATAGAATTACTTGATTTACGCAAAAAATATCTAAAAAAGGGATGTTATATTTTTAATACTGTTGATCCAATTGAAAGCTTCTATTTATCTTTGCGGACTTAATAAACTAAAATGAACATTGAACAATACACCAAAGAATTCTCATATAATATAAAATTGGCTTATCCCGTAATTCTGGGAATGCTTGGGCATACTCTGATAGGAATTGTGGATAATTATATGGTTGGAAATTTAGGGTCAACTGAGTTGGCAGCCGTCTCTTTGGGGAATAGTTTTATCTTTTTGGCTTTGTCGATTGGGATAGGTTTCTCTACAGCTATAACACCATTAACTGCTGAGGCCGATGCCGAGAAAAACGATAAGAAAATTAGAACTACATTTCACCATGGTTTGTTGTTGTGTACCATTCTTGGTGTGTCGTTGTTTATATTGACTGTGCTGTCGAAGCAATTGATGTATTTTATGAATCAGCCTCCAGCTGTTGTTGCACTGGCGGCACCATATATTGATTGGGTTGCTTTTTCTCTAATTCCGGTTGTGATGTATCAAGGATATAAGCAATTTGCTGATGGATTGTCTTTGACTAAATATTCAATGTATTCTATTATTTTGGCTAATGTGGTGCATGTTTTTTTTAATTATGTATTGATTTACGGGTTTTGGATTTTTCCAAAATTGGGGGTTGTAGGGGCTGCTTTAGGAACTGTGATTTCCAGAATTATGATGGTGGTTTTTATGCATTATCTGATGAAACACAATGTCATTATGAAACAGTATTTTAAAAATTTTACTTTTAAAGAAATAAAAAAATCAATCGTTAAAAAGATTATTGGACTAGGTTTTCCATCGGCAATGCAAATGCTGTTTGAAGTGACTTTGTTTACGGCTGCTATTTGGCTTTCGGGTACATTGGGGAAAAATAGTCAGGCTGCTAATCAAATTGCACTTATATTGGCTTCGTCAACATTTATGGTGGCTATGGGTTTGAGTGTTACAGCCATGATTCGGGTAAGTCATTCCAAAGGGTTGGCGGATTATAAAGGGCTGATTATCGTTGCGCGATCTATCTTTTTATTGGCTGTAATGATTGAAGCTTTTTTTGCTTGTATTTTTGTTGTTTTTCATAATTTCTTGCCCCATCTGTTTTTGAATATGAATGATCCTGCTCAGGTTTTGGATAATAGGGAAATAATTTTTATCACTTCAAAATTATTGCTGATTGCTGCTATTTTTCAGATTTCGGATGGAATTCAAGTAGTTGTTTTGGGTGCTTTGAGGGGTTTGCAAGATGTGAAAGTTCCAATGTATATTACTTTTGTGGCCTATTGGATTGTGGGTTTCCCAATTTCTTTTTATTTGGGGAAATATACCGACTTAAAAGCGGTTGGTGTTTGGATCGGCCTTTTGGCAGGTTTGACTGCAGCGGCTCTGTTTTTGTACATTCGTTTTGCTCGTTTGACAAAAAAGTTGGTTCTTGAAAATTCAGGAAAATAAGTGTTTGTAAGAATGTAACTTATAATTGGTTTTAACGTATAATCATCGTACCAATTAAAAACTATAAAATGATACTATTTATTATTCTTGGAATAATTTTACTGATTGTTGGATTTGCATTAAGCCACAATGTTAATCCGTTTTCTAAATTTACCGGTCTATTAAGGATTATTGGATTTATCCTAATCGTTTTAGGAATTTTTTCTTCAATGTTTAAACAGATTGATGCCGGGCAAGTAGGAGTTAAGTCTCTTTATGGAAGTGTAGATTCTGATGTGTTGGAAAGTGGTCTGCATATTATAAACCCACTTCTGGACATTACCGAATTTGACATTCAAACACAAAACTACACCATGTCTGCTGTCCACGGAGAAGGTTCGCAGGAAGGAGACGATGCCATCAGGGTTTTGTCCAATGATGGACTTGAGGTGGTTATCGATTTGACCGTTTTATATCGTGTAGTTCCTACTGATGCACCAAAGATTTTTAAGACAATTGGAGTTGATTACACGGATAAAATTGTGAGACCAATCACTAGAACACGAATAAGAGACAACGCGGTTTTTTATGATGCTGTAGCCTTATATTCGACCAAAAGAAATGAATTTCAGGAACGAATTTTTAAAAGTATTGAGGCTGACTTTAAAAAGAGAGGTTTGGTACTGGAGCAATTGTTAATTCGAAATATTGATCTTCCAATTTCTGTAAAAAAATCGATAGAAAGTAAAATTAATGCTGAACAAGATGCTCAAAAAATGACATTCGTGCTTCAAAAAGAAAAACAAGAAGCTGAACGCAAAAGAGTAGAAGCGCAAGGTATCGCCGATTATCAAAGAATTATTTCTCTTGGATTGACGGATAAGCAATTGCAATACGAACAAATTAAAGCACAAAAAGAACTGGCGGCTTCACCAAATTCCAAAATTATTTTTATGAATGGAAAAGGAAGTGCACCGGTTATTTTGTCGGACAAATAGAGCTTAAAAAGTTTAATCGGTTAATCGTTTATTCGGTTAATCGATTAAACACATTACCAAATTAACGATTAAACATACAAACATGGAATTACCAAAATTTTTACTGGGAGACAATACTGATTTTCCAGATGATATTTTTATCATTCACTTGGATTACCCGAGATTCATCATCAATTTGAAAGACGATGAGGTTGAATTTATGGAAGAGGCAGAAGACCTTGATGAAGCTGAATTAAACGCCGAAATGGAAGGACTGATTGTTCTTGCCAATGAATTTTATGATAGAGAAATAACTCGTTACGAAGAATAATTATTTCTTCGTAACGATATAGTATATTCGGGTCAATCGGTCATTGTGTTTTTTGGAATCCGAGGGAACATGATTCAAATCGATATAGGAAACCTTTTTTAGATCGTAATTCTGAAATTCTTTTTTAGAATCAATACTGTCTTTTTCCAAAGCCAATAAACCAAATTTACTCTCTGTGGGTAAGTTTAGTTTGTTAGTTTCTTCATTTAATAATATAGGTATACTGAAGCCATAATCCCAAATAATTTCGGGTGTAAAAGAATTTAATTCATAGGTGCGAACACTCAAATTCTTTTCTTTCTCTCTGATTGCTTTTGCACTGGCGTAATCCGGATTTTTTAAAATGAGTTCCGTGAACGGTATTCCAAAAACAACAACGGCCACCTGGACAGCTATTACCGCATAAAATACTTTTATAAAGTTTTTATTTCTGAGGTTTTTGAATATAACATAGCCTATTGCTAATAGTGATAAAGCTAATCCAATCAACCAAATTTCGAATCCTGCTAAATCATTTTTTACTTTAATAAAAATTCCAACAGGAATGGCAATACAAATGATTCCGATGAGTCCAAAAGCAAAGTAAACAATTCCTTTTTCTTTTTTTAAACGGATATTTTTAAAATTGTTTATTAAGTATTCGATGTAAAATCCAGTGTTCAAAGCCATTGGGATTAAAACAGGTAATAAGTATCTTGATTTTTTTTCGGGTACTATCGAAAGTAAAACCACAGAAGCCAACGTCCAGATTAATGTGAATTTATAGACTTTTAAATTCCTGACTCTGCTTTTTAAATACGGATAAATTAAAGCAATAAATGCAGGGACTGTCCAAATACCGCTTTGGGTAAAAAAGCTCCAATAATAATAAAAAGGTCTGGTGTTGTAATTCCCCCATCGGCTGCTTTCTATTTTGGTCACTTTTAAGGTGGTTATGGGATCTGCCCATTTCACATATAAGGGCCATGATAAACCAATAGCTATACCTAATATTAGGATAAGAAGCAGGTATATTTTTTTGTCTTTCAATTGGAACTTATAGGTAAATCCATAAGCAATTAAAAAGGGTAATAATAAAGCGTAAACCGAAATAGGCCCTTTGCTTAAAAAAGAAAAACCAAAAAACAATCCTGCCATGACAGCATTAAAAAGGGGTTTTTTAGAGTCGTTTAATAAATTCCATAGGAACAGTATGCAAACGACCATAAAACTATGGGTGTACATGTCCCATTGGTTGTCTCTTCCGGCGAAATAAATGTAAAAAGAAGTAATCAAAATCAGTCCGTTGTGGAAGCTTTGCTGTTTGGATAAACCTAATTTTTCAGAAAGTCTATAAACTCCAAATACCAGCAATAAAGTAATTAATGCAACTGGGATTCGCATTCCATAAATACTGTCAAATCCAAAAATAATTCCGGAAACAGCCGTTAGCCAAGTTGGTAATGGTGGTTTTTCATAACGTGGTAAGTCATTGAGGGTTGTCAGTATCCAATGATTATGGGTTGCCATTTCTCTTGCAGTAATAAAATTTCTTGCTTCCATGATGTTCACTTCTATAACATCCAAATGTGGAAAAAGCATCAAGCAGGCTACTACAAAAAGCCAGAAAGTGTAGTTATGAATTAATTTTGACATCCTTCTTTATGATTATTATATTTCGGGTATAAATGACTAAACCTATGGCGTGACCTGCTAATAGCACAGGGTCTTTTCGGATTATGGCATAAATGAATATGATAAGTGATCCCGTCAAGCTGATAATCCAAAATCCCAACGGCAATACAGAATCCTTCTTCTTTTCAGAATAAATCCATTGGTAGACAAAACGTAATGTAAACAATACTTGTCCTGTAATTCCTGTCCAAAGCAACCATTTTGGAATTGCTTCATTTCTTAATAAATTGTCTAAATCATAGACATTATTGTTATAGGAATACCAAACTATAAAAGCAGGGAATAAAAGAATGAACCATCGGAGTGCCACATGGATTTTCTTCCAGTCATTTTGCAGTTGAATGTTTCTGATATAAATGTAATAGGTGATTGTCTGTCCCAACATAATTGAGAAATCATGTCTAAAATAACCGTAAACAAACAATAAAAAAGAAGCAAATAAACTGATTTCCCAAAACAAAACAGGAGTCAATACTTTTTTGTTTTTTTCAGAAATAATCCATTGCAATATCATTCTGCTCGAAAACAAAATTTGAGCAATGAATCCTATGGAATAAATGATGATGTTGTTCATTATCCTTGTTTTGCTACACTATAATTGATGTATTTTTTCTTCATCCACAAATAAGCGAAGCAATCTTGTAATGGTCCTAATAATCGATTCCAAAGATTGAATTTTGAAACGCCCGCCACTCTAGGGAAATGTCTAACTGGAGTTTGCTTGATTTTACCATTTTGCAACAAAATCATGGCTGGCAAAAAGCGGTGCAATCCATTAAACATAGGGATTTTCTTAGCCATATCCGTACGGATTATTTTTAGGGGACATCCTGTATCATCCATGCCGTCATCAGTAAAAGCTCTTCGGATACCGTTGGCAATGGTGGATGACATATTTTTTGTAAAAGAATCTTTTCGGTTAGAACGAACTCCGGTTACAAGGTCGTATTCACCTGCATATTCCATTAGAATATTAAAATCTTCAGGGGCAGTTTGCAAATCGGCATCAATATAGCCCACCCACGGAGTGTCTGTGTAATCAAAACCGGCTTTGATGGCGGCGCTTAAACCAGCATTTTTTTCGAAAGAAATAAAAGTGAATTCTTCGTTGTCTTTACAGATTTCCTCAATTAATGCTTGACTGTTGTCTTTGGAGCCATCATTGACAAATAGGATTTTTGTCTTTTTCTTCGAAATGGTCAAAAACTGTTTCATTTCTTGATGTACACGATTAAGGTTATCCTCCTCGTTATAAACAGGTATAATGATTGTTAATTCAAAATTCATATTTAGGATAGTTTGTACAAAAGTATTTAATTTTATGAAGATTCATGTGGTTATTTCATTAAAAATACATTGGTTAACGTGTAGATTTAAAGTTTTTTATCTCTAATGTACAACCTTTTTTGGAAAATCCGCAAGTATATAAAGTTTGAATACGAAAGTTGTTTGGACAGTTTATGTAGTTTATTCGTTTTAAAGTATTCTAAACTTAAAATAGGAAGCAATTCAAAGTTTTATTCTTCAAATAACTCTTTCAAGCTACTTTTTCTTTGATGATTAATTGAAATATTTGAAAGTGTTTCGTTTCTGTTGAGTCCGTTTACATATTAAGTATAATATAATAAGGTTAATTTTTTAGTGTAAATAGTTGTTATATAATTAGTTGTTTTAAAAAAGCATTATTGAAATGATTGTTTTTTGAATTTTTAAGGCTGTTTTGCAGTTTTATTCTCCACTATGATTTTAATAAATTTTGAACGGAATTATTAGATAAACAAAGCTATATTTGCCCTCCAAAAATAAGGGGTTAAGACGTGTAGTTCAATACTTACTAGTGGTTCAAAATTCAACTTCCTTTTTATGATTTTATTAATCGTTTAAGATACAATTGCTCTTAAATTTTAAATTTTTGTTAATGAGAAAATTCAATTTTCTAAAACCTATTTTGAATTTCATTTTATTTGGTTTACTCATAATGACGTTAAGTCGCATGTTCTTGTTTTTTCTTTTTGAGGACAGAGTTGTTGAAACTCATAATTATTGGTACATTTTTCCTATTGGCTTACGAATGGATTTGATACTGTTGTGTTATATTTCATTTCTTCCGGCGCTGTTAATAACTTTTTTGCCAAATAAATGGATCAAATTCACTAATAAATTTCTTGTCTTTTATAGTTTTTTATTTCTTTTTCTAATTCTTTTTATCGAATTGGCGACTCCAGATTTTGTTAAACAATATGATACAAGGCCAAACAAAATATTTTTGGATTATCTGATTTATCCACGAGAAGTTGTTGGAATGCTTTTAAAAAGTTATTTGATTTCGATAATTGTTACCTTTTCAATTTTAGGAATTGCTTTGTATTTTGCTATCAAAAAAGGCAAAGAGTTTTTTCACATCAAGGATTCAGATTATAAAAGCAAATTGACAATATTTCCATTGGTTGCTTTTTTATTGTTTTTTGGTGCACGTTCAAGCCTTGCTTCCAAGCGACCGATTAATGGAAGTAATGCTGTTTTTTCGACCGATCAGTTGACAAATTCTTTAGGCATAAATTCATTTTATACTGTTGCTTTTGCCGCATACTCTTTGAAAAATGAGGCAAATACGGAGATGTATGGCAAAATGGACAAAGCAGAAGCGATCGCTCGTGTAAAAAAATATATGACTGTAGATGAGAATGATTTCAGTACTCCCGAAATTCCTTTTCTTCATGTTCAGAACCCGAAAGTACTTTTAAAGAGACCTTATAATTTGGTGGTTTTTTTACAAGAGAGTCTTGGCGCGGAGTATGTGGGAAGTTTGGGTGGGAAACCATTGACCCCGGAATTTGATCGTCTTTCAAAAGAGGGGCTTCTTTTTACAAACTTATATTGTACAGGAACCCGTAGCGTTCGTGGAATTGAAGCTGTAATTACAGGATTCCTTCCTTCACCATCAGAGAGCGTTGTAAAGTTAGGAGGGTCTCAACAAGGATTTTTTACTTTGGCAGATGCTTTTAAAAGAAAGGGTTACGAAACCAGTTTTATCTACGGAGGGATGTCAAATTTTGACAATATGGCTTCGTTTTTTAATGGCAATAGTTTTCAGGATATTGTAGATCAGGATGATTTTGATTCTGATGGAAGTAAATATGCTTTCAAAGGTACTTGGGGCTATTCTGATGAGGATTTGGCAGTAAAGGCTAATAATTATTTCAAAGACAAAGGAGATAAACCTTTCTTCTCTTTAATGTTTTCAACTTCAAACCACGAACCGTTCGAGTATCCTGCAGGTAGAATCAAACTCTACGACAAAAAAGCGGCAACGGTTAATAATGCTATGAAATATGCTGATTTTTCAATTGGTAAATTCTTTGAGTTGGCTAAAAAAGAGGCCTATTTCAAGAATACTATTTTTATTGTTATTGCCGATCATAATACACGAACATACGGTAAGAATTTAGTTCCAATCAATAAATTCCATATTCCGGCATTGATATTGGGTCCCGGTGTGCCAAAGGGTAAAGTGTACAGTCAATTGGCAAGTCAGATTGATATTCCACCTACTTTGTTAAGTTATGTTGGAGGTCAGTTTGAAACGCCTATGGTTGGTAGAAATCTAAACGGTAATCAGCCTGTAACAAAAGGAAGAAGCCTAATGCAATTTAATGATATCAACGCTTTCCGAGTTGAAAATAATGTGGTAATCATGCAACCCAATTTGAAGCCGCTACAATTTATAATCAAAAATGATACTACTTTCATTCCGGTCAAATTGAATGAAGAATTTGCAAAAGATGCTTTGGCGCATGTGATAGTGGCGGGAGATTTGTACAAAGAGAAAGAATATAAGTCGAGGGATGTGAAAAAATAATTTTCTGCTCCTAATGAAAATGGAAAGCTGCTAAAGATGGAACTTCATCTTTAGTGGCTTTTTGTTTTTAATTGTAATAAAGTATCCATTTGTCAAAATATTTTTTGTTTCTAAAAGGAGTAATTTCTGTTTTGATATATTCGGGTAATATTTCTTTTTTTCTCACCAAGAAAACTGTGTTTTGTGTTTTGAAATCGGTTTTGAATTGCTTGATTTCTTTGTTTTTCTCCAAGTTGTAATAGGTTTTTTTATAGTTTAAATTTTGTTCGAATTGGACTTCTCTTTTGCAAGTGTAATTTCCATTATTAAGTGTTATTATGTTTTTATCGGTATAAAAAGACATAGACGGAAGCAGGTAGTTATAGACATATACTTTTTTAGTTTTTAGCGAACTAACAAAAGTAGCGATAGGTTTTGCGGAGTTGATGAGCAACTCGTTTGACCTCATTATGAAAGCTGAAAAAAGCAGTAAAGCCAATGTGTTTATTACGAGTGTGTATAGATTTTTGTAAAACCAACTATAATTCTTTATACCAAAAATGCTAACTAACAATCCGGATAGCAAGATCAAAACATAAGGAAGTTCAAGTTCGACTTTGTGAATTAGGATAGCTACAAAAATGGCACTAAACAATAGAGTAAAATAGCCGTATAGATAAAGGGTAAATTTTTTCCAATAGATTTCATCTAGTTGAACCAAATGAGTCGAAGCGAACATTATCAGAAAAGGCAGAGAAGGTAAAACATAGAAAATCAGTTTGGTTTTGAATAGCGAAAAAATTAAAATAATTATGAAAAATGAGACCAATAATATCTTTCTTTTTAAAACAGTTGTATCAATTTTTTTTAAAGTCAGTAAGATATAAATTATCCACGGAAGCACAGACAAAGGAAGAAAAACGATATAATACCAAAAGGGCTTTCCTCTATTGAACGCATCATTTGAAAACATTCTTTGGTAAAGTTGATTACTGGTAAAATAATCTAAAACCATTGGGTTTTCTTTTATAACGGCCAAATACCACCAACCGCAGGTAATAAAAAACACTATGATTCCCCAAAAATCATATACTGAAAAATTGATTCTTTTTTTGTTGTAATAAAGCCAAGTTAATTGAAAGACAAAAACAGGAATAAGCACCAATGGACCTTTTGTGAAGAAACCCAGTGATAGTGATAAATAAAACAGGAAAAAGAATTTTTTTTCATCTACATAGCGTAGCCAAAAATAGACCGACATCATGACAAAGGTGTTCAGGTAGGCGTCTGTGGTTAAATTTCGGATAGATGCCAAAACCAAAGGTGTTGAAAAATACAAAACGACAGAAAGTAAGGATGTTTTTTTGTCATTGAACAAAAGTAGAGAGGTTTTGTAAATCAGAATCAATTGGACCAAAAGCGCAATTGATAAAAAGAAACGCGCACCAAATTCATTGATTCCAAAGATGGCGTAGCCTAAGGCGGTTATGTAATATGTAAGTGGAGGTTTGTGATAATGTGAAATTCCCATTTTTCTGGGATGAATATAGTCGCCAGATTCAAACATTTCTTTGGCGATTTGCGCATAGCGGGCTTCACTTGTTTCAGTAAGACCCCATGTTCCGAGCTGAAATAGAGTAACAATAAAAATGACTATCAGGATTAAATAGACGGGGTTTCTTGTAATTAAAACTAAAAATTTATTATTCATTAAATAAAATTTTGGGTTAATAAAAATTTAAGCGTTAAATATTTTTTTAGTATTGTTGATAATTTATTAAAGCGGTAGTGCTATTTGTTAGCTTTTTTTAATGTTATTTTAAAAAATCTTATTATCTCGAATAAAATTATTAAAAGTATGATAATGACTAAGTTACGTATATTTTTTATTAATACGGATTGTTTTACAAATATTTTTTATCCCGTACTATTGTATTTGTTTATCTTTGTTTTGATTAAATAACTGAAAAGTTTTTTGATTGAAAATAGAATTGAGATTTAAATTATTTGCTACCGATATTAATCACTAAAGCTTAATTTATGAGAATTTTAATTACTGGTGCTGCTGGATACATTGCTTCGCACACAGCCGAACGACTGCGATCTATTGGACATGAAGTGGTTGGTTTGGATAATTTTTCAGATTATTATGATGTTTCTTTGAAGCAATTGAATGCGAATGTGTTGAATTCTAAAGGAATTACAATCGAAAAAATAGATTTGAGGTTTGAACAACAACTTCAAAAATTGCCGACTGATTTTGACTATATATTTCATTTTGCAGCTCAACCTGGGATCTCTGCAACTTCTAGTTTTGAAGATTATTTGGGAAATAATGTAATTGGAACGAAAAACTTGCTTGATTTTGCCTTAAAAAATAAAAAATTAGCTCTTTTTGTAAATATTGCCACATCTTCCATTTATGGGATTCATGCTACTTTTGATGAAACTGTGGCTCCATCACCTGCTTCTTTTTATGGAGTGACTAAATTAGCAGCCGAACAATTGGTTTTGGCGAGCAGCAGACTTGGGCAATTTAAGGCTTGTTCTTTGCGCCTGTATTCAGTTTATGGACCACGCGAAAGACCTGAAAAATTATACACCAAATTAATTGCTAATGCTTTTAATAACGTTCCATTTCCCCTGTTTAAAGGAAGTGAGAATCACTTAAGAAGCTTTACTTATGTTCAGGATATTGTTGATGGCGTGGTGAGTGTAATTGGAAAGGAAGATGTGGTCAATAATGAAATTATCAATTTAGGTACTGAGGAAGAAAATACAACTCAGCAAGGAATTGAAATTGTTGAGCAAATTTTGAATAAAAAAATTGACCTGCAAATTGTTGAGGCCAGGACTGGTGATCAATTGAGAACTAAAGCTGTAATTGACAAGGCAAGAAGATTATTAAACTATAATCCTAAAACCAGTTTGTACGATGGTTTGAAAGCACAAGTACAATGGTATCAGGATAATTTTTTATAGCATATCGTTTTATAAATAAAAAACTGCAAAAGTGAATTAAAAGCTTTTGCAGTTTTTTTTGTTTGATGAAGTATAATTCAGTTCTATTTTTTAAAATAACTGTCCAGTAAAATTTGAGCTGCAGCAAATGGAGATACTTCATTGTTTTGAACCGCTTTTTTTGTAGAGTCCAATAACTTAATAATACTTGGTTGATTGTAGAAATGATTTTTTAATTGTTCGTCAATGGTTTCCATCATCCAAAATTGATTTTGTTCCTTGCGTTTTTCTATGAAATAATGATTTGAATTCACCAATTCTAGATAATTTAATATAGTTTGCCAAACTGCGTCAATTCCTTTGTGGGTTATTGCGCTACAGGTCGCTGTAGTTGGAATCCATCCTGACTTTTTTGCAGGAAAAAGATGCAAAGCCCTATTGAATTCTACTTTTGCCAATTGTGCTTTTTTAATGTTATCACCATCCGCTTTGTTGATAATAATGGCATCGGCCATTTCCATAATACCGCGTTTGATACCCTGAAGTTCATCACCTGCACCAGCAATTTTTAGAAGCAAAAAGAAATCGACCATGCTATGAACGGCTGTTTCACTTTGACCCACACCAACAGTTTCAATTAGAATAACATCAAATCCGCAAGCTTCGCAAAGTATTATGGTTTCTCGCGTTTTTCGGGCGACGCCACCTAGGGTTTCTCCGGATGCCGATGGGCGGATGAATGCATTTTTGTCTTTTACCAATTCTTCCATTCGGGTTTTATCGCCCAGTATGCTTCCGTGCGAAATTGTGCTACTTGGGTCAACGGCAAGAACGGCTACTTTTTTGCCCAAATTCGTTAAGTGTTTCCCAAAAGCTTCAATAAAGGTGCTTTTCCCAACACCTGGTACTCCAGTGATTCCTATTCGAATTGATTTGTTGGAATAAGGTAAACAGCCATTAATTACTTCGCTTGCTTTCTCCAGATGCACAATATTAGTACTTTCAATTAATGTGATAGCGCGACTGAGTGCCGTTATATTTCCTGCCAAAATTCCATCGATCAATTCTTGTGCAGTAGGTTGTTTTTTTCTGGATATTTTGATTTGGTCAATAGCAGTTGCACTGGTAATTTCTGGAGGTGAAATGCCAGCTTTTTCATTTAAAGCGCTTTGGTTATTTTTTTTGATAGACAAAATATTTTTTTTGAAAGTAAAAGTAATCAAAACAAAAACAGTTTCAAAAGACGGACCTTTGAAACTGTTTATTATTAATCGAGTTATATTTCTTAATATGCAGCAGTAAAACGAATTTGATGGTGTTTTGGATTTTCGGCTTCATCAGCGACGACAACCGCTAAATCTTCAACCGACAAAATACTTCTTTGATTTTCATCAAAAACTGGATTTTCTAATCCTAATCGATATTTACCTGTTCTCCCAGTCGTTATTCCTTGATGCATTTCGAATGCTGGACTGAAAAAAGCCCAATCCAACTCTTTTTCTTTTTTAAGAATATTTAAATAGTCTCTGGCAGCAGTTGCTCCTGCATGATATTCTTTAGGGAAATCAGGAGTGTCAACGGCTTGTAGATTTGGCGCAACAAATAAACTTCCTGCGCCACCAATGGTGATGAATCTGTTTACTCCGGATTTTTTTACAGCTTCTTGAATTGATTTGGATCCATTGATAAAATCTTCATAAATGTTTGGATTAGCCCAGCCTGGATTGTATGCGTTTATTACAGCATCATTGCCCTTTAAAATTTCAGCTAATGCATCTGTATCAAAAATATCTACAGAAACCCAATTCGCATTTGTTTCTTTTTTAGGATTCCTTGCAATGGCAGTAATATCATGATTTCTGCTTGATAATTCATTTAAAATGTTGGAGCCTACAAATCCAGTGGCTCCGATAAGTGCGATTTTCATAGTAATATGTATTTAAGAGTAATAAAAAAAGTTACAGTTTTGTAAAAAAAAATAGATTAGAATTTATTGGAAAAATCTTCCAGCGTTATTTCGTTCAATTGCAAGCTAATAGTTTGATTAATATCGTCATATAAATGCTCTAAATTTTTATTAATTTGTTTCCCAACAGGGCAATCTGGATTGGGTTCGTTCTTAGAAAAACCCAATGTTACGGTGTCAAAAGTCATTTTGAAAATGGCATCCAAAGTAATTTTTGATGCTGATTTTAGTAATCGAGTACCTCCATTTTTTCCTTCCTTACTTTCTACAATATGATTTTTTTTAAGGTTAGCAATTTCTTTTCTAACTAAAACAGGATGTACGTTCATACTGCCTGCTATAAAGTCTGATGATAAATAGTCATCTGGAAATTTAGAAAGCAATGTTAGGATATGTAATGTGATGGCAAACTTTCCTGAAATCATACTGTAATAAAATTTATTGCAAATGTATTGTTTATTTTGAATTGATGCATTACTTTGGTTAAATATTTTTTTCACTTATTGCGTTTAATTAAATAGATTGGTTTTGCTTAAAGTGTTTTTAGTGGTATTTTTGTGTTCTATTTTATGCGATGAACAACTTTATTCTCATTTTTGTTTTCTTATTCCTTGGTATTATTTTGCAAAACATAAAGCAAATACCCAAAAATGCGCATAAGATTCTAAATTGGATTGTCGTCTATATTTGTCTTCCCGCTTTAGCGTTATATTATATTCCGAAAATTAAGTGGGACAATCAATTACTGTTTCCGATTGGAGTGGCTTGGATAGGATTTGTTGTTTCTTATTTCTTTTTTAGTTACTTAGGGAAAAAAAGAGGATGGCCAAGAAAGCTCATAGGTTGTTTGATTATTTGTGCGGGACTTAGTAATACTTCTTTTTTAGGTTTTCCAATAATTGAAGCATTGTATGGAGAGGAGGGTTTGAAAACGGCCATTATCGTTGATCAGCCAGGTTCTTTTGTGGTACTTTCTACTTTGGGCATTTTGGTTGCCACGATCTATGCGAAGGGAAGTTTGAGTAGTGTGCAAATAGCCAAAAAGATTGCTTTTTTTCCTCCATTCATTACTTTTTGTATAGCCTGTTTGATGAATTTTTTTCAATTCGATTTTCAAGATTGGGAACAATGGTTATTCAAGTCGGTGGGTAGTGCAGTGACTCCTTTGGCATTACTTTCAGTGGGATTGCAATTGCGTTTTGAAAAAAGGAGTATGCATTGGGATTTTTTAGGTTTGGGATTGTTTTATAAATTAATTTTGACTCCTGCCATTATCTATTTTTTATACGTGATAGTGTTACATCAACATTCGAAAGATATTCAAGTGGCTATATTAGAATCGGCGATGGCACCTATGATTACGGGTTGCATATTAGCTTCTACTTATGGGTTGAAACCAAGATTGAGTAGTATGATGATTGGTTTTGGAATTCCTATTTCATTTTTCACTTTGTTGTTTTGGTACTTTGTAGTCCGTTTAATTTGAGAATATTTGAGTAACTGTTTGATTTGTAGTAATTACATTCATGATTTTTTCTAGTGTTTGTTGTTTTTTTATTTAATTTTAAGGAAACTAAAAACATTAGAATTATGTCAACATTACGATTAGGAGATACTGCTCCAGATTTTAAAGCAGAAACATCAATGGGAACTATACAATTTCATGAATGGTTAGGCGATTCGTGGGGTGTATTGTTTTCGCATCCAGCTGATTTTACACCAGTTTGTACTACTGAATTAGGTACAGTAGCGAATTATTATCCTGAATTTGTTAAGAGAAATACAAAAGTTATTGCCTTAAGTGTTGATGGTTTAGAATCTCACAAGGAATGGATAAAAGATATAAATGAAACTCAAAATACAACAGTTAATTTTCCAATTATTGCTGATGAAAATAAAGAAGTCGCTATGCTTTATGATATGATTCATCCCAATGCGAGTGATAAATTTACGGTTCGTTCGGTTTTTGTGATTGGAGCTGACAAAAAAATAAAATTGACGTTGACTTACCCTGCCTCTACAGGGCGAAATTTTGAAGAATTGCTTAGGGTCATTGACAGTTTACAATTGACGGCTAATTACAGTGTTGCTACTCCTGCTAACTGGAAAAATGGGGAAGATGTGGTAATATCTACGGCTATTTCGGATAGTGATATTGCTGGCAAGTTTCCAAAAGGGCATACTCGTATTAAACCATATTTGCGTATGACACCACAACCTAATTTATAAGTCTTGAATTAAAAAAAAAGAGTACTATTTTAAGATATAGTACTCTTTTTTTAGCATTAAACCAAATTATTGATTTTTGCATACTGCAATAGCATAATGGTTTTGGCATCTTTTATTTCACCGGATTCTATCATACCATATGCTTGGTCAAAAGGCATTTCGAGCACCTCAATTTCTTCATGTTCCTGTTCTAAGCCCCCACCAGAACTTACTTTCATGGATTCATCATATTCTCCTATAAAAAAATAGATGATCTCTGTTACTGATCCGGGAGACATATATGTTTCGAAAATCTTTTGTACTGCGGGAAGTAAATAACCTGTTTCTTCTTCGGTTTCTCTGATAATGCACTGCTCTGGGTGGTCTTTGTCTAATAGTCCAGCACACGCTTCTATCATCATGCCTGATTTGTTGCCATTTAGGTATGTTGGTAATCGAAATTGCCGAGTCAGAATTACAGTTTTATTCCTTTTGTTGTATAGCAATATGGTAGCTCCATTTCCTCTGTCGTAAGCTTCTCTAATTTGAGTTTCCCAAGTATTGTCTTTCTTTTGATAGTCGTAGGTAATTTTATTTAAGGTGTACCAATTATCGGAAAGTAGTTCGGTTTTTAAGTTTTTTATTTTAGGATTGTTCATGGGATTTAATTTTAAGTGCTAAAAAAAACGTCCCGATTTATCGAGACGTTAATTTATTATTTTAGAATTGTTTGTTTTCTGTCTGGTCCAACAGAAACAATTTTTATTGGAACTTCTACTTCCTTTTCTATAAATTCGATGTACTCTTTTAATTCAATCGGCAATTGGTCGTAAGTGGTCATGCCAGTTAAATCTTGGTGCCATCCTTTGAATTCTTTGAAAACTGGAGTTACATTTTCCGGTTCGATATTGTAAGGGAAATGCGAAATGGTTTTTCCTTTGTAATTGTACTCCGTACAAACTTTCAACGTTTCAAAACCAGAAAGAACATCGCCTTTCATCATCATTAATTGTGTTACTCCGTTGATTTGAACAGCGTATTTTAATGCAACTAAGTCTAACCATCCGCAACGTCTTTGTCTTCCGGTTACTGATCCAAATTCGTTTCCAACTTTGGCCATTGTAGCTCCATCTTCGTCAAAAAGTTCAGTAGGGAAAGGTCCGCTACCTACTCGAGTTACATAAGCTTTGAAAATCCCGTAAACTTCTTTGATTTTGTTTGGGGCAATTCCTAAACCTGTACAAGCTCCAGCTGCAGTAGTATTAGATGACGTTACAAATGGGTATGTTCCAAAGTCAACATCTAATAATGAACCTTGAGCACCTTCGCAAAGAATAGATTTTCCTGCTCTTTGAGCTTGGTTTAAGTATTCTTCGCTGTCAATAAAGTCTAATGATTTTAAAACTTCGATAGATTCGAAAAATTCTTTTTCCATTTCAACTAAATTGTACTGAATGTTAACATCGTAGAATTTAATCATTTCTTCGTGTTTGTCAGCCAATGCTCTGTAACGTTCTTTAAAATCTTCTAATTCTGTATCTCCAACACGTAATCCGTTTCTACCCGTTTTGTCCATGTAAGTTGGACCAATTCCTTTAAGTGTAGAACCAATTTTTGCTTTCCCTTTTGAAGCTTCAGAAGCTGCATCCAGTAAGCGGTGTGTTGGTAAGATTAAATGTGCTTTTCTAGAAATGATTAATTTACTTTTTATGTCTAAATTAAATTTTTCAAGACCTTCAATTTCTTTTTGAAAAACTACTGGGTCAATTACCACTCCGTTTCCGATAATGTTTATGGCAGTTTTATGAAAAATTCCTGATGGAATAGTTCTAAGAACGTGTTTTATTCCATCAAATTCTAAAGTGTGTCCTGCGTTTGGACCTCCTTGAAAACGAGCAATTATATCATAATTTGATGTAAGAACGTCAACAATTTTACCTTTTCCTTCATCTCCCCATTGTAATCCTAATAATAAATCTACAGTCATTCTATGTTTTATTTGTAGTTAATTTTCTATTGTATTTTCTGCGTTTGTCTTTTTTCTGTTTCCGTATAAGTATAGGGAATGATTGGTAATTTCGATATCAAAAATTTCTTCGATTGTTTTTTTGATAGTTTGAATTCGTGGATCACAGAATTCAATTACTTCACCAGTATCGGTCATAATAATATGATCGTGCTGTTTGTCAAAATAGGACTTCTCGTAGTGTGCTTGATTTTGTCCAAACTGATGTTTGCGAACCAAAGCGCAGTCCAGTAATAATTCTATTGTATTGTAAAGGGTTGCTCTACTGACACGGTAGTTTTTGTTTTTCATTTTGAGGTATAGATTTTCTATATCAAAATGTTCCTCACTGTCGTATATTTCTTGAAGGATAGCATACCGTTCTGGTGTTTTGCGGTGTCCTTTGTTTTCGAGATACATTGTAAAAACATTTTTTACAATCTCCTGATTTTTGTTGTTATCTGTGGAAATGAGTGTCATATCTTGCAAAGATAAATTATTATTTTAAAAGTATAAAAATTTAGAGTTTTAATTCTAAATCCAGTGTTTTATTTTTTTGGCTATGGTGACGGATAATAGAAGATGTTTTTTATGAAAACTTACTGATCTGGCTTAGTGCGTGAGGGATAGGAGCAAGCTACCGAAGTAGCACGGATAGCCCGACAGCATTAGGGAAAGAGGCCGAATCGGCGGTTAGTTAAGTTGGCCTCTTTTCCTAATGGTGGCACGCCCAAATGGTTTTTGGAACTATTTGTTTTTGTCTTTTGGTTGCGATTATCACAATTTTGACTTTTAAAGTTTGTTTTTGTATTGAATGCTTTTTGTTAGTTTTTATACACTCGGGTTACTTTGTCGATTCCGTCAATTTTTTTGATGTTATCCATTAATTTTTTCAGAATGGTGATGTTGGGCACAATTACGGATACTTGACCTTTGAAAATACCGGCTTCACCGTTAAGAGAAATGCTTTGAATGTTTACATTCATGTTGTTTGAAATCACTTTTGTCAATTCATTTGTAAGTCCCAACGTATCCATTCCCATGATGTTGATGGTGGCTTTGAAGTCTTGCTGGGTGGAATCGATCCATTTGGCCTGCATGATTCGGTATGCATAATTTGACTGAAGAGAAATGGCATTTGGACAGTCTTTTTTATGGATTTTGATACCGTCATTTATGGTTACAAAACCAAAAACTTCGTCTCCTGGGATGGGATTGCAACAGCTAGATAATTTGTAATCGAGTTTGTCGTGTGTTTTTCCAAAAACGAGCATATCGTAATTGCTACTGATGACTTGTTTGTGAATATCTTCGTCGGCAGTGCTATGGGAACGCTTGATTTTGTTTTTGAAAAAGTTGATTAAAGTGTTGCTTTTTTGGGCAGCATAATCTTTTAATTGTTGGTTGTCAATGGAACCTACACCCACTCTGTAAAATAAATCCAAACTCGTTTTTAGCCTAAAAAAGTTGACCAATTCGTTGATGCTTTGCTCGTTTAGTGTGACTTTTAGGTGTTTTAGTTTACGGGTAAGAAGTTCTTTTCCATCTTCGGCAATTTTTTTGGTGTTCTCGTTGAGGACGTTTCTAATTTTATTTTTTGCTCTTGAAGTGGTTACGTAATCCAGCCAGTTGATGGTTGGTTTTTGGTTAGGAGATGTGATAATTTCTACTTGGTCTCCACTTTTCAATTCATAATTTAAAGGAACTAATTTCCCGTTGACTCTTGTTCCTCTCGTTTTTATTCCAATTTCGGAGTGGATGCTAAAAGCAAAGTCCAATGAAGTGGCACCTTTGGGCAGAGATTTGATTTCTCCCTTTGGGGTAAAAATATAAATCTCTTTGGAATATAGGTTCATTTTGAAATCTTCCACAAAATCTACTGCACTTGTTTCGGAGTTTTCGAGAGCTTCTTTCAAAAGGTTTAACCAAACGTCGAGACCGTTTTCTTCGGTGGCTCCGTTTTTGTATTTGTAATGTGCTGCATATCCTTTTTCGGCAATTTCATCCATGCGCTCGCTTCGCACCTGTACTTCTACCCAACGACCTTTTGGCCCCATTACGGTAATGTGTAATGCTTCGTAACCAGTTGATTTTGGTGAGGAAATCCAGTCACGTAAACGACTTGGACTGGGTCTGTAATGGTCCGTCACAATGGAGTAAATTTTCCAAGCTAGGAATTTTTCATCATGTGGATTTGATTTATAGACGATACGCAAGGCAAATTTGTCGTAAACTTCGTCAAAAGTCACATTTTGAGCCAACATTTTTCTATTGATAGAATAGATGGATTTTGGCCTGCCTTTGATGATGTAATCTATGTTTTCTTCATCCAATGCTTTTTGGAGTACTTCAGAAATGTCTTTGATATATAAATCTTGTTCTTCCTTGGTTTCTCTTATTTTGCTGACAATGGAGTTGTATCTTTCAGGTTCAGTATATTTTAGCCCTAAATCCTCCAGTTTGTTTTTGATTTTATAAAGTCCTAATCGATGCGCTAATGGCGCATAAATGTATAAGGTTTCAGATGCCAGTTTGACTTGTTTGTAATCTTCCATGGAGTCCATGGTCATCATATTGTGCAATCGGTCTGCAATTTTAATGAGGATTACCCGAACGTCGTCATTAAGGGTCAATAGCATTTTGCGAAAATTCTCGGCCTGCATCGATACATTGAGGTCTTTTTGTACCAATGATATTTTGGTTAATCCTTCAACCAATTGGGCGATTTTGGGATTAAACATTTTTTCAATGTCTTTGACGGTGATTGGTGTATCTTCAACAACATCATGCATTAAGGCTGCGGCGATGGAAGTTGCTCCCAAACCAATATCGGAAGCTACAATTTTGGCGACGGCAATAGGATGGAAAATATAGGCTTCTCCTGATTTACGGCGCTGGTCTTTATGGGCATCAACTGCCACATCAAAAGCCTTGCGTATCAGTTTTTTATCCTCTGCGGTCAAGGTTTGGTAACTGATGCGTAATAACTCTTTATATTCTTGAGCAATTGCTTTGTTT
Source organism: Flavobacterium aquariorum (assembly GCF_003254745.1). Classification (GTDB taxonomy): domain Bacteria; phylum Bacteroidota; class Bacteroidia; order Flavobacteriales; family Flavobacteriaceae; genus Flavobacterium; species Flavobacterium aquariorum. The sequence goes on along the minus strand of NZ_QKXH01000003.1, from coordinate 429,254 downwards.
TCTTTTTCTATATCGATTTCTATCATAACGGCATGGTTCAATTCTTAAATATAAAAAAAAATTAGAGAATATACAAGGGAAGGAGGAGGGATTTTTGGAATTTAAATTGTAGATTTTAGATTTAAGAAGGCAGAATTTAGTAATCTGAATTCTGCCTTCTGCAGTCTACAATACTTTTTTAAAGTCCAAATCCTGAAAATCGTAACTGAAATCTGTAAGTTCGGAAATCGGTTTCATTTTGATGCCAATTGCTTTTCCAGTTGCATCAAATTCAAAAAACAAATGGGCATCGGCATGGAAATAAGCATTATTCCATTTTACCACTAAATTTTTGTCTTTATAAAGAAATAATTCTCCCGAAAGTTGTGGAGATCTTTTTGATGCAAAATATAATTTTCCTTTCTTTTCACTAATTACAATTTCGCCTAACCAATTGTCTTTGTAGGTGCCAATGTAATTGTTGATGTTAATTTTGTTATTTTCTTTTTTGTTTTTGGCAACCAATGCCCAAACCTCGTCAGTTACTTTATCAGCCGATTCTTCGGTGGCTTTTACTCTATTACTGTAAACAGTGACATAATCATCCGATTTGATGCCTAGATAACTATCTTTTATAGTATTGGTTACCGCGTTAAAAGCCGCACCCGATTGCTGGTTGGTTAATACTACGATCCCTAAATTTAATTCAGGAATTAAAGTCACCTGAGTCACTATTCCTTCTAATCCTCCCGTGTGAGTCACTTGTTTGTATCCTTTTACATCACTCAAAAACCAACCCAATCCATAAGAACTAAAATGAGTATTGTAAGGCGGTTTTGTTACTGCATGAATTATAGTTTGCGGAGTCCACATTTCGGTATGTTCTTTTTCGGAGAATAATTGTTTGTTTTCTGGGCTGTATTTTCCATTATTCAATTGCATAATTATCCATTTGCTCATGTCATTTACACTAGAATAAATTCCAGCTGCTGCATCGAACAATTGATTTTGGTATCGCTTAATTACTTTTAGTTTTCCGTGAATAGGAACGTGAGGTGCAATAACATTAGTGGTGTCTTTCAGGCGAACAAAAGAAGCTGCACTGTTATTCATTTCGAGTGGTTTCATGATTCGGTTTTCAATAAAATCACACCAACTCATACCACTTACTTTATGAACAACTTCTCCTGCAACAATGTATAATAAATTATCATAATCATATTGTGTTCTAAAAGCAGAAACCGGTTTCAAATACTGTAAATTTTGTGTGATATCCTGTGCGGTAAAGCTGCTTCCGTCAGGCCAAATCATTAAATCTCCTGCGCCAAGTCCCAATCCGCTTCTGTGAGTCAGTAAATCCCGAATCGTAAATTCGTTGGTAACATAATCATTGTACATTTTGAAATTTGGCAGGTAAGTAATGACTTTGTCGTCCCATTTTAGTTTGCCTTGGTCTATTAACATAGCCAAAGCAGCACTTGTAAAAGCTTTGCTGTTGGAAGCAATTCCAAAAAGTGAATTTGCATCGACTTTTTCATTGGTTAGTATAGATTTCACTCCGTACCCTTTTGCCAATACCACTTTCCCGTCTTTTACAATCGCTACTGCAATTCCTGGAACATTAAAGGCGGTTAAAGTTCTGTTAACAACATTGTCCACTTCTTGTTCCGAAATCTGAGCAAAAGAATGGACGCTAAATGCAAGAAGTACTAAAAGTGAAAGGCTAATTTTTTTCATATTTTTTATGTAATTAAATCTGGAAATCTATATTATCTATGTGTTTTATTCTAAAATCTACAATTTAAAATCCCCTCTGTCTTTTAGCTTCAAATATTAAAATTGCTGCGGCTACCGAAACATTCATACTGTCAATTTCGCCTTGCATTGGGATAATGATATTTTGGGTGGCAGCATCACGCCATTCCTGTGTCAGTCCCGTGGCTTCTGTTCCTACAACCAATGCAGTTGGCGAAGTGTAATCTTGGGTATGGTATGAAGTGGAGTTTTGTAGCGTGGCACAATAAAAATTGATGTTTCGTTCTTTCAAAAAAGCAATAATCTCAGTAGTGGTTCCTGTTGCAATTTGATTGGTAAACAAACAACCAACGCTCGACCGAACCACATTTGGATTGTATAAATCACTTTTTGGGTTGGCGATAATCACAGCGTCAAGATTTGCGGCATCGGCGGTACGTAATAAAGCGCCAATATTTCCCGGTTTTTCCGGGGCTTCGGCAATAATAATCAATGGGTTTTCGGATAATTGTAAATCGGATAACTGCATCGATTTGGCTTTGGCTATAGCCAAAATACCTTCGGTAGTGTCTCGATATGCTAGTTTTTGATAGACATCTTTATTAATTTCTATCAATTCAGCGTTATTCGATAATTTACGGGTTTCCGTTTCCGAACAAACTTCGGGTAAAAACAAAATCGTTTCTATTTCATATCCTCCTTTTAAGGCAAGTGAAATTTCACGCTTTCCTTCAATTAAGAACGTTCCCGATTGTTTGCGGGCTTTTGCTTTTTCCTGCAATAGCACCAAGGATTTAATAAAAGGATTTTGGATGGAAGTGATTTGTTTCAAAGGTAAAAGTGCTAAGTTATTATGGTGCTAAGGTACTACCATTTTTTAAATTCTTAAAATAATCAATAGTAAGTCGTTTTTTATTTAATTTTGAAATCTTAAGTACATCTGCAATCTATCCCGATAGCTATCGGGACTGCAGTCTAAATTCTAAAATATCAATGTTTCACCTACTTGACATCATCGGAACCATGGCATTTGCCATGTCAGGCGCTTTAACGGCGATGAGTAAAAAACTAGACCCGTTTGGCGTTTTCATCATTGCATTTGTGACCGCAGTTGGAGGTGGAACTTTGCGTGATGTTATGATAGGACGCATGCCTGTTGGCTGGATGCAGGATTTGACCTATGTGTATGTGATTACCTTAGGTTTTATTTTGACAATACTATTCCGAAAAAGATTAGATAAACTCCGCACTTCATTAGCCTTATTCGATACTATCGGATTGGGTGTTTTTACCTTAATCGGAATTCAAAAAGGAATAGAATACCAACTTCATCCAACTATTTGTATCGCCTTAGGAACCATGACCGCCTGTTTTGGAGGCGTCATTCGGGATATTTTATGTAACGAGATTCCAGTTATTTTTCGAGAGGAAGTTTATGCAACGATCTGTATTTTGGGAGGAATCGTATTTTTTATACTTCGAAAAATGAATTTAGAGAATGAAATTTTGTACCTCATTACCTCATTGGTTATTATTGTCATTCGTTTACTGGCCGTAAAATATAAGTGGCACTTTTCTCCTATAGAACATAAAAAATAAAGTCATTTTGTTTATCGTTCGGGTGTGAAAACGTTGTTTGTTTTTTTATTGTTGATTATTCACGTTTTTTTGCAATTCGTATTTATAATATTACCCTAATTGTGTACTTTTCCACTCTTTAATACTCAATTGTGAAAAACTATACTGTAAAACGATATCAAGAAAGTGATTATTCCAATTGGAATACTTTTATAAGCCAAGCCAAGAACGCTACTTTTCTGTTTCATCGTGATTTTATGGATTACCACAAAGATCGATTCGAGGATTATTCTTTGGTGGTTTATGAGGACGAAAAAGTAGTTGCCGTTTTACCCGCCAGTAGAGTTGAAAATGTAGTTTATTCCCATCAAGGATTAACATATGGAGGTTTAGTTTATGGGGAGAAATTAAAATTAGCCTCGGTAATTCTTGTTTTCAAAGCCGTTTTGTTTTATTTAAATGAAAATAAAATTTCCAAAATCCAAGTCAAAACTTTGCCGTCCATCTATCATAACAAACCAGCCGAAGAATTAAATTATGCTCTTTTTTTGGCGGAAGCCCAATTAATTAGAAGGGAAACACTTTCTGTAATTGATTTATCTAAACCAATTTTAATAGCAAACGGAAGGAAAGAAGGTGTAAAAAAAGGAATGGTAAATAATTTGGAAATTAGAGAAGTTGATCAGTTTGATGATTTTTGGAATACTATATTGATTCCAAATTTAGAAAAAAAATATCAAGCAAAACCGGTTCATAGTTTAGAAGAAATTACAGATTTAAAAAGAAAATTTTCTAAAAACATTAGCCAATTTAATGTGTATTATAAAGACCAAATTGTAGCTGGAGCGACATTGTTTGAAAGCGAAAATGTAATTCATTCGCAATATATTTCCGCAGATAAAAACAAAAGTGCAACAGGGAGTTTAGATTTTTTATACCATCACTTAATAACTGAAATTTTTAAGGAGAAGCGTTTTTTTGATTTTGGAACTTCCAATTTAAATCAAGGCAGAATACTCAATAAAGGATTGTCTTTTTGGAAAGAAAGTTTTGGTGCAAGTACCGTATTACAGGATTTTTATGAAGTAGAAACGATTAATTATTCAAAACTTGAAAATGTCATAAAATGATAAAATTCTTAGACTTAAAAAAAATAAACGAACCCTATGAAACTGCTTTTCAAGAAAAATTGAAATCGGTTTTGTCCAGTGGTTGGTATATTTTAGGTAAGGAAGTTCAGGAGTTTGAAATCAATTTTGCTCTATATTGTGGTGCTAAATATTGCATAGGAGTAGGGAATGGTTTAGATGCATTAACACTGATTTTTAAAGGATATATTCAACTGGGAAAACTGCAAAAAGGAGACGAAGTTATTGTACCCGCCAATACGTATATTGCCAGTATACTCGCCATTCTTCAAGCTGATTTAGTACCAATTTTGGTCGAGCCAAAGTTAGAAACTTATAATATTGACCCGACTTTAATTCAAGATAAAATAACATCAAGAACCAAAGCCATTCTAGTCGTTCATCTTTATGGTCAATTGGCCAAAATGGATGCTATAAATGAAATTGTGAATCGAAATAATTTAATTGTGGTTGAAGATGCAGCACAATCATCAGGTGCAATCAGTAATCAACAATCGGTAGTAGCATATAGTTTTTATCCAACAAAAAATCTCGGAGCTCTTGGAGACGGAGGTGCTGTAGTAACGAATGATGCCGAGCTCGCAAAAACCATAAAATCCCTTCGCAATTATGGTTCAGAAATCAAATATCAAAATGATTTTATAGGAGTTAACTCCAGATTAGACGAATTGCAAGCCGCTTTTTTGAACCTGAAATTATCCAATTTAAATACCGATAATGAAAAACGAAGATCCATTGCCAAAGGTTATTTGTCCGAAATAAAGAATGATAAAATCACTTTGCCTTTTTGGGATTTAAGTAACAATCATGTTTTTCATCTTTTTGTTATTCGAACCCAAAACAGAGAAGATCTACAAAACTATTTAGCAAAGAATAATATAGAAACGGTGATTCATTATCCGATTCCACCACATCAGCAAAAGGCTTTGGAATCGTGGAATAATTTATCTTTCCCGATAACCGAAAAAATACACAAAGAAGTATTGAGTTTGCCTATAAGTCCAGTTATGACATTGGAGGAGGTGGATTATGTTGTCGAAATTTTAAATAAATATTGAAATAGTGTCCGAAAGTAAATCTTCATATCTGCAAATTGTAAAAGCGACCTCTATTTTTGGCGGGATGCAATTTTTAAATATTATTATTTCAATTGTGAGGACAAAATTGATTGCAATATTTATTGGACCAGCTGGAATGGGAATTATTTCGTTGTTGAATTCAGCACTGAATATGATTAGCGGCATTACAGGTTTGGGAATAGAAACATCTGCCATAAAACACATTTCTGAACAGTATAATTCAGCAGATTTAAACACGGTCTCTCCAATAATTGCAATAGTTAAAAAAATTGCATTTGTAACGGGGATTTTTGGAACATTGATGGTTGCATTGTTTTCAAGTTGGTTAAGCGAACTCACTTTCGGTAATTCAAATTACAGCTATCTGTTTGTTTATCTGTCAATAACGTTGTTGTTTAAGCAGTTGTCTGTAGGGCAAATGGTGGTTTTTCAAGGATTACGAAAATTAAAAATATTGGCCAAAGCTAATTTTTATGGAAATTTGACAGGACTGTTGTTCTCCGCTCCTTTGTATTATTTTTATAGAATTGATGCCATTGTACCAACGATTGTGGTAACGGCTGTTTCATCTTTGTTGGTATCTTTTTATTATTCAAGAAAGATTAAAATTGAAAAATCGACTGTTTCTAATGCCCAACTAATCATTGAAGGGAAAAGCATAATCAAACTTGGAGTGATGCTTACATTAAGTGGATTACTGACATTATTGGCATCTTATATCATTCAGATTTATATTGGAAAAAATGGAGGTTTAAAAGAGGTAGGATTTTATAATGCAGGTTTTACCTTGCTGAATTCTTATGTGGGAATTGTTTTTGCAGTAATGAGTACCGATTATTTTCCGAAATTATCCTCAATTTGCAACGATAACAAAAAAATTAGGATTAGTGTGATGGAGCAATCCTATATGTCCATCTTTATCATAACTCCAATAATAATTCTATTTTTAACGTTTGTTCCGCTTATTATAAAAATTTTATATACGTCAAAATTCATTTCGATTATCCCAATGGTATGTTTTGGAATACTGGCGATGTTGTTTCGGGCTGTTTCGTGGTCAATGGGTTATATATTAATTGCGAAAGGAGATTCGAAAATTTTTATTAAAACCGCTTTAGGATTTAATTTTTTGTCTGTGATTTTAAATATACTGGGATATTATTTTTATGGTTTAGAAGGACTTGGCTTTAGTTTCTTGATTTATTATTTAATACATTTATTCGCTGTAAAAATCATTACAAAGATGCGGTATGATTTCTGTTTTGATGCTGAATTTTATCGTGCTTATATGATTTGCATCGTCATGTGCGTTGCCACTTTTTTTATGCGATACATACCAAATCCAATTTTAAAATACAGCTTGATGGCGGTTATGATAATTTTATCGTTAGGATTTGTTTTGTACCATTTGAATGAAAAAATAGGCCTTAAGTTTTTATTTAATTCGATTAATAAGAAAAAAAATGTTTAAGAAGATGGTGAAGAAAATGTATTGCAAATTGCGTTCGATATATCATAAATTAAAATTTTATTATTCTGTAAATTGGACAAAAACGCTTTATTTTAATTTTAAAAAATTTCCTTTTCAAACCGCAAAAAAGCTTCCTGTCTTTTTTTACGGGAAGGTTCATTTTCAAAGCATTCAAGGTGAAATCAAAATAAACGGACCAATCAAAACAGCGATGATTGGATTTGGACAACAATTTGAAATAGAAATTAGATCTAAAGGAATTGCGCAACTTTCACTTTATGGAAAGCTAACATTCAATGGATACGCACATATGGGGAAAGATATTATTTTGTATGTCGGCGAAAATGCCGACTGTGAGTTTGGGTATATGTCTTGTTTAGGGTCCAGTGTTAAGGTGATTTGTACCCATAAACTTGTTATTGGAGATTGGTCAAGAATAGGGCATGAATCACAAATAATGGACACCAATTTTCACCCTATGATAAACACGCTGACAGGTGAACATTATCCTCTAAAAGGCCCAATCTATATTGGTAGTTATAATGCATTTTCCAACAGAATTTCGATAATGCCAAATACTAGAACTCCTGATTTTTGTGTTGTTGCCTCAAATTCTTTGTGCAATAAAGATTATACAAATTTTGGAAGTAATATTTTATTAGGAGGGATTCCGGTCAAGCTCTTGAAAAATAATTATAGCCGTGATTGGGAAAACGAGAAAGAGCCTTTGATGAAGTATTTGATTGTTCAGTTATAGTATTCAAACAATAATCAATGTTTAAAAAACTTTCTCTTAATCAACAAAATCCGTAATCCGATAAACTTCAAAAACAAACCAAACTCATTAATCCTTAATGTGTGTATAGTTTCATGATGTACTCTTTTTTGAATAGCCAAATCTTCGGCTCTAGTTTGGTTTAGTGTGATTGCTTTTTTTAGGATTATGTACGTAGAATGATTTATTTTCTTGGCTCGACTATCATTTTTTTTGAAGAAATCACTCCCTAATGAATTTGCAACTATTCTTTTTTGAACAAGAGGTTCGTCGATAAAATCAAATTCATATAGGCGAGAAGCCCGAATCCAAAAATCCAAATCTTCATAAGCCAATGTTTCATCATAACCTTGTAAACGATCGAATACCGTTTTCTTAATCATGGCTGATACCGAACAAATACTATTACCTCCAGAAAGAACCGATTGATAAATTTCTCCTGTAATTCTGTTTTCGATTGCTTTTTTTTGATTGTTTACTGGAAAATAATAAGAGTCGAACGAGCCGTTTTCCGAAATCAATTCAACATTGCCATAAACAACTCCAAGGTTTTTATAAGGACTGTTCTCGAAAGCATTCATTTGCAACGTCACACAATTAGGTAATAAAACATCATCAGCAGCAAGGTCGATTACATATTCTCCTTTGGCCAATTCTAGAGCTTTGTTAAAGGATTTGGTATTTCCTAAATTGGTTTCATTGGCGATAAACTGAATTTCAGGATTTTTTTTGAGCCAAGTTCTAATTATGGCTTTCGAAGAATCATTACTGCAATCGTCAACGATTATGAGTTCAATTGAAGGATACGATTGATTAATGGCAGAATTCAAACTCTCAACTACGTACGCTTCGTGGTTGTAGCACAAACAAATAATAGTAACGAGTGGATTGTCCTGCATTATTTTTTAAAATAGTTATATTTGAGACGAAAATAACAAAACGAAAATGATATTGCCTCACAAAAAATATAAAATTGCATTAATCGGTTATCGATTGAGTGGAGGCGGTAGTGATAAAGTGATGGCGAATTTGTCTGTTTTCTTTGCCCAGAATAATATTGATGTTCATATTATTATTGTTTTGGATGAAGTCTCGTATCCATACTCCGGGAAACTGGTCAATTTGGGTTTGCTGAAGAACAAAAGTAACGGCCTATTCAATAAAATGAAACGATTAGTTTCTTTGCGAAAGTATCTTAAACAAAACGATTTTGATTTTATTATTGATTTTCGTTTTCGAACCAAAGTCATTCAGGAATTAATATTAGCCAGATTTATTTATAATACAAAAACAATTTTTACAGTCCATAGTTTTTTGATTGACCATTATATGCCAAATAATTCTTGGTTGACACAATTAACGTACAATTACTGTTATGCCAATGTCGCAATAACCAATCAAATGGAAGGATTAATTGTCAAGAAACATCAGTTGAACAATGTAATTACGATCTCAAATCCGGTTAATTTGGAGCAGATTTATGAAAAGTGTGATGAACCAATTACTATTGATTTTGAATACATAATTGCAATTGGGCAATATGAAAATAATATAAAACAGTTTGATAAATTGATTTTGAGTTATGCCAATTCTGTTTTAAAGGACAAACAAATTCATCTTGTAATAGTTGGAGAAGGAGATAGCAAAGAATTGAAAAAAGCAGCAAAAGAGTCTAATGTATCTGATTTTGTGCATTTTTTGGGTTATCAAAATAATCCTTTTAAATATCTAAAAAATGCTCGATTTTTAGTTTTGAGCAGTAAAAATGAAGGAATGCCTAATGTAATTTTAGAGGCGTTGGCTTGTGGAACTCCAGTTGTTTCGTTTGATTGTCCTTGCGGTCCAGGAGAAATTATCAGTAATTTAAAAAATGGAATTCTAGTAGAGGACCAAAACATAGAAAAACTTACAGAAGCAATGAATGTAATGGTTGGGGATGAAAAATTATATCAATATTGTAAGCAAAATGCAAAAGAAAGTGTAACTCCATTTTTGTTGGAAACAATAGGAAAACAATGGTTGGATTTAATGCAAATCAATACAATTTAAAATGGGAACAGTAAACACGATTCAATTATTAAAAATACCTGTTGTTGAAGATGTAAGGGGGAATCTAGGGATTATTCAAAGTGATTTTTTGCCCTTTGAATTCAAACGGGTTTATTATCTTTTTGATGTGCCAAGCAATGCTTTTCGAGGCGGACATGCCCATATTAAACAACAAGAAGTGCTCATTGCTTTGAGTGGGAGTTTTGAAGTAACCGTAAATGATGGAACGAAAAAAAAACGTTATTTACTAAACAAACCGAATGTTGGATTATTGATTCCAATAGGAATTTGGCGTGAATTGGAAAACTTTTCTTCTGGCGCTGTTTGTTTGGTTTTGGCTTCTGATGATTTTTTGGAAGAAGATTATATAAGGGATTTTGATGAATTTTTGATTTCAAAAAAATGAAATTGCTCTTTATAGTTCCCAAACTAAATAATGAAGGTGGAGTCGCCAGAGTCTTATCGCTAAAACTGAATTATCTTATCGAAAAGTTTGGATATGAGGTTCATGTTCTTACGCAAAATCAAGGAAACTCGTTATTATTTTATTCTTTTCATGAAAAGATTGTTTTCCATGATATGATGCTGGAGGGAACGATTTTTAATTTCTTTAATTCTTTTCGGAAATCTTTAAAAAGTAAAATACAAATCATTCAACCGGATGTTATTATGGTTTGTGATAATGGTCTGAAAGCCTTTTCGATTCCATTTATTATTTCTGATGCAATTCCGATTGTTTTTGAATGTCACGGTTCAAAATATATAGAAGAAAAACAATTGAAATCGGATTTGATTTCAAAATTTAAAAACGCGCTTAAATATAAATTCAAAGATTTTGGTGCAAATAAATTTTCAAAAGTAGTAGCATTGTCAAATGAAAGTTTGAAAGAATGGAATGTGAATAACGGTTTGGTAATTCCAAATCCATCTTGGATCCAAAACGAAAACATATCAAATTTAAAACCAAAAAAAGTAATCGCGGTTGCTCGGAATTCTTATGAAAAAGGACTGGATCGATTACTGATTGTTTGGCAAAAAGTGGTCGCGGAACACCCCGATTGGATATTAGATATTTATGGAGATTCGGTAGCGCATTTAAGATCTGTAGTTCTAGAGTTGGGAATGGAATTCAATGTAAAATTAAAGGAACCCGTAAAAAATATTTCAGAAAAATACTTGTCTTCATCTTTGTATGTTATGACTTCTCGTTCCGAATGTTTTCCAATGGTATTGCTTGAGGCGATGGCTTCTGGTTTGCCTTGTATAGCTTATGATTGTCCAATTGGCCCAAGAGCAATTATAAATGATGGAGAAAATGGTTTTTTGATTGAAGATGGAAATGCAGATTCATTTGTTCAAAAACTGAAGTTACTTATTGAAGATGAAAATTTGAGAATGCAAATGGGTAAAAATGCTCAAGAGAGTGTAAAGAAGTATGATTTAGAATGCATAATGCAACAATGGAAAGCTCTTTTTGAGAGTTTGGTAAAATAATAATTATTTGGATTGAATATTACAATAGTAGCCCAATTTATAAAGGTCAAATAGAAAAAGGGAAGGGGTATTGGAAAGTAAATTAGAAATCATCGCTGATTCTGTTTTGTTGAAAATGCAAGTCGTTATTGCAACGAGTCTTAACTTTTTTAAAATAATATAAACCGAATTGATTTTGCTCTCGATATTTGGGAATTTACCTGAATTGATAATGTAAACTAGGTTTTTAATAGCTGTTCTTGTTTTGTCTAAAAAAATAACTGAAGTCTCTAAATTCAAGTGATAGGTTGGATTATCAATATGAGAAACCTTAATGCTTTTTGTTTTTAATACCGAGAGAAAACACAAATCTTCATAGCCATATTTTGTAATGGTTAGATCAAAAGGGTTTTGTTCTAAAATTTTTTTTTTGATCAATAAATTGGAAGTCAGTGCATTGAAAATAGGATTTTTATTCCTGCTTTCAAGTGAAAGAGATTCCCTTTTATTTCCGTAAACCCAACGTAAAAGTTGCTCTTTGCGAGGTGTTTTTTTTTCGTATCGAATACCTCCAAATACGACTGATGTATTCGGAATGACTTCGCAATATTTTTGAATAAAATTATTCTGGGTTGGAAAAGTATCGCAATCCATTATAAGCAACAAACTGTATTTCGATTGTTTTACTAATGAATTAATGTTCTCGCCTCTTCCGAGGTTGGAATTATTAATAAAAAAGGAACAGTTATTTAAAGAGTTTATTTTTTGGTTTTCGGTATTCCAATTTAAGCCTGAAGCATCATCCTGACATAAAATCTCAAACTCAATTCCACAATTCAAACATTGCTTGTGTAATTCTAAAACTAGTGGAAATGTATTGTAATTATATACAGGGATAAGAATTGATAACATTACACCGTTCTTTGTACCACTTCAAAAATGGTGGCATCCTCACATTTTAAGGTTTTGCTAGGGAATTTCATTAACAAAGCATAATCATGCGTAGCCATAATAACTGTTTTGCCATTGGCATTGATTTTTCTTAAAACTTCAAGAACTTCAATACTGGTTTGCGGGTCTAAATTCCCTGTTGGCTCATCGGCAAGAATAAATTCTGGATCATTCAATAATGCTCTTGCGATAGCTATTCGTTGCTGTTCTCCGCCAGAGAGTTGGTGAGGCATTTTGCTTGCAAAGTCTTTCATGTTTACTTTGTCAAGTACTTCGTTTATTTTGGCATCCATTTCTTTTGTATCCGTCCAACCAGTTGCTTTCAAAACAAAAAGCATGTTGTCTTTTACAGAACGATCTGGTAGTAATTTAAAATCTTGAAAAACAATACCAAATTTTCTTCTCAAAAACGGGATATCATCTTCTTTTAAAGTGGCCAAATCAAATTCTACAATCTTGCCTTCGCCTTCTAATAATGGCAAATCGGCATATAATGTTTTTAACAAACTACTCTTTCCAGAACCTGTTTTTCCAATGATGTAAATAAATTCGCCGTGATTGACCTCTAAATTAACATCAGATAAAATAATTTTTCCTTCTTGGTATATGTTTACGTTTTTTAAAGACAGTACTGATTGTGACATAATAGAATTTGTTTATTGGGTAAAAGTAAAAAGATAAAATCCAAATACAAAAGTAAAATGCAAAAATTAAATTTCAAATTCCAATTCAAGCTCCACTCTCCTTTGGAGTTAGGCAGAGGATGTGGAATCCGTTTAAAAATAGTTTATAATAAAAGCTGTCAGCCTTTCGTTATAGAATCAGATTAAATATATTTGAACATTAAATAAAAACAACAATGCGTAAACTTCCCGGACTTTTTTTATTCCTTTTTACTGTTCAAATAACGTCCCTTTATTCACAAGAATCGACCATTTACACTTACCCATTAAAAGACTTCGATAAAGCACTCTCTTTATATGAGGACAAACAATATGCTTCAGCGCAAATCATTTTTAAGAATGTTCAGGCTGTTGCCACGACCGAAGGTTTGCAATCAGATTGTGCTTATTACATTGCGAATTGTACCATTCGTACCGATCAGGATAATGCTGAAGAATTGATTAATCGTTTCGTTGAAGAATATCCAGCAAGCCGTAAGCAAAATCAAGCCTTTATTGATGTTGCGTATTATTATTACGATCACAGGGATTTTAAAGAAGCTTTGCTATGGTTTAATAGGGTAGATGAAAGTGTCCTGAAAGACAGTGAACGCAACAAGTATAATTTTCAAAAAGGATATGCTTATTTTGATTCCAAAAAAACAAAAGAAGCCCAAAAATATTTTAGTAAAGTAGCCAATACTGATGAATACGGTACTCAGAGCAAATATTACATGGGTTTTATGGCTTATGAGTCTGATGATTATGTAGAGGCTAATAAACAATTTGACCAAGTTTCGGGCAATGAAAAGTATGCCGAAAAATTATCGTACTACAAATCGGATATGAGTTTCAAATCGGGGGATTTTCAAAAAGCTATCGATTTAGGAATCAAAGCAATGCCGAATTCTACTCCTGAAGAAAAATCAGAATTGAATAAAATTATTGGAGAAAGCTATTTTAATTTAAAACAATACGATAAAGCGATCCCTTATTTGGTTGGATATAAAGGCAAAAAAGGGAAATGGAATAATACCGATTTCTACCAATTGGGTTATGCCTATTATGTACAAAAGGATTATGAAAATGCCATTTCGCAATTCAACAAAATTATTGATGGAAACGATTTCATAGCCCAAAATGCTTATTACCATTTGGGAGAAAGTTACTTGGAATCTAATAAAAAGCAACAAGCTTTGAATGCTTTTAAGAATGCTTCCGAAATGAATTTTAATTTAAAATTGCAGGAAGATGCCAGTTTTAATTATGCCAAATTGAGCTATGAAATTGGGAATTCGTACCAAAGTGTTCCTGAAGTTTTATTGGGTTTTATCAATAAATACCCAACGAATCCAAATAATGATGTTATAGAAAAACTGTTGATTGATTCTTATATTTCATCCAAAAACTACAAAGAAGCATTGGTTTTATTGGAGAAAAACAAAACTCCAGAAAATAGAATTGCCTATCAAAAAGTAGTTTTTTATAGAGGATTGGAATTATATAACGAAGGGAATTATTCCGAATCTTTGTCGATGTTTGAAAAAGCAGTAAAAGAACAAAAGGATGCCCTTATAACTGCACGTGCCACTTTTTGGAAAGCGGAATCCGAATATAATTTAGAAGACTACAAAGAAGCCTTGTTGAGTTATCAGCAATTCTCGGATTTGGCAAAAGCCAAAGAAACAGTTGAGTTTAAAAACGTAAATTACAATATAGCTTACGCTAATTTTAAGTTGAAAGAATACGAAGCTGCCGGGAATTCTTTCCAAAACCAAATCGACAATAATAAAGCGGATAAATTTCGTTTGAATGATTCTTATTTACGTCTTGCCGACTGTAGATTCGTAACAACGAAATACCAATCAGCATTGGATGCTTATATTAAGGTAATAGAATCCAAAAGTGTTGATGCTGATTATGCTTATTTCCAAAAAGCGCTTTGTTATGGATTTCTTTCGAAAAACAGTAAAAAGATAGAAGAACTCAATGCGTTTTTGACATTATATCCAAAATCAGATTACCAAGATGACGCTTTGTTTGAATTAGGGAATACTTATGTTGCCGAAAACAAACAGGATTTGGCCATAAAAACCTATGATAAATTAGTGACAACTTTCAAAAACAGTTCGTATACATCAAGGGCAGTTTTGCGTCAAGGTTTGGTTTATTATAATTCGGATCGAGATGATTTGGCTTTAACCAAATTTAAAAAAGTGGCTTCTGATTTCCCTAAAACTCCCGAAGCTTACGAAGCGGTTTCTACTGCCAGATTGATCTATGTTGATAACGGAAAAGTGGATGAATATGCCACTTGGGTACGCACATTAGATTTTGTTGCGGTGACCGATTTGGAATTGGATAATGATACTTTTGAGGCTGCCGAGAAACAGTTAGGGCAAGGAAATAATAAACAAGCAATTTCAGGATACAGCAGTTATGTCGCCAAATTTCCGAATGGTGTAAATATCCTGAAGGCCAATTTTCAATTGGCACAATTGCTTTACGCTGAAGGTTCAGAAAGTAAATCGGTCCCTAATTATGAGTATGTGATAAGACAGCCTAGATGTGAATATACTGAGCAGTCTTTGGTTCGATTAGCGCAAATATTTTTGAAAGATAAAAATTGTGATAAAGGAATTCCGGTTTTGGTTCGTATAGAAAAAGAAGCAGATTTTCCACAGAATAAGACTTTTGCGCAAGCGAATTTGATGAAATGTTATTATGAAACAAAGGATTATCCAAATTCAGTGGTTTATGCCGACAAGGTGTTGGCGAATCCAAAAGCGGAGGAAAATGTAAAAAGTGATGCCCAAATCATCGTTGCCCGTTCTGCTATGCAATCTGGTGATGAAGCCAAAGCTAAAACTGCTTACGCAAAATTACTAAGTGTGAGCAAAGGAGAACTGGCTGCGGAAGCGTTGTATTATGATGCTTATTTTAAAAATAAAGAAGGAAAGTTTGAGATTTCAAATGCGGCTATTCAAAAATTAGCCAAAAATTATTCTAGTTACCGTTATTTTGGAGCCAAAGGCTTGGTTCTAATGGCGAAGAACTATTATGGTTTAAAAGACAGTTATCAAGCGACCTATGTTTTGGATAATGTGATTGAAAATTTCACTGACTATTCCGATGTGGTTGAAGAAGCTAAAACGGAATTGAACAGAATAAAAACTGAAGAAGCCAAAACAAATTCATCAATAACTAAATAGAAAAGCTGAATGACATTACCTTTTTATATAGTAGATGTTTTTGCAGAGGAAAAATATGCCGGAAATCAACTGGCCGTTTTCTTGGAAGCGGAAGGTTTGAATACCGAAGAAATGCAGAAAATTGCACGGGAAATTAACTTTGCCGAAAGCACTTTTATTACCAAGATTGAACCAGAAAATAATAGTGCCGCAATTCGAATTTTTACAGCAGAACACGAAATGCAGTTTGCAGGCCATCCAGTTATAGGGACATCTTGGGTTTTGATGAATAAAATAGTGGAGACGAATCCTCGAAATTTTAAATTATCGGTGCCAATTGGTGAAATTCCGATTCAACAAACAGGTGATTTGGTTTGGTTACAGGCGGCACAACCTCGTTTTTTAGATATTTTCGCAAAATCAGATATTTTGTCTTTTAGTAATTTAACTAGTGCAGATTTTGAGGATAAATTACCCATTCAGGAAGTAACTACAGGAAGTGCGTTTGTGATTGTTCCCTTGAGTAGTATAAAGGCTTTAGAAAGTGTACGTTTTGATTTGGGTGAAATGAATGAGTGGTTGCAATGGCATTGTAAAACAAATCATAGAGCGCTGTATTTGTATTGTTTTGATAAAGGAGAACTTTACAGCAGAATGTTTTGTATCGAAAATAATCAATTGGTTGAAGATGCAGGGACAGGAAGTGCGAGTACTTGTCTGCAGGCTTTTCTTTTGAAATACCATTCGCCAGAAATTAAAACAATCAACCATCAAGGAGATTTTATCAATCGTCCTTCAAGAATTTATTTTGACGGGGAATTGTCTGGAGATAATTTTGATATTAAAATTGGAGGGAAAACACAATTCATTGCAAAAGGTGAATGGGAAGTGTAAAGGAGAAGGCAGAATAAAGAAGGCAGAATAAAGAAGGCAGAAATTAGAAAACAGAGATAGAAAAAACAGCAAAGATGATAATCAAAAACATAAAAGCATTCATAAATAAACAATCAATGTTCTCAATTGAGGGGAGGATTACGATGGGGGTTTTACTCTTGTTTTTTTCACAATTATCTTTTGCACAAGACAAAAAAGATAAAAATGACAATATTGGGACAGAAGTGGTAAATGTGGTTAAGCCATATACGCCAACAATCTCTGATGCTTTCAAAGTAAATGAAGTTCCAGTGATTACAAATGATGAAAATGCTAAAAAAGAAATTGTGAAATATTCGATTTTGCCTTTTCCCGTGGCTTCAACTTTTTCTCCTTCCAAAGGAAATGCACAAGGAGTTGAGAAAGCAAAGCAAGAACGTTTGTTTAAAAATTATGCAACTTTCGGAATTGGAAATTATGGTTCTTTGAATGCCGAATTGTATGTGAATGAAGATCTTAATAATAATGAATATATAGGAGGAATGTTTCGTCATAATTCTTCGCAGGGAGGAATAAAAGAGATTACTTTGGACGACTTTTATTATGATACCAAAATTGATTTGATTTATGGGTCAAATGAGCAGGAAATGGCTTGGAATGTAAAACTAGGATACCAGAATCAAATTTATAATTGGTATGGGCTGCCTGCCGATTTTGGAAATACATTAACTCTTCCAGAAAGTATGGCTTTGGTTAATGGTATTAATCCACAACAATCTTACAATACAATCACGGCTGGTGGTTCACTGGTTTTTGAAGAAGCCCTTTTGAAAGATGTTAAACTAGAACTTACTCACTTTTCGGATGCGTACAGTTCGGCGGAGAATCGATTTTTATTAGCACCAACTTTTAAGTTTGATGTTTTGGATGAAGCAATAAAAACCAAAGTGTTTGTTGATTATGTTGATGGTAGTTTTAAGAAAGATTATTCAGGAACAAATACAGCAGATATTAAATACGGCTTTACAAATTTAGGAATAGTGCCAAGTTTTGTTATGAAAAGAGACGATTGGACAATCGACATTGGAGCTGGCTTGGTTTATAGTATGGGTAAGAATAACACGAGCAATAAGTTTTATGTTTATCCATCGGTAACGGCTTCTTATAATGTTGTGGGTGATTTGATGATATTTTATACAAGTGCAATTGGGAACTTGCAACAAAATACCTATAAAGATTTTGTTGACGCGAATCCTTTTGTTTCTCCTACATTGGAGATTAAGCCAACCAATGAGTTGTATGATGTTCACGCAGGTTTAAAGGGAAAATTGGCCAGCACTGTGAGTTATGATGTAAAAGCTTCATACATATATGATGAAAACAAAGCGTTGTTTAAAAGCAATGACTACAATGAAAAGAATACAAATGCCAATTATGCTTTTGGGAATTCATTTCAAGTAATTTATGATGATATGAAAACCATACGTCTTTACGGAGAAATTAAAGCGGATTTAGCCAAAGGTGTTACAGTAGAAGCTGATGTAACTATTAATAGTTATTCCAATAAAATACAAGGAGAAGCTTGGAATTTACCAGAACTTCAATTCAATTCCAAAGTTGATTTTATGGTTACCGAAAAATGGTTTGCTGGTATAAATTTGTTTTATGTAGGTGAACGTAAGGACCAGCAACTAAATACCGATATAGTTTATGTTACTGCTCCGGGACCAATCACATTGGATGGTTATTTCGATTTGAATGCGAATATTCGATTCAAATACAGTGAACGATTTACTACTTTTTTAAAAGCCAATAACATTATGAATAATGGATACCAAAAATGGTTGAATTATCCAGTTCAAGGTTTTCAAGTGATGTTGGGAGGGAATTATAAATTTGATTTTTAAAAAAAATCTAAGAATCTAAAAATCTAAGTAGTCTAATAAATGACTTTCAAACAAAAAATATACCATCGTTACCATCAATTAGTTCAAGATAGAATAGATGCTTTCAGGGACATGATTGCGGCTTTGACCGAAGATTCTAAAAATGATGCCAAAGGTTCGGCAGGTGATAAGCATGAGACGGCTTTGTCTATGATGCATATTGAACAGGAAAAACTCAATACGAAACTCAAAGAAGTATTGACTCAAAAAAGCGTTTTGGATAAATTAGATTCTTCGGTTGTAGCAGAAACTATTATTCTGGGAAGTCTAGTAAAAGCCAATGGGATTTATTTGTACTTAAGTCTTGCTCTTCCAAAAATCAACGTTGACGGTATTAATATTATTGCTTTATCTCCACAATCCCCGCTTGGAAATAAATTGATGGGAAATAAAGTTGGATTTGCTTTTGAGATTAATACCACCAAATACACAATACAAGAAATTTTATAGTTTTTTCTTTTAAACAATTCATTCTGTAATTTACAGTTTATTGGAGCTCTTTTTTTTATATTAGCTCCAATAACTAAACTGTTTATTATGAAGAAAATTTCTTTTCTGCTTTCATTGATTTTATTGGTTTCGTGTAATCAAAAAAATAAGATTGCTGTAGATACTATTGTTGCGAATGCCAATATTTATACCGTAAATAAAGATTTTGGTAAAGCCTCGGCTATGGCGATTCAATCTGGTAAAATTGTGGCTATTGGTTCCAATGATGAAATAGCAAATTCTTATGATTCCAAAAATACTATTGATGCAAAAGGGAAATTTGTTTATCCAGGGTTGTATGATGCCCATTGTCATTTTTATAGTTATGGACTGAGTCTGCAAGAAGTCGATTTACGGGGAACCAAAAGTATGACTGAAGTAATTGATAGAATCAAGAAATATCAAAAAGAAAGAAAATCTACGTTTATTATTGGAAATGGATGGGATCAAAATGATTGGCAAGTAGCTAAATTTCCAACGAAAGAAGATTTAGATGTAGTTTTTCCAAATATTCCGGTAGTTTTAAATCGTATAGATGGTCACGCAATTGTTGTAAATAGTTTGGCTTTGAAATTGGCAGGAATCTCAAAATCGACAAAAGTCTCTGGTGGAGAAATAGTTTTGGAAAATGGTGAACCTAATGGGATTTTAATTGATAATCCAATGGAGTTGGTTTTCAAAATAATACCTAAACCAAATCGAAAAAAACAAATCGCTGGATTATTAGACGCCGAAAAAGTGATGTTTCAATATGGGTTGACAACAGTCAATGATGCTGGTTTAGATCCGGATGTCATTAATTTGATGGATAGCTTGCAAAAAGCAAAAGCTATGAAAATTAATGTGTATGCGATGATTACGGCAAATCAGAAGAATATCGATTTGTACTTGAAAAAAGGAATTTGCAAAACCAATAACTTAAATGTATGTTCTTTTAAGATGTATGGAGATGGTGCATTGGGTTCTCGTGGCGCCTGTTTGCATAAACCTTATTCGGATAGTCCGAAACAATATGGTACGTTGCTTTCTTCTGTGGAAGAATTAAAAAATGTAGCCAAACAAATTGGCAGTTCTCCTTTTCAGTTGAATTCACATGCTATTGGAGATTCTGCAAATACCGTTTTGTTGAAAATATACAAAGAAGCATTGACTGGTAAAAAAGACAGAAGATGGAAAATTGAACATGCACAAGTGATTCAAGAAGCCGATTTTGATTATTTCGCGACTGGAATAATTCCTTCAGTGCAACCTACTCATGCCACATCTGATATGTATTGGGCAGGTGAAAGATTGGGTAACGAACGATTGAAAAATGCCTATGCTTATAAAAAATTACTTAAAAAAGCAGGAATAGTTGCTTTGGGTACAGATTTTCCTGTTGAAGAAGTAAATCCAATGCTTACTTTTCATGCTGCTGTTGCAAGAAAAGACATTAAGAACTATCCAAAGGCTGGTTTTCAAATGGAAAATGCTTTGACAAGGGAAGAAACGTTGAGAGGAATGACGATTTGGGCTGCTTTTTCTAATTTTGAAGAAAAAGAAAAAGGAAGTCTTGAAGCGGGTAAATGGGCCGATTTTGTAATGTTTGATCAGGATTTGATGAAAGTTGAAGAAAATCAAATGGTTAAATTAATACCTACACAAGTGTTTTTGAAAGGGGAGAAAGTGAAATAATTTTTTTTGGCAAAAAGTAAAAAAATCACAATTTATAACTCAAAAAACGGATTTGATTCTTTTGCAGTTTTGCGAAATTCTCTATTCTGCCTAAACTATTTTGAAATACTGTTACATATTGTAATTAAATTTAACATAATGTTAAAATGTTGTTCTTTTATGTTGAGAACAGTTGAAATCATTAAAATAAACATGATTCCCTAATAAAACTTTTGTAAATTCGCCACCTTAAAAGTTTGACTTTAAAACTAAATGAAATTATGAGCAAAACAATGACAGTCGACATATTGTCGAGTATTAAAGGAGCACAGCCCTCAGAGAGCGTGAACCAATTATTTGATGTAATCAAAAATGCAATTCCAACAAATAATAATGCTGCAAATAATGTCAATCGTAATTGTGTGTCTGTAAATAATTTAAGAGAAGATGTTGTGATAGAGAGTTCGGCTATTGAGAAACAAATAATTTTGGAAAACTTCCCGAACAAGAAAAATGGTTTTTTAGTAGTTGCTAAAGTTATAGAAGGATAAAAAAATGGATTCTCAAATAAAAAAAATACACCAACAACTGGTGTCAAAACAAATAACTTGTACGGCTTTGGTACAAGAAAAATTAGACTTACTTAAACAAAATACTTATAATTCAGTAAATTCTTTATTAGATGCTTTGGCTTTGGAATTAGCTGCTAAAGTAGATGCTAAAATTGCAAACGGAGAAGAAATAGGTTTGTTAGAAGGAATTCCTTTTGGAATTAAAGATGTATATATGTTGCAAGGAACTTACGCTACTGCAAGTTCTGAGTTGTTAAAAAATTATAAATCTCCTTACACTGCAACTGCAATTCAGAAATTATTGGATGCGGGCGCTATACCATTGGTAAAAGAAAACTGTGATAGTTTTGGTCACGGATCTTCTAGCGAAAACACTATTTTTGGTGCTGTAAAAAACGCTATCGATCCAACATTAGTTGCTGGAGGTTCAAGCGGTGGATCTGCTGTCAACGTTGCAAAAGAATATACTGTTTTTTCTATTGGTGGAGATACTGGAGGTTCAATTCGTCAGCCTGCCGGGTACAATCATATTTATGGTTTTAAACCAACTTACGGAAGGATTTCCAGATACGGGCTTATGGCTTATGCATCTTCTACGGATTGTGTTGGCCCATTGGCTAAATCAATTGAAGACATTCGAATTGTCTTGAACGTAATGAGCGGAAAAGATCCAAAAGATCAAACTTCAATTACTTCAAATGAAATTAGTGAAGATGCGATTGCAACTTCAAGCGTAAAAACAATAGGGTATTTTAAAAATTTTATTGAAAGTGATGCTATTGATGCTCAAATAAAATCTGATTTTTTAGCAAGTATCGAAAAAATAAAAGCCAAAGGAATTGAAGTAAAAGAATTGGATTTTTTCAAATCGGATATTTTGGTTTCGACTTACTATACATTAGCAATGGCTGAAACAGCTTCGAATTTGTCTCGTTTAGACGGAACAAATTATGGTAACCGTATTGAAGCTGAAAATTTAATTGAAACTTATGCAGTGACTCGATCTGAAAATTTTTCAGAAGAAACAAAACGTAGAATTGTGGGAGGAAACCAAGTGTTGTCTCAAGGTTTCTCTGATGAAATATATTTGAAAGGATTGGCTTTAAGAGATCAGATTTCTGAAAACTTCAGTAAAGATTTTCAAGAAGTGGATATTATTTTATCGCCAGTTACACCAAGTACTCCTCCTAAAATTGGAGACAGTTTGAAAGATCCTTTGGCGATGTATTTGTCTGATGCTTACACAGTTGGCTTTAGTTTGGGACAATTACCAACTTTGACCGTGCCACAAGGAACAAGCACAGGATTGCAAATTACTGCAGCAAAAAATAGTGATGAATTAGTGTTGAAGTTTGCTAACTTCTTAAAAGATACAATATAATGGAATTGGAGCAATTAACTGCGGCTATAAAAGCCCACGATTTAGAATTGGTAATTGGACTGGAAACACACGTTCGATTGAATACCAAAACCAAGTTGTTTTGTTCTTGTCCAAATCAAGAAATAGAAACACCTAACGAAAATATATGTTCGGTTTGTACTGGGCAAATGGGCGTTTTACCTGCTTTAAACAAAGAAGCGATTACAAAGGCAATTTATTTTGGAAAAGCTGTAGGTTCGTCATTTAGTAATGAAGTGATATCTTGGGATAGAAAACATTACGAATACCCAGACAATCCAAAAAATATTCAGATAACGCAATTTCACAATCCAATAATTCCTGATGGACAAGTTTCTTGTTATAGAAATGATGGTTCTCAATTTACCGTAAATTTAACTCAGGTTCATATTGAAGAAGATGCTGCAAAATTGATGCACGAAAAGAAAATTTCGTTAGTTGATTTTAATAAAGCAGGTGTTCCGTTGATTGAAATTGTTACGGAACCTTGTATTAGAAATATTGAAGACGCTTCAACTTATGCACAATACATTCAACGTATAGTTCAAAACTTGGGAATCTCTGAAGCGAATTTGGAGAAAGGAGAATTTAAATCGGATGTTTCTGTGTCTTTGCGAAAAAAACACAGTTATGAATTAAATCCAAGAACGGAAATCAAAAACTTGAACTCGTTTAAGTTTATGGTGGAAGCTTTGAAGGAAGAAGTGGAAAAACAGTTCAATTATTTTATAGAGCACAAAGAGTTTCGACCTGATCAAACAACTGTATTATGGGATGCCGATTTAAAGCAGACCAAAGTAATGCGTAAAAAAGAATTTGAAGCGGATTACCGTTTTATTTCTGAGCCAGATTTGCCTTTTGTAAATATTAAAGCCGAAATTGAAGCGATTAAGGTAGATACAAGTGCTTTGCCTTATGCAGTAGAATCTATTTTAATTAATGGAGGTGTTTTGCCACAAGACGCTAAATTTTTCACAGCAGATAAATTGCGTTCACAAACATTTGTGGAAATAAATAATGAAATCAAAGATCCTTCATTTGTTGCCAAAACTTTGGCAAACAATATTAAGGCAGAAGATTATACTGAAATCCATAGTATTGCCCATTTAACGGATATTTTTAAATTATTCAAGGCCGAAAAAATCACTGCGGTTTTGGTTCAAAATGCAATAACAGCTTATTTAAAAGACAGAACTTTTGATTACAATAAGTATTTTGAAGACAATACCATTTCTGAAGATACAATTCAAGAGGTTATAACTACTGTAATTTCAGAAAATGAGGCTGTTGCCAATGATATTAAAGCTGGGGACCAAGGGAAAGCTGGTATTTTGGTTGGTAAAGTTTTAGGAGTTATTGGAAAAGGAGCGAATGGGAAAGTAATTCGTCAAATTATTTTAGATAAATTAGGAGCTGCTGCTATTTTAGAAAAGAAAGAAGCATCTGAAAAAGTTTCCAAAGAAACAGTTGTAGAGAATAAAGAAAGTCAAGAAGAATCGCTTCCTGAAATTCCTATTATTATAAAAGATATTTATAGAACGCATAAAATTTCACAATTATCCGAAGAAAATATCCAACAAGAAGTGATATTGTCCGGTTGGGTTGCCAGTGTTCGTGACCATGGTGAATTGATGTTTATTGATTTACGTGATTCCAGTTATGAGATTTTTCAAGTACGAATTAGTAGAGAATCATTTCCTAATATAGATGAGTTGGTGAAATTAAAACCGGAATCGGTAATTTCTGTTACTGGTAAAGTGGTAGGCCGTAATGAAGATGATTATAATGCAGGTTTGCGTACAGGTAAAATTGAATTGGAAACTTCGGTATTAGAGATTTTAAACTTATCCAAAACCTTGCCTTTTGAAATTAAAAGAGCTGCCAAAACGAACGAGGCAATTCGTTTTCAATACAAGTTCTTGGATCACAGAAATGAAGAGGTTAGGAGAGCAATCGTAAACCGTCATAAAGTAATTAAATTATTGCGTGACATTTTAGATGAAGAAGAGTTCTTAGAAATTGAAACCCCAATTTTAAGTGCGGGAACCGATGAAGGAGCACGTGAATTTATTGTTCCTACACGTAAACAAGCAGGTTTCTTTTATACATTGCCACAAGCGCCTCAGCAGTTCAAACAAATGTTAATGGTGAGCGGTTATGAAAAGTATTTTCAAATTGCGCGTTGTTTTAGAGATGAAGATTCTCGTGGAGATCGTCAGCCGGAATTTACGCAATTGGATATGGAAATGGCCTATTCAAGTATGCAGCAGATTATAGATTTAAACACAAAAATGTTTAATGAAGTAGTTAAAAAGATATATGGTAACAAGTGGATTTTGCGTCCGTTTGAAGTTATTACATACAAAGATGCTATGGATTTCTATGGCTGTGACAGACCAGATTTGCGTTACGGATTGAAAATGCAAGACATTACCGGCATTGTAAAAGATACTACTTTTCAAGTATTTAGCAAACCTATTGAAGATGGCGGAATTGTAAAATGTATCAAGGTTTCGGCCAAAGAGCAAGGAAATAAGCGTATGTCTAAAGGTCAAATCGAAAACCTTACGGCTATTGCTCAGCAGCACGGCTTAGGCGGATTGGCTTATATTATTGTAAATGAAGATGAACTTCAGTCACCGATTATTAAGTTTTTAGGCGAAGATATTGCAGCAGGAATTATAAAAGCAACTGACGCACAAGTGGGGGATATTGTTTTCTTTTCAGCAGCAGATTACGCCACTGCCAACAAAGCTTTGGATGCTGTTCGTCAAGAAATGGGTAAAATATTGCACTTAATTAATCCGAAGGAATTATGTCCGGCTTGGGTTGTTGATTTCCCGATGTTTGAAAGAACAGATGAAGGAAGATGGACCTTTACGCATAATCCGTTCTCAATGCCTGCGATTTATGATTTAGAAAAGCATATGAAAGGCGATGACAATGAAATTGGAACAATTATCGCGCAACAATACGATATAATCTTAAACGGTTACGAAATTGGAGGAGGATCAGTTCGTGCCCATAAATCTGAAATTCTGGAAGCTACTTATAGAAATATGGGTTACAATAAAGAAGAAATGATAAAAAGTGTGGGAACGATGCATAAAGCTTTCCAATACGGAGCACCGCCACACGGAGGAATTGCTTGGGGTATTGATCGTTTAATGATGATTTTAGAGAAAAAAGCATCTATTAGGGAAGTAATGGCCTTCCCAAAGACCGGAACTAGCGAAGATCTTTTATTCGGAGCGCCATCGCTTCTATCTGATAAAAAGGTAGAGGAAATGAATGTGAGAATTATTAAATAGTAATTTCAATAACAATATCAATGGCAATTTGAAATAGGAATTGCTCAATTTATAAAGTTTCCAAGACAGCATTTTAAATGTTCGTTTTGGAAACTTGTATTTTATAATATTTTTTAATTGTGATTGCTATTGATTTTTTTCATTGCCATTGAAATTGTTGTTTTTGCGTTTGTTTAAAAAAAAATATACTAGATTATTGCTTCCAAGTGTTCCTGATTTTGCTTTTTTAGTCCCGACAGAAGAGATAAGCCTTGTGAATTCCGCTGTTTTTAAGGGTATCAAAAGGTTAGGAATGATGGCAGGAATACTGTTGATTAGAAAGGTTTAATATTTTGCTTAAAACCCTTTTGGATACAATTTATTGGATATTCATTGTCATTATCCTTGTCTTTTTTTTATTGTTATTGCTATTGATTTTTGCCATTGTTATTGATATTGAAACTGAATTTTTGATAATGCCATTAAAACTGATTTATATCATTGAAATTGACATCTTTTGTTAATAACTTAGCCTCTTATAATTGGAATAAAACGCTTATATAGATTACATTTTTATATATTTGCTTGTTAGACGAAAAACACATTTTTTTTAGATTAAATTAATATGAGCGAAGAAATCAAGAAGGACAATTATTCAGCAGACAGTATCCAAGCTTTAGAGGGAATGGAGCACGTGAGAATGCGTCCATCAATGTACATTGGAGATGTAGGTGTAAGAGGGTTACATCATTTAGTTTATGAAGTAGTAGATAACTCCATCGATGAGGCAATGGGAGGCCATTGTGATACTATACGAGTTGATATCAATGAAGATGGATCAATTACTGTAGAAGACAATGGGCGTGGAATTCCAGTCGGTATTCACAAAAAAGAAGGTGTTTCTGCATTAGAGGTTGTAATGACCAAAATTGGTGCAGGAGGTAAATTTGATAAAGATTCTTATAAAGTTTCTGGAGGTCTTCACGGTGTTGGAGTTTCTGTTGTAAATGCATTGTCAAATCATTTAAGAGCAACGGTTCATAGCAGTGACGGAAAAGTATACGAGCAGGAATACGAAAAAGGAAAAGCGCTTTACCCGGTAAAACAAATTGGAGAAACTACCAAAAGAGGTACAATCGTTACTTTTTATCCGGATCCTTCGATATTTACCCAAACAATTGAGTATTCATATGATACTTTGTCTGCTCGTATGCGTGAGTTGTCCTTTTTGAATAAAGGAATCACTATTACTTTTACAGACAAAAGAGAAAAAGATAAAGACGGAAATTTTGTTTCAGAAATTTTTCATTCTTCTGAAGGATTAAAAGAATATATTCGATATTTAGATGGAAATCGCGAGCCAATTATTGCACACGTAATTTCTATGGATAACGAAAAAGGAGAAATTCCTGTAGAAGTGGCTTTGATTTATAACACAAGTTACTCTGAGAATATTTTTTCTTATGTAAATAATATTAATACACACGAAGGAGGAACGCACCTGCAAGGTTTTAGAACGGGTCTTACGAGATCATTGAAGAAATATGCAGATGCTTCCGGAATGTTGGATAAATTGAAGTTTGATATCGCTGGAGATGATTTTCGTGAAGGTCTTACTGCAATTATTTCGGTAAAAGTGGCTGAACCTCAATTTGAGGGTCAAACTAAAACTAAGCTTGGAAACCGTGAAGTAGTTTCTCCGGTAAGTCAGGCGGTGAGCGAAATGATTGAAAATTATTTGGAAGAAAATCCAAATGATGCTCGAATTATAGTTCAAAAAGTAATACTTGCAGCCCAAGCACGTCATGCAGCCAAAAAAGCTCGTGAAATGGTACAACGTAAAACCGTTATGGGTGGCGGTGGATTGCCAGGAAAATTATCAGATTGTTCTGAGCAAGATCCAGCGAAATGTGAAGTATATCTTGTCGAGGGAGATTCGGCAGGGGGAACGGCAAAACAAGGTCGTGACCGTGCTTTTCAGGCAATTTTGCCTTTGAGAGGTAAGATTCTGAATGTAGAAAAAGCAATGCACCACAAAGTATTTGAAAATGAAGAGATTCGAAATATTTTTACGGCACTTGGAGTAACTGTTGGAACAGAAGAAGATAGCAAGGCTTTGAATATATCGAAATTGCGTTACCATAAAGTAATCATCATGTGTGATGCCGATGTGGATGGTAGTCATATTGCTACTTTAATTTTGACTTTCTTTTTCCGTTTCATGAAAGAGCTTATTGAAGAAGGACACGTTTATATTGCGGCTCCTCCTTTGTATTTGGTTAAAAAAGGAAATAAGAAAGAATATGCCTGGACAGATGTTCAACGTGATCAAGCAAATGAAAGAATGGGTGGAAGTGCAGCGATTCAGCGTTATAAAGGTCTTGGAGAGATGAACGCGGAGCAATTGTGGGAAACTACGATGGATCCAGGTTTCAGAACATTAAGACAGGTTACAATAGATAGTTTGGTAGAAGCGGATAGAGTTTTCTCTATGTTAATGGGAGATGAAGTGCCGCCAAGAAGAGAGTTTATCGAGAAAAATGCAGTTTACGCAAATATCGATGCGTAGTTTTTAGAGTAACTGTATTTTTCTTTTTTGGTTTGAAATTAATAAAAAAAACAAATAAAAATGAAAGTTACCATTGTAGGAGCAGGGAATGTGGGAGCATCCTGTGCAGATTCAATTTCTTATAGAGGAATTGCAAGTGAAGTAGTATTATTGGATATTAGAGAAGGTTTTGCCGAGGGTAAAGCTATGGATATCATGCAATGTGCTACAAATACTGGTTTTAATACTAATGTTTCAGGAGTTACTAATGATTATTCTAAAACAGCAAACAGCGATGTAGTTGTGATTACTTCAGGAATTCCTAGAAAACCAGGAATGACAAGAGAAGAGTTAATTGGAATCAATGCTGGAATTGTTAAAACTGTTGCAGAGAATGTATTGGCACATTCACCAAATTGTATTGTTGTAGTAGTGTCTAATCCAATGGATACAATGACTTATTTGGCATTGAAAGCTACTGGATTACCAAAAAATAGAATTATCGGAATGGGTGGAGCTTTAGATAGTTCCCGTTTTAGATATTATTTGTCTAAAGCATTGGATAGGCCATCTAATGATATTTCTGCTATGGTTATTGGTGGGCATGGTGATACTACAATGATTCCCTTGACAAGATTGGCTGCTTATAATGGTATTCCAGTTTCTGAATTCTTGTCTCAAGAAGAGTTGGAAAAAGTTGCGGCTGCCACTATGGTAGGTGGTGCTACATTAACAGGTTTGTTGGGAACTTCAGCTTGGTATGCGCCTGGAGCTTCTGTTGCTTATTTGGTAGATAGTATTTTGAATGACCAAAAGAAAATGATTGCTTGTTCGGTTATGTTGGATGGTGAATACGGTCAAAGTGATATTTGTATAGGTGTACCTTGTATTATAGGTAAAAATGGAATTGAACAAATTGTTGATATTAAATTAAATGATGCTGAAAAAGCTGCTTTTGCAAAAAGTGCAGAGGCTGTAAGAAGCATGAATGCTGATTTGAAAACTGTTTTGGCATAATAATTTACGTATAAAAAAAGAAGACTGCAATTTCTGCAGTCTTTTTTTTGATTTTAATTAATAAATAAATTGGTTAATCTTTCCGTTAATTATATATTTGCTCGGTTTAAAAAAAATGATATAAATCGTGCACATCTTTTTTGTTTTTCAAAAATGACGTAATGGCTTATTTTATAGGGTTTAAAACAAAAAAATAATAAATAAAAATAATTAATTTTTAGTAATAATGCAGAATAAAGGACTTATTAAATTTTTCGCAATTCTATTTGCATTGGTAAGTATTTACCAACTTTCGTTCACTTTTGTCTCAAGCAAAATAAAAAGTGATGCAAAATCTTTCGCTGGCGGAAACCCAGAAAAAGAAGTAAAATATTTGGATTCAATTGGTAAAGAAAAAGTGTTTAGCTTAGGTTTTACTGATTTTACATTCAATGAAGTAAAAGATAAACAAATCAATAAAGGTCTTGACTTAGAAGGAGGAATCAATGTGACTCTTCAAATCTCTGTTAAAGACATTTTGAAAGGATTATCAAATAATTCGAAAAATCCAGTTTTTAATAAATCTTTGGCGGATGCCACTGCAAATAAAAAAGGAAATCAAGCTTACATTGATGCGTTTTTTGAAGCTTTTGAAGCTAATTCTAAAGGTTCGGTAAAATTAGCATCACCAGATATTTTTGCTAACAGAAGTTTGCAAGGTGAAGGTGGAGTTACTTTTCAAATGACAGATGCTCAAGTTCAGAAAGTAATCAAAAGAAAAGTTGATGAGTCTGTTGAAAGTGCTTTTGGTGTATTGAGAAAACGTATAGATAAATTTGGTGTAACTCAACCTAATATTCAAAAATTAGGGGAGTCTGGACAAATTCTTGTGGAACTTCCAGGTGCTAAAGATATTGATAGAATCAAAAAGTTATTGCAGAGTACTGCTCAATTAGAGTTTTGGGAGACTTATAAAGTTGAAGAAATTGGTAATTTCATCATGGCTGCTAATGAGGCTTTGAAAAAAACTGAAGTTGCTAAAGTTGAAACTAAAACTGTTGCGAAAGATTCATTAAGTGCGTTATTGACTGACGGAAAAGATTCTACTGCTACTAAAAAAGGAAATAATCCTATCATTGACAAAATTGTTGCACAAGGTGGTGGACCAGTTTTAGGTCTTTTCTCTCCAAAAGATACTGCTACAATCAATTCTTACTTCAAAAGAGCTGACATAAGAATTTTATTGGCAGGTGAACAACGTTATGCAAAATTTGTATGGGGAAAACCCACTACCATTAAAGATGCAAAAGAGAAAGACGTTGAAGTTGTTGAGTTGTATGCTTTAAAAGGAAACAGAGATAATGTTGCTTCAATGGGTGGCGGTGTTGTAACTGACGCTAGCGATACTTTTGATCAATTAGGAAAACCTGCTGTTTCTATGCAAATGAATAACGTAGGAGCAAAAGAGTGGGAAGAATTAACAGGAAGAGCTTATACTCAAAAGAGCAATATTGCTATTGTTCTTGATGATATTGTATATTCTGCACCAGGTGTTTCGAGTGGACCGATTGCAGGTGGTAGATCTGAGATTTCGGGACAGTTTGATGTTACAGAAACTAAAGATTTGGCGAATGTATTAAGAGCAGGTAAACTACCGGCTGCTGCTGAAATAATTCAGTCTGAAGTTGTAGGACCATCCTTAGGTCAGGAAGCTATTGATAATGGTACTAATTCTGCAGTAATTGGATTGCTTTTAGTATCTCTTTGGATGATGATCTATTATGGTAAAGCAGGTTGGTATGCAAATATTGCTTTAGCAGTCAACTTATTATTTATGTTTGGTATTTTGGCAAGCTTAGGTGCTGTACTTACATTGCCTGGTATTGCAGGTATCGTTTTAACGATGGGTACTGCGGTTGATGCGAATATCATTATTTATGAAAGAGCGAAAGAGGAATTAAGGTCCGGTAAAACTTTGGATGAGGCTGTTAAAGCTTCTTATAGTTGGACAGGTGCTATGCGTTCTATCGTTGATGCAAACGTAACGCACATCTTGACTGGTGCTGTATTGTTTATTTTTGGATCTGGGCCAATCAAAGGATTTGCTACTACTTTATTAATTGGTATCATCACCTCTTTGTTTACTTCTATCTTTATTGCTAGAATTTTTATTGACAGAAATATTGCAGGTAAAAATGATTTATCTTTTGTAACTAAGTTTTCTGAAAATTTCTTTACTAACTTCCATTTTGATTTCCTTGGAATTAAAAAATGGACTTACCTTTTCTCTATTATTGTAACTATTGTAAGTATTGCATCTATTGCAACTCACGGTTTTGATCAAGGTGTCGATTTTGTTGGAGGAAGAACTTTTCAAGTTCGTTTCGAAAAATCAATGGAGCCTGAGTTGGTTAAAGAAGAGTTAACTGCGGTATTTGGTAGTGCTGAGGTTAAAATATTTGGTGAAGACAATCAGTTAAAAATTACAACTAAGTATAAGATTCAAGAGACAGGTAGTGCTGCTGACGAAGATGTAAATAAAAAATTATTTGAAAGTTTGAAAAAGCATTATGGTGCTGATATGACTTATGATAAATTTATAAATGCTTATGAAGGTAAAAAGTTAGGTGTTGTACAAGCATCCAAAGTTGGTCCAACTGTAGCGGAAGATATTAAAACAAATGCTTACTGGGCTGTTTTAGGAGCAATGCTTATTGTAGGTTTATATTTGGTAATCAGTTTCAGAAAATGGCAATATAGTTTAGGTGCTATTGCAGCGGTAGCGCATGACGTTATTTTTGTATTAGGAGTTTATTCATTGCTTTGGAAATACATGCCTTTCGGTATGGAGATTGATCAGCACTTTATTGCGGCTATCTTGACGGTTATTGGTTACTCTATGAATGATACCGTAATTGTATACGACAGGGTACGTGAGTTCTTGGATGGTAAAACAAAAGGTTCATTCTCAGAAATTGTAAACAAATCTATTAACTCTACAATGTCAAGAACAATCAATACTTCATTGACAATGATTTTTGTATTGTTAATCATGTTTATTTTTGGAGGAGAATCTATTAGAGGATTTATCTTTGCGATGCTTATTGGTATTATAATTGGTACTTATTCTTCATTGTTTATTGCAACTCCAGTATTGGTTGATACCATTTCTAAAGATGAGAAACATAATGTTGAGGTTAAACACCAAGAAAGCTAGTAATTAGCAACATATATTTATAAAAAAAGATTCAACGTAAGTTGAATCTTTTTTTTTTGGATTAGTGTGTAAATATTTATGCTTAAAAATTGCTACATTATTTTCATGAAAGTGTCTTTTATTAATTGTATTTCATCTGTGTAAATTGTTTTCTTTTTGTTAGCGAAATAGAGAGTATTCTTTAAAGGAGTTTTCCCCTGCCATAAAAGCTTTATTTTTCCACTTTCTAGTTCTGTTTTGCACAAGAAATCCGGAATTACCGCCAAGCCACTACTGTTGCTTAAACAACGTACTATGGAGTTTAAATTCGGGACAATGTAATTTGGTCTGAAATCAGCATGTTTGTTGAAATTAAGCTGCCAAAAGCGTCTCAAATGCTCCATGTCTCCGGTGGTTCCATACCATCTTTGTTGTTTTAGCCAGAGTTCAATTGCTTCTAAGTCATTTTGTTTTTTTAAAGTGTCAAAGGTTTCTGAATCTGTTTCGTTACCACCTATAAGAACAATCGTTTCTGAAGAGAAGGCTTGGTAATCGATTGTGGTTTTAGCTATGATTTGCGGGGTAATGATTAAATCTAAAATTCCTTTGTCTAGGTTTTCAATCATCTGTGGGTATTCTCCAAATTGAATAATCACATTAAACGGAAAGGTTGCCAAATACGGTTCTAAAGTAATCTGAAATGTCTCAAAACACATTCCAATGCTAATGGTTGGGGTGTTTTTTTCGGTGCTTCTCTGAAAATTTTTCTCCGCCTCTTCCAATTTTGTCAATGCATCGGTTATAAAATTGTAGAGTACTTTCCCTTTTTCGGTAGGAATCATTTTTCTGCTACTTCTGTCGAATAATTTATAGCCAACATAACTTTCGAGCGAACTTAAGTGCAAACTAGCCCCAGGTTGTGAAATAAACAATGCATCTGCCGCGCCAGTTAAGGTGCCGGTTTTGTAAATGTATTTGAAAGTTCTATACCATTCTAAATTTACCATGTCGATAAGTATTATATTTATGATACAAAGGTATGAATTATGTTATTTTAATAATAGACTTGTTGGTGGTAAATTTGCATCATCAAATTAAAATAAGATACTATGAAAAAGATATTTATAATAAATGGGGGACAAAAGTTCGGACATTCAGGTGGAAGATTCAATCAAACTATAGCCAATGCGACTGCTGATTTTTTTTTAAATCACAAAGATTTTGAAGTGAAAAGTACTGATGTAAACGATGAGTTTGATCCAGCTCAAGAAGTGGGAAAATTTGTTTGGGCCGATGTGATTATTTATCATACTCCAATTTGGTGGTTTCAATTGCCACACGCTTTCAAGAAATACATTGATGTAGTTTTTACCGAAGGCCATGACAACGGTATTTACAAAAGTGACGGGCGATCCTCTAAAAATCCTGCAATTAATTACGGTACAGGAGGGATGCTACACGGCAGAAAATACATGATCACTTCTTCTTGGAATGCACCGAAAGAAGCTTTCACCTTGCCTGGTGAATTCTTTGGGGAAACAAGCGTTGACGATGGAGTGTTATTTGGATTCCACAGAATGAATGCTTTTACTGGGATGAAACCTTTAGAAAGCTTGCATTTTCATGATGTTATGAAAGGGGCAAACGTTGATAGTGATTTAGAAATGTACAGAAATCATTTGACTCAATTATTTTTGAACTAATTATGGAGATAAATTTGACAGTAATTATTAAATCTAAATCAGAGTATAGAGAAGAATTGCGGTCAATTTTGATAGATTTATCAAAGAATTCTAGGAAAGAAGAAGCCTTGTCTTCAATATGATTTGCATCATAGTATACAAGACCCGAATGTCTTTATTCTTCATGAAGTTTGGAAAAATAAAGAGGGGCTGGATTTACATAAAGAAGAATTGTATTTCTTGAAATTTAATCAGGTTTCTGAACTTTTTTTAGAAGAAAAAACAACAGTTTTTGAGACTTCAAGAATTAAGTAGTAAAAAAATAGCCACTGAATTTTTAGTGGCTATTTTTAAATTATGATAGGTTCAATTTATATTTCAGTTGTCTTTTTTGCGGTAATTACAAAATACAATCCAACTATTATAAACGGAATACTTAACCATTGTCCAGTTGACAATATGTTTCCTAAATCACTTTCGAAACCTCCCTGGCTTTCTTTTACTGACTCCACTATGATACGAACCGTGAATAAAAGTACTAAAAACAAACCAAATAAAAATCCTGATTTTTTTCTGGCATCTGTTTTCCAATAAAGGAAAAACAATGCTGCAAATACAAATATATAGCAAAAAGCTTCATATAATTGGGCTGGATGTTTGGCGGGAACTTGTTCTAATAAGTTGGCGAATTGTGGATTGGTGGCAATAGCATTGTATGCTTCTTTTGGCGTAGGAAGTTGAGTCGCATTGATAGCTTCTCTTGGAGTAAATTGATCTCTCACAAAGCGAATCCCAAACGAAGAGGTAGTTTCTTTACCTACAATTTCCGAATTGAAAAAATTTCCCAGTCTAACGAAAATTGCTCCACTGGCAACAGGAATAACGACTCTGTCCAATATCCATAATAATGGCTTTTGAAGTACTTTTTTGCTAAAGAAATACATTGCAACAATAATCGAAATAGCAGCGCCATGACTCGCTAATCCTTGGTATCCTGTAAATTGGAATTTGGGGCTCAATCGGAATGGCAAAATAATTTCGGCCAGATTGTTTCGGTAATATTCCCAATCGTAAAAGAAAACATGTCCTAATCGGGCGCCAATTAAGGTGGCTAATACCGTCCAGACAAATAAAGAGTCTAACTTTTCGACAGAAACATTTTCTCTTTCAAAAATATGTTTCATAATGTACCATCCCAATCCAAAGGCTATTACAAACATTAAACTGTAAAAGCGAATAATAAAAAAACCTAAATCAATACCTTCGGAAGGATTCCATACAATGTTTAAAGCGTGTGTCATTTATTTTTTATTTTTTGTGAAAATACTATTTTGATTTGATTGACTGTGTTAATTAAAAGGTAAGAAATGAGCTTAATCATAAATTGGCTGCAATACCAATGAGGATGTGCGAATTACATATTCCAAAATAAACAATATTAGCTATATATGAATTTTTCTTTTTTAATGTTTGTGACTGCATTTTTTCTCAGGGACTGGATCATATCCTTTTCCGCCCCAAGGATGACATCGCAAAATTCTTTTTAGTCCTAGATAACCTCCGTAAAATAATCCATGAATTTGTAAAGCCTGAATCATGAAGCTTGAACAAGTCGGCTCAAATCGGCAAGCAGCAGGAGTAAAAGGGGATATAGCTCCCTGATAAAACCGAACGAGTAGTATAAAAGGATAAGCTATTATTCTTGAAAACATTTTAGATGTTGTTATCTTAATTCTAAATCTCGGTTCTGCAATCTGACTTCTATTTTCTGCTTACTGAATACTAAACGTAGTCCCTTCTTTCCCGTCTTTCAATTGAATTCCAAGAGCTATTAACTGGTCACGAATTTGATCCGACAATGCAAAATTCTTATTGTCTCTTGCTTGTTTGCGCATACCGATAAGCATATTTACGACACCTTCTAATTTCTCAGTGTTACCATTGGTTTTTTCTTCTTCCAATCCTAAAACATCAAATACAAAAGCTTGCATAGTTGTTGTGAATAGTTTCAAATCAACGGCATTTAAAGTCTCTTTTTCGTCTTTTAATAAATTAATAAAACGGACTCCTTCAAATAATTGCGCAATAAGAATTGGTGTATTGAAATCATCATTCATGGCATCATAACACAATTGTTTCCACTCAGTAATGTCTATTGAACTGTTGGTATTTTCCGAAATTTCTTTTAAAGAATCCATCGCTTCCATCAATCTTTTGTATCCTTTTTCGGCTGCAATTATCGCTTCGTCAGAGAAATCAAGAATGCTTCTGTAGTGTGCCTGTAGCATGAAAAAACGGGCTACCGATGCCGAAAATGCTTTGCTTAAAAAAGCATTATCTCCAGTTAAAATCTCTCCAGGCAAAATGTTATTTCCGGTAGATTTGGCCATTTTTTTACCATTCAAAGTAAGCATATTGGCATGCATCCAGTAATTTACGGGAGTATGGCCAGTACAAGCTTCATTTTGTGCAATTTCACACTCGTGGTGCGGGAATTTTAAATCCATTCCACCACCGTGAATATCAAAATGGTTACCCAAATATTTTGTGCTCATCGCAGTACATTCTAAGTGCCAACCTGGAAAACCATCACTCCAAGGTGAGGGCCAACGCATAATATGTTGTGGTTCGGCTTTTTTCCAAAGTGCAAAATCCTGTGAATTTCTTTTGTCCGACTGTCCGTCAAGATCACGGGTATTGGCCAGCATATCTTCAATATTACGACCGCTTAATACTCCGTAATGATTGGTTTCGTTGAATTTAACAACGTCAAAATAAACAGAGCCATTGGCTACATAACCAATTCCTTTGTCAATAATGGTTTTTATGATTTCGATTTGTTCAATAATATGTCCAGTTGCGGTAGGTTCGATACTAGGAGGCAAAAAGTTAAATGCATTCAAAATATCATGAAAATCAACCGTGTAACGTTGCACAACTTCCATAGGTTCCAGTTGCTCCAAACGCGCTTTTTTGGCGATTTTATCTTCACCTTCATCCACATCGTCCACAATATGTCCTACATCTGTAATATTTCGAACATAGCGGACTTTATAATCCAAATGCAATAAATACCTAAAGATTACATCAAAAGACATAAAAGTTCTCACATTTCCAAGATGCACATTGCTGTAAACCGTTGGTCCGCATACATACATCCCCACATTTCCTTCGTTAATTGGTGTAAATGTTTCTTTTTCTCCCGAAAGAGAATTGTATATTTTTAAGGTCTGACTTTTATATAAGGACATAAAATTTATTTTTTGGAGCTTTATCCTGCTTTCCGTTTCAATCTTTTTTTCTGTCTCGTCCAAAAGGCGAGACAGAAAAAAAGGATTTCCACTGCAATCAGGGCTAGGGCCTTAGGGTAATAATGAGCTTTTTTCTAAATATTAGAATTTAGTGTCTAATTTGATATAGTCCAAAAACTCTCTTTTTGTTTGTGGATCTTTGAATTTTCCACCAAATTCTGAAGTTACCGTACTACTTTCGATATCTTTGATTCCTCTTGAGTTCACGCAAAGGTGTTTAGCATCAATTACACAAGCTACATCTTCAGTACCAAGAGCTTGTTGTAGTTCTTGAACAATTTGCATCGTTA
This sequence comes from Flavobacterium aquariorum, assembly GCF_003254745.1. GTDB lineage: Bacteria > Bacteroidota > Bacteroidia > Flavobacteriales > Flavobacteriaceae > Flavobacterium > Flavobacterium aquariorum. The sequence goes on along the minus strand of NZ_QKXH01000003.1, from coordinate 390,898 downwards.
AGCGTTCTTGTACTTGAGGCCTTTTGGCGTAATGTTCCACAATACGGTTCATTTTTGAAAGACCAATTACTCTTCCACTAGAAATGTAAGCAACATGGGCTCTTCCAATGATAGGTAATAAATGGTGTTCGCAGGTAGAGTAGAGTGTAATGTTTTTTTCAACTAACATTTCTCCGTATTTGTAATTGTTTTCAAAAGTGGAAGCTTTTGGTTTTTTGTCAGGATTCAATCCGCCAAAAATTTCTTTTACAAACATTTTGGCTACACGGTGGGGTGTACCCTTCATACTGTCATCTGTCAAATCCATTCCTAATGTTAATAGAATGTTTTCGACATCTTTTTTTATTTTATCAATCTTTTCTTCATCTGTAATGGCAAATGCATCCTCTCTTACTGGATTCTTGGCATTGGTACTAATATGATTGTTTCCTATTTCGTCTTGAAATTCTTCGTTGTTTATCATTAAAAGGTACTATTATTATGAGTGTCTATTTTTAAGGGGTAAAGATAATTAATAAAAAGGAAACATTTTCTATCGTTTCGGGTTTTAATTATAGCAAAAATTGATGAAAAGATTGATTAATTCAATATTAAATCAAAAAAGGCAATACCATTTGATTGATATTGCCTTTTTAAAATTATAAGGTAATTTTTATTTTTTATTATAAACGGTAATTGCTTCTTTCAAAATTCGAACAGCACTGATTAGATCTTCTTTTTTCAAAACATAAGCAATACGCACTTGGTTTAAACCAACTCCAGGAGTGGAATAGAATCCAGCAGCAGGAGCTATCATTACTGTTTCGCCATTCAATTCGTATTTTTCCAAAAGCCATTGTGCAAAATCGTCGGCATTATCAATAGGCAATTGAGCGATACAATAAAAAGCGGCTTTTGGTGTCTTTACGACCACGCCTTCAATTTTGTTCAATTCGCTAATTAAAATATCTCTTCGCTCTTTGTATTCAACTATTACTTCGTCAAAATAACTTTGAGGCGTGTCAATTGCAGCTTCGCAAGCAATTTGTTCGATTGTTGGCGGGCACAAACGAGCTTGTGCAAATTTCATTGCGGCAGCAATAACTTCTCTGTTCTTAGTCACCATACAACCAATACGTGCTCCACACATACTATATCTTTTAGAAACCGAATCAATCATGATTACATTTTGTTCGATTCCTTTTAGATTCATTACTGAAAAATGTTGGTCTCTTTCGTCGTATATGAATTCACGATATACTTCGTCTGCGATTAAAAACAAATCATGTTTTTTTACCAATTCTCCCAGCTGGTTAATTTCAGATTCTGAATATAAATATCCTGTTGGATTATTTGGATTACAAATTAAAATAGCTTTTGTTTTTGGCGTAATTGCTTTTTCGAATTCTTCAATTGTTGGCAGTGTAAATCCACTTTCAATATTAGAAATTACAGGCACAACTTTTGCGCTTGATTCTTCCGAAAAAGCACTGTAATTGGCATAAAAAGGTTCAGGAATAATGACTTCATCTCCTGGATCCATGATACTTCCAAGAGCAAATAAAAGTGCTTCAGAACCTCCTGTAGTTATCATTATATCTTCATAGCCTACTTTTACATCTTGTTTGGTGTAAAATTGAGCTAGTTTTTTTCGGTAACTTTCGTATCCCGCTGAAGGACCATATTCGATGATCGTTAAATCAATGTTTTTTATCGCTTTGATAGCAATTTCGGGGCTTTTTATATCAGGTTGTCCAATGTTTAAATGATAAACCTTACGTCCATTTTTTTTAGCTATGTCTGCATAAGGAGCCAATTTTCGGATTGGCGATTCCGGCATTCTTCGACCTCTGATTGAAATTTCAGGCATGATTGTAAAATTTGAGGTGCAAATTTGCAATTTATTTTTCAAAATCACTGTAAACAATGTATCAATTTTGTTGTTTTTCGTCCATTATTATCGTATAATTGGGTAATAATATAGAAATATAACTAAATGGAAAAAAAATGTATATTTTTTCTTTTAATACTAACAATAATGCCTGTTTTTGCCCAGGATGGTTTTGTATTTGACAAAGGAATCGAAAAAGTTACCGTGCCGTTGGTTTTAATCAATAATTTGGTTTTTATTCCGATAAAAGTAAATGGGGTTGAGTTGAATTTTCTTTTAGATACCGGTGTAGAGGAAACTATTCTTTTTAGTTTGGAGGATAATCCGGATGTTAATTTTTATAATTCCGAAAAAATAACTTTGAAAGGTTTGGGTAGTGAAGATGCTATTGAGGGGCTAAAAACTACCAATAATATTTTGGATATGGATGGTTTGACGTCTCATAATCAACTTATTTATGTTATTTTGGATCAGAGTTTTAATTTATCTTCACAAATTGGTATACCGGTAAATGGGATTATTGGCTACCAGTTTTTTAAAGATAATTTGGTTCGTATAGATTACGCCAGTAAAAAGGTAATCATTTATAAAAATGATGATGAAAGAAGGAAAAAAATTAAAAAAAAATTTAGTATAGTCCCAATTACGATTGAGAAATTCAAACCTTATTTGAAAGGTAATGTTGTTATGAATGAATCAAATGTGGACGTGAAAATGTTGATTGATATTGGGAATAGTGATTCGGTTTGGCTTTTTCAAAATTTATCGGAACAAATTAAAGTACCTCCCAGGTATTTTGAAGATTTTTTGGGAAAAGGTTTTAGTGGGGATATAGAAGGAAAAAGAGCTAGAATTTCTGAGTTTTCGTTTGATAAGTATGACTTTAAATCTCCGATTGTTGCATTTCCGGATTCCAGTTCCATAAAAAGTGTTCGCATGGTTCAAAATCGAATAGGTTCAGTTGGTGGTGAAATTTTAAAACGTTTTTCAGTGATTTTTGATTATAAAAATGAAAAGCTGTATTTAAAGAAAAATTCTAATTTCAGTGAACCATTTACTTATAATAAAAGTGGTATTGAAATAAAACATAATGGTTTGCAATGGGTGCAAGAAACTGTAAAGTTGGAAACGGTTCCTCTGTCAGGGGGTGTTACATTTGATAGTAGCGGAAAGAATATAACCAATGATTTTAAATATAAGTTTCAACTCAAACCTATATATGAGATTGCCAACATTAGAAAAAAATCGCCTGCAGCAAATTCTGGTTTGCAGGTTGGAGATATTATTATTTCAGTCAATAAATCACCTGCGTATCGGTATTCATTGCAAAAATTGAATGAAATGTTTAAATCTGAGGATGATAAATGGATATATTTGGAAGTAGAACGAAATAATCAAATATTGAAATTTGCCTTCCAACTGCAGGACATTTTATAAAAAAAAGACGCTTTTGAAATAAAAGCGTCTTTAATAAAATTGTTTTAGTTTGTGAGTACTTCTCCTTTAATTTTTAATGGTACCCGACCTTCTTCATAGTTTACCGCATTGGTCTCTAAAGTAATGGTTTTACGGATTGGTCCTGGAACCATGTTGTATTTTATATCAATTCGGTCTGATTTCCCTGGAGCAATTGCCTGGCTAGGTTTGTACAATATGGTGCAGCTTGCTGTAGATTGAATTCCAGTTATGTTTAAAGGAGTATCACCAGTATTGGTAAATGTAAAGCTTCGGACACCATTGTCACTTGATTTGTACACTTTTCCATAGTCAACTGTGTTTTCTGCTTGAAGAATGTTGATTTTTGGACCGCTTTGTGCAAAACCAATGTTGCTTAAAAATAGCAAGACGATAAAAGCTGTAATATTTTTCATTTCCTTATGTTTTTTTAGTAGGTATAGTAAATATAGTATCTTTTAATTAATGCACAATTTTTTATTTCCCTTTTTATACTGTGCTTAATTATTTACTTTTGTGCTTTATATACATATCAAAAATCAAACCAAAGTAGAAAGGTTTACTCGTTTAACTGTAGAATCGTTTGTTTAATTCAGATAAAGAAGCAACAAACAAATCAAAGAATAAGCGAATAAATGAATAAACAATCCAACGAATACACAATAAAATGACAATTCCAGCACAATTTGACGCTAAAACTATCGAGAATAAATGGTATGCGTATTGGATGAAAAATAATTATTTTCATTCGGAGCCAGACCATAGAACGCCTTACTCCATCGTAATTCCACCTCCCAATGTAACTGGAGTTTTGCATATGGGACACATGCTTAACAACACAATTCAAGATGTATTGATTCGAAGAGCACGTTTAAAAGGTTTTAACGCTTGTTGGGTTCCGGGAACGGATCACGCTTCTATTGCCACTGAAGCTAAGGTAGTTGCTAAATTGAAAGCGGAAGGAATCAACAAGAATGATTTGACCCGAGAAGAGTTCTTGAAACATGCTTGGGAATGGACTGACAAATATGGCGGAGTTATTCTTGATCAATTAAAGCAGTTAGGTTGTTCTTGTGATTGGGAACGTACTAAATTTACAATGGATCCCGACATGTCGGCATCTGTAATTCGATCTTTTGTGGATTTATACAACAAAGGCCTGATTTATCGTGGATATCGAATGGTAAACTGGGATCCTGAAGCCAAAACGACTTTGTCTGATGAAGAAGTTATATACGAAGAGCAACAAGGAAAATTATATTTCCTAAAGTACAAAATAGAAGGAACTGAAGATTTCTTGACGGTAGCCACTACGCGTCCAGAGACTATTTTTGGGGATACAGCTATTTGTATCAATCCAAATGACGAACGTTTTGCCCATTTGAAAGGAAAAAAAGCAATTGTGCCAATTTGCGGTCGAGTAGTTCCGATTATCGAAGATGAATATGTAGATGTGGAATTTGGAACGGGCTGTTTGAAAGTGACTCCAGCGCATGATATGAATGATAAAACGCTAGGAGAAAAACATAATTTGGAGATTATTGATATTTTCAATGATGATGCTACGCTAAATAGTTTTGGATTGCACTATCAAGGTAAAGACCGTTTTGTGGTTCGTACCGAGATTGTAAAAGAATTAGAAACGAATGGTGCTTTGGCAAAAACTGAAACGCACCTGAATAAAGTGGGAACTTCTGAAAGAACCAAAGCAGTGATTGAACCTCGTTTGTCTGATCAATGGTTCTTGAAAATGGAAGATTTGGTAAAACCAGCCATACAATCTGTTTTGGTTGATGGTGACATTAAATTACATCCAAAACGTTTTGAAAACACATATGCACATTGGTTAAATAATATCCGTGATTGGAATATTTCACGTCAATTGTGGTGGGGACAACAAATTCCGGCTTATTTTTACGGAGACGGAAAAGAAGATTTTGTGGTTGCAGAAACTATCGAAGAAGCTTTAAAATTGGCGCAAGAAAAAACTTCTAATCCTTCTCTTCTTGCTTCCGATTTGAAACAAGATGCTGATGCGCTAGATACTTGGTTTTCATCTTGGTTGTGGCCAATGTCCGTTTTTGGAGGAATTATGAATCCAGAGAATGAAGATTTTAAATACTATTATCCAACCAATGATTTAGTAACTGGTCCAGATATCTTGTTTTTCTGGGTCGCGAGAATGATTATTGCCGGATATGAATATACTGGAAAAAAACCTTTTACGAATGTGTATTTGACCGGATTGGTTCGCGACAAACAAAGACGTAAAATGTCTAAATCTTTGGGTAATTCACCTGAACCATTAGAATTAATTGAAAAATTTGGTGCCGATGGAGTTCGTGTTGGATTGCTTTTAAGTGCTTCTGCGGGTAACGACATTATGTTTGACGAGGAATTATGCAACCAAGGAAAAGCATTTTCCAACAAAATATGGAATGCTTTCAAATTGATAAAAGGCTGGGAAGTGTCTACTGAAATTCCTCAACCAGAATCTTCAAAAGTAGCAATCGAGTGGTATGAAGCCAAATTGCAACAAACCCTGTTGGAAATTGAAGACAATTTTGAAAAATACAGAATCTCAGATGCTTTGATGGGAATTTACAAATTGGTTTGGGACGATTTCTGTTCTTGGTTCTTGGAAATGATAAAACCTGCGTACCAACAGCCAATTGACAGCGTAACTTTTGCGAAAGCAATAGAAATGTTGGAAAATAATTTGAAATTATTGCATCCATTTATGCCTTTCTTGACAGAGGAGATTTGGCAAATATTGGCAGAAAGAACAACTGAGGAAGCATTAATTGTTTCGACTTGGCCAGAAATGAAACCTTTTAATTCGCAGTTAATTACTGATTTTGAAAATACAATCGATGTGATTTCCGGAATTAGAACCATTCGTAAAGACAAGAATATTCCGTTCAAGGATACGATTGAATTGAAAGTAGTAAACAATGATAAAGCGTCTACCTATTTTGATTCAGTTGTGACTAAATTGGGGAACATTACTTCCTTAGAATATGTTTCGGATAAAGTGGATGGAGCGTTGTCATTTAGAGTTAAATCGAATGAATATTTTATTCCAATCACTGGAAATATCAATGTTGAGGAAGAAATTGCGAAACTTACTGCTGAGTTAGTATATACGCAAGGATTCTTGAAATCTGTTCAAAGCAAACTTTCGAATGAGAAATTTGTGAATGGTGCGCCAGAAAAAGTTTTGGCTAACGAAAGACAAAAAGAAGCCGATGCACTTTCTAAAATTGCTACGATTGAGCAGAGTTTAGTGAGTTTGAAATAATAACAGGCCTTTTCTAAAATATAAGATCCCAATTCTGAAATTTTCGGAATTGGGATTTTTTTGTTTTATGGATTAATTATTTATTCTTTTCGTTTCTGTGATTTAGTACTAAAAATAAAGGATAGGAAATTATCGTGATGATTACTATGATTACAAAGTTTTTGGTGTCACTATAAACGAAACCAATCAATAATCCAAAAGTTGCCATAATTGCAATTACCGTTGACCAAGGATACCACCTAGATCGATAGGGTCTTGCTAAATTAGGTTCTTTAGTTCTTAATTTTATCAGCGAGCAATAAGCTAATCCCCAAACAATAACTGACATGAACGTTCCAAATGAAAATAATACTTCAAATGTGCCGATGCCAATTAAGACTAAACTAAATAAGGAAGAAATTAAGAGTGTTACTATTGGAGTACCACCTTTGTTGATAGTTGTCCCTTTTTGAAAGAAAAAACCATCTCGGCTCAGTCCATACAATATTCTTGCAGGAATCATCATATAGGCATTTAGAATACTAATCAAAGATAATATAGCGATAACGGTTACTATAATGGCTCCTTTATCACCAAAAACTACTTTGGATACATCAGCAGCCGCCAAATGCGAATTAGCCAATGAAGCAACCGGTAAGACATGGAAAAAAGCAATATTGATTAATACATAAATTAATATGACGAGTATGGCTCCAGTATATAATGATTTAGGAATGTTTTTACTTGGATTTTTATCTTCTTCGGCAAAAAAACAAACGGAATACCAACCGTCGTAAGTACCAATGATGAGTTGGAGTGATTTGAAAAAGCCAAACAAAATTCCTATTTCAAAAAAAGAACTGTTTTTTTCGATGGGATTTAATTTTACTCCCGAATACATAAAGCAAGCCACAATTAATGCCACAAAGCAAATGACTTTAATTAAACTAGTTATTTGCTGAATCAGACTCCCATTTTTTATTCCGCTGATATGTATAAACACAAACCCAATTAAAAAGGCAATAGCAATGACTGTTGAGTAACTTTCCAAATTTGGAAATAAAATAACAATGTATTCGCTAATCACGATGCAGTAAAAAGCAGGTGGAACCACATTGGTTATATAATCAAACCATCCTGATATAAAACCGGCATAATCTCCAAAAGCTCTTTTTATATAATTGTATGAACCTCCAGCTTTTGGTAACATTGTTGCTAATTCGGCATAGGAATTGGCGCCAATTAGTATATATATTCCTCCAAAAATCCAACAGATAATTATAAGCCAATAATCATTTAACATTCCTGCAATAGCGCCAGGTGTACGAAGAATACCAACACCAATTGTACCTCCAATTAAAACAGCAATATTAAAACTTAACCCTAGACTTTTTTTTAATTGGTTCTGCTTGGTTTCTGTCATGCTTTTATCGTTAGGTTAAGGAATGGATTAGTTAATGATTGATTTTGAGAATACTATCAAATATAGTTAAAATACACTTCCATTTACAAACATAAAAACCTCGTTTATTGCTAAACGAGGTTTTTATGTTTATTGCAAATGATGTTGCAAAAAAAAATGTTTCGATATAATTAAAAATCAAATTAAGTTTTTATAATTGATATTTTAAACTTACCAATACTTGACGTGGAGCAATAGGATTTACACTGTAATTTTCGTGTACCGTGTAATTTAATTCATTTGTAATATTTGCCAGTTTGCAAAGAACTGATATTTTTTTCCAACTATAACCTGCAGAGACGTCAATGGTTGTGTATCCTTCCAATGGGATTTCTCTGTGCCAAATTCCATCAGGGTATTTAGTTAGGTCATTGTTGTATTGGTTGTTCCAACCTCCAAGACGGTCACCAATATAGTTTCCTATTGCTCCAAGAGAAACACCTTTTAGCATTCCAGTTTGCAATGTATAGAAAAAACTTAAGTTGGCTGTATTTGCAGGAGTTCTTACAACACGATCTCCTTCTATAAAACTACCGTTTAAACCAGAAGTTTTAGTATAACGCATGTCATTGTAACTGTAACCTGCAATAATACTCAGACCCTCAATTGGTCTAGCGGTAACATCGACTTCAATACCTTTACTTTTTGTTTCTCCACTCAATGTTTTTATCGAGGTATCCGTATTTGCAGATCCGTCAGCTTTGAATTCTGCAGTTTGTGCTAAATTGTTGTTTGTGATTTGATATACAGTAACGTTGGTACTCAAAACTCCTCTCCAGAAATCTTTTTTAATACCTGCTTCATATTGATCTATAATCGAAGGCTTTATTGGTTGCAAATCAACTGTAGTTCCTGTATTTGGAGTAAAAGAGTTAGAGTAGCTTGCAAATAAAGACATGTCTTTTGTTGGTTGATATACTAATCCAATTTTTGGAGAGAAAGCATTATCTGGACGTTTTGCACCTTCAGTAATCGTGTTTTTTACTAAATTGTTAGTTTCTGCTTGAGATTCTTGCCAAGACCAACGAATACCAGCTAAAAGTTTAATTTGCTCTGTAAATGAAATTAAATCTTGTGCGTAGATTCCAAAACGATTAGTATCTGTTTTTACGATTTGAGTAACGGTACCATTTGGAATATCGTTTCTTTGTGTTGATGGGTCGAAATTATAGAGATTGATAGTGTCATAATTAGCAGGAGTAAAAGTATAAGTGTAAGCTGTTGTAAATGAGTTTTCCCAATCTACCCCAGTAAACAATTGGTGTTTTATTGATCCGGTATTAAAGTGTCCTTGCAAACTCAATTGATCACCAAGTATTTGCTCTAAGTTTTTATTTTGAACCAATGGTCTAGTCCAGTCACCATTGTCTTTAACAGTTGATAATTGAGCTGTCGATTTTGATTCTCTATCGTAAGATTGAAATGAACTGTTGAAATTTAGTTTCCAGTTTTTGTTGAAATCATGGTTTACCAATGCTGATGCACTAGCAGAATTTGTTTTTCCATTTGACCAAAGAGCTCCATAAAAGTTACTTCGTGGTACATCAACAATTTCAGTTCCGATTATTCCAGTTCCGAAATCAGGAGTCCAATCGTCACTTAAAAAATCTCCTTGTACTGTAATTTGAGTTTTATCGGTTACATTGAAAAGTAAAGAGGGGTTAACATAAATACGCTCTCTTTTTACAACATCTCTAAAACTTTCGGAGTTTTCATAAGAACCTGTAAATCTATAGGCAATAGATTTGTTTAATGGACCATAAAAATCTACAGAAGGTTTGTAGAAAGAGTAACTTCCTATTTGCATAGATACTTCCCCACCACTTTTGAAAGAAGGTGTTTTAGTTACTAAGTTCAAGATTCCTCCTGGTGCTACATTCCCATATAATAAAGCAGAACCACCTTTTAAGAATTCTACTTTATCTAAAGAAGAAACCTCAGGAATAGAACCTGCGTTATAGCGGAAACCATTTTTAAACATATTGTTGGCAGACATATCATAGCCTCTTGAGAAAAAAGATTCTTGAGCTCCACCTCGTGCTGAACCTACATAAACACCATTGGCATTTTTAAGTACTTCACTCAATCGGATGGCTTGTTGTTGTTCGATAATTTCAGAGCCTATAACTTGTACGCTTTGTGGTGTGTCCATTGGTTTTAATCCCGAACGCAAAGCAGTAACTGGTTTAGGTTGTTTGTTTGCAGTTATAACAACTTCTTTTAATTGTTGTCCTTTTTTGTTTTTAACAGTGTCACTAATAGATTTAATACTGTCATTTGAAAAATAGTAAAGGGTATTATCTTTTGGACTATTTGTATTACTTGCTATTTCTTGGGCTTGGCTGTTGAAACAGAATGTTAAAAAAGTTAGGGGGAGTAAAATATATTTCATGTTCTTTATTTGGAATAATTAAAAATAACAGTGCAAATATAAAAACTCATTTTCGATACTACAACTTATTTAGACTAAATATTAATAATATTTTTGTAAATATTTAACTTGTTGTTTTATAGCTATTTATGTTTTATTTAAAAATATTTCTTTAATAAAAAATGTCTTTTTTTAATATTTTTTTGTAGAAATTAAACATTTTTAGCTTTTAAATTTGTGAGATTATATCTAGAAATGATACTGTAGATTTTTTTCGAAGTTGATGATAATTGGAAATCATTTTTTTATTTGCAGTGTTTCAGAAAATTTGTTGTAAAAAATCTGTGAACCAATTAAAAGGGTATTAAAGACGCGGATGAAACTTTTTAATTCGGAAGTTTTTAGATTTTACTACTTTCCCATTATCGGTAATCATTATGCAACTATAATCCCGGAATTGGTTGAGTAAGTTTAGGCCTGCAGTTTTTCCTAGTACCATTAATGAAGTACTCAAGCCGTTTGCTGTTTCAGCATTTGGTCCAAAAACCGTCACACTGCAAAGTCCCGTTGCGGGGTAACCCGTTGCTGGATTGATGATATGCGAATAGCGCTTTCCATCAAGAGCAACAAACTTTTCATAGCTTCCGGAGGTAGTTACTGCTCCATCATTTATAGGAACGACAGCAATAAGTTTATCTGTGTCAAATGGGTTTGTAATGCCAATATTCCAATCTTTTTCGTTTGGTTGTTTACCCCAAGTACTCATGTCTCCGGAGGCATTTATGATTCCAGATTTGATGCCTTTGGCTTTCATCATGGCTCGGCATTTATCAGTGGCATATCCTTCGCCCAAAGCCCCAAATCCAATTTTCATACCTTCTAACTGCAGGAAAATGGTCGATTGAATACTGTCTAAAACTATATTTTTGTACCCAACTTTTTGTACCGATTTTTTGATCGCTTCCGCAGATGGCATTTCGGTCATGGAACCGTCAAATTTCCAGATTCGATCCATCGCAGCAAAGCTGATGTCAAAACCGCCATTAGTAATTTCTGAAAAATGGAGTGCTCTTTGGGTCAATTCAAAAACTTCTCTATCTACTTTTACTGGTCGGATTCCTGCATTTTGGTTTACTTCCGAAATTTGTGAGGTAGGCTTCCAATCGGAAATTAAATATTCTATTCTTGTGATTTCGGCAATTACTTCGTCTATGTTTTGTTCTGCCGAAAGGGAATCTTTTGCTACAATGGTAATATCAAAACGACCTCCCATAAGCATGGTGGTTCTTTTCCGCAAGACTTGGCTGTTGCTGGAAAAACTGGAAATGATTAATATAAAAAATAGAAGCTGATCTGGTAGAAATCTATATTTCGGTTTCATATTGGATAGTTTATGTTTTGGATGCTATTCTACTGTTACAGATTCTAAAATTTATTTTTGCAATTTTATTTTTTTGATAATTACAAAATCTTTCTTTTTAGCCCCGATAGAAGTGAAAATCCTTATAAGCCGGGGTTCGGCTTATAAGATTGTAACGGATAGCGGGATTGATGTTGTTATAAAAACAAATGCTTTTGCTCCAAAATAAATAATTGAAGTTCATATTATTAATAACAATCGGTCAGCACTTGTCCTTTGATTTTGTAATCAGCAATTCCCTCGGCTGTTTTGTCTAGGCACAATTCATTAAGAACATGCTCTACGTCTCTTTGCATTGCAAGTGAACCGCAAATCATTATAACACCTCCTTGTGTGAGCAAATTAGTAAAAAAATCAGCGTCGCTTTTTATTAAATCCATCACATAATCATGATTTGCATCACGGGATAGTGCCAAATGGAAACTTTTGAGTTGCTGTTTTTGAATGCTTTCCGAAGTGAATTTTTTATACCCCAAAACTGTTTCTGTTTCCTTTCGAAAACCAGAATACATATGAATTTCAGTTTTTTTCTTGTTTTGCTCAATCATTCCAAGAAAAGGAGCGATACCGGTGCCGTTGGAAATTAATGCCACTTTGGATGCCATTTTAGGGAAATGGAAAGCAGGGTTATTGATGATTCGCGCTTTTATGACTTCGCCAGGTTCAAGATTATACAAGAAGCCTGATCCTAAACCAGAAGGATGTAGTTTTATCACCAATTGTATGTTGCCGTTGTGATTACCGATAGAGTAGAGGCGTTCTCGAGTATCATTAGCTGGGTAAATGGCTAATAAATCTCCTGAAGTAAATTTGGCTCTCATGCTTGCACGTAGGGTAAGTAAAAACGTATGTTCGCTGTCAGAAATGGCGGTTTTGTCCAATACCATCAGTTTTTGCAGACCTTTTGGAACATGATTGTATAATGATGGGGTTGTAGAAAGAGGAATCTTGGTTTTTGTACTCCATAATTTTATCCAATTGACAAATTCTTCAGCAGATTTATCATTTATGGTCTGCAGTTCTAAAATACGTTCTGCCCAAGGCTGTTTTTCCAATAAAAAGTCAATGTCATGAGCATAACCGCAAAAATCGGGATAGGCTGTCGATCCAAAACCGACCACCGAAAAATTGATTTTTTGCTTTTGCTCTGTCTTGTATATTAAGGATTTAAATTTGCTTCCGTTTGAAGGTGCATCGCCCAATCCGTGGGTTGAAGTAAAAACGATTAGATGTTCCGCTTTTGGATAAACGGAATAATTATTCATTTCAGTAAGGTGAACTTTTTCTCCGTGAGCCAGTAATTGTTTGTGAATGGCATTGGCAAATCGGAGTGTACTTCCGTTTTCGGACCCGACCAATAAAATGAATTTGCTTTCTTCGGCATTGAATTTGTTTTTAATGCGACTAGCTCTTCTTTTTAAAGTCATCGCAAAACCGGAGTAGATAAAAAACAAAATATTTAAACTCGCTAATCCCAAAATTATAGCCCAAAAAATACTGGTTCTGCCTGTATGCAAATCAAGACTCAAGTCCGACAGAAGCGTTGTCATCGGAAATGGTTTTTCGCTTACAACTGCTCCCGAAATTTGATTGACTTCTATTTCTCTGTCTTTTAATTTAATGATATAATATTCCTCTGGATCGTCTGAAAAAGGGAATTCAATTTTTTCTACATCAGACAGAAGCGTGTTTTTAAAAACAGAAGTTTCAGTTCCTTTTTTTGAAAGGGGTGCGGTTATTACTTTTTCAGTTTTTTGTTCTGAATCCGTTATTGGCATGAAAAAATTGAATTTTTCCAATGTCAAATACGTTCCCGAAACAGCAATTATAAGAATGGGAATTAACGCCAATCTACCCAGTACGACGTGATAATATTGAGCAAAATAGTCTTTTATGATTTTAGAGAAGAAGTTGCGAATCCCTCTTTGTCGATTAATCACGAGTGCGAACCCCGAAATGGAAATCAAAATCAATATAAACGAAATAAAGCCCACAATAAATCGCCCGGTTTCATGAAGAAATAAAGAACGGTGAAGTGCTGTAACCCATTGGATAAAATCACTTTTTTTTATAGGATTTCCTAATGTTTTACCTGTTTTTGGATCAATATAGGCATTAACGTCATTATCGTCTTGATCAATGGCTTGCAATGTTACAAATTGATTGTGGTCGACACTTAACTCGGTTATTTCGGGGTACGTTTTTTTTAGAATCGGTAAGGTTTCCCCAAGCGTTATTTTTTCGAAATTTTCTACTCGGTACGACGGTAATTTCTCCTGAATTGCATCTACAGCAAGTATGGTACCGGTTACGGATGCCAATAGTAAAAACAAAGAAGAAAACACTGCTAGAGCCAAGTGTGAATAACGCCAAAAAGAAAGAGTCATTGATAAATTGTATTTTATAAATTATTGCTTGGACAAAAAAAACTGCGAAAATCCACTAAATCTAAGTGCTAATATTTTCACGTAGATTTCTCTGATTTCCGCAGATAAAAAAAATATTTTTTAGATTTTGTTTAATCTAACGTATCTGATGTATCCTTTACCTTCTGTTTTATTAGCCATTGCTTCGGTAGTAAGTGGGATTTCTAAATCTGCAGTATAATATTTTTGATCTTCTACAGCTGTTTCAAATCGTAATTTATATCCTTTATTAATTTTAGAATCTTCAATTTCTAATGTAGTAGTGCTACGGTCACCACCAGTAACTGATGCACCTGTTTTGGCACTGATATCGGTAGGTCTTTTGGAATAGAATTTATGCCATTCTTTTAACGTTTTATACCATTTTTTATCGTCACCCATTACATAAAGTGTTTTGTCATAATCCCCTTTTGGGTTTATAATTGAAACCACCATATAAGCTCCTTCTCCCATATAGTTGGACATTTGGAGCATACATTTGTATTTACTAGTTTGTGCAGCGGCTTGGAAAGATAAAAGACCGATTAGTGCTACTGTTAGGCTTATTTTTAATATAGACTTCATATTGAGTTATGAATTGTTAGTTATGAATTATAAGTTTAATTGACAATGAATTGTTATTTCAAAAATTCCAGGTCAGTTTTGTTTTTCGTAAATGACTCATTTTCTTTTGCCAAAGCGTATGGACTTTCGTCAAAATCGGTTACAATTTCTTTTTTGGCACCAATAGAGAGTAAGTATTTCAAGATAGTATCGTCTTTGGAAATCATAGCTGCTTTGTGCAAAGCTGTCAAACCATCTTTGTTTTTGGCATTTACATCGATGTTCAAGTCGGCAATTTTCTTTAGCAAAGCTAAATCGTTTTTAATTACTGCCAAATGATAAAGTGTATTTCCGTCTTTTTGAGGAGTGGATAAGTTTAATACTTTGTCCTGCAGTAATTTTATTTTAGCTCCAAAAGGATCTTGTTTTTGACCATTAGCACCTTCTGGACCACGACCCATTTGCGGTTTGTAAGATTGTATTACGTAAAAACCTAGATTATTACCTTCTTTGTCTATTACTTTTGCATCAGCACCTTTATTCAAAAGAAGTTCTACTGCACTTGGAGTTCCAGATTTAATAGCAATTGTTAGTGCTGATTCTCCTTTTCCGTTTTGTGCGTTGACATTTTTTACAATTGGTAATAATTGTTCTAATGATGCAGTTTCTTTGGCTGAAGCAGAAACCATTAAAGGCGTATTTCCTTCGTTATCGGCTTTGCTTGCATCTACTCCTTTGGCTAAAAAGTAATTGATAATCTCAGTTTGGTTGGGTTTACTTACCAAAAAATGAAGAACCGTTTCTCCAGTTTTGCTAGTTGCAGTCGGTTTTATTTTTAAATCCTCCACCAAGTATTTGTAGGTTTCAAGAGTGTTTGTTTCTCTACGAGAACCTTGAGCTGCAAAAATAAGTGCGTTGTCAGTGTATTTTACTCCTTTTTCCAAAAGTGTTTTTAGCAAAGGAATATTCCCCGTTTTTGTAGCATAGTTAAAAGCAGTATTACCATCATTGTCAACGTCTTTAAGAGACATTCCTTTAGTAATGAAATAGTTCGTAAGCGTTAGGTCTTTGTCGTACGGTACAGCTATAAGAAGTAGGTTTACACCGTCCTGATATTTTTTCTTTGGGTCGATTCCGGCTTTAAAAAAAGCATCATATACTGCTATGTTTTTTTGACCATTACTCGCCGCCGCAGTAATTGGGAAGCTACTGTGGCTATCTTCTAAGTTTATATTTGAACCTTTTGCTATTAGGTATTGTATAATTTCTAGGTTTCCTTTACCGGCAGCCCAGTGAAGATAAATACGATTGTCGTGTGTCGATTTATTAACTCCATTTCCAGGTTGTTCCAATAAGAATTTTATGGTCGCGTTTGGAGCATCATTATTTATTGCCAGTACAACTGGATCAAAGGCTCTGTCATTGGATTCTGACGGATTGTTACCTTTTGCTATTTCGGCTTGAACAGTTGCTACATCTGGATTTGTTTTCCAGAAAGACTGTTCCAAAAGCGTATTTTTTTGCTGTGCACTTACAAATAATGCCGAGGCTAATGCAAAAGAAATAAAAATATTTTTTTTCATAATGGTTTGTTATTAATAGGGGAATTAAGTCTGTTTATTATTTTATAACTAAAAAATAAATATTATTTAGAATAAATAAAAATAGCGCAAATGTAAAAATAAATAGTAAAATACCAATGATTATTTTAAGCTTTAAATAGTTTTTTTTATTCTGTTTTGTTTTAGAATGTAAAAAAAGAAAAAGGTTTAAAGCGAATCACTTTAAACCTTACTATTTGTTTCTTTTTTCTTTTTATTTCGTCCCCACCAAATATAAAATCCAGATATGGGAAGAGTTGCTATTAGCAAGCTGATTAAAAAAGCAAATATTTTTCCCGCCAGTCCGAAAACCGCTCCAGTATGAAGGTCATAGTTCATTCGCATTAATTTATCGGCTGTGTTGGCATTTCCATATTTGCCGAAAATGTGTTCTACTTCTTTTTCTTCCAAAGTATATTGGTCAAAATAACGGTAATCTGTTTTCCAGTAAGTTCCTTCCTCAGGATTGGCATTGGCGGCAATAGCAGTACTGTCATTTTCGGGCGGATGCACTTCAATGGATTTTGCCGTTGGGTATTCTTTTTGCATTAAAAGCCATATTTTATCCAACGACTTGCCTGAAGCGGTTGTCTTTTTTGCTGAAACTGGGTCCTCGTAAATCAATGATTTTTCCCCGCCAATTATAGTGTAATAAGAGTAATTAAACCATTGAAAGCCCCAAACCAAACCAGTAATTGCAAAAATAAGCGCAATTAAAAGAACATAAAAACCAGTGATATTATGCAAATCATAGTTTTTGCGTTTCCATTTTGTTTCATTTTTCCATTTGAACCTAAAGCGCTGTTTGGCTGCATTTTTGTTTCGGGGATACCAAAGATACAGCCCTGAAAGTAGAAGTACAAGGAATATTAAGGTCGCTGTGGCTACAATAGGTTGTCCAATTTCTGGGGGAAACCAAAGGTAATAATGTCCGTTGAGTATGAATCTAAAAAATCCTTCTTCCATATTGGCAGTTTCCAGTACTTTGCCCGAATATGGATTTAGGTAAACGATATGATAGTAAGTAGGCTCGTAATGAAAAAATATTGCTTCGGCCGATTTTTCGGTTCCATTGTATTTGATGGCGTGTAAGGCTTTGTCCGGAAGTTCTTTTTTAGCAATTTCTTCCAATTGGGAAGGAGGGAGGAAAGGTTTGTTTTCTTTTTGAACAAAACGGTATTCTTCGGTAATATTTTGTATTTCTTCCTGAAAAGCATACAAACAGCCCGTTATGGCAATAATAAATACAATTATGCCCGAAGATAATCCGAGCCATAAATGTATTTTTCCTATCGTTTTTTTTAAAATATTATTTTTCATCAAAAATGGATAAAACTCCCCACTGAGATGAGGAGTTTAGTTAAACAAAACAAAAACAATCTTAGAATTTATAACTTACAGTTACTCTTGCATTAGTACCTGCTTCAGCTTGCCAGTAATACATATCGGTGTAGCTATAATACCCACCAGAATACAAGTATTTGTTGAGCAGGTTGTTAACAATAAGGTTTATATATACTTTTTTGATTTGATAGGATACACCGCCATCCAAACGGAAATAATCAGGTAGCGTAGTAGTGTTATCAGGTGAAATATACCAAGGGGCTCTTCCTATTTGGTATTGATATCCCAATGAAAGGCCCAATCCGTTCAGTAATCCGTTATCAACTTTATAATGTAACCAGGTGTTTTGAATATGTTTTGTACTTCCCGGTATTTGATTTCCTACCATATTGGGGTCGGTATCTTTGGTGGTTTTTCCTTCTGTGAAAGCATAGTTTAGAACAACATCTAAATTTTTAAAGATTTCTCCCCTAATGTCAGCTTCAAAACCTTTAACTTTTTGTTGACCATTTTCTTTGCTATATTGCTTGGCTGGTGTAGAATGTTCAGCGTCCAATGTAAGTACATTGTCTGTGGTAATTTGATAGGCTGCAAAAGTGGAATTCCATTTTCCGTTTAGCCAGTCTTTTTTGAAACCTAATTCTAAATTTGTTCCAGTTTGGGGGTTGAAACTTTTCCCCTGCCAATCGCTTCCATAATTTTCTGTAAAAGACTCATCTCTTACAAAATAAGCAGATGTGTTCTTGTCAATAGAATAACTCAATCCAATACGTGGAGTGAATTTTTCGTTTTTTGAACCACCAGAATATACATCGCCCGCTTTTAATATGGTGTATCTTCCGGCCAATGTTAAACGAAAGTCATTATCTAAGAAACCTAACTCATCCTGTGCATAAAAACCTTTGTAATTATTATAATATTTTACACCTCTATCTTCCATGTCTTTACTTCTGTCAAATTTTGGAGAAGCTGGTATACCGTGCACAGGATTATAAATATCTAAATCTGGTAAAGTGAATGATTGGGACCAGTCATGATAATAGGTTTTATCACTCATGTCTATTCCCGATAAAATTTTGTGGGAAACAGATCCAGTTTGAGCCTGACCATTTATATAAGCTTGTCCAACATATATTTTTCCTAGAATATCCCAATTTCCACCAGCTCTTTTAAGTATAGCATCATTTGTAGGATCAAAACCACTTGGCCATAAAGACATTCCTTCTTGTTCGTAATTTAAGTAGGAACCCTGAGCTGTAACTTTCCATTTGTCATTAAAATTATGTTCAAAAATACCTAAAAGACTTCTTTCCAGCATTTGTGTAGGATCTAATTCTTTTTCAGAAGTTGTAAAGCTTCTTGGTAATTCTTCGTAACCGTGTTTGGCATAAACATAGTTACTACCAATTGCATTTACTTTCGAAAATTGTTGTGTATATTCTAGTGTTACAGAAGTTTTGTCTGTAAATAAATATTTTAATACAGGTGCAAAAGTATAACGGTCATTAAAGTCAAAATCACGGTAACTGTCTTTCTTTTCCCCCATTACATTGAAGCGGTACAAAAGTTTTCCATCTTTAGTCAATTTACCGTCTAAATCCAATGTACCTCTATACATTCCATAACTACCCAAAGACAAACTTGCCTCTCCTTTGTTTCTTCCGCTTGGTTTTTTGGTTACCACATTATAAAAGCCACTCGGATTTCCGTTTGATAACATAAATCCTGCAGGGCCTTTTACAAATTCGATACGCTCTACCATACTCATGTCTTCCGTCAGCGGACCCCAAGTTGTACTTACGTTCATACCATTTCTAAAAGCAGCAACTTGGCTACCTCTCATAGTAATATTTGCATAATTATCCCAATGCTCTACCCGTGTGGCTCCACTCACGTTTCGGGTTACACCTTCAAGCATATTATTGATTTGTTGGTCTTGAATAAGTTTTCCTGTTACGACTTGAATATTTTGTGGGATTTCTATAATAGGAGATTGTAAACGAAGTGAAGAAGAAACACGGTTGGTTTTGAAAACACTTTTGT
This sequence comes from Flavobacterium aquariorum, assembly GCF_003254745.1. Classification (GTDB taxonomy): domain Bacteria; phylum Bacteroidota; class Bacteroidia; order Flavobacteriales; family Flavobacteriaceae; genus Flavobacterium; species Flavobacterium aquariorum. The sequence continues at coordinate 371,083 of NZ_QKXH01000003.1, read as the reverse complement.
TACTTAAAACAACCACTTGGTTTAATTCATTATTGGATAAGGAAAGATTGATGTCTACGGTTGCAGTTTCACCAGCCACTATTGTTACGTTTTGTTGGACATCACTGGTACCAACTAATGTCACTATTAAGGTATAGTTGCCAGCAGGTATGTTTTTAATTGTATAAACACCGTTATTATCGGCAATGGTTGTCCTATTTAATTCTTTTACAGTAACCGAAACTCCTTCAGCGGGTTTATTGTCACTGGTTTGAATGGTTCCTTTTAGACTTCCTGTACTTTGGGCAAATGTGGTAGCCGTGGTAAGGATAAATAGACATAATAGCAATTTAAATAGAGGTAATTGTTGATTCAAATATTTCATAGGTTAAGAGGTAAATGTTTTTTAATACGTTTCTATTATTATTTAGAATAAATAAGAATAATGCAAATGTAAAAATTATACTTAATTTAACAACACTTATTTAGAATAATTACAAATAAAAGATTTAAGTCAATGATTTATTAGGTTTTAGGACATAAAAAAACCTTGCTGTTTTAGAGCAAGGTTGGTATTTAGTAAGATAAAAGTTGTTATTTTGTTATCGAATTTTTTTTCATTCCGTATTTTTCGGAGCTTGGTTTCCCGAGCTGCACTCCAGAAATGGATGCAACAAGGCTGTCTTTATTAATTAGTGTATAGGTGATTTTTTGCGGATAGTCGTGTTTGGAGTTTTCAAAAACCAGTTGTTTTGCGGTTTTTGTTGTGAGTTTAAAAGAGACTGCTTTGTTCTCGTTTTGTCCTTTTACTGTGGCGTTATAGAATAAGTCTTCACCTTTTTGCTGTAATGTTATGGATTCAAAATGCAAAGTGTCCTTGCCTTTGATGAAAAAGGATTCAGCTTGAAAAGTACTGTCGTTAAGTTGTTTCCAACTTTCGGAAAGATTACCGTCAGCAGTTTTGGTTTCCCATTTTCCCAATAGCCAATTGGCTGTTTTTATTTGGTCTTTCTCAGTTGCTTCAGAGTTTTTGCAGGAAACAATGGCTAGCAAAAGCAGTAAAAGAGTTGTTTTTTGAAACATTTTTGTAAATATTTGGTGTTATTTTGAATAAGCTAAATTATGAAAAAATAGAATAGTGTTGTTTTTTTAGTTTTGGATTTAAAGGTTTACCATATAAGTCATATAAGTTTTAATTTGAATAAAATTAAGTAAAAAAAACAGTTCATGTAAGCAAAGTCACATAGCTCACAGAACGTTTTTAACTTATACTCTCTTTTAGCCAATGTGACAAACTAACTTTCTTTACTTATATGGTTATAATAAAATTTTAAACACTTTCGTTCAGAATAGAATGCACTAATTCTTTGGTCGGTTTTTGATCTTTCAGTTTCGCTCTAACCACATCAAAAGTTACTTTAAAATCACAACCCAATTTATAATCACCGCATCCATACGCGGTGTTTCCTTTCATAATTGTTCCTTTTTTGCATTTTGGGCAAGTCAAACTATCAGGAGTTGTTTTTGCTGCAATTTTCTTTGGTTCTAATTTGAGTTTGAAATTTTCGTCAAAGCGAAGCAAACCTTCCACGATGCCAGTATCCGTTTTAAAGTCTTTTAGATTTACGGTTGAGCCTTTTTGGAGCAATCGTAAATATTGATTCTCCGATATTTTTTTCTCGGCAAAAGTGTAAGGTAGTACAAAATTACAGCCTGTCTTATAATCGGCACATCCATAAGCAGATTTTCCTTTTACAAGCGTTCCTTTTTTGCATTTCGGACAAACTTCTGCCAAGATTCCTGCCGCTTTCTTTTTCTCAACTATTGCTTCCTGTTTTTGGATACTTCCTGCATGCGAAATATTGGCACGTCTGGTTTCACTTCGCACTTCATAAACCAAAGCTTCTACCATGCGTTTCATATTGATGATAAAGGCACCGGCGGTAAACTCTCCTTTTTCAATATCTTTCAACTGCTTTTCCCAAGAACCCGTAAGTTCAGCCGATTTTATCAATTCATTCTGAATGGTGTCGATCAGTTGAATTCCTGTAGGCGTTGGCAAAACTTGTTTTTTGTTTCGAACGATGTACTGGCGTTTGAAAAGCGTTTCAATAATATTGGCTCGTGTTGACGGACGACCAATACCGTTTTCTTTCATCAATTCACGCAAATCTTCATCATCGACTTGCTTGCCGGCGGTTTCCATGGCACGCAATAAAGTAGCTTCCGTAAACTGATTGGGTGGCTTAGTTTCTTTTTCCAAAAATGAGGGTACGTGTGGTCCTTTTTCACCTACAACAAAACTCGGCAGTATATCGGCTTCTTTTTCTTTAGCATTTGGATCTTCAAAAACTATGCGAAATCCTTTTTTTAAGATTTCCTTTCCGGTGGTTTTGAATAGTACATCGGCAGCTTTTCCAATTACTGTAGTGTTGGCAACCAAACAATCGTCATAAAATACGGCGATAAACCGTTTCACAATAATATCATACACTTGTTGCTGATTATATTGCAAATTGGATTGTACTCCCGTTGGAATAATGGCGTGGTGGTCTGTTACTTTTTTATCGTTGAAAACTTTGGGTGATTTTTTAATCTTTTTTTCTAAAAGAGGTTGGGTCAATTCGGAATAATTGGTTAGATTTTTCAGAATTCCCGGTACTTTCGGGTAGATGTCGTTTGGTAAAAATGTGGTGTCAACTCTCGGATAGGTGACTACTTTTTGTTCGTATAAAGTTTGCACAATTTTGAGCGTTTCGTCTGCTGAAAACCCAAATTTTTGATTGCAATAGACTTGCAGGCCTGTTAAGTCAAACAGTTTTGGCGCATACTCATTACCATTCTTTTTTTCGACAGAAACAATTTCGAATTCGCTTTCTTTGACTTTATTGGCCAAAATTTCACCGTCTTCCTTTTTCAAAAAGCGCCCATCTTCGTAGCTGAAAAGTGTCTCTCGGTACATAGTTTGCAACTCCCAATAAGGCTGAGGTTTAAAATTCTCAATTTCTTTGAATCGGTCAACGACCATTGCCAAGGTTGGAGTTTGTACCCGGCCAATAGACAATACTTGTTTGTACCCGCCATGTTTTACGGTGTACAAACGGGTGGCGTTCATGCCAAGTAACCAGTCGCCAATGGCTCTGGAAAATCCTGCATAGTATAAATTATCGTAATTGGCGGATGGTTTTAGATTTTCAAAACCTTCTTTGATGGCTTCGGTGGTTAGGGACGAAATCCATAAACGTTGTACCTCGCCTTTGTACTGGGCTTCGTTCATGACCCATCGCTGAATGAGTTCTCCTTCTTGTCCAGCATCCCCACAGTTGATGACCAATTCCGCTTTGTCAAATAAACTTTTTACGATTCTGAACTGCTTTTGAATTCCCGAATTCTGCACCACTTTGGTTTCAAATTTTTCGGGAAGCATGGGCAAGTTGTTCAAATCCCAACTTTTCCAATTGGGCTTGTAATCGTTGGGTTCTTTTAGGGTGCATAAATGCCCAAAGGTGTAAGTTACCTGATAACCATTGCCTTCATAATAACCATCATGCTTGGTATTGGCTCCCAGAACGGATGCGATTTCTCGTGCGACACTTGGTTTTTCGGCTATACAGACCTTCATTTTCTCCTACTGATTTGAAGGCGCAAATTAGGAATTTAGAATTTGGTATTGAAATGAAATTTTATCGAGTTGTGAACGGGCTGGATGGATCTTTTTTTATTTTACAGTTCGATTTTTGTAATTTTTTATCAGAGCATAAATTGAGAATACAAAAACTATTAGATATAGAGCGTCTAACAGCGGTTTTTGAAAGCTGAAGTTTTCAAAGTCGAAATGTTTTATCAATGTCCATCCTAAAATGATTGCTATTATACCAAAAGCAAATGATGGTATTTTCTTGTTTTCCATATTTTTAATGTTTTATTATTATGTCAATTGTTATTCCTACTGCTAATGTTAAAACGAAGAATGTTATCATTCCTAATAAATAGCAATACAAGGCTTTGAAATAATTAACGGGCTTATTTTTTTCAAAGAAATTTGCTGTTGCCGAAGTTAAATAAATCACGCCGATTATTCCAGTAATGTTTAATAATTTAATATGCAGAATTCCTTCGATAATTGCGAAAAAAGCAAAGATTAGCATTGAAATACCCAGTACGAAACACAACATAATGAGCAGTTCAAAAAAGTTGTAATCATATTTTTTAAAAAATATTTTTAGCCAAAAAGCAATAAATATTCCTGTCAAAATATTCATATATCCATAATTTGCCTGAAGCCACCCTAAAATATTTACAAAGGCAGATTTTTCCATTCCTTCATATTTTATGTATTCATCTTCAATATGAAAAAAATGACTTATGAGCGTATAAATTAAAGATGTCAGAATTATAAAAATGACTGGTTTTACAAGACGGCTTCTGTTTTCTGAAATATAATTTCTAATATTTTGTTCTGGATTTATAATAAGCTCTTTAACTGTGAATAAAATGCCGCGTTCAAAATGTAAAACGTGTTCAATTTCTTGAGCTATATAATGTCCGTCAATTCTTTTTAGTTTTGAAGGCTGTCCGCAGTTTGGACAAAAGTTATGATTTACTTCGTTAGTACAGTTTTTGCAAGTCATTTATATTTTAATAAAGATTCAGACAAATATTTTTTCTTCATGATAAAAAAGTTAAAGTGCTGTACAAAAAAAGCGAATCGTTTTTAATTTCGCTTTACACTTTTGTGTAGTTTTTACTATTTTTATAAAATGGAAAATGAAAAGCACTCCTTACTCAGCAGAAACAAAATAGATGCAGTATTTGATGTGGATAAACTTCAGCTTGGCAATTACCTGGAAGTAGTAAAATCTTTTGCAAAGATGACTTATCAGAGTGTTTATGTGATAGATTATGAGGAGATTAAATTTGAGTATGTTTCGAATAATCCTTTATTTTTATGCGGATATTCTCCCGAAGAAGTGCTTGAAATGGGGTATGAATTCTATTTTAAAAATGTTCCCGAAGATGATTTGAGGTTGTTAAATATGATTAACAATTCCGGATTTGATTTTTATGATAAACTGCCAAACAATGAGGAGCGCAAATTATACAGCATTTCGTATGATTTTCATTTAAAAGGGAAGTATAATAAACCCATTCTCATCAATCATAAACTGACACCGCTTTTTCTAAATGAAAAAGGAGCTGTTTGGAAATCATTGTGCATAGTGTCTATTTCGCACAATAAAAAGGCTGGAAATGTTATCATAAATAAAGAAGGTTCAGCTATTTTTTGGGAATTGGATTTGAAAAAAGAAGTTTGGATTGCAAAAGAAAAAACCAAACTCAAAGACAAAGAATTGGAAATACTCCGATTGTATGCTCAAGGGTTAACGATAAATCAGATTGCAGAAAAAATGTTTGTTTCGCCCGATACCATAAAATATTACAGAAGAAAAATTTTCGAAATTTTTGAGGTTAAAAATTTCGCTGAAGCCCTTTCTTTTGCAGTTGATAACAAGATTATTTAATTTTTAGGTTAGTGCGAACGCCCCGCTAGCGCTAGCAGGGGTTCGTTTTTAAGCAAAGAGACTTATTTATTTGCTACACTCCGTTTTTGTAAGTGGCATCGTTGATGTAAATTGGATATTGCTAATGTCTTTAAATGCAGTGCCTTCATTATTTAGCTCGCCATAACCTTCTATAAGCTTGTTTTCTTCGGTTTTAAAAGCAACTTGTCTAATCGATTCTTTTCCTTCTGACAGAAAAGTATAATCTGCTATCAAGATTCCCTCTTTTAATTTTCCTGTAAATTTTCCTGAATTTTTGTCTTTTTCAGACAAAGCATAGGTAAGGTTTCCTTTGATTTCTTCTCCGTTTTCGGTAATTTCCAAGGACACAATGTTTTTACCGTCATCAAAAACATAACAGCCTAAATTTAGAGCAGTTGTTTTTTCTGCAATAATTTCCTGGGGATCCGTGTTTGTTGTTTCTGTTGTTTGCTCTTTGTTTTTGCAGTTTAGCATGGTTAATGCTGCGAACGAGGCTACTATTAATTTTTTCATACTCTGGTACTAATTTGTTTTTTTAAACCGCATCATTGGTACTTCATCAATATTCAGATTGAGTTTTCCTTCCTTATCGATGGAGTAATTGTTGACTTTTTTCATCATTTGCAAAAAAGCCTGTTCACCGCCGCCTTCACAGAACATCATGGTTGCTGGTCCTGGTTCTCCAAATGAAATTGATTTTCCGTCAGAGGTGTATTTTGCCATATATCCGTTGCAGCTGTTAGTCCCGCTAACTTCATTCGTTGCGGTATTGAATGCAATTTGTGGTTTTTTGTTGGGATACAAACCCTCAAAAGCAATCCGTGTTCCAGAAATGTATTCCAATTCCCATTTTGCATTTGAGAGATTATTTGTTGTTTTTGAGCTTGAACATGCACTTATAAACAGAGCTAAAAAGAAAATGAGCGATAATGTGTTGTTTTTCATAATTTGAATGATTAAGAGTTTCATTTTTTGTTTTATGTCCGATTAAATACTTACTACTGAAAAGCATAAAATTATTTATAAATATTGTAAGGTAGCTAATTTTGAAGCATTATTAAATATGCAGACCAAATAATGATTGATAATGTTCTATAGCAGCAATCCACTGAATATTTTATATGCGATGCATCCCGCATTTTCGAAAGCTTCTGTGGTTTAACTTAATGATATTGACAGGAGGAAAATTATAAAATAAATTCCCCTTCCAATACAATTACTGCTTCTCCTAAAATGCTGACTTTGTCCTGTAAAAGTTTGGTACTCATTGTTCCGGTTCTTGATGAAGACTGAAAAGCATTCAATTTTGTTTTATTCAATTTTAATGCCCAATATTTGGTCAAAAAAGTTTGTACACCACCAGTGACAGGATCCTCATTAGTTCCTGCCCATGGCCAAAAATACCTGTAATGAAAATCAAAATTTTCATTGTCTGAAACTGCGGTTACTAATACTCCGTTTATTCCCGTATGGGATTTTATCAATGCTGTGAAATCGGGTTTTAAATTTGCCAGTTCAACCGTACTCTCAATTTCAAGTAGAATTATTTTATTGTTCGGACTGTATCTTTTATTTACAATTTTAGAAATTCCAAGTGCGTCCAGCATCTCTTGAGGTACTTCGGTTTCTTCAGTGTCGTAGACAGGAAACTGCATTTGGATTTTATTATCCGCTTTTTCAATAAGCAGTTCAACATTGTCGCAGTTGATGAATTTTATACTGTCAAATGAAGTGCTGCTGAAAATGATTTTGGATGAAGCCAAAGTGGCATGTCCGCAGAGCGGGATTTCAATCTTTGGTGTAAAAAATCTGATACTATAGGTGTTTCCTGTGATTTGTTTTAGGAACGCAGTTTCAGAAAATCCAATTTCCATTGCAATATTCTGCATGGTTGATGCATCTAATTCTTCCTCAGGGAGACAAACCGCAGCTGGATTTCCTTTGAATTTTTCATTCGTAAATGAGTCAACAAAATAAGTTTTCATTTTTTAAATTTTCTGTAGGTTTATAAGTGACTAATTTTCTGCCGTAACAAAATTATCCAAATTAATTTTGCGGTCTGCAGGTCTGAAATACCAAGATACAATTACAAAAATAGTTTGAAATAGCGGTCCAAAAATTGCTTTCCCAGCATCGCCCATTGCCAAGTGCGAAAATAATGCGCCTGTCATTAGGAAAAAGAATCCTGCGTATGCCCATTCTTTTAAAAGTTTGTTTTTTGGAATTAAAATAGCGATTACCCCAAGGATTTTCCAAACCCCGATAATGTTCATAAAATACATCGGATAGCCAGTGTGTGCAATAAGTTCATTCATTTCTTTGGTGTGCAGTAACTGTGAGATACCGCTTCCTAACATGCCGACAGACAAAAGTGCTGTGGCTGTCCAATAAATTATTCTGTTTCTCTTTGTCATGATATATTATTTTAATTGGTTAACGATTTCTTGCAGGCGGTTATGCGCCATATTTATTCCTTGTGCGAATGGCAGTTTCAGAATCTGGTCTCTTATTTCAACTGATTTATAAACCACGTGCATTGTAAGTTTACTGGTGCTGTCAGTCACTTTTTCAAATTCTAAAAATTCAAGCTGAACACCAAAAGGAGTATTACTCATTTCAAATGTTCTTATAATTTTTTCGTTAAGGACAAACTCATGGATTGTTCCGTTAAAGCCGTGTTTGTTTCCTTTCGGGTCAGTGGTTTCAAGCTGGTAACTGCCGTGATTTTTGTTTTCAAGTTTCAGCACTTTTGTTCCCATCCACTGCTCGACAATTTCGGGTTCTGCATAGGCTTTGAACAGTAATTCCAAAGGCAGATCAAATGCTCTTGTGATTACCAATTCCTGCTTGCCGTCAACGGCATTAATTTTTGTTTTTAGTTCCATGATATTTATTCCTTTGGTTTATAGTTTTTCATAATGTCTTCCAATTTATTAAATCGGTCGTCCCACATTTTTCGGAAAGGTTCGATAAAATCGGCAATCTCTTTCATTTTTTTTGCATTCAGATGGTAATAAATTTCTCTTCCACTTTGTTCGGCGGTGAGCAGTTCACATTCGGTTAAAATTTGAAGGTGCTTGGAAACCGTTGGTCTTGCCGTGTCAAAATTGGATGCAATTGTTCCCGCAGTCATCGATTGTGTGGTTACCAGCATCAGTATTGCCCTGCGTGTGGGATCGGCAATTGCCTGAAAAACGTCTCTTCTTAAATTCATCGTGAAGTTATTTGACTACAAATATAAGTGTAGTTAAGTAGCTACGCAAATATTTTGAGAATTATTTTGTGGAAGATGGAAATATTAGGAGTTTAATGAAACTATATATTTAATTGAGTCATTGCAATTTTTATTACGTGCTCAGCGTGTGTGACGAAGTCATAAGACTCCACAGAGCAGACTAAAAAAAACAGTTTTAGCTTTTTTATGGAATGCTGCGCTTAACTTATTTTGACATAAATCTGTAAACGATATAAGGTGCTATTGCAACCCAAATTGGAATAAGAATCCAAATTTGCCCTTCAGTAAAATTATAGGCATGCAATAATTGTTTCCATGAATTCCCACGTAGTAATCCAAAACTAAACTCAAATGCCAAAGTTAAAAGTGTCCAAATAATTCCAATTGATAAAGCCTGTTTTTCAGAATTTGGCGGAAACCATTTTATAACTAAACAACAATAAATCCCAATAAGAATAATTAAAGAAAATGTAGAGATTTGGTGCGCCACTAATGCACTAACATATTTGTTATACCATAAATCCCTCGCTATTCCATTGAGCACAGCAAGTAAAAGCATCGGAAACCAGTATAACAGGTATTTAAGCATTTCAGGTAGTATTAGGGTTAGTTGTATTTACAAGATGATTGTATACTTAAGGCTTAAAGTTAGTCTTTTGGTCTCGATTATACTTAGTATTATCTTATTTCTATTATGAAATTGAATGAATAAAATTGTTTAGATTGTATACATGAGCGGGACGTTCCCGTTAGCGTGCGTACTGAAACTTTGCTAAGCTGATTAAAAATCCCTTTGTCAAAAATAACCTCATTAAATTTATAAATTTCACTAAAAACGAATTGCTGTTTTTAGCACAAAACCCCTAGCCCTGATAGAAGCGGCATCCTTTTTCTTGCTCCTTTAGCAAGGAAAAGATATAGCGTATAGCAGGAATCAGCTCCTAAAAAAACGAAAAAGCCTCCTAAATTATGTTAATGATATTCTCTGGTTATAGTAAATTGTAAACTGAATAGTTTTTTTGTACTTTTGCACTCCAATAAAAGGAATAAGAAAATGTTAGATAGACTTCAAATAGTAAAACAACGTTTCGATGAGATTTCGGATTTGATCATTCAGCCGGATGTAATCTCAGATCAGAAACGTTATGTGCAATTGAATCAAGAGTATAAGAATTTAAAAGCTTTGGCTGAAAAGCGTGATGAATACGTGCTTTTGATGGCAAATATCGAGGAAGCAAACGAAATAATTGCTGACGGTAGTGATGCCGATATGACGGAGATGGCCAAAATGCAGTTGGACGAAGCCAAAGAGAGATTGCCGGAACTAGAAGATGAAATTAAATTCATGCTGATCCCGAAAGATCCTGAAGATGCGAAAAACGTGATGGTGGAGATTCGCGCTGGAACGGGTGGGGATGAAGCGAGTATTTTTGCAGGAGATTTGTTCAGAATGTACACTAAATACTGTGAAGGACAAGGATGGAGAACTTCAGTTGTGGATATGAACGAAGGAACTTCGGGTGGTTTCAAAGAGGTAATTTTTGAAGTTACAGGAGAAGATGTTTATGGAACTTTGAAGTTTGAAGCAGGTGTTCACCGTGTGCAACGTGTTCCCCAAACGGAAACTCAGGGACGTGTACATACATCGGCGGCGACGGTTATGGTACTTCCGGAAGCTGAGGAGTTTGACGTTCAGATCGATATGAACGATGTTCGTGTGGATTTCTTCTGTTCGTCAGGACCTGGTGGACAATCGGTAAATACTACGAAATCGGCTGTACGTTTGACGCACATTCCAACTGGATTGGTGGCGCAATGTCAAGACCAGAAATCACAACATAAGAATAAAGACAAAGCTTTGGGCGTTTTACGTTCTCGTTTGTATGAACAGGAATTGGCCAAGAAACAGGCTGAAGATGCTACCAAACGTACATCTCAAGTTAGTTCTGGTGACCGTTCGGCTAAGATTCGTACTTACAATTATGCTCAAGGGCGTGTGACTGATCACCGTGTTGGGTTAACATTATACGATTTGGGTAACATCATGAATGGTGACATTCAGAAAATCGTAGATGAATTGCAATTGGTAAACAATATGGAAAAATTAAAAGAAGCAAGCGAAGTTTTTTAAAAACTAACTCTGTTTATTTTACAGGCACTTAATCGGATAGAATCGATTAAGTGTTTTTTTTGTGTCGTTCTCATTTTAAACGAATTAAAATCTTATTAAAACAATCATAATACTATTATTAACCTTAAATCAATTTGATGAAAAAATCGTTACTATTTTTAATTGTTCTATTTTCAATTGCACAAGCAAATGCCCAATCGTATATGGGGTATATTCCTGATAATTATGCTGGAGTGCAGGGAGTACTTTTTAATCCGGCCTCTATTGTCGATTCTCGTTTTAAAACAGACATTAATATTTTTTCGACCAGTAGCTCGTTAAACAATGATTATTATGGCCTAAGTTTGTTTGATTTGTCGAAAAGCTCTTATGATGCGAATAAAGATGGCAAAAGAACACCCACTAAAAATAATGGTGGGATTGTATATTCTGACGTGATGGGACCTTCATTTATGTTTAATATTGCCCCAAAACACGCAATCGCCATTTATACGCGAGCCAGAGCTATCATAAATGCCAATGATATAAATGGAACATTATACGACCAATTAAAAGATGGTTTGGATGATGCATCCAGTTTTAATATTAATGTTGGAAATCCAAATGTCGTTGGACATACTTGGGGGGAAGTAGGAGCATCTTATGCTGCTGTTTTATGGCAAAGCAAGCAACATTTCCTTAAAGGAGGTTTTACTGCCAAATATTTAATAGGAGGTGCAAATTCTTATATGAATGGTGAAAATGCTACAGCTGCGTTTATTCAGACCAACGATCCGGCAACAAGTAGTTTGACAACTACAGGAAGCCTTACCATTGGGAGTAATCCTGATTTTATTACTGGAGATGAGGATTTTAAATTTGACCCTAATTCAAGAGGATATGGTGCTGATTTTGGTTTGATCTATGAGTGGAGACCTGATTATGAGGCTTATGATTTGGGCAAAACCAAAGCAGTTGACAATAATTTTAGAGACTTAAATAAATATAAATTGCGTTTCGGATTATCGATTACAGATATTGGATCTATTAAATACAATAATTTAAAAGAAGATTTTTATAATATTAATGGTGTAGTGTCTCAACAAGATATTGATGATGCCGGAGACCTAGGCGATTTTTTAGAAACTCATTATGGAACACCTACGACAAGATATTTTTCCAAAAAAGCAAATTTGCCTACAGTAATGCACTTGGATGCTGATTGGAATATGTACAAAAAATTCTATTTGAACTTAAATGGAAATCTTAGTTTAGTAGATAAATCGGCTCTGGGTAAAACGAGTTCGGCAAATACTTGGATTTTGACACCACGTTATGAAACGAGATGGTTTACATTCTCTCTACCTATTAATTATATGGAATATAGCGGAATGCAAGTAGGTACTGGATTGCGTTTTGGACCTTTGTTTGTTGGATCTAGTTCTTTAATTACGAATTGGCTTTCAAAAGAATCAAAAGCGGCTGATGTTTATTTTGGTTTCAAAATTCCAGTGTATGAAAAGAAATTTAAAGATACGGATGAGGACGGAATCTTAGACAAAGAAGATTCATGTCCAACTGTAGCTGGTCCCGTTGAGAATAAAGGTTGTCCTTGGCCAGACACCGATGCAGATACTGTTGTCGATAAAGATGACAAATGTCCAACCGTTGCTGGTCCCGTTGAGAATAAAGGATGTCCTTGGGGCGATGCTGATAGAGACACAGTTTTGGATAATGTTGATGCTTGTCCTTCTGTTGCAGGGCCTGTTGAAAATAAAGGATGCCCGTGGCCAGATACTGACGGAGATTCAGTGCTGGATAAAGACGATAAATGTCCAAACGAAAAAGGATTGGTTGCCAATGCAGGTTGTCCTGAGCTAGATGCAGATAAAGATGGTGTGACGGATAAAGAAGATGCTTGTCCTACTGTTGCCGGACCAGCAAGCAATAAAGGTTGTCCTGAAGTTACTAAAGAAGTATTAAAAGAACTTAAAGTTCAAGCAAGAGCAGTGTTTTTTGTAACTGGGAAAGCAGTTTTACAAAATGCTGATAAAGGACAAACTGACGGAAGATTAGATGCTATTAAAGAAATTATCAAAAATTATCCAAATGCAAAATTCTCTATCGAAGGGCATACAGATAACGTAGGTAATGCTAAAGCGAACCAAAAACTTTCTGAGGCTAGAGCAAAAGTGGTTATGAATGCATTAATTGCAAAAGGGGTTAATCCAGAAAATTTAACTTATAAAGGATTTGGAGCTACGAAACCTGTTGCAAGTAATAAAACGGCAAAGGGAAGAGCTGAAAACAGAAGAACCGAAGTGATTCACGTAGGGACTATATACGAAGGAAAATTATAATTTTTTAATTCTAAAAAAAAGCCGTTCTTAATTGAATGGCTTTTTTTATTTTTGCATGCCAAATAAAAGTGAATTATTTCACATAAATTAATAGTGATTTAAAAAAAAATAGAGATGACGACACAAGAATTAATTCAACAAATTAAAATAAAAAAATCATTTCTATGCGTAGGTTTAGATGTGGATTTAAATAAAATTCCAAAGCATTTATTGGAGACTGAAGATCCTATTTTTGAATTTAATAAAGCCATTATTGATGCAACCCATGATTTGGCTGTAGCCTATAAACCGAATATTGCATTTTTTGAAGCTTATGGAATAAAAGGTTGGATGTCATTGCAAAAGACAATTAACTATATCAACGAAAAACATCCTAATATTTTTACTATTGCCGATGCAAAGCGCGGTGATATTGGGAATACTTCATCAATGTATGCCAAAGCTTTTTTTGAAGATCTAAATTTTGACAGCGTTACAGTTGCTCCTTATATGGGAAAAGACTCAGTTGAGCCTTTTCTTGCTTTCGAAAATAAACATGCCATAATGTTGGCGTTGACTTCTAATGACGGTGCTTTTGATTTCCAAACCTTACAGGTTAACGGAAAAGAATTGTACAAACAGGTATTGGAAACATCCAAAACTTGGAAGAATTCTGAAAATCTAATGTACGTAGTTGGTGCTACCAAAGCCGAATATTTTACCGAAGTTCGTAAAATTGTTCCAAAGAGTTTCTTACTTGTTCCAGGTGTTGGCGCACAAGGAGGAAGTCTTCAAGAAGTTTGTAAATACGGAATGAATGACAATGTTGGATTGCTAATCAATTCTTCACGTGCCATTATTTATGCTTCCAATGGAACTGATTTTGCCGATGCTGCAAGAACTGAAGCTTTGAAAATGCAACAGGAGATGGAGGAGATTATGAATTCAAAGTTTTAGTTTTAAAAGTTTAAAGCAGTTCAGGTTTTAATTTTAAACAATTTAAACTTTAAACAAAATGAAACAATTCATAGATCAACTCGGAATTACTCACACTTTTGATTCCTCTCCTAGGCGAATCGTTTCTCTAGTGCCTTCCCAAACCGAGTTGTTATATGATTTGGGTTTGGAAGATAGAATAGTGGGAATTACCAAGTTTTGTGTTCATCCTTATCATTTAAAATCAACAAAAAAAATAATTGGAGGAACCAAGAATGTGCATTATGATAAAATCCGATTATTGAAACCAGACATTGTCATTTGCAACAAAGAGGAAAATACACAGGAAATGGTGGAAGAGCTGCGTAAAATTTGCGCGGTTTGGGTAACCAATATTGTGACTATTGAAGATAATTTTAGAATGATAACCGACTTTGGTCAGCTTTTTGATAAAAGGACCGAAGCCAGAAAATGGAACGACAAATTGGCTTTTGCCTTGAGCGATTTTAAAAAATTTATCAATGATGTTCCAGTTAGAAAGGTCGCCTATTTTATTTGGAAAAAACCTTATATGGTTGCTGGTTCAGGGACTTTTATAGATGAGTTATTAAAGCTGAATCATTTTCAAAATCATTTTGCTTCAAAAGAGAGATATCCCGAAATTGAACTTGATAGAATGGAAGAAGAAGGCGGTTTGGATTTGATTTTACTTTCCTCGGAACCATTTCCTTTTAAAGCGGAAGATGGTTATGAAATTGTCAAATCTACAGATAAAGCTCAAGCCATTTTGGTAGACGGAGAAATGTTTTCATGGTATGGAAGCCGATTACTTAAGGCCTTTGATTATTTTAAATACTTGCATAACAGTATTTGATAAGATTACAAAGGGATTAAGAATTCCGAAAAAAAACTATATTTGTCCAATAAAAAAAAACTAAGTGATTAACTATACAGTATATAAGAACGAGAACAGCGATCAGTGGGTCACATTTGTGCATGGCGCTGGAGGAAGTTCATCCATTTGGTTCAAACAAATCAGGGATTTCAAAAAAAGCTACAATATTTTATTGTTGGACTTGAGAGGTCATGGAGAATCCAAAACGACTTTGAAAACCGCCTTCAAACAAAAATATACTTTTTCGGCTTTGGCCAATGATATTCTGGAGGTTTTGGATCATCTTAAAATTGAAAAATCACATTTTGTTGGAATTTCATTAGGAACAATTCTTATCAGACAATTGGCTGAAATGTATCCAGTTAGAGTGCAAAGTATGATTCTTGGTGGAGCCATCTTAAAAATGAATTTCCGTTCCCAGATATTAATGCGTTTGGGAAACACTTTTAAGTATGTATTGCCTTATTTAGTTTTATATAAGTTTTTTGCTTTTGTGATAATGCCCAAGAAAAGTCACAAGCAATCTCGTTCGCTTTTTATAAATGAAGCCAAGAAATTATACCAAAAAGAATTTATTAAGTGGTTTAAATTAACTGCCGAGATAAATCCGGTGCTGAAGTGGTTTCGACAGGTTGAATTGAATATTCCTACGCTTTATGTTATGGGAGAAGAAGATTATATGTTTTTGCCGTCAGTTCGTAAAGTTGTCGAAAGCCATTATAAATCATCCAAGTTATTCGTAATTGAAAATTGTGGACATGTGGTCAATGTAGAACAGCCTAACGCTTTTAATTCAGCTGTTTTGTCTTTTATTCATACTACTCAGTAAATCATACTGAGCTTTTTTCGAAAAAAGAATCAATAATGTTTTTTTTATTTGTTTAAAAAAAATGTTATTTTTCTATGTAATATGCAGTGTTAAAAGAAAACTTATAAAGAAAATCTAATAAAAAGTATAAATTTATTTTGTTGGTACTTTTTTTTTTATACTTTTAACAAAAAATAAAAACACCTTATTTTGATTTTAAGAAAAACAAATATAGTTATAAATACTAAATCTCTTTATTTAAGAGGACTTCAGCCTGTATTTAATTGCTGATTTAAAATTGGTTCAAAAAACTCTATCCCTTGAGTTTTACTTCCTATTTAGTTATTGTTTTTTTCTTCTTAATTAAGACACCATGAATTTTATTAAATTAATACTTGTATGTATTGATTGTAAATCTTTTTCTCTAAAAGGATTGCAACCAATATTTAATTGTTAAAAAATCTCTTCCAGATTTAATGATTGTAGTGCTTAAATGTTTTTCTATTGGGCAACTATGATTATTTATATTCCATTTTAAAAGATTAAAAAGTGCGATTCAATAGTAATTTAAAGCTATTTGTTTGGAAATAATTATTGTTATTCCAAATTTAAATAAACAAAATTTCTGATTAGTAGCATTGTTAATTCCCGATTATTAACATTTAGCAAGTTTTAAATCATGAAAAACAATATTTTAAAAATAAATCAAATCATTATTTTCCTTTTTATTTCAGCAATAAGCCCTGCATATTCACAAAGTTACACAAGCTGGATTACCGGAAGTATTGCAGATGTTACAACAACTGCTACAGGTGGTGCCTGCTTGATGGGTGGCGGAACAGATAACGATGACGCCATAAAATGGATGATACAAAAATCAGGAGGTGGTGATTTTGTAGTTATTCGCTCTGCTGGAACTCAGGGTTATAATGATTATATCTATGGTTTGGGAACAGTAAATTCTGTAGAAACAATTCTGATTGATACCAGAGCCAAAGCAAGTATTGCTGAGATTGCAACTAAAATTAGAAATGCTGAAGCTTTATTCATAGCAGGAGGAGACCAATCCACGTATGTTTCGTATTGGAAAGACACACCAGTAGAAGATGCCATAAATTATTTGATAAACACAAAAAAAGTTCCTGTTGGTGGTACTAGCGCTGGATGTGCCATACAGGGCAAATATTATTATAGTGCTACAAATTCTAGTGTTACATCTGCTCAGGCATTAGCAAATCCGTATAACACGGATATGACTATCGGGGCTAATGATTTTATAAACAATCCAATTTTATCAAATGTCATTGCAGATACACATTACAATAACCCTGATCGTAGGGGAAGACAAACTGCTTTTATTGCCAGAATGTGGAAAGATTTAGGAGCTGGATTAAATGCAAAAGGCATCGGCGTTTATGAAAAAACAGCCGTTTGTATTGACCAAAATGGCATTGCTAAAGTTTTTGCACCAGCAACGGGTAATTACGCTTACTTTTATCAATTTGATACCTCTTCTACTCCTGAAACATTAGTTTCTGGTTCTCCATTAACATGGAACAATAGTGGGAAAGGGGTGAAAATTATTAAAATTGAAGGTGATACCTCGGGTTCTACGACAATAGATTTGAACAATTGGTCAATAGTAAATGGAAGTAAAGCAGTTTATGGTGTTATAAAAGTAATAAATGGCACGTTAACAGAAACTTCAACATCTGGAGGAGGAACCGTTTCTTATTGTACTTCACAAGGAGGTGATTCTAGTAGGGAATGGATAAAGAAAGTTGCAATTGGTACAATTAGCAATTTAAGCAATTCAAATGGAGGTTATGCTGACTTTTCTTCTCAGGTTAGTAATATAACTAAAGGAGTGGCAACTACTTTAACTTTAACTCCTGGTTTCAGTGCAACAAGAAATTTATATTGGAACGTATTTATAGATTTAAACAATAATGGTCTTTTTACAGACTCAGGTGAGGAAGTATATTCTATTTTTAGTAATCAAACTTTAACACCAAAAATTACCATTCCAACTTCTGCTTCTGCGGGAAATATTAGAATGCGAATTATAGTAAGTTATAATTCAATAAATTCTTCATGTGGTGCTTATAATTATGGTGAGACAGAAGATTATACATTAAATGTTGTTAGTGGAACTGCAAAAATATCTAAAAATAAAGAAGTAGAATTTGAGAATACTACAGTTGCTTTTTATCCAAATCCTGCTAAAGATTTAGTTAGAATTAACTTTCTATCAGAACAAAAACAAGAAGCACAAATTTTAATTTATAATCTTGGTGGTTCAATGGTAAAAAGTTTAATTACAAATGTTTCTGCTGGTATTAATAATATGGAGATTGATTTATCTGAATTGCAATCTGGTCAATATATTATAAGTATTAATAAAGGAGAAGATAAAGTGATCTCGAAACTAATAATTTCAAAATAAAACCATTTGGAATTTAAAGCTTGAAAGTTAAAGTAATCCATTTTGATTTTAATAAAAATAAATACCATGATAAAAACTAAATCTCTTACTTTAAGGGGCCTTCAACCTATCTTCAATTGTTGATTTATATGGCTTCGAAAAACTCTTCTTGAGTTTAGATGATATATAGTTATTGTTTTTTTATTACCCTAACCAAAACCAAATGAATCTTATCAATCTATTCCACGTATGTATTGATTGCAAATCTCTTTCTCTAAAAGGCTTGCAACCAATATTCAATTGTTAGAAAACTTGTTCTTCACAGTTTACAGATTTCAATACCCAAACTTTCGCTTTGATGAGTAGTTAGGGTATCTATTATCAATTTTATTAAATTTAAAATATTAAAAAAATGAAATTCAATAGTAATTTAATACTGTTTGTTGTGTTGTTGGCATGTATTTCAACCTACGCACAAAAAAAAATAACAGGAACTGTTATAGACAAACAAACAAATCTGCCAATGGCAGGAGTTAATATAGTTTCTTCCAATTCAAAAACAGGAACTATATCAGGATTTGACGGGAAATTTCAATTAGAATTACCCGATAATGTTGCCTCAATAGAGCTTTCTTATATTGGTTACCAAAACAAAAAAGTAGCAATAGATGGAAGCACTAATTACAATGTTTACATGAGCTCGGGCCAAGACTTAAAAGAAGTTGTAGTTATTGGTTATGGGACAGTATCCAAAAGAGATTTAAGTTCAAGTGTTTCATCAATTAAAACAAAAGATTTACCTCAAGGAACATCTTCAAGTTTTGAAAACTCATTGCAAGGACAAACCGCAGGGGTAAATATCAGCTCTTCATCTGCTACGCCAGGTAGTGCGGTTAGTGTAAATATTCGTGGAGTATCCTCTATCTCAGCAAGTAGCCAACCGCTGTATATTATTGATGGAGTTCCAATGGTATCCAGAAATAATTCCGCTTTGAATGCCAATATTCAACCTGTTAACCCTTTGGCGGATTTGAATCCATCAGATATCGAATCATTTTCAGTCCTAAAAGATGCAGCAGCAGCAGCCATTTATGGTTCTAGAGGAGCTAATGGAGTTATATTGATTACGACCAAAAGAGGTAAAACAGGCGCAAGTTCTATTGATGTGAATTATTATACAGCTATTTCTGAAATTACAAATTATCCTAAAATGGTTGATAGTAATAAATTTAAAAGCTTCTTCAACACTGCTGCCGAATTTGATGGCTTAGGTTCTGACTATTTTGATTGGATTGACACTTCGAAAGGGATTAATACCAATATTTATGATGAAATTTTTAGATTAGGAATTGCTCAAAATCTAGATTTGAATTTAAAAGGTGGTAGTGAAAAAACAAATTACTATCTAAGTGGAAATTATTTTAATCAAGATGGTATTCAAATTGGACAGGGCTTTAAAAGATTGAGTGGTCGTTTAAATGTAGATCATACAATTAATGATAAATTTAAAGTAGGTTCAACTGTGTTTGTTACTCGAAGCAATCACCAAAG
This sequence comes from Flavobacterium aquariorum, assembly GCF_003254745.1. GTDB lineage: Bacteria > Bacteroidota > Bacteroidia > Flavobacteriales > Flavobacteriaceae > Flavobacterium > Flavobacterium aquariorum. The sequence goes on along the minus strand of NZ_QKXH01000003.1, from coordinate 351,262 downwards.
AACTATTGGTGAAAATGATGAATATGGAGTAGTAATTAATGCTCAAGGTTGGGATCCTACAGAGCCAATATATGATGATAAGGGGAAGTATACCAATCCTTTTAAATATAACACTTGGTGGCCATTAGAAAATCCAGTACAAGTTGCGAATGAATACAAAAATACTTCACAATCTACACGTTTTCAAGGTTCTACTTATTTGGAATGGAAAATTATTCCAGATTTAAAATTCAAAACTGCTTTGTCTTTAGATTATTCTAATTTAGTAGAGAGTTCTTATGTGCCTTCTGGAACTAATAAATCCAAGACAGGTGAGGGTATTTATGCCACTTATGAAGAAACCAATTGGCTTATGGAAAATACTTTAAACTACACCAAAAAGTTTGGAGATAAGCATGATTTTGGAGCAATTTTAGGTTGGACATTACAAGGAAACGAAGCATTATTTTCAGACCAATCGGGTGTTGGGTATGCAACCAATACTACAGCAAGCATATCTGCAGCAAGTACAATTACTTCAAGTACTTCTGGCAAAAGTCAATATGGTTTACAATCTTTCTTTGGAAGAGTAAATTATGTTTATAATGATAAATACATAGCTTCATTTACAGTAAGAGCAGACGGTTCTTCTCGTTTTGGAGAAAACAATCAGTATGGTTATTTCCCTTCTGGATCGGTAGCCTGGAGAGTTAATAAAGAAGATTTCTTCAAAATTGAAACGATATCAGACTTTAAAATTCGTGCTAGTTACGGGCTTACAGGAAATCAAGAAATTAGCTCTAACTGGAGAGGTACATACTCCTTAAATGCCAGTTATAATGGTGTTCCAGGTATTGCTCCTGGTAGTTTAGGAAATCCGGATTTGGGTTGGGAAAGCACGAAACAGCTAGATATTGGTTTAGACTTTGGTTTATTTAAAAACAGGCTTACATTCACTGCAGATTATTTTGACAAGCAAACGGATGATTTATTATTACAATCTAAAGTTTCAGGTTTGACAGGTTTTAATTCTGTTTTCCAAAATGTAGGAGCTATACAAAATAAAGGATTTGAGTTTGCAATTAATGCCGCTGTTATTGACGGAGAACAATTCAAATGGAATACCGGAGTAAACCTTACTATGTTGGATAATAAAGTTAAAAAATTGAACAACGATGGTGAAGAAATTGGAAGAAACCATATCCTAAAAGAAGGCGAAGCGGTTAGTACGTTATATTTGATTAAGTTTTTAGGTGTAGATCCTCAAACAGGAGATGCTAAGTTTGATGATGTTAACAAAGATGGAATTATTGATTTTTCTGACAGACAGATTGTTGGAGGAGCAATACCAACTTATTATGGAGGTTGGACTAACAACCTTAGCTATAAGCGCTTTACATTGACAGCTAACTTTCTGTTCTCTGGAGGAAACAAAATATTCAATCAAAGCCGACATGTTTATGATAACTATGGTTTTACAAAAAGCGGAATACCGTATTCTAATATAAGCGAAAGGGTATATGATAATTATTGGAGAACTCCGGGCCAAATCACTGATGTGCCAAGACCATCAACAAAAGCTGGACAAATGCAACGTTTTAGTACTCAGTATTTAGAAGATGGAGATTATATTCGATTAAAAACTTTAAGTCTTTCATATAAATTCCCTTCTAAAATAATTAATACAGTTGGTTTAAATAATTTGTCTTTATACATCCAAGCTCAAAATTTATTTACCATAACAGATTATTTAGGTTTTGACCCTGAGGTTTCGACGAATACCTCAAGTCAGCAAGATTTGAATAGCATGCAAGGGGAAGATTTTGGAACTTTAGGTCAGGCACGCACATTTACTATAGGATTAAGTACAACGTTTTAAATTAAATATCATGAAAAAAATAAATATATACGCATGTCTATATATGTTACTTGCCTTTGTTTTTTTAGGTTGTGATGACATATTAGATACGAAATTGGATGCTGAAGTTCCAGTAGAAAATGCCATAACAGATGCCATTTCATTAAAATCTGCTGCAGTTGGATTATACGATATAATGCAAAGTGGAACGTATTATGGAGGTGAATTTATATTGGCCCAAGATTTAACAGGTGGTATAGCTGATGCTACTGGTTTTCAAGAGCGTTTTGCGCAGCTAGATAAAGCTATTGTTCCGCCATCTAACGCCTATATTCAAAACAACTGGGTTGATGTGTATAACTTGGTAAACGCTAGTAATTTGATTTTATCAAAAATGAATGAATTACAGCTTGTGGATGATAATTCAAAAGGGACAGCGCTTTTTTGTAGAGCATTAGGCCATTTTGATGCTTTGAGACAGTTTGGACAATTTACAGACCTTAACTCAAAATTCGGCATCCCTCTTTCTACTGGTTATGTGGATGCAAAATCAGCGGTTGGAATTTCAAGATCAACTGTAGCAGAATCGTACCAACAAATCATTACCGATTTGAATGATGCCATGGGAATATTGAAGTATGATACTAATCGATTTGGAATCACAAAAGCTGCTGCTGAAGCACTACTTGCTAGGGTGTATTTGTATAAAGGGGACTATGACAATGCTATTGTATATTCGAGTAAAGTGATTGCAAATACCACTTATAAATTGAATACCAAATACAATGATATTTATGATGTAGAAGGTTCAAGCGAAGCTATATTTGAATTACAATTTTTAGGTACTGATGGAAATAGTTTAACTGGATTAATATCAGTATCTCCGCCTGAAGTTTCTGCTGACTATAGCAATTTTTTCGCACCAATGGATGATGATAATGATCCAAGAAGCTACCGTTATTATGATGATGGCAAAGTAGTTTATGTTGACAAGTATGGTACAAATAAAAATGTAATTGACGGAAATTCCATTATCATCAAATTATCAGAGATGTATCTAATTAGAGCAGAAGCTTTGGCTAAGAAAACGCCAAATGATTTAACATTAGCTTTAGCAGATTTGAATGTGGTTCGTCAAAGAGCTTTACCTTCAAAACCATATACTATCATAGATGTTCCAAATCTAGATGCTTTTATTACCATTTTACTTGATGAAAATGGTAGAGAATTAGGTTTTGAAGGGCATAAATGGTTTAGTCTTGTTCGTTTAGGAAGAGCAACATCAGAATTGAATATTCCTGCTTTTAGAACGGTTTATCCTATACCTCAAAATGAAATTACTGTTGCCAAAGGTGTTTTAGAACAAAATCCTGGCTATTAAAAATCCCCAAAAGAAGGTGCTAAATCGGAATCCATCTAATTATGAGGATTCCGATTAGTTCTTCTTTCTTTCAAAAAAAAAAAAATGACAAAACATACACCATTCGCATTATGTATTCATGGAGGTGCAGGCGTAATAACTCCCGAAAATCTCTCGGAAGCGGATAAAAAATTAATAAATGCTGATTTAATGCTTGCCTTGAATTCAGGTGAAGAAATTTTAGTAAAAGGGGGAAGCGCTATAGATGCAGTTGCAGCAGCCGTAGTAGCATTAGAAAATAGTATTCATTTTAATGCTGGAAAAGGGGCTGTTTATACTAGAACTGGAAAACATTTACTTGAAGCATCCATAATGGACGGTGCCACTTTTAAGGCAGGAGCAGTTGCTAATAGCAGGAGAATTAAAAATCCTGTTTTATTTGCAAAAAGTCTATTAGCAGAAGAAAATATAGTATTACTTTCGGGTAAAGGTGCAGATAAATTAGCGGAAGAAACCAATCACGAAATGGTTGAAAATACTTATTTTGATACTAATTTTAGAAAAGAACAACTTATAGAAGCTCAAAAAATTTCAGAAACAGGGACTTATTTAGATCACACGAATCTAAAAATGGGAACTGTTGGAGCCGTTGCTATTGATAAGCAAGGTAACATTGCTGCAGCAACTTCTACAGGTGGAATGACAAATAAATTAGATGGACGTATTGGTGATACAGCTATTATTGGTGCGGGTACATATGCCAACAATAAAACATGTGGTGTATCCTGTACTGGTGTTGGTGAATATTTTATTAGGGCAACGGTTGCTTCGATGGTCTCTAACTTAATGGAATATGGAGACAAAACACTGGAGCAGGCAACAGAAATAACAATTAAGGAACATTTAACTCAATTGGGAGGCGAAGGCGGATTAATTGCAATTGATAACGAAGGAAATGTGAACTTTTCCTTTAATTCTCAAGGAATGTATCGTGGATATGTTAGTGAGAAAACGAATGAGAAGAAAATCTATATTTGGGATAACGAAGAAATATAATCTTTATCAATCTAAAATGAGCATAGCCGTGATTTGGTTGTAAACATCAATAGCGGCTATGTATTTCCATAGTCAAAAAAAAGTATAGATATGAAAATTATTCCAATTTTTATTTTAGCGTTTTCGCTTTTTCAAATTTCTTGCCAGTCTAAGAGCGAATCTGGTAAAAAACAACCGATTTATGAATTAGAGAAGCAATCTAAAAATAAAGCTCTCGGGAAATTATTTATTATTGGAGGGGGAAAAAAGTCAGATGCTTTGATTTCGGAATTGATCACTTTAAGCAAACTCGAACAAGAAAATTTCATGATAATCCTTCCAATGGCTAGTGAAGAACCTGATTCGGCGGTTTATTATACTGCAAAGCAGTTTATTTCCTTAGGTGTCCGTCCAGAGAAGATAAAATCTTTTAATCTTAATCCAAAGAATCAAACAAAGGGGCAAATAGATTCTCTTAAAACCGCAAGTTTAATTTATATTACGGGTGGTGATCAGAATTTGTTTATGAAATCTGTTTTGAATACTTCGGCTTATGATGCTATTTCTACCGCTTATCAAAATGGAACAACCATTGCAGGAACAAGTGCTGGCGCAGCTGTGATGAGCCAAAAAATGATATCGGGAAATGAACTGAAACATCCAAAATATACTGGAGATTTTCGTGCCATTGAAGCTCAAAACTTTGAGATAAAAACAGGATTGGGTTTACTCCCAAACGCTATTGTTGATCAGCATTTTATTCGTCGGATGAGGATGAATCGTTTATTAGCTGTAGCGCTGGAAAATCCTGATCAAATAGCAATTGGAATTGATGAATCTACTGCTATTATAGTAGATGGCGACTCCGCAACGGTTTGTGGCGATTCGCAGGTAATTTTAATTCAGAACAGTGAAAAGAAAGGTATTCATACAAAAAGTGGGTTATTAGGCGGTAAAAATATCAAGTTAGAAATCCTTCTTCCAGGAGAAAAATTTAAAATATAAAAGATGAAAATATTAGAAAAATTCCCAGACACAATCACTATAATTTTAGCGATAACCGTTCTGTTTATTGGATTAACGTGGGTTATCCCGGCAGGAGAATTCGACAGAGCCATCGTTAATAATACGGAGAAAATTATTGCAGGTTCTTATAAACATGTAGCGGCGGTTCCTCAAGGCATTGAAGCATTTTTAGTAGCTCCTATCAAAGGATTTATTTCGGCGGCACAAATTATTGGCTTCGTCTTTTTAGTAGGAGGAGCGTTTGCAATCATCAACATAACTGGTGCAATAAACGCAGGTCTATTTAATGTGATTCAATTAAGTCAAAAAAGACCAAAATACAAAGTTTTGATTCTTCCTTTTCTGATAATATTATTTTCATTTGCCGGAGCCACTTTTGGACTGAGTGAAGAAATTTTAATTTTCATTCTAATAACTGTTCCAATGGCAAAAGCGATGGGCTATGATGCAATAGTTGGCGCGGCAATACCAATTGTGGGTACAGGCGTTGGTTTTGGCGGAGCATTCAGTAATCCTTTTACTATTGGTATTGCTCAAGGAATTGCGCAAATTCCGATTTTTAGCGGAATGGAATATCGAATTTTTGTGTGGTTTGTTTTGACAAGTGTCGCGTGTGCTGTAATAACACATTATGCACTAAAGATTGAAAAAAATCCAGAGAAAAGTCTGTTATTTGGTATTAAATCAGATAAAGATGAAAGCAATATTGAAGCTTCAGATTTTGAATTAACTGGTTCTAGAAAAATAGTTTTGGTAGCACTTTTAGCTGCAATTATCATCTTAATTTACGGAGTAAGTAATTTCGCTTGGTACATAAATGAAATTGCGGGTTTGTTTTTAGCATTAGCCATTTTTGTTGCTATCATTTATAGAATGCCAATATCTAAAGCAGTAGACGCTTTTGTAGATGGAGCTAAAGATATGATGACTGCTGCTTTGGTAATTGGTTTAGCAAAAGGGCTTTTAATTATTTCACAAGACGGGAAAATTATTGACACAATTTTAAATTCAATTGTAACCATCACCCAAAATACCGCACCAGCAATTTCTGCGGTATGTATCTTTTTCTTTCAGTCCTTTTTGAACTTTTTTATCCCATCAGGCTCAGGACAAGCTTCATTAACAATGCCTATTATTATTCCAATTTGTGATGTATCAGGCATTAGCAGGCAAATGGCTGTATTGACTTTTCAATTAGGCGATGGACTTACGAATCTTATCATTCCAACCAGTGGTGTTACGATGGGAGCACTTACTCTAGCCAAAATTCCATACAGCAAATGGTTTAAATGGATGTTGCCCAGAATGTTGGTATTTTTAATAGCATCAATGTTGTTATTACTTCCACCATTATTTTTATTTAAATGGTAAAACAAAAAAGATGAAAACAATTATATGTATTAGTTTGTTGGCATTATGTTCATGCGCTTCAGACAACGATTCAAACGTGCCTGAGTCAACGTTACCTGAAGCAGTCGTGCCTAGAGTTAAAAACTACACGTCTTATTTTGCTGGAAATAAAACCGACAGTAAAAACAAGGCACTCGGTGGAATTTGTCTGATGGGAGGTGCTACAGAGAATGATGAAGCGATGAAATGGTTCCTAAAAAGAGCAAATGGAGGTGATGTTCTAGTTCTAAGAACTTCGGGTACTGATGGCTATAATTCTTATTTGTATTCTTCATTAGGAGTAAAAGTAAATTCTGTTGAAACTATTCTTTTTAAAAATAGTGCCGCCAGTTCAGATAGTGAGATTCTTGTTAAAATAAAAAATGCTGAAGCCATTTGGTTTGCTGGTGGTGACCAATGGGACTACATTTCCTATTGGAGAAATAGTCCGGTTTCAAAAGCTATAAACGATGCAATTGCACAAAACAACATTATTATTGGAGGCACAAGTGCAGGAATGGCAATTCAAGGAGGCTTTTATTTTTCTGCTCAAAAGGGAACAATAACGTCTTCAGAAGCATTACAGAATCCTTTTGATTCAAAACTAACGGTTTCGAATGAACCTTTTCTTGATAATTCTATTTTAAAAAATGTGATAACAGATACTCATTATGATAATCCTAATAGAAAAGGCCGACATATAGCATTTATAGCGCGTATTATAACGGACTATGATATCTCAGCCAAAGGGATTGCCTGTGATGAATATACATCTGTTTGTATTGATGAAAAAGGGATTGCAAGAATATTTGGAAGCTATCCCGCAAAAGAGGATGTAGCCTATTTTATAAAACCAAACGCAGATATTCCAAATAATAAACCTGAATTGTGTAGTCCTAACAAAGCTTTAGAATGGAATCTCGATAAAAAAGCTATTACTGTGTATGAAGTTAAAGGAACTAATGACGGTAAAAACACTTTTAATCTAAACAATTGGACAGAAGGGAATGGAGGAATTTGGAAAAACTGGTATGTAGAAAATGGCACATTAGCAGAGCTAATTGCTCTTTAATATGTATGATGAACTTCTCTATAAATTATCTGATTTGTGGACGCTAAAGGTCATTTTTTTATTTTTTAAGTGTTAACCTTTAAGATATCTTAGCAATTCTAAAAGAAGTATCCGTTTATTGTTGGAGATATTTTTAATTGATTTTTTCTCAGATTAGAAGGATAATTGATGAGAGGAAGTAGAATGGCATTTTTTTTATTTATTAATAATCAAATATTTAACAAATTTACAATGGAAATAATTTTAGAGCAATGGGGTATTCTTTGGCAGGATATTATTCTTCATCCAGGAGCCTCATTAGCAATAATTGGAAATTTAATTATTATTGAAAGCTTGCTTTCTGTAGATAATGCAGCAATATTAGCAACAATGGTCATGGATTTACCAAGTGAACAACGGGATAAAGCTTTAAAATACGGAATATTTGGAGCCTACTTTTTTAGAGGCATAGCAATGCTTTTTGCAGCATTTTTAATTAAAATATGGTGGCTAAAACCTATCGGTGGAATTTATTTACTTTATCTGGCTTATGATTATTGGAAAAACAAGCATGCTGAAGATTTTGATAACGACACATTAGATAAAAGCAGTAATTGGCTCTATAGAGTAACAGTTGGTTCTCTGGGAACATTTTGGGCCACTGTAGCTTTAATCGAATTAATGGACATGGCCTTTTCTATAGATAATGTATTTGCTGCAGTTGCATTTACCCCAAACATAATTTTAGTCTGCATAGGCGTATTTATCGGGATTTTAGCCATGCGATTCATTGCGCAATGGTTTGTTACACTTATGGAAAAATATAGCTTTCTTGAAACGGCAGCATTTGTTGTAATTGCACTATTAGGACTCAAATTAAGTTTTTCCTTATGGGAACATTTTTATCCGGAAAGTGCAATAAGTGTATTTTTAGGAAGTCATACTGCTGATATTGGCATCTCTGTTTTAACAGTTGCTATTTTCTTTGTGCCTATTTTAACTTCACTACTTTTTAGTTTTCCTCAAAAGAAATTAAATTCTTAGAAATTGTCTGAATATAAAGATGTATAGAGAAATCAGATTTTAAATTTTTTAGTAAATGTAATATAATATCGGTTTCCTGAAAGTTTAGACTAATTTGTTTTTAAGACATTTAATCGTTTAGATTTATCTTTTGAATTAGTGTTATTTATCTAAACAAAAAATGCCTGTATCATGTCGATACAGGCAATTTTATAACTAACCAAAACCAAAGTAATAAATAACCAGTTTATTACATTGCAAAGATCAGCATAATGTTTATTTTTTGTTGTTAAGGAACTGTTATTACTTTTTCTTGAAAAGTTAAGTTTTACAATTTAATTTTAACATATTAAAATTCTGATTTTATAAAAACTTAACTAACTGTAAATCAATGATATTTTATTTTTAAAAGTGTTGAATTGAAATCTACATTCCCATTGAAATTGCGGATTACTTTTTGTCTTGTAATGCAAATACTTTCTTTAAAACTTCTGATGTTCTGGCATTGATATTGGTTCTGATATTTTTTTCTTCCACGGTTATCATTTTAAAAACACCTTCCAGTGCTTTATTGGTCACATAATCCGTAATGTCCGGATTTACTTTTGATACGAAAGGAATTGTATTGTACTGTTTTATTATAGCTGTCCAAACTACGTCGGCACCTACTTTGCCTATTGATTTTTGAACCACAGGATTGAATTTGGCGTAAAGTGGAGTAGTAGTTGCAGTTTGCAAATAAACAGTTGCAGCATTGTCTTTGCCAAGTAAAATGCTTTTAGCATCTGTTATGGTGATATTTTTGATAGCCGATACAAATATAGGTGTTGCTTCTTTTACAGCATCTTCGGCTGCCCTGTTCAGGGCTAATATACCTTCATCGGCTAATTTTGACATTCCCATTTTTCTCAGTGTTCTGTCCAATTTGGCTAATTCTTCGGGCATTAGAATCTTCACGGCTTCATTTTTATAAAAACCATCAGTCGCTGTTAGTTTAGATACTTGTTCGGTAACTCCTTTGTTTAAAGCTTCTTTTAATCCCGAGGCAATGTCTAAGTTGCTGTTTGATTTGGTGACTGCATTGATTTTTTCGGTTGCTTTTGCAAAAATGTCTTTGAATTGAGCATTACTTATTGCAGGTAAAATAAAGAGTAGGACTAAGGCTTTTTTCATTTTATTTTTATTTTTTTCAAAAGTAGACAAACAATATTTACTAATGAAGAGCAATTTCCCAATGAAATGCTAAAAAATGATTGACTTCGTTTATAATAATCGGTTGAGTTTATTTATTATATTTGTAATATATTGAAATTAAGATGTTTATGTGTTTTTAATTAATAAAATTGCAATTTTTAAAAATGAAAATATTGGAATTGGAATTACTGTCGGATGATGTTTCAAAAACGGAAGCTTTTTATAACCAAGTTTTGGGATTGGAAACTTTATATAGAGATAATTCCAGTGTTTCATTCCGTGCAAGGGCTACAAAACTGACTTTTCATTCTTCCAAAAATGTAAAACCAGTTTATCATTTTGCTTTTGATGTACCCAATAATAAGCTATTGGAAGCTTTTTGTTGGATAGAAAGCAAAACCGCAATCATGTATGTAATTCCGCCCGATAAAATTGCCGATTTCTACAACTGGAATGCCAAGTCCTTTTATTTTTACGACAATAACGGAAATATTCTGGAGTTCATTGCGAGAAACGATTTGGATAACGCTTCTGAGAAATCGTTTGATGGCAAATCTATTCTGTCGGTTAGTGAGATTGGATTGGTTTCGAAAAATGTAACTGCACAATGCGATGAACTATTTGATAAATATGGACTAACACCCTATTCCAAACAACCAAAATTATCCAAATTTATTGTTTTGGGTACCGTAACTGGTCTTTTTATCCTTGTGGAAGAAAACAGGGATTGGTATCCAACAGATAAGAAATCAAAATCATTTTGGACAAAAGTAGTTTTTAATCATGAAGGAGAAACCAGAGTATTGGAAGTTTCAAAATAAATAAAGTCAAATTAAGGAATGTAAAATCAATTTAGGAAAAAATGGAAAATCAAGACTATCAGCCATCACCGGGAGGTATTATGCAAATCGGATCTGGGTTTTGGACCTCAAAATTATTGTTGGCAGCAGTAAAATTTCAATTATTTACAAAGCTTGCTGAAAAGGAATCAATGTCGGCTCAGGAAATAAAGACGATGCTGAATCTGAAGTGTACTGATATTCATTTGTTTGATTTTTTGGATGCCTTAGCGGGATTAGGTTTTTTAAATAGGGAAGGGCTTTTGGAGTCAGCAATTTATTCCAATAGCACCAATACGGATGCTTTTCTGGTTATAAACAAACCAGCCTATATTGGTGGAATGCTCGATATGCTGAATAATCGTTTGTACCAATTTTGGGGGAACTTGGAGGAAGGTTTGCTTACGGGTCTGCCACAAAATGAAATTAAGGCAGGTGATGATAATTTGTTTGATGAACTTTATAAATCACCCGAAAGGTTATTGGAATTTATCAATGCGATGGGTAGCATTCAGATAGGAAATTTTAATGCATTTGCTCAGAGTTTTGATTTTTCAAAATACAAAACTTTGACCGATGTTGGCGGATGCGGTGCAGTATTGTCTACTACAATTGCTAAGCACCAGCCTCATATGAAGTGTACCAGTTTTGATCTTCCGGTTGTGGAGCCTATTGCAAAAGAAAAAATTGCAAAGACATCTTTTTCGGATAGAGTTACAACCGCAAGTGGTGATTTTTTTGCCGATCCATTTCCAAAAGCTGATGTTATCGTCATGGGGAATATACTGCACGACTGGGATGAACCTAAGAAATTATTGCTTCTTCAAAAAGCATATGATGCCCTTCCCGAAGGCGGTACATTTGTAGCCATAGAGAATATTATCGATGATGAGCGATCCAAAAATGTTTTCGGAATGATGATGAGTTTAAACATGCTTATTGAAACCGGAACCGGTTTTGATTATACTTTTGCCAGTTTTAATAAATGGACAAAAAGTGTGGGTTTCAAATCGACATCAATTGTTCCTTTGACAGGGCCTGCAAGTGCGGCGATAGCTTATAAGTAATTTAAGAGTAAAAAAATCTGCTGGATCTGAAAAAATCTGCGTAAAAAATTAGCACGCAGATTTTGTAGATTTAAAAAAACGTTTCTATTTCCTAAGAGAATACAACCGTTTTGTTATTATAGACCATTGTTTTTCGCTCGGCATGTAATGTTACTGCTCTAGCAAGTACCATTCGCTCCAAATCACGTCCTTTCATGATAAAATCCTCTATTGAATGGCTGTGGGAAACTCTCGAAATATCCTGCTCAATAATTGGTCCTTCATCCAGTTCCGCTGTGACATAATGGCTTGTGGCACCAATAATTTTTACCCCACGCTTGAAAGCAGAATGATAAGGTTTGGCCCCTGGAAATGCCGGTAAAAAGGAATGGTGAATATTAATAATTTTGTTTTTGTAAAGCGCAATCAAATTTGGAGTGATAATTTGCATATAACGAGCCAAAACAATAAAATCAATATCAAATTTTTTTAACAATTCAATTTGTGCCTTTTCACCTTCTTCCTTGTTGTCTTTCGTAAAAGGAACATGGAAGAACGGAATGTTAAATCGCTCGGCAACGGGTTTCAGATCTTCATGATTACTGATGATTAGCGGAATTTGAAGCGGTAGTTCACCCGCACAAAAACGACCCAGAAGGTCATATAGGCAGTGGTCATATTTTGAAATAAACAAAGCCATTTTTGGTTTTTCATTCTGAGGATACATATCCCAAGTCATGTTAAATGGAGTAGCCAGATTGGTTTGAAAGTGACTTTTTATAGCTTCAATATTCCAAGTGTCTTTACTGAACTCGCATTCCAGTCGCATAAAAAACACATTTTCGTCGGCATCAACATGCTGGTCCAGATAAGTGATATTTCCATCAATCGAAGCAATATAATTCGTTACCGAGGCAATAATAGCCTTTTTGTCTTCGCAATGGATAAGTATGGTAATTTTTTGCATTTGTTTAAAATTTTCTAAAAATAATTAGGAGCTAATCCCGCTGTACACTACAAGTCCTCATTGATAAAACTGTTTTTCTAAGCTCCAAAAAGAGCTTCTTTTAGTCGCTTTTTTGGAGCAAGAAAAACTAGTTTCATCCATTCCGGGCTTTTCGTTTCCATCGGGGCTAGACCTCGAAAATACCAATTTTTTCCGAAAACTAAGCTCGTTTTCTTAATAAAAAACAATGTTATCATATTTTGTGTTTTGTGTTATTTTTAATGATTTTTATTTTAAAATTTATGTAAATTGCACCCTTAAATTATCATATTCACAAAATGGAATTACTTAAACCGTATGTACCCGTAAATAAAGTCCGAATTGTAACTGCTGCATCACTTTTTGATGGTCACGATGCCGCAATTAATATAATGAGAAGAATTATTCAGTCCACAGGAGTTGAGGTAATTCATTTGGGACATGATAGAAGTGTAGAGGAAGTGGTGAATACTGCGATTCAAGAAGATGCTAATGCTATTGCCATGACTTCCTATCAAGGTGGACACAACGAATACTTTAAATATATGTATGATTTGCTTCAGGAAAAAGGAGCCGGTCATATCAAGATTTTCGGTGGAGGTGGAGGTGTAATCCTGCCTTCGGAAATAGCCGAGTTACAGGCATACGGAATTACTAGAATTTATTCCCCAGACGATGGACGTGCAATGGGATTGCAAGGAATGATTAATGATTTGGTTCAACGTTCTGATTTTCCTATCGGAGATAAATTGACTAATGAACTGGATTTAATTGAAAATAAAACACCAACGGCAATTGCTCGTTTAATTTCGGCAGCTGAGAATTTCCCTGAAATAGCCAAACCATTTTTTGATAAAATCCATACTAAGAATGAATCCTCAAAGATTCCTGTTCTTGGAATCACAGGAACAGGTGGAGCAGGAAAATCATCATTGGTGGACGAATTGGTGCGCCGTTTTTTAATCGATTTTTCAGAAAAAACAATCGGATTGATTTCTGTCGATCCATCCAAACGTAAAACGGGTGGAGCGTTATTAGGAGACAGAATTCGTATGAATGCCATTAACAACTCTAGAGTTTATATGCGTTCATTGGCAACCCGCCAATCGAATTTGGCATTATCAAAATATGTAGCAGAGGCCATTGAGGTTTTAAAAGCGGCAAAATACGATATTATAATCCTTGAAACTTCAGGAATTGGTCAGTCCGATACGGAGATTATGGATCATTCGGATGTTTCATTATACGTAATGACACCCGAATTTGGCGCAGCAACCCAATTGGAAAAAATCGACATGCTTGATTTTGCCGATTTGGTAGCCTTAAATAAATTCGACAAACGCGGTGCTTTGGATGCTATTCGTGATGTAAAAAAACAATACCAACGCAACCATAATCTGTGGGATGTAAATCCAGACGAAATGCCTGTTTATGGGACTATTGCTTCTCAGTTCAATGACCCGGGGATGAATACGTTATATAAATCCATAATGGATAAGATCGTTGAGAAAACCGATTCCGATTTGAAATCGACTTTCCAAATCACCCGTGAAATGAGTGAGAAGATTTTTGTGATTCCGCCACACAGAACGCGATATTTATCTGAGATTGCCGAAAGCAACAGGAAATACGATGCAACAGCTTTAAGCCAAGAGCAAGTGGCGCAAAAATTATACGGGGTATTCAAAACAATAGAAAGTGTTTCCGGAAGGGTTCCCATGATCAATAAAGCGGGAATCGATGAAGATTCGGTATTGCCAAGCGCTTTAGAATCCGAAAAACCGGGTGGAGCTGAAAATAAAATATTTTTAAATCTTTTGCTAAATCAATTTGATAAGGTAAAAATGGATTTAGATCCTCACAATTGGAAATTGATTCTTAATTGGGATGAAAAAGTAAATAAGTATAAAGATCCGGTATATACGTTTAAAGTACGTCACAAAGAAATAAAAATGGCTACGCATACGGAATCGCTTTCGCACACTCAAATTCCTAAAGTAGCGATGCCAAAGTATCAAGCTTGGGGCGATATTTTGCGTTGGTGTTTGCAGGAGAATGTTCCTGGAGAATTTCCTTTTACTTCTGGTTTGTATCCTTTTAAACGTGAAGGTGAAGACCCATCAAGAATGTTTGCCGGTGAAGGTGGGCCAGAAAGAACCAACAAACGTTTTCATTATGTGAGTGCGGGATTGCCAGCCAAAAGGCTTTCTACAGCTTTTGACAGTGTAACTTTATATGGTAACGATCCACACTTAAGACCTGATATCTACGGAAAAATTGGAAATGCTGGAGTTTCTATTTGCTGTTTGGATGATGCAAAAAAATTATACTCTGGTTTTGATTTGGTACACGCCATGACTTCAGTGAGTATGACGATTAATGGTCCGGCACCTATGTTGCTAGGATTTTTCATGAATGCCGCTATCGATCAGCAATGCGAAATTTATATCAAAAAGCACGAGCTTACCGAATCGGTACAAGAAAAAATCAACGAAATCTACAAACAAAAGGGTGTAGAACGTCCTCACTATCAAGGTGATTTACCCGAAGGAAATAATGGTTTGGGATTATTCCTATTGGGAGTAACCGGTGATCAGGTATTGCCTTTGGAAGTGTATAATGAAATTAAAGAAAAAACACTTTCACAAGTTCGTGGTACAGTCCAAGCTGATATCTTAAAAGAAGATCAAGCCCAAAACACCTGTATTTTCTCGACTGAGTTTGCCTTGCGATTGATGGGGGATGTTCAGGAATATTTTATTGACAAAAATGTAAGGAATTTTTATTCGGTTTCTATTTCGGGTTATCATATCGCCGAGGCTGGTGCCAATCCAATCACCCAATTGGCTTTTACGCTTTCAAATGGTTTCACTTATGTGGAATATTATTTGAGCCGTGGTATGGACATCAATGATTTTGGACCAAATTTATCGTTCTTCTTCTCGAATGGTGTCGATCCGGAATATGCGGTTATTGGTCGTGTGGCTCGTAAAATTTGGGCGAAAGCCATGAAAAATAAATACGGCGCCAATGAAAGAGCTCAAATGTTGAAATACCATATTCAAACTTCGGGGCGTTCATTACATGCACAAGAAATTGATTTCAATGATATTCGTACTACTTTGCAAGCTTTGTATGCGATTTATGATAATTGTAATTCATTGCATACCAATGCCTATGATGAAGCGATTACAACTCCTACGGAAGAATCTGTTCGTAGAGCAATGGCAATTCAGTTGATTATCAACAAAGAATTAGGACTTGCCAAAAATGAGAATCCAATTCAAGGTTCTTTCATTATCGAAGAATTAACGGATTTAGTGGAAGCTGCCGTTTTGCAAGAATTTGACAGAATTACAGAACGTGGAGGTGTGCTAGGTGCTATGGAAACTATGTACCAACGTTCTAAAATTCAAGAGGAAAGTTTGTATTATGAAACCTTGAAACACACAGGAGAATTTCCAATTGTGGGTGTAAATACATTCTTGAGTTCCAAAGGTTCTCCAACTGTAATTCCAGCCGAAGTGATTCGTGCCACCGAAGAAGAAAAACAATATCAAATTACCATGTTGGATAATTTGCATCAGTGTCATGCTGTTTTGGTAAAAGAGCATTTGAATACCCTTCAAGAAGCTGCTATCAAAGGTGAAAACCTATTTGGACATTTGATGGAAGCTACGAAAGTTTGTTCTTTGGGACAAATCACCGAAGCTTTGTTTGAAGTTGGTGGTCAGTATAGAAGAAATATGTAAAATAAGCACATACTTTTTGTCTTTCGCGGAAGCGGATAATTACTATTAAAAATCAAAAAGATTCTTCAAAAATGAAGAGTCTTTTTTTTGGTTTTATTTTTATAAATTCGTGTTATGAAAAACACTTTTTTATGTCTTTTTATACTTCTCATTAGTATTTGTAGTTATTCGCAAGAAAAACAATTGTTGCCAAAAGGAGTAATTGTCGATTCGGTTAAAATAGCAAATACTGATAATGAATCTTATGCCGTTTATTTGCCAAAGCAATATAGGAGAGAGGTACCTTCTGCGATTGTTTTTATTTTTGATCCCGGTGGAAGAGGGAAAGTAGGAATTGAACCTTTTGTTTTGGCTGCGGAAACCTATAAATATATTTTGGTGTGTTCCAATAATTCAAAAAATGGACCAACTGATGTTAATTTGGAGATCGCAAATCATCTCTTTGAAAGTGTATCAACGGAATTTAATTTAAATCCTTCAGAGCTTTATATTTCAGGCTTTTCAGGAGGAGCAAGATTGGCGGGCAGCATGGCTGTTTCTTCGGGTGCTTTTCAGGGAGTAATTGCTTGTGGGGCTTCGTTTAATGAAATGGATAAGTTTGCTTTGCATGATGCTAGTTTTTCATATGTGGGTATGGTAGGTGACAAGGATATGAATTATCAGGAAATGATTAAAAATGAAGAATGGTTGAACAAAATGATGGTAAAAAACACTTTGTTTGTTAGCCATCAAATACATACTTGGCCATCGCAAAAAGAAATGCTTCGGGCTTTTGATTGGTTAGAAATACAAGCTTCTAAAAATAGCATTAGAAAACCCAAGGAAACTACCATTAAAAAAATCTATGATGAAAATCTAAAAATAGCCGATAGTTTAAAAGGAAAAAATGAAATGATTTTGGCTATTGTGGAATATGAAAGATGCAATGCTATTTATGACAATAGAGGGGATGAAAAAATAAAAACAACTATTGATTCAATAAAAAAATCCAAGGAGTATGAGAATCAAATTTCAAAAAGAGATGAAGTATCAGTTTTAGAAAATGAAATTACCAATTCAATTTTGAATCAATTTGATAAAGAATTGAAAGTAGCCAAAAGTGAAAATGATTTTAAATTTTGGAAGATTGAATTAAAAAAGCTAGATGATAGAAAAACAAAGAGTAAAGATATTGCAATTAAAAATATGGTCGATAGGATAAAATTTATGACTAAAGCACTGGTTTATGAAGCAGCCCAAGAAAGTAAAAGAAACTTTCAAAATGATAAATTGCTTTATTGCAAAGAATTGGAAAAGGTGATTCAACTGTATGATAGTAAATAATTGTTTTTAGGTCAGACAAAATAATATAAAAAAACAGCTCCCAAAGAAGAGCTGTTTTTAGAAAATTCCAAGTTTTTGTTCTTAAATAAACTAACTCAATTAATTAGTTGTAGCTACATTTTGATTTTTCATTTTCAATTCCCCTTTGTACACTTCAGCTATTGCTTTTCTGGATAAGGTTGAAATTTCTTTTGAAATAACAATCTCATGGGTTACTTTTTTCAAATTGGTTTCTACTTCCAAAAAGTAAACACCATCAGGAAATTCTTCAAGGCTATATGTTCTCAAAATACCATCTTTCCCGGTTGCAACCTCGGAATAGATTATGGTATGGTATTTATCGTAGATAGTCACATTCGCTTTTGGAATTTCATTTACAGAAAAACTAATTTCTTTCCCAGTTCCTTTTTTTACATTTAGTAAAAAATCACCATCGATCGCATAACTACTCATTGTAGTCATCGCTACTAAAACTACTAGACTTAATTTTAAAATCGTTTTCATAATACTGTTGTTTTAAATTAGTAATCAAATTTCTATTGCTAAAGTAGAACGATAATCTATTTGATTGAACAACTACATTTTCTTATTTGTATGTTATTTTAACTTAACGAAAACGATGTATGTTAATTTTTGATAATATAGAATTGTTTTGTGGTAAATTTGAATAGTTTTAAAAATGGGTCTAATGAAAAAAATGAGTCCAACACTTGAAATTATCACTCCTTCTTTTGGGAGTTCTTTTACTTTTTCCAGATATGTTGAGAATGCAAATTGCAAATCAGATTTGTGGCATTACCATCCCGAAATCGAATTGGTTTTCGTCAACGGAGGTTCTGGAAAAAGACAGATAGGAAGCCATATTTCGTATTATTCGGATGGCGATTTGGTACTTATAGGCAGTAATCTGCCCCATTGCGGATTTACAAACGAACAAACGGGCAATAAAAATGAAATAGTTATCCAAATGCCTGCTGATTTTTTAGGAAGTGATTTTTTGAATGCACCTGAACTGAAAAACATTCAGCAGCTTTTTAAGAAAGCAAAAGGAGGAATTGCATTTGGTAAAGAAACCATAAACAGAATTGCACCTATAATAGAAGAGATGGAAAAACGGTCTAATTTTGATCGACTATTAAGAATGATTAGGATTCTGAATGATCTAGGCGTAAGTGATGATTATACCATTTTGAATGCAGATGGTTTTTCGTTGGAATTGCAAGTTCAGGACAATGATCGAATTAACGTTGTTTTTAATTATGTAAAAGACCATTTTCAGGAACCTATTCAACTTGATACTGTTTCGAATATGGTTAGTATGACCACGCCTTCCTTTTGTAGGTATTTTAAAAAAATTACCAATAAAACGTTTACCACTTTCGTAAATGACTATCGTTTGGTTCACGCTTCAAAACTGTTGTCTGAGAATACTAAAAGCATTACCGAAATTTGCTATGAAAGCGGATTTAATAATTTTAGTCATTTTAATAAGTCATTTAAAGCGTTTACCGGAAAAAGCGCTTCACAATACAGACATGAATTGAAGTCTTTTATCGAGTAATTTTTAAAGCTCATGGTTTATTGTTTTTATATTACAAAAACAAATCAATATTGAATTAAATATTTGTAAATAAGTATTTTGTGTTTTTGTGTTCTTTAATCAAAAGGAGAGTGTTCTGTTTTTGTTTTTGGAAATTGTATATTTACATTTCATCAAAAAAAAATAATATGAAAAAATTACTAATACTATGTATTGCATTTTTATTTGGCAATACCATTTTGTCTTTTGCGTCAACTGTTGATACGTTACAAGTTTCTAGTGTTGCTATGAGTAAAACCTACAAAGCAGCTGTAGTACTGCCTAATTCGTACTCAAAAGGAAAAGCTTCTTATCCAGTGTTGTATCTTTTACATGGCGCTTACGGCCATTTTTCGGATTGGTTATCAAGTACACCCAATAAAAATACGGTTAAGAATTTAGCAGACCAATATAATATCATAGTGGTGATGCCAGAAGGGGAGACGTTCAGTTTCTACCTCAATAGCCCCGTAAATAAAGGAAGTCAGTTTGAAACTTATATAACTGAAGAAGTAATTCAAAAGATTGATAAAACATATCGAACAGTAAACGATAAAAAAGGACGTGTCATCGCAGGACTCTCTATGGGAGGACATGGTGCTCTTTATCTTTCGGCCAAACATCCTGAATTGTTTTGTGCAGCAGGAAGCATGAGTGGAGCTGTGGATATGGGAACAATGTTGGGTCGGGAACCAAATGACCAAGTTATAAAATTAATGCAGCCTGTTTTTGGTGATCAAAGCAATAATCCTAATTTATACGAACAAAATGCAGTAATAGGAATGGTTGATAAAATTAAAGCCAACAAACTACCATTAATTATAGATTGTGGTGTCGATGATTTTCTTATTGAGTCCAATAGAGAATTGCATAGAAGATTAGTGTATGCTAAGGTTTCTCATGACTATACAGAACGTCCTGGAGCACATACATGGGAATATTGGGAAAATGCTTTGCCTTATCAAGTTTTGTTTTTTAGTAAAATATTAAAAAATAATGGTGTTCTAATTAATTAAAAAATATTGGAAATAGAGAAAGGACTTTTCGATTAGAGAAGCCCTTTTTTTATGAATTTTTAGTTTAAAGTATTTGTTTTTAGATTGATACTATATTATATAGGGTTGGGTAAAAAATGTTTTTTTAATAATAAATTCTGATTTTTGTCTCGTTATTGTTTTGATAAACAAAAAATGTTTGAATTATTTTGAATGAAATTACAAAGAATATTTTTTTTGGCTTGATTTTTGAAATACCTTTATAGAACTTTAAAACATAAAAAAAATGAAAAAAATAATTACACTTTTGGCGGTTATAGGAATGTTTGGTTTTCAGGGATGTACTGGACCAGAAGGACCTCCGGGAATGCCTGGACAAGATGGAGCAGATGGACAAGATGGATTGATAGCAGAAGTATTTGAGCTTACTATGAATTTTACTTCAGTAAATGAGTATGGAGAAACATTTCCTTTAAATCCAAAGATTTATTCCGGGGACAATCTTTTAGTTTATGAATTGGTAAATACTAATGGTGGAATTGATACTTGGGCATTGCTTCCACAAATTTATTATTTTACTGCTGGTACTGCTCAGTATAATTATAATTTTTCATTCGACCAATTTTCAATTTTTATTGATGCAAGTTTTCCTTTTGCTCAATTACCATCTAGTTTTACAACAAACAAGACATTTAGAATTGTTATTATTCCAGGGGATGATGGAATTAATAGTGGTGGTCCAAATTCTAAATTATCTGTAAATAAAATGGATTACTCTGATTACAATGCCGTTATAGCGAAGTATAAAATTGATGATAGTAATGTTAAAAAAATAAATTAAAAATAATTAAGCATAAAAAAAGGGAATTGTAAGATTCCCTTTTTTTATGCTTAATTATCCTATTTCTTAGATGAGTCAAAATGAGTGATTTTGTATCGATGTGTATGGATTAACTATGGAAGTATGTTATTATTATTTACTGTTCTGTTTTTTGCTGATTTGTAAAGATACAATTACTCCGATACTAAGAGTCAAAGCAATAAAGGTTAAGGATGCCCATTCGGGAATTTCGATATAATCATGCAATAACATTTTTAGTCCCACAAAACTCAAAATAGCAATCAAGCTGTATTCTAAATGACTAAATTTCTCCAGCATATTGGCAAGGAAAAAGTACAGGGAACGCAAGCCTAATATTGCAAAAATGTTGGAACTAAATACTAAAAAAGGATCGGAAGTGATGGCTAAAATAGCTGGGACACTATCTACCGCAAAAATAACATCCATTACTTCTATGACTATTAATGCGACAAATAACGGAGTAGCAGCGTTCCCTCTTTCTGTTTTTATGAAAAAATGATCTTTTTCGGCATGGGTAGAAATTGGAATTATCTTTCCTAGAATTTTATAGATTACAGATTTTTTAGGATTAAACTCTTCTTCATCCTTGGTAAACAGCATTTTTATTGCAGTGAATAAAAGGAATGCTCCAAAGATATAGGCTGTCCATGTGAACTTGTTGATCAACAATACACCGAAATAGATCATTAATCCCCTAAAAACTATCGCTCCAAGGATTCCCCAAAACAAAACACGATGTTGGTGTTTTTTTGGTATTTTGAAAGAAGCGAAAATCAAAGCGATTACAAATATATTGTCAATGCTTAATGATAATTCAATTAAGTACCCCGTTACGAATTTCATTGCAGCAACAGAGGGTTTCAATTGATTAGGATTTAATACATAATCGGTTGAATATAGCCAATAAACCACACCAGAAAATAACATGGATAAGGTAAACCATATAGCGGTCCATTTGCTGGCTTCTTTAGTGTTGATAATGTGTGGGTCTTTGTTGAAAACACCCAGATCAAGTGCGAGAAATATAAATATCAGTGTAAGAAATAGTATCCAAACAATCATAATGGTATTGGTTTTAAATGTGCTGCAAATATAGAATTTGAAATTTTAATAAATGGTTGTTGAATTTCTAAAGATACTGTAATTGTTTAAATAAAAAAAGTGCCTTCAATTTGAAGGCACTTTTTAGTTTTTAGTATGCTTATGATTACAATGCTGAATTTACAGTTTTGATAATTCTTGCAGCAATTTTGTACGGGTCACCATTAGATGCTGGTCTTCTGTCTTCCAACCATCCTTTCCATCCTTTTTGAACAGTCATTAAAGGAATACGGATTGAACATCCTCTATCAGATACTCCGTAAGAGAAATCGTGGATAGACGCAGTTTCGTGTTTACCAGTCAAACGTTGGTCATTGTAAGCTCCATAAACAGCAATGTGCTCAGCAGTTACAGGACGGAAAGCCTCACATATTTTTTCATAAATTTCTTGAGAACCACAAGTTCTTAATACATTGTTAGAGAAGTTAGCGTGCATTCCAGAACCATTCCAGTCTGTATCACCAAGTGGTTTTGGGTGATATTCGATATAGTAACCATATTTTTCAGTCAAACGATCTAGTAAGTATCTAGCAACCCAGATTTCGTCACCCGCTTTTTTAGCTCCTTGTGCGAATAATTGGAATTCCCATTGTCCACAAGCAACCTCTTGATTGATACCTTCAAAGTTGATTCCTGCAGCGATACATAAATCAGCATGCTCTTCAACTAATTTTCTTCCGTGTGTGTTTTTACCACCTACTGAACAGTAGTACATTCCTTGTGGTGCAGGGTAACCTCCAATTGGGAAACCTAATGGCAATAAAGTTTTAGTATCCATGATGAAATACTCTTGTTCAAATCCAAACCAGAAATCTCCATCATCTTCGATAGTTGCTCTACCATTTGACGGGTGCGGAGTTCCATCTGCATTCATAACTTCAGTCATTACTAAGTAACCATTGATACGAGTTGGATCTGGATAAATAGCAACAGGTACTAATAAACAGTCAGAAGAACCACCTTCAGCTTGTCTTGTTGATGAACCGTCAAAAGACCAGTTTCCAATTTCTGCTAAAGTTCCTTGAAAATTTTCGTGCTCTTCAACTTTAGTTTTGCTTCTTAAATTTTGCGTTGGTTCGTAACCATCTAACCAAAGGTATTCTAATTTTATTTTAGCCATAATATTATAAATTGTTTTTTGATTTTTTTTCTGATGCAAATATAAAATAATTTGTTTACGTCGTAAAATTGGGGGGTGGTTTTTATTTGAGTGGTTTTAATTTTTGACATTACTGCATTTTAGGAGGGGTATAATTAAAAAAATATAATTTTAGAGGGGTATAATAATTAAATTCGTAATTAGCTGATTTTTAATATTAATTGTAAGTTAAGATTTTTATTACTATAATTTAAAAATCAAGCTGTTGGTACATTTTTTTTGATATTACATCTAGCTCAATTAGATGCTATTTATTAATGAGTGCTTTAATTATTTGTTTAGCAGAATAATTTATATTTGTATGTGTTTATTAATGATTATTAATTTAAGATTTATCATATGTCATCAATTCGTTTTCAAGCTTTAAAAGAAGCTTCAAATAGAAAGTTAGTAGAGTTTCAGGAGACAGGCAGAAAATCGGTTCTCTTTGGAGCTAATGTGTTCAACGATAAGGCTATGAAGCAATATTTGACTTCAGATGCTTTTAAAGGTGTACAAGGTGCAGTTCAATATGGAACTAAAATCGATAGAAAATTGGCGGACTATATTGCCATGGGAATGAAAGAATGGGCTTTGTCCAAAGGAGTAACTCACTATACGCACTGGTTTCAGCCTCTTACCGGGACAACAGCAGAAAAACATGATGCTTTTTTTGAAACTTCTTATGACGGAAGTGATCCATTGGAAAAATTTGGAGGGGCTCAATTAGTCCAACAAGAACCGGATGCGTCCAGTTTTCCTCATGGCGGAATAAGAAACACATTTGAAGCAAGAGGATATACTGCTTGGGATCCTACTTCTCCAGCATTTATTTTTGGGACGACATTATGTATTCCAACTATTTTTATTTCCTATACAGGAGAAGCATTGGATAATAAGATTCCATTATTAAGAGCATTATCGGCTATGGATGAAGCTGCTACGGAGGTTTGTAAATATTTTGATAAAAATGTTAAAAAAGTAACGGCTACCTTAGGCTGGGAGCAGGAATATTTTTTGATTGACAGATCATTGGCTAATTCACGCCCAGATCTTATCATGACTGGAAGAACATTGTTAGGGCATACTTCTGCCAAAGGCCAACAGTTGGACGACCATTATTTTGGTTCTATTCCAACTCGTGCTTTAACTTACATGAGGGATTTAGAACAAGAATGTATGTTATTGGGAATTCCGGTTAAGACACGTCATAACGAAGTGGCGCCGAATCAATTTGAATTTGCACCTATTTTTGAAGAAACCAATTTGGCAGTTGATCATAACTGTTTATTGATGGATGTTATGCAGAAAGTGGCCGAACGCCATGATTTAAAAGTATTGCTTCATGAAAAACCTTTTAAAGGAGTAAATGGTTCCGGGAAACACAATAACTGGTCATTGGCTACGGATACTGGCGTAAATTTGTTGAGTCCTAGTAAAACGCCGATGACTAATTTGCAGTTTTTGACTTTCTTTATTAATACGATCAAAGCGGTAAATGATTATGAAGCTTTATTGAGAGGATCCATTGCCACGGCAAGTAATGACCATAGATTGGGAGCCAATGAAGCGCCACCGGCAATTATCTCCGTATTTATTGGGGAACAATTAACTAAAGTGTTGGCCGAATTGGAAGGGGTTTCTACAGGGAAATTATCGCCAGAGGAAAAAACCGATTTGAAACTAAATGTTGTCGGAAAAATTCCGGATGTCCTTTTGGATAATACGGATAGAAATAGAACATCTCCATTTGCCTTTACGGGAAATAAATTTGAGTTCAGGGCGGTAGGTTCTTCTGCAAACTGTTCGAATGCAATGACTACTTTGAATACCATTGTGGCAAAACAGCTTAAGGATTTTAAAATTGCCGTTGATGATTTAATTGAATCAAAAGACATGAAAAAAGATGATGCGATTTTCAATGTCTTAAGAGAATATATCAAACAATCCAAAAAAATCCTTTTTGAAGGAGATGGCTATAGTGAAGCCTGGCAAATTGAAGCTGCAAAAAGAGGTTTGAGCAATTTTAAAACTACTCCGGAAGCATTGAAAGCAAGAGCTTCAAAACAAGCCATCGATTTATTTGGTGAAATGGGAATTATGAATCAAATAGAGGTAGAAGCACGTTATGAAATTGAATTGGAGGAATACACCAAAAAAATACAGATTGAAGGCAGGGTGCTTGGTGATATTTCAAAGAACCATGTAATTCCAACGGCTATTAAATATCAAAACACCTTGATTGAGAATGTAAAAGGATTAAAAGATATTTTTGGATCGGAGTTTGAATCTATTGCAAAAGAGCAAATCATATTAATAAAGGAGATTTCAGAGCATATTGAAGGAATTAATTCTAAAGTAGAGCAAATGACTGAAGAAAGAAAGAAAGCTAATAATTTGACCGATGCACATTCAATGGCTGAAGCTTATTGTAATAACGTAAAACCGTATTTTGAAATAATAAGGAATCATTGTGACAAGTTAGAACTATTAGTCGATAATGAACTGTGGACTTTGACTAAATATCGTGAACTGCTTTTGACAAAATAGTTTTGGTAAATTCATTAAAAAAGAGGCTATTCGTAAGAAAGTCTCTTTTTTTTTAAGACAAATTGTAAAATTAGTAGGATAAATATAGGTTTATATTTCTCCAGTTTTACGCTTTATCGGTTTAGTTTTACAGTTTATCGAAAATACATAATTGATTAGTAAATAGACTGTTGTCTTTTTTTGAATGTTCAGAACATTTTATAAATTTGTCACGTAAAAAAAAAGAGAAGCATTTAAATGAAGTTTTCTTATAATATCACAACAATGAAAAACACCCCACTTTTCATTTAAAGAATAACCTGCAAGTATAATATAACTCCCCTTTTTATATTATAAAACCTACGTAGTATTTGTATTAACAACCAATTAAATATATTTATTATGAAAAAAGTTTTATTGAGCGTCTCAACGATGCTATTAACAATGGTAGGTTTTGCACAGGCAAACGTAAGTAACGTAGATCAGTACGGCTGGTTAAATGGAGCATTAGTTACACAAGTAGGTGCTTCTAATGATTCTGATGTTCTTCAAATTGGATTAGCTAATGACGCGGTAGTAGGTCAATTAGGAACTTCAAATGAGGCTTTTATAGGGCAGTTGGGAGTAGCTAATGAGGCCGCAATAGCTCAGGATGGTTGGTCAAACGATGCGTCTATAGTGCAGGTAGGGGCCTTCAATTATTCTGAAATCAATCAAAAAGGCAATAACAACAGTGCTACAAATTGGCAATTCGGATTTGGAAATGATTCTAAAATTGATCAAGATGGGAATGATAACACCGCTTTTGATGTACAAGGATTTTGGGGAAATGCAGTTGGTATAAGTCAAACTGGAATCGGAAATATTGCATCATCAATTCAACTTGGCTGGGACAATACATCTGATATAATGCAAAATGGTCTAGGCAACTTTGCTGCAACGACTCAAATTGGTAATGACCATATTAGTACTATAAATCAATGGGGCGCAGGTAATGTTGCAGTGGTTTTCCAATCTAATTAATTACTAAAATTTAATTGTTTAAAAGCAGAGCCCATTGGTTCTGCTTTTTTATTCTGAATAGGTAAAAATATATGCTTGAAAATAAAATTCAGAAATAGGATAAGTAGTCCGTAATTTGATTTTTTTACAGTCAATTCATTGTGGTTAATTTAAATAGAAGATTAACATTCGATAAAAGCTGTTTGATTTTATAGAATTGTAAAAGAAAAGCATTTTAAAAATATTTGATTTAGAGCTTGAATCAGAATATAAACAATGTATTTTAAATTGCATATTAAAAGGGAGAATAGTAGAATCAATGTATAAAGAGAGTATAAAAAGGTTAATGTTATAACAGTTGTTAAAAAAGAAAAGAGATAGTTGAAGTTAAATTTATGTGCTTTTTGTTCTTTGTCGATTTACTATTACACTTCATCGAAAAACTTGGAAATGTCTATAAAATAGGTTGTTATAAGTTTTTTTTATAAAAATAAAGTTATAAATTTGACTCGTAATATTTCATTAGACACTTATATTAAGATTGTTTGGATGAAGTGATTAAGCAAGAAATTCCCAAATTTCTTTTTTTTAAACCTGCAATATAGTACTATATACCCCTATTGTACTATTGATAAAAACCTACAATATTGCATAATATAATTCCCCCTGTTATATTATTTTATAACCTACATAATAATTTGTATTAACAACCAATTAAATATATTTATTATGAAAAAAGTTATTTTGAGCATCTCAGCGATGCTATTGTCTGTAGTAGGTTTTGCACAAGCAAACGTAAGTAATGTTGATCAAGTGGGATGGCTTAATGGAGCATTAGTTGCCCAAGTAGGATCATCTAATGATTCAGATGTTTTTCAAATTGGGTTAGCCAATATATCTGTAGTGGCTCAAGTTGGTGATTCAAATGAAACTGACACTAATCAAGGAGGTATTTTAAATATTTCAACAGTTACTCAAGATGGTAATTCAAATGATGCATATGTTGGGCAACTTGGATTATTTAATGTAGCAACAACATCTCAATCTGGAGATGATAATGATGCTGTAACAGGACAGTTAGGAGCTTTCAACTCAGCTTCAACTATTCAAGTAGGAAGTGATAACAGCGCAACTACTTTGCAATTTTTGATAGGAAATTCATCCGACATTTATCAAGAAGGTGAGTATAATACAGCCGGTGTATTGCAATTTGGATTCAATAATTCCGCTTCTACCACTCAATTAGGTTCTTGGAATGAAAGTAATACTTGGCAATTAGGTTTTGACAATTCTGCAACTACTATGCAAGATGGAATGGGTAATTCCGCATTGACTATTCAACTAGGAGATTCACACATAAGTACTATCTCTCAAGCTGGAGTTGGTAATAATGCGATTGTATACCAATCTAATTAATTAGCAGAAAATTTTAAAAAAGGAGAATTGAATTTAATTTCTTCAGTTCTCCTTTTTTTATTTTAAATAACTAAGCTTACGTACCTGCATTCAAAGCGATAAAAATGTTTTATCGCTTTATTTTTTGTTTTGAACTGTGTTTAAATTTAAATGGTTGTAATATTTAAAATCAATTTTAAAAAGAAAGGCATTTCTTGTTTTTTTTTAACACTACTTTACCCTTCAACGACTTAGTGCCGCATTTTATCGAATAAGTGACTCAATGAGTTAAAATAGCTTATTTCAGTTAGTTATGTTTTAAAAACATTTTATAAATTTGAGTTTATAATTGAATTTAAAGTTTTAAAGCGTTGATTTTTTATCGAATTCCTAAAATTTTGGTTTTTGATGTTTTCATTTTTTTTACAATTAAAAATTGATTTCTATCGTATGGAATTTTTGAGGTAAGCATTTTTTTTAAGTTTGTTTTAGGAGTTATTTTTTTAAATCCAAAAGCTATGATCATTAAAGTTAAAATATTTTTATTCGTCACACTTCTTTCTTCTCCGTTTATGCTAATGGCTCAAGAGGAATTTGATAATTATTCGCTTGAAGGGGCTTCATTGATGACAAAAGAACTATTGATTAGAAATAATAAAGTAAATATTGAAAATTCACAAAGTACCAATCAATTTCTTCAAAATAGTAATTTAGTTCAAATTCAGCAAATTGGAAATTATAATTATTCAAATGTTTATGTTAGAAGTTATGCAGCTGAGGTGCAATTAAATCAGAATGGAGATAACAATTTTGCTAATATTTATAGAAATGGCTACATACTAAATGAAAATATTAGCCAAACGGGGAC
Source organism: Flavobacterium aquariorum (assembly GCF_003254745.1). Taxonomy (GTDB): domain Bacteria; phylum Bacteroidota; class Bacteroidia; order Flavobacteriales; family Flavobacteriaceae; genus Flavobacterium; species Flavobacterium aquariorum. Next base: position 321,933 of record NZ_QKXH01000003.1, on the reverse strand, counting down.
TAATAATTTCATTAGCGATTTTTCGGTTTATTCAGCTGAACCTGTTAACACGACATTTAATCAAAATGGAAATAATTTGACTTTATATAGTACTGGCTCAAATTCTATTTCTAAGAATTTGCAAATCAATCAAACAGGAAATTCAGGTACTGTTTATATCTATAATCGTTAGATCATGAAAGGCTTTGTACTAAAATGGATTTGTTTGTTTGTTTGTTTTAGTCTACAAAAAATGTATTCTCAAGCTATTTATAAAGAAGTAAAAGCAAAGATTGAGGTTGAAAAAGTTGAAAATATTCTTTCCGTTAGAGGTACAGTCGAAAATTTAAAATCAGAATATAAAAGCATCTCTTATAAATTAACGGTTTTCAAAAAGAATAAAAGTAATTCAAATAGTTCTAAGAATTCTCAAGATGGAAGGGTCATTTTGGATCCTCAACAAAAAGTTGTCTTATCAAAAACTCAAATAAATGAAGGGAAGGATGATCAAATTATCCTGTTGTTGATTATCTATGATGAAAATAATGTCATAATAGGTAAAGCTCGAATAGAAATGGGAGTTGATGACGAGTCAAAAAATGCTGAAGCAAAACCTAATGACGGTTTGGAAATGATGGGAATTGTGTCTAATGATACCAAGACAAAATTAGGAAATGATTTCTACGAACTCTTTTATAAAGAATATTCCAAATTAAAAATTAAGACCAATAAAATTGTTTCAGTTCAAGAAGAACTGACTTTTGGAAGAACAACAAAAATAATGGTTTTAGTTGATGGAGAGTTAATTAATGAATTCATATCAAGACCTGATGAAGATTTTATGAAGTACATGGCGGAAACCGTCTCGGATAATGTTTTTAAATATTTTAAAAATATCGAAAAGCAAAACAAGGCTATAATGAGATATTAAGAGTTTAGTACAGTATAATTTATGTTTTAACAATTAAATCAAAAAACAATGAAATCATGTCTAACTTTAATTTGTATGCTTGGTCTTTATTTGCATGCAAATGCTCAGGCGTTAGTATACAAACCTATGAATCCTAATTTTGGTGGTGATACTTTTGGTTATCAAATGTTACTTAGTTCAGCCGATGCGCAAAATGATTTTAAGGAGGATAGTACAAGTGGTTTTAAACAGCCTACACAATTGGAACGTTTTAAAGAGAATTTAAATAATCAGTTGTTGAATAAAATTTCAAATTCATTGTTCAATGATCAGTTTGGAAGTAAGGGTATATCTCAGGGCACTTATAATTTTGGAACATTATCGGTTGATGTTTACCCTTCGAATCTTGGTTTAACAGTAGATATATTGGATATAGAAACTGGTGAACAAACACAAGTAATTGTTCCAGGAAGTTAGTATTTATAGGATTAATAGAATAGAAAGTAATAGAATAGATTTTGCCTCAATTTTTGTTAAATAACCTTATTCATGAATCGAAAAATAACAATTGCATTTTTACTTGCGCTTCTTTTAACGAGCTGTGGTGCGTACTTTAATCAGCCAGTTGGAGTTCAAAAGGCTGTTTTTGGCGAGAATACGCCTGCAACAATAAATTTAAGAAGTTTGCCTCTCCCTAAAGAGCAAGTAGTGGTAGGTGTTTACAAGTTTAAAGATCAAACAGGTCAATATAAACCTACCGAAATTGGAAGCACATTTAGTACTGCAGTCACGCAAGGTGCTACTTCCATACTAATTAAAGCACTTCAAGACTCTAAATGGTTCGTGCCCATTGAGCGAGAAAACCTTAGCAATCTTTTGAACGAGAGAAATATTATTCGTTCTACTAGACAAGAATATGCTACCGATTCCAATACCAAAGATGCTCCGTTGACACCGTTATTATTTGCAGGTGTTCTATTAGAAGGTGGGATTATATCCTACGATTCCAATATTATTACAGGTGGGTATGGAGCAAGATATTTTGGAGCAGGAGCTTCGACCCAATATCGACAAGACAGAATTTCTATTTATCTAAGATTAGTTTCTACTTCAAATGGTAAAATTCTAAATACAGTTTATGTGTCTAAAACAATACTTTCCCAAAGTATTGATGCTAGTCTGTTTCGATACGTTAATATTAACCGACTTTTAGAAGTTGAAACTGGTTATACTAGAAATGAACCTATTCAACTTGCCGTTACCGAAGCCATCGAGAAAGCGGTTGAAGGTTTGGTTGTTGATGGAATTAAAGATAAAATTTGGGAAGTAAAGGCTACAAATGATGAGGTAAAAGCATTTTTGGATAGTTATGCTAAAGAAAAAGAAGAAGCCGATTTGGCGTTGCTTTATGGCAGAGACAGAAATGAAAAAAGAGGTAAAGTTGGATTTGATGTAGGTGGAGGTGCAGCTTATATTGATGGAGATTATGCAAATCCAACACCTAAACCAATGGTGAAAGCTGGAATGAGATACTTCTTTACCCCCTATTTTGATATAAGCGGTTCATTTAGTGTTTTTCGGGTGGGGAATAAAGATAGATTAGATGTTGGTTATGGGTCGATAGATGTAAATCTTGATTTTTTAATTCTTCCCTATGATTCTTTTAGCCCATTTGTTTATGTAGGAACAGGTACTTATTTCAACAGTGCTTACGAAAATGTGCAATCAAAAATTCAAGGTGGTTTGGGTCTAGAGTACTTAGTGTCAAATAATTTTGGAATTAAAGCCTATAGTGAGTTTAATATGAGTTTTTCAGATAACCTTGATTATATAGATGCTGGTAAAAGAGATGATTATTTTTATTGTTTTGGTCTAGGCGTGAGTTATTATTTGCCTCAGCATTTTGGTAAAAAATCAGTAAAATAATGTTGTTTTGGAAATGCTAAAGTTATGCTTAGATTTTGCTAATAATATAAGTTATTTATAAAAAACCTACAAATGGAAAAGTTAAGAATCGGAATTTTATTGTGCTTAATTATCTTAACTTCATGTTCTGAAGAAAAGATAACTGATGGCGGTACTGGTACTGTAAAAGGGAGAGTTGTGGATGCCGTTACTTTTGAGCCTATTGAAAATGCAAGGGTTTCTTCAAATCCTTCCACTGATACCTATTTTACGGATAAAGATGGGTATTTTACCTTTTCGGGAATAGCAACGGGAAAGTATACCTTTGAAGCGAGAAAAGATAAATATGTTGCTAAGTTTGAAGCAGCAACAGTGAATTTAAATGAAACCACTCAAATTATTTTTGAGTTGAAAGTCTCTACTGCCGATAATAGACCACCTGATGTTCCGGTATTAACTTCACCTGCTGATCTTGCCAAAAATCAGGCCATAAATCTAAAGCTAACCTGGACTGCAACCGATATTGATAAGGATTCATTGACTTATGTTGTTACTGTTAAAAATGGAACTACAGATGAAATTACAACATATAAGGATTTAAAAACAAGAAGTTTAGACTTGAAAGATTTGAAGTATAGTACCAAATATTATTGGCAAGTAGCTTCTTCTGACGGAATTAATACACCGGTCAATAGTTTGACAAGTTCTTTTACTACGCTGCCCTTTCCGAACCCAAGATTTTTATACATCAAAAAGGTAAATAGCAATAACGTGATTTTTACTGCTGATGAAGCTGGCAATGAATTACAATTGACGTCTTCGTCCGTTAACAGTTATCGGCCTAGGAAGAATTTGCAATCCAATAAAATTGCCTATATAAGTTCAGATGGATCCCAAAACCAAATTTACATGATGGATCTTGATGGATCGAATGTGAAAAAAATAACAAATACGACTCCTATTGCTGGATTTAATATGGAAAATATCAACTTTTGCTGGAGTACCAACGGAAGTCAAATTATTTATCCAAATTTTGATAAATTATACCGAATAAATATTGATGGAGGAGGATTGATTGAAATGTTTAGAACGCCAAATGGAAAATTTATTTCTGAATGTGATTGGAGCCAAGATGGAAAACAGATCGTTTTAAAAGTAAATGATATTTCAGGTTATAATGTTGAAATATACGTGATTAAATGGACTGGTCAAGTGCTTTACAGTGTGTTGTCGGGATTAACTGGGGCAGTAAGTGGTTTGAATATGTCCTTTGATATGCAAAAAATTGTGTTTACCAGAGATGTTTCCGGAAATGAAAATTCGACTTATAGGAGATTTGATTCAAGAATTTTTATTTATGATAAGGTAGCCAATACTATAACACAGTTGAATACTAGCAAAGATAATGGCTTTAATGATTTGGATGTGAAATTTTCTCCAAATGAAGCGGAAGTCATTTTTACAAACACTTCCAATGACGGAATATCAATAAAAAATGTTTACAAAACATCAATCACAAACACAGGTACAGGTACTGCAGGAAGTGCAAGAACGTTATTGTTTTCGGGAGGTTCGATGCCAGAATGGAAATAAGGATGTTATAAGAGTCTAAATTATAAAGGTTGAAATACGTTTAAACTTTTCTTGCAATTTATGGAAGAGTTTAGACGTTTTTCTTTTTTAGGTTCTATGCTTTGAAAAATTGATTTAGTAGATTTCTCCAAATTGATAATTCTGTTTTTTTAAAGCAGCTATAAACTGTTATTTGTGTTTTCTTTTTTTTCATGGAACTATCGATTAAGTTTTATTGTAAATTTGAGGAATTAATCCCCGAATCATGAAGTTTTTTGCCACCCTACTATTTAGTTTTACGGTTTCTTGTGTTTTTGCGCAAGAACAAGTTTCGTTTTTTTTTGAAAGTAACAAGTTTGTTTTGCAAAAACAAGAGTTATTAAAACTGAATAAATGGTTAAATGTAAATGAAACTGTAAAAGTGGTTGGAGTCCATGGTTTTTGTGATGAAGAAGGATCTGTTGGTTATAATGATACTTTAGCCAAAAAGCGAATCGATTATGTGTTTAATATCATAAAGAGCAAAGTAAAAATTAGAGAGGATTTCAAAACAAGAAATTTTGGAGAGTTACATACTTCATCTCCTATTCAAGCTGAAAACAGAAAAGTCACGTTATATTATATTTTGCCAAAGGATTTTGCAAACGAAGAAAAAATAATAGCCAAAAAACAAGAAGTTGCATTAGAAAAGATAAAGCCAAAAATTAAATTTTCGGATGTTTATGTTTTTGAAAATCCAGATGGTTCTACAGTCAATATTAAAATTGATACTGTCTTTATGAAAAAAGTCAGCCTTGCCAATGTAGGGGAGAAGCTAAAACTGGAAAGCATGAATTTTTTTGTAGATACTTTTGCAATAATGCCGCAATCCAGATCGGTAATGTTCGAACTGCTGACAGTCATGCAAAGCTGTCCCGATTTAAAAATACAAATTCAAGGCCACATTTGTTGTGTTAAGAAAGATGTTCGGGATCTAAGTACTCAAAGAGCCAAAGCCATTTGCAAATTTTTGGAATATAACGGTATTGAAAAAAACAGAATGACTTTTATTGGATTCGGCAGTTCGAAACCATTATATGCTTTACCCGAAAAAACAGAGGGAGAGCGGGAAGCAAATCGCCGTGTAGAAATTGAAATTATGGCCAATTAGGAAAGATTTTAGAAGTCAGAAATCAGATTCCTGAATTTGAAATTTAGCACAGCTATTGCCATTGAAATTTAATTGTATAATTGTTACATTAAAATTATCTTTGCCCAACATACACACAACTAAAAAATGAGTTCAGATACTTCAAAAAGATATGCACAACGCGGTGTTTCGGCATCAAAGGAAGATGTGCATAACGCCATTAAAAACATAGACAAAGGTTTATTTCCTCAAGCATTTTGTAAAATTGTCCCTGATTATTTAACACAGGACGAAGACTATTGCCTAATAATGCATGCAGACGGTGCAGGGACAAAATCATCATTGGCCTATATGTATTGGAAAGAAACAGGAGATATTTCGGTTTGGAAAGGAATCGCCCAAGATGCCTTAATCATGAATATTGACGACTTATTGTGTGTAGGCGCAACCGATAATATTTTGCTTTCTTCAACTATTGGAAGAAACAAAAATGTTATTCCTGGTGAAGTTTTATCTGCTATTATCAACGGTACCGAAGAACTGATAAAAGAGCTGGAATCGTTTGGAGTTACTATTCACTCCACTGGTGGAGAAACTGCGGATGTTGGTGATTTAGTAAGAACCATCATTGTAGATTCTACCGTAACGGCTAGAATGAAGCGTTCCAAAGTAATTGATAACGCCAATATAAAAGCTGGTGATGTCATTGTTGGATTGGCTTCTTTTGGTCAGGCGACTTATGAAAAAGGTTATAACGGAGGAATGGGAAGCAACGGATTAACGTCTGCTCGTCATGATGTTTTCGGCAACTATTTGGCCAGCAAATATCCAGAAAGTTTTGATGCGGCCGTTCCTAATGAATTGATTTATTCAGGACAGGTAAAATTGACCGATGCCGTAGAGAATTCACCTATAGATGCTGGACAATTGGTACTTTCTCCAACCAGAACCTATGCGCCAATCATTAAGAAAATTTTAGATAAATATACTTCTCGAGAAGTTCACGGAATGGTGCATTGCAGTGGAGGAGCACAAACCAAAATTTTGCATTTTGTTAAAAATCTACACATCATAAAAGACAATTTATTTCCCGTACCACCTTTGTTCCAATTGATTCAGGAGCAATCAAAAACCGATTGGAAAGAAATGTACCAAGTTTTCAACTGCGGACATCGTATGGAAATATATGTGCCAGAAGCCATAGCACAGGATATTATCGCTATTTCAAAATCATTCAATGTTGATGCCCAAATTGTGGGTAGAGTAGAAGCCTCTGATTCCAAAAAACTAACAATCACTAGTGAATACGGTACTTTTGAGTATTAATTTCAACTAAAAAGCTGTAAATTATGTACGAATTACTATTCTGGAAATACTTGGAAGGTTTTTATTTAAATCATCATTTAGTTTATGAAGCCATTGATGAGCAGCAAGAAGTAGAAGGTTTGGAAACACTTCCTATTACTGTAATCCTAAATAGATTTCATACCGTTTTTTCAAATTGGGAAAAAGTAGATGAAAATAGCTGGAAAAACCCTAATGGGAAAGGCGCTTTTCAAATAAAAACAACGCCACAAAGCATCAAAATAGATTGTTACGGCACCGAAGGCAAGACCATGAATTTACTTGTAGATACTATGGCCGAATTCAAATGCCCGCTATATGATCCTCAAGTACCAGAACGTTACGACGAAATGAATGAATAGCTTTTTTAAGGAGCTAATCCAGCTATCCACTGCAAGTCCACACTGCAAAACACCATTTTTCCAAGTCATAAAAGGAGCTTCCGTTTGTCGCTCTTTTATAACAAGAAAAATTAGTGTTTTACAGCGTGGACTTTTCGTTTCTATCTGGGCTAAGACATCTGTGCATATTTAGAAAAATACTGTGATTTGTCTTTTTTTTATAAATTAGTAAAAAAAAATAATAATGTCTACTTCTCAATTTCCGCAAGATATAATACTCGAAGACGAAATGGTTTTGCTTCGCCCCCTACAAGCAACCGATGTCGAAAACTTATTGGATATTTCAATCAACGAACCCGAAACTTGGGAGTATTCATTAGTTCGTGCCAACGGAAAGGAAAATCTTCAAAATTATATTCAAATTGCTCTAAAAGCAAGAGAAAATCAAACCGAATACCCTTTTATCGTTCAAGACAAAAAAACGGGGAAATATGCAGGCAGTACGCGTTTTTATGACATCAACATGGGGTTCAAAACACTGCAATTGGGATACACTTGGTATGGAAAAGATTTTAGAGGTACGGGACTCAATAAACACTGTAAGTATCTTTTACTGCAATTTGCTTTTGAAACATTGGGAATGGAGCGAGTAGAATTCCGCGCCGACAACAATAACCAGCGAAGCATTGCTGCCATGAAAAGCATTGGGTGTAAAGTTGAAGGAGTTATGCGAAGTCAGATGCCAACGGCAGATAGTGATGTTCGCAGGGATAGCATTGTATTGAGTATTCTTAAAGACGAATGGTTTAATGAGGTTAAAGGAAATTTAAAAGCAAAATTATAATTATTTTAATTTGGCAAATACAATTGGACCATTATTTCCTTTCTCATCCTCGTAGTATCCTCTTAAAGTATCTTCTTGTTTGTTTAATGTAAGGTGATGCTTTCCTTTTTTTGCCCAACCAGGGATAGCTTTTGTAACAACAGCATCATAAGTAACGGTTGTTTCTTTTATTTCTCCAATACCATATTCGACCATTTTATCGCCTTTAAATTCGAGATAATGGGTCATGACTATTTTATTTCCGTCTTGGGCAATTATTACATAGCAATTCTTAAAATTACTGGAGTTTACATCTGCCCATAATCCACTTATATTTGCGGATGAAGGTTCTGTTTTTGAAGTACATGACGACAGGACTATAAAAAGTGTTAGTAATGCAATTATTTTTTTGAACATGATTTTAGGTTTTGTATAAGGTTAATGTAAAAGAGCGTAATGAATTAAATAAGGCCCGAGTTTTTGTTAGGGAAACTAATGTAAAATGTACTTCCTTTTCCTTCTTCACTTTCAACCCATATTTTGCCTTTGTGTTTTTCGATAAATTCTTTGCATAAAATTAATCCCAGCCCTGTACTAGGTTCTTCTTCAGTTCCAACTCGGTTGTTTTGTACATCCAATTTGAATAGGTTTTCCACTGTCTTTGGGTTCATTCCAATTCCTGTATCTTTAACTACGATAACAGTGTTGTAAAAATCTTCTTTCTCTTGGATGTCAATTGATCCATTTTTTGGTGTAAATTTTATAGCGTTTAAAACAATATTACGAATTATAGCTTGGAACATATTTTTATCAGTAAAAAGAGTTGCTGCATTTGAAATAGTTGTATTGATGATTATTCCTTTTTTATCTGCATTGTCTTGTAATGTGACAATGCTTTCCAATAAAGTTGATTTTAGCGGGTATTCTTTTGGAACAAATGGAATTAAATCTTGTTCCATTCGTGACCAGTCCAATAAATTCTCCAAAAGAGCAAAAAGATTTTTGGCAGAACTTCTCATATTAACGGCGGCAAATTTTATTTCCTCCGTGGACATCATATCTATATCTTCAGCCATTAACTCTGTTAAGCCTAAAAAACCATTGAATGGCCCTCTTAAATCGTGAGCTATAATGGAATAAAATTTATCTTTTTGAGAATTTATATTCGAAATTAATATGTTTTTTTCTTTGAGCAAGAGGTTATTTCTTCTTTTAGAATCATATAGGAACAAGAATAAACCTAAAAAGGCGGCAACTGCAGTAGATATGGTAATTAGAAAATATACTTTTCTTGAATCTCTATTTATTCTAAGGGTCTGAATTTCTATTTGTTTATCTCTTAAATCTATTTCTCTCTGAAATTCAAGATTAGCTAATTTTTTCTCACTTTCTTTCGAAAATATAGAGTCCTTTATGCGGGAATATTTTTCAAAACAATCCAGCGCTACTTCATAATTGCTTTTCGCTTTGTTAGTTTTGGAAAGATAGAAATAGGTTTCTTGAATGTCTTTTAAAGATTTATATTTCTTAAAAATTTGTAAAGCATTTTCAAATAAAGAGATAGATTTATCAATAAGTGCTTTTTTGTCCTTTTTATATTTCTCATCTTGGGACATTAAGTAATAAGCTCTACCAAGATCATAAGTATTATAATTATTGTAAAGGTTTAAATCATCATCATAAGTTGCAATTGATTTATTTAGCATTTCAATGCCTTTTTCATAATTTTTTAAGTTAATGTAACAAATACCTATATTGGAAAGATTTAAGCCAATTCCTTCTGTGTCGTCAAGTTTTTTATTTATTATTAAGGCTTTGTAAAAATAGTTTAATGCTTTTGGATATTCTTTTTTTTGCAAATGGACATCCCCAATATTATTTAATAGCAACGAAACATTTCTTTCTTTTTTGGATTGGTAGCTTAGTTGAAGTGCTTTGTTATAAAAAATAAGCCCTTGCTTATAATTTTTGAGGTCAATGTAAATTAGTCCTATGTTATTGTAAACAGTAGTTAGACTTTTAACATCATTTAAATTTTCATAAATTGCGAGTGCTTTATAAAGGTTTTTTAAAGCATGAGCATAGTCTGATTTTATCTCATATGCGGTTCCCAAATTGGCATAGGTATCGCCAATCTGATGTTCGTTATGTTTTTTTTGAGCATAAAAAAGTGCTTTTTTTGCATGTTTTATTGCTTCATCGGGTCCAATGTATTCTGAATAGGAGGAGAGTTTTGTTAATAAAACTGTTTTGTCCGAGTCTTCTTTTGTTTGTTTTAATGCTATTTTTAACGAATCAATGGTTTTATAAATAGGATTTTGTGCTTGTGTTGGAACTATTGAAAAGATAAAAAAAAGTAATAATTGAGTAGTTTTTTGAATCATTTAGTGCGGTATTTTTTTCAAAAATACACTAATTTATGAAATGGTATGAGGAAAATTAAAATAAAAAGTAGTGCCTATATTTACTTCACTTTCTACCCAAATTTTTCCATTATGTTTCTCCACAAATTCTTTGCACAATATCAATCCTAACCCGATACTGGGTTCATTTTCAGTTCCATTTCTATTGGTTTTAACTTCAAGTTGGAATAAATTCTGAAGTATTTTGGCATCCATTCCAATACCAGTATCAGATATTGAAACGACAGTACTTTTCGAATCATCATGAGCCTCTATTTTTATGCTTCCATTTCGTGGTGTAAACTTCACTGCATTGGATAGTAGGTTTCGAATAACAGATTGCAGAATGTGATAATCAGCATAGATGGTTAAGTCTTCGGGTATTTTTATTTGAATTTTGATTCTTTTTTTATTTGCTTCGTCTTGTAGGGTGTTAACGCTTTCCTTTACTAAAGGAAGAAATTTGCTCTTTTGAGGAGAAAAAGGAATTAAACCTTGTTCCATCCTCGACCATTCTAGTAAGTTCTCCAATAAACGATTTAAATTGACAGCAGAGCTTCTCATATTTATTGCTGCAAACTGGATTTCTTCTTTGTCCATATTGTCAATATCTTGCGCCAATAGTTCTGTTAATCCCAGAAAACCAGTGAAAGGACCTCTTAGGTCATGTGCGATTATGGAAAAGAATTTATCTTTTTGTTTGTTGATGTTGGATATTACTTTGTTCTTTTCTTTTAATTGTAAGTTCGTTTTTCTTTTTGATAAGTATAACCAAAAAAACAAGGTTAAAAGAATTATAACCGCAATGGTTATGGTGTATAATAAATATACTTTGCGAGCCTCATTTTTAATTTTAAGATTTTGAATTTCAATTTTTTTATCCTTCAGGTCGATTTCTCTCTGTGATTTTAGAAATTCTATTTGTATTTTGTTCTCATTTGAAAAAATGGAATCGTTTAGATTTGAACTTTTTTCAAAAAACATAAGTGCCAGTTCTGGTTTGTTTTGAGTTTTATAAATGTTAGATAAATAAGAATAGGAATCTCTAATGTCTATTAATGATTTTTCTCTTTTAAAAATTTTCAAAGACTCTTTGATGTAATCCAAAGATTTTTGTAAAAGTTGGAATTGATTTGTTTTGTTTTTTTCTTCTAAAGCAAGATAATAATAAGATTTACCTAATTCTAATTTGTTGAAGGCATTGAATAGGCTTAGGTCATTATTGTAAATTGAAATAGATTTGTTAGTTGCTTCAATAGATTTCTTATATTGTTTAAGAAAGTTTAAAGTAATGCCAATATTGGTATAGTTTAGCCCAGACTCATAACTGCTTTTTTCATAAGCGTTCATTTTAATTGCTTTATCAAAATAGCTTAATGCTTTCTGATACTCTTTCATTCTTAAATAGACATCCCCAATGTTATTTAAATATGTGGCAATTGATTTTCGATCCTTTATTTCTTGACTTTCTTTCAATGCTTTTTTATAACAAGTTAGCGCCTGTTTATAATTTTTAAATTCCACGTAGATAGTGCCAAGGCCATTATTTGCTTTGGCAATGCCATTTTTGTCGTTTAGAATTTCAAATAAGTGAAGCGATTTATAATTATAATCTAGCGCTTTTGGAAAATCAGCTCTTATCCTGTAATAAACTCCAAAATTATTGTATGAAAGAGCTATTCCTTTTTTGTAGTTGTTTTTTTTTGAAAGAGCATATGCAGAGTTAGAATAATATAGACTTTTTTGAGAGTCGCTATAATACAATAAAGCAGATAAATCGCTAAGCGCTTTTATCTTAATGGTATCTACCGTTGTGTGACTTATTACTGTTTTTAAAGAGTCAATTTTCTGTTCCTGACTTTTTTGTGAAAATGAATTAATGCCAATAAAAAGTAAACAAATTAAAATGATATATTTTTTCATTTTGATTATTTTAAAGCCACTTTAAATGGCATTTATTGTATTATTTTTTGGAAAACTAAAATTAAAAGTAGAACCTTTACCTTCTTTACTTTTTACCCAAATCTCTCCTTTGTGTTTTTCCACAAATTCTTTGCAAAGTATCAGCCCTAATCCTGCACTTGGCTCATCGTCAGTTCCCTTTCTGTTTGTTTTGACATCGAGTTGGAATATATTTTCAATCATTTTATTATTCATTCCTATTCCAGAATCAGCAATTGCTATGATAGTGTTTTTTTTATCTTCTAATGCATGTATTTTTATGATTCCTTTTTTTGGGGTGAATTTCACGGCATTAGATAAAATATTTCGGATAACAGATTGCAAAATGTGATGATCTGCAAAAATTTTGAGATTTTGATCTATAATAGTTTCAATTGTTATGAATTTCTTGTTGGCAGCATCTTGCAAGGATTCTACACATTCTTTTATGACTTCGACCAAATTGCTTTCTTGAGGAGAAAATGGAATCAATCCCTGTTCCATTCTGGACCATTCAAGTAAGTTTTCCAAAAGACGGTTCAGATTGTTTGCAGAACTTCTCATGTTGATAGCTGCAAATTGAATTTCTTCTTTATCCATATCATCAATTTCTTCGGCCAGTAGTTCTGTCAGTCCTAAAAAACCATTAAAAGGTCCCCTTAAATCATGAGCAATGATGGAGAAAAATTTGTCCTTTTGCTTATTGATATTTGATATTTCTTCGTTTTTGTCAAGTAATAATTCGTTTGTATTTCTTTTGATGATATACAGCCAGAAGAATAAAATAAAAAGTATTGCAATTGAGATGGTAATAGTTACTAACAAATATACTTTCTTATAATTACTATTTATTTTAAGTTTTTGAATCTCAATCTGTTTATCCCTTAAATCAATTTCTCGTTTGGATTGAAGATTCGTTAATTTGTTTTGGCTTTCATTTGAAAATTGAGAATCTTTTATTGTGTTGTGTTTTTCAAAATAATTTAAGGCTTCGATGAAATTACCCTGTTCTTTTTTGGTTTTATAAAGTTCAAGATAGCAAATGCTCAATCGGTCTATTATACCTTTTTCTGTAAATAAATGCACAGCATTATTGAGAGATTGAGCGGATTTTGTCAATAATTGCTTTCTATTGTTTGAATTTACTAAAGCCATTTTATAATAGGTAATTCCCATTTCTATGTAGTTATTACCAATGTTATAGGTTTGACTTTTATCGTAACTATTTAAAGCTTTTTTGAAGTAATCCAGACTCTCTGCAAATCTTTTTTGGTCAGAATATATTTGCCCAATTTTTGAATAGCAATATCCTAAACCATTTAAATCATGCATTGAAAGATTTAGATCTTTTGATTTGGTATAATACTCAAGAGCTTTTTCATATTTTTTTTGATTATAATAGGCCGAGGCAATATTATTCAAGTTATAAACCATCGATATCTTGTTACCCGTTTTTTTGTTTATTTCAAATGCCTTATAGAAGTATTTAAACGCTTGATTGTGTTTTTCTATTTCAACATATACTAATCCTAAATTGTTATACGCTTCCGAAATACCTGTTTGGTCATTTAGTTCTTCATATTTGTGTAATGACAGGTCAAAATAGTTAATGGCCTTATTATAGTCAGTTAATACCCATTGGCATACCCCAAGGTTGTTGTATGCCAAAGCAATTCCTTTTTTCCAGTTTATTTTTGTTGCCAGTTTAAGAGCTCTTTGTCCATAAGGAATTCCTTCTTTTGGATTGGTGTAAAAATAACTGCTTGTTAATCTGTTTAGAATGTTGATTCTTGTGGTGTCTTCAGTCACTTTTTCGAGTGACTCTTTCAAAGATTCTATTGACTGGGAATATTGTTTTTGTTTTGATGATGTTTGTTTCAAAGCCTTCTTTGAAAGCGCAATATATTTGTTTTTATTTATAATATCCGACTTGGACATTAGAAGATAAATTTCGCTCAATTGCTTAAGTGCATTGTCAATGTTTGCTGTTTGATTTTTTTCGTATTTCTTTATAGCTATTGATAAATAACTTACTGCTTTTGAATATTCTTTTTGTTTTGAATAAATCTCGCCAATACGCGCGTAGCAATAAGCGAGGCCATTATTGTCCTTTATTTCTTCATTTATTTTAATGGATTGCTTGTAATGTTTAAGTGCTTTTGAGTTATTATTTTGTCTGAAATAAACATCGGCAATATCATTTAAACCATAAACGATTAGCAATTTGTTGTTATTGAGTTGGTTAATTTTTAATGCTTTCTCAAAATATAAAAGTGCTTCTGGATATTTTTTTTGTACCAAATAGACAAGAGCAATATTTTTTAGTGTACCTGAAATAGCTGATTTTTTAGGTATTTGTGTGTACAATTTTAACGCTTTCTGTAGATGATTTGTGGCTTCAGTATAATTGGATTCAGTTTGGTAGCAAATTCCCAGATTTTCATTTGCTTCAGCCATTCCTTTTTTCCAATTTAAATTATTGGATAATGATAGTGCTTTTCTTCCATATTTCAGTCCCTCTTGTGGATTGGAATATTTGTATGTTGAGGCAATTTCGTTTAGGATATTTATTTTGGTCGTATCAGCGATCGTTTTCTGAAGTTTTATTTTTAATGTTGCTACTGATTCTGAATTTTGATCCTGACTATAAGCATAGTTGCCTAGTATGATTAGGCAGATTATCCATTTATTTATTTTATGAAGGACATTCATTGTAGCTTTTGTAGAACTTTTTATTAAAATAATATTGAAATAGAAAATATTGTCTTGTCGTTATTCAACAATCGTACCAAAAATAGTAAACATATAGATGTATGATACTTTTTAATAGGTAAAATTCATAATATATTATTTTTTGTAGTATTAAATTTATTTTTAAAAGAATGTCTTTTTAAGATGCTATAATGTATTTGGGATAATGACCATCTTTTAATGTAAATTATTGATTAAGAATTGTTTTGTCAAAAGATATAAATTTGGATTTAACCATAAATATTCATTTCATTTTTCTAAAGAATTGAACTTTTCTTTTTTAATTGTATTCTTTGTTTCTGTTTTGTAAAAATGGAATTCCCTTAAAAAAGGATACCTTTGTGGACAGTAAGGAATAAATAAATTAAAAGGTATCTATATGAAAATAAATCCAAAAAACGGAATTGACAAACTCATTTTCGGAATGAAGCAAAATGATGTTATTACTGTTTACGGTAAGCCTAATAAAAATTACAAAGACGAAGATGATAATGTGATTTTTGTTTATAATGAGCTTAAAATTCGTTTGACTTTTTATGAAGAAGAAGATTTAAAATTGGGGTATTTAGTGGCCTCAAGCCCAAGTTTGGAATTACTTGGTAATAAAATCATCAATAGAAAAATTGCAGATGTCAAAAAGGATTTGGCTCAAAAAGGGATAACCAAATTTACCCAGGAAGAATTTGATACATTCGAAAACTATTTCAATGAAGAAAATTGGATTATTCTTCAAACTGAATTTGACGAGGTAGTTAAATTTGAAATTGGAGCAATAATCAATGACAAGGACGAATTTGATTGGAAGTTTAAAAAGTAATGTTCAGTAGTTTTAGGAAACAGCATTGAGTAATAAAAAGGTTTAAAAATATGGCTTACTAAACGGTAAGCCATATTTTTATCATGTTATACGTAAAGAAAAGTTGAATGGATTTATTGTTTTTCGATTAAATGCGATTTTCTTTTTTCTGTCAAATAATTACGTAACGGAACATCTACATAAGTCATCGTCAGATAGGCTAATCCAATCAAAGTGAGTGTGCCTAAAGAAACGACTGCAAAGAGTGAAATTCCACTGAATTTATAGCTATTTTGATAAGTTGCGAATATCCATATTGCAAAGTAATGAGTCATATATAATGGATAGGATATGTTTCCCGAAAAAGCACATATTTTTTTTGTTTTAGCAGAAGTTATTGCTCCTGCACCTAGTGAAACCAGAAAAGGGAAGTAGAATAATACAATAAGTGGTTCTGTCAAAAAATTCCATTCTGGATTAAAAGGATATAAAAAGGCAGGAATTAAAAGAAGCGTAAGCCCTAAGAAACCTAATTTTGTTTGAATTATCCATTTGGAGCGGTACACCAAAATACCCGCCAAAAAGGAATAAGAAACACGTGTACAACCATCCCAAAACGTATCACCACTCCAACCGCCCACTAGGCCTTTTGCGTTGTATGAAACATAAGCCAATGCAATTCCGGCTATAAATGTCAGCAGTAATAAAATACGACGGGACAGACGCCACAAGATTAAAGAATAAATGATGTTTGCGATATATTCCCAAAACAATGACCAAGCAGGTGCATTTAAACCGAAGTTATTGCCAAAGCGCTCTTTCATTATAGGAAGCGGAATTAGTAGCAGAGAACAAACAAAAAGGAGTAGGACTTCAGATACACTTCTATTTGCGATATCGCTGTAAGGAATGAGAAAATAACCAATCAATCCCAAGATTGATCCAATTATAACCAAAGGATGCAATCGGATAAGACGCGATTTAAAAAATTCGACAACTCCCAATTTTTCAATTCGGTCTTCGTAAGCGTATGCAATCACAAAGCCCGAAAGACAAAAGAAGAAATCCACGGCAAGAAAACTATGGGCAAACAAATTTTCACTAGGCTGAGAATATACCCATTCTAAAAAATGGAAAACAACCACAGATATGGCGGCTACACCTCTGAGTCCATCAAGGATTTCGTAATGCTGTTTGGTTTTTACTAATTCTATGTCTTTCATGTTAAAGGTTTATTTTATGAATTAGCCCCAAATTTTACGAACTTATCCGTTAAATTTGGGGCTAAATTTTAATTTGCATTTATCATTAGGAACTGAGTTCTAAAAATAAATTGAGTACTAAGCACTTAAGCTTGAATGCTATTTTATTGATTTATTTTAATCAATTCTACTTCAAAGATTAAATCGCTTTTCGGAGGAATAGCACCAGGATACCCTCGTTCTCCATAAGCTAAAGTATAAGGTATATAAAATTTATATTTTGCACCTTCCTTCATCAATTGAAGCCCTTCTGTCCAGCCTTTAATTACCTGATTTAAATTAAAATCAATTGGCTCTCCACGTTGAACACTGCTGTCAAAAATAGTACCATTGACAAAACTTCCTGTGTAATGTGCTTTGATATTACTGGTCAAGGTTGGCATTGCACCCGTACCTTCTTTTAAAACAATATATTTTAAACCACTTGCTGTTGTTTGTCCGTTAGCGAATTCTTTCAAAGCGATAGCATTTGCTGCAGCTCTTTCACTTTCTTCTTTCTCAGCTTTCAATTTTTCTTCAACCGCTTTATTTCCGTAATAGTCGGTAAATACTTTTGCAGCATCAAATTTTTTGGCAGCTTCTCCTTTTCTGGAAATAGTAATCTTTGTGATCACATCATCTTGCGCAATAGCATTTACTACTGCCATTCCTTGCGTTACTTGACCATAAATAGTATGTTTTCCGTTTAACCAAGGAGTATCTTTGTGAGTAATGAAAAATTGGCTTCCATTGGTAGCTGGACCGGAATTTGCCATGGCAAGAATTCCAGCTTTATCAAATTTTGAATCGGTAAATTCATCTTTGAAAGCAAAACCAGGTCCACCAGAACCATTACCATCAGGATCTCCACCTTGAATCATGAAATCTTTGATTACTCTATGAAATTTTAAGCCATCAAAGAAAGGCTTTCCTTTTAGTCTTTCAACGGTTACAAATGGATTTTTTCCTTCAGCCAAACTTATAAAATTGGCGACTGTAACAGGAGTTTTTTTGTAAAACAATTCAACAGTGATATTCCCTTTGTTGGTTGCAATAGTGGCATAAATACCCTCAGGAGTTACAACAGCAGGAGCTTTTACCGTTGTTGATCCAGTTTTTTTTGTTGTGACTGGTTTTTTTGTGGTTTGTGCATGTAAATTGAATAACCCTAAAAAGAGTAATAATGTGATTTTAGATTTCATTTTTTAGAATTTTTATAAGATTCATTTTATTATTGATTAGATACTAAGACACTAAATCTCTAAGAAGCTAACATAGAAATAAGTTAAAAAGTTAGTCACTTAGTTTCTTAGCTTCTTTGAGCTTTTTGAATTAATTAGGCATTTTTTCCATTAACTCAATCTCAAAAATGATATTGGTATTTGGCGGAATTACATCACCTGCACCAGCTTCTCCGTACGCAAGATGTGATGGAATAAAAAGAACCGCTTTGTCTCCAATGGACATTTTTTCTATTCCTTCAATAAATCCAGGAATTAAACCATCTTTTCTTCCTGCTTGAAATGGGATTGGAGTGTATTGATTAGCTGCCGCTCTTGCTGGATCAAATTTTCCAAAAGTTTTGGATACGTCTTCAATACTGGTGTCAAATAAAGTACCGTTTTCTAAAAATCCAGCATAATGAATATAAACAGTTGAACCCATTGCTGGTTTTTTACCGCCACTTTTTTTGGTGATTACATACTGAAGTCCAGTTGCTGTTTTGTTAGCTTTACTTTTTAATTCCGTAAAAGAAGCTACTTTTTGATCACAAACGGCTTTGTATTTGGCTTCATATTCTTTTTTAGCAGCGGCTTCAGCGGCTACTTTTTGTTTTTGACTTTCAGATTCTATTTTGAAATAATCGTAAAAAGTTTTTTTGGCATCAAATTTCTTGGCATCTTCACCATTTCGGATGATAGTTACGTTTTTTATAAAATCATCTTGCTCTATTTTATTCACCACTTCAAGGTTGTAATCTACTACATGTCCAAAAATAGTGTGTTTTCCGTCTAACCATGGAGTCTCTAAATGGGTGATGAAAAATTGACTGCTATTGGTTCCAGGTCCATTATTGGCCATTGCCAAAATTCCACCTTTGTCAAATTTCAAATCGCTAAACTCATCTTTGAATTTGTAACCTGTATCTCCAGATCCTGTTCCTAATGGATCACCAGTTTGTATCATGAAATCTTTGATAACTCGATGGAATTTTAATCCGTTGTAAAATGGTTTTCCTTTCAAAGTATCATTGACAACAAATTCATTTTCGCCTTCAGCCAATGTAATGAAGTTCGCAACTGTTACTGGAGCTTTTTTATAATCCAATTCTAATAGGATACTTCCTTTATTGGTTTCTATTTCGGCATATAAACCATCAGGTAAATTGTTATGCTCTTTGTTACAGGAAATTAAAGTTGTAATGAGGAGTAGTGCAAATAAAATATTTTTTTTCATTCTCTTTTTTTAATTTGTTAACGTGTCTTTTATGGTTGATTTTGGTTTAATAGGCATCGGTGTGGTGGCTTTTGCAACGACATTTGGTTGAATTTGCGCATTATACTTAGATTCAGGCATAAAGTCACGAAGTGTAACCGTACAAAACAGAGGTTGATTGGTGCCTATTTTGTTGTTATCACCATGATACCCATATCCCATATGCGAAGTAAAAAGGAAATGTACTTTTTCTGTTTTTCGCATTAGTTTTATTCCATCTCTCAATCCCATCATGATTTCCTGTTTGTCCACTTTGTAGATTTGAGGTTCTAATTCTTCTTGAGAATAAATAATATTTCCCTTCAAATCTTTTATTTCATAGTCAAAAAAAGCAATATCTCCTTTTTTAGGAGTAAGACTATCGGTCAGGTTTCTGGTTTCGTAGTAATACCAATATCCTTTTTTGGAGGCTATGTATTTTTTTGTGGGATCACTCTTTATTACAGCTTCGATTTGGTCTTCTTCTCCAGCGATCATTTTCTTGTTTCGGGCTATAGATTGTTTCATGAAGCTTCCGGATGATTGTGAAACAGGTCTTCTGGCTTCTTGATGCTGTTTGCAACTCGTCAATAAAACGGCAGCAAAAAAGGTAATTAGTAATACTTTAAAATAGGTCATGGGCTATTATATTTTTAATTTTTGTACTAAACTTTCAAATTTGTGCAGCGTTTCCTCCATTGAAACTTCCGATTTTCCTCCGGCAGCATTACTGTGTCCTCCGCCTTGAAAATGATCTCTGGCAAATTGATTTACATCAAAATTTCCTTGAGAACGGAAAGAGATTTTGATAATTCCCTCTTCTTTGTTTTCGATAAAAATAGCTGTGAAAACAATTCCTTTTATGCTTAAACCATAATTAACAATGCCTTCGGTGTCACCTTTTACATAATTAAAACTGTTTAATTCCTCTTGTGTCAATGAAGTGTAAGATGTTTTATGATCCATCATCACTTTCATATTTTGTAAAGCACGACCTAGCAGTTGCAAACGATTATAGGAACTATTGTCAAATAATAAGGTTGGTATCAATGAATTTTCGACTCCTAGGTCAATTAAGTCTGCAATTATTCTATGAGTTGTTCCTGTAGTCTTTGGAAAACGGAACGAACCAGAATCAGTCAAGATTCCAGTGTAAATACAAGTAGCAATCGTTTTATCTAAATCTTGTTTTTTGCCCAATAAAGAAATGAAGTTGTAAACCATTTCGCAAGTAGAACCAAAAGCAACATCTGAATAGGTATATGTAGCATAATCATCTGGCCATTGATGATGATCAATCATGATAAAAGGAACGGTAAGTTTTTCTAAAACCTGTTCCATTTCCCCCACTCTGTGAAGAGCGTTAAAATCCAAAGTAAAAATAAGCTCCGATTCTTCTAAGATTTTAGTGCAAACTTCTTTGTCTTTTTCGTAAATTTTTACTGTTTCAGAGCCTGGCATCCAAGCTAGGAAATCAGGAAAGTCGTTGGGAGAAATCACTGTAGGATAGTGATTGTTTTTTAATAAAAAATGATATAATGCTAATGTCGAGCCCATGGCGTCTCCGTCTGGACCTCTATGTGGAATTATTGCAATTTTTTTTGGAGTTGATAATAACAACTGTATCGCTTGTATGTCTTGTATATTCATAGTTTGCGAAATTACATTTTTTAAACTAAAACTTGAAAGCTTTTAAGAAATTATAAAGAAATATAGGCTATAGGTATTTCAATCCTTTTTTTCTAATGCTTTGATATAAAATAGATTTTGGACCTCTCACAATTTGAGATTTGTAAATCCCAATAGAGCCTGAAAAAAAGTAAGCAATGATACAGGCAATTCCGATGTAAACGCCGCTTTCTATACCAAAAAGTTCCATACCCATAACCGTACAAGCGATAGGAGTGTGTGTCGCACCCGAAAACACGGCCACAAATCCCATTCCAGCCAATAAAGCAATTGGTAACGGAACAAGAACCGATAAAGCACTTCCCAGTGTTGCCCCAACAAAAAAGAGTGGGGTTACTTCGCCTCCTTTGAATCCAGCTCCAAGTGTAAAACCAGTAAAAAGGATTTTTAAAAGAAAATCATAAGGAGCGTTATGAATAGAAAAAGCATTTACAATCATAGGAACTCCCAATCCAATATATTTTGTAGTGCCAATAAAATAAATGGATATAGCTAGAATAATTCCACCTATGAAAGGTCTTAATGGTGGATAATTTATGTTTTTAGAAAATAATTTACCCCAAAAATGGGTACTTCTTGAAAAAAGCAAAGCTGCCAGGCCAAACAAAATACTGACGATAAGTATCCAAAATATAGCGGTGAAATTCATTTCTGGAACTTCAGGGATATTATAATGAGTGTGTTTTATTTCCCAGAATTCAACAGTGAAATAAGCAATATAAGCTACCAGAAAAGAGCAGACAATACTTCTGAAATTAATTTTGTGAAAAAAAATAACTTCCAATGCGAATATTGCTCCAGTTAATGGTGTTCCAAAAACTGAAGCAAAACCAGCACTAATTCCCAGAACAATCAAGGTTCTTCGTTCGGAATGATTTAGTCTGAAAATATTGGTACATAAATCGGCAATGGCACCACCCATTTGCACTGCGGTACCCTCTCTACCCGCTGATCCTCCTAATAGATGCGTTATTAATGTGCCCAAAAGAACTAACGGAGCCATCAGGAACGGAATCTTTTTTTCGGGTTTATTGTATTCTTCCAATAATAGGTTATTCCCTTTTGCAATTTTGGAATCAAAGTAAAAGTAAACATAACCAATAAGTAAACCTCCAAGCGGAAGGAGCCAGATAATCCAGTTATGGTGATCTCTAACTTGTGTTACAAACTCTAATGAAACCAAGAAAAAGGCTGAGGCCGATCCAGAAAAAATGCCTATCAAACAACAAATGGAAATCCATTTGAGTGTGATAAGCATTATTCGTTTTATTTTTTCAAAATTCATCGATTGCGTTACTTTTTTTAAATAAATTTTATGCTAAAGTATTACAATTCATACTATTTTTTGAACTATTCTGATGCTATTGCTGTAAATTCTATTTCAACTAAGTATTCTGGAGCAACCAATTGATTGATACCATAAAAACCGGTGGTTGGTTTTACATCTTTGAAAAAAGTAGCATGAGCTTTTGCAACTTCTTCAAAAGTAGAAATATCAGTAGTGAAAATTCGGGTTCGAATCACATCTTTCATTCCTACTTTAAGATCTTCCAATACTTTTTCTACTCTTTCTAAGATATTTAGGGTTTGTGCGTAAGCATCATCAGCTTTTACTTTTTCGCCGTCAACTATTGCAACAGTCCCTGATACTTCAATGATGTTTCCAATGCGAACCGCACGGCAATATCCCATTTTCTCTTCCCATGGAGATCCGGTTAAGATGTTTTCTCTTTTCATTATTTAGTTTTTTAGTTTTGTTAATTGCTGTTTAAAGGTTGCTGAGTCTTCGGTTTCCTTTAAAGCGCGCAATTTATAAAAATTAGAATTAAAAAAAGAATCACATTCCGATGAGAGGGTATCTTGAGGTAGTTTTTCGTTTTTTATAACAAAATAAACAAGATGTTTTAATTTCTGGTGGATGTTCAATGATTGGTCGATAATTTTATTGAGTAGTTTTGTTTTTTTTAATTTAGGATTTCTTAACAAGTCAGGAGAAATAAATTATGTTAGTTTTGTGATTTTATAATCACTGTTTTTTTATTTTTGGAAAAAATGTTTTTAGATATAAAACCTACTTTTTTAATACTATGAAACAAATTTTATTTATTTTTCTAATAGGTTTTTCGACTTGTACGTATGCTCAATTTGAGTCGAGTACAAAGTTCAAAGGCATTCCGCCAGTTAATATAAAACCAAAGGAAAAGAAGCCTACGCCTCCAATAGATTCTTCTGTGATTATTCCTCCCAATGTTTATAAAAGTCCGAATGTACAGTCACCTCCTAATCCTGTTTCAGACTATAAACTAAAAGTTAAGAGTGAGATTTCCATGATTCCTACGAATGAGTTCATTAATCCTGGGGATGAAGTAAAAGACAGATTAAATAAAAAGACTGATCGTCAGGAAGGAGTTGCTTACCGTCGCAATCAGAATTTAGGCACTTATAAATCCACTTCTGAATCAGCTAAAGTAATGTATAGAGATGCTCAGTATGTAGATGGTGATTTAATTAGGGTATATTTAAACGGACAAGTTATTCAATCCCAAGTGTATTTGGATAGTAACTTTAAAGGTTTTGAAATTGCTTTGCAAAAAGGATTCAATAAAATAGATTTTGAAGCATTAAATCAAGGAGACTCAGGCCCCAATACAGCCGAATTCAGAGTTTATGATGATAAAAAAAATCTGGTTTCGGCTAGTGAATGGAATCTTGGGACAGGCTTTAAAGCCACTATTATTATTGTCAAAGAGTAGTTTTGATTTTTTTAAAGATTAAAACGGATCGGCAGTAACTTTAAATCTCATATCCGCTTTTACTGTAGTCTCTTGAGTTAAGGTTTCTTTTGTGGTTACAGATGTTCTTATTTTATAGCTTGAAGCCTTGATGTATTTGTCTAATTTTTGTGAAGTACATGTTAGATTCAGCATATTTGTGGTTGAGCTAATATTATCCTGAAAAGCCAATTCTATTTCATCATTGGCATTTGTGGAAATGTACATGTGAACCGATTTTAAAAAGCTAAATGTTTTATCGGCAGGACTTGTGATACTCAATTTTAATTCTTCCAGTTTTACATCTTTAACTAAATCCACATTCGTGTTGTTGTTCTTAAATTCTGAAGTAGAATTTGTCGTAACATCTGGAGTTGCCGCTTCAAAAGGAGAGTTAAAAGGCAATCCACTATTTACTGTAAATGTAGTCTGGTCGGAAATAGTAAAAGTCAATAACTTGTCTACTTCACTACATGAAACTATCATTAAGGCTAAAAGAACTAAAATTGTGATTTTTTTTGTTTTCATTTTTTTTGAGGCAAATTTATAATTTGGAGTTTCTTGCAAATGTAATCTAACTAGACATACAATCTCATCATTTAACGATTTTGCCATGTAATTATTATATGAATCGAAATTATGCATGAATATTATTTCAGTGTCAATGGATGAAATGTTCTCCAGCTATGCCAGTATTCTTGATACGCTTTTATGGACTTTAGCTCATTAATTAATGGGTTTGTTGGTTTGCCAAGGAATGTATAGCTGTTTTGTCCGTCATTTAATAAATTTCCTTCAAGAGTAAATTTTTGTTCTTTATTGTTTCTTTCCAGTACTATAAAACTCTTGTTATCATTGGCTAAAATTAATACGATGGGTTTGTTGTTTATTGCATCGTAGATGATTTTTTTCTTGACAAAATGATTCCAGTCATAAGCTTTGCTTTGATTGTCAACGGTAATGCCAACAATCCATGATTTATCTTTCCATGAAAGCGTGTCTCTCCTCGTTAGGTTTCCTTTTCTTCTTCCGGATTCGTAATTACTCAAGCTGTCGTATTCCGTTTTGAAATTTTTGTCAACTTGCATGATTAAACTTTTTGGGTTTAAGTCGAGCCATTTTTTTAATGACATTTGATTGCTTTGTAATTCCGGTAAGGATTGCCCTTTTAATGTTCCTGCAATTGCTTCTCCAGTAGCTTGTCTCCACCAGCTTTTTGTTGTTTTGTCTTCAAACATAGCATTAAAATGATCCATGCCTACTAATCTAAAAGTTTCTTTTTTACCATTTACTATTGGTTCAAAAACACGTCCAGATCTGCAAACGGTACAATAAGTAACAAGTATCGGATTTTGGGCAATAGTGTCAAACACTTGGTGATGGTATCCTAAAAACTGTATTGGATAAGCTCTAGATTCTCCTTTGTAAGTTATGCCAATAACAATTCGGCTTGTATCAACTTTGCTTTTTGAGGCATCACTCATTTTTAGGTTAGTGGTTTGATGAAACATAGAATCTGCTGCCATGACATAATTTGTAGCGTAACCAATCCCAATAGCGATAACTAAAAAAAATAGAGAGAAAATTTTTGATTTTTGAAAAGCGGTTTTAAAGCCAAAAAGTACCATTAGTATAAAAACCAATCTAAAAATCCATCGCCAAGAATATAAAAAATAGGCCAAATCGATGCTGTTCATTTCCTGACTTCCAGGCATTGGCATAATGAAATAAACATTTGCAATCTCAAATAACAATAACCCGAGTATACCGAAATAATAGATTTTTTTTGCCATAGCTTGTAGATTTGGTTTTAATTAATAATAGGTTTTGTTTTTTTATAATTGGTTATAAATTAGATATTCTTTGTTTTTTGCTGCTTTTTCTTGAATTAATTTGACTCTTTTGCTTAAAATATAGAAAAGTTATTCGATAAAAATAAAATAAAAATTTTTCAAAATACAATTTTTCAATTCCGAATATATAAAGTATTTTTGCGCATGCAACACAACGTACTTATTTTAGATTTCGGATCGCAATATACACAGCTTATTGCGCGTAGAGTTCGCGAATTAAATATATTCTGCGAAATTTTTCCTTACAATCATTTTCCAGATGATTTATCAAGTTATAAAGCCGTAATTCTTGGAGGAAGCCCTTTTTCTGTTAGAGGAGAAGATGCGCCACATCCAGATTTATCACAAATTAGAGGTAAGCTTCCTATGCTAGCCGTTTGTTACGGAGCGCAATATTTATCTCATTTTAGTGGAGGCGAAGTAGCGGCTTCTAATACTAGAGAGTACGGTAGAGCTAATTTATCTTATATTAAAGAAGACGAAACTTTCTTCGACGGTGTTTCTGAAAACAGTCAAGTTTGGATGAGTCACAGTGATAGTATTAAAGCCTTACCAACTAATGGAGTAAAACTGGCCAGTACACACGATGTAGAATTTGCTGCTTACAAAATTGAAGGAGAAACTACTTATGCAATTCAATATCATCCAGAAGTTTTTCACTCTACGGATGGAAAACAAATGTTGGAAAATTTCCTTGTAAAAATAGCTCACGTACCACAAAATTTTACACCAAACGCTTTCGTTGAAGAAATTGTAGCTGAAATGAAAGAAAAAATCGGAAATGACAAAGTTGTTTTAGGTCTTTCTGGAGGTGTGGATTCAACTGTAGCTGCTGTTTTATTAAATAAAGCAATTGGTAAAAATCTGTATTGTATTTTTGTAAACAACGGATTGCTTCGTAAAAATGAATACCAAAGTGTTTTAGATCAATACGAAGGAATGGGATTAAATGTGAAAGGAGTAGATGCTTCTCAACGTTTTTACGATGCCTTAGCTGGGGTTAGTGATCCAGAATTGAAAAGAAAAGCAATTGGTAACGCCTTTATCGAAGTTTTCGATGATGAATCACATAAAATTGAAGATGTTACTTGGTTAGCACAAGGAACGATATATCCTGACGTTATCGAATCGGTTTCTGTAAAAGGACCATCGGCAACAATCAAATCACATCATAATGTTGGTGGTTTACCGGATTACATGAAACTTAAAATTGTTGAACCTTTGCGTATGCTTTTTAAAGATGAAGTACGCAGAGTAGGAGCGACATTAGGAATTGATCCCGAATTATTGGGAAGACATCCTTTTCCAGGACCTGGATTGTCTATTCGTATTTTGGGAGACATCACACCAGAAAAAATTCAAATTTTACAAGATGTAGATAAAGTCTTTATTGACGGATTGAAATCTTGGGGATTATACGATAAAGTTTGGCAAGCAGGAGCTATTTTATTACCTGTAAACAGCGTTGGAGTAATGGGCGATGAGCGTACTTATGAAAAAGTTGTTGCCCTAAGAGCCGTAGAATCTACAGATGGAATGACTGCTGATTGGGTTCATCTTCCTTATGATTTCTTGATGAAAGTTTCTAATGATATTATCAATAAAGTAAAAGGAGTGAATCGTGTAGTTTACGATATAAGTTCAAAACCACCAGCAACAATTGAGTGGGAATAATATAATTTTTTTAACATTAAGTCGTTACATTTGTAACGACTTAATTTTTAAAATTATATTTATGAAAGGACTTTTAAGAGTTTTATTATTTATCGGTTTTGTTTCAAATGTCTCTTTTGGGCAGCAATCTGTAACAAAACACACAGTTTTAAAAGGCGAAACAATCCCCCAAATCGCTCAAAACTATAACACTACTCCTTCTGAAATTTACAGACTTAATCCAGAAGCTCAAAACGGAATCACAGAAAATCAAATTCTTTCAGTTCCAGAATTACTCCCTCAAGCCAAAAATACAATTAATCATACTGTTGCCCCAAAAGAAACTTTGTTTGGGTTAGCGACAAAATATAATGTCAAAGTTGAAGCCATTCAAAGTGCAAATGCTGTAGCTCTAGCCAATGGACTGCAAGTAGGACAACAATTAGTTATTCCACAAGATACTACTCAGAAAGCAGAAACAGGTATTGCCAAAAATACTCATTTGGTTCAGCCGAAAGAGTCATTGTTTAGTATTGCCAGACTTTATAATGTATCTGTTGAAGATTTAGATAAAGCGAATTCGGCTATTTTAAAAGACGGATTGCAGGTTGGACAAGAAATTAAAATTCCAAATAAAAAGAAAACTCTTGACGGTAGAGTAAGAGTTATCAATGCCGAAACTGTTTTTTATGTGGTAAAAGCCAAAGAAACCAAGTATTCTATAGCGAAACAATTCGGAATCACCGTAGAACAATTGGAATCCCAAAACCCAGAAATTGTAAACGGATTGACTGAAGGAAATAAATTGGCAATCAATGTAAAAGAGGTGAAGCCAACCAATGAAAATGAAGAGTTGATGCTCGCTTTGGCAGAAAAACAAGTTGTGGTTGAAAAATCCAAAGCTAATGCCAAAGAAATTAATAGCCTTAAAGAAAAACTCGTATTACAAGAAGAAATAAATCAAAAGGTAATTAATGTTAATGGTCTTTTGGTGAATCTGAAAGAGATTGAAAATACGAAAGAAGGTTCGGCTGAAAAACTTAAATTGGTTTTGGAGGCTAACAAAAATATTCAGGAAATTCTTTTGGTCAAATTGGATTCATTGGTGAAAACCATGGGTAAAGATTTGAATGAATTGAAAAAAACTGAATTGGTTGATCTTGATGAATCCATTCGTTTGCAAAAAATTTCCAATGAAAATATTCAAAAGACGAATGAATTGTCACAACAACTCAAAAAACAATTGGCAGAAAACAGAAAAGTATATTCTGGTTTGATGGACAAAGCGGAGCGAATTGTTGTGGAAGAGAATCAAGAATATAAGAAAAGTATAAGAGAAAACAGTAAAGCAAAAGCTGATCAAAAGACTGTGAAATTCACTCCGGTGGATTTGAAAAACATGGAAATGGAACAGCAGACTCGTGATTTGAACAACATGAAGTTGATTACTAAACTGGATTCCTTAAATAATGAGAGTAAATCGGAATTGAAATTACATATCAGTAAGGCTACTTTTTATAGTAAGCAAGCGCGATTATTTGATGATAATTTGGCTAAATTGAAAAATCAAAGTTATCAGAATAAAGCACACGAGTCTCATACTAAAGCTAAAACAGCAGTGGTATTTAATTCACTTACTTTGGATCAAATTAAAAAAGAATTGGCGAAACAACCAGCTAAAGTTAAAGCAATTAAAATTGAAAAAGTTGAAGGTGTAAAGGATTTGAAATCTGGATATTATGTTGTGTTGGGGAATTTTCAAGTGGCAAGCGAAAGAGATGCTTTTATTCGGAAATTAACCGATTCAGGTTCATTGGATGCTAATTTTTTCTATAATATAAATATACTTTCGTATTATGTTTACTCCAAATCCTTTACAACAAAAGAAGAGGCACAATATGAGTTTATTCAAAAACAAGGGAAACCGCTTTTTGAAAAAATGTTTCTTGCCAATATAATTTCCGAAAACACAATTAAGGAATAAATTAACAAGGATTGAAAGAATATTTGCCATAAACACAGTATTTTTACTGAATTAAAAACACAAATGAACCACGCTAATATGAACTATTTTTCAGTAGTATTTTGTACTATTTTATTTTCTGTCACTTCAAGTTTTTCGCAAGAAAAAATAGAGAAATATGTCGTTGGTAAAGGAGAAACGATTGCCCAGATAGCCCAAAAGTTTAAAACAACTCCCTACGAAATTTACAAACTCAATCCAGATGCACAAAACGGATTGAAACCTAATAGTATATTGTTGATTCCAAAAAGTACCGGAAAAAGCAGCGTGACTTCGGCAAAAACGGTAACGCAGCAGCCAAAAACGCATGTAGTGATTGCCAAGGAAACTTTATTTGGAATTGAAAATAAATACGATGTAAGCGATGAAGCTTTGAAAAAAGCCAATCCAGATCTTGAAAAATATGGTTTGCAGGTAGGTCAAGTTTTGAATATTCCTTCAAAAAATATTCCTTCAAAAAGCAATTCAAAAACTCCTGTGGTAGCAAAGAATGTTGCAATTTATCATGTGGTACAGCCTAAAGAAACCAAGTATTCGATAGCTAAGAAATATGATATTACCATTGAAGAATTGGAACGCAAAAATCCTGAGATTGTTTCGAATTTGGCTGTGGGATACGAGTTGTTGATAAAAGGAAATGGGCCTAAACCAGTTGCCAAAATTGTTCCTGTGGAAACTAAAGCTGTAAGTGAAAAGCAAATAGCTATTAGTGTTCCTGAACCAGTAAACTATATTGATTATACGGTGAAAGCAAAAGAAACATTTTATAGTTTATCTAAAGTGTTTGGATTGACACAGCAACAATTAATCGAATTGAATCCTGCTTTATCAGCAGGTGTCCAAGAAGGAATGGTTTTGAAAGTACCATCAAAATCAAATCAAATTTCGGTAAATTCTGCGAAACAGAAAGTTGTTTTAACTAAAAAAAACAGTCAGGACAAAAAGACTTTAGTATTGTTGTTTCCTTTTAATATTGCCAAAAATGGGGGAGATACTATCACATCAACCGTTAATCGATTGAACAATGATAAATTTCTGAATATGACTTTGGATTTTTATTCGGGTGCTTTGATGGCAATAGATTCTGCGAAACAAGTAGGTGTGTCTATGGATGTGAAAATTTTTGATTCCAATGAAACTAAAACAACTTCAAATGTTGCTTCCGTTTTTAGTGATAACAATCTCGCCAATGCTGATGCGGTAGTGGGGCCATTTTATCAAAGCAATGTCGAAAGAACAGCTAGTTTACTTAGTCAAAATAATGTACCGGTTATTTCGCCATTGTCTAAGGATGCTGGAAATCCAATGCCGAATTTATACCAATCAATTGTATCAACATCTGTTATGAAATCAGCGATGTTTGATTTTTTGACCGCTAAGCAAGGAAATGTAATAGCGGTGATTGATAAGAAAAAAGAAACGATCAGGAAATACATTTTAGAAAATCAAAAAGAAGTTAAAATTGCGCCATTAACCGCAACAGGTGGTTTGGATGTGGAAAATTTTAAAAGATTATTGGTAAGAGACAAAATGAATTATGTTATTTTGGAGACAGGTAATACAGGAATGATTAAATACACAATGAATGCAATGCTTGGAGTTATGTCTAATTACCAAATACAATTAGTTATTTTGGAGCCAAATGAAACTTTGGATACCGATGAAATCAGTTTTGAGAATTTGACCAAACTTCATTTGATGTATCCTTCTGCAACTCGTGAAAATAATTCTCCTGAAGCTCAGATATTCATGCAGAGTTATAGAAAAAAGAATAAAGTCAATCCAAGTACTTACGCAATTCGTGGTTTTGATATTACTTTTGATACTATGATGCGTTTGTCACAAGACAAAACTTATCAGGAAACTGCCGAAACGATGATAACCGAACAAGTTGAAAGCAAGTTTGAATATCACAAAAAAGAAGAAGGTGGATATGTTAATAAAGGAGTTTATATCCTGTATTATGACACTGATTTGACTATTAAAGAAGCAAAGTAGAACAGCGTATTGAGTGTTTAGGTCGCAGTCTGCAGTCTTTTGTAATCAAAAAGTAAATTACGGATAATCCAAAACTCATAATTCACAACTCATAATTTAAAAAAAGATGACTTCAAAAGTAACTTATTTAGGAGATTTGCGAACTTCTTCTATACATGTACAATCTGGAATTCAAATCCTGTCAGATGCTCCGGTTGATAATAATGGAAAAGGAGAGGCTTTCTCTCCAACGGATTTGGTTGCCAATGCTTTGGCTACTTGTATGATGACTATTATGGGTATAAAAGCGCGAGATATGAATATTGATTTTAAAGGTTCAACTGCTGCAGTTACCAAAATCATGAATGCCGAACCTAGACGAATTGGAGCTATCGAAATTGTTTTTGAAATGCAGGGTGTTACCGAACAAAAAGACAAAACGATTTTGGAAAGAGCAGCAATGACTTGCCCTGTTTTTCTAAGCTTAAATACAGATATTGAAAAACGAATTACTTTTAATTGGAAATAATAAAATTGAGAAAATAGAAAACAGAATATAAAATAAAGATTTCTTCATTTCATCTATTCTTTATTTTCTTTTCTCTTAAAAAAATGGACCAAAATCAAAAACAACTCATAAAACTAGCCCATACCAAAATGCCCTTTGGTAAATATGAAGGATGGTTTCTTATTGATATCCCAGAATACTACATTGTTTGGTATAGCAATAAAGGTTTTCCTAAAGGAGAACTGGGGAATCAATTGAAATTAATTTATGAGTTAAAACTTAACGGACTCGAAGAATTAATTCGAAACATAAAAAAGAAGTACCCAAAACCTTAATTGCAGTGTTAATTTATTAGATTTTTAGGTGGCTGGATTAAAGTTGTTTGCTAATTAGCCAATAATCTACTTAGTCTAAAATTCTAATAATTGGACAGTCTACTATTCCAATTAAATTTGTACTTTTGCCACGTTTTTTACATAACTACAATACAAACAACAACAGAATGAATCAAACGAAATATATTTTTGTTACAGGTGGTGTGACTTCTTCTTTAGGAAAGGGAATTATAGCGGCATCTTTGGCAAAATTGTTACAAGCTAGAGGTTATAGGACTACAATCCAAAAATTTGATCCTTATATCAATGTTGATCCAGGAACTTTGAATCCTTATGAGCACGGAGAATGTTATGTAACTGATGATGGTGCAGAAACTGATTTGGATTTAGGTCACTACGAGCGTTTTTTGAATGTTCCAACTTCTCAGGCGAACAATGTAACTACTGGTAGAATTTATCTTTCGGTAATAGAAAAGGAACGTAGGGGAGAATTTCTAGGTAAAACAGTTCAGGTTGTTCCTCATATCACTAACGAGATTAAAGAAAGAATGCAATTGCTTGGTAAATCAGGTGATTATGATATTGTTATTACCGAAATTGGCGGTACGGTCGGGGATATTGAGTCTTTGCCATATATTGAGTCAGTTCGTCAGTTGGTATGGGATTTAGGTGAAAACAATGCGATTGTTATTCATTTAACTTTAGTTCCTTATTTGGCTGCTGCGGGTGAGTTAAAAACCAAACCAACACAACATTCTGTAAAAACCTTAATGGAAAGCGGAATCAAAGCTGATATTTTAGTTTGCAGAACCGAACATGAGATTTCAGATGAAATTCGTAATAAATTGGCTTTATTTTGTAATGTAAAAAGAGAAGCAGTTATTCAATCTATTGATGCTTCTACAATTTATGAAGTGCCAAATTTAATGTTGGAAGAGGGACTAGATGTTGTTGCTTTGAAAAAATTGGATTTACCTAAAAAAGCAGCTCCAGATTTAAAAAACTGGAATACTTTCTTACGTCGATTGAAATTTCCAAAACATACTGTGAATATAGGTTTGATTGGAAAGTATGTAGAAATGCAAGATTGTTATAAATCAATTTTGGAAGCTTTTATTCATGCTGGTGCTGCAAATGAAACCAAAGTAAATGTAGTTTCAATCCATTCTGAATTTATAGACGCAGATAATATTAAAGATAAATTGTCCAGTTTGGATGCTATTCTAGTGGCTCCAGGTTTTGGGGAAAGAGGAATTGAAGGTAAAATTGAAGCTATTCGTTATGCTCGTGAAAATAAAGTGCCATTTTTTGGAATTTGTTTGGGTATGCAAATGGCGATTATTGAATATTCTAGAAATGTATTAGGATTGGCAGATGCTAATTCTACGGAAATGAATGATAAAACTTCAAATCCAGTAGTGAATTTGATGGAAGATCAAAAAAATGTAACTGACAAAGGAGGTACAATGCGCCTTGGAGCATGGAAATGTGATATAACACCAGATTCATTGGCATTCAGGATTTACGGAAAGACCTCAATATCGGAACGTCACCGTCACCGTTATGAATACAACAGTCAATATGTGGATCAATTGCAAAAAGCGGGATTGATTTCTTCTGGTGTAAATCCGGATACTGGTCTAGTAGAGATTGTTGAGTTAGCAGATCATCCTTTCTTTATTGGGGTGCAATACCATCCAGAATATAAGAGTACTGTAGCTAATCCACATCCTATTTTTGTGAGTTTTGTGGCAGCCGCTGTTAAGGCAAAAAAGAAATAAAAGACTAGAATTAAATTATTTGGCATAATAGTTGTCAAAATGTGTAACAACAAGGTGTTTTGATGACTAATGGAATCAATTTCTAATTTAGTTAAAATTAGGAAAACGAAAAACAACAAAAAATAAAATGGAAGAAAAAAAATTAGACCTTAACTCGGTTATAGGGATTGTGTTAATTATTGGTATTTTTCTTTGGATGATGTACCAGAACAAACCTTCAGAGGCAACTCTTGCTGCAGAAAAGGCTAAAAAAGAATTGGTTGCAAAAGAAGCACAAGCTAAGGCTGCAGCCATAAAATCAGTTGAAACTCCAACGGCTGCCGTTGCAGGTGATTCTACTCAATTGGCTCAGTTGCAAAAAACATTAGGTGGTTTTGCTTATTCTGCGACTTTGCCTTCAGCAAAAAATGATGTTACAACAATCGAAAATGATTTTGTGTTATTAAAAATTGCTAACAAAGGAGGTTACATTGTAGAAGCTACTTTGAAAAATTTTGAAAAATTCAAGAAGAATTCGGGTCAGTTGGTTTCTTTGATTAAAGACAACAACGCCGATTTAAATGTTCAATTGCAAACAAGTGATAATAGAGTTTTGAATACAAAAGACTTGTATTTTGAACCTACATTGACTAAAGTTGGTGCTGATCAAATTCTTTCGATGAAATTGAAATCAGGTGCCAATGAATTCTTAGAATATAAATACATTTTGAAACCAAACGATTATATGGTTGGTTTTGATATTCGTTCCCAAGGTTTAAACAAAGTATTGAATACTGCAAAACCAATGGATTTGCAGTGGAATATGAAAACGTTTAGGACAGAGAAAAGTATCGCATACGAAAATCGCTATACTCTTTTGAATTACGAATATGGTGATGAGAAATTTAGTAATGTTAATGATGGTGCCAATAAAGAGGAATCTCTTGAGAAAGTTAAATTCGTTGCTTACAAACAGCATTTCTTCTCCACTATTTTATTGACAGATACTCCCTTTGCAAAAGCAGTTCTTAAATCAAATAAATTAGCTGTTGACGAAAAGGTAGATACAATTTTTGTTAAACAATTTAATGCTAATATGCCTTTAGCTTTCACTAATGGTGAGCTGGATTATAAAATGAACTGGTATTTTGGGCCTTCTGATTATCAAACTTTAAAATCTTATGATAAGCATTTAGAAAAAATAATTCCATTAGGCTGGGGTATTTTTGGTTGGATCAATAAATTTATTTTTATTCCATTATTTGGTTTTTTAAGTGGTAAAATTTCTTATGGTATAGCAATTATCATTTTTACAATTATCATTAAAATTGCAATGTCTCCTATTACTTATAAATCGTTCTTGTCTCAAGCCAAGATGAAAGTATTAAGGCCTGATATTACTGAATTGGGAGAAAAATACAAGAAAGATCCAATGAAAAAACAGCAGGAAACGATGAAGCTGTATTCTAAAGCTGGCGTTAATCCTATGGCGGGATGTATTCCAGCCTTGATTCAGATTCCATTTATGTATGCGTCGTTTCAGTTTTTTCCATCTGCTTTTGAATTAAGACAAAAAGGATTCCTTTGGGCGGATGATTTGTCTTCATTTGACTCTGTTTATAAATTGCCTTTCCATATTCCATTATATGGTGACCATATTAGTTTGTTTCCAATTTTGGCCGCAATTGCTATTTTCTTTTATATGAAAATGACCTCCGGCGATCAACAAATGGCGGCTCCTCAGCAAGAAGGAATGCCGGATATGGCTAAGATGATGAAATACATGATTTACATTTCGCCAATCATGATGTTGATTTTCTTTAATAGTTATGGAGCGGGATTGAGTTTGTATAACTTTATATCCAACTTGATTACTATTGGAATTATGTTTGTAATTAAAAATTATATCGTTGATTCTGATAAAATACATGCCAAAATTCAAGAAAATAAATTGAAAGAGCCTAAAAAACCAGGTAAATTTCAGCAAAAATTACAAGAAGCCATGGAACAGGCCGAGGCTCAAAAAGCAAAAAAGAAATAAATATAAATTGAATATAAGTAAAAAAGCTCCTGTTTGTCAGGAGCTTTTTTGTTTTAACAAGTAGATTAACAACCAATTAATTATATTTATTAAAACGTGGGTAGAAGAACTTTGTCTAGTACGTGTATGATTCCATTAGAACATTGAACATCGACTGCAATGATATTGCAATTTCTTCCGCTTACATCCAATAACCGTGTAGGAGTAAATTTTACGGTAACGTTTTGACCAGAAAAAGTAGTTACAACTTGATCATTTGTCAGTTGTTTTGATTCTACATTAGCACCGGCAACTACGTGATATTTTAATGTTTTTTCTAGTACATTGGCCGGAATTGCAGATAATCCAGAGTAACCGGTTTCTGTTAAGAAAGCTCCAAATGCATCATTTGTTGGAGCAAAAACAGTGAAAGGTGAACTTGCTGTTCCAGATAATATTCCTGCAAATCCTGAAGCTGGATTATAAGTTAATGCAGATACTAATGTGGTAAAGTTTGGATTGGCAATCGCATGGTCTACAATTGTGGGAAGTCCTATTACAGCATCGACAACATGTATTACTCCATTTGTAGCCATAATATCTGCTGTAATGACTTTGGAAACTCCGTTCAATTTTACTCCAGAAGAAGTATTAACAAACATACTTAGCGTGTTAGTTGTTGATGCTCCCCCTTTAGCAAGAGTTTTTATGTAACCCGTTGTTAGATCGGTGGATTTTACTGCACCACTTACTACGTGATTTAACAGTATTTGAGTTAGCGCTGCTGTTGGTACATCTTTGATTGTCGCGTAAGGTGTGGTTTTTAGAAAGGCGGTAAATGCAGCATTTGTCGGTGCAAACACAGTATAAGGTCCAGCTCCTTTTAGGGTTGTTGCTAAATCAGCTTTTGATAATGCTTCAACTAAAATTGAGAAATCTGGATTACTTGAAGCAATTCCTGTAATAGTATTATCTGCAGCTGGCGTCGGAGTTGTGTTGTCATCATTGTTGCATGATGTGCCAATGATTATTAAAAGAGCTAAAGTTATTACTTTTTTGAATTTCAATAGATTTTTCATAATATTAATTGTTTAAGTGTTGATTGTTAAATGTTTATTGCTTAACAAAACTAATTATAATTATTTATTTTGTTTATTATTATTGTAAAATAATTAAACAAAAAATGAAAATTTATGCTTTTTTTATAATTTGTTTAATACTTTATTCTTGTTTCTAATTTGTTTGCTAATAGTCAGAATTATAGATGTTTGCGAGTTTTTTTATTTTTTGCATTCCTTTTTTTTGATTCATATTTATTTAAAAATGTTGAACAAAATATAATTTTTTTCTTGTTCCTTTTTTATAGTATACAATTATATAATACAACCAATTTATTAAGGCTTTTTATAATTTTCCGTTATTAAGTTTTATGTACTTTTATAAAATAATGTTACCTCGTAATAATAGTTGATTTTTAAAGTTATACTATTGACTTTTAGATAATTTAATTAGAATTGTATGTTTTATATTTTTAGAATTTTGACTCTTTTTTTGTGTTGCCAAGTTGTTTTTTCACAAACAGGTTCCAATCCAGTAGATGAGAATGGAAAAAAGCACGGTGTTTGGAAAGGATTTTATGAAGAATCGGGAAGACAGCGTTATGAAGGGACTTTTGAACATGGCAAGGAAGTTGGTGTCTTTAATTTTTTTGACGATACAAAAGCAAAATCAATTATAGCGACAAGAACTTTTAATGCTAAGGACAACTCTTGTTATACCGTTTTTTATGACCAGAATAAAAATGTTGTGAGTGAAGGGAAAGAGATAAATAAACTTCGAGAAGGTCAATGGAAATATTATCATAAGGCTTCAAAAGCAGTTATGACTTTGGAAAATTATAAAAACGGGAAACTCGAAGGTGTCCGAACGGTATACTACCCAAGCGGTAAAATTGTGGATGAAACGATTTACAAGAATGGATTAAAGGAAGGGATTTACAGAAAATATTCGGAGAAAGGAATTGTTTTGGAAAATAGCTTTTTTAAAAATGGCGAATACGAAGGTGAGGCTATTTATAAAGATCCGAATGATCTTGTTATTGCGAAAGGAAAGTTTAAAAATGGAAAAAAAGTAGGGAAGTGGCAGTTTTTTATAAATGGAAAATTGGAAAGTGAGGAAAATATGGATAAGCCTAAAAAACCACAACTTAAAAAGGACAGAGTAAAAATAGATTAAGATTTCGAATCTACAGACTAATAGATTCTAATATCAGTTCGAGTTATAATTGTATTGTTTTCATTAATCTTGGTGTAATTGTTACTAGGTATAATATTTGTACTTTTGCAAAAGATTAAATTAAATTATCAATGATGAAACGTGTAGTTGTAGGTCTTTCTGGTGGTGTAGATTCAAGCGTAGCGGCATACTTGTTGCAACAACAAGGATATGAGGTAATAGGTCTTTTTATGAAGAATTGGCACGATGATTCAGTGACAATTTCAAATGAATGTCCTTGGTTGGAAGATAGTAACGATGCTTTATTGGTTGCCGAAAAATTAGGTATTCCTTTTCAAACGGTTGATTTAAGCGAACAGTATCAAGAAAAAATAGTTGATTATATGTTTAGTGAGTACGAAAAAGGGAGAACTCCAAACCCTGACGTACTTTGTAACCGCGAAATTAAATTTGACGTCTTTATGAAAATCGCTTTGAGCCTTGGTGCCGATTATGTGGCTACAGGGCATTATTGCCGAAAAGGAGAAATCGAAGTTAATGGTGAAAAAGTATACCAACTCCTTGCAGGTGTTGATAACAATAAAGACCAATCTTATTTTTTATGTCAATTATCACAGGAACAATTATCTAAAGCATTATTTCCAATTGGGGAATTGACCAAACCAGAAGTACGTGAAATAGCTGCACAAATGGAATTGGTAACTGCAGAAAAGAAAGATTCCCAAGGACTGTGCTTTATTGGAAAAGTGCGTTTACCAGAGTTTTTACAACAAAAATTGCAACCAAAGGAAGGTGCAATTATTCAAATTGATAAAAACGATCCAGTGTATTCTTATGAAATGCAGAACGATTTATCAGTTGAAGATCAATTGCTTTTTGCTTCCAGAAAAGTAACTTATACACCAAAAATGGGAAAGGTTATGGGGAGACATCAAGGAGCTCATTATTTTACGGTTGGTCAGAGAAAGGGTTTGAACGTAGGTGGAACAACTGATCCTTTGTTTGTCATCGCTACAGATGTGGAGACCAATACTATTTATACGGGTTTGTCTAGCATGCATCCAGGATTATTTAAAAAAGCTTTGTTTATAGAAAAATCAGAAGTACATTGGATTCGTGAAGATTTGGCTTTGGCCAATGGTGAATCAAAGGAAGTCATGGCACGAATTCGATACAGACAGCCTTTGCAAAAAGCCACTTTACATCAGTTTGAAAATGGTATGTATGTGTCTTTTGAAGAGCCACAATCTGCGATTACAGAAGGGCAATTTGCTGCTTGGTATTTGGAGGATGAGTTAGTTGGTTCTGGAGTTATTTCATAAGCTAGATACTTAATTAGTTGCAAAACATGAAAAAAATAGTGGTTGTTATTTTGTTCTTTTCCTGTTTTGTGGGATTTTCCCAAGAAGATGCTTGGGTATATTTTAATGCCAAAAATAATTCTCAAAGTTATTATGACAATCCTTTGTTGATGTTTTCGCAAAGAGCCATAGATCGAAGAACTAAGCAAAATATTCCTTTTGATTCGAAAGATATTCCTGTTGATCCAAGTTTTATTAATCAAATAAAAGGGGTTTCCGGAATTACTGTTATGGCCAAATCTAAGTGGCTAAATGCTTTGCATATTCGCGGGGCACAAACAGTTATCAATTCTCTGAAATCTTTCTCATTTGTGGATAAAATTGATTTTGCAAATAAATCACTCAATACGACAGGAAAAAAAGCGGCTTTATATAAAATGAAAGCAGTTAATAAAAAGCTGGAAATAAAAACAGATTTTGCTTACGGTGGTTCTGCCAACCAAATTCAAATGCTTCATGGTGATGTATTACACCAGAAAAATTATACGGGCTCGGGAATGTTAATTGCGGTCATGGATGCAGGTTTTCCAGGAGTTAATGCTGCTCAACCATTCCAAAAACTACAAGCTAACAATCAAATTTTAGGAGGTTATGATTTTGTAAGCAGAAATGCTAATTTTTACACAGGAGATTCACATGGTACGATGGTTCTCTCTTCTATGGGAGGATATAAGGATAGTGCACTTGTTGGGACTGCTCCAGACGCTTCTTATTATTTGTTTCGAACAGAAGATGCTGCAACCGAGAACCCTGTTGAAGAATCCTATTGGGTGGAGGCAGCGGAGAAAGCAGATAGTTTGGGAGTGGATGTTATTAATACCTCATTGGGCTATTTTGAATTTGACAATACGGCTTACAATCATACGTATAATGATATGGATGGCAAAACTGCCTTCATGACACGTGGTGCCGAAATTGCTTTTTCTCGAGGAATGATAGTAGTGGTTTCCGCAGGGAATGAAGGGGCTACTGTAAATCCTCATATTGCAGTTCCTGCTGATGGTATTTCTGTACTTACTGTGGGAGCGGTAAATGCAGCCAAAACGGTAACCAGTTTTAGTTCCATCGGTCCTTCATTTGACGGAAGAGTAAAACCAGATGTTATGGCGCAAGGTCAGGCAGTGGTTTTGTCTGATTCCTCTGGGAACATTGTAACGGCAAATGGGACTTCTTTTTCGAGTCCAATTACGGCAGGAATGGTGGCCTGCTTGTGGCAAGCGTTTCCAAATAAAACCAATAAAGAAATTAAAGATTTAATTGTGAAATCAGCCGATAGATATACTTCGCCGAATAATCAGTATGGGTACGGAATTCCTGATTTCAGCATGGCTTTGTCCAATGGCTTAGGAATTAATGATTTTTCTATAAAAGATGTTTTTCTGTATCCCAATCCAACGACTGATATAAGTA
Organism: Flavobacterium aquariorum; assembly: GCF_003254745.1. Classification (GTDB taxonomy): domain Bacteria; phylum Bacteroidota; class Bacteroidia; order Flavobacteriales; family Flavobacteriaceae; genus Flavobacterium; species Flavobacterium aquariorum. The sequence goes on along the minus strand of NZ_QKXH01000003.1, from coordinate 280,729 downwards.
CGGTTTCTTTTTACCAAAGTTTTGACACAGGTATTCTGCGTGTTTATTCATTATTAGGTCAGAAAATAAGGGAACAGATAATCACTAAATCTTCGCCAACTATTTCATTAAAAGCATTGCAAGCTGGAATCTATATTTATGAAATAGATTGTAATGGCAATGTGACTACCGGAAAACTAATCAAACAATAAGTAACTTTTACATATGAACAAAATTACAAGTCTTTTCAATATTAAATATCCTATTATCCAGGCAGGAATGATTTGGAACAGTGGTTATAAATTAGCCAGCGCCGTTAGTAATGCAGGAGGATTGGGCTTGATTGGTGCCGGTTCTATGTATCCAGAAATATTAAGAGAGCATATCCAAAAATGTAAAAAAGCAACTGATAAACCATTTGGTGTCAATGTTCCCATGTTGTATCCAAATATTGAAGAAATAATGAAAATTATTGTCGATGAAGGAGTTAAAATCGTTTTTACATCAGCAGGGAATCCTAAAACCTGGACTCCTTTTTTGAAAGCAAATGGAATAACAGTTGTGCATGTAGTGAGTAGTTCTGTTTTTGCCTTGAAAGCTCAAGATGCAGGGGTTGATGCTGTGGTTGCCGAGGGATTTGAGGCTGGTGGACACAATGGACGCGAGGAAACGACGACCTTTACTTTGATTCCGATGGTAAAAGATAAAATTTCTATTCCGCTAATTGCTGCGGGGGGGATAGCCACAGGTCGTGGAATGCTTGCCGCAATGGTTCTTGGGGCAGATGGAGTGCAAGTGGGAAGTAGATTTGCTGCTTCATTGGAGTCTTCTTCACATCAAAAATTTAAGGAAACCATTATTGGGGTTCACGAAGGTGATACGCAGTTGACTCTGAAAGAACTTGCGCCAGTGCGGTTGATTAAAAATAAATTTTATCAAGATGTACAGAAATTGTATGAAAAATGTCCGACTAAAGAAGAATTGGCTAGTCTACTAGGAAGGGCTAGAGCAAAAAGAGGAATGTTTGAAGGGGATTTGATTGAAGGTGAATTGGAAATTGGTCAAATAGCGGGGCTAATCAAAGAAATATTGCCGGCAAAAGATATAGTAAATGAGATGATTGCCGAATTTGAACAAGCAAAGCGAGAAGTAGTTTCATTTGGTTTTTAAAATTATTACATTTGTTTTCATGCAAATTTTAAGATAATGAGTAAGTTAAAAATAGGGTCTATATTATTGTTCCTTTTTTTTGGATTGAATTATGGATTTAGTCAATCCTATAAATTCAAAACAACGGGGTTAAGTGTTTCAGTAAAAGAGGGGAAAAGCAAATTTGGTGATTGGAGCGAATTAAAACCAGTGAGTATATTGGTAAATTTGGATACCAACAAAAATAGAATTGTGATTTATTCGGAAGTAATTCAGTTGTTTGAAATTATAGAATCTCTTCCTGCCGAAGAAAGCGCAACTGATCTTGTTTATCCATTTGTTTGTAAAGATAATAATGGAGAAGATTGTACTCTTTCCTTTATTACCCGAAAAAAACAAGATAACAGGAAACAGTTATATGTTAAATATGAAGATAGGGTATTCGCTTACAATATTGTTAATTTTGAATAAAAAAAAGTTGACTACTCTTTTTTAATCCTGATTTGCATCGCATAATCATAAGGGTCAAGAGGCGTGAAAATTATATTTTCAGGTTTTACAAACGGTAAATAGTTTTTAATTTTTTCTTGGGTAAATCTTTGCGACCAAAATTGTTCTTTGGTAGCAGTAAAGCTATCGCTGGTATTTGTGATTATTTTCATTCCCATTTTTTGATAGGATTGCTCCTGTTTTTTTCGGGTGTTGTCATTGTCAATGTAGCAGGCGCCAAGAATTATTTCTCCATTTGGTTGTAGTAAAGAATAAGCATTTGAAAAAATAGTTGTAAATTTTTCATTCTTTGATAAATCCAATCTTTTATGAGAATCATTATACTCATTGAAAGGGAAATTATCGGGATAAAAATTGCCAGGAGTAAACCAAGTACAAATGATTAAATCATATTTTTTCTGCAGCTGATTTAAATTGACAGCATCGAGTAGATGTACTTTTAGTTTGTCTTCAATGTGCAGTTCTTCGGCTGTTGCCTGTGAAAGTTTTATACAGGCTTCGGCATTATCTGTACCTTCGTAGTTTTCAATCATCTTCCACATTTCGGGAATGGCACTTAAATGACGTGCTATTCTTGCACTTCCTATTCCAATGTCCAAAAGGGTAAGTGGACTTCCTTTTTTTAAATATACTTCGGATATAACTTTTTTGAGTTCCGTAAATTCGGCCCATTGGGCTTGTAATAGATCTTCGGATAAATAAGTGTCATCAAATGATTTTTGAACGGTATTTTCGTTGTCGTACATGTTCATAGTCAGTGGTTTTATATTCAAATTTAATATTTATTTTTTGTTTTAGCTTATGAAAATGAAAGTTCTTAATTTCTCCAAAAGTTCTCGATTGCAGTGCGTGAGGGATAGAAGCTAGCTACCGAAGTAGCGCGAATAGCCCGACAACATTAGGGAAAGAGGCCGAATACCCGCAAAGTTGAGTTGGCCTCTTTCCCTAGTGGTGTCACGCCCAGATTATTTTGATGATTTACTAATTTTTGGTTATTAATGGGTTAATTTATTGTATTAGTTATTTTGTTTTAGACTTTTTTTACAAGATAAAGTGTATTTTTGTGTACTATTAAAAATTTATTATGAGAAAAATTGTTTTGTTTTTAGTATGTGTTTTTTCTATTAGTAGTCAAGCACAACAGCGCCCTAAATTGGTTGTTGGAATCGTTGTAGATCAAATGAAAATGGAGTATTTGTATCGTTTTTCGGATGATTTTTCAAATAATGGTTTTAAAAGACTGATGGACAAAGGGTTTACTTTTTATAATATGAATTATAATTATGTACCTACGTTTACTGCTCCTGGACATGCTTCCATCTACACAGGTACGACACCTGCTGTGCATGGAATCATTGGCAACGATTGGTACATTCGTTCTGCGGGAAAAAACATGTATTGCACGGATGATGCCAGCGTTAAAACGCTAGTTGAAGGTACTGAAAAAGAAGGGGCGATGTCTCCAAAAAACCTTTTGAGTACTACAATTACTGATGAATTGCGAATGGCAACTAACTTTAATGGGAAAGTGATTGGTTTGAGTATTAAAGATCGTGGAGCTATTTTGCCAGCGGGCCATTTTGCGAATTGGGCATTTTGGTGTACTAAATCGGGAGCGTTTATTTCAAGTAGTTTTTATGGGGATAAAATGCCAGATTGGGTTACTCAGTTCAACAGTGAAAAGAATTATATGAAATATATTCAGAAAGGATGGAGTTTGTTGAAGCCGATTGATACGTACAACGAAAGTTTGCCTGATAATAATCCATATGAAGGAAGATTAGACAAATCGTTGCCTCCGGTATTTCCTTATGATTTGAATAAGATTTATAAAGAGACTGGAATGGAAATCTTGAAGAGCACTCCATTTGGAAATGATTTTTTGGCTGAATTAGCCATGAGAGCCATTGATAAAGAAGAATTGGGGAAAGACAATATTACAGATTTCTTGACAGTAAGTTTTTCTTCAACTGATTATGTTGGGCATACTTTTGGTCCAAGATCTATGGAGATTCAAGATACTTATTTGCGTTTGGATATTACCATTGCTGCATTTTTGGATTATTTGGATAAAACGGTCGGTAAGGATAATTACTTAGTTTTCTTAACTGCGGATCATGCGGTTGCCGAAAATCCGATTTATTTGAAGGATCATAAATACAATGTGACTAATATTTCGTCGAAGGATATTTTTGCTTCATTGAATAAGTTTTCGATGGATACTTTTGGCGTTAATTTAGTGTTGAATTATTCAAATTTTAATGTTTATTTAAACAGGGAGGTTATTAAGGAAAAAGGTTTGGAATTAACTAAAGTTAAACAAAGTTTCAAAGATTTTTTAATGACGCAAGTGTATGTAAAAAGAGTTTATACAGAGGAAGAGATTTTGGCTGCTACAGGACAAGATTATTACTTGAATTTTATTTTTAAAGGATTTGATCCTAAACAAAATGGAGATCTTGTTATTGTTGAAGGTGCAGGGTATTTGGAAAGTATAGAAACGGGTACTACGCACGGAACTCCTAATAGTTATGATACTAATGTGCCTTTACTTTTTTACGGATGGCATGTTCCGCAAGGAGAGTCAAATAAAAAAGAATACATAACAGAAATAGCACCTACGCTTTCTAAAATGTTAAAGATTACTACCCCAAATGGTTCAGAATCTCAAGTGTTAGAAGAATTGTTTGTTAAAAAATAATTGATTATTTTCGGTATTTTAAATCCCATTCGTTTCCACGAATGGGATTTTTAGTTTTATAACTTTTTTTCTTATTTTTGAAATAATATTACTATGTAAAACTGTTAAATTTTAATTTTTTTGTTGATATAGATAAGAATTATGAAGAAAATTATTAAAAGAGTTTTGTTGCTGCTTGTCTTATCGGTGATGGCTATTTTATTGTATGTAAAATTTGCTTTGCCTAATGTTGGGAAAATAGAATATCTGAATGTTAAACCAACGGCAAGTCGATTGGAACGAGGAAAGTATCTTGCAACCCATGTTTGCGTTTGTATTGATTGTCATTCCACTCGTAATTGGAATGAATTTTCGGGACCATTGGTAGATGGGACTATAGGAAAAGGAGGTGAAGTTTTCGATCAAAGATTTGGTTTTCCGGGCAGTTTTTATGCAAAAAACATTACGCCTTCTGGTATTGGTGATTGGACAGATGGAGAAGTTTTGAGAGCAATTGCTAATGGTGTTTCAAAAAATGGTGAAGCTTTGTTTCCAATAATGCCACATCCTCATTTTGGGCGAATGGATAAAGATGATTTGGAATCTATTATCGTGTATTTGAGATCCTTGAAACCTATTGAAAATGTAGTTCCCGAATCAAAGGCCGATTTTCCAATGAATTTTGTAATTAACACCCTTCCAAAGGAGCCTCATTTTTCCAATAAACCAAATGAAAGTGACACTGTTGCTTACGGTGGTTATTTATTCAATGCTGCTTCTTGCTCAGAATGCCATACGAAACAAGAAAAAGGAAAACCTATTGAAGGCATGGAATTGGCAGGTGGTTTTGAGTTTCCAATGATTACTGGTGGTATCGCACGTTCGGCCAATATTACTCAAGATAAAGCTACTGGAATTGGGAAATGGTCTGAAACTGACTTTGTAAAACGCTTTAAATCATATGCGGATAGTACTTATGTATCCACTAAAGTTTCGAAAGGGAATTTTAATACTGTTATGCCTTGGACAATGTATGGTGGGATGAAGGAAAAAGATTTAAAAGCAATTTATGCCTATTTGAAAACGATAAAACCAATACAAAATAGTGTTGAGAAGTTTACTAATCTTTAGCGATGTGTTTTAAAAAAAATCCCGTCTCGCCTTTTTAGGACGAGACGGGATTTTTTATTTTAAACTGTTGCAGCAGTAGCAGCTACAGGCAACGGAATTTGATTTTGAAGTAAGTCTTCGAATTTTTCATGAGCTCTAATTAAATACCCTTGTCCATTCATCCATAAAACCTCTGCAGGTTTGTATCTTGAATTGTAGTTGGAAGACATTGAGAAGCAATACGCTCCAGCATTGCGGAAACATAAAATATCTCCTTCTTTAATTTCAGAAATTCTTCTGTTGGTTGCAAATGTATCTGTTTCACAAATGTATCCTACAACCGAGTAAAAGCGCTCTTTTCCTTTAGGATTCGATATGTTTTCTATAAAATGTTGTGAACCATAAAGCATTGGTCTAATTAAATGATTGAAACCACTGTCAATACCTGCAAATACAGTTGAAGTTGTTTGTTTAACAACATTTACTTTAGCCAAAAAGAATCCGGCTTCACTTACTAAAAATTTACCTGGCTCAAATATTAGAGTCAAATCTTTACCATATTCAGTACAGAAGGCGTTGAATCTTTTTGATAATTTTTTACCTAATTCGTCAATGTCAGTAGCAATATCATCTTTTTTATAAGGGACTTTAAATCCACTTCCGAAATCTAAAAATTCTAGATTTTTGAAGTTTTTGGCGGCGTCAAATAAAATTTCGGCAGCATATAAAAATACTTCAATATCCAATATGTCTGAACCGGTATGCATGTGAATACCTACTATGTTCATATTTGTATTTTCAACGATACGAACCAAATGAGGCAATTGATGAACAGATATCCCAAATTTACTATCAATATGTCCTACCGAAATATTGGCATTTCCGCCTGCCATTACGTGTGGGTTGATACGAATACAAACCGGAACGTGTGGATGTTTTGCACCAAATTGCTCTAATATAGATAAGTTGTCAATGTTGATTTGAACTCCTAGTGCATGTACTTCTTCAATTTCTTCAAGAGATACACCATTTGGAGTGTAAAATATTTTTTCTGGTGCATAACCAGCATGTAAACCTAACAGTACTTCTTGTATAGAAACAGTATCTAATCCAGATCCCATATCTCTCAATAATTGGAGTATGGCAACATTAGACAATGCTTTCATTGCGTAATTGATGCGTAAATTAGGAACTTTAGAAAAAGCCTTCGTTAATCGATTATACTGGGATTGTATTTTTTCGGCATCATACACATAAAGTGGACTTCCAAATTGTTCTGCTAAGTGTAGTAAATCGTTTGCTTGCATCTTGATCTTGCTTATTATTTTTTGACAAATTTATTATTCTTTGGTATTACGACCAAACAATTTGTGGTTATTTAACAAATTATAACAAATTGTTTAAATTATAACAATTAGTTCTTGTTTGTGAATTTTTTTAACTTTATTCTAAAATTCTAAATTTATTTCGGAAGTTTATTAAATGTGTTTTTATATTGATAAAACAGTATTCAGTTAACGTTTGTTTTGTTGAATAATTAAATTTTTAACGAAGTTTGAATTCTGGTCATCTTAAAAAAATAAATCCCTTGACAAAAATGATATCAAGGGATTTTTAATTTTTATTTCAAATCTTATAAAGCGGGTAAATCGCCATTACCTTTTGTTGGCAAATTGGTAAAGCCCATTAAGTACAAATCAACTTCTCTAGCTGCTTCACGACCTTCAGAGATGGCCCATACAATTAAAGACTGACCTCTTCTCATATCACCAGCTGTGAAAATATGTGGCACATTAGTTCGATAGTTGGTTGCTTTATAGTTAGTTCTAATATCGACTTCTATACCTAATTGTTCAGCTAATGTTTTTTCCGGACCTGTAAATCCAAGGGCTAACAAAGCCAAATCGCAAGGCCAAATTTTCTCGGAACCTTCTTTTTCTATTAATTCAGGTCTTTGTCCCGGGACCATTTTCCAAGCCACTTCAACGGTTTTCAATCCAACTAATTCACCTTTTTCGTTAGCAAGGAATTCTTTAGTATTAATCAACCAGTTTCTGTTGCATCCTTCTTCATGAGATGAAGATGTTTTTAATTGCAACGGCCAAAATGGCCATGGTGTAGTTTCGCTTCTTCCTACTGGAGGTTTTGGCATGATTTCAAAATTTGTCACCGATTTTGCACCGTGTCTATTTGAAGTTCCAACACAATCTGATCCTGTATCTCCACCACCGATAACGATTACATCTTTTCCGGTAGCTAATACTTGGTCTTCAATTTTTTCTCCGTACAATACTTTGGTTTGTTGAGTCAAGAAATCCATGGCTTGAACAACACCTTTGCTATCGGCACCTTTAGTAGGTAAACCTCTTCTTTCGGTCGCTCCACCGCATAATACGATTGAATCAAAAGCTTCTAATTCTTCTACACTAAAGTTTACACCTACATTTACATTTGTTTTGAAAACAATTCCTTCAGCTTCCAATACTTTTACACGTCTATCGATAATTCCTTTTTCTAATTTGAAATTTGGAATTCCGTAACGTAATAAACCGCCTATTGCATTGTCTCTTTCGAAAACGGTAACGGTATGACCTGCACGATTCAATTGTTGCGCAGCAGCCAATCCAGCTGGGCCAGATCCAACGACTGCAACAGTTTTTCCAGTTCTTTTTTCTGGTGTTTGTGGTTTGATCCAACCTTCGGCAAAACCTCTTTCGATTATATTTTTTTCAATATTTTCGATCGCAACCGGTTCTTGTATAATTCCTAGTACACATGATTTTTCGCATGGAGCAGGACATAAACGGCCTGTGAATTCGGGGAAGTTATTCGTAGATTGTAGAATCTGCAATGCACTCTCCCATTCTTCTTGGTGAACCATGTCATTAAAATCAGGAATTAAATTCCCTAATGGACAGGAGCTGTGACAAAAAGGAATTCCACAATCCATGCATCTGGAACCTTGCTCTTTGATTTTTTCTTTTGTTAACGGAATTGTAAACTCATTATAATTTGTTACTCTTTCTTGAACAGCAACGTTACTTTCGTCGGCTCTATTATATTCTTTAAATCCTCCTATTTTACCCATGACTATTGTGCTATTAATTCTTGAATTTGCTTTTCTTCTGCCAATCTTTGTAATGCTTTTTTGTAATCTGTTGGCATCACTTTAATGAAATGTTTGCTTTCGTTTTCCCAATCTCCTAAAAGACGTTTCGCTAAAGGGCTATTGGTATACATCGAATGATTTCTGATTAGGCGTCTTAATTTGGCTAAATCTTCTTCTTCTAATGTTTCTAAGGCAACCATTTCCATATTGCACAATCCATTTTCAAATTTCTTTTTGTCATCATAAACATAAGCAACACCACCGCTCATACCTGCAGCGAAGTTTCTACCTGTTTTTCCAAGGACAACTACTGTTCCACCAGTCATGTATTCACAACCATGATCTCCAATTCCTTCAACAACTGCCGTTGCTCCAGAATTTCGAACGGCAAAACGTTCTCCAGCCATACCATTAATATAGGCTTCTCCAGTAATTGCACCATAAAGTGCCACGTTACCAATTATGATGTTGTCTTCAGGTTTGAAAGTAGCTGTAGGAGGGACTTTTATAATTAATTTTCCTCCAGATAGACCTTTTCCTAAATAATCATTACAGTTTCCGTGTATTTTGAATGATAAACCATTAGTGGCAAATGCTCCAAAACTTTGTCCAGCAGAACCTGTAAAGTCAACAAGAATAGTATCTTCCGGCAATCCTTGAGCACCATATATTTTTGAAATTTCATTACTTAAAATCGCACCTACTGAACGGTCAGTATTTTTGATGTCAAACGTAACTCTGGTTCTTTCTTTTCTATAGATTGAAGGAATTGCTGCTTTAATGATATCAAAGTCAAGAACATTTTCTAATGCGTGATCTTGTGTAGTAGTATTATGGTTTGGAACTGTTTTTGCTTTTTCTGGTTTATAAAGAATGGTAGATAAATCCAATCCATTTGCTTTATAATGCTTAATAGCTTTATTGACATTCAATTTTTGAGATTGTCCAACCATTTCTTTCAATGTTCTAAAACCAAGTTGAGCCATGATTTCTCTTAACTCTTCGGCAATAAAATACATGAAGTTAATAACGTGCTCAGGTGTTCCTTTGAAATTTTTTCTCAATTCTGGATCTTGTGTTGCAATACCTACAGGGCAAGTATTCAAGTGACAAGCTCTCATCATTATACAACCAGAGGCTACAAGAGGGGCAGTTGCAAATCCAAATTCTTCTGCTCCAAGTAAAGCTGCGATAGCAACGTCACGTCCTGTTTTTAATTGACCATCACATTCTAAAACCACACGGCTTCTTAAATCATTCAAGATTAAAGTTTGTTGCGCTTCGGCAAGACCAAGTTCCCATGGAATACCTGTGTGTTGCAATGATGTCAATGGAGCAGCACCAGTTCCTCCGTCATATCCTGAAATCAAGATAACATCGGCTTTTGCTTTGGCAACACCTGCAGCGATTGTTCCAACCCCAACTTCAGCAACCAACTTAACGTTTACTCTCGCTTCACGATTGGCATTTTTTAAATCAAATATCAATTGAGATAAATCTTCAATAGAATAAATATCGTGGTGTGGAGGAGGAGAAATAAGACCTACATAAGGAGTAGAGTTTCTTGTTTCGGCAATCCAAGGCACTACTTTTTCACCTGGTAATTGTCCACCTTCCCCAGGTTTTGCACCTTGAGCCATTTTGATTTGAATCTCTTGAGCATTTGTCAAATAATTTATCGAAACTCCAAATCTTCCAGAAGCAACTTGTTTGATGGCACTGTTTTTAGAGTCTCCATTCATTTCTTTTTGGAAACGTTTGGCATTTTCTCCACCTTCACCTGAATTACTTTTTCCACCAATTCTGTTCATGGCAATCGCTAGATTCTCATGCGCTTCTTGGCTAATGGATCCATAAGACATTGCACCAGTTTTGAATTTTTTTACAATTTCAGTCCAAGGTTCTACTTCGTCAATAGAGATAGGATCAAGATTGTTGAATTCAAATAAACCTCTTATGGTCATCAAGTTTTCACTTTGATCATTTACCATCTTAGAGTATTCTTTATAACTTTCTGGGCTATTCAATCGAACAGCTTGTTGTAGTTTAGAAATAGTAGTTGGATTAAACATGTGTTTTTCACCGTTTCTTCTCCATCTGTAAATACCTCCGATTTCTAATGGCAGCAGATTTGCAATTTCTGCTTTTGGAAATGCATTTTGGTATCTTTTCTTAACTTCTCTTTCAATTTCCATAAGTCCAATACCTTCAATTCTGGAAGGAGTGTAAGGAAAATATTTAGAAGTGAATGTTTTGTTTAAACCTAAAATTTCAAAAATTTGAGCAGCTCTATAGGAATGTAAAGTAGAGATACCAATTTTATTCATGATTTTTAAAATACCTTTTGCAATCGCTTTATTATAGTTTGTAATTGCATAATCTGCTTTTACTCCTGTAATAAATCCTTGGTTTACTTGGTCATGAAGAATTTCATTTACCATATAAGGATTGATGGCGCTGGCACCGTATCCAAATAATAAAGCAAAATGATGTGGTTCACGTGGTTCAGCAGATTCGATTATAATACCAAACTTAGAACGAACTTTTAGAATGTTCAGAGAGTGGTGAATATAAGAAGTAGCCAATAACATTGGAATTGGTGCTAATTCTTTGCTTACGCCTCTGTCAGATAAGATAACAATATTGCATCCTTCGGAAACCGCTTTGAAAGTAGCTTGTACACATTTTTCTAAAGCACGCTCCATACCATTTACTCCTTTTTCTATTTTGTATAAAGTAGAAATGGTAACTGATTTGAAATCGGAATGGTCAATGCTTCTTATTTTATCCAAATCCTCATTAGAGATCACAGGATTTTGAATTTTAATTTTTTTACAGTGAATATCGGTAATGTCAAAGATGTTGTAATCCCCACCAATTGCCAAACTTGTGTCAGTAATTATTTCTTCACGAATACCATCCAGCGGAGGATTGGTTACTTGTGCAAATAATTGCTTGAAATAGTTGTATAATAATTGAGGTTGATCTGATAATACTGCAAGAGGGGTGTCATTACCCATAGAACTCAATGCTTCATTACCTTGGGCACCCATTGGATTAATAATCGTTTTTAAATCCTCAATTGTGTAACCAAAAAGACGTTGTCTTGTTTCAAAATCTATTTTTTCAGTTGGAATTGGATTGTTCGTATAAGGAATTTTAGCCAATTGCAATAAATTTTTATCTAACCATTCTCTATAAGGACGTTTAGTCACTACTGAATGCTTGATTTCTTCGTCCTCTATAATACGACCTTCGTTCATGTCAACAAGGAACATTTTTCCTGGTTCCAATCTTCCGTGTTGTACCACATCTTCTGGTTTTATGTCAAGAACACCAATCTCTGATGACATGATTACAAATCCACTTTTTGTTAATGTATAACGAGAAGGACGCAATCCATTTCTATCCAATAACGCTCCAATTACGTTTCCGTCTGTAAATGGAATAGACGCTGGACCATCCCATGGCTCCATGATACAAGCATTGTATTCGTAGAATGCTTTCTTTTCATCCGACATGGTTTTGTGTTTTTCCCATGCTTCAGGAACGACCATCATCATAACTTCCGGTAAAGAACGTCCAGTCATTAATAACAACTCAACAACCATATCCATCGAAGCTGAATCTGATTTTCCTTCCAAGATTATTGGGAATAATTTTTTTAGATCTTCTCCAAAAACATCACTTTTCATCAATTCTTCACGAGCACGCATTCTGCTTACGTTTCCTCTCAAAGTATTGATTTCTCCATTGTGACACATGTATCTAAATGGTTGTGCCAAATCCCAAGAAGGGAAAGTGTTTGTAGAGAAACGTTGGTGAACCAAAGCTAAACGGGTCACTAAGTCGCTATCTAATAAGTCAGTGTAGTATCTGCTGATGTCTTCCGGCATCAATAAACCTTTATATATAATAGTAGTAGTAGAACAACTTGAAAAGTAAAACATGTGACTTTCCGAAGTTCTTGAATTACGTATTGTGTGTTCAGCAATTTTTCTGGCCAAAAATAATTTGGCGTTGAATTGTTGTTCTGTGATATCTAGACCGTTTTTACCAACAAATACTTGTTTAACGGTTGGTTCTTTTTCTGCGGCAATCTGTCCTAAATTGGAAACATCAACAGGAACATCTCTCCATCCTAATATAGATAGATTTTGATCTTTTATAGCGTCTTCGAAAGTGGTTTTACAAAATGCCACTTGGTTTGGGCTTTTAGGCATGAAAACCATCCCTACTGCATATTCTCTAACTTCCGGGATTTCAAAATCACAAACTTTCTTAAAGAATGCGTGTGGGATATCAAATAAGATTCCAGCACCATCTCCAGTTCTTCCATCAGAGCTTACAGCTCCACGATGTTCTAACTTTATAAGGATATCTAGCGCTTTATGAATAATATCATTAGACTTAATTCCGTTCAAATTACATATAAATCCTGCGCCACAGTTGTCGTGTTCAAATTCGGGTAAATAAAGGCCTTGTTCTTTAACTCTCATGCTTGATATTTTTTTTTACAAAATTAAAGATTTCATAACATATAACTAGTGAATACAGTGTTTAGGTTCTATTTTTGTTATAAAATTAAAAAAGGTATGAATATTTGATAATAATGCTGAATTTTGCTTTCTGAATTGATATATCATCAAAAAATATTTTTATAAATTTTAAAAACTCTTGATTTTTGTAATAAATATAGGATTATACTTTTTGTGGATAATTATTTTAACAAAAATGCTGAGAATATTTAAATTTTTTACACTATAACGATTGAGATAAAAGATTCGCTATTTTTTATATTTATATGTTATTATAATTAAAAAAAATTTCAATTAAATTAAATTTTGCTATTTTTGTGCCACTTTTATTCTGAAATAGATTCAGAATCCAGACAAATTCTATATTATGAACATACACGAATATCAAGGAAAAGAAATTTTAGCTAGCTATGGAGTTCGCATTCAACGCGGAATTGTAGCCAATAGTCCAGTAGAAGCTGTAGCTGCCGCAAAACAATTAACTACCGAAACTGGTACAAGTTGGTATGTTGTAAAAGCCCAAATACACGCAGGTGGTCGTGGAAAAGGTGGTGGAGTAAAGCTTGCCAAAGGAATTGACAAAGTAGAAGGAATTGCAGAAGAAATAATCGGAATGCAATTAATCACACCTCAAACTTCTGCTGAAGGAAAAAAAGTGCACAAAGTTTTAATCGCTGAGGATGTTTATTATCCAGGTGAAAGTGAAACTTCTGAGTTTTATGTTTCTGTTCTTTTGAATAGAGCTACAGGACGTAATATGATCATGTATTCTACTGAAGGTGGAATGGATATCGAAGAAGTGGCAGAACATACTCCACACTTAATTTTCACAGAAGAAATTGATCCTGCTGTTGGATTGCAAGGTTTTCAAGCAAGAAGAATTGCTTTTAACTTAGGTCTTTCTGGAAATGCATTCAAAGAAATGGTTAAATTCATCGATTCATTGTACAATGCTTACATTGGTTCTGATGCTTCTATGTTTGAAATTAACCCAGTATTAAAAACTTCGGATGATAAAATTTTAGCTGTAGATGCTAAAGTAAATATCGATGATAATGCTTTATACAGACAAAAGAAATATGCTGATATGCGTGACGTTCGTGAGGAAAATCCAATCGAGGTTGAAGCGAAAGAAGTGGGATTGAACTATGTAGATCTTGACGGTACAGTTGGATGCATGGTAAACGGTGCTGGTCTTGCAATGGCAACCATGGATTTAATTAAGTACGCTGGTTTTGAGCCTGCAAATTTCCTTGATGTAGGTGGAACTGCTGATGCAAAACGTGTTGAAACTGCTTTCCGTATTATCTTGAAAGATGTAAACGTAAAAGCAATTTTGATTAATATTTTTGGTGGAATCGTTCGTTGTGACCGTGTGGCACAAGGAGTTGTTGATGCTTATAAAAACATGGGTGATGCAATAAAAGTGCCAATTATTGTTCGTTTGCAAGGTACAAATGCTGCTATTGCAAAAGAATTAATTGACAATTCTGGAATGCCAATTTTATCCGCTGTTGAATTCCAAGAGGCTGCAGACCAAGTTAAAGCGGCGCTTTCTTAATTAGTAGAGATTTTTTATATATTTATAATAAAACCTGAGCGTCAAAGCTCAGGTTTTTTTGTTTTATAGATTTATAACCAAAATGATTTTGGTTATAAAATAAAATTATCATTACCGAATAATTAAGTGCAAATTATCGAATACCTTTACAGTACTAGTTGTAATTATGCTAGTTTATATATCTGTTGCCAAATGAAACTTCATACACAAAATAATTTCACTTCCGAATTGCCTGCCGATCCAAGTGAAATCAATATCCCGAGACAGGTTGAACAAGCTTGTTTTTCTTATGTAGAACCAAAAAAGCCTTCAAATCCGTCTTTGGTCCATGCTTCGGTTGAGGTGGCCAATTCTTTAGGATTGTCTCAAGAAGATATTCTTTCAGATGATTTTCTAAATACTTTTTCTGGGAATGCCATTTATCCAAAAACAAAACCATACGCTTTAGCTTATGCTGGGCATCAGTTTGGGAATTGGGCAGGACAGTTGGGAGATGGCCGTGCGATTAATCTAACCGAAGTACTGCATGATGATAAATTGTATACCGTGCAATTAAAAGGAGCAGGCCCTACACCATATTCGCGAACAGCTGATGGATTTGCAGTATTGCGTTCTTCTATTAGAGAGCATTTGTGTGCCGAAGCCATGCATTATCTTGGAGTTCCAACAACACGCTCGCTTTCGCTAGTGCTTTCTGGAGACCAGGTTTTAAGGGATGTATTGTATAATGGAAATCCTGCATACGAAAAAGGAGCCATAGTTTGTAGAGTGGCGCCTTCGTTTATTCGTTTTGGAAATTTTGAATTATTTGCTTCAAGAAAAGATCACGCTACACTTCAATTATTAGCAGATTATAGCATCAAACACCATTTTTCGGAAATTAAAAGTGAAGGTGTCGAAAAATATTTAGACTTTTTTAAAATGGTAACTCAGACTACTCTTGATATGATTGTGCAATGGCAGCGAGTAGGTTTTGTTCATGGTGTTATGAATACCGATAATATGTCGATTCACGGCATTACGATTGATTATGGACCGTATGGATGGTTGGAAGATTACAACCCGAATTGGACTCCCAATACAACCGATAGAGAATATAAAAGATACCGATTTGGCAATCAACCCGATATTGCTTTGTGGAATTTATACCAATTAGCTAATGCTTTATATCCCTTAATTAATGAAGCCAAACCGCTTGAAGCTATTTTGAATGGCTTTGGTAGTGGCTATCAAAGAGAATATTTGAATATGATGCGCAATAAGCTTGGTCTCAAAATAAGCAAGGACGAGGATGCCGTTTTAATTGAAGGTTTGACGGAGCTTCTTCAGGTGGTTGAAACCGATATGACGATTTTCTTTAGAAATCTTGGTAGTGTTCAAAAAGAGGATTCAATCGAAGCTACTTTGGATAAAATCAAAGAAGCTTTTTATAATGAAAAAGATCTCAACGAATCTATTCTGAATAAATGGCATACTTGGTTACAACAATATATTAAGCGAATCAATCAAGAAACGCTTACCGACGATGAAAGAAAACTCTTTATGAATTTGGTAAATCCCAAATATGTATTGCGAAATTATATGGCGCAGTTGAGTATTGATGCTGCGGATAAAGGAGATTATTCTTTGCTGAATGAACTGTTTGAATTGCTTAAAAAGCCTTATGATGAACAACTAGAGAGTCAAAAATGGTTTGCAAAAAGACCTGATTGGGCCAGAGATAAAGTAGGTTGTTCCATGTTAAGCTGCAGTTCTTAAATGTTTTTTTGTGTTAAATTTCAGTTTCTGAATCGGGCTTAGGTTCAATTTCTTTGCTTATAATGTGTACATCCTGTTGAGAAAATGGAATAACAATATTATTTTCTTTTAATGCTTTGTCAATGGCAATTATCAATTCGCTCCTAGTGTCATTATCAAAATCAAAGTGGCTAATCCAGTATTTCAGAACTAAATCAATCGAACTGTCACCAAATTTGGTAAACCAAATTGCCGGCATCGGTTTCATGAGTACATTTTTGTTTTTTTCAAGGATTTCAAAAAGTAATTTTTTGGTTAATTCCAAGTCGGTTCCGTAGGCCACTCCAAATCGGATTTCCGATCTGCGACTGCTGCTTCCAAGAGTCCAATTGGTTAAATTTTGATTTAATAATTCTCCATTCGGAATAACTACATCGGCTCCGTCAAATGTTGTGACAACACTGCTTCTAATGCCAATTGATTTCATTTTTCCTGATTGTGTGCCAACTTCAATAATGTCATCCAAACTCACCGGTTTTTCAAAGGCTATTATTAATCCACTTATTAGATTATTAACTAAGCTTTGCATACCAAAACCAATACCAACTCCCAGTGCACTTATTATTAATGTTATTCTGTCCAAAGGAATTCCCGCCGATGCAAAGGCAACTAGAATACCTAAAGTCACTATTGCAATTCGTGATAAAAACAGCCAACTTCCAAAATTTTTGTTTTTGTTTTTGTCTTTGATAATTTGATTATCGGAAGCCAAAAAGGAAACCACTTTTGAGACAAAACTGGACAGTAGAATTACAAGAATAAATATCAAGATATTTTCAAATGTAAAAGTGATGTTGCCAATGTTTCGTGGTTCGGATATCGTGTTTCTGAAGGGATCAATGATGCTTTGGAAAGTATAAGTGTTTCTTATCATCAACAAAAAACAGCTGAGAAAAAGAATGAGATAAAAACCAAGAGTAAATCGATGAGGGATGCCCAATATTGTTTTCTTCCGTTTGTCTTCATCAATTTTTGCTAAAGTTTTGGATATCATATTGATTTCCTTAACTATAGTAAAGGTGCTATACAGAGAAAATACCACTATGATAATATAAACGGCCTTTGTCATTAAAAATTTACTCAAATTGTAATGACCGTTTACCAGATAGTAGAATGAAAAGAATTGAAAGATGGCCGCAACGATAATATACCAAAAATACACT
Source organism: Flavobacterium aquariorum (assembly GCF_003254745.1). Lineage (GTDB taxonomy): Bacteria > Bacteroidota > Bacteroidia > Flavobacteriales > Flavobacteriaceae > Flavobacterium > Flavobacterium aquariorum. Next base: position 263,133 of record NZ_QKXH01000003.1, on the reverse strand, counting down.
TTTCTTTGAATTTTAGATCTATTTATGAAAGCATATATACCAATTGCAATACCTAAACAATTTATTGCCAAAATTAAAAAAGACTCCCCAACAAAGTGAATCAAAATTATAATATCAAAAAAGGCTATCAAATTCAAAATAAATATTGCTACCCAGATTTTCCAGATAAATGTATTGATTGATCTCCACATTATTATAGTCAGCGTAATAGTTGATATTGTCCACATCATAATTGAAAAAATAAGTGGTGGCATAGGCAGAATGAATTGATATAAATTCAAGATTACCAAGATTGCGGAGGCTATAGGACTATTTAACATATTAATATTAATTAACATATCTTCTTTATATCCAAAATCAAGGAATTTTCTCTTCTGCAATTTGAAATAGATTGCTGTTCCAAGTATTAGAATCAGCATCATGATAATGGAATTTCTATTGTTTATCAGATAAAAATAGACGACTAGATAGTTTGTTTTTAGTGAAAAAGTAAGAGGATCTTCAACCATTAATTTTTTAATGTCTAGATTCCCGAAAACGGGTACTTTTTTTGTAAATAACTGGTTAACTTCTGTTTTTCTGAGTCTATCATTTTCAATTATATCCGTATCAATTTTGAATTTCAATTGATCTCCCATAATTTCCAATGCTTGAATACTGTCCACAGCATTTTTTAATCTTTCGGATACTAGATCGATATCAGTGCTCATCTTCAACGATTGTAGACGGTAGATTTCTCTGGCGACGGAATCGGTAGGAACATAATAGAGATTTTTTTCTGCTACTAAGGAATCTATTTTTTCTTGTGTTCTACTTAGCTGTTGATTTTCAATGCTTATTTTATTTAAGCGGTTACTGGTACGTTTTAATAATTCATCAAGCAGTATAGAAGTTGAGCTAAGATTTCGATCAGTTAAGATTCTAAATTTAGTGCCTACAATTCCCCTAACAGAAAATTCTTCCCATTCTTTCAATTGATGAATTTCTTCGGTAATGTCTTTATAATCAAATCCTCTATTCAATAAGAACTTTGCATTTTGAACCTCTAATTCAATTAAATTGAAAATTTTGTTTTGTTTCTGAACTTTTTGGTAGTTAATGTATTTTTCCTGTCTCGCTTTCTTCTCACTTTCTGCTTTTCCTTCAAGCATAAGCTGGTTTATTTTATTTTTGATTCCAATTTCTTTAACGATGGAATCCATTTCTTTTTTAGGGTTTTGTGCAGTAGCAGCAAAGAAAAAGAGCAGAGAAAAAAAAACGTAAATAGATTTCAAACTTTTGCTGTTATTATTTTTGAGAGGAGTTGTATGTTGAAACGTAAATTTTAACATGGGCTATAGTATGTTTTTTTTACAGTAATTGTTTAAAGAATTAGTGTTTTAGAAACGTATTTGTAGGAATTAAAAAAAGAGCTCAATATTAATTCATCTTTTAAATCAACAGAATAATTGAAATAGTATTCATAATACTTGTTTTTCGTATTATTTAAATTGAAGATTTATAGATGGTTGTATGTCAAATTTAACAAAAAAATATTAATTTTTTGGCAACTGCGTCTGAAAAACAGTTTATTATGCTGAGAGTAAATTTTTATAAATCTTAGACATAAAAAAACCTGAACTTTCGTTCAGGCTTCTTTTTTATCATTTTCCCATCTCTTGAATCGAGTCCGATTCGTAAATTGTTAATCCTTTGTTGTCTTGTTGAGCTATTGTAAAAAGAGCCTTCGCAACTTTGGCACTTTCTATAGGTTTGTATTTTTTCATATTTCCAACAAACATAAAAGAGAATGCTTTCATGAAAAAAGCGCCTACTTTTTCGCCCAATCTGAATTCTGCGCGATTGCCTAAAAGTAGTGAGGGTCTTAGAATGCTCACTTTTTCGAGTGTTGAAGCTTTAAGGAAATTCTCAATTTCACCTTTCGTTTTCAAATAAAAATTAGATGAAGTTGCGTCCGCTCCAAGTGAAGATATAATCAGGAACTGTTTTATTTTTTTCTCTGTAGCAATTTTTGCAAACTGCATTGGATACTCATAATCCACTCTTCGAAAAGCTTCTTTGTTTCCAGCTTTGTTTATGGTTGTTCCAATGGTGCAAAAGAAATCATCACCTTCAACCAAATCGTGATAATTTTCGGGTTTGTCAAAATCAATAATGTGTTGCTTTAATTTAGGGTGTTGAATACCTGTATCTCTTTTTACGAAAGTGATAATCTTTGAATACTGATCACTTTTCAAAAGAAGTTGTAGTAATTGTGAACCGATAAGGCCAGTGCTACCTATTATTAAAGCTGTTTTCAAAATGGATTACGATTTTTTGTTTTTTCCAAAATTGTATTTTACTTTCTCTACAACTGGTGTTTTTGAATTCCCTTTTGGATATTGTTTTTTTGCAGGTTTTTTTACCGTACTAGATTTTCCAGGAGCTTGATCACCTCTTGCTCTTTCTTCATCTTTTGCTTTTGGTTTAAATTCAGCTCTTTTTGAATCGCTTTCTTTTGCTGGAATTTGAGCTTTGTGTTTGGCCAAAACATCATTCGGGTTTTTAGGATTTTCTTTAGTTCCTCTCAAGTGAATTACCAATCCGTTTAGGAAATTACGTAAAACCTGATCACCGCATTCCATATAATTTTCGTGTTTTTCATCACGGAAAAAAGCACCCAACTCTGATTTTGTAATTCTAAAATCTACCAATTCCAAAATTTCCACTATTTGATCATCGCGTAACATCAAGGCTACTCGAAGTTTTTTGAATATATCGTTATTTGTCATTTTTTAACTATTTAAAGGCAAAGGTAAGCATTTACAAAATGAATTTCCTGATATTGTTTTCTTGACTGTAAAAACACTTTGTCAATTATTTGAAATTAGATTTAAATTCAATTATTTTTGGTGATAATAATTAGAATTATTTTCTAAAACTGTTTAACTATCTATTATAAAATTGTATCAAAGATTATTGTGAATTATGAAGAAAATTTTAATAAGTTTCGTTCTCTTTTTTTGTTTTATGTTCGCTCAAGCCCAGTCCGGTCATGAAATCAAGATTAATTTAAAGAATTGTAAAGATACCGTCGCTTACTTAGCCTTTTACCAATTTGATAAATTGTACATTTCTGATACCTGTAAAAAAGTGGTGAACGGGAATATTGTTTTCAAAGGGAAGAAAAATTTGGACAAAGGCGTTTATTTTTTACTCAGTCAGGAAAAGGGAAATTATTTTGATTTCATTATAGACGAGCAAACCCAAAAACAACAAATCAATTCAGATAAAACCGATTTGCTCGATAATTTAAAAGCAATTAATTCCAAACAAAATGAGAATTTCTTCAATTATATTCGTTTTGTCACAGCCAAAAACAAAGAATTTGATGGTTATAAAAAAACATTAAAAGAACAGAAAAAAGCTGATTCTACAGCTCTTTTGACCAAAGAATTCAAAGTTTTGAATGATGCTATTCAGGAAAATGATTTGAATACGATCACTCAAAACAAAGGAAATTACCTTTCTGAAATAATTAATTTAAAAACAGAAAAAATAGCCAAGGACATTCCAAAAGCCAGTAATGGCAGACCAGATAGTATTTTTTCATATCACTATTACAAAAATCATTTTTGGGATGGTGTCAATTTTCAGGATGATGCCATGTTGCGCAACCCGTTTTTTGCCAATAAAATAAAGCAATATTTCAATACCGTTGTGGTGCAACATCCCGATTCAATTTGTGTGGAGATTGATCGTATGATGCTAAAAACAAAGCAAGGAACCAAGATGAATATGCTTTTATTGGCCTATTTTACCTCGACATATGAAATACCAAAAATAATGGGCATGGACAAAGTTTTCGTCTATATGGTAGATAATTATTTTAAAACAGGTAAAGCGAATGGGGTTTATGATGACAGTGTAATCAAACTTATCATAAACAGAGGGAATGTTCTAGCTCCACTGCAACTCGGGAAAAAGGCACCGGAACTCTATATGATAGACATTCCGGGTCATGATAAAATTGCGAAAATGGGTTTTGACACCGCCAAAACGAGCGAGGAAATCACCAAAATCTATTATGATAATAAATCCGAAATTGAACAATCCTACGTGACTTTATCGAGTATAAAAGCCGATTATTTAGTCCTTCTTTTTTGGGATGTGGACTGTGGTCATTGTCAAAAAGAAGTGCCTAAAATTCTGGAACTATATCACGATTTGTTGAAAGAAAACAAAGATGTCAAAATTTTTGGGGTCTATACCCAAAATGAATTCGATAAATACAAGAAATACATCATTGACAACAAAGTCGATTTTATTAATGTCTACGACGGAGTTCATATCAATAATCTTAAGGATAAATATGATGTCGTGACAACACCTGTAATTTATATTCTGGATAAAAACAAAGTAATCAAAGCTAAAGGTATTGGTTCTGAAGCCATAAAAAGCATCATTACCCAAATGGAAAAAGAGTACTCTAAAAAATAAAGATTTTAGATTTAAGAATTATGATTGCTTCGCCCGTTCGTCTTTCGGGCTCGGGTAACGATTTTAGGATTAATATTTTTTGGACATGCATCTAAAAACTAAAATCGTTAATCTACAATCATTTATCAATATCCTAACCAAAGAAAAGCATCTGTAAAACCATCTCTCCATAGCTTCTCATTGTGATGTCCTCCTTTTACAACTACTTTTTTGTTTAAATGTAGACAATAGCAACGGTTTGTGTTTAGTAGAGTTTCCATGTAATTCAGGTCGGTTACCATACTGTCATCATCTCCTTCCGAATCACCACAGAGAAAGTAAATTTTAGCCTTAAGGTTTTTACTATTTGTCATATAATCATTTATATCCTTTCGATTGATCCAAAAAGCAGGAGAAAACACACCAGCTTTACCAAAAACTTTAGGATATTTTATAACAGCATAAAATGAAGTCAAACCACCCAATGAACTTCCCATAATAGTAGTGTTTTTGGCGTTAGTTTTTGTTCTGTATTTTTTATCAATTTCAGGTTTTAAAGTGTTTACGATAAATTCAAGATATTTATCCGCATTTCCACCACCATATTTTTCGTTTTTATATGGAGTCAATTCTTCTAAACGTTTTTCGCCACCGTTTTCAATTCCTACAACAATTACTTGCGCACTCAAGCTATCCAGTTTTTCATCTACATTCCATTCTCCGGCAAAAGAAGTCTTTGCATCAAACAAATTTTGTGCATCATGCATATAAATGACAGGATATTTTTTTGCTGATGTTTCGTAATTTTTTGGGAGGTACAGCCAGATTTTTCTGTTTGTTTTTAGTTGAGGGGCTTCCATATTAAAACTGGAGACTTGTTTGGAAGCGGTACTCTCTTGTGCAGTGGCTTTACTGAGAAATAGAAATAAGGGAATTAAGTAAATTAATTTCAAGACAATTTAATTTTTAGATTTAGAAAAAAAGAATATTTTAGCTAAAATTAATAATTAGATGGACACACACGTAGAAAAAATCAATTTATTGTCTGAGATGATTGCATTTTCAGTTGTTGATGGTCGATTGCATGAGCGCGAATATCAATTTGTTTGGATTGTTGCGCAAGAATTAGGTATCAGTAAAAAAGATTTCAATGAGTTATTCCATCAAGAATTGCCAACGGGCGTTATAAAATCTGAGTTTGAAAGGATACAGCAATTTTATCGTTTAGCATTATTAATGCATATTGATGGTATTTTGCATGAGAAAGAAGAAGAGGCCATTCGCCAAATCGCCATCAATATGGGATTAAATCCAAGTGCGACTAATCGTATTCTAAAATTAATGAAAGCATCTCCCAATGCTATAATTCCTCCAGAAGTATTATTGGGTCATTTTCAGGAACAACATAATTAATGGTTTTTTGCTTGTAAAGCTTTAATCTCATCACGTAGTTTTGCAGCTTGCATAAAGTCCAAATCTTTTGCTGATTTTTCCATTGCTTTTCGTTTTTCGCGAATGAGTTTTTCCAAATCTGGTTTGGACATGTAGGCAGTTTCTGGTTCGGCGGCAACGTTCATAATGTGTCCCAATTCATACTCTACCAATTTATTGTTTGTAAAAGCGCTCTCTATTTTTTTATTTAAAGCTTGAGGAACTACATTATTTTCTAGGTTAAAATTAATTTGCTTTGTTCTTCTGTAATTTGTTTCATCAATAGTTTTTTGCATACTATTGGTAATTTTATCAGCATACATTATGGCTTTTCCGTTTAAGTTCCTTGCTGCGCGGCCTATGGTTTGTGTTAGCGAGCGATGGCTTCTTAAGAAGCCTTCCTTGTCTGCATCGAGTATGGCAACCAATGAAACTTCTGGTAAATCCAATCCTTCTCTCAATAAGTTTACTCCAATTAAAACATCAAATAATCCTTTTCGTAAATCTTGCATAATTTCGATGCGTTCTAATGTATCAACATCAGAGTGGATGTAGCGGCAGCGAATGGACACTTTAGTAAGGTATTTGGCTAGTTCTTCGGCCATTCTTTTCGTCAAAGTTGTCACTAAGACCCTTTCATCCAATTCACAGCGCTGCTGAATTTCTTCAATCAAATCGTCGATTTGATTCAGACTTGGGCGAATTTCAATTATTGGATCCAATAAACCTGTTGGACGAATCACTTGTTCTACATATACGCCACCACATTTTTGCAATTCATAGTCGGCAGGAGTGGCAGAAACATAAATGACTTGGTTTTGCATCGCCTCAAACTCATCAAATTTTAATGGGCGGTTGTCCATTGCAGCCGGCAGTCGAAATCCATATTCAACTAAATTTTCTTTACGGCTTCTGTCTCCTCCATACATCGCCTGAACTTGTGATATCGTTACGTGGCTTTCGTCAACGACCATCAAATAATCTTTTGGGAAATAGTCCAATAAACAGAAAGGTCTCGATCCTGCTTCTCTTCCGTCCAAATAGCGTGAATAGTTTTCGATTCCGGAACAATATCCCAATTCCCGAATCATCTCCAAATCAAAATTGGTGCGTTCTTCGAGTCTTTTGGCTTCAAGATGTTTTCCTATTTCCTTGAAATAATCAACTTGTTTGACCAAATCCTGCTGGATTTCCCAGATTGCATTTTGCAGTACATCGGGAGAGGTCACAAACATATTGGCGGGGTAGATAGTAAGTTTTTCGTACCGTTCAATGACTTTGGATGTTTTTACATCGAAGCTTTCTATTTCTTCTATTTCATCTCCAAAAAAGTGAATTCTGAATGCGTCATCTGCATAACTTGGATATACTTCAACTGTATCGCCTTTTATGCGAAAATTTCCGGGGGTAAAATCGGCTTCCGTTCTGGAATACAGGCTTTGAACCAAATTTTTTAATAATTTGGTTCTGGAAATCATTTGATTTTTCTCTACCGCAATTACGTTCTTCTGAAATTCAACGGGATTTCCAATACCATAAATGCAGGATACAGAAGCTACAACTATTATGTCCCTTCGACCAGAAAGAAGAGAAGAGGTAGTGCTTAAACGCATTTTTTCGAGTTCTGCATTGATGGATAAATCCTTTTCAATAAAAACGCCAGTTACGGGCATAAAAGCTTCAGGTTGATAATAATCGTAATAGGATACGAAATATTCTACAGCATTGTTAGGAAAAAATTGTTTGAACTCCGAATACAATTGAGCAGCCAAGGTTTTGTTGTGTGCCAATACCAATGTGGGACGTTGTATTTCCTGAATGACATTGGCCACCGTAAATGTTTTTCCGGAACCTGTAACCCCAAGTAAAGTTTGGAATTGCTCACCATTCAACAAGCCTTCTGACAATTTTTCAATGGCTTGCGGTTGGTCCCCTTTGGGTTGGTATTCGGATATGACTTGGAAATTCATTTATCTAATTTGGAGTTGAATTGGTTTTGTAAAGTTACAAAGTAAAATTCAAAGATTATAATTCTATTGAATGCGTTCAATTAGATAAAAATGGATAAAAAAGAAGTTTGGTAAGTACCGTTTTAAGTTTGATCTTATAATTTACTTTAAAAAATCAACAATAATTTCATTCACCTTATTGGCTTGATCCATGCTTAAAAAATGACCTGCATTTTTAATAGTTTCTGTTTTGTCGTTACTTAAAAAATCATTGGCACGCAAAAGACTTTTTTCTGAATTGATGACATCATGATCTCCAATAAGTACTAAAACGGGTATCGATATTCTTTTTAATTCGTCATCAGAGAAAGGTGTCATTTGTAAAAAACTGGCATTGGATTTAGAATATTTATTTGCCAAATAAAATTGTTTTTTATAAGTGGAATTAATTTTATCTGGATAATAGGAGAAAGCGACTAGTGTTTTTTTAAATTTATTTTTGTTTGGAAAGAATTTTAAAAATAATGCCGATGATGCTTTTCCTTTTTGATCCACACCGTCAAAAGTTTGTGCGGGACTTAGTAATACAAGTTTGTCAATTTTGCTATTTTTTTGAATTGTCAATAGCGTAGCAATCCAACCTCCTCGTGAGGCTCCTATTATGTCAACATTTTTGAATTTATAATAGTTGAAAATTTGAGTATACCAATTTACGATTTCATCAGCGCTAAGTGAATTTCCTTTAAATTCGGACTTTCCAGCTTCCATCAAAAAGTCAATCGCGTATACCCGATGATTTTTTGACAGTGCTGCACTGTTGGGGAACCACATAGTAGAACTAGCATCCATACCATGAAGTAAAAGCAATGGTTTGGCATCCTTAGGGCCGCTAATAATGATATGGGCCTTACCAAAACTAGTTGCGACGTATTCTTCTTTATAGGGAACTTTCCAAAGCTGTAATGACTTATTGTAAGAGTTAATGTATTGTGTTTTTTCTTTTTTTCTTTTAAAAACGTATTCGTCAATTTTCTTCTCTTTGGATACACTACAGCTTATAAGTAGTGCAAACACAATAATTTTGGAGACTAATTTATACATAAGGATTAAGTTGAATTTCTTTGAAATGTAGTGAAAGCAAATGGTTTTTAACTTGGCTTACTGCTTTAAAAGTGATCCATACTTAAAATTGAAAATCAGTTTTTATAAATGTTAAAGTTTCCAAGCTTTTTGTTGTGCTTCACTCATAAAAGTCCAAGCAACAATTCGGCTTGTTTTTTGACCTTGAGCCATTTCTATTGTTTTATGAATAGCTGCCACATTGTTTAAGGTTTTGTATATCGTATTCAAATTGGATTGTTTGGATACTAATGTAGTAAACCAAAGACATTGCATAGGATATTTGGCGCTTTCATAAATCATTTGTTTGATAAAGCCTAATTCACCGCCTTCACACCACAATTCAGCATTTTGTCCTCCAAAATTAAGTACGGGTTTTGCTGCTTTTGGAGCATTTGGAGTCAGATTATTAACTTTTCGAAGACTGCTTTTTGTCGCTTCTTCGGAGGAAGAATGAAAAGGAGGATTGCAGATGGTAAACGTGAATCGATCCTCGGGAGCTATAATGTTTTTGAAAATAAAACGAGAGTTTACCTGTAATTGCAGACTTATTGCTTCTGCCAATTTTGGGTTTTGTTCGATGATCTTTTTGCAGTTTTGAATTGCATTTTCATCGATATCGGTTCCTACAAATGACCAGCCATAAATAGCATTTCCTAATATCGGATAAATACAATTGGCTCCAATACCAATGTCGAGACCCATAATAGTTTCTCCTTGTGGAATTATACCATTATTTGTTGTGGCCAATAAATCTGCGAGGTAATGAATATAGTCGGTTCTGCCAGGTATTGGAGGGCACAAAAAATTAGCTGGAATATCCCAGTTTTGAATGTCATAATTGGTGATTAATAGAGCCTTATTAAGCGCTTTTACTGCTTCTGGATTACTAAAATCAATTGTTTCTATGCCGTGTTCATTGACAAAAACAAATTTTGCCAAATCGGGATGATTTAGTATTAATAGTTCAAAGTTATATCCAAATCGATGAAGATTTCTCGGATGTAAAGTTGTCTTTTCGGTATTCTTTGTAGATTTCATTTTCTAAATTTCGGTGCAAAGATAGTCAATCCTTTCTTGTTATTGATATAGTGACTATTTGTGGCTGTTTTTGTTTACCTTTATTACAATAATTAGGCCGAAGTGTTTGGTTTTTAGTTAATTATGGTTTTTTATCTTAAAAAGAAGGGAAACTTTTAGGTTGGGAATATACTTTTTAGTAAAGTGTATTTTTAAAATCTGAGAAAAAACCATCTAGTTTTTAGTCCTTTGAAAACTAGAATTTTACTAATCTATGCATTCCATTAATAACAAATCGCCATCATTGTGATTGATGGTTACAATTCCGTCATGGGCAACTTCGTTGCTGCTCCCAGTTCTGTATCCCATGGTTAAGGTGTCATTTTGCAAGGGATATACTAAATTTTTGGAATAGATTCCGTTGACAACTCCAATGGGAATTAATGAAATAGGCGTTCCTGCGGTGTACCATTTTTCAAATTTATTGGGAAGCAAAAATATTTTGGAGTGATCGTCCAGAATGACGATTTTAATTAAATTTCGATAGCGAACTATATTCGTGAGATTGGTAATCGTGTGGTCGGCCCTTCTTCCTGTGGCCCAAACTACATTTACGGCAGGAATTTTTCTTGCAATTAAATAATCCAATGCTTTTTCTAAATCAGTTTTATTTTGATCAGGTGTATGAACAATTTCCAATGGATATTGGGAAGTTTGATATTTTTCGACGTCAAAACCTCGGTCGAAATCACCCAAAAGTACATCAACTTTTACATCCAGTTCCATTACACGTTCAATAGCCGAGTCCAGTACAATTACCAGTGGTGACCATTCCAGTAGTTGTCCCAATAACTCTGGATGACATGCTGCTCCGTTTGCAATTATTAAAGCGGGTTCTTGGTCGTCGCGAACGATATGATGTGAAGACATTTTACTTAAGATTTTAGAAGGCAGATTTTAGATTTCAGAATGCAAAGCTTAGATTCTAGATTTCATAAAATAGAAGTTAGAACAGAGAATTTCAGATTTTTTGTAAAAGTATGAAAAATCTAAATTCTAAAATCTTAATTCTGCCTTCTGAAATCTTAAGAAATAGCCCTGATTAAAACAGAAAGCCCGGAGCTCCAAAAACTTATTTTTTCCTGCCCTAAAAGAGCGACCGGAGGAAGCTCCTTTAAGGGTGTAGAAAAATTGTTTTTTGGGGCGAGGACTTGTAGTGGAAAGCAGGAATAGCTTCTTGTTTTACTCAATTGTGTATTCTTTCGAATCGCTTTCACTTACCGAAAAATAGCCCAAAGGATAATTGTTCGGATTAGTGATATTGATTACGTTGCCCCTGATAGTTGATGGAGGAGACTGAAATGGGCCACCACCGTTTTGTCCTGCAAGACTGATAATAACACTCATGTAATTGTAATAGCTTTTGGAAATGCCCAAATGGGTAACATTGACTTTTTCACCCACTTTTAAAGAATCATTTTGGGAGATACTAAAAAATTCATTTCCGTTAAAAAAGGTGTCATCGTCCGTATATAGATTTGTTGTTTTTTGATTTTTATAATTATAACGGTATAAATAGAAATTGACTTCGTCGGCAGGGTCATTAAAATAGGCTTTTACCTCAATGTCTTTTCCGCTAAATCCGCCATTATCATTTTGTGAAAACTTTGTAATGGCCGCTACTGGATACATTTTTTCAGTGGCAGTGTATGTTTCTCCATTTGTTTTAATGGTCAGGGTGTAGGTTTCATTTAGTTTAGGTTCAAAATCAGAACAAACATACATTCCCGTTTTTGGGTTTTCAATAAAATTAAAAACCTTATTGGAACTATTTGTCACAGTCACAACTGCGCCAGAGACCACAGGAATTACGTTCTCGAAATATCCTGTTGTCGTGGTTAGTTTTATGTATTGGACACTGCCTTCTGTGCCTTTTTGCCAATTGATTGTCGCTTCAACAGCCAATCTGGGAGCTGCAGTATCTACGTCGACTTTTATAACATCTTCACAGCTTATGCATACAAAAGTAAAGATTATTAGTAGGGTTGCGATTAATTTTTTCATCAGTTCTATGTTTTAGTTCTCGTCTAATGAGAATATTTTTAAAATTTGAAATTATAACTTACCGCTGGCACGATACCAAAAATAGATGTTTTCACGGCTTCGTTTGTACCTGTGTCCAGATTTTCTCTAAAGGCAATTGAAGCAGCATTTTTTCTATTGTAAACGTTGTAAATGCTAAAAACCCATTCGCTTCTCCAATTTTTATTGTAATTTGGTTTTGGAGTTAATGTAGCTGAAATGTCCAAATGATTAAAAGAAGGCAATCGTTCCTTATTTCGTAATCCATAAATTGGGATGGTCATTCCCAGATATTCGTATTGTCCGTTTGGATAAGTGGTAGGCTGTCCCGTTTGATAAATAAAGTTGGCGCCGAAAGCCCATTTTGGATTTAGATAATAAGAACCGGTAACGGCTAGATTGTTGACTTTATCATAAGCAGTATTATACCATTGACCATTGTTTATTCCAGTTTCTTCGGGCGTACGTCCTGGAGTTTGTTGTTCCGATTTGGAAAGGGTATAGGATATCCAACCCGTTAGTTTTCCTTCGTTCTTTTTTAGCATCAATTCGAGACCATAAGAGCGCAATTGGCCATTCAATAAAACTTGCTCTATTGCTTTATTGGCAATTAAGTTGGCTCCATCAATATAATCCAATCTGTTTTGTACTTCTTTATAAAAACCACTAACTTCGGTGGAATAGGCTCCTTCCTTGAATTTTCTAAAATAACCTAAGGCTACTTGATCAGCAATTTGAGGTTTGATATAGGTGCCACTCGGAGTCCAAACGTCCAAAGGAGTGGGAGAGGAGGTGTTGGAAATTAACTGTAAATACTGAACCATTCGGTTGTAACTCGCCTGGAAAGACTGGTTTTCGTTGAGCTGATAATTGACGCTTAATCGAGGTTCCAAATAGTCGAAGCTTTTAATTACTTCATTTTTGCTGTACTGTTTTGTCCCAATAGGAGTTGCTTTTTCATAGATTTGAAACTGTGAATTGAACAGTACAGGATTATCATTCTCATATAAATTCACCGTTGAAGAACCTACATTGTAAAACAAACTGTAACGTAATCCATAATTGATATCAATTCGGTCGGTTATTTTTTGCTCGGCATTGATATAAATTGCGGGTTCATATGCATATTTTTTTTCTAATTGGTCAGGATTAATTCCCGAGTCAGGACTTGAAGGCTTTATGGTTCCCGGATTGAATTCGTAATAAATACCATTTACACCGAAATTCAATTTTAATTTGTCTGAAACATAACTTCTAAAATCGTATTTAATGTTAAAATTCTTAATCCCCGATCTCCATTCGAAACCAACAAAATCAAGATCTAAACCATAGTAATAATCACTAAAAATTGCGGATAGATTCGAGAAGAGTTTCTCAGAAAATAAATGATTCCAACGGGTATTGAAAGTGGTGTTTCCGTATATATTCGTAAAGCTTTTGTTTATTGCAAATACATCCCGGCCAAAATAGCCCGACATGTATAAATTATTATTTGGAGTTAATTTATAACTTAATTTTGCATTTAAATCATAAAAATAGGCAGCGTTGTCTTTTTGATCTTCGGATAGTTTTAGGAATAAATGTGCATAGGAAGCTCGGCCAGCAATAAGAAAAGAACCTTTGTTTTTTACTATGGGACCTTCGGCCAAAAGGCGGCTCGTAATCAATCCAATTCCACCACTCATGTGGAAATCGTTACTGTTTCCGTCTTTTTGATAAATGTCCAAAACCGAAGATGCTCTCCCTCCATATCGAGCTGGTATTCCTCCTTTGTATAGTTTGATATCCTTGACGGCGTCTGGATTAAAAATAGAAAAGAATCCAAAAACGTGCGAAGAGTTAAAAATACTGGCTTCATCCATCAAAATTAAATTTTGGTCGGCGCCACCTCCGCGCACGTTAAATCCGGAGGCTGCTTCACCAGCATTGGTAACACCTGGAAGCAATAAAATAGATTTGATAATGTCAACTTCACCTAGCACAACCGGCATTTTTTTGATCGTTGCAACCGAAAGTTTGTTTACGCCCATTTCGGGTTTTCGGTTTTCGGTTTGGCTATCGTTGCTATTGATAATGACCTCTTTCAAAACGTTTTCGCTACCAGTCAATTTGAAATTCATTTTGGTGTTTTTATCCAAATTTACCGTCCCTTCGGTAGTCTGAAATCCTATCGAGGTGATTTGAATTTTATAAATACCTTTTGGCAATGTGATGGAATAAAAGCCATATTCATTTGTAATAACTCCTGTTTTTAATTCAGGAATCGAAACGTTAACTCCAATTAATGTTTCATTGCTATTGTTGTCGGAGATGGTTCCGCTAAGGGTAAACTTCTGTTTAGCCGATTCGTTATTGCTCTTATCCTGAGAAAAAGTGTAAAAAGAAGTAAGCAGTAAAAGGAATAAGTAAATAATTTTCTTTGAAATCATTGTTTTGGTTTTGAATTGCAAATGTCATTAAATCAGAGGTCAATTCGTACATAACATATGTTAATGTATCGTTAATAACGCTTGGTTGTTTTGGTTTTGTATTGTTCGAAATAAAAAACTAAATGAGTGAATGAATAGGCTTTATCTGGAAACAAAATTTATGCTGTCCTCTATATCCCAACTTGTCTCGTCCCTAAAGACGAGACAAGTTGGGATACCGTCTTCATAAGGGCCAAAGAGCCTGCATGTTTAATTTTTCGAATAAATATTCGTTTATCAAAAAAAAATATTAATATTTTGAATATTAATATTTTATGACATTTAAAAACTGAATTTAAACTTCAATAGAGATAGGCAGATTTTCCCTTTGCTCTTTGTTTTTTCTTTTTACCATTTTATTGACGCGATACATAAGTATAATAGTTAGGAGTGATATACAGATAATTATAATTCCCAATGTATCATAATGTTCCAGTGGACTCAATTTGTCTTTTTGTACAACAATTGTTCCTGCAAAAGCAGCGGCAACACCTCCGGCAATTTGTTGTAACGATGAGTTTATGCTCATAAAGGCACCTCTGTCTTGAATTTCTGGAATAGATGTTACCAAAGCCGTTGAAGGTACCATTCGTCCCATCACACCCATCATCATAAGCACGTTTGCAACAGCAACGAGTCCAAAGGCAGTAATGCCAAGGTTGGTGTAGATGGCAACCATTATGATAGTCCATAATGAGGCGACAATGAATATTTTGTATTTGTCTATAGTGTCGCTCAATTTTCCAACCAAAGGCATTACCAGTAATGTAGATAAACCAGCTATCATGAATATCATTGGCAATTGATGCTGTGTAATGTGAAGATTGTTGATTGCAAAAGCACTTCCAAAAGGCATCATCATAAAGCCTCCAACCGAAAGCAATGCTGTGGCCGTAAAACCAATTCGATAGTCCTTTTTTGCGATAGTGTGTTTTAAGTGCTCAAAAGGTGATTTATCGTGTTGAACCGCAAGATGTTTGGTGATAGGTTTTAATTTAGCGGCTATAAATAATGCCACAATTCCTGCCATTCCTGCCACCCATAGAAAAGGAGCATGCCAACCCCAAGTATTTGAAAGGTACAAACCAATAGGAATTCCCAAAATTTGGCTAGCTCCAAATCCCATTTGGATAAAACCCATTACTCGCCCGCGTTGCTGGAGGGTAAATAAATCAGCTATAATGGCCATAGAAATAGAACCAATAACTCCTCCAAACAATCCGGTGATAATTCTGGCCGTTACGAGCCATAAATACGAGTTTACGATTCCACATAAAATGGTTCCTGCAATAAAACCTATATAGAAGAACAGCAATAGCTTTTTACGGTCAAATTTATCGGCAAAACCCGCTGTAAGAAGCCCTGAAATACCTGCACTAAAAGCATAAGCTGAAACAACTAAACCAAAATGAGTTGGTTTTAAACTTAAGGATTTCATTAGAATATCTCCCAAAGGTGACATTACCATAAAATCCAGTATTACTGTAAATTGAGTGATGGCTAGTATGAAAACAGCAAATTTTTGATAAGGTGTAAATGGGATTACTTTTGGTTTTTGTTCTTTCATTTTGATTTGTTTATTCCAATATGGAGCATTTGAAGTTTTGATCGTTTAAAAGTTCTATTATCTGCTCTTCTGATAAAGTATCGCTTACAATACGCAAAACACAATCTATATCTTCCTGGTCAATTGTCCATTGGTGTATTTCTGAATTTGCATCCAATATCTCGATTATTTTTTGTTTATCGTTTTCGGTTTTAATATTGGTTGCAAATACCAATATATTGTCTATTTGGTTTTCCATAGTTTAACTTTTTTATGGTGTCAATGCTTTTATCACTAATTCAAATGCTTCGTCAGTGACTTCTTTGGTAAGGGTGAATGGAGTTCCTGCCATGCTTTTTCCTTCGTTGTGAAAACGAAGTAAAGTGTATAAAGGCCCATAGGCAATACTCCAAAATACCTCTTTGGGCATACAAACTAATTCTTTTTTGTCAATCGCATTTTTTAAAAAATCACCCATTATTGTTTTGAAGTCCAAAAGGCTTTTTTCCAAAATGCAATCTCTGTAACTGGAATGGCTCAAAAGTTCCCAACAAGCCACATTCAAAGGATATTTTATCGTAAATCGTGCCCTGTTTTCCCATTGTTTGCGTAAGCCATCCTTAAAAGGCATAGTAGGGGAGAAATCTTTGACCATTTCATTAAAGAAATCTTGTCCAATTTGGATTCCGATTTTTTTTATCAGATCTTCTTTGTCCGTGTAATAGATGTATAAAGTCGCCACCGAAACACCGCTTTCTTTTGCCAAGCGATTCATTCCAAAGCCTTCAATGCCCAGTTTTACCAGCATTTCAATGGCTTTCTGTTTAACGATTTCTTCTTTGTGTGTGTCTCTTGTTCGCATTTTTTTTGTTTTTGGAAAAACAAAAATATTAAATATAAATGAATGTTCGCTTATTTATAATAAAAAATATTTTATGAAACCAAGTTTGATTAATAGAGCTTTGAATTTTATAGTTTTTCAATCCTGCAATTTTTTATTCAATCTTGCAGGATATCTTTTTTGCAAATAGCAAATATTTAAGATAGGAAGCAATGATATTTTTAGTTTGAGAATTGGTTAAACATTTCCAATAGTTTTTTAAGCCCCTCTGGAGAGTGCATTAATTCAGTATTGTGCATGGTTTCCTTTCCTCTTTCAACAAATCGTGTAAACATCTGTTGTTCGTAATATGCAATTGCAGATTTTAGGTCAACAATTTTTTCGCTAGTCAAACTTTCGCTCAATTGTAAAGCGTCAAGCATTGCCATATTTACTCCTTCGCCGGCATATGGAGGCATCCAATGAGCCGCATCGCCTATAAGTGTGATGTTTGTCTGGGCCTCCCATTTTTGATCTAAAGGCATACAATAGAGAGTCCTTGGGGTGAATGTCGTGTTTTCATATGCAAATAATTCGAACCAAACGGTATCCCAATTGAAGTACTCTTTTTTGAACCACTCTAAAACTTGTTTAGTGTTTTTATAGTCAATACCACTTTGTGTAACCCATTCTGCATTTGTTTTCCAGCCGGCATAGAAATTCAAACTCCCATCGCCTTTTGCACTTACTGACACGGTTTTTGAATCTCCCAAGGCCATAATTTTTCCACCTTGTAATAAGTTGTGAATTGATGGGGCATTTTTTTCAGAATCAGGAATATTACCTTCTAATACTGTGATGCCGGAATAGAAAGGCTGTATTGAGGTAACGAACGGACGAATTTTGGATTTAGCTCCGTCCGCACCTATTATAATGTCGGCAATAGCAGTTTTACCGTTTTCAAAAACTATTTTCCAGGTATCGTTAATGCTTTCAAGAGAAACAATATGACTGTCCCAAACTATGGTATTAGGCTTTAATGAATCCACTAAAATAGTTCTTAATGGTCCACGGTCAATTTCTGGTCTGAACGATTCATCTCCAAAATTGCCGCTAGATTCATCATTATGGTCGTCGAAGAAAATTTTTGTATTTTCATCAACAATGCGAAGCCGGTCAGCATTAGGTCTGTAATTTGTTTTGAATGCATCCAGCAAACCTGCTTCTTCAAGTGCTTTTAATCCCGATTCATGATGTAGATCAAGTGTTGCGCCCTGTACCCTTCCATCTCTATTGAAATCTCGTTCATATACTTTTACATTTGCTCCTTTAAGTTGTAGAAGTCTAGCTAATGTAAGTCCACCAGGACCTCCGCCAATGATTGCTATTTTTTTGTTTTGTAATAACATTGCTTTATAAGTTTAAAATTATAAGGCAAAACTACTTGTTTGGCAAAGTCGAAAATTGTAAAAATCGGTCATTTTTGTTTTTGAATAATTCTTTTGGTGTAACACCCGAAAGTTTTTTGACTTCTTTGATGAAGTGGGCCTGATCCGTAAAGTTTTGTTCAGGGAATAGTATTCCTTGTTTTATATGTTGTACCGAAGCCCTAAATCGCAGAATATTGCAATAGGCTTTTAAGGAAAGTCCGAACATTTGATTGAAATAGCGATTGATTTGCCGACTGCTCCAAAGTACTTTTTCGGATAATTCGGAAACAGATTGTGAACCGCTTGAAGAATAGATGAGATTGAAAAGTTTTCGTTTCCTATCGTCCACTTTTTGCGGTATAAGCGTTTTTATTTTGTCGGAGACTTTGATGCAAAGCGAATTAAAATCGGTTAAGTCTTGCTGTGTAACTTCCCAAAAGTCTGCCGGTAAATGATGTACTCCGTTTAATATGTCTGAAATACTGATGTTTAGTAGGTATTCAATGGCCAAAAGTTTTAAATTGACTGCAAAAATAACGGTTTTAGGGGGAAGCATTGTTTCTGTTGGCTCACTTTCTAATCCCATTAAAGTAGTATGGAAAGATTCAGTGTCTGAATAAGAAAAGAAAATATCTATTCTCCCATCGGGGATAATTACAATTTCTTTTTCGGTATCCGAATGATTGGTAAGCATCCAAAACCTTTCCACAAAATCGGAAATAGATTCTTCTGCTTCGATTATTTTGTATTCAATATCGTTGTTAGGCATTCGGTTTAATTTTTTTGTTCTGAACCAATTTCAAAGATACTAAACAAGTGTATAAAAAAATGAGATGCTCAATCCGTGTTATCTATGGCCTATCTCCAAAAAAAAAGACAACCGTTTCCAGTTGTCTTTTGAATATATAAAATAGAATTAACTATTTGGCTTATGCTATTTTAGCTAAAATACCGTTGAAAGTTTCGCTTGGACGCATTGCTTTGGCTGTCAAGGCTGGATTTGGTTGGTAATAACCGCCAATATTTTGGGCTTTGCCTTGAGAACCAATTAATTCGGAATTTATTTTAGATTCATTTGCAATAAACTCAGCAGCGATAGGAGTGAATATTGCTTTTAATTCGGCATCTTTGTCTTGGGCTGCCAAAGCTTCTGCCCAATACATTGCTAAATAAAAGTGAGAACCGCGGTTGTCAATTCCACCCACTTTACGTGAAGGGGATTTGTCCGTTGCCAAGAATTTTTCGGTTGCAGTATCAAGTGTTTCAGCTAAGATAATTGCTTTTGGATTGCGTAAAGTTTGTCCTAAATGCTCTAATGATGCTCCTAAGGCCAAAAACTCTCCAAGTGAATCCCAACGCAAGTATCCTTCTTGGATAAATTGCTCAACGTGTTTTGGTGCCGATCCTCCTGCGCCAGTTTCAAATAAACCACCACCGTTCATTAACGGAACGATAGAAAGCATTTTTGCTGAAGTTCCTACTTCCAGAATTGGGAATAAATCGGTTAGGTAATCACGCAATACATTTCCTGTTACCGATATAGTATCCAATCCTTTAACGATACGATCCAAAGTAAAATTGGTCGCCTCAATAGGATTTAAGATTCTGATGTCTAAACCAGTTGTGTCGTGGTCTTTTAGGTATTTTTCAACTTTTTGAATTAATTGTCTGTCGTGGGCTCTGTTGCTGTCCAACCAGAAAACGGCAGGTGTATTAGATAGACGGGCTCTGTTCACGGCTAGTTTTACCCAGTCTTGAATTGGAGCGTCTTTCGCCTGACACATTCTAAAAATATCGTTTGCTTCTACATTTTGTTCCATTAAAACAGTTCCGTTTGTATCGACAACGCGAACAACTCCGTCTGCTTTCATTTGGAATGTTTTATCGTGAGAACCATATTCTTCGGCTTGTTGCGCCATCAAACCTACGTTTGGAACACTTCCCATTGTGGTTGGTACAAAAGCACCGTGTTTTTTACAAAAATCAATCGTCGCAGTATAAACACCAGCATAACATCTGTCCGGGATGATGGCTACAGTGTCTTGTTGTTTTCCGTCTTTATTGAACATCTGTCCGGAAGTACGGATCATGGCTGGCATAGACGCATCTACAATCACATCCGAAGGCACATGAAGATTAGTGATCCCTTTGTCTGAATTTACCATCGCCAAAGCTGGTCCGTTCTCTATTGCCTGTGCAATTGCAGCTTCTACTTCGGCTTGTTGAGGATGTCCTGCAATTTTTGCATATACATCACCTAAACCGTTGTTTGTGTTGATGTTCAATTCTGCAAATAAACTGGCATATTTTTTGAATACATCCGCAAAATATACTTCAACAATAGCGCCAAATATAATTGGATCAGAAACTTTCATCATTGTTGCTTTTAAGTGAACTGAAAGCAAAATGTTTTGTTCTTTGGCTTCTTTTATTGTTTTGGCTACAAAAGATTTCAAAGCATTCAAATGTAAAACAGAACTGTCAATGATTTCTCCTGATTTCAAAGGAGTGCTTGGTTTTAATACAGTTGTTGTACCGTCTTTGGCAACAAATTCGATTTTTACATCAGTAGCATCAGCCAAAGTCAATGATTTTTCACTTCCGTAAAAGTCACCGCTTTCCATAGAAGCTACGTGAGTTTTTGAATCAGCAGACCAGGCGCCCATAGAGTGTGGATTTGCTTTTGCGTAATTTTTAACCGCTTTTGGGGCTCTACGGTCTGAATTTCCTTCACGTAAAACTGGATTTACTGCGGATCCTAAAATTTTAGAATATTTAGCTTTGATTGCTTTTTCTTCTTCTGTTTGTGGATCTTCCGGGAAGTCAGGTAAAGCATAACCATGTGATTGTAATTCCGCAATGGCTGCTTTCAATTGTGGAATTGAGGCTGACACATTTGGTAATTTTATGATGTTTGCTTCAGGAGTGGTGGCTAATTGACCTAATTCCAATAATGCATTTTTTGTTTTTTGGTCTTCTTTTAAAAATTCCGAAAAGTTCGAGATGATTCTTCCCGCAAGAGAAATGTCTCTTGTCTCTATTTCGATATCAGAAGTAGCAGTGAATGCCTGAACAATTGGTAAAAAAGAATAGGTTGCCAGTAAAGGAGCCTCATCTGTAAGTGTGTAAAAAATTTTAGCTTTTGGTGTCATTTTTTTTATTTTTATAATCTAAATCACAATTAATTTAAGGCCTTATTAAAAATTACATCGTTTGAGATAAGGCGGGCAAAGATAAGAAATGCAGTTGTAATAGAGATTTTATTTGTATATAAAAAAATAAATTTAAAGAGATATTCTGTGATATTTAGAATTTGATATTTTTAGTGCCGTTTGATTTTTGAATTATGATTTTTAACACCACAAATTTATCAAAAAAAAAGTCCCAATCGCGATTTTCATCGGTTGGGACTTTTTTATCATTAAAGAAATAGCGTAAACTATCTTCTTTTGTCTCTAATCTTAGCTTTTTTACCAGTAAGTTCTCTGAAGTAGAAAATTCTAGCTCTACGTACAGCACCTTTCTTGTTGATTTCAATTTTTTGCAAAGCTGGCAAGTTTACCGGGAAGATACGCTCAACTCCAATTGCTCCTGACATTTTACGAATTGTAAAAGTTTCTGTGTTAGCAGAACCTCTTCTTTGAATTACAACACCTTTAAAAAACTGTGTTCTTGTTTTTTCACCCTCTTTAATTTCGTAGTAAACTGTGATTGTGTCTCCAGCTCCGAATACAGGGAAATCTTTTCTTGTTACGAATTCGTCTTGAACGAATTTCATTAAATCTGCCATGATAATTTTTTTAATTATGGTTTAATCAAACCAACATTCGCGGACTTCGCCAGAGGTTGATTTAAATTTGGGTGCAAATGTAAAAAATAAATATGAATTGTGAATTATGAATCATGATTTTTTTAATTGGCTAGCTATTTGGAGGAAACCGAAAAAAAAGAGCTTTTATTAGAAGCTCTTTTTGTGATTTGATTGTTAGAATAAATTAAGGAACCATTTTTGATTGTTTCACTTTTTTTATGATTTCTACAATTTTATCGTCTGTTCTTGCTTTAATATCGCTGTATTTGTTTATGCCCAACGATGAAGTCAACGTTTTGTCTCTTTTATCAAATAATTTATCAATTTCTTTATTACGATTTTCTTTTGATAAATTCTTTTCGTCCAGACCAAACAATTCCAGTACTAATGTGCTGTTCGCATTTCCGAAATAGGTTTTTTCATCGTCACTTAGCGCGATACCGTAAGTTTTATTGAGTTCATTCAATAAGGATGTTCTATTTATTCCTTGTGCAAAGGAAACAGCTGAAATGAAAAAAGTAACAATTAAAATTACTTTGGAGATTAATCCTTTCATGGTTTTATACTTTTAAAAGTTATTAAGAAGCAAACTAATTCTTATTATAAAGTATAAATATATGAAAATTAATCGTTTAACAGGTCAGGTCTCCTGTTTTTCGTGTGCTCATACGCAGTGTCTTCTCTCCATTTGTCAATCTTGGCAAAATGCCCACTCAGTAACACATCTGGAACTTTCCAGCCTTTGTAATCGGCAGGACGGGTGTAAATTGGGCCCGAGAGTAAACCATCCTGAAAACTGTCAGTCAATGCCGAGGTTTCGTCACTCAAAACCCCTGGGATCAATCGAATTAAGGCATCGGACAAAACCAAAGCCCCTAATTCTCCTCCCGATAAAACATAATCGCCTATCGAAATCTCCTTAGTAATAAAATGATCACGAACGCGTTGATCGACACCTTTATAATGCCCACACAAAATGATAATGTTTTCATACATCGACATGGTGTTGGCCATTTTCTGGTTCAGTGTTTCGCCATCAGGAGACATGTATATTATTTCGTCGTAGGTTCTTTCGCTTTTAAGGTGGGTGATGCAGGCATCTATGGGTTGAACGGTCATGACCATTCCGGCACCACCGCCAAAAGGGTAATCGTCCACACTCTTTTGTTTGTTGGTTGTATAATCTCTTAAATTATGAATATGAACCTCTACGAGCCCTTTGTCTATGGCGCGTTTCATAATTGAAGCTTCAAAGGGGCTTCTCAATAATTCAGGTAATACGGTTATAATATCAATTCTCATGTTGCTTTTTTAGGAACGGCAAAGGTACAAATAAATTAACAAGAGCCATTTGTAACTTCAACTCAAACATATGGAATTTATAAATTCTTGGAGAGCGATTTTTTAACCATATAAGTAATATAAGGTCATATAAGAAAAATTTAAATGGACTTATATTACTTATATGGTTGATTTTTTTAGAATATGTAGTCTTGCTAAAACGTCATTTCTTGTAAATCCAGCTTATAAAAAGTGTAAGCCCACGTTAGAAAACTCAAATGGACTTATATTACTTATATGGTTGATTTTTTTAGAATATGAAGCCTAACTAAAACTCCATTCCTTATAGCTCAACTCTTTTTCTATTTTTTCTTCTATTTTTTCAGAAAGTTTTTGGTTAAAATCGATACCGGTAATTTTTTCAATTGCATCAATGGTTGTTGCAAAAGTATAAAGAGGAGCATCCGATTTTTCATTGGGAACCAAAAACGGAATCATAACCAAAGCATTGTCCTGTACCCGAACCACTATTTTGAAAAAATAATCGGGCACCGAAACTTCTTCGTCGCCAATAGTAACTAAATTATCGTGCAAAATACTTCCAGTTACGATAAAAAGAGCCGTGTATTTATCAGCCCAATAACGAATTTTTTGTTCCAGTCGGTTCCATATCCCAGCGTTGAAAGCTCTATTTTGAGGTGATACATTCGAGGTGTAAAAAGTTTCATTGTAGGCTTCATTGGAAAATTTCATATCGGCGGCGGGAACCAGATGTCCTTTGTCGTAGCCAGTATCTTTGTAGTTTTTCCAATGTGCCGATTCGGTATCGACCAACGGATCTTGCTTGAAATAAGGTCTTTCAAAATGATGTTGTTGTTGGGACTCCGCCGTCAAATAATAGGCAGCCCACTCCGCTTGTTCATGTTCCTCAGAATATGACAGAAAGAAGTGTTTATGTCTGATGATACTCATAAACGAATATTATTTTGTTAAACTCCAAACTGCCTCAAATGATGATCCGTATGCCTCCACATCAATTTATCCCAATCTTCGTAAGTCATTTTGCCCCAAAAAGGATGATCCATAAGCTTGATCACTTGAGTGCCTTTTGTAAATTGGCTAAAATTTTCTGCAAATTCTTTTCTGCTGGATTCAAAATCATAGGAACCTTCAAATTTTAGCTCTTTAGCCGTAGGACTGTTTTTTCCAAAGTCATTATTAAAAGCTTTGTTTTTTATTAAACGGCCTAAAATACGCAGCAGGAAATACTTCTTCATCTCTTTTGTGCCAAACGCAACCTGAATCGCAGCGTTGCAATGCTTGCACATTTGGTCCACTGTCATCTTGCCCCACAGTGCTTTACTGTCAGGCGTAAGAGAATTGATCCTGGCAATTATATCCTCATTATCGGCTTTGTCATATATTGAACCCATACTTTATTGGTTTAAAGTGATAAACAAATATAATCCTTTGCAACCAATTATACTATCAAAACAGTATTACCAAAAAGAATAAAGAGAGTAATTATTAGGAGCAATTTCCAGCTATCCGCTTGTATCCACGCAAAAAAAGCGTGGGATACTGCTTCTATCTGGGCTAGGCTTTAGTGGAATTAAGTATTCTAAATAGCATTTTCATTTCATAACAAGTGGCTCTAAACACAATTCTTGTTTTAGAAATAGTGTAAGGGAAATTTTAATATATTTACGGAGTAGGAATGGAGAAGTCATTACAAAAAAACAATAGTTTGTGGTCAGGGCATGCCACCACTAACTTAGATAAAATAAATACGAGAGAATGGTCGACATAAATTTCACGCCTTTTCCAATTTTGACAACTGAAAGGTTAACTCTTAGACAATTATCAATTGATGACACGCAAAATATTTTTGCTTTGCGTTCAGACGCAGAAATAAACAAATATCTTGACAGAGAACCATGCAAGACAATTGATGATGCAATAAATTTTATTAAAAAAATTAATTATAACGTTAAAAATAATAACTCAATTTATTGGGTAATTAGCTTGACAAGGACAAAAACATTTGTTGGAACAATTTGTCTTTTTGACTTTTCAAACGAAAAAAATAGTTGTGAAATCGGATATGAACTTATGACCAAATTTCAAGGACAAGGAATAATGAAAGAAGCGGCTCAAGTAGTAATTGACTACGTGTTTCAGACTTTAAAAGTTGAAAAAATACTCGCTTTTACACATTATGAGAATCAGGATTCAACCAATCTTCTGTTAAAATTCAATTTTGTGAAATCATTAGAAACGGACAAAGAAAATCCTAACTTAAATATTTTTACTTTGGCACAATAACATTGACAACCAGAAAGCAAAACATATTAAGAACAAAAGTCAAACCTCTAACTCTTACTACAACGGATTTGGGTAATTGGCTTAATGGGAAGTTGGTTTTACATTTGGAATATTTTAGTAAATCAAAATAACACATAACGGCAATGGAAAATAAAAAAGAGTTGTCACCAGAACAACATTCAGCATTACTCGGAATATTAAAAACCCGTTTTGAGAAAAATAGAAGTCGCCACATCGGTCTTGATTGGGGCAATGTGCAGGCTAAACTGGAAGCTAATCCCGAGAAACTATGGTCTCTCAACGAAATGGAGAGAACTGGCGGTGAACCGGATGTTGTAGGCCATGATGAAAAAACGGGCGAATACATTTTTTATGATTGTGTAGCAGAAAGCCCAAAAGGACGTAGAAGTCTTTGTTATGACCGTGAAGCACTGGATTCGAGAAAAGAATTTAAACCAGAAAATAGTGCTATTGATATGGCCGCTGAGATGGGAATCGAAATCTTAACGGAGGAAGAATACCGAGAATTACAACAATTAGGGAAGTTTGACACGAAAACATCGAGCTGGGTAATTACACCTTCCAATATTAGAAAACTCGGTGGCGCCATTTTTGCTGATTTCCGCTATAACACGGTATTCATCTATCATAACGGGGCATCTTCTTACTATGCCGTTAGAGGGTTTCGTGGCTCACTAAGGGTTTAGGTGCTAAGTAAAATAAGCCATTGATAATTTTTAAAATGGCAAAATTATAAGAAGCCCAAAAAAAGCTTAATGAATTTAATTGACGAATAATTGAGTTTGTAACAACATAATAAAATGATTATAAAAAGAAATATGATTTTGTCGCTGATAGTAACGCTATTGGCAAATGTGATTTTGGCACAAACCAATGCATTAAAAGTGGTTTATTATTATCCTAAAGATTCATTGAAGTTTGAGAAAGACGATGGTGAATTGGATTATAATTACGAAGGTGAATTGTACGGAAAAACGACAATGATAATCCATTGTGAAAGTCGATTTGGTTATTTTGAATTTGTCTTTAAAAAGAAAATTAATAAACTAAGCCGCATAGTGGAATACAAAGA
The DNA here is from genome assembly GCF_003254745.1 of Flavobacterium aquariorum. GTDB lineage: Bacteria > Bacteroidota > Bacteroidia > Flavobacteriales > Flavobacteriaceae > Flavobacterium > Flavobacterium aquariorum. The sequence continues at coordinate 236,300 of NZ_QKXH01000003.1, read as the reverse complement.
TGGAGCGGTAAGTGAAATTTTTAATTTTAAAACGAAACATTGGGAGCATGAAGAAGGAACTAATGATTACAAGGGCAGTAGAGCAAAGCCACTAAATACAGTAGTTTATAGTGAACATAATTTATATGCTTTTGTATTAGTTCACGATCACGGAGGAATATTAGAGAAATTAAAATTTCAGGATTTTGGGAATGTTGTATATTGGCCAGAATTCGATTATTCAAATTGTTTCATAAGTGATGAAAACCATGATGGAAAACCGGAATTCTATTTGTCATATATGGGGGAAAGTGATGGATTGGATGCTAAACCATTTAAACAAATTATATATGCATTTTCTGAAAAACCAAATAATAAGAATTATGTTAAATCCAAAGCTACCTCTTTTTACCCAGCTGGAAATGAGGATGATGTTTACAATATAGAGTATGACACTAATTGGAAAGAACTGCCCGAAAGTATAAAAGCTAAAAGCCGAAAAATTTTAAAAGAACATAAGATAAAATATAAAATGTAATAACTCATGACAATCATTATTGATAGCACTCTTAAACTGGAATTGATTGCCGAAAATCATGCTCAATCCATTTTTGAAATGGTTGATGCTAACAGAGCTCATTTAAGACCTTGGTTGCCATTTGTAGACCGAATGCAGACTGTAGAATTTGCTCAAAATTTTGTAAAGGAAACCATGCAACGTAACAATGACAGAAACGAATATGCTTTTGTCATTATTGAAAATGAAAATATTATTGGTAGAATTGGTGTTTATAAGATAGATAATCAAAACAAAATTGGAGAAATTGGTTATTGGATTATCGAAGGATTACAGGGAAAAGGAATTGTTATAAAGTCTTGTAAAGCCATCATCGATTTTTGCTTTTCAGATTTACAATTAAACAGAATCGAAATCAAATGCGGAACCGAAAATTTCAAAAGCAAGACTATTCCGGAGAAATTAAATTTCACAAAAGAAGGAGTGATTCGACAAGGCGAATTACTTTATGATACATTTATTGACTTGAATTTGTATTCGCTTTTAAAATCAGACTTAGTTTAATCAATAAATTTAGTAATGGCAGAGCAAAACACATTTGCTTGTAATCAAATCCGCAATTTTTCTGATTCTATAAATTTATTCGTAAATTTGCACCTCAATAAAAAACAAACACAATGGAAAACGGAATATACGCTAAATTTAACACCGCTAAAGGGGCGATTTTGGTAAAATTAACACACGATTTAACACCAGGAACTGTTGGGAACTTTGTGGCTCTTGCCGAAGGGAACATGGAAAATAAAATAAAACCACAAGGACAAAAATTCTATGATGGTTTAAAATTTCATAGAGTAATTCCTGATTTTATGATCCAAGGAGGTTGTCCTCTAGGAACAGGAACAGGAGATCCGGGTTACAAGTTTGATGATGAATTCCATCCAGACTTACGTCACGATGCGCCAGGTGTTTTATCTATGGCAAATTCAGGACCAGGTTCTAATGGTTCTCAGTTTTTTATCACACACGTTGCTACACCTTGGTTAGATAACAAACATACTGTTTTTGGAAATGTAGTAGAAGGACAAGATGTTGTAGATGCTATTGCTCAAGGAGATGCTTTAGAATCTGTAGAAATCATCAGAGTTGGCGAAGAAGCCCAAAAATGGAATGCTATTGAAGCTTTTGTAGGTTTAAAAGGAGCTCGTTTGAAAAAACAAGCAGCTTTGAAAGCAGAATCAGAAGCGAAAATGGAAACATTGGCTGCCGGTTTTGAAAAAACAGAAAGCGGTTTGCGTTACCAATTCATCCAAAGAGGTTCTGGGAAAAAAGCAGAAAGCGGAAAAACAGTTGCTGTTCACTATGAAGGTTCATTAGAAAATGGTAAAGTTTTTGATTCATCTTACCCAAGAAAAAAACCAATAGAATTCAGATTGGGTCAAGGTCAAGTAATTGAAGGTTGGGACGAAGGTATTGCTTTGTTACAAGTTGGTGATAAAGCTCGTTTCGTGATCCCGTCAGATTTAGGTTATGGACCAGCAGGAGCAGGTGGTGTTATCCCACCAAATGCTACCTTGATTTTCGACGTAGAATTGATGGATGTTAAATAGTATTCAGTGATTATTGAAATAAACAGGAGTCCCAAAACGAAAGTTTTGGGATTTTTTTTGTTGTTAACTTAGAACCTCAGTATCTTAGTGGCTTAGCAACTTAAAAATGGAATCTATGAATTTAACCTGGTCAGAGTTTGAAAGGGTAGAAATGCGAGTGGGTACTATACTCGAAGTTAATGATTTTCCCGAAGCTAGAAAGCCAGCTTTTCAACTTACTATTGATTTTGGAAGTGTAATCGGAATCCGAAAAACCTCAGCGCAAATCACCAAAAGATATACCAAAGAAGTTTTGATTGGAAGACAAATCGTAGCTGTAGTCAATTTTCCTAAGAAGCAAATCGGAAAGTTTATGAGTGAATGTTTGGTGCTTGGAGCAGTAGGCGAGGAAGGTGATGTGATTTTATTGGCACTCGATTTCAAAATAGAAAATGGATTGCGAATAGGTTAACATTATGAACTGTTGGTAGGATTTTGCATTGTGTATTATTTCTTTAGTAATTCAATATTGGCAATTATCTTAACTTCTTCACTAACCAAAAAACCGCCAGTTTCTATTGCGGTATTCCATACCAAGCCATAATCTTTGCGATTTATTTTTCCTCTTAGCTTTAGCCCCACTTTAGTATTTCCCCAAGGATCAATATTGGTGCCACCATATTTTATTTCTAAAATGGTTGGCTTTGTAATTTCTTTGATAGTCAGTTTACCTATTATTTCAAAAGTAGCATTGCCAATTCTTTTAAATTTAGTGGAATGGAAAGTGATTTTTGGAAACTTTTCGGCATCGAAGAAATCAGCACTTTTTAAGTGAGCATCTCTTTTTTGATCATTGGTATCTATGGAATCAACATTTGCGGTAAAAGAAAATACTGCATTTTCAAAATCTTCTTCTGCTTCGGCAGTTCCGGATATTTCATTAAATCTACCTGTAATAGTAGCAATCTCAAGATGCTTAATTTTGAAAAGTACTTCTGAATGTGTGGAATCTATCTCCCATTTCATATTTTCCATGATTGTCTTTTTTTAATTAGAGAGAATTAAAACGACATAAACTTATGTATAAAGTTAATCATTTTTACTCAATTTCAATTGGTTTTTAATGCATAGGTATCTGTTTTTTAACGTATTAATTGTTTTTTTTTGTTTTAAAGAAAAGAAAAAGATGATATAGTGGTTGCAGACACGTAAGCAGAGGCGATTGTTTTCTGCTTTTACGATTCAAAAATGAAAAGCGGATATGGAAAGCGGATTAAAAAAAGGGTGGCTTTATAAAAAAACACCCTTTTTATAAAAATTATTGATTGTTTTTTACTTCTCAATAGGCAAATCAGTGGAACCCCATTCGGTCCAGGAGCCATCATAAACGGCTTTTGGATTGTCTGAAATCAATTCGGTTGCCAATAAAACAATGCAGGCGGTAATTCCGGAACCGCAAGTGAAATACAAAGGCTGGTCGTTGAGTTTTAGGATTTGCTTTAATTCTTCTTTTGATTTGAATTTTCCGTTTTGCTGCAGTTCCGTGTAGGGAACATTAATGGAACCGGGAATGTGTCCGCTTCTCAATCCGGCTCTTGGTTCTTCGAGAGTGGCGTGGAATCGATCTGCAGATCTGGCATCCATAAGCACGGCTTTTTTACTTGAGATATTCTCCAGAATCTGCTCTTTGTTTTTGATTAATTCGGAATTAAATTTTGCCTCAAAATTCCCTTTTTTATAAACTGTCTGCTGTTGTTTTTCTGTTGGATATCCTTCTTTAATCCATTCTGGAAGTCCACCGTCTAAGACAAAAACATTTGAATGCCCCATTGCTTTGAACATCCACCAAGCTCTAGGACTGGAATAGATCCCCAAAGTATCATAAACCACAATCGTGCTATTTGTGTTGATACCTAATTTTTGACATTCGATAGTGAACTTTTCTTTCGAAGGGAAGGTGTTTGGTAATGGATTGCTGGTATCGCTAAAATTGTTTTTGATATCAAATAAACGGGCGCCTTTTATTTGTAAATCGGGATTTTGGTTCTCTAGATTAGATTGATTTTGGTCTAATCTCGCCTCAAGGATGATTAGATTTGAATCGTTTAAATGTTCTTGTAACCAAGCTGCGGAAACTATAGGATTTGTCATTTTAGAGCTTAATTTTTGATATTAGTTGTTGTAAATAGTTTTGTCCTTCTTCCCAATATTCGAGATTGGAATCGGAGTTGATCTGTCCTTTTTGACCAATGTTTATAAAGTCACTTCCCCAATAATTGGCTAATTCTGCTGCTCTTTCGAGTGACATATAGGTGTCATTTTCAGTTCCTACAACTAGCGTCGGAAACGGAACCGGTTGGGTTGGAATGGGGGAAAAGTGTCTTAGGAAATCAGGAGTATGTTCAGGAGAATCCACATCAGCGGGAGCGACAAGCATGGCACCCACAATATTTGGATTGCTGTTTTGGGAGATCCAATGCATCACTAGCGAAACTGCTAGACTATGAGCCACCAAAATAGTTGGTTCTTCTGTTTTTTGGATAGTTTTGTCAAGTCGGTCCAGCCATTCGTTCAGTTGAGGTTCGTTCCAATTGTCTTGTATGACTTTGGTTGAATTAGAAAATTTTTGTAGCCAAAAGCTTTGCCAATGCTTTTCGCCAGAATCACCAAGTCCTGGAATGATTAATAAGTGCGGGGTCATTTTTATTTCTTTTTTAAAGCTGTAATTCTTTGAATTTCTTTGACAACCAAAGGAAAAGCAGGCTCGGTCATGTTGTGTCCAAAACCTTGTAATTCATATAAAGTCGTTTGTTTGTGGCCGGCAATTTTCATCATTCGCATCATATAGGCGTTTTCTTCATAGCGTCCCAACATTTCCTTTTCCCTGTCACCTGTAATTAGCAATAAAGGCGGAGCATCGGCGCGAACGTGGTACAAAGGGGCAAACTCATCGACTATGGGCTGTGTGTCTGGAATGCCTCTTTCTTTTCGGATTTCAAAATGGGTGATGGTTTGAGCGCTCAACGGAATCAATCCCGCAATGGAGTTGGCATCAACTCCGTCTGCTTTCAACCATTTTTTGTCCAATCCCAACATTAATGACAAATATGCTCCAGCTGAATGTCCTGAAACTATAATTAACGAATCATCTCCGCCGTAAGTGGCAATATTCTTGAATGTCCAAGCTACGGCTGCTGCTGCATCTTCAATACATTTTTGTGCTTTTACTTTGGGGGACAATCGATAGTTTACCGAAACCACGCAAAATCCTTTGTCTTTGAGTCCTTCAGGAAGTTCTTTGCTACCTGAGGTTAAGCCACCACCGTGAAACCAAATTACGGTTGTAAATCCTTTGGTGTTTTTTGGGTAATAGACATCGAGAACACAGCGCTCCTTGATATACGCATCGGCATTGGCGGTAGCCTCATTGTAATAAGGAATATTGTTAATGGTGGTGTATTCCGTTTTTTGGGCTGAAACTAATGTTACAGAAAGTAATAATAGTAACGAAAGAAATATTTTTTTCATTTTTTGGTTTTATTTTGAAATCATAAAAATACAGAATTTTGTCTTCTTTGTGTTGGTTCTTATAAAAATATAAAGTTGTGGTATAGCCCCGATGGGAGGGAAAATCCTTTTGTCTCGTTCTCAAACGAGATAAAAGATTGGAAGGACAGCGGGACCGAACATGATGAGATATATCAGTGATTTGCTCCAAAAAAAAATCCATCAACTCGAGGCTGATGGATTTTCTATATTCAAATGAACTGCTGAAAATTAAGCGTCCAAATCTACTGTAGTTCTGCTTGCAATTTCTTTGTACGTTCCGTTTACTAATTTCTCACGGATCGCTTCGAAAGCAGTTAGTGTTTCAGCAATATCTTCCAATGTGTGAGAGGCGGTAGGAATAACACGTAATAAAATCATTCCTTTTGGTATAACTGGATAAATTACTATCGAAAGGAAAATGCCGTAGTTTTCTCTTAAGTCATTTACCATTACCATTGCTTCTGGTACACTTCCTTCCAAATAAACTGGTGTAACACAAGTATTGGTGTCACCAATATTAAATCCTTTGCTTCTCAAACCATTTTGCAACGTATTTACGTTTTCCCATAATTTGTTTTTCAATCCTGGGTTGTCACGCAACAATTGCAAACGTTTCAACGAACCAATGGTTTGAATCATTGGTAAGGCTTTGGCAAACATTTGAGAACGTAAGTTGTATTTTAGGTAATCGATAATGTCTTTATCGGCAGCAACAAAAGCACCAATATTTGCCATTGATTTTGCAAATGTGGAGAAATATACATCAATTCCGTCTTGGCAATTTTGCTCTTCACCAGCTCCGGCACCTGTTTCACCAAGTGTACCAAAACCATGTGCATCATCTACAAGCAAACGGAAATTGTATTTTTCTTTCATCGCTACAATCTCTTTTAACTTTCCTTGTTGTCCGCGCATTCCAAAAACACCTTCGGTAATAAATAAGATACCACCTCCAGTTGTTTCGGCTAGTTTTGTAGCACGATCCAAGTTTTTCTCCATACTTTCGATGTCGTTGTGCTTGTACGTAAAACGTTTTCCGCTATGCAAACGAACACCGTCAATGATACAAGCGTGCGCATCTACATCATACACGATCACGTCATTTCTAGTCACCAAAGCATCAATGATAGACACCATTCCTTGGTAACCAAAATTTAATAAGTAAGCTGATTCTTTCATTACGAAAGCAGCCAATTCATTCTCTAATTGTTCGTGATATTTAGTGTGACCACTCATCATACGAGCTCCCATTGGGGCAGCAGCACCATATTCTATCGCTGCATCTGCATCTGCTTTACGAACTTCAGGATGGTTTGCAAGACCTAAATAGTCATTCAAACTCCAGTTCAAAACCTCTTTTCCTTGAAATTTCATTCTCGGTCCTAAGTCTCCTTCTAATTTTGGGAATACAAAATAACCTTCTGCTTGCGATGCCCATTTTCCTAATGGTCCTTTATTGTTTTGAATTCTTTCGAATAAATCTTTTACCATAATATATAATATGTACTACTATTAATTTTAAGAAGTGGCAAAAATAATTATTTATAATGTATTAGCGCCTTGAAAGTATATTTATTTTTCCAAATTCAAACCATTATTATAACTAATGCTGTCATTTTGAGTTAAGTCGGGATGAGGAGCTACTTACTTCATCAGTTCGCTTCGCTCGTGTTCTGCCATTCATTGCAAACTGTTTGTAGTAAACCTTTTTTCATGTGTCGCAAGGTATCACGTCCTGAAAATCACACTATACAGATTATTAAATAAATCCTAATTAGTTATATAACTATAATTTTTAATGCTAAACTTACTATACAACTGTTTTTTTATTTAATATATAACGTGAATTGTATTGTTGTTCCTGCATAAAAGGTTGTCCAAAGCGCCCCTGTTTCCAATCCTAAAAAGAACTGCTTATCTCTTTTTTCGCTCAGTTCATTTTATGTCTCGGAAGATTGATTTCATGTTCCTGCGGATAAGGCGTGCGATGGGTACTACTGACATCTTCCTTGATTTGATTTTGTGTTTTGAACTGGTCTTTGGAATCCATATATCTGGGATCGGGGATAAAAGGCATCTTGGCCATTTTGGTTATGGTAATAGTAGGGAAATGATAATCTACCTCTACAGTGCCCAAGAGCAGATAGCATCCACCTCCCAGAAAAGGATACTGAGTAAGACTGTCGGGAAAGTGGGCTGTATCAAAATAAGAACCTTCATGGTCAATCCAAGTTCCAAAATACATGGTTCCTCTTTTGGTTGGTACCTGTTTTCGGGAGATGAGATAGGCCAGCATCCGCACTTGTTTTTTATGGCAGTTGAGTAGGTCTTTGGCCATAATATCTCCGCGGTTCTTTGTCTGCAAAAGATCAAAAGGGGTGCAGGATACGGGGAAACTCAGCAGTTCAATTTCGTCAAAAGCGTCTTCAAACAACGATCGTTCTAAAGTTGGGAGTTTGTATTCCTTAACGGGTTCCTGTATCAAGAGTAAGTTTTTGTTTTCGGGTTTGTAATTGTTTAATAGCAAACTGGCAATGACGAGCAACTGATTTTTGGTTTTGCCGGTAAAGCGAAAAGCGCCAATAAAAATTAAGATTTTAATTCCTTCAATACCCATTGGGATGCGATTGATGAAATCTTCCAGCGATTGGAAATTACCATTTTTATTGCGATCTGATACTATGAAGTATGCCATTTTGGATTCCAAACTTTGCAGGTGCATAAATCCCAAATAGACATCAGTTCCATAAAGTGTGGTTTCGTATTCACTTTTGTTTACACAAGGATTATGGATGGTGGCGCCAGCCATACGCGCTTCGTGCACATAGACTTCGGTTCTGTAAAATCCGCCCTGATTGTTGATGACAGCTACCATAAACTCAATAGGATAATGAACCTTAAGATACAAGCTTTGATAGCTCTCCACGGCATAGGAAGCAGAATGCGCTTTGCAAAATGAATACCCCGCAAAGGATTCAATTTGTCTGTATATTTCTTCGCTCAGCTTTAAGGGATGCCCTTTTTGGGCACAGGAGGCGAAGAAATTGTCCTTTACTTTTTGCAATGCTTTTTTGGAGCGTCCTTTACCACTCATGGCGCGACGCAGAATGTCGCCATCGGCTGCGGGAAGTCCGCCGTAGTAGAGGGCAATTTTAATGACATCTTCCTGATAGACCATAATGCCATAGGTTTCCCCAAGCTGTTCTTTAAACACTTCGTGAAAGTATTCGAACCTGTCTGGATGATTGTGACGAAAGATATACTCTTTCATCATACCGGACTGTGCCACACCCGGACGAATAATCGATGAAGCAGCGACCAGTGTTTTATAATTATCACATTTCAGACGGCGCAACAATCCCCGCATGGCTGGGCTTTCGATATAAAAACAACCTATGGTTTTGCCTTGCGCCAAATAGCTATTAGCTAAAGCTTCATCTTTAGAGAGTGAAGTGTTTCGAATATCCACTCGGATTCCCCTGTTTTTCTCAATGAGTTTCACGCTGTCATCAATATGTCCAATACCGCGTTGGCTTAGGATGTCAAATTTTTCGAAACCGATGTCTTCGGCAATATGCATATCAAAAAGCACAATTGGGAATCCCTTGGGAGGCATTTCCAATGGTGTGTAATTGGTGATGGGGTCTTCAGAGATTATAATTCCGCAGGAATGCATACTGCGCTGGTTTGGATACTTCTCTAGTAGCATACCATATTCCTGTACCAATTTTACTATGCTGTTGGTGTCATGCAACTTCATGGGATTTTTAGCGAGTCTGTCGAGTTCTTCTTTGGGTAGTCCAAAGACTTTACCCACTTCCCGAAAAATGGAGCGGTATTTGAATTCCACATTGGTACCACAAAAGGCAACATGGTCGGCTCCGTAACGGTTAAAAATGTATTCTAAAATTACATCCCGTTCTTTCCAACTCCAATCGATGTCGAAATCGGGTGGGCTCTTGCGATTCAGATTCAAAAAGCGTTCAAAATACAAGTCAAGTTCCAGCGGACAAATATCCGTAATCCCCAAACAGTAGGCAATGATACTGTTGGCCCCGCTACCACGACCAATGTGCATAAAACCTTGACTGTTGCTATAACGAACAATGTCCCAAGTGATCAAAAAATAACCGCTGAATTGTAGCTGGTCGATCACTTTGAGTTCTTTTTCCACACGAGCCTTCGCCAAAGTATTGTCTTTGCCGTAGCGCCACAAAAATCCCTGATAGGCCAGAGCGGTCAACAAGGAAAGATCACTTTCCTGATTGGTGGTGTAGAACTTTTTATTTCTCGGGGTATTAAATTCAAATTTAAATTCGCATAAATCCATTACTTTTTGTGTATTGGAAATAATTTTTGGATACTCCACATAGGACAATAAAAGGGATTCCAAGGGCAGCATTACTTCAGAGGTTTTACAGTAATCCGATACGGTAAGTTTAGACAGAATATTGTTGGTATCTATGGCACGCAGGATCTTATGGAGGTTGAACTCTCTTTTGGTTCTGAAGGTTACGGGCTGGAGAATTACCATTTTCGAAATTTTACTTTTCCATTCCGGCAGAAATAGTTTGGATAGTTCTTCCGGACGAATTCCAATATATTCGTTCTCCCGAAGGGTGGATGGAGCCTGTTCCAAGGAATACACTATATATACGTCATTGAACTTAGGAGCAATAATAGGCAAGGACTCCCCACTGAAATTGTGGGCAGTTAAAAAACGGTTCATCTCGGCGAGTCCATTGGCGTTCTTGGCCAGACCAACATACCGCAATTGATGCCCGCAACGAAACTCTATACCGACAATTGGTTTGATGCCCACAGTAGCACATCCTTTTATAAAATCATAAATTCCCGTTACGGTATTGATATCGGTAAGTGCCATTGTTTTTACCCCGCAGGTGACTGCCTGCCCAATGAGGTCTTCAAGGGGAATGGTGCCATAGCGGAGAGAGTGGAAGGAGTGGCAGTTGAGGTACATGGGGTTGTTTGTTGTTTAGAGGTTTAGAGGTTTAGAGGTTTAGAGGTTTAGAGGTTTAGAGGTTTAGAGGTTTAGAGGTTTAGGGTGGCGTTTTAAAATTTCATCTTTGGTATTGGGTTTGAAGGAAGCGCCGGCACAACGCATTACGGCATCAAAACCATAACGACTCTTCATTTTGTCCATGGCGGCATAAAGGGATAACATCTCCTGGGTGTCTTCAAAGAGATTGATTTGGTAGGTTCCCCTGACGAGTCCGCTAAAACGGATGCCTATTAATCTCAACCGCATTCGACGTTGGTAAAGTTTATCAAAGAGATCGGTTACATTCCTGGTTAGGATATGATCTGCTGAGGTATAGGCAATTTTGCATTGTTTGGTTTCGGTATCAAAATTGGCATAGCGTATTTTAACCACTATTGTCGAGGTTAGCCACTGCTCGGAACGGAGTTGAAAAGCCAGTTTTTCGACCATACCCATCAGCACCGATTTGAGTTTTGCAATATCAATGGTATCCTGGGAAAAAGTATGCTCGGTGGAAATGGATTTTCGCTCAGTATAAGGTTCAACAGGGGTATTGTCAATGCCATTGGCTTTTTTCCATATCTCTAGACCGTTTTTGCCAATCATGCGTTGGAGTACTTCAGCGGGCATTTCGGAGAGTGTTTGTATGGTGCGAATGCCAATTCGGGATAAAAGCTGAAAAGTCACATTGCCCACCATGGGTATCTTTTGGATGGACAGCGGATTTAAAAAGGCTTGTACATTATTCTCGGGAATTTCCAAATTTCCTCTTGGTTTCCCTTCACCAGTGGCTATTTTGGAAACCGTTTTATTGATGGACAATGCAAAACTAATGGGTAATCCTGTTTCTTTAATCACGGATTGTGCAAGTTCGTTAGTCCATTTATAACTGCCATGAAATCGATCCATACCCGTGATGTCAAGATAGAACTCATCAATGCTGGCTTTTTCCATTATGGGAGCTTTTTCCTGAATCACTTGGGTTACATCATGAGATAATTTGGAATACAATTCCATATCCCCTTTGACAATCTTGGCCTGTGGGCAAAGCCGCATCGCCATGTTGATGGGCATAGCCGAACGCACTCCAAAATGACGTGCCTCATAGGAACAGGAAGCTACTACACCACGATCACCACCACCAATAATTAGTGGAATTCCTTCTAATTGAGAGTTCCCCAATCTTTCACAGGATACAAAAAAGGTATCCAAATCCATGTGTACAATTGCCCGTATCATTTTCCTTTGTTTTTGTAGACAACAAAATTAGTACAGGTTGTAACATTTTTTAATATATTTGCTGTTATAAATTGTAACAAAATTGTTATGTCCTTATTTTCAGACAACATTAGAACCCTTCGGGTAAAGCATAAGATATCGCAGGAAAAACTTGCCGAGAACCTTTGCATTACAAGGGGAAGGTATGTGAAGTATGAAGATGGCACATCGGAGGCTCCCTATGACATTTTGAAGAAAATAGCGCATTATTATCATATCAGTATCGATTTATTGTTGTCGGTAGATGTGCGTAAAATTGACACGGAAGATTTACTAAAATTGGAAAATAATCGATTGGTGCTTCCCATTATGGTGGATAGGGAGGGAGAAAATTTCATTGAAGTTGTGACCCAAAAAGTAAAAGCCGGTTATTTAAACGGTTATGCCGATCCGGAATATATTGAAAGCCTCCAGCAAATTTCTTTGCCTTTTTTAGGCCCAGGTAAACACAGGGGGTTTCCCGTGGAGGGAGATTCAATGCCTCCCCATGAGAATGGATCCATCATTATTGGCCGTTACGTAGAATCACTGGGCGAGGTGCTTGATGGCAAGACCTATATATTCATTACTAAAAATGAGGGTATGGTTTACAAACGCCTCAATAAAAATAAAAAGAATGCACTTGTTTTGGAATCCGATAATCGGTTTTATCCTAATTATGAAGTTAAAGCTTCTGATATATTGGAGATATGGGAATACGAATGTAATATTGGTCGAAGCGATATGAAGGCAAAAATTGAGGAACCTGTAAGTGTAGAAAAAATGTTCTTAGAATTGAAGCGTGAGATTTCTGAAGTGAAGGAAAGTATTAAGAGTCGATAATTTTCTTTTTACTTAATTGCATTAAAATGATTGCTGCTAGTAAACAAAAAATAATTGCCTGTATTGTTCCTTCCGGACCAAATTCTCCCCCTGTAATTAATTCGCTTCCTGTGATTTTAGTAGTTAATAAACTAGATGTTTTTTCATTACCGGAGGTAATAGCTCCAAAAACTCCAGATTGCATAAAATTCCAAGCAAAATGTATGGCAATAGGGAACCATAGATTCCTGGCATAAATATAAGCAGCACCCATTAAGAATCCAGCTTCGATACCGACACACAATCCGGATAGTACCGTACTATTTGGGTTGGCTAAATGTAATGCTCCAAAAATTATTGCTGTAATTAGTAGGGAGATGTAACTGCCTAATTTTTCTTCTATTATTCGAAAAATAATACCTCTAATTAAAATTTCTTCAAAAATGGCTACTGTAAAAGCTACTGTGAAGGGAATTATTATATTTGAAATAGGATTAATAGAAACTATTTCAAAACCACCATTAAAAATAATAACCAATATTGTCAAGCATTGTAATGATATCCCTATCAGAGTTCCAATGATGATATATTTGGCTATTCCTTTATTTGAAAATTCTGTTATTTCCCGTTTTTCGTATTTTTTATAAAAATAGATATAAGTAAAAATTACGGTTGACGCAGCAATTATGCCTTTTATTAGGTTTCTGGAATTTTTATTTAATGAGGTTAAATCAAGTAATTTCCCAGTCAATCGCTGTGCAAGAATAAAAGCTATAAAACAGACTAAAAGCCCAAATAGGATTCTGGTTATTGGTGCATTTAAAATTCGTTGTTTGGTGGTAATTGTTTTCATTAGTTATTTTATGGTAATTTTTTATTTATTTTTCATTCCAAATAAAATTCGAATAGGATTATATGGTCTTATAAAAAGATCATATACACCAATTGAAAGTAAAAAGGATACAAATGTTAAAAAGAGATATTTATTAATAATACTTTCATTCACCTGAATTACATAATACCCAATTATGATTATAAAAGTTTGGTGTAAAATATAAAACGGATAAATACCTTCGTTTGCATATTCTAAAATTTTGTTGTTAAAATTTAAATGTTTTTTCCCATATCCGAAAATAGCTAGCAACCATGTCCAGACATTCAGAATTCCTAAAGCTATATATATAAAGTTTGGTAAATTGAAACCCCATTCAGGTTCTAAATCATTCCAACGAAAATAATTTATAAGGATAGTACACAGAAAAGCAATTTTTAAATACTGTCTTCTTTTCTTCACGATATCATTCCAAAATATTTGGTTAATACCAATAAAAGAACCTAAAATAAAGTATGTGAAATATCTTGTAAACATACCCCAATCACCAATCAAAGCATGTGTATCATTAGGATACCAAAAATAAAGTAAAAAGGCTAAATAAAGTGGAATTATACACCAGTACATCCCTATCATTTGTGTTATATACGCAAATTTTGATACAAGTTTTTTCCCTTTTTCGGATTTAATGAACAGAAGGAAGGGTAATGCTATTATTGAATAAACAAAAAGATAAGCTATAAACCATAGATGATGCCAAAAGAAATTTCCTTTAGGGTAAAAGCCAGTTGAAAAAATACTAGGATAAAAAGTTAAATAGGAATCGTACTTTACCCCTTGGAAGAGTCTTTCAAAATAGATTTGCGGTGGAACTATTAGTAACACACCTATTACTAATGGTATTAGCAATCTTTTAGACCGTTGCATCGCATATTGCCTCGTGGATGCACTTTTAATAATAAAAGTTGTGCTTATACCGGAAATTAAAAATAATAAAGGCATCCTCCATCTAGAAATAAAAAAATTGAATTCCAGTAATAGATTACTTAATTCTTTGTTTTTTATATGCCAATCTTCCTCGGCAACAAAAGGCATAGCGCAATGAAATAAATGGAGCAGCAAAATCGCAATAACTCTAAGCCAATCTAAGTCATATCTTCTTTCTTTCATAAATTTAAGTTTTTTTAAATAAGTGATTTATTCTATATTTTAATAAATATATTCTAAATATTTTGATGCTTTTTTTCTGCTAGGAATGTAAAACAGTTTAAACATCGTTGAGTAAATAAAACCTAATAGCCGTTTGCTCCACAACTATTGAATGGTATAATTCGTTACATCGGCTTCGCTTAACCTGAAATAACCCAATGGATAGTCGTCAAAATTTGTTTCGTTTTTTATATTTCCTTTCACTGTAGCTGGTGGGGTTTGAAATGGCCCGCCTCCTGAACTTCCTGACACGCTCAATAGTATAGTCATGTAATTGAAATAGGCCTTTGAAATGCCATAATGAGTAATTTCAACCTTTTCACCAGGTTTAGTATCCTCTTCGAGTACCAAACTATAGAATGTATTTCCCTGAAAAAAGAGATCATCATCTACTGAGTATTCCGGTTTTAGGTTTTTTGAGAATTTGTATTTATACAGATAATAATTATCTGCTTGGGCAGGATCATCAAAAAAAGTTTTTATTTTTAGAATGTCGTTGCCCAATCCTGTTTGAGCTTCTTGTGTCACCAAAGTTATTGCCGCAACTGATTTTAAGGTTTCCGTGGCGGTATAAGTCTGTCCGTTATTGAGAACTGTCAAAGTGTAGGTTTCATCAATAACTGGAACAAAATTGGAACAAAGATAAATTCCAGTATTGGGTGTTTCAATAAAATTAAAAACGACATTTGAACTGTTTTTTATAAAAACTGTTGCGCCGGAAACCACAGGTATCACGTTTGTATAAAAATCGGTTGTTGTTGACAGTTTTATGGTTTGGTTATTTCCGAGTGTCCCTTTTATCCAATTAATGTTGGCATCAATTACTAATCTTGGCTTGTCCGTATTTAGAGGAATGTCAACCACATCCTGACAGCTGCTGAAAAAGATGGTAATTAGTGTTCCGATTATGAAATAGATAGTATTTTTCATTTTTGCTTATTTTTAAAATTTGAAGTTATAGCTAACGGCTGGAACGATCCCAAAAATTGAGGTTCTTAGTGCTTCATTGTTTCCAGTGTCGGCATTTTGCTGAAAGCTTATTGAAGCGGCGTTTTTACGGTTGTACACATTATAAATACTGAAGACCCATTCTGAATTCCACTTTCGGTTGTTATTTTTATGAGGTGTTAGTGTTGCCGAAAGGTCCAAATGGTTATAAATTGGTAATCTGTTTTCGTTTCTTAAGCCATAGCTGGGCACTAAAATGTCCTGATAGGTGTATTGGCCGTTTGGATAGGTTACGGGCTGTCCCGATTGAAGAATAAAATTGGCTCCAAAACTCCATTTTTTATTTAAATTATAACTGCTTGTAACCGCGAGGTTGTGCAATTTATCGTAAGCTGAACTATACCATTTACCATTATTGATTCCGATTTCTGAACTGTTTCTTCCAGGGGTTTGCTGCTCTGATTTTGATAAGGTATAGGAAATCCAACCTGTAAATCTGCCTTCGTTTTTGCGGAACATCAGTTCTAGACCATAAGAACGCATTTGCCCATTAAGGATTACTTGTTCAATGGCTTCGTTTGCAATCAAATCAGCACCATCTATGTAATCCATTCTGTTTTGGATTTTTTTGTAAAAAGCTTCCGCTTCAAAAGAATACATTTCCTCGTTGAAGTTCCTGAAATAGCCCAAAGCCACTTGGTCTGCAATTTGTGGTTTGATAAAATTGTCACTAGGCATCCAAATATCAAGAGGAGTTGGTGATGAAGTATTGGAAACCAATTGTAAATACTGAACCATTCTATTATAACTTGCTTTTAGAGACTGATTTTTATCTATTCCATAAGCGATAGAAAACCGAGGTTCTAAATAATTATAGTTCTGAATTATTTTGTTTTTATCGTAAAATTTAGTGCCAATAGGAGTTGCTTTTTCATAGATCTGTAGCTCTTGGTTAAAAGTTACAGGTTCATTATTGGCATAAATATTTGTAGTTGATTTACCTAGCCTATAAAACAGGCTGTATCGTAAGCCATAATAAAGGGAAATTTTTGTAGAAAGTTCTTGCTCGGCTTCAATATATATTGCAGGTTCAAAAGCATATTTTTTATCTAATTGATTAAAATTTATTCCTGAATTTGGATTTGTTGGATTTACTGTTCCAGGATTGAAATCATAATAAATGCTATTTACACCAAAATTTAATTTGAATTTATCCGAAATATAATTCTTGAAATCATATTTTATATTGTAATTTTTAATTCCGGAATCCCATTTGAAACCAGCTAAATCCAAGTCTAAGCCAAAGTAATAATCACTAAATATCACAGATAAATTTGAAAATAATTTGTCATTAAATAAGTGATTCCAACGCAAGTTTAAAATTGAATTTCCATAGGTGTTTGTAAAACTTTTGTCTAAACTAAAGACGTCCCGACCAAAATACCCCGATAGAAATAAATTATTGTTTGAATTTAGTTTATAAGATAATTTAGTATTCAAATCATAGAAATAGGCAGCATTGTTTTTTTGTTCTTCAGAGAGTTTTAAAAATAGATGCGCATAAGAGGCACGACCGCCAATAAGAAAAGAGCCTTTGTCTTTCACTATTGGTCCTTCTGCCAGTAATCTACTGGAAATTAATCCAATTCCACCATTCATGTGAAAACCAGTGCTGCTTCCGTCTTTCTGATAAATATCCAAAACCGAAGAAGCTCTTCCTCCATATCTTGCAGGTATTCCGCCTTTGTAAAGTTTTAAATCCTTAATTGCATCAGGGTTAAATACCGAAAAGAATCCAAAAACATGCGAAGAATTAAATATAGTGGCTTCATCCAATAGAATCAAATTCTGATCTGCCCCACCGCCCCTAACATTAAAACCTGAAGCTCCTTCGCCAGCATTGGTGACTCCCGGCAATAGTAAAATAGATTTTAGGACATCAACTTCACCCAATACTACAGGCATTTTTTTTATTGTAGCAATAGAAAGTTTATTAATACTCATTTCTGCTTTTCTAATGTTGGTGGCTTTTTTATCGGTTGTAATAACCACTTCTTGCAATTGCTCTCCAATGCTTGAAAGTTTGAAATTGTTTTTAGTGTTTTTATCCAAATTGATATTTTCGATAACAGTTTGAAAACTTACGTAACTCACTTGAACTTCATAGTTG
Source organism: Flavobacterium aquariorum (assembly GCF_003254745.1). Classification (GTDB taxonomy): domain Bacteria; phylum Bacteroidota; class Bacteroidia; order Flavobacteriales; family Flavobacteriaceae; genus Flavobacterium; species Flavobacterium aquariorum. The sequence goes on along the minus strand of NZ_QKXH01000003.1, from coordinate 218,426 downwards.
CCCTGAGGGATTGTTATAGAATAAAATCCATATTCGTTAGTAGTTGTCCCTGTTTTTAATTCAGGGATATATATAGTAACACCAATTATACTTTCATTGCTTTTGGCATCAGAAACGGTTCCGCTTAAAGTGAATTTTTGCTTCGCCAGTTCACTACCGCTCGTGTCTTGCGAATACATACTACTAAAAAAAAGCAGTAGCGTTAGAGTTAGTAGATAAATTATTTTTGTATTCATGCTTTTAGTTTTTATATAAGATTGCTTTAATAGTAATCTTGATCTTGTTATTTACTGTGTTGATTTTAATTCAATTGATTTGTAGTTATGTATAGCGCAAAAGTACTTTTGGAAGTAAGCTGCAGGATAGGACAATAATGAAGTTGAATAGGATTTATATTAAATTAACTTTGATTGCAAATAAAGAAATTGGGGCGGCAGTTTTGTTTTTTACATTTCTATTTATAAAGGTCAAGTTGAGGTGATGCGCCAGTACAGATAAAACAGAAAGTAAGAAATAGGCGTAAATAAGCTTTTCCATGACGGCTCCTTGTGTATAAAAATTGTTGCTATTTTATACAAAAGTCATGGAATAGGACTGGGGCTACAATTTTATTATGCGAAGTACATGAAGATCTCTGCAAACTGTAATTTTAAGTCTGCAAGGCATTTAAGCGAAATTTATGTCAAAGTGAATTCTGTAAGGTCTTTGTTTTTTTGTGCGAATAAAATTTAACTGGAAGTATGATGCATAGGTACAATCTGAACCAAATTTACAATCGGGGCAATTACAATATTATGCCTCTATTTATACATTGGGATACTCGAATTTGATTCGTTTAGCAATACAATTCACCTATAGATGATAGATACATATTCCACCTACACCAACTGTTGTGAAAACATAGCTTATTGTTGAGACCATGCCAAATAAGCTTTTAGGTGATTTCGTTAGACTTGGTTTAAATGCCAATACTATAAACATTGTTGGATTTGCCAGCGTACCCATACAGGTAAACAGTATCAAAATTGGGTTGGGTTTGCCGCCCAAAAATGACAATATTAAGAGTAAAAAAGCCATTAATAAGTAGTCAATATGACCTTTTAAGATATATTCAGTGTTTACTTTTGTTTCATCTACTCTAAGAATATATCTGTAAATTACAAGTACCCATGAGAATGTTAAAGAGAGTAAAATTAATATGAAACCCATATTTCGCATGCTCATTGTGTTTAGGAAGTCTATCATTTTTAATATTTTTAAATTATTGTTTTTTATTTATTTCTTTAGCCTCATCAAGTGAATAGGGCATATTTATTTTTTTAAAATGCGTTGTAGTTGCCTTGCCGATTTAAAACCGCATTGTGAGGCAACATATTCAATGGTATATTCTGGATTGTTAACTAATGTTTTTGCAAATTCTATTCTTAGAAGTGTTAGATATTCGACTATCGTTGTCCCCGTTTTTTCTTTAAAAACGCGGCTTAGATTTCTGGGACTCATGGCAACAAGTTCAGCAAGTTCCTCCACACTATTATCTGAAGATAGATTATTGATCATATAATCTTGGACTTCATGTATTTTTGGATTGATGTGATTTCTATAATCCAGATAAATGCTTTTTTGAGTATGATCGTCGTTTCGTCTGTAATAGACCACTAACCCTCTAGCTACTTTATGGGTAAAGAAAGGCCCTTTTAATTCTTCAAGAATAGATAATGCTAAATCAATGCCCGAACTAATTCCTGCACTAGTATAAATGTTGTTACTCTTTTTAAAAAGAACATCTGTTAATACTTTTGCTTTGGGAAACTTCAATTGCAATTCTTCAATTCTTCTCCAGTGTGTAGTACATTCTGTATCATTTAATAAGCCAGCGTAACCTAAAGCAAATGCTCCATTACAAACGGAACATACCAATGCTTTTTTGCCAGACTGTTCTTTTAGCCAATTGAAGAAATCTCTTTCTGCTCTAAAGGCTATAGAATCTACATATTCAAAACTCATTCCCGGCATAAAGATGTAATCTCCTTCCTTTATAGTACATTCCGTATAATGTGCCACATTTCCAAAGGCTAAACCAGAATTACAAATGGTTTCAGGGGTGTAGGAATAAAATTCAAGCTCAATTTCAAAATCATAAAACTTAGCTTCGGTAAATACTTGAAGAGGTCCTGCCAGATCTAAAATTTCAACGGCCGGAGGAATTATAAATACTATTTTTTTCATAAAATATTCGTTTCAAATTATAGGGTAAAAGTAGTTGGTCAATTGTTTCTCTGCAGGACATTTTTGCGTCAGAAACTGACAAAATGATAGGACTGTTTTTTGCGGAAATCAATTCATTTTTCTTTCTTGTAGCTTCATTTACAGTGTGTTAAATTTATAAAAGAAATCCTGACTTTAATCAAGAATTTCACAATTGTACCCTAGCTGCTTTAAATAGATTATGATATACTGGTTGTTAATTTTCTTAGTTCCTTCTATTCTTAGTATTTTGTCACAGTCCTCTAAGTCAAAATTTATTTTAGCCGTTACTAATTTCGATTGAAGTTGGTCGACTATTAACCGCGCCTCCTTTTGAAATTGAACATTCGTTTTAAATATTTCTATCATCTTTTTCAAATTAACTATGACTTAACCTAATTCGTTTATTCTTAATCATTATGACAAGATAAATTCCAACTGTAAAATCAAGGGATGAGCAGAACCAATCATAATGTGGTGGAATTAAAGCTACATTTTGCCAAAATCCATAAGCGATATCCCAAAATCCATGTAGAAAATATCCTGTCGCTAAAATGTATAAGCTTTTGGTAATTCCGTAGTAGGCAATAAGAACAAAAATAATTGCCTGAACTGATGTTATAATAAATGTTGATGTATCAGTCCAGGTAAAGCCAACATACAAAAAACCAATGGCGGATAGTGTCAGTGCATAGATTTTATCTTTTTCAAATTTTTTTAAAAGTTCAAATGTGACTATTTGCAATAGTCCTACTGAAATTCCTATAAGTGTTGCAGTCATTTTTTTTACTATTAATCGTTTTTGTTATTTAGTGGCGACACGTTCAAAAATCTCCGTTCGTCCGAAAAGGGATATACCAATAAAACCTCTTACTTTCAGTTTATTTCCAATTAAACTCATTTTACAGTCGTAAGTCTTGCCACTTTCTGGGTCATAAATTCGACCGCCAGAATATTCCCCATCATTAAATTTGAAATTTGTAAGTAATTCAATCCCTAGTATATCTCTTTTTTGTAAAGCTTCATTAGGATTTTCACTATCCTTTCTTGGCGATGCTACCCAAATGGATTTACCATAATAAAAAGCTTCTTTTTTATAAATTTCAATTTTTGCATCTTTCTTTGGAGACCAAAAAACTCCCATGATTTTGTCTGATCCAGTTAGTTTGATTTGTGCCTTAGCATTTGTTATTTGCAAAATAAAGATTGCTAAGAGCATCATTAATACTTGTTTCCCGTTCATGATAATTAAATTTAATTTGTTTTTAATACAGATTTGTTTTTTGTTGAGGCAAAGATAGGTCGACTTATAAACCACTTAAACGACAACAAAGCGTCATATTAGGACATATGTCCAGTACAAAAATCAGTGATACATTTTCAAACGATGTTATTGTATCAAATGACAATTTAAAAATTTAACTATTTTTGCCTACTTTCTTCATGATTGTCTTTGGAATGGCATTTTTGTTGACCATCACCGAAATCGTTTTTAAGAGCAAATATTCTTTGGACATATAAAGATATCCTCCGCAATCTTTCGAATCAGAAGAATTTTTAATGATATAGAATTTATTGCCTTTTTCATTCTCTGCAATACCAATAATGTGCATATTATGTACATCTTCCGCAGTACGATTATCAAATGCTGTCTGTCTAATCTGCTGCGTAATAGTTTTGGTTTCTCCCAGAACTGCGAAACCATCGTTAAAACCTTCATATATATCCCCATCCCAGCAAACGGAATAATTATGCGTCAGGGCATCATCAATTACAGTACTGAAATCATCGATTGGTAAATTTAAGTAGTAATTGTTATTCCAGTTGGCCTCAATCTCTAATGCAAATTTTGAATAAAAAGGGTGATGGGTATAAGATGTAATTTCAACATAATCATCGGGATTGATTCCAATCATTTCATCAGCAAACGACTTTGGTGTAAATTGTTTTCCGTTGTAAACAAATGCTTCAGGAACTTTGCCCAAAGTTTGTGTCAGTATTTCATCCATGTCTTTTCTGTAAATCTCGGGTGTCAGATCTCCATGTGAGTTTTTATAGAATTTAGCCTTCTCCAGTAATGCATTATTCATATCAGAATGATCGTGTTTTGCAACAGTATCCAATTTTCCGGAATAGACGCTTTCTGGAATGGCTCCAAATTCTTTATAGGCTTTTAAAACACTAAAAGTTAAGTCGCCTTCGCCAAAAAAACTGCTTCCATTTCTTCGTATGTAATTTTCGCCTTTATTTATGTAGGTAGGTCTGACAAAAAACATTGGAGAAAGCACAACAGGCTTTTTGCCAAGCCTTATGGCTTCTGTTTCTATAAAAGAAGTGGTAGCAAAACTCCAACAATCACCAGTGGCTTGTTGGTCTTTAAAGGGAGTGCTTTCAATTAATTTTGTAATTTTATAACCCGTCCTTTGTGGAATAGAATTCGTTTTAAGAGTAAACACATAATTTGTTTTACTCAATTTTATAGGAAACTGCTTTCCCCATACACCATCTAAAATGGAATCTCCGGGAATTATTTTTCCTTTAAAAAGAAGGGGAGCGTCTGGTCCCCATCCAAATGCATTTTTTGCGTCGACAAAAACACTGTCTTTTATCATCCATACTTTGTCCATAGCGATGTCTTTTATTCTTTTTTCGGGTAAATCCAAGAAACCTTTGATTGTGTTTTTTTTGAATTCAAAACGCAAAAGCGCTTGCAAGGAAAAGTCTTTGGCACTAATTTTACCCATCCAGGAACCTTCGAGCGGTTTTGGATTTTTATTTTGTCCATTCATTACCATTCCGATACATAAAAGGATAATTGAAACATAAGTTTTTGCTTTCATCATAAAGTTGTTTATTGTTATTTTTGACAAACTACCCTATTTTATTTTACCTAAAAAAAACTAATATTTGAAAGTATCAAAAAACAATAGGATTGCCTTCATTTAATGGACGAATGCGATACGAATAGAAATAGCTGCCATTCAAATAATTATGATTTTTATCTCCCGTTTTTTCAATCATTAGTAAGTATCTTTACCACTTAAATTTGCAATAATGTTCAAAGAATTTAGATTAAAAGACAGCATTGAACCCATTGTTCATTTTCTTATTTGGGTGTCACTTTTTTTATTTGTGTGGTTTCAAGTTAGGACTTTGGGTTCCTTTCGCAAGCAGGATGAAAGTATTTATCCACCTATTATTTGGAGTTTTGCATTAAACCTGATATTATTTTACACCAATGCTTTGTATTTTATTCCACGCTTTTTTTCGCAACAACGTTACAAAGCTTTTCTCTTCTCACTTATCACACTATATCTTTCAATAGTTCTATTAAATACTCTTTTTGATCACTTTTATATTATATCGCTATTTTCGAGTGAAAAAGAAGTTTTTTATTCTGATTTGTTACTTAACTTTCAAACTAAAACATTTATTTTGTCTTTGTCATTAGGATATGGACTCACCAAAAATTGGATAATCACCAATAAATTGCAACAACAATTAATTAGAGATAAATTAGTTACAGAACTTAAATATCTAAAAGCACAAATCAATCCTCATTTTCTTTTCAATACTTTAAATACCGCCTATTCAAGTGCAATCAAAAACAATGACGATGCAACAGCTGATATTATTGAAAAAATTTCTGGACTTATGCGTTATGTTTTATACGAAAGCAATGAAGACAAAGTACTTCTTGAAAAAGAGATTAATTATATTGATACTTATATCAATCTTCAATTGCAAAGATTGTCGTCAGAAATTGCGGATCATGTTCATTATGAAGTCAAAGGGAACTTTTACAATAATAAAATAGCCCCAATGATTCTTATTCCTTTTATTGAAAATGTATTCAAACATGGGGTGATACTGAGCAAGAAGCCTGAAATAGCAATTGTACTTTATCTAAATTCGGAAACATTGGTACTTGAAACAAAAAATATAATAAATATCCAAAATGCACAATCGAACCATACAAATTCTGGAATTGGAATGAAAAATGTTAGAGAACGACTCGCATTGCTTTATCCAAATCTGCATAAATTGGATATCCATCAGGACGATTTATTTTTTAAAGTTCGATTAGAATTGCAACTTAAGCCCGGTAATATATGAAATGCATAGTAATTGACGATGAACCTATGGCGCTTGAACTTATCTCTGGATATATTCAAAAAACACCATTTTTAGAGTTTGTTGAAGGATTTACCAATCCTTTTAAAGCGATGACTTTTTTGTTAAATACTCCAATAGATTTGGTATTTATCGATATTAATATGCCCGAATTATCTGGTATCGAATTACTAAAGTCATTACCTGTTTTGCCCAAAATAATATTTATTACTGCTTATGCTGAGTATGGAGCAGAAAGTTATGAGTACAATGCCATTGATTATCTATTAAAACCTGTAAAATATGATCGTTTTCTTAAAGCGGTAAACAAGGCAATTGAAAACCCCATTCTCAAAAAAGAAGATATTCCACTTTTGAGGAATACCGAACAACAGGATGCATCAATTCTTATAAAAAGTGGCTCAAAAACATTCAAAATAGATATAAATTCTATTTTTTATATTGAGGGCGCTGGAAATTATATGACGTTTTATACGCTGAAAGGAAAAATAATGACCTTGCAACCCATGGCAGAACTATTAAAAATATTGCCTTCGACTGTATTTGTAAGAGTACATAGATCCTACATTATTTCTTTAAAACATATTGAAGTTATCGAAAAAGCGATGGTAATAATTAATAAAACCCGCATACCCATTGGAATTACGTATCGGGAACATTTTTCAAGAATCATTAAAAAGGAGTGATTATTAAATTTGATTCATTGAACAGAAATATTGGAATGAAATAAAAGCCTTATTAGTCTTTAAAATCTATGACTGATTATTGAAGCCAATAATACATTATGGGCCATTACCATTGCAAAATAATGACCCACGGATACAAAAATTATGATCTAATTACATGTCCTGTGTTGGCTCCGAAAACACTTTTGCGGAACATAAACTCAAGCTGTTTCATGGTAGTTGGAATTTCTCCTGGGAAATAAGGAAAATATTGAGGAGAATTTTCGATTACCGTTGGACTTACCGCATTAATACGAATACCATTTTCAAGTTCAATTGCTGCTGCTCGAACAAATCCCTCAACCGCTCCATTGGCAGCCGATGCATTGGCGAAGTTAATTTGTGGTTCTTCCGTCAAAGCGCCAGTAATTAAAGTAAAACACCCTTTAGGATTTATATAGTGTTGGCCGATAAGCACTAAATTAATTTGTCCCATCATTTTTCCTTCAACACCTTTTCTGAATGTTGCGTCGTTTAATTTTTTCCATGGACCGACAAAAGTGGGTCCTGCTGTTGAAATAAGTGCGTCAAATGGACCAACTGCTTGAAAAAAATTTTCAATTTCTTCAGGCGAAGTAATGTCCACTTGAAAATCGCCTCCCTGAGAAGCCACTCTTATGATTTTATGTTCATTTTCAAATGCACTAGATAAGTGCGTTCCCATGGTGCCTGTTGCCCCTACGATGATAATTTTCATTTGATTCAATTTTAATTGATTATTTATTCAACAAAGATATTTCAAAGGGTAAGCAGCAGGATAGGACAAAAATGAAGTTGAATAGGACTTATTTTAAATAGTGTTTGAATAATTGAAAAAAAATATTTGGTGTCATTTTTTAGAAAAATAAGCAGTTTAATTTAGAATTACTATAGCTATCAGTAAAGATAAAAGCCCCAAAATTTATTAAGTTTTGGGGCTACTTAGCCTAATGTGCTTTACAATTTTGATAAACTATTTTTTTCTTCCAACAAATCGAATCACAGAACCTTTCCCAATATGATATTTCCCCTCTTCCAATGTGATTTCTTTTTCCTCTAATAGTAGTATTTCGTAATTTTCAAAGTCAGTCACTATTTCGGCAGCAGAAAACAACATATCAATATCTTTTGGGCCTCCCACTTTTGGGTCACGTCCATTGTAAAGCAAATGCAATTTGCTGAAAGCCTCGAAAATAATAATACCTCCTGGTTTTACACAATCATTTAATTTTTTGTGCAAAAATGATTTCTTTTCGGCTGAAAAGTGGGCATAGATTAATCCAATAGCATCAAATGATGCAGCATCAAAGTGGAGCTGATCCAAATCACCGACAATATATTTTAGTGACACATTCTTTTCTTTTGCTAAAGCTAATGTCTTTAATTTTCCTTCTTCGCTTAAATCAGTTGAAGTTACTTTCCAGCCTAATTCTGCTGCAAAAACACCATTACGTCCTTCGCCATCGGCGGGCATTAATATAGTGCCGGGGTCAAATTTTTGTAACCATTCTTTGAAAAAAAGATTAGGTTCTTTGCCGTAAACAAATTCGTTTTCTTTGTATCGCTCGTCCCACATTTCTTTATATGTATTATCCCAAGATTTATTCATAATTGTATTTTTTAAAATTGTTCCAGAATCATTTTTTTGCTTGCCATCATACCAGCTGCTGTTCCCATTGCTACGGAATTTGCTACAGAACGTATTCGTGTTGTATTATCGCCACAGGCAAAAACGCCATCAACGCTAGTTTCTTGAAAGGAATTCACCTTGATATAGCCTTCTTCATTTAATTCGCAGCCTAAAGATTCTGGAATTTTGCAATGCTGTTCAAATGAGTTGCGGGAATACATAGCCTTTACTTCCGATTTTGTTCCGTCATTGAAAATGATATTTTTAAGATACCCATTATTGTGTTCCAGCCTTTTAATTTCTTTTTCAACTATTTTTATTTGACGTTTTTCCAATTGCACTGTTTGTTCAACATTTAATGATGATTTTCCGTTGGTATACAAGGTTAAATCATTTGTCCAATTAGAAATCAACTTAACTAATTCATTACCATATTCCCCATTGCCCAGTATGCCAGTTTTTTTATTTCGTACTTCGTATCCGTGGCAATAAGGACAATGTAACATCGAAATGCCCCAACAATCTGCAAACCCATCAATGTTTGGCATTTCATCTTTTATGCCTGTTGCAAAAATTAATTTACCTGCTTGGAATGTTTCGCCTGATGCTACCTGAATTTCAAAACCTTTATCCGTTTTGCTTCCATTGGATGCCAAACCATTAAAAAAGGTTATGGTATCATACATTTCTACTTGTTGTTTGGCGAGAGTTGTTATTTCTTTGGGTGTTTTTCCATCTTGTGTAAGGAAGTTATGGGAATGAGGTGTTTGTGCATTACAAGGTTGACCGCTATCAATAATCAAAACTTGTTTCAAAGCTCTGCCTAAAGCCATACCGGCTGCAAGACCTGAATAACTGCCTCCGACTATTATTACATCGAATTTTTTATTATTTTTCATTTTAGTGTCTCTTGAAATTTTTATTATAGGAAATGGTAATGCAAGTGCTACTGTTGCGAGCCCACTTTGTTTAATGAATTTTCTTCTAGAAGATGAGTGCTCATTTTTCTTGCTAGCTTTCATGCTGGATTATTTTTTATCAATTTCAATTAAAAGTTGACGCATTATAAAATCCACAAAAGGAACACCAATAAAAACGACCCACGGGACTAATATAAGAGTAAGAAATAAAGTTTTTAGATACAAAGGGAATTCTAGCGATGATTTACCTAATAGATAAAGAAATAGTGTAATAGACGGGTAAATTACGACCCATATTTTTAAGGCAGCCATTAATTTCATTTTTGTTTTCATACCGATTGCTTTTTTGAATATTTATAGTATTTATTCAGCAAAGGTATTAGCAGTTTCAAGCTGCAGGATAGGACAAAAATGAAATTGAATAGGACTTATTTGAAATTGTGTCGGAATGCTTCTGGGGAATATTTAGTATGTTTTTTAAAAAACCGTATGAAATAGGATATATCATCATAACCAAGCTGATCGGCTATTTGGTTAACTTGATTGGATGTTGCAAGAAGTTGTCTTTTTGATTCTAAAACAATGTGTTCATTAATAAGTTCAGAAGGTGTTTTATTTAGTGATGTCTTCGTAATAGCATTCAATTGATAGGTAGAGATATTCAACATATCGGCATATTGTGATACTTGTTTGCTTTTGGTAATATTTGTTTCTAAAAGTTCCAGGAATTTCTCTAGTTGTTCCAGTAAATAGGGATTGTTTTCTTTGGAGGCAATTTCCTTATTTTGGCGATGTCTCACCAATTCAATAAAGAAAATACTAAAGTTTGATTTAATAACCTCTTGATAGCCTTCTTGTTTTTCATTGTACTCTTTTAAAATATAGGACAAAATAGTCTCCAGCTTATTAAATCCATCATTATCAAGGCTACAAAAGTTGATGTGACTAACTTTACGTAAAAGCTCCTGAGCTAATTTGTTTTGAGAGTTAAAAAAATCTGTTTTAAATTGAAGTAAATACCCTGAACTTCCTGCTTTCAAAGTAAGTTGATGCACTTGTCCTGGGCGCATCAGAAATATTGTACGATTGCGAACTTCATATTGTTTAAAATCTATTTCATGATAACCACTTCCTTTTTTTAGAACCAGTATGTAGTAAAAATCATGTCTATGCAGCTCCTGAACCATATCTTTCTCCAGCAACAGGTCTTGAATATCTCTTACGCTAAAGCTTCCCGACAAGTTTGGTTCTTTTGGGCTTTCAGGAATATGCCTTATTGGAATGTTTTCCATTTTGGTTATTTCGTAACTTACTATTTGTTTTTGAGAATCTTGGACTTACTAAGTGTATTTAGAAGCAAAGTTATCAATAAAACTTTAATGTCCCTTCCCGAAATAACGATACATAAAAACCATCGTTATGGAAGAGAATATTAATTATGTGACATGCAGGGCGATTAGTTAAAATTTTGGGACTATACTTTTTGGGCACGGATTACTTCGTCAATTCATTTCGTTCATATGCAAATCCGAGTTGTCGGGTTGCCCTTTGACTCAATTGAAAATAATATTGAATTCGTACACTAAAACAATTAAATTCAAAATCAGAAATTCTAGTTATGACAGCTATGGCGGTTTTATTTAGGGCATGCAGCCATTTTGGGCTTCTGGTAAAACACTAAAGTATATAACAATAAAAATGCCGCAGCTGCGCGCAATTCCTTATTTTTGTAGTAAATGAAGTAACTAGCTTCTTGCATTATACTATGAGCAATACATTTTCTGACAGCAGCCAAATTGGAGTGGTATCCACTTTTTCTGAACTTGTAGATACTGATTTTAAGGGAGAAATGAATGCATTATGCTGGTACAGAAATTTGGAAGGCGATTTTAAAGAAATTGTAGATAAACTGCAAATAAAAGGAAACATAACGGAAATTTACCCTAAAGATTTATTGGCACTCCAACTATCAGAAAAGGGGATTATAGCAAGGAAAATTATCATAAATGATTTACGATTACTAACAGATTTCGGAGCTTCCCCGTCTCTTAATTTACTTAAATGTTATGAGCGAGATGACGAATTTGATTTCATATCCACTGATGTGTATTCGTATCATGTTGATCGTTCGCCCATTGCAACGGATACTTTTTTATGTACTTATCACGGAGTACCAAGTGATATTATTGCTAATGAACAAGCGGAGCAAAAAATTCTAATTCCTGAAATTCGGAAAAAGCTTAAAGACTTGCATAACGGCCCATCGGAGGAATTTGAAAACTTTTTGGAGGAAAATTATTTTGATTTGCATTATCAGGCGAAATCCCATGTAGTACCTATTAATTTAGGATTGGGACATCTTTGGCGTCTGGCGGTGGATCATCCTAAACAACAAGTGCAACCTTGTATTCACAGAGCACCAATAGAAAATGAAGGGGAATATCGTTTGTTGTTGATTTGTTAATAAAAAGAGAGTTCCAGTTTTGACGAATTATCCAGATTGAGAATTTTGAAAGATTGAACTGTATTTTGGCTTCATAATTTGATAAGTATACAAAATCTGGAAAAATGAAATGATGGATGCAAATGGGGGAGAAATAGTCGGTAACGCTATATTAACCCAGCCAAAAAAAATATTTTTAACAAAAAGTAACAAAAGGCTAAACTTTTTGAAGTTGGATAGTATTTATTTTATGGATGCCTGACGAATCCCTTATATGGGGTCTCTGTCATTGTTAATTAGTTTATTTCTTTATGTCAATTATGAGAACTCATTTGCCCAAGTTCTTTTATGCTTGTTTTCGATGAGTATAGACATAATTAAAAATAATTAAAAACGTTTCATTGTGATATGGCTAACTAAAATAGGAATAACTTTAAGTAAATCTACTTCTGTTTTTCAAAATATATGATAACAAAAAAGCCTGTAAATTTAAGGATTTACGGGCTTTCGATTTCATTTGAAAATGAATTTTCGGAATCGCCAGCTTTCCAATTTCATCAGGGCTAATGCGTGAGACGATATTTTTTTTTCAGTAAAAACACGTATATTTGAATCAGGTTCGATTAATATGACAATAAGAATAATAATTTCAATCTAAAAATTTAGAATCTACAATCTAAAATATAAAAAATGTCTCAAAATACAAAAGAACTAAAACTCGCCATACTTATTGATGCCGACAATGTTCCATACAGCAATGTAAAAGGAATGATGGAGGAAATAGCCAAATACGGAACTCCAACCACCAAACGCATTTATGCCGATTGGACCAAACCAAATGCTAATGGCTGGAAATCGGTTTTGTTGGAACACGCCATTACACCTATTCAACAATATAGCTATACAGTTGGAAAAAATTCTTCAGATTCGGCCCTAATAATCGATGCGATGGATTTGCTATATTCTGATAAGGTGGACGGTTTTTGTATTGTTTCCAGTGACAGCGATTTTACCAGATTGGCTATTCGATTGCGAGAATCTGGAATGAAAGTTATTGGTATGGGCGAGAAAAAAACACCAAATCCCTTTATTGTTTCTTGCGATCGATTCATTTTTATTGAGGTTTTGGAAGGAGCCATCAAAAAGAAAAAACCAAAAACAGCAACAACAGCTCCTGCCGCAGATATTAAAGATGCCAAAGACACCAAAGACACCAAAAAAGTTGTTGAAAAAGAAGTTGCTGTAAAAATTGATAATAAAACCATAGAATTGATAGAAGATACGATCGATGCTATAGGTGATGATGATGGTTGGGCTTTCTTAGGCGATGTGGGAAATCTCATTGTGAAGAAAAAGCCAGAGTTTGACCCTAGAAGCTATGGTTTCTCTAAATTGACTCCCATGCTCAAATCCCTAACCGATATTCTCGAAATAGACGAAAGGGATTCTGATAAAAAAGGAATTAAACATGTGTATGTTAGATTGCGTTATACTTAAATAATACAAAAAAAAAGAGGGCTTTTCATTGCCCTCTTAATTTTTTAAGTTCTGATTTATCATTATCAAACTTATACTTAAATTCGGTATAGCTGACTATTGAGATACTTTTTCTAATATTTTATATTTGTGATATTATATGCTCAAGTAATTAATCAGAACCATATTCAAAGTTACGATATTTTTATGTTTAAAGTATTCTAAAATAGGTTTTTAACTGTGTTTTTAACATAGCGTTTTTTGTCGGTCAAATGGCTGGTTTTTTATTTTTAGAATTAAAATTAGACTACCATTGATAAATCCGCTGTTTCCTTGAGCGCAATAAACTTATATATTTGTATTCTTGAATAATACTAAATGCCAACAAATGAAAATAGTTTTTGCTACCAACAATGCCAATAAAATTCACGAAATACAAAATATGCTTCCTGAAAGTATTGAAATTATTGGCCTGGAAAGTATAGGTTGTTATGAAGAAATTCCGGAAACGGCTGATACAATTGAAGGAAATGCTATTATGAAAGCAAATTACATAACCGAGAAATATGGTTATGATTGCTTTGCCGATGATACTGGACTTGAGGTAGAGGCGTTGAGTGGTGAACCTGGAGTTTATTCTGCACGTTATGCTGGAGAGCAAAAATCGGCAGAAGATAATATGGATAAATTACTTGTAAATTTAGAAAATTCAGCAAATAGGAATGCCCAATTTAAAACCGTAATTACTTTAAACCTAAAAGGAAAGCAATATCTTTTTACTGGAATTGCCAAAGGTGAAATCACTTTAGAAAAAAAAGGAAATCAAGGCTTTGGTTACGACCCGATTTTTAGACCTGAAGGCTATCAGGAAACGTTTGCTCAACTTTCATTAGAAACTAAGAATACTATAAGTCACAGAGGAAAAGCTACTAAAGAGTTAATTGCCTTTTTAGATCAGAATCCACAGTAAAATTTTATTGGAATATTAAATAAAGCAGCCTACACTTTTTTTAATATTCTAAGAAATTTTTAACCAAATGATAGTTACAATAAAATATAGTACATTTGAAATGCGTTATAGCTTTTCACTCAAATAATTCAGTATGTTCAATATCAAAACATTATTTTTTGCTTCCCTTTTTTTAATTCCAACAATTCATTACGGGCAACACACAGATGAAATTAATTCAAATAGGCCAGGTGAATCCATGTCGGCTTTTGCAGTTGGGAAAACGGTTCTTCAAGTAGAAACAGGAGTGTTTGGCATTCAAGAAAGTCATAGTTTGTCTAAGTATGATGCCAATGGTATTGGATTTGATATGGAAGTGCGATATGGTGCATTTTTGGAGAATTTAGAGTTTATTGCAGACATTCAATATGTATATGAAAGCTTTACCTATCCTATGCAGGTTGATGATAGAGCCGATTTTAAACAATCCGTTTTGGGAGCTAAATATTTGATTTATGATCCGAATAAGGGATATAAAAAAGAAGTAAATCTGTATAGCTGGAAAGCAAATCATAAATTCAACTGGCATCAAGTAATACCAGCAGTTGCTGTTTTTGCCGGAGCTAATTTTACAGGTGCCGATAATCCGTTTTATTTTTCCCCAGAATCAGCGATCTCTCCAAAAGTAGCTATCATTTTGCAAAATCATTTGGGTGATGGCTCCTGGGTTTTTGTAACCAATATCATTTCCAATTATATGACTACAGATTATCCTAGTTTAAGTTATATCTTGACTTTGACTAAGGGAATTAATAAAAAGTGGTCTGCTTTTGTAGAAAATCAAGGAATAAAAAGTGATTTTTATAGTGATGCCATCGTTCGAGGTGGAGCTGCCTATTTGATCAATAGAAATATGCAGGTGGATGCTTCGATAAGCACCAATTTTAAAGATACTCCTTCGGTTCTTTACGGAGGTGTTGGAATATCATGGCGTTATGATGGACGATACAAGGAAGTTCGTCTTTTAACAAAAGAAGAAGAAGCTGCCGAAAAAATGGCCAAAAAGACCAAAACCCAAAAGGGGTTTAAAAAAACAAAAAAATAAAAGTAATTCCCCATAAATAAAAATGATTACCATTCAAGAAGCCAAAACTAAAAACGAGTTAATCGAGTTTATAAAATTTCCTTTTTCCTTATACAAAGACAATCCATATTGGGTTCCGCCTATAATTGCCGATGAATTGGAAACATTTGATAAAACCAAAAATCCAGCTTTTAATAGCGCCGAAGCCAATTTTTATGTTGCATACAAAAACAATCGGATAGTAGGCAGAATTGCTACGATCATTAACTGGGATGAGGTTAATCATCAGCAAAAAAGCAAAGTTCGTTTTGGCTGGTTTGATGTTATTGACGATATTGCGGTTACCAAGGCTTTGCTTGAAAAAGTATATGAACTGGGACAAAAGAACAATCTGGAATATGTCGAAGGTCCGATGGGGTTTTCGAATTTGGACAAAGTTGGTGTTTTAACAGAAGGCTTTGACGAATTGGGAACAATGATCACTTGGTACAATCATCCCTATTACGCAACCCATTTTGAACAATTGGGTTATGTGACCGAAAAAGAATATGTTGAAAATAAATTTCCTTTTGCGAACGCCAAACCAGAGTTTTTTGAAAAAATAAATGAGTTGGTTAAAAAAAGATACCAACTAAAACCAATCAATTTCAAATCTACTAAAGACGTAATGCCATATGTGGACAAAATGTTTGATTTGTTTAATGAATCCTACGCTAGTTTATCTTCGTTTGTAGCTATATCGGATGTTCAAAAAGAGTATTTCAAGAAAAAATACATCAGTTTCATTAATCCCGAATACATAAAATATGTGGAGGACAAGGATGGAAATCTTGTAGCTTTTGCAATTGTGATGCCTAGCTTTTCTAAAGCGCTTCAGAAAGCCAATGGTAAATTATTCCCTTTCGGCTTTTTGCATCTACTGAATGCTAGACGAAATAGTAAGGAAGTTGTTTTTTATCTTATCGGTGTACATCCGGACTATCAAAATAAAGGAGTAACCGCAGTGATTTTTAATGAATACTATAAAACATTTTCTGAGAAAGGTATAGAGTACTGTTATAGAACTCCTGAGTTGTCGGATAATATAGCCATTCAATTGATTTGGAAAAATTTTAATCCAGTGGTGCATTGCCGTAGAAAAACGTTTAGGAAATCATTGTAAATAAAATCATTTTTTTTTAAAAAAGAAACCTCTTCATTCAATTTATATGAAGAGGTTTTTAAGTTTAATATGCCGCACCTTTATTTAGATGGCATGAACATCACTCCATTTTTCAGCTAGTTTGTTGAGATTAGCTTTCATCAAATCATCGGGTGTCATTGCAATTCTAATTTCGCAATGTGCTTCAAAATTTAAAAACCAAGGTTCGCAAATAGCAGGAATTGCTGAGGAATCTGGAATATCAACAATCATAACCGCACCTCTATTTCCTTCTTGTTCAGAAAAATAAATGCTTTCTGGTTTGATATCATCAATAACGCGACCAATGATTTCGCCAGCTGTACCATTTCTAACCATTGAGTTGAAAGGCTCAATAGGAAAGATAACATTAATTAACATTTTCATTGTGACTGGATTTAAAGTTAATACTTCTAAAGGTACAAAATAAGTATATTAAAAACATGCATAAACAACTGATAATCAACATATTTTATTTAAATTTTAATTAGAGTATTTTCTTGTTTTTTAATTTGAAAAGTCAAAATGGAGCTTTTAATTCCTATAGGGATTTTTTTTTTGATTGTTTTAAAGCATAAAAAAAAGTCCAAAAATCAAGTGATTCTTGGACTTTTATTAATAAGTTTTTCTCTAATTAAATATCGTCAAATTCGATATCAGTAAAGCTAGAAGTATTTGGAACAATGTCTTCGTCTGTTTTATCTAAAGCATATTCTTTTTTGAAATCTTTTTGGTGTCTTTCTGAAATTACTTCTTCGCCTTTGTGGTTCAAAACGTAAGATGTCATGTCTTCTAGAATTTCTGAAAAAGCGGTAAAATCTTCTTTGTATAAATAGATTTTATGTTTTTTGAAATGAAAAGAACCGTCTTCTTCCGTGAATTTTTTGCTTTCGGTAATCGTAATATAATAATCGTCGGCTTTAGTAGCTCTTACGTCAAAGAAATAGGTTCTTCTGCCAGCTCTTAAAACTTTTGAAAATATTTCTTCTTTTTCTAACATATCATTTTCTCTCATAATCTTATCGTCATTTTTTTATTTAATAGCAATCAAAAATCTTAAAAATATATGTATTATCCAACAATTAAAGCAATTCTTTTTCCGAAAGTTGCTTTAAATAAAGCGCTGCATAATATCCGTCTTGGTTTATTAATTGATTATGAGTGCCTTGTTCAATTATCTTTCCATCTTCAAGAATGATAATTTTATCTGCATTTTTTGCAGAAGAAACCCTATGACTTACTATTATGGTAGTTTTGTTCTTGCATATTTGATATAAATTATTCAAAATGGCCTCTTCGGTTTCGGTATCAACAGCAGATAGGCAATCGTCAAAAAGTAAAATTTCTGGATTCTTTATAATCGCCCTGGCGATAGAGACGCGTTGTTTTTGCCCACCGGAAAGTGTAATTCCTCTTTCTCCCAATATGGTGTCGTATCCTTTGTTAAAACCGATAATGTTGTCATGAACAACAGCGCTTTTTGCCACTGCTTCGACTTCTTGATCGGTAGCATCTTCTTTTCCAAACTTGATGTTGTTTTTGATGGTGTCTGAAAATAAAAAGGCATCTTGGGGAACCACCCCAATACTGTTGCGCAAATCAAACAAGTTGAGTTGACTAATTTCATGATTGTCTATCAAAATTTGGCCACTGGTTACATCATATAATCGGGATAACAAGGCCAAAACGGTTGATTTTCCAGAACCTGTTTTTCCTAAAATTGCCAGAGTTTCTCCTTTATGAACAGTAAAACTTACATTCTGAAGAGCCTTTATTTGAGTGTCTTCGTAGGTGTAACTCACATTGTCAAATGTGATACTGCCTTCTATTTTTGATCTATGAGTATTTTTATTCTGTATTTCTGGTTCTATTTTCAAAAATTCATTCAGTCTTTTTTGTGAAGCTTCTGCTTCTTGAACCATGGAGGAGACCCATCCCAAGGAAGCTACTGGCCAGGTTAGCATATTTACATATAAAATAAATTCTGCAATAGTACCGATACTTTTGATGGTGCCGTGAATGTACATCAAACCGCCAAAATAAATTACAATTAAGTTACTGACACCAATCAGGGCAATCATTAAAGGGCCGAAAAGAGATTGGACTTTTGCTAAACTTAAGCTTTTGCTTTTGCTTTCATTGGCCAAATCGTTAATGTTGGACTGATGCTGATCTTCTAATGAATAGGCTTTTATAACTCGTATTCCCGAAAAAACTTCTTGGGTATAACTGGAAACTTTGGATAAATATTGTTGAAAAGTTGTAGATCTTTTATTGATTTCAGAGCTTAATTTGAAGATGCAATAGGATAATATAGGTAATGGTAAAATAGTATATAAAGTCAATCTTGGCGACACATTGTACATATATCCAATTACGATGGCAAAACGGATAAAGGTATTTATGGTATACATAACAGCAGGGCCAACATACATTCTTACTTTGGAAACGTCTTCGCTTATGCGATTCATTAAATCACCTGTTCGGTTTTGTTTGTAAAAATTTTGAGATAGATTTTCATATTGACGAAAAACTTCATTTTTTAAATCGAATTCGATATGACGGGACATTACAATCAAAGTTTGTCGCATCAGGAAGGTAAGGAAACCAGCTATGATGGTCGTTGCAATAATTAATAAGATATTCGAAATTAATTCTTGGCTTATAACACTGGTGTCTACTGATTTACTTTTGGCAAAAGCCTCAATTTGATTAAAGGACTTACTGATTAATTTTGGAGTAAATAAGGAAAATATTTGTGCGATTATGGTGATAATAATACCAAGTGAAAAGCTGTATTTATACTTAATGAAATATTTGTTTAAATATCGTAATTCTTTCATGTTATAAGAGATTCGCTATTGAATTGTTTTTGTTTTTTATTTAATGTCTGAATTTTAACAATTGGGTTAAAAAATAATTTGTTCTAAATTATTGACAGATATTTATTTTTAAATAAATTTAATGCTGTATGTTTATTTTTTACGTATGTTTGGTTTGTCTTTTTGATAAATTCGTAATTTTTAACTAAAAAAAAATAGTACTATGGATGCTACTGTTACCACTGGAAAAGAACTTCAAAAAATGGATCCAGTTTTTGGACAATTGTCTTTTAATGATCACGAGCAAATTGTTTTTTGTAACGACAAAGATACAGGATTAAAAGCAATTATTGGTATTCATAATTCGGTTATGGGGCCTGCATTAGGAGGAACCCGTATGTTTAATTATGCTAATGAATGGGAAGCTTTAAATGATGTTTTGCGTCTATCTAGAGGGATGACTTATAAAGCTGCAATTACAGGATTGAATATTGGTGGAGGAAAAGCAGTTATTATGGGTGATGCCAAAACTCAAAAAACTCCAGAATTGATGCGTAAATTTGGAGAATTTGTACATTCTCTAAGTGGAAGATATATTACTGCTGAAGATGTTGGAATGGAAACTTCAGACATGGATTTGGTAAGAGATGTTACACCTTATGTGACAGGGATTTCAGAAGAAAGAGGTGGGGCAGGTAATCCTTCTCCAGTTACAGCTTTTGGGGTTTACATGGGAATGAAAGCGGCTGCAAAACAACAATTTGGTTCTGAAAAATTAGAAGGAAAAAAAATATTGGTTCAAGGTATTGGACATGTAGGTGAAACTTTGGTTGAGTATTTGACTAAAGAAGGAGCTCAAGTTATTATTGCTGATATCAATGAAGAAAAATTGTATGAAGTAGCAACAAAGTATGGGGCTCAAATATTTACTGGTGACGATTTATATAGCGCCGATGTTGATATTTATGCGCCTTGTGCCATGGGAGCAACAATTAACGATGCTACCGTAAATAAAATTAAGGCAAAAGTGATTGCTGGTGCTGCCAATAATCAATTGGCTAACGAAAATACACACGGATTGATTTTGCAAGAAAGAGGTATTCTTTATGCTCCAGATTTCTTGATTAATGCTGGTGGAATTATCAATGTTTATGCTGAGTTAGCTCACTACGACAAAGCAGAGATTATGCGTAAAACTGAAAATATCTACAATACGACATTGGAAATTTTTGATTACGCTGTTGCAAATGGTATAACGACTCATCAAGCTGCTTTGACTATTGCACAGAATCGTATCGATTTAAGAAAGATAGAAAACAGTAAAAAATAATTTACAGTTTACAGTTTATAGTCCCAGTTTGAGATCCTAATTTTGGATTGAAAATTGGGACTTTAATTTTATGTTCAATTGAAAACTGCGACTGCGACTGAAAACTATATCAAATAAAGCAGCTATAAATTTTCATTTGAGCGATGAAATTCTTAGTTTTGCAAACTAATTTAAAAAGTTCTTACAAGGTGGTAAATAGAAGACACATCCGCGTTAAAGTCATGCAATCCATTTATGCGATGCATCAAAACGGTTCTGATAATCTGGAAAAAGAAGAAAAATTTCTTTTTTATAGTATTGACGCCATTCAAGATTTATACCTTATCATGCTTTCTTCGCTGATAGAAATATGTAAAAAGGAAACTGTTTTTTTACATCTGTCGAGCCAAAAACATTTGGCTACTAAAGAAGAGCGTAATCCAAATGAAAAATTCATTAAAAACAGTATTTTTCAAATTCTTGCCGAAAATAATTCCCTTAGCATAGCTCTAGAAAATCGTTCGATTAACAATTGGACTTTAAATGATGATTATATTATTCTTCTTTTGAATGCTATAAAAGAAAGTGACTTGTATGCTAAATACATGAGTAACGAGGTAAACACTTTTGAAGAAGACAAAGATTTTATCGTTGATATATTTACGGATGTTATTGTTCCTAACGAAAAATTATATGAATATCTGGAAGATGATAAATTGACTTGGATTGACGATATTCCTTTGGTAAACACTCATATCATCAAACAGTTAAAGGCAATTAAACAAGGCGAAGACGATAACTTCAGAGTTCCGAAATTATACAAGGACAATGAAGATAAGGCTTATGTAAAAGATTTGTTTAGAAAAACAGTTTTAAACGAAACCGAACTGGCCAAAGAATATGTTGACAAAACACCAAATTGGGACAGTGAACGTATTGCCGAAATTGATACTATTATCCTTAAAATGGCTATATGTGAGTTCTTGAAATTCCCTTCTATCCCAGTGAAAGTAACTTTGAATGAGTATCTGGAATTGGCCAAAGAGTATTCAACACCAAAGAGTAGTATTTTTATCAATGGAATATTAGATAATTTGGTAAAAGAGCTTGAAGCAAATAAAAGAATTGTGAAAATCGGAAGAGGTTTGATGTAAAAATTAAATTCTAAATTTTACAATAAAATAAAAACAATTAACAAAAACTAAATTTTAAATTATGGGACAATTACAACAGTTTTTACCATTTCTATTAATGTTTGTGGTTATTTATTTCTTTATGATCAGACCGCAACAAAAACGTGCAAAAAACGAAAGAGAATTTGAAAGCGCTTTGAAAGTAGGGGATAAAATAATTACCAAAAGTGGTATTCACGGGAAGATATCAGAAATTGCTGATTCTACTGTAGTTATTGAAACAATGGCTGGAAAATTGAAAATGGAGCGTTCTTCAATTTCTATGGAATTAAGTGCAACTTTGAATAAAAAAGAGTAGTCAAGAAACTATAAAATTTAAAATCCCAAATTCCGATTTTCTAATTGGAATTTGGGATTTTTTTATTTGGAATTCAGTATTATTTTTTCTTACTCTTTTTGGCTTTTTTAGCTTTAGCTTTAGCTTTTTTCTCTTTGATTTTAGCTTTTAGCTTGGCTTTTTTTGCTTTCTCTTTTTTTAATTTCTTAGCTTTTTTTGCTTTTTTCTTGGCTTTTTCTTTAGCCTTGGCTTTTTTTGCTTTCTCTTTTTCTTTTTCCTTCATTTTTGATTTTTTTTTCTTTTTCTTTTTATCTTCCTCTTGAGTTATTACAGATGCTGCTTCTGTTTCCGTTTTTCCAGCAGTAGGGACTTTAATGTCGCTTTTTACAATTCCAGTTGCAGGGGCAGTGACTTTGGCTCTGCTGGACCTTGTTGTGCTTCGTGTAGCAGTTGATTTTACAACTGTCGGTTTTGTTTTGGCACTTGCAACAGTTGTTGTTGTCTTAGGTACCACTGTTTTTACAGTTGTGGGCTTTGTGGTTGTTGCTCTGGCAACGGTTGATCTTGTTGTTCTCGGTTTTACAACGGCAGGTTTACTAATTTCTGGTTTTTCTTCTTTTGCCTTATCGGGACTGACTACTTTTTCTGGAATTGCTTTTTCGTCTTTTTTTTCTATCATAATAGTACTATTGATGGGTTATTAATTACTTTATTTGTATTCAAGACGTGGAGTTGTGTTCTTCTAAATCATTTGGCATTAATTAATTGTCGGTTTTGTATTAACAAATATAATGAATATTTGGAAGTTGTAATGTTAATATTTTGCTGATTTTTAAATGGTTAGATTTAGTTTATAGAGGCGAAAAAATTAGCGCTTTGAACAAAAAAATCCCAAATTCCGATGCGATGGAATTTGAGATTTCTGTATTGGAATTTTACTTAACTATCTGTATTTATCATTTAAACCAATATTGTTTAAAATCATTAGTTTTATCTTTTCAATTCTGGAAAGTTTAGTTTCTTCGCGTTTTGCTGTTTCTATATACTCCACAAATTCCTTTTGTTTATAAGGACTGAATTTCAGGAAAGCTTCTTTTAAATCGCTATCAGAATCTAATTCGTTTTGCAATAGTGTTGGTATTTTAGTTTCAGTTTTTGTTTTTTCAGGCTTGATTATTTTTCCCTCTTTTTCATTTTCTATAGCTTCCTGAATATAGTCTAAAATCTCTATTTCGTTAATTTCTTCCTTGGATGTAAAACGCCATTGTCTCAATGATTTGGTAACTCCTTCGTTAGCATTAATCAGATTTTTCTTTTCATCTTTTAAAAATGCACCGTTGAAAAACCAAAGTGTAAAAAAATTTTTGAATCCTCCAACTCCAATTACATTTTTGTTGTTGTATACGTACACGCAACCGCCCCATTTGTTGGTTTCAACCAATTCAGTTTTGGATATAATTGTTTTTAAAAGATCTATTTCGGTTTCCCATTGATCGTTTTGAGTCATAGAAAAAGAAAGGTTTTAGCGTTTTTTGGACACGGTTTCTTTTTTTAAATAGTCGCCTTTGGCGGTCAATTCGGCAATTCGTACGATGACATTTACAGCTTTTTGCATACTTTCCACCGGAACGTATTCGTATTTTCCATGAAAATTATGTCCGCCAGCAAAGATATTTGGGCAAGGCAATCCTTTATAAGACAATTGGCATCCGTCGGTTCCTCCTCGAATCGGTTTTATGAGTGGTTTAATACCAAGTTCTCTCATTGCTTTTTCGGCAATAAAGACAATATGTTTTACAGGGAGCACCTTTTCTTTCATATTGTAATATTGATCTTTAACTTCTGCAATAACAATGTCTTCTCCAAATTTTTTGGCAAATCGCTTGTTGAATTTTTTAGTGATTTTGGTAATTAAGTCTTTGCGTTTTTCAAATTTAAATTTGTTATGATCGCGAATAATTAGTTCTAATATTGTCTCTTCAATACTTCCCGATAAATGATGAACATGAAAAAAACCTTCGTAACCTTTAGTTTCTTGAGGAGTTTCGTCTTTAGGTAGTTCATTGATGAAATCATTGGCTATTAGCATGGAATTGATCATTTTTCCTTTGGCATAACCAGGGTGAACGCTTTTTCCCTTGAAAATTATTTTGGCACCTGCAGCATTGAAATTTTCATATTCCAATTCGCCAACTTGGCTTCCGTCCATCGTATAAGCCCATTCAGCTCCAAATTTTTGAACATCGAAATGATGAGCGCCGCGACCTATTTCTTCATCGGGTGTAAATGCAATTCTGATTTTTCCGTGTTTGATTTCAGGATTGTTAATCAGGAATTCCATTGCGGTTACAATTTCGGTAATTCCTGCTTTGTCATCGGCACCAAGTAGGGTTGTTCCATCTGTCGTGATAAGTGTTTGCCCTTTATATTGCAATAAATCTTTGAAATAAAAAGGGGAGAGGATGATATTTTTTTCGGCATTCAACACAATGTCTTTACCGTCATAATTGGGAACAATTTGTGGTTTTACATTTGCACCAGTGAAATCAGGGGTAGTATCAAAGTGTGAAATGAATCCAATTGTAGGTACTTCATGATCTACATTGCTAGGTAATGTTGCCATGATATAGGCTTTGTCGTCAATGGAGACATCTTGGAGTCCAATGGTTTTTAATTCTTCAACCAATTTATTGGCTAAATCCCATTGTTTGGCTGTGCTGGGTGTAGTGTTTGAGCTTGCGTCTGACTCGGTGTCTATGGTTACATAGCTTACAAAACGATCAATTATATGTTGCATGGTATTTATTTTTGAGCAAAGATAAACATTTTTAAAAAGGAGACTGTTGGTTTTAAATGGTCTTGTTGTAGTGTGTTTAAATAAAAAAAATCCGCTTATAAAACGGATTTTTTTATTTAAAATTGGATAAAAGTTAGTTTTGATTTGGTTTGGTTTATTTTTGGTGTTAATTTTATTTGGCCTCTTTTTCTGCCGCTATTTTAGCATCGGCTGCTGCTTTTTTAGCAGCTTCAGCTTCTGCTTTTGCAATTTGTTCTTCTAATAGAGTAGATTTCTGCAATGCTAATTTTGCAGACTCTGCTAATTTTTGATCAGCTTCTTCTTTTTCTTTTTTTAGCTTTTCAACATCTTTATATAACTTTTCTTGAGCATCTTTGGCTTTTTCTGCTTCTTTTTGGTACGCGGCTATTTTTTCATTAGATAATTTTTCCGCTTCTTTGGCTGCTTTTGCATCAGCTTCAGCTTTTGCTTTAGCGGCGATAGCTTCTTCTTTGGCAACTTTTGCGTCAGCTTCTGCTTTCGCTTTTGCTTCGATAGCTGCTATTTTTGCAGCTTCTTTAGCTTCAGCTGCGCCTTTAGCTTCAGCTTCAGCTTTTACTTTGGCAGCTATAGCGGCCTCTTTTGCTGCTGCTATTTTGGCTTGTTCTGCTGCTTTTTTGTCGGCTTCGGCTTTTGCTTTAGCAGCTTTTTCTTCGGCTACTTTGGCATCAGTGGCTGCCTTTTTTTCTGCTTCTATTTTTGCTAAATAAGCTTTTTCTTGATCTTTTAAATCTTGCATTTGTTTTTTAAAATCAATTGGTGCAGTTTCTGTTTTAGCAGCAATTGTAGAAGAACTTTCTGCACTTACAGCTTCATTTTTGGATTCTTGTGCAAAAAAACTTTCGGAAAATGTTAGAAGAACAATGATTAAGGATAATTTTAAGTTCATGATTTTGTGGTGTTTGGTTAAATTTTGGATTAGTTTAGGAAAGACAAATATAACTTTTTTTTCATTTTTTTAACTTTTTAGGTAAAAATTATTTTTATTTTTCGTTAAAAGGTGTTTTTTTACAATTTTAGCTGTCTTATTAGGAAAATTTAAGAGAGGTTATTTAGAAGACAAGTCCTCTTTAAATAAAAAAAATCTGCCAGTTACGGCAGATTTTTTGTGAAAAGGGATTGAGATTTATTCTCCCTTTTTAGTGTTTTCTTTACTTTTATCAGTATTCATCATTTCCATAAGTTTAGGCCTAATAATCTACTCATGGATTCGTCTACACCATTGCTTTCAGAAATAAGTAAATCTGGAATGACTTTGATTTCTGATTCTTTCTTGAAATTATTTTGAACCTTTTTGAGTATTAAATTTTGAATCCATTTCTTTAGTTTTTTATCAGAATCAGGTAAGAATTTATGTTATTGTTAAGTAGAATTTATTGCCTAATTTGCAGTTAATAAGGAATTGAAATATGGCATTATTTAATCGATTGAATTTAAAAGCAAAATCTCTAGTCAATACTGGATTTGGTGCCAGCGCATCTAGTTATGGTGGTCGTTTTATTAATAAGGATGGCTCTGCAAATACAGTTAAAAAAGGTATAGGATTTTTGGACAGAATCAGTTGGTACCACACCATGCTGGATATGTCTTCCTGGAAGTTTCTTTCGATTCTCTTGTTGTTTTATATTACGATAAATTTTGTATTTGCATTGCTTTATTTTGGTATTGGTATTGAGCATCTTAATGGTATTCAAACGAACGATGATGTGTGGGTGCAATTTGGGCAGGCTTATTTTTTTAGTGCCCAAACGTTTACCACAGTAGGGTATGGGCATATCAGTCCAACAGGTTTTTATACGAGTGCCTTGTCTTCTGCCGAAGCTTTGATGGGGTTGTTGAGTTTTGCCATTGCCACGGGTTTGTTTTTTGGAAGATTTAGTAAACCTTCTATTTTTTTGAAATTTTCCCACCACGCCATTATTGCTCCTTTTAATGATGGTAAGGCATTAATGTTTAGACTCGCTCCTTATAAAAACACCAATTACATTGATGCGGAAGTCAATGTAACTCTTGGAATGAAAATTGAGGAGAATGGAGTTATGACGAATAAATTTTACACTTTGGATTTGGAATATCAAAAAATAAATTCACTTGCACTGAGTTGGACATTGGTTCATCCAATTACTAGTGAAAGTCCTTTGTATGGATTGGTTGCCTCAGATTATGAATCGATTTCAGGTGAAATTATTGTAATTATCAAAACATTTGATGATATGTTCAGTACTACGGTTGCAACTCGGACTTCTTATGTTTTTGAAGAAGTTGTTTATGGAGCCAAATTTAAATCAATGTATTCACAAAGTGAAAATCATCAAAGTACTGTTCTGGACTTGGGATTGTTGAATTCGTTTGATAAAGTTGTTATAGATTAGTTTGCAGTTTTTCTTTTAAAATTCGCACGCCTTCTGAAGCGATACTCGGAATTACTTCAATAGGATTTCTAAGATTTGGTATTTTTATGGGTTTTGGGTCGATATAATAAATAGGAGTTTTTTTTGGAGTAAAATCAATTAAACCTGCTGCTGGATAAACCTGTAATGAAGTGCCAATAACTGCAAAATAGTCGGCTTGTTCTGTGATTTCTATTGCTTCCTCCAGTGCTGGGACTTGTTCGCCAAACCAAACAATATGTGGACGAAGTTGATTTCCTTGTTGGTCCACATCGCCAAAATTCAAATCGTTTGGCCAATCCAAGATATAGTTTTCATTTTTGGAACTTCTCACTTTTAATAATTGGCCATGCAAATGGGTGATGTTTGTACTTCCTGCTCGTTCGTGTAAATCATCCACATTTTGCGTGATGATGTAAACGTCAAAATCATTTTCCAATTCAGCTAAAATCTGATGACCTAAATTGGGCTGTACGTCTTTTAATTGTTGGCGTCTTTGGTTATAAAAATCAAGTACCAATGCTGGATTTTTGCGCCAGCCTTCGGGAGTGGCAACATCCATTACATTATGACCTTCCCATAATCCATCACTATCGCGAAATGTTTTGATACCGCTTTCGGCGCTAATTCCGGCTCCGGTAAGAACCACTAATTTCTTTTTCATCTGTAAAACATTAGATTATAAAACTACTCTTTTTTAGTATTTTTGCCAAAAAAATAATGAGCGATGATTGATTTGGATTATCTTGATTTTCTTGAGAATATTTTAACTGATAACAGGAAAGAAAATTTTTTGAGAGTATTAAAAACTAGGACAAAACACTTTACGATTGCTGTGGAAGATGTTTTTCAGATGCATAATGCTAGTGCAGTGATGCGTAGTTGTGAGGTTTTTGGGATTCAGGAATTGCATGTCATTGAGGAACGTTATGGTAAACGAATCGATAAGGAAATTGCGATGGGTGCCCAAAAATGGGTAGATATTTCGACTTACGACAGTGTTAAGAATTGTATAGACACATTAAAAAATAAAGGATATCAAATTATTGCCACTACACCACATGAGAATGATTGTTTGCTAGAGGATTTTGATATTTCCAAACCCAGTGCTTTGTTTTTTGGAACTGAAAGAGATGGATTATCGGAAGAGATTCTTCAAAATGCAGATGGTTTTCTTAAAATTCCGATGGTGGGTTTTACAGAGAGTTTGAATATTTCTGTTTCGGCATCGATTATTATTCAGAATCTGACTAATAGGTTGCGGAATTCAGATATCGCTTGGGAAATGACTGAAGAAGAAATTTTGGGGAAGAGATTGGATTGGGCTAAAAAGTCGATTAAGGATATTAAGAGGATTGAAGCGAGGTATTATGAAGAAAATCCAAAAAAATGAAATTCAATTTCAATAGCAATTACAAATTTCAAAACTCAAAAAACTATTTTAGTTAGAAGTGCGTTTTAGTATTGCTATTGAAATTTTAAGACTGGAATTGTCAGTTTTATTTGTGTTTTTGTGAAGGGAAAAATATTGAGCGGCAAAGTTTCCAATTTTACTAAAATCGATAATTTGAATTAAATAGATTGAAAAAATATTTTAAATATCTGATTTATCTTTTTCTGGTTTTTGGTCAGATGGTTAATGATTGTGCTTTATATTCACAATCAAATTCAGTAGATTATTATCAATTTTCGAATGTAATTCTCAGAAGCGAATCGATTAATAACGGTTCCAATTTATATGTATTCGGTCAGGTGAATTCACCTAAAAAAACTTCCTTTTCAATTCCTTTTGCTTGTCTCGAATTTAAGGATATTTATAGTTTTCAAATTCGAGTTCTTTTAAAAACAAGAACACTACTTTATCAAGAGTTAAGATCAATTACAACTCAATCCATCTTTATAAATGAGATGATTACTTCGAGAAACTCATATAAAAGTTTATACATAGCCTAGACATTAATTTTCTATGCATTTATGCAATTCTATGCATAAGTTGATAAAACAAATGTATAATCATTTATCATTTACAAAATGTATAAACATAATAATAAAACGCGTTTGGAGAAATCTAAACAGCCTATTCTTTGGGCAAAAAGAAAATTTATTCTGATTATTACTGCTTTTATGGTCGGGATGTCGAACGGGTTAAGTGAGGGAGACACGATGATTAATAGTAGTCAAAATCAAATAGAACAACAACATAAAAAAGATTGATTTGAATGTCTTTAAATACGTTTTCAGCACCATATAAATAAATATTTTTTGTTAAAGTTCTTGGTTTACGTGAGCGTGAGGGATTACTTCACCATATATTTATTTTTATAGGAGTTCAGTGAATTTCATTTGAAGCAAGCTACCAAAGTAGCGCGGATAGCCCGACAGCATAAAGGAAAGGGACCGACTCACCGTTGTTCAATGAGTAGGTCCCTTTTCTTGATGGTGGCACGCCTAAATAATCAGAAATTAGATAATTCTTGGCTATTTTTTCTTCAGGATTTTGTACTGTTCGTAACAACCGCTTATGGCATCCATGATTTGAAGGTCATTTGCGGATTTGATAAAAGCTTCGGAGTAACTGCATCTGCTTAATATTTCGGCAATTTCATCTTGGGAAACGCCAAGAAGTAATGAAATAGTTTCTCTGTCGTATTTGGTTTCCAGAAGGTTTCTGACGGTGTCGTCCTTTCGCATTTCTCGAAGTTTTTTGAGTTGCTGGGGCCTTTTTCCGAAGAAATTGTAAAGCATATCGGCGGGATTAAATATGGAACCCAATACTTTTCCAAATGCTTCGGGTGCGTATTGTCCAGCTTCGTAACCTTGGCCTAAGCCGGAAATGCTATAACGGTAGTCTTCTTTTATAGGGATTAATTTGGAGTCGATTTCAAGATAACCAGTTAGGTAATATGGACTTATCACAACCTCGTGTAGCGGAATTGCTTTTTGGGTTAGTTGGATAGTCGTTTTTTTGTTTTTTATCCAGTCATTGGTAACGCGAACACGTAAGGATTCGTAGCCAAGAAGAGTTATGTGTAAGGTATCACTTTGGGTAACTGCCAGTTCAAAGTATCCTTTGTTGTCTGTAGTGGTTCCTGTAACCTGATTAATGTTGATGATATTTACGCCGGCTAAAGGGGTACCTGTGTTGTCGGTGATAATAGTACCGGAGATTTTTGTTGGAATCTCAGTGGTTTGTGCTACTGAACTTATGGAGGTAACTAAAAATAAAAAAAGTACAAAATATTTCATAAACTGATTTAAAACTTTAAAAGTAGTAAAACGGGATTAAATATTTTGTTGTTCCCTTATAATTATAAGAAAATTAACAAACTGCAAATATTGTTAAGCTTAATAGGCCTTTTTTTAATGAGGTTTTCGTTAATGCCAATGTATGGTAAAAAAAAATCTCCCGAATGTTCGGGAGATTTATATTTGAATTGCTTATTGTATTAGTCTCTTCTTGGTCTTCTTGGTCTTGAAGAATCGCCAAAGCTTTCAGAGCGTCTTGGTGCTCTTTCTGAAGAACCTTCTCTCGAAGCTCTGTCAGATGAAAAACCACCTTCTCTTCTTGGAGCAGCTGAACTTCTTTCAGATCTGAAACCACCTTCTCTAGGAGCAGAACCTCTGTCGTTTCTAAATCCGCCTGATCCTTCTCTTCTTGGAGCAAAACTTCCTTCTCTTCTTGGAGCAGAACTTCTTCCGCCACCAAAACCAGCACCAGAACTTCTTCCGTTGTGATCACGTCTTCCGCCACCATCATTTTTGGAGATTTCAACATTGATACGACGTCCTTCTAATTGTACGTTGTTCAATATTTCCATTACTTTATCCGTGTGTTCTGGATCTGTGTTGAAGAAAGAGAAACCTTCTTTTACATCTACTTTGAAAACGTCATCGCGTCCTAAGTCTAATGTTTCTTTTAAGTAGTCTTTTAATGACATCCAATCGAAATTGTCTCTTGAGCCGATGTTTACAAAGTATCTTGTAGCACCACCATTGTTATTTTCTCTTGGAGCTCCATCTCTATCGTCACGCTCACGTCTTTCGCCAGATTGGCTAGAGATGTCACGATTCTTTTTGTAGTAAGCAATAAAACGGTTAAATTCTACCGATACCATTTTCTTGATTAATTCTTCTTTTGATAAACCTTCCAATACATTATTGATAGCTGGTAAGTAGTTGTCAATTTCGTGATCAACTTCAGTATCCTTAATTTTATTGGCTAAGTGTAGCAATTGGATTTCGCAGATTTCAATTCCAGAAGGGATTGTTTTTTCTTCGAATTTTTGTTTGATGATTCTTTCGATAGATGAAATCTTACGCAATTCACTTTTTGTAACAATTACGATAGAAGTTCCTAATTTACCAGCACGACCAGTACGACCTGAACGGTGATTGTAAGTTTCGATTTCATCAGGTAATTGATAGTTTACTACGTGAGTTACATTGTCAACGTCAATTCCACGAGCAGCAACGTCAGTTGCAACTAGCATTTGGATTTGTCTTCCTCTAAAAGATTTCATTACACCGTCACGTTGTGCTTGAGATAAATCTCCGTGCAATGCAGCAGCGCTGTATCCGTCTTCGATTAATTTCTCGGCAACAGCTTGTGTGTCACGTTTTGTTCTACAGAAAACTACTGAGAAAATGTCTGGATTAGCATCAGCCAAACGTTTCAAAGCTTCGTAACGATCACGCGCGTTTACTAGGTAAAATTCGTGTGATACGGTAGCTGAACCAGAGTTTTTAGTACCTACTGTAATTTCAATAGGATCAGTCATGAATTGTTTTCCAATTCGTGCCACTTCAGCAGGCATAGTTGCAGAAAACAACCATGTGCTTTTTTCGTCAGGCGTAGTAGAAAGGATGTTTACGATGTCTTCGTAGAATCCCATGTTCAACATTTCGTCTGCTTCGTCAAGAATGCAATAGTTAATTTGAGAGATGTTTACTAATCCTCTATTAATCATATCTTGCATTCTACCTGGAGTCGCTACTATAATTTGTGCGCCTCTCTTAATGTCTCTCGCTTGTTCTGTAATGCTAGCCCCACCGTAAACTGCTACTACATTAATACCTTTTTCGTATTTAGAGTAGTTTTTAAGCTCGTTGGTAATCTGCAAACACAATTCACGTGTAGGAGATAAAATCAATGCTTGCGTATTTCTATTGTTGGCATCAATTTTCTGAATAACTGGAAAACCAAATGCTGCCGTTTTCCCTGTCCCTGTCTGAGCCAACGCAACTAAATCTGTGTCTTTTTCCAATAATAGGGGAATCGCTTTCTCCTGTACTTCGGTCGGATTCTCAAATCCTAGATCTAAAATCGCCTTCAGTAACGATTCACTCAATCCTAATTGTTCAAATTTATTCATATATATTTTTAAAATAGGGTGCAAAATTACTGTTTATAATCCATATAAACTAATGCTATTTTAAGAATTAGGTTTTTATTAGCTTTTGATAATCAGATTATTATGTTTTTTAATTTGCTTTTTTAATTTTTGATTTGCTTTTTTACTGTGAAATTATGTCATGATTCATGTGTTTTTGTTAAAAAAAGGAGTAAAAAAACTGTTTTTATGTTTAATGCTTTTTTTTGCTCCGAGGATATGAAAGTCGATTTCTATACTTTTTATACGATTTTGAGTGGTTTTCTCTTTATTTTATCATTTCTTTAAGAATGATATTTTCAAATTGCTCCGAAGTTTCCATATTGATTTATTAATTTTGCCAAAAAATATTTGATTATGCAAACAGCCTCTTTTTCGGGTTTTATAGAAATGATATTCTACATGATAGCTTTCTATTATATTTTTAAATTTTTGGCCAAGTTGTTTTTGCCTATAGTAGTAAAAAAGGTAGTGGAAAAGGCAGGTCAAAATTTTCAGCAACAGCAGCAGCGTTCTCAACAAACAACTTGGAAAAAAACACCAAACAATGATGAAATTATAATCGATACAGCCAATAGTAAAAATCCTCGCGAAACCAAAAAAGTTGGGGATTATGTCGATTATGAAGAGATTGATTAAACAGTAAAAGTCCCAATCTGAAAGTTCAAATTCGTATTATTGAGTTCTATGAAATGCAAATTTTAAGGACTAAAAAATAAATAACCCAAAACCATATTGAGTATTTAGATTTTTTTTGTCGTAATATTAGACTCTAAAATCTGAATTCTAAAATCTAAATTTTTATAATGAAGCAACTTCAAAAGTTCTTTCCGCACGCACTGGCCATACTTGGTTTTGTCCTCGTTTCTACACTTTATTTTTTTCCGGTTCTACAGGGAAAACAAATTTTCCAATCGGATATTGCCCAATACACGGGGATGGCCAAAGAACAGAACGATTTTAGAGCGACGTATCATGAAGAGCCTTATTGGACAAACTCTGCCTTTGGAGGAATGCCAACTTATCAATTAGGAGCTAAATATCCTCACGATTATGTTGGTGCTATCGATGATGTACTTCGTTTTTTGCCACGTCCAGCAGATTATCTATTCCTCTATTTTCTTAGTTTTTATATTTTGATGTTGGTACTAAAAGCAGATCCACTTAAAGCCTTTTTTGGTGCATTAGCTTTTGGTTTTTCGACCTACTTAATTATTATTTTAGGAGTTGGGCACAATGCCAAAGCACACGCGATTGCCTATATGCCAATGGTTGTGGCTGGTTTTGTAATGGTTTTTCAACGGAAATATATTTTGGGTGGTTTGCTCACAATGTTTGCAGTAGCCTTGGAAGTAAATGCCAATCACTTTCAAATGACCTTTTATTTATTGATATTGTTGTTGATTCTTTCCGGGTATTTTATTTATGAAGGAATCAAATCAAAGGAGTATAAATCTCTATTGTATTCACTAGGAACACTTATTGGTGCTGGAATTATAGCCATTGGCGCCAATGCTACTAATCTATTGGCAACAGTGGAATATGCTAATTTTAGTATCCGAGGAAAAAGTGATTTAAGCTTCAATCCTGACGGTTCAAAAAGCACTACTGATGGCGCTATGACTCGTGATTATATCACGGAATACAGTTATGGTATTGCCGAAAGTTTTAACTTGATTGCACCTCGATTATTTGGAGGTTCTAATAATGAAAAAGTAGGTACAGACAGTAGTATGTTTGAGTTTATGATTTCGCAAGGAGTTCCAGAAGCACAAGCTGCCGATTTTGTAACGGCGATGCCAACCTACTGGGGAGATCAGCCTATAGTATCTGCACCAGCATATATAGGAGCGGTGGTTTTCTTTTTGGGAATTTTGGCTTTGTTCATTGATGATAGGAAAATTAAATATGTATTCCTTAGCGGGGCATTCTTAAGCTTAATTCTTTCTTGGGGAAAAAATTTCCCCGCGTTGACGGATTTTTGCATCGACTATATTCCTATGTACAATAAGTTTAGAGCGGTATCGTCTATTCAAGTTATTTTGGAATTGTGTTTTCCTGTTTTGGCTATCATGGGTTTGCAATCTTTTTTTAAATTGGAAAAAGAAAAGCAATTAAAACCCTTATTGCAATCGGGAGCTATAGGTTTAGGACTTATTATAGTTTTGTTTTTGTCTAAAAGTTTATTCAGCTTTTCGGGGGCAAGCGACAGTTATTTAATCGAAAGTTATGGTCCGAGTTTTGTTGATGCTCTTAAAGCCGATCGTAAATCATTATACAGTGCCGACTTATTGCGTTCTGGATTTTTTATTCTGATTTCGGCCGGTACGTTGTGGCTATTTATAAAAAATAAAATTGCACAAAATACAGCTATCATCTTGGTTGGTCTGTTTATGGTTTCCGACTTGTTCTTCGTCGATAAAAATTATGTATCCAACAAAGATTTTATAAATGCTAGAGAAGTGGAAGTTCCATTTCAGGAAACACCAACAGATACAGAAATCTTAAAAGATCCAACAAATTACCGTGTGTTTGATATTCAGGGTTTGATGCAAGGAAGAACATCGTATTTTCATAAAGCGATTGGTGGATATAGTGCAGTAAGACCTAAAAGAATGCAACAATTATTTGATTATCAAATTGCCAAAAATAATTTAGAAATACTTAATATGTTAAATGTTAAGTATGTTATTCAAACCGATAAAGAAGGTAAGGAACATCCAATTATCAATCCTGATGCCAATGGAAACGCTTGGTTTGTAAGTCAAGTAAATCTAGTTAAGAATTCAGACCAAGAGATGAAAGCCTTGGATAAATTCAATTCGAAAGAAGTAGCTGTTATTAATGAAAATGAGTTTAAAGATATTAAGAATAAGGCTTTCGCCAAAGACAGTTCGGCGACAATAACTTTGGATTCATATCAACCAAATGATTTAAAATATACTTCAAATAATGCCAAAGAAGGTTTGGCCGTTTTTTCTGAGATGTATTATGAAAAAGGTTGGAAAGCTTTTGTCGATGGTAGAGAGACATCAATCATGAGAGCTGATTATACTTTGAGAGCGATAGTGGTTCCACCAGGAAAACACACTATAGAATTTAAATTTGAACCCCAAGTGGTGAAAACAGGAAGTGCAATAACACTTGTTAGTTGTATTGGGATGTTATTTCTTTTGGTTGGTGGGTTGTACTTTGAGAAAAAGAAAAGTGGTGAAGTGTAGAGAAGTATTGTAGATATGCGTTGCTATGTATATCTACTTTAATCAACAAAAGAAAAAATTGAAACCAGAATTAAAAAAAATCCTCATTATAACTTATTATTGGCCGCCAGCAGGAGGGCCTGGCGTTCAGCGTTGGCTTAAGTTTGTAAAATATTTGCCTGATTTTGATATTCAGCCAATCGTTTACATTCCTGAGAATCCGACCTATCCAATAGTTGATACGAATTTGGAAAAAGAAGTTTCGGAGAAGGCAATAATTTTAAAGCACAAAATTTTCGAACCATATCAAATGGCATCTGTTTTTTCTAAGAATAAAACCAAAAAAATAAGTTCGGGTATTATTCCAAACCAAAAGAAGCAAACTTTTCTTGACAAGACATTATTGTGGATTAGAGGAAACTTGTTTATTCCAGATGCACGAGTTTTTTGGGTAAAGCCATCAGTTACGTATTTAGAAAAATATATTGCCGAAAATAATATAGATACTATAATTACTTCGGGGCCACCACATAGTTTGCATTTGATAGGACTAGTTTTAAAGCAAAAAATGAAAGTTACTTGGTTTGCTGATTTTCGTGATCCTTGGACAACTATTGGATATCACAAATCATTGCGATTATCAACTAGAGCAGAAAGAAAACACAAAGCGCTTGAATATCGAGTTTTGAATACAGCTGATACTATTATCGTTACCAGTAAGACAACCAAAACCGAATTTGAAGCAATAACCAATAAACCAATTGTGGTTATTACCAATGGTTATGATACAGAGTCGGTAACAAAAAGTATTTTGGATTCAAAATTTAGTCTTGCTCATATCGGTTCTTTTCTTTCGGAAAGAAATCCAGCCATATTATGGGAATCTTTGGCTGAGTTATTAAAGGAAATCCCAGATTTTAAGTCTCATTTGGAGCTTAAATTAATCGGGGCTGTCAGTCAGGAAGTATTGGATACCATTTCGCAGTTTAATTTGAATTCGTATCTAAATAATCTTGGATATGTGTTCCATTCTGAAGCAGTGTCACATCAAAGAAATTCTCAGGTTTTATTACTTATCGAAATAAATTCAGAAGAAACGAAAAGTATTATTCCTGGCAAACTATTCGAATATATGGTTTCCAATAGACCAATTATTGCTATTGGTCCAAAAGATTCTGATTTTGCTGAGATAATAACAGACACCAATACAGGAGTGTTTTTTGAGTATACTGAAAAAGAAAAATTGAAAAACACGATCGTCTCTTATTATAATCAGTTTTTGGAAGGGAAATTACAATCGTATGGTGTAGGTTTGCAAAAGTATTTCAGAAAAAATTTGACCAAGGAATTGGCGCAATTGATTAATTCGAAAATTTAAGGTAATCCAACTTTAAACTTCTAAACCTTAAACTCCTATTAATGGGCATAGTATTAAATCAGTCATTAAAAAATACGATAATAACTTATATAGGTTTTGGAATTGGAGCCATTAATACATTGTATTTATATCCAATTTTTCTGGGAGCCACTTACTATGCTTTAACTAATTATATACTTTCGGCTGCAAACGTGATTATGCCTTTGTTTGCAATCGGGATGCAAAATACGTTGGTAAAATTTTATGCTCAGTATCAGACTGAAAAGGAACGTTCCCAGTTTTTGTCTTTTACGGTTTTATTTCCGTTGCTGATGTGTATTCCATTAGCCATAATAGGTTTCTTTTTCTTTGACGATATCTTAGCTTTTGTTTCAAAGAAAAACCCTGTCGTTAAAACATTTATTTTACTGATTCCATTCACTGGTTTGTGCATGGCTTATTTCGAGATATTTTATGCGTGGGCAAGAGTCCATATGCATTCCGTTTTTGGAAATTTCATAAAGGAAGTGGGCTTGCGTTTGTTTTCATTGATTACTTTAATTGGAGTATATTATCATTGGATAACTGTAGTGCAGTTTGTTTATGTTACTGCGGGTATTTATTTATTAGCATTGATAGTTACCATGTTTTATGCTTTTTACATAAAAAGGCCCGTTTTTCAATTTGTTATTCCAGAAAATGTAAAAGATATTTTGGTTTACACTTTTTATATTATTCTGTCGGGTAGTGTGGCCAATTTATTGTTGGATGGGGACAAAATAATGCTGAACCAATATATGAAGATTGAAAACATTGCTTATTATTCAGTTGCTACATATATAGCTTTGGTTATATCAGTTCCGAGTCGTGCAATGCATCAAATTGTATATCCCATTACTGCAAAACTGATGCATGAAAACAAACATGATGAGTTGAATAATTTGTATAAAAAAACTTCCATCAATCTGCAAATTGTGGGTGGGTTTGTAATGCTTTGTATTTTTGTTAATATCAATCAGTTATACGAATTAGTGCCAAAAGATTACAGTGGCGGAATTACTGTAGTATTCATGATTGGTTTATCTAAATATTTTGATTTGATATTGGGAAATAATAATGCGATTATTTTTAATTCAAAGTATTATCGAGCCGTATTGTTTTTGGGAGTTGGGTTGGTGGTTTTGACAGTGGTATTAAACATGATTTTTATTCCATTATTTGGAATTATCGGTTCTGCATTCGCTACTTTGTTGTCTATCACTTGTTATAGTTTAGCTAAATTACTTTTTGTTGTAAAACGTATGCATTTGTATCCCTTCACTAAACAAACATTGTATTCTATAGGAATAACTTTTGTGGTGTTTTTGTTATTTTATTATTGGAAATTTCCAATAAATCCACTTATCGCTATAGGTTTAAAATCAATTTTGGTAACTATTGTCTATGTATTTATCAATTACAAGTTTGTTGTTTCTCCAGAAATTAATCAAACTTTGGATAAAGTTATGTTGAAAATCAAAAAAAATAAATAGTTACAATTGTGGGATTAAATTCATAAATTTCTCTGTTTGATATATTTAAAATTTTGTAGCTTAGTTTCTTTATATTTGTAAGTATAGCTTCTAATGTTGTAATAATGCTAGAAACTTTTTTTGAATTAATGGAAAACTTCTAGACTATGATGAATTTTAAGACGACTCTTCTGTATTTATTTCTCGGATGTTCAATATTGGCGTTTTCCCAGCGACAAAAGTATAATAGCATCAATTTGGACAGCAATAAAGTAGCAATTGATGTGTTGCACCCAAATGCTCCTAGTTTAAAAGGCTTTCCTGTAACCCCTTTTAGAGATACCTTATTTTTTGTTTATAATAAAATAGGTTCGTTTAATGCTGAGAATAGAGCCAATGCTATTGCCAGTAGAATTGTATTACTTTATAAAGACCCTTTTTTTAAGAAAGATTCGTTACGGCTTATCAAATCTGACTTTGGTGTTGATATTGTTTATAATAGTGATTTTGTTGTTATGTCTGTTACGGATCTGGACGGAAAAACAATTGGAAGCAGTAACTTTGCTTTGGCTCAAAAAAATCTTTCTATTATACAAAGGACTGTACTTTTTCAAAAAGAAAATAATGCAGTTGAAAGCTGGCTAAAAAGGATAGGACTCGTACTATTATTGATTAGTTTAATAATTATAATCGTATTTGCAATCAATAAATTGTTTAGATGGCTTCGTTTTTTTCTTATCAAAAGACAAGAAAAGTATTTTTCTGGATTAAAAATAAAGGAATCTTATGTTTTTTCGCCAGAAAGACATTTAGAATTCGTTTTAAGGATTGTATCGTTGGTCCGGATAGTCGTTTTAATTTTTACATTTTATATTTCGTTACCAGCTATTTTTAGTGTTTTTCCAGAAACGGAAGCTTATGCAACTACTCTTTTAAAATGGATTTTTTCTCCAGCCAAAGCTGCATTGCTGGGCTTTCTCGATTTTTTGCCCAATCTAATCTCCATACTTGTAATTGTACTATTATTTCGTTATGTTTTGAAAGTTATTAAGTTTTTTGTCGATGAGATTCAGAAAGGTCAGATTAAAATTGAAGGCTTTTACAGCGATTGGGCCAAACCTACTTTTAACATAATAAAGGTTTTGATTTATGCCTTTATGATAGTCATTATTTTTCCATATTTGCCAGGGTCCAATTCACCAATATTTCAAGGCGTTTCTGTATTTGTTGGAATTTTATTTTCATTAGGCTCTTCCAATGCAATTGCTAATATGATAGCGGGATTAGTAATAACCTATATGAGACCTTTTAAAATAGGTGATTTTATAAAAATAGGTGATGTAAGTGGTACAGTTGTAGAAAAAACGGCTTTGGTAACTCGTGTTCGTACAACAAAACAAGAAGATATTACAATTCCCAATGCCACCGTTTTGTCAAGTTCCTCGATTAATTATTCGGCGAATATCGGTGAGAATGGCAAAGGATTATTAATTCACACTAAAATTACTATTGGTTATGATAGCTCGTGGAAAGATATTCACAAAGCGCTTATTGAGGCTGCTTTGAGAACCGATTTACTTGAAAAAGTTCCAGCTCCTTTTGTATTGCAAACCGGTTTGGATGATTTTTATGTAGAGTATGAAATAAATGCATATACCAAACATCCCAATCAACAGCCTTTAGTTTATTCCAATTTGCACCAAAATATACAGGATTGTTTTAATGAGGCAGGTCTAGAAATAATGTCTCCACATTACAATTCTCTTCGTGACGGAAATAAAACGACTATTCCAAATGATTATCTTGATAAAGAGTATAGAGTCCCATCTTTTACAGTAAAATCAGAAAAATAAAACTTAATATACTATTTCGTATTAAATTATTTTTGAAAGAAATTTTATTTGAGAGAAAATTACTGTTTTTTTTTAAAATTGATTCGTTCTAACGATTATTTTTACCTGTTTAATTTTTTATATTTTGTAATTAGTTGTTATGCAGTGTTTTATGATATTATTTTTTCAATATCACCAAAAGTGGGTATTGTATGCTTCTTATATGTGACCTAAATTTGTGCTGTTCACAAATATTTGTACAGACGTGTTAAATTAATACGAAAAATATGAAAAAGCATTTTATTAATCAAGATAGATTAAATCTCTTTACAAAAATTATTTCTGGAAAAATTCAAAATGGATTTGTAGTTGTGGAGCGTAATGATAAATTACCTTTTACAATTTTATATAAAGAAGGAAAAAAAATAAATCATAGTCTGAATTTTTTATTTTGTTGTGTGACGCTTGGGATGTGGTCTTTGCCTTGGTTGTATATGACACAAGTTACTTCCAAAGACAAGAAAGTATTGATAGCAATTGATGAGGACGGTAAGATTTTTGAAGAAAAATGCTATTTAGGTTGATCCCTTTTTTGACTTAGATTTACTATTTGATTGCCGCAGATTAACTGGGACGTACTTCGTTTTTAAAAAATATAGGATTGGATTAGTAAAAAATCTGTAAATCTGTGGCAATATATTAAGTTGCTTGTAGATTTAGAGTTGATTAAAAATAGCGAACAATTCTTCTGGAATAAATATATAAAGGGATAATGCATAAAAAGCCACCACAAATTATTAATTGTGTGTGGCTTTTTTGATGGGCTAAAAGTAATTACATACTTTTTATAGTTTTTCTTTTAAATATTTTGCAGTAATTGATTTTTTGTTTTTTACGATTTCTTCAGGAGTACCTACTGCGAGTAATAAACCTCCATTTTCGCCTCCTTCAGGGCCAAGGTCTATAACCCAATCAGCACATTTTATTAAGTCGAGATTATGCTCTATCACGAGTATGGAATGTCCTTTTTCGATTAGAGCATCAAAGGAATCCATTAGCTTTTTAATGTCATGAAAATGTAATCCTGTTGTGGGTTCATCAAAAACAAACAGCGCTTTTTCCTTGATAGTCCCTTTAACTAAAAAGGAAGCGAGTTTTATACGTTGAGCTTCTCCGCCAGAAAGTGTAGATGAGGACTGTCCTAATTGAACATATCCTAAGCCCACATCTTGCAGAGGTTGCAGTTTTTGTGTGATTTTTGTTTGTTTATTTTTTTCAAAGAAATTAATGGAATCATCAATGGTCATCGTCAAGATGTCATGAATATTTTTGCCATCATAAGTGACTTCTAAAACTTCTTTTTTGAAACGTTTTCCGTTACAGGTTTCACAAGGCAATTGCACATCAGCCATGAAAACCATTTCAACATTTATCGATCCTTCGCCTTTGCAGGTTTCACATCTTCCACCATCGACATTAAAAGAGAAATGCTTGGCTTGATAGCCTCTTACTTTGGAAAGTTTTTCTTTGGCATACAATTCCCTAATATCATCATAGGCTTTGATATAGGTTACCGGATTGGAACGAGAACTTCTACCAATAGGATTTTGATCAACGTATTCAATGTGTTTTATTTGTGAAAAAGAACCAGAAAGCTCGCTAAATTGCCCCGCTTTTTCTCCAGCATTATCTAATTTTTTCTGCATGGCAGGAAAAAGAATTTTTTTGACAAGTGTACTTTTTCCACTACCCGAAACTCCTGTAATTACTGTTAGGACATCAAGTGGAAAAATGACATCTATATTCTGTAGATTGTTTTCTCTTGCCCCTTTTATTTCAATGAAATTTTTAAAAGGACGTCGCTTTTTTGGCACTGTTATTTCAAGATCTCCATTCAGATATTTAGCTGTTAAAGAACTTGATTTCAGAATTTCGTTATAAGTTCCTTGTGCCACTAGATTTCCCCCCAAGGTTCCAGCTTCAGGGCCTATGTCGATAATCATATCCGCGGCTTTCATAATATCTTCATCATGCTCCACTACAATTACTGTGTTGCCAAGGTCACGTAACGATAGTAAAACTTTAATTAAGCGTTCAGTGTCTTTTGGGTGTAAACCTATACTTGGCTCATCCAGAATGTACATGGATCCTACAAGGCTACTGCCTAATGAAGTCGCCAAATTGATGCGTTGGGATTCCCCTCCGGAAAGTGTTGATGAATTTCGGTTTAAAGTCAAATAATTCAAACCAACTTCGGTTAAAAAAGACAGTCGATTATTGATTTCAATTAATAATCGTTTGGCAATTTGTTTTTCATATGCATCCAAATCAATGCTCTTGAAAAATTCAACGAGGTGTTTGATTGGTAGATCTACTAAATCGGACACGGTTTTTCCATTGATTTTAACATACGAAGCTTCGATTCTCAAACGTTTCCCTTTACAAACATGACACTTGGTTTTACCTCTGTAGCGGGAAAGCATTACCCTGTTTTGAATCTTATAATTTTTCTCTTCGAGTTCCTTGAAAAAGTCATTTAGTCCTTGAAAATATTTGTTTCCTGTCCAAATCAAGTCTTTTTGATCTTCTGTAAGTTGAAAGAAAGGTTTATGAATAGGAAAATCGAATTTATAGGCATTGTTTACCAATTCGTCCCGAAACCAGCCCATACTTTCGCCTCTCCAAGGAAATATTGCATTTTCAAATATCGAAAGAGAAGTGTTTGGAACGACTAATTCTGCATCAATTCCTATAATGTTTCCATATCCTTCACAAACGGGACAAGCACCATAAGGATTGTTGAAACTGAACAAATGTACATTGGGTTCTAGAAAAGTAATACCATCTAATTCGAAATTATTGGAAAAAGTAAATCTTTTATCTGAATTTAATTCCTGTAGATAGTAAATACCTTTTCCTTCAAAAAAGGCTGTTTGCACTGCATCAGATAATCGATTATAAAATTCTTCTTCATCTTTGACCACAATTCTGTCAATGATGAGTAAAATGTCTTTATGGTCTAAGGTATGTTGCTCTGCCAGAGTGAAATCATCCAAACGAATCATTTCATTGTTCACTAAAATCCTGGCAAATCCTTGTTGCAATAAGACTTTTAGTTTGTCTTCCAATTGTCTTCCTTCTTCAAGATGGATAGGGGCGAGGAGTAACCATTTGCTGTCCAGTTCAAATTTTTTGACTTCACTGACAACATCGGTAACAGTGTTTTTTTTGACTTCTTGTCCTGAAATTGGGGAATAAGTCCTTCCAATTCGAGCATACAACAGCTTAATGTAATCATATATTTCAGTTGAAGTTCCTACGGTTGAACGGGCATTGGTGGTATTTACCTTTTGTTCAATGG
The DNA here is from genome assembly GCF_003254745.1 of Flavobacterium aquariorum. Taxonomy (GTDB): domain Bacteria; phylum Bacteroidota; class Bacteroidia; order Flavobacteriales; family Flavobacteriaceae; genus Flavobacterium; species Flavobacterium aquariorum. Next base: position 174,184 of record NZ_QKXH01000003.1, on the reverse strand, counting down.
CAATAGCTGGCGCAATTCCTTTGATGTATTCTACTTTTGGTTTGTCTAATCGTCCCAAGAATTGTCGGGCATAGGAAGATAGACTTTCTACATAGCGGCGTTGTCCTTCGGCATATAAAGTATCGAAAGCTAAACTAGATTTGCCCGAACCCGAAAGTCCCGTGATAACCACAAGTTTGTTTCTAGGAATAGCCACATCTACATTTTTCAAATTATGTACCTGTGCGCCTTTTATAATAATGTTTTTCTTTGGGTCGAGTTTGGAAATATCAATTGACATACTAAAAATGAATTTCCACAAAAGTACTCAATTTTGATGTGAGAATGCTTAAAGAATTATAATCAAAAATTCGTTTTTTATAGATGAAAATTTAGCTTATACTTTCCAATTAAATGTATATGAGAAAGTATTTCCGCAAGAATTTTATGTTGATTATATTGATGTTTATCAATAAAAACATAAAAACAGGAGTTATAAATTTTAATGTTTTAGCTTAAATAATTATTCTATTCTACGCGGTGAGTTTGACATTGTAGGTATAATCTTCTGCTAATTGGTATTAATCGAATGATCTATTGTTGCCATTTACTATAGTATGTAAGTTAGATATGCTGGTTATATCGATGTATTACAGGGGTTTATTCTTTTGTTATCTAGATTACAATTGTATTGTAAGAATTGATTTAAGATGAAAAAAATAACATTTATCGTTTTTTTTCTTGCTACTTCTGATAATTATTTGTTAAATTTGACAAATAATTAACCTAAATACCCTCTGTAAGCCTATAGTAAAGAACTACTTTTTAGAAGATTCCCCAAAAACTAACTAATCTAAAAAGGAATTGCTATGGCAAATTTACAAAAATCAGATGCTTTATTAGTAAAGGATTATATGGCTGGCGACGAAAGTGCTTTGGCTATACTAATCAAAAGACATGAATCTAAAATTTATGGATTTATCTATTCTAAAGTAGCCGATAGAGAGATTTCAAATGACATCTTTCAAGATACTTTCATCAAAGTTATTAAAACCTTGAAAACCCAGTCATATAACGAAGAAGGTAAGTTTTTACCTTGGATAATGAGAATTGCACACAATTTAATAATCGACTTTTATAGAAAATCAAAAAAAATGCCACTTTTCAGAGAAACTGAAGATTTTTCTATTTTCTCAATAATGTCTGATGATTCCCTTACCGTTGAAAACCAAATTATTGCCGATCAAGTTGAAGTTGATATTCGTCGATTAGTTGAAGAGCTTCCTCTAGATCAAAAAGAAGTTTTGATGATGCGCATGTATCAAGACATGAGTTTCAAAGAAATTTCTGAAACTACTGGAGTGAGTATTAATACAGCCTTGGGTAGAATGCGGTACGCCATAATGAATTTGAGAAAAATTATAGATAAACATCAAATTGTTTTGACAAATTGACAATAAATAGATAATTCTCCCGTTGTAGTATAAAATAAAATTTATATTTCGTATGGAAAAGAATTACTCTAAAGCATTAAAAATTACTAAAAAAATGAAACCGGATAAAGAGGTGGTCTCTCTATTATTAAATTACTCTAAAGCATTAAAAATAGTGAAGATAGAGGATAAGGTTTTTGAAATTATAGTCAATTAATCAGCTTCTTGATAAGAAGATAATTCAAGTTTTAAAATGCTGGCTTGAATAACAAATTTCACTAATTTCTTTTTATGAGATTAGTGAAATTTATTATTTATTACCCCTACTATTTTTTTATAAATTCACTTAAAACTGATTTTCGACCAATTGTTTTAGTAATAATATCTTTCTCCAAATTCCAGCCTCTGGCGGGAGAATACTCTCTTCCATACCAAATAATCTGAAGATGTAAATCATTCCATAATTCTTCCGGAAAAATGCGTTTGGCATCCTTTTCGGTTTGAACTACATTTTTTCCATTTGTCAAATTCCATCGGTACATCAATCTATGAATATGTGTATCAACCGGAAAAGCAGGTACTCCAAAAGCCTGAGACATTACCACACTGGCGGTTTTATGTCCTACAGCTGGCAATTCTTCCAGATATTCAAAACTTTGCGGTACTTGTCCATTGTGTTTCTCAATCAAAATTTGAGATAAACCATGAATTCCTTTCGATTTCATAGGTGATAAGCCGCAAGGGCGAATGATTTCCTTAATTTCTTCAACCGACATCTTAACCATATCATACGGATTGTCTGCTTTGGCAAAAAGTAAAGGTGTAATTTGATTCACGCGCACATCCGTACATTGGGCGGATAGCAAAACTGCAATCAGTAAAGTATATGGGTCTTTGTGGTCCAGAGGAATCGGAATAGTAGGATATAGTTCATTTAACGTATTTATAACAAATGTTACGCGTTCCTGTTTGGTCATTTTGATTAGATTTGAATTGTAAAGAAAAGAAATTTCAATTGCAATGACAATAGCAAAATTCAATGACAATGAGATGTCTTTTACTACATTCTTAAATCTAATTTTTTCAATTTTAAATTATAAAATATGACTACATTAAAAAAAGGAGACCAAGCGCCTCAATTCTCAGGAGTAGACCAAGATGGTAAATCACATCAGCTTGCTGATTATGCAGGTAAAAAGTTAGTGGTTTTCTTTTATCCAAAAGCTTCTACGCCAGGCTGCACGACTGAGGCTTGTGATTTAAGAGATAATTTCGAGCGTTTTCGGGCCAATAATTATGCACTTTTGGGTGTAAGCGCGGATAGTGCCAAAGCTCAAGCCAAATTCAGGGATAAATATGAACTTCCTTTTCCGTTATTGGCTGATGAAGATAAGTCGGTTATTAATGCTTTTAGAGTTTGGGGCCCAAAAAAGTTTATGGGAAGAGAATATGATGGTATTCACAGAACCACCTTTGTAATTGACGAAAACGGAATCATCGACGAAGTAATTTCGGAAGTGAAAACCAAAGCTCATGCTAATCAGATATTGGGGCAATAGTAATTTTTTAAAATATTAAAAGTTGTCGTTTTGTCAAAATTTCTTGTGACTGCGTGAGTGATGGAAGCAAGTTACCTTGTAACGCGGACAGCACGACAGTATTAGGAAAAGGGGGCGAATGAGCGATTCTATGGGTTGCCTCCTTTTCCTAATGGTGGCACGCCAAAATGATAGATTAAAGGAGTTGAAATTTCTTTTTTGGCCCAAAAAAATCCAAGAAAAACAGTTAGTCTTTCTTGGATTTTTTAATAAAGTTATTTCTCTTTTGAATAATGAAATCTTAATTCCTGGCTTCTAAAAGCGAATTGGGATGATATCCGAAAAGACGTTTTTCTTTAATGATTTCAGGTACTCCCGTAGGTAACATTTCTTCCCAGCCTGGTTTTCCTGCACCGATCATTTTCAATACTTCACGAGAAAATACTTCCAATATTTCAGGATTGTAACCTTCGATATCAACCACTTTTCCATTGAATTTGAAAAATTTGTATAATTCTTTCATTCTAGGATGAACTTTTAGGTTTTTGGAAGTTATGATTTCACCTTCTTCACCTAACATAGGATATAGAAATACTTTCATATCGCGATAGAATAATTTTCCAAAGGCTTCCAGTATTCCTCCGCTCAAATGGCGGTAATATTTCTCGTCAAAAATATCCACTAAGTTGTTGACTCCCATTGCAAGTCCCATTCTGGCTTTGGTATAATTGGAAAAATATTCAACAACTTTATAATATTCCTGGAAATTGGATATCATTACGGTTTGTCCCAAAGAGCAAAGTAATTCGGCACGATCCATAAAGTCTCTTTCGTCAATTTCACCATCAGAACGTAAATTTGACAAAGTAATTTCGAATATCACCAAGGTGTTTTCTTTCTCAACTTTGTTTTCTTCCAAAAACATTTTTAAAGACTCTTTGTACATATCCATATTTACCTTGGTAACCGGACGGAAACTTCCCCTAAAGGCGAGAATGTTTTTCTTGTACAGTATAGCGGCCGGCAAAACGTTTATGCCTTCAGGATTGAACATTACCGCATCGGTCATACCGTTTTTTACTAATTGTAAGCTCATTAATCGATTATCCACATCAGCAAAACGGGGACCTGAGAAGTTGATGGTATCAATTTCCAGCTGGTCTTTGTCCAAGTGATCGTATAGGTATCTTAATAATTTTTTTGGGTCATTGTATTTATAGAAGGCACCATAAATTAGATTTACTCCCAATACACCTAATGTTTCTTGTTGCAATCTGGAATCGGTTTCTTTGAAACGGATGTGGATGATAATTTCGTTGTAGTCTTCGGTTGGATCCAGTTGGTATCGAATTCCTACCCAACCATGGCCTTTAAATTGTTTTGCAAAATCTATTGTGGCAACCGTATTAGCATAACTGAAAAACATTTTATTAGGATGTTTGGTTCTGCTCAAACGTTCTTCAATCAATTCACTTTCAAAAGTAAGCATTTTTTTAAGTCTGCTTTCGGTTACATAACGACCGTCTTCCTCAACCCCATAAACCGCATCACTAAAGTCTTTATCATATGCAGACATTGCTTTTGCTATTGTTCCTGATGATCCACCTGATCTAAAAAAATGTCTCACTGTTTCTTGACCAGCTCCAATTTCAGCAAAAGTTCCGTATATGTTTTCATTCAAATTGATACGAAGTGCTTTGTCCTTTAACGAAGGAATTTGTTCAATAACTTTGTCTCCTTTTAGTTTTATTTTGGCTTCCATTTTTTTTTGTTTAATTTGGGCAATTATGTTACAAAGTTAACTAATTCGGCTTCTAATGAAAGAGAAATTAATCCTATTTTTGTAAAAAAAACAACTCAATTGAAGGTATATTTTTTAGGTACAGGTACGTCTCAAGGAATTCCGATTATTGGGAGTGACCATGAAGTTTGTAAAAGCTCTGATTTTAAGGATAAAAGGCTTCGGGTTTCAGCTTGGATTTCGTGGGAAGGCCATTCGTACGTTATCGATTGCGGGCCCGATTTTAGACAACAAATGTTGGCTTCAAATTGCCGAAAAATAGATGGCATTCTTTTTACGCATGAGCATGCCGATCATACGGCAGGTTTGGATGATATTCGCCCCTTTAATTATAAGCAAGGAGAGATTCCAATTTACGCCCATAAAAGAGTCCTCGTTAATATCGAAAAACGATTTGATTACATATTTGAAACAGAAAATAAATATCCCGGATCTCCTTCGGTAAAAAGAATTGAAATATTTAATAATATTCCTTTTCCTCTAGGTAACAAGATGGCGATTCCAATAACTGTAATGCATGGGAGTCTACAGGTTTTTGGATTTCGAATTGATGATTTTGCCTATTTAACGGATGTGAAAACCATTGAAGAAGCAGAAATAGATAAGTTAAGAGGTCTTAAGGTGTTGGTGGTAAATGCTTTGCGTGAGGAACCTCATAATACACATTTTAATTTGCGAGAAGCTCTCGATTTTATAGCTTTGCTGAAACCTGAAAAAGCATATCTTACACATATCAGTCATATGCTGGGTTTTCATGAAGTCGTTCAAAAAAGATTGCCAGATAATGTTTTTTTGGCTTATGATAATTTAGAAATTACTATTTAATTCTGTTTACTGCTGAAATCGCCATAATTTAAAAACACAAACAATCATGAAGAGTGGAGACACTATGTTCTGTTAAAATACAAATATTATATACACATGAAAAAATCATTATTCCTTTACGCTTTAATTTTGTCTTTAGTTTTTAATATTTATACCTATATGTATTTAAGTAAAGAGGTAACTTTTGAGCAGGATAAATATAAAAAAACGACCACCAAGTTAAAAGATAGTTTGCAGTCTATTTCCAATAAATTATCCGATGCGAATTATTTTTCATTGGAAAAAAATGAAAATGCCCAGAATTATTTTGAAGGGGCCAAGTCGGATAAAATACGAAATTTTGAGGTCTTAATTCCTTATGTGACGGGACAGCTATTGGATTTGAATGCCAATCCAAAAGGTAATCCTTATACTGGACAAGTACAATTGGGAACCACTAAGTTTTCGATCAATAAAGTGAAAGTACTCAATCACCGTTGGATAATTGCTGATTACAGCGATGGAGAATATTGGGGTGAAGTATTGTTGAAATATTTCATTAATGAAGATGAAAGTGTTTCTTTTGAAGTGAACCAGTCGTTTTTATATCAAAAATAAATTTAGTATTCAGTGGTCAGTTTTTTAGTATTTAGTTAGTAACTGACGGTTAAAAACTGACCACTTTTTTATAGATTTTTAGAGAACTAAATACTAAAAGACTGATGACTGATCACTAATTCTCAACTAGCCAATTCTTGAAATCATAAAAATTTTGTGGTGCTACTCCATGACCTACAGGATATTCTTTGTAGGTGATTGCAACGCCAAGTTTTTGTAAAATGGAGGGAGTTTTTCTAGCCCACTCTACTGGTATTACTTGATCCACAGTTCCGTGTGAAGCAAATATTTTTAGTTTGCTTAAGTTGTTTTTTAAATAATCTTCGGTTACGATATCTAAATTGACATAACCGCTCATCGCAACCACTTTATTCACTTTTTCTGGGTACGAAAGTGCCACAGCATAGCTCAAAATGGAACCCTGGCTGAAACCAATTAGATTTACATTATTCGCATCAATAGGATAATTGGCAACCAATTCATCAATAAAATTGGCAATTACATCTCTTGAAGTACGGGCTTGATCGTTATCTGAAAATTTATTTTGAGCTGCATCAAAATTAATGGCGTACCAAGCGTAACTTCCGTATTGAAGATTATAGGGAGCTCGGGCTGAGATAATGTAATACTCGTCTGGTAATTCGGGCGCAAAGGAAAACAAATCAGCTTCGTTACTGCCATAACCGTGAAGTAACAATAGTAATGGATTTTTGTCGAGAATTATTTTCGGTTCTCTTATTTTATATTCTAAGGATAGATTCATTTTTTATATTTTGTAATTTAATTATGATATACTTTTAAGCCATTTCTGAAAGAACTCTCCAAGTAACGGAACTGGTTTTGTTTCGCCTTTTATGGCGCTGAAAATACCGTAAGTCCACAAAACAGAAACGAAAATCCACATAGGGGCAGAAATCATCAGACTGTCAAAATTGCTAATGATTAATCCCAAAGATATAAAAGTAAGTGTAAGTCCAAGTCCTTGGCGAATATGAAAGGAAGCAAATTCATTTTTGTCTTCACCGCTATTCATTGACATGGCTATAAATACGCCAATTCCTAAAATATAACTGGTAATGGCTGCTGTTTTTCCAGCTTCAATAGTATTATTCATATTGTTTGGTTATCCTAAGATTAATTTTGCTTGGTTCAAAATTCCATAAGCTTTTCCTTTTAGAGTGGTACCTAGAAATGCTGAATTTTTGGATTTTGAAAGTATGTTTTCTTTTGCGAATACGCTAATACCTTCCGGATTAAATAAAGTGATATTAGCGATTTCACCTTCACTAATGCTGTTGTTTGGAATACTAAAAATCGCTTTTCCAGTGGTAAATTTTTCAATTATAACTTCTAATGGAAGTACAGTCATCAAAGCTCCAAAAGCACTTTCTAAACCAATAGTTCCGTTTTTGGCCAAATCAAACTCCATTTTTTTGTGTTCGATGTCGATTGGATTGTGGTCGGATGTAATTATATCGATAGTTCCGTCCAGAATTCCATTGATCAATGCTTGTCTGTCTTTTTCAGTTTTTAATGGCGGAGTAACTTTGAAACGGGTGTCAAAGCCTTCGAGTTTTTCATCTGTTAAAACCAAATGATGAACGCTTACACTACAAGTAACATTTAGTCCTTTTGCTTTGGCATCTTTAATTAATTGAATCGATTTTGATGAAGAAATGGTTGGGATATGCATTTTTCCGCCGGTGTATTCCAATAAAAATAGGTTTCGGGCTATCTGCAATTCTTCTGCCAAATCCGGAATGCCTTTCAATCCCAATCGGGTGGAAACAACTCCTTCATTGGCAACTCCATTTCCTTTTATTTTGTCGTCCTGTGCAAAAGCGATAACCAGTCCATCAAAATCCTGTACGTATTGCAAAGCTATTTTTAGCAAATTGGCATTGTCCAAACTTTTGGTGTAATCGCCAAAAGCAATTGCCCCAGAATTTTTCATATCATACAATTCGGCCATGTCTTTGCCTTCACTTTCTTTGGTTAAAGCTCCAATTGGAAAGAGTTGTGTAGCAAAACCATTGGCTTTGTTTTTTACAAAATTCACTTGCGCTTGATTGTCTATAACAGGGAAGGAGTTAGGTTGCAATGCAATGGCAGTAAAACCACTTTTGGATGCAACATCTAGTCCGTTTCCGATAGTTTCTCTGTCTTCAAATCCAGGCTCACCAAGTGAAACACTGCTGTCAAACCATCCTTGAGAAATGTGGAGGTTGTCTAGCTTCAGTTCTTCGATACTATCTGTATTTGGAAGTGCCGTTCCTATTTTTTTTATAAAACCATCTACAATTAAAAGATCTACAGTCTGATTGTGAAAGGGACTTTTAGGATCGATAATTTTGGCACTTCGGATGATTATTTTCATATGTAGATAATTTACTTTAATTGAAACAATAAAACTTATGTTTAGAATATTAAAACTTAATTTTCTTGAACCATTAAGTAATTAAGTTAGTAAAGGAAAAACTTAATATTCTTAAATTTCTTAATGGTATAAAAAACTATTTCACAAATTTAATAATTGCCATTTCCAATGCTAGAAAGAGCAGTGCAAAGATAATAAACCATTTCCAAACTTGATTGTCACTTCGGCTGGTTTGTAGGGTGTCAAAAATGGTTGAAATGGAATCACTTGTTTTATAATTCGATAATATGCTTTCGTTAACCTGATCCAGATTGCTTTCGGTTCTTGGATAATTAAAACTGATGTTTTCTATCGGTTTTTTGGAATCATAAATCGTGTAATTACCTGCTTTTTCTGGATAATCATTGAAGAATAATTGCACTTTATTATTCAGTAGTTGTTGTACAGGAATAAATTGTTCCTCAGAATTTTTTACTGTAAGAATTTCATCTTTGGATAAAAGAGCAGAAACAATATACGAGTCATTCTTGCCAATAGTGTTGGCGTTAATACCGTTATTTAGTTTGTTTAAAGCCATTTTGTAAAAGACGGGAACAATCAAAGGCGATTGTTGGAAATTGGAATTTGAAGTGTTTATCGGTGCCGAAAAAACATAAACCGATGAAACAGCATTTTTCAGTCCTATTAAAAATGGTGATTGATCTTCAAAAGTCAAAACCGCAGGACTTGTGCTGGAAATTGTAAATTCTTTTTTCGTTTTAGGATATTGAAAATTATTGATTTTGTTTTCAAAAACGCCAGCAAATAAAGGATGACTGAAGTTGATTTTGGTAATCAGTTTTTCATTCGATTCCAATGGTTGGAATTGAGAGGAGCCAAACTGATTTAATAACGCATTTAAATTGGGAATTGAAGCCGTTTCTGATGGAATTACAATTAGGTTTCCGCCTTTGTTCACAAACACTTTTAAAGTGGTTTGTAAGGCTTGTGGAATTTCATCCAGTTCATTCAAAACAATAGCATCTTGCTTATCAATAATGTTATAATCTAAAGAGCTCAACGTAAAAGAACTGTAATTGAATTCGTCATCGGTGTAAATTCGGCTCAGGAAATTGTTTTTTTCGGGTGCTCCTATACTGATGATATTTGTCTTTTTGATTTTTGAAATGCTAAAAAATAATTTATTGTCGTATGTCAAATCATTGTCTTCTATTGAAACGTAGCCATGAAAAGCCTGTTTTGGAATGGTGAAAGTAACGGTTTCATTTTTGTTCTTGAAATTGATGATGGTTTTTGCAATCAGTTTGTTTTGATTGTACAAAGCAACGGGAACGGGTTTGAAATCGGAACTGTAATTTGTCGTATTGATGCTTAACTCGTAAAAATCATCCAGAGTTTGACGAATAAAAACACTGTCAATAGCGACATTGTTTTTTTGCTCCGCTTTGGGAACAATAAAATACGGAACGTTATCGGTGTCAATATTTTTTAATTGATTTTGATTTAGTCCCACCGCATCAGTAATGATTATAATGTCTTTTTTAAAAGCGGATTTATGTGCTTTTATTTTGGCTATAATATTATCCAATTGAAAAGGAGTGGCACTGTATTTCAAGTTTTGCAATTCACCTCGAATGGTTTTAATATCGGTATTCCAGTAATTATCAGTATTGGTCAACAAAGAAAAATTGGCATTTTCGGGAGTTTCTTCCAGCAGTTCCTGAATGGCACGTTTAAGTAATTCCCCTTTTTTTCCTTTGGCTTCCATACTGAAGGAATTATCCAAGATTATATACATTTCATTACTCGCATTTTTGCTGTCTTTGGATTCAAAAAAAGGTTGGGCAAAGGCAATAATAATGCAGGTGAGTAAAAGCATTCTGCAGGCCAAAAGCAACCATTTTTTTATTTTGGAACTTTTTCGGGTTTGAATCGAAAGTGCTTTTAGGAACCGAACATTAGTGAAATATTCTTTTTTGAAACGTCTTAATTGAAATAAATGCACCAAAACTGGAACAATCAACAGGAATAGAAAGTATAGAATTTCAGGTTGTTTAAAATGCATTCTAAGTTTTTGTTTGCTTCAGAGGATTTTATGACAATGAAGTTCGTAAGATTTTGTGTTTCAAAAATACAAATTTGTTGACAGTTTCTCATGATGTTGTTATTATTTTTCAAAATAGGAAGCAAATAGGGTTATTCTGAAAGAAAATAAGTATTTTAGCTATTCTGAAAACTATAAAATATGAAAAAAGTTTACCTAATTCTTTTAATAATTTCTTCTGTGGGCCCATTATTGGCCCAAAAAAACAAAGTAAATCTTCTTGTAGGGACTTATACCAATTCATGTTATAGCAGAGGTATTTATGTATATGAATTTGATACTAACAATGCTCAAATACGATTAAAAAAATCTTCGGACAGTATTGTTAATCCTAGTTATTTATCGCTTTCCAATGATGAAAAATTTATTTATGCAGTAAATGAAAATGGGGCAGCAAGTACCGTAAGTTCTTTTGCATTTGATAAAGTAAGCGGGAAACCTAGCTCAATAAATAAAGTAAGTTCCAAAGGAGCCGATCCTTGTTATCTCATCAATGACGATAAAAATGTGATAGTTGCCAATTATTCAGGGGGTAATATTTCCGTTTTTGGTAAAAAGGAAGATGGTAGTTTAACGGAAGCCAAGCAGGTTATTCAACATTATGGTAAAGGACCAAACGAACAAAGACAAGAGAAACCACATGTGCACATGGTTTATTTTTCACCGGATAAAAAATATGTTTTAAGCAATGATTTAGGAAACGATAAAGTGTATGTGTATAATTATAACCCAGCTGCAACCACTGATGTTTTAACTTTAAAAGACAGTGTTTCGGTAAAAGCGGGAAGTGGACCAAGGCATTTGACGTTTAGCAAGAAAGGGAAATATGTTTATTTACTGCAAGAATTGGATGGTTCATTGACTACTTTTAGTTACAAAGATGGTAAATTAACCCAGATCTATGAAACGACTATTTTGGCGAACGATTACAAGGGAACTTTTAGCTCAGCCGATATTCACGTTTCTCCAAACGGAAAATTTCTGTATGCTTCGAATAGAGGTGACGCCAATACAATTTCGATTTTTAAAATTTCAGGAAAAGGGAAATTAAAATCAAAAGGACAAGTAAGTACTTTAGGCAAAGGACCGAGAAATTTTGCAATTGACCCAACAGGGAAGTTTCTTTTGGTGGCACATCAATATACCAATGACATTGTGATTTTTAAAATAAATAAAAGAAAAGGAACGTTAACAGATACAAAGAAAAGATTTGATTTGTGCTCTCCTGTTTGTTTGGTTTTTGCAAAGTGATAAAAGCAGGTCGCAGAAGGCAGATTTCAGTCTATAGTAAACAGATAAAAAAAAGATTTCAGAATAAGCTGGTCAACAGTCTTGTCTGAAATCTTTTCTATTTTCTTATTCTCTATTCTGCCTTCTGAAATCTACCTTCTACTTATTTCTTATCTTTTCTCTTTTTATCTCTTGTTTTCAACATGTTTCTATTTACGGAACCATGTGTTTTTTTCTTGGTTACACCAGGTCCACCCAAATTGACTTTTTTATTCTTTTTACTTTTTTCTTGAAAAGCGCCATCACCTTCCAGTTTTTGTTTTTTCATCAAAAACTTGATAGGTTGTCTGTCTTTTTCGGGTTCGATTAATTTGGATGAAACTTCAACTTCTTCTGGGAAAGTTTCAACCGCTAGTTCCGTATTCATCAAAATTTCAATGGCCACTTTTGATTCTTCTTCACGAGGCGTAATTAAACTGATAGCCGTACCTGTAGCGTCAGCACGACCCGTTCTACCAATACGGTGCATGTACAATTCTGGTAATTCAGGCATTTCAAAGTTGATTACATGCGTAATATTCGAAATATCCAAACCTCTCGCCATAATGTCGGTAGTGATCAATCCACGAAGATTTCCTTCTTGGAATTCAGCCATCGTGCTCAAACGATAATTTTGAGATTTATTGGAGTGGATTACACCAAACTGACCTTCAAAATCTTCCTCTATACGTTGATGAACCATATCGGAAATCTTTTTGTTATTCACAAAAACCAATACTCGACTCATGTCTTCGTTAGTTTCTAATAAGTGTTTTAAAAGATTAATTTTGGTATTGAAATTTGGAACTTGATATGTAATTTGTGTAATGTTTTCAAGCGGTGTTCCAGATGCAGAAAGCGTAACTTCTTCCGGATAATCAAAATAGTCATTCAAAATGGCATCTACTTCATCGGTCATTGTTGCCGAGAATAATATGTTTTGACGTTTTTTTGGCATCATAGCCAAAATCGCTGTCAACTGAGTACGGAATCCTAAATTCAGCATTTCGTCAAATTCATCGATAACCAGTTTTTGCATTTCTTCAAAACGAATCACATTATCCAATGTTAAATCCATGATTCTTCCAGGAGTTCCCACAAGTATATCACATCCTTGATAAACTAAGGTTTTTTGAGTATTGATGTTGACACCACCAAAAATACCTATCGTTCGAACCGACATGTATTTTGTCAATTTTTCAACTTCTTCCACGACCTGAACGACTAGTTCGCGGGTTGGGACAAGGATTACTATTTTTGGAGTATGACCTGGAGTAAATTTGTATAATTTCAATAAAGGTAATAAATAGGCAAATGTTTTACCAGTACCTGTTTGTGCAATTCCCATCATATCACGCCCGGACATTATTACAGAAAAAGTTTTTTCCTGAATAGGAGTTGGGGATGTAAAACCTAAATCGGTTATCGCTTTTTGTACTGATTTAGGGAGATTGAATTGTTCGAAAGTGCTCATTATTGTTTTAATTTTGTGCAAAGATAGGTTTTTTGAAACTAAGGAAAGAAAGGTCAAGCTAACTTTGGCTTTATTTGGCAATTGATTGATTCATAAGGTCTTTATGATTTATATTAATTGAATCATTAAAAATTTATTATAAAGCAGTTAAAATGTAAAAAACGAAACCTCTATACACTATTTTTCACATAGTATATAGAGGTTTTTTTATGTTCTTGAATTATTTGATACTATTTTAAACACTAATACTCACTTCCAATTCTTTTGGTTTCATGCTGTAATTTTTTTTTGCAAATAAACGTTTTACTCTAAGCAATAATTCATTTGGATTAAAAGGCTTAGATACGAAATCATCAGCTCCAAGATTAAAAGCTTCAATAACTGTTCCTTCTTCTTCTCCCAATGCAGAAACTACAATAACATGAATATTTTCATATGCGCCTTTCGTAAAATTTATTATTTCTAGCCCGGAATGAAAAGGAAGCATAATATCGGTGATGATCATGTCTGGTATAAGTATCGGAATTTTTTCTATCGCGCTCAAACCATCTTTGCATGAGGTTACCTGATAACCTTCTTTTTTTAGTATAAACTCAAGGATTTTTATCATTAAAACATCATCTTCAGCAATTAATATTTTATAATTTGAATTGTCCATCTTTTATCTTTTAAATATTTCTTTAGTAATTTATCCATAAAATGCAAATAAATCCGTTGAAATACATTTGCTCCATAAGCACAACAACTATGCCAAACATTTATTTACTGTTTTTAAACCTCTTAAAGTTTTGATAAAGAGTCTTAAATTGTCCCCAATTTTATTTATCTAGTAATGATTGAGTTAGGGTAAGGAAATAGTTGAATGATTGAAAAAGCATCATTAGATTTAAATAAGTATTTATAAATTAAGAAGAATTGTAGAATGCTAATTTAGAGCAGAAACATTTTACTTTTTTGTTAATATCGTCCCGCTTTCCGTTGCAATCTTTTGTCTCGTTTGAGGACTGGACAAAAGGATTTTCACTTCAATCGGGGCTAAGAGTTAGCATTTTGCTTTTTTGCCATCAACTAAAAAAACGAAAAATAGTATAATCGAACTCAGGTTAGTATTCTTTATTATACAACTCAATTTCATCAATCATTACCATTGGTTTTTTGTTTTTTCGTTTTCTCCAAATGGGTAATTCTTTTAGATTTTCGATTTCAATTTTTAGAACGTGTCTTTTGCGGTGTATTTTCTAAATCCCCAAATTTCCAGTGAGGTATAAACAGCATATCGCAACTTTTTTTCATTGGAACCAATCAAATAGATGCTTTTTTCATCGCTTTTGATAATAAAGACATTTTCCTTAATTGCATTATAATCGTTTGCAATTTGAAGAATTATTTTGGCTTTTGTATCGGTTTTTTTATTGTCAAATTCAATAATAAAAGGATTTTCAAAGGCTTGGTCTAAATAACTTTTTAAGAGCGTGGCAGCGTTTTTGGCATCTTGGCTAGAGGCAAGTATAGCAACTTCCTGCCCTTTTGTATTCGCTAAATTAAGGGGTTTTGAGCCATAATTTTGCAGTTGAAAAGGAATAATATAAAAGTAATTGCGAGATAAAAATGTTTTGTTTGCAATTTATTTATCGTTTAGTCCATTTTAATTATTTAGGAATAAAACATTTAGTCTACACTGTTTTGTTTATAGGCACTCGCCCGCGTGAGGGGGTGAAGTGGAGCTCTTTTTTGTCCCTTTTTTAGGGATAAAAAAAGCGGGAACGAAAAACCCGACCCGTATGGGCACGCCCAAATTAATTTTATTTAATTGGCTAACTAAATCGCAATAAGTTTACAAAAAATGTATCTTTTTTTAAAATTGATATTGGAATATCAGCGCTATTTCGGTTTCGATTTGTTTCGAACCGGGTGTGTATTCTTGATTGTTTACGGATATCTGTAACCCTGTTATGTAATGTTTTCCAAATAATCGATTGTATCCGC
The DNA here is from genome assembly GCF_003254745.1 of Flavobacterium aquariorum. Taxonomy (GTDB): domain Bacteria; phylum Bacteroidota; class Bacteroidia; order Flavobacteriales; family Flavobacteriaceae; genus Flavobacterium; species Flavobacterium aquariorum. Next base: position 158,801 of record NZ_QKXH01000003.1, on the reverse strand, counting down.
CACTAATTCTAAAGGAATCAAGAGATAAACGCTGCTCGATTTGGCCAAGGGTAGTACGCTCGTCTGGTGAAGTCCCATAACCGGCAATTAATGACAGATAATCGAAGCGAGTGTTAAAATAATAACGACTTGTAAGCGTAAAAACGGGGTAAACGGTACTGTTGTCAAAAAAGAAGTAAGATCTTAGATTGAGCCAATAGGAGCCCAAATATTTCCCGATACCAACAACAGCAGAGGTTAAATTACTGTCTTCGGTATCAATGTATCGAATGCCCAAATCGCCTTCCCATCCTTTTTTGAAGTTATGAAAAAAAGAATATCCGAGTCTTAATTTTGGGAATACAGGGTCACTACTATAACCGGCACTAGCAAAGGAATAGCTGTTTTTACCAGTGAAAAAATAACTTTCGACTTCATATTGAAAACCGTTGGCTACACTTTGTTCGTTGGCATATCGGTCGGAATAATTAATTCGTGTAATGAGAGATCCCCAATTTCGCTGTGCAATGTATTGTAAACTTCCATAGTGCCAGGGCCCATAACCCGATCGGTTGAATGTGGTGAAGTTGTAAATCATTCCAATTCGGTCTGATTTGAATCGGGTTTCATCAATAAAATGATGCAGTTTGAATTCGGAATCTTCCGGATACATTTCCTGCATTTCTTTTAGATAGGTTTGACTTTTTTCATTTTCTCCCTTTAATTCATAGATGGTAAGTTTCTTGTACCGAAAATCTTTTTTTCCGGGATGTGCCTCGATTGCTTTATTGACTACAATCTCCGCATCGGCATATTTTTTTTCTTCGATGTCCATATTGATGAGGTAAGTGAAAGCGTCTTCATAAACTGGATTTTTGTCAATCACATGATTGTAATAGTATCGGGCGCTGTCTTTTTCGTTTGTCAACTGGTAAATTCTTCCTGTCAATAAATGAAAATCCAGATAATCGGGTGCCAATTTAATTCCTAACCTGGTTTTCTTTAATGCGGATTCATAGTTTTTATCTTTGTTTACTTCTTTTATGGCAACATTCAAAAGGCTGTCAACGTCTATTTTTTGGCTCCAAACAACATTGCTGTTCATCATTCCCATTACAAGAAAAACAATAAAGAGAATTTTTATGTATTTTTTATCTTTCATGCCTTTTTAAAATTTAAAGTATGTAACCTAATTTTGTTTTGGGGTAGTATTAAATCCTTGTCGCTGCATATTTCCCCATTGCATTTCTTTTTGTCTAAAGAAATGGTAATATCCTTTTAATGAAGCATACACATTGACGGGGTGATAGCAAAAAGGTTCAATTATAGCCATGAGTACGAGGACTATAATTTCTTTTGTGTTGGCATAATTTTTATAAATAATCTCGTCCAGCAATATTGAGATAAACGTAATAATCAGATAAAATAGATAGACAGCCGAGGATAAATATAGGAAATTGTGATAATCCATATTTAAAAAGAAGAAACTTAAGATTAAAACAATTATGCCGATAAGTTCTAAAATGGGAATGAGAAATTCAAAAAGAAAGAAATAGGGGAATATGAGAAATCCCGTTTTTCCGTATTTTGGATTGAAAAAAACATCTTTGTGAAAATTTAAGGTTTGAATTAGTCCTCTCGCCCATCGAACGCGTTGGCGAATAAGGACTTCTTTGGTTGAGGGTACCTCTGTCCAACAAAGCGACTCCGGAATATACTGAATAGAGAAAGGCAATTTCTTGTTATACATGTATTTTCTCATTCGGGTGATAAGTTCCATATCTTCCCCCAATGATTTATGAAAATATCCACCTGCCTCAACTGCTATTTCTTTGTCAAACATTCCTAATCCACCCGAAACCAGTAACAACCCATTGATTTGGCTCCAGGCCATTCTGCCAAAAAGAAAGGCGCGTACATATTCCAATTCCTGAAAGCGGGGATACCATCCTTTTGGGAAATGAATTTTGACCAAAAAACCTTCTTTTATTTCACATGAATTGGAAATCCGAATGCCCGCTCCCGTTGCGATAACTCTTTTCTTTCCTTCAATAAAAGGCTTGGCCAATTTTATGATGGTGTCATTTTTCAATATGCAATCCACATCGGTGCATAAAAAGAGAGGGTACTTTGAGGAGTTTATTCCAGCATTGACTGCATCGGCTTTGCTTTTAGCATTCTCTTTGTCAACGACCAATAGTTTCGAATAAATTGGATTGGTGGATTTATAATGGCCTCTTACCTTGCTTGCTTTGATTTTTTCCTGATAATAAAAATCGACTTTTACTAATTCAAACTCTTTAATGAGTTTTTCAAGAGTATCATCTGTACTGCCATCATTTATTAGTACAACTTCATATTTGGGATAGGTTAGCGAGAGTAATGATTTTACGTTATAAACAACAGTTGCCCCTTCATTGAATGCAGGAGCCACCACAGAAACTCCCGGAATATAATTGGATTTTAGGATGACATTGTTTGGGACAGAGTTTTTGCTATTCAGGTATTTTTTTATGGCATAATAGGATAACATTGCCAAAATGATATAGCTAATGATATAGGTCAAGGAAAATATTCCTACGAAATAAGCATATATGTTTAGTATAGTTTCTAACATTAGAGATACGGTGTTTTAATATGTTTGACCATTTTTTGAACATCTTCATTATCTAGAAAATGTTTATCAAAATAATTAGGGTTTATTTTGTAGAGGCAATATGCTGCTTCGAGTTTAATGTTTTCATCTGTTTTTTTTTTAAATAATTGGGCAATGAAATGTTCGGAATCTTTCATTCCAATTCCAGAAAGGGTATTGAAGATTTCTAACTTGTTTTGGGTGTCTTCCTGCTTAAATTGTTCTATCAATTCTGGCTCTGCTTCATAAATATAAAGAAAATTTGTGGCTATGATTGCTTCGCGACGAACTGAATGGTCACTGTGCCTTAATAGTTTTAAGATCGTTTCATTGTCATTTGTATAATTGTAAAATACCATCAATTTAATTCCCAATTTGACGACTGAAAGATTGTCTGACTTTATCCATTCTTTTAAATTATCAGGGATTTTTGTTTTTTTCTGATGCAAAATGTCCATGATATTGATTTCATCTGCAATGCCAATTTGAGGTGAAAAATCAATTAGAGTTTCTAATTTGTTGGGGTTTAGAGAAATTAATGACAAAAATGCACTTGATTTAACGCTTCTGTTTTTATGATATAATAAAGGGGTAATATAGGAAATGCCTTTTTTGTATTCTAAGGATTGAAGTTGGAACATTCCCAAACACTTCAAATAGAATCTTCGGCTTTTTATTAGCTTTTTGGTGTAATCAAACAAACCAAATTGTTCGTATAAAAATTGGAAAGTTTGTGTAACATCACCTTTTAGGTTCGATTTCAAAAAAATAATTTCGTTCAGAATTAATTTTTTGCACCATTTTTTTTCAAAAGGAATCACTTTTTTAAATTGTTCAATTTCTGCTTTGAAATGTGTTTCTTCAAAAGGAGTAAAAATTATATTGGTTAAAAAATTGTCGATTTCATTTTTTGCGGCTTTCAGTTTTGGCCTTAATAAATCATATCGGAATCTATTGATGATTATGATGGCTATTAATAAGAAAAGCCCACAAGTCATTATGGGAAGAACAATTAGAATTAAATAATAAACTAATACATCCATTAATAAATGCTGTGTTTTGAATTGTGATGCAAAAATTTTGCAAATGCCGGGTTGTATTTTTTTTTATTAAAAAAATCTAAATAAAGATAATGATTATTCTAAAAGCTTTTTAATAAAACAGACTAAAACTGATTGTTATCTGTTAATAATGAGGTGACAAGGTGTTGAATAAAAAAAATATTGAAAAATTTAATTTGAATTTTAGACAAATAAGAGGAAGTGTTAATTTATAGATTTTGTCTAAAAACCTTCAAAAACACCCAATCCAAATAAGGCAAAATCATATTTTACGGGATCTATTGGGTCAAGTTCTCTAAGATTTAAATCCAATTCAGCCAAAGCTTTTCCGTCGTTTTGTTTTCGGGTCAACAAGCCCAGTTTTCGGGCCACATTTCCAGAATGTACGTCTAATGGACAGGAAAGGATAGAAGGCGGAATACTTTTCCAAATCCCTAAATCAACCCCTTTGTTGTCCTGACGACACATCCATCTAAGGTACATATTGATTCGTTTTGCAGCCGAACCATTCATTGGGTCGGAGATGTGTTTTTGTGTTCGACTAAGATGTGGGATTTCAAAGAAATGTTGTTTGAACTGATGAATGCTATTTTGCAAATCGTTTCCTTCTATGTTTTGACTAAAGATTGTTTCCAATCCAATATGATTTTGGTAAATATGTTGTAACCCTTTAATAAAACCGATAAAATCTTGTCCGTTAAAAGTACGATGCACAAAAGTTTCCAATCGTTCCAAGTCGATTTCCCGGTGCGACATAACAAAATCGTAAGGTGCATTCCCCATCAAATCCATCATTTTGTGTGCATTCTTGACAATCATTTTTCGGTTTCCCCAGGAAATGGTGGCGCTCAAGAATCCAGCAATTTCGATATCTTCCTTTTGAGTAAATAAATGCGGAATTTGTACCGGATCACTTTCGATGAAATCCTGATTATTGTATAATATTACTTTTTCGTCCAGAAAAGATTTAAGTTCAGTTTTATTCATTTTATTATTCTTTCGAAGTGCTTTTGGAGTAAAAACCATCTTTCAAATCGGTAGTCCGCATTTGAGGTTTTACTTTGTAATAGTAATTGAAATATTCGATTTGATTTTTGTTCACACAAGGAAGTTTCCCATCTCCTGAACTCCAAAAAAAAACATTTTCGATAGGAGAATAAAAATGAAGGTTACCGTTTTGAAGGTATTCAAAAGTAGTATTGGATTTTGTGTTTTTATATGGGAAAACAATGTTTTTTGTCGAAAAATTACTGGTTGACAGGACGAATTTATTTTTGGTGAAATAATTTAAATTAATTGGAATAAACAAAACAAAGCCAGTTATGAAAATTGAAAAGTAAAGAGATAAAAGGATGATTTTTTTTTGATTCAGGAATAAAACCATCAAGAAAAATAAAAAAAATAATAAAAAATTCATGAAGAATCGATATTGTGGAGAGGTACAAAATAGTAATACGAGCTGTAGGCACATTATAAAGTAGAGAACCCAAATTTCTTTTCTGTGGAAATATTTGCTTATGAATGTTGGAATGACAATAATTAGGGTTATGCTTAATTTATTGAACAAACCATGTAATTTTGGTAGAGTTAACCATCTCATAAATAATTCATAAATAGTCATTTTATCGTATTGCTCATCTGTCAAAAAATAACCATATAATTTAGTTTCTTTATAATATAGTTTTGCTATTGTTTCAGGTATTCTATAGTCAGTTTCGAAGAAATGGAAATTGATTACCGGGAAAAATGGAAAGCCACTAACGATTGTGTTCTTAATTATAAATAGAACCAATATAACTATCGAAAGCAGGATAGATTTAAAAAGTTTAGGTAATATTTTTTTAAAATTTTTGGCTAATAAAACAATAGGAATGAAAATTAATGCAAAGGAAGTTGTTTTAATAAATAAGGAAAAAAGAACCAGAATCACTATCAGGTTAAAATTTTCAATATCCAGTTTTTTAAAATTTTGTAGAAAATAAAAGAAGATTAGGAATGAAAAAATATAGATTGGAATATCTGGTGAAGGTGAACTTATAAATTGGAAGAAAAATACGTTTGCCAATGGGAGCAAACCTACAATTAGATAATTTTGATCTTTGTTTTTGAAATAATCATTCAATTTCGTAATTGCGAATATATTTCCGAGCAAAAGGCAAAAACCACTGATGTCATTGAATTTATCATATAAAAATGAAAAACTGTACGCACTCTGAAGAATGTGCCAACCACTTGTTTGGGCCAAGAAAAAATGCAAATTGGCCAAACCTTTTACAAAACCATATTCATTGATCCATTTTATTGTCTGAATATAATAAGATTCATTATCTAAAATATAAGGAATGGAAGCGCATTGGGCAAGAATAAAGATAGTAATAATGGTTAATGCTATTTTTAAAGAAAGCGTAAGTGAAATTAATTCCTCAAAAAATGATTTATACAGAAGTATAATTTTTTTTTGAAACTTTAAAAAAATGACAAGGTTAACGAAGAGGAGAGCTACATGAAATTCAAAATTCACTCTCCCAAAAATAGCCCAAATGCTGGTGAAAATGGTGGTTGTGAATAGGCCTAGAACTGCATGGATAACAAAGTTTCGGTTCTTTAATCGCAGGATTCCGTTGGTTACAAAACCAAGGTTGATGGCCGAAAAAAATATATAAATCCAACTCAAAAGAATCAAAACCATCTTACAGCATTATTTGGCCATCGACCATTATTAATTTTCTGTCAGCCATATTGGCAAGTTCTTCATTGTGGGTTACAATCACAAAAGTTTGTCCAAATTCATCTCGTAGTTGAAAAAACAACTTGTGCAAATTTTCGGCAGAATGTGTGTCCAGATTTCCTGAGGGTTCATCGGCAAAGATAACATCAGGTTTGTTGATTAGCGCTCGTGCGACGGCAACACGCTGTTGTTCTCCACCTGATAGTTCGTTGGGTTTGTGGTCTATTCGGTGGGATAAACCCAAATATTCTAATAATCTTTTGGCCTCTTTTTCAGTTTCAGATTTTGATTTATTGGCAATAAAAGCAGGAATACACACATTTTCCAAAGCCGTGAATTCGGGTAATAATTGATGAAATTGAAAAATAAAACCCAAATTCAAGTTTCTGAATTTGGATAATGATTTGTCATTCATTTTCAAAATATCCTCATTGTTTATGAAAAGTGAAGAGTCATTTTCGGGAGTTAAATTTTCAGATTCTTTTTTTATCGGACTTGGTTTGTCCAATGTTCCCAGAATTTGTAAAAGTGTTGTTTTTCCTGCACCCGAAGCACCAACTATAGAAACAATTTCGCCTTTTTTAATATGTAAATCTACTCCTTTTAATACTTCCAGTTGATCGTAATATTTATGTATGTTTTTTGCGTGTATCATTTCAAACAGTTTTTACAAAGAAACAAAGTATTTGGTAATTAATCCTCGTATTAAAGCGATTTTTCTACAGTATATATTCTGAAAAATAGCGATTAGATTTGTATATTTATATCAATTTAATATCAAAAAAATGGAAAGTAAAAATGTTGTTGCGGTAAAAAATAACCTAAAAAGTAAAAAATTAGTTTTAGGGATTCTATTTGATGCAATTGGTATGCTGTCTTTTACCATTCCAGGCATAGGGGAATTTGGTGATGTCGTCTGGGCTCCTCTTGCTGGTTTTTTGATGACCAGAATGTATGAAGGACGAGTAGGTAAGGTTGCTGGTGTTTTAACTTTCATTGAAGAAATATTACCATTTACAGATGTAGTTCCTTCTTTTACTCTGACATGGATATATACCTATTGGATAAAAAGCGGTAATAATGAGGGAAAGATTTAGTCTGTATTAATAAATTTTAAATTTGAAAATCTCTAACAATTTCTTTTAATTGATTATCAAATTCAGGATTTGAAATAACATTCGCCTCAATATCAAAATTAGCGTCGAAACTAGGTAATGAGAATACAGCTTTTATATTGGCGCTGAAACGGGGAAAATTATTTTTGGCTATTTCGAGAACGCTTGCTCCCCCTCTTGCGCCCGGCGAAGTGGCCATCAGTAACATTGGTTTTTCCTGAAATATTTTTCCGTTTATTCTGGAGCACCAATCCACGGTATTTTTGAAAGCAGCGCTGTAATTTCCATTATTTTCGGCAAGTGAAATTACCAAAAGATCAGCTGATGCTATTTTTTCCAAAAAGGCTTTTGCCAAAAGATGCTGTCCGATTATAATTTCCTTGTCAACACTAAAAAGGGGCATTTCATAATCGTTTAAATCCAATATCTCAACTTGGGCATTTTCGAACAAACCTGCTGCATAAGTGGCTAATTTTTTGTTGATTGATTTTTTACTTGGACTTCCTGCAAAGGCTATGATTTTCATATATTTATTTTTTAGGATTTCTCAATTTCCAAAATTTCTTTTTTAATTTCTACTGAATATTCATTTGGAGAAATTTTCCCCCCATATGTTCTTGCATACACTTTGGTAAATTCTGCTCCAAAGTAAAGAATAATAGACGAATAATATACCCATATTAAAATAATTATTACAGAGCCTGCAGCTCCATATATAGATGCAATAGTAGAATTTCCCAAATAAAAACCAATAGCAAATTTTCCAATCATAAATAGTACAGCTGTGCAAGAAGCTCCAAGGCAAGCATCTCTCCACTTTATAATACCATCTGGCAATGTCCTAAAGATAATTGCAAAGAGCAAAGTGATTATAGTAAAGATAATTACTGAATTAACAACATAAAATAAGTAAATCGTGCTTTCTGGAAAATATAGTTTCAACCTTGTATTCACTATGTCCAATATGGTATTTACGGATAAACTAACTATCATCAAAAATCCTAATGAAACAATCATCGAAAAAGACATTATCCGGTTTTGAATAAATTTTTTAAACCCTTTATTTGGCTTAGCACGCAAACCCCAAATATAATTAATAGAACTTTGGATCTCCGCAAAGACGCCAGAAGCTCCAATTAGTAACATTCCTATTCCAAATATAGTTACAAAAACATTACTTCCAGAAAGCTCAACGTTCTTTATAGCACCTTGAATCTGTATCGCTGCTTCGTTACCAACCAAAGAATTAATTTGTCCATAAAGCTGGCCAGTTACTGCTTCATCTCCAAAGAAAAAACCACAAATTGTAATTATTATAATTAATAAGGGCGGAAGTGCAAAAATGGTATAATAGGCCAAAGCGGCACTAAGTTTTATCGCGTTATCATCTACAAATTCCAAAGTTGCATTTTTGAGTAAAAACCAAGACTTAGATAATAGGTCTTTAAATAGCATAATTTGTTTGTTAAAATTACAACTAAATTAGACCATTCCCTCCTTAAAGTTTTATATGATTCGCTTTAGTTTTTATATAATAATAGACATTTCTTTATAAATAAATTATATATTCAAAATTGGTCATAAAAAAAGCCTGCAAAAATGACTCTTGCAGGCTTTCTTTCTATTTATCTATAAACTATACGTTGAATCTGAAGTGCATTACGTCTCCATCTTTTACGATATATTCTTTTCCTTCGACTTTGAATTTTCCGGCTTCTTTACATTTGGCTTCTGATCCGTATTGAACGAAATCTTCATAAGCAATTACTTCGGCACGGATGAATCCTTTTTCAAAATCGGTATGGATAACTCCTGCAGCTTGTGGCGCTGTGGCTCCAATATTGATTGTCCAGGCACGAACTTCTTTGACACCTGCAGTGAAATACGTTTGTTGCTTTAATAATTTATAAGCGGCGCGAATCAAAACCGATGCTCCTGGCTCACTTAATCCCATATCTTCCAAGAACACTTGACGCTCTTCGTAGCTTTCTAATTCAGTGATGTCAGCTTCTGCACCTACAGAAAGCACAATTACTTCTGCATCTTCATCTTTTACCAATTCGCGAACTTGATCCACGTATTTATTTCCCGAAACTGCTGAATTCTCATCCACATTACAAACGTACAATACTGGTTTTGCAGTAATCAATTGAAAACTTTCCATCAACACTTCCTCGTCGTTACTTTGTGGAGTTACAGTTCTTGCCGATTTTGCCTGCAAAAGTGTTTCTCTGATTCTGTCCAAAAGTGCTTTTTCAGTTTGTGCTTCTTTGTTTCCGGTTTTGGCAGCGCGATTTACCTTTTCTAAACGTTTTTCTACGGTTTCAAGGTCTTTTAATTGCAACTCGATATCAATGGTTTCTTTGTCACGGATAGGATTTACATTCCCGTCAACGTGAACAATATTGTCATTGTCAAAACAACGCAAAACGTGAATAATAGCATTACACTCTCTAATGTTTCCTAAAAATTGATTTCCTAAACCTTCCCCTTTACTGGCTCCTTTTACCAATCCAGCAATATCCACGATATCTACTGTTGCCATTTGAACACGCTCCGGTTTTACCAGTAATTCTAATTTTTCGATTCTTGGGTCTGGTACATTCACTACTCCAATATTAGGCTCGATTGTACAAAATGGAAAGTTGGCACTTTGCGCTTTTGCATTCGATAAACAATTGAATAATGTTGATTTTCCAACATTTGGTAACCCTACAATTCCTGCTTTCATATTATGTTTGTTTACAAATAACAGTTGTCTATTACTTGTCTTTAGTAATTCCTTTTTTAAAGTTTGCAAATATAAGGTATAAAGACATTACTCCACAAATATTCGACCTTCCTTTTCATTCTTTAGCTTATATAAAGCCTTGAAGTGCTCAAATTTTCATCGAGTCTTAACTGAAAGAATCAATTTGACACCACTAAATATTTTTATGCAAGATAGACTGGATTTTTCTTTTGTTTAAAAATTACTTTTGCTTTTCACATCAATATTGATGATTGAAATGCCAATTCAAAAAAAAAATATTGTTTGATTATTTAAAAATTGCTCTCGTAAATGATAATGTCAAAAAAAAGAAAAACATAAAATAAACTCGTAAAATCATCAATTGCTTTTTTTCTAATAGTTATCAGTTGTCGGAATTACCGTATTGATAATTATTATCTAACTTTTAGATAAAATATAACATTTTACATTTTTTATGTTAATATTTTGTTATATTAGCCTAAATAATTAACCAATAACCAACCAAACTTAATTGATTATGAGAAAAATCGCGCTATTATTCTTTTTGTTAAATGTCACGTTTATGATGGCTCAAAGAGAAGTTTCAGGAATCGTAAAAGACAAAACGGGTACTCCGCTTCCTGGAGTTAATGTTCAGGAAAAAGGGACGAAAAATGGAATATCAACAGATATGAATGGTAGTTACAAGCTAAATGTTAATGAAGGAGCTACATTAGTTTTTAGCTATATAGGATTTACAACAGTTACAAAACCAGCTACAACAGCCATCATCAATGTTGATTTAGAGGAAGAAAGCGGAGGACAAAAACTAGAGGAAGTTGTAGTTACAGGGACACGTACTGCTCCTCGAAGTAATACTACAAGTGCATTACCAATTGATGTATTGTCCTCGAAAGATTTGACTGCTACGGGACAAGCGACTTTTGACAAAGCATTGCAATACAGAATTCCGTCCTTTAATACTGTAAATACACCAGTTAATGATGCTACTTCATTACTGGATCCATATGAAATAAGAAATATGGGGCCTAGTAGAACATTAATTTTAATAAACGGTAAACGTAAAAATTTAAGTTCATTATTATATGTGCAAACTTCTCCAGGACGAGGAGAAACAGGAGCTGATATATCAGCAATTCCTACAGATGCTATCGAAAGAGTTGAGATTTTAAGAGATGGTGCTTCTGCTCAATACGGATCTGATGCGATTGCAGGTGTAATGAATATTATCTTAAAAAAGAATCATTCTGATGGCTCACTTACAATTAGATCGGGTATTACAGGAGAAGGAGATGGTGAAATGTTAGGAGTAACTTTGAACAATGGAACTACTGTTGGAGGTAATGGATTTCTAAATTACACTATAGATTTTTCTAAAGTAAATCAAGCTAATAGACCAGGAACTGTTGATGCAGAAGGTGATGCAGGTGATTTTGGCGCTCCTTTAGCAGATGTGCAGTCATTCCTTGCAAGACGTCCAGATGCAGGAAATATCAATGGATCTCCTGAAACTGCTGCAGCAAAATTCTTAATTAACGGTGGGAATGATTTAAACGATATCACCCAAATATATTATAATGCTGCTTATGTTTATAAAAAAGTAAATTCATTTGCCAATTATAGAACTCCATATTGGAGAACATTAGATCCAGCCAATCCATATTTAAACGATTTCTTTGGAAATGGAGATGATGCCAATCCTTCATACGATGGTTATGTGCCAACATTTGAAGGTGACTTAAATGACTACAATGCTACATTAGGTTTTAAAACAACTAAAAATGGTTGGAATACAGATATGAGTATAACTACTGGAGGAAATAGTCAAACTTACTCTGTGAATAATTCTGTAAACAGATCAAATATAAAACAATCAAGTATAGATCCTGATACAGGGCTGCCAGCTGTAGATCCAATCACAGGAGAGGTTATTTATACTAGTAAATACCAAGAAAATTCACCAATATCTTTCAAGCCAGGAGGTACTTCTTTTAATCATATCGTTGGTAATATAGATATTTCAAAAACGCTTTCGGACCATATTAGTATTGGTTTTGGATCCGAGTTCAGAACTGAGACTTTTGCAGTTCAAGCAGGTGATGAAGCTTCATGGGAAGGAATGGGTGCCGATTCATTTGCAGGTAACCGTCCGGAAAATTCCGGAAAATGGAACCGTTACAACTTTGGAGCTTACCTAGATGTGGCTTATGATGTGACCAAAGATTTCTTAATTAATGGTACTGCTCGTTACGAAGATTATAGCGATTTTGGAAATGCTACGGTTTGGAAACTAAGTTCAAGATATAAATTTCTAGATGACAAAGTTACTTTAAGAGGTTCGGTATCAACAGGATTTAGAGCGCCAACTTTGCACCAAATCTATACTCAGAAATCACAATATTCTTTTGTTCCTGGATCAGGAATTCAAGTAAGTGGAATTATCAATAATGTTTCTCCACAAGCACGTCAATTGAATATTCCTCAATTGGACGCTGAAAAATCTACTAATATTACAATTGGTATAGGTTCTAAGCCTTTTAAAAATTTCAATTTTACTCTTGACTATTACAACATCAAAGTGGAAGACAGAATCGTATTGGGTGATAAACAAGACACTCAATTTGGATCAGTTGCTTGGTTTTCCAACTCTTTCGACAGCAGGACTTCAGGGTTAGATGTTGTTATGAATTATAATAATATTGGAATAGGGTCTGGAAAATTAGGATTTAACTTATCTGGGAATATTACTTTTGATAATGAAAGAATTTCTCCAGTAAGAACTGGTGACAGCTTTAGCCAAACACTAGAATCATTAATGTTTACTTCAAGACCAGAGACAAAATGGATCTTGGGTGCTAATTATGAAATTGGGAAATTTGGTTTTTCTCTTAATAACACTTATTTTGGTAAAACAACTTTTAATCAAGATGGTTTAAATGCTGATCTAAAAACAGAGTTTATTCCTAAAATCGTGACAGATTTAGGAATTACTTTCTCCGCAACTGAAAAGTTAACTTTAGCTTTTAATGTAAATAATATTTTCAATGTATTACCTGAATGGAAATTTGTAGCTGAAAATGCTGCAGGAAGCGCTATTTTAGCAGATCCAGCACAAGTAAAAACACAATATAACCTAATTACTTTCAACGGTCGTTACTCTCAAGTTACTTATGATGGATCTCATTTCAGTCAATTAGGGACAATGTTGAATTTATCATTAAACTATAAATTCTAATTTTGACCCACATTTTACAAAAGGGCTATCTTCGGGTAGCTCTTTTTTTATTTCATTGAATTCCTTAAATTTATACAAAACAATATTACTATCATGGCAAATAATTTATATACTGGTAAAATGGCTGCTATTTTTGATGCCATGTACCAAACCTTTATCGATTATGACGAAGAATATGAGTTTTATAATACCTTAATCCAAGAAAAAAAATGCGATTCTGTACTTGAAATTGGTAGCGGTACAGGAAATTTAGCCAAGCGATTTGAGGAAAATAATCATAATTATTTAGGCCTTGATTATAGCCAAAGTATGATTGATATTGCACAGGAAAGAAATAGAAACAGCACTTTTATACATGGGGACATGCGTAATTTTGTGCTTGAAAACCCAGTAGATGCCATTATCATAACCGGACGATCCACAAGTTATTTGACCAACAATGAAGATGTAATAGATACCTTTGAGTCAGTTTATAAAAATTTGAATCCAAATGGTATTTTTATTTTTGATTTTATCGATGCCAATCGTTTTATTCCTTTTATAAAAGAAAACCTTACCATACTTCATGAAGCTACTTATGAAGGGATAAATTACATTCGTGAGAGTCATTGGGAAACCACACCGATGGAAAATTTTATGTTGGATTGGAGCGCACAATATTACAAGATTGTAGATAGTGAAAAAGAAATTCTACTGGATGATTTCTCTACCGTTCGGGTTTTTACGTTAAACGAAATGCAGCTATTCTTATATCTCAACAATTTTGAAATTATCAAAATAATAGACCGAAAAACATATGCTTATGATACTTATGTGATTATGGCTAAAAAGATTTTATAATTTTATTAATTATCTCCAATTCTTTGGTAGTAGGAGTTAATCCAGAAACATTCCAGTAATCTGTTAATATAGAATTCTTTATGTTGAAAAGAGTTTTGTCTTTAAAAACATCACTTTCTTTATAAGTGTAATTTTGAATATTAAAATTTGTTGTTACTAAGTTATTAAGTACTTCTATGTTTTTGGTTTCATTACCAGTATTGATCTCGTAATTAATTTCTTCTTTTGAGCTAATTAGATAATAATTTTCTGCATCAACTCTATAATTAGTTTTAAATACAGACCTAATTATATTTTTGAATCCTTTTGAGTTGTCTTCTTTAAGCCCTGCCAAAGTAATAGAAGAGACTTCAGCATTTATCTCAATTATTAATTTTCTTTTAACATCATAAACAATTTTAAAATCATCCAATAATTCAGTTGTTCCCTCCAGTGGAATTGCAGTTATTTCGTTATACTCCTGATTAAAAGTATATACCTTTATAATAAAGTTATATTTTTTTCTTATTTTTTCATCTAATAATGGTCTTAATACCGTGAAAATATAATATTTTTCCATCGTTACATTTAAATTATATCCTAAGAGATCAGAACTGATTTCATCATCAACTAAACCAAAAGAGCGATTTTGTTCTACCAATAAAATAGATTTTACTTTTTTCTGGTCTTTATATAGTTGAAAATTTATGAGGCCATCATTGAAATATGCATAATTACCATTTAATTTAAAAAACTCTCTTGAGTAGGCTTTCAATCTAGCGGGTACATTCAGTTTTTTAATTGAATTATTTACTAATTCTTTGATTATTTCTTGAGGGTGCTGTTTTGTTACGACTATGTCATCAAGAGTGTTTGATTTACTTTTTAAATAGATAATATTTTCAGACTGATTTAAAGAAGCCCATTTTATGGTAAGTGGTAAATAAGATGAATGGGTTATTTTTAAATTAGATCCTCCTTTTAGTTCAAAAACAAGTTTTCCTTCATTATTTGACATTAAAACTTGTTTTGTTTTTAAAACTAAAATAACGGCATCCTCTATTGGTAGATTTGAATCAATATCCAATAGTATTAATGTTCTTTCATTGGTTTGTGAAAAAACAGTGAAGGATAAAAAGAATTGAAGTAAAACAAGACATTTTTTCATATTTTTTAAATGCAAATAAAAAATTTAGTAAAAAATATTCTTCTTAAAAATAGGAAAAAAATCAATCAATTGTCATTTTTTAAAAGGAAAAAGTATTGCATAAAAAAAAACCTGTGAAAAACACAGGTTGTATGAAATTTTAAAAGGATATGCTTTATTCGTTGTGTAAGAAAGCTTGTCGGTTTAATAAAGTTTCTTCAGATTCAACGTGATTGTCATCTGGGATACAACAGTCTACTGGACATACGGCGGCACATTGTGGCTCGTCGTGAAATCCTTTACATTCAGTACATTTTCCCGGAACAATATAATATATTTCATCAGAGATTGGTGTTTGTGCTTCATCTGAATCTACTTCTGTTCCATCTGGCAAAATCACTTTACCTCTCAGTTTTGTTCCATCTTTATATCTCCAATCATCTGCTCCCTCATATATAGCTGTATTTGGGCACTCTGGTTCACAAGCCCCACAATTTATGCATTCATCGGTTATTATAATTGCCATTTTATGTTTAGTTTTAAGGTTGAAAGTTCAAAAGCTTGATGTTCTATAAAACGAAATACGAATACTGAACACAACTTTTGCCTAAAGCTTATAAAAAGCTTATTTTTGTGCAAAATTACAATCAAAACTTTTCATAAACAAACATTATGACATTAGATACAAAAAAAAACGCATTTGTTAAATTAGGTGAATTTTTGGCACAATTCAAAGAAGGCAATTGCACAAAAGACAAAACTGTATTTGGTAATGTTTTATTTTTTGAAAAATTCATCGATTTAATTCAACTTTCACAATCTCATAATGGTTGGTACACCCCAGAACAAGTATATTTTTCAATACAATCTTGGGCAGAGGCATTAACCGAAGATAATTTGGATAAATGGCTTTCTACCTACGATTTTAGCAAGGTAGCGCCAAAAAAAGTAGCCTTGATATTGGCAGGTAATATTCCCTTGGTTGGATTTCATGATTTCTTATCAGTTTTGATTACTGGGCATGATGTTTTGGTAAAAACTTCTTCGAATGATCAGCACCTTTTGCCTTTTCTGGCTAATTATCTTATTGCTTTTGAATCTGGATTTAAAAACAAAATCACATTTGTAGAAGGAAAACTTGAAGGTTTTGATGCAGTAATTGCTACAGGAAGTAATAATACAGCTCGTTATTTTGAATATTATTTTAAAGATAAGCCTTCCATCATAAGAAAAAATAGAAACTCAATTGCGGTTTTGAATGGCAAAGAAACCAAAGAGGAATTAACAGCACTTGGTGAGGATATTTTTAGATATTTTGGTTTAGGATGTCGAAATGTTTCTAAACTTTTTGTTCCAAAAGGTTATTCTTTTGATTCCTTTTTTGAAGCTATTTTCGAATACCAAGATGTGATCCATTACGAGAAATATGCCAATAACTACGACTACAATAAAGCGGTTTTCCTGATGAGTAATTTTAAATTGTTGGACAATGGATTCCTAACCTTAAAAGAAGATTCGAGTTATGGTTCGCCCATTTCGAGCATCTTTTATGAGAACTATGAAAATCTGGATGATTTGGGAAAACGTTTGGAGAAAGAAAGCGATCAAATTCAATGTATTGTAAGCAATAATCTTGTAAAAAACAGTGTTCAGTTTGGATACACACAAAAACCAAATCTTTGGGATTATGCCGACAATGTTGATACTATATCGTTTTTGTCAACAATATAGATGATTGTTTTTATATTATTGCAAATAATTTAACGATTTTTCAGCCCATATTTCCGAAATTTGCGTTTTGAAAATTCAAACACAAACTACAGCTTGAAATTCTTATGATCGTCAATCAAGAAATGGTATTGATATTGACGATTTTTACAATAGCTGATAGGAAGAAATAAAAACAAACAGTAACTACAAACTATATCATGAAAAAACACAACTACAGCGCAGGACCTTGTATTTTACCACAAGAAGTTTTTGAAAAATCAGCTCAGGCAATCTTAAATTTTAATAATTCTGGTTTGTCACTTTTGGAAATTTCACATCGTAGTAAAGATTTTGTTTCCGTAATGGAAGAGGCAAGAGCTTTAGTTTTGGAACTTTTGGATTTAAAAGGGAAGGGATATCAGGCTATTTTCCTTGGAGGAGGAGCAAGTCTTGAATTCCTTATGGTTCCTTATAATTTAATGAAAATAAATGGGAAAGCCGCTTATTTGGACACTGGAACTTGGGCTTCGGCTGCTATAAAAGAAGCTAATTTTTTTGGAGAAACAATCGTTGTGGGATCTTCAAAAGAACAAAATTACAATCATATTCCAAAAGGATACACTATACCTGCTGATGCAGATTATTTTCACTGCACGAGTAACAACACTATTTTTGGAACTCAAATGAAGGAATTTCCATCAACAAACATACCTGTTGTATGTGACATGAGTTCTGATATTTTTTCAAGAAAATTAGATTTTTCAAAATTTGATATCATTTATGCTGGTGCACAAAAAAATATGGGACCAGCAGGAACAACTTTGGTTGTTATCAAAGAAGAAGTTCTTGGTAAAACTGGACGCGAAATCCCAAGTATGCTTGATTATGCTAAACATATAAAAGCAGACAGTATGTACAATACGCCACCTGTTTTTCCAGTATACGCATCTTTGTTGACATTACAATGGTTGAAAAATTTAGGTGGAATTGAAGCTATCGAAAAAATAAATGATGCTAAAGCAGCATTACTTTATGCAGAAATTGACAGAAATCCATTGTTCAGAGGAACGGCAGCTGTTGAAGACCGTTCTAATATGAACGCCACCTTTTTGTTGAACGATGAATCACATGCTGCCAAATTTGATGAGATGTGGAAAGCAGCTGGAATTTCTGGATTGCCTGGTCACCGTTCAGTTGGAGGTTACAGAGCATCAATGTACAATGCACTACCTTTGGAAAGTGTACAAGTTCTTGTTGATGTGATGAAAGAGCTTGAAAAAAGTATTTAGTAAACAGATTGCAGTTTTCAGACAAAAAAGAAAAAGAAATAGCGGAAAATAGAAAAAAGACAAATGAAAATATTAGCAAACGACGGAATTTCAAAAAGCGGTATTGTCGCTTTAGAAAAGGCTGGATTTGAAGTTATCACTACAAAAGTAGCTCAGGAGCAAGTGGCTAATTTTGTGAACAAAAACAATATAAGCGTCATATTGGTTCGCAGTGCCACAAAGGTTCGCAAGGATATTATCGACGCTTGTCCGGGTCTTAAAATCGTTGGTCGTGGTGGTGTAGGGATGGATAATATTGACGTTGAATATGCCAAAAGCAAAGGAATTCATGTTATAAATACCCCAGCTTCTTCATCAGAGTCTGTTGCTGAATTGGTTTTTGCCCATTTATTTACCGGTGTGCGATTTTTACACGACTCGAATAGAAATATGCCTTTGGAAGGAGATACCAATTTTGATGGTCTGAAAAAAGCTTATGCAAATGGTCTTGAGTTAAGAGGAAAAACACTTGGACTCATAGGTATGGGACGTATCGGTCAAGCTACAGCAAAAATGGCTATTGGACTTGGAATGAAAGTAATTTATAGCGATACACATATTCCAAAAAAAGATATAAAAGTGTCTTTTTTTGATGGGCAGTCTATTTCTATATCACTTGTTTCACAAACTCAGGAATCTTTATTTCAAGAATCTGATTTTATTTCATTGCATGTACCTGCTCAGGATACACATGTTATTGGTGAAAAAGAATTGGAAATGATGAAAGACGGTGTTGGAATTGTAAACTGTGCAAGAGGTGGTGCTATTGATGAGGTGGCACTCGTAAAAGCATTGGATAGCGGTAAAGTGTTATTCGCAGGATTGGATGTTTATGAAAGTGAACCAAATCCCGAAATTACTATTTTAATGAATCCAAAAATTTCTTTAACACCTCATATAGGAGCGGCTACCGAAGAAGCACAGGATAGAATTGGTACAGAACTCGCACATCAAATTATTAGTTTGTTAAGCAAATCGTTAGTTATCTAAAACAATCAATTGGTGCTGAATTATATAGTGGTAATTTGTTAACTTCAATTAATAAATTACCACTTTTTTTTGATTAAATTTGATATCTAATTTTAATCAAAAACCTATGTTTGAGCAATTAACACAATTAGTGCAACAATTTGGACAGGAAGCAGTTGTCAATAATAATGCCGTTCCAAATGAACATAATGAAGCGGTACTGAGTGAGGCGGGAAATTCAATATTTTCAAGCTTGCAAAAAATGGCTTCCGAAGGAGGAATCGAAAAACTTGCCGGGTTACTGCAAGGGAATAATGCTCAAGATCCATCAAATCCAACTGTACAACAAATTACGCAACAACTTACTGGAAGCTTGGGAGAAAAATTTGGTTTAAATAATAGTGATGCAGCTGGAGTTGCCGGTAGTATGATTCCTCAAATACTAGGCGGATTAGTTAAAAAAGCCAATGACCCGAATGACAGTTTTCAAATAACGGATTTAATTGGGGCCATTTCAGGAGATGGCACCCAAACATCCGGAATAATGGATACCATTTCAAAATATGGAACTCAATTTGGTTTAGACCAAAATGCCGATGGAAAACTGGATATGGATGATGCTATTGCGGTGACCAAAAGCAGTGGCGGTATTGGTGGCTTTTTAGGAAAGCTTTTTGGGAAATAAATAAAATCTTGATTAATACTAATAAAGACATTTACAAACTTGTAAATGTTTTTTTTTGCATCAGAATAGATGATATTAGAAACGAACTTATGTAAAAGTTCATTATAAATACAATCTATTTCTGTTAGATTAAGTTGTAAAATGCAGAAAATCAGCATAAAAATCCTTAACTTTGAGTTGTTTTATAGTTTGGTTTTTAATTGATAAATCAATTAATAATTTATTCTTAGAATTGTTTTTTATATGACATCGATAAACAACTATTATTATGAAAAATTTAATTTGCACATTGATTGTTCTTTTAACGATTATAGGATGTAGTGCTTCTAAATCTAATGTTGCAAGTGCAGAAAAAACAAAAACTGGAAGCAATGACACCATAAAAATTGAAAATAAAGAACTCGAATACGAAGTTATCATCATTGAACCGGGTTTTGATTTTTGGTTACAATCAACGGCCCTTCCAAGGGGATATTATTCACAATCCTATTTAGAAAACAAAAATAAATTTTATGTAATGGAATGGAATAACCGTGTTCGTCAGCCACAAATCTATTCTCCTAATTTATATGAAATGACTATCGATTACAATCCAACTATTAATTATGGTTATGAAGTAAACTATCTTATCTATAATTATATGATTTATTTTCAAAATAAATATAATCAAAGATTGTATGGACGAGTCCCACCGAGATAGGAAATGCAATCTGCAAAATAGTATTGATAAATGAATTTAATTTAAATCTTTAGAGAGGTGTTTACAAGTTTGTGAATGCCTTTTTTTAGTAAATGTCTTATTAGTGAGCGTTTGTTTTGGATAAATTTATTTCTTGGTTTTCCTTTGCTTAAATACTTAAAAAAATATTTTGGATAAGATAACATTAAAGTACATCCCAAATCCTATTGAAACTTCTTTTTTTGAATTTCAAAGCAACTTAATAATCTTATGCATTGCTGTAAAAATTGCGGCATGATAATTGATTTAAAGAGCTAAAAAAATATGCTATTTTATTTAAAACTATTTGTCTAGACGTTTTTTTTCAAAAAAGCATATATACTTTCTTCCTATGAAAAAAATAGAAGTTAAAAAATCGAAACCCAAAATAATTTTACTTGTTGTAGGCATGAATGTTTTTTCAATACTATTGGTTTTGACCATACTGTTGTATATAACCAATATAAAGAAAAGTATTTTAGATAATTACAATAATCAATTTCAGGATGAAATCACTAGAATAACACAACTTGGCTTTAACCAAACTGTTGCTTCAATGGAGAGGAATGATTTGATAGATTATCTTAAAACTAAAAATTCGGGTTTAAATAACGAAATGTATGCTGACTCTAGTCTCTTTAAATCTGATTATATAGGTGTTTATGGTTTGGACAATAAAATTATAAATCATACTAATTCAGCTAAAATAAAAGAAGTTGATTTTGTTCCAAAAGAAGCTTTACTGGCTTTAAATAAGTCTGGTAAATCCCGTTTTTATTTAAAAACATCCGATGGAATAATTCAAGTATTTGGTATCATCATCAAAAAATCAAATGACACAATAAATCCAAAAGCCGAAGGTTATTTTATATTAGCCAGAAAAATTGATTTGCCTTTTAAACAAAGAATTGAAAAAATAACCAATTCTACAATATCGGTAATTGGCAATCAAAAAAACAGAGCAGCAAAAAATTACATTCTTCAATATAAAGTTGATTTGAAAGATTACAAAAATGAATTTGTGGCACGTGTTTATTTTGAAAGACCTTTTGAAAAATTTATTGCTACCATTTTAAAAAGTCTTTATTTTATATTATTTATCTCTTTATTATTGCTATTGGTGAGCTTTATTTATACCGAAAAATGGATTTCTATCCCTTTAAATGCTATCACCAAAGCATTGGAAACAGGGAATAAAGAATCCATCGAAATTTTAAAAAATACGGAAGGAGATTTTAAAAACATCGGAACTCTTTTTGAAGAAAACGCCAAGCAAAAAAGTAAATTGGTAAAAGCAAAATTAAAAGCTGAAGAAAGTGATAAACTAAAATCTTCTTTTTTATCCAATTTGTCACATGAGATAAGAACTCCCCTTAATGCCATAGTCGGTTTTACGGAATTACTGATGAATACAAATCTAGAAGACGAAGAGAAGCTGGAATATTTATCAGTTATTGACAAAAGTGGAAAGAACTTGATTGCTATTATTGATGATCTTATCGAAATGTCAAAAATTGAATCCCATCAAGCAAAACCTAATTATACCGCTGTAAATATGGAATCTTGTATAAAAGATTTGTATGACAGTATTAAAATAACAAATAAAAAAGCTCAGAAAATTGATTTCAAACTAATTGAAAGCAAAAAACCAGCCCCATATCCAATAAAAACGGATGAGGTTAAACTGAAACAAATTATTACAAATTTAGTTACTAATGCGCTAAAGTTTACAGAACAGGGTTCTGTTGAATTTGGTTATGAGATTGACGAAGCAAATAATAGAATTGTATTCAAGGTAAAAGATACTGGTTTTGGAATTGATGAAAATAATCAGCAATACATCTTTGATCGTTTTAGAAGAGTGGGAGGAGACCA
This sequence comes from Flavobacterium aquariorum, assembly GCF_003254745.1. Lineage (GTDB taxonomy): Bacteria > Bacteroidota > Bacteroidia > Flavobacteriales > Flavobacteriaceae > Flavobacterium > Flavobacterium aquariorum. Next base: position 136,045 of record NZ_QKXH01000003.1, on the reverse strand, counting down.
TACAAGCAAAATTGGCGGACTTGGTTTAGGACTTGCGATTTCAAAAGCCTATGCCGAAATGCTGGGAGGGACCATTACATTAGAATCGAAACTGGGAAAGGGCACCGAATTTTATTTCATCATTCCTTTGGAGTATGTAAAATCACAAAAAATAACGGTTCAATCTGTTAATGAACTTACTATTTCTAAAGGTGAAGAGATAGGAACTATATTAATTGCTGAGGATGATAATATTAATTTCTTGTTGTTTCAGAAACTAATGAAAGGAAAAAATTTCAGGATAGTTCGTGCCGAAAATGGTCAACAAGCAGTTGATATCTGCTTTAATAACCCAAACATAGATTTGGTGTTAATGGATATCAAAATGCCTATTATGGATGGATTCGAAGCTCTTGAAAAAATTGCGCCAATAAGACCCAATCTCCCCATAATTGCACAAACCGCATTTTCATCCAACGAAGATAAAGATCGAATTTTCAAGGCGGGATTTACTGATTACATAACAAAACCAATTAATAGAGAACGATTGTTTGAAATAATAGATGCAAGTCTAAAAAAGAAAGTTTCTTAGTGCTAGATTATAATATTTAATAGTTAAAATATAGAAACAAAAAAGAAAATAAGAATTAATTCAACCATTAAAACCTGTTATATTTGCAAAAAGGAATAAACTAAAAATGAAAGGATTGAAACAACGTTGGGGACTCACTTCCAATTGGCAATTGGCCGTTGTATTTGTTGTTTTTGCCATTACAGGATCAGCTTCGGCTTATTTATCCAAACCCTTTTGTGTGTGGTTGGGAATTGCCAAAGATGAATTGGGGCATTGGTTTACTCCAATCCGCTTACTGTTAATTTTTCCTATTTATCAAGTTTTATTGGTAGTAATAGGTTTTCTTTTTGGCCAATTTAGATTCTTTTGGGCTTTCGAAAAAAAAATGCTCAAAGGAATGGGTTTGGGATTTTTGTTTAAAGAGTAATTTTTTATATAGAACTGGGGCTAGAACCTAAAATCTCCTGTCAATATCATTCTTGATAACTTTGCGGTATTCCTCTTTTAAATTTTATCGAATTACACTACATTAGCACACTCGCTGTTTTTGCGAAAAGCAAAAGACCGAACAGAACGCAGTTAAATTCGATAAAATTCCAAAATGTCAGATCAAAATCAATACACCGAAGATAATATCCGTTCTCTCGACTGGAAAGAACATATCCGTATGCGTCCCGGGATGTACATTGGGAAACTAGGTGACGGATCTTCGCCAGATGATGGTATTTATATTTTATTAAAAGAGGTTCTCGATAATTGTATCGATGAATTTGTAATGGGTGCTGGTAAGACCATTGAAGTAACCATTAAGGATAAGACAGTCAGCGTTCGTGATTATGGACGCGGAATTCCATTAGGGAAGGTAATTGATGTTGTTTCCAAAATGAATACCGGTGGTAAATACGATTCCTTGGCCTTCAAAAAATCCGTTGGTTTGAATGGAGTCGGGACAAAAGCCGTAAATGCCTTGTCCAATTATTTCCGTGTGGAGTCCGTTCGTGAGGACAAACAAAAAGCTGCCGAGTTTTCAGGCGGTAATTTGGTTCTTGAAGAAGATGTCGTTGAAACTACCAAGAGAAAAGGGACTAAAGTTACTTTTACGCCTGATGAAACCATTTTTAAAAATTATAAATTCAGATTTGAGTATGTAATCAAAATGCTCAAAAACTATTGTTATTTGAACAATGGATTGACGATAATTTTTAATGGAGAAAAATATTATTCCGAAAACGGATTAAAAGATTTATTAGAAGAAACCATTCACGCTGATGATTTAGAATATCCTATCATTCATCTCAAAGGAGATGATATTGAGATGGCTCTGACGCATAGTAAAACCCAATATAGCGAAGAATACCACTCGTTTGTAAACGGGCAAAACACTACACAGGGAGGAACGCATCTCGCAGCCTATCGTGAAGCGATTGTCAAAACTATAAGAGAGTTTTACAATAAAAGCTTCGAAGCATCGGATGTACGTAAATCGGTGGTGAGTGCCATTAGCATCAAAGTGATGGAACCTGTTTTTGAGTCACAAACCAAAACCAAATTAGGTTCGACAGATATTGGTTCCGAACCAGGTATGCCTTCGGTTCGTACGTTTGTAAATGATTTTGTGAAAACAAAATTAGATAATTATTTGCACAAGAATCCAGCCACTGCAGATGCCCTGTTGCGAAAAATTCTTCAGGCCGAACGCGAGCGTAAAGAATTATCAGGAATTCGAAAATTAGCTACAGATCGTGCCAAGAAAGCGAATCTGCACAATAAGAAATTAAGAGATTGTCGTGCGCATCTTCCAGACACAAAAAACCCAAAGAGTTTAGAAAGTACTTTGTTTATTACCGAGGGAGATTCGGCTTCCGGGTCGATTACCAAATCTCGTGATGTAAATACTCAGGCGGTGTTTAGTTTACGAGGTAAGCCTTTGAATTCGTATGGAATGAGTAAAAAGATTGTGTATGAAAATGAGGAATTCAATTTATTGCAGGCAGCTTTGGATATTGAAGATGGATTGGAAAAATTGCGTTACAACAACATTGTAATTGCAACCGATGCCGATGTCGATGGAATGCACATTCGTTTGTTGCTGATTACTTTTTTCCTACAGTTTTTTCCGGAATTAATAAAAGAAGGGCATTTGTATATTTTGCAAACACCACTTTTTAGAGTTCGAAACAAGAAAGAAACCATTTATTGCTATTCGGAAGAAGAACGAAAAGACGCTATAGAAAAATTAAAGCCAAAACCGGAAATTACCCGATTTAAGGGATTGGGAGAGATTTCGCCAGATGAGTTCAAGAATTTCATCGGAGAAACGATTCGTTTGGATCCTATTATGATGGATAAGAACACTTCTATTGAACAATTGTTGTCTTTTTATATGGGTAAAAATACTCCAGACCGACAAGATTTTATCATCAAGAATTTGAAGGTGGAGTTGGATGTTTTGGAAGAAGTGAAGTAAGTTTAAAAGGAAAAGTAGTTATTCCTATATTTTTATAATAAATAAATGAAAGACGAAGAAGACGATAACATAATTCCAGATAGCGAAGAAAATAATTCGGAAAATCATTCTATTGATGACAATCAAGATGATAATGATTCGGATGATATTCTCGAAGTAGAAGCCAAACATTTTGAGGGGCAGCATTTTTATGAAAATACAGAGGATGAAAATGATACCATCACCAAAGTTACAGGAATGTACAAAGATTGGTTTTTGGATTATGCTTCCTATGTAATTTTAGAGCGTGCTGTTCCTGCTATTGAGGACGGTTTCAAACCGGTACAACGAAGAATTATGCACTCTTTGAAAGAGTTGGATGATGGTCGTTACAATAAAGTTGCCAATGTCGTAGGTCACACGATGCAGTACCACCCACACGGGGATCAGAGTATTGGTGATGCGATGGTGCAAATTGGCCAGAAAGAATTATTGATTGATTGCCAAGGAAACTGGGGTAATATTCTAACTGGAGATGGAGCTGCAGCTTCACGTTATATTGAGGCGCGTTTGTCAAAATTCGCTTTGGAAGTTTTGTATTCTCCAAAAATTACCGATTGGGGGGTTTCCTATGACGGACGTCGTGCGGAACCAAATAACTTACCGGTAAAATTCCCTTTATTACTGGCTTCAGGTGCTGAGGGAATTGCTGTAGGTCTTTCGACCAAAGTATTGCCTCATAACTTTAATGAGTTGATAGATGCTTCGATTAAAATTCTGAAAGGAAAACCATTTACATTATATCCCGATTTTTTGACACAAGGTATAGCTGATGTGTCCAATTATAATGACGGAATGCGTGGTGGACGTGTTCGGGTTCGTGCCAAAATCGGTCAGCTCGACAAAAACACCTTGGTAATTACCCAAATTCCATTTTCGACCAATACAACGACTTTAATAGACAGTATTTTGAAAGCCAATGATAAAGGCAAAATCAAAATCAAGAAAATTGAAGATAATACAGCCGCTGAGGTAGAGATATTAATTCATCTTTTTCCAGGGGTTTCTCCAGATAAAACCATTGATGCCTTGTTTGCATTCACCGCTTGCGAAACCTCGGTAGCGCCATTGGGCTGTGTAATTGAGGATAACAAACCATTGTTTATCGGGGTTTCGGACATGCTGAAAATTTCGACTAATCGAACGGTTGATCTCTTGAGAAGAGAGTTGGAAATTCAATTGAGCGAGCTCGAAGAGCAATGGCATTTCTTGTCTTTGGAACGTATTTTTATCGAAAATAAAATCTATCGAGATATTGAGGATAAAACAACTCGGGAAGATGTAATACAAGCGGTTGATGATGGTTTAAAACCTTTTATTCAACATCTGAAACGTGCGGTGACTGAAGAAGATATTTTGAGATTATTGGATATCCGAATCATGCGTATCTCGAAATTCGACAGCAATAAAGCACAAGATAAAATTGAGGCTCTTGAAGGAAATATTGAGCAGGTAAAATACGATTTGGAGCACATCATCGATTTTGCGATTGCTTATTTTACAAGATTAAAAGAGAAATACGGAAAAGGCAGAGAACGCCAAACCGAGTTGCGTATTTTTGATGATATTGAAGCTACAAAAGTAGTTTTAAGAAATACCAAATTGTACGTAAACAGGGAAGAAGGTTTCGTTGGAACAAGTTTAAAAAAAGACGAATATGTTACCGATTGTTCGGATATTGATGATGTAATTGTGTTTTTACGAAATGGAAAAATGATGATAACCAAAGTCGATGCCAAAACATTCGTTGGTAAAGATATCATCCACGTGGCCATTTTTGACAAAAGTGATAAACGTACCATTTATAATATGATTTATCGTGACGGAAAATCAGGACCATCATACATAAAACGATTCAATGTTTCTGGAGTCACCCGCGATAAACCATATGATTTGACAAATGAAACCGCTGGTTCGCAAACTTTGTATTTCTCTTGTAATCCGAATGGGGAAGCTGAGGTGATTACAATTTTACTGCGTCAGGTGGGGAGTATTAAGAAGTTGAAATTCGATATCGACTTTGCTTCTTTGGCCATCAAAGGACGTGCTTCCAAAGGGAATTTGGTAACCAAATATCCTATCAAAAAAATTGAATTGAAGGAGAAAGGTATTTCAACTTTATTGCCAAGAAAAATTTGGTTTGATGATACTGTTCAGCGATTGAATGTTGATGCGAGAGGAGAACTGTTGGGCGAATTTAGACCGAACGATAAAATTTTGGTGATTTCGCAAGCTGGAAAAATAAAAGTGATTACACCAGAGTTATCCACCCACTTTGATGAGGATATGATAGTTTTGGAAAAATGGATCCCTAAAAAACCAATTTCGGCAATTTATTATGATGGTGAAAAAGAGCGTTATTACATCAAACGTTTCTTAGTAGAAACCGAAAATAAAGAAGAATCATTTATTACAGAACATCCCAATTCTAGATTGGAAATTGTTGCAACTGATTATCGTCCTGTAGCTGAATTAGTTTTTACAAAGGTAAAAGGTGTTCAAAAAGAGAATATGACCGTGGATATAGAGTCTTTTATTGCCGTAAAAGGATTTAAAGCACTCGGTAATCAATTGACAACAGATAAATTAAAACAAGTAAACCTCTTGGAGCCTTTGCCGTATGAAGCTCCTGAGGAAATTGTTCCTGAAGAAATAGAAATACAAGGCGAAACCAATGCGGATGATGCGGATATCCAATTGGATGATGACGGACAGGTTGTCTTGTTCTAGAATAAAAAAAGCTCCAAAAGGAGCTTTTTTATTTAAACAAATCTCTTAAGGTGAATTCTGTTTTGCCTTTTAAATCTTTAAGTTTTTTTACAATTTTTAAGAAAGCAATAGCAGTTATATAAGCATCACCCATTGCGGTATGGCGGTCTTTTTTTGAAATGTCAAATTTATCGGCGAGATCATCCAAGGCATAGTGTTCTTTGCGTTCCAATAAATTAGACATAATGAGCGATTTTTTATAAAGATATGCAGTATCCAATGCTTTATTTGTTAATTGAGGAAGGCCATTTCGCTCTAGCGCTTTATTGATCATTGTAACATCAAAGATTGTATGATGAGCAATGATTATAGTATCTCCCAAAAAAGCCAAAAATTTTTGCAGCGCTTCTAATTCGGAAGGTTTATTCATAATCCAATCTTTTAAAATTCCGTGAATTTGGGCACTGCTTTTGTCGTAATGATCCTGATGTATGTAAATCTCAAAGCTGTCAGGAATAGCTATTACGCCGTTCTGCAATGTAATAGCACCAATGCAAAGTATTCGGTCATTGTCATAATCAAAACCCGTTGTTTCAGTATCTAGAACTACAAATCGAGTACTATCTACTGAATGGGAAAGTGTTTCGTCAATTGTTTTTTCTTTAATCTTTAAAAAATCAAATAGACTTGCTTTGCTTTTTTTTAAAAAGTCTTTCATTACAATATATTTGATGGATTAAAACGGATTGATATGATTTCCTGTATCTCTTTAATAGTTTTAAAGGTACTCTTGAGCTTTATTTTTTCTAATTTTGTTAGGTCTCCCAGGGCGATATATTGACCGGAATCATTATGCAAAAGCCCTTGTTTGGTTCTGAATTTCAGTAAGGCTCTATAGGAGTAGGAACAAGCCAGATACAATTCTTTATTTTGTGGTTCCAATTCTGCTAATTTTTCAAAACGTTCTGGGGTGTTACTGATGGATTTTACGGCATGTGAAAGTATCAAAACTCTCGCTGCATCGCTCAAAGGCATCAATGCCCTTCTTTTTATGTCAAAGAAATCTTTATTGGCACCGTCCTGTTCTAGTAAAAATTCTCTGAAGAATCCTGTCGGAGAGGGGCTTTGTAAAGCACCACTCACTAAATGAAGATAAAACACAGGGTTTGCTTTTATATCTTCCAAAATATAGTCTGATAAGTTATTTACGATTTCGTTGTCGCCATAAGTGAGGCTGTAGTCAAAAAATATAAACGATAATAATACTTCGTCTTTTCCGGTATTTGTAATCCAATGATGAACTAGTTTTTTCCATTCGTCAAGACTTAAACACCATTTTGGATTGGAAGCCATCATTTCGGCGGGACAATAATCATATCCAATTTCAAATAATCCTTTGTTGACATGAGTGGCCAATTCCAAGAAATACTTTTTTGTTTTCTCTTTCAATTCTTCCGATACATCTTCATAGACTAAAGCATTATCTTGGTCGGTTTGCAATAACTGTTCACTACGCCCTTGACTTCCCATTGCCAGCCAAGCAAATTTAGCGGGTGGTGGGGTACTCATTTTTTTTAATGCTATTTCAATAACCTGTTGGATGCACACATCATTCAATTCGGTAATAATCTTTGATGTCAGTGAAATAGGAATATTTTGGTCCAAATAGCCTTGTAGCAATTGCATGATACTGGCGCGTATGGGTTTGATTTCCTTATATTTTTTAGCTCTTTTGACTGCCTTTATTAGAACTGCTGGATTATTCCCCAAAGAGACCATTACGTCGTGTTTAGATAAGATACCTACTGCTTTTGTATTTGGCGTACCATCTTTAGTTAGACATATATGGCTGATGTTGCTTTTCATCATAGCCATCTGTGCTTGAGTGGTAGTCAGCTTTTTAGGATAGGTGATGACCGGACTTGTCATTATCAAAGATGCCGATGTTGTGATAGGATATTCACCAGTTACAATTTTGTTTCTTAAATCTTTATCGGTGATAATACCAATAGGCAGTTTATCTTCTACAACAAGTACAGCTCCTACATTTTTTTTGGTCATAATTTCAGCTATGGCTTTTGCAGTGGTTATAGACGAACAAGTGACTATTTTTTTAGAATATTTTACGGGCTGAATGTCTAATAATTTGGTGTCAGTATCCAGAATTTCTCCTGCCAAAGTTTCTCCATACAGTTTGCCTCTATGACTTTTAGAATACGGATTCCGGGTATTTGAAGCAAAACTTTGAATTAAAAAATTGCCAACATCTTTGTTCTCTAGTGCATAAGGTCTAAAAATAGCAATCGGAATGGCATAAAGAATGCTTTCTTCATACGTTCTGGCTTCCATTTTGTAGTTTTCATTGGCGATAAGAGGTCTTAATCCAAAAATATCTCCTTCGTCACACATATCCAAAATATCATTTTTTTGACCTTTTCTTAGGGCGACTGCTCCTTTGTGGACCACATAAAAACAGCTATGAGTTTCTTCATTTTCGGCGAAGATGACACTGTCTTTTTCCTTATATATAATTGATATTTGCTCCGATAAAATTTCAATGTCTTTTTGATTTAAAAAGGTAAAGGGAGGGAAGTTTTTTAAGAAATCGGCAACTCTATGCGAAATAGTATTTTTCATTGGAATTATTTTGAAACTATATTTATATAAAAAAAAACACAGCTACTTTTGGGTAGCTGTGTTGTTGATTTATTTTTTTGTTTTGGTCATTTTCATATTTAATATTTCAACAAATAAAGAGAACGAAATAGCAAAGTACAAATAACCTTTTGGCACAGGAGTCACATGGCTTCCAAAAACAAGGGCATTGGCCAAATGAGCGCTTTCAGTCAACAGCATAAACCCAATTAAAATCAAAAAGGATAATCCTAAAATTTGTATCGATGGGTGTTTGTTGACAAAATTCCCAACAGGAACTGCAAATTGCATCATAATTAAAACTGAAATAACAACAGCCGTAATCATAATAACCAAAGCTCCTTCAACCCCGTTTGTCATTCCGACAGCGGTTAGAATACTGTCAAAGGAGAAAACCAAGTCTATCATTATAATTTGAAGAATAACACTCTGAAAAGATTTTGCTGCAGCTCGTCCCAATTCTTTTTCTTCATGACCTTTTTCATCTACTTTCTCACGAATTTCATTGGTACTTTTATAAATCAAGAATAAACCTCCCAACAATAAAATGATGCTTTGTCCCGTAATCCCAGCGTGTAACCAACTCCAGTCAATCGTAAACCAAGGTTTTTTCATTTGAGTTAGGAAATTAATTCCAAACAAAAGCGCGATTCGCATAAACATGGCAAGAAACATTCCTATTTTGGTCGCTTTCTTACGGTCATTTACTGCTAATTTTCCGGTAGCGATAGAGATAAAAATAATGTTGTCAATACCTAGAACTATTTCAAGAAAAGTCAATGTTAGCAAGGCAATCCAAGCATCTGGGTTTAAAAATACTTCCATTTTTTAATTTATGGGTTTAAATTATGAGTCTTTTGTAATCTGAATTCTCTATTCTGAAATCTTAATAACCGTTCCTCTTTGTTTAGAATCGACACCAACCATTCCAAATTCAAAGGTATAGGAATTTTTTGAAGTTGTCAAAATTTTCATATCTATCGCTTTCTCTTCGGCCTTGTTTTTTGGGTGTTTTTTCTGTAATACATATTCACATTCATTTACCCAGCGAATTGTAGAAGTATCCGTTTTTCCCTCAAAAGTCTCAATTTCAATACTGTCATTACGTTCAAAAACCGTTGTTTTTTTAACGCCGTCAATTTCGTATTCAAATTTAAATTTCCCGGTTTTAAAATCAGCACAGTTACGATCAACATTGTAGCAGGACATTAATATTAAGAGAGGGGAAAGTAGTATTGTTTTTTTCATTTCTTCGTGTTTATTTTTTTATTTAGGCCTAATCCAGCTGTCCGTTACAACTCCTCGTCTCGTTGACAAAATTTTTAAGTGTTTGCAAGAGCTTCTTTCAGTCGCTTTGCAAACATGAAAAATTTAAGTCAACGAGACTGCGGGGTTTTTACTTCCATCTGGGGCAAGTGTTAGTCATTAATATTGATGTTGGATTTTGTCATTGTAATTGCCATTGAATTTTGCCTTTATTTCAATCGTCTGAATTCTTCTTCCGTAAAATTTTTGATCATTTTCTCCTGTGCAAATTTATCTGCGTTGTAGCTATTCGATTTATTCTTAGGGATCGATAAACTATTCCAGTCACTTTTTTTTAGTTGTTTGGCATAAAAAACAATTTGTCCAACATGATATGGATAATGCGCCAATTGTCGATTGATGGCTTCAATTACCGTGTGTCCTTCGTTTCGAATATAAATTATCTCAGAAAGCTGTTCAGTCTGTAAACTGTCCAATGTTTCCAAAAAGCAGTCCCAACCGGCATTCCACATAGCCATTACCTGGTCTTTTGTCTCCAAGTCATTTTCAAATTCGCCATCCCGATTTCTAGTTTCCTTTTCTCCATCGGAGGTCAGGAAATCGGTCCATCGAGACAGCATATTTCCAGAAAGGTGTTTTACAATCACGGCAATACTGTTCGTATCTTCGTTTACGGACACAAAAAGCTGTTCCGGTTCCAGTTGTTCCATTGCTTTTTCCCCCAACATTTTATAGTAGAGAAATTGCTTTTTTACGCTTTCAAGATAGGAAGTTGTTGCATTCATGATTATTCAATTTTTATGTCATACTTATCCAAAAGACCGGCGATTCCCTGGCTGGAAAATTTAGCTTTTTTCATCGGATTGAATTCTGGATCTATTTTATAATTATAAGCTGTGGTAAAATCAGAACCAGCTAAAATAGTGTCGTTAAAAATGGCGTTGTCCAAATTACAATTCCCAAAAACCGATTGAGTTAAATTGGTACCGATAAAAGTGACTTCCTTCATCGAGCACGAATTGAATTTGGTTTTTGGCATTTTTTTGTTCGCAAAAGAACTATAGTCCAAAATGCAATCTTGAAATTGCACATTGAATAAAAAATCTTGACACGATTGAAATTGAATTCCCATTAGTTTACAGTTCTTAAAGCTAACTGTCTTTAGGCTGGAACCTCCCAGTTGCGTCATCGATAAATTGCATTCTATGAATTCACAATCCATAAAACTATTGCTCGAAAAATCACTATTAGAAAAATCGCAGTTTTTAAAAATGCAATCTTCAAATTCGCGATTATTAATCTTCTTGCCGATATAGGTGATTTTTTCAAATGTTTTTTGAATGTGTATCAGATCTTCCATTAGTCGTTAAATATGCCTTTCATTATTATTTTTAAACCCACAAACATTAAATACATTGATGCGAGACAGGAAATGATTCCAATTGCCAAAACTAAGTAATGCCAATCGGTATGCTGGTTCATAAATGCATTATATATAACGGTTGGCCCAATAAACATAAGCGGTAAAGCACCTGTCAGATATTTAATTCCTTTTGCCAATAATTCTTTGTTAGCCATTTTTGCTAGTTTAATCTGTTATTTTTTGAATCTTTACATGTGCAATCTGCAATCTGTATTTCTTTTACTGGCCGTTATAAAAATCAACTGCTTTTCTAACATTTCCGTGAGTTTTTAATAATTCAGCACCTTCTTCGTAAGTTACCGGAATTTCTCCCATAATCATTTTTATACCGCGATCTACCAGTTTGCTATTGCTTAATTGCATATCTACCATTTTGTTTCCTTTTACTTTTCCAAGCTGAATCATGGTGGCTGTGGTAATCATATTCAGAACCAATTTTTGTGCAGTTCCAGCTTTCATTCTTGAGCTTCCGGTTACAAATTCAGGTCCCACAATAACTTCAATTGGGAATTTTGCCGTTTGCGAAAGCGGACTTCCTGCATTGCAGGAAATACTTCCAGTACTTATGTTTTTGTCATTGCAGGCTTGTAAACCTCCAATCACATAAGGCGTTGTTCCAGAAGCGGCGATTCCTACTACAACATCATTTTCGTTTACGTTAAAAGTTTCTAAGTCAATCCAGGCTTGAGTAGCATTGTCTTCGGCATTTTCTACCGCTTTGCGAATGGCGGTATCTCCACCGGCAATAATACCAACAACCAAGTCAAAAGGAACTCCAAAAGTTGGAGGACATTCTGAGGCATCCAAGATTCCCAAACGTCCGGAAGTTCCGGCTCCAATGTAGAATAACCGTCCACCCAATTTCATTTTGGCAACAATCTCGGTTACCAATGTTTCTATTTGTGGCAAGGCTTTTTCTACTGCTAGAGGCACAGTTTTATCTTCGTTATTGATGTTGGTAAGTAATTCTTGAACGGACATTTTTTCTAAATGCTCGTATTTTGAAGATTGCTCAGTGGTTTTTGTGAAGTTCATTATTTTGTTTTAAAATTGACAACTTTTATACTTGGTAAAGTTAGGGAATTTTAAAACTTACTATTCTCTGTAAAATGAAAAAAATCGTAATAGAAATGTTCATTTTACTTGAGGTAACCTTTTAGTAAAGGAGTTAATGTTATATGTGGAATATTGTATAATGGTTGGTTATATTTGAAAGAAAGCTTCAACTTTAATTAAAAAGTTAAACCCTAATTTGTATTTTTAGACGCTTTTAAGAAAAGTGTCATCTTCTCCTTCTTTTGCTTCTTCCTCCTCCTCATTTGATTCAATAAGGGTGTGATGTAAGCGTTCTGCCATTTTTTCTATACTATTTGTAATCGAATCGCAAACCAATTCCATTCTGCGATGTTTTTCTTCTTTGACAGCCCTTAAAACATTTTCAACAAAAACTTTATCATATTTTTCGGCAACAGAATCACGTGTGTTAGTCATTCTTATCACAGAATCATTACTGAATATTGTAACTCTAAAATGTTGCTCTTCGTTACTCAAATAATATTTTCCACCTAATTCATCACAATTGATATCGGTTGCACTTATTTTTAATAACTCAGTAATTATACCAAAAATATGATTTTCAATTTTGGTATATTCTTTAGGCCTTCTTCTAAAAAAATTAAACATGTAAACAAATGTATATTAAGGTTTTTAGATAATTTTTTCTCATTGTTTCTTCTATAAATTTATTAATAATTGGGTATCAATCTTATAAAGACAGAAACTTCGCAAGAATGTATTTTTGACAAATTAATGGTAATATTTTCAATAATGCAAATTATTTGAATTATATAGAAGTTAATTTAAGTGATATAGCCTAAATGCTTGATTATTCATAAAATATATCCTCGAGAACAGCATTGCTCTAAATAAAAGTTTAAGCAATAAAAGGAGATAGTCTAATCGCTTTTTTATAAACGCAGACAACTGAAAAATAATTAAAAATTGTTTTTTAGGGAATTGTTTTTTTTCTATATCAAATATGCCAGTAAAATTCCAATTACAATCATGGATACTTTGGCAATATTGAATTTATGTCCTTCGCTGCTTTCAAAAATAATAGTCGATGAAATATGAAATAGGATCCCTATGACGATGGCTGTAATCTCATTGTAATAGCTGTTCAATTGGGGTACAAAGTCAGAAAAAATGGTACCTAATGGTGTCATGATTGCAAAAGTGACCATGAATAAAAAGATGGCTTTTCTATTAAGACTGGAACTGACGAAAAAGGAAGTCAATATAATGGCAATAGGTAAATGGTGAATAGCTATCCCTAGTGCTAAATCATTATGATGACTCACTGGAAATCCTTCCAAAAACGCGTGAATGCAAAGGCTGATGAACAATAACCAAGGGATTTGGTACATTTTGGCATGGCCATGTACGTGACCGTGTTCGGCTCCTTTCGAGAAAAATTCCAATATGATTTGGAACAAAATACCTATCATTATAAAAATTCCGATGTTATGGTTTTTACTTTCATACACTTCTGGCAGTAGATGCATTACGGTAAGCGAAAGTAAGAACGAACCACTAAACGCCAACAATAATTTGAGGTTGGTTTTGCTTTTTGGCTTTAGAAATAAAGCTATGAAATAACCAAGAAGTACGGACAGTAATGGTAATAGGTAATTCATGTTTTCTGTTTAATCGTTTGTTTAGAGGTTTAACCGTTTAATTGTGAAATCGTTTAATCGTTTAAACAATTTCACAATTTCACAATTACTTAAAAATCATAATTAATCTTTCGCTTTCTGTTTTGTGGAATTTTTTTAGTTTGTAATCGCCAAAAATATCCAATAAAAAAATGCCGGCTTCTTCCATCATTTCTTCAAAATCTTTGAGCGTAAGTGCTTTTACTTTTTCGGTAAAATGATAGTTGTGACCTTGGTCTTCAAAATCAATTTCTTTGAAAATATGTCCGTCTTTCAGGTAGCGTTTGATGTGGAAATTAATTCCGTCAACGTGTTTTACTTCATCTGGAACCAGATTGTTGAGCACATTGGTGACATTCATGAAATCGATTACTGCAAAACCATATTCGGTTAAACTTTCTTTGATAGCTTTTAGGGTGGTGAGGTTATCCTCGTCGTTCTCGAAATAGCCAAAACTGGTGAACAGATTGAAGATAGCGTCAAATTTATCTTCAAATGTTTCTCGCATATCGTGTACTTGAAAATGCAAGGTTTCGTTGCTGTTTTTTTGTGCTTCTAATATGCTGTTTTCGGATAAATCGGCACCTATAACATCAAAGCCTAATTGGTTTAAATAGATAGCGTGACGGCCTTTACCACAAGCTAAGTCAAGCACTTTGGCTCTCTCAGGAAGATTGAGATAATGGGTCAGATTGTCCATAAACAGTTGGGCTTCTCTGTAGTTTCTTTCTTTGTAAAGTATGTGATAATAAGGACTGTCGAACCAAGAGGCAAACCAATTTTCTGGATTGGAATTGCTAATTTGTGTTTTGTTATTTGTAGAATCGGACATTTATTCTTTTTCAATTAATTTAAGTCCCGCAAATTTAGTGTATTTTTGCAGAAAATATACTATTTCAAACCGTTTAGGATGTTTGGGATACGCAATTTTAATATTGGAATTTATAAAGAGAGATGGAGAATTTTAAGATGATTGCCAAAACCTTTTTTGGTTTTGAAGAAATACTTGCAAAAGAATTAACAATGCTGGGTGCACAGGATGTGGAGCAAGGCGTAAGAATGGTAAGTTTTAAGGGTGATAAAGGATTTATGTACAAAGCAAATTTGTCTTTGCGTACGGCCTTGAAGATTTTGAAACCTATTTATTTTTTTAAAGCGAGAGACGAGCAATCTTTATATAAAGGAATAAGAGGAACAAATTGGTCTAAATACATCAACGCCAATCAGACTTTTGTGATTGATGCAACGGTACATTCGGAGTATTTCAATCACTCAGAGTTTGTTTCTCAAAAATGTAAGGATGCAATTGTGGATCAGTTTCGTGAAAGAACGGGACAACGTCCTAGTATTGATAAAGCTTTCCCTGATTTAAGGATAAATATTCATATTGATAAAGACCAAGTTTCGGTGGCATTAGATACCTCTGGGAATTCTTTGCACCAACGTGGGTACAGAACCGCTACAAACATTGCTCCTATAAATGAAGTTTTGGCAGCTGGTATTTTGTTGCTTTCGGGTTGGGACGGACAAACTGATTTCTTGGATCCGATGTGTGGTTCTGGAACATTTTTGGCAGAAGCAGCAATGATTGCTTGTAATATTCCTGCGAATATCAACCGAAAAGAATTTGCTTTTGAAAAATGGAACGATTGGGATAATAACTTGTTTGACAGCATTCAAGATAGTTTATTGAAACGTGTTCGCGAATTTCATTACACTATAAAAGGGTATGATAAAGCACCATCTGCAGTTCAAAAAGCAAAGGATAATGTGAAGAATGCCAATCTGGATGAATATATTAAGATAGAAGAAAAGAACTTTTTTGATACCGAGAAAACTTCTGAAGGGAAATTGCATATCGTTTTCAATCCTCCTTATGATGAGCGATTGGATATTCATATGGAAGAATTTTATAAAAATATTGGAGACACATTGAAAAAGAATTATCCAGGAACAAATGCTTGGTTCATTACGGCAAATCTTGAAGCTTTGAAATATGTAGGATTGAAACCTTCTCGTAAAATTAAACTTTTTAATGCCAGTCTTGAAGCGCGTTTGGTGAAATACGAGATGTATGAAGGAAGTAAGAGAACGAAGTTTCAGACTGTTCCTGACGGTGGTGCTGAATAATTAGTTCTAAATATCTAAAAATTTAATCCCGATAATTGCTATATAAATTTAGTCATTATCGGGATTTTTGATTTTGTATTTGTTTTGTTTACCGATTGATGCTATTTTTATTGACATTATTTGGTATAAAAAGGAAACTACTCAATTATTCCTTTGTCTTCCCATTTAGTTTTACTAAAATCGAAATCTTTGGGGAATTGAGTGATGTTGTTTATTTGAAAAACTCCTTTACTAACGACTCTTTGAAGAACAATATCAATTAGGGTTGTACTGTTGGGTTGAATTGTTTTTTGCAGCAAATCTTCGTTGGCTTTAATTTCACATGTTACAAATCTGACAAAACCTTCTTGTGGTCTAGGAATAATTTTTAACCCAATTTGAGTAATTCCCTCTGTCTTTTTTCTAAATTCATTTTTGGGTGCACCAACAATTAAATCATAGTTAAAATAATAAGTAATTATTTCCTTGTTTATTGAGTTTTGTTGGCGATCGGCGACAAAGCCAGGAGGGAAATTGTTGGGATTGTTGTTTTGACCCGCTGTAAGCAGTAGGTCAAAATCAGTAATGGGGTAACCCTCAGAATCGGTAATTCTAAAAATTACTTGCGAAAATCTATCGTGAATAAAATGGGTATGAAAAAATATAAATTCTGGTGCTGTTTCTATTAATTCATTTTTTTGAACTATACTAGTTTCTAGTTTAAATTGTTCTTTTAACTCATTATATTTTTCAATAGAGTCAACGTTTATGCATTTGAGAATAGAAGTTATGGTTTCTTTACTTTTTTGATCCCTTGATTTGCGTACGCTATTCATGATTCCTTTTTCTAATCCGGAATGTGATTTTCCGGTTATAATTCTTAAAGGCACTTCAGGAGATTCCTTATATTCTACGATATCAAGTGTTGAGGAAATTTTGACTTCATTATTTTTGGTTTTTATTGCGTTTTGTTTTAACTGTATGTATCTCGAATTCAAATTTGCTGCCGCAGTTCTTACAACTCCGTCCGATCCTATTTCGCCTGTATAGGAGTTTAAGTGGTCGTACAGCTTTCTGTCAATAGATTGTCCGGTCAATACGAAGGGAAAAAGTCCCTGTTCTTCAATTTGATTTGCATCTGATAGAATCCATTTTTTATTTAATTCCCAAGATGATTTGCTGCCTAATTCAAGCCAGTTCAATACTCTCTGTCCTGGTTCAACTCCTTCAAAGAATGATTTAATTCGGCTCAGTCTTGCTTTGCCCAGTTGGGCTAGCGCTGATCCAAAATTGGCAGGAGCAAGCATAATTAAATGACTTATTTTAGTTGGACTATTATCGTAAAAATAATTCCACCAATGACGCACTACTGGTCCGCCAGTAGAATGAGTTATACAGACAAAATTTTGAATTTCTCTGAGTTGTTCCTTAATTGCTGAATCGAGTCCCTTGGCAATGTCATCCAGTCCTACCTCATCGTGAAAGCTAATGTATCGACTTAAAAAAATATGTTGTATATCAATTTCTACACCGTTGGCAGCTGCTTCCAGTTGTAATCTTTCAGGCAATTCACCATAGGTGTTTAGATTTGTGACACTCCAGCCATGTATAAATACTAAAGTTTTTTTCATTTTTTTTAGTTAAAAGGTTGTTTTTAGGAGATATCCCAAATGTTTTATATTAATCGAAGTTAAAGATTCTCCGGAACTCTGTAGCTTTAATATTAAATTGAATTTATTTTTGAGTGAAGATGTTCCTTTATAATGCGTGATTTATGTATGCCGATAAATTAGCACTATTGGGAAAAACAGAACACAGTTGGTCATAATACATTTGAATTTTATCAAAATTTCTTTCAACTATAATAGCGTTAATTTGCGATTTCTTATTGGACTGTCTACAAGATTATATCTGTTTTTTTTGTCTAATGCATAATTCTCTTCTTGACTTACGAAGTTTTATCTATTCCTAAATAGTTACAAATTCATTGCTATTTCCATCATATTTCATTGAGAACTTGCCTATATCTGTTAGTTTTTTTATTGTATTTCGTACTGTATTTATTCTGGTTTGATAGTTGGTGTTGCCTATCGTGCATAAGTTAGAAAAGGCTTTGTCGTAGTTACCATTGGTGTTAATAGCTAGTGCAATACGATCACTTTTTGCTCTCCCCTGATGTCGAATATCGCAAATCATTTGACAGACATTTGCTGGTACATTATTTAATCCGTAACGATTATGGTACGATTTCATATTTTCTTTATACATATCAATTGCTGTTTCAACTTGAATTTTTCGATGATTGGCGTCGTTTGTGGCCCAATGGACAAATCGTGCAGCGCATATTAATTCTTGATTTTCTATTTCATTTAGTGTTGGATTTAGATAATCCATCAAAGCTTGTGAGCTGGAATCGCTTTCTAAAGGGGAAAGTACTCCGCTCGAAGATTTATAAAGAATTCTGTTGTTGGATAAAACTAATTTTGGGAAATAATCGGTTGCATTAGGTAATTGCAATAGCTTTCTGAAAAATTTTATAAAATCTCCATTGGGGACATGTGCGGCATACTGCATAAAGCTAAAAGTAAATTGCGCTCTATCATATGTATTCAAACATTTGAATGAACCAGAACTTTCCGCCATAGCTGTTGGATAGATAAAATAAGCCCAAAAACCATATTCTGTACTATAATCTTCCGGTTTATAGGCCAGTCCTGTAGTAATTGAAGTATTAAATAATCCAACATTCCCTTCATATCTGGTTTTATTGCCAATATTGAATTTTGTTTCAGTTGAATTAATGCGTTGTGCATTGAAAGCTGTTCTTCCAGTTGATGTTACTGCGCTAGTAATAGAAAAATCAATCGCCATAGTATTATTTTTTTAAAAATTATTAATGAATTTTTTTTAAAAAACAACTAATTTTAATGTACTGATGATTAAAATGGAATGCAATTAGAAATTTAAGAAAATTAACATGTATGTATTTGTAAATTAGATGTTTATGATTTTTATTTTTTTGGACTATAAATTTAGTACAAAAAAACAATAGGAAAAAGATCTAAGTCAATTATTGTTAAAGTTTTATTTGTTGAACGGTTTTTTTTGAGATAAAACCAAGGCACAAAATAAATAGTGGTGATTACTTAGAATTATCTAGATTTTGATCTAATTTTGAAAAAATATATTTAAATACAATAAAATGACAAAATTACAAGTAAGAGCATTTCTATACAATTTAGGTTGCTTTGCCATATTGTTTATATCATTTCGCTATTTGGTAGAACAGTATACCAATCTTTCTGGATTTTGGATTCCAATGACTGCCTTTATTGCGGGAACACTTTTGTCTCCAAAATTTCAGGCCGCCAAAACCAAAGACGGTGAAAAACTATTCATGTCTTGGTTGTTTGTAAAAGGAATTAAAGAAATAGGATGATCAGCTTAGACTAAAAAAAAGGAGTAAAACCGAATCTATAAACTCAGTTTTACTCCTTTTTTTATTAAATTAAATCTCAGTTTTATTTCTTCTTAGGTGCTGTTTTTACGGGTATAACTTTCTTTTTGTAAATAGGGATAAAATAGGAAACAGTATAGTTAAATCCTGCTCCAAAATTTCCATCATAAGTTCTGTTGAATCCTGGAATATAAAGACTTTCAAAGTTAGTGGGTTCAGATTTTGTTACCAATACTTTCAATTGTAAACTAAAGCCAACATAAATATTATTAAAGACTTTTACGTTTACTCCAGCAGCGACTTCTGCCCAACTAGCTGTTAATCCATCGTATTTTTTTCCGGAATCTATCAATCCCGATTGTCCAAAATAAGGATGTGGATTATAGATAAGATAGTTGTTTAATTGTTCACTAAAAGTACTAAAACCATAACGAACGCCTAGCGTGATAAGGTTTTCCATATCCAGCCAATTATTGTAAGCATTATAATCAAAACCTACTTTAAGATAAGAGCCTTTGGTTGTGGTGCTCAACAATGGATCTTCGACGGTGACTTCTTCACTACCAATTTCTCCGTACAAATAGTATTTTTTGGTCAATCGATAATCTGCGGTAAATGCAATTCCATTGTAATTAGAATCATAAATGGACCGTGCAATTTTGTTTATATCAGCACCAACAATCAAACCATATCGATCTGTTTTGGGTTTTATGGTGTCTGTTGCTGCAGCTCCCAGTTTTTTTTCAGGATTTTTTTTTGTTGGTGGAGTATTTTTAGTTTCCGTTATTTTTAGATCTTGCTCCGTACTTGTTGTGGTAGTCGTTTTTTCTTGTGCCTGTACAAATAACAGTGACAACAAAAAGCAAATACTAAAAGAATATTTTAATAATTGTTTCATTTTCGGATGTTATGTTATTTTTTGCGACTATTACATATTGAATCCACATTTCGTCGGCAGGTGTTGCATCCGATAGCGTGAAAGGGTTTGTTGGGTCTAAATTAAAGATGGTTTTAAAACCACAAGCTCTGGATACATAAATGCTTTCCCTAGTATATTTAAATTCTAGGTTGTCTGTATTTACCAAGAGCGGATTTTTGTTGCCAGAATTTAGAATAAATTTGTATTTTACGATATCGGCATCTGTATTTAATGGGAGCAATATACTGTCCGTACTAGTCAGATACTTAGCTTCATCAACTCCAGACGGATTAAAAACCACTCCTTCAGCCTGACCTCCTTCGCCTATAACTTTCAAATTGGTTACGTTTTTCCTTAATGAAGGATTCGAAATGTCGAAAAACTGAATAAGCATTCTTGGAGTTGTGGGCGTATTCGGGTCACAAATATCATCCGGTTCGCAACTGGAAGAAGCGAAACCAAGAATAATTAAAAGCGCAATTATTTTTTTCATATTTTATCTTCTTCCCCTTTAGGGATTGGGCTTATCGTCTTTCTAAAAGTACAACATTTTCAACATGATGCGTTTGTGGGAACATATCCACTGGACGCACTCGAGTTACTTTGTATTTTTCGTCCATTAAGGCTAAATCTCTAGCTTGTGTAGCCGAGTTGCAACTTACATAAACCACTTTCTCAGGAGCAATTTTCATAATTTGTTCAATTACATCTTTGTGCATACCATCTCTTGGTGGGTCAGTGATAATCACTTCGGGATGACCGTGTTGTGCGATGAAATTATCATTGAAAACAACTTTCATATCTCCCACAAAAAATTCACAATTATTAATATCATTGCGTTCAGCGTTTAATTTTGCATCTTTAATCGCTTCAGGAACACTTTCAACACCAATAACTTTTTTGGCGTTTTTGGATACAAATTGTGCAATAGTTCCCGTTCCTGTGTATAAATCATAAACGATTTCATTGCCTGTAAGCCCTGCGAAATCTCGAGTTATTTTGTATAATTCGTATGCCTGATCCGAATTGGTTTGGTAAAAAGATTTAGCATTAATACTAAATTTTAACCCTTCCATTTCTTCAAGGATATAATCTCTTCCTTTGTATAGTTTTATGTCGGTATCATATAAAGTATCGTTTGCTTTATTGTTAACCACATATTGTAAGGAGGTGATTTGAGGGAATTTCTCGTATAGATGATCCAGAATTAATTCCCTGTTGGCTTTGTCATTTTCAAAAAACTGAATCAAAACCATGATTTCTCCAGTCGAAGCTGTTCTCAGCATCAAAGTTCTTAGTAATCCTTCGTGAGCTCTAGGGTTAAAGAAAGTCAAGCCATGCTCGTTGGCAAAGGCGCGAACTTCATTACGAATTGCGTTCGAAGGATCTTCTTGTAAATGGCATTTGTTAATGTCCAAGATTTTGTCCCACATTTTTGGAATATGGAAACCAAGCGCATTTCGGTTACCCAAATCTTCTTCACTTCCTATTTCATCTTCGGTCAACCAACGGCTGTTCGAAAAAGAAAATTCCATTTTATTTCTATAAAAAAATTGTTTTTCAGAACCCAAAATTGGTTCAAATTCAGGAAGTTCAATTTTGCCAATGCGTTGCAAATGATTTTTTACTTCATTTTGTTTAAAGATCAACTGTTGGCTGTATTTCATATTTTGCCATTTGCATCCACCACAAACACCAAAGTGCTCGCAAATTGGATCCACTCGATGCTCCGAAAATTCATGAAAATGAACCGCTTTTCCTTCATAGTAAGCCTTACGCTTCTTGAAAGTTTGCACGTCAACTACATCCCCGGGAACTACATTTGGGATAAAAACTACTTTAC
This sequence comes from Flavobacterium aquariorum, assembly GCF_003254745.1. Taxonomy (GTDB): domain Bacteria; phylum Bacteroidota; class Bacteroidia; order Flavobacteriales; family Flavobacteriaceae; genus Flavobacterium; species Flavobacterium aquariorum. Next base: position 113,891 of record NZ_QKXH01000003.1, on the reverse strand, counting down.
CATCGGGAGCTTTTGCCACCGAAACGCCTTTTGCACCAGCATCAAGGACTTTTATTTGATGAAAGACAACTTTGTCTGTATTTTTCTTTGCCATAGCGCAAAAATAAGGCTTTGGATTTATTTTTGGATTTTAATTCTGATTTTTTTTAATAAATGGTATAATTATCCAAATCCCTAAACCATTTACTCAAATTCGTCCTTCCAGTCTTTGGTCGAAATTGCCGATGCCTTATTTTCCGAGTTCATCGTTACCCGAAGTTCCTTATTTGCTTTAGCATATTCAAAAAGAGCCTTAAATCGGAACACATTTGTATTATCGGTCTTGTTTGGAATCATTTCCACGAATTCAAGATCCTTGAAAAGGCCATATTTTAGACTGTATTTTACACAGATTTTTTTTATATTCTCAGGTGTGGATTTGGCAATAACCTTATCGGTGGCTTCATTTTGTGTAAAAGGTTTGAATTTAATGTCGTTACAGGTCATCAAAACCCTTTTGCCTAATTCGTAGGCTTTGTTCTTTTGAGCTTCATTGACAGTGTTCATTTCAGTCGGTTCAACACTTTTGCCCATTTGTTTTCCATTTACGTTTTTAGTTTTACAGCCAATAAACGTCAACAGACAGCATATTATAATTACTTTTTTCATAATAAAATAAGTTTCAATAAGAACGTAAGTTAGTGAAATAAAGTGTAATTTATTCATTATTAGAGCCTAATCCCGCTTTTCGCTTCAAGTCCTCGTACTGGAAGCAATAACACTAAGCCCAGAAAGGAGCTTCCGTTGGTCGCTCTTTCTGGGCAAGTGTTATAAAGCTTCCAGAACTCCGGGCTTTTCGCTGTAATCGGGGGCAGGGATGTATGGAGAGATTCGGGATTGAAAATTAGCAAGAGGCTTAATCCTGAAAATAAATTAGTTTCTCGTTAGTCCTTAATTTTCCAGATTAGAGTACATCAATGTAGGCCTTCCATTAACACAATCTACTCTTGTTGGAGGCAATATCATATCGCAGGTAGAAATGATTCCCCATTTTTTATTGTATGCATCTTCTGCTTTGGTGTAATTCTCTACTTTTTTAAGGAATTCTTGAACGTTAATTTTCAAGGAGTACGCAATAAAACCAGTAGGACCTCCACATGATTTTGAACCAATGGCTGTAAAAGACCATTCTGCTGGGTTAGTGCATGGAGTAGTATTGACCATTGAGGCTGAAATAATTTCGCTATACATTTTTGTGAGGTTTTGATTTTCGGTTTCTTGCGAAGAATCATTATCGTTATTGCAACTCAAAAAGAAAATGCTAAATGCGATAAATAAAAATTTTATATTTTTCATAAAGGTTGTTTGATAACTAGATGCTTATTTAAAAGAAAGGTTGCGTCAATTAAAAAAAACAGACATGAATTTGCTACTTTTTTGATTTTCCATCACTCAATAACAGTGATAATGATTTAAGACTTTTTGTTCGATCAGCTATTAGTTTTAAAATACTAATAAATGGAATGAATAAAATCATTCCCGCAGCTCCCCATAGAATACCACCGGAAATGACCATGACCAGAATTATGAGTGTGTTTATTTTTAAGTTGTTTCCTACGGCATAGGGAAATATGACGTAGGCTTCCAGTATTTGTACCAATGAGAAGACCGCAATTACTCCTAACGGATACCAAATGGAGTTAAATGTAATCCAAGCTACTGTTATTGGTAATAGCGACGAAACTACAATGCCCACATAAGGTATGAAGGTAAGTATAGAAGCGGTGAACCCGAAAAGAAAGGGATATGGAATACCAATAATAGCGAGTCCAATGCTATTTAGAAGTCCGACTATTACATAAACCACGAGCATTCCTTTTATGAATTTGTAATATTCATGGATAGTTTCAACGATAATTTCGCGAATCATTTCTTTTTTGTCCGCAGGAAAAATATGGTACAATGCCTGAACCAACAATTGACGATAAAATAATATCAGTGCCGAAAAAACGGGGACTATTAAAAGGTAAAATACTGATTCTGATAAGGAGTATACAGTGTCTTTAAGGAAAGTGAATATTTGAGATCCTGAGTTGTTTATTAGGCTTTTTATATAAACGATTTGTTTTTCTTCGTTTACTCCAAATTGATTATTTAAGTACACACTCAGTTGATTTATGGTTTCTTCTAGTTTTGTTTCCAAAGTTTGCCATTCATTATAAAATTGTAAAATTTGTGAGAAAAGGAAAAATAATATGACAGCAAATAAAAGCGCTACTGTAATTAAGGAAAGTCCAATCGCTATATTGAAGTTTACTCCTTTTTGTTCCATCCATTTGCAAACAGGATAAAGTATAAAACTGATAAGCAAAGCAAAGCTCAACGGAATGAATAGCGATTTTCCAAAATACAAAATTGCCAATGCAATGAACAGATGCTGAAAAACTTCCAGAGCATTAGTTTTCTTAGAAAAATCGGATGGAGTTTCGGTCATATCAGATTGTTTTTTTTACTGTTGCCGTTTCTTTTTCTATTAAATTTTAAGGATTAAGAAAAATTTAAATAACTGACTTACAAGTTACAAAATATTTTGGAGACAGAATTGTTTGTTGTTAATCATTATTAAATTTTCGTTAAAAAATATGTTTTCTAAAATGTGTTTTTCATTTAAAAACTAAATTTGAGTAAACTATTAAAGACTGTTATTATGAAATGAGCATAATCGAAAAATTTGTCGTTAACAAAAATTTGATATGCGAATTACATATGACCATTAAAAATCAATAAATAAAGTACATATGAAAAGAAATGCAACCGCAGTTTGGAATGGCTCCCTGATGGAAGGAGCCGGTAAATTAACAACACAAAGTACAACTTTAGAAAACACCCAATATTCATTTAAATCTCGATTTGCCGAAGGTGTAGGCACTAATCCGGAAGAACTTGTTGCGGCAGCACACGCTGGATGTTTTACGATGCAACTTACAGCTTTTATTGGCGAAACCACTGCAGTAATTGATAGTATAGAAACGAAATGTGATATTAATTTAGTAGATGGAACCATTATAGGTTCTCACTTAATTGTGAATGCTAAAATAAGCGGCATTTCAAATGAAACGTTTCAAGAATTAGTTACTAAAGCGGAAAAGAATTGCCCGATTTCAAAACTATTCAATACCGAAATTACAACAGCAGCTACTTTGGTTTAGTACATTTAACAAAATACCAAAAGGTTCGGCTAAATAATAAACCGAACCTTTTCGTATTTTATATAATTCCTTGATTTTAAAAAGTGTTATCCTTTCTTTTTAATCCATTCGTAATTGACAATGGATAAAAAGTAGAAAAAACTATCTGCAGTAATCTTTCCGAGTACAATTCCAATGAAATAATTCCCTGTCAATATTGGCATCCAATACATGCAAAACGGACGGATAAAAAAGAAATCCAAAGCTGCTGGATAACCAAATTCGAGAAATAAATTTCGAATCAAGTAGATGATTCCCTTTAGAGTCGTTTTTTCATGCTGAAGTTTATGCCTTTTATGAGCCCTGTAAATCATTACTCCATAAAAAGCAAAATATTCGGCAAACGTAATTAGATATGCCGTTGTCAATCCACTATAAATTCTGCTGAACTGGGAAGCTAATAATGCTGAACTTGTAGCCGCCAGTTCCGAATACTTATAACGATCAAACCACTCTTTGAAATTTGATTTATTGAACATTAATTTTTATTTTACCAAAGTTGATGCACCTGTGGTTTTATATATTGCTCGTAAATGGCATTCATGGCAGTAACTTTTTCTGGAGTCAGTTTCGGTAAATCATAAACAGACAAATTGGACAAAACGTGACTTTCCTTTGACGCTCCAGGAATAATACAGGTAATTTCATTAAAACTGAGAATCCATTGCAGGGCAATGGGAGCCAAATTTGTCACTTCTGGGAAAAGTGCCTTTAAGGCATCAATTGCTTTTAAACCCAACTCATAATTAATTCCCGAAAATGTTTCTCCTTTGTCAAAAGCCGCTCCTTCACGATTGAAATTCCTGTGATCCTGTTCTCCAAAAGTGGTTTTGGAGTCATATAATCCAGTCAATAATCCACTGGCAAGTGGTACTCTTGCGATTATTCCGATATCTTTTTTTTGTGCTTCTTTGAAAAATAATTCAGATGGACGTTGACGAAAAAGATTGAATATAATTTGAACAGTGGTTACATTTGAGTATTCAATAGCTTTTAGGGCTTCTTCAACTTTTTCGACGCTGACACCCAAATTCAAAATCTTACCTTGTTCTTTCAAACGGTCGAACATTTCAAAAATTTCCGGACGGTAAAATACTTGGTTTGGTGGGCAATGTAACTGAATAAGATCTAGTGTTTCCAGTCCCATTCTTTTCAGGCTGTCTTCAACATATTTTTGCAATACTTTGGGCTGATAGCCTTCATTTACATGTGGATTGATGTGCCTGCCACATTTTGTTGCGATATAAATGCGTTCAGAACGGGAACGAACCACTCTTCCAACTGCTGTTTCGCTCAATCCGTTTTCGTAAACATCGGCAGTGTCAATAAAATTTACACCATTGTCGATAGCAGTATTGATTAATTTGTCTGCAGTTTTATCATTAAAGGGAGAGCCCCATTTTCCGCCTACTTGCCAAGTGCCAAGTGCTATTTCTGAAATATTGAAATTGGTTTTTCCTAGTTTACGATAGTTCATTGTTTATTTTTTAAAGTTTCTGAGTTTCCAACACTCTAAGATGCTAAGTTTTTTAAAGTTTTCAAAATCTTAGAAAGTTAGTATCTCAGAATCTTAGCATCTTTATTCATCAAATAAATCCGAAGATAAATAACGGTCTCCACGGTCGCAGATAATAGCAACAACCACACCCGATTCGAGTTGGTTGGCAATTTTTACAGCCACTGCAACAGATCCTCCGCTGCTCATGCCTGCAAAAATGCCCTCTTCCTTGGCCAGCCTTTTAGTCATTTCTCTCGCTTCTTTTTCGCTTACATCAACTGTTATGTCAACTTTTGAGGCATCAAAAATTTTCGGTAAATATTCCTCTGGCCATTTTCGAATACCCGGAATTTGTGAGCCTTCGCTAGGTTGTGCCCCAATGATTTGAATATTTGGGTTTTTCTCTTTCAAATAAGTAGAGGTTCCTATGATCGTTCCTGTAGTTCCCATTGCCGAAACGAAATGGGTAATAGTTCCATCGGTATCATTCCATATTTCGGGACCTGTGGTTTTGTAATGGGCTTTCCAGTTGTCATCATTGGCGAACTGATTTAGCATAACATAACCGCCTTTTGCTACTTTTCTGTCGGCGTAATCTCTGGAACCGATTATGCCTAAACTGGCAGGTGTTTGTATAACCGTTGCACCATAAGCTTGCATCGTTTGCGTGCGCTCGATGGTGGAATCTTCGGGCAATACCAATTCGATTTCTATATTGAATAATTGGGCTATCATGGCAAGGGCAATTCCAGTGTTACCACTTGTCGCCTCAATTAATTTGTCTCCTTTTTTGATATCACCTCTATCAATAGCCGATGCAATCATATTGTAAGCGGCTCGGTCTTTTACACTTCCACCGGGATTGTCTCCTTCGAGTTTTAATAAAAGTTTTACATTTTTGTTTTTAATTAAACGGGTAGTTTCTACCAAAGGTGTGTTCCCAATTAATTCTACTAATTTAAAGGTCTTCATTTTACTTCTTCTCTTTTATTTTAACTTCGGTTGTGGTGGTATTCAAGACTATTGAATCAGCAGGAATTGACTTGGTTACCCATGAATTTCCCCCTACAATACTATTTTTGCCAATAATTGTTGTTCCTCCCAAAATGGTTGCATTGGCATAAAGGCAAACGTTTTTCTCAACTGTGGGATGTCTTTTTGAATTTTTCATGTCTTTGCTCACACTTAATGCTCCCAAAGTTACTCCTTGATATATTTTTACATTTTTTTCGATGACGGTGGTTTCACCAATTACGATTCCAGTGGCGTGATCAATAAAGAAAGGCGATGCGATTGTAGCTCCTGCATGAATATCAGTTCCGGTAATTCGGTGTGCATATTCACTCATTAATCTTGAAAAAAGCATTAAATCCAACAAATACAATTCATGACTCAATCTGTAAATGGCAATGGCATAAAATCCTGGATAAGCTAGATAAATTTCTTCAAGACTATTGGATGCCGGATCATTTTCTAAGATATAAGAGGCATCTTTGTTCAGGTCTACAAGAACGGAGGGCAATTTGTGTAAAAAATTATCCCAGGCACTCTCGCATGAATCTTGTGCTTTTTTGCAGGCCAAAGAGGCTATTTCCTTAAATTGTTTTTCGAGTTCATCGATGCTCTGGTCGAGTGGTGCATTAGAATCAAATAAGGTGTAAAATAGTTTTTCGGTAAAGGCTTCCGTTTTGGTTTTTATACTATAATTTATAGAGAAATGACTTTTTGAAGCACTAATATTTTGGACAATCAGATCTTTGGTCATGATTATGAAATTGAATGTTATTTTTGAAAGGATAAAAGTAAGGCGTTTTTAAGAAAAAATAACAATGATTAACTAAAGAATTAGGTTAATAACCGTCGAAACCACTAGGTTTGAACGGATATAACAGAATTGTTGTTTTTTTGGGAATTATATCACAGTAATTACAAATAATTAATGATTGTTTCAACGATAGGCTCCATAACGCGATACCCTTCTTTGTTTGGATGAACTCCATCTTCCGAATAAATGGACTTTAGGCCTTTTTGTTCATCCGCCATAGTTGAATAATAATCTACATACGCGATGTCATTTGCTTTAGCATATTTCAGAATCATTTTATTCAATGCCTCAATTTTATATGCGGGTTCCATTCCTCGTTTCCAAGGAAAATCATTGGCAGGAAGTATTGAGCATAAAGCAGTTTTGATGTTATTTGCTTTGGCTAATTCGCACATGGAAATAAGATTTCCTAGAATTGTTTCGTGTGTTATCGGACCAGTATTTTCTGCAATATCATTGCCTCCAGCCAAAATAACAACAATTTGGGGTTTCAGTTCAATAACATCCGATCTAAAGCGCAAGAGCATTTGTGAAGTGGTTTGACCGTTAATGCCCCGATTGATGTATGATTTGCCAACAAAAAATATGGGATGAATGGTTTTCCAGCCTTCAGTTATGGAATCTCCAAAAAACACAATCCGTTGTTCCCCTAAAGCCGGAGCTAAAAACAGTGCATTTTCGTTTTTGTATTTGTTTAAATAACCCCAATCGGGGAATTTTAATTTTGATTCCATGAATAGCATATTGTAATTGAAATGTCTAGAGTTTGCTTAAAAAAAAATAAATGCTGATTAGTCTTTTAAACGTTTGTATTTTTCGGTTATTATTCGATCAACGCCTAGTTTTTCTACTTTTTCTACCCCTTGTTGTGTAAGAGTATCATTTTTTACGGAAACTTTAAATTCAAATTTGTTATTCTCCCACGCTCTGTTGGAGAAATATTCTAAATACTCGGTGTATGTGTCATTTACCAAAGTGAATCTACCAGCACCGGCAGAAAATTCAGGATTTGGTTGTTTTCCCATAGTCAGGTCATGAACGAAAAATGCAAAATGATCCGGATTGATAATTTTTATCATTTTTACTTTTGGATTAAAAGTAGAAAAAGTGGAATCTTTTTGAGTTGATGTGGCTGAAATGAGTTCCCAAGTTCCGATAATTGGCAAATCACTATGTTTGGTTTTATTTTGGTTAACACTGCAGGAATAACTGAATATTGCAATAAATAAGAGAGATAGTTTACTTTTCATTTTTTGGTTTTAAGGATTGAATAATACTTAACTAAAGTACAATTTATTTTTACATTTGGATTTATTTAGAATAGAAACAATGGCTTAAAACATGTAAATTAGCAAGAAATCGTTTAAAATACAATTGTCAAAATGGATTAGTGCTTTTTAAAATAATTATAAAATAGCGGAATGAATAATAAACGAGTATTGAGAAAAAGAGTCGCTCACTATTGGAAATTATTGGGGCCAGGACTCGTAACAGGTGCCAGTGACGATGATCCTTCTGGAATTGCTACTTACTCACAAGCGGGTGCTGCTTATGGACTTACAACTTTATGGACTTCCATTATTGCCTTCCCGTTGATGGCGGCAATACAACAAATGTGTGCGAGAATTGGGTTGGTAACTAGCCAAGGACTTACGGGGACTTTAAAGAAAAATTATCCTAGACCCGTTTTGTACTTGATGCTTTTGTTTAGTTTCCCTGCCATAATTATGAATATTGGGGCTGATATTGCAGGTATGGGAGCTGTAGGGAATTTACTTTTTCCTTCTATTGAGGCGTCTTTTTTTAGTGTCTTTTTTACTATTTTACTTTTGGGACTCATTATCTATTTGCCGTATCAAAAAATTGCTTCAGTGCTTAAATATTTATGTGTTGTAATGTTGGTTTATTTTATAGTTCCCTTTTTGTATAAACAAGATTTTAGGGTTATTATGAAAGCTACTTTTATTCCAACGATTCAATGGAATAAAGATTTCATTGCAATCCTTGTTGGTATTTTGGGGACTACTATTTCACCGTATTTATTTTTTTGGCAAGCCTCAGTTGAGGTTGAGGAAATGAAACATAAGAAAAAACATTTAATGGTTAACAAAAGAATCATTCATGAAATGAGGCAAGATGTTGATTTTGGAATGACTTTTTCCGGATTGGTGATGTATTTTATAATTCTGACGACGGGGACAGTTTTGTTCAACGGAGGAGTTCATCAAATAGATACGGTGGAACAGGCAGCTCAAGCGTTGAAACCATTGGCAGGAGATTTAGCATATCTTCTTTTTGCAATCGGAGTTATAGGAACTGGCCTTATTGCTATCCCTGTATTGAGTGGTTCTCTTTCGTATATTTTTACCGAAACCTTTGGTTGGGAAGAAGGATTGGATAAAAAGTTTCACGAAGCAAAAGGGTTTTATGTCATTATTGCGATATCATTACTAATTGGTTTATCTCTTAATTATATAGGTGTTTCACCTGTCAAAGCGCTGATTTATACCGCTATATTGTATGGATTAACAGCTCCTGTTTTGATTGCTATCATTTTGCATGTCTCCAATAATAAAAAAATTATGGGGGAATTCGTAAATGGATGGTTAACCAATGTTTTAGGATTTGTAGCTTTGATTATAATGACTTTGGCAGCGGTGTTGTTACTTTATTTGCAATTTACTGATTGAAAACAATATTTAAAATCCAGCCACAAATTTGCTCGAGACTGGATTTTTAGAATTAATAAATAATAAAGATAATTTTTTAATTTGTTGGACTCGAAATGTGAATTTAGAAGCTAAATTCAGCCATTTCTTCCGGGTTTTCAATGCAGTTTTCTACGTCGTTGATAAAAAGATCAATTTGTTCTTTGGTTACATTGGGCATGCATATAATATGGGAGATATCGCCCTCAGTAGCTAATTGCCATTTAGATTTAACTTCTTCTGCTGTTTTTGGGAAAACCACGGTGATAGAATTTGGATTTCTCCAAGCAGCGATTCCTATGTTTTTTAGTCTCTGCTCACAGTATTCGGCTACTTCCAAGCTGTGTAAATAACGATTTTTTAAACCTTCCACTCCGAGTTTTTTTATGGCATACCATAAAAACAACGGGCAATGACCGTTTCTGGATCCAGTAATAGTCGTGTCTAAAGAACCAATATAGGAAATCCCTTTTGAGATTCGATCTCTGTTGGAACGCTTCGTGATAATAACTCCAGTTGGAATAGGTGAACCTATAAATTTGTGCCCACTGATTGAGATACTATCGGCTCCATCTTTAAAATCAAAAGGAAAGCGTGGTTCCATAAAGGCTCCATAACTTCCAGATAGAGCTGCATCACAATGGATGTAACTGTCTTGTATGGCCAATCCTTTTAGAATATCCCTAATTTTAGAAACGTCGTCTTTGGCTTCTTTCATCGTTGTACCAAAAGTAGTAAGCACAATAGCGGGTTTATGACGATTCATTTTTAGGGTATTTTCAAAATCAACATAATCAATTTCGCCATTTTCCTGTGAACGAATAACGATGCTCGGAATGTTAAGCAAGTGAATATTTTTACGCACACTGTAATGGGTCGATTCGGAGTAATAGACCATCGCTTTTGGATATAATTCTCGGGCCAGATACAATCCGTATAAGTTACTTTCAGAACCACCGTTGGTTACGTAGCCCCAATAATCTTTTGGATTGGCACGAAACAATTTGGCAAAAAAACCAACCACCTCTCTTTCGAGTTCATGGGTTTGTACTTTGTAGGTACAATCCTCAAAAGGATCACCCAGATTATTGATTGGATATTTGAAAAAATGGTTGATTTCCGAATAATCAAAATCTTTGGATACAGGATAGCCCAAGAAATTATCTCTGGCATTTTCTATGTATTGGTTCAATTCGAATAAACGTTGATTGTCTTGTTCGGATAATGATTCTGAAATAGGTAGCATACTATTTAATTTTACTGTAAATGTACTTTTAAAGATTTAATATGCTGCATATGGAATAATATTCAAAATATAATTCTAAATTTGAATTAAAATACAGTTTTTAAATATTGATTTTAATATTGGATTTTTTTAAAACCATATAATTATTCTGAGATGGATTCGATAGACAAAAAAATATTGATGCTTTTGCAGCAGGATGCGAAACAAAACACTAAAGAAATCGCCGAAAAAGTCGGGTTGTCTGTTTCTCCCACTTTTGAGAGAATCAAAAAGCTGGAGCAAAAGAAATACATCAAGAATTACGTCGCTTTGCTGGACGCCACCAAAATTGGGAAATCAATCAGTGTGTATTGTCAGGTGACTTTGGCGGTACACTCACGGGAATTAATAGATGATTTTAAACAGCATATTCTTGTGTTGCCAGAAGTTACCGGCTGTTTCCACGTATCTGGGAATTATGATTTTTTATTGAAAGTAGCTGTTAATGATATGAATGAATATCAAAAGTTTGTCATCGATAAATTATCGGTTATCAAAGGGATTTCGAATGTGCAAAGTTCCTTTGTGATGGAAGAAATTAAAAATGATTTTGCCTATAATTTATGAAAATGGGATTTTATGCAAATGACGTGATGCTTTTGTGTGAAGGATAGGAACGGCATCTCCCGATTTAGAAAAACAAGGCTTTTTTGCCGTAGTTTTTGTTAATCGGGAATACAGTGGATAGCCTGACCTTGTTGCTTGGTAAATTATTCTATTTGCATAAAGGTTGTGCAACAAGGGCACACCATAAAAAAAACCTGACTCTTGAAAAGGAATCAGATTTTTGGAGATATTTAAATTGCTGCTCAAAAAAGATACTAATGAATTATTTTTTTGCAGGCTTTATTTCCGTTACTATTAATTTTAAAGTGGTGGTGCCAATGTTTTTTGCCATATGTGTTACGGCAGGAAGATACATGGCAGTACCCATTTTGACATCTATAGTTGTTGCTGGTTTACCTTTGTCGGTAATCTGAATTTTACCACTGCTTAAGGCATAGACAGAGTGGTTCGGATGACTGTGCCAAGGGGTTGATGTGCCTGGCGCGAACACCACTTCCAGTACTCTCACTTTGTCATTATCAAGTAGCACTTTTTTATATACATTAGGAGCTACTTTTATTGGGTCTTGTGCGAACAAATTCGTGCTTTGAATCAGGAATAGTCCGAAAAAGAGGGTATTCATTAAAAATATTTTAATTGTTTTCATCTCATTTAAAATTAAGTCAAACTTTTTTGAATTTAATTGACCTACTCTTTTATGTTTTTTGAGTAGTCAGATGGTATTTATTGTGAATATTTTGTTATTCGAATTGACAAGGACAGTCTAGTTAGGTTAGGATGTGTTCCAGCAGTTCGTGTTTGTCACCAGCCTTTTAAATAGTTTATTCAATTTAAGAAGCTTTTTTGCCGAGCAATTCATTTGATTGTTTTTTTGAGAAGCAATTTCCTCTTTTTTTTGAGGCCTACTAAATTACAAAAAATATACAGTTCGGTTTTAAAAACAGTCTTCTTTTTTAGATTTTAATTTTCAAAACACCTTGAAATTAAGTAAGTTAAGTGTAATTTGGGTGTTTGCTTGGGAAGAGATGTTATAGTTCAAAAAAAAACCGACTTGTTTTCACAAATCGGTTGGATATTGAGGGATTTATTTTTTATTCAAATAAACCTTCGATGCTTAAATAACGTTCTCCTGTATCGTAGCAAAAGGTTAGTACTTTGGATCCTGATGGTATTTCTTTTAGTTTTTTAGCCACCGCAGCTAAAGAAGCACCAGAAGAAATTCCCAGAAGAATACCTTCTTCTTTCGCTGCTCTTTGGGCAAATTCAAAAGCTTCATCTTTACTTACCAGAATTGCTCCATCCAGAATTTCAGTATGTAGATTGGTTGGTATAAAACCGGCTCCGATTCCTTGAATAGGATGGGGTGAATGCGTTCCTCCACTTATAACAGGAGATAATTCTGGTTCTACAGCGAAGACTTTCAAGTTTGGAAAATGCTGTTTTAGTACTTCAGCACAGCCTGTGATGTGTCCGCCTGTTCCAACTCCTGTAATCAGATAATCCAATCCATCAGGAAAAGCTTTTATGATTTCCTGTGCAGTCGTAGTTTTATGGATTTCAATATTTGCCGGGTTGTCAAACTGAAGTGGTATCCACGAATTTGGAATTTCACTTGCTATTTCTTCAGCTTTCGCAAGAGCACCTTTCATACCAAATTCTCGGGGAGTAAGTACAAATTCGGCTCCGTAAATACTCATTAATCGGCGTCTTTCAACTGACATGGAGTCAGGCATAACCAAAATTAATTTATATCCTTTTACGGCGGCTACCATAGCTAATCCAATTCCGGTGTTTCCGGATGTGGCTTCAATTATGGTACTTCCTTTTTGTAGTAATCCTTTTTGCTCTGCATTTTCTATCATTGACAAAGCGATTCTGTCTTTGATGCTGGCACCTGGATTTGTTTTTTCAAGTTTTACCCAAACATTTGTATCTGGACCAAATAATTTATTGATTTTTACGTGTGGCGTATTACCAATTGTTTCTAGTATGTTGTTGTGTATCATAGTCTTTGAATATTTGACAGTAAATATACTTAACCTATAGAGATTGGCAAAATGGAATACCAATTATTGTCTGTTGAAAATCTGATTTTTTGGATTAAAAACAAAACATTTTTTGGATTAAAAACAAAACCCCGATTTGAAATATTCCAAATCGGGGTTTTAAATTTTATAAAATCTTATTTATTATAAATGGATCACTTCTCCATAGGCATCAGCAACAGCTTCCATAACCGCTTCACTCATTGTTGGGTGAGGGTGGATAGATTTTAAGATTTCATGTCCTGTAGTTTCCAGTTTACGTGCTACAACTGCTTCGGCGATCATATCGGTAACACCAGCACCAATCATGTGACATCCTAACCATTCACCATATTTAGCATCAAAAATCACTTTTACAAAACCGTCTGGAGTTCCAGCAGCTTTAGCTTTTCCTGAAGCAGAGAATGGAAATTTACCAATTTTTAATTCGTATCCTTTTTCTTTAGCTTGCTTTTCAGTTAATCCTACAGAAGCAATTTCAGGAGTAGCATAAGTACAACCAGGAACGTTTCCGTAATCGATAGGATCAACATGAAGACCAGCGATTTTCTCTACGCAGTTAATTCCTTCAGCAGAAGCTACGTGAGCCAATGCTTGTCCTGGAGTTACGTCACCAATAGCATAATAACCAGGTATGTTAGTCTGGTTGTAAGCATCAACTAGGATTTTATCTCTATCTGTAGCGATTCCTACTTCTTCTAATCCTATGTTTTCGATGTTAGTTTTGATTCCAACAGCAGATAATAAAATGTCGGCTTCAAGAACTTCTTCACCTTTTGCAGTTTTAACAAATGCTTTTACTCCATTTCCTGTAGTATCAATACGCTCAACTGAAGAGTTGGTCATGATTTTGATACCCGCTTTTTTCAAAGAACGCTCAAATTGTTTTGAGATATCTTCATCTTCTACTGGAACTACGTTTGGCATAAATTCTACGATGGTTACATCAGTTCCCATTGAGTTGTAGAAATGTGCAAATTCCACTCCAATTGCTCCAGAACCTACAATAATCATAGATTTTGGTTGAGTTGGCAATGTCATTGCTTGACGGTATCCAATAACTTTTACACCATCTTGAGGTAAGTTTGGCAATTCACGAGAACGAGCTCCAGTGGCAATGATAATGTGATCTGCACTATATTCAGTAACTTTTCCGTCTTTATCGGTAACATCAAGTTTTTTACCAGCTTTTAGTTTTCCAAAACCGTCAATAACGTCAATTTTATTTTTTTTCATCAAGAATTGAACTCCTTTGCTCATTCCTTCAGCAACCCCACGACTACGTTGAACCACTGCCGGGAAGTCTTTATCAAATTCTTTTACAGTTAGTCCGTAATCTGAAGCGTGTTTTAAATAATCAAAAACCTGAGCTGATTTTAATAGTGCTTTAGTTGGAATACATCCCCAATTTAAACATACACCACCAAGGTTTTCTTTTTCTACTACAGCCACTTTAAATCCTAATTGAGAGGCTCTAATTGCTGTAACATATCCTCCAGGTCCACTTCCTAAAACTATAATATCGTATTTCATTTCAAAGTTTTTTTATTTGTTTTTTAATGGTGAAATGAATTCGTAAAAACTCATTTCTTTTAATGTGATCGTAATAAATTGAGATTGCGAATTTAAGGATTTATTTGATTATGGGAAAATTTAGCAGGAACAAAGTTTTTTTACATTTTGTTATAAAAAAGTGTCCGAACTTGAAGTGCTAAACTGCGAATCATACAAGTTTTTATAATATCCCTTTTCTTGATTTATTAATTCTTGATGCGTTCCTTGCTCTACAATCAGACCTTTGTCCATGACCACAATTTTATCAGCATTGACAATGGTTGCCAATCGATGTGCAATTACAATCGATGTTCTTCCTTTGGTAATGGTTTCGGTAGCTCGTTGAATTAATTCTTCCGAATAAGTGTCTATTGATGATGTTGCTTCGTCCAGAATAAGAATACTCGGATTGCTTACATACGCCCTTAAAAACGCAATAAGTTGGCGTTGACCAGAGGACAGCATTACGCCACGTTCTTTTACGTCAAAATCATAATTGTCGGGCAAACTCATAATGAAATCATGAACACCTATTTTTTTGGCAGCATTGAGAACTTGCTCTTTTGTGATTTCAGGATTATTGAGCGTTATATTGTTGTAAATGGTATCTGCAAAAAGGAATACATCCTGCAAAACCACCGCAATTTGCTTGCGCAACGAACTCAAAGTATAATTCTCAATATTGTGATTGTCTATGAATATCGAACCACTATTAATTTCATAGAAACGATTCAGTAAATTGATAATTGTCGATTTACCAGCACCTGTAGATCCTACAATAGCAATAGTCTGACTCGCTTTTACTTCAAGATTGATTCCTTTTATCACTTCTTCGTTTGGGATATAACCAAATCTCACTTCTTCAAAACGAATTTCTCCGTCAAATAATGGCGCTTCGATCGTTCCAGTGTCTTGTATTTGGTCTTGCGTGTCCAATATGTCAAAAACACGGTTGGCCGCAATCATTCCCAATTGCATCTCGTTGAACTTATCTGCAATTTGGCGTAAAGGATTGAACAACATTCCGATGAACATGGTATATGAAAATAAATCTCCAAAAGTGGTCGAAGTATCACCTTCTAAAATATGAAACCCTCCATATAAAACAATGAAACCAAGAGTTAATGACGAAATGATATCGGCAATGGGGAAGAAAATCGAGTTATACAAAATTGTTTTTATCCATGCTCTATTGTGTTTGTCATTGATTACTCTAAATTTTTCAGCTTCAATATCTTCACGGTGAAAAAGCTGAACAATTTTCATCCCAGTAACTCTTTCTTGAACAAAAGAGTTCATATTGGCAATTTGAGTACGAACTTCTTCAAAGGCAACTTGCATCTTTTTTTGAAAAATACGGGTGATAAAAACCAAAATTGGCATAGCAACAATCACAATCCACGTCAGTTTCCAGTTCATATAAAACATAAAAATAAGTACCACCAACATTTTCATCAAGTCACTTATAATCATAAATAATCCTTGGCTGAAAATACGGGCAATCGCTTCAATATCCGATACAGAACGGGTTACGAGTTGGCCCACAGGTACCAAGTCGAAATACTTCATTCTAAAACTTAAAATGTGTTTGAATAGTTTTACCCTGATATCCTTCACAATATCCTGTCCAAGCCAGTTGGCCCAATACACAAAGAAAAATTGGGAGAAAACTTCCAGTAAAAGAATAATTCCCATCAAAGTGATATACATCAATAAACCATTTTGGTCTTTGGGCTGGATATAACTATCGACAGTTTGTTTCAGTAAATAGGGGCGAAGTGCTGCAAAAACCGATAGTGAAATGGCGAAAATAATCACACCATTAAAACGCCATTGATAGGGTTTTGTATATTTTAATATTCTCTTGAATAATCGGGTATCAAATGCTTTTGCTTTCATTTATTTTTTTGGAGCTATTCCTGCTATCCGCTTGTATCTTTTTATTTTTAAAGAAAAAATAAAAAGGATACCGCTTCTATCAGGGCTATTTCGTAATGTTATCGTATTCAATTTTGGTTAAATATAACCCATGCGCCGGAACCGAAAATCCAGCTTTGTCTCTGTTTTTACTTTCTATAATCGATTCGAAATCATCCAAAGTGATTTTGTGCAATCCAATATTAATCAAGGTTCCCACAATTGAGCGAACCATATTTCTCAAAAAACGATTGGCCGAAATGGTGAAAATTAATTTTCCGTTTTCTTGTTTCCAATAGGCTTCAAATATACTACAATCAAAGGTATTTACATCGGTGTTTACCTTGGAAAAAGATTGAAAATCAGTGTGGTTTAGCAATGATTTTGCGGCTTCATTCATTAAATCCAAATTCAGTTTTTGATGAAAATACCAACTTTGCTCTTGAAGAAATGCATCTTTAAAAGTGTTTATATGGTATTCATAAGTTCTTTTTGTGGCGTCAAAACGAGTGTGTGCTTCATCAGCGACCCGGAAAATGTCATAAATAACAATGTCTTTTGGTAAAAAAGAATTGAGTTTGTGTATTACATTTGGAATGTCAAATGGGGTTTCCAAATCAAAATGCGCATACATTTCTTTGGCATGAACTCCTGTATCCGTTCTTCCGGCTCCCATAAGGTTGATCTCAGAGTTGAGGATAACGGAAAATGCTTTGTTCATCGTTTCCTGTACAGAGGAAGCGTTCGGCTGGTATTGCCAACCATGATAATGGGTTCCGTTGTAAGCTAGTTTTATAAAATACCTCAAGGTGCAGATTTTAGATTGCAGATTTACTTCGTCAGTTCGCTATCGCTCGTGCTAGATTGCAGATTTTAGATTTTGAAATCCGATAACCTATAACTGAGAACTGCTATTTTTTTGTTGCAAATTTACAAAGAATGTATCTTGTTTGGTTGTTTTTTATTTAAAACTAGAATGTCTATTTTTGCTCAAATGCCATAGCCCTGATAGTAGTGAAAATAATTGTGGACCGGGGTTCGGTTCACAAGATTGCAACGGATAGCAGGATTAGCTCCTAATAAATATGAAAAAAATTCTCCTTCTTTCGGATACGCACAGTCACATCGATGATACCATTTTGAAATATGTAAATCAGGCTGATGAGGTTTGGCATGCAGGCGATATTGGAGATTTAATCGTTACTGATACAATTAAAAAGTTGAGACCTTTACGCGCTGTTTATGGAAATATTGATGATGCTCAGGCACGTTTAGAATTTCCATTGCACAATCGTTTTTTTTGTGAAGGTGTCGATGTTTGGATTACACATATTGGAGGTTATCCGGGGAAATACAATCCGGCTTTGAAGGCCGAAATGGCATTAAATCCACCGAAGTTGTTTATTTGCGGACATTCACACATTCTAAAAGTGATTTTTGATAAAAAGAATAATCTATTACACATGAACCCTGGTGCTGCTGGTAAAAGTGGTTTTCATCAGGTGAGAACGATGCTTCGTTTTGTAATAGATGGTGAGGCGATTAAAGATTTGGAAATTATCGAAATTGATAAAAAAGGTTAGTGTTACTATTTGACTATTGGAATTTTTAAGCTAACGATTGTACCTTTGTTTACTGTCGAATTAATGATAAATTCTCCTTTCATATTGTTTATTCTTGCCCTAATTTGGTTGATTCCAAAACCTTCCGTAATTTCAAGTTTACTGTCCATAAAACCATTCCCATTATCGGACACTAGTACAAAAAGTTTATTTTCCATTTCTTTGATGGTAACATCTGCGGTAGTTGCTCCACTGTGTTTTATGATATTGTTTAATAATTCCGCTATTATAAAATAGAGTTTCATTTCAAAATCTTCATTGTATCTTTTTTTAATTGAAATGCTTGAATTAAAATTAATCTTAATTCTTGAATTAGATGTTTTTTCACACAAATCTTCCAATGCATATAGTAATCCAAATCGAACCAATAGGGTAGGCATCAGTTCATGTGAAAGGTTTCGGATTTGATTGTGTGCCTCTTCGAGGATTTCTTTTGTTTTGTTTATTTCTTCGGGTTGGGCTTTATTGATTGAAGTAAAAACATTTAGGTGTAAACCAGCCGAGGAAAGAAGGGAGCTAATATTGTCGTGCAGAAAAGAGGCGATTTTTTTTCGTTCCAATTCTTGTCCGTCAATAGAAGCATTGATGATATTTTCCTGTATTTTGCTTCGGATATCTTTGAGTCTGTTTTTTTGTTTCAAACGAATGTTTTGAACGAAAAAATAAAAGAAAATGATTATACACAATAAAAGAAAAAGTACAATAATTGCAATTTTTTTATTTTTGGATTGTTCTTGAATTAGCTTGTTTTGCTTTATTTTATAGGTTGTTTCAATCTTGTCAATTTCTCTCTTATAATGGTCGATTTCGAGATTCACCCCGATGACATTGGCCTTGATTAGTTTTTCTTCTATGTTGAGCTCATTTGTGATTTTGTAATACAACATGAGGTTGTCATAGGCTTTTTTGGACTGATTTATTTTATTCAAAAATTTTGAATATTCTAAATAGGTGTACGACAGGTCGGATTTCTCATTTCCAATAGTGCCAAGTTCAATGGCTTTTTCAAAATAAAATGTTGCTTTATCAATGTTATTGATAAAATTGTAATACATGCCATTTAGCATATTTAAAGCTACAACTGTTGATTCGTTTCCATCAATAGATTGGTATTTGTTGATATATTGCAAATAAGTTTGCCCTTCTATAAAATTTTCAATGTCAAAATAGGCCCAGGTAATATTGAGTTTTGTTAGGAATATTTGTTTTCGGTCCAGAACTGTCTGGCTAAGCTGTAGTGATTTTTTGTAGTAGTAAATTCCTTTGTCATATTGTTTTTTGTCAAAACAATAGATATTGCCTAAGTTGTTGTAGAACTGGTTTTTTAGAGTGTTGTCGTTTGTTTTGTTGACATAGTAAAGCCCAAGATTGTAATAGTGAAGTGCTTTTAAGGGCTCTGTTAGCTCGTCAAAGTTGGAAGCTATGACTAAGTATGAATTGGCAATTAAATTGTTGTCTTTGTTTTTGATAGCCTGTTCTAAGGCGACTCTTGATTTTAACAATGATTTTTCATAATCGCCTGTAATCCTGTTTGCTCTAGCGTCTTTTATTAGTTTAACAATTTCTTTTTGTGATAGTATTTTGTTTTGGGCGAGTGAGGTTTGACTAAAATAGATTAGAAATAAAAAAATGATTAGTATTCGAAACCTAATTTGATACATACTATTTGTTGTAGAAGCGATAAATAAATTTTCGAAGTTTTTCGAACTTAAGATATAATTAAATGATTATTCATGGCATATTTAACAATGCCAATTGTATTCTTTGCTTTTAATTTTTTCATAATATTTTTCCGATGCGTTTCAACTGTATTAATGCTGATGAAAAGCTGCTCGCTTATTTCTTTACCACTGTATTCTAGAGCAATCAAAATGATGATTTCTATTTCACGTTCGGTTAGCAACGGATTTATATTGGGTTTGTAAGTGTTTAGTTTTGGATTGTTTTTGGTGGCATTGGAGAATATTTTTTCTCGAATGGACTCGCAAAAATATTCTTCGCCATCTGCAACAGCTTGGACCGCTTCAATAATGTTGTCTCCGGCACATTGTTTGGTCAAATAACCACTTACTCCCAAGTCCATGATTTCTTTGATTAATTTTAAATCATCATAACTGGAAAGGATTATTACTTTGCAGGGAAAACCTTTTTGAGCAAATTCCTTAACGACTTCAATTCCGTCTTTTTCGGGCATACTAATATCTAATACAAGGACGTCAGCTTTATTAGTGGTCACATCCTCATAAATAGTTGTTCCGTTGAGAGATGACCCAACAACTTCAAAATGGGGTATTGTTTGTAGTAAAGTTTGTATACCGTGCAAAATTATCTGGTGATCATCAGCAAGATGAATTCGTATATTCTTTGTCATATTATCTATTACAGTAATCAAATTTATAAAAAAAAGATTTCTAATCTGTACTATTTTTTTTATTTAATAAATTAAATAAAATTAACCTTTTTAATAAAAAAACCCGAACTGTTACATTCGGGATTTCTTCGCACATTAATAAATTAAATTTTATAGGTTTATCTCAATCTATCCACAGATTTTACAAGATCTTCATCCTTCTTGATGGCTTTGTTCGCTAAAACTAGGGAAATAATAGCCAAGATAGGTAGAAACATCCCAATACCTTTCTCAGAAACAACGAGTGTTTCTCCAGATAAATTTAGTGAATGATAAACAAACAATCCTAATAAAATCAAATTTAATACGATGTTCAATCTGTTGGCAACAAATTGAGTTTGTCTTTTTTTAAATGATATAATGCTGTAAATGGTTATTGCGGTACTTAAACCAAACAATATTACATAAAATTGGTTTTGCATAAAAAAATAATCTTTACCATCGCTCAATGTCCAAAGTGGAAAAATAAATGGTAAAACGCCTACCGCCAAAAAGGTAAGTATTAAATATACGGTTTGAATTCGTTGTATCATGTTATAGTATTGTTGTACAAAAATATATTTTCTTTTTAATAAATACTATTGTATGATAAATTTTATTTGTATTATTGCATAACATTACCGTAAGCACTTCATACTGCGGTTCATTTAAATAAGATACTACCTAAAAAATCTTTTGCATTATTTCCAAATTAATTAAACAAATAGAACATTCATGTTTGATATTTCTGTATTAAAAGAAATGAAGCTTGCTGAGCTTCAAAAAATAGCTAAAACGGCTAAAACTATAAAATTCAACGGTGTAAAAAAAGATACTTTAATTAGTCTTATTTTAGATCATCAATCTGCTACTGTTGTGGAGCCCACTATAGAGAAAGTGACAGAAGATGAGAAGCCAAAGCGAGCTCGAATTGCACCTGTAAAAAAAGTAGTGATTCCAAAAAATGATGCTCCAGTTTTGTTTGAAACTAAAGTTGAAGAAAAGGTAGTCCAAGAAATAGTAGCTGTTCCAGAAAAAAAAGAAAAAGTTATTTTACCAAATAACAATATTTCTAAAGAAGACGAAGTTGATTCGAAAAAGGAAGCTAAAGTTGTTAAGTTTAGTAAGTCTGCCTACGAGAAAAAGATGGCTTTGTTAAGAGAAAAAGAGGCTTTGAAAGAAGTTGCAGTTTCCGAAGAAACTCCGTCAGATTCGAATTCGGAAGTAATTGAAGAGAAAACAGAAAATTCTGCCCCTGAAAAAAAAATAAATCCGAATCAATTAAATAAAAAAGGACAAAACCCAAATAATAAGGTTAATCCAAATCCTAATGGAAATTCGAACCAAAACGGAAATTCTAACCAAAATGCAAATCCAAACCAGAATCCCAACCAAAACCCAAATTTTAAAAACAAAAAAAGCAATTTTAAAGATGCTGATTTTGAATTTGATGGAATCATAGAAAGTGAAGGTGTTCTTGAAATGATGCCTGACGGTTACGGTTTTTTGCGTTCATCCGATTATAATTATTTGGCTTCGCCAGATGATATATATTTATCTACTTCTCAGGTGCGTTTATTTGGTTTAAAAACCGGAGACACCGTCAAAGGGGTGGTGCGTCCACCAAAAGAAGGAGAGAAATTTTTCCCTCTAGTACGAGTTTTAAAAATTAATGGACACGATCCACAAGTGGTTCGTGATAGAGTTTCTTTCGAACATTTAACTCCAGTTTTTCCGTCTGAGAAATTTAAATTAGCCGAAAAACAAAGTACAATTTCAACTAGAATTATTGATTTGTTTTCTCCAATAGGAAAAGGACAGCGTGGAATGATTGTGGCACAGCCAAAAACGGGTAAAACGATGTTGTTAAAGGATATTGCGAATGCAATTGCAGCCAATCATCCTGAAGTATATTTGATTGTTTTATTAATCGATGAGCGTCCAGAGGAGGTTACTGATATGCAGCGAAGCGTGCGTGGAGAAGTAATTGCTTCTACATTTGATAGAGAACCGCAAGAACACGTTAAGATTGCTAATATAGTTTTGGAAAAAGCTAAACGTTTAGTGGAATGTGGGCATGATGTAGTTATTTTGTTAGATTCTATAACTCGTTTGGCAAGAGCTTATAATACAGTGCAACCAGCTTCAGGAAAGGTTTTAAGTGGAGGTGTTGATGCAAATGCTTTGCAAAAACCAAAACGTTTCTTTGGTGCTGCCCGTAATGTTGAAAATGGTGGTTCTTTGAGTATTATTGCAACTGCTTTGACAGAAACAGGTTCCAAAATGGACGAAGTTATCTTTGAGGAATTTAAAGGAACTGGTAACATGGAATTACAATTGGATAGAAAAATTGCCAACAAACGTATCTTCCCTGCTATTGATTTAACATCATCCAGTACTAGACGTGATGATTTATTGTTAGATCAAAAAACATTGCAAAGAATGTGGATTATGCGTAAATATTTATCAGATATGAACCCTGTTGAAGCGATGGATTTTATCAATGATCGTTTTAAGAAGACAAAAAATAATGATGAATTTTTAATCTCTATGAATGATTAGGAGAGTAAAAGAAGGAAATAAAGAAAAAATAGATAAGATTTTGTATAAAAAAAACCTCGACATTATCGAGGTTTTTTTTATACATTAATTTTTTGAGTCTTGAATCTTTATTCTTTATTCTCTTCTCTTTTTTCTTTTCTTTCCAATAAAGCCATATAAAAGCCATCAAAACCAGATTCTGAGGCCAATATTTTTTGTTCTTTTATGAAACTGAATTGTTTACCAATATCAGTTGTCAAGAAACGAGCAATTTGCTCTTGATTTTCAGAAGGCAAAATGGAGCAAGTAGCGTAAACTAATTTACCGCCTGGTTTCACGATTTTTGAATAACTTTCCAATACTTCCGATTGTACTTTTCGAATGTTGTCAATGAATTCTGGTTGTAGTTTCCATTTTGAATCTGGATTCCTTTTAAGTACACCTAGTCCACTGCAAGGAGCATCAATTAATACTCTATCAGCTCTTTCGTGAAGTTTTTTGATAACTTTGGTAGAGTCAATGATACGGTATTCGATGTTGAAAGCACCGTCTCTTTTGGCTCTAAGCTTTAATTGTTTTAATTTACTTTCATACAAATCCATTGCAATCAATTGTCCTTTGTTTTCCATTAAAGAAGCGATATGCAGCGTTTTTCCACCTGCACCTGCACAAGTGTCAACTACTCGCATTCCTGGTTTTACATCCAGAAAATGTGCTACTAATTGTGAATTGGCATCTTGAACCTCAAAGAAACCTTGCTTGAAGGCGTCTGTCAAGAAAACATTTGCTCTTTCTTTTAGAACTAATGCATCTGGTTGGTCTTTTAGAAATTCTGTTTCGATGTTTAGATCCATCAAAATAGCTCTTAAATTTTCTTTAGTAGTTTTAAGTGTGTTTACTCTCAAAATAACTTTGGCAGGTTGATTTTGGGCTGCAATTTCTGTTGCCCAAACTTTTTCGCCTAATTCTTTTACACCTAATTCATCCATCCAATCCGGAATAGATTCCTTTAGGGCTCTTACTTTGGATAGTTCATCAAAACGACCTTTTATTTTTCGCTCTGGAGTTCCTTCCAATTGTCTCCAATCTGGGATTGGATATCCTCTTAAAACTGCCCATACTGAGAACATTCTCCAAAGATTGTCTCTGTCATAAGGTTCTTTTACTTCGGCAATTTCTGCATATAATCTTTTCCAACGTACAACTTCGTAGATGGTTTCTGCTACAAATTTTCTATCTGAACTTCCCCAACGTTTGTCTTTTTTTAGGGATCTTGCTACTACTTTGTCGGCATATTCTCCTTCGTTGAAAATAGCGTTAAGTGCATCAATAGTAGTATAAACTAAATTTCTGTGTAATCTCATTTTAAATAATTGAAGTGCAAAGGTACTATTTATTGGTTAAAACTAAGTTTTATATTTTAATCAAAAAAAAAACACTGTTATTGAAACAGTGTTTTTGAATGGATATTTTTAGTTTTTGACAAAAACTCTTGTTAGTCCAATGTTTTCTGGAGCGTGAAGAACCATTGGGAATTTTTCAATTTTCACAGAACTACTGTCGAGTCCAAAAGCACTTTCTTCGGATAAACTTAGTTTTTTAATGAAGAAATAAGAATTCATGATTAGTTTTTCATGCCATAATAAATCACTGTCATTGGACAGGAATTTTTCAGATAAAACGAATTTGAAATCTCCAATAATATTGTTTTTATTTAGTGATTCATATCTACTTGTAACATCTACCTCACCATTTTTCACCATATCTTTGATAACTTCTCTAAACATTAGATTTATTTTGGTAGGCTCTCTAAATCCTAGATTGAAATCAATACGGTATAAATCATCTTTAAGGATTTCTCTTACTTTGTATTCGGTTTTATACGGTTCAGATAAAATGTTTACGTGAACAAACCAGTATATGTCAGCTCTTTTTGGTCTCTTTTGTAATATAGAAAACATTACTTTTTCTTCTATTTCGTCACTGCGGTTAGCATTGGTCATATAAACCAGATGGGTTGCGTATTTTGGAATAGACAAATCTGCACTTAGTTCACTAAGTACTTTTTTGTAATCGTCAATTTTGACAACTTTAGTGTAACTTTTGTTAATTTGTTTGGCTCTGTACCAAATTGTCATTACACCGATAAGTACTAGAGCGATGAAAAGCGTAACGTAACCACCTTCTGCAAATTTTGTAATATTTGCGGCAAGAAAGCTCAATTCAATACACATGTAAATGGTAATTAAAGGAACGAAAAAGTACCATTTTACACGTTTCATTATCAAATAGAAATTCAATAATATGGTTGTCATTATCATACACAGAATAATGGCTAGGCCATAAGCATGTTCCATATTGCTTGATTCTTCAAAATGCAATACGATACCAATACAACCAATAAGTAATAACCAGTTTATCGAAGGAATGTATAATTGACCTTTAAGCTCTGTTGGATATTTGATTTTAACTTTTGGCCAAAAACTTAATCTCATCGCTTCATTAATTAATGTAAAAGAGCCAGAGATAAGGGCTTGCGAGGCTATTACAGTAGCTACTGTCGCAATTACAATCCCAAAAGGTTTAAACCATAACGGCATTATCAAATAGAATGGATTGGCAAAATCACCTCCAAGTGCTTGCAATGTCGTTCCTTCGTGATGAATTAAATACGCTGCCTGTCCAAAGTAATTTAGGACTAAAGCTAATTTTACAAAAATCCAGCTTATTCTAATATTCTTTCTTCCACAATGTCCCATGTCTGAGTATAGAGCCTCAGCTCCAGTTGTACACAGGAATACAAATCCTAATACGAAAAAACCTTCTGGATGAATGCTTAATAAATGATAAGCATAATAAGGATTAATGGCTTTAAACACCTCCGGATGTAAAGAAATTTGGTTTATACCCAGAACGGCTAACATACCAAACCATATCAACATCATAGGAGCAAAAAACTTTCCAACTAATTTAGTTCCAAATTGCTGAATAGTAAATAACATTACTAAAATACCAATTACAATTGGGACAGTATTAATTTGAGGGAAATAACTTCTCATTCCTTCAACGGCAGACGATACTGAGATGGGAGGGGTAATTATTCCATCTGCCAGTAAGGCGCTTCCACCAATAATTGCAGGAACAATCAGCCATTTGATTTTTGTTTTTTTAACCAAGGCATACAAGGCAAAAATTCCACCTTCACCATGATTATCAGCGCTTAATGTAATAAGGACGTATTTGATTGTAGTTTGCAGTGTGAGTGTCCAAAACACACAGGATACACCGCCTAAAACAACATCTGCATTTATTATGTATTCGCCAAGTATGGCTTTCATTACGTATAATGGAGAAGTTCCGATGTCTCCATAAATTATTCCTAAAGAAATTAATAACCCACCCAGAGTTAATTTACTATGGAGGTCTTTGTGCGTTGCGCTCATGTATTATTTTTATAAAAACTCGACAAATTTACTGTTTTTAACATAATAAAAGGACTTATTTTTTAAAATAATAAAAGAGGCTTAATATGTTACTATTAAGCCTCTTTTTCGCTTTTTAAAATTTATTTACATTCTTCTGTTATTGCCTCTTGCCGCATAATCATTACCTTTTTGAGATTCAGATCTTTGGGTGTTGTTTTCTCTTGGTGAACTGGTTCTGTTTTGAGAATAATCTCTTTGAGTTTCTACTCTTTGAGTGTTATTTTCTCTTGGTGAGCTAGTTCTGTTTTGAGAATAATCCCTTTGAGGTTCTGCTCTTTGAGTGTTGTTTTCTCTTGGAGTACTGGTTCTGTTTTGAGAATAATCTCTTTGAGTTTCTACTTTTTGAGTGTTAATTTCTCTAGGCAAAGTAGTTCTGTTCTGTGCATATTCTCTTTGTGGTTCTGTTCTTTGAGTACTGACTCTGTTTTGTGTGTAATCTCTTTGCGACTCTACTCTTGCAGTGTTAGTTCTGTTCTGTGCGTATTCTCTTTGAGTGTTGCTGTTGTAATTAGTATTGTTTCTGGAATAACCTGGATTGTTTCTGGTATTAGCTACTTCATTTTTAAATCCATTATTAGTGCTGTATCTTCTTTTGTCTAACTCATATCGGTTTGAAACCATACTGTTTCTTCTGGAAAATGCATATTGTGGATATTGTCTTTCATAACTATTACAGCTGTAATTGTTGTAAATTACCGGTGCTCTGTTACATCTTCTGTAACTTACATAATTGTAAGTGTTGTAATAGTTTACACAACCATACACATTTTGTCTGTATCTGTAAATTGGATAGGGATTCCATGCATAATAATATGTTGGATAATAGTTCCAAGTCCAAGTTGAATAATAAGGTCTGTAATAGCTTGCCCAAAATGATGCGTAAATTTGTGGTGTGTAGCAATATTCAGGTTCATAAATGTAATTTTGCCCATAAATAAATGCGTTTCCAACAATTTGAATCGAAATTTTATTGCTTCTGTCTTTTTCAATTTCAATGGTCGCCACGTCTTGGTATAAATCACGTCCGATAACGGACTGAATAATTACTACGTGTGTTCTGTTCTCCACAGATTCGATTACTCTTAAATAGTCAACACGATTGTCATTGTTCAAATCTAAATTTGAGATTTGAAGTTTTGGGTCGTTTAATCTTCTTTCAAAATCGTTTAAGTTTTCAGATTCCCCAAAGATAGAAGACACAGCAGTCAAATCTAAATTATCACTTATTTCAGAATTAGTTGCGCTTATAGTGGTTCTGTTCTGTGCACTCATTTGAAAAGCAAAAAAGGCGGCGATAATGGCGGCAAATTGTAATTTAGTTTTCATAGCTTAATAGGTTAATTGTTTGTGTTAGATTATATACAACAATTGTGCCAGAAATAAGTATTATGTTTAATATATCTAGGATAAAATTATATATTTGAAAAAAATAAAGAAGATATGTTAAGAATAATTACTGTAACTGTGCTGTTTTTTAGCGGTTTGTGTTTTGTGGAAGCTCAGAATAAAAATAAAATAAAACAAACTAATTTTAGTTCGATTCAAATCGATACACTTTTTCAAGATAAAATTAGTATCAGAGCTATTGTATTTGATCGTGATAAGATTTGGTATGCGGGAGATAAAAATAGAATTGGTTTTTATGATTTAAAATCCAATATAAAAAATGAAAACGCCATAGTAGAAGATACTTTGAAAATTGAATTTAGAAGCATTGCCAAAACTTCTAATTATATATATGTACTGAGTGTAGCGAATCCTGGATTGTTGTACCAAATCACCAAAGATGGAAAAAGGACCAAATTAGTTTATCAAGAAAAAAATAAAAAGGTTTTTTACGATAGTATGCAGTTTTGGAATGATAAAGAAGGAATTGCAATTGGAGATCCTATAACAGATTGTCTTTCTATAATTAGAACACATGATGGAGGAAATACTTGGAATAAACTACCAGATAATAAACTTCCAAAAGTTTTTGAAGGTGAAGCTCATTTTGCTGCAAGCAATACCAATATAATTATAAAAGGAAATGATACATGGATTGTTTCTGGCGGAAAGAAAGCTAGAGTTTTTTATTCTCCGGATAAAGGAAATTCTTGGAGCGTTTATGAAACGCCTATTATTCAAGGAAAGCAAATGACTGGAATTTTTACAGCCGATTTTTATGATTCTAAGAACGGGTTTGTATCGGGTGGGAATTATGAGTTGTTGAATCAAAATTCTGAGAATAAAGCGGTAACGAATGACGGCGGAAAAACTTGGAAACTTATTGCGAATAATGAAGCTTTTGGATATGCCTCCTGTGTTCAATATGTGCCTAACAGTAAAGGTAAAGGAATAGTTGTTGTTGGAGCTTCGGGATTATACTATTCGTCAGATGAAGGTATAAATTGGGTGCAATTTAGTAAAGATCCAAGTTTATATACTATTCGATTTGTTGATGAAACCACAGCAATTGCAGCTGGCCGTAATAAAATGATTCGAATCCGTTTTAAATAGACAATTCCCGTTTTATAATTGATTTTATAAAACGGGAATTGTTTTGAATTAATAGAAACTATTTTTTTAAGCCTTTGTCTTTGTATTGTTGAAGTAGTTTTCTGTTGAAATCTTCTTCAGCTTTTTTTAGCTTTATTATTTTTACCGAAGGGAGAATTTCTTTTAGGTTTATTATAAATTTCTTTCTGAGATTGAACAAGTCTTCTTCGCTGTCTTCGATTTGATTTAAAAGTGTAGCAGCATCTTTTTCAGATAATTTATCAAGTTCATTGTCTTGCATTCTTTTAAAATAACCTTTCATCTTTTGATGCCTCAATTCAAATTGTTTGTCATCGAAGGTGTTGTAGATAGGCCAAAATTTTTCAGCTTCACTTGGAGTAAGGTCCAATTCACTGGTCAAAAAAGCTACTTTCATTGCTTTGATTTGCTCTCTTTTTTCCTTAAATCTTTCGCCTTGAGCGTAAAAATTAAAGGATAAGAATAAAAATAGTATAGGATACAGTTTTTTTAAGTCCATGGTTTTTATTTTTTTTAATATATTCATTTTTGTAGAATTTTGAGTTTAATTTTCAATAACTAGATTTTCGATATTGGGATTGGTAACTAAAATATCTTCAAGTGTTTCGGATTCTAATTCTTTTGTCTTTGAAATAATAGTACTGTTTTTAGGTTCAATTTCACTAATTAATTCGTCTTGATTCAGATTGGTTTCTTCGGCTAAATAATTTTCTAAAGTAACCGTATCTACTTCTTTAGTTTTTGTATTTATTTGATACGCTATAGGAATCATTACGGCAAGTACAAAAACTGCGGCAATAGCCATAAGAACGGTTTTTCTTTTTCTGAAAATAGACACTACTTTAGTTTCTTTTGCAACTGGCTCTTCTGATAGTTTTTGAAGCAAGTTTGCCGAAAAATTTTCAAAATAGTTGTCTGGAGTTTTAAATCCTGAATCTTTTTTTGGTCCGTTTTCTAATTTAAATGTTTTCATAATTGTGTATTTGACTACGTACTAACTTAAAGGTTTAATTGGAGAGTTACGTAAGCTTCTATTTTTTTTACAGCATGATGATAAGATGCTTTTAATGCGCCTACCGATGTTCCTAGTATTTCTGAGATTTCTTCGTATTTTAAATCTTCAAAATATTTCATTTTAAAAACTAATTGTTGCTTTTCTGGTAATACCGCAATTGCTTTTTGTAATTTGATTTGAATTTTGTCACCTTCAAAATAAACGTCTGCTTTCAAATTATCAATCGCCTTGTTTTGTAATTCAACTGATGAAATACCGCTTTTTCTTGCTTTTTGATTTAAAAAAGTCAGAGATTCATTGGTGGCAATGCGATACATCCAAGAAAAAAGTTTGCTTTCACCCTTAAAATTCTTCAAATTTTGAAATACTTTAATAAAGGTATTTTGCAGAACATCATCCGCATCATCATGACTCAAAACAATATTCCGAATATGGTTATACAGCGGTTTTTGATAGTCGTGCAGGAGTTCTTGAAACGCTAGGTCTTGCGTTTGCGGGTTCAATAGACGAGCAATGAATTCCTTTTCTACCTGCAATTTGTCCTGTTTTAAACTTAGATGCGAATGAATGGAAAAGGTTTAATCTGAATAGAAAAAAAATTAAAATTCGGATTGCACTTCATTTTTAATTGTAGTTGGAACTATTCTAGTACTATCTTTCACAACTTTTCTGTACGGTGGTGGTATAACTTTAGGTTTTATTGGGAAATACATATCCGTTAACCATTTTGAAGGACTTAGACTTTCATTTTTGCCGATCGTAAATATCTCCAAATGAGAAAAGTTGGAACCTATAAGGATGTGTTTGTCAGTAGTGTATTTAATTGTTTTTTCTAACGCTTTGTTTTTATAAGTATAATTGCCAGTTAAACTGGTTTTTAATGCTTCAAAAGCATCCAGTTTTCCAGCTAAGATTTCACTTCCTTCACTAGTGAAAATCTGTTCTTTTATCGGGATGCAAAAGGAAACTTTGGTTAAATTATTAATTGTATCGTATGTGTGATAGATAATAAAAGGTTTTCCGTTCAAGGGTAAATTATTTTGTTTGCAAAAAGTAAGAATCTTTGGAAATACAACATTTGCATTTCGTGTAATGTCGGATATTTTGCTTGTGAAGGATTCTCTTAAATAAAAAGTCTCCAGTTTTTTTACTATTCCATTTATTTTCACACTAAAAGTAGTGTTTTCAAAATCAAGAGTCTTATCAAGATTTGCTAAACATTTATCATAAACTTTGGATAGTTTATTTTGAGTACCCCCGCCAAAAAAAGAATTTACTTTCAGCATAAAATCCATTTTCCCAACGGATTTCCATGTTACCTTAGTTCCTCCTATCGTGTCTTTAAAACTCCAAAACACATCAGACGATGTACCATTATATTCCATTTTTTGAACAATACTGTCGTTTCCTTTTGTGTATAAAGTTTGAATATTACCACTATCATTAATGCCTTCCCAAGTTAACGTGCTTCCCTTGCCTGCAGTTGTAGGGGAATAGGATAATTTTATATCCTTATCTGATGCAATCCATGAACTGAATTTTTGCCAGTTTTTATAATCATTTACATAGCCAAAAACTGTTGCTTTTGGAGAATTAATTACTTTACTGCTCTTTACTGTAAAATTTCCTTTTTGTGTTGCAATATATATGGTAAGTGCCACAAAGCTTAGTAAAAGTAAAAGAAAAAGGTATTTAATAATTCTCATGATGGGGATTGATTGTTTTCTGTTGTAAAGTTAGAAATTTAATTAATTATAGTGTAATAACAAGAGATAAAATGTTAAAGTGTTTTGAACGACTTGTATTTTCTTATGTTTGGACAAAGACTAAAATGGAACGAATTTTTAAGGTGTAAAATGTACGCGTAAATTCTATGTTTTTAATTCATTTATATTTTGGAGTTGATAAATATGTAAATTTTGAATTATTCAAGGCTTTATTTTTATTATTTATTTAAAGAATCAGTATATTTGGTGTGTATTTATTTGTTTAACTTCTAAAAGAAATATAAATGAAATTAGTTAAAATAGTAGGTCTTTTCATGGTTTTTGCAATTTCTATTGTAAGTAATGCACAAGGCGATAAAAATGCATCAGCAAAATCTACTCAAAAAGAATCTTCCGATTTCTTCGTAGAACAGTTTTCGGACATAAAAGTTTTACGTTATCAAATTCCAGGATGGGAAAATCTTACTCTAAAAGAGCAGGAATTGGTTTATTATCTAACGCAAGCCGGAAATTGTGGTCGTGATATAATGTGGGATCAGCATTATAAATACAACTTGGCGATCCGAAAAGCATTGGAGAATATTTATCAAAATTATAAAGGTGATAAAAATGTAACCGATTGGAAAAATTTTGAAGTTTATTTGAAAAGAGTTTGGTTCTCAAATGGTATTCACCATCACTATTCAACTGAAAAAATCAAACCAGATTTTTCAATAGTCTATTTCAATACATTGTTGAAAGCTACCAAAACGACTTTGTCTCCTAAAATAGTTGCCATTTTATTTAATGACGTTGATTCGAAAAGAGTAAATCTTGATGCTTCAAAAGGGTTATTAGAAGGGTCAGCAATCAATTTTTATGAGAAAGGAATCACTCAAAAAGAAGTGGAAGCTTTTTATGCTGCGAAAAAAAGTCCAGATCCAAAGAAACCGTATTCTTTTGGTTTGAATTCTAAGTTGGTTCGAAATGCGAATGGTCAATTAGAAGAGAAAGTTTGGAAAAGTGGCGGGATGTATGGACCGGCGATCGATAAAATTATTTATTGGTTGGGCAAAGCACAAAAAGTTGCCGAAAATAAAAAGCAAGGCGATGCAATTGGTTTGTTAATTCAATATTACAAAACAGGAGATCTTAAAACTTGGGATGACTATAATATTGCATGGTTGCAGGCGACAGAAGGGAATATTGATTATATCAACAGTTTTATAGAAGTTTATAATGATCCACTAGGATATAGAGGTTCTTATGAAGGGATTGTTCAAATTAAGGATTTTGATATGTCTAAAAAAATGGAAGTAGTATCGAAAAACGCTCAATGGTTTGAAGATAATTCTCCATTGGCGCCAGAGCACAAAAAGAAAAATGTAGTTGGTGTTTCATATAAAACGGTTGTGGTTGCAGGAGAATCAGGGGATTCATCGCCAAGTACACCAATCGGGGTGAATTTACCAAATGCGGATTGGATTCGTGCAGATTATGGTTCCAAATCGGTATCACTTGGAAATATTATTGATGCCTATTCCAAAGCGGCAGGGAAAGGGAGATTACAAGAGTTTGCCAATGATGCCGAAGAAATTAGGTTAGCTGAAAAATATGGTGAGCTAGGAAGTAAATTGCATACTTCTTTGCATGAAGTGGTAGGACATGCATCAGGTCAAATCAATCCTGGTGTTGGAACTCCAAAGGAAACATTGAAAAACTATTCTTCCACATTAGAAGAAGGAAGGGCTGATTTAGTTGGATTGTACTATTTATACAGCCCAAAAATTCAGGAAATTGGTTTAGTTGATAATTGGAAAGAATTGGGGATGCAGTGTTATGATAGTTATATCCGAAATGGATTAATGATGCAATTGGTTCGCTTGGAATTGGGAGCCAATATTGAAGAAGCTCATATGAGAAACCGTCAGTGGGTGAGTGCCTGGGTTTATGAAAAGGGTAAAAAAGACAATGTAATTGAAAGAATTAATCGTGACGGAAAAACCTATTTTAATATTACCGATTACGATAAACTGCACGATTTATTTGGTCAATTATTAAAAGAAGTACAGCGGATTAAATCGGAAGGTGATTTTGAAGCCGGAAAGGCATTAGTGGAAAATTATGGTGTGAAAGTAGATCAAAAATTACACGCTGAAGTATTGGAACGCAATAAACAATTTCCTGATGCGCCTTACAGTGGTTTTGTAAACCCTGTTTTGGTTCCTAAGTTAAATGCCAAAAAAGAAATCATTTCAATTGCAATTGAGCAACCAAAAACATTTGCAGAACAAATGTTGAGCTATTCTAAAATTTATGGTTTCTTACCATTAGAAAATTAAAAAGTATAACGCTATAAGACGAAAAACGCCCGCAGTGATGTGGGCGTTTTTTAATTTAGCGAAAGTACTAAATTTTAGTTTGAAATCTTAGAACCTAAGCGTCTTAGAACCTTAGCATCTCTTTTAAAATTAATGCTTAAAGTAAATCTTTATAACAAATAATAGACCAATAAATATCAAAAATCCAATTAGGATTTTATAATTTCCTTTGTAAAAAACTTTATGTAGGTTGGCGTCTTTTCGGTAAGCAAATACCATTGCTATGACAAATGCGATAAAAAAACAGAGAGCAAATAGTAGTTGGCCTTGACTGAACATGTTTGAATATTTTTCTGCAAATTTAGCTAATAGTTTAGAAATAGTTGTTAATTTTCCATTTCAAATCAATAATTAAAAAGGATGCAAAAACAAATCAACGCTGTTAAGGAATTTCATACGGCATTTAGAATAGGACATAGCGAAACGCCAATTGCCAGTTTAGGCGAAGCCAAAAACATACTTCGTTACAATTTGATGAAAGAAGAGAATGAAGAATATCTTGAAGCAACACAAAATAATGATTTGGTCGAAATTGCAGATGCTCTTGGAGATATGATGTACATCCTTTGTGGTACGATTATCGAACATGGGTTGCAATATAAAATTGAAGAAGTATTTGATGAAATCCAACGTTCTAATATGAGTAAATTAGGCGAAGACGGAAATCCTATTTATCGAGAAGACGGAAAAGTAATGAAAGGTCCTAATTATTTCAAACCCGATTTTTCCAAGCTTATTTAAATAGAGGAACTACTTCAATATATTAAAAAAACAAAAAGCGATTTTCAATTTGAAAACCGCTTTTTTTTTATAACTTCAATCTGCAATCTTGATTCTGCAGTCTAAAATTTATACCTTAACTGTCCACCCAAAAGTATCTTCAGTTAATTTGTTTTGAAGGTTTGTTAGTTTTTCTTTCAATAAAGAAGCGTATGAGTTTTCAATTTTTGGCAACTCATAATAAACGTCTTTGTATGAGTAACCAGCAATTGGGTTTACAACTGCAGCGGTACCAGCACCAAAAATCTCTTTTAAAGTTCCATTTTTAGAAGCTTCCACAAGTTCAGAAACTAATACAGGGCGAACCTCTACTGAGATTCCTTCTTTTTTGGCCATGTCGATAAGGCTTTTTCTGGTAATACCATCTAAAATACGCTCGCTTACTGGAGCAGTCAATAAAGTGTCGTTTATTCTAAAAAACACGTTCATTGTGCCCGCTTCTTCAAGTTTGGTATGTGTAGCGTCATCAGTCCAGATTACTTGTTGGAATCCTTGTTTGTTAGCCAAAGTAGTTGGATAGAATTGGGCAGCGTAGTTACCGGCCGCTTTGGCAGCACCAATACCTCCGTTGGCAGCTCTACTGTAATGTTCTGCAATTAATACTTTTACTTCACCAGAATAATAAGCTTTTGCTGGCGACAATAAAATCATAAATTTATAATCTTCAGATGGATTGGCAACTACACCAGTTCCAGTGGCAATCATGAAAGGTCTGATGTACATCGTGCTTCCATTTCCTTTTTTTACCCAAGCTTCATCTAATTTTAGTAATTGTTTCAATCCTTCCATGAAAATAAATTCAGGAACTTCCGGCATAGCCATTCTTACAGCTGATGCATTGAAACGTTTGTAGTTTTCGTCTGGTCTAAAAAGCCAAATATCATTATTCTCATCTTTATAAGCCTTCATGCCTTCAAAAATGGCCTGACCATAATGAAACACTTTTGCAGATGGATCAAGTAAGAAAGGGGCGTATGGTTTAATAACTGGTTGTTGCCATTCTCCATTGATGTAATCACATTCAAATAAATGATCTGTAAATACGGATCCAAAGCTTAAATTGTCAAAATCCACTTCGTTTATTTTTGAAGTAGCTGCTTTTATTATTTCTATTTTGTTGGCTTGAGTGGTACTCATAATTGTTGCTTAATATGTTTAAAAAAATAGTTATTTAGTTAATAAATGACTGCGGTAAAAAAAGTTTTTCTATTACTGTTGATATTGATTGCAAAATTAAATAAAAATCGGATAAATACTTGTCAAAATAGCATTAATTATGGTGTTTAACTGTGATTTAATTATTGTATAATTTTAATTAAGAATTGAAGTAAAATTATATGGATTATATAAAAAATATGGTTTTTAGATAGTGATAAGAAATTCTTTTATTTAATTTTGAACACATTATAGTATCTCAATATGCTATATCACCTCAAAAAACACATTTTGGAAAGAGAAATTATACATACTCAGGATGGTTCCACAACGATTCATATAAAAGAATGGAAAGAATGTTACCATTCTAAACATGGTGCAATACAGGAAGCTAAGCATGTTTTTATAAAAAATGGATTGGCATTGTTTCCAAATCAAAGTATCTCAATTCTTGAAATCGGTTTTGGTACAGGTTTAAATACTTTTATAACCTATTTGGAAGCCCAGGAATTACGTCAAACTATTAATTATGTTGGGGTAGAAGCCTACCCGATTTCTGAACATGAAATTCAATCCATGAATTATTTGGAAGAATTGGATGCTTTGGAGTCAAAAGTTATTTTTGATAAAATACATTCAACAAATTGGGAAGAAAAAAATGATTTGTCAGAAAATTTTTCTTTGACAAAAAGGAAACAATTTTTTGAAGATATTGATGATATAGAAAAATTTGATTTGATTTATTTTGATGCTTTTGGTTATCGTGTTCAACCGGAATTATGGAGTACCTCAATATTTGAAAAAATGTACAAAGCGCTAAAACCAGATTCTGTATTAGTGACTTATGCGGCTAGGGGCGTTGTGAAGAGGAGTATGATTGAAGTAGGATTCACTGTTGAGAAATTAGCGGGACCACCTGGTAAAAGAGAAATGTTTAGAGCCAGAAAGTAAATTTTTGGTTGAACATAGATTTATAAAGACATGTTACGAAAACGATATAATTTTTACATTTCTATGTTAAAAAAAATAATCGTATAGGAAAAAAATGTACATTTACATCACGTTAAAATCAAGATCTAACCCCAAAAAATCTTAATTTATTATGTCTAAAGTAATGTTTGATTATACAAAATCTGTGCTAGAAAGAGTGAGTTTTGACCCTGTACTTTTTTGTAAAGAATTAGAAAAAGCAATAAGAACACTTTTACCTTTCGAACTGGATCAATTAAGAGAGTGGCTGTTTAGCTTCACAATTGAAAAACCAGAATTGAAACAGTGTTTAATAATTGTTAATCCATAAATAAAAGGAACCAAGAAATTGGTTCCTTTTATGTTTTTTACAAGTTTTGTAATTAGGTTTGAAATTGCACATTGTAGTCAATTGGCTTCGAATTATGTATTAAGTACGTAATTTGTCGATGATATTTGTTTTTGATGGATTCTTTTGTTTGTGAGATTAAATTATTTGAATACTTTTGTACCTGTTTACTAACAGAATATTTAAACCTTTTTTGTTATGTCTAGAATGATTTATGATTATACAAAAATGGTGCTCGAGAGAGTAAGTTTTGATCCAGCGCTTTTTGAAAAAGAGTTAAAAAAAGCATTAAGGAGTTTATTGCCTTATGAAATTGAACATTTAAGAAATTGGTTGTTGTTCTTTACGGATGAAAAGCCAGAACTGAAAAGATGCTTAATTTATATATAAGGTTATTAGAAATAAAAAAGGAACCAATTTGGTTCCTTTTTTATAAGAATTATTTTTTCGGAAGAGGACTAACGATTTGGACGTTTTGAAAGACAATTGCGCCTTTCACAACTCCTGCAATTGTGCTTCTTAAAGCATCGATGATTTGAATCTTCAATTCACTTTTCGGGTAAATTAAGCTCACTTCACGGGCTGGTTTAGGTTCTTTAAAATGTCTGAGTTTTAATTTGTCTGATTCTTTTAAATCTAAGGTGTGTAAATAAGGGAGCAAAGTGGTTCCCAATCCCTCATCGGCCAGTTTTATTAATGTCTCAAAACTTCCACTTTCAATTTGGAAAGATTTTAACCCTGACTCATTTCTATTTTTGCATAAATTCAAAATACCATCCCTAAAACAATGACCGTCTTGTAGTAATAGTATATCATTGATGTTAAGGTCGTCTACTTCGATTGCTTCTTTTTGAAAAATGGCGTTGTTCTCAGGGATATAAGCGACAAAAGGCTCAAAGTATAGTACTATTTCTTTAATTTTTTCGTCTTCCAGTGGTGTTGCAGCAATTGCAGCATCAAGATTACCGTTTTTTAATTTTGTAATTATTTCGTCGGTATTCAATTCCTCAATAATCAATTTTACTTTTGGATATTTCTTGATAAAATTGTTTAAAAACATTGGAAGCAACGTAGGCATAATTGTTGGGATAATACCGAGTCTAAATTCACCACCGATAAAACCTTTTTGTTGTTCCACTATATCTTGTATGCGATCAGCTTCATTAACAATATTTTTGGCTTGGTTTACAATTTTTTGACCAATATCAGTTAGTTGAATTGGTTTTTTGGTACGGTCAAAAATTTGTATACTTAGCTCATCTTCTATTTTTTGAATTTGCATACTCAACGTTGGTTGAGTGACAAAACATTTTTCAGCAGCCAGAGTGAAATTTTTGTGTTCGGCTACAGCCAAAACATATTTGAGTTGTGTGATTGTCATTAGATAGTATATTTTTATGCAAATATAAAAACAATCAATTTAACTTATAGTTATTTTTTTAGTTTAATAGATATTTTTGATAAGAAATAAAATGATGCACTGTATTGTTGTAACTTTAAGGTTACATAGTACTAAATAATTGGTTCCAAATATAAGTTGGAACATTAATAAATAAAATAGAAAGCATGAAACTAAATACAATTGGATTGCCAGTAGAAGAGTCAGAGTTTATAATAGTTGAATTGAACGTACTTTTGTCGAGTTATCAAATCTATTATCAAAGTTTAAGAGGTTTACATTGGAATATTAGAGGGAGACGGTTCTTTGATTTGCATCTAAAATTTGAAGAGTTGTACAATGATTCCCAGCTTAAAATTGATTTAATTGCCGAAAGGGTTTTAACATTGGGTGGAAGACCGTTACATACTTTTGAAGATTACATTAAATTCAATCAATTACCGGTTGGAAAGAATATTTCGAATGACGTGGCTGGTATTGAATTAATAGTGAATTCACTCTCTCAATTGTTAAAAATTGAAAGAGAAATTCTAAGCAAGGCCTCAGAAATAAATGATGAAGGAACGAATTCGATGATGAGTGATTTTATTGTAGAACAAGAAAAAACCATTTGGATGATGAACGCCTGGTTGGAAGAAAGTTTATAAACCAAGCGGATTTTATGGATAGCCTAATTAATATGTTGTATTTCTTAGGCTTTTTTTTCGTGTTAAAAATAAATTAATTTTATAGAACTCATTTTTTAATTCAATTTCTATCCTCTACTTTTGCCGACATGAAAGTTTTTGCAAGTATCGTATTATTGTTTTTCGTTTTATTTCTGGCAGGGCCTACAATTGTGGCTTGCTTGGAAAAAGACAAAGATGGCACGAGCCTATGTGAAGACAGTAATACCCGTTCTTCGTCTATTGAAGAAATAAAACATGATATAAAATATTATACGTTTAATCCTTTTTTAGAAATGTCATTTTTGGATGTTGAAAAAGACTCTCGTCTAATAATTTTTGAAAATTTATCCAAGCATGATTTAATTAGTGCTTCCATATTTATCCCTCCTCCAAATCTGGTTTAGTTTTTTTACCAAATTTCATTATCGATTGATAGTTTTAGTAGTTAATAGAGCAAATTTTTAATTTGTTGATTAATTATTGATATAATCATCAAATTGCTTTGATTTTAATCAAAATATTGAAAGTGAGTATATTACTCGGTTTCTTTCTTGTTTGTTGGATAAATCTATTTTTGGTTTTCCAAACTAATTGATTTGTTTTTTTGCAAAAGCTAATTTTGTTTTAATGATAATGGTATTCTTTTTTCAGATATATCGATGTTTAGACATTGATTATCTTCCTACCACTGCAATACTGTATTGTAGTAAAAAAATGAATTTAAACTTTTATAATAAATTTATATTATGTCAAAAAAAACTAATCTATTTACTCATTTTAAATCAGATTTTGCTTCTGGTTTGGTTGTCTTTTTAGTTGCGCTACCACTTTGTTTAGGAATTGCAATGGCTTCTGGAGCACCTTTGTTCTCCGGGATTATTTCTGGAATTATTGGAGGGATTGTAGTCGGATATCTGAGTCAGTCACAAATAAGTGTTTCAGGACCGGCTGCGGGTCTAACCGCAATTATATTAACCGCAATCACAGATTTGGGGGCTTTTGATGTCTTTTTAACAGCTGTTTTTATTGCAGGATTAATTCAATTGGGATTGGGTTTTCTAAAAGCAGGAAGTATTTCTAATTATTTTCCGACCAATGTGATTGAAGGAATGTTAGCCGGTATCGGTGTTATTATTATCATGAAACAATTACCTCATGCTTTTGGATACGATGCCGATTTTGAAGGTGATGAAGCTTTCTTGCAGGTAAGCGACAATAATACTTTTTCAGCTCTGTTTGATGTTATTAATCATCTGCAATTAGGAGCAATATTGATTACCTTAATTTCAATAACGATTTTAATTATGTGGGATAAGGTTCCTGCTTTAAAGAAATTAAAATTGGTTCCAGGTGCATTGGTTGCAGTGATCATTGGCGTTTTATTGAATGAGTTTTTTATTGCTTCAGGAAGTTCTTTGGCTATCGGGAAAGAGCATTTAGTTTCGTTACCAATTCCAACAAGCGTAGAAGAATTTAAAGCAATTATTGTCACACCTAATTTTGCCGGAATAATGAATCCAAAAGTTTGGGTTGTAGGTTTGACTATTGCGATTGTGGCTTCTATTGAAACCTTATTGTGTATTGAAGCTTCTGATAGAATGGATGTTCACAAACGTTTTACAAATACCAATGTTGAATTAAAAGCACAAGGAATAGGGAATATAGTAAGTTCGCTTTTGGGTGGACTGCCTATGACATCTGTCGTGGTTCGTTCTTCTGCAAACAATGCAGCAGGTGCCAAATCAAAATTATCAGCGATAATTCATGGAGTTTTGTTATTGGTGTCTGTACTTACAATTCCTTTTCTTTTGAATAAAATACCTTTGGCAACATTGGCTGCAGTTTTGATTTTGGTTGGTTACAAATTAGCGAAACCAGCAACATTCAAGCATTTTTGGCACTATGGGAAATATCAATTTTTGCCATTTATAGCTACTTTTTTAGGTGTTGTATTCACAGATTTATTGAAAGGAGTTGCTTTAGGAATTGCAATTAGTATTGTATTTATTTTAAGGGGAAATCTTAAAAGAGCCTATAGTTTTAGAAAAGAGGAGTACGTTGACGGAGATGTTATTAATATTGATTTGGCTCAAGAAGTTTCATTTTTGAATAAAGCGGCCATCAAATTAACATTGGCAAATATCCCAGAGAACAGTAAAGTTGTTATTAATGCCCACGATACTGTTTATATAGCTCACGATATTTTGGATTTAATCCATGAATTTAAATCAACTAGAGCTGTCGATGAAAATATAAAGGTGAAACTGAAAGGGTTCAAAAAAGAGTACGCATTAGAGAATAGTGCAGAAACTCAAAACCATGTAAG
Organism: Flavobacterium aquariorum; assembly: GCF_003254745.1. Lineage (GTDB taxonomy): Bacteria > Bacteroidota > Bacteroidia > Flavobacteriales > Flavobacteriaceae > Flavobacterium > Flavobacterium aquariorum. Next base: position 71,963 of record NZ_QKXH01000003.1, on the reverse strand, counting down.
CATTGAGCATCATTATGATTTTGTAAAAAGAGAAGTCGTGGAAAAGAAGGTTGTAAAAGAAGAGTTTCCAGAATAATTTGTGATTTTAAAAGTATTAAGACTTTTATACTTTTCTTTGTATTATATTTAATTTAAAAAAATAACAGACTAATAAAAAAAACTAAAATGAGTGATTTCTATAAAAAAATAATAGATAATAATAAAAAATGGGTAGAAGATCAATTAGAATTAGACCCAGAATATTTTAAAGATTTAGCTTTGGGGCAAACACCACCATTATTATGGATTGGTTGCTCGGATAGCCGTGTTCCTGCGAATGAAATTATAGGAGCCAAACCAGGAGAGGTGTTTGTTCATAGAAACATTGCCAACATGGTTATTCATTCGGATATGAATATGTTGAGTGTACTTGATTATGCCGTAAATGTGCTGAAAGTAAAACATGTTATTGTTTGTGGTCATTATGGTTGCGGTGGAGTAAAAGCCGCAATGGGTAACGACTCAATAGGTATCATTGATAACTGGATTCGTCACATAAAAGATGTATATCGTTTACATGATAAATATTTAAATTCTATACTAAATGAGGATGAACGTTTTAATGCTTTTGTAGAAATCAATGTAAAAGAACAGGTATTTGACTTGGCTAAAACATCCATTATACAATCTGCTTGGAAGAATGGCACGGAAGTAACTATTCACGGATGGGTTTACGGTCTAAATTCAGGTTTTGTTACTGATTTGGGAGTTAACTTTAGTTCAGATAAAGATTTGGATGAAGTATATCAATTGAATTTCAAAGGCTAATAGTATATTCCAATATAACTAACCGTGGTTACAAAAAAAGGCTGTCTAATTTAAGACAGCCTTTTATATTTAATCCTCATGATCTAAATTTTCATTGAAGGACGAAGGCAATAGTGTGGGAATAAATTTAATCAAAATCGGAAGTAATAAACTGCCTCCTGGAAGTAAGAATATGGTCAGTGATGGAACAGTTTTACAAATATCCAATAATTGTTTTTTAACCTTTTTCTTTTCTTTTTCGTCCAAATCTCTATGTGTAGAATGTGCCAAAAGCAGCATCAATTCTTTGCTTTCCAGTATCTCTTTTATTAATCTCGATTTATTACGCGAAATCAAAGTAATGACACTTTTAGTGGTTTGATCGTAAAAATGTTTTACCGGATTTGAATAATTAAAATAGGGAATATCTTTTTTGTGCTTGGCAATAAATCCATCGGTGCTGATAATGCTTTTTGAGACAAAATCATCTTCGATTTGTAAGGTTTCAGCCAGTGTGTGCAGAAAGTAGGCTTCATTATTTTCAATAACTCCATCACTCCATAATGCCATTCCCGCTATATCAATCAGATATTTTTTTTCCAATTCGGCATTGAAATAGTCCAACTCTAAATTCTCTAATGTTATATTTCCTTTCTTGGAAAACTTACTGTATCGAATGGAGGCCTCAAATAATTTGATTAATAAATCATCGTATTGAGATTTATTGGTTTTTATTTTTAATGCCAGAGTTACAATATTGACAATCGTTTCTTCAATTTTTATAAGATATTTTTCAGGAATTTTACCATGAATCAAATATTGACGAAAAGCCAAAACATCAATAAAGAGAAGCGCATTGGTAACTAAATGCGAAAAATTTTTATTGATTATGTTTTCATTCGTTTGTACGCGTTGGTCAATTATGTTTTCCAACGTTAGAGCGGTATTGTTTTTTGGTAGTATTTTTTTAAATAAACTAAAGCCTTCCGGATGCATTTGTTTATAAAAAGCATTAGCTTGTTCAACAAATTCAGATGAATCTTTATCTTTATTAGTTAATGTATAAATGCCATATAAAGCATTTAGTAAGGCTATTTTGGAAATTTCTTCTTTGAACCAACCTTTAGCTTTTATTTCAAAAGGAGTGTCAAATGAAATGATGTGACCGTAGATGAAACCAGTATTTCTTAATTTTTGATAAAAACTATCTTCCGTTTCAGATACAGTGTATTCTGATAACTTTAGCTTTGTAAAGAATTTATCTATCCAACCAGATGCCGAAGGGTTAATCATTGCTTAATTTTGATTCTGCAAAGCTATGTTTTTTTATGAATCAATGTGTACTTCTTCGATTTATAAAATTAGCACATTCGAAATTTTTGTGAAATTTTTACTTATGGAAAATTAAGATTCAGTAATTCAAATTTTTCTTAGACCTATATTATGGTCTGATGGCTTGTGATTTTTTTTTGGGATTTACAGATAAAAGGGAAGTGATTAGTAAAATTAGTCCCTCGATTTTTTATTTTGTTGGCAAAGCTCAATTATAGAGGCAATTCTACTGTTTCTGGTTTCGGCTCTTTTGGCATGATTGAGCCAATACAGATAGCTTTTTCTATAGGATGGGCTAAAGTTTTTATAGTTTTCAAAAGCCACATGATTTTGTTCGAATGCTTCTGCTAAATCCTCTGGAATTATTAAATCTTCAACAGCGTCTAAAGAAGTCCATGAACCGTTTTGTTTGGCCATCTCAATTTTGGCCAAGCCACTTTCGTGCATCAGATTATCGGCTGTGAGTTTTTCGATGTAAGTTTTGTTGAGTTTACTCCAAACGCTTTTATTTTTTCGGGGAGAAAAAATTTGTTTGCGGCTGTGTTCATCTATATTTTTCACGGTTGAATCAATCCAACCATAACAAATGGCTACTTGAACCGCTTCTTCCCAACGCATGCTCTCAAAAGGACTATTTACTTTATAGAAAATTAAATACACACCAGTTGACAAATAATGATTGTTATGCAACCATTCTCGCCAATCTGATGCGTTTTTGAAATAAAGATGTTCCTTTTCTTTCAAGATATTTTTTATTTTATTATCGCTGAACAAGCTACTCTTGCACCCGCATTTCCTGTTGGTTGGGTTACAAAATCATCGGCACCCTGATGAACGATAAGACCTTTACCAATGATGTCTTTCGTAGCATCGCCACATCCAATACACCATTCATCTGTTGTCAAAGTAATCGTTCCGTTTCCTTTTTCATCAGCGGTAAAATTACCGATATCTCCTTTATGGTATTCTCCTTCTCCCCATTTCCCATGTTTTTTGAAGGTAGGATTCCAGTGTCCTCCTGCTGAACTTCCGTCAGCGGCAGAACAATCTGATTTTTCATGAATATGAATGGCATGGATTCCGGGTTGCAATCCAGCAATTTTGGCAACAAAAGTCACTTTACCATTTTTCTCTGTGAAAGTGGCTGTACCTGTTACTTTACTATTACTTTTTGATTCAAAAGTAAGGTTTAGTTTTTTGGAGTCACTAGATTTGCTATTGGTCTTACAGCCAATGATTACAGCGATAATTAGGGCAGCGGAAAAGATTATTTTTTTCATGATTTTAAAAAATTATAATTGGATTATAAAATTACGTATAAAAAAGCGTATTAAAATTAATTGTTTCTTAAAATCTATTTTGACTTTTCTCCGACAAAATGGTTGGTTGGTGATTTAAATAATATATTGAAAGAAGTTAGACTGCCATAAATTCGGGTAATGTATTGCTGCAATTCTATCTTTTCTATTTCTTCAATCTTGCTGCTGTTTATCTTTTGTTCCATTACGCGCAAACGATCACGAACCATTATGATTTTATGGAAAAAAGTGTCAATTGGAATTTCTTTGGACGCCAATCCTGCCTGACCCGGTTCCAAAATAATTTTTCCACCTTTCCATTTGTCTCCTATTGGTACAATTTCGGAAACATCCGACCATTTTTTTAAAAGATCCCGTAAACTCTGTTCCACTTCCGAAAAACTTACAGTATCAACTTCGTCGACGGTAGCTTCGATGACTTTGAATTCATCGTTCAAAGGGATAGTTTCTAACCCATTTTCTATAAACGTTACCCAATACTCTTTAGAAGAAACATTGGTTATTACTCCTTTTCCATATTCTGGGTGTTCAATTCGGGAACCTATTCCTAGTAGTGTCATGGTGTTTTTTCTTTTTCACGAAAATAATGATACCTTTTTTAAAAAGCAAATTTGAATCGGAAACCTCTTTTTCTTATTAATTTTTCTTATTTTTACATAACATGATTTTTAAATTATTGAACATGAGGAAAATAGCGCTATTAATAGTATTTGTTTGCTTTTGTTTTGTTTCATGCACGACATCAAAGCCAGCTGTAAAAACGACATCACTTGAAGGAACGTGGGAATTGAAATATATAACAGGACCCAAAATCGCTTTTGACGGTTTGTTCCCCAACAAAAAGCCAACAATTGCATTTGATTTGAAACAAAATAGAATTAAAGGTGATAATAGTTGCAATCAGTATTTTGGAGCTTTGCTTATGGATGGTGCTAAAATTAATTTTAAAGATGCCAAAATTGTCACGACTATGATGGCTTGTGAAGGTAATGGGGATTCAGTTTATATGGATACCCTGAATAAAATAGAATCATACACGATTACAGATGATGGGAAAACCTTAAACTTTTTGTTAGGGAATGTCGTGATGATGCGTTTTACCCATCAAGAATAATTTTTATATGTTCTTCGTTTTATCATAAAAACAAAAAACTCATGAAAACAGTAGTATTATCTTTTTTTCTTTCTTTTTCAATGCTAATAGGTTTTGCACAGGAAAAAACAAAACAGCAAATAAAAGAGGAAAAAAAACTGGCAAAACAAAAAGAAGTGGAAGCTCTTATAGATTCCAAAGAGTATGAATTTAAGGGTGTAATGGCCTATCCGCAAGGTGGAAGAAGCATTGATTTGACTACAAACCCAAATTTTTTGAGATTCAAAAAGGATTCAATTCATAGTGAAATGCCTTATTTTGGGAGAGCATATAGTGGAGTGGCTTATGGCGGTGGTAACGGTGGTTTGTATTTTAAAGGCCCTATAAAAGATTATTCGGTAACAAAAGGGAAGAAGAATTATATAATAAAAGCCGAAGTTAGAGATAATTCAGATAATTATTCTGTTACTTTAACTGTCTATTTTGAAGGAGGAGCTTCTTTAACTATTGGTTCAAATAATCGTGATTCAATTAATTATAGAGGAAGTATTGAGAAACTAAAAGCGAAATAGTCTTAATTTTTTAAGAAGTATTTGTCCAAATAACATCTTCTTTTTTAGAGATTTTAGGAACAAAGACTGTTTAAGAAGTAAAACGAATATATTTAAGTATGTCGTGAAATTATTTGTTATTTAATGAGATAAAAAAAAATAATGAGGTTTTTTTTAAAAATCACTGCTTTATTTGAATTAATTACAGGACTTGGATTAATATTTATTCCAAAATTAATTCTCTTTCTTTTATTGGGAACTACTCTCGTTGGGGCAGGTGGTAATATTACTGCTATGATAGCTGGAGCTGCTTTATTATCAATAGCATATGTTTGTTGGTTAACCCGAGATAGTTTGGTTGCAAACTTAATAATTAAGACTTTGCTATTTTATAATTTGGTGATAGTAGCTATACTATTATTTGGCGTTATAAATTTTAAACTTAATGGACTTGGATTGTGGTTCGTAGTTGTCTTACATACTGCACTTTCAGTTTGGGGTCTGCTTTTATTGCTCAATGAAAGGGAATTAAACAAGTTTTAATTTTTTAGTTGTTCTAATGCTCGAAATGTTTAAAGGAAGCAAATTAGTTTATTAAAAATAAGTTGTAATCTATATGATTTTTTGTCTTTGAAAAATAAAAACCAAAAAATGATTAATTCTTTAAAAAAAAAGTATTTGTTGACTAACTATTTATGGTTATTGTTTTTTGTATTTATTCAAAAGGGCATGATGGCTCAAGTGTCATCGAATTTGAATGATTCTTGCCCACCCAAAACGGTTTTTGAATTGTTTAAAAAGAAAGACTCCATTCTGATTGTAAAACCTATTAAAAATAGTTTTTTACTTGTGATTCCTATAATCGGGGTACAGCCGGCAACTGGGTTTAGTTACGGGGCGACAGGACAATATACTTTCAAAGGTAAAGGGATTTCAGATAAATATTCTTCGGCCAATCTTGGGGTGACTTTTACGACCCAAAAACAATTATTGGTTAATGTCAAAAATAATATTCTGCTAAAAAACAACAGGATTTATCTTAGGGGTGATTACCGACTATACATTTTTACCCAACCCAACTATGGTCTGGGAACCAATATTATTCCAACAAACAGGGAAGATCCTGATTTTGATATTGAATCGATCAAAGAACCGATGGATTATAACTATTTTAAGTTTCATCAAACCGCTTCATGGGAAATAAAAAAAGATTTTTATTTAGGTGGAGGAGTTGAAATTGATTGGTATTCGTCAATAATTGATAAGAACCTTGATGTTGCAAACGGAAAATTCACTAATCATTATAATTATAGTGCTCTAAATGGATTCAATGAAAATGAATATTTTGTAAATGGGTTAAGCTTTAATTTTATTTACGATTCTAGGGATAACCAGATTAATACGCGAAAAGGCTGGTTCGCAAATGTCGATTATAGGTTTAATGGAGATTTATTTAATGATCAAAAGGCAAGTAATGTGCTTTATACTGAGTTTAGGTATTTTATTCCAATGGATCCAAAAAGAGAGCAATTTGTGTTAGGTTTTTGGGCCTATGGCCAATTTGTTACTAAAGGAACCGTTCCTTATCTAAATTTGCCTGCTATAGGTTGGGATCAGCGCAGTCGAAGCGGGGAGGGCTATACCCAAGGTCTTTTTCGTGGAAATAATTTAGCTTATCTTCAGGTCGAATTAAGGTTTCCCATAACCTGCAATCAGCTTCTTAGTGGGACTGTATTTACAAATTTCACATCAGCGAGTAATAAGTATGATCACATTGGACTTTTTGAGTATGTTCAGCCTGCTTACGGGTTTGGTTTACGACTTCTGATAGATAAAGCTACTCGTACCAATCTTGTTTTTGATTATGCAGTAGGAAATCATTCCAATGGATTTTATCTCAATGCAGGAGAAACTTTTTAACCACTTTGTTGTTGATAAATAGTGGTTTATGGTGAATTTGTTTTTTGTATTTAATGAAATTTTAGTAAGAAATTATTATATTTGAGAGTAATTAACTAAATTTAAAACACACAAACATGAAAAAATTATTTTTATTATTTGCAGTAGCATTCTCAGGTACAACATTTGCTCAATCTACCTTAAAAGATGACATCGACGTTGTACAATCTGTTTATGGAAAATCCAAATCAGAATTAGTAAGTCAGTATATGGCTTTGTCTGGTACTCAAGCTACAGATTTTGCAAAGATCTATGATGCTTATGAAATAGAAAGAAAAAAACTTGGAGAAGAAAAAATCCACTTAATTAATCAGTATGCTACAGATTATGCTAATTTGACTGATGATAAAGCAGATGCTATAGCTAAAGGGGCTTTGAAAAATAATATTGCTTATGATAAGTTATACAGTTCTTATTATGAAAAAGTAAAAAAAGCAATAGGAGCAACAAATGCAACTAAATTTATTCAACTTGAAATTTATTTGCAAACTGAGATTCGTAGTAGTTTACAAAATGCTATACCTTTTGTAGGTGAATTGGAAATGTCAAAAGTGAAATAGGTATTTTATTCAAAAACGTGAGCATAATCATAGTGTTATGCTCTTTTTTTGTAACTTTAAGTGAATTTTTTGAGGTTAGTGAAAATTAACCCAATAATATCTTTAATTACCTTCAATTACAAGTTGTTTTATCGTATAAAGTGTTAATTTTTGTTTCTTTTTTTAAAAAAGAAATGTTAAATTTGTTAATGTACTTCCTTAGTTTTACGTAATTTAAAAAATAAATCATGAAAAATTTAACTACTCCATTTGGTACTGTCTTCTTTTTTGTATTTGCAATATTTTTGCCTTCGACGAATGCCTTTTCGCAATCTGGTTCAAGGGATTTTAAGAATTCAGTAAAGTTTAACGTGTCCAATACGTTGCTTTATGATAACTCATTACAGTTTTCGTATGAAAGAATGATTAAAGAAAATCAAAGTTTGAATGTTTTTGTTGGATATCAGGAGTTTCCATTGATAACGGTTGATATTGCTGATGTTAATTTTGATAAAAGTAGCGATAGAAAAGGGTATTCATTTGGTGCAGATTATCGATTTTATTTGGGAAGTGTCAATAAACATAAAGGCCCAAGAGGGGTTTATTTGGCTCCGTTTCTAAGTTTTTTTCAATTTAATACAGACAGAAATATGTATTATACCAATCCAGACACAGGAGTTACCAGTAGTTCTAATCTTTCTTCAAAATTTAATTTAACCAATATTGGAGGTGAGTTAGGGTATCAATTTGTTTTATGGGATAGATTCGTCATAGACTGTGTATTGTTTGGTCCCTCAATAACCAGATATAAATTCAATACAAAATTGGACAATAATATTTCAGGACTTGATGATAATGAAGTGTACCAAAAAATTATCGAAGCAATAAAAGATAGATTCCCCGGAGTTGAAGGAATTACAGGCGATGAAGGGATAGAAAAAAAAGGTGTGCAATCCATCACTGCCGTAGGTTTTAGATATAATATCAGTATAGGATATAGATTTTAATACATCAACTATAAATAGAAACCTCAAATGTTTTTGAGGTTTTTTTTTTCATTCTGTTTTTTATCAGGCCTTAGAAATGATGAGCGTTAAAGTTGAAAATCTAAATTTTGGCAATGTTTAAATTTTACATAAAATCCAAATATGGTTTTGCGAAACTCAATATATAGCATAAAAAATAAATTTTTATCATTTACTGTTTTTTTAATATACAATTGCTCAATTGCTCAGGATTTAGATCCAAGAGCTTATGCTAATTTGCCGATTGGAGTAAATGCTATAGTTGGCACTTACGGATATATGAAAGGTGATGTAGTTTCTGAGCCTACTTTACCAATTGAAGATTTTGTGATTTCAAGTAATAATTTTGGTGTGGGTTATATGCGCACATTTGGTTTGGCCGATAAATTAGCCAGGATTCAAGTAGCAATTCCCTATGTAATTATGGATGGAAAAGCCACCGTAAGCGGGCAAAAAATCACAGGAAACCGAACTGGTTTTGGTGATATGCGAATTCGTTTTGGGATTAATTTATTGGGTTCTCCTGCATTAGCCCCAAAAGATTTTGCTCAATATCAGCAAAAGACAATTTTTGGCGTAAGCTTGGTAACTTCGGTTCCTACAGGTATTTATTATCCGGATAAAAGAATAAATATTGGAACCAACCGCTGGGGATTTAAACCTGAAGTGGGGATTTCCAAACGATTTAAACATGTTTATGCTGAATTGTATTCTGGAATTTGGTTTTACACTAACAATGATGAATTTCTGGTTGATAAGGATTTACAGCAAGAGCCTGTACTTTCTTTTCAAGGTCATGCTTGTTATTTCTTTAAAAATCAAATGTGGGTCGGGATAAATGTAAACTGGTTCAGCGGAGGAAAAACAGTAGTTGATGATTTACCTGCAGGGAGTGTGATTAATAGTTCAAGAATAGGCGCAACTTGGTCAATACCTTTGTCAAGAAGTCAATCTGTTAAATTACAAGCTAATACTGGTGTGTTTAAAGATATTGGTTTGAATTATGATTCTATTAGCCTTGGTTATCAATATGTTTTCTTTTAGATCTAAAATTATACTTCATTTTAATATATCATAATTATTTATTGATTTGCAATTTGTTTTTTTATGATTTTATTTTTTACAATGTAAATTATTGTTATAAAAATGTTAAAAAGATTATATTTGTTTACTTAATGGACTGATCTTTAAGATTAGAATCAATGATGAGATATGTTAATTGGAATTTGCCTGTTGAATTTTTTAACTAAATATGGAGTTAATGGATTATACTGTTTTAAAATGGCCTAAGCTTAACTTTGTTATTCTAATAGTAGCTTGTTTTTTTTATGAAGTCGGATTTTCCCAAAATGATGACGGAGCGCGAATCATAAAACTGGATGAAGCTATACAGTTGGGTATCCAGAACAATAATCAGCTTAAAATTGCCAACTCGGATGTCAATATTGCAAATGAAAATTTGGACCAGTCCAAAATAGCCAAAGCACCTGTTTTTGGCATGAAAATGGCTTATAATTATATTGGAAATCCCAAAATATTTGAAGGATTTTATGAAAAAAATATCACCGTTGATTATTTTAACCAACAAGCTTCTGCCAATGTTTTTGCGTCCATGCCTTTGTATTATGGAGGGGTGATCAACAATCAGATTGATAAGCAAAAACTAATGGTGAGTATGCAGGAATCGGTCGCCAAGATGACAGAAACCGAAGTTAAGCAAACCATAACTACACAGTTTTTTACTCTAGAAAAATTATACAAACAAATTGAGGTAACCAAACAAAACATTGTCAATACAGACTTACGAATCAAACAATTGGAATCTAGGGTTTCTAATGGTCAAAATCTTAAAAGTGATTTGTTAAGGACCGAATTGCAAAAATCGAATTTTGAAGTGGCAGTGTTCCGTAGTTCCAATTCAATCGAATTAATCAGCAATTATTTGGATATATTGACTGGGCTTCCTACTAATACCAAATTAAAACCGGTATTGGACGGTATTTTAATTCCTAAAAAAGAAGTGAGTTTGGAGGAGAGTTTGTCTGAAGCCTACCAAAACCGTTATGAAATCAAAAGATCGGAAATCAACGTTAAAATAGCCGAATCATCCTTGGATATAACCAAGAGCGGTTTTAAACCTTATATCAGCGCCAACTTGCTTTTCAATACACAATATCCGGCTCAATGGCCGGACTATTCAGACAACATTCTCAATTACTGGGCAGCTGGCTTGTCTCTCAGTTGGGAAATTTCCAGTTTTTATAATATAAAGCACAGGGCTAATGCCGATAAATTACAAATAGATAAAAGTAACATTGCCCTTGATGCAACCAAAGATGTAATCAATCAGGATGTAAAGGCAGCTTATGTTCGATTTACGGAAAGCGTGAGGAATATTATAACTTTTAAGAAAGATGTTGATTTGGCACTGAGCAATTACAAAATTGTAAAAAGCCGCTATGATAATGATTTTGCATTAATCAGTGATATAGTTGACGCCGAATTGCAGTTGAATGAAGCGAAAATTTCTCTGAATAATGCCAATATTGATGCGATTATTCAATATTATTCCCTGCAGTATGCAATGGGTAAACTTTAATTTTTTTGTTTATGAGCGAAGATAAAACAATCAACGAAGATGCTGTAAAAAGCGAAAAAAAGAGAAATACGATATTGACTATCCTTTCTTTTATTTTTATCATAGGTGGAGGGATTTGGATATTAAGCTTGTTTTTCGATTTTCATCGGTATGAAACAACTAATAATGCTCAAGTTGAATCCTATATCAACAGTGTCACGGCCAGAGCAACAGGCCATGTGGCATCCATTCGTTTTGATTCTCATCAGTTTGTGCATAAAGGAGATACTTTGGTCATTCTTGATGATGAGGAATACAGGATAAAAGTAAAACAAGCTGAAGCTGATTTGGCCGTTGCCGAAGGGAATCTTCATTCGCTGGAGCAATCTATTGTTACGGCCACTTCCAAAGAGGCGGCTTCCAAGGATAAATTGTCAGGTGATAAAGCCGACCTTGACAAAGCTCAAAAAGATTACGAACGATTCAAGAATATGTATGCCGACTCTGCAGTAACGCGCAATCAATATGATCAGGTGGTTTCCAAACTTCAATCGACTAAATCCTATCTGAATGCTGGTGAGGAAGAGTTATTGGCCAGCGCTTCGGCAACGAAACAAAGTTATACCAATCTTGAAGCAGCCAAAGCCACTGTAGAACGTAAAAAAGCCGATTTAGAAAATGCCTTGCTGCAGTTGTCTTATACGCGAATTATTGCCATGGCCGACGGTTATGTGGGGGAGAGAACAATATCCGTTGGCGAGTTGATTAATGCCAATCAGGTAGTGGCAACGCTAGTTTTGAATCAAAAGGTTTGGGTCACTGCTAATTTTAAGGAGACTCAAATTGGAAAAATTAAACCAGGACAAGAAGTGACCATTACTATTGATGCACTTGATGATAAGGAATTTAAAGGAAAAGTGGTGGGTTTTTCGCCAGCTACTGGAGCTAAATTCTCAATGGTAGAACCGGATAATTCGACTGGTAATTTTGTAAAAATCACACAGCGAATTCCTGTAAAAATTGATTTTGAAGCTTCCGCAAAAGAATTGGAAGCAGTAAAACCAGGGATGAGTGTGACTGTAGAAATAAAGAAATAAAAAAAGGATGGCTCTAATAAAAAAAGGAAGTGTGTTTACCCTTATAGGATTTTATCTCCTTACAATTCCTTTTTTTAATGCCCTGAATGTGACCTCTTATGACAATTCGCAGATATTAGGACATTTTGGGGCTTCAACCACTGTTTTTACCTATTCGACTTATATTCCTTTTTTTGTAATGCTTGGTTTTTTGCCCTTGGGGCTGAAAATCGGAAAACAAATTCCGATGCGGACGATGATTCTATCCGTTAGTTTTTTGTCAATAATCTGCAATACGGCTACGCTCTATACAACCACAATTGAATGGTTTACTGTTTGGCGGGCTTTGTTGGCAATTTTGTCTATCGTAGGGATTTTTGCCACATTAATTCCCATACTGTTGAAATACAATCCAACTTTCAATATGCCTATTTTGTATGGAATCGTTCAGTTTATTCTTCAGGGAAGCAAGCAGTTGTATCAATATTTTGGAACAGAGATGTCGAGTATCCATAACTGGACTTTTGGGATTTACTTTTTGAATGTCAATTTTTTGATAGCAATTCTTTTGGCTTGGATTTTTTATAAAAAAGATGTGGCACCAATGAAAGGAGTTTTTCAATTTGATTGGAGAGGCTGGCTTATTTTATTGTTGTTTTTGATTGTGATACTTTTTCTTTGTACCGAAGGTCAAACCCGAAATTGGTTGAATGATCCGAAAGTGGCTACGGCAATAGCTTTTTTGCTGGTTATCGTAGGTATTTATTTGATCCATGTTCGGTTTAGCGATAATCCTATAATCAATACAGATGTGTATCAATACCGAAATGTGGTTTTGGGGTCTTTGCTCTTTTTTTATACTGGGATGATGAATGGTACAGGAAGTATTGTAACGGGTTTTATGACCAATATTTTGGGTTTTGATAGCATTTATGTGGCAAGAACACATTTGGCCATTCTAATTGGTCTTTTTATAGCCATTCCGTTATCTACCTATCTTTTGTTTAAACGCATTTATTTGGCCACGCTTTGGGTGACGGGTTTTGCCTGTTACGGAATGTATCACACCCTTCTTTATTTTAGATTTTATCCGGAAATTGATACATCCGATTTTTTTGGTCCCTTTATTTTCAAAGGACTTGCTATTGGTTTTTTGTATCCGGCCGCTTCCCTTTATATTTCAGAGAAGGTACCTAAACCTTTGGGGGATTCCCGAATGATGAGTGGTGTTATTTCACGTGCTGTTTTTGCTTCATTATTGGGAGGGGCAATATTAGGGACTTTTATTTCCAATCTAAACGTGCAGCATAAAACAGGGCTTAGTCAGCAATTATCGGAATTAAATCCGATTGCTAAAGAGCAGTTGGACAAGAATAAGAACATTTATATGCTTAAGGGATTATCGGCCTGGGAAGCCCAAAAAAAAGCCGAAAAAACTCTTTCAAACCAAACATCACAGTCTGCACTGATGCTGGCTTACAAAGATATTTATCTGGTAATGGCAGCGCTGTGTTTCTTCCCAATTCTGATTCTTCTGTTGTTTCGATTAGGACGACGGCCAATTGGAAGGGTTGAAGTGGAGCCGATTCCATTTTGATAAAGTCGCTAAGAATCTGAGTTAGTAAGATCCTAAGATTTATGTGGATGTTTTTGAAAAGTATAAAATGATTTTTTAATATCAAATAGTATAGACTAGTGTTTAAAATTAAATATGGGACTATTTTTCCTAGATTCTGAGAAACTTAGCCACTAAAAAATAAAAACTATGGCAAAAAATAAACAATTCCTTTTTTTGAATCATCTGTGGAATAAGGAAAGCGGACTTAGCGGTATGTTCATCTTGCTTTGTATCATGCATTTTGTACTGATTCCAATATTTGGAAGTTATTCTTCGTTTATGGTTATTACGAATATATTTTGGATGTTGTTTCTGATTGCGGGTATTTTTTCATTATCCAAATCAAAAAAACAAACAATCTTGTTTACGATCATTCCATTTTTGTTTGTCCTATTCGGATGGATTTCGGTTTTCCGACAAACTCCATTTATTCTATTGGCAGATATCGTTTTTACCATCGCCACTTTTGGATTGTTGATTGTATTGGTATTGAAAAAAGTTTTTGAACCCGGACCAATAACCGAATATCGTGTGGTAGGTTCTATAGTTGTGTATATGATTCTTGCTAATTTATGGTCTGTGATTTATTTATTTATCTACGAACACATACCTGGTGCTTTCCAAATCACCCTACCGCCCTTTGAGAGCAATACTTTACAGGCTAATTTTTTGTATTTTAGTTATATAACAATTACAACAACTGGATACGGAGATATTTTTCCTTTGCATCCCTTTGCAAGATCAATGGCGCAAATCGAAGCTATTATAGGGGTTTTGTATCCCGTGATTCTTATTGGTCGTCTCGTTTCTGATGCCAATGAAAACAGTGCAAAAAAGAAACAAAATCAATAATAATATTTTTATTTTAACTAATCTTTAAATCAATTCTTATGGAAAATTCAAACCCATACAAAAGCAAACAGATTTTTGAAGTCATCTTACAGCTAGGACTTGTTTTCCTAATTTTAGGATTTTGTATTAAACTTTTACTGCCTTTTATGATGCCAATTCTTTGGGCAATTATATTGGCGATAGTGCTATATCCAGGATATGATTTCCTGCAAAAGAAATTAAAGGGACGCAAAAGCCTTGCTTCATTCATAATCACCGCAGCCTTATTGATAATTATCATTGCACCAACTGTATTATTTGTAAATTCAGTTACATCAAATTTAACCGAATTAAAAGCAGGGGTAGAGAACGGTACTTTGAAAGTGGCAACACCAAGTCAAAATATAAAAGACTGGCCTGTGATAGGGGACAAAGCTTACGATTTTCTATATTCATTATCTACAGATTTAAAAACAGGAGTACTCGAATACAAAGAACAAATCGTCGAATTATCCAAAAAATTGTTGGGTAGCGTTCTTAGTTCCACTGTTGCTCTATTGCAGGTAATCCTCTCGGTAATTATTGCTGGTGTACTGATGGTTTCAACAAGTGCCCAAAATTTAGCCACCAATTTCATCAAGAGAATTTCGGGTGATTCAGGTGACGAATTCTTGGATATTTCGGTGTCAACGGTGTACCAGGTGGTCAAAGGAATATTGGGTGTAGCCATTATCCAAACCCTGATTCAGGCTGTGGGACTCTTTGGAGCCGGCATCCCTTTTGCGGGAGTGTTAACGGTCGTTTGTTTGATGCTTTCAATTATCCAAGTCGGCCCGATCATTATTAATCTAGGGGTAATTGCCTATTTATTTTCATTGGATAACACTACTGCTGCAGCTTTATGGACAGTATTTTTCGTCCTAAGCGGATTGTCCGATAATGTCCTAAAACCACTATTGCTGGGAAAAGGGGCGCTCGTGCCTATGCTGGTTATTTTCCTTGGTGTAATCGGAGGATTCATGATGTCTGGATTCGTAGGTTTATTCGTGGGGCCAATTATATTTTCTATAGGTTACAAATTATTTGCCGCCTGGATGGATGACAAACCCGAAAGTACCATAGTACAATAAATACATAAGCCCATTTTTCTAAATAAGAAGAATACTCTGGGCGTGCCCCCGTTAAGAAAAAGGCCCCACTCATTGTTGCGATAAGTCGGGCCTTTTTCTACACGGGGTCGGGCTATCCGCGCTACTTCGGTAGCTAGCTTCTATCCCTCACGCGATTCTAAGAGCATTGGGAAAAGCGAAATGATTTGTTTTTAAATGCCATTTTACTGAAGTTATCCCAAAGATGTTTTATGGCTTTTAATTAGTATTTAATACATTTGGAAATAATTAAAATAATTGTTTTTGTAAGTTTTAAATATGTAATTGACAATATTTTAAATTCAATAAACTAAATTTAAAAATGACAGCTCCAAATAAGAATATAAAATTTCCACTTCAAAATTATGACCGACTTTGTTTTCTAAAAAACGTTGTCAAAAATCCTAATATCATTGTTGGTGATTACACCTATTATGACGATTTTGAAAACGTGGAGAACTTTGAGAAAAATGTGAAGTACCATTTTGACTTTATTGGAGACAAATTGATAATCGGTAAATTTTGTATGATTGCCTCCGATGTAAAATTTATTATGAATGGAGCGAATCATTTGACAAATGCTTTAACAACGTATCCATTTGCAATTTTTGCAAATGGTTGGGAAAACGCTATGGAAGGAAAGCAATATCCACAAAAGGGGGACATTCATATTGGTAATGATGTTTGGATAGGCTATAATGCAACCATTATGGCAGGTGTAACCATTGGAGACGGCGCTATTATTGCTACAAACGCAACCGTAATCAAAGACGTAGAACCTTACACAATTGTCGGGGGAAATCCCGCAACCGAAATTAAAAAAAGATTCTCCGATGATGTTATTGAAAGGCTTTTGAAAATAAAATGGTGGGATTGGGATATCAAAAAAATCTCAAGGAATGTTCAAAACCTAACAGACATAGATATTGAGAAATTAGAACTTGATTAGTAATAGTCCTATATAAATTAGAATAAAAATTGTAGCGTTTGTATACGATTAACTAAAACTGGGAGAAAATGAAACAGGATAAAAGATTATTCGTGTAATTTCGCTTGTAACACTTCCTAAAAACTGTGATTCAACAACTAAAAAAGCAAACAATATGGAAGACTCAAAAAAACAAACAGACAATTCATCTTCAGCTGATGACACAACACCAAAGGTGACAGGAATTGGTGGGATTTTCTTTTTTTCAGACAATCTGGAGCAAACAAAAGAGTGGTATACCAAAAACTTAGGAATTGAAATCAATGATTGGGGCTCGTCAAGTTTTGAGTCAAGAAATATTAACAAACCTCAGGAGATAAATTCTCTTCAGTGGTGTCCCTTCAAAAAAGGAGATGAATATTTTTCCCCCTCCAAAAAAGATTTTATGATTAATTACCGAGTTCAGAATATTGAAGGACTAGTAAACAAACTCAAAGAAAACGGAGTAACCATAGTTGATAATATTGAAACTTACGACTATGGAAAGTTTATTCATATTATGGATGCGGAAGGAAACAAGATTGAACTATGGGAGCCTCTTGAAAGCATCTCAGACCAAACGGACGAAAAAGCAACAAAGGGCTAGCCAGCCAGCAACAGACCAAAACCATAATCACATAAAAAAGCCGCTTTGCCATTCAGGGACAATAGCGGCTTTTTACAAATAAAAACTAAAAAAGATTGTGTAATTAGAAGCAGTATGCGTTTTCTGCAACTAATTTAGTTGTGATTGCTTCTCTTAAGCCAACCACATTTGGCATATTAGTATATTTAGTGAAACGACGTAATCCCATTAGCATCATACGTTGTTCGTCACCTTCAGCAAAAGAAATAATGCTTTCTTTTCCTTTTTGAGTGATGATATCAACTGCTTGGTACAAGTATAATTGTGCCATTGCGATTTGTTCTTTGATTTTGTCAGCGCCGTTTGCTTTAGCTAATTTTTCGGTTCTCAAGATCGTACTTTCAGCCATATAGATTTCGATTAAGATATCAGAGGCAGCCATCAATAATTGTTGGTGTGCGTCTAAGTCTGGACCGTATTTTTGAACGGCACCACCAGCAACCATAAGGAATGCTTTTTTCAATTTGGTAATCATTTCTTTTTCTTCAGCAAACAGTTCAGAATAATCAGGAGTTTCAAAAGATGGAATTCCCATTAATTCTTCCTGTACTTTAGAAGCAGGTCCTAGTAAATCAACGTGCCCTTTCATCGCTTTTTTGATCAACATACCAACAGATAACATTCTGTTGATTTCGTTTGTTCCTTCGTAGATACGGGCAATACGGGCGTCTCTCCAAGCACTTTCCATAGGTGTGTCTTCTGAGAATCCCATTCCACCAAAGATTTGAATTCCTTCATCGGCACAGTTTTGAACGTCTTCAGAAACAGCTACTTTCAAGATAGAACACTCGATAGCATATTCTTCAACACCTTTCAATTCTGATTCTTGGTGGGAAACACCTTCTGCTTCGCGAGCAGTGATTCTATCTTCAATGTCTTTTGCAGCACGGTATGTTGCGCTTTCTCCTGCGTAGCAAGAAGTCGCCATTTCTGCCAATTTAGAACGGATAGCTCCAAATTGTGAAATAGCAGTATTAAATTGGATTCTTTCATTTGAATAGTGAACGGCTCCAGTGATTACTCTACGTTGAGCGTCCAAACAAGCTGCAGCCAATTTGATACGACCTACGTTCAATGCGTTCATAGCGATTTTGAAACCGTTTCCTCTTTCAGACAACATATTTTCTACAGGAACTTTAGTCTCATTGAAGAAAACCTGACGAGTCGAAGAAGCACGAATACCTAATTTATGCTCTTCTTCATTCATAGAAATTCCATTATCAGGAGTGTTTTCTACAATAAATCCAGTGATGTTTTTGTCGTCACCAATTCTTGCGAATACGATGAAAACAGAACAGAATCCCGCATTCGAAATCCACATTTTTTGTCCAGTGATCGAATATGTTTTTCCGTCTTCTGATAAAACAGCTTTAGTTTTTCCAGAATTGGCATCCGATCCAGCACCTGGCTCAGTTAAGCAATACGCTCCAAACCATTCTCCAGAAGCTAATTTAGGTACGTATTTTTGTTTTTGTTCTTCCGTTCCATAAAGAGTGATTGGCATTGTTCCAATTCCGGTGTGCGCTCCAAATGCAGTAGAGAATGAACCTGTTGCTCCCGAAATATAATCACAAACCAAAACGGTATTTACAAATCCCATTCCCATTCCGCCATATGATTCAGGTACAGCTACGCTCAAGAAACCAAGATCTCCTGCTTTTTTCATACACTCTTGTGTATAGGCGTAGTCTTTTTTCTCAAAACGATCTTTGTGTGCCCACAATTCTTTGTCAACGAACTCTTTTACAGAGTCACGCATCATTAATTGCTCTTCATTGAAATCTTCTGGTGTGAAGATATCTTCACATTTTGTTTCTTTTACGATGAATTGACCACCTCTTGTTTTGTCGCTCATTGTTTTATTATTTTAAATTATGAATTTTAAATTTTAAATTATTTTGATTCTTGTGATGTTTTAATGATTTTGGTTATTATGTTAATTATGTGTTCAACTTCAATTAAATAATGATTAATTTCAATTGTTGTTAAATCAGATTTATCTAATAATCGCAACCAATATTTAGTTTCTCTCGCTTCTTTTGACGCAATGGACATTTTATGAATAAAATCTTTTCTTGATTGTGCAGCGATTGCTTCTTCAACATTTGCTCCAATGCTTGTAGCTGATCTTAAGATTTGTTTAGAAATTATGAATTCATTTTCTTTTTTAAGCTGAACAAAAAGGTTTACTATGGATAGTGCAAAATCAAATGTTTTTGTTGCAATAATATTTTCCTTCATGCATGTTCATTTAAAATTTATAATTCAAAATTTATAATAAAATTAAAGTAGCTCATATATCCCCGCACTTCCTTGTCCAGTTCCCACACACATAGAAACAATTCCATATTTGCTTCCTCTGCGTTTCATTTCGTCAAACAATTGAACAGATAATTTGGCTCCGGTACAACCTAGAGGGTGACCTAAGGCAATAGCTCCACCATTCACATTGATAATGTCAGGATTCAAGTTTAGTTCGCGAGTAACTGCCAATGCTTGTGAAGCAAAAGCTTCGTTCAATTCAATTAAATCAATATCGTTTAAAGTCAATCCGGCTTGTTTCAAGGCTTTTGGAATTGCTTTTACAGGACCAATTCCCATAATTCTTGGCTCAACACCTGCAGAGGCGAAGTTTACCAAACGAGCAATCGGTTGAAGGTTTAATTCTTTTACCATTTCTTCACTCATAACCAGTACAAAAGCAGCACCATCACTCATTTGTGAAGAGTTACCGGCAGTTACACTTCCATCAGCAGCAAAAACAGGTCTAAGGTTAGCCAAGGCTTCCAAAGAAGTTCCAGCTCTTGGGCCTTCATCTTTGTTTACAACATAAGATTTGGTTTCTTTTTTACCATTTTCATTGATAAAAGTCTGTTCTACCGTGATAGGCACAATTTGTTTGTCAAATTTACCTTCCGCTTGTGCTTTCAACGCTTTGTTGTGAGATTGAAAAGCAAACTCATCTTGATCAGCACGAGAGATGTTGAATTGTTTTGCCACCGCTTCTGAAGTCAATCCCATTCCCCAATAGTAATCCTCGTGTCCCGCTTTTGCGACAGCATAATCCGGAGTAGGTTTGTAACCTCCCATTGGAATAAAACTCATACTTTCAGCTCCACCGGCAATGATACAATGTGCCATCCCTGATTGGATTTTGGCAGTCGCCATTCCGATAGTTTCTAATCCCGAAGCACAATATCTGTTTACGGTAACTCCAGGTACGTCATCTACTTTTAATCCCATCAAAGAGATTAAACGTCCCACGTTCAAACCTTGTTCTGCTTCCGGCATGGCATTTCCAACCATAACGTCGTCAATACGTGTTTTGTCAAAATCAGGCAACTCATTCATCATGTATTGAATGGTTTCTGCAGCCAACTCATCAGGTCTTTTAAATCTAAAAACTCCTTTTGGGGCTTTACCTACCGCAGTACGATAAGCTTTAACTATATATGCTGTTTTCATTGTTTTTCTTTTTTAAGATTTTAGAAGAAAGAAACAAGAGGCAAGAGAAAAGACAAAACTCAGTTTCGAAGTCTTGCTTCTTGCATCTTTATTCTATTTTCTAGTTACGAAGTGGTTTCCCTTTAGTTAACATAAACTGAATTCTTTCCAATGTTTTTCTTTCAGTACAAAGAGACAAGAAAGCTTCACGTTCCAAATCCAATAAATACTGTTCAGATACCAAAGTGTGTTCAGATAAATCACCACCAGCCATAACATAAGCTAGTTTGTTTGCAATTTTCAAATCGTGCTCTGAGATGTATTTACCGGCAACCATTTGGTTAGTTCCTACCAAGAACATTCCCAATGCTTGTTTACCTAAAACTTTTACGTCTGTTCTGCGGATAGGTTGTGTATAACCAGCTTCGGCCATCAATAAGGCATGTTTTTTAGCTTCAGCAATCTGACGGTCTTTGTTCACCACCACAATATCTTTACCGTGTTGCAATAGTCCTGTATCAAAAGCTTCGTAAGCAGAAGTAGATACTTTTGCCATAGCGATAGTCATAAAATATTCTTGTAAAACATTCAATTCCACATCGTTTTTACGGAATAAATCGGATGCACGCATGGCCAATTCTTTCGAACCACCACCGCCAGGAATAACCCCAACACCAAATTCAACTAATCCCATATAGGTTTCTGCAGCAGCAACCACTTTATCAGCATGTAAACTCATTTCGCAACCACCACCAAAAGTCATTCCGTGGGGTGCAACAACAACAGGGATTCCAGAATAACGCACACGCATCATAGTGTCTTGGAACATTTTGATAGCCATATTCAACTCATCATATTCTTGCTCAACAGCCATCATGAATATCATTCCGATATTGGCACCAACAGAGAAATTCGCTGCTTGATTTCCAATAACCAAACCTTGGTATTCTTTTTCGGATAAATCTATCGCTTTATTGATCGCAGCTAAAACATCACCACCAATTGTATTCATTTTGGATTGGAATTCTAAGTTCAAGATTCCGTCTCCCAAATCTTGGATGATAGCACCACTATTGCTCCAAACTTTTTTGCTTTCGCGAATGTTGTTCAGGATGATGAATGCATCTTGTCCCGGAACTTTAGTTTGCGATTTTGTTGGAATATTATAGAAATAAGTAGCCCCTTCTTTAATAGTATAAAAACTAGTACTTCCAGAAGCGATCATTTCGGTAACCCAAGCTGCAGGCTCAAGACCTTCGGCTTTCATGATTTCGATTCCATTTTGAACACCAATGGCATCCCAAATTTCGAATGGACCATTTTCCCATCCAAAACCAGCTTTCATGGCATCGTCTATTTTGTATAATTCATCTGAGATTTCAGGAATACGATTGGAAACGTAAGCAAACATTCCAGAGAAACTTTTTCTGTAGAATTCACCCGCTTTGTCTTTTCCTTTAACCAAAACCTTAAATCTGTTGATTGGTTTGTCGATTGTTTTTGTCAATTCCAAAGTAGCAAAAGAAGCTCTTTTGGCAGGACGGTATTCAAGAGTATCCAAGTCCAAAGAAAGAATGTCTTTGTCTACTTTTTTGTAGAAACCTTGACCAGTTTTACTACCGTACCATTTGTTTTCCATCATTTTGTTTACAAATTCTGGAAGTTTGAACAATTCGTGTTGCTCGTCTGTTGGACAGTTTTCGTAGATTCCGTTGGCAACATGCACCAAAGTATCCAATCCTACAACGTCAACAGTTCTGAAAGTAGCCGATTTTGGACGACCAATAACTGGTCCTGTTAATTTATCAACTTCTTCGATAGTTAATCCCAATTCTTTTACCAAGTGGAACAAACTTTGGATTCCGTAAATACCAATACGGTTTCCGATAAATGCTGGAGTATCTTTGGCAACAACCGAAGTTTTACCCAAAAATTTCTCTCCGTATATGGTTAAGAAATCCAAAACTTCTGTTGAAGTTTGTGGACCAGGAATAATTTCGAATAATTTTAAGTAACGCGCTGGGTTAAAAAAGTGAGTACCGCAGAAATGTTTTTGGAAATCTTCGCTGCGTCCTTCGCTCATGAAATGAATCGGAATACCAGAAGTGTTTGATGTTACCAAAGTTCCCGGTTTTCTGAATTTTTCAATTTGCTCAAAAACCAATTTTTTGATATCCAAACGCTCCACAACCACTTCGATAATCCAATCTACATTGGCAATTTTAGCCATATCATCCGTAGTATTTCCAGTAGTGATTCGGCTAGCGAATTTTTGACTGTAAATAGGAGAGGGCTTCGATTTTAATGAGTTGGCCAAATGCTCGTTTACCACACGGTTGCGAACAATTTTACTCTCAAGTGTTAGCCCTTTTTTGGCTTCGGCATCCGTCAATTCTCTTGGGATAATGTCCAAAAGCAAGACTTCTACACCAATGTTGGCAAAATGACAAGCAATTCCTGAACCCATAATTCCGGATCCAATTACTGCAACTTTTTTAATGGTTCGATTCATCGTTACTGTTTTCTTGTTGATTAAATATGTTTTTATTCTGAATTAGTTCGTTGATAATTTCAGCCACTTCTATGAAATTGTTGAGCTTTTCTTCCGAAACATGTTTTCTCACCGTTTCATTAAAATTCAAAACCGTATTCTTCGAAAGCTCTCTTTTTTCTTTTCCAAACTCGGTTAGGTAAATCAAAACGCCTCTACCGTCTTCTGGATTTTTCTTTCGGGTGATTAACCCTTTTTCTTCCATCGATTTTAAGGTTCTGGTCAAGCTTGTGGCTTCCATTCCCATTCTTGGGCCTAATGCAGTTGACGGTGTTCCTTCTTCTCTGTCAATACTTAATAATGCAAAACCAGTTGCCATTGTTGCATCATATTTATGAGCTTCTTCGTTGTACATTCTGGATACGGCTTGCCAAGTTGCTCTTAAGATATAATCTATTGTTTTGTTTTTCATATTCTACTATATCGATTTCAAATGTAATAAAAAAATACTATGCATGCATAATAAAATTTGTTTTTTTTTAATTTTTTATAAATATAAATAAAAAACTCCTTTAAAATAAGGAGTTTGGGAAATATTATGCACGCGCAGTATTTTCTTCTTTTGACAAAAATGATGGGTTTTGAGTTTTAAATAAAAAGGTTAAAAAATTTGATTTGCATAGGTTTAAATAGGGCTACTGATATGATTTTTTTGACTAATACCAAATCAATTAAATTTAAAAGATTACCTTTTTTGCAAGTGAAAACATTATCGGCTGGTTGAAAGAGTTTTTTGTAAATGAGGAAAACCACGAATAGGAATCTATTCGTGGTTTTCTATTAAATTCATGCTCCAAAAAAAAGTGTGGTATTTTGGATGTAATATATTCTTTTTATTTCATTTTTCCATTAGTTAGGGCAACAGCGGCACCAACAGCAGCACCCAATACTGTTGTAATGATAATATCGGTTATCATATTTTGTAAATTTAAAACCATATCAGAATACATGAAAAAATTCATGGACAAACTTGTAAAAACACCAATAACGGCACCTGCTTTTAATCCAGTAACTGCATTTGTAATTCCTGCCCATTTTGTAAATATATAGGCTACAAATAATCCAAAAGTCATGCATCCTAAAAAGATGAATACTAAGTTTGTGTGTTCATTTTGAGGGTAGAGGTCTTTAAAAAGCATACCATAAAATACCCATCCCAAAAGAAAGTCAACAATACCACCAACAATGCCCGAAATCAAAAAGTTTTTTACATTCATGTTTTTTTACTTTTATTGTTAATTCAATAAAAGTATTAAAAAAATGATTATATATTGATTTATTGGGTATAATGTTGTTAACTAATTAAATGAGTGATGTGTTTATAACGTTGAATTATAAATTATAGGTTTCAACTTTTTTAAAAATAAACTCCTTGATTAAGGAGTTTAAATTTAGATATATGCTATTTTACGATTTCTTAAAATCCCCATTATCCACATCTCTCAAAAACTGAATCACCCCTTTAAAATAGTTTTTCTGGTCATCGTATTGCGAAAGGTGGCTTCCGTTGGGGCAAAATAAAAAGCGACCGTTTTGTACTTCGTGGGACATCCATTCCATGTGTTTGGGATCCATGGTGTCGTATTTGGCACCAATAACGAGAGTAGGAATGGTAATTGTTTTAAGTCTGGCAGTTACATCCCAATCTTTTAAAGTGGCATCTCCTGTAATTCCAAATTCACTCGGCCCTTGCATGTACACATAGACATTCGGGTTCATGTGCTTGAAGCATCTATTGATGGATTCCGGCCATTGATCAACAGGTATTCTTAAAATGTGTTCGGTATAATAATATTTAAAAAGCAGTTCGGTGTATTTTGGATTGGTGTAATCCTTGTTTTTTTCAAATGTTTTTATTTGGTCAAAAACAGCTTTTGGGAGTTTTGGACCAAGAACTTCTTCTGCATATTTGTTGTAAGCAGGTGCGCTGGCCATCATATTGGAGATAATCAGTCCTTTGAGATTCTTTTGGTATTTCAAGGCATATTCCATCGCTAGGATTCCTCCCCAGGATTGTCCCAAAACATAAAAATTGGTATTGTCACAACCGAGTGCTTTTCGAACCTGTTCTACTTCTTCCACAAATCGTTCATTGGTCCACAAACTATTGTCGTTCGGCTGATCGCTGTAATAGGAACCCAGTTGGTCATAGTAGATGTATTCAATGCTTTCGTTCGGGAAATAGCCGTCAAATGACTCATACAGCTCATGGGTAAGGCCTGGACCTCCGTGAAGTAATAATACTTTGATGGTTGGATTGTTTCCAATAGTTTTTGTCCAAACCTTGAAAGTCCCTTTTGGAGTGGTGATAGGAATCATTTTGATACCGCCCGTAAACTGGTCATCCCTTTTGGAAAAATCAAGGTAATTGGCTTTAACACTATCTTCGGTTTTTTCTTTACAGCCCACAATAAAAAATAGGCTGATGAAAAGCATTATATAGATTTTGATTCTCATATGATGTTTTTTGAATTGAATTGTGAAGATAAGAAGTTTTTAAATACAAAAAGTCCCGATAGTAACTATCAGGACTTTGAGGTTTTAAATTATAAAAGATTACAGTTCATGACCGTATATTTTTTCATAGAGGTCTTTGTATATTTCAAGTATAATTTTTCTTTTTAATTTTAGGGTGGGAGTAAGGTGTCCACCATCAATAGACCAAACATCTGGAGTTAATTCGAAACGTTTTACTTGTTCCCAATTTCCGAATTTTGGATTGATGTGGTCAATTTCTTCTTGAATACGGGCAATTACTTTTGGATTGGAGATTATTTCTTGGTTTGTTTTCCCTACTTCAATACCGTGTAGTTTTTCCCATTCTTTGATAAACTCAAAGCTAGGTTGAATGAAAGCAGCAGGCATTTTTTCTCCATCACCGATAACCATAATCTGCTCGATAAAACGAGACTGTTTCATGGTGTTTTCGATAATTTGTGGTGCAATATATTTTCCTCCTGAGGTTTTGAACATTTCTTTCTTGCGGTCTGTAATGGTCAAAAATCCGTTTTGATCAACATTGCCAATATCTCCCGTATGGAAATATCCGTCGATGATAGCTTCTGCTGTTTTTTCAGGATCTTTGTAATAACCCATCATAACATTTGGCCCTTTGCAAAGAATTTCACCATCTTCAGCAATTTTTACTTCTACATTGTCAATGGCTTTTCCAACAGTTCCAACTTTGAAACCTCTGTTTCTCATGTCATTTACAGTAATTACTGGAGAGGTTTCGGTTAATCCGTAACCTTCCATCACCGGAATTTCGGCAGCGGCAAATACGCGTGACAATCTTTTTTGCAAAGCGGCGCTTCCGGATACCATTAAATCTAAGTTTCCTCCCAGACCTTCTTTCCATTTGCTGAAAATTAGTTTACGGGCAATTTTTAATTGGAATTCATACCATAGACCATTGGCTCCATAAGGCTCGTAACGCAGTCCTAAATTGATGGCCCAAAAGAAAAGCATTTTTTTGATTCCTTTCAATTCAGTTCCTTTTGCAAGAATGCTATCGTATACTTTTTCCAAAAGCCTAGGTACGGCTGTGATTACGGTTGGTCTTACTTCTTTTAAATTACTGCTGATCTTGTCTATAGATTCTCCAAAATATACAGAAACACCATAATATTGATATAGATACAAAATCATTCTTTCGAAGATATGACAGATAGGAAGAAAACTCAATGCCACACTTTTGCCAGCTTCAAAAGGAATTCTGGAAGCACTGTTAAGTACATTTGAAACAATATTTCTATGAGAAAGCATTACTCCTTTAGGTTGTCCTGTTGTTCCTGATGTATAAATGATAGTTGCTAAGTCGTCTGGTTTTACATTACTTTTTCTATCTTCAACAACATCCTGATTGCTTGTGTCTTCGCCAAGATTTAATAATTCAGTCCAGTTTCTACACCCCTCAATTTCATTGAATGAAAAAACATCTTTTAAGGAGGCAACGTTGGCTTTTATATTGTTTACTTTATTGTATACTTCAATATCGGAAACAAAAACATACATGGCTTCAGAATGATTTAGAATATATTCATAATCTTCCTGAGCAATAGTTGGATAAATAGGTACATTTTGGGCACCGGTCTGTAAAATACCAATATCCATGATATGCCACTCTGTTCTATTGCTACTTGAAATGATGGCAATTTTGTCGTCTTTTTGTATACCCATCCGCAGTAATGCCCTAGAAATGGCATTGGCTTTATCAAGATATTCCTGGGTTGAGGTTTTTACCCAAATACCATCTTGCTTCGTTACCAAAGCATCTAATTTGTTGTAATTTTCTAGCTGATAGTAAGGGAAATCAAAAAGACGGGTAATCGTTCTCATTGTATGATTGTTAAATTTTTTTGCAAATTAAATAAAAATTAATAATAATTTTTATTTTCCAATGATTAATTACGATTAATATAATTACATTATTGGTAATCAACGAAATCGATTTCTTAAAATGTTGTAAATTAAATGAATTGTATTAATAAAAGCGTTTTTTGAATCAGTTTTTGAGCAAAATAACTTGTGAAATAAAGGATACACAAGTATTTACGATTTATGACTCAGTATATTGTTATTCGATATATTCTTTTACTCTTTCTCCAGAAATGAATATCTTCTTTTTGTCATAGTGAATCGAAAAGGACTGTAATATCCAATTGTTTCCATCATCGGTTTTGGATTTGGCGGAACCGGTTATTCTATACCAAAAGGAATAAGACGCACTATTGAACCCCTCTTTGAAAATAGGAACTCCAGATTCAGAACATTCAATTCCCCAAATGATATTTTCTTTGACAAGATCTTCATTTTGCATAATTCCTGTGCCGTCAGCATTGAGGATTGTTATAGGTTCAACTTGATTTACATAACTATAAAGACCGGTAACGGGATAACCAATAATCGTAGCGATATAGTGGTCTTTGTCCTTGTTTCTGATTTTGGTAACTTTAATTTGGGCGTAGGAATGTGTTGCACTTAATACAAGTGCAGCAAGCAGCAAAGTAATTTTTTTCATGGGTGTAGGTTGATTTTAAAAAGTCTAAAAAGCAAGGGGCGTTGCTTTTTAGGTACGATTAAGTATTTATTCTTTTGGCTAAGATACAAACGGAAATTTAGATAAAAAAACTACAAATAGGTATAATTATATAAAATTAAAAATCCTTCAAGGAACTCCTTGGTACCTTTATTGTTATAAAGATAGGTTATCATTTTTTTCTCGATCACGTTTCCATTTTCGTCCAGTTTGTAAGTAAAAATTGTTTCTCTGTTTGGATATTCCGTATTGTTGTCCGAATTGATTGTTGCTATATTAATTAGCCTATTGTTACGGTCGTATTTGTAGATATTTTTATGGGATAAAAGACCCGATTTAAAAGTATGCAATTCTTTTACCAGTGCATTAGAGTCATAGATGTATTTTGTTTTTAAATCTTTAGTTTGGTAATCAATCTGGAAGATTTGGTTGTCATCATTGAAATGATAAAAGTACTCATTTCTGGCAGTTGCCTTTTTTGGAGACCCTTCGTTAACTTCTTCTCCTTTGTACAAAATGTTTTTCTTTTGTACATATTTGTAATCCGTCGTAGAAAAATCTGAAGTTTGAGTTTCATTTTCCAACGGGATATTGGTGGTGTCTTTATCTTTGGCGACATTGAGAGTCTCAATATCTATATGCGAAATATAACCTTTATTGGTGTAGCTGAAAAAGTACTTTTTTGAGAGCAGATACTTATAATTTTGCTCAAATTCTTTGGTTGAACCTTCGGGGTAAAATTTATAAAAATTATTGATCAATTCAGAATCACCTGTTACGTTGCCTTTTGCGTTTAGCGAAAATTGCTGTTCATGCATTTGGGTTACATTCCCTTTTAGATCTAGAGTTTTTGTATTGGAACCAAACAATTCTAATAGGGGATTAATTTTTAAGGATTCATCCGAAGTTTGTGCAAATACTGGATTTATTAAAAGGAGTAGGCTTATAATAAAAAGGTTTTTTTGAATGGTAATCATTGTTGGTTTTTTAGGTTAATTAAGATTTTAGGGCAAAAATCTTCATGAAAAACCCGTCTCTAAAAATAGTAAGAGACGGGCTGTATGGGAACAAAACTTTATTATTAAGTCTTATTTATTTGTATTGTCTATCCATTTTTTTGCATTTACAAAAGCTTCATGCCAAGGTGTAACCTCGTCATTTCTGTCTTTTGGATAATGTGCCCAGTTCCATTGGAAGGTTGAACGCTCAATATGTGGCATCATTACTAGGTGACGGCCTGTTGTATCACACATCATGGCTGTATTGAAAGCTGATCCATTTGGATTGGCAGGATATCCTTCGTAACCGTATTTTCCAACGATGTTGTAGTTCGCTTCAGGTTCTGGTAAATTGAATTTTCCTTCACCATGTGAAACCCAAACTCCAAGAGTACTTCCTGCCAAAGTCGATAACATTACCGATTTGTTTTCCTGGATTGTTACCGAAGTAAAAATACTTTCGTGTTTGTGGCTTTCGTTATGAAGCATTTTTCCGTGAACTTCATGCTCAGGATTTACCAGTTCTAATTCCATAAACAATTGACAGCCGTTACAGATACCAACCGATAAAGTGTCTTCTCTTTTGAAGAAGTTTTTTAATGCAGTGTTTGCTTTTTCATTGTATTTGAAAGCTCCGGCCCAACCTTTGGCAGAACCCAAAACATCTGAATTTGAGAATCCTCCAACAGCTCCGATGAATTGAATGTTTTCCAGCGTTTCACGTCCCGAAATCAAATCGGTCATGTGAACGTCTTTTACGTCAAAACCTGCCAAGTACATTGCATTCGCCATTTCACGCTCGGAATTACTTCCTTTTTCTCGGATAATTGCTGCTTTTGGTCTTGGTTTTGAAGCATCGATTACAGGTTTTTTTCCTGTAAAATGAGTTGGGAAAGTATAGTTTAATACTTGGTTTTTGTAATTGTCGAAACGTGCTTGGGCAGTTCCGTTTTTAGATTGTTTTTGGTCTAATAAGAATGAAGTCTTGAACCAAATGTCTCTGTATTTAGCAATATCCAATTTACATTGACCAAAGTCCAAAGTAGCTTCTGTTGTTGCGCTTCCTAATTTGAAGAAAGATACATTGTTGGTGCTCAATTTAGCTTCAACAACTTCGTCTGATTTGGCTTGGAAAACAATGGCTATGTTTTCGGCAAAAAGATATTTGATAATGTCTTTTTCTTCGAAAACAGAGAAATCAATTTTGGCTCCTAAATTCACATCAGCAAAACACATTTCCAATAAAGTAGTAATCAAACCGCCGCTTCCAATATCGTGTCCTGCCAAAATTTGATTGTCTAAAATCAATTCTTGAATAGTGTTGAAAGCATTTTTGAAGAAAGCAGCGTCTTTAATTGTCGGCGCTTCGTTTCCAATTTCATTCAGCGTTTGTGCCAAAGAAGAACCTCCTAGTTTGAAGTCGTCTTGGGACAAATTGATATAATAAATAGAACCACCGTTTTTTTGTAAAACAGGCTCCACTACTTTTCTAATATCGGTACAGTTTCCACCAGCCGAAATAATTACCGTTCCCGGAGCGATTACTTCGTCGTTTGGATATTTTTGTTTCATCGAAAGTGAATCTTTTCCAGTTGGAATGTTGATTCCCAATTCGATTGCAAAGTCAGAACAAGCTTCAACGGCAGCGTATAAACGAGCGTCTTCACCTTCGTTTTTACAAGCCCACATCCAGTTGGCTGACAATGAAATTCCTTTTAATCCGTCTTTAATTGGAGCCCAAACGATGTTTGATAAAGACTCCGCAATTGCTGTTCTTGTTCCTGCAACAGGGTCAATCAAAGAGGCAATAGGAGAGTGTCCGATTGAGGTTGCAACTCCTTCTTTTCCTTGATAATCCAAAGCCATAACACCACAATTGTTCAATGGCAATTGTAACGGTCCAGCACATTGTTGTTTGGCTACTTTTCCGCCAACGCA
This sequence comes from Flavobacterium aquariorum, assembly GCF_003254745.1. Classification (GTDB taxonomy): domain Bacteria; phylum Bacteroidota; class Bacteroidia; order Flavobacteriales; family Flavobacteriaceae; genus Flavobacterium; species Flavobacterium aquariorum. The sequence goes on along the minus strand of NZ_QKXH01000003.1, from coordinate 40,526 downwards.
ACGATCCACTTTGTTGGTCAACCAGTCTTTACAGGCAACCGCTTCTAGTTGTAAAACTTGCTCTAAGTAAGTCGCTATGTTTTTTACATTATATTCTAAACCACCATAATTGTAATCGATGGTTTTGTCTGTCATTATGGTTTTTGGAGAACTTCCAAAGAAATCTTCCAAAGCATAATCCATTGGTTTTAAACCAGTAGTTTTTGATTCAAAAGTAAAACGATGATCGGCAGTTACGTCACCTACTTGGTACATTGGAGAGCGTTCTCTGTCTGCAATTCTTTGTAGAATGTCGATGTCTTTTTTACCAATAACCAATCCCATTCTTTCCTGAGATTCGTTACCGATTATTTCTTTTGCAGAAAGCGTTGGGTCGCCCACAGGCAACTTGTCCAAATCGATCAAACCTCCTGTTTCTTCCACCAATTCAGAAAGACAGTTTAAGTGTCCTCCTGCACCGTGATCGTGAATAGAAACGATAGGATTAATATCGCTTTCCACTAGACCACGAATGGCATTGGCAGCACGTTTTTGCATTTCTGGGTTGGAACGTTGGATTGCGTTTAATTCAATTCCTGAACCAAAAGCTCCCGTATCTGCTGAGGAAACCGCAGCTCCACCCATTCCAATTCTATAATTTTCTCCACCAAGGATAACGATTTTGTCTCCTTCTTGTGGTTTATGTTTGATAGCTTGATCTAATTTTCCATAACCAATTCCTCCCGCTTGCATGATTACTTTATCGTAACCAATTTTGCGGTTGTTTTCTTCGTGTTCGAAAGTTAAAACCGAACCGGTAATAAGTGGTTGTCCAAATTTATTACCAAAATCAGAAGCTCCGTTTGAAGCTTTAATCAAGATGTCCATTGGAGTTTGATACAGCCATTTTCTTTCGGCTACGGCATCTTCCCATGGTCTGTTTTCTTCCAAACGGGAATAAGAAGTCATGTAAACCGCAGTTCCTGCCATTGGCAATGAACCTTGTCCTCCAGCCAAACGGTCACGAATTTCTCCTCCTGATCCTGTTGCAGCCCCGTTAAAAGGCTCTACAGTTGTTGGGAAATTGTGTGTTTCTGCTTTTAAAGAGATAACTGAATCAAATTCTTTTATTTCGTAGAAATCAGGTTTGTCGGCCGTTTTTGGAGCAAATTGCTGTACTCTTGGTCCTTTTACAAAAGCCACATTGTCTTTGTAAGCCGAAACAATATCGTTAGGGTTTTCCTGAGATGTTTTTTTGATTAATTTAAAAAGAGAAGTTTCTTTTTCTACTCCGTCAATAACAAAAGTTCCGTTAAAAATCTTGTGACGACAGTGCTCTGAATTGGCTTGAGAGAAAGCGAAAATCTCAGAATCTGTTAATTTTCTACCTAATTTAGTTGACAAATTATCCAAATATTCTACTTCTTCTTGGCTTAACGCCAAACCTTCTGTTTTGTTATAAGCAGCAATATCGTCAATATTCAAAATAGCTTCTGGCTGAATATGGATAGTGAAAATATCTTGATTCAACTCGCTATATTTTTGCGAAAGCATAGGGTCGAAATCATTGAAATCGGCTGCCACTTTGTAAAATTCTTCGATACGGATGATTCCGGTAATCCCCATGTTTTGGGTAATTTCCACCGCATTGGTACTCCAAGGGGTAATCATAGTGGCACGTGGTCCAACAAAAAAATCCGACAAAACGGATTTTTCTACTTTATTGGAATCGGCGAATAGCCAGTTGAGTTTTGAAATGTCTTGAGCCGAAATTTCGTTTTGCGTTTGTACTGCAAAAACAGTTTTGCTTTGGTTTTCAAAGAAATGGATCATTGTTGTGTAGTTTGTTGTATTTAACGGTGCAAATTTAGTCAATTAAGATTAAAATACGAATAAAAAAAAAGCGACAATTTAGTCGCTTTTTTTATCAATAATAGAGCTATTAATTAGTTGATTTTTATGTTTTTATTTGCACATTTTGAATCATCGTTTTTTTTATTAAATAAATTCCTTTTGAAATTTTAGTTATCGATACTAAAAATTGGTTAATGTTTTCTTTTTAAAAAGCGGATTACCCTACAAATGAAAATATTTTGACACTGTATGGTTTATTGGAGTTGTTAAAATGAACAATAAAATTGTGGTTGAAGAATTCAGGTATTGTAAAATTGAAATTGAAACCGATTTTTTTTTAATTCTCTGGGAATTATTCTGCTTCAAAGATTACTCCAAATGTCAGTTGTACAGGAATCGTATTTTATGTTATTGCTTTTTTTAGATGAATACTTGATGTCTTAAGTGTTTGAAACACATTTAAGTATTGTAACAAAATTGTTTGTAGATTTTATTTTTTTTAAAATTTATAAATAAATACTGAACAGTTTTTTACTATTTTTAGCGCCACCCTAAATGAACTTATGATGAATTTTGTGATCATTACTTAACCTCTTATCATGAATCTAAAAAAAATAGTAAATACATATTGGAGATTTTTAATTTTGTTGGGCATGACAATTTTATTTGCCCTACTTTTTTCTTACGTTCTTGATTTTTATTTAAATGATAATGTGGATAAGGTTTATGAAACCACTTTAAATAATTTTCAAAAAGAAACAGAAACTATTTTTCAACAAAATTCAAAAAATCTAACAGATTTAATCAGTATTATTTCTAATTCTGATGAATTGGTGGATGCAGTTAATACTGAAGATACAAAGTATTTCGATAGTAGGATGACTAAACTATTGGAATATAATAGAGTTTTTGTTGGAGGATATAATTTAGATAAGAAGCTGATTTTTTACGGAAAGAAGAGAATTAGAATAATTGATTTTGTTCCTGAAAAAAAGTTTTCAGAGCTTTATATCAACAAACATATTCGTTATTATGTCAAAAATGATGATGGTATCTTTGAAGTATTTGGTACAATTTTGAATGCTTCGAACGATCCAACAAAAGAGAAAGCACCTTTAGGTTATCTTTTTTTGGTTCGAATTTTAGATCAAGGATATGTTGATTATATTGGAAACTTAACACATTCCAAAACTCAATTGTTAACTGATGATACTAATGTGCCTGAAATCAGTTCTAAATTGATTAGAACCGAAATTAATTTAAAAGACAGTAATAGTAAAGTCATTGCTAAACTGATTTTTGACAGAGATTTTGATTTGAATTTTTCTTTGGGAATTAAAAATATTTTGATAGTGTTACTTTTATCAATAATTAGTGTTGTTTTTTTGGGGTATTTATTGAATAAATGGTTTTTTGATCCATTAAAAATAGTGACTTCTTTTCTTGAAATTGGTGATAAAAATGCAATCAATAAATTGAAAAAATATGGAGGTGAGTTTCGATATATCAGTAAACTTTTTCAAATTAATATCCGCCAAAAAGAACAGTTGATTTTATCAAGAAACATAGCTGAAGAAAATGGAGAACTTAAGTCTGCTTTTTTGGCTAATTTATCTCATGAGATAAGAACGCCAATGAATGCTATTGTTGGATTTAGTGATTTAATAAGAGGTCAGAATATAAGCGATGCAGAAAGAGATGAATATTTGACAATTATTAATAAAAGTGGTCATGATTTAGTTTCTATTATTGAGGATCTTATTGAAATGTCAAAAATTGATGCCAATCAAGTTGCACCAAAGATTTGTGAAGTTGACTTAGATAAATGTTTTAAAGAATTACAGGAATCTATAGCTATTACAATACCTAGAAATAAGAAAATAGAGTTGCATATCATTCCTAGTAAAAATCATCTGACTCAGCTGATATTGACAGATGAAATTAAATTAAAGCAAGTTATGCTAAATTTAATAGGAAACGCTATCAAATTTACGGACTTTGGGTCTGTTTCTTTTGGATATGAAATCGATGAATTAGAGAAAAATATTAAACTTACGGTTAAGGATTCTGGTAAAGGAATTCCTAAAGACGATTTGCAATATATTTTCGACCGTTTTCGAACAGTTGATTCAAATTCGACGTCTAAATCAAGTGGTTTGGGATTGGGCTTGGCTATTTCGAAAGCTTATGTCAAGCTTTTGGGAGGATCTGTAATAGTAGATTCTGTTGTTGGATTAGGGACCGTATTTATGGTGACACTGCCTTTTGAATATGCTGCCCCAAGATCAATAGTTTTGCTCGAAATTAAAAATACTGTATCTGTTAGTGTAGGGAATGAAATCATTTTGATTGCAGAAGATAATGATGTGAATTTTATATTATTAAAGAAGATTTTAACTGCTAGAAATTACACGATTCTTAGAGCAAAAAATGGACAGGAGGCTGTAGATATGTGTAAAGAAAATCAGAAAATTAATTTAGTTTTTATGGATATTGAAATGCCTGTAATGGATGGAATTAAAGCTTTTGAAAATATAAAAAATCTTAAACCGAATCTATCTATTGTCGCTCAAACTGCACATGCGTCAATAGAAGATGAAGAACGAATATTATCATTAGGTTTTGACAGCTATATCACTAAGCCTTTGAAAAAAGAAAAAATATTCGAATTGTTAGATGCTTTATTGTAAGTAATTCAAAAGTACTCAAGTAATTATGTAAATCTATTTATTTTGGAAAAGGTTTGCTTTGATAAGCACCTAAATCAGGTGGCAGTGTTCTGGTAATTCCTAATATGTCAAGTGGGATTAAATAAGTGGAATTCCCTTTTGCGAAAGCGGAAGAAGTATCGTCTATATTGAAATTATTGATATTGGGATTAAAGAATTTTGGATCTTTGTTGAGAATAATGGCATTGTAATGAACGGGATCAGTGTCGAATTGATAATCTGGATCTTTTGTGTTATTTGACTTAATTAAGCAATTATTGAATTGATATATGAAAGCGGCTCCAGATTTTTTATCCAAAAGCATTTCATTTGAATAGGAACCATAAATGATGCAATTGTTGAATGTTGCTCCTGTAAGGTCTTTGGTTCCTGGAGTGGCACCGTCGATAAAATTGCTAATATACACAGCCACTTGTTCCGGACTTGACCAGTCGTTGTTAAAAGTTGAGTGTGTGAACTTGTAATTTCCACCATAAGCGCAGGCTAAACTGGCCTGTCCTGTGTAATTAATAACGATATTTTCTCCTTCAATTAAAGCGTTTTTGGCTTGAATTCCATAATGGGTGCAATTGTAAATCTGGGTGTTTTTTATCGGCATGGTTGTCCCATCATTGCCTTCGATGAATAGTCCAACAGTCGCGTTTTTGAGTGTCAGATTTTGAATTGTATTCTTGGTGCTTCCGTTTTGCAACCAAATAGTTCCCCATTGTCCTGGAATATAGCCGAAATCCGGTTGTTGGCGATCACCACTGAAAATGACTTCGTTTTCTAGTTTATCAGTTGTGGATTTACTTCCGTTAATGTGTATCGAAGCGGTTTTGGGTACGATAAGACCGGAATCAGAATGAAAATATACTCTTGCTCCTGGTTCAAAAGTCACGGTTTCTGCTTCGGGAACTGCCGCATATCCGTAAATTACATAGGCTTTTTTGTTGGTGAAAAGAAGTTCGTTTCCGTGAATTGGGTCGTTTTTGTCCAGATAAAAACCACTTATTTTTTTATTTCCAATTGGGAGTGTTTCTGTGGTTCCGTCGGCATTGCGGTTGGGGTATAATAAAATGGCATCTTGCACCAAAGTAACTAATTCCACTTTTTGAAGATTTGCGCCACTATCAAATTCAATTTGGTCGGTATATAGAAATTCGGTTGGTGTAGTGTTATCGCTTTCGACGGTTGTTTCTATGAAAACATACAGGCTGTCTTTGGCTAATAATGTAACATTTTCGAACATTTTTCCTTGATTTCCCTGAGCACCATCAACAGTCATTCTGTATTTTGAGTTTGCTCCATTGGCAAATTTTATGAGCGGTATATTGATGTCATTTTTGGAATGATTGTATACTTTTAAGGCATACGTACTCGAACTCAAATTGGTGAAAACCGTATCCAAATAAACGGTGTCTTTTGAAAAAGTCAAATCACCGGTACTGGCGACGGTATCAAAATCACTGCGACAAGAGCAAAATAAAAGTATAATTCCAGTTAAAAATAGCAAGGTGATTCGACGCATTTTGTTTTATTTTTTGTAAAAATAGCAATAAATTAGATTTTTGAGTTTGTTAAGGGGGATAGAATTTTAGTTTCTTCGGCATTTCATTTATTTCTTTTTTGAATTATCAATTTAGCGTATTTTTACAATCTTTAAATTTAAGATATGTTAATAGATAAAGATAAAATGCTCGAATATTGCAATCAGTTTTCCAAAAACACTTTGATGGAAACACTAAATATCGAGTTTATAGATGCAGGAGAAGGTTTTCTTGTTGCCAAAATGCCTGTGAATTCATCAGTACACCAGCCTATGGGATTGTTGCATGGCGGAGCTTCAGTGGCTTTGGCAGAAAGTGTTGGAAGTGCCGCTTCGCATTTTTTTATTAATGATAAAAACCAAGAAGTACGTGGTATCGAAATTTCGGCGAATCATTTAAAGAGTATTCGCGAAGGCTTTGTTATTGGTACCGCACGTATTATCCATAAAGGGAGAAGTTTGCATCTTTGGGAAATTAAAATCACGGATGAAGCTGGAAATTTAGTTTCGCTTTGTAAATTGACGAATATGGTTTTGACGAAAGAGAAACAATAATTATGAACGATTTTTTTGAAAAAATGATACAGCAACAACAGCAAAGCTTGCCTTTTGTTTTGTATTGTAAGCCCAATTCGGACGCTATAATGGGAATGTTTCAGCAAAATGATAATTTGTATGATGTAGTTGATTTTACCGAAAAAGGTTTTGTTTTTTCTTCTTTCGATGGTCATAAAAATTATATTATTCCCGAAGAGTATTCCGAAATAAAGCATTTTGTATTTTCTAAAAAAGAAGTTTCTGAAAATGAAAATGAATTTGCTTCTCCCAACGAAATTGTTAAAACTAATTTTGAAAGATTAGTAGCCAAAGGAATAGTGGCAATTAAAGAGAATGAATTTCAGAAAGTAGTTTTGTCCCGAAAGGAAACTATTGATTTAGTTGATTTTGATTTGGTTACAACTTTTGAAAACTTAGTTCAATTATATCCTGCGACTTTTGTGTATTGTTTTTTTCATCCGAAAATTGGAATTTGGATGGGTGCAACGCCTGAGCAATTGTTAAAAGTGGAAGATAATATTTTTAAAACGATGGCTTTAGCTGGAACACAGAAAAATACTGGTTATGAGTTAGTTGTGTGGGCGGATAAGGAAAAACAAGAACAGCAATTTGTTACCGACTATATCGTTTCTGAGCTAAATAAAGTATCAAAATCAATTTTGGTTTCTGAGCCTTACAGCATAAAAGCGGGAAGTATTTGGCATATAAAAACGGATATTTCAGGACAATTAAATTCGGCTGAAAATTTGAAAGAAGTTGTTGGTTTGTTGCATCCGACGCCTGCAGTTTGTGGTTTGCCTAAATTGGAGTCCAAACAGTTTATTTTGGAAAATGAAAATTACGACAGGACTTTTTACACCGGTTATTTGGGAGAATTGAACAGCAGCTCCACATCAGATAAAGCCAGTTCTGATTTGTTTGTCAATTTGCGATGCATGGAAATTGAAATGGATCTAGATCTAAAAATGACAAAAGCTAATTTGTTTATGGGCTGCGGAATTACAAAAGACAGTATTCCCGAAAAAGAGTGGGAGGAAAGTATAAATAAGTCAATGACGATGAAGAGGGGTTTATAGATTGCAGATTTTAGAACTGAGATTGCAGAACAAAAAAATAGAATATAGATTTTCTCTTTTAATATAAAAATTAAACATTTATGAAATTAGATATACTGGCTTTTGGAGCACATCCCGATGATGTAGAATTAGGATGTTCCGGAACAATTTTAAAAGAAATTTCTTTGGGAAAAACGGTCGGAATTATAGACTTGACCCGAGGCGAATTAGGTACTCGTGGTTCAGCCGATATTAGGGATCAAGAAGCAAATGCCGCTGCAAAGATATTAGGGGTTTCTGTTCGTGAGAATTTGAATATGAGAGATGGTTTTTTTGTTAATGATGAAAAGCATCAATTGGAAATTATAAAAATGATCCGAAAGTACCAGCCTGAGATTGTATTGTGTAATGCAATAGAGGATAGACATATTGATCATGGAAAGGGAAGTAAACTGGTTTCGGATGCTTCTTTTTTATCTGGTTTGATGAAAATTGAAACGGCTCTTGATGGCGAAATCCAAAAACCATGGAGACCCAAAGTGGTTTATCATTATATACAATGGAAAAACATAGAGCCTGATTTTGTAGTCGATATTACTGGATTTACGGATAAGAAAATAGAATCTATTTTGGCTTACCGCTCCCAATTTTATGATCCCAATTCGAAAGAACCGGAGTCGCCAATATCGAGTAAAAACTTTCTGGAAAGCCTGAATTACCGTTCTAGGGATTTAGGGAGGCTAACCGGCGTTGAACATGCCGAAGGTTTTACAGTTGAAAGGTATTTGGCAGTCAATAGTTTAGGGGATTTGAAGTAAATTTGCTGAATTTTTTTTAATTTTTTGTTTGTAGAAGTAAACATTTGTTCTATATTTGCAACCGCTAAGCACAAATGGTGGTTGTAGCTCAGCTGGTTAGAGCATCGGTTTGTGGTGCCGAGGGTCGCCGGTTCGAACCCGGTCATCCACCCAAAAGGCAAAAGCCTCGAAGAAATTCGGGGCTTTTTTTGTGGAGTTAAGTTTCCTGGAAAAATAAATATTATTTTATTGATTTAAAATCAATTAGGTTTTATTAAATTGCTTATAATTAATCAATTCAATAAAAATCTATGGGAACATTTTTAGTTAGCAAAAGAAAGAATGATGATTTTCAGTTTGTTTTAAAGGCAGGAAATGGGCAAGTTGTTCTTGCAAGTGAAGGATATTCAACGAAAACGGCTTGTGAAAACGGAATTGAGTCTGTTAGGAAAAATTCTCAAATGGATGAAAGATTTGATAAATTGGAAGCCAATAGCGGAAAGTTTTATTTCAATCTTAAAGCGTCAAATGGTCAAATTATTGGTGGCAGTGAAATGTATGAATCGGCTGCAGCTCGTGATAATGGAATTGAATCCGTAAAGAAAAATGCTTCGGATGCCGATTTAAAAGAAGATTTGTAATCAATTATAATTATTAAAAAAAAAAAACTTCGAATTTTTTTGAAGTTTTTTTTGAATTAATTTTGATGTTATGATTTTGTTGGGGTTAAATCTTTTTTGAAGGAAATAGTAAATTTTGCGCCCTCATTTACTTTGCTGTCTACTTCAATTTTGCCTCCCAAACTGGTAATGTGATTGTTTATTAAATAAAGGCCGATCCCTTTGCTGTCAATATGGTTGTGAAATTTTTGGTGCAAGCCAAAAACTTTATCTTTTACAAGTTCCATATCGAAACCCACACCATTATCAGAAAAAATCAATTGATCAATTCCATTGATCTTTCTGGAATAAACAGAAATAATTGGTGAACTATCTGGTTTGGCATATTTAATGGAGTTGGTTATTAAATTTAGGAATATACTCTCTAAGTAAGCTTTGTTAAAATTAATCTTTTCGACTTCAGAAAAATCAACATGTATTTTAGCTTTTGAACTTTGGATTAATGAATTTATCGAAAGGATTACCGTATTTAAAGATTCATTTAGATTCAATTCTTCAACTTGAGTAATAACATTATCCTCATGAATTAAAATATCTACATAATCGTTTAAAGCCTGTTTTAAGCTTTCGCTTGTTGACTTTAGCAGTTCAATAAATTGCAGAGTTTCTGAATCTTCAATTTTTGAAACATCTAAAAGACTGAAAATAGAAAGCAGATTGTTTACAGGCGATCGTAAATCATGGGAACTGGTATAGCTTAATTTCTTAAGGTCTTTATTGATTTTTGTAATTTTTGAGAGAAGTAGATTTCGTTCCTCTTCCAATTTTTTGTTGTGTGTGATGTTTTTTGCAATGGCATAGACTAATTTTTCATTGGCTATTGGCATGGATGTCCAAGAGAGCCATACAATATCGCCACTTTTTGTTATGTATCGGTTTTCGAAATTTAACAAAGGCTTATTGTTGAGTAGTTCTTTGCGGACTTTTGCAGTGTATTCCTGATCTTCGGTATAAACAAACTCGTTTATAGGTTTTGATAATAGTTCTTCTTTAGTGTAGCCTAATAATTCAGTAACCGCTGGGTTTATTTTTTTGAAAAAACCATCAAATCCTGCTATGCACAATAAATCAGCTGATAGTTCGAAGAAATGTTTGAATATATAATTGTCTGAATCCAAAATTGAATTTGTTTTTTTTGCCATTATCTATTGCTACAATTGTTAGTGCTTCTGTTTTTTGTACTCAAAAACTGAAAGATTTTCAACGAAATTTAGCAGTTATTATTAGTTTTTTAGCAGCTACTATATTCGAGTGGGCTAAAATACATAACCTGCGATAGAACTCCAAATTAATTGGTTTTGTTTTGATTAAGTGTGATCTGTTTAAAAAAAAAGGACTAAATAAGGAAAAAGGAACTTCAAATTTCTTCGAAGCCCCTTTTTTTCGTTAGATATATTTATTTACTTATTGAATTGCTTTGTCAACTATAATTCTCTCAGATCTGTTTGCTAAATCCCAGGCAATAACAAAAGCAAGTTGTGCTCTTTTTGCCAAAGCATCATATTCGATTTTATCAGGCTCATCTGATTTTTGATGATAGTCAGCATGCACTCCATTGAAAAGGAAAACAGCCGGAATTCCGTTTTTGGCAAAATTATAATGGTCAGAACGCTCGTAGAAATGATTTGGATCTTTTGGATCGTTGAATTTAAAATCCAAGTCTAAATGTGTGTATTTGTTGTTTTGTGCAACTGTAATGTTGTGCAAATCGCTTGATAATCTATCGGCACCAATTACATATACATAATTGTTGGTGTCGGCATGTTCTACATCGCGGCGGCCTATCATGTCAATATTGATATCGGCTACAGTATTGGCTATAGGAAACAATGGATTTTCAGAGTAGAAACGTGATCCGTGCAAACCGTGTTCTTCGCCAGTTACGTGAAGAAACAGTATAGAACGTTTTGGGCCGTGTCCTTCCTTTTTTGCTTTTTGAAAAGCTTCTGCAATTTGAAGAACAGCAACTGTACCTGAACCATCATCATCGGCACCATTATATACTTCACCGTTTTTTACACCAACGTGGTCATAATGTGCCGAAATTATCAAAACCTCTTCTGGTTTTTCAGAACCTTCAATGTAGGCCCAGATGTTCTCTGAGTCAGGTAAGTTTTCATTTCGTTTGGCATTCAAGTAAGCAGCCGGTACTGGCTGGTAATAGTTCGTAGCTCCTTTTGGAGAGGATATTTTACTTTTTTTGTATTGGCTGATGAGATAATTTCCAGCTTTTTTTTGTCCTTTGGAGCCTGTATCACGACCTTCCATTTCATCAGAAGCGACAATATAAAGTCTGGTTTTTAGCTTATCGGCTGTTATGGTGTTCATGAACTTGGTCGGGTCATCGTTGTTGACAGCTTTTTTTTGGGCAAAACTGGAAATAGTTGTGATAAACAACAAGAGAACTAGGGCTTTTTTCATTTAGAGATCGGGTTAATTAAGTTATTATTTTTTTAATACTTCGTTTAAGAATAGTTTGAAATGCTCGAAAGAGCGTTTAGCCGCTTTTTCATTATAGGCTGCACCTTTTGAATTATCATTTCCAGATTCTGGATTGGTGAAGGAATGAACAGCATCAGAATAGTAGATCATTTGCCAATCGGCTTTTGCGTCTTTCATTTCTTTTTGGAAAGCTAAGATTTCTTCGGTTGATTCATATGGATCATCAGCTCCATGGCATACCAAAACTTTTGCGGTAATAGGCTCAGTAGGTCTTAAATCATCTTTGCCTAGACCTCCATGAAAAGAAACGACTCCTTTTACGTTCAGATGACCACGGGCTGCTTCAAGTGCGCCAGTTCCACCAAAACAATATCCAATAACGACAATGTTATCCGGATTTGCTCCAGCTGCAATTAATTGTTGTAAAGCTAAAGAAATGCGTTTTTGATAAGCTTCAAAATTCTTTTTGTAAAATCCTGCATTATTTCCGGCTTCGTTGTTGTCTTTTGGGTAATTCCCTTCTCCGTAAATATCGGCTATAAAGGCATAATATCCCATTTTCGATAGTTTGTCGGCAGTATCTTTGGAGAGATTGTCAATACCCTTCCAGGCAGGCAAAATTAAGATACCCGGTTTTTGGGTACTACTCTTTACAGGTGCAATTTTAAAACCATTAAGAATTTGGCTACCATCTTTGTATTGTACTGGTTTTAATTGCGCAAATACTTGACCACCAAACAATACCATTCCTAAAATTATAAAATTTAAATTTTTCATGGCTTTATTTTTTTTACAAATATCTGAATAATAATGTTATAAAAAAACCTCAAAAGTTACTTCTTTCAAGGTTTTGTTTGGATTATAAAATTGATTTTTTTTATTGATTATTCTCCTGGATGATAAGTGCGCTCGGCATTTTTTTCGATGTCTTCTTTGTAGAATAAAACATCTTTGAATTGGCCTTTTTGGTACATTATGGCTTGATCCATAAAGTGTTTTGATTTTAGATCACCGCTATTTCCTCCTGCCAAAAGTGATTTGGCTTTTATTTTTGGTCCAAATTCAACTGCACAAACAAAACTGTTTCCACTGTAGCCATATCTTTTTTTAGTTCCAATTTGATAGCTACTTTTATAAGCGGGTAAGCATCCCCAAATAGCGGCACTATTTCCTATTGGTAAACTTTCAAATGCATCATTATAGCTCAGATTGATGTCGCCCGAAAAGCGTTGAAATCTGTTGAGATCTCCCCATGGGATTTTCCAAGTGCCAAATTTTGTTTTTAGCTCGGATACTACACTTTGTAATTGAGGGATAAGTTGCTCTGAAGTAGCTGTTTTTGCAAATTGGATGGTATTTTCAACTTGATCCATTTTACCTTGGTCGATATATGATTTTTGAATAATAGGATTCAATTTATATCCCCATTCATTTGCTAAAGTTGTGGCCACAGAATTTTCATTGGCATAATAGTCCCATTTTTTTAGTACCGTAATGGGTTCTATTAATTCATTATAAAGAGGATTTTCGGCCTGTATGTTTTTTTCAAAATTAGAAACCAAGGCAGGAATTAATATTTCAAATATGGAAAGTTTTGTGTCATACCCATCAGCAATTACTTTGTCTAATGTGTAATTAGTGCCTTTGCTTAATAGACGAACTGCATTTAGTGCTCTAAAATTCTCCCCATCGGGAGCCATGTAAGGCAAATAATTTTCTTTTTTTGGGCTATTAATTCCGGCAACACTGTAAGGAGTCGAATTGCAGTTTTGCAGCCAACCATTTTGTGGATTGAAGAGATGCACCGTTTCGGATGGATTGTGCAAGCCTTTCCATTGGGTTGTCGAAGTAGTTCCGTCTACAACTTTTGCCCAGTTTAAGTTTTTATCACGAATAGGAATAAAATTACCGTGCCAATAGGCAATATTTCCTTTATTGTCTGCATAAACTGTGTTATTGGAAGTGTTCGCTTTCAATTCCATTACTTTTTTATAGTCATCAAAGTTTTTGGATTTTATTCGCAACCAACTTTGTTCCAAACTTTTCATCGAGCGATTATTGGATTTTAGGCTGATCCATTTATCATCCCTTTTGGCCATAACTGGGCCATTATGGGTAAAATAGGTTTTGAACGTTTTTGGAATTAATTTGCCGTTTTCTAAATAACTGATTGTGATGTTTTTTTCGATAACAGGGAATAATTTGTGGTCGTATTCGTAAAACAGTTTTTTGTTTTTGGTAACTATTTTTTCAGAGTACAAGTCTGCCACATCCACATTGGAAGAAGTATGCATCCAACCGCAGTTTTCATTGAACCCTTGATAGATGAAAAATTGTCCCCAAGTTACCGCTCCATAGGCATTCAAGCCTTCTTCGCTGTTTATCTGTATTTCTGGTCTAAAGTAAAAAGTGGTATGTGGATTGATATATAAAATGGCATTTCCACTGGCTGTTTTTGAGGGAGCGATTGCAAAACCATTCGAACCCGTTTGCATATCCTTTATTTTTTCTGTGTAGGTGAATTTGTCGTCACTTCCGTAAAAGGATTTTAGTTCGGCATCAGATAAATCGGCCGTGTTTATCGCACCAATACTGCCATCCGTCCATAACAAAGGAAACCAAGGTTCAAAATGGGTAATTATTAACGGCTTAACTTCTGGGTGGTTGTGTAAATAAAAGTTGATGCCGTCTGCGTAGCTATTTAATAATTTCTTTAGCCAAGGAGCTGCATTTTTGTAATCGGTTCTGGCTTCATTCTCATCTATCAATAAACGAGTTTCCAAATCATTGTACAAAGCGGCTTTTCCTTTTATTTCGGCCAGGCGTCCCAGTTTGTCTATATAATTGTATTCGACTCTCTTGAAGTCGTCTTCGCATTGTGCATACAGCATTCCAAAAACAGCATCGGCATCCGTTTTTCCGTAAACATGTGCAATTCCCCAGTTATCTCTGATTATAGTGACTTGTTGAGCCAATTTTTGAAGCCGATTGATTTCTTTACTATCTAGCTTTTGGGCTGTAGAGGCATTGTTGAAGCTAAATACGATTAACCAGAATATGGTAATTATGTATTTGAAGTTTTGCATATTTTTAAGTTTAAAACTTGAAAATGAACGCTATATTCTAAGATAAACAGTATTTATTTTAATCATATGAGTGATCTAAGTCTTTTTTAAAAAGCCTGTCAAGTTGATAAAAAGTGCAGATAAGTTAAACATTTTTTTTGAAGTTATGTAGTTAATCTTAAATGAACTTTTGACTTTGCTTAACTTTTTTTAAATATTAACTTATATGACTTATATGTTTTAATTCATAGGCTATTTACAAACTTACGTTTCGTTTAAAAGCGCAGCCCAATTCGATTAATGAATCGGTTTTTGCAATTCCGGGTATGTTGTCAATTTGTTCGTAAAGCAGTTTTCTCATATGCTCATGATCTTTGGCGATCATTTTTATGTAAAGGGTATATGAACCTGTTATAAAATAGCACTCAGTGATTTCCGGTATTTTTTTTAATTCATCTATAACTCTTGCTGAGTCATGGTCTTTTTTTAATGTAATTCCTGTGAAAGCTCCCCAATCGTAGCCTATTTTTTTTTCGTCTAAAGTTGGCTTGATTCCAGTTATGATTCCGTTTTCCAATAAACGGTTTATACGTTGGTGTACCATCGTATTTGATATTTTTAAATTGGTTGCAATTGCCGAAAAGGCCATTCTTCCATCCTTTTCTAATTCTTTTATAATATTGATGTCAAATTCATCTAATATATCCATTTTTATGTTTTTTTAAAGTTAAAATCACTTTTTTTAGGGTTATAAAAGTAATTATTTTTTTATTTATATTTTTTGATGAAAACCTGCTTAAATGTTAAATTAAAAATATGACTTAATTTTTGTTCAAATAAAATAATTATTCATTTAAAATGTTAGATTTAAGTCAAAAATAAGTTTTTTTTACTCATAAATAAAAATTTTAATTACTTTTGTTTTTGAAATTTAAAAAAATAAAGAATCATGACACATACAACGCAAGAACTTTCTTCTAAATCGGAAGTTTTAATAGAAAAAGAAAATAAATTTGGAGCTCATAATTACCACCCGCTACCGGTTGTTTTAGAGAAAGGTGAGGGTGTTTACGTATGGGATGTTGACGGTAAAAAATATTTTGATTTCTTATCAGCTTATTCAGCGGTGAACCAAGGACATTGTCATCCAAAAATTGTTGGAGCAATGATGGAACAAGCGCAGCGATTGACATTAACTTCACGTGCATTTTATAACGATCAATTAGGTGTTTATGAGGAGTATATAACCAATTATTTTGGTTTCGATAAAGTATTGCCTATGAATACCGGTGCAGAAGCTGTAGAAACGGCTTTGAAATTGTGCAGAAAATGGGCTTATGAAGTAAAAGGGATTTCTGAAAATCAAGCACAGATTATTGTATGTGAGAATAATTTTCACGGAAGAACAACTACAATTATTTCTTTTTCAAATGATGAAGGAGCCCGAAAAAGTTTTGGTCCTTTCACTGAAGGATTTATAAAAATTCCTTACGATGATACTGAGGCCTTGGAAAACGTTTTGAAATCATCAAAAAACATAGCTGGATTTTTGGTTGAGCCTATTCAGGGTGAAGCCGGAGTTTATGTTCCTAGTGAAGGTTATTTGGCGAAAGCCAAAGCACTTTGTGAAGCACATAATGTTTTATTTATAGCCGATGAGGTACAAACCGGAATTGCCAGAACAGGTAGATTATTGGCAGTGCATCATGAAAATGTACAACCTGATATCTTGATTTTGGGGAAAGCTATTTCGGGAGGAGTTTATCCAGTATCGGCAGTTTTGGCGAATAATGGAATCATGAATGTTATCAAACCAGGTCAGCACGGATCTACTTTTGGTGGAAATCCTATTGCGGCTGCAGTTGCCATTGCTGCTCTTGAGGTTGTTCGTGAAGAAAATTTATCTGAAAATGCAGAAAAATTAGGAATCATTTTGAGAAAAGGTCTTAATGAAATTGCAGAAAGAAACCCTTTAATCGAATTGGTTCGTGGAAAAGGATTATTGAATGCCATTGTGATTAACAGTGGAGAAGATTCAGATTTGGCTTGGGATATCTGCCTTCGTTTTAGAGATTACGGATTGTTGGCAAAACCTACTCATGGCAATAAAATTCGTTTCGCACCACCATTAGTAATAACTGAAGCTCAAATTCAAGAATGTCTTGTCATTATTGAAAAAGCGTTAAATGATTTTAAATAATCCCTGGAATGAATAAGGTTATTAAGATTATCAAAAACCGATCGGATATTGGGGCAGGAACCCGTGGATCTGATATGGGGATTGATGCAATAGAGATCGCGGCAATAAATAAGAACAGTGATTATTTTAATGAATATGAATTTGAAGATGTAAAAACTCATAACGAATCCATTTATGATAAATACCGCAGTTCTGTTGCCAAAAGGATTGAACATGTTGTAGAACAATGTACTCGGGTTAATAATGCGGTAAAAAATAGCTTGACCAATAATTATTTCCCTATAGTTTTATCAGGAGATCATTCTTCGGCTTTGGGAACTATTAGCGGTATAAAAGCTGCTTATCCTGCGCAAACAGTTGGCGTTATATGGATAGATGCGCATGCAGATCTGCATTCACCGTACACAACACCATCTGGGAATATTCATGGAATGCCATTGGCAGCAGCACTTGGTGACGATAATTTAGATTGTCAGGTCAATGACGTTGCTAAGGATACGCAAGAACATTGGGACGAAATGAAAAATATAGGTATTGACGGCCCAAAAGTATTGGCTGAAAATTTAATCTATTTTGGTGTTCGCGATACAGAAGAAGCTGAGGATAAACAAATAGAGAAACTGCATATTCGAAACTATAGAGTCGATGAGGTTCGCTATCGGGGATTAGAAACTTGTGTTGAAGAAGCTTTGGTTAAATTAGCACACTGTGACGTATTGTATATTTCATTTGATGTTGATTCCATGGATTGTGATTTAATTTCGTTTGGGACAGGAACTCCTGTTTCAAGAGGATTTGATCAATATGAGATTATTGACATTATCAATCAAATTATTCAATCGAAGAAAGTAGTTTGTATTGAGGTTGTTGAGGTAAATCCGCTTTTGGATACCAAAGGAAACAAAATGGCAGAAACTGCTTTTCAGGTTCTGGAAGCCATAACGGCAACACTCATTTTGCCTATTGAATAATAATTAGTTTAAGAATAAGAATTTGCCCAAAATCTCAAGTTTTGGGCTTTTTTTTGTCTAATAGTTAAAAGTGATTTTTTTTCAGAAAATAAAAAGTAAATTTTGTTTTGTCAATTTTTTAAATACTTACATTTGTATAAGTATTAATACTTAGTTGTTCAAAAATAACACATTTATACCTTAGATCATGATACAAACAAATAAGCCAAAGTTAACAATTGTAGGGGCTGGACCAGGAGATGTTGAATTGATTACTCTTAAAGCGATAAAAGCATTAGAAGAAGCTGATGTTGTTTTGTATGATGCCTTGGTCAATGAAGAGTTATTGCAGTATGCCAAACATGCTGAAATTATATTCGTTGGAAAACGTTTTGGATGTCATGCGTACAGCCAAGATCAAATTAACGATCTGATTGTGTCAATGGCCAAAAAGTATGGTCATGTTGTTCGCTTGAAAGGGGGAGATCCTTTTGTTTTTGGAAGAGGAAGCGAAGAAATAGATTTTGCAAATCAATTTGGAATTGAAACTGCAATTGTTCCTGGGATATCATCTGCATTGGGTGTCCCGGCTTCCAACGGAATTAGTTTGACACAAAGAAAGGTAGCTGAAAGTTTTTGGGTAATTACCGGAACAACTTCGGATCATAAATTGTCTAAAGATGTTGATTTGGCTTCACAATCTTCGGCCACTGTTGTTATATTAATGGGAATGAATAAACTGGACGAGATTGTCTCTTTGTACCAAAACAATAGGACAGATGATTTACCTATTGCAATTATCCAAAACGGAACCCAAAAATCTCAAAAGAAAGTTATTGGAACCATCAGTAACATTGGAACCTTAGTCAAAAAGAATGAAATTACTTCACCAGCAATTATTGTAATAGGCGAAGTGGTTAAAAATGCTTCGGCCCTAACTTCGTATATGAAAGCAGAAATGTTTTCGGATGCATTTTTGGAAGAAGAATTTATTTTGCAAAATTTAAATGTTTTTGAATGATTGTAATTAAATATTTTGGAGCTCTGGTTGAACGGACCAGATGCCGTGGTGAAAAAATGGATTTTTCGGATTTGCCATTAAGTAAACTATTGTCCGAATTGGAAATAAAATACCAACTGGGACAATTTCCATTTAGTGTGGCCGTAAATCAAAAAATAATTGATAAAGTCAGCAACCTGATTTTGAAAAATAATGATGTTGTGGCGTTGTTGCCTCCTTTTGCAGGAGGGTAATTGTCGTTTTCCGTTTAATACAATCTTTAAAAAATAAGTTTTCCATATTACTTTACTGGGTAAAACTCATGCGTCATTTCTTTTTTTTACAAATAAATAGCCTATTTTTGGCTGTACTAATCTGTATTTGTAAAAGTAAAATATGAAAAAAATTATCGTAAGCGCATTTGTTTTAAGCGTATGTTTCAGTGCAACTGGACAGTCGATTGATAAAATCATTACCTCCAAAGAAGTTACCCGAATTGAAAAAATACTTGCTGCCGATGACATGCAGGGGAGAAGAGCCTTTACTCCTGGGATTGATAAAGCTTCGGCTTTTATAGAATCTGAATTTAAAAAAGCCGGATTGCAAACCTTTATGGGAGCAGCCAATTTTAGACAAGAGTTTGCTATGATGGAGTCTAAAGCAACTGCATCCAAAATAATCATTGACGGAAAAGAAATCGATAATTCGAAAGTTGTTACATTTTCATACCAACCCAAAGTTTCTTTAACGGAGAAAAGTGACATAGCCGTTGTTAAAATCAACAAAGGAGATAATCTAGGTCAAAAATTTAATGAGTATTATAACGGAACCAAAAGTTATTTGGTGCTGGTTGACGATTCTTTCAGTAAGGTGTTACCAAATATTCAGCATATTGAGAGAATTAAAGCAAATCCGGAAAATAATACGGTTCTATTTGTTTTTGGAGTTCCAGAGGCTACTACTTTTTCAATTGAGCTTAGCAATGAGATCTCCAAAAAAGCACTGAATAATGTGGTTGGAGTTTTACCGGGGAAAAGTAAACCAGATGAGTATGTTATTTTTTCGGGACATTATGATCATCTTGGTGTAGGTTCTCCAGAAGAAGGAGCGCCCCATACAGGAACCGATTCTATTTATAACGGGGCAAATGATGATGCAGCTGGAAGTACAGCCGTTATTATGCTAGCCAATTATTTTAAAAAGCAGAATAACAACGAGCGAACCATCATTTTTACCACATTTGTGGCTGAAGAATTAGGAGGTTTTGGAGCCAAATATTTTTCGAAACAACTTCCTGCCGATAAGGTGATAGCTATGTTCAATTTGGAGATGATTGGAACCGAATCGAAATGGGGAAAGAACTCCGCTTATATTACCGGGTTTGAAAAATCGAATATGGGAGAAATTTTGCAAAGAAACCTAGCAGTTACTGCTTTCAAATTTTATCCAGATCCTTATCCTGAGCAACAATTGTTTTATCGTTCAGATAATGCTACTTTGGCTAAATTGGGAGTTCCCGCACATACTATTTCGACTTCAAAAATGGATAGTGAACCAAATTACCATACTGCCGACGATGAAATAGAAACATTGGACATTCCTAATATGACCGAAATTATTAAAGCAATTGCAATAAGTTCGTCATCAATTATTAGTGGAAAAGATACTCCAACAAGAGTCGATAGTTCTCAGTTGAAATAAATATAATATTGATTATAAAATGTGAAAGGCCCCGAATTTGTTTAGATTCGGGGCTTTCGTTTTTTAAATTACTATCTTTCTATTATTCGTTTGATAAAACGATTGTCTTTCCTGGTAAAACGGAATAGGTTTTTCCGTCTTTCTTAAAAAAGACTGTCCATGAACTTGGATTCATAACTATGTTTTTGTTTACAGAAAATTTCAGATTGTTAAAAGCATTGATGTAGTCGACAACATCAATTTGCTTTGCGTAATAAATACCGGGATTATTGGAAACCATTTTGAAGAATTTCTCCGTTTCATTCCATTTGTTTTCATCACTTCCAATTTCATAACTGTGTCCCCAAACATCCATTAACGCTAAATTTTTGGTTTGAAGAAATTCATTTATGGTTTGATAGAAATGTTCTAATTCTCGTCGGTCATTTTCTGGATTATTGGTTTCTGTATATGCTTTTCCAAATTGGTGCATAGTTGCTCTCCATTGCAGAAAATCTTTGGGTATGTCAAAGTTATATGAATCGTAAACCGTTCTGGCGTACTCAATGCCCAATCCCTTGATAGTCTCAACTAAGAAGTCATTATAATTGCCAAATGGATAAGCCATTCCTCTAACGGGATAGTTGACCAATCGTTCCAATTCTTTTCTGTCTTCGGCAATTTCATAAACGATATCAATTTTAGACAAAACGGTTAAATTAGGATGATTGGCTGAATGAACCGAAACTTCATGACCTGCAAAGAGCTCTTTTATCTCAGCTTTATTCAGGTAATTAGTTAGTCCCAATTTATTTGAATTGAGATGAAAAGTTCCTATTAGTCTATATTTGTTCATTAATTTAACCAATCGTCTGTCTTCAGAACGTCCATCATCGTAGCTCAAAATTAATGCTTTGGATTTTCCTTCCGGAAAAAGCATTTCTATTGGAACTCCGATTTTGGTAATTTCAGGATTGACTTGAGCGTGTGCTGAGTTGAGGAAGACAATTAGAATAATGGATAATAAAGATGTTTTCATTCGTGTGATGTGTTATATTTTTTATTTAGAATTTGTTCTCCAGTTTAGATTTGGTTTATCCACCAGGCATCTGTTGCCGAATGATTAGAACCGAATAATTCCCCCATTTGTGGTAAACAATACTTAAGGTTTTTACTGGTAGCTTCTTGGATAAAACGTTCTACCGGTTCACTCCAAGTATGTTGGGCCAAAGCAAAACCAGCCCAGTGCACCGGCATCATGTTTTTTACATTGGCATCTATGGAGGCTTGTATGCTTTCTTCAGGATACATGTGAATTTTATGCCAGTTTTCATTGTACTGACCGCATTCCATAAATGCTAAATCAAATGGACCTAGGCGTGTACCTATTTCTTTGAAATGCACACCATAACCACTATCGCCGCTGAACCAAATGTTTTCTGTAGTAGTTTTTAATGCCCAGCCCCCCCAAAGTGATTTGGCTCTGTCTGCCAATCCTCTGCCCGAAAAATGTCGGGTAGGAGTGAAGGTGATTTGGATTCTGTCAAATGGAATTTCGTCCCACCAATCGAATTCCGTAATTGTGTTTTCGGGAATTCCCCAAGAAACCAAATGTCTTTTGACTCCCAACGCTACATAAAATTGTTTGGTTTTGCGTTTGAGCTTTTGAATACTGTCATAATCCAAATGATCATAATGATCGTGAGAAATTAAGACTAAATCTATTTCTGGAAATTCATCTATGAGGTCTAATGTGTTTTTGCTAAATCTTTGAATAGCGAATGGGGCAATAGGCGCTGCATTTGAACCCAACATTGGGTCTATTAGAATTGTTTTATTGTCCAATCGCATCAATATCGCCGAATGTCCGTACCAAATGCTTCGCATGGATTGATAAGATTTGATAAAAAGTTCTTTATCAAATGGAATTATTGATAAGGGTTTCTGAGGTTCTCTAGCTTCTTTTTTGCAAAATTGTTTGTATAACAATTTTGGTAAGGTTTGAATGCTGATATTCATTTTGGTTACTTCTAAATTTTCGAAAATTTTTCCATTCCAATACTTAGATTTTGAATATTTTTCAATGTCGGATTTTTTCGCTTTTGCACCAAATTGTTTTCTCATCTTATTTAAATTGACTCATTATTATATTATCCCTCCCTTTTTATTGCTGTCCAAGTAAAGTTATTAAGTTTTTGTTCAATTCGGTTGTTTTGTTACCGAGTATTGAGAAAAATTCAGTGTCAAATTTTTCAACGGTTATTACGGCTTTTTTGATGATTTCTTTACCTTCTTCTGTCAGTCCAACAGTTTTTGCCCTTGTATCTGTTAGATGTTCCTGTCTTTGAATAAAACCTTTTTGCTGTAAAGTTCTCAAAACAGTTGAGGTTGTCATTGGGTCAATTTTGGTGTGGTTGGATAGCACTATTTGTGTTACTTCCTGCTGATGAACTGATAGCCAATGAATGCTGGCCAACAATACAAATTGTGAATGTGTCAGCCCGTAAGGTTCCAATGCTTTTTTTATTTGTCTCTGCCAAAGGTTGGTAACTTGCCATAATAAAAAGCCTGAACTTTCTTCTGGTTTTTCTACGCTAAAAGTATTGTCTATGGATTTACTCATTTGTATTTATTCGTTTAAAGGAATTCAAGAAAGGGCTCCATTTTGAAGCATTTTGGAAGTTATAAAGTTAAAATCATTTTCATTAATTTCAAAGAAACCAAAACGGAATGGATATCCCCAAGATTTTTTGTTTGGAATAAATTCAAGATTACTAATTAACGGAATAATGGAGGTTTCGACAGATTCTAAAAATTCAATGTTTCGTCTAAAGGGTTTGAAGGTTTCAGTCATTTGAAATTGATATACATCATCGTCCTTTATTTTTCCAACTGCTGTGAAGGATTGGCATTTTTCATTTCCCTCCATTGTGACCTTCGAAGAATAAATAAGCAAGTAATCCCCTTTTTTCATTCGTTTTAAAGGAGCTTCTTTGCCGTGACACACTTGTATAAAACCACCAGCAACACCTCGACTTGTGTGTTCTTTTGAGATTGCGGCTATCCAATATCTAACGTTACTCATAGTTTTGAAGCTGTTTTTATTTGCACTTCCATATCAGTAGGTAAGGTGTCAACAATTTTTTGTGCCACTAATTTTATCCAAAGAAAACCCAAAATTCCTTCCATTTTTATAGTTGTAGTTATTTTTAACCCGTTTGGAGTATCTTCAAATGTGTGTTGACCATACATTTTTGCCAAAGGAAATTTAGTGAGGTCTGTAAAATTTTGATTTTCTATTGCTTCAATTATTCCAATTTTTAATTTGGGACCACCTTTTGGCTGAAACATGAAATGATTCCCTTTTTCAAATTTACCTTCTAATTTCGCAAGTTCAATTCCGGTATCCCAAGTATGCCAATTATTTACATCAGAGAAGAGTTTCCACATTTGTTCTTTGCTAACTTCTTTTGTCACTATTGAATACGATTTTATCCACATAATTATGTATTGTTAAGAATTAATTTTTAATAAGTACAAATATAATATGCGTACTTATTATGTACAAATTTATTTATTGATTTTAATTTCATTAGCTTTAAGTTAGAAACAAAACAACCTCGTTTAAAAATGATTAAACGAGGTTGTTTTTTATAATTTTCTAAAAAAATAATTTATAAGAAGGCTATAAAACGATTATTGTTGTTATGTGATCGCTTTTATTTTTTATAAATGGTTGTCGGTGCAGATTGAGATTTAGAATATATCGTTACATCGGCAATGGTTACTCGATCTGGAGCGTTGACGGCATAAGAAATGAAATCGGCTATATCTTCTGCCAATAATGGGTCATAGCCTTCGTAAACTTTTTGGGCTTTTTCTTTATCTCCTTTAAATCGAACTTCCGAAAATTCTGTTGCAACTGCACCTGGCGCGATATTGGTTATTTTAATTCCATGTTCGGTTAAGTCAAGTCTCATTCCTTCGCTTATGGCTTCCACTGCCTTTTTTGAAGCACAATAAACGGCACCGTTTGCATAGGTTTGTTTTCCGGCAATCGAACTTAAATTTATGATATGCCCTTTTTTTCTTTCCACCATTTGTGGAATTATCGCTCTTGAAACATACAATAATCCTTTTACGTTTCCGTCTATCATCGCGTCCCAATCGTCAATTTCTCCATTTTGGATAGAAGAGAGTCCATGGGCATTACCAGCACTATTCACTAGTACGTCAATATTTTTCCATTCATTTGGTAACGAATTAATTTCAAGCTCAACGGCCGATCTATTGCGAACATCAAATATCAAACTGTGAATTTTTACAGTCTTCGATAATATATTTCTCAATTCTTCCAGTTTCTCTGCACGACGTCCACACACTATTAAATTATATCCATTTTCGGCTAATTTGATTGCGGTGGCCTTTCCTATTCCAGAAGTTGCACCTGTTATTAAAGCAATTTTTGTCATTTTTTCTGTTTTGTATTTTCTGTAAAAGTGTTGTTTAATGTCAGTTCGATTGACTTTTTTGGAGGAACAGACATCAGGCTCTAGGCGAGCTTGGGGATTTTATAGCAGCGTTTTTTCTGCTTTACGAAGATATAAATAAAAAAGCTAATTTCACTAAAAACCAACGCTGACGCTCGTTTGTATCGTGTATCTGGTTTTAGTTATAGGCGTTACAAACGCTACAATTCGTTTTTTAATTTCGTTACAAACAAGCGTAAGTGGAAAATCAGCAATCTCGTCTTAGTACAGTAAGACTGATTAGACAATTAAGCTAGACTGTTCTCTTTTATCTGAAATATTGAGTAGATAGTCTGCGATTATTTGGGTTTCATTAAGTGTAAAACTTGGTGTAAAGTATTCAATATATGGCAATAGTTTAGTTAATGATAAAATTTTCACAAATTGAAACTCTTCGATGGGACTGTTATTAATAAAAACAACAATATTTCTTATTGGAATTTTTCGATCTCCCCAATGATGTTTTTTAAAATTAAAGTTCGACATGGCTATTTCACCAGCTAATAACTTAAATAATGCAAAATTTGTTCTTTTTACTTGTTGAACAGGAGAGCGTAAATCTAAGTTGGCTATTGAATGTTCGCTCCAATTTTTTGTTTCAATTATGAAAATACCAGATGGAGAAATCAGGAGATGATCAATTTGAACCGATTTTATAATATCATTTTCTTTTCTATTATATATTGGAGGTTGGAACGAACAGGTAAAATCATTTATCAAAATATAATCTTCAGATAATTTTTTCAGGACTTTCTCCACTTTATGTTCGCCAATGGCGCCATAAATTGAACTGTTTAGGTTTTCGATTATCCCTTTTTTTCTTTTTAGTTCTTGCAGTTCGGAAAGACCACTTTGCTTCACGGCATCTTGAAAATTTAAATGAATATATTTGGATCGATCTTGTTTTTCAGATAGCAATCTTTTTGGGCGTAGTTCAATAAAAAGCTTTGAATAAAATGTAAGGTGTGCAAACAAAATTTTTATGCAAATGATGAGGTTTTTATAATAGTCTATTAGAGTTGGAATGATTTTAGAATGGGTTAAGGGTAGATTTTTAGTTTGTTGATCCAAGTTATTTAGCCGTTCCTTTAAACGTTCTTGGAGTTCAATTATTTTTGTCGAAATGGTGTCGTTTAATTGTACTATATCTTTTTCAAGAGTAATTTTCTCTTGTTCGATTAGCCGCGTATGATTTGAAATGATTTGTTGCTGCGTAAAATGATAATCTCTCTGAAAATTAATTAATTCGTTTATCGAATTAAATTCATCAATATTGTGATTATTTAAATGGTACTGGATATAATTCAGACAACCAATTGTATTAAAAACTTTGCACATATTTCTATCAGATTTGTTATCATTTAGATGTGATTCTCCACTTATTACCAGCTGTTGCAAACATCTCTGTTGTTAATGTCAAAATGGCTTTCAGTTAGATTTGATTATTAGATATTCGTGTTTAGGTTTTATAATATTCTTGAAGAAGTAATTTCAATATCAGCATATTTCCAAGCTTCATTAAAGCGAATTTTTGTTTCTTCATATCTTTTTTTATCGCCAAGCTTTTCGTAGGCATTCATCAGCCCTTTTAAAGCCCAGCCGTTATTACGGAAGTTTTTTAAATCTTCTTCATATATTTTTACAGCATCTTTATATTTTCCTGCATCAATTAAAACTGCTCCTAAATGATGTCGAACAGAAAAAAACCAATCTGGTGGTTCATTATAATTTAGTGCGTCTTCTTTTGCGACAGCTTCCTTCAAAAGTGAAATGGCCTTTACATAATTTTTTTCATTGGCATTAATTTCTCCTTCCAAAGTTTTCGTGGCTATTTTACATAAGTCAAATACATGGTTAATACCCCAAATTGTCAAATCTTTTATTTTGGGATCGTCCATTATTTTTCTCATCGTGGTAAGATGTTTTTTTGCTTCTGCTGGCTGATTTTTAGAAAGCATTGCCATTCCTTGGGCATAATGCCAAACAACAGAGGGATATTCAAACTCTTTTTCAGGAGCAGGAGATTTCAGGATAGCTGCCCATAAACCAAGTTTTATCTCTACATACCAAGGAATTGAATAATAATGTTGTAAAGTGGACCAAGCTGGATCGAGCAGTAATTTTTTGTGGGCATGGTTTGCTGTTGCTAGCGCACCTTTCAGGGCAATTTTGCTTTCTCCGCTAAGTGTGGCACAGGCCGCAATGAAGTGATGATTATGGGGATAATAGGCAAGGGGATACGCTCCTTGGGCATGGCATGCATCAATATATAAACTGTCAATTTCAACTGCTTTCTGATTGGTTGTGACACCATCGTGATATCGTCCGGTTCTTATATAAATATGCGATGGCATATGTACTAAATGTCCGGAACCAGGAACTAAATCGTGAAGTAAGTCTGCGCTGGCTTCGGCATTTTCCGGTTTCTGAGACATTTCTTCGGCATGTATATAAAAATGGTTTGCGGCGGCATGTTTTGGTTCTAATTGCAAACATTTTTTGAGCACTGTTATTATCTCAGGTGTCCAAGGCTGAGGTGTTCCGTCTTTATTCCATAAATTCCAGGGATGAAGATTCATTAATGATTCTGCAAAAAGCGCACCTACAGTTACATCCTTTGAATATTTTTTATATACTTTGCGCATGGCGACAGCATAAGATGAATCGAGTACAGAACGCACAATAGTGGTATCGTTGGAATAGCGATACGTTAAGGCATCGATCAAATCTTTTTCTTTTTCTGTGCATGAGGCCGAATATGATTTTGCTTTTTTTACAGCGTTGTAAGCTCGTAGAAAATTATCTTTCTCCATTCCGGCATTGTAGTTTGGTCCAAGAACATATGCAAAACCCCACCAACCCATTGCGCATTTAGGTTCTTGTCGTGTAATCTCAAAAAAGGAGCGTGCCGCTTCAGCATGATTAAATCCAAAGGAAAGCATTAATCCCTGATCAAAATATTTTTGTGCTTCTATATTTTTTGTTGAAACGGGAAAATGAAGGCCATCTAACCCTTTAAATAAAGGTGCTTTTTTGCCAGAAGAATACCAGTTTTTGTCTGTTACTTCAGGTGTGCTACAACTATAGTTACTGGACACGGACTTAGTTTCATTTGCTGTTTTATTTTTTGTACATGAACAGCAAATTAAAATAGAACAAAATAAATAGTAATTGATTCGCATAATTCATAATTTTTAAGGTCATGAATTTACAAAATATTTTTAAAAGTTGATTGTAATGTATTGGTTTTTAGATATATGATTGATTTTAAAAAATCTTAAATTTCTATTAAAGACTGACTTTGTAAGCACAAAACCATTTTTAAATTAAGCCTAAAATTCAATATTGTCAAACCGTTGTTAATGGCTGCGCGTATTATTTTCGGACTACTTTACTTAGCTTTATTTTAATTGCTAAAGTGAATCAGGAGAAACATTTTCGGAGTAACTCTTGCGTTTAACAGCATAATTCCATCTTAAAATTGTCAGTTATACTTATTACTTCTGACCGGCTGCATTTTTAAAGGCAGTAATGGTTTGGATATGCAAATAAAAACTACACATTAAGTTAAGCTACATTTTTGTAATTAATTTGATTATTAAATTCTTCAATAGTTGCATAGTTCAAAGTAGAATGTCTTCTTTTTCTGTTGTACCAAATTTCAATATATTGCTACGCCAGTTCGCTTTGCTCGGGTCAAAGATTTCCAGTTTCATTTGTTCTTTAGAAATCAGTTTGTTCCCATAAATCAATTCGGTTTTCAAAGATTTGAAGAAGCTTTCCGCTACAGCATTATCCCAACAATTTCCTTTACGACTCATACGGCGGATTATTTTTTTATAGGAATCAAGAACATTTACAAACTTTTTGCTGACATATTGGACACCTCTGTCAGAATGAAAAATCAAACCTTCTTCAATATCTCGATTTTTAATTGCCATTTTCCAAGCTCCAAGCGTTGTCTCCGCAGTACTCATTCCATCGCTTAGACTCCAGCCGATAATTTTTCTATCGTATAAATCCATAATAGTGGTCAGGTATACAAATCCCTCTTTAGTTTTAATATATGTAATATCCGAAACCCAAACTTTTGAAGGCATTTTTACAATAAACTCTCTGTTTAATACATTTTCGACAACTAAATAATTATGATTTGAGTTGGTTGTTACTTTGAACTTTTTGTTTAATTTGCTTCGTAAGCCAAGTTCTTTCATGTATTTTGCAACTGTAATTCGTGAAACTTTGTAACCTAAATGCTGTAATTCCAATGTTATTCTAGGACTTCCATATCTTTGTTTGGCTCCAAAATAAATCAATGTTATCTGTTCTTTTATGGCAATTTTTAGTTGTTGTCTTGCGGTGATTGCTTGTTTTTTCCATCGGTAATAACTTCCGCTACTTACTTGTAGAACTTTGCACATTTTTTCAATCGGGAATAGTTGTTCATTGCTTTTTATGAAACTATAAATCATCGAACGCTCTTGGAAAAAATGCCGATTGCTTTTTTTAATATATCGCGTTCTAACTCGGCATCTTTGAGTTTTTTCTCTAGTTCGTGGATTTTTTCTTGCTCAGGAGTTAGTTTTAAATTCCCTTTCCCAGGAAAACTTCCTTCTCCAAATTCCTCGAACTCTTTACGCCATTTATACAACTGTGGTGCTGTTATTCCCAACTCTCTGGCAAGTTCTGATACATTTGTTCTCTCATAACTCAATTGAACGACTTTATATTTAAAAGCTTTGTCATAAATTTTGCGCACTTGTTTCATAGGTTAAAATTAAGATTATTTCTTAACTTTCTGTAGTGGCTAAGTTAGCATGTCCAAGTTGTAATAAAATTATATGTTGTAGTTAATGTTAGTAATCGTTTCATTATTACTCAATTTTTGCTCAACTGACCGCTAACTTCTTGGTACTACAGCGGGTTTGGGACTAAATTAAGCCTTATTTTCGGATTAGCCTAAACTTCCCAAATACAAAACCAACTTCCCATTAAGCCTATTGCCCAAATCCGTTGTAGCTATTAGCTGTGGTTTTTTTCTATTTCTGAAGGGTTTATTCCAAATTCTGCTTTGAAACTTCTTGAAAAATGAGAGAAATTTATAAAACCTACATCGTCATAAATTTCATTGGGCTTTTTGCCTTGTTTTGATATTAAAAAGTGGGCTAAATCTAATCGCTTTTTGATAAGCCATTTGTTAGGGGTTTGATTGAAAATTTCCTGGAAATCTCTTTTAAATGTTGAAATACTCCTACCTGTGAGTTTTGCAAATTGCGCCAACGGAATATTGTGCATATAATTTTTGTTCATATACGCTTCCAAGTCAATTTTAAAATCGTCTTCGAAATTGAAAAGTAAATTTTGAATTGTGGTATACCGAAGCAAAAGTTCAATAATCTCAAAAGTTTTAATAGTCGCTAAATTATTGGTGAGTGCCTCTTGATTTTCAAAATAAGGAAGCATAGAATCGAAAAACCCTTTTAAAAATGGGTCGGGTTGAAATATAAAATTAGGTTTTCCTAAATAATTTCCTTTTGGTAAAATATTGTGTTCTTTTGAATAATTATACAACGTTTCTTTGGGTAAAAAAATGCTGATACTCATAAAGGGTTTATTGTCTTGAGGGATTTTTTGGGTTTTTACTAATTGATTTTTTGATACAAAACCAATATCGCCTTTGTTATACTGAAAGGTTTCTATGCCGTCGTTAATTACCATTCTTCCGTTTAGAACACAGACCAAAGCGTGGTCTTGAACAAAAGGATCAAAATTTTTTTTCTCTTGCGATGTGCAAGAAAACAAAATATTAATTCGGATTCTATCTTCAATCATTATTTCAGAATTATGATTTTAATTGTTCGTAATAAATTGTTGCTCTTTCTTTTGAAAAATAATCGATTACCGCAAAAGCCATCCCAAATAAGATTAATGAAATGGCGATTGCTTTTAAATGGACATTTTGTGTAAGATAAAGCAGGGCAATGGCTATGAGAAAACAAGCCAAACTAATAGCGATAGACATTGGGTATAAATATTGAAAATCATCTACACGTTTAATTTCGGTATTTATAAATTCTTTTGGGTTTTGCTCATATTTTTTTTCAATTTCTTGCTTTTGTTTTCCGTTGGAACGAATCATATTTGCACCTGTTATAGAAAAAAATATACCTATAACCAACATTGGAATCAACAATGCTTTTGCGGTTGGCGTATTCCCTAAAAAGTAAAATAGTAAAGCCGTTAAGATTAAGAAAAATCCAAATCCGAGGATAAATTTTCCCTCAAATATTTCTCCGTTATACCAATTTATAGTGTTTTGCATTATATCCATTTTTATTAATTTTTTAAATATAAAAGGCTGTCTCTTTTTAGACAGCCAATTTAGGGATTTATTTATTTTGATTATTTTGCATTATAGCCACCGTCAATACTCAATACAGTTCCCGTCATAAAAGGATTTTCGTCTGAAGCCAAAAAGAAAATTCCTTTTGCAATATCTTCCGGTTCACCTAGACGTTTCATTGGGTGCAATGCTTCAATTCCCGAAACATCATAAGTTCCCGAAGCAATTGCATTTTTCAAAATATCGGTTTTAATTGCTCCTGGTGCAACTGCATTTATACGAATATTTTTGGTAGCGTAATCCAATGCACCACCTTTGGTTAAACCAACAACGGCGTGTTTAGAAGCGTTGTATTGAGCCGTGCTTACTAATCCATTCAAACCTGCTATGGAAGCAAGGTTTACGATAGTTCCGCCACCTGTTTTCAACATTGCATTAATGGCGTGTTTCATTCCGTAATAAACACCCATTACATTAGTTTCCAGCATTTGTTTCAGTTCGTCCGATTCTGTATCAGCCAATAAAGCATTTCCTAAAGAAACTCCTGAATTGTTTACGATAGAATCTAATTTTCCAAATTTTTCAACCGTTTTGTCAATTACGTTTTTAACTTGTTCTTCACGCGTTACATCTAAAGGAAAGAAAGTTACCTCTGCACCTTCTTTTTTAAATTCTTCCAAAACTTCCGTTTCTTTGTTCGCATTTCTACTTGTAATAACAACATTGTATCCATTTTTTGCAAAATGCAGAGCTGTTGCTTTGCCAATACCTGTTGTTCCACCTGTGATAATTACTGTCTTTGCCATTTTTATTATATTTTAAAATTATTTGACAAAATTAAAACAGCTTTAATGATATTGTTTTTCTGTAAAGTTCAAATTGTTTTTCTGTGAGGTTTGAAACAGTGTTTCGGTAAAATCACAGCTAACGTTCTGGCACTACAGCGGGTTTGGGACTAAATTAAGCCCATTCTTCGGATTTGCTAAATATTCCAAATACAAAACCAACTTTAAATTCAGCCTAAAACCCCAATCTCGCCAAACGGCTGTTAGTGGCTGTTTTTTTTGTTAGAATCCATATGCTTCAATTCTGTTTTTGTATTTCTTCTTTTCAATAATCCATATAATTTCATAACTACCTGCTCCGTCACTATTTGACGATAAAATATATAAAATATCATTTTTTTCGTCATAGTTTGCTTTTGAATTATACAAACTTGGTTCGTATAAATTCTTCAAAGCAATATTTGGTAATTCTATTTTTACATTATTTATTTCAATTTGGATTGATTTATATTCTCTTTTCGGAATATTTCCATCTGTTCCAAATATTTGCAAATTATCAATTTTGTCTAATTGAGTTTTTTCGTTTTTGTAAAATTTCAGTTTGTGTTTTTCTTTGATAAATTTAGTTTCACTAATTTCAATTTTTACGTTTTCATTTTCCAATTTTACTTTTCCATTAAGATTTGATTTCAATGGAATATTTGTAAAATCGGTTATGTATTTAATTCTGTCTTTGTAAATATATCTGTTTAATTCTTTTCCGTTCTTTTTGTAGTTAATATTTACCCAATTTCCTTCAGGTTCAAAATAATAAACTATAAAACCATTTTCCAATTTATCAGATATATTGTTTCCTTTTTCGGCTGAACTTCTAACATTTACAAATCCGTCCAAATCATTTATTATTCCAAACTGCGAGAAGCAAAAATTGAAATTAAGAATTAAAAAAAAGTAGAATATTCTTTTCATTTTCGTTGTTTTCCGGTAAAATAGCCACTAACGTTCTGGTACTACAGCGGGTTTGGGACTAAAATAACACCATTCTTCGGATTAGCAAAATCATCCCAAATACAAAACCATCTTTCCATTAAGCCAATTGTCCAAATCCGTTGTAGTAGCTGTTACCAGCAGTTTTTATTCATTTTTAATTGTTTCATAATAGACACTATTAAAATGTCGAGTATAAGGATCGAACATTTTTTTATTTTCAGCATACAGTTCTAACGCAATTTCTTTATATTTTTTATATTCTTTTTGGTTTTTTAATGTTTTGTAAACCTTACATTTATAATAGGAATTGTCAGCAAACTCATTTATCTCGCTTTGCTTTCTAAATGATTTTAAAGCATTTGAATAATCTTTAACTTCATAATATGTTACGCCTAGTTGATAATAATCATATAATCCAGGCAAATAATCTTTTGTTTCTAATTGTTCGTTGAATATTTTGATTGCTTTTTTCTTTTGATTTATTGCGCTATAGCACATCCCTTTTGTGATATTCAAATGATAATCTCCATTTGATGAATATCCAATATTATAATTTGCCAAACTATCCAGTTTTTCAATGTCTTTTATGGCCCCATTATAATCTCTAAAAAATTGATAACGACACCAAGCACGATAACCTAAATTTAAACTAAAATCTAAATCAACTGCTTTGTCTATTAATTTTTTCCAAGTTAAAAAGTCTCCACTTTTTAAATAAGCTGTTGATTTTTCTCTGTAAGCATATGCGAAATTTGGACAAATTTTAATTGCATTATCAAGAGTTTCTTGAAACTCTCTTTGAAATTGATAGAGTTTTTCCGTTTTTTCTGCTTCAATACAGGCTTTATATTCTAAGGTATCACCTTTGTACAAATAAGCATTACAATTTGGTTGAGAAAATAAATAAATAGGGCAAAGTAAAAATAAGTAAGTTAAATTTCTCAAGGTAATATTTCTTTTAATTGTCCATTTTCTATTTTAAAAATCAAGTATTGATAATAATCGATTTCTTTTTGATTGTATTTTTTCACTTTCCAACCTTTTAAGTTTTTTGTAATACTCATAAGTTGTTCTGTTATTGATTTAACAAAAACTTTTTCTTCATAATTTTCGCCCATAGAAATCAAACGAAATCTATCTGTTTTTCCTTTGCAGTTAACAACAAAATTAATTCTAATTAACCCTGTTTCATTTTTAATGATTTCTGATTTATATTTTTCAGCAAACTCTTTTTCAATAGCCAATTTTTCTCCTTCATATTCTAAAGCGCCAGAATTATTGAAGTATTGATAAATATGTTTTAAATTGCATATCTCAAAATCTTTATTGTCAATTTCAGAATTAAATTCGATGTCTCCAACATAATTTGGATATTCAGATTTAGTTTCGCTTTTTTCTTGCCCGAAAGAAATTAATGGAATAAATAAAAGGAATTTTAATATTTTAATCATTATATATTTGTTTCTTTTTTATGTGATTTTTTTTGGTAAAATTGCTGGTAACGTTCTCGCGCTACAAGCAGTTTGGGACTAAATTAAAACCATTCTTCGGATTTGCCAAATCTATCAAATACAAAACCATATTTAAATTAAGCCAATTACCCAAATTGCTTGTAGCGTGTGTTAGGATGTGTAGCGACACGTATGTTGAGCACGAACGATTTGACATTTCAATTATCGATTCCAATTTCGGCAAGCTTTTCCGCCTTCCGATTTTCCATTCCAATTAGTTTTCGCTTTTGAGTTTCAACTTTCAGTTAAATTTCAAAAAAAATCCGCTTTCGATTGTCCAAAAAACGGTTCACGTTTTGTTTTTCCGCAATAATTAAGTGCTGAATTTCGGTTCCGTTTTCGGTCGGCTTGGTTTCTGTTTCATTTTGCTTTTACGAACTAAAACGCCCGATTAAATTCAGCTGTTTCTCGTCAACGGAGCTATACATCCTAACGTGCCGCCGGTAAGCGAAGTTGCCGACCAAAGCGATCCGAGTTCTCTCTGCCGAAGATAAATATTATTCGTGAAACCACAACTTCCGGCTACCGAAAACCCGGCAATTTTGCTTACCGGCTGTTGTGTGCTGGGTTTCTTCGTCAGTCTAAGCTTAATTTATTATCAAGCTGTTTTGTAAACAAAGGCAACCTGTCCAAATTCATTTACAGAACTTTGACAGGCTGCCATTTTATAATAATTGTGGTATGTTTATTTAGCCGCTAAAACGTCCAATTTCTCAATAGATGGTGCAGTAGCCAACAATTCAGGTGCATTTTCCATTAACGCCTTTGCAATCTTACCACCAAGATGTGCTTCTCTGCCATCTTCATCTGAAAAAGTGTCAAAAATGCCAAATGTAGAAGCGTCAATACGGAACGCATACCATGTAATAGTACCCGCTTCTTCATTAGCAAGTGGCAATGCACTTGTAATAAACTCTTCAACATTTTTTTCTTTTCCAGCTTTTGCTTCTAGTCGAACTAATAGTCCTAATTTTTTCATGTCTTTATATTTTTAAATTAAACCAATTTTGTTTTAACAAATGTAGCTCATTGAAGCTTGTGAGGCTTTTTTATTTAGTTCAAAAACTTATGAAAAAAGGTCAAGTTTTCATAATGTTTTTTGGACTGTAACCAAATTCATTTTTAAAGGCTGTGCTAAAATTTGATAAGCTATCATAACCAAAGTCCATATAGATTTCTGATGGTGTCGCTTCATTATTAAGCAATATTTTTTTGGCTTTGTTGAGCCGTTTTAGTTGAAACCATTTTCCAGGAGACTCTTGATATAATTGTGTAAATTTTCGCTTAAAAGTAGATAAACTCATATTGCATAGAAAAGCGACCTCTTCAATATTCAAACTCGTGTACAGATTTTTTTCAATGACCATTTTAAAAGATAATTCTCTTTCGTTGATTAACAATGAATGTAGATAAACAAAAAAACTTTGCCCATACTTATCAGCCAGATACAGCATAATTTCTTCAAATTTCAATTCCAGAATCTTTTGAGAGATTGTTTGATTCAAGCCATAAATTTGTTTAATAGAATTAATAAAATGGATAATAAAATTGTCTTTTTTCATAAGGAAATAAGGACTACTGGTAGCTGCTTTATTAAAGTCATTTGGGTTAAATAAATGCCCATATTCCAATAAAAAATCATTAATGTTTTTTTGAGAAAAGAAAAAGAGTAGGCAACTATAATTATTTGCCCCAACAATTTCTGTTGTTAAAAAATTCCCCGACGCAAGGAGCAAGGATTGTGTATGATCTATTGAAACGATGTCATTAGAAAAGTGAATGTCCTTTTGTCCGTCCAACAAAAAACTGAATACATTTTTGTTTAGGTTAATCTTATTTTTGGAAACATGTTTATACACCTCGTAATTAGCAATTTGCAGGTCTGATGTGCCCGTGTAGTTACCTTCAAATAAATGTTCGGGAAGATTTGTAATGTCCATAATAGTGTTGTTTTAAAAAACATTTTGGCATTGTAAATATATTAAATTTCTATTTCAAAAATCGTTTGCTCAAGTTTGGATGAAGAGGTCGTTTAGCCTTGCACACAACGTTCTCGCGCCTTGCGCCGTTTGCGACTTACGAAGACGAGTATTTTCGGCTTTACGAAAATATGATAAAAAAACGGTAATTCCACTAAATTCGCAAATGGCGCAAGACGTGTGTTGGTGGTTGCCTTTTTTACTCAATTTATTAATTCAATTTGAGTTTCATCATTATGTCAGTTTGTTCATCGTCACCTAATTTAAAAAAGTGTTTGTCAAATTCAACGAAACCATTTTTTTTATAAAAACTTATTGCTCTTGGATTTTCTTCCCAAACACCAAGCCAAACATATTCTACATCTTTCTGTTTTGCTATTTCAATTGCTTTGTCATAAAGTAATTGTCCAATACTTTTTCCGTGAAATTCTCTTGAAACATAAATTCGTTCGATTTCCAACGCTTTACTGTCTTTTAATTCTGTTTGTGAATCTCCAAAATTAATTTTTAGGTAACCAATTATTTCATCAGAAAGTGAAGCGAAATAAAATTCAGAGTTTTTTTCATTTAGTTCAGCAGTAAGTTTTTCAATAGAAAATCCTTCTTCCAAATAGTTTTTCATATTTTCTTCAGAGTTCGATTCTGAAAATGTTTCTTCAAACGTTTTTCTGCCAATTTTTTGCAATTTGAAAATTTCGGTTAGATCAACTTTTGTTATTTTAATATTCTCCATTTTTTCTTAATTGCGTCATTTTTTTGAAGGTTACCACCAACGTCCCCGCGCTACAAGCAGTTTGGGACTAAATTAAGCCCATTATTCGGATTTGCCAAATCTTCCAATTACAAAACCAATTTCAAATTAAGCCTAATCCCCAAATTGCTTGTAGCGTGTGTTACCAGCAGTAGTTTTTTCTTTTACGTTGGAATTAGTCGTTTCTTTTGTATTTAATACTTGGGAATTTATCAGTTATTTTCTCAATTAGTCTTTCAGTATTGTCAAAACCATTTACCTTTCCCCAATTTCTTGCTACATAATATCTTTCTCCTTCATAAATTAATTCAGGTTTACCATTTACACGATATTTTTTTAATTCAGTTTCAGTATTAACTTCTTGTTTGGTTCTTATTAATTGAAAATTACAGCTTTTATCTTCTCTCAAAAAATTAAATATATTTTCATCAATTAAGCCTTTTTCATCTAATAATTTTACTGTGTAAAATCCAATATCAGATTTTCTAAAATTGCTTACTATTAAATTTTCATCAAGATATAAACTTATCGTACTATAATCCCTATTACTTGAAGTTAAGGCATTTAATGCTTTGTTAGTTGTTTCTCTAACTTCTTCGTCTTGAGTGTCATCTGTACTTATTGCGTACATTGCAGACATAATTAATTTTTCATTTTTCTTCCAAAAGTTTGAAAGTAATTCTTTTTCTTCTTTTCCAAGAGCCATAATTAAACCTTGTTTTTGTTTTGTAGTTTCATCTTCAAGAGATGGTTGACTTAATGATTGTAAATACTCTTTTAATATGAATTTTGTTTTATCTGAAATATTTTGGTTTAAGGCAGGTTCAATTAAATAATCTACTAAATCTTGGTAATTAATTTGAGTGAAATTTTTACAACTACATTCAGGTTCATTTAGTTGGTCTAATTCTAACGTTGGAATTGCTGTTAAATAAATATAAAAAATAATCTCATTTTCTTTTTTACTTTCATTAAAGTATTGATAATAACCATTTGTTTGGTCATTATTTTCTTTACTTTCAACTTTATTTTCAATGATAAGTTTTACCTTTTGTTCTGTATTATCAATTAAGAGCAAAATTTCTGCGTAAATATCAAGTCTGCCAAATTTACCCAAACCTTTTTCTTTTTCAATAATTACAGATTTTATAGAGTAATTATCTGTTAAAACTGAATTAAAAAAAGGAGGATGCTTTTTTTCTAATTCAGTTGAACATCTTACAATAATTATTTCTAAAAATTTTTGAATTGTGAAAAAGGATAGTAAATGATTTTCTTTATTGTCTAATAGCCAAGCTATAAACGAACTATGACTAATTTCTCGTCTGCTGATAGAAAGTATTTCAGAAAAGGATTTTGAAAAATATAAAGATTGAAGTTTTTGTACATCAACATCATTTTTGAAATTAATTATACTATTTCTGATTTCTAATTTTTCACTTAATATATTGTTTTCTTCCATCTATTGTTGATTACTCGCATCTAGGCTTTTTATAAATCCAATAATTTTACCTAAAACTCGTTTGTTGCGAATTTTTTTATATTCTTTAATAAAATATTTAAGTCTTTCGGGATTTTGTGAAACTACTTTCAGTTTTTCTAAACAAATTTTATATTTGTTTATCATTTTGTCATTATAAAAATTTTCATTCTTATGCTCTTTTGATAGGCTAAAACCTGATATTGAAATTAGCAAGTTTTCAAGATGAGTTTCTATTTCTTGAGCAGAATTTAAATTGTGAAAATCAATTAATGAATTTATTTTTTCAATTCGAGAGAGTTCATTGTTTGATTTTAATAAATTTCTTTCAGTTTCTTTATTAATTCGTTGTTGTTCAATTTTATTTAATTCGTCTAAATTTAATTTGTGTTGTCTATTAAATTCATCTTCTTTTATTTTGTTTGCTCTTTGATATTCTTCATCTTTCAGTTTTGCTTGTCTTTTATCTTCCTCATCTCTAAATCGTAAAAGTTCTTTTTGTTCTTCGGTAAGTTTGGTTTTCTCAACTTTTGGTTTAGTTACTCTTTCTTCAATTTCTTCTTCCTCATCATTATTACTTCCAAATATTCTACCCAAAAAAGAACCTTTATTTGAAGTGTTATCATTGCTAGACACATTATAAATTACATTTGCAGAAAAATTTTTAGGATTGAATTTCATTCCAGGATAATGAGTTCTAACAAAATCTTCTATAACATCATATCTACTTCCACCAGTAAAATGTTTTGCCATAGAAGCATCCATAGTTACTGTTTTATTAATAGTTTTTGAACCATTAAGTTGTCCTGTTCCTTTGACAGTTACTTTTGCTTGTTTTTCCATTTATTTAATTCGTTTTTTTTTCTCCGTGTAGCTCGACTATTGCTGGTAACGTTCTCGCGCTACAAGCAGTTTGGGACTAAATCAGCGTTATCTTTCGGATTTGCCAAATCTTCCAAATACAAACCAATTTTTCCATTAAGCCTAATACCCAAATTGCTTGTAGCGTGTGTTGGCAGTAGTACTTTATTTTACGCTTTGTAAATGCCATTCAGCAAGTTTCCATTCTTCATCATCGTCAATTCTGTAATCGAATTGAAATGGATATTTTTTTTCGTCAATTATTTTTTCCAAAAATTCGTTTACTATTTTAGCATTGTAAACTCTCCAAATTAGTTCTCTTGTTTCGTTCCAAGTAATTCTCGCTAGAAATAATGCATTTGGTTTTTCTTTGTCAGCACCTTTTATGTTTTCGGATAAAAAATCTTCAAATTTTTCAGCAATTAAAACATCATTATTTGCAGGCATTCCATTTTCGATAAAGTTTTCAAAGTTTATCATTATTGAGCAATGCCAAGAAAAAACTTCTTTAGGTTCAAATTCAATTAGACTTAAATTTACAACCCCAACCGCTGGCAAATTTTCTTGTTTGAATTCAATAATTTGATATTCTTCGTCTGGAATTAGAACTCTAAATTCTTTCTTTTCACTCATTTTTTTTCAGTATTACTGCCAACGTCTTGGCACTACAGCGGGTTTGGGACTAAATTAAGCCCATTCTTCGGATTTGCCAAATCATCCCAAGTACAAAACCCTCTTTCCATTAAGCCCAATGCCCAAATCCGTTGTAGTGGCTGTTAG